>CP121314.1:0-2897500 GCA_043557195.1 Flavobacteriaceae bacterium | reverse complement strand
AAAAGGCACGCCGTCACACGTAAACGTGCTCCGACCGCTTGTAAGCGTATGGTTTCAGGATCTATTTCACTCCCTTATTCAGGGTGCTTTTCACCTTTCCCTCACGGTACTAGTTCACTATCGGTCTCTCAGGAGTATTTAGCCTTACCGGATGGTTCCGGCTGATTCATACAGAATTTCTCGTGTTCCGCACTACTCAGGATACCACTATCTAATCGATCTTTACCTATACGGGACTATCACCCTCTATGGTTCCTCTTTCCAAAGGATTCTAATTCATCACGCTTCGAATATCGTGGTCCTACAACCCCATAATTGCCGTAACAACTATGGTTTGGGCTCTTCCACGTTCGCTCGCCGCTACTTACGGAATCATTATTATTTTCTCTTCCTCCGGGTACTTAGATGTTTCAGTTCCCCGGGTTTGCCTCCGATAAATCGGATAACATACCTTCAGTATGCTGGGTTGCCCCATTCGGATATCTGCGGATCAGTCTGTATGTGCCAGTCCCCGCAGCTTTTCGCAGCTTATCACGTCCTTCATCGCCTTTGAGAGCCTAGGCATTCCCCATACGCTCTTTTGTAGCTTATTGTACTTTTGTCTTTTTAATGAGTTTACTATCGGCTTTTAGCTATTCGCTATTAGCCTCTAGTGTTATTATTGCTCGTTACAATAATTAATTTTATTAAATATTTCTATCTAATTTTCATGTATCTTTTTTCAATATGTCAATGAACGTGTGGCACGTCGCCACTGACAAACATTTATCAGTTTTGATTTGCCGCAATACGCTTGAAATAAGTAATACTTATCTCTAGGCATTGCCTAGTGGAGAATATCGGAGTCGAACCGATGACCTCTTGCGTGCAAGGCAAGCGCTCTAGCCAGCTGAGCTAATCCCCCGTATTTCTAGTTGGCAGTCCACAGTCTCAGTCTGCAGTCGTTAGCCGACTAATGGGGTGTTAACCACTTCTAGAATTTCCTTTATTTTAATGAACTTAATCTAAAATTGATTTTTTTTAATTAAATCAACCTTAGGTTGTAGTCTCAGGCAGACTCGAACTGCCGACCTCTACATTATCAGTGTAGCGCTCTAACCAGCTGAGCTATGAGACTATTTATAGTCTTCAGTTTTCAGTCTTCAGTAATATGTTACTGACCACCGTTTTCTGGTGACTTATTATTTTAAATTAACAGCAATGAGAATAAACTATTTATCGTAATAGTTTTGATACTTAACCAGTCGTCTTTCTCTAAAAAGGAGGTGTTCCAGCCGCACCTTCCGGTACGGCTACCTTGTTACGACTTAGCCCCAGTTACCAATTTTACCCTAGGCAGCTCCTTGCGGTTACTGACTTCAGGTACCCTCGGCTTCCATGGCTTGACGGGCGGTGTGTACAAGGCCCGGGAACGTATTCACCGGATCGTGGCTGATATCCGATTACTAGCGATTCCAGCTTCACGAAGTCGAGTTGCAGACTTCGATCCGAACTGAGATAGGGTTTTAGGATTAGCTCCCTGTCACCAGGTGGCTGCCCTCTGTCCCTACCATTGTAGCACGTGTGTAGCCCTGGACGTAAGGGCCGTGATGACCTGACGTCGTCCCCACCTTCCTCACCGTTTGCACGGGCAGTTGCCACGCAACCGAAGTCGCACAGCTAGTATCCATCGTTTAGGGCATGGACTACCGGGGTATCTAATCCCGTTCGCTACCCATGCTTTCGTCCATCAGTGTCAATACATTATTAGTGATCTGCCTTCGCAATTGGTATTCTATGTAATATCTATGCATTTCACCGCTACACTACATATTCTAACCACTTCATAATGATTCAAGACTAGCAGTATCAAAGGCAGTTCTACAGTTAAGCTGCAGGATTTCACCTCTGACTGACCAGTCCACCTACGCACCCTTTAAACCCAATAAATCCGGACAACGCTTGGATCCTCCGTATTACCGCGGCTGCTGGCACGGAGTTAGCCGATCCTTATTCTTTAGGTACCGTCAAGGTGCTACACGTAGCACGGTTTATTCCCAAATAAAAGCAGTTTACAACCCATAGGGCATTCTTCCTGCACGCGGCATGGCTGGATCAGACTTGCGTCCATTGTCCAATATTCCTCACTGCTGCCTCCCGTAGGAGTCTGGTCCGTGTCTCAGTACCAGTGTGGGGGATCACCCTCTCAGGCCCCCTACCCTTCGAGACTTTCCTCCCAAAGCGGGTGCAAATATAAAACCCTTTTTTATCACTCACAATACTTTTTAATTTTTTTTTTAGAAAAATATTTTATCCCTAAAAAATCAATTACTAAATACCTAATGTAAATGAACTTCTGCTCAAACAAGATTCCCCGTTTTTGCGGGTGCAAACATACCACCTATTTTTATTTACACAATGACTTTTTTAATCTTTTTTTTATTTCTTTTTAAACCCGCTTTTAACAACATTATTTACAGACATTTACATGCCTGAGTTTTTGTTAAACATGAAGATAATTGTAGTACTTGATCGCTATCTTTTAAAAGAAAACAGCTTGCTGAAGTTACTTAAACTACCGTTTTAACCTCGCTATTGGCAAACACGCCCGCGTTAGGGATTGCAGCGGCATCCTTTTTTGAGGCACGAGAAAAAGATATAGCGAATAGCCCGACCCCGACCCTAAGGAGGGGGAACGCCCTAATAAAAAATTACATAAAGAAATTCCAGACCAGTCCGAATCTGACAGTAAAATCTCTGTAGGGATAATTGGGTGCTGAGAAATAATCGTATCCTGTGAGCGCAGAGTTGAAATGTTCGGCTTTTAGATAGATACGTGTTTGACGGATTTTGGCGTTGATGAAAAAATCTAACCTTGGAAACTCACCAAATTCTGTTTCGTTTTGCACAAAGAATTCTGCTAAAACAGGGTTATAACCATCCATATAATACTTGGTGAAGTAATTTAGAGTAACTCCTGTTTGCAAATACATTGCTTTTTTAAAAAGATGAGAACTAAAATACAGGGTGTTTCTTGTGGTGAGTTCTGGTACATTTAATACGTTATTATCGTCTTGTACGTTTTGATACAATACTGTATTGTTAAGAGCAAACTTGCCGACCTTTATCTCGTTTTCCAGTTTTACCCTTAGATAGTTTATGGTGCTATTGTTTTGAAATGCTTTGATAGCCTGTGGCACCTCAGTTTTTGCTATTGTTTCATCTTGTTTGAAATACACATAATCTGATATGGTAGAATAATCTACCGAAAGATTCGCTAATTGCTTATACTTGATTTGAAATGCTAGTTGCTGGGTTTCGATATTATTGAACCCATTTTGCCAATTGTAATTTTGATAATTACTTTGATACAACAGTGCATTAAAATTTGGCGCTTTTGAACTGTGATTGATTTTAACTTTTGCAAAAATATCGTCAGTCACATTATATGATGCCTCTCCTATTATATAGTTACCCGTAAAATCTCCTACAAGGTTTAGACCTGCTTCTCCTTGTATATTGAAGCCTCGATAAAACTTTCGATATTTTCCGGCCGCAGCATATATACTTCCTTTTAATCTGTTGGTAATAGTTTCATCATTTAGCACCACCAATTTATTGTAACCATAATTATAATGTGTGTTACTAACATTTACACTAAAATCTCCCAATTCATTATTAAAATAATTAAGCTCTACTTGATTATATAATCTTTCAAGTGTTGTGCGATCTCTCAAATTTGAAGTCTGAAAAGCATCGCCGAAAATTGAGTTTCGACTTGTTTGATCAAATTGAAATGATTTATCCTCAAATGAAATGATATGATTAATTGAGAGTTTGTATGTTGATGTAGAATCATTTAACGTTTTAGGCAATGCTTTTTTTATCACTTTATTGAATATACTATAGCCATGATCTAAATGAAAACGTTTTCCTTTTAAAATGTTTTCTGCATTTTCAAAATTAGGATCGAAAATAGCCCTGTCTAAAAAGTCTGGATCTCCTGATTCAAAATTAGCCACATCATCATCTTGCAACCCTCCATTCTCTTGATTGAGCAAATCTTGCATTACAATATGCCCTCTCATATAATAGCGGTTATTCTTTGTTCTATAATTTGTTGTAAATCTAAAATTACCTGTACTTGTTAAAATGTGCTGGTATTGCCCCAAAGAGCGCATACCTTTATATGCAATAGAAAAATTAAATTGTGGCGATGTGTTTACTGTAAAAAAAGAATCAGCTAATTGCCCTTGTTCAAATGCTGTTTTATAGAAAAGCTCTGTTAACGGGGTTGGTACTCGGTAATAATAAATGTCTTCAATTTCCATATAATTGAAGTGCCTAGCTCTAGCACCGAATCTTGGCAACAAATCAGTATTTTGAAAATT
Organism: Flavobacteriaceae bacterium; assembly: GCA_043557195.1. GTDB lineage: Bacteria > Bacteroidota > Bacteroidia > Flavobacteriales > Flavobacteriaceae > Jejuia. Next base: position 2,893,130 of record CP121314.1, on the reverse strand, counting down.
ATAGGTTAAACTGTTATAGGTTTGGCCGAGGTTAGAAAATGGCATCAAACCAAAATTATCCCTTCTCAAGTAATTAAATTTGTATTCCTTTTGAATAGTTAAGGTAGTATCTACAAAAGTGGTGTCTTTCTTATGTGAAATGATTAAGTAATCTTGAATTTTGGCTTTTTTCTCTTCAGAGCCACCCTTAGTTAACTTACCTAATAAACTTTCCTTTCGTTTTTCCTTTTCAGCAACAATAGATGTACTATCCTTAACTTTGACTGCAGTTGAATCAGAATCCTTAACTGGTGGTTTTTCTTCAGGATCGGTTTGACCGAAAACCACTGTAGAGCATAGCACAAAAAATAAAACGAAAGCTAACTTCTGCATAAAACTTTAAAAACGTTGCAAATGTAAATACAAAATATGATAACGCACTAAAATGAAAAAATTATTTAGTTGATATATTAAATTATTCATAATACTTTTGATTCATGCTAATATTTAAGCACTCTGAATACACTTTTGAATGCGGTACTGATGAAGCTGGTCGTGGTTGTTTAGCTGGCCCTGTTACAGCAGCTGCCGTTATTCTTCCTGATAATTTTAAAAACGACGTTTTAAACGATTCCAAGCAATTGAGCGAGTTAAAACGTAGTACTTTAAAGCCAATAATTGAAAGTGACGCCTTATGTTACGGTGTTTCGCATGTATTTCAGGAAGAAATTGATCAAATTAACATTTTAAACGCTTCAATCTTGGCAATGCACCAATCTATTGACAAACTTAAAACCATACCTGAGTTTATTATTGTTGATGGCAATAAATTTAAACCTTATAAGACGATTCCATACGAAACCATTATTAAGGGCGATGGCAAATATTTAAGTATTGCTGCCGCATCAGTTTTGGCAAAAACCTACCGAGATTCATACATGTGCAAAATTCACGAAGAATTCCCAATGTATAATTGGAAAAAAAACAAAGGTTACCCAACAAAAGAACACCGTGAAGCCATCAAAAAATATGGTGTCACCAAATATCACAGAAAATCTTTTAGATTATTACCTGAACAATTAAAGTTAGATTTATAAGTTTTATATTTTAGCAGAAATTTGATGACTCCATGAGATTTTTTTTGTGTTCCCTCCTACTTTTTGTTGTATTAAGTTGTTCAAACTCGAAAAGCAAACGTCATCAACTTATTGATTTCGCCCCAAATAATTCAGAAGTTATTCTTAAAAGCTCAAATCTTGAAAGCTTAAAAAGTGCAGTTGCTAATAATGCTTTTTTTAATAAACTCTCCAAAACCAAAAATTATAAAGATTTAGAAAATGTATTAAAACCAACATCAGAACTCAAGCCAGATGGAGAAGTGTTAATTTGCCTATCAAAATCAACAGAAGACAGTCTTGAATACACCTTAGTTACAAGGTTTTCCGAAACATTATTTCAAACGGATTCTTTAATAAATTATGTTGAAGAAACCCTTCAATATAAATCGCATAGTATTACAAAATCTACACTTGAAAACGACGTGTTTTTTAGCGCCGTTATTGATAGTACATTCTTAATGTCTTCTTCAAAGGATATTATCACTAAAGTTTTTAACCGAAATAGCGGTGATTCTGATCTAAAAAGATTGTATGACGTTACAAGCGATAACAACAATTCATCAGTTTTACTGAAAACTAAGTCCTCCTTTACTCCTGCTTTCTTTATAGAAGACAGTTTAAAATCTAGCGCACTATGTGATGTTTTAACTTTAGATGTAGAACTATTGCAAGACGATATTTTTATTAATGGTATTGCAAAATCATTAGATTCTTCGCAAAGCGTTATCAATTTATTTAAAAACACCGTTCCGCAAGAGAATCAAATGCAACATATTACCCCAGGGAATAGTGATGGATATTTGAGTTTTACTTTTGATGATTTTCAGGTTTTGAATAAAAATTTAATAAGGTTCAACGATAAAGATTCTATTACTGAAAATACAACTCTTTTCAATTCAATTATTGAAGTCGGTGTAATTTATGAAGATGATAAACGTGCTGTTACTTTGAATTCAATTGATGTTATAGCTACACAAGATGCTCTTTTAGATGAACAAAGCAACATTGATACATATAGAGATATTACGATTTTCGAATTTTCTAAATCTGATATCTTTCAAAAAACTTTTAATCCACTTTTAAGCAACATTTCCGTTTCAAAATATTGTATTCTAGACAATTATTTTGTGTTTGCTAACTCTTCGGAGCAACTTCAAAATATCATTGCCAATTATCAAAACAAAACAACATATGGAAGCAGAAGCTATTTTGAAGAACTAAGTGAAAATTTAAGTGGTGAAAGTTCGTTAATGTTTGTTTCTAAATCTCAACTTTTAGAAACTTTAGTAGAAACTAATTTGGCAGAAACCAACAACTTAAATTTAAAAGGATATAATCTTTCGGCAATTCAATTTATTTACGATACTAATTTCGCACATATTCACGGTGGTATTATAAAAGGACAAGAAAAACGGTCGCAACATTCGGTTTCAGAAAGTTTTACCTTAAAACTGGATGCTGATCTCTTAACCGACCCACAATTTGTTACTAATCATATTACCAAACAAAAAGACATAGTTGTTCAGGACATTAAAAACAACCTTTATTTAATATCTAATACGGGAAAAGTACTTTGGAAAAAACAACTTAATGGCGCTGTTTTAGGCAATGTTGAACAAATTGACATTTATAAAAACGGCAGGCTACAACTGGCATTTGCCACCAAGAACAGGGTTTATGTTATTGACAGAAAAGGAAGAGACGTCACCCCTTTTCCTTTAAAGTTTAATAATGATATAACACAACCACTTTCGGTGTTTGATTATGATAAAAATAAAAATTATCGTCTTTTAGTAACTCAAGGTGAAACTGTTTTAATGTATGATGTTCGAGGAAAAATTGTGTCAGGTTTCACTTTTAAATCTGCAAACTCTGATATTATTAGTCAACCAAAACACTTCAGAATTGGTTCCAAAGATTATTTAGTTTTAAAAACAAAAAATAAACTTTATATATTAGATAGAACTGGAAGAACACGCGTTTCACCAAAATCTAAAAACACGTTTTCTAACGAACCTGTTTTTTTGTATCAAAATAATTTCACCACTACAACAGAGGACGGACAACTCGTTAGTATTGACACTCGAGGTAATGCATCGAAAGTAAATTTAAATCTAGGCTCTAATCATAATTTAGCAACTACAAGTAAAACTCGAGTAACGTTTCATGAGAATAAGTTAGGTATAAAAAGTAGGACTATTGAGTTAGATTATGGTAATTATACTAGGCCTTCCATATTTTATATCAATGACAAAATTTATGTAGCTATAACCGACTTACAAGCTAAAAAAGCATATTTGTATGATAGCCAAGGAAAACTCATCCCTAATTTTCCTGTATATGCGAATGCCCCAATTAGTTTAGACAACATTGATAACGATAAAAGTTTGGAGTTTGCTACTAAAGGCGATACCAATACTATTATACTTTATCAAATTAACTAGTTTATTTACAGATACATAATTAACACTTGAATGTTGATTAAATTATAAGAAGCCCTTTGTATCTCGGAAACTAATTTCTATATTTAGCACAGCTATTAATCAAACCTTTGTCAATGAGAATTCCGAAAAATGCGCGAAGCATTATACTTTTTGGAGTATTATTTCTATTTCTAGTTCCCAATTTTGAAGCACAAACCAAATGGTTGAAACGCCCCAATAGTCGTGTTGGCGTTTCTAGTGTAGACCGGTTTGTGCAAGAATCCTTTGATATTTATGATAAGGTTTATAAATATGATGGTTATGCCGAGGCTGGCACTCCGCTTGAAGATGAAGATATAGATGTTCTAGAGGATGCACTAGACGATTTACAAGGCTTGAGCGACAGTGCTCCTGATATTTTAAGTGATCTTGATGGTATTAGTGTTCTTAAGCAAGGGAAAGCTACTTTACAAATGAATAAAGCCAAAAAGGCATTAAAGTATAGCATAAAAACTGCTAAAGAATTGCTCTTAGGACAGCGTGAACGTGATAAGAAAGAGGAAGAATCTGATGGAGAAGACACTACTTCTGATGAAAACGACTCTAGTGATTCTGAAACACCCTCAGGAAATGATACTGAAGAAGTTGAAGAAGAAAAAAACATTTCAGACGATTTAGAAGTTTATAGTAAATATGATTTTGTTCCAGGTGATAAACTGTTATTTTTTGATGATTTCTCGCAAGATTTTATTGGTGATTTTCCAAGTAAATGGAACACTAATGGCGGTGGTGAAGTCGTAAACATTAACGGTGAAAAGTGGTTTGAATTACTCTCAGGGTATGGTAACTTTTACATACCAGATGTGAATTCTTTGCCCGAAGAATATACCATAGAATTTGATATTCTAGTTGATGGTGTTGACAATAAAACATCGTCCACAGCAAGGTTATATATTTATTTGAGCGATTCAGATGAATTTAAACACGGAAGGACTTACGTAAAATCTAGTATCCCATTTTGCCAATATAGTGCAATAGAGATTCGAGTTCAAAATTATGTCAACCTAGGAGGTGGTGGAATAAATAATGGTGTAAAAGCAGATATAAGAAAACAAGTTTTAAACAAACCTCACATTTCCATAGCGGTTAATAAACAACGTTACCGTTTGTGGGTAAATCAAAAGAAATACATTGATGTACCAAGAATGATTTCTCTAGAGCATCCAATGAATTTTATAAAATTCAATGCTAACAATTTCAAAGATGGCAAAGAACGTATCTTCATAAAAAACCTAAAATTAGCCGAAGGAGGGGTTGATTTAAGGCGTAAACTGCTTTCCGAAGGAAAAATATCAACCAATGGTATTTTATTTGATTCAGGTTCGGCTAATATCCAACCGCAATCTTTAGGCATTGTTCGCCAAATCTCACAAGTTTTAATGCAGGACGATACCATCAAACTAAAAATTGTAGGACATACCGATGCCGACGGAAGCGATGATGCTAATTTAAAACTATCTAAAGCTAGAGCTGAAGCTGTAAAAAATGCATTAGTTAGCATTTATAAAGTTTCAGCTGATAGACTTGAAACAGATGGAAAAGGCGAAAGCGAGCCTGTTGGAGATAACAGTACTTCTGATGGAAAAGCTAAGAATAGACGTGTAGAATTTATAACAATATAATTATGAAAAAGCTTTTTATCTCAATAATATTCACGGTATTGGTTAGCTTCTTAGCTATTGGACAAGATGCCTGTAGCGTTTATTATCCTTTTAAAGAAGGTGCTAAATTTGAAATGACCAACTACAACAAAAAAGGCAAAACTGAAAGTATAGTAAAATACAGTGTTTCAAAAATTCACGGTAACACAGCAACTATTGAAGCCACTGTTTTTGATAATAAGGATAAAGAAATTACAACCACATCTTATAATATTACGTGCGAGGGCAATAGTATCTCCATAGATTTTAAATCGTTAATAAGCCCAGAAATGTTACAGCAATATAAAGACATGGACATTGATGTATCTGGCACCAACATTGAGTTACCAAATGATTTAGACGTTGGAAAAAATCTAAAAGACGCGAATATGGTTATGACGATAAATATGGGCGGTATGAATATGAAGATGACTATGGATATCATAAACAGGTCAGTTGACTCCAAAGAGAGCGTTACTACGCCTGCCGGAACATTCAACTGCTATGCACTAAGTTATGATTCTGAAGTAAAAATGGGCATAAAAACATCATTCACAATCAAAGAATGGATTGCAGAAGGCGTAGGTGTTGTAAAAACTGAATCTTATAATAAAAAAGGAAAACTAATGGGATACTCTGAGCTTACTAGCTTTAGTAAATAATTTTAACCACCAAAATACAAGTCCTCGAATCTAGGCGTCAAAGTGCTTTTGCTTTGGCGCCTTTTTTTGTTCAAAATTTCAACTTAATTTAATACTATTGCAATCATAATATCAAATACATGATTTCCAGAAAAAACGCCTCAATTTCAAAATTTATAATTCACAAAGTCGGTAATAAATTTAACGACACTAAGAATGCCTTTTCAAACAGTACAGTTGATTTTGATGAAGCTAGTTACGATTTAATGCTACCCTTTCTCTTAAAGCCTTTTGGTAGTGCCGTACAAAGCTATCGTTTTAATCATCATGCGAATATTTCCTTAAACGAAATAAACACCTATTGTGCACAATTATTTAATGATGAAAGTGCGTTTGAAGAGGTTTCTAAACACATTGTCACGCACCTGTATGAACAGTCTAATTCAGCAAATATTAAAACCGGAGATGTTTTAGTAGTAATATTTGATGGGATTGAGTTTAGAGATATTACCACAAATGCTATTGGTATATTTAAAATTGAAAATAAGGTGAATTTCTTTCAGACTTACTTAGAAAACAACAGTTATGATGTGTTGGTTCAAAAAGGTATTAGCTCTAAAAAAGTGGATAAAGGTTGTCTAATTTTAAACCAAAGCGATGCTGAAGGTAATATTATTTTTAGTGTAGATAATAATAGTTACGATGCGCAATATTGGATTAATCATTTTTTAAATATTAAGTATGCCGATGATGCCAATAGCCATACACAACAATATATCGAATTGTGTAAAGACTTTTCATCCGAAATCATAAAAACCTCTTACGGCGCTCAAGAACAAAATAGCTTTTTAGCTAAAACTATTGATTTCTTTAAAGAAAATGAAGTCGTAAATATTGAACGCTTTAAAGAAGAGCTATTTGAAGAAGATAGGCACAAACGCGAATTTGATACTTACAAAAAAGAATTTGAAGGCGAGCAAAACTTAGTAATCAGGAATCAGTTTGACGTTGCTGAGGCAGTTGTTAATAAAGAAAAACGCAAGATTAAAACAGATATTAAACTTGATACAAATATTCAAATTAAATTAGATATTGATGCTCCCGACGCCTCAACCGAATATTTGGAACGCGGTTATGATGAGGAGAAAAAAATGCATTATTACAAAGTCTTTTTTAATGCAGAAAATTAAACGAGAAAGGTGAGCGTTTAAATCCACTCATCTTTCTCAGTACTAACAAAACTAAATATTTTAATCTTTCAAAATTTTCTTGTAAGCCCACCCGCCATTATTATTTTCTACCTTTAGAATATAAAGTCCAGAAGCTAGGTTCTCGGTAGATACAGTATTGCTCAACTCATTAACATTCTTCTTCATAAAAACCTTTGTACCATCAATAGTATATAATTCTATTCTATTCAAAACAACTTCTGATTTCAATTCAATTTTATCATTAAAAGGATTAGGAAGTACCTGCAAATTTTTTGAAAACCATTCATCAATAGAAGCTACAGCCTGAGGTTTGTATACTCGAATCCAATCTACCCTCAATGTATGATTATCAGTATTTGCCAACTCCACATCTGTAGGTGATATATTAGATCGCCAATCTTGATCTTCAACAGTAAATAGTATATCCATAGGTTTGTTCAACCCAGTTCTAGTGTCACTATTACTATCACCAGGATTGACTGTATTAGTATAGTATACAGGATCTATTTGTTCCATACCCTCTCTTCGAGTTACCAAAACACCATCTATATAATAATATAAATGCGTTGGATCTTGCCAATAAACTCCATATCTATGGTAATCGTCTTTCCAAAATATATTTCCAGCACCATCGTTTCGAGTTATCCATGTTGGGTGTGGAGAAGGATTTCCTGTATTAGAAGCAAACTCACTAGGTTGCCAATCTTGAAATGGATCTCGTATAAATACATGATGACTAACATGCATTCTTTGAGCGTACCACGATTGATCTGCACCTGTTCTCGCAGCCCAAGTAGCACCATACCCTTCCATAAAATCTATTTCTTGAGTATCATCAGGACTCAACATCCAGCCACCATTAGCTAAAACAGAATTCATGATTTTAGCTCTTATCTCAACATAAACAGGATACACAACAGTATTATTTGAATGTACAGCTCCGGCATTGACCCTATTGGAGAGATAACGGGAAGCAATGAGTTTTAACTCTCCACCTTCAACTAAAGAGTGATTTCTAGCCCATGTGGTTAACCCAGGTCCCGTCCAAGCATTGTGATAAAAATCATCCCATCTTGATAAAAATGTACTGCCCTTATTAGCTGCTGGAGCTGAATAATTGAAATCATCTGAAACATTACTTTCCAACACCCATTCCATCCCTGTACCAGGGTTAGCTGGCACCGATATCCCAGCCCAATCTTGTGAGAAACAGTTTAAGGAGGTAAGGCATATTAATAATATAATTGTCTTTTTCATGTGTTTTTTTTTAGAGATACTTCAAAAATAGAAGTTTTAGAGGTTAGGTTTCAGTAAATAGGTGCTTTGTCAAGTTTTAAATGAGTTAGTTTGATTTCAAAAAATGATTATTCAGAAAAAAACAAGTGATTTTAGCCTTTAACCAGAATTACAACTGCTTTATTTAATAAATTGTTACTTATATTTTTTTTAAATTTGAGTATATAACAAAATTCCATGAGCAAATCAATATCCACCGAAGATTACGAAAAAGCCTTAAAAGAATTACATACTGATTTGGTTCATCTCCAAGAATGGGTTAAACTAAAAGGTTTAAAAGTGGTGGTAGTTTTTGAAGGACGAGATGCCTCGGGAAAAGGAGGTACTATAAAACGTTTTACTGAACCCCTAAATCCTCGCGTATGTAAGGTAGTTGCCCTAGGCGTTCCGACCGAAAAGGAAAAAACACAATGGTATTTTCAGCGTTATGTTGAGCATTTACCTTCTGCAGGACATATTGTGTTATTCGACAGAAGTTGGTATAATCGTGCCGGTGTGGAAAAAGTTATGGGTTTCTGTACCGATGAAGAATATAGAGAATTTTTAAGATCTTGCCCTGAATTTGAGCGTATGCTAGTACGTTCAGGAATTATTTTACTCAAATATTGGTTTTCAGTAAGTGATGAAGAGCAAGAAAAGCGTTTTAAAAATAGAATCAAAAACCCATTAAAACGCTGGAAATTTAGTCCAATGGATTTAGAATCACGCTCTCGCTGGATGGAATACTCTAAAGCGAAGGATAATATGTTTGCGCATACTGACACCAAACAAGTACCATGGTACGTAGTAAACTCAGATAACAAAAAGCGTGCGCGCCTAAATTGTATCAGCCATGTGTTAAGCATGATTCCTCATGAAAAAATGGATATAAAACCTATAGAACTTCCTGAATTACCAGATTACGAAGGTTATGTGCGTCCTCCTTTAGACTATCAAACATTTATTCCTGAGAAATATTAATTTAAATTCGACTTTTGTATTCTAAATTATAGCAGTTACTATACTAAAATCTTTAAAAGCCTTCGTCTTGTTGCCCTTTAATATCATCAATAGAATCTATATAATCCCGTTCTTTTTGGTTTAGAATTCTTTTGTAAAGAGAGCTTGCTTCAATAGCTAGGAATACTGCTAATATCAATATAAAGACAGTTATAACAAGTGTAATTATCATGCTATTACGTATGGTGCCATCAAAGTTTTCAAAACTTATATAAATGAAATATAAAAAGTAAAGTGAAAAGCAGAACAACGTCAATGAAAACAAGATATTTCCAACCCAAAACAATTTTCCTGTCAGCTCAGGTTTTTTAGCTTTTAAAGTGTAAAACCGCATCGTTTTTATTTGATACACTATACTCAATACACCACCGAGGATAATAGCCAATAAAAAAAGCATTTCGTATTCAAGTTTGGCGTTTTCAATTATCAGAATGCTGTAAGTTGCAAATGAAACAAATATTACAATAGCAAGGCTTAAAACCAATAATGCAATTTTTATTCCCTTTTTTATTTTCATGCTTTTATTACTAAAAACTCCGCCTCAAAAAGGTTAGAGAAGTGTTTTAAAAGTTTCTCCTTAACTTCATCTTCATTCACTTTTTCCATACCTAATTCAACATTTAAAGACGTTACTGCTTTACCCTTTATTCCACAGGGAATAATATTATCAAAATAACCCAAATCTGCATTCACATTTAAAGCAAAACCATGCATGGTTACCCAACGACTAGCACGCACACCCATAGCACAAATTTTTCGAGCAAATGGTGTACCAACACCTAACCAAACTCCTGTTTCACCTGGGCTTCTTTCGGCATCTAATCCATATTCATTAAGCGTGAGAATTATCATTTCTTCTAAAAAACGAAGATATTTATGTATATCGGTAAAAAAGTTTTCTAAATCTAAAATAGGATAACCTACGATTTGCCCAGGGCCATGATAGGTAATATCACCTCCTCTATTTATCTTATAAAATGTGGCACCTTTTTCTTTAAGTTGATCTTCATTCAACAATAAATTCGACAAATCGCCACTTTTACCAAGGGTATATACATGAGGGTGTTCTACAAATAAAAAATGATTTTGGGTTTCAAGGTTTGCATCCTCCCTCCTATTTTTAACCTTGGTATCAACAATAGCTTTAAATAAGTCTTCTTGATAATCCCAAGTGTCTTTATAGTCTTTAAAACCTAAATCTTGTAACTCAACTTTTTTATTCATAGACTGCAAAATTACGACAATTTTGCGTTTTAACTCTTCGGATTATTCAATATAACTAAGGCCGCCATAACTCCAGGAACCCAGCCGCATAGCCATAGCAGAAAAACAATAACAATAGAGCCACAGCCTTTATCAATAACAGCTAATGGTGGACAAATAATAGAAAGTATAACTCTCCAAATACTCATAATGATTTTTTTAATGATTGATGATTACATATGTGACGCTATGGTTTTCTTTTTGTTACATTTTAAAGTTAAGTAATTTTGATTTTTGGTTAACATAAAATATAGTAGATTAGTGCTATGAGAGTTATAGTTTTAGTAGTATTTATTTTCATTGGCTATTGTGGTTTTGCGCAGCACAATTTTAACGGGTATGTTGATACCGAGCGTTGGCAAAGTGATGTATACCTATCTGTAATTGAAGATTATCGCACACTTGAGAATATTGATAATGAACAAATTATATCAAAAACATCAGTAGGTAACAACGGTTTTTTTGAATTTTCTGGAAATCAACTAGAAGCTGAACATCGCATTTACAAATTACATGTAGATAATTGTGATACATATAATCAAGATAGCAATCATTTTGATGGGCATTGTTATGATAGTAAAGACATTTTATTTATTGCCAAACATACAGATACTATAAGCTTCCCGCTTTCTTTTGATGCTGAAATGTTTTGTGACGTTCAATCTACCAATTCTAAAACTGCAGCTTTTATAAAAATTGATTCCCTTAAGGAAGAGATGAAGTTTGCCTATTCTGAATTTAGAAGTAAAGCCAACCGAGATCTTAACAATAAAAAATGGTTTAAAACACTTCAAGACTTTGGAGCACATTTAAATGAACCTCTCGCAGAATTATATATTTATGCATTTCTATCTGAAAGAGGAAGTCCGTTTCATAACTATTATTTAGAGGATATAACATCGAATACCTATTACGATAGTTTGCTAGAAAGATTAAAAACCGCTTACCCAAATACAACATATACTAAACAGTACGAAGCAGAAATTACTTCGGACAAATATATTGCTACTCCTAATAAAGAATCGTCAAGTTTCAATTGGACTTATTTGTTAATTGGATTACTCGCTACTTCGTTAGTTTTAAACTTCTGGCTTATTTCTAAGGCCAGAGCAAAACGAAAACATTCACACTCTGAAATTACCGAGCAACTCACCAAACAAGAGCAAAATGTATTGGACTTAATTTTAAAAGAAAACTCCAATAAAGACATTGCTGATGCTCTTTTTGTAAGTGTAAGCACAGTAAAAACACATGTAAACAACGTTTATAAAAAGCTAAATGTAAATTCTAGAGACGAAATTAAGTCTCTGTTTGACAAATAGTTACAAAATTCAACCTAGGTACTAGTACCGATTTCAACCCCTTTACACACATTACTTTCCCAGTATAATTATGATGTTTGTTGCTAATCATTAATCAAAAAACGAACATTATGATGCATTTTAAATCTACCCCATTTACCGGAGGCATTAAACTTCTAGTTATTATTGCAATCACCTTAGTTTCAAATTCCAGTTTTGCTCAAAATGAAGCTTCCAATGAAACTATTGGTTCTTTTACTTTTGAAGAAGAAATCATTGATTATGGAACTATTCAGCAAAATGATAACGGCTTAAAAACCTTTAAATTTACTAATAGCGGTAATGCGCCAATAGTAATATCTAAAGTAAAAACAACTTGCGGTTGTACCGTGCCTTACTATTCAAAAAAAGCGATTCTACCTGGTGAATCTTCAATGATAAATATAAAGTACGCTACCAATAGAATTGGTAAATTTTCAAAGAGTATAACAGTTCTATCAAATGCTGACGAACCACAAAAACGACTTCAAATAAAAGGAAACGTTATTTCCAAAAAAACGGTTGCACTTAATAAGTAATATTATGAAACATATTCTTTTGCTAGTTGCATTCGCTCTTATACCAACTGTTAATGCACAAAACACGAACCAAGAAATTGCTCTTGAAGGGGAAACACCTTTCTTGCTTGGAAAAATTGATAAATCGGGGCTAACGTCTTCAGATTACAAATCGTGGTTTAACAAAAACTATGACAATTATGAGGTGGATGATACAACTCTGAAATCCATCGGTTCAAAACTAAACGACTATACAATTACACTTTTTATGGGAACATGGTGTGGCGATAGCAAACTTGAGGTACCGAGATTTTACAAGGTTATAGAAACTTGTGATTTTCCTGAAAATCAACTTACGGTAATTGCCGTAAGCCGAAAACGATACATGTACAAGAAAAGTCCAAATCATGAAGAGGCGGGTTTAAATATTCATCGTGTACCCACTTTTATTTTTTACAAAAATGGAAAAGAGGTAAATCGTATTGTTGAACATCCTGTTGAGACTTTCGAGAAAGATATCCTGAATATTTTGACTTCAAATGATTATGAAAGTAATTATCAAATTGTAAGCAAAGTCAATAGCATTCTAAAATATGAAGGACTTAAAGGTTTGGTAAAAAAGCAAAAAAAACTTGTTAAAACCTTTAGAGGGAAAGTGAGTAGTATGTTTGAGTTGAACACCTATGGCAATGTTTTATATACTGAAAACAGAAAAGAGGAAGCTATTGAAGTATTTAAATTGAATAATATACTGTTCTTTGATAAACCAAGAACTTACATGAGTTTAGCAAATACTCTTGGAATAAATGGCAAAAAAGAAGAAGCCATTGGAGTACTCGAAAAAGCCCTAAAACGTTTTCCAGATAATAGAGATTTAGCTGAAAATCTCGACGTTATAAAATCAAACGTTCCTTTGTACATGCGTATCGCGAATGAGTTGTATTTGAAACGATTGATTGTTGGTGGATTTGACGGTGTGTATGAATTCTCGAAAAACTTCAGAAATGAAGGAATGGACTATAAAGACTACAATTGGATGATGGATTTCTGTGAGCAATTATTAGAGCATTGCGCTACTGCTGTAAACGGGACTACAAAGGCAACTTTTGGTGAGTATGAGATAGACTTCAAAGCACCTTATGCTCGAGTTACCATGGCAGATTCTATCAAACATTTTACAGGTTTTGATATTACAGGGAAATCGGAGTCTGAAATTCGTCAAGCTGCTAAAGATTTAGGTATCGACGTGGATGAAACGATGGGTAAAGGAAAACTGATTGATGAAATTTTCGGTGAGAAATGTGAAGGAAACTACATTCAGCCGACGTTCATTACAGACTACCCGAAGGAAATGTCTCCGTTGTGTAAAACGCACCGTGACAACCCTGAATTGACGGAGCGTTTCGAGTTGATGGTTTGTGGAAAAGAAATCGCGAATGCATACTCTGAGTTGAACGACCCAATTGACCAACGTGAGCGTTTCGAGGAACAATTGGAACTTGCTAAGAAAGGAGATGACGAAGCGACTGCGACTATTGATTATGATTTTTTACGGGCTTTAGAATATGGTATGCCACCAACTTCTGGTATGGGCATAGGAATGGATCGTTTGATTATGTTCTTGACGAATAACCAGTCTATTCAAGAAGTATTGTTCTTCCCGCAAATGAAACCAGAGAAAAAACCTTTGGCTATTAGTGATGATGCGAAAGCTATTTTAGAAATTTTAAATAAAACTGAAAAACTAGAATTAGTAGATTTGAAGTCACAATCTGGTTTATCCAACAAAAAATGGGATAAGTCTATTAAGGAACTGACTAAAAACAGTTTGGCAAAGGTTGAAAAGACTGAGGAAGGCTTGTTTGTTGAGATGATTTAAATTCTAACATATTAAAACAAGAAAGCCAATGAATTGTAAAATATCACCGGCTTTTTCTTTTAACTAAACTAAACTTAAACTAAACTTATACAAATAGACGAATTTTTTTTCAATTCCTTACAATAGTTTAGAAATCTTTAACTTATGAATATAAATTTTAAGATTTTATTTGGTTTTGTCTTGCAATATTTTATTCTGAAACCAATACTTTCTTAATGATTTTATGGTAGTTATCAAAGTCAATAATATTATTGTGGTTTGCACCATCAATTGTTATTAGAGCAATTTCATCATGCAATTGTTCTTCAAGTAACTTTTTAGAATTGGCATAAGGCACTACTTGGTCTTCTGTTCCATGAAATATGGTTACGGGACAATTGACACTCTTGATGAATTTATAAGTTGGAAATTTATATTTCAACAAAGTCTTAACTGGTAAAAAAGGAAATCTATGTTTTCCAACATGTGCAATACTGTAATAAGGCGTTTCTAAAATTAATTGCTTTGGTTTATTTTTTGAAGCTACATATGTAGCTATCCCAGTACCTAAAGAACGTCCGTAAACTGTAATCTCATTTTCTTTATAATCGGTTTTTAAATAATCATAAAATAACTGCGCATCACTGTAAAAGGCTTCTTCACTCAATTTCCCTTTACTTTTTCCGTAGGTGCGATAATCCATTACCAAAACATCATAATTTTTTTCTACAAAAAATTCAGTAACGTTTCCCCAACGCGATAAATCGCCTGCATTCCCATGAAAATATAAAATCACCCCTTTTGGGTTTTCTACTTTAAAATGAACGGCATTTAAAGTTGCGCCATCATCGGTTTCAAAATTTAATTCTTCAAAATTATGATTGAATTGATATTGAAAATCTTGCTCTAAAACTGAAGGTAGAAACAACAGTTTCTCTTGCATAACATATAATGCTGCTGTAATCATAACATATAAGCTTAATAAAACGAGAATAAACCTTTTAAGCCTTCGTTTTAGTGGGTTTTGAGGTGTGTTTAACATTAATACTTGTAGTTGATAAATCGATATCTTGGGGTTTACTCGTTAAAATATCATGAATCATCATGTGATAGGATTCAAAAGTATTCAAATTTTTATGCCCACCTCCTATGACGGTATGTAACTTGGTTAGTTTCGGGTTCACTTTTGAGAGCTTCACACTGGTTTTATAAGGTATCAACTTATCGTTAGTACCATGAATAATATGGATAGGGCATTGTACATACTTCAACCATTTGTAAGTTGGCAACGGGTATTTTATTAAAACAGAAAGCGGCATAAATGGCGCATAACGCTTTGTTACTTTAGTTAAACTATAATAAGGCGCATCCAAAATCAACATTTTGGGATTATTCATTGAGGCCAATTTTGCTGCAAAACCTGAACCTAAAGAGCGTCCGTAGAGGATTATTCTATCTTCAGAAGTGTATTCTTTAATTTTATCATACACGCGCTGAAGGTCTCGTTTTATTGCCTTTTGAGAACGCTTACCTGTACTTTTACCAAATCCGCGATAATCTACCATTAGCACATTATAATCATGTCTTGTGAAATCTACGGCAAACTTCCCCCAGCCTTTTATGCTTTTAGAATTACCTTTAAGGTAAAGCACTATCCCTTTTGATTTTCCTTTAGGTTTAAACAACAATCCGTTAATTGTAGCACCATCTCTAGTTTCTAAATTATGCTCTTCTATATCTTGATTTTCATAGTGAAACTGAAAATCATCAGGAAGCTTTTCAGGTTTAAATAATAAGTAATCCTGCAGATAATATAGCGCTACACTTATGGCAACGTAAATTATTAGAATTACTACTATGATGTATAACCAATATGGCATTATAGAACCTGTTTGTTTACTAAAATACGGAATTTCCTTTAGGTGAAGTATGCTATAAAAATATCCTGAAACGGATCTTGATTAACTACAGTGTAATAAAACAATGCCCCTAACCAACCATGACAGATGCCCATTGCATAAATATTCTTCACTTTTAAATACACATATCCATAAAACAATGCTAAAATAAATGTACCTAACATTAACCAAACTGAAGGGAAATGCACCACTGAAAATAAAATTGCCGTTAGAAATATCACAAGCACTTTATTTAGTTTCAAATGATTTAAGTTTCCCGCAATTAAACCAATAGTTAAAAACTGTTGAATACTTCCCCAAATAGGATAGGTTAAAAGCAAAGGCAATATATGCCATGTTACATTGAGTGTTCCTTGATAATAACCAATAATGAAAAACGACACAATGGCAACCAACCCAAAAGGCAACATGAATTTTACAGCTGTTTTAAAATTATCGGTTCTAAAACCCCAATACTTTAAAATATTCTTTTCTTTTGAATAGCGTTTGAAAATATAGACGCCCCAAGCTGAAATTGCACAAACCACAAATGGTAATCTCCAATTTAAAAGATCCATAAAAATAAACTTACCAATAGCTGTTGATACTACAGCTACTATTTCCAAAATACGTCTACGCTCTGAAATCAGTGCGTTTTTAGAAAATTCTATGAGGTTTTTGGTGAGTTTTGGTTTCATTACATTGACTTTTAAAACCTCGCAGCACTAACCACGAGGTTTTGGGTTAATTAACCAACCATCAAAACAACCCTTGGTGTTTTTTAATGTTCAATACCATTTAAATTATTTTTCCTCTTCTTGTTGTCTGTCTATATATTGCACATCTCTAGTGTTTTTTTGAACTGCAATAGCAGCAAAAAGACTTAATAGGAAGGACATAGCGTAGAATCCTTTTTCACTTAACCATAAATCTGCATTCCATAAACCAATGACTAAAAGCACAATTGAAGCTATTGTTGTAAACCAACTGATACTGTAGTAAATTGGAGTTACTGGAATATCTTCCATCTTGTCGCGTACTGCTTTTTGTACAGAAATAACCGAGAATAATCCAAAAAGTAAAATAGTAAAGTAATAGCCTTTTTCGTTTAATAGCATATCAGCATTCCAAAGCCCTATACAATACGATGTCATCCCAATTAATAATGCAGACCAAGACGCACCAATAAAAGCTGACGTTGGTTTTTGGTCAAATACTTTTGAAGGTTTTTTAGACTTTGTTGTTTTTAAATCTTCATCAACTGAAACTGTTGTTTGATAATTCATAACTTTTGTTTTAATGATTATGGCACAAAACTGAGAAACTTTTACAGCGTTACAAACACAAATTTTAAATAATACTGACGATATATTCAATATTATTATTTCAATAATTACTATATTTACTATCATAATTATATTTTTTATGACGATTAAATGAATGATTTAAAAAGTCTTGTAACTGCATTTTCAAAAGAAGAACAACAGAAGTTTATATCTTATCTAGAAAAAAAGAATAAACGGTCTGACATAAAAAATATTCAGCTATTTAAACTTTTACAACAGGATGATTTAAGCTCAAAAGATATTTGTATCAAGCTTTATAAAGAAGACAAAAAAGGCGCTTATCACGCATTAAGAAAACGTTTATTTCAATCTATTATTAACTTTTCGGCTAGCTCAAGTTTAGAAGATGAAAATTCACTTCACATGGAAGTGATAACATTTATTCTAGCCGCACGCAATTATTTACAACAAAAACAATTTAAAATTGCCTATAAAGTTTTACACAAAGCAGAACTGATTGCCACAGAACACCATTTGTTTCCTCTTCTTAATGAAATTTACCACACCCAAATTCAGTTTGCTTATGCTTATCCTTCAATTGATTTAGATACGGTCATTAAAAAATTTGAAAAGAATAAAGAAAAGCATATTCTAGAGGACCAGCTAAATATTGTGTATTCTAAAATTAAACTGAAGCTAGCGCAAAACCAACATTCTGATTTTCAATCCATAATTGAAAATACTTTGGAAGAATTCAATATGGATAGTATTGATAAATTATCTTTCAAATCTTTATATCAATTGATAAGCATTGTAAGTGTTTCAGCTTTTGCAACGAACGATTATTTAAATATTGAATCGTTTCTCATCAATACGTACACTTCTATTTTAAATTATAAAGACAAGGAAAAACAACCTTATTATCATATTCAAATTCTATATCATATTGCCAATACATTATTCAGAAATAAAAAATTTAAAGCTTCAGAAACATACTTACAACTGATGCATAATGTAATGCTTCAACATAAAAACAAGTATTACAACACCTTCAACCTTAAGCACAAACTACTTTTAGCCTTAAACTATAACTATTCTAATAACCAAATTGAAGCTATCCATATTCTAGAACCCTTTTTCAATAAAAAACATACAGATATTGAGGCAATTTTAGATATACATTTAAGCTTGGTAATGTTTTATTTTCAGAATGATGAGTTAAAAAAAGCACATCAAATCCTATCAAAATTTTACCATAGCGACACATGGTACTCGGAAAAAACAGATATAGAATGGGTGATAAAAAAAAATTTAATAGAGATATTACTTCATATTGATTTAGGTAATATCGATTTAGCAGAATCTAAACTCTTAAGCTTTAAAAGACGTTATTTTAGGTATTTGAAATCTATAAATCAAGACAGAGTAATCACATATTTAGGACTTGTTGAACACTACTACAAAACTCCAGAACATAGCGCATCTGATGAATTCAAGCTTTTAGTTGAAAACTCATTTGATTGGATTTCACCAAAACAAGAAGACATTTTCGTTATGAGTTTTTATGCGTGGTTAAAAAGCAAAATGAGCAAAAAATCACTTTATAGCACAACCATGGAACTCATATATCGTGCGCAGTCAAAAATATAAAATGCTTTATATTTGCCCGATGTTTAAGAAAGTGATTCTTATTTTTTGTATTTTTTTTAGTCTATCTAGTTTTTCTCAAAAACAGGATAGTTTAGCCTTTAAAAACGGGATAGATCGACCAAGCATTTTAGCGACGCATCACTTTGGGATTTTCAGCTCTAGAATTAATCAGAATTTTAAAATAGCACCTCCAAAAACCTCAACTATCTCTATAAATTACACCAGTGGCAATACTTTTCATCCTTATGTTGAAGCTCATTTTCCTAAAGATCCAGAAATAAGAGAACAGTTAAGCCAGATAACGTGGCACGATCGCCGTTTCAACTTTGTAGACCAAGAAACTACGCCTGCCGATTATATGAATATTGTAGTTGATGCAGTTATTAAGGAATTTAGAATTAACTACAACATCTCTTTAGCCAAGGCGCATGAATTAGGCATCACACTAAGATCTCACATTATTTCTAAAGGCAAATATCCCTTTTCTATATTTACAAGTGATGAAACTATTGAATGGTTTCACACCAATATTGCTGGAGGACAGGATCCTTTTGGAAGGCGTTACTATGGTTTAAATCAAGTAAATTTTAGCTACTTAGATAGAAACGGAAGAACGCTTGAGTTAAATGCAAATGATTTTTTTATTGGAGGTATAGAATTGAATCATTTTTACTATCCTGATTTTCTTAAAAATGAAGAGCACAACATTTACTTCAATATAGGCAATCATATAGGTGTCAACACATCAAAATTCAATTCTTCTTTGGATTACGGCATTTCTTTCAATGGAATTAAAAGGCTAATTCTTAAAAATGAAAATGAATTTAATTTTGGTATTGGTACGAGTGTTTTACGTAAAAACTTTATCAATTTTAAAAGCGACAATATAGACTTGGGGAACAATTTACTACTTGCTACTCTAGAAGGCCATATAGAATTCACTAAATACACCAAGAAAAAAAACTACAACACACTTGGAATAAATTACCGCATTCAATCCCGTTTCAACAAAAAAGAAGAAGAAGGCTACTACAGGCTTTTAGGGAAATGGCAGGAAATTAATGGTGGATGGCAAAATGGTGTAGCTACATTATACAATGCATTGTCTGACTGGAGCTTAATTTACACATACGGTAAACCAAAATATAAACTATCCCTATTTTTAAAGCAAGATTTATTAGTTAACAATGCGCCCGACTTTCAAACTGGTATTAATCTAAGTATTCCTCTTTCGCAAAAATAAGTACTTCTTTCTTGTTAATTTATAGTTAAAAACCAGTCCTTATTTAAACCATTCTATCTTTTTGTAGTCCTACAACCAAATAAATATTTTAAGACATGAAAAAACTTATAATGATTGTACTTGCAATTTGCACAATTCAAATTGCATCTGCACAAGAGCCAAACAAAAAAGGAAAAGCAATGGCGAACCTTGAGCCTGAAGAAATTGCAACATTGCAAACTAAGAAAATGACCTTACATCTAGATTTAACAGATGCACAACAAAAAGACATCTACAAAATCAATTTAGAAAATGCTAAAATCCGAAAAGCCCATATGGCGGAAAGAAAAGCAAGAAAAGAAAGTGGCGAAGCGACTAAACCTACTAAAGAAGAACGTTTAGCTATGGCAAATAAAATACTAGACCGTAAAATTGAGGTAAAAGCCAAAATGAAAAACACATTGAACGAGGAGCAGTATGCAAAATGGGAAACTGCCATGGCTAAAAGAGCATCTAAAATGAAAGCCAAAGGCAAGAAAAGACATGCTAAAAGAAAAGCATAAGTAAAGATTTAGTTTTATTTAGTTTAGTGATTTTTTGATTGAAAGCATCACGCTGCGGCGTGGTGCTTTTTTTATAAAATTTTTGCTACTTTATCTACTGCGTTAATAGTAAAATCTAAATCTTCATAAGTCAATGCATCTGTAAGGAACCATGTTTCAAAAGCACTCGGTGCTATATAAACCCCTTCATTTAACATACCATGAAAAAAGGCTTTAAATGTATCATTGTTTCCTTTTGCGGCAGTTGCAAAATCGTAAACTTCACTTTCATCAAAATGAACTGAAATCATAGAACCCACACGGTTAATTGTATGAGCAACACTGTTATCTTGCAACACTTTAGCAATACCTTTGTGTAGATATTCGGTTTTTTCAGCTAAACGATTAAACACCTTTGAATCTGTATTCAAAGCCGTTAACATTGCTAATCCTGCTGCCATAGCTAACGGATTACCACTAAGTGTTCCCGCTTGATATACTGGTCCCAAGGGCGCTAAATGATTCATGATTTCATTTCTGGCAGCAAAAGCACCTACTGGCAGCCCACCGCCAATTACTTTCCCAAAACACACAATATCTGCATTAATGCCATACAATTCTTGAGCGCCTCCTTTGGCAAGCCTAAAACCTGTCATAACCTCATCAAAAACCAATAAAATATCATTTTCATCGCATAGTATTCTCAATGTTTTTAAAAAGTCTTTTTTAGGGGGAATACACCCCATATTACCCGCAACGGGCTCAATTATCACACATGCAATTTCATTTTTATTAGCTTCAATAAGTGCTTTTAAGTTATTGATATCATTGTAGTTTGCAAGCAATGTATCTTTAGCCGTTCCTTGAGTAACACCAGGGCTATTTGGCGTGCCAAATGTACTGGCACCACTTCCTGCTTGAATTAAAAAAGAATCGGAATGCCCATGATAGCATCCAGCAAACTTTATGATTTTGTCCTTACCTGTAAAACCGCGTGCTAATCGAATGGCACTCATACAAGCCTCTGTTCCAGAATTTACAAATCGAATTTTGTCAATATTTGGCACCATAGAAACTGCTAACTCTGCAATTTTTGTTTCTATTTCGGTTGGCATCCCGAAAGATGTTCCTTTTTTGGCCTTTTCAACTACTGCTTCAACTACTGGCTCATAAGCATGCCCCAAGATCATCGGACCCCAAGAATTAATATAATCTATCAAACGGTTTCCGTCTTCATCATATAAATACGCCCCTTTTGCTTCTTTTACAAAAATTGGAGTACCACCAACGCCTTTAAATGCCCTTACTGGTGAATTAACACCCCCTGGAATTACCTTTTCTGCATCAGCAAATAATGCGCTACTTCGCTTATAAATCATAAATACTATATTCTATTTTATTATTAATACTTGACCAATTGCTATACTAGTACCCGCAATATTATTTGCACTCTGTATGGCTTCTACTGTTGTATTGTACCGCTTTGAGATATTATACAAAGTGTCACCTTTTGCAACTACATGTTCCTGAACTTCATTTTCAGCTGTGAATTTGCGTCTGGATGGATTTAAACCAAGCACCTCATCATCATACTTATACAACTCATAACGCTCTATCAAACCAATTAACTTTTGAGGGTACTTTCTATCTGTAGCATAACCCGCAGCTTTTAACCCTCTAGCCCAAGCTTTATAATTTGAAACATTTAAATCGAATAAACTCGCGTAGCGCTTTCTAGAAGTTAAAAACAAAGAATGGTCTCTGAACGAATATTTAGCACTATTATATTTTCTGAAGCACTCGCCCTTTTTATCATCGTCATGATAGATTTTTGCACCTGTCCACGTATGACATTTTATTCCAAAATGATTGTTCGCTTCAACAGAAAGCCTGCCCTTTCCAGAAGCAGATTCCAAAATACCCTGTGCTAAAGTGATACTTGCAGGAATATTGTACAAGGTCATCTCTTTTTGCGCGATAGCAGCATAAGCTTCAATGTAAGATTCAGTTGAACTCAATGTTGAAACAGGTTTCGTAATCTCTACTTTCTTCTCTTCTTTTTCCTTTTCTGCAACAACAACGCGTTCTGTTTTTTCCTTTTGAGATTTTTTAGTCACTACCTTTTTTTTAGTACCGCAACTGAACGCTAAAAAACTAAGTAATAGTATCAAAAATGATTTCTTCATCAAACTTGTATTAATGGTAATTGTTTTTTCTTTAGTATAGAATTCATACCATTGATTCCTTGTAATCCTCCTGTATGAATAGCTAAAATTTTTGAGCCTTTTGGGAAATAATTTTTATCTATTAAGTCGAAAATACCATACATCATTTTACCAGTGTAAACAGGGTCTAGTTGAATATTATATGTCGACTTAAATTGATTGATAAATTGTATCAATTCTGAATTAACTTTCGCATATCCACCAAAATGATAATCGGTAATTAAATCCCAATTGGTCTTGGGTACAAATTTACTAATATCTTGATGTAAAAACGAACCTTTTAAGGCAGGAAAACCTAAAACTTGTTGACTAGGTTTTGAACAATTAATGAGTCCTGAAACTGTACCTCCAGTTCCTACTGCGCAACACACATAATCAAAATTTTTGTCTTCATCAGATAATATCTCCTCGCAACCTTTAATTGCTAGCTCATTGGTTCCACCCTCAGGAATGTGATAAAAACCTTTAAATTCCTTTTTCAATGTGTCCAAAAATATAGGGGAAGCTTTTTCTCGATAAACATCTCGGGACACAAACTTAAACTGCATACCATTTTCTTTAGCAAATTGTAATGTTGGATTACTACTTATTTTAGTTTCAAGTTCCTCTCCTCTTATTATTCCAATAGTTTTAAAACCTAAAAGATGTCCCGCTGAAGCAACGGCTGAAATATGATTTGAATATGCGCCACCAAAAGTTAACAAGGTTTTAAAGCCTAACGCATCAGCCTCCTTAAGATTATATTTTAGTTTACGGTATTTATTGCCAGAAACAAATGTATGCAACTGGTCTTCTCGTTTTAAAAACAATTCCACCCCATTTCCTTCCTTTGGAAGTGTAATATGCTGGTTTATGGAATTTTCAAAATCAAAACTCATGACTTCTTCAGATATTTAAAAAAACTCCAAAACCTTCGACGGTTCAAATATTCTAAATCAAACTCATTAGTATAAGCCTCCCTTTCAAAAGAAATATTTACATAAGCTCTGTGCCAGTTATTGTACTGTAGAAGTCTAATGAAAAACTCTAAACCATACCATATATAAAATGGAATAACTAATAGTTCCAACTGCTGACGTAAATGAATTTTCTCATGATTGATAAAGGTTTTACTTGATTTTAAAGCCTTTTTACTCAAAAGTATAAACGGAAAGATGGAGATACCTGTATAACCTCTTGGAACCAAATATTTAAAGACTAGAATCATTACTTTGAATAACGTCAAAAACCAAACCACAAAATAATTCTTTAAAATTAAATATCTTTGTTATCTATGAAAAAGATTATTCCGCTGGAAGAAGGCGATTATTACATCACACCTGAAGGGTATCGATGTTTTACAGAACAGTATCACCTAAAACGTGGGTATTGTTGTGAAAGTGGTTGCAGGCATTGTCCTTATGGTTATGATAAGAAAAGAAACGCCATACAACGTTGAATTTTAACATAATATGGTATGATTATTGATGCATTATTGAAATATAAAGACAGTACCTTTATTTAAGCTGAGAATCAACATAAAATATATTTGCTATGAAAAAAATATTTAAAACTCTACCGCTTTTAGCCCTTCTTATTGTGGCAACTTCATGTTCATCTGTTCGTGTTTCTACGGATTATGACAGAAAAACAGATTTCAATTCATTTAAAACCTTTGCGTTTTTTAAAACCGGAATTGACAAAGCCGAAATTAACGATATTGATAAACGCCGTATTTTACGTGCTATTGAAGCAGAATTATTAGCTAAAGGATTTACAAAATCTGAAGATCCAGATATACTTATCAGCATATTTACAAAATCTAACCAACGTGTGGATGTTTACAACAACGCTTGGGGCATGGGTGCCTGGGGTTGGGGTGGATTTGGCCCATGGGGCTGGGGAGGTTTTGGCCCTGGTTGGGGTTGGGGTTGGAATCAGCCCGCAGTATCTACTCGAACAGAAGGTGTTTTATTTGTTGATTTAATTAATGCTAAAAAGAAAGAATTAGTTTGGCAAGGTATGGGAACAGGGTTTTTAACAAGAAAAACTGAGAAAAAAGAAGAACGTATTAAAGAATTTGTTACCAAAATTATGGAAGAATACCCTCCAGGAGCTGGAACTGAAAAATAAAAAGTAAAAAAGCGACTCAATTAAGTCGCTTTTTTATTACATCACAATATCATTTTGCCATTCATAAGGTGCTGGAATATCGGTATCGCCAATAAGTTGACGAATATCTATTTCAATTCCTCTACTCATATCAGTGATTGGAATATCATTTGGTCCACCTTCGAAAGGGTTTTCCGTGTTTTCTCCAATAGCTTCCATAGTATGAAATACCCACGAAATTAATGCACTAAATGGAATAGAGAACCACACAAAGTGTTTTGCTATGAATTCTTGAACTAAATGACCTATTGTAGTTTGAGATTCATGGTTGGATAAATCTTCCAAAATATGATCTCCAATAGCCTCAAAACCTTCCATAATCCCAAAAGGCAGTAGAATTATAAAAATCCAGACAAATAAATAATTTAAAGTCGCAAATTGTCTTGGGTATGGAAAGTTTTTAATACGTTCACTTTTACCTTGTAAGGTATAAAACTCAACCAGAATATTAGCCATTTCCATATGACGAAAATCTTCAATCAAGCCCTCTTGCATCAACTCTTTCAGGCGCCTAGACTGAATTCCTAATATTTGTGAAGCCTGATTTCCTTTGGCAAAAATTTCTTTAAATTCTTCTTCAGAAATATAAGGTTTTATAGCACCTTCAATAGGCTCAACATCCTCACAGACTCTGTAATGATTCTCTCTAAACTCTCTATTAGATTTTGTGTTCTTAATATGCATTTCCCAAGGTTTATCTTTTCGCATTTGATACCTTAATGCAGTTAACCAAGCAACATGGCGATGTACCATTTCTCTAATAATACTCTATAATTCTACATCTGTTCGTTTTACTTTTGCATGGTCATTATTAATAAAATCCTTAACCATAATGGTCCAAGACCGAGATGAGTTAACAATACCTCCCCAAATTTTTCGAGCTTCCCATAATCTGTCATAACTCGCATTGTTTTTAAAACTTACCAAAAATGCTACTGCGGTACCTAAAACCCCT
Organism: Flavobacteriaceae bacterium; assembly: GCA_043557195.1. Classification (GTDB taxonomy): domain Bacteria; phylum Bacteroidota; class Bacteroidia; order Flavobacteriales; family Flavobacteriaceae; genus Jejuia. The sequence continues at coordinate 2,866,855 of CP121314.1, read as the reverse complement.
AGTGGTAACCAAGGCACATGCAACCACTTTAACCCTATAATATCAAATAGAATTACAGGAATTAAAGCCAATAAAAGAAACAAAAAAATATGTCGGCGTGTCCATTTAATAATTCCTCTTATGGGAAAAATTCGTCTTGTATACATCTAAACTCTTTAAAATGATTAATTCTTTTAAATATATGGAAATCTTTTGAGCCATGTGCATTAATTAAACCAAACACAACCTTTGAAAGAAACGTTAAAAAACAACAATTTCAATGAATAATTCGTATTTTTATACGGGTTTTTAATATAAATTTTAAAGATGTCGGATATATTTGAATCAAATGAAATACTTCAAAAGCTACCTAAGCATTTAAAGCAGTTTATAAAACCTCAAAATTATGATGACTATTCTGCGATAGATCAAGCTGTGTGGCGTTATGTGATGCGAAAAAATGTAGAATTTTTAAGCAAAGTAGCGCACCATTCTTATTTAGATGGCTTAAAACAAACTGGTATTTCAATAGATTGCATACCAAACATGTATGGCATGAACCGTATTTTGAAAGATATTGGTTGGGCAGCTGTAGCAGTGGACGGGTTTATCCCTCCCAATGCCTTTATGGAGTTTCAGGCTTATAATGTTTTGGTAATTGCAAGTGATATTAGGCAGTTAGAACACATTGAATATACTCCAGCTCCAGACATTATTCACGAGGGTGCAGGACATGCTCCTATTATTGCAAATCCTGAGTATGCAGAGTATTTAAGACGCTTTGGCGAAATTGGTTGTAAAGCTATCTCTTCTGCAAAAGATTATGAATTATACGAAGCCGTAAGGCAATTATCTATCATAAAAGAAGCCCCAAATTCCACCAAAGCAGCTATTGTTTCTGCAGAAAAAAAGGTAGAAGCTTTACAAGAAAACATGGGCGAACCGAGTGAAATGGCACTAATAAGAAATTTACATTGGTGGACGGTAGAATATGGACTGATAGGCTCTATTGAAAACCCTAAAATTTACGGTGCTGGCTTGCTATCATCTATTGGCGAAAGTGCTTGGTGTATGACAGATGAGGTTGAAAAATTGCCATACAACATCAATGCTACCTTTAAAGATTTTGATATTACTAAGCCACAACCTCAGCTATTTGTTACACCAGATTTTGCACATTTAAGCTTAATTTTAGAAGAGTTTGCAAACACGATGGCACTACGTAGAGGCGGACTTTCAGGAGTGAATAAATTAATTGAATCCAACGCGTTAGGCACTATTGAATTAAGCACAGGGTTGCAAATTTCAGGTATTTTTGAAACTGTACTTGCGTACGAAGGCAAACCGATTTACATACAAACTACTAGCGAAACTGCACTTGCTTATAGAGAAAAAGAACTAGTTGGGCATGGGACAAATACCCATAGAGATGGTTTTGGATCACCTATCGGAAAATTAAAAGGTATCAATATCGCTATTGAAGACATGAGCCCTAGAGATTTGGGCGCTTATGATATTTATGAAGGACAAACAATTACATTAGAATTTGAAGGTGGTATTAAAGTCTCAGGTGAAATCATTACTGGAAAACGCAATCTACAAGGAAAAATCATTTTGATTAGTTTTAAAAATTGCACAGTAACTCATAATGAGACCATACTATTCCAACCTGAATGGGGTGTTTACGATATGGCTGTTGGTAAAGACATAGTTTCCGCATTTTCTGGACCTGCCGATTATACTAGCTTTAATTTGACAACGCATGTACCTTCAACACAAACAATTCATGTAAAAAAATCAAAAGAGCGCATTGCATTAGAAGCATTATATCAGCAAGTAAGAGATTACAGGGAAGGCAAAAACAACACTATTTCCCGTACTAAAGTATTAGAAGAACTTATTGAGAATCACCCTAATGATTGGCTACTCCCTGTTGAACTTTATGAACTAGCGCAATTGGATAACGAAACAAAACTTGCTAAAAAAATATTGCTACATCTAGAAAAAATTAAACAAAACAAACCAGAATTTGGACGATTGATTGATGATGGGTTGGATATTATAAATTCAAAGATTGAAGTTTAGGTCCTGGAAACCCCCAAAGCCTAGAGGCAGAACGAGAGAGAACAAAACTACCTAAACCGCTTTAAAGTATTTTTTGTAAACTCACTCAAAACTAACCTACCGCTAATTTTAGCGCGTTCGATTAATAGTTTATCCCAATCTTCAGTTCCATCCCACATTACCTTTTTCATTTCTGTTAAAGCGTCTGGATTATATCCTGCTAATTTTTCTGCTAAATCTTTCACTGCAATGTCTAGTTCTTCAGTAGTATCAAAAACATCGGCATACAAGCCCTTTTCCTTAGCAAATTCCCAAGAAAAAAACGTTTCTGCATCTATACTCATTTGTGCCATTGCTATTTTACCAATTTTACGAGATACAGCAGGTTCTATAACAAACGGACCAATACCTATACTTAATTCACTTAAACGAATTGCCGCATATTTGGTTGCCAAACAATAATCGGTAGCAGCAGCCAAACCTACACCTCCCCCAACAGTTTTACCTTGTACACGCCCTATAATCAACTTAGGACATTTCCGCATTGCGTTTATTACATTGGCAAACCCTGAGAAAAAAGTTTTACCTTTTTCTTCATTATCTATCGTTATAACTTCATTAAAACTGGCGCCTGCACAAAACGTTCTATCACCCCCACTTTTTAAAACAATAACTTTTACATTTTCATTTTGTCCCGCTTCTTTTATTATTTGCTCTAATTTGGATAGAATATCACTGGGCATTGAATTTCTATTTGGGTGAAAAAATTCAACATATCCAACATTATTATTAACAGTAAGCGATACATAAGCTTCCATAAACACACTATTTTTAAAAGTTGAATATACATAAAAAATTAATGCTCGTTAATGCAACTTTTGTTACCTAGGCTTTTAAAAAAATTAAAGTAATTTGCATAAAAAATTAGAATATGGGATTATTAGATTTTCTATTTGGAAATAAAGACAATATGATAAAAGATTTTAAAACTAGAGATGCAATTATAATAGATGTTCGCACTATTAAAGAATTTAAGCAAGGTGCTATCTCAGGTTCTAAAAATATCCCTTTACAGACCATTAAATCTAAAATTGAGGATATTAAAAAATATAACAAACCAGTAATTACTTGTTGTGCAAGCGGAATGCGTTCTGGCAGTGCTGCTTCAATTTTAAAAAATAATGGTATTGAAGCTATTAACGGTGGAGGTTGGATGAGCTTAAATAGTAAGCTATAATTTAAGACCTTTTAATTCTTCGATAGATTGAATTGAGTTCTCGTTATATTTTAAAGTCCAACCTAGTGAATTGGTTAAAATATAAAATTTAGAAAGTTCACTTATTAATCTGTTTTTAGCATTAGATTTTAAATCAGAAGCTTCTATCTTCTTCTTCAAAACGTCTTTTACCGTTTTATTAATCTCGTTATAATCTTTAGCTTCAAAGGGATTTAAATAATCGGCTTGTACATCATAATATTCCAAATCTGGGTGTACTTTAAGTTCTTCTTCTGGAATATTAGTTATCGTTAGTGTTTTATTTACTTCATCAACATCGTATTCTATTTTACTTAAATCGTACGCTATGGTAACTTCAGCATTAACAACTACAAGCGCTTTTTTTTCTGCAGATAATAAATCTCCGAAAATATCTTTTGAATTTTTATATGTAAATACTTCGCTAAAATAACCTTCGGTCACTACCAGTTTCCCAACATTGTTAATTTGTTCCTGGATTAGTGCTGTACTCTCTTTTAAGACTAACTTCTCTTTCTTTTTGTCACCGCAATATTTAAAAGTGAACAATATAACAAGGGTAATAATAACACCAAATAGAATCTTTCGCATGCTCTAATTTAGAAATAATTTGACAACCATGAATCTAGTGATAAAAATAAGGCATAAAAAAACATCAGTTTCCTTCGACTTTGAAGTCTAACTAATGCATCCATGTCATCTTTCAATAACATAACAAATATAAAATTAAATTTTGACCTTTAAATTAAATAAACGTTAATCAATCTTTATATTAAGTTACTTTTTTTTGCTTTTTGAACTGCTTCTAGCTTATTATGCACTTGAAGTTTTTTATAAATATTTTCAATATGCTTTCTTATGGTACCAGTAGATAAAATTAAATTATCTGCTATTGCATTATAGCTTAAACCTTTACTTAGATGCTCCAAAACCTCTGTCTCTCTTGAAGTTAACGTAATATCTTCTTTTTCTTTTATATTTTCAATTTGAATAGGATTACGAAGTAATTTTAATGTTTTAAGTGCTATTGATGGATTCATTGCGGCACCTCCATTTAAAGTCTCTAAAATACCATTATATAAATCTTCTGGGGCTACCTCTTTCAACAAATAGCCATCTGCCCCTGCTTTAATAGCATTAAAAATATTTTCATCATTATCAAAAACGGTGAGCATTATTATCTTTATGTGAGGGTATTTTTGTTTTACAATTTCGGTAGCTTCAATACCATTTAGCACTGGCATTTCAATATCCATTAAAATCACATCAAGGTTATGGTTACTACTTAAATGTTCCAATAGTTCTGAACCATTCATTGCTGAAAACTTCACCTTTAAATCTTCAAAAAAAGAGAGTTTTTCCTTAACGGCAGAGATTAAGAACGTATTATCATCGGCAATGGCTACTTTAATATTCATATATCAAATTTCTATCAGTAAAAATGAACATTTTATTTCAACTTTAAAACACATACAGTTGTATATGCTAAAGTGGTAATGTTAAGTTTATGGTAGTCCCTTTTTTCAATTCACTATTAATGGCAATGTTGGCATTAATTTCCTTAGCTCGTTTTTTCATATTGTTTAAGCCATTCCCTTTTTGGACTGTATCAAAATCAAAACCTTTACCATCATCTTGTACTTTAATATGAAGTTGGTTATTGTCCTGAGAAATACTCACATCTACTGTTTGTGCTTTAGCATATTTAAAGGCATTATTTACGGCTTCTTGAATAATTCTATAGACATTCATGCCTATAACCGAAGTAAACTCCCTTTGCTTGTTTACTTTATCATCAACCATAAACGTAAACCTAATATCTTTTGTATTCTTATTAGCTTTTTCGACAAAATTGGAAATTCTTACCTCTAAATCTTCTAAAGAAATTTCATTTTTGTTCATTGCCCAAATGGTATCTCTTAGTTCGTAGATTGTATCTTTTGTAAAGCCGCTAATACCTTTTAATTTCTCAGTTAATTTTTCATTCTTAAGTTTAAAACCGTATTGTAGGTTTTCAATAGAAGAAATAACAAAAGTAAGTTGCGCACCTATATTATCATGTAAATCCCTAGAGATTCGCAAGCGTTGTTCCTGCAATTTGTTTTGGGTTTCTATTCGTGCTATTGCTTCTTTAAGTTCTGATTCTTTTTGAAGTTGGCGGTTTTTTAATTTTTGCTGATTGTACAAGAGGTAACCAAGAATAGTTAGCAATACTGATACAATGAACAAACCAATAAGCTGAGTATTCTTCCTATCTATTCTAAGTTCTTTTTCAGTGATTTCAGCGCGCTGAATTAAAATTTTATTTTCACGCTCCACGCTATTATATTTTTCTTCAACTTCAGCAACTTCTTTTAAGACTTGCTTACTTAAAACTGAGTCTTTTAAGGCTTTATATAAATCCTTATAATAAATAACGCTATCAGCATTATTCTTATAAGCATAGTATGACGTCAATTTATCATAAGCGTCTAGCTTCAATTCATTCGCATTTAATTCTTGGGACATCCTTAAACCAAGGAAAAGGTGGTTTTTTGATTTACCGAATTCTCTTAAATCGAGATATAGTCCTGCAAGATGTAATGATGTGGAAGCAATACCATAGTTATCATTAAGCTCTTTCCTTAAGTTTAAAGACTTATTTACCATATTTTTAGCTTCGGTAAAACGCTTTTTACTATGCAGAACTCCACCATAATTGTTATATAAACTAGCTAACATTTTATTATAATTCTTAGCTTCTGCTAATGTTATACCTTTCTTATAATATAAGATACAATTTGTAGTATCCTTCAAAAACAAATAAGCATTACCGATATTATTATATGACCTTATGAGAGGTATGGTATCTTTAATCTTTTCATTAATTAGTGCTATTTCTAAATGAGATTCTAAAGCCTTTTCGTATTGCTTTAAACCCTTATGAATATTTGCAATATTATTTTTTAGGGCTACAACGTACTTCAAATTTTTTTGCGCTTTGTAAATTTTTAGTGCTTTGGTTGCATAAAAGATAGCTGAATCCATTTTAAATGTATTCTGATAAACAAGACCTATTTTATTATAAAGTGCAGCAATTCCTGAAGAGTCTATTAATTTATTTCTAATATCAAGTGATTTTTTATAAAGGTTTAGAGCTTCTTGATAATTCCCTAAACCAAAATGTAATATTCCTATATCATTGTAGGCCTGAGCCTCTCCAATAGGATTGTTGTTTTTTTTTGATAAACCAAGTGCCTTTTCTCCATAGTAGAAGGCTGAATCCTGATCTATATTTCGGTAATACCAACATAAATCGCTATATGTTTTTGTTTTAATTGAATCTGATGGGTTTGCTTTTAAAACATCTTTTAAACTAAGTATTATCTTTTGTTCATTTTGAGAAAAACCAATATTAAAAAACATCAAAAGAAAAAAGAGAACTATTTTTTTCATGAGAGCGGGTAAATATAGCTTGGGTAAGATAAACAAAATTGGTTTTAGCCAAAATTTAAATTGATGTAGGGAGAAAAATTTCTATAAACACTATTCTCAGTTCTCTAAAAATAAATGATGTAATTCAGCCAATTGAACCAGAAGACTATTTATTCTCGAAACTAATGATTTGTTTAAATTATCAATAAGTTCAATTTTTTCATTGCTTTTAACCAATGTTAAATTAGCCTTCTCTATATATCTTTTAAGTTTTATTAAACGCACTTTAGAGTATGAATTGAACCGAAATAGATATAAACAATTACAGGAAACCTTAATGACTAAAAAAACTATAGAAACACTAATAGCTATTTCTATTAACAAATCCCAGTTCATTTGTTTAAAATAATTATTAAAGAAACAACCAAAAAGAAAAAACACCAATCACCTATATCTTGCGAATTTAGCGACTGATGTTTTCTGTATGAACTGATTAATAGCATTTTAAATCTAATAATTAATGATTGTTTATGTAGTAAATATTCGATTAAGTGTTATAAAAAAAGATTAAGCGCAATAATTAAATTACCGCGCCCAATCAACAAATCTCAACAACAAGATTTATTTTTTAAGATCATAGGCATAAATTGTATTGTTATTTGCCAAGTAATACAAGTATCCTCCAAATTCATCCACTTCGTATATAGGCTTTTTATCCTTAAGTACAATTTCTTTTTCTGCAACACCCGTGTCCTTATTAACTTTTACCAATCCAGCTCCATCGTCTAATTTGGTCAAAATAAACTGCGAATTTTCTGTTGCAGCCGTTGCTTTAAAGCGTCTAGCCATTTCATTAAAAGAGGCTGTACCAATTGCAGTAAACATATCTGCAGTTCGTTTCATCCGTGCTCCATATTGGTTGTATTGTCCCAAATAGTTTCGATTTGCACCCGCCCGTGCACTTGCATCCATTGCCATTGCAGTAGACGCCACAGTCGTAGCAGCTAATAACGCCACAGCCAGAGCGCTTTTTCCCGGAGAACGGAAATACTCATGAAACTTTTCTGAACCATCAAAGTCTAGCATCATTAAGTTTTGGTCTGAGCTTAGCAATAATCCTCCATTTCTAACTTCAATACCGTCAGGGTATTCTTTTTCATCGAACTTATAAGTAGCCAAAGTGCTTACATCTCCAGAATTTTCATCAATGGCAATTATTTCTTCTCCTGTACTAATTAAATATCGGCTATGGCTTTCATCATAAGTACTTGTAACTGCTTTTGCTTTTTTATACTTAATTGGTTTTGCCCAAATAGATTCACCTGTATCAAGGTCAATTATGTCTGCATCACTATCAGTAATATATATCATTCCCTGTTTTGTCAATGCCATTGTATGAATGTTTTCACCAGTTTTTAATGGTTTCTTAAACAGTGGTTGCCCGTCAAAAGAAATTTTATTAATTCCTCCTTCTCCTATTCCAAAAAGAATACCATCCTCCATAATGTAGAAGTGTTGTACGTAACCTTTTGTTTTTGGTGCTTTTTCCCAAAGGTCTTCACCTGTTGATGTCGATAGGAATGAAATATTACTTTGCGCCTTGGCGGCAGCTAGTTTTGCTAGCCCTTTCTTTCCAGTGTCGGCTACATCACTTACTATGGCTAAGCCCTTTGGTGTAACCTCAAAATTAGAAACAACTCCTTTTAATTTTGCCCCTTCACCCCACATTTGAGATCCAGAATCACTAATTTTATGAATCACATGATTCTTTCCTTTACCCTGAACTGCATACATAGATTTCTCATCTTTATCAGGAATAACATAAGCAACATTTTTTAGATCTACCACCCAGCTTTCAGTCCCTGTATTCATATCTATTCTGTAAACACCTTTATAAGTTGGTAATATTACTCCTCCGTTTATAATACTTGGCTGCCCAGTTAAAGAGTTTGTGCCTTTTAAAGTAAAAAGTTTGACTTCATTTCCCGTTCCTAAATCATAAATACCAACAGCTTGCGCATATTTTTCTTTCGCCGTTCTCTGCCCTGAAACAATCAATTTGTTTTCAGGCATTAGTAATGTTGGTCGTCCAGCTGCTTTCCAACCATTGGCTTTGGTATCAAACAAACGCTTGCCAGAGACTACATCTATCACACTTTGTTTTGCCGATATACCTCCAAAACCTGCTTGCCCTACCATAACATATGGTGTATTAGGTATAATATGAATTTCTTCTTGCTTCACCTTTCCATAGTCATCAAAGTTGAAAACCAAACCTTCTTGACCTGGTTTTATCCCAGCAAGCCCTTTGCCGTGTGTTATCAACATTACACCAGAACTAGTTAACGTCATTTGATCTATTTTTCCACCCAAATCATATGTAAAATCGGGTGTTTCTGCTTTTTGAGCGTTTAACATTAGCGTACCTGCTAATAGAAAAACTATTAATTTTAAATTTCTCATTGTTGATTTTGTTTAATAGAAGTAAAAATATTAGAGCAGTATCATAGAGATGTACTGCTCTTTTTCTAGTATTTATTATGTAGTTTGTTTTGAAAGATTGAATGACCCTTCTAGAACGTTCTTTATGGAACTATCTCCATTAACATTCTTACATTTAAAACTGAATGATCCCTTAACATTGGTATCTGACTCTTCCGAAATTGAAATAGACCCCACAGAAGAATTATCATAAGGCGCCTGCCAAACCTCCGTAGTTGATGCAGTAGGATTACTTAAATTAACGTCTGTCTCAGTATATGACGCAGTAACGCCACCAACATTAGCTCCAGTAATTTCATAAGTACCCTCACCTGTATAGCCAAAAATGGTAATGGCAAAAGCATTACCATCACTATTTGATGCAATTATTACTAAATTTTTAACTGAACCTGCAGTAGCCAGTGTTGCCGAAGAAGATATCTCCATAGATTGATAAGAGATACCGTCTACCTTAGCGGTTAATGTACCCGAAGCTGCATTTCCACCATCACCACCATCATCATCTTTTGAACACGATGTGAGAGTTACAAGTGACACCACACTAAGGATTAATAAGATTTTGTTTAGATTTCCCATTGTTGAATAGTTTTATTGATTAATAGTCCAACAAAGCTGCAACAATAAGAAAGTTGAATCAATACGAAGAATTACGTATATTTAAAAAAGGCGTTTTGCAATGTAATAAAATGAATTCCGATAAAACTTTGAATGAAACGAAATTAAAGCTCTATAACTCTACCTTAAATTCTCCTTCAGTAACATTAATTATAGATTGGTCATCATTATTATAACCTTCAAAAGAAAATGTTCCCTCTATCACCTTACCGTCATCTAAAGTAACAACAACGTTAGCAGGCTGCGGACCATTACTACCAAGCGTAGAAGTTGCAAGGTTATTTTGCCAACTATCAATAATTGTGTTGGTACTTCCATTGCGAATTACATATTGAATGAAACTTTCGTTATTTATATTATCTCCGATAACGTAAGAGCCAACACCATTATAGTTATTTATAGAAAAGGATATTTCAGAATTTGTACTGATTTTTGACCCTGTAACTAATAGGGCATTTCCAATGTTTAGAACACTAATTTCATTAGCTACGTAACCAGAACCATCAATCTTAGCCTTAACGTAAAACATGACTTCAGGTGTATTTTCTTCATCATCCGAACATGATAAAGTAGTAAATAGAAACACACAAATAAGAAGTTTTAAAGCTATTTTCATTATGAGAAATTTTAAAATCTAAAATTAATTAATTTAATTGAAATCTATTTGTGGGTAGTTTGCTTTAATCACGTTTACACGCTCTTGTAATTTAAGCAAAAACAATTCGTTTTCCTTTGAATTTGGGTTAAAAGGCTTATGATTTAGTCCTCTTTGAATAGTGTCTACTTCATGCATAGTATTTTGAATTTCATCTGAAACCCAAACACTTTTAAAACTCTCCCAAATATAATTTATAGCAGTTTGGTTTGGATGAATCATATCTTCAGAATAAAAACGATAATCACGCAATTCATCCATCATAATTTCATAGGAAGGGAAATAATAAGATTGACGGTTTTTGATTGACGATTTTTGATTTAAAAAGTTGTGAATAGCCGATATTAAATGTGCTTTACTTTGTGTATTTTCAATAAATCCATCTTTTAAATGACGTATTGGAGATACTGTGAAAACTATCACTGCTTTAGGATTTGCAGATTGTATTAAAGTAACAATACTTTCTAATGAATTAATTATTTCTACAACCGATAATAACTCTTTCGTAAATTGTTTTTGAGGCACTTTATGGCAATTAGCCACTATTTTATCAGATTCTAAAAAGCGATAGACCCACGAAGTTCCTAGTGTAATGATTATATGTGTTGCCTTTTGAATTTGTGTGTTGGTTAAAAGAATTTTCGCATTCAATTCTTCCAAAAGGTTTTCTTTTGAGGTGTTACTCAATTTAGAATGTGCATCAAAGCAATGCCATCTTTCATTATGAAAAAAAAGATCTGTTCCGGAATATTCTTTTCTATTTACAGCATGAGAAATTAGTGTTTCAATAGCTTTAGGGTGAAAAAGTATACCAAACGGATTTTGAGTATTTTGAAATTTAAAATAATCTAACTTCTTACCAATATTCTCTGAAAAGCATGAACCTAAAAGTAGAATATTAGAATTGTAATCTATCTGATGGCTCGACCCTTTAGATAATACTATTTTGGTTTGAAGTTTCATTTAAAAAATAGATTCTGAAACACGTTCAGGCTAACAACTTAAGAAATATAATTCTTTGCTTCTTTCAAAGCCTCAGCAATACCTCCAGGATTCTTTCCTCCTGCTGTTGCAAAGAAAGGTTGACCCCCTCCTCCACCTTGGATAAATTTCCCAAGCTCTCGTACCACTTGTCCAGCATTTAAATCTTTACTTGCAACAAGTTCTTTTGATATATAACAAGACAACAATGCTTTTCCATTTTGCTCAGTTGCCAACAGCATGAACAGGTTATCAAACTGACTACCTAACTCAAAAGCCACATCTTTTAATCCAGCAGCATCTAAGTCTAATTTCTTGGCTAAGAATTGTATACCGTTAATATCTTGAAGTTCATTTTTCAGTTCACCCTTAATATTTTTGGCTTTATCCTTTAACAATACTTCTATTTGCTTTTTCAAATTAGCATTTTCATCTTGTAAATTCTGAAGTGCCTTTACGGGTTCTTTAGCGTTATTTAGTAGGTCTCTCATTTCAAAATAAGCTCTGTTATTTTCAAAATAGAAATCTTTAACTGCATCGTTTGTAATAGCTTCAATTCTTCTAATACCTGCAGCAACTGCACCTTCTGAAACTATTTTAAAGTGCCAAATATCTGCTGTGTTATTAACATGAGTACCACCACAAAGTTCAATGGATTTACCAAAGCGAATAGAGCGTACTGTATCGCCATATTTTTCACCAAACAAACTCATGGCACCATCAGCAATGGCTTCTTCCTTTGGTACATTACGTTTTTCTTCTAAAGGCAATTTCCCTTCTATTCTTCGGTTTACAAAATTCTCTACATCACGCAGTTCTTCAACTGTTAATTTTGAAAAATGCGAAAAATCGAAACGCAAATACTTTGAATGCACTGCACTACCTTTTTGCTCCACATGCGTACCTAAAACCTCACGTAAAGCCTGGTGCAATAAATGTGTTGCTGTATGATTACACTCTGTTCTATGACGTTGCTTAGAATCTACAACAGCCTTAAACGTTTCATCCAAATGCTTAGGTAAGTTTTTAGCAAAATGAATTATGACATTATTCTCTTTTTTGGTATCCAAAATATAAACAACATCACCATGAGTATCCTCCAAATAACCTTTATCCCCAACTTGTCCGCCTCCTTCAGGATAAAACGGTGTTAAATTAAACACCAATTGATACATATCACCTTCTTTTTTAGAAGTGACTTTTCTGTATCGTGTTAACTTCACATTTGCTTCCAAGGTATCATAACCTACAAATTCTTCTTCAGCATCATCAATTAAAATCGTCCAATCGTCAGTAGACATTTCACTTGCTGCCCTTGAGCGTTTTTTTTGTTTTTGAAGTTCAGTTTCAAATCCTTTTTCATCCAGCTTCATCCCTTTCTCCGAAAGAATCAACGCTGTTAAATCAATCGGAAACCCATAAGTGTCATACAATTCAAAAGCTTTCTCACCAGAAACAATATCACCCTTAGTTTCTTCGACAATACGATTCAATAGTACTAAACCTTGTTCTAAAGTTCTTAAAAACGACTGCTCTTCTTCCTTAATTACATTTTCAATCAACTGTTTTTGCGCTTTCAATTCAGGAAATGCTTTTCCCATTCTATTGCTCAAAACATCTACTAATCTGTAAATAAAAGGCTCTTTCTTATCTAAAAATGTAAAGCCATAACGTACTGCACGTCTCAAGATTCTACGAATCACATACCCTGCACCTGTATTACTTGGTAACTGTCCATCGGCTATAGAAAATGCAACTGCCCTAACATGATCTGAAATAACGCGAATAGCAATATCTGTCTTTTCATCATTACCATATTTTTTATTGGTAATGGTTTCAATCTCCCGAATTATCGGTGTAAACACATCAGTATCATAATTAGACTGTACACCTTGTAACACCATACAAAGACGCTCAAAGCCCATACCCGTATCAATATGTTTATTTGGTAGTGTTTCTAGTAAACCATTGGCTTTTCGGTTGTATTGCATGAATACCAAATTCCAAATTTCAACCACTTGCGGATGGTCCATATTTACTAAATCCTTCCCAGAAACTTTAGCTTTTTCTTCCGCAGAACGAATATCTACATGTATTTCACTACATGGGCCACAAGGACCTTGATCTCCCATTTCCCAGAAGTTATCTTTTTTATTTCCTTTTAAGATGCGGTCTTCAGAGATATGTTTTTTCCAAAAATCATAAGCTTCAGAATCCATCTTCGTTCCATCTTCTTCATCACCTTCAAAAACTGTAACATACAATATATCTTTGTCTATACCATAAACCTCCGTTAGCAACTCCCAAGCCCAAGCAATGGCTTCTTCTTTAAAATAATCTCCAAAACTCCAGTTACCCAACATTTCAAAAAGTGTGTGATGATACGTATCATAACCCACTTCCTCCAAATCGTTGTGCTTACCAGAAACACGCAAACATTTTTGAGTGTCGGCAATTCTATTACTTTTAGGTGCTGCATTCCCCAAAAAATACTCTTTAAAAGGTGCCATTCCAGAGTTTACAAACATAAGTGTTGGGTCGTCTTTCAACACCATTGGTGCCGATGGAACAATACTATGTTTTTTACCTTCAAAAAAACTTAAAAATTTAGATCTTACGTCTTGAGATTTCATCTATGTAATAATGCTATTCTTCGTTAAATTATAGTATTTGTAAAACAATTTTTATCTTTACCTTTCGTTTTTGCTTCAAACTGTGTTACAAGCAGCAAAAATAGTATAATTTAGATAATGAGTAAGGTAAAATATTATTACGATCCAGAATCACTTTCCTATCGGAAAATTGAGCGCAAAAAACGTAATACGTTTAAGTTCATTATGGTGTTCTTACTTGCCTCAGCTCTTTTTGCCTTTTTATTCGTATTTATTGCTGGCCATTATTTTGAATCTCCGAAGGAGAAAGCACTTAAACGAGAGCTGGCCAACATGCAACTACAGTTTGATTTGTTGAATAAAAAGATGAGTGAAGCCGAAACTGTTTTAGCTAATATTGAAGATAGAGACAATAATATTTATCGTGTTTATTTTGAAGCTAACCCGATTCCTGAAGAACAAAGGCGTGCCGGTTTTGGAGGAATTAATCGTTATAAAAATTTAGAAGGCTACGATAATTCGTCACTTATTATTTCTACCAGCAAACGTATTGATAAGTTGCAGAAGCAGATAGTAGTACAATCTAAATCTCTTGACGAAATAGCTGTATTAGCCGAAGAAAAAGAAAAATTACTCGCTGCGATTCCCGCTATACAACCGGTAAGCAATGAAGATTTAACACGTATGGCATCTGGGTATGGTATGCGTTCTGACCCCTTTACTAAAGCAAGAAAAATGCATTGGGGTATGGATTTTACAGCGCCAAGAGGTACACCAATTTATGCTAGTGGTGATGGTGTTGTGGTTCGAGCAGATTCAGGCTCTAGCGGTTATGGGAAACACATAAGAATAGATCATGGTTTTGGCTACGTTAGCCTATATGCGCACCTTTACAAATACAACGTTAGAAAAAACCAAAAGGTAAAGCGTGGCGATCTTATTGGTTTTGTAGGTAGTACAGGACGCTCTGAAGCACCTCATTTACATTATGAAATCTTTAAGGATGGTAACCGCATCAACCCTATTAATTTTTACTATGGAAGTTTAACTGCTGAAGAGTTCAGTAAGCTCCTTGAGCACGCTTCACTAGAAAATCAATCTCTGGACTAATGCATATAGATTTACCCGAAAAACGATATTATGGTATTGGCGAAGTTGCCAAAGCCTTCGGTGTAAACACGTCTTTAATACGTTTTTGGGAAAAGGAATTTGATATTCTAAAGCCTAAGAAGAATGCGAAAGGTAATCGCAAGTTCACTCCAGAGGATATCAAAAACCTAAAGTTTATTTATCACTTGGTAAAAGAACGTGGTTTTACTTTAGAAGGGGCTAAAATTCATTTAAAAGAAGAAAAAAAAGCGGCACTCAGCAACTTCGAAATCATAAGCAAATTAGAGGACATAAAAAGTCAATTGATTAAAATTAAGGACCACCTATAATTTATTATCTTTAAGTCTTACTTGAAGAAACCTTAATTTCAAAAAACGAAAACCATCATGTTAAAAAGGTTGAAACTAACAACACTTTGCGCTTCTATTTTCATTTTATTTTCTTGCTCAAATAACACTTCGGAATGGACTTACCTGATTGACAAAGATTTGTCGCAATGGGATATTTTTCTTGGAATTCCCCACAAGAGCTCTGGGATTTCAGGTTATGAAAATGTAGAAGATGTAAGAGGTGGTTATCCTCCCCTTGGTTTGGGAAATAAAAAAAATGTGTTTTCTGTAATTGATGAAAACGGTGAAGATGTAATAAAAATTACTGGAGAAATCTTTGGTGCCTTAGTAAGTAAAGAAGCATTTGAAAATTATCATTTAACCCTACAAATAAAATGGGGCGCAAAACGATGGGAACCTCGATTGGAAGCTGTTAGAAATAATGGCTTATTATATCATAGTATTGGTGAATTTGGAGGAGGGCTTTGGAATACTTGGATGAGTAGTTTAGAATTTGAAATTGAAGAAACCAACTTTGGAGATTTTATAACGATAAATGACAAAAATGTAACTGCAGAATGTCCTGCAACCAAACGAGAAACTGGAAAGTACCATTTTGATATTGATGCGCCCTTGAAGGCTTTTAATTGGAAATTAGAAGATACAGGGAGGTGTTTTAAAAGTACTGATTTTGAGAAACCTTTTGGAGAATGGAATACAGTAGAGCTTATTTGTTTCAATAATATGTCTCTACATATCGTAAATGGTGAAGTAGTGAATGCTGTTTACAACGCAAGATTTAATAACGGTAAAGAATGGATACCGATGACAAAAGGGAAACTGCAGCTACAGTCTGAAGCTGCGGAGACCTATTTTAAAAACATTAAAATTAAACCTATAACCGAAATTGAAGATCGTTTCAAAAAATATTTAAAATAAGTAACTTTTTTATCAATTTTGAGTCTAACAAATATCACTAACATATATTAAAACTATTATCATGAAGAAATTTTTGCCATGGATTATTATTGGAATTATAGTTATTGGACTTTATTCTTGGGGAAAGAACTTTAATAACACCGCTGTTAACTTAAAAGAAGAAGCTACCAAAACGTGGGCTAACGTAGAAAGTAGTTATCAACGTAGAAACGATTTAATCGGTAATTTAGTTAAAACCGTACAAGGTGCAGCTGATTTTGAAAGAGGGACGCTAAAAGATGTTATTGAAGCTAGAGCTAAGGCAACCTCAATGAATATTGACCCTTCTAATTTAACACCTGAACAGATTGCTAAATTTAGCGAAGTACAAAGTGGCTTATCTGGCGCATTAAAAAGCCTTTTAGTTACTGTAGAGCGTTATCCAGAATTGAAAGCAAACCAAAACTTTTTGGAGCTGCAGGCGCAATTGGAAGGTACTGAAAACAGAATTAATGTAGCAAGAGATAGATTCAATGAGTCGGTAGAACCTTATAACAAACACATCAAAACATTTCCAAATTCTTTACTTGCTGGAGTTTTAAATTTTGATGATATGAGCTATTTTAAATCTGAAGCAGGATCTGAAAATGCTCCTGATGTAAATTTTGATTTCGAATAATCCATTTCACAGGAAAAACAACACCTATGTCCAACAACATTGAAGCATTTCTTACTGCTGAAGAAGAACAAGAGATTGTTGAAGCAATTCGACAAGCAGAATTAAATACTTCAGGTGAAATAAGAGTACATATAGAAAAAACTTCCAAAGGTGATGCCACGCATCGCGCTTTGGAGTTATTTCATGTACTAAAAATGGATAATACCAAGTTACAGAACGCCGTCTTGATTTATGTTGCGGTAGAAGACAAAACCTTCGTAATTTATGGAGACAAGGGTATTAATGATGCGGTTGAAAAAGGGTTTTGGGATAGTACAAAAGATGTGATACAATCACATTTTAAAACGGGTAATTTTAAACAAGGACTTGTAGAAGGTGTACTAAAATCTGGAGAACAGCTAAAAAAGCACTTCCCCTATACTGATGATGACACAAACGAATTGACAAACGAAATTTCTAAAGGATAAGGTTTAGTATGCGGTATTCAGTGTTTAGTATTCAGTCTCAGATTAAAGTAAAAAACACCGTGGTTTTTACTTTACTGATTGCTTTATTTTCTGTTAGCTTTTCTTTTGCTCAGTTTGATATTCCTGAAAAACCTGACTTTCAAACTAGTGTTTATGATTATTATAAATTATTAACGCCTTCACAAAAAAGTAACTTAGAACAAAAGCTTATTAAATATTCTGATACTACTTCAACTCAAATTGTTGTGGCAATAATAGCTTCTACCAAAGGAGAAGAAATAAAATATCTTGGTACTAAGTGGGGGCACGAATGGGGCGTTGGTGGCAGTAAAGAGAAAGATAACGGCATTTTTATTTTATTAGCCAGAGATGATAGACGCATTGCTATTAATACAGGATACGGCGTTGAACATCTACTAACTGATGCCATGTCTAAACGAATTATAGAACGTGATATCATACCTTACTTCAAACAAAATGATTATTATGGCGGACTAAACAGAGGTGCTGATGCCATTTTTGAAGTAATGAATGGTAAATATCAAGGGACTCGTAAACCTTCGGGAGACAGTGGTTTTCCTGTTGGGTTAATATTTATGTTGTTCTTTATTTTTATTATCATTTTAATTTCTGTTTCCAAAAATAGACGCGGTGGCGGAGGAAGTGGAGGAAGAACAGGTGGTGTTGATGGACGAGATTTATTAGAAGCTATTATTTTAAGCAACATGGGACGTGGCAATTATCGCAGAAGCTCTAGTGGTTGGGGCGGTAGTTCTGGTGGCAGTGGTTGGTCATCTGGAGGTGGCGGCGGTTTCGGCGGTGGCTTTGGTGGCGGTGGCTTCGGCGGCGGCGGTGCATCTGGAGGATGGTAACACAAATAGCTTCTCAGTCTCAGAAAACCTTAAAAAAATAGGTTTACCCAATTCTAAGGCAATGCGCTTTCAATCTCATTAATTGAAACCCCAAAAACCTTCATAGCTATGCTACTCAGCTTCTCTTTAGTCCCTTCAAAATGATAAGTTTCTTGATAATGCGATATATTTTCACCTATCTTCAACGCTCTGGCAGGTGAGGAAGATTCAAGCTCATAAAAAGGACCAAAAGGACCTCCATCTGGCCACTCACCATCATTAAAAATATTTATCACATCTCCTCTATAAGGCAGTTTTCCTTCGGGATGAGCATTTACATAATCTTGTTCATTAGAAAAACTAAACCTTACGATAGTCAATAATTCTAACTCAGGGCTATAACTCCCAAAGTAAGGTTTTGTATATTCTGGCAGTGTACCAATTTTATTCAGGTAATTTGCATCGGCTCTATAGTACAACGTATTATTTTCAATTTTTATTCGTGTGCTGTCTAAAGGCGTGAAATAAATAGTAGCCTCTTTGGCATTTCCTCGTAACGGAATAACCACTGTAGTTTTTGGCGTTGGTTGCATACAACCTAATTCCCATAAAGAAATAACCCCTTCCTCCTTATTCCAATCTTCCTTACCTATGTTTTCCATAGAAGTTTCCGCCCTAAAAGCAACAAAGTCCACATTGTCATTCAAAGGAACATTCAAATTACGTTCTACTCCTTTTGAGTCTAAAAGTGAAATTTTTCGTTTTACATCTATATGAAAATTGAAATTCTTTATGTTTTTAAGGTGTAATTGCCCTCCTATCAGTAAAGATGTGTGCGATTGTTCTAGAATTTGAAAAGTAACTTCTTTTAAATCTTTTGGTGCTTTTTTTACCACCTTCTTTGTTATTGAATCCATTTCAGCAAACACATCATTTTCGCCAAAATCGGGTCCGAACCAAATTCTACTTGCACCACAAACCTTATTTATGTTTTTGTAAAGTGAGTCACTTTTAATAAGCGCTTTTTTATACCAGCCATAACTAGAGCCTTCTAATCCTTTTGATGTGCTCACCAATATTCTACCTTGTAGTTTCGGAGATACAATAACTTGTCTTTTGCCATCTTGTAAAACTATTGCATCGGTATTTTTCCTCAAAAATTTTAAATCATCAGAAAACGTTTCAACACGTTGTTTCTTCTCACAAGAAAATTGTAATCCTATTAAAACAAAACAACAGATATAAAAACACCTTTTAATCATAAGTGTAATTATCTAGTAAATCTTCCAGAAACGTTACCGTCTAAAATTCGGGTTACCTCATCAATAGTAGCATAATTTACGTCGCCAACATAGGTGTGCTTTAGTGCACAAGCAGCACTTGCAAACTGCATGGATTTAAAATCGTCATAATGTTGCAATCCGTAAATTAAACCAGCGGCAAAGGCATCACCAGTTCCTATTCTATCTACAATGTGGGTAATATCAAAATCTTGGGTTTCCCTAAACTCGGTTCCGTTCCACATTCTTGCCCTAATTTTATGCCATGAAGAATTGATGGATGTTCTTATTTTATCAAAAACTTTTTCAATAGAAGGAAATTTTTCCATGAGCAGTTTACTAGCTTCAATAAAGTCATCATTAGAATACTCAAAATTTGTTTCCAACACTTCGTTCATCTCATTGATACCGCCAATAAATACAGTGGAGCAATGTAATAACTCAGTCAAAGCATCCTTAGCGTTTACGCCATAATTCCACAAACCGCTTCTATACGTAGGGTCTGCCGACACTTGCATACCTTTTTTTCTAGCTAGTTGTAAACCTTCTTTTAAGGTGTCAAAACTTCCTTGTGTTAGTGCTGGAGTAATCCCTGTCCAATGAAACCAACTACCGTTTTTCAACGAATCTTTCCAGTCTACCATTTCTGGCTTAATTCCTGAAAATGCAGAATGCGACCTATTATATGAGATAGAACTTGGTCTCATCACAGCACCAACTTCTAAAAAATAAACACCTAGAGGCCTACTTGAACGCACTATTGCTGTTGTATCTAAATCAAACTTATTAAGATAAGCGATGGCGGTGTCTCCAATAAAATCATTAGAAATACAAGTAATGTGTTTCACATTTCCACCAAAATGAGCGATTGACAGACCTACATTAAGTTCTGTCCCTCCAAAGTAAAACTCTAAAGTATTGGCTTGTATAAATTTTTTGTTTCCAAAAGGAGATAAACGCATAAGCACTTCTCCAAAGGTTATAATCTGGCTCATATTAAAGTGGTTTTTATCACCTAAAAATAAACAATAAGCTGAAGAATACGATTAGTTTGGTGAAAATTATTTCTTTCTCATGTAAACACTAACAGGAACTCCTGTAAACCCAAAATTCTCACGGAGTTTATTTTCTAAAAAACGTTTGTAAGGCTCTTTTACATATTGTGGTAAATTACAGAAAAACGCAAACTGTGGTTGTGGTGTTGGTAATTGCATGATATACTTAATCTTCACAAATTTGCCTTTGTATGCTGGTGGTGGATAATGTTCTATAATTGGTTGTAAAACTTCATTAAGTTCACTTGTTTTAATCTTTTTAGATCTGTTTTTGTAAACCTCAACTGCCGTCTCAATAGCTTTATAAATGCGTTGTTTGGTTAATGCAGAAATGAATACGATTGGCACATCTGTAAAAGGCTCCATTTGTTTTTTTATAGCTTTTTCGTATTCCTTTACAGATTTATGATCTTTCTCAACCAAATCCCATTTATTTACTAAAACTACAATCCCTTTACGATTGCGTTCAGCTAACCAAAAAATATTCTGCACCTGCCCATCAAAACCTCTGTTGGCATCTAAAACCAATAAACATACATCGGCATGCTCAATAGCTCTAACGCTTCGCATTACAGAATAAAACTCTAAATCTTCTTTTACTTTAGATTTTCTTCTGATTCCTGCAGTATCCACCAAATTGAATTCAAACCCAAAACGGTTATATTTTGTATCTATAGAATCTCTTGTAGTTCCAGCAATATCTGTAACGATATATCGATCTTCACCAATTAGTGCATTGATAAATGACGACTTTCCAGCATTAGGGCGCCCCACCACAGCAAATCGTGGTAACTCTTCTTCTTCAACCTCTTCTATTTCTGGTAAAGCTTCAACTAAAGCATCCAAAAGTTCTCCTGTACCACTTCCATTTATACTTGCTACTGTGTAATAGTCACCTAATCCAAGGGCATAAAACTCTACTGCATCTTCAGCACGTTTACCGTTATCCACTTTATTCACTACTAAAAATACCGGCTTTTTTACCTTGCGCAATAATCCTGCAACGTCCTCATCCATTCCGGTAACGCCATCTTCAACATCTACCATGAAAATAATAGCATCGGCTTCATCAATAGCTAATTCTACTTGTTTATCAATTTCGGCTTCAAAAATATCATCACTACCTACTACATAGCCACCAGTATCAATCAACGAAAACTCTCTCCCATTCCATTCGCACTTCCCATAATGACGGTCTCTCGTTACACCACTTACAGCATCAACGATAGCTTCCCTTTTTTGAATCATACGATTAAAAAAGGTAGACTTTCCAACATTTGGTCTTCCCACTATAGCAACTATATTACCCATATTCCTTGAATTGGGTGCAAAGGTAACACTTAATATTGAAGAAAAAATAGTAATTTACAGTACAAACTAAATAGCATGCCAACTAAAAATGATATTGTTTTAAGACCTCGATTTAAAATTGAGTTACACGAAAGTAACGACGTTGTTTTAAAACGCTTCGAAGATTTAAAAAGTTCACAGAAGAACTTCACTATTACTAGAATTGACAACCATGTTTTTATAAAATACCCAAAGAAAGACCAACATTTTTGGTCACCACAATTACATTTAGAAATAGATGAAGTTGATGCTAATTCTAGCTTACTACATGGCTTGTTTGGTCCGAACCCCACCGTTTGGACTATGTTTATGTTTCTACATTTTATGGTAGCAGGACTTTTTATTGCCTTTGGAATATGGGCATATACCAATTGGAGCCTAAAATCTGATTTTATAGTACAAGTAAGCCTTATGCTGCTAATGATAATAATATGGTTTGTACTGTATTTTGCAGGTAGAATAGGAAGAGATTCCAGCAAAAAAGAAATGATGCAATTACACGACGTAATGGAAAGCATTATACAACAAAAAAAGCCTTAATTGAAAGGAGGCTCAACCAAAGCTTTTAAACTAACTAACTCAAACTCAACTAAACTAAATTTTTTGAGATGTACAAATATCCGTTTAAAAGGTTAAGTTATAGTTACCTAATCAAAAAGTAATTATTAGCTTTTTACTTATTGTAACCAAAACGTTTCAATTGATTTTGATTACTTCGCCAATTTTTATTCACTTTTACATAAAGTTCTAAGTGAATTTGTTTTCCGAAGAATATTTCCAAGTCTTTTCTAGCTTCAACACCTACACGCTTTAAAGCACTACCCTTATGGCCAATGATGATGCCCTTTTGAGTTTCGCGTTCTACCATAATTACTGAACGAATTCGGATGATATTTTCTTCCTCGAAAAACTCTTCGGTTTCAATTTCTACAGCATAGGGAATTTCCTTTTTATAATGAAGCAGAATTTTTTCTCTAATCTTTTCATTGATAAAAAAGCGTTCTGGCTTATCTGTTAGCTGATCTTTTGGATAAAATGGTGGTGATTCAGGTAATAAATCTAAAATACGATTAAATACTTCCTTCACATTGAAACCTCGTAGGGCAGAAATTGGAAATATCTCAGCATTAGGTACTTTTTGAGCCCAAAGTTGTACTTGACTTTCTAATTGCTCTTGGTTAGAAGTATCTATCTTATTTAATAGCAGCAATACTGGAATTTTGGAGTTAGTAATCTTCTTAAAGAATGCTTCATCTTTTAGGTTTTGCTCACCTATTTCAACCATATAAATTAAAATATCGGCATCTTCAAAAGCAGATTTCACAAAATCCATCATAGAAGCTTGTAACTCATAAGCGGGCTTAATGATTCCCGGAGTATCACTTAAAACTACCTGAAAATCATCACCATTTACAATACCAAGAATTCTATGACGTGTGGTTTGCGCCTTTGATGTGATGATAGATAATTTTTCACCTACAAAAGCATTCATCAAAGTAGACTTACCCACATTAGGATTTCCAATAATATTTACAAAACCAGCTTTATGACTCATCTTTAAAATTTATTACAAAGTTACAATCTATTTAACTTTAGATTGATATAAATAAAAAAACAGGAAGCACGATGGCTTCCTGTCTTATATCTATAGTTGAGATAAGTGTATTACTTATCAAGAATCTCTATTAATTCTACTTCAAAAACCAAAGCAGAAAATGGCTTTATTGCTCCTCCTGGTCTTGGATTTGCACCATATGCTAACTCTTGAGGAATAAAGAATTTATATTTTGCACCTTCACTCATTAATTGTAATCCTTCGGTCCATCCTTTTATAACCTGAGTAACTCCAAATTCAGTTGGTTCACCTCTATCTACAGAACTATCAAAAACAGTTCCGTCTAATAAAGTTCCGTGGTAGTGTACCTTTACTCTATCAGAAGTTGTTGGCTTATCACCATTACCTTCTTTAAGCACTATGTATTGCAAACCACTATCAGTAGTCAATACACCTTCATTATTTACATTTTCTTTTAAGAATTTTTCTCCAGCTTCTTTATTAGCTCCAAACTTCTCTTCAGCTTCTTTAGCAGCACGTTCTTGCTGTCTTTTCATTATTTTTTCACGATTCTTCTGAAAATAACCCTGTACCAAACCTTGCGCCATTGTTTTATCAATTAGTACATCAGCAGAATCTAAAACATTTAAATATCCAGCCATAAACAAATCATTGTTAATGTCTTCAAAGTTAGAAAGTACGCTATTTCCAACATCCATTCCGATAGCATAACTTACTGAATCTATTTCCGTTTTTAAAGCATCCTTCGTTACTGCTCCTGGTTTATTTTGACATGAAGCAAAACTTACAATAATTGCTAAAATTGATAATTTAATTAATTTCATATGATTATTTTTTTCGCTGCCAAATGTAATGAATAAATTAGGATAACAGAAATAAAAAAAAACTATTTACGGATTGAAGAGTTTCTAATATTAAATTCGCCATTCATAACAGCTGTTTCTACAGGAGCGTTCTCATTTTCAATCCGTTTTAAAAGAAATTCTCCTGCTCTTTTGGCCATTTCAAAGGTTGGTTGTTTGACGCTACTCAACTGGGGCGTTACTAATTTAGCTGTTCTGGTTTCGGTAAAGCCCACTAAGGCTAAGTCATCAGGGATTTTGTAACCATAATCCTTTAATTTTTTCATGGCACCCAATGCCACCATATCATTTGCACAGAAAAAGGCATCTGGCAAATCATGATTAAAAATCAGGTCTTCAATTATCTCCATCCCTTCCTCAGCTAATAAACCGGTTTCAATTATTTTAAAATTTTCTTTGGGGATATTATGTTTGCTCATGGCTTTTTTGAACCCTTCTATTCTTTCTGTAGACACACATAGATTCTTGTAGCCTGCTAAATGGTATATTTTTTTATAGTTCTGCCTTATTAGGTGTTCTGTGGCAAAAAAGCTCCACTTCACATTATTGAAAATTACTTTTGAAGCAGGTAGTGATTGGTCTATTCTATTCAAAAAAACAATAGGATATCCTTTTTTATGCTCCTCTAAGTAATATGACATATTTCTGTGACCTACTGTTGGGGCAATTATTAAACCATCAACCATATTCCCTATCAAAGTTTTTACATTTTTCAATTCCTGTTCTTCATTCTCATCAGACTGCATTAACAACACTTGATATCCTTTCGATGTAAAAAATTCTTGTAGAGCGATAGCCACCTCTGAGTAATATCCGTTCATAAATTCAGGAACGACAACTCCAATATTAAGAGATTTATTTTGGCTTAACTTTTTTGCTATTGGATTAGGATGATATCCCATTTCTTCAGCTGTTCGCAAAATAAGTTCCTTTGTTTCTTTTTTAATATCATATTTATCGTTCAATGCTCTTGAAACAGAAGAAACGGAAACATTAAGTCTTTTCGCTATATCCTTTATTGTAATGTGTCTCATGATAATAGAATTAATGTAAGGGGTTAAGTTTTTTTAAATAAATTATGTAATAACCATCATCAGTAAATTTAGAATTATAAAGTACTTAAAAAAACTCTTATCTACTAAATTACACTTATCCTTCTTTGGTCTTTAAAGAAACCCATATTATTTATCACCGAGAACGTTTCCGGTAATTGGAAACGCTCCCGAAAACGTTTCTGAAAAAATATTTCTCAGACTCCTAAATAAATGCAATCCACCTAATGTAATTTGTGATAATATTTAACTAAACTAAAATTATATGAATTTAAAGAATTTAATGGCAGTGCTATTAACATGTTCTGTTCACTTACTTTTCTCGCAGCAAGTAACAGTATCAGGTACAGTCACTGATGAACAAGGTGTCCCTTTAGCGGGAACAAACGTTTTAGAGGTAGGAACCACCAATGGTGCTCAAGCCGATTTCGATGGTAATTATAGCATTGAAGTCAACGAAGGGGCTTCATTAACATTTTCATATGTAGGCATGTTATCTCAAACCATTGCAGTAAACGGAAGATCTAAAATTGACGTATCCTTAAAAGAGGATGCTGCTCAACTAGATGAAGTAGTAATTGTTGGTTATGGGTCGCAGAAAAAGGTTAATCTTACAGGTTCTGTGGAGGTTGTAAAAGCAACTGAAATAACCCGACAGCCTGCAGCACAAGCCTCACAAGCTCTTGCAGGATTAGTTCCTGGTCTTACCGCAACGCAAAATAGCGGGCAACCAGGTGGTGATGATGCTACGTTGAGAATCAGAGGTGTGGGGTCACTTGGTAGTGGTAGCAAAAATGACCCGTTAGTACTAATTGATGGTATTCCTGATAATATTAATGGTGTTGACCCAAATGACATTGAGTCTATTTCAGTTTTGAAAGATGCGGCAGCAGCAGCCATTTATGGATCTAGGGGAGCGAATGGTGTTATTTTGATAACCACTAAAAGAGGTAAAGAAGGTATGGTAAGAACCACTTACAATACCTATCTTGGTTTTCAAACACCAGCGCAGCAATTAGATTTCTTAGGTGCTTTGGGATATATGGAAGCATTTAATGATGCTATTCCTGGGTCTTTCGATGACACCATTTTAGAACAATACAGGAATGGTGATGGAGTTGGTACGGAAGCCCTTCCAGATACAGATTGGGTTGATTTATTATTTTCCCAAAATGGACTGCAGCAATATCATAGTCTTGGTGTTAGTGCTGGTTCTGAAAAATTAAAAGTTGGAGGATCCATTTCTTATCTAGATCAGGAGGGTAATGTCCCTGGTTATAACTTCAAAAGATTTTCAGGGAGATTTAATACGGACATAAAAATAAGCAGTAAACTAGATGTGGCTTTTGATTTGAACTTTAGAAGAGAAATAAGAGATCAACCTAGGGCAATAGAAAATACACTCAGGCAAGCATACAGGTATCAGCCCTTATTTGTAGCTATTAATGATGATGGAAGTTGGGGTTCTGGTTTTAACGGAAATAACCCTGTAGCTATAGTTAATACTACATCATTAGACCAAAGAGTTACTAATTACTTTAGAGGTATTGTAAAGGCCACCTATAAACCAATCGATGAATTGGCTTTTTCAGTATCATATGCACCTCAATATACGGATACAGATCGTGATGCCTTTATTGCTGGTTATGTTTATAAAGAAAATTCTGATGCCGAACCAAATACTGAGCTAGTTGGTAATAATAGTTTAAATAAGTCTACTTCTGAAGTTTTTACAGATAATTTCAATTTTTTAATTAATTTCAATAAGGACTTTGGTGATCATAGCTTATCTGCTTTAGCTGGTTATGAATTCATTAAAACCCAATCAGAAAATTGGGGGGCTTTTAGGAGATCTTTTATTGTTCCAGAATTTAGAACATTAAATAATGGTGATGCAGAAAGTTCTACCAATGGAGGTTCAGCTACTCTTTTTGGCTTAGAGTCAGCATTTGGTAGAGTTAATTATTCCTATATGGATAAATATTTATTTGAAGCTAATTTAAGAAGAGATGCTTCTTCTAGGTTTGCCGCAACTAATAGATCGCAAACCTTTCCGTCATTTTCGGCTGGTTGGGTAATTTCCAATGAAGATTTTTTTCCTGAAAATGATGTTGTAGACTTTTTAAAGTTAAGGGCTTCATGGGGGCAATTAGGTAACCAACAAATTTTCATCACAGATGGTAATGGTAATGATATTGCCCAAAACTTTATTTATGCCTCTCAATTTGGGCTAGGAAATGCCGATGTTGTTTTAGGGGGGGGCCTCACAAGTTGGTGGTGCTCAAACACAATTAGCTAATCCGCTTTTGGTTTGGGAAACAGGAGAAAACTTTAATGTTGGTCTAGATGTTAATCTTTTTTCAAGCAAGTTAAAATTGACCACAGAATATTACGTGAGAACTACCAAAGATATTATTTTACAAATAGGTACTTTACAACCTAGTCAAGGGCTAGATGTACCATTTAGAAATGCAGGTGATGTAGAAAATAAAGGTATAGATATTTCTTTGGATTGGAGAGATAACATCGGTGATTTTAATTATGGTGTTGCCGCTAATTTCTCTACTTTCAATAATAAAATTACTGGGTTGGCTGATGGATTGACAGAACTTCCTCCTGGGCAAACTATTCAGAGAGTAGGAGAAACACAAAATTCTATTTTTGGTTTAAAAACTGATGGTTTATATCAAGAGAGTGATTTTACGGGAGGAGCATTGAATAGTGATTTGCCAGTACCCGCGTTTGGAGCTGTACAACCAGGAGATATTAAATATGTAGATTTTAATAATGATGGTATTATAAATAATGATGATAGAACCATAATTGGTAGTACAATAGCTAATAATTTTTGGGGAGTTGACTTATTTGCTTCATATAAGAATTTTGACTTAAGCGTATCATTTATTGGTGAAAGCGGTAGAGACGTTGTTCTACAAGGAGATGCCGGATGGTCTTTTTTCAACGCAGGAAAAATTCAACGTTGGCAAACCGATTATTGGACGCCTGAGAACACTGATGCAGCTTACCCTCGTGCATTAGCTGCTAGTAATTCTCCAAACTGGAGGGTTAATGAAACATGGATGTTTAATGCATCTTATGCTAGACTTAGAAACTTAACTTTGGGTTATAAACTTTCGGATGAAGTATTAGATAAATTACAGATAAATAGCCTTAGATTATATGTTTCTGGTCAAAATTTATTAACTTTTGATAACATGCCAGATGGTGTAGACCCTACCATTCCAGACTTTAGTAATGGTGGTTTTTATCCTGTTATGAAAGTTTATACACTTGGGCTAACCGTTGGATTTTAACATTAAAAAAATTGATAAAATGAAAAAAATAAAATATTTTTTGGCATCTTGTCTCCTAATAATAGCTGCAAGCAGCTGCGCAGACAAGGTATTAGATTTAAAAGACCCTGGAACTCCTAACAGTTCCGCATTCTTCTCCACCGAAGCTGAATTGGAGGTGGCTCTAGTAGGAATTTATGAATCTTTAAATTATGTGAATGCAACACCATTCCCTCAACTTCTTGATCATAGTACTGATCTTGGTTTTAGTAGAGGTAATGTTGCTGGAACTGCAACAGTTACTACAGGAGGACTAACTTCTACAGATGGTATTGTAAGAGGTTTCTGGAACAGGTTTTATGCAGGTATCCAGCGTGCCAATTCTTTGTTGGCAAATATGGATAGAGCACAAGATAATACAAGCCCCGCTAGGTTTGATGAAATACGTGGTGAAGCACTGTTTTTAAGAGCGATGTTTTATAGTTATTTAGTGGAATTATACGGTGATGTACCTTTCCATGATGAAACTACGGTATCTTCTCAAGATGCGCTTCCAAGGACGTCAAAATCTGAAATTGTAGCCACCTTATTAAATGATTTAGATACTGCGGCTGGTCTTTTACCATCAAGTCCAAGTGAGACGGGAAGAGCTTCTGCTAATGCTGCTAATGCTCTTGCAGCAAGAATAGCACTTTACAATGAAAACTATACCTTGGCTGCTCAAAAAGCTCAGTTGGTCATGAATAGTGGTGTTGAATTGGCTGCTGATTATGAGGCTCTATTTACTCGTGATGGTATAAATACTTCAGAAGCACTATTAAGCTTACAATATGTTACAGGTACTAGAGTGCACGGATTAGCTGTAAGACAAGGAAGTCGCTTTGGAGGATGGTGTCAATTAGTACCAACACAACAAACAATCGATACCTATGAGACTGTAAATGGATTACCAATAGATGAAGACCCAACTTTCGACCCTGCCAATCCATTTGAAAATAGAGATCCAAGATTAAAAGCTTCTATAGCAGTACCACAAGAAGTATGGTCTGGTCATATCATAGAAACACATAGTGATAGTTTAGCGACTTGGAAAGTAGAAAATGGTGTTAAAACAGAACGAGTATATAATCCCAACTCTACAAATCCGGCTGGTGTAAGTATTGTTGATCCTATTAGTGGAAATACCTTCAGTTCTGGAGGCGCAAATCGTTTCGTTTCTTTTACGGGTTATTTTTGGAAGAAATTTTCCGATGAACCAACATTAAAAGGAGAAACAGGATTGTGGTCTGGTGCTGCTGAGCATCCTGTTATATTAATGCGTTATGCGGAAGTTTTATTGACTTATGCTGAAGCTAAAATTGAAGCTAATGATATTGACCAATCTGTATTGGATGCCATTAATGAGGTGAGAGCAAGAGCTTATAACGGATCTGGCATTGCGTATCCTGCTGTTTCAACTACAAATCAATCAGAGCTTAGAAGAATAATTCGTAGAGAGCGCAAAGTAGAGTTGGCAGATGAAGGATTCCGTTTATTTGATATCAGAAGATGGCAAATCGCAGAAAAAGTTTTAAACACAACTGCTTTTGGAAGTCCTGCTAATGGCTTTAGCAAAATTGGAGGAGATTTAGGTTTGATACCTAGTATAGATGAAGATGGTTTTGTAACTTATCCTGGTGCACCATCTCAGCTACGAGTAGAAAAAGGTAATCTTGACTACAGAGAGCTAGAAGTTAGAATCTTCAATCCCGATAGAGATTATTTATGGCCAATACCAGATGCAGAAATTCAAGCTGCAGCTAGTAATGGTATAGAGATGACACAAAACCCCAATTATTAGTATTAGAAAAGTTAGTTTTTAGTTTAGTTTGAGTTAGTGATAGGGAGCAAATATTTCTTTGCTCCCTATTTTGACTATATAAATTCCAAAATGGTATTAAAACGTTTACATGTTTACACTTTTTATGCTATAATTTTTATGCTATTGGTGTTCTGTGTTTCTTGTAAAAAAGACAGAATAGTTCAACAGAATACTTCATCCAAAACTGTTAAATTATTTCAGCTAATAAATGATTCCATTTCGGGCATATCCTTTGTAAATCAAATTCATGAAAGTATAGAAATGAACGCCCTGAATTACGATTATATGTATAATGGCGCTGGAGTTTCTGCTGCAGATTTTAATAATGATGGGTTAGTTGATCTGTACTTTGTATCAAATCAAGAAAGCAACAAGTTATACCTTAATAAAGGCTATTTAAAATTTGAAGATGTAACCAATATATCTAAAACTCAAGGGTTTCCAGGGTTTGAGTTGGCATCAACAGTTGTAGATATAAATTCTGACGGACTATTGGATATTTATGTGTGCAGATCGGGGCCATTTATTCAACCTGAAGCCAGAGAAAACAAACTTTATGTTAACATAGGAAACAACAAGGATGGCGTCCCAGTATTTGTGGAAAAAGGAAAAGAATACCATTTAAACTTACCGCACTACTCTACCCAAGCATCGTTTTTCGATTATGATAAAGATGGTGATTTAGATATGTTTTTGATAAATCATAATACAGATACTAAAGTACTTTATGACCTAGATAATGAAAGGGCTAAAAAATCGCCTTTAACTAGTGATCGTTTGTTTAGAAATGATAACAACAAATTTATCGACGTATCAAACGAAACGGGAATACTAAATGACGGCATAGGTTTTGGACTCGGAATAGGCATCGGTGATTTAAATAATGATATGTGGCCAGATGTTCTGGTAAGTCAAGATTTTGCTTCACATGATAGAATTTATTTAAATCAAAGAAATGGAACGTTTAAGGAAGTAAGTAAAGAAGCTACGGGGCATATATCAAATTTTTCAATGGGTAATGACATTGCAGATTTTAATAATGATGGTTGGTTAGACTTTATGACTTTAGATATGGTTTCTGAAGACAATTACGGCATAAAAGCAAGTATGAGTGGTATGAATCCTGAAAAATTCAATGAACTTCTCACAAAAGGGTTTCATTATCAATATATGTACAACACCTTACAGGTTAATAACAGCAGCATTTCTAATGAGAACACTCCAGCTTTTTCGGATGTAGCATCATTATCAGGCGTATCTAGTACCGATTGGAGTTGGGGCCCGCTTTTCTTTGATATGGATAATGATGGTGATAAAGACATCTTTATATCAAATGGTATAAAAAGAGATTTTAGAAACGTAGACTATATTCATTTTAAACAAAAAGTAGAAGCCGAATATGAAAAGAAAATCAACAAAGCACCTAATAACCTGAGAGGACTTCTTGAAAGACAGAGAGATGAAATTATCTTAAGGAAAATGCCGCCGAGGCAAAAGGACAACTATTTTTATGAAAACAAAGGTGATTTAACTTTCGGCAAAAAAAACGAAATATGGTCTGAAAAAAAACTGACAGCTTCCAATGGAGCCTCTTATGCTGATTTAGATAATGATGGCGATTTAGATATTATAACCAATAACATGGACGCTCCAGCCTCAGTTTATAAAAATAATAGCATTGAAGCTGGCATGGGTAATTTTATAAAAGTAAAATTTAAAGGCCCTCAAAACAATCTTTTCGGGATTGGGTCTCGTGTTATTTTAAAAACCGAAACTGACACACAAATTCAAGAACTTTATGCCACTAGAGGTTTTCAATCCTCTGTTGGCACTACACTACATTTTGGTTTAGGAAGTGTTAAAACAATTAAATCCATTGAAGTGATTTGGCCAAATGGAAAAACACAAAAAGAAACAAACCTAAAGAGCAATCAACAAATTACGTTTGATTTTTCCTTAGCCAAAGAAAATTACTATCAAGCTATAACTAAAAAACAAAACCATTTTCAGGATATTACTAAAGCTTCAAAACTCAATCATTTTGTTACACAAAACGACTATAATGACTTTGAAAAGGAAAGTCTCCTACCTCATAAAATGTCTGAAGAGTCGTTAGCGCTTTGCGTAGCTGATATAAATAATGACGGGCTTGATGATTTTTATGTTGGTGGAGCAAAAGGTTTTTCTGGTGCCCTATATATCCAAAACCCCAATGGAACTTTCTCCAATACTAACAAATCTCTTTTCAAAAAGGAAAAAGAATTTGAAGATGTAGGCGCCACCTTTTTTGATGCCGATGGTGATGGTGATTTAGATTTGTATGTAGTAAGCGGTGGTAACGAGTATCAACCTGAGTCTGAGTTTTACTTAGATAGATTATATAATAATGATAACGGTTTTTTCCAAAAGGCTATTAATCCATTTCCGAACGATTTAAAGTATAGTGGCTCTGTTGTAAGGCCCCATGATTTTGATAACGATGGGGATATAGATCTTTTTATTGGGGGAAGACAAAGTCCAGCTAAATACCCATTTCCTGGAAATAGTTACCTGTTGAAAAATGAAACTTCAAATTCTGGCATAAATTTTCAACGCATTGAAAATGATGTTCTGGAAAATATTGGAATGGTTACCGACGCACGATGGATTGATATAGATTCAGATAATATCAAAGATTTAGTAATTGCTGGAGAATGGATGCCAATCACCATCTTCAAGAATGATGGTATTCATTTAACTAAAACAACAAATAACCCTGAACTCGACCTAAGTGTTGGATGGTGGTTTAGCTTAACGCCGATTGATTTTGACCATGATGGTGATCAAGATTTTATAGCAGGAAACTTAGGATTAAATTCTAAATATAAAGCTTCAATAGAAAAACCTTTCCAGATTTATGCAAAAGATTTTGACCAAACAGGCACTATTGACATTGTTTTAGGCTATAGTCAAAATGGCAAAAATTACCCACTCAGAGGCAGGCAATGTAGTTCTCAACAAATGCCCTTTATTAAGAAAAAGTACCCCAACTATCATTCGTTTGCAATGGCAGAATTAGAAGAGGTTTATGGCAATGATAACATTAAAGACGCCCTGCAGTATAAGGCAACAACATTTGCGAGTAATTTAATCATAAACAATGGGGACGGGAAATTTTCAATGCAGCCATTAAACAATTTGGCACAAACTTCAACAATAAGAAATGTAATTACGCACGATGTAGACGGGGACGGGTCTGGTGACGCACTTTTATTTGGTAATATGTATGATTTTGAAGTAGAGACGCCAAGGCAAGATGCCGGATATGGGCTCTATTTGAGGCATGGAAAAAATGGCTATAAAAGTATTCCTGCTACCGAAAGCGGTCTTTTTGTTAAAGGAGAAGTTATTAATGTAAAAAAAATCAATCTGGGAGCTAACGGGCTTGGAATTTTAATTTTAAAGAACAACAGCGACCTCCAACTTTTAAAAATAGAATAGTACAAAATAAACAGTATAAATAGTAAGTATGAATAAAATAGAGCTAAAAGGTATTCTTCCGGTTATTCCCACTCCATTTAATGAAGATGGAACAGTCGATAAAGTTTCAATTAAAAAAATTACAAGTTTTTGTATCGAGTCTGGAGCAGGAGGCTTGGTATTTCCTGGTGTTGCCAGTGAATATGATTTTTTAAGTGCTGAAGAAAGGCTTGAATTGTTAGAGGTAATTTATAACGTTAATAATGGTAAACTTCCTCTAATTTGTGGAGGCGGTAAAGGAGATGCAGAAACCATAGCTCAAAACATTGCAAAATCAGAGGCTTTTGGTTGTCATGCAGCTATGATTTTAATTCCTAAACAATATGCTGATGATGAAAAAGGGGCGCTCGAATTTATGTCTGAAATAGCAAGACGAGTCCCAAAAGTAAGTATCATTCTTCAAAATGCACCAACGCCTATTGGGGCAGGTTTGTCACCTAAGGCAATTTGTAGAATTGCTGCTGAAATTAATCAGGTAAAATATATAAAGGAAGAGACACTGCCATCAGGCGCTAGAATTACGGAATTAATACATAATGCTCCAAAACATTTAGTTGGTGTTATTGGCGGTGGTGGTGCTAGATATATTATTGATGAAATGGGTCGAGGTGTTATTGGCGCGATGCCTGCTGCTGAAATTACCGATTTACACGTGATGATGTGGAACGCTTTTAAAGCAGGAGATATAGAAACTTCACGCGAAATATATACACAATCACTTCCCTTATTAATTATTCAGGCCATTTATAGAATGCGATTAACCAAGTATGTGTTGACGCAAAAGGGCATTTTCAAAAACTCTATTGTAAGACCTCCACTTCCAGAATTAGATAATTTAGATAAAAAAGAAATAGATTTTCAGCTTAAAAACCTTTCAAAATATACTCAAAAAGCATTCGCATCATGAACAATGTAAAAAAAGTTGAGGCCTTTACTTTAACCATTCCAAGAGAGAAACCTTATTTGGGAGATGCAAAAAAAGGAGAGGAAGCTAATAAAAAAGGATATTTTGTTCGCGAGGGTAATAAAACGGTATATGTTACTGTAGATAGAACAGTTATTGTAAGAATAGAAACTCACTCTGGTGTTGTTGGATGGGGAGAAACCTATGGCCTAATTGCGCCAGAAGCAACAATGGCACTGATTAACGATTTTATGTCTGACTTTGTTGAGGGTAAAGACCCATTTAACGTTTCTGTTATTTATGAAGATATTTATAACATGATGCGCTTCCGTAAATATAGTGGAGGCTATTATCATGATGCGCTGGCAGCAATAGATATTGCCTTATGGGACATTTGTGGAAAAATAACAGGTTTACCAATAGCTAAATTACTTGGAGGACAAAGAAGAAAAGAAATTCCGGCTTATGTTTCTGGTTTACCTGAACCAACATTGGAGAAAAGAGCGGCATTAGCCGTGTCGTGGCTCGAAAAAGGATTCAACAGTTTTAAATTTGCTACGCCACAAGCGGGTGATGATTTAAACAAAGAGATGGAAACATTGAGAAATGCATTAGGCTCTTCTACCAAAATAGCTTGTGATATGCATTGGAATCAAACATCGGCAGAAGCGATTTCAAAAATTACAGAAATGGAGCCATTTAATCTATGGTTTGCCGAAGCACCGGTAGCTACTGAAGATATAAAAGGACTTTCTCATGTTGCTAGAACAGTTAAAATTCCAATTGCTGTAGGAGAAGAATGGAGAACGGTTTATGATGCGCAAGCGCGAATTGATGCTGATGCAGTTCATATAGTACAACCTGAAATGGGACATGTTGGTATTACGCAATTTATGAGAATAGGCTTAGCAGCTCAGGCTCATAATTTAAGCATTATCCCACACGCAACTATTGGTTCAGGAATATTCTTAGCAGCTAGTTTACAAGCAAGTTCTGCTTTAGAGGGCGTTAAATCTCATGAATATCAACACACGATATTTGATAAAAACAAAAATTTATTATCAGAAGGTATTGAAGTGAAACGTGGTTTCTACAGTATATCAGATAAACCTGGTCTTGGTGTAGAACCTACAGATTATACAATTTCACTTTTAAAGAAATAACAACATGCAAAAAATAGATTACATAGTAATAATCTTATATGCTATTGGAATTGTAGCTGCAGGAATGGTCTTTTCTGGTAAAATGAAAAGCTCTAAAGATATGTTTGCTGCTGGAGGCAAATCACCTTGGTGGGTTTCTGGTCTATCAGCATTTATGACCTGTTTTTCTGCTGGAACATTTGTGATATGGGGAGGTATAGCCTATAAATACGGTGTTGTTGCCATTGTTATAAACCTATGTTACGGTGTAGCGGCTTTATTTGTAGGACGCTGGATAGCGGGTGTTTGGCGTAAAGCTGGTGTAAATTCGGCATCAGAGTTTTTACAGGCTAGATATGGTTCTTCCATAGTGCAATTTTACACATGGGTAAAAGGCCTTTTGGTCATGTTTGTTACGGGAGGCTCAATTTATGCGCTTTCAAAAGTGGTGTGTGCTCTTATGCCTTTATCAGAAGGGCATCTTTTAGCTGACCCTGCAACGGGTTATTTATCAGTAACCATTACATCAATTATAGTCTGCATTATAGTAGTTATTATTGCGTTTTCTGGTGGCCTTTGGGCTGTTTTAGTAACAGATGTTTTACAATTTATCATCCTTTCGGTTTCTGTTATTTTTGTAATTCCTCTAATTTTTGGTGAAGTTGGAGGCATTAGTTCATTTATAGAAAAAGTCCCCGAAGGATTTCTTTCCCCGGTAGTCGAGGAGTATTCTTGGTGGTTCATGATTGGTTGGGTAACCATCAACTTTGTAGCCATGGGAGGAGAATGGGCCTTTGTACAGCGTTATGTATGCGTGCCTAAAGCCAAAGACGCCAAAAAGGTAGCGTATTTAATAGGAGGCTTATATATTATAAGTCCAATTTTTTGGATGATTCCGCCATTAGTATATAGAGTTATTAATCCAAATGCAGATACAGAGCAAGCTTATATTTTAGCCTGTCAAAAAGTATTACCTACAGGTATGATAGGGTTAATGATTGCGGCAATGGCATCTGCTACTGCAAGTATGGCAACAACAAGACTTAATGTTTTTGCCGGGTCCTTTACGGAAATTTATCAAAGAATAAAGGGTAATACGGTTAGCGAAAAACAAGTAGTAAATGTTGGCAGAATTGTAACTATAGCCTTAGGAGGCATAGTGGTTACAGGGGCGCTGTTAATACCATTATATGGTTATACAGATTTTATTATAGATATTAACACCTTACTTTATATACCCTTAATATTGCCATCAATTTGGGGGCTGTTTTCAAAGAAAATAAGTTTATGGGCCGTATGGGTAACCACTATTACAGGCTTTATTTCAGCTTACATAATTAAGTTTGCTTTAGTTGATGATGGTTTTTTAACCCAAATAGAGTTCTTAAAACCTATAGTAAATTGGATTGCCAATAATAGTAGAATTACAGATATGCTGTCAGGTATTATAGTACCACTTATTATGTTATTGGCATTTGAAATTTTTAGCAAAAAAGAAAATGAAGGTTGGGCAAAAGCTTTAAGTTTAAAAAGGAAGTTTGAAATTCAAAAAGCATCAACAGCATCCTTGATGCCGTTAAAAATGATAGCTATTACAATTTTTACAATTGCTTTGGCAATTGCAATATTAGCTTTTCTAAACACAGAACATAAAAGTTTAATGTTTTCATTTTCAATAGCTTTAACAATCATTGCTTGTTTTGCTTTTTGGTCCTTTACCAAAGCCAAGAAAGCATTAAATCTGGAATAATTAATTTATCGGCCATATCTTTTATGGTATAATGCTTCATAGATATTTTACAATAAAATCAATTTAGTGATTTTTCCGGAAGTACTTTCGGGAAAATCTTCCATTATCGGAAGCGTTTTCGGTAGTTTATTTAGTATTTATGGAATAAAAAGTAGGACATATGGTCAAAAACATATGTTTTATATATACTTAAATTATATTTATGTTAAATTTTTAAAAAGTGTTTAATGAATAACATAGATATTATAGTCATTCTGGTATTCACCGCGTTAGTATTTATCTGCGGCATGAGTTTTTCTAAATCAGGCAAAAACATGAAATCGTTTTTTGCCGCAGGAGGTGCATTACCATGGTGGATGAGTGGGTTGTCGTTGTTTATGAGTTTCTTTTCAGCAGGAACGTTCGTCGTTTGGGGCTCTATTGCCTACACAAGCGGTTGGGTTGCGGTAACCATCCAGTGGACCATGTGTATTGCTGGTGTAATTATTGGTTTTTTTATTGCCCCTAAATGGCAAAAAACCAAAGCTTTAACTGCTGCAGAGTTTATATCTAATAGACTAGGAGTATCTACTCAAAAAATATATACGTACTTGTTTTTATTCATATCTATATTTACTACAGGAGCATTTTTATATCCAGTAGCCAAAATTGTTGAAGTATCTACAGGTATTCCTATAGTTACCAGTATCATTGTTTTAGGGATTCTAATTCTTATTTATACCGCGGTAGGTGGATTGTGGGCGGTTATTGTTACCGATGTATTGCAATTTATTGTGCTCACTGCTGCCGTTTTAATTGTATTGCCCTTATCTTTTGATAAAATAGGTGGTATTGACAATTTTATTGAAAAAGCTCCTGAACATTTTTTTGAATTTACTAATTCTGAATATAGTGGCTTGTTTATGGTGGCTTTTGGACTTTATAACCTGTTCTTTATTGCAGGAAACTGGGCTTATGTTCAACGTTATACTAGTGTGTCTACACCAAAAGATGCTAAGAAGGTAGGATGGTTATTTGGTGCGCTATATACTATTAGCCCTCTTATTTGGATGTTACCACCAATGATTTATAAAGTTCTAAACCCAGATTTAGGAAATTTGGCAGATGAAGGTGCCTACCTCTTAATGTGTAAAGAGGTGTTACCAGTAGGGATGCTAGGATTGATGTTAGGAGGTATGGTGTTTGCAACTTCTAGTTCAGTAAACACTACACTCAATATTTCTGCAGGTGTTTTGGCTAATGATATTTATAAGAACGTGTTCCCCGATACAACCAGTAAAGCACTTGTGAGAGTTGGTAGAATTGCGACAGTTTCTTTAGGTATATTAACTATCATTATTGCTTTGTTAGTGCCTTATTTTGGTGGAATAGTTGAAGTTGTTATGAGTTTGGCGGCATTAACGGGTGGTGCCATGTTTTTACCGCCTTTGTGGGCGTTATTTTCAAAACATCAAACGGGTAAGTCGGTATTATCTGTTACCATTATTTCATTGGTCATCAATGCATTTTTTAAATTTTTTGCACCTGATTTAATAGGTGTAACACTTGGACGCGCCGTGGAAATGGTAGTAGGTATGGGAATACCAATTGTACTTTTAACCATACTTGAATTATTTTTTATTCAGTCGAAAAGTGATACATCTCAATACACAAAGTATCTAGCAACTGTTAGTTCTAAGGAAGATACCTCAAATGCAGAGGAAGATGCTACGAGCAATAAGAAAGGAACACGAGTAATTGGTATAGGCGTAGCTTCAACAGGACTACTCATCATTTTACTATCCTTTTTGGCAGAATCGGCTAAATGGTTAGTTGGAGGCATGGGAATTGCTATTCTACTTTTAGGCCTATTCATTGTTAAAAAATCTAAATAATTAAAAAATAACATTGCGTTTCAATGATTATAGGAACATTCAATAAAGAAAAGAGAGAGAGTAAAACAGTCGAGTTAAATTGTGACTTAGCCATTACTGGTGGTGGAACAGCAGGTGTTTGTGGTGCTATAACAGCAGCAAGAAAAGGGATAAAAGTTGTGCTAATTCAAGACCGACCAGTTTTGGGTGGCAATGCGTCATCGGAAGTTAGACTTTGGATATTAGGCGCTACATCTCACATGGGGAATAACAACCGTTGGTCTCGCGAAGGCGGTGTAATGGATGAAATTTTGGTAGAGAATCTTTACAGAAACCCCGAAGGAAACGCTGTTATATTCGATACCGTTCTACTTGAAAAAGTATTAAATGAAGAAAATATCACTTTACTTTTAAATACTAGTGTTTATGATGTTAACAAGTCTAACGATACTACAATTGAATCTATAAAAGCTTTTAATTCTCAAAATTCAACCGAATACATCGTTAAAGCACCTTTATTCTGTGATGCTTCGGGTGATGGTATTGTGGCATTTAAAGCTGGGGCGTCCTTTAGAATGGGAGCGGAAGCCAAGGAAGAGTTTGGAGAATTGTTTGCACCAGATAAATCTTATGGAGAA
Source organism: Flavobacteriaceae bacterium (assembly GCA_043557195.1). GTDB lineage: Bacteria > Bacteroidota > Bacteroidia > Flavobacteriales > Flavobacteriaceae > Jejuia. Next base: position 2,826,288 of record CP121314.1, on the reverse strand, counting down.
TTACTTGGGCATTCCATGTATTTCTACAGTAAGAATACCGATAAACCAGTCAAGTTTAAAGCGCCTGAGTTTGCTTTAAAAGATATTACTCAAATCCCGCGATACAAAGCCATTGGAAAAGATGACAAAGGATGCCGTTTTTGGTGGTTTGAGTATGGGGGACGCCATGACACCATTCACGATACCGAGCATATTAAATATGAACTTTGGAAAGTGATTTATGGTGTTTGGGATTACATCAAAAATTCAGGTGAATTTGAAGATGTTGATAACATGACTTTAGAATGGGTAGGAACCATTCCAGGAAAGCGTGAAAGTCGTCGATTTGAAGGCTTGTACATGATGAAACAGCAAGATGTCATCGGTCAGCAAGAATTTGATGACGCTATTGCTCACGGTGGTTGGGCTATAGATTTACATCCCGCAGATGGCGTATACAGTAAGTTGTCGGCGTGTACCCAATGGCACTCTAAAGGGGTGTATCAAATACCATATCGTTCGTTTGTAAGTAAAGATATTGATAACTTATTTTTAGCAGGTAGAATTATCAGTGCAACCCATGTTGCCTTTGGTTCTACACGTGTTATGGCTACTACTGGTTTATGCGCCCAAGCAGTTGGTATGGCTGCTGCATTGTGTGCTCAAAAGAATTTAAAACCAGCTGATATTCTCAATAACAATGAAATTAAAAATCTTCAAAATGAATTGAATATTGTGGGGCAAAGTATTCCTAATATTCCAATACAATCAGATTCAAACCTCGTTACGCAAGCTAAAATAGAATCATCTTCAGTTTTAGAAATTTCTGAAATACCATTTGATGGCGATTGGTTCAAATTAAATATTTCTGCGGCCCAATTGTTACCATTTAAGTGTAATCAGAATTATAATTTTAAAGTTTTGGTAAATGCTGAGGAAGAAACGCAACTGAAGGTACAATTACGAACTTCAAAAAACTCTAAAAATTATGCACCTGAGGTCATTTTAGAAAAACAAACTTTTAATTTAGAAAAAGGAGAACAATACATCACCGTAGAATTTTCTAACACTACTGCAAATGACCAATATGCCTTTGTAACGTTCTTATCCAATGACAAGGTTAGTTTAAAAACAAGCAATAAACGATATACGGGCGTCCTGTCTGTATTCAATGGAGTAAACAAGGCGGTTTCCAATAACGGAAAACAAGTGCCTCCCGCTGATATTGGCGTAGATGAGTTCGAGTTTTGGACACCACACAGAAGACCAGAAGGCAAAAACATTGCCATGAAAATTTATCCACCAATTCAATCTTTTGAAAGCAGTAATATAGGCAATGGCTATGTACGTCCTTGGGGAAGAACAAATGCTTGGGTAGCCGACCTAAAAGATGAAAAACCAACTCTAAAAATCGAGTGGAATGAAGCAAAAAGCATTTCTGAGATTAAACTATTCTTAGACCCAGATTATGACCATCCCATGGAATCAACACTCATGGGCCACCCAGAAGAAGTAGTACCATTCTGTATTAGAAATTATGAAATAAAGGATTTGGATGGTAATACACTTCATAAAGTTGAAGGTAATTACCAAACCATTAATAGTTTTAAGCCAATGGAACCTTTAAATTTAAAAGGTTTTACAGTTGAAGTAGAACACCCTTCAAAGGATGTACCAGCATCAATTTTTGAAATACTGTGTCAGTAAACATCAAAACAATGAAAAAACAATTGTTTCTATTATTAATTGTATTAGCTTTAGCAGGATGTCATTCCAAAGAAGCCATTTTAGAAGACAGCAATGTGTTGTCTCTAAACGGAACATGGAAATTCCACACCATTTACGGTGAAGGCTCCAATTATTTAAATATTAAGGAAACTGATAATGACATTGTGCTTGACAATGATCATCCTAATGTTAAAACCCAGGGTAAATGGAAAAGGGTTAACAATGCTGAGCGATTCACAAGTTTTTATGGAGACAACTATTTAAAACATAGTTTTTCCATAACGGATCTTAAAGGCGGAAATAAAGCCGATAGTTCTTATGTAAGATTTTACCCAAATTTTAAAAGTTCTGGTTATTATGAGGTTTTTACCATATTTCCCTTTGCATCTCATTTAACAGCGCAATACAATGTAAAACATGCCAGAGGTATAACAACAAAATATATAAGCCAAAGAACCTATTGTAATGAATGGTTAAGTTTAGGCATATTTGATTTTAATAGTGAAGCCGATAACTATGTAGAATTAACTGCTATTGTTAGCGGAATTGTTGCTGCAGATGCAGTAATGTTTAGAGAAATTTCAAAAGAAAAATATTTAAAAGCTAAAGATGAACCTAAACAGGTATTTAAGATTGATTTTGATGATTCTGAATGGCATAACCTAAAAGTTCCGGGGCATTGGGGAATGATTAACGATTTTTCAAATTACACAGGAAAAGGATGGTATAGAAAAACCGTTAATATTCCCAAAGACTGGACTAATGCTTTAAGTAACAGATACTATTTAAAATTTGGAGGAGTATATCATCTGTCTAAAATATATCTAAACGGAAAATTTATTGGCAAGAACAGAGGTGGTTTTACACCTTTTGAATTTGATGTCACCCATGCTTTAAACTTTAAAGGGAAGAATATCATTGCTATTCAAGCCGATAATAGTGCTATTGTTGGCGCTACTTGGAATTGGGGTGGTATAATAAGAGATGTTACACTATCAAAAACTAAGGATGTTAGAATAGATTATCAGTATGTTCATGCAGAACCAGATTTAAAGTTGGGAACTGCACAGTTAAAATTAAAAGTTAAGATTGAAAATAATTCATCAGAAACGAGAACCATAACGGTTAATTCTAAAATTTTAGATGATACTGAAATTGGTGTTTTAGAAGGGACTATTGAAGTTGAACCAAATACTTCGGAAGATATTCATCTGGAAACTACTTTATCAACCAAAAATGTTAAGCTCTGGCATTTTGACGATCCTAACCTTTACAAAATAACAACTTCCATTTCGGAAGGAGAAACTGTATTAGGAGAAATGACGGACAACTTCGGTATCCGAAAAATTGAATTAACAGATTCTCAAATGATATTAAATGGAGAGCCTGTACGTTTAGCGGGGTTTAATAGAGTGAGTGAAAGTAGATTTTGGGGATCATCAGAACCAATTGAAATTTTGGAGAAAGACGTTGATTTAATGAAAGAAGCTGGTGCTAATTTTATGAGAATCATGCACGGAACTCAAAATAAAAACCTAATTGAATTATGTGATAAAAAGGGAATCCTCCTTTTTGAAGAAGTAAATGTAAGAGATTTGGATAATGACGAGTTTAGAGCCAATTATTATCCACTTGCCAAGTTTGAAAAAGAAACAGGACTTGAAATAAATCCAGAAGATGAAGAAATTCTAATGCTTGATAAACCGTATATTAAGGTTACGGAAAAACATAATTTTAAAATTTCTAAAAAGAATTATTTTTTATCTAAATACTGGCTTAAAGGTATGATTGAACGTGACATCAATCACCCAAGTATTATTGGCTGGAGTGTGGGTAATGAGTTAAATAATCACTTTGAATATGGTAAAGCTGCTATTGATTACGTAAAACAAGAATTAGACCCTTACAGATTAGTGACTTGTGTGAGTAATTCTGGCCAAAAGAAAGAATATACACCTGAAACCGACCCTAACACCTTTTCGGATTTAATTATGCACAATATGTATCGTTGGCAAGGGGAACCGCGGGAAATTTTAACGACGCTAAGAGCTAAATGGCCTAATAAACCAGTCTTTATTTCAGAATACGGTTTTGACCCGTTTCCATCTACAGCAATTGATGGTGATAAGGAAATATTTTCTGAATGGATGAATCATTTCCGAAATAAGAACGAATTTGTGATTGGTACTTCCATGTGGACCTTTAATGACTATAGAAGCGGATATGCGGCTACGACTGCAGAGGAAAATAGAGTTTGGGGAATTATTACTTCTTGGAGGCAGAAAAGACGATTATTCGATCGCATTAAAAAAGAACATGCTCCCATAGAGGATATTATCATTTCGAATATTGATTTTGAAAAAAATATCGCTGTGGTTAGTATCCCAATTAAACCTAGAAGTGGTTACCCAAGTTATACAATGAATAATTATGCATTAGAATATGAATTTAAGAATGCTGAGGGCAAGGTGATTTCTAAAAACCGAAAGGATCTACCAATTCTAAAACCAGAAAATGATTTTTGGAGAGATACACTTTCTTGGAAAAGTTTACCAAATAATGTTTTAGACATGACTGTTAACTTAGTTAGTCCAACGGGACACTCCAGGTTTGACAAGACCATTTCATTCAAAAATGCATTAACCCCAAAAATTTCAAAAATAATTCCTGGCAACAACGCAGTTAGAATTCTATTTGATAAAGTACCTAATGCTTCAGAATATTTAGTGTCATATGTTAATGATAAAGGCGAAGAAGTGATATCAGAAAAAACGATTACTGATTTTATTGATATTGAAGGTTTAACTAACGGAAAAACCTATAGCTTTAAATTGTTTGCCATAAATGATAAAGGAGAAAGTAATCCTTCAGAAGCAGAACAAATAACACCAAATGAAAAACCTCTACCTCCAATTATTTGGGATGCCTTTATAGCTGATAGCAAATTGGTAGTTGGCTATTCTAGTGATTTTGAAGATGGGAATTATACCGTAGCTTATGGAACTTCTAAAGATAATTTAGATAAAAGTTTCTCCTCAAATGTAAGAGGCATGATGTCTATCGATTTAAATGACGAAAACGAGATATATTTCAAAATAAAAAGAGATTATAATTCACGAGAAAGTAGTTGGTCTCAAATTGTAAAAGCAGAAAAATTAAATAGATAATGAAGTACAATATTTCAATATTAGTTCTTTTCTTAGCCCTAGTAGTAGCGTGTTCAGGAAAAAAGGAAAGCAAAAAAGACACAGCCAAAAAAGCTATCATCGATTACCAAATTGAATTGGGGGAAGTCTCGCCAAAATCAGTCTTTGTAAACGACACCATGAGTATTTGGGGCGGTTCCTTGGTAAAAGGTGAAGATGGTTTTTACCACATGCTTTATGCCCAATGGCCAAAGAATATTGGTTGGGAATGGGTGAATTATTCGGTTATTTCTCATGCGGTTTCAGAGTCACCCTTTGGTCCTTTTAAACATAGGGGTGATGCTTTACCAGACCGAGGGCCTGAATTTTGGGATGGTTCAACCACACATAATCCTACCGTACACAAATTCAATGGCAAGTATTATCTGTACTATATGGGAAATACGGGCGACAAGAAAATAGTTAGTGTTCCCGGAAAAGCTAAAATCAATTGGGTACATCGTAACAACCAGCGTATTGGTGTTGCCGTGGCCGATAGTCCAAACGGTCCGTGGAAACGTTTTGATAAGCCTGTTTTGGATATATCTCAGGATTCGACAGCCCATGATGCATTAATGACGTCTAATCCATCGGTTTGCCAAATGGCAGATGGAAAAATATTGATGGTGTATAAAGCTGTGGGTAAGAAATTTAAATTGCCTGCTGGAGGACCCGTGGTTCACATGGTGGCCATAGCAGATTCCCCAACAGGACCATTTAAAAAATACCCAGATCCTGTGTTTACGTTTAAGGGGGAACGTTTTCCTGCCGAAGACCCATATATCTGGTATCAAGATGGAAAATATCGTGCTATAGTAAAGCGTATGAAACATGAAGGTAAAACACGTATTTTCTCATTGGTGCATTACGATTCTGAAGATGGAATAAAATGGAATCAAGGAAAATATTTTGAAATATCGGACCGTACCGTAACTTTTACAGACGGAAGAAAAATAAAATTCGACCATTTAGAACGTCCGCAAGTATTTATTGAAAATGGCGAGCCTATGGCATTACTTTGTGCTACAGATTCTATTGATGTTAACAATGTGCGCCACTCATTCAATTTGCAAATTCCATTGAAAATAACAAAACACAAAAACTAAACTTCAATGAAAAAATTAATAGGCCTCTTTTTTATCTCACTTACGCTTTTCACCTGTAATACGGTTGAACCCGAAAGTAATGTTGCAGATATATCGTTAAATGGCACGTGGCAGTTTTTGGCTTCAAACGATATTACAGAGGAAGCTGTTTTAAAAGAATCTTTTACAGAGTGGGACACCATTCAAGTACCGGGAAACTGGGACACCAGAGAACGTTATTCAGAATATGTAGGCAAAGGTTATTATCAAAAGTCATTTGAAATACCTAAAAACTGGAACAACAAGCAAATCAGATTAAAATTTGATGCTGTTTATGAAACTGCTAAAGTTTGGTTAAATGGCGAATACTTAGGAGAACATATTGGAGGCTATACACCATTTGAATTCAATATTACTGATAAGGTTGAATTCAAAACAAAGAATTCTATCGTTGTTATGGCAGATAACACCTATAAACGAGGTGCTTGGTGGGCATGGGGAGGTATTAGTAGAAATGTTTCCCTAATTGCAAATGAAGATGTTAGGATTGTGTATCAGCATATTACTTCAGAACCCGATTTTGAGACCAATAAAGTAAACTTCATAGTTAAATATAAGATTGAAAATAATGGTGAGACTAAAGCTTTAGCTAAAATTAATTCTAAAATCGAAGGTGTTCATTCAGATTCTTTAAATATTCAGGTTGAGGCAAATTCAACTTCGGTCTCTTATTTAAAATTCAAAAAGAATTTATCTGACGTTAAATTATGGCACTTCAATACACCAAACCTTTATGAATTGAATACTTCAATTTCAGTAAGTGATTCTGAATTGGATTCTGCAACTGATAAGTTCGGAATAAGAAAATTTGAAGCTAGAGGCGAACAATTCTTTTTAAACAATGAGGCCATTAGAATGAATGGGGTTAATCGTGTTCATGACCATCCAGATTATGGAAATACAGAACCAGACCATTTGGTAAAGAAAGACATGTTCGATATTAAATATAATTTGGGCTGCAATTTCTCAAGGCTCATGCATGCCCCCTTGCCAAAAAACCTTTTAAAACTTTGTGACAGCATTGGGTTTCTTGTTGTTGAAGAAATACCCGTTTGGGGCGATGATGACCCACAATCCTTTCCTAACAATCCACAAACAAAACAATGGTTAAAGGAAATGATAGAACGCGATTTCAATCACCCATCTGTAGTTGCTTGGAGTGTTGGAAACGAATTAAGAAACACAGGAAATGACTGGAAAACCAAAGCTTTAACCAAAGACCAATTTGGTTATGTGAATTCCATGTTAGATTATGTAAATGAAATAGATACTACTAGGCTAAAAACCTATGTTACCATAACTTCTTATAGAAAGGGTGATATCGGAACAGAACCCTATGAAAAAGTTGATTTTATTTCAATGAATAGTTATGGTAAAGCCCCAGAATTAGCTAAGAAAACTAATGAAAAATTTCCAGGGAAGCCAATCTTCATTTCCGAAATAGGAATTGGTCAAATAGGACCAGCACCAAATGCAGTATTAAGTGATGCATTGGTTGACTACCTTCAAGAATTAAAGGACTTACCATATATAACAGGCGTTTCTATTTGGAGTTATAATGACTATCGCAGCAATTATAAAGGCACACCAGAATCTGGTTTTAGAGAATGGGGAATAGTTGATGAAATAAGAAACAGAAAGAAAGCTTATTATCAATTAAAAGAAGTTTATACAGAATGGCAAAACTAAATATCACATTAGTATTATTTTTTTTGTTGGCAGGAATGGCACATGCCCAATTGCCCTCTCATATAAAGAGTAGTTATAAATTAATTTGGGAAGACGATTTTGATTATGCAAACAAAAACCTAGATAAGAATTGGGAATCTCAAAATGGACCAAGTGGGCATATTCTTTGCAGCCGTTGGAGAGAAAATGCAGTAGTCAGAAATGGAGAACTACATCTAGACATTAAAAAAGAAAAACGTGGTGGACAAGATTGGACGGCCGGTAGTATTTGGACCAAGCGTAAATTCAAATATGGCTATTTTGAATGTCGCTACAAATATGCAGGTGGAGAGGCTACTAACAATTCATTTTGGTTAATGACCAAACCAAGAAAAGAACCTGCAGAGGGTAAGATTTTCGAAATTGATATAAACGAAGGGCATTACCCAAATGAAATTAGCACCAACATTCACAACTGGTCGGATATTGAGGAGATGCCAAACGGTAAAAAGACACACCCAAGTAATAGTAAACAGTTTTATTTTGGAACTAAACCAGATTATTCAATTCAATTAGAGCTTCCGGTTGAAACTCAAAAAGTACGTTTTGTGTCCAATCATGGGTCAAGATTTAATATTGGTGAGTTTAGAATTTACGGAGTGAATGAGTCAGGTGAATATCCAGAAGTATTGTTTGAAACAGCCGATTCAGATATTTCGGAAATCACTAACTATGCAAGAGCAAAAAATGTTACCATTACATCCAGTGGTTCTTTCAATAATAAATCAACAGCCTCAAAACTAGTTGATGGTAATCCGTTTACTTCCTGGAGTACACAAAAGGAAGGAGAAAAATGGGTAGAATTCACATGGGATAAACCTGTAACAGTGGGGTGTGTTCAATTTACAAATGGCTGGAGAGATAAGAACAAAAACTGGCGTAATTTAATTAATGAGTACAAAGTACAGTACTTTGAAGATGGTGTTTGGTTGGATATAACTACGCTTGATGCTCAAGCTGATTACGATTTTTCAGAAGAGTTTCACACTTATGGTTTAGAATGGAATGAAGACGAATTAGTATTTTATTTTGACGGTAAAGAACTACGACGTGTAAAAAACGAATTCTGTCATAGCGAAGCTCCCATCTGGTTGAGTTTAGCCCTTATTAAGTGGCATGGTACTTTAAAAGATGATTTGGACGGGAAAAGCATGAAGGTAGATTATGTGAAGTATTATCAACCAAAAAAATAAGCCAAAACTAAAACAAAAAGTTATAATGAAAACAACTAAACTAATTTATCTGTTATTATTATGTGTTGGAATTACTGCTTGTAACCAACAGGATACTAACAAAGGGATAAATGAAGAATCAAAAAACGAGGAACAGTCTTTAGAAAACTTAAAAGGTTACCCCTGGGATATTCCACAGACAAAACCAGATAGACCATTAAGTTTGGCCAATGAAAGACTTTATGACCGTTACATGGCACCGAGGCCTCAAGATAATGAGTTGTTCTCTCAATTTCGATACACAGAAATATCAGGTTTCGATTATAGTAATGGTGATGGAACTGTATCTAGACGAGACCCCTCAAAAATCATTAAGGAAAATGGGAAATATTACATGTGGTATACCTACAGAAATACTGTGAAGCCACCAGTTGGTTTTTCACGTGCACATTTGGCAACCGATGAAATTCCTTCTACAGACTGGGATTTATGCGATATTTGGTATGCAACTTCGAATGATGGCTTCACTTGGGTAGAACAAGGACCCGCAATTAAAAGGCCTAAAAAACCTGCTTTAGGATGGCGTTCTGTTACAACAACAGACATCTTAAAATGGGAAGGCAAGTTCTACTTGTATTTTCAAGCGTTTAACGAAGCTAGTGGTACTAAAGGCGACCATTGTCCTGTAGCAGCTGCTTATGCCAATTCGCCCGATGGCCCTTGGACTATTGTTGACCAAGAAATCATTCCTAACGGAGAACCTGGTACTTGGGACCAATATTCTATTCACGACCCCTACCCTCTGGTGTACAAAGGCAAGATTTATATTTATTACAAGGCAGCTTACGGTGTGCGTCCAGAATACTTGGTGGCAGCTGGGTTAGCTATTGCCGATAGCCCACTTGGGCCTTTTAAAAAGCATCCCTTAAATCCGTTGTTTAATTCAGGGCATGAAACGGCTTTGTTTCCTTTTAAGGAAGGTATTGCGGCTATAATTACTAGAGATGGTAATGAGAATAGCACCATTCAATACGCACCCGATGGGGTAAGTTTTGATATTGCTTCCGTAACGGCACTTTTACCCTTTGCAGCTGGTGCCTATATTCCAGATGCTTTTAATAGTAACGGAAATGGTAGAGGAATTACTTGGGGAATTTCGCATTTTACGGGGTCGCAAGGCGGTAATAAGCGAAAATATAGTTTCTTATCGCGTTTTGACTGTGATTTAAGTTTAGACTTGGACGATCCAGAAATGAAAAACACCCGTTTGTATTTAGATACTGATGTATTCTTTTCAAGAAAACTCTCTAAAAAACAGATGGAGCGGATTAGAAATCAAAATTAGAATGCACAAAAAAAATGAATAAACTAATAATCGTAGCATCGCTAGTACTTACGTTAACAACTTCTTGTAAAAAAACAAAAGTAGAAAAAACAATAGTACAACAACGCCCAAACATTATTTGGATTAACTCCGATGATTTGGGCAGGGAGTTGGCATGTTATGGAAATCCAGACGTAAAAACACCGCACCTTGATAAGTTGGCTCAACAAGGCACTTTATATACCAATGCCTATGCCAATGCCCCTATTTGTTCCACAAGTAGGTCGTCTTTAATAACAGGAATGTATCCAACAGCAGTAAATAGTTTAGACCACAGAACTATTAATATGACCCAGTTGCCTGATAGTATAAAACCTATACCCGATTATTTTAAAGAAGCTGGCTATTTTATTACTAATGGTAGTGGTAAAGATTATCTAAAAAAACCAGGGAAGCGAGATTATAATTTTGTTCCCGATATTAAATACTATGGAAATGATTGGAGTGAACGTGCTGAAGGACAACCATTTTTTGCCCAAATTCAAATTAAATATCCACATAGAACCTTCTTAAAAGATGAAAAAAATCCGATAAATCCTGATACAGTAACACTTCCTGGTTGTTATCTGGACCACCCTTTAATAAAAGCAGATTGGGCATTATATCTTGAATCTGTGCAACATTGTGATGATAGAGTGGGTTGGATAATGAAACGTTTAGAGGAAGAAGGTATAGCAGATAATACAATAGTCTTCTTTTTTGGCGACCATGGGCGTCCACATTTAAGAGATAAACAATTTTTATATGAAGGTGGTTTGCAAATCCCTTTAATAGTGAGATGGCCAAATAAAGTTGATGCCAATAAAGTGGATAAAAGGTTGGTAAGTTTGGTGGATGTTGCCGCCACTACTTTGAAAATTTCAGAATTAGAAACGCCATATAAATTGCATGGCAAGGTATTTATTGGAGATGACCAAGAAAAGAGAGATTATGTATATGGCTTTAGAGGTAGAGCAGGTGATGCTCCAGATGCTATCAGAAGCATAACCGATGGTCGTTATAAACTGATTTGGAATCAAGAACCAGAAAGACCTTGGATGCAACTATCAAGTTATAAAAGAAGCGAATATCCTGCGTTCACATTGTATAGAACACTTCATAGAAAAGGCGAATTACCAGTTCCTTTCAATCAATTTATGGCAGAAAATAGACCAGAGTTCGAATTATATGATTTGGATAATGACCCTAATGAATTTACCAATCTTGTCACAAACGAGTCTTATAAAACTGATTTTAACCGATTAAAATCAGTTCTACAAGAAAACCTTAAAACGTACGACAAAAACCAAATTACAGAATCTGAAGAAACTATTCAAAAGGGAAAAACGGCATCTCAAAACTATTTCAAAGTTAAAATGAAGAAATTAGGGCTACCTGAAAATATTTCAGATGAAGAATTATTGGAATATTGGAACAATATTCTACTTCAAAACAACTAATTCTAAACTATATGTTTCTTTTTTAGAACTAAAAATAGCCCTATTCAATTTCATTAAGGCGTAGTTTTACGAAAAAGTAAAATCATTATGCCTAAAATACAAATTATCTTATTTGTGCTTTACCTCTCAGGAAATTTCTGTATTGCACAAGACCTCACTATTCCAAAAAAGAATTATACAGATTCTGTAAATCTTAAACTGGCAATTGTTAGGCAAAACGATAAATTTCCTTTGTCTGACCAAAAGAATTTAAAAAAATGGAAATTGTTGAAGCAATATTCCGATGAATTTGATTCTGAAGAACTAAACCAAATAAAATGGTATCCAAATAATCCAAAATGGAAAGGTAGAGCACCAACTTATTTTCATGGTTCGAATGTGAAATTAGAAGATGGTGAATTGGTTATTCGTGTTAATCAACATGGTAACGAAAAATTACCAGAAGGTTTTACCCATACCACGGGTTTTATAAAAAGTAAAAACAAATTTCTGTATGGTTATTTCGAAACAGAGGCAAAATTAATGGATGCGCCTTGGGTGTCTGGGTTTTGGATGACCAATGTTTCCAAAAATTGGTGGACAGAAATTGACATTTGCGAAAATGCACCTGGGTTAGAATATAACAGACATGATTTAAATTCGAACATTCATGTATTTAAATCACCAAAAGATAAAGGTGATGTTAAAAAACATTTTTCTAGAAATAAAAAATACTATTTTCCTAAAGAATTACAAGCCGATTATCATGTTTGGGGTTTAGAGTGGACCAAAGAATATATTCGCTTTTACGTTGATGGCATTCTATTTAGAGAAGCAAAAAACACGCATTGGCACCAACCTTTAGAAGTGAATTTTAATTGTGAATCTAATAAATGGTTTGGGGCGCTTCCTGATGATAATCGTTTAGATGGTGAATATCATGTAAAGTATTTCAGAGCTTGGAAAATGAAGTAACTATTTTTTCTTTAAACTCAATAATAATAAAAACTTAATATTTAAAATGAACAAAAAAACTGCTGTAAAAAACACTCTATGCGCACTATTATATATAGCATTAACAAGTCACACCTTTGCGCAAGAACGACCAAACATACTGGTTATTTTAGCGGATGATTTAGGTTATAACGATTTAGGCTACACTGGAAGCAAAGATATTTTCACACCAAATATAGATAGACTTGCTAACAATGGTATGATTTTCAAAAATGGCTATGTCACACATCCTTATTGTGGACCTTCTAGAGCTGGTTTAATTACTGGACGTTACCAAGCTAGATTTGGTATGGAAATTAATCCTACTTACTCCCCTTTTGATTTACATATGGGTTTACCATTAGAAGAAAAAACCTTTGCAAAACGTTTACAGGAGGTAGGATATAAAACTGGAATTGTAGGGAAATGGCATATGGGAGCAGCACCACCTTACCACCCAAATAACAGAGGTTTTGATCATTTTTATGGTTTTTTATCTGGAGGTCACGACTATTTCCCAGACACTGTAAATTCAACATTACCCTTAGTAAATGATGAAGGTAAACCTTTGTATTCTCAAAATGAAGGATGCTTTTTACCGTTATCGTTAAATGGCGGTGCTGGTGAGTTTAGTGAATATCTCACCACTGCATTAAGCAGAAATGCAGCAGATTTTGTAAAACAACCAGGCAATAATCCATTCATGTTATATCTTGCTTATAATGCGCCTCATTTACCTTTACAAGCTCCAAAAGAAACCATTAACAAGTATAAACATATCAAAGAAAGATCTAGACGTATATATGCCGCTATGATAGACGAAATGGATAGAGGTATTGGCATGGTTATTAATGCTTTAACAGAAACTGGCAAATTAGATAATACAATTATTTTCTTCCTATCAGATAATGGCGGAGTATTAAAATCTAAATATGTAAAAGGTCCTATAGGTAGTAATTACCCATTTAAGGCTGCTAAAGGTTCTATGTATGAAGGTGGAAGTCATGTACCCTTTTTTGTACATTGGCCCAAAGGTATAAAAACACCTAAAACATTTGATGGTCTCGTATCGGCTCTTGATATTGCTGCAACTGCTCTTGCATTAGGTAATTCGGATATTAGTGAGGCAAACCTAGATGGTATGAATTTAACACCTTACCTAAATGGACAAAAAAACGATTCTCCCCATAATGCTTTATTTTGGCGCGCAAGCGAAGGTAAAGGTTGGAGTGTACGCACGGTAAAATCTAAATTTTTATTAGAGCACAAAAAACCAGATCCTGAACTATATGATATGGTTAAAGACCCTTATGAATCAACCAATATTATCACAACAAACTCTATAGAACGTAAAACTCTAGCAGAACTATGGAATACTTGGAATGCTAGTAATAAAAACATAACATGGCTTCAAGCTAACGCATACCAAAAAAAGCGGCTTGAACTTTACAAAAAGCTTCATAAAGAACTTGAAGAAAAAGCTAAAAAACGAACTTCCATTGAAATAAAATAAGCTTATCAATATTACTAAATCACAATTACTAAACTTAAACGAAATGACAATAAAAAAAATTTCATTAATAACATTCATTGGTTGTTTATTACTAGTAGGATGCAAAAAAGAAACGGAAGTAGTTGAAGACCCAAAAAAAGAAAATACTCCATTCCCCTTTAAACTCCCTAAAACAAAACCAAATATTGCTTTAAGCAAAGGTTTAGAGAGAAATTATGATCGTTATATGGGGGCTACTCCGCAGGATAATGAATTGTATACGCAATTTAAATACACCGAACTTAAAGGGTTTAACTACAACAATCATGATGGTACTATTTCAAGAAGAGATCCTTCTAAAGTTATATTTCATGATGGCAAATACTATGTTTGGTATACTTACAGAAATACGGCAACACCTCCTGTTGGTACGAAAAATGCAGATAAGGCTACAGATGTAATTCCTTCAGCAGATTGGGATTTATCAGAAATTTGGTACGCTACCAGTGAAGATGGGTTTACTTGGGAAGAACAAGGCGTTGCAGTTCCAAGACCTCCTAAACCACAGGTAGGCTGGCGTTCTGTTACAACCACCGATATCTTAGAATGGAAAGGAAAATGGTATCTGTACTATCAAGGTTTTATGGAAGTTAGTGGTAAACGTGGTGACGATTGCCCTGTAGCTGTTTCTTATGCCGATTCGCCCAATGGGCCTTGGACGCCTCACAACCAAATTGTAATTCCTAATGGCGGTGAAGGCGAATGGGATCAGTATTCAATTCACGATCCTTATCCGTTAGTATATAAAGATAAAATTTACTTATACTATAAATCCGATTTTAATGGTCAACCCAATCTCATCAGAATGCAAGGTTTAGCTATTGCTGATGATCCTTTAGGCCCTTTTGAAAAACATCCACTAAACCCAATTATGAATTCTGGACATGAAACCACAATGTTCCCTTTTAAAGATGGTATTGCGGCTTTAGTAATACGTGATGGCAACGAACATTACACCATTCAATATGCTGAAGATGGTGTAAACTTTGATATTGCAGCTATTTCATCTTATTTCCCTGTTGCAGCTGGCCCTTTTATTCCAGATGCCTTTACCAATACTAAAGATGGTCGAGGTATAACTTGGGGTATTTCGCATTTTACAAACGCAACAACTTGGGATAAAAACCATGCAATTTTAGCGCGCTTTGATTGTGATTTAAGTCAAGATGTAAATGATCCGATCATGAAAAGAAATCATACTTATTTAAAACCAGAATTCTATTTTAAAATGGGATTGAATGGAGAGCAAAGAGACCGAATCAATAAGGCTACTGTAGTTTTGAAAGCTCAATAAATTCATTTTTCGTCTTTTGAAAAAAAAGAAATTAATATCATTATTTACTGTTTTTGTATTGCTTTTTTCATGCAATACACGGTTAGATTATTCTGATAGAATAGCAAAAGCCAAAGACGATTTTATCGATAAACGTTTTGGCATGTTTATTTGTTACAACATTATGTCTTATGGCGCTTCTTGGGGGGAGGCTAATTACCCTATTACAGATTTTGATCCCGACAAACTAGATTGTGACCAATGGGCTGATGCTGCCATTTCAGCAAATATGAAATTTGGGCTATTAACCACTAAACATCATGAAGGTTTTTGCCTTTGGGATAGTAAGTATACCGATTATGATGTTGCTGCTACACCTTATAAAAAAGATATAGTAAAACAATACACTAAAGCGTTTCGGAATAAAGGATTGGGAGTGGGACTGTACTATTCTATTTGGGACAGTACACATGATATTGATAAAGGTGAAATCACTTCAGAAAAACTAGATTTTATTAAAGGACAAATTACCGAACTACTGACCAATTATGGTAAAATAGATTATTTTGTAATTGATGGCTGGTTTTGGCGCATAGGACATAATACTGAAGTGCCTTATACCGAAATTCGTGATTTAATTAGAAAACTTCAACCAGATTGTTTAATTACAGATCATACTCATTTACAAGCGCCTTACCATGTTGACATTCCTTATTTTGAAGGACCTTTTGGTGCTTTTCCACCTAAAGATAACACCATGGCATCTGCATTAGGTCATTGTAGCATAAAAGGTAATGGTTGGTTTTGGAATGAAGAAACTCCAAACGGTATGAAGGCAAACGATGGCATTGATGTAATTCTTGAAAAACTCAAGGCATGTGAAGCCCGTTACTGCAACTTCATGTTGAATTGTATGCCAAATAGAGATGGTTTGCTTGATCCTATTTACATAAATTTACTATCAGAAATAGGGCAAAAATGGCAACCTGACATCAACCGTCTGCCACTTCCGCATCAAGGAAAACAGATTGTAAAGTCTATTCCTATTCAATCTGCAGAAGCAACTAGTGGAAATGCTGATTACTTAATTGACGGTACTAAAATAGCTGGTAAAAACTATTACACTTGGGTTTCAGATACTATTTTTCCACAGAATATAACACTAGATTTAGGTGAACTAAAAGCGTTTGACGTAATAACCATAGTCCCAAATCATAGGTGCAAACCTGCTCCAGAAACAGCACTAGAAGAAGGCAACATCACAGCATGCAGTCTTTATTACAGTGATGATAACATTACGTTTACCAAAATTGCTGACTTTACTTGGAAAGCTAGTAGTAAATATAGAAACCTTAGTTTTCCTGAAACTAAATCCCGCTACATCAAAATTGAAATTAATCATGCCGTTGGCGATAATGCGATAATTACTGAACTAGAAATAGGTAGTTCAATGATTTCTGAAGACTAAAATAAACTTATCTTATTCTGGCTTGAAGTTAGGATCTAATGCCAAGATAAACTTATCAAACTCAAAGCCATCTTCACGCATTGAAAAAGTGACAATATGATCTCCTGCTTCAGAAATATTCAAAAATATATGCTGAGGAACACCACAATGCTGTTCTTCTGTACGTTGTGCTGAAGACCATGTCCATTGGTTCTTACCTTTACACCATTGCATTCTAGCACCACTCTCTGGCCACTCGCCATCCAAACCAACATGTAAACCATTATCCTCAGAGCCAGTAGAAAAAGCTTTTACCCAAACATAATACTTTCCCGGTGTAGCAAAATTTATTTTATAAGAAACAGTACCACCAACCCCAGGGATAGGAAAGAAGTTTTCTTCTACAATTAAGTCATCGTCATGTGTTACACGTGTATCTGGTAACGCTTCCAAATATGCATTGCCACTAGCTGAATTTGAATGATTTGTGAAATTTGCTTCTTGAAAAGGCATCTGCTCAGTTTTAGAAATAACGTACCATTCGCGTGGTGAATTATTAGCCGATTTGTGATGAAATGCTTCAGCTTCCACTTCAACTTTTCCAGACTTTTCTTGAAATGACTCTTTGTCCTTTAGTAAAGCTTTAAGTTGCTCGTTTTTATTAGACATCAAGCCTTTTGGTGATAATTCTAAACTATTCCATCGACCTCTAGACCAAGCTGTTTCGTCATTTTCAGGAATCTCGCCGTTTGTAACAGCTTTAGATTGCACCTCTATAATATCTCCTGTATTCAAAACTAATAGACCAATATCGTGTGTAACATTTTCAAAACTAGCTTTAGTTTTTGGATTCTCAACTCTTACAGCTTCATCTCCATTAACTAAAACTCTATAAATAGATTCCCCATCATTTTCAGTCATTGTTTTTAAAAACCCTTTGTATACTCCAGATTTCCCTTTAAAAACTGTTCTTACAGTAGCAAAAATATCTCTTTGCGCTTTATTTGCAGCGTTAATTGCTAATGCACCGTTACCTTTATCTATATAGTAAGTGGCTATATCTTCTAGTAATTCAAAATCCTTTATAGCCTTTAACTGCCATACCTTTTCCTCTGCAGCGGCTTGTTTTTCAGCTTTATTCTTAGAAACTATTAATGCCACCCAATCTTTAGAATTATCAGGCGGCAAGCCGATAGAACGCATTCCACCTCCTTTGATACTAGTAAGACTACCCTTATGCAATGCACCGCCTGTTCTAGGGTTGTACCATTTTATACTGAATTTATTTTTAGTATTCAACAAATTAATTTTTGTCTCTTTTACCTCAGGTAAATAAACCACATATGTGTTGCCATGCTCTGCTAAAACATAATCGGTTCCATTATCGGTTAATCCATTAGCACTAAACATATTCTCAAACGGCACATGCGTTTTAAAAAACTCTAATGCATGTCGCGTTTGATCCCAAAGAATGTCCCTAGAGCGCCAATCCTCACATTTTAGATCATTGTGTGCAAATTTGTAACCAAAATACCATTCTACACCAGCACCGCCTGCCATTAAATTACCCCATAACACATGATGCCTAATATCATCATGACTAGGGTCGTCTGCATCTGGTTTAGCTCCAGTATCGGCTGGTCCAATTTCATCTTGACATACTACCCATTGTTTTCCTGACTTTTTAGAATCATTAATCCATTTTACAATAAGATGATGCACCTCGTGAGGATGATGAGTTTGCATAGATGGACCATCTAAATATTCGTAACCTAATAACGGATTTAAAAATAAATCTTGAGCTTTAGGTACTGCATGTGTGTGTAACACCACCAAGTTTTTATATGGATCCTGCGTTTTTATATATTTTGCCATAGCCTTTCTATCATCATCACTTTGAGCTTTTGGTGTCCATGGTTGCCAACCATTTTCCTCTCCTAAATTCCATGTTACTCCCAAATGATGCGAGAAACGTGCTATCAACTCCCTATAGTATAATTTACGCTGTGTTTTTAATTCTCCAATGTCCAACAACAATTCATTCTCGGTTTCTTGGGTAACAATGTGCAACATCAAACCTAAATCATCCATATGATCAAAAACAACCTCCCACTGGTCTAACTTGCTACAATCAAAACGATAACGTTCGTTTTCATTATTCCACGGCCATACATCCTTACCATCACCTTGAACATTCATCGTTAAAAAATATACAGAATTCATACCTTTTGAAGCTAAATAATTTAATGCTCCAATAATATTTTTCCCTTTACTATTTTGCCATGTTGGATCGTCTTGTTTCCAATCTTTTGCATGGGCTTCGTATTTATGAGATGGCGGCGTTTGATCGAACTCATAATACGCTAAAAAACTCTCTGGACTATCTGCTCCTCCTTTCAAGAATGGTTCGTTAGAGTCTGTATATTTTAAATATCGTGTACCATCATACTTTAGGCGACCTTTTACTTGGAAGTGAGAACCATTTGTGCCACTTTCAGCAATAGTAAATTTCCCTGAAGCACCATCAAAACTCGCTGATACACCTGCATTCACATCATGACTCACGGCTATGTTTTCACCTTTTCTAAAAGACACTTTATACTGCCATTCCCCTACTTCATCTGGCATAAATCTTACTTGCCAAACTTTGCCTGCGGTAGCACTCGTTTCCGCTGCATTTCCATCTGCTGCGTAAAAACCTGGAACTAAATATGTTTTATTCTTATGTTTAAACGTCACATTAAGCCGATAATTCAAAAATGGATTAGACGCATCATCTTCACTTAAATCTTCTCCTTCAAAATTTAAAGTAACTTTGTGCCACTTTTTCAATTCTCCATCTATCTTCGCTTCTTGCGAATATCCAAAATTCATTAGGAAAGAAAAGAATATTACTAAAACTGAAAGTTTACTACTTATTTGAAAAAAAATTGTCATAAAGAATTAATAAAGATTAAGATTAGCAAATTAATACATTAAATTGCATTTTGTATACAAAATATAAATAAATGACTATTTAGTCCCTATTTTTGAACGTAAAAGCCCTTTGACATCCAACATAAAACTAATTTTGAGATAAACTATATAGTCCATATGATGCGAAGAAATTCTATAACACATTCACACAAAATAAAATTTTATTTTTTCATATTGAATTTAATGATAATTCAAATTTATAATGCGCAGCAAGACATTTGGATTGATAAAAATGAAAGCGAAAACTATGTAGCTAGACACGAATGCTCGTTTGTTCAAGCTGGGGATAAATTTATAATGTTTGGAGGACGCGAAAAAGCGCAACAATTAGACATTTATGATTTTACAACAGATACTTGGACAACTGGGGGTAGTGCGCCAAAGGAATTCAATCATTTTCAAGCTACATTTTACGAAGGTTTTATTTGGGTAATTGGTAGTTTTAAAACCAATAATTTTCCAAAAGAAATGCCGGCAGATAATATTTGGCTCTATTTTCCTCCGACCAAAACTTGGATTAAAGGCCCAGAAATTCCAAAAAACAGAAGGCGTGGTGGTGCTGGTTTAATAGTTTATAACAATAAATTCTATTTAGTTGGCGGTAATACTATAGGACATAATGGTGGATATGTGAATTGGTTTGACGAATATGATCCCGTAAATAATACATGGAAAATTCTTGACGATGCTCCAAATGCAAGAGATCATTTTAGCGCTGTAGTTGTCAACAATAAACTATATGCTCTAGGTGGCAGACATTCTGGTGGACCCAGTGGTGTTTTTAAACCTTTGATTGCTCCTGTTGATGTCTTTGATTTTAAAACAAAAACCTGGTCTAATTTAAAAAACCCTTTGCCTACACCTCGCGCTGCTCCAGGTGTTGCGCTTTTTAATAATGAAATTCTAGTTATGGGTGGTGAAGGCGAACAAAAAGGACCTGCCTATAAGCTAGTTGAAGCTTACAATTTAGAAACTAATTCATGGACAAAAAAAGCTCACATGAATTATGCAAGACACGGCACGCAAGCTATTATTTGCGGCGAAGGCATTTATATCGCGGGTGGATCTCCTAATAGGGGTGGTGGACGTCAGCATAATATGGAAGTTTACAATAAAGACAAACCAGAAGGAAAAGCATTAATCGCTTCAAAATTGATTGCTCCTAAGAAGATTTGTATCCCTACGAATTCTAAAAAATACATTTCGATTAAAAACAAAAAAGGGAATACTGGGATTTTTATATCATCAATTACTCTTATAGGAAAAGACAAGGGGAAATTTAAGATAAACACAAATTATGATTTATGTCTTCTGAGTAAAAAAGATGAATTTCAAATAGAAATTGAATGTATAAGGAATGATAAACTCGTCACAGCGCAACTAGAAATCATATACAATGAGAATTTAAAATCTGTCACAGAGATTAGTTCAAAATAAAAAGGCTAGCCAAAATCGGCTAACCTTTTTACAACAAATAAATGTTTGAGTTTAGTTTACTAGTTATATTGTTTACTTATTTATCGTCTTCTCGAGAATCATCTTCGCCCTTAGCAACATGAGATGTTATTCTGTGCGATTCAAATCGCATGATACTTTGATAGTTCCAACTGTTATAAATATGGGATAATCCCCAATCAAAAATTTTAGTTGGATTATCATCTGGTACTTCAATGGTTCTGTTCAAACCAATAGCATGTGGCATATTTTGGCCTTTTACCGCTCCACGAATTTCGAAATTGATACCATCTGGCGACCATTGCATTGTGTTTCTCTCCGGACCATCAGTAGTAATTAATGACGCTATTCCTCCTTGTGTTTTCCAAACTACAACTTCATGACCAGAATTTGAAATCGGGTTGTATTTTGACTTTACATATGGGCCTTTAGGATTATCTGCAATGGCAACACCATGGCGGATTTGACGTCCTCCAAATAAGATTTCTTCACCCATTTGTTCGCCTTTATAAAACAAATAGAATTTTCCTTTAAACGGAATAATACATGGATCGTGTACTTTATGTGAATCGAAATCACCCTTCTTCTCAACCAAGAATCTGTTTTGCTTCGTACCTTTCCAAACGCCGTTGTCAGCAGGTCTTAAGATAGGTTCTTCACTTTTAGTCCATGGCCCATTTATGGACTTTGACCAAGCCAATCCAACCGTGTTTTTCACTCTTACATTATAAGGTGATTTTACAGCTTGATAGCATAGATAATACATATCTTCATGCTTCATTATTTCAACAGTGAAGACCGAACGGTCATCATAAGCGCCTTTTTCGCCTCTTAAAACAGCTGGCCCTTCTTCTTTCCAAGTCCATCCATCTTCTGAAGTGGCGTACCAAATATCACATCGGTCCCATGGAAATACTTTTTCATTCTCAACATCACCGCCAAAACCTTGAGTTGGTCCAGTACTTTTTGAATACCATACGTAGTATTTACCATTTTCCTTAATCATTGCAGAAGGATCACGGCGAACCACGCCTTCTTCATACGCTAAATCACCTTTTAAGGGTTTCATTGGTTCGAAATCACGATACCAATCGTTTTCAACATATTCCCACTGTAAAGCTCTCTTAGACGCTGCACTTAAATAATCTTTATTAGTAATACCGAAACGGTCTAATTTTTCATCCGTTATTTCCATACTCTTTTCATCATGGTTGTGATCACATTCTACTTTATTGTTACATGAAAATACTGCAAAACATACACATGCCAACAATAATATTGATTTTTTTATCATAATATTTTTTAGTTTTATTTTAAACTGTTGCTATAGGCTACTATTAATATTCCTAAAACCATACAGGTTAAACCGAAATAAAGAAACTTCTTAGCTTTTCCTGAGGCCTTGACCCATTCCTTAGTAATTAAACCACTTACTATGGCTGTTACTACACACGCTGTGTTAAAAATTGCATAACCAACACTTCCTCCTATTTCACCAAGTTTAAAGGCAGCGTAAGCGAATACTACAGAGGCAGCAAAGTTAAAAACTCCCATTATGGTGGTTAAACCAATATTTCTTCCTAAGTGTGGTGTTTTGAATTTACCCCATAGTTTTTTTGCAGATAACTGTTGGATAAAATAGATGGCGATTGCCACTCCCCCGGCCATATATATCACATACATAATGGCGATTGCACTTTTCCATGAAGCATTGCCTTGAGCTACTACAGCATCGTTAATTATTTGTGCTCCAGCGGCGTTAGCATAACTAAATCCTGTGGCTAACAAGCCCCCAACAATAGCAATAAGAATTCCTGTAATTACAGAACCACCTTTCTTTTGCTCGGTGTTGTCTTCTTCATCTTTTTGACGTAATATACCTGCTTTTCCATTAGCCATAACCCCAACAAGCACTACAGCTAACCCTGCAAGAATTGTTATAAACACATTAGTTGCAGGAATTCCTGTTTCAATAAAAGGAAGCAGTGACCCCACCAAAATAATTGTTCCTATAAAAATGGAAAATCCTAACGATAAACCAATATAGTTAATGGCTTTACCCCACATCATTGCACCTATACCCCAGAGAATACTACAAATAATCATTGTAATTAACACACTTGAAGGTATAGCTGCCAAAACATCGGCAAAACCATCAATTAATAAAAACGCAACAACATTTGGAACAACAAAAGTATTAATAGCGAAAAACATGCTCCATGTATTTTCAAACTCATAATCTTTTGTAAACTTTTCGGGCAATGCGTATAAGCCCAATAATAATCCTGCAAGAACTGCAAATAAAACGCCTACTATCATAGTTATTTATGGTTTAGTTAGTATAATTTTACCAGCCAAATTTAAACTGGGTAGTACTCCTAAAAGTTTCACCAGCCTTGGTTATGGATTTTGGTGAATTTTCAATATTTGGTCCGTTTGGATAACGATGTGTTTCGCAGCAGAACCCTCTATATTTTCCATATTGCTCCCCGTTTTCACGTTTCAATGCATCCGAAGTATACTTTCCGGTATACAACAACATACAAGGTTCAGTAGTTGAAACGGTTAAAGACCTTCCAGAATCTGGACATGTAATTTTTGCAGATTCAATAAATTCCTCTGCTTCATTGTCTAAAATATAGAAATTTTCAAAACCATCACCCATTTCTTTGTGGGCATCTCCAATTTTTTTTGGCTCTCGCATATCATCTGCGGCACCTTCAACATTAACTATTTCACCAGTTGCAGCTCCAGTATCATCACAATGCAATTTCTTACTAGCATTTACTTGTGCTAAATGACATTCAACATTTGATTTGAATGCATTAAGATTGAAATACGTATGATTTGTTAATGATAATGGAGTATCCGCATCGGGTGTTGCTATATAATCAATGTTTAACTCGTTGTTATTTGTTAAGGTAAAGGTAACTGCTATATCAACATTACCAGGAAAACCTTCTTCTAAATCTTTACTTTTAAGAGACATCTTAACTCCCGAAACATTGCCTTTATCAAATGTTTCAACACTCCATATTTTTTTATCGAATCCTACAGTACCTCCATGTAAGTTGTTAGGTCCACAATTATCTGCCAATTGGTATTCTTTTCCGTTTAGAGAAAAGTTAGCATCTTTAATTTGAGAACAATATCGCCCTACAGTACCACCAAAATAAGGTGCATTTTCAACATAATCCTTTGCAAAGTAGCCATTAAGTGTATCAAATCCGCAGGCGATATTTTCAATATTACCTTTACTATCAGGCACTTTTATTGTTGTTACAGTCGCTCCATAATTAGTGATTGTAACTTCAATACCATTTGAGTTTTTCAAAGTATATGCTTTGATAGTTTCTCCCACTAATGTCCCAAAATCTGAAATTGATGTACTCATTTTAATGTCTTTTTAGTTGAATTATTTCTCCTCGTAAGGCGCCAATTTTTCCCAATTGAATATTACACCAACACCAGGATAATCTGGTGCTACAGCTCTATGATTTTCAACAACCAAAGGTCTGGTAGTATACTCATCTATTGGAAAACTGTGTACTTCCAACCATCCTGAATTAGGTTGTGAAGACACCAAACTTACATGCAATTCTTGCATACCATGTGAACATGCAGGAATACCATGTTCATCGGCTAATCTTGCTGCGGCTAACCATCCTGAAACACCACCACAATTGGAAGCATCAGGTTGCACAAAAGACAACTTTGCTTGATCAAAAGCATACTCAAACTCATGAATAGTGTGCAAATTTTCTCCCATTGCTAATGGAAACCCTGTAGCATCTACAATTTCTCCAAAGCCCTTATAGTTATCAGGAATAATTGGTTCTTCAAACCAAGTAATATCGTATTGCTTAAAACCTTCAATAGCTTTGATAGCTTTTTCAACCGTCATGGAATAATTGGCATCAACCATAAAAGTAACGTCAGGCCCAATATATTCTCTTACTGCTTTTATTCTATCTAAATCTTCTTGTAAATTTTCACGACCAATTTTGATTTTCACCGCATTGAAACCGCTATCTAAATACCTCTTCATGTTACCCAATAATTTTTCTATTGGATACATTAAATCGATACCTCCGCAGTAGGCTTTACATGTATTACCATGTCCGCCGGCCATTTTCCAAAGTGGCTGACCTGCTTTTTTACAACGGATATCCCAAAGTGCAATATCTACCGCTGAAATAGCAAAAGAAGCTATTCCTCCTCTTCCCACATAATGAATATGCCACTCTAAGAAATCATAAATACCTTCAATATCAGTACCATCTTTTCCTATTAAAACATTGGTAAAGTCATGCTCTACCATCGCTTTTATTGAAAACCCTCCTTTTCCGCCAGTGTAAGTGTAACCTGTACCCTCGGATCCATCTTCGAGGGTTATGGTTACGGTGACTAACTCAAAATGATAGTGGTCTCCATGTTTAGCATCTGACATTACCTCGGGTAAAGGCACTGTAAACAAGCGTGTGTTTACACTCGAAATTTTAGTACTCATTATTTTCCAGGGTTATGTCTAATGTAAAATGTTTTCTTTTCTAAATACTGCTCAAATCCATATTTTCCATCTTCTCCACCTGAGCCTGATAATTTATAGCCGTTATGAAATCCTTGGTGTTGCTCTCCGTGACCACGGTTCACATAAATTTCACCATATTCCAATTCATCATTACATTTCATAATAGTATTCATATCATTGGTGAATACCATTGCTGCTAGTCCATACTCACAATCATTAGCGTACCCAATAACTTCATCAAAAGTTTTAAATTTTAAAACTGGTAAGATTGGTCCGAATGATTCTTCGTGAACAATTGTCATATCTTGAGTAACATCAGTTAAAACTGTTGGCTCAAACCAATAGCCCTTTTCAAATTGAGCACCTTCTGGACGTTTTCCTCCTGTAGCAATAGTTGCTCCTTCCTTAACAGAAACTTCTACTAAATGCTCCATATGCTTTAATTCAGAAGCATTTACTTTTGGTCCCATATCTGTATCTTCCAGCATAGGGTCTCCAACTTTCAATCCTTTAGTAGCTGCAATAAATTTCTCCATAAACACATCATAGATATCTTCATGCACATACATACGTTCGTTGCAGGTACACACCTGTCCACAATTGTCAAAACGCGAATGTAATGCAGATTCTACGGCAGCATCAATATCAGCATCTTCAAACACAATGAACGGTGCTTTTCCACCAAGTTCTAATTGAACATGTGTTAAGTTATCAGCAGCTTTACGCGCAATTTGTTGTCCTACCGGTGTAGAACCAGTCATAGTAACCATTTTAGTAATTGGACTTTCAACTAATGCGTTACCCATAGCTCTTCCTGGTCCAGTTAAAATATTTATTACACCTTTAGGAATTCCTACTTTATTGGCAAGGTTTCCTAATTCTAATGTTGATATTGGTGTTTCTGAAGTTGGCTTAATTACAATTGAATTTCCAGCAACTAAAGCTGGCCCTAATTTACGCCCTGCCAGTGCTAATGGAAAGTTCCATGCAGTAATAGCAACAACCACACCTCTAGGCACTTTTTGAATCCAGATTTGTTCGTTAGGATTATCTGAAGGAATAATATCTCCTTCAATTCTTCTAGCTCCTTCTGCTGCGTATCGAATGAATGATGCAGTAACAGCAACTTCAAATCGGGCAACCTTTAAAAGCTTACCTTGTTCTTTAGTCAATAATTCAGCCAAATATTCAGTATTTGCATCAATCTCATCTGCTAAGGCGTACAAATAATCTGCTCTAGTTCGTGCTGGTAGTTTCTTCCATTCTTTTTGTGCTTTGTCAGCATGCTCTAGTGTTTCTAAAGCTTCTTCTGTTGTTCCATTTTGAACTCTCGCAACGACTTCTTCAGTTGAAGGACTGATAATATCAATAGTTTCACCTGAAGTTGATGTTCTCCATTCTCCATTGATAAACAACTGGTATTCTTTTATATCTGCCATATTTAGTTAAATTAGTTTCAAATAACAAACTTGTTTCTTATTTGAAACAAATATACAAATATTTTGCAATCACAGTTAAAAAATATTTTAAATGTAAGTTATAATCCAGTTACCATAGTCACTATATCAGCAACTTAAGTGGTAGATTTTGAGATAAAAACAAGAATTTTAGGATTTAAGATACCCTAATTTAGATGAGATTTCTAAAGCGTATTGGGCTACAATTTTGCCTTTTTTATCAAATTCTTCATGTGGTAAACGCCCATGAGGTGCGGTAATCCAGAGTGCTGAGACAGGATAACCATATTCATTAAAAACTGGCGCTCCTATACAATGAATACCCTGAATATCTTCACCGTTATCAATGGCGTAACCATTTTCTCTAACAAAATTAAGTTCTTCCCTAAATGCTTTTTTAGAAACTATTGTGTTACCTGTTAAACGTTTTAAAGTCATCGATTTAAGTATAGCCTCTAATTCTTCATCGGGCAGAAACGCAAGTATAGATTTACCGCCAACTGAACTATGTAAGTAAAAATGAGTACCCTGCTCTACGTATAGTTTTACAGGAAATGAAGAAGAGACTTGCTCTAAAATGGCGCCTTTGTTATCTATAAGAACACCAAGCATTACAGATTCTTTTAGTTCGTCTCTCAAAGCTCGCATAACATCAATTGATAATTCTACAATACTTTGTTCGTTCATAGAAGATACACCAAGCGTCATTAACTTTCTAGAAAGTGTTACCTTTTTTGTAGTCTCGTTTTTCTGAAGATAATTTTTAAAAATAAGTGTACTTACGATCCTAAAAGCACTTGATTTAGAAATATCAAGAGATTCAATTATTTCCGAAAGCGTTAACCCTTGCTTATGATTTGCTAACAATTCAATTATAAGGAGACCACGCTCCAAATTAGGAACATTATAGCTCGCTTTTAAGTCTCCGTTATCTTTACTCATTAGGTGATGGTTATCGCCAAAATTAACATAATTTAATTAATTGAAACATTTACTCTTAAAAAACTCAAGAAAATTAATTTGCTTTTTCTAGAAGAATACAGTCATACTGTGAGCTAAACTCTACCATACCTTTTTTTACCAATGAATAACCTCCTGAATAAGCATCTCGAAGTTTATCACCGTCTAAAAATATTGAAGAAACATTTATCTGTTTTTCACCAACAGGAAGATATAAACCAACAACCACCTTATCTTCAAAATCTTCTTTAGAATAATATCTTGAAAACACAAAAGGCTGCTTAGATATTGTTTTATGAACGCCAGCACCAACAGCAGGATGATGTGCACGAAACTGTCCTAACTTTTGCCAGTGTTTTAAAACTTCTTGAGTTTTTGTATCATTTTTAATAGCCTCCCAATTCATAAAAGAGCGCAAAGTGGCATCGCCTTGTGTGTCTTTAACAACTAATGAACGTGCAGATTCATCACCATAGTATACTTGCGAAGCACCAGGACACAATAACAATTTAGTTGCTGTTTCATAAGGTTTTTCTCGAGCTGGGTCAAAAGGCTGTCCATCGTCGTGAGAGCTTAAATAGTTTAATACTCCATAACCTTTTAAATCAGAATTCAGAATATCAGAATATTTTGTAAAAAACTCATCTATAGGCAATTGTGCAGCATTCCACTTCGCTTCAAAATTAATGAGACCATCAAAGGCGTCATCAAAATAATTCACTTTTTTGTCTCCAAAATCAAAAGCTTTTTTTGCTGAAATACCATAGTTATACACTTCGCCTACAAGGTAAAAATCGTTTTCATCCAATACTTTTTCAGGGTTATTCTTTTTATATTGAGTGAAGGTATAATCACATTGCTCTTTAAATTCTTGCCACACGTAAGCCTCAGTGTGTTTTACAGTATCTACGCGATAACCATCAATTCCAAATTCTGTAATGTAATCCGTCAACCATTTCATAATATAAAAGCGAGGCGCTCTTTGATAGCCTGTTCTTTCAAAAAATGCATTTAATTCAGTAACCTCTTGTTCGTACCTGCCTTCAGCTTTCCATTTTTCAACTAATTGCGGTGGCAAATCAACAGCTTCATTACTTTCAGTTTTTACATCTGGAAGATTCTTCACTAAAGTGCATGTCACCGTATTTTCATAAGATTGATAATCGCATTGCGGTTCGGTTCGCACCCATTCTGCTGGCCATACTGGGTCTTTTTCTGTTACAGGTCCTGTGTGATTAATTACCGCATCTAAAAGAATACGAATACCATTTTTATGAGCAGTTTCAACCAATTCATGTACATCTGCTTTTGTGCCAAAATTCGGGTCAATGGCTGTCCAATCGCTTGCCCAATAACCATGAAACCCGTAGCTCAAACCTGTTCCTTCATCCGTTCCTCCATGGATTTGTTCCACAATAGGCGTCATCCAAATAGCATTGATTCCTAAATCTGTAAAATAGCCTTCTTTTATTTTTTGAGTGATGCCTTTTATATCTCCACCTTCAAAACCGCGCAGTTTTCCAGTTTCCAAGGTTCTATTAAAATTAATATCGTTGGACCTATCACCATTATTGAATCTATCAGTTAAAAGGAAATATATGTTCGCACCTTCCCACACAAAAGGAGTTTCGGGCTTTTCAAATGGTGCTTCCTTTTTATCTTCACAACTAAAAAGTATTAAAGCTGATAATAGAATAAATATGTATTTTTTCATGCGTCTACTTTAGTTTTAAGATGAAAGATTCAAGTGGTTTCAACTGTAATTTTACACTTCCAATACCATTCTCAACTTTTAAAGTGGATGTGAATTCATTGTATAGCTGATCTTCAACTTGATAATCTTTATCACTTAAATTCCATTTTGCAATAATTTCCTTTGGAAGTTTTAAATCAAACTCCTGAATATTGGTGTTATCAAAATTTGAAATAATAATGAGTTTTTCGTTGTCACTCCAGCGCACAAAGGACAAAACTTTACCATTATAGCCTTCAGTGTTTTCCCTATTATATTGATGAATATCTTGATATCCTCCAACTAATGCATCACTATCTATAGTGAAATTCAACAAACGTTTATAAAAATCTCTTAACACCGTTTCCTCATCTGACAATTGCCCTCCATCAAATTGTTTATTATTCACCCACCTTTGGTGTGCAGGCACGCCTATATAATCAAAAATTGATGTTCGCGTTGGTGCCCCAAAACCAGCATTCTCAGAACCATCTTCTCCAACTTCCTGTCCAAAATAAATCATTGTTGGCGCAGTGGTTGACGTGGCAGATACTACCATCGCTGGCTTGCCTTTTTCAGAGTTTCCAGCAAAATCTGGACTTGCTAAACGTTGCTCATCATGGTTTTCCAGAAAATGCAACATGTGATGTTCAATATCCTTTAACTCATTAAGAATAGGCGGAATATTATCTGTACTCCCTTTACCTTGCACCACACTTTTTATGGTATCATATAATTGTACTTTATCATACAAATAATCCATTTTTCCTTTCTTAATATAATCTCTATAAAGCGATGGGTTATAAACCTCAGCCAATAAAAAAGCATCAGGGTTTTTCATTTTGATAGCTGAATTCATAAAGCTCCAAAATTCAACAGGCACCATTTCTGCCATATCATAGCGAAATCCGTCAACGCCTTTATCTGTCCAAAACAAGGCAATATCTCTGAATTTTATCCAAGAATTTGGAATATTTTTGTCTTTCCAAAACTCAAAGTGTTTTTTATAATCTTCATTTTCAAAACCTTCAGGTAGTTCGTCAAAATCCTTTTTGCCTTCAGGCGAAATACCATAATTCACTTTAATCGTTTCATACCAATCGTTCATATCGGGTTGTGATAATCTGGAACCATTCCCTGTCCATTTCGCTGGCGCTTCAGGAAAAGTACCATCTTCTAACAGGTGTTTTTCATCACCTAAAGGAGAATAGCCGTTTTTCCATTCAGGAACCTTAAAATATTCATCTGGATTGTAATAAAAATTATTATTCTTATCGTAAACTACCGAAGTATCATCATCTTCACCAAAATCCTTCACACCTTCTGGCTTAGAAATACTTTTATAATTTCTGGCCACATGATTCGGAACGATATCAATAATCACTTTTAAACCTGCTGCATGAGTACGCTTAATAAGTGCTTCAAATTCTTCTAATCTGTTTTCAACATTTACAGCTAAGTCAGGATTCACATTATAATAGTCCTTAACTGCGTAAGGTGAACCAGCTCGACCTTTTACCACATCTGGATCATCGTTTGAAATACCATATTTTGTATAATCATTAATAACTGCATGATGAGGAACGCCAGTGTACCAAATATGGCTCACACCCAAATCTTTAATTTCGGTTAATGCTTTTTCAGTAAAATCATTGAATTTACCAACACCATTTTCTTCAATAGTTCCACAAGGTGTATTGGAGGTATTGGTGTTTCCAAATAAACGCGTAAACACTTGATAAACCACGTGTTTTTTCTTAGCAACTTTAGCATCTACAAATTGTTTCTTAGCTTCTTTCTTTTCTTTCGTGCAACTTAAACTTGTCATTATTAAAGCTATTAATATGTATTGTATCGTTCTCATTTTAGTTTTGTCCTAATAGAAATGTAAGGGGTACATTTAATCTCTGGTTCCATGAATTTTCAGAATGATCCGTTCCCTCAAACAGAAGGTTTCTAAAATTTTCTTCAGAATACCCTTTTGAAATTAAAATACGATTTACTTTGGGCGCATATTGCGGATAAAAAGCATCTAAAGTTTCTGTACCATAATCAAAATATATATCATGTGTTGCCGGATCTGGCAAATTATTTTCCATGTACTTTAAAATTGTTTTAGGAAGTGGATTATTATCTATAGGTTTTGCCCCTGGCCAATGTGTTGATAAACATCCAGCTCCACCGAAAATATTAGGGTATTCACAAATGGCGTACATACTCATTAAACCGCCCATACTTGAACCCATTACAACTGTATTTTCCTTGTTTTTATAGACTGAAAACTCAGAATCTACAATAGGTTTTAATTCTTCAGTTAAAAATTTTAGGTAATTATCGCCATTAAGTTTACTACCTTGCTTAATATGGTTTTTTTGTTGATTAATGCGTATTTTATCCTGTTCAGACAAATAATCGAAAGCCTTTTGTGGAAATAAATCCTGCCAACGTTCTTCCATAATATTATGAATAGCCACAACTATGAAATCTTTGGTTTTATTTTCATCCATTAATTTCGAAGCCCATTCATCTACTTTCCATTCCTGCTTGTTCCAAGTAGAAGTAGAATCAAATAACATTTGTCCGTCATGCATGTAAACCACAGCATATTTTTTTTCTTTGGAATAGTTTTTTGGCAACCAAATATCAACGGGTCTTGATGTAATATATTTTGAAGGTAAAATATCTAAACGCATCAGCTTTCCGCTTGATAGTTGCGCTTTATGATATGGTTTGAAATACGTTTCTTTTATAGGGTTGTTTACTGAGTCTTCCTTTTTCACCTCATTTTTACAAGATAAATGAAGCACAAAAAGCAAGATTATGTAGAATTTATATTTCATTTTTAAAATGTTAATAAGACTAAAAAGTGATATCTTTTGGTCTAAAGACTTAATTTAACTTGGTAGTTAACAGCGTTGTCCCTGTTTCTTTAAGAGCAAATTTATTCTCCCAAAGTACGTTAACGTCTGTTAGAATATTTTTTAACGTTTTACCATTTAAACCAATTTCCTCAAACCTGCGTAAGTCAATTTCAACTGGAGATTCATTTTTATTCATAATATGAACCACAGTTTCATCTTCATGAATTCTAAACAGTACATAAACACCATTTTCTGGAGCAAAATGCACCGTTTTTCCTTTATGGATAGCGGTACTTTGCTTTCGGTAGTTTAATATTTTTTTCAGGTAAGCTTGCATATCTTTTTGCTCATCTGTTAACCCTTCACCTGTAAAAGCATTTACAGTATCTCCTTCCCAACCTCCAGGAAAATCAGACCGTATCAAACCATGGTCTCCAGGTTTATCGAAATCATGCATTAAAATTTCGGTACCGTAGTATAATTGAGGAATACGCGGCAACATTAAAATATAGCTTAGTGCCATTTTTGTATTCACTACATTACCATGCATTTGCGTAAAAATGCGACTCATATCATGGTTATCAGGAAATACCATGATATCCATTGGGCTAACGTAAATAAAATCGTTTGCTAAAGCTCTATATATTTCAATAAAACCAGTACCCCAAGTTTCCTCTTCATTAATACCTTTTACAATTTTTTCTTGCATCGCAAAATCCATCGGAGACTTCAAATTGGAGTTATAGCCATCTTTATTCGCATTACCTTGTTGCCAATACGCAATCAGTAATGGGTTATTCGTCCATTCTTCACCTACTATATTAAAGTTAGGATATTCAGCCATAATCTCACCTGCCCAACGACTCATAAAATGCTTATCTGGGTAAGGATAAGTATCTTGACGAATACCTCCCAAATTGGCAGTTTCAATCCACCAAATACTATTCTGTATGGTGTAGTTTGCCATGAAGGGATTACGCTGATTTAAGTCGGGCATAGCAGAAACAAACCATCCTTCATTCATACTTCTTTTATCAATTTTTGAAGCGTATAAATCTTGATTCGTAGTACGTCTGTGGTTCGTAGTTATGGTTTTAGCACCTTCCCAATTCCCTTCATTATTTTCGTAATATTCTTGATGGTTTATCCAATCCTTAAACGGGAAGTCCTTCATCCACCAATGCTCTACACCACAATGATTTGCTACTTGGTCCATAACTAACTTCATACCTTTTTGAGATAATTTAGATGACAATTCTAAATAATCTTCCATGGTTCCAAAACGTGGGTCTATTTGATAATAGTCAGTAATGGCGTAACCGTGATAAGAGCCTTGAGGCATATCATTAGTTAATAACGGACATGGCCAAATCGCCGTAAAGCCCAAATCTTCAATATAATCTAAATGATTTATAATACCCTTAATATCACCCCCATGTCTCGCATAGCCATCGGTTCTATCAAGGTTTGTTTCTCTCATGGTTTCAACAATATCATTTTCTGGATTTGCATTTGCGAATCTATCTGGTGTAATTAAGTAGATAGCATCAGAACTATCGAAACCAACAAAATCTTCTGAAGCCTTTTTTCGTGACTTTAATTCATAAGTATGCACCAAATCATCTTCATTTTCTTTCTTAAAAATGATATTGAATTTTCCTGGTTTTGTAGCTTCAGAAATAAGCAAATCAATAAACAAATAATTAGGACTATCGGCTTGATGCACTTTTTCAATAGAAATCCCTTGATATGAAATCTCAGGTGTTCGCTCTGAAATATTGGGATGATGTACTAGAAGCTGAAGTGAAGGATTTTTAAATCCTACCCACCAATTAAGAGGCTCAATACGTTGAATATCATTTTTTTCAACTATCGAAGCTTTATTTCCTACCTCTTCTACCGACATATCGTTGTTTTGGTTTTTACAAGCTAAAGTTATAGTAAATACGCACAGTAACCCAATTAAGATTAGCTGTTTTGATTTTTTTTGACCTTTAATGTACGCTTCCATACTGATTGGTTTTATTTTATTTCTTTTATACTGATGGCATAACCACCTCCTGGAACAGATAACTGCGAAAATTTCGACTTACTAGACACTTTTTTAGTCTTTATGGTATAAGCCTGCGGATTTGTTTTATAATGCGCATCTTTTGCGTCGGCATAAATAGTAGCAATGTATTTTTTGTCCTTATCTAAAAAATCTAAATTGATGGTTGAAGTTCTTGGAGTAACGCCATTTACGTTTCCAACAAACCAATTTTCACCACCCTTTTCTTTACGGGCTACCGTGATATAATCCCCAGGTTCTGCCTCAAGATATATACTTTCATCCCAATCAACCGCGACATCTTTTATAAACTGAAAGGCATCCATAAACTGCTCATAATGCTCTGGCAAATCTGCAGCCATCTGCAATGGGCTATACATGGTGACATATAAAGCCAATTGGTTTGCAATTGTGCTGTTAACATGCGAATTATTATCTGGATTTAGCTTGCTGATATCCATTTCGAAAATTCCAGGTGTATAATCCATTGGGCCACCGATTAATCTAGTGAATGGTAAAATGGTAACATGATTTGGTTTTGAACCACCAAAAGCTTGAAATTCTGTACCTCTTGCAGATTCGTTTCCAATTAAATTAGGGTAGGTTCTGCAAATCCCTGTTGGACGCACCGCTTCATGTGCATTTACCATCACTTCATATTCTGCTGCTTTTTCAATAGCATATTGATAGTGATTAATAATGTACTGACTGTAGTGATGCTCACCTCTGGGAATAATGTTACCAACATAACCACTTTTTACGGCATCATATCCATTATCTTTCATAAATTGATATGCTTTATCCATGTGGCGCTCGTAATTTCTAGTAGACCCCGAAGTTTCATGATGCATAATCATTTTTACGCCTTTTGATTTTGCATACTTATGAATTTCCTCAACATCAAAATCTGGGTAAGGTGTTACAAAATCAAACACATAATCTTTAGATTTGCCGAACCAGTCTTCCCAACCTTCATTCCAACCTTCAACTAAAACACCATCAAATCCATGTTCTGATGCAAAATCGATGTAACGCTTTACTTTGGTGTTATTAGCTGCATGAGTTTTATTAGGTTTTACTTTTGAGTAATCAGTAACGCCTAACTGAACTGCCGGAATTTCATCTGTATATGACCACGAACTTTTTCCTGTAATCATCTCCCACCAGACGCCAATATATTTTACTGGTTTTATCCAAGATGTATCTTCGATAGCGCATGGTTCATTTAAATTTAAGGTCATTTTTGAATTCAAAATATCACGAGCATCATCACTTACCATAATAGTTCTCCAAGGCGAGTTACAAGGTGCTTGCATGTAACCTTTATCTCCATTAACATCAGGGGTTAACCAAGATTCAAAAACCATAGTATCTTCGTCTAAATTAAGATGCATACAGGCATAATTTAATAGCGCCGCCTCGTGAAGATTCATATATAATCCTGAATCGGTTTTTAGCATCAGCGCCGTTTGCACACCTGTTTTTGAAAATTGCTCTTGGGATGCATTTCCTGTTACGGCACTATCAAACTTTTCATTGATTTCAGATAGTTTAGATTCTGTATAATCGTACTCTTGCGTATCGTAATCCCCAGGAATCCAAAATGCTGTATGGTCTCCCGTCATAGCGAACTGTGTTTTCTCTTCTTCAATCACAAAATACACTAGGTTTTCTTGTTGCGGAAACTCATATCGAAAGCCTAATCCGTCATCAAATAATCTAAAACGAATCAGCATAATTCTATTGGTTTCACCTTGCTTTAACGTTACTGCTAATTCATTGTAATGGTTCCTAATCTCTTTCTCTTCGCCCCAAACAGGTTGCCAAGTTTCATCAAAATTTGCTATTGCTTCATCTACAATTTTAAAATCATCTAACAAGGATTTATCATCATCTTTAAGCTCTAAACCTAAATGACTTGGTTTTATCACTTCTTGATTTTTATAACTTAATTGATAGGTTGGCTTGCCATCATTTTCCAATGAAAACTGCATGGTAAATTCGCCATTAGGAGATTTTAATTCTTGAGCATTACTACAATTAAATAATGACAACAGAAAAATAATATGAATTATGAAAAATGATTTCATTATTGAAACTTTTAAATTTATTTAACTCACTGCTTTTAAGACATTGCTTTCTAAAACCAAAGGCTTGTCTTTAAACAAAATCTCTAATGCTTCACCACACAACATTTCAAAATAGGTTTGTTCTTGGGTAACATTAACTTTTAAAACATGGTCTCTAAAATTGACTTTAAAAGAATAGCCTTTCCATTGTTTTGGAATTTTTGGCGCAAAAGACAACTTTCCATCTTTAACACGCATACCTCCAAAACCTTCAACTATACTCATCCAAGTACCAGCCATAGATGTGATGTGTAAGCCTTCATGAACTTCATGATTGTAGTCGTCTAAATCTAATCTTGACGTTCTCAAATAGAACGTATAAGCTTGCTCCATCCTGTCTAATTTTGCAGCTTGAATACTGTGAACACAAGGCGACAATGAGCTTTCGTGAACTGTAAATGGTTCATAAAAATCAAAATGACGTTCCAATGCTTCATCCGTAAACTGGTCTTCAAAAAAGTAAAAACCTTGTAAAATATCAGCTTGTTTAATGTAAGGCGAACGTAAAATTCTATCCCAACTCCACTTTTGATTTATAGGCCTTTGTGATTTTGGCAAATCTTCAACAGTAATCAATTCTTTATCTAAAAATCCATCTTGTTGTAAATACACTTGATGCTTTTCAGAATATGGAAAATACATATTGTCAGCCACCGCTTTCCAAAGTGCTAATTCCTTTTTAGTCAGTTTTACTTTTTTGGCAATTCTAGAGAAATCAGAAGAAAACTCGTCTTCAATTTTTTGTATTTGTTCTAGGGTATAATCAATACACCACTTTGCTAAATAGTTGGTGTACCAATTGTTATTTACATTGTTTTCGTACTCGTTAGGTCCTGTTACTCCTAAGATAACATACTTACTTTTATCTTTTGAATATGTAGCTCGTTGTTGCCAAAAACGAGAAATACCAATCAAAACTTCCAATCCCTTTTCTGGAATATAACTGTAATCTCCAGTAAAACGATGGTAGTTATAAATTGCAAAAGCTATAGCTCCATTTCTATGAATTTCTTCAAACGTAATTTCCCACTCGTTATGGCATTCTTCTCCATTCATAGTTACCATTGGGTACAAAGCTGCACCGTTAAAAAACCCTAGTTTTTCAGCGTTTTCTATGGCTTTTTCTAAGTGGTTGTAACGGTATTCTAAAAGTGTTCTAGCTACGTTTTGATCTTTGGTTGCCATATAAAACGGAATACAATAGGCTTCTGTATCCCAATAGGTACTGCCTCCATATTTTTCACCTGTAAACCCTTTTGGTCCAATATTTAATCTTGAATCTTTACCTAAATATGTTTGATTCAGTTGGAAAATATTAAATCGGATGCCTTGTTGTGCTTTTACATCACCATCAATTGTGATATCTGCCATTTCCCAAATGGTAGCCCAAGCTTTTTTCTGATGTTCTAATAATTTTGAAAACCCTTTTTTAGTTGCGGTCTTCAACACCTTTTTTGCAACCTTTATTAACTCAGACTTGTTATGATTTCTATCAACGGTATAGCCTCCAAACTTATGAATACTATAAGTATCCCCTTTTTTGACTGGATAAGCATAACTGAAAGACACATGATTTGAATCGGCCTTAACATTATGCTCTACTAAAATAGGTTTATTAGAAATGTAAACCTTCGACTCCATAAACGTACAGGTATGGAAATCGGTTTTCATAGTTTTAGCCTCAATAAACGCTTGATTGTTAATATGACTAACATCTGTAGTATCCCAAAACTTATCATCCCAATTGGTGTCTTCATTGGTAATTCCTGAATCTAAGTAAGGTTGAAATATGATTTCGGCATCAGCATTCAAAGGTGTAATTTCATAATTGATAGCCCCTATTTCATCTAAATCTAAACTTAAAAAGCGTTTTACGAATACCTCAACTTGAATATCATTTAGCAATGTAGCTTTGAAACTTCTCGACAACCAACCTTCTTTCATATTCAATTCTCTGCGGAAATTGTCAACTGATTTACAAGTATTTAAATCTAATTGTTCTCCGTTAACAGAAACATTAATCCCAATCCAATTCGGTGCATTTAGCACTTTAGCAAAATATTCGGGATAGCCGTTTTTCCACCAGCCCACACGTGTTTTATCTGGGTAATAGACTCCGCCAATATAACTTCCTTGAAAAGTGTCGCCTGAGTACTGTTCTTCAAAATTGGCACGTTGCCCCATGGCACCGTTACCAATGCTAAATAAGCTTTCGGAAGATTTTACACGTTTTGCATCAAAACCTTCTTCTATGATGGACCAATTATCTGGTTTTATATAATCTTGGTTCATTATTATTTGATATTTTTTCTGAAATAGCTTCAGTGAAGAAATTCTCTGGTATTTCAGTTAAATTGTTAAAATTAAAATCGGCTTCACTCAGAGTGTTTTTATCTCCTATGCCGACTGATATCATATGCGCTGCATTTGCGGCTTCAACTCCTGCAATAGCATCTTCAAAAACCACGCATTGTTCTGGTTTAAGATTCAGTTTTTGGGCGCCTATTAAAAACACTTCAGGATCTGGTTTTGCTTTAGAAACACTGTTTCCATCTACAATTCCAGCAAATCTGTTAAGTAAATTAACTTGCTTCAAGATCAATGGCGCGTTTTTACTAGCTGAACCTAATACATAGTGAATTCCCAATTCGTCAAGTTTATCTAAGAGTTCACTTGCACCAGGAAGAATTTCCTCTGGTCCCATTTTGTGGATATACTTGAGATACTCTTCGTTTTTGCTAATCAAGAACTCTTGCTTTTTTCCTTCGGAAAGTTTCACTTTA
Organism: Flavobacteriaceae bacterium; assembly: GCA_043557195.1. GTDB lineage: Bacteria > Bacteroidota > Bacteroidia > Flavobacteriales > Flavobacteriaceae > Jejuia. The sequence continues at coordinate 2,786,350 of CP121314.1, read as the reverse complement.
CCAATTTCTAGCAAGATTTCTAATGACCTTACGCGACTAACACCTTTCAATAATTCGTTATGCGCTTCGGTAAACTCAAAACCTAAGTGATCAGCAAGATCTTTCCAAGCTAAAAAGTGGTATTTAGCAGTGTCTACAATAACACCATCTAAATCGAATATGACTCCTATTTTGTTCATTATTATGATTGAATTACATCATCAACATCTTTCACTTTATATACTAAAGACGCTGCAATTAAAAAACTAACACCACTCATCACTAAAGCGAATATGGCTTGATTACCATAAGCATATTTAACAAGTGGACCGCCTATTAAGGCATTGATTATTTGTGGAATCACAATGAAGAAATTAAAAATCCCCATGTACACTCCCATTTTAACATACCAAAAAGGCCAAACCAAGAAAAGAATTGTACCCAACTTAATTGACGCATTGTAGCTGGCATTTTTTTGAAATCATCAAAAATATCCAGCAAACTTGATTTTTTTTCTTCACCATCTTTCTCCATGGCTTCAGAATGATCTTTTTCATCTTGAAAGCTTTCCAATTCTTCTGGAGAGTATTCCTTAGTGGTGGTTACAGTAATTAAGATTGAAACTATCAGAATAATTGCTCCAATAATAAAAGATACAATCAAATTTAGTGGCACTGTTCCTTCACTAGCTTCATTTGAAACTCCAAACCAATTTGCTAAAGCATAAGGTAACCAGGAACCAATAACAGCTCCAAAACCAATAAGGGCAGTTTGAACGCTAAATCCTAAAGTTCTTTGATCTGTTCTTAAGTTATCACCAACGAGCACGAAATGGCTCCATCGCAATGTTAAAGGAAGCATCCATAATCATGAGCATACCCGCTCCAACCCATAATTAATCTACGCTTTTCCATTAAATAGTATATTAGATTAATACTACTTGATAAGCGCTATACTTATCAAAACTTATTGTGAGAAGTGAAAATATAAGTCTTGATTTCTATTCAAAGATATAAAAGAATTTTAGTTTTCCCAATACCTTCTTTTTTTCAATATTGTTTTACGAAACTATTTAGTAGACTCCCGTTCAATAATTTCGGTCTCTATAACCATCTTTATAAAATCACGTTTTTGCTCGTTATTTGTAAAGTATTGTTCGGTTTCTGCTTCTTCAGCTTCTAGTCTATCTATCAACAAATTAGCAGACTGCTCACCCATTTTTTGCCCATGCTGACTCACGGTTGTTAAACTAGGTGTAGCGTGCTTGGAAAGTACACCATCTGTAAACCCAATTACCTGCATATCATCAGGAATACTCAACCCTAATTTTCTAGCTACTTTCATTGCGGTTACTGCATACAATTCGTTTACTGCAAATACGCCATCAATTTTAGGATTTGATTTAAAGAAATGTGCGATTTCAGTTTCTAAAACCTCCAAATGATTTTCTACATCTAAGCTATCATCAATCTTTAAAATCATATTCGAATCGGCTTCAATACCGCTACTTTGTAACGCATCAAGATAGCCCTGAGTTCTTAACCTGCCTACGCTTACATAATCCATCGTAGTGATTAAAGCGATATTTTTGCACTCATTTGCTATCAACTTTTTTACGGCTTTTACAGCTCCGTTGAAATCATCCACTATCACCTTATCACAATCTACCTCATTCACTACACGATCAAACATAACTATAGGCATGCCTTGATTAATTGTCGCATTAAAATGATGGTAATCTTGCTTGAGTAATGTTTCTTTTGAAATTGATAGAATAAACCCGTCAATACTACCATTAGCAAGCATTTCCATGTTAATAATTTCTTTGGTAAATGATTCGTTAGAAAGTCCAACAATAACATTGTAACCTCTTCGATTTGCGACACGTTCTATCCCACGAATTACTGTTGAGAAAAAATGATGCACTATTTCGGGAATCAATATACCGATCGTCTTAGTTTTTCTGTTTTTTAAGCTAAGCGCAATATTATTTGGTTTGTAATTGTAGAGTTTTGCAAATGCCTGAATCTTCTTAGTGGTATCTTCACTAATTTCTTTGCTATTACTTAACGCCTTTGAAACCGTTGATACAGAGACATCTAACTCTCTTGCAATTTGCTTTAATGTGATCTTTTTTTTCATATGAATTTTGAAACTCTAAAATAAGGATTCTTGTTCTTATTTTTTGAATAAACCTAAATTTTTATTAGCATTAAATATGTGATTTTCTCATTTTAAGACTAAAAAACTAAAAAGTTGTCAACACGAAAACGTTTTCGTTAAATATTTCGTAATCTAAAATTATTCCTTAACAATTTCTTTACATAGCTTTGAACTGAGGAGTGAAAATATAAACTGACTAATTAGAACATTTAAATTAACAAAACTGTATGAAAACAAATACTAAAACATTACTGTTTTTTATGATGCTTTTGCCCGTATTTATATTTGGGCAAAATGTGGTTAAAGGAACAGTAACGGAACAATCTACTTCCATCCCTCTTCCAGGAGTAAATGTCATTATTAAAGGCACAACTACTGGAACCACCACAGATTTTGATGGAAATTATCAGATTGCAGCAAACAATGGAGATGTGATTGTATTCTCCTATGTTGGTTATGCTACTCAAGAAATCGCGTATGCTGGTCAATCGTCTTTAGATGTGCAACTAGCCGAAGATGCTGCTCAATTAGAAGAAATAGTAGTAATTGGTTATGGTACTACCACTAGAAAGGATGCTACCGGTTCAGTTGAAGCCATTACTGCTGAAGGTTTTACAAAAGGTAATATTGTAACGCCTGAAAACTTAATTAATGGGCGTATTGCGGGTGTTAGCGTTAACACAAGTGGTGCCCCAGGTTCTGGGTCTCAAATTAGAATTCGTGGTGGTGCTTCCATTAATGGTTCTAACGATCCTTTAATTATTATAGATGGTTTACCAATATCAAACGATGGTGTAACAGGTTCTAGAGGTGTGTTATCTTCTATTAACCCAAATGATATTGATTCTTTTTCTGTATTGAAAGATGCCTCGGCAACCGCCATTTATGGTTCGCGTGCATCAAACGGTGTTATTATCATTGTTACCAAAAAAGGTAAGTCTAAATTTAGTGCTACATATGATACGCAATATAGCTTTGGAGAAGTAACCAACACATTAGATGTTTTTTCTGCTGATGCTTATAGACAATTAGTAGCATCTCAACCTATAAATGGTTCAACAATAGACGAAAGCCTTTTAGGAAGTGCAAATACAAATTGGCAAAATGAAATTTTTAGAAACACAGTTTCTTCACAACATAATGTATCAATGCAAGGTTCTTTGTTTAAAGTATTGCCTGCTAGATTCACTTTTGGTGTTGTAGATCAAGAAGGTGCTTTAAAGACCTCTAAATTTGAAAGACGTAACTTAAGTTTAGCTTTAAATCCAACATTTTTTGATAATCATTTAAAAGTAAGCCTTAATGCAAACTTTGCTTTTGAGGATAACAGATTTGCAGATGCAGGACAAATTGGTGCTGCAATGCGATACGACCCTACACAACCTGTGTTTGATGCTTCGTCTCCTTTTGGTGGTTTTTACCAACACAGAAATGGTAATCAAGTTGCTAACGGTGCTACAAACCCAGTGGCTCAACTTTTACAAAGAACCAATTTAGGTGATGCTAATAGATTATTTGGAAATTTAAACTTTGATTATAAGTTTCATTTCCTACCAGAATTAAGAGCAGTTGTAAATCTTGGTATCGATAGAACTGAAGCCAAAGGTTTTGATTCTAGAGATAGATTACAAGCCACAACCGATCAAGATATTTTATTTAAAGGTGAATCTAGAACTAACACACAGAAGAGAACAAACGAATTATTTGATGGTTATTTAAACTATAAAAAAGATTTAGATAATATCGGTTTAGATTTTACTGCGGGTTATTCTTACCAAAAATTTACTAACAGCGGAAAAAACGGTAGAAACCTTACTGACCCATTAAGTGTTGATGATTTCTACGCAGATCCTGATGTAGTTTTAATTGGTTTCTTTGGTAGAGCAAATTTCTCTTTAAATGACAAATATGCTTTAACATTAACATATCGTCGAGATGGAACGTCTCGTTTCAGTAAAGAAAACCAATGGGGCGATTTCCCAGCAGCAGCTTTTGCTTGGACTATTAGTGACGAGGACTTTATGAAAGACTCTAATACATTTTCAAACTTAAAATTACGCGTTGGATATGGTATTACTGGTCAGCAATCAGTTAATGAAAAGGATATTTTCTTAAATAGATATAGAGGTGGTCGAGGCGATTCACAATTCCAATTTGGCAATCAAGTGATTCAATCTTTAATCGCGTCAGAAATCAATCCTGATTTAAAATGGGAGGAAACTACAACTATGGAAGTTGGTATAGACTATGGCTTATTTGGCAACAAAGTTTCAGGGTCGTTAAACTTCTTCCAAAAAAACTCAACTGATTTATTATTTACTGCAGCTGTACCTGATGGTGTAAACTTTTCAAACAGTATCATCCAAAATATTGGTGAATTACAAATTCAAGGTTTGGAATTTTCTGTTAACACAGATGTAGTTAAAAATGAAGATTGGAAAGTTGACTTTAATTTCAACGCAACATTACTTGATAGAGAAGTTAAAGAACTTGCTCTAGGACAAGATGTAAGAACAGGTGGTATTAGTGGAGGAACAGGAAATAACATTCAAATTCATAGAGAAGGCGAAGCTCCTAACTCGTTCTACGTTTTTAAACAGTTGTATGATACTAGTGGGAATCCTATTGAAGGTGCTTATGCTGATTTAAATGGAGATAATGTTATAAACGACAACGACCGTTACGTTAAAGAAAACCCTGGAGCAAATGCTATCTTCGGTTTTCAATCTAATGTATTTTATAAAAACTTAGATTTTTCTTTTAACTTAAGAGCAAATCTTGGAAATTATGTTTATAACAACGTTCAATCTTCAAGAGCACAATACGAGCTGTTACTTGATAATGCAGTTTTAGGTAATATTCCAACTAGTGTTTTAGATACTGGTTTCCAAAGAACTGCTGATGTTATTATTTCGGATTTGTTTGTAGAAAATGCATCTTTCTTAAGAATGGATAACATCACGTTAGGTTATACATTTAACGATGTCTCTAAAATGTTGAAGAGTGTTAGAATTTGGGGTGGTGTACAAAATGTATTTACCATTACTAACTACAGCGGAATAGATCCTGAAGTAACAGATAACGATTCAGACCTTACACTTACATTAGGTATAGATAATGTAGTATATCCAAGACCAAGAACTGTATTGGTTGGAGCTAACATTAAATTTTAAAAAAACAACTATGAAAACAAGATTTAAAATGAACAAAACAATTGGGATGATATGTCTTTTTATCGTTACACTAGTATCTTGTACCGATGATTTGAATATCGTGCCTAATGATGACCAAACTGTTTTAAGTGAAAATCTTTTTGAAGATGAAGCTGCTTACAAACAAGTTTTAGCTGGTATTTATGCAAATTTAGCACTTACTGGAACTGATGGCGCAGGAAGCTCAAACTTGAAGAACATTGATGCTGGTACAAGTCAATTTGGTCGTGTATTATTATACACGCAAACATTGGCTGCAGACGAAATGATATGGTCTTACGAGAATGACCCTGGTACTAGAGAATTACAACGTAATATATGGACAGCGCAAAATCCGTTATTACTGGGTATGTTTAGTAGAGCACATTTATCAGTGGCACTAGCTAATAATTTCCTTCGTGAAACTACCGCTGATAAATTAGACGGTAGAGATGTTTCGGATGCTACCAGAAATGAAATCACTGTATATCGTGCCGAAGCTAGATTAATGAGAGCCATGGCCTATTATTATATGATGGATTTATTTGGAAAGGCAAATTTTGCTGATGAAACTACACCAATTAATTCTCTTCCTGAAGTTTATGATAGAGCACAGTTATTCGCTTTTGTAGAATCAGAATTAAAAGATATTGAAGGCACATTAGTGGCTGCAAGACAAAATGAATATGGTAGAGCTGATAGAGCCGTTGCACAAATGATTTTAGCAAAAATTTATTTGAATGCTGAAGTTTATATTGGTGAAAACAGATATAGTGACTGTATTAGTTATTGCGAGCAAATCATCAATGGTGGCTATGAACTTGCTGATAACTATCTTCATAATTTCATGGCAGATAATAACACCAATTCTGCTACTAAGGAAATTATTTTCCCAATAGTATCTGATGGTACTACAACACAAAACTTTGGTCCAACTACGGTAATGATCAATGGTTCCGTAGGAAGTTTAGAAAAGAATGGTGATCCTGTAGGTGTTGGAACTGAAGGTTGGGGTGGAGCTCTAAGAGTAAGACCAGAATTTGCAGAACTGTGGGATGGCTCATTCGACAGTGACGAAAGAAATACGCTTATTTCAGCGGATAGACCTATTAATATTCCTGACATTTCTGATAGAGACACAGGTTACATCATTCAAAAGTATTCTAATGCTACATCTACTGGAGGTTTCGGCGTTGATAAAACTTTTGTTGATACTGACTTTCCGCTTTACAGATTAGCAGATGTATACTTAATGTATGCTGAAGCGCACCTAAGAGGTGGCGGTGGAAGCGTTGCTACGGCTGTTGGTTACATAAACGATTTAAGAACTAGAGCCAACAATCCTAACACAATTTCTTCTGGAGATTTAACACTAGATTTTATTTTAGATGAAAGGTCTCGCGAGTTACACTGGGAAGCACACAGAAGACAAGATTTAATAAGATACGGCAGATTTACTGGTGGAAACTATAACTGGGCATGGAAAGGAAACGGAAGTAACGGTATTGCTATACCTGCACACTTTGATGTTTACCCTATTCCTGTCGGAAGTATGGCGGCAAATCCTAATTTAACGCAAAACCCAGAGTACTAAAAACTAAATAATAAACAAGATGATGAAAACATTAAAAAGAATTTCAGCACTTTGCATGATTGGGTTAGTTTTACTCTGCCTCGGTTCATGTGATGACGATTCAACATTATTCACGATATCAGCACCTAGCGCACCTGTTCTATCAGATTTACAAATCACTCAAATAGAATTAGATGCTAATAACACTGGGAATCCTGTTGTATCACTTAACTGGTCTGAGTCTGATTACGGACAACCAGCAGCAGTTAATTATGCGGTACAATTCGCTACAGACGAAGCATTCACAACACCAGTAACCGCAACTAGCGTTACAGGAACAAATGCTATTACCTTATCAGTTGGAGAATTAAATTCAGCAGCAGGTAATGCAGGACTAAATCCATTTGAATGGGCAACTTTATACACAAGAGTTGTAGCTTCAATAGGCACACAAAATAGCGAGCCTATAAACTCTAATACTTTACAGTTTGAAGTTTTTCCATTCTTTAACTATGTATTTAACGATTACTACTTAGTTGGTAATGGTACAGCACCAGGTTGGGATAATAATGCTAATAACCCGCCACTATTTAGAGATGTAGATAATCCTAATCTCTATTATTACACTGGTTTCTTCACAAAAGGTGGAGGAGATTTTAATGATGGAAGGTTTAAAGTTCTGGAATCAAGAGGGCTATGGCAACCACAATGGGGTGTTACTGACAATGAAGGTGAAGACGAAATTAAAACAGGTGGAGACATTGCTGGAAACCCTGCTACTCAAGGTGGAGACCCAGGTCGTTTTGGTGTGGCCTCAGAAGGGTATTATGAATTTACCATAAACTTTTCTACTAAAAAGTACACTATGACACCTTATGATGCTTCTGGAGCAACAATGTTCTCTGGCATGAGTATTCAAGGGTCGAGCGCTACTACAACTGCAATGACACAGTTGAGCTTTGATGGACACATTTGGTATGCGGCAGGAATTCGCTTAACACCAGGTGAGATTTCATTTTTAACTAATACAGGAGCAACTTGGGGAGCTGGAACAAGTTTCTCTGGCGTCGCTGCAGATGGTGGTGCTTCAATTCCTGTAATTGTAGAAGATGATTATGATGTTTGGTTTAACACCTTAACTGGTCGTTATATCCTTATACCATTAAACTTATAAGACTAACGAAATAATTAAAGACAAATGAAATCAATTATAAATAAAATAGGTTTTCTGTTGCTAGCGGTAACATTAGTATTTACCTCTTGTGAAACAGAAGAAACCTTAGAAATTACAACTCCTGATGCAGCATTTGTATTAAATACTCCTGGTATTAGTACCGTGTTTTTAAACTTTGCATTACCAGATAACCCTGCATTCACAATTTCTTGGAATGATGAAGTTACTGGTAGCTCATCTTATACTGTTGAAATGTCAAATGATGTAGATTTTACATCGCCAATGACATTAGGAACATCTGATTCGAATAATTTTTCGATGTCTGTTTCTGAATTTAATAGTGCGTTAACTTCCGCTGGAAATAGTCAATTTAAAGACATTCCTGTATACATGAGAGTTATAGCAGGAGACCAAATAAGTAATAGCATTTTAATGTTAGCTACTACTTATCCTGTAAACGCTCCTGAAATAACAAGTCCTAGTTCAGGTAGTGCTTTTGCACTTTCAATTGACAATAACAACGTAGTTGCTACTACCTTGGAATGGAATGACCCGATATTAGAGTCGTCTTTAAACATGGATATCACTTACACAATACAAGTAGCGTTAGCAGGAACTGATTTTGCAATGCCTGTTGAAGGTGGTGAGGTTATAAATATGAACACTTTATCTTGGACAAATGCGCAATTAAATGCAGCTGCAATTCAAAGTGGTATTGAGGCTGATATGACTGGAGATTTAGATATTCGTATTGTCGCAACTATAACAGATAGTGCTTCTGGATCAGTTTTAGAAAGAACTACAGACCCTGTAACTATTACAGTAACAACGTATGCTACGGCTTTAGATTTATCTACAAACTGGGGTGTTGTAGGTTCTGCAGCAAACGATTGGGGTGCAACTCCAGATTTACCTTTCTTCCAAACAGATACAGATGGTGTACTAGCGGCATATGTAAACCTTATTGACGGAGAAATCAAATTTAGAGAAAACATGATGTGGGATAACAACCTTGGTGATAACGATGCAGATGGCACTTTAGAACAAGGAGGGGCTAATATAGCAGTAACTGCAGGTTCATATAAAATCACGATGAATTTAAATGATTTCACATATACTATTGAACCATTCTCTTTAGGAATTGTTGGTGGCGCTTATAACGATTGGGGAGCAACTCCAGATTTCATGTTGGAATATGACCAATACTCTGATGTATTTAGAGGCATAGTTACACTTATTGATGGTGAAATGAAATTCAGAATGAACAATGATTGGGGTACCAATTGGGGAGATGATGGAAACGATGGTACATTAGATGCTGGTGGAGCTAATATTGTTGTAACTGCTGGAATTTATATAGCTACAGTAAACCTAAATGATTTAACATATACTTTAGAACCTATAGATAACGTATGGGGACTTGTAGGTGGTGCTTACAACGATTGGGGAGCAACTCCTGATGCACAATTTTCTAGAGATTGGTCTCGCCCATTTGATGATATTTGGATTTTAAATGATGTAACACTTATAGATGGTGAATTCAAATTTAGAGCAAACAACGATTGGGGTACGAACTACGGTGATGATGGAGGCGATGGTGTATTAGAGCTTAATGGAGCTAATATTGTAGCCACTGCTGGAACATACTCGTTTGTGTTGGATTTCTCAGATCCTGCCAACCCAACGTATACACAAAATTAAGTTTAGTTGAAGTTTTTAAAAAAGGCTGTGCCAATGATTGTACAGCCTTTTTTGATTAAAAGAAAAAAGCTATGAAAAATAAACTATTATTTTTTCTTCTGCTATTTACTGCATTGGTATATGGGCAATCGGTTTCAACCGCTCCCGCAATACCAACGGCAGATAATGCAGTAACTATTACTTTTGATGCCACAGGCTCAGAGTTGGAAGGCTATACTGGTGACGTTTATGCGCATACAGGTGTATTAACTACGGCTTCAACAAGCAATACAGATTGGAAACACGTTATAGGTTCTTGGGGAAATAATACAACGCAACCTCAACTAACCCGATTAACTGCCAACACTTACGAACTTATTATTACACCAAGTATCAATTCATTTTACAATGTAGACGCTGGAGAAACTGTAACAAGCATAGCTATCGTTTTTAGAAATGCTGATGGCAATCAACAATCACGACCTGATCTTTTCATTCAAATATTTGAAGCAGGTTTAAATATTACACTTACCAATCCATCAAATGATGATGTTTTTGATTTAAATGACAATATCACTATTACTGCAGAATCTAGTACATCTGCAGACTTAGAACTTAAGGTGAATAATGCTTCAATAGCAACTGAAACCGCAAGCACAAGTATATCTTCATCATACACATTTACTACCTCTGGTGCATTCACAATAAATGCTACTGCGCTTCAAGGAGGAGAAACAAAAGAAGAAACTATTTCAGTTTACGTAAAAACACCAACGCTAACTGAAACCGTTCCTACTGGTTTGGAATATGGCCTCAATAAGAATAATGATGGTTCGGTAACTTTTGTATTGCAAGCACCAATGAAGACTGATGTTTTTCTTATCGGAAGTTTTAACAATTGGACATTAGACCCAATGTTTCAAATGAAAAAAGATGGCGAGACATTTTGGTTAACATTAAATAGTCTAGATCCTGATACCGAATACGCTTATCAATACTACGTAGATTATAGCTTAAGAGTAGCAGATCCGTATTCAAAAAAAGTACTTGACCCTAACAACGATCAGTTCATTTCGGATACAACTTATCCAAACTTAATGGACTATCCTTCAGGAATGACCACTGGAAATGTATCTACGTTTCAAATCAATGAAACACCATACAATTGGCAAGTCAATTCGTTTTCAAAACCAGATCAAGAAAACCTCGTGGTTTACGAAATGTTGATTCGTGATTTTACAGAAGATGATTCATTTTTATCTGCCATGACACATTTAGATTATCTTGAAAATCTAGGCATCAATGCTATCGAATTAATGCCAGTTAGTGAGTTTGAAGGAAATGATAGTTGGGGATACAACCCATCATTTCATGGCGCTTTAGATAAATATTATGGTACACAAAATCACTTTAAATCTTTTGTAGATGCTTGCCATGAAAGAGGTATAGCAGTTATAATTGATGTGGTTTATAATCATGCCTTTAGCCAAAGTCCTTTGGCTCAATTATATTGGGACAGTGCAGCTTTTAAACCTACTCCTGATAATCCTTGGCTAAATCCAGATGCCAAACACCCTTTTAATGTAGGATACGATTTCAACCATGAAAGCGAATACACAAAAACGTATGTAAAACAAACTTTAAAATATTGGATTGATGAATTTAAAGTAGATGGTTTTAGATTCGATTTATCAAAAGGATTCACGCAAACCAACAATCCTGATAATGTGGGCGCTTGGGGTAATCGTGATGCATCTAGAATTGCTATTCTTCAAGATTATGGCGACTATATTTGGAACAACGTTTCATCTGATGCGTATCTCATTTTAGAGCATTTCGCTGATAATTCAGAAGAAAAGGAGCTTGCCGATTACGGCTTTATGTTCTGGGGTAATCTCAATCATAGTTTCAATCAAAATACTATGGGGTTTGCTTCTGATGCAAATGTGTCTTGGTTGTCGTATACTGAACGAAATTGGAACAATCCGCATGTAATTGGTTATATGGAAAGTCATGATGAAGAACGTTTAATGGTAAGAAACATAAATAATGGTAATTCTAATGCAGACCATGACACCAAAGACTTTCAAACGGCTTTAGACAGAATTGAGGCAGCGACTGCTATTTTTTATAGTGTTCCTGGACCAAAAATGCTATGGCAATTTGGGGAATTGGGTTATGACAAAAGTATTAATTGCGAAAATGATATTACCAACGGGAATTGTAGATTAGACAGAAAACCTGTTGCATGGACTTTAAATTATGATGAAGATGAAAACAGATTAGACCTCTATAATGTCACTTCAAAAATGATACAGTTGAAAACGGATTATCCTTCAACATTTAATACTGATGATTTTTCATATTCCTTAGATGGTTTGGTAAAACGTATCAATTTAAATGATAATACGGGTGATTTTGATGTTGTAGTAATTGCCAATTTTGATATGGTAGAAAAATCTGTTAATCCTAATTTTTCAAAAACTGGCACTTGGTATAGTTTATTAAATAACAATATGCCGATTGATGTTACCAATGTCTCTTCTTCTATAACATTAGCTCCAGGGGAATATATCGTGTATGGGACACAACCGGTTATAGACCCTAATGATTTAGATAGTGATGGCGTTCCTAATAGTGAAGATAGTTGTGACAACACACCAATAGGCGCAACAGTTGACGCAAATGGTTGCGAAGTATTTGTATTACCAATCAACAATTTCAGACTGCAAATTGCTAGTGAAACTTGTAGAAGTAGCAATAATGGTATTATAGATATTACAACTGTAGAAAATTTAAACTATACCGCTACCATTACAGGCAATGGCTTTAATAGTTCAGATGCGTTTACCGCGTCTTTCATAAAGTCTAATTTAGAAGCAGGAGATTATAGGGTTTGTATTACTGTTGAAGGACAGCCCGATTACGAACAATGTTTCAATATTACTATTACAGAACCCGAAGATTTATCAGTAACATCTAAAGTTATTGAAGCTAAAAACTCCGTTTCGCTTAATCTTAATGGAGGTGATAGTTATTTAGTAACCGTAAACGGTACTACAACTGAAACGACAGCCTCAAACGTTGAATTGGCTTTACAATTTGGCGAAAATAAAATTAGTGTTAAAACCGATAAAGATTGTCAAGGCACGTATGAAGAAACCATTTATTATGGCAGCGGCATTTTAGCGTTTCCTAATCCTATTTCAAATCAATTGAATGTGTATTTAGGTGAACAAAATATCAAAAATACTTCTGTAGAAATATATTCGGTTTTAGGTAATAAAGTTTTCAAAACTAATAGTAATGCACGTAACTTAAATATTGATACATCTAGCTTTTCTAAAGGTATTTATATTTTAAGAGTGGCGACTGAAACAAGCATTAAAAGCTTTAAAATAATAAAGAATTAAAATGAAAAAGTCAATCATATACATATTCGGAAGTTTAGTAATTTGCTTTTTTATGCTGAATTGCAGCAGTGGCGGTGGTGATGACACACCAGATTCTGGGCCAGATCCCGAAAAAGTAGACCCTCCAAGTGCAGCAACTTTAGCATTCCCAGAGCAAAACTCAGAATGTACGACAGGTTCAAATTTAACAAGTACGCAAAGTACCATTGTTTTCAATTGGAATGATGCTAACAACGCGACATCATATCAATTGTTTGTTAAAAATCTGAATACTCAGAATACTCAGAATTATACCTCTAACGTTTCAGAAAGAAGTGTAACCATTTTAAGAGGCACACCGTATTCTTGGTACGTGGTTTCGAAAAACTCTGGTACTGAAACGGCTCAAAGTCCAACTTGGAAGTTTTACAACGCTGGTGAAGCAACAACATCTTATGCGCCGTTCCCAGCTGAGTTAGTAGCTCCAGGACTTTCAGCTATGTTAAGCACTACAACAAGCACAACTTTAGAATGGAAAGGAGAAGATGTTGATAATGACATTGCATCATATGACGTGTTTTTTGGTACTGCGAACCCTCCAGCAACAAAGGAGACTACCACTAGCAGCACAAGTGCTTCTGTAAGTGTTAGCTCGGGAAACACATATTACTGGAGAATTGTAACTCATGATGATCAGAACAATAACTCTGAATCACAGGTATTTCAATTTTCTGTAGAGTAAACAACAGCTAAGGATTGTTTAATAGCAAAAAGTCAATTGTTTAGTTTAGTTTGGTTATTAGTTGAAATAATTACTGGTAACAACGAAAAGGCTTCCATAACAGGAAGCCTTTTTTAATACATGTTATTAAGTGAAATGATTGTATAAAAAAACCTCCAATTCGTTTATTGGAGGTTTTACTAGTAGCGGGAACTGGACTCGAACAAGTGACCTTCGGGTTATGAGCTCCGTGTTTTATGATTTACGAACACGTTTATTGGGCTCACAGCCTATAATTTTATAAAATCGTATGCAAAACCGTATGCAGTTTTAGCCTTCGGGTTATTAAATAATTTTCCGCAATTTAGTAAAAAATAAGTAGAGTATGACAGGTGAATAAGTGGTTTACATTATATGCTTAAACCTACCCCATAACACTACTCAACTTAAACATTGGTAAATACATAGCAATTAGTATCACACCAACTAAAACACCTACAATTAAAATTATAAAGGGTTCCATTAAGGTTGAGAGCATTTTTGATTGTTGCTGTACTTGAGTATTGTATTGTGCATTCAATCGGTCAAAAATATACTCGGTTTGATTAGTTTCTTCGGCTACTTTTACCAGAGCGATCATTTTATCATCAAAAAGTTTATGATTACCTAAGCTTTTGCTCAATGACTCTCCTTTTAAAATATGATGTTCAACTATAGTCAAAGCATTCTGCAATGGATAAAACTGAATCATTTGTTTTACCAACTGTATGCTATTCACTATGGGTACTTTTGAAGCTGTTAATAACGCTACAGCTTGCGTAAATTGAGACAAATAGACTGTTTTAATGAAGTTGCCCACAAAAGGTAGTTTTAAAATAATCTTATCAACTATTTCTTTACCTCTTTTGTTCCGCTTCAATAGCGGTTTTATAAAAAGAAGTAATATAAAGACAACTAGTAGCACCCAACCATAACTACTCAATAATTCAGAAGCCCTAATAATGAATTTAGTTATGGCTGGTAATTCAACACCTTGTTGTTCAAAAATATCCTGAAACATGGGTACTACATAATGCAACATAAAGAGTACTACCAAAACGGCAGTACCTAAAATTATTATTGGATAAGTCAAAGCACTTATCAAATTCCGTCGCTGTTCATTTTTTCTAGCAAAGAAGCTACCTAGCTGCTCAATAACTCTAGACAATGTTCCTGTTTCTTCTCCTATTTGAATGGAATAAAACTCATAATTGGTAAACTGTTTATGTGTTTTTAATGCTTCGGATAAGCTTTGACCTGAAATAATTTCTGTTGAAATTCTATCAATTATGACCTTGTTTTGTGTCTTTTTTTGCGATTTCGCTATAAGTTCTAAACTCTCCTTTAATGAAACACCTGCCTTTAGCAAAACGCTTAGCTCTATATAAAAATCTTCCTTTATCTTATTTGAAAACGCCGTATTAAATAGTTGGATTTCCTTTTTTAAAAATGACTTTCCATCGGTTTTCGTTGAACTGTCTTTAACCTGATGCCTTATTGTATTTTCTAATTGAAATCCCATTGCTTAGTTTAAAAATAAAGTTGCATCATTGCGTTTATACACAAATAATTTTTGTGATTGAAATGCTTTTGACGTTTCAATTTTAATAGCATCTATTTGTCCTTCTAAAATTGTTTCGCCATCAAAATAGAATAACTTCTGTTGTACTTCAATATTGAAAGTATCCCTGTTTTTTATAATCTTATTGTCTACAAACTGGTAGGAGGTAGCACCTATTTCTGACGAAAAGACTAATCTGTTCTCTTTTATTTCATAACTAACCTCTGAAAACCTATTTAAATCTATATTTAATAATTGCTCTAACTTATTTAACTCTAAACTCCTATTAAAGTTAGCTTGAATACCATTCATATGCTTTTGAACCATAGATAACACAGAAAAAGCCATTCCTATCACAATTGTAGTTATGATGATAACCACAATCATTTCACTTAATGTAAAAGCTTGTATTTTATGTTTAGTTTGCAATACTAGATTTTGTTATTGTGAGGTTTGTTTTTGCGTTTACAGCCTCAATATGTATCATCTTTTGATCTTCTATCATTAAATGATTAATGTCTATTTCCCAATCCTCAAAATCATCAGAATAGGGCAAAGGTATTTTATCATTTATATACAGGTATTGCAACTCATTTAAATGTGTATCTATAACTCTAGTATTCGATTTTATGCTGTTGGAAAACAAATTGTTTAAAATCATACTCGCCAACATAAAAACAACTACTATTAAAACTGTAGCCACAAGCGTTTCCATTAAGGTAGAGGCCTTTATTTTTCTTAATACAACCATTTTGCAATCCCTTTTTTAGAATTGTAAAATGATAACCCTACGTATTCTTCTGGTAAATCGTCTATACTAATTTCACCATTATAAATATGATTTTGATACGCCGAACCTGATTGGTTTGCTATAAAGCCAGAAGTAATAACGGTACCACTAACAGTACCTAATAGTTCTACATTTTTATTGCAATATATTTCTCCAACAACTGTAGATGACTCTTTGATTCTAATTTGCGCCTTATAATTTTTGTTGTTTCCTAAAAAAACAATGGATCCTTTTAAAATAGAATTTGTTCCAAGTTCAATAAACGATTCACTCCTGTTATTACTGTCTATGGTGGCTGTAATTTTATTGTTTAATACTAAAGCACTTGGATAATTAAGCTTACAATTTTTACCCACAGTTATTTGTTTTGTGGCAAATGCTTGAAAAATACTGGTAATATTGTCTTTTATTTCTATTTGTGGTGCAATTAAAATCACATCAACTAATTTTGATGAAGGGTGAAGTACAATTTTAGTTTCAGATTGCACAACTATATTGCCTTTTAAAACCACATCAAATAAATCAATAGTATTTTTTGAATACACTACCTCAACATTGTTGTGAAAAGAATTTTGATGAACTTTATAATAGCTTAAATCTAAAAACTGATGATGATCTATATTTTGAATTGAGCTTGAAACTTTTTCTATTTGAGCCCTTAATGTATTGGATAATCTGGGTAAAGATTTACTAAGCTTTGTTTTACCATAAATAAGTGCATTTCCATAATAGGAATGCCCAGAAATATTACCTGTTCTCACGCCTTGTTTTGGTAAATAAGAAGCACCTTGTATTTTGGTTTTACCCACTAAGACTAATGGCTTGTTTTTATCTTCTAAATACAGTGCTGTTCTATCCATTTCAGGCTGAGTACTTCCTGTAAGCGCAATTTTTTTAAAGACCTTATTTTTTGTTTTAGAAATAGATGTTACTTTTTCCCAAACCCCCCAATGGTCTTTGTGTATTTTTAATGATTGATGCTCAAAATCCAATATATCTAATTCAAGTGTGTCGTTGCCTGTAATTGGATGTTCCATAGCATAAAAAATCCCTTTATTAGAGTTTTTAATAGTTTCTAGAGTAAAATCTGATTGTACTTTAAACTGTTTATGTGTTTGGACAAAAATGACAAACACGCCTAAAAGCAATGCAATAACTACTACCACATACATGGTGAATTGTAGAGCTCCTGCTTTAAGTTTTAAGGGTATCATGATTTAAGAATTGATTTGCGATGTCCTTTATAGACCACAACAATTTTTTTTGTGTCGCCACGTACTAATTTAATATCGCTTATGGTTTGTCCAAGCTTCATTAAATATTGCTTACCATCTATAGATACTATAAAGATGTTTTTCTTAGCATCATTCTTAGAGATATTACCATGATATATTATAGGTTTCCACACAATGGTCTTCGGTTTAGGAACCGTATTAACTATCTTACGCTTTGTTGTTAGTGTTCCTAAAAAGGGATCTCTATTTACTGTTTCAATAGAAAATGTATCTATTTCAGAGTTTATTTGAGGACTAAATGATACATCAAAATTTTGGGCAGTAGTATTCGCTTCTGAAGGATTTACTGCTTCTACAATCTTGAATCCTATTGCTCCCCAAATGCTTAGAACCAATGCTAGTAATATGTATGTTTTTGTTTTATTCTTCAATACTAAAACGCTGTGTTATATAAACTGTAGTGTAGCCTGAGTTTTCAGCTCTAATGCGCCACTCGTAGTCATTAAAATCTAGTGTGGTTAAAAAGTTGGTAGTAGTAAGTGTAGAATCTTTTACTATTTGCAATGCATTTGCAAAAGAAGGCGTAGCTATTTGTAAATGATAGCCTTCTACTTCCTCCATCGCTTCCCATGTGAAGGTTACTGACTTTGATGTTAAAGTAGTATTATCTAATGGTGCTAAAACTGTAACATGTTCTGATGAAATATCTGTAATCTCAATAATTTCTTCACAAGACACAAGATGAATACCTATAATTAGGAAAACCACAAACTTCTTCATAGGGACTATAGTTTATAAAGGTTTAATTTCTTTTTTGCTCTTTTTGCAACTCTGTAAGTTTTATTGGGGCATGCATTATAATCATCAACTAAACCAACAATAGTTAAACGTTTTCTATCATTTTCTTGCCAACAAAAGTTCGACGTTTTATAAGCAAATACAACGCCTTCGTTAAAATGGACTACTTCTGTTTTATTACCATCTTTATATAATTGTAATGCATAGGTTTTTAAGGCAACCTTTTCTAGAAAAATAGCATCTGCTACTCTTATACTTTTCATAATATCTTCATCCAATTTTATGGAAATATCAGTAACAATATCAGTAGTAGAATTAAGGCTTAGGTAGTTTTCTAAATCTTCATTTTCAGAACTATTTAAAGCTGTTATAAGACTTACGTTGTCCGCAATATGTAGTTCTAAAAAACTTAAACTTGGGATGATGGAATCATGAACTTGCTCAACCTTTTTAGTTGATTGAATTTCTTTTGCCTTTACATATGTTTTATACAATGGCTTGTTAAACGCTATAGCAGTACTCTGAATTTTAATTGAATTGTTATAATTGGGCTGTGCAACCATTTTAAAACTGGTTGGTAACAGGTTGGTGCTTCCTTCACCAATACAACCTAGAGTTACTTGTTGCGTAGTTATATTATGAGCACTTTGTTGAATACTAGCCGTTTTACAGCCAAA
Organism: Flavobacteriaceae bacterium; assembly: GCA_043557195.1. Lineage (GTDB taxonomy): Bacteria > Bacteroidota > Bacteroidia > Flavobacteriales > Flavobacteriaceae > Jejuia. The sequence continues at coordinate 2,767,377 of CP121314.1, read as the reverse complement.
ACATACCAGTAAAACCGCTAAAACATAAAAATACTTATGCATCATTAATCCTAATTAGAAAGAATAAATGAAGGTAGTAAGTGCTATGAAATAATCAGTAAGCTAAAACCTTACTTAGAGTAAGGTTTTTGGTTTCATTATATAATGTTAAACCCTGTTATTTAAATGTAGATTAATAAGCATATTTCAAAAAAGGATAGTTTTAAAAGTAAAACTATCCAAAAAAGCCAATAGAATCTATTTTTAAAATAGTATTATCATCTTGATAATTTCTTGCGCTGGAATATTTCCAATCCTCTGCATTAGTTACAAAACCACTTTCTACAGGGTTGTTGTGGATATAATCTATTTTTTGTTTGATGACTTTTTCGCTCCATAATTCAATTGGTTTGTTGTGGTGTTGCCAAAATTGATATTTGCTTATGTTTCCTCGCTTCTTACCAGTACGCTCAAACATCCATAACAACCATTCTTTTCTACTTTCTTGCGGATTGTTTTGTATAGCTTCTATTACTTTTTTAGCTGTATAACTTTTAAAATCTCTTAGTAGTCCTGAAGGATCTTCGTTAGCAGAACGAAATATAAAATGAATATGACTAGGCATAAAACAATAACAATATAATTCCATACCTTTTTCTTTTCTGCAATAGTTTATGCTATCTACTAAAATATTAAAATATACTTGCCTTGTAAATAGGTCTATCCAGTTTACAGTCGCAAAACTCACAAAATACAATCCTTGTTTGTTATAAAATTTATAGTTTCTACTCATAACGCCAATATAGAAACTTTGTATTGCTACCGCAAGCTTGTAGCTTGTGGTAAAAGAAAAAGCTACCTGTAAAGTAGCTTTTATAAATCTTATTTTAATTTCTTACTCTTACCGCCAACTAGTTAGAGACTAACCTTAGTTCTTATGTCGTTAACACTAAGCGTTGCTTAATGGCAGTAAACTAGTTAAAAACCTTTATAACAAAAAAGCTTTTACGTGTTAATGTAAAAGCTTTTTATATAAATATATTTCTTAATCACATACTCATATCGCCACTAGTCACAGACTAGCGGTAGCGGGGGCTATTTACTATTTTTAGCTCTTACCAAAGTATCACATATCTTTCAAAGTACAAATATGTTAATAACAATAACATAGCAACCCATAACCAAAAAATTAGTTTAATATTCTTTACAAAATAGACTATTAAAAAACCTAATATTGGTGATACAATGATAAAAAAATCAGTTTTAAAAAAATCAAAACCTTCATGAGGATATTCGCTACTCAAAAACCAGAACAAAGAACAGAATGTTAACCAAAAAATTAGCCTTAAGTATGTTAAAAATATTTTTTTAATTGAATGCATGAATCATTAATACTTAATTTTATTATTCATTTGAACATTTTGCCAAATTGGTAATTGCCATTTTTCAATATCTTTGGCAGCCTTACCTAGTGATAGTCCAATTGTTAAAGGTATAGTTGATATAATTGGGTTTTTAGGTCTTTTGACTTTTACACCTTTAAGTCCAAATCCTGACATCCCAAGAAAATACCTAGACGCTTTCTTATAACCAGCTTTTATATCAAGAGATAAAGATCGCCCTGTTGTATCATTTCTATATTTTTGTACAGAAACTGCTGAGTCCAAAAATTCACCAAACCCCTCATACGATACGCCAATATCGGTAAAGATACTAGGGTCTGTCATTGCAACAGTTTGAACATTGTTTGAATTAATAATTGAATTTCCTCCCTCATCTAATACTTTTATAAAAGTTTCTATAGTCAACGAGGAAAAACTACCATCAGACATAATTGCAACTGATATTGTTGTTTGTCTCTCATAGTATTGCTTACCTTTTTCTGTATTAGATACACTATTAACTTGATTGTGTAAAAAGATTATATCTCTACCTGTCTCTGTCTTTTTTCCTGATTTTGTTTTATCATATTTAAATGACATAAATACATTTGTAGACTCTGTAGATGTTCCATTTCCTTCAAAATGAGATTGTGTTTCTGAAATAGCTCTTTCCCAATCTGTTGTCTCTTCACCTGTCTGGTTATTCCTGTAAACACCATCATTAACATAAGTCCAACTGTCAGCACCACTTGGATCCGCCCAAAATATTGGGTTGTTATCAAAAGCCGTATATGTGCTCATAGAATGATGCGTAACAGGGTCAATAGATGTCCATCTTGCAATCGCAGGGTCGTACTGACGCATATCCATTTCATAGAGGTTTAAACCAAGGGATTCTTCCAACTCTTTACCGTTATATTTAAACTTACTAGCAACAGAATTATTGTTAGCAGATACATTCCCATTATACCCTTTATGCTTAAGCCCAAAAGGATAATAGTTGTTTTCTTCTAGTATTTCTAAGTTAGGTGTACTTGTTGTACTAATATCTTTATAGCTTAACCTTACATTCCCTAAATGGTCCTTGTACTGGTAAATATAATCAAAACCTTGGGATAAATCATTCTCATTTTTAGGTTCTATATACCCCTCTGGATGGTTAAAGAATTGTAGCACGTCCTCTCCAAGATCTTCATCAACGTAAATATAATTACCTGCATACAAGGTTGTGGTCGGCCATCCATTGGCATAACTAAAAACTTTCTTCTTTTGTTTTACACCAGTAGCATCATAAACGTATGAAATGTCTCCAACATTGCTATCAAATGTTACCTTTGTTGGTAAATTTAAATGGTTATATTCAATAGTATTAATACCCTTATTTAAATCTTTTATCATATTTCCGTTACCATCATAGGTATAATCATCAAGACCTGTGTTTGCTTTTACGTTGCCATCCTTAAAGCCTTCAATGCCTGTTGTGCTTAAACCTATACCATCTTTTACATTTAGTAATTTATTGCCATTATAACTATAGGTTAAAGCATCCATCGCCTTAGAACCACCAAACCACATATTTAGCGGATTATTTAAATCCATTGGCATGTTACGGTTCATCCTTAAAATATTTCCATTTCGATCATAGCCAATACCTACATTATATTTAGCAACGCTAGTTCCTCCTTCTGCCCAATTTGCATTAGTAAGCCTGTTTAATGCATCATAATTGTATCTATATTCTTTTATACGATTGTCATCATTATTAGTTTTCCAAAGGGTATGGCTAATATTACCATTATATAGTGGTGTTATACTACCAGTTACAGCACCTTCAGGTTGATTATAGGTTAGCCCGAAGCTAAACAAATCGTTACCCATGTTATAGGGATCGTTTATGGTTTTTAACCAACCTCTTATATTGTATGTATAGTCTACGTTTTGTAATCTGTTGGTATTAGTATTACTACCACCTACACCTTTACTTTCTAATTGTCCCAGCTCATCATAGTGGTTCTCTACGATTACCTCTAACGTATTTGTATTGTTTAATTCTTGGGTTTGCTTAGTTAATCGTCCCATATGGTCGTAAGTAAACAGGTCTTCGGTTACAATAGTATTTGTACCCTTGTTATGTTCTGTGACCATTTTATCTACTGCTCCTGTAAAGTCTAGCGTGTTTTTTACAATATCTGTACTTCCAAGATACGTATTCTTGCTCATAACATATATTGGTCTTGCTTTAGCATCATAACCTGTAACTGTTGTAATCCAGTTTGGTTGTTCCAATACTTTTACTCGACTGCCGGTAGCTAAGCCTTTGGTTAACTTTTTAGTACTACTGGAATTATTATGGTTGATGATATCTTGCCCGTCCCAACTAGAAGGTAACGCTTGTCCATCTGTATTAAATCTATAATCGTCGTAATAGTTGACCGTGAGAATCTCAATATTGGCATTTGGAAAACTCTGGTTACTATAATAATGATAACTGCCTTCGGAGGCTTGTTTACTTTCGTGTAAATTATTAGATGTATTTGTTGTATAAAAAGCATCTAAATTCCCCTGCATTTGGTTTTGGTCTTGTAAACTGGGATGTGTATATATACCTGTGTACACTATACGCCCAAAAACGTCGTACTTGGTGAACAGCCATTTATTGTCTGCCCTTAAATTAGCATCTTGTGTTAATACAGGTCTATCTAAATTATCATACACAATATATTCCCTTTCTTTTCCAGGAATTTTCTTTTCTACAAGCCTGTTACGCTCATCGTATTTGTATTGGTAGGCTAGATTGTTTAGCTCTGTTTCGGTTATAGTAGTTGGGTTTGTGGATTGAAGGTGAAATAACGTTTCTGACCTAAAAGAAAAATCACCACCAGCAGATATTGTTACACCATTAGAATTAAAATATAAATCGCCATTTTGAATGTAAGCGGTCCCTAACGTATATTCTTCCCCAGATTCACTATAAAAAGTAATATCACCTAGATCAATATATGATGCATCCATATCTATGTCTATATCTAAACTCGTTACTTTACCCGAATTTAGAGGTACATTTGGACTACCCTCAAAATAACCAGATGAAGAAAACCTTCCCGACCCAGAAGAAAGAGAAATAGACATTTCAAAATAATCATGGCCGCTTCCGGTGGCAAAAAAAGCAAAATCACTAGGTAAAGAACCTGACGAAAAATATTCACTATAATGTATGTCATTTTGTAAAAGACCTAAATACGTAGGCAACTCTGGTGGGAGTACAAATGTTAAACTACCATAGTCATCATATACATAATACGTGTCGTGCCATTTAATTTTATCAAAAGTTCGTTTTAAGATAACCCGCCCTTGCTTATCCTTATACTCTTCTGTGGTATGGTTTTTTTCATAACTGGTATTAGGTTGCCAGTTCTCATCTTTGGTGATAGTTTTGTACAATTCATTAGGTTGGTAAGTCCCACTTTCTACTAATGCTGGTGACCCGCAGGATAAATCAACCTCAAAGAAGCGTACCATATCAGCTTCTGTATTAGCTCCATACTCAAACTTTATGGTATGGTCGTTATCACTAGTCTTGTCGACCGCCCAATCATTTCCAGGGGCACCTTGTTCCAGCACTCTATTTAAGGGAGAGGACTCCAGATGTATTTCGGAGTAAGGATTTAGTGTGTTTTCATACTTTAAAGTATTGTAGAAATTATTAGTAGCCGTTAGAGCATTTGTTTGGTACTGCCCGCAACTGCTGGTCATGACATAAGGCAAATAATTCTTGTCCTGCCTTCCAAAGGTATCGTAGTCAATATGTGTAATTATGTCTTGTCCTTGTCCTCCAGCTCTTATAGCTATACTCTGCATCGGTCTACCTAGTCCATCGTAATACATTACGCTTTCTCTACGTTGGTTACTAGATAGTGAACCTAGGTTATTTACTCCTTCTGTTGGTGTTATGGTATAAACATAATTCTGGTCGCTTAATGTACAATCTACTATAGGGCATCCATTATTAGCTTCTGTTCCTTGTAAAAAAGGGCATTGGTCGTCATCATTATCAACATATCCCGATGGTTGAGTCCACTCGAGCGGACTAGAGTTATTAGGGTCTCCCAGACCATCACCATCACTGTCTTGGTAATATGGTTTTTTAATTATCTCCCCAGAACCTTCGCTCCAGAATCCTGAATGTGCATTATATGCTCGTAAATAACAGGCTGTTGCACCAGATGGAAGTACTATCGTCTCCCCACTACCGTAACTTGTACTTGTTCCTGTTGGACTACCCTGCCAATACCAAGTAATATCCATGTCTGTATGTGGTTCCCCTACACGTTGTATTGTTACATTGCCTGTTGTGCTACTTAAAAAAATAGGGTTCGGCGGTGTATCGGGTATGGCAGGAATAACCGTAACCGCTAACGATCCATCGTCCTCAAAATTGGAATTGGAATCGTAAAGTTCTGCATAAATCTCATATTCTGAAAGATGACTAAATTCTATTTCAAAAGAGGCTCCTGTACTAGAATCATTATGATAGTCATTAATATCATTATCAAAAGCTTGCCAATACCAAGATGTAAGTCCAGGGTTTATGTTACCATTTAAGTTATCGAGTGTATAGGTTTCAGTCGCATTTTCATGTACCTTGGTTGGTCCTTGTATATATGTGTTTTGAGCTGTAATATTAACAGTAAGCATCAATAAAAATAATAGGACAATCGTAATTTTTGAAGTGCTATTTGTATGGCAAGTATTCATAATATTGATGTTTTAGTTTTTATATAATGTAACTCAGAAATTAGTAAGGGTTGATGGCTCTTTTGTTCTGGAACTAGAACCAATTGCGATGTATTTAGTAGTTTTAACATTTGGTTACTTATCCTCTCATTGGCATGGGTAATCTCAATACTATTTGTCCCTGGACTGTATGTCCAAGCACCTCTTGACGTTTTCCCATTTTTTAAGGTCAGCATATACTGCCCTTCTTCAGTAAGTTCTAATTTTCTCTCCTTACAGTGTTGCAAGATGCGCTCTTGCTTCTCAATAGGCATGGTATCCCATTTGGCTCTTTGGGAAAGCTCCATACTATTTATTGATATAGTGTCATCTAAATTCCAAACACCAACCAACAAACTAGCCTCTATTGCTGTTTGACCGTAAGATAGACCCGTAAAGATGAATACAAATAATATGATTTTATATTGTCTAGGTTTCATGATGTATTGGTAAATTATGTTACTGTTGTCCTTTATAATGGTATTGGTTCTCGCTAAGAATCTTACCTTCGGCGTCCTTTACTACTTTTAGACGATTGAAATCGTCGTATTGGTAATAGGTGGTGTAGCCACGGGTATCGGTTTTTTGGGTGATTCCTACTAATTGCTTGTGTGTGTAAGTAGATATTATAGCGTTATCTCCAACTAATGCCTTTATCTCGTTGTATAGTGTCTCGCTATTATAACTAAAAACTTTACCATTCAAGGAGCCTACAGCACTATAAGTAGTATTCTCAATTTTCGCCATTACATAGTTGCCTGTTGCATCCCACAGGTATACACTACTATGGCTATCATTTAGATTAATTTGAGAAATTAGAAGGTTATTATAAGTGTATGTTGCTTTTTCGGGAAATGTATAAGGATTCGTTGCATCTTTCGGTATATGTGTTCCTCTCGGTTCGGCAACGAATAAGGCTTCTGGCTGACCATCAATTTTGTATTTGGTCTGAGTTCCAGATATAAACTCTCCGTCATTATAGGAGCGCACATCTATGGGCTTTGATATTATATTATTGGCTTTTAAACCGTATAAATTGTCACCTGTAGTACTATAGTCTTTTGGGTAATGAAAATAATCAGTCTTAATTTTACCATCACTGTTTCTATTTTCTACAGAGCGCAGGTAATTTTCGGCTGTGTAGTTATAGCTTATTTCTTGTTGTAAAGACCCACCGGACTCCGGGAAATAATCTGTTACTGTTTTCTTATCTAGTCTTATGTAACTAAAAAGTTTAGTGTAATTACTAATGAGATACCTGTTCGCAGAAAAAACACCATTTTCTTCATCTTCAGAACCTTCATTATCTATAAATTTATGTACAATTAAACCATACTGTCTTTCTATATATGGCGAATCATATTCATTGTCTATTTTTTTAACGATATTACCATCTGAGTTAAGAGTTACTTGTTTTAGAACCGTACCCTTTAGGTAATCATATTCTGTGAAATCGCCTATAGGATAAGCCATAAAGGTTGTATTTCTCCAGATACCCTCACCACTAGTTCCATAAAGATCATTTGGGATTTCTATCAAGGTGTTGTCACTTTCGAAGAAGTTGGCAGTTCCAAAACGATCATAATTCAGATATATATAATTCTTGGCGGGCACAGCTACCTCTTCTTTAAAATAATAAATGTTTTTACCGTTTTCCTCTTCTGAACTTGATGTAACCACCTCTTCAACCTCCTTATAGTAAATATGGTATTTCCCTAATTTATTCTGCGGAAAAAATTGGGTACGATGAGGAATTCCTACAAACCTAGTCCGGACATGATTTCCAGAATAAAACTCTCTCCAATGGTTAGAATAATCATTCCATATAGGTATGTACTTATTAGAAACCTTAATTGAGGGATTTATTAAAACACCGCTTGACTTTACATTATATCTTGGATTAGAAGAAGGAGTCAAAGATCCAGATGAAATACGTTGGTAATTCTCATCATGTAAACAATACCAATATTCAATTACTTTAGAATTTCCAACCCCATCTACGATTTCCTTTTTTGCAATTCTTTTGCCCCGGATAGGTGAAGTTATTTGGCCACTATGAGAAAACTCAGTATTTGAACCGTAAGCGGAATAACCATGATTCTCATATTCGTAAGATTCATAACCGCCCGTGGGAAAATTAACTTTTGAAAGTAGAAAAGAATAAGGATTAACCCCATAACTGGTGAGGCTATAATTATGCGTATAACCATTGTCTTCTTCCCACCCCCAAAATATAGGTTCAAAATCAGTGGACATTCGTATATCAGCAGTACTTATTGGAGTTGGAGAACCAGCCCAAGAATATTTACCACAAGTACCACCTGGATGACCACAACCACTAAACCCAGGTCCAGTTACAAATTCATACTCAAAAGTGTATGGAGGTAAATAATTATAATTTTTATCATATTGTTTAAGCCAATTAAGGAGTAAAATATCTTCATCGTCGTTGTCACCCAATTCAAACCCTTTTATTAACTGATCATTTTTATCATACAACTCAATAGATGAAATTCTTTTAGACTTTTTAACAGGGTCATTATAGGATACATCACTACGTGGTGCAGAATTAAATAGAACATAACCCTTATCGTAAATAATTTCTTTTATTCTCTTTGAACAATAATCAACTCCAAAAGAGTGATAAGGTGAATCTTTCGTGTAGCAATCCATTTCATATTCAAAGGAAATTTCACCACCTTGTGGAGTAAGTATTTCTGATAAAAACCAACTTTCTGTATATCCCTGAAAACCAGTAGTACTACCACTCGATTTCTCTTCAAAAAAATACTTTAAGCCATCATCAGTAGTTATTTTATAGCCACCACTTGGTAAACGCTCAATCTTAAATGTTATGTTTGGAAATAAGGTGCCAGAGTAAGTACCTGTATTGTCCACTTTAAAAGCAATCTTACCAGAGTACCCATTAAACGAATAATTAAATTCATCAGGTTCTTTATCTAAATGCACTTGATCCATAGCCAAATCAAACAGATTACTAGAAGTACCGGGGTTAAATTCTTCTTCTTCATGTTTACTATTAAGATAGTGAGGTAAGTACTTCCATTCTCTATAGTTCGATTCACTGTCTTTTTGATCTCTAGCAGTTTGAGAGATAACACCACCCGCCAATAGAGACCATCCCAAACCAACATTAGATGCTATTCGATCCTCAGGCATAGTGAAGCCACCCTCTGAAAAAACGAGGGAGATTGGGAGTTTAACACCCTTTGATTCTAAATCAAGTAAAGGAATGCTCATCGACACTTGGCCAGTATGAAGATCCTCAGTTGCCGTCCGTACATTAAAATATTGCTGAGCATTTATACTAGGCTCAATTATACTTGGTTCTTGGCCATATGCTATTATTATCCCAGATAGAGATAATATTGCATAGCTTATAATTCTTTTAATTTTCATAAGTCTCGTTTAAAATGTATTTAATTTTTTATTGCATAAATTTTTAGGAAATTCAAATACTTTTACTCATCTGTATGATAACCAATACCCACAGGAAAGTTCAGATTTGCCACCGGTACTAACGGTCTGTATAGGAATAGAAATATTTGGCTTGCCTGTAAAGTATGATACTGGTGTATCGATATGCTTGGTAAATGAATAGGCATTTGGGGTTGGTACACTAATATTATCTTGTGCTATGGCATTAAAACCAAAACATAAAATAACTACTAAAAATTTTATTTTTTTCATGGTTTGTATTGTTTAATTATTCATTTTATTAACCCAACGGTAGCTATAGGATTACTAATTAACTTTCTTAAGTCTTTCAAGCTGATGTTATTTAAGTTTTCTACAACTTACTAGATGCAAACAAGATCTGGTCTATAAAACTAAAACACATTTTAATTCTAGAAATAAGGTTTAACCTTATAATTTAAAAGGTTGCTAAACACCCCCGAAATACCAACATAAACCCTTATTATCAGTAAAGTGCAGGATACTTTGTATGAGAAAAAAATGTAATATTAAACCTTACACAAACTAAGGCATAACCTTACTTTTGATTTAAGAATAGTAAATATTTTTAGGTGCTCTTTTAAAGGCGAAGCACAAGAAAAACCTTTATTTATGAGTGTCAACAAGATTTGAACTAATGAATAAACCATTAAACACCCTCATTGTTGAAGACCATCAGCTAATTATTGATTCTTACAAAATGGCACTTGATTTTGTAACCAATAAAGAATCTGGTTATAGTTTTAAAATCACTGTATGTAAAAGTTGTGAAGAAGCCTATTTAGAGATAGAACACGCCGCTACTTTTGGGACTATCGATTTAGTTTTTCTGGATATTAGCTTACCTCCAGCAAAAAAATACAATATATTATCTGGTGATGACATTGGAATTAAAATAAGAAATTTTTTTCCTAAAGCAAAAATACTTGTTGCTACACATTTGTGCGATAATTATAGATTAATAAATATTTTAAAATGTCTTAAACCTAACTGTTTGCTTTTAAAAAACGAACTTGATTTTAATAAGCTTACCGAAAGTATTACTAATGTGCTTTATGGTGTCCCATATTACTCTCACTCTGTACTTAAACTTGTGAGGCAGCATATTTCTAATGATTTTAACTTGGACCAAATAGACAGACAAGTGCTTTACTATTTGTCTCAAGGAAATAAGACAAAGGATTTACCTGAATTAGTTAATCTTTCTTTAGCAGGTATTGAACGAAGAAAACGCAAGTTAAATGAAATATTCAATAATGATAAAAAGTCGGACAAGGTGCTTATTAAGATTGCCAAAGAAAAAGGGTTTATTTAAATGTATGTAATAATGGTAAAAGTTAAAAAATTTAAAGCCTATAATTTACAAGAAGTACTGATAGTATTAGTAATAATTGGTATACTCCTTCTATTGGCCTTACCCAATTTGATGCCTTTAATAGCAAAAACTAAAAGTGTAGAGGCACAAACCCAACTGAAATATATATACAACTCGCAAACCACTTACAGGTATATGTATTCTAAATACGCTATTGATTTTAACGAGATTGATTTTGAAGCTCCTAAAACAGTTAATCAAAATGGTACTAGTAATTATAGTTATGAATTATTAGCTGCCAATAATAACAGTTTTAAGGCAAGAGCAACAGCGATAACAGATTTTGATGGTGACGGTATTTTTAACGTTTGGGAAATTGATGAGAATGGAACTCCTAAACAAATTGTAAAAGATTGATTGTTCTAAAAATTATACTAGTGTTGAGTTTTCTGCTCATCTTTTTTCAAGATATGAGAGAACGACAGGTGCATTGGTTCTTAATTCCAATTATTGGAATTTTATCAGGAATCCTATTTTATAATGAAACGCTTCCAGAGCTATTCTTAGCATCATTTGGATTAAATCTTTGTTTCGTAGCAATTTTGCTTTTGGTTGTTTTTTTATATTCAAAATTAAAACTTAAAACCAATATATTAAACGCTATTGGAATTGGGGACATTCTTCTTTTTTTAGCTTTATCAGTTTCTTTTTCAACTATCTCTTTTGTTATACTGTTTTTAGGGGCACTTATCTTTTCTCTTTTATTGCATTGGTTTAGCACAAGTGATTCTAGGTCATCTATTACAGTGCCTTTGGCTGGATATATGAGCCTGTTTTTCTCTATCACCTATATCGTTCAGTGGTCTGGATTATCAGTGAACCTATACGCATTCTAAAAGATGGATACAGACTACAACATTCCAACACCTTTATTACAACTCATTAGTAGTGAACAGGCATATCATTATAATATTGTGCCCGTAGCCTCAGAAAACAACACCCTTACCTTTAAATCTGACACACCATCAGAAGCTTTAAAGCGAGAATTGAATGTTATCTTTGGGAGAGAGATTAAACTACTTCCAGATTCATCAGAAAACATCAATCTTTACTTAACCAATAACTTCAGAAAAAACAAAACAACGAAAGTAGAAGATTTACAGTATTCTAATGATTTTTTGGAAAAAATTCTACTCTCAGCTAAAGATATTGGAAGTAGCGATATCCATTTTGAACCTTATGAACATAAATGTCGTGTTCGGTTTCGTTTAGATGGAAAGCTTAAAGAACATTTCATTATTAACTTATCTGAATATCCAGTTATAGTAAACAAACTTAAAATTAAAGCTGGGTTGGATATTTCAGAAAAACGCCTACCACAAGATGGACGTATTACCATAAAAACCAATTCAGGCGAGTTTGACATTCGGGTGTCTAGCCTGCCCACACTTCATGGAGAAAAAATAGTGCTTAGATTGTTAAGTAAAGACGCCAACCACATTGAACTATCTGATTTGGGTTTTACAAAAAAAGAGCTTAGCATTTATAAAGAATCTATCAAAAAGCCTAATGGCATCGTTTTGATTTCTGGCCCCACAGGTTCTGGTAAAACAACCACCTTGTATGCTACGCTAAAGTTGTTGAATAATGATATCACTAATATTTTAACTATTGAAGACCCCATTGAATATACACTTGAAGGTATCAATCAGGTACAATTAAGAGAAAATATTGGGCTTGATTTTTCTAGTGCTTTGCGCACCTTTTTAAGACAGGATCCTGATATTATTATGGTTGGTGAAATTAGGGATGTAAAAACAGCCAATATGGCTATTCGAGCAGCTTTAACGGGGCATTTGGTGTTATCTACCATTCATACAAATTCTGCTTGGGCAACTATTTCACGATTGATAGATATGGGGATTCCAGCATTTTTAATCGCCAGTACTTTAAATGTCAGTGTAGCGCAACGACTGGTTAGAAAACTGTGTAATACTTGTAAAAAAGAGGACGTTGTAAATCCAACCATTTTTCCGCAGAACTTCGTTAGCCCAAAAGATTTAACACATCACTTTGTAGCAGTTGGATGTCCTAAATGTTACCATACAGGGTATTCAGGAAGAAAAGCAATTTATGAAATAGTCCCTATTACAAAAGCCCTAACACCAAGCATCAAAAATAATGTGTTAGAAATTGACACTTATATGGAAGAGCAAAACATCAAAACTTTAAAACTTAATGCTATTGAATTAGTAAAACAAGGTATAACTTCAATTGAAGAGGTATATGCGTTACTTATAAATTGATAAGAATTTCAGATGAAAAAACTATTATACCTTATATTACTGATTAGTGCATTTGCATTCTCGCAATCGACAGAACCAGTTTCTGAAAATGAACGGCTGACTCTCATAAAAAATCAATTGGAATTGCTTTCATTAGAAAGCCCAGGATTAAATGATGAAGCTAAGACAGATATAAATGTGAGTAACATCACGCTTTCCAATTTTATTTTAGGGATTTCCAATGCTCACGATGTCAATATTAATATTTCAAAAGAGCTGGAAAGCATAACCATTTCGAACAATAACTTCTCCAATGTAAAAGTTGCAGACTTGTTAGTCTTTCTGTGTAAAGAATATAGTTTAACTATTGATTTTACAGGAAGTATTCTTGCTATAAAGAAATATAAAAAGCCTGATTTATCTAAAAAAGAATATCATATTATAGTTGAATTTAATCCAGATATATCAAGCATTTCCCTCGATGCAAAAAACAATAAACTTTATGATGTTTTTAAAACGATTATGGACAAAACAGCAAAAAATCTTGTTTTCTCCCCTGGTTTGGAAAACAAAGTTTTAACTGCCTATTTCAAAGATATGCCCTTTGAATCTGCAATGCATACACTCGCGTTATCCAATAATCTTTATGTTGAAAAAACTAATGAAGGTTTCTTTTTGTTTGAAGAAAACGATTTAAAAAATAATAATGCGCAACAGGTATCTAGACTAAGAAACATCCAAAATCAAGATTATAATGTACTAGACTTTGAAAATAAATTGATTAAGGTAGATTTTAGAAACACATCTATTGCAACAATTATTACCAATCTAAGTCAAGATTTAAAATTAGATGTTTTTACTGCTACGCCACTAGATGAAGCAGGCACTGTAACTTTTAAAACAGAGTCCATTTCCTTTGATAAACTGTTGGTGAAAATATTCGAATCTCAAGTCGCTATTTCTCAAACAAATTCTTCTGATGGGACTAATGCTCAAACTAATACGACAAATAGACCTAATAACCAAAATCAAAATAGTACTCCTTCAAATAATACCTCACAATTCACCTTTAAAAAAGAAGGTAACACTTACTTTTTTGGAACGGAAAACCAATTAAGTGTTCGGAAAATTGAAGTTATCCATTTGATGCATCGTTCTGTTGAATTGCTTTCAGATCCTGAAGGCGGTAATTCAAGAAGTAGAACTGTTGGTAGAAACCTTGGGAATAACTATGGTGATTATAATAGGAATTTTAGTTCTGGAGTTAATCAAAATGGTTTTAATAATAACTCTGTAAATAGGTCTAATAATGGCAGATTACAGAACGGAAATAGATTTGGCAATAATTCAAATAGTTCTAACGGAGTATCCCAAACCATTGATGAAATAATACCTCCAGAAATCTCCAATGATTTGGATATTCAAGTTGACCCTGAGTTAAATAGTTTATATGTTACTGGTTCTAGTGCTAAAATTGAAAGGTTAAAGGAGTTTATTACATACATTGACAAAACCGTACCTGTAGTTTTAATTGAGGTTATGTTCGTGGAAGTTGGCAGAAACAATACCATTGAAACTGGAGTAACTTGGGGTATTGGCGACGAACCCTCTGAGACTAGAGGTGGTATTTTTCCAACTACAGATTTAACTCTTGGAGCTAGGACTATTAACAAAGTCATCAATGGTTTTAACGGTTTCGATCGATTAAACCTTGGCAAGGTTATTCCTAATTTTTTTGCTACAATAAAAGCAATGGAAAGTAATGGCAACCTTAAAATTAAGTCGACACCTAAACTATCAACTCTTAATGGGCATCGTGCCACATTTTCAAATGGTGAAACGTCATATTACACCGTGACTCAACGAAACATTTATGGAACAGATAATCCTCAAACTTCTGAAATCACAAATTACGAACCTATTGATGCTGAATTAGGATTGACTATAAAACCATTGGTGTCTGGTGATGGACAAGTGACTTTGGATATTTTTGTGATTCAATCCAGTTTTGGGGACCGTATCGATGAAAATGCACCACCAGATATAAGCTCTCGTGAGTTTAGTTCTATTATCAGGGTACAGGATCAGGATATTGTAGTTTTAGGTGGTTTAGAAGAACAACGACGCAGTAATTCAGGTTCTGGAGTGCCTTTTCTTGCAAGGGTTCCTGTGGTGAAATGGTTGTTTAGTTCTAGAAAGAGAGAAGCATCCAAAGCCAAATTAACCGTTTTTATAAAGCCAACTATCATCTATTAATGCTTAAATTTCTAAAAACATATATGCTATATGGAGACCGCTTTTGCGGTATAGAACATACAGTTAAAAATAATGAGCCAATTATCTATTGCTCTATCCTGAAAAAAACTAAAAAAGAAATTCTTATTGAGCATAGTTTTTCTGTTAAATCTACAGACGAGATTTTTGAAAAGCTTAAAAAAAGTTGGCCAGTAGTTTTAATAATTAATGATGATCAGGTTTTAACTAAATCTTGCAAAATCTCTAATGAACAAAACAATCATTCAAAGCCTATCAATGTTGCCTTTCCAAATATTAATGCAGATGCCTTTTATTATGAAATGATTGATGGAAAAAATACAAACTTCATTTCCATTTGTAGAAAAGCCTATGTGGATGAGGTTCTAATGAAGTATTCTGAACAAAAAATTAATGTTTTAGGATTTTCCTTAGGTAATATGAATATCTCACACATATTAAATTTCTTTAGAGATGAGCAGATATATACATCAAACTCAAATATCAGTGTGCCAAATAACATGATATCTAGTATTGAACTAGAGAATGATACAAATGAAGTAGACTATGATATTAATGGTTTGGATATTTCTAGTAACTATTTGCTTTCTTGCTCAGGAGCTTTAAATATCATAATAAATACAAGTGCAAATTCTAGCAACTTTGAAAACAGAAAAAATGAATTGCTATCTGAATTTAAGCATTCAAGGTTTTTTCATCAGTTTCTAAAAATGGGGTTAGTTTCCATACTTCTCATTTTGCTGGTTAATTTTTTGTTTTTCAATTGCTATTTTGAAAAGGTTAACACATTACGAGAAACGTCACAACTAAATCAAATTACAAAAAATGATATTGTTGAACTGAAAACTGAAGTTGAAAAATCACAAAAATTAACAGAGGACATACTCAAAAATAACACATCCAAAAGTTCATTTTACGTCAATACCATTATTACCAGTTTACCACAATCCATATTACTTTCAGAATTTAATTATCAACCGCTTCAACGTCGCATAAAAAAGGATAAACCCGTTACAGTAGATAAAAATAGAATGATATTCTCTGGAACTTCAAATAACAGTAATCTTTACTCAAAATGGATTACTAAACTGGAGAAAATTGAATGGATAGATCATATTGAGGTTATAGATTATAGTGATATTAGTAAAAACATATCCAACTTCAACCTAAAAGTATACTTGAAGGATGAATAGCAAATCAAAAAATATTGCTTTGGTTTTGGGCTTTTTTGTCTTAATGTTTCTATGCTATAAACTTGCGCTATCTAAAACAATACATTTAAGAATGGAATATAGATTACTGCAACAGGAAGAAGTTCTATTCAAAAACACACCTAAACAACTGTCCCTTTTAAAGCAAAAACAAAAGTATTACGATTCTATTTTAAATAAGTATCAGATTAATGGGAACTCCATCCAAAATAACCTTTTAGAAACCATCACATCTTTTTCTGATAAAAATGATTTGAAGGTTGTTGGCTTTTTAGAGCCTCATAAAGTTAAGAATAACGATATTTCAGTAAACACGTATCAATTCGAAGTTGAAGGTGCATACAACAACATCTTGAAATTGATTTATCATCTAGAACAAAAAACCAAGTATGGTGAGATTATAAATCTTGAGTTTGAAAAAAAGACGGATTTTAGAAAAAACAAGAAGTATTTACATGCTAGTATTTTACTTAAAAGTTTTAGTTAATAAAGATACTTCTCAATAAATCATTAATATATCAAAAACTAAACTATATCTGACTCTATATTATTAGGGTTTTATAACTTCTACAAAGTTGTTATAATAGAAGCAGTATTATCGAAATAAAAAAGAGTAACCATTTCTGATTACTCTTATTTAGTAGCGGGAACTGGACTCGAACCAGTGACCTTCGGGTTATGAGCCCGACGAGCTACCTACTGCTCTATCCCGCGATTTAATTCTAAAATGATTTACTTAGCTTTTAACTTTCGGTTCATAATGCCGACCAAATCATTTCGGACTGCAAATATACAATCCTTTTTAGATTTAACAAGCGTTTAAATGGAAAAAATTACTGCTCTATGCTACTCGCTTGAAACTCTGTGATTTCAGAATTTTGAAATTGTATCCTAATTTGTATGGGGTTGCAACACACTTCGCAATCTTCTATATATTCTTGAAGAATTACAGAATCATCCAACAACATAGAAATATGTTCCCAACAATATGGGCAAGTAAAATGATGTTCAAGCATCTTCAAAAATAAAAAAAAGATACACGACTGTGTATCTTTTTTACCATTAACTATTTATGAAAATATTCTTTATAACTATTCTTTTTCAACATCCATCACAGCTGTAGCACTACCAGACTCTATTAACATTAAAGATGGTGGGTTTTTACCAGAAACGCTGATATATTCCTTATTCAACTTATTATCACTAACCATTATGGTATTTAACTTAGTTAAATTGATAAATTCAATTGGCACATCACCTGTGAACTCATTGGTTGATAATAACAATTCTTCCAACTCTGTTAATTGAGCCATCTCTACTGGTATCTCACCATCCATCTTATTATCCATAACACTAAATTTCTTTAGTTTCGTAAGTGCTTGGATTTCTCTTGGAATATTACCAGTTAAATAGTTACTCCCAATTAAAAGTTCTTCAAGATTTGTTAATCCCATTATTGATAATGGAATATTTCCTGATAACTTGTTACTGTATAATTTTAGAGATTTAAGCTTTTTTAATTTGCCAAGTTCAGCTGGAATTTCACCTTCAAACTTATTCATGAATAATTCTAAAACTTCTAAATTTTGAAGATTGCTCAATGCTGTTGGCACAGTGCCAGTTAAACCATTAAAACCTAAATTTAATTTTGTTAAACCAGTAAGGTTACCTATTTCAGATGGCAACTCTCCTTGTAGGTTATTAAAAGGTAAATTAATTTCTGTGATTTGATTGTTTTCAATTTTAATACCATACCAAGTATCAATTGGTGTTGCAGTATCCCATGTAGAATTCCATTCTGCTCCATTCGTGCTATTGTACAACGCCAATAAGGCTTCTTTCTCACTATTGGAAACATTTGCAAAAGCTGCAAACGTGATTAGAAAAGTTAAAATTGTATACTTTAAATTTTTCATCTTTAGGTTGATTTAGGACTAATTTCATGTACGAAAATAGGACTAATTCAGATTAAAAACTATTTTTATCGATGAAATGCAATAAATTTTAACATTTTCACTCGGTTAACTGTTCAATTTCCAATTGAATCCCTTCCCATTGTGCCATAAGTTGTTCTAAATCTGTCTTCTTTTTTTGATAATTATCGAAAAAATTAGGCTCTGAAGTTAACTCATGGTAATTAATTTCAAGCTCTAAATCAATACCTTTTATATCCTTTTCAAGAACACCTATCTTAGATTCTAAATTACTAAGTTTATTATTTAAAGATTTTAATTTCTTTTGATCTTGATATGAATGCTGTTTCTTTTCTTTTGGCTCTTCTTTAATTATAGTTCGCTTTTCTACTTCTCGTAAATTTTCAACCTGTCGTTGCTCAAGATAATAATCTATATCACCAAGGTATTCCTTTATTCTATGATCTTTAAACTCATATACTAAATTTGTTAAACCTTGAAGAAAATCTCTATCGTGCGATACCAAAATCAGCGTACCTTCAAAACGTTTTAAGGCTTCTTTAAGTACATTTTTAGATTTTATATCCAGGTGATTCGTTGGCTCATCCATAATAAGTACATTAAAGGGTTGCAACATCAATTTTGCTAATGCTAAGCGATTACGTTCTCCTCCAGAAAGTACTCTTACATATTTTTCAACTTCATCGCCTCTAAATAAAAATGATCCTAAAATGTCTCGAACCTTACTTCTATTACTTTCGTTCGCAGCATCAATCATGGTATCTAATACGGTTTTATTACCGTCTAAATATTCCGCTTGGTTTTGTGCAAAATAGCCTATTTGCACATTATGTCCCAGTTTTAAATGTCCATTATACTTTATTTCACCAACTATAATTTTAGCCAAAGTAGATTTTCCTTGTCCGTTTTGCCCAACAAAAGCCGTTTTACTATCTCGTTCTATTAATAAATTAATAGCTTTTAAAACTTGATTCTCTCCATAGTTTTTAGAAATATTTTCAGCTTCAACAACTACTTTACCAGGCGTAATAGATACTGGAAAATTAAGTGTCATCACACTATTATCATCTTCATCTACTTCTATGCGATCTATTTTATCTAATTTTTTGATAAGCGATTGCGCCATAGTAGCCTTTGATGCTTTTGCTCTAAACTTTTCAATAAGCTTCTCAGTATGTTCTATTTGCTTTTGTTGGTTTTTTTGAGAGGCTAATTGCTGTTCTCTAATCTCTTCCCGTAATACCAAATACTTTGTGTATGGCTTTGGATAATCATAAATACGACCTAATGAAATCTCAATAGTTCTGTTAGTAACATTATCTAAGAACATCTTATCGTGAGACACAATAACAACTGCTCCCGCATAATTCTTTAGAAAACCCTCAAGCCAAATTATCGATTCTATATCCAAGTGGTTTGTTGGCTCATCGAGAAGTAATATATCATTGTCTTGTAATAGCAATTTTGCCAACTCAATACGCATACGCCATCCTCCCGAAAAGGTATCCGTAAGGCTATTAAAGTCACCTCTTTTAAATCCTAATCCTTGTAGAATTTTCTCCGTATTGCCTTGATAGTTATAACCGCCAATAATTTCATATTGATGTTGTAAATCATTAATATCAATCATCAATTGGTTATAGCCCTCACTTTCATAATCGGTGCGTTCTGCCAACTGGGTATTAATGTCCTCCATTTTAGCTTCTAAATCCTTTATTTCGGTAAAGGCCTCATAAGCTTCTTCTAAAACAGTTCTACCAAAAACAAAATCTATATCTTGTTTTAGAAACCCTATTTTAAGGGTTTTGTCTGCTGCAATTTGCCCTGAATCTGGCTCCAACTCCTTTGATAAAATTTTGAGCATAGTAGATTTTCCAGCACCATTTTTACCAATTAACCCCACACGGTCACCATTCCCAAGCTTAAAGGTGATATCTTCAAAGAGGTATTCTCCTTGAAACGAAATAGAAAGATTATGAATATTAAGCATAGAAATGTGACTTAGGTTGCAGTATTTAAACTTTTAAACTTATACCTTTGCAATACTGTTTTCGCGAGCAAAAATACATTAAAATAAATGTTTAAAAAAGGAACAAAAATTTATAGCATTTTTACCGGCAGTTGCCCTAAATGTCATCAAGAATCTATGTATAGCAATAAAAATGCTTATGCGCTTTCTGAGACATTAAAAGTAAATGAACGCTGCTCTCATTGTAACACTAAATACAGGATTGAACCATCGTTTTTTTATGGCGCAATGTATGTAAGTTATGCCGTTGGTATTGCCTTTGGCGTTGCTGCTTTTGTGATTAGCAATTTGATTCTTGGCGCAAATTTAAAAGTTACCTTTATTTCCATAGTTGGCACTTTGGTTGTTTTTATGCCAATAATTATGAGACTTTCTAGAAATATTTGGATTAATATGTTTATGAGTTACGATGAAACTTTGGTGAAAGGAAAAGATTAACGCAATCTAGATAAACTCATTTCTTTTTCTAAAGGCTTATCTTTCTCTATAAATTCGAAGAGTTGTTTAGCTACATAAGGTCCAATCATAACACCTCGAGTACCCAATCCGTTTAATAAATACATATTTTTATACTTCTCATGTTGCCCAACTAAAGGACGTCTATCTCTTACCGTTGGACGAATTCCTGCTACTTGCTTTATGATTTCAAACGGACAAGAAATCATACTTTTCAGCCCTTCTAAAAGTTTGGTTTTGCCTTTATCAGTAGTCTTGTGAGTTAAATCATTTAATTCGTAGGTAGCACCTACAACATATAAATCGTTTCCTATCGGAATTAGAAATACTGGTCCTTTTAATACAAAATCAATTTTTAATTCAGGTGCGTAAATGGTGAGCAATTCACCTTTTGTTGGGCTTAACGGCAAGTTTTTGAAAAACGGGTTTTTGGTTACTCCAAAACCTTCGGAAAACACGATATTTTTTGCAAAAACGTCTTTATAAGACAAATACTCTTCTTCAATTTTTAAAGTGTCATAATTGAATGATTCCTGGATTAACGCTTGATGATAGCCTAAAAAGGTTTTATACGATATAATGAGCTTATTTACATCTATACGACCCGTTTGTAATACTTCTCCAAATCCAAATTCAGCATTAATAGCCTCATTGGTATTCGAAATAATGGTATTAGAAAGGTATTTGGTGAGCTTTGGTTTATCTGAAGCTGTAAACCAATTATTCTGTTCTTCGACAGAAGCAAATTTTCTATAAACAGGAATTTTATAATCTAGTGTTACTTTGAGAAGTTGCTCTAAATTTTTGTAGTGATCTAGCGCTAAACTCAATTGCTCATCTCCTTTCCAAATAGAAGTAAAACGTTTTAACACCACTGGATTATATAAACCTCCAGCTACTGTTGATGATTTTTGAGAACCATCATCAAACACCACAAAGGTTTTATTATGGCTTCGCAATTGCTCACAAAAACTAATACCAGCCAAACCTAAACCTACGATAATATAATCGTATTCCATTCTTAATATTTAAGCAAATTTAAAAAATTAGGTTTCTAAAGCACACAAACTACTAAAAAGAAAAACGCCCGCTTAAAAAGCAGGCGTTTTCATTATTATGTTGAATTCAAATTAGTATGTCCACATATCTAATTCAAAATCTCTAATTTTTGTTTTGATACGTTCAGATTCTAGAAGTTGCATCAATGCATTGTCTGTTATGTATTCGTTAACTTGTCTATCTCCCTGAACATTTTCTTCTTTATAAATATAACCTTGAAAACGTCTAGAATTTAACAAATGGTCGAACGAATGCGGCATCGAACTATTTGTATTATTGAATGCCTTAGCTTCATGTAACACCTCTCTAGCATGGGGGAAAAACACCCAAAATAATGGCACCAAATCAGGATTTTCATCATCTATAAAGTTAACATCTGGAGCTACTGGAGCTATACCAATCAATCTATACTTCATTTCTGCATGTCGCTTATCAAAATACCATAATCCTTTTACACGGTACTCTACAATATCTGCAGCAGTGATATCACGTCTGTCGATAAACTCATCCGACAATTCTTCACCAGCATTTAATTGCTCAATACCATATTCAGTAGTATCTATTTTTGATAAAGCAGCTTCTATATCCTTCAACGTACGTTTTGTAGTAAAATAAGAATCATCATAAATGTTTTTTATTTTTCCGTTTTTAATGTTTTTCATTAAAACATCATATAACGAACGTCTGTTACTACCAATATTATTGGTATCAATAGGATAATATAATGGGAAATTTGCTCTTTCATCAAGCCTTACTCTTTCCCAAACCATTTTAGAAAATAGGATATCTCTATCATCAACATATCCATATTCTAAAGGCTTATCATTATCAACTGCCTTTTGCTCTTCTGTTCTTACACCAATTTCTTCCGGATCTTTAGCCGTCAATAAATTAGATTGTGCAAATGTGCTTGATACTGTAAAAACAGCTACAACGGTTAATAAAACACTTTTAAAATTCATCTTATTCATCATTTTATGTTATTAGGCTAACGTAATTGTTAGCCTAATATTTTAATTTGTAAGTTCAACAAATACTGGAGATACTTTTTTAAGAATCACACTTACGCCACTTGCTTTTGCTTCTATATCAAATATTTGAACACCAGAACCACGCTTAGCTTTACGTAAAGCACTTTTAGCTCTGTCGTTTAATTTGTTCCCTCTAACTTCGATAGTTGGTTGACCTGGAACTTTAAATTTAAAGCCACTAACTCTAAGCGGTAACTCAAAATCAAAATCATCAAACTTAGCACCAATAGAAGACTTTTCTAAACTTTGACGTTGCATTTTAATTGCACCATCTTCACCTCTAACAGTTCCTGTTGGCTTAGGTAAATCTTTAATTCTGAATTTAGCATTATCGCTAACTTTTCCTCCATCAGGAAGTGTACCAGTAACATTAATAGTTACTTCTCTACCTTTGATGTTTGTTGCATCCATAACATACCTGCTACCTCCTGCTCTATTTAAACCTTGAGCACTGGCAACAACTTTATTATCAGGAATACCTGCAAATGAAATTGTCATTGGGTTTTTAACACCTCTATATACAACATTCATTTTATCAGCTGAAATTGTAGCTGCATTTGGCTTAGCAACAGTAGCGAAAGAAGAACTTACTGGAACTTCAATTTCTTCACCACCTTCACCGAAGATTAATTTACCTTCAATTTTATGCTCTCCAACACCTCCAGTACCTATTTTCAACTTTACTTTACCGTCCTCAATAGCATATTGATTTTCAGAAAGCTTTCTTCCATCAAGAGTTAATTCAACTCTTTTTGGCTTTGTGGTCGCATCTTTACGACCTAATACAATTTGTCCATCAAACTGCTCACCATTAAAATAAGCTGATTTTGAAGTTTCCATTAAAGTCGTATAGTTTGTCATAGATACTTGACTAGATAACTCGCCTTCTAACATTGTAGATAATATCTGAGACTCTGTGGTCTTGATATCTGCTTGAAGCTGTGTCATTTTAGTTAGAGACGCCACTAAAGGAAACCCTTTGTAATGGTAATCTAACCAGTCAACTTTAACTCCATCTCTGTTCTTTACAGGGTCTGTATTGAATTTGTCATTTACTTCTTCGATTACAGATGCCATAGAAGGGTTATCTGCTAAAACGTTAGCAACACCTTCTCTGAAAGTTTTCATATGGGTTAAAAAGGCTTGCCCTTCTTCTTTTATCTTATCTCCTTTAAAGAAGTTTTGATCTAAATAATCGCCCTTATCCATGATTTCATAGTCGGTAGGGTCTTCTATTTTAGCGGTCATTTTACCTTTCAATTCTTTTAAATAAGAATCAAAATCGTGAGCTAGCTTATCTATTGAATTTGCTTTCGCTTTTAAAGGTTGATACTTCTCTGGAGCATCTGCAGCCTTTTGTTCTAAACTTGCAACAAAGTTTGCATTTCTAGCTTCGGTTGCCTCATTAGACTCCGTAAGCTTTTCGTTCATTAATCCGAAGGCTGATAATACTTCTTTCGACATATTTAACGCTAACATCGCGATGAATATTAAATACATCAAGTTTATCATCTTCTGTCTTGGTGATAGTTTTCCTCCTGCCATGTGTAATTAGGTTTTTGGTTATTAAATTTGGGTAACCCCTAATTATTTATTCATTGCAGATAACATTCCACCATAAACGCCATTTAATGACGATAAGTTAGACGCTAAAGATTCCATTTGTTCTTTCAACTTAGCAGCATTTTCTACAGACTCTTCGTTTATAGAAGCTTGCTTGTTAATGCTCTCTAATTGTACTTTATATAAGCTGTTTAAAGATTCCATTTGTGCTGCTGCTAATGATAATTCTTCACCATATTTTTGAGTAGCTTGAATAGAATCTACAGTTGGTGAAATACCTTTTGCTGCACCTTCAAAGTTTTTAATGCTTTCGCCTAAGCTTGCCATTAACTCTCCGTCGATTTTAGCTTCTTTAAGTAATTCATCTAATTTTTGAGATAAAACACCTTTAGGGTTTTGGTTTTCTTTAGCAGATGCTTGTCCACCAGCTAATTCTGGATATACTAGAGACCAATCTAAATCTTCATCAACTGGTTCAAACGCTGATAATGCGAAAATAATTGCTTCTGTTACAAGACCGATAGTTAACATCACGTTTCCTGTTAAAGGTCCGATTTCAAAATGAATAATCTTAAATAGTGCACCAACGATTACAATTGCTGCTCCAAGGCCATAGGCCATATTCATGAATTTTTTACTTGCTTTTGACTTTGCCATAATTTTGGTTTTTAATTTTAAGTAGACAAACTACTTAAGTAGGTTAAATTAATAGTTATTACTGATTTGATTTAATACGATTTATTTTCCGTTCTTAGTTACGTTTGTCCCCATGTAATCTTGAACGGTTCTGAAACCTATATAACTTCTTGCAGAATCTGCATATTCGTAATCTCTTGAACTCACTTGTAAAAAGTAAGCTACATCTTTCCAAGAACCACCTCTAATCACTTTACGTGTATTCTCAGGATCGTTAACACTTGGATTTATTGTTGATGAATACTCATAAGACGCAGGGTCGTATGAAGCATTTACCCATTCTGAAACGTTACCAGCCATGTTATACAAATTGTAATCATTTGGCTCATAAGATTTTGCTTCAACCGTGTATAAAGCTTGGTCTGCTGCATAATCTCCACGTACTGGTTTAAAGTTTGCCATAAAACAACCTCTATCACTCTTGGTATAAGGTCCACCCCATGGATATGTTGCGGCTTGTAAACCACCTCTTGCAGCATATTCCCATTCTGCTTCTGATGGTAATCTGAATCTGTTTACTAATGCAGCACCTTTTCTAGTTTTTTGGTATGTATTCTTGTTGATAGTTCTCCACTCACAAAATGCCTTTGCTTGTTTCCAAGTTACACCAACTACCGGATATTCTCCATAAGCTTCATGCCAAAAATAGTCGTTGTGCATAGGTTCGTTATATGAATATTGGAAATCTCTAATCCATACTGTAGTATCTGGATAAATTTCAACTTCTTCTTTCTTAATTACTTTGCTACGCTTTACACCTCTGTTTCTAGCAGCTTCCTGGATATCCATATAACTGTATTGAAATTTGAATTTCTTCACATCCCAAGTACGTTGCCCGTTATAAGATTCTTCCAAAGGTAAATACATAGTATCCATAACCTCAGCATAATACTCATCTAAGTACTCTGAAGTATCAAAGATTAACTCTACATCTTTATTAATTTTTCTCCCTTCATATCCAGTTGGTCCTAATCCAGTATAGTTTTCGTACATATACTTTTCATATACCGACATATTTTCAGGATCTGCATCTTTAAAAGCGTATTCTCCTATTGTTCCCTCGTCTGCTTGAGTTAAACCAACATCATCTGCAAGTTTAGCAAGCTCCATTCTAAGAACAGAATCTCTAACCCAATGCACAAACTGGCGATATTCACTGTTTGTAATTTCAGTCGCATCCATATAAAAGGCTCTAACCGTTACTGTCTTACCAGGAGCATCGTTTACTCCAGCAAGATCATCATCGGCTTTACCCATTATAAATGCACCACCAGGAACAAGCTCCATACCATAAGGTTTTTCTGGATGCCATTTTTTTCCTTGAACTCCTACCAGCTCTCCTCTATCTTTAGAGCCACAACTAGCCAGTAAAGTTAATACTGTGGTTAATAAAATAAACTTCTTCATATTCATAGAAAACTCGAGGTTAATTATTATAGCTTCAATTTTGAGAGCGTAAACATATTTATATATTTTCGAAAAAACAACTTTTTATCTAAAAAAATAACATTTCATCGTAAAAATTTGGCATTTCACCGATGAAATCGACCTTTTGACCATACTTTGTCTATTATACAGAATTCTTCTGAAATGCTTTAAACCAGCGGTTTGGCACAATATCATTACATGCGTCTAGATAATCCTGATGTGTGCATGGTAATAACGTATGTCTTTTTAATTTATTATTCACTTCAGCCAAAAAAGGAATCTCTACCCACCAACGCCCTGTCTTATTACTCTTATAAAACACTAACTCGTGAGATTCTACCATTGTGTAAAACTTTTGATAGTTTCGCTCATCTGTAAAATCATCGTCCTTCACCCTACAATTAACACCTTCGATGAAATACCATATAATTTGTGCAATGAGCATTGATGAAATCTCATCATCACTAGATGGTTTATATTCATAGATACCGAATGAGCTAACCTTATTACTAATACCAGCGTATCGAGAAATAGCACAAATTTCTTTCCCATCTAAACCGTTTGGAGAAAACTTCTGTTTCAAACTTACTTCTGCGCCTTTTACCGATTTTAAATCTATACTAACAATGTTAGCATCTCTTAACACTGGCTCAACAACAGTGATATCCTTATTGACTTCACCTAAGCGATACGACTCAAAATAGAGACGTTCCATCAAATCTATTTCTTCCTGAGAATTAAAATAGGTTTGATACCCAATATTTGAATAGTTAAAGAGGTTATATGGTTCGTCTAGAATAATCTTTCCGACGTAACTGTTGTTTTTTATAGGTTTAGCTGAATCTCCTAAATCGAACTTACAATCTACATTCACCAAATTAACCATAGGCATCAATGCATCATAAGCTCGATAATTGGCGTATGTTAAATCCTGGCTTCCGCCTAACAACACTGGGATTATATCTTTTTTTATAAGAATCTCGATGGTTTCTCGAAGCGCAAAATATGTGTCCTCTACACTTTCGCCTGCATTAATATCTCCTAAATCGGCTATCGTTGTATTCCAGCTTCCAGGAAATAACGCATATAAAGATTTTCTGATTTCATCTAACTGAAACACTTCTCCTATATAATCAACATCATTTCTATTTTCAATAACTCCTAAAATAGCAATGTTTACCCCTTCTAATTCTGGAATTCCTTTTTGAGCAGAATGAATTCTAAGTCTTCTCCCTAAGACCTGCATCGATAGTAATTCGTTATGAGCTAAAACGTTATCTGATACGGGAGAGAGAAAATTAAAATTCATTAAAATGGCTTATTTAATTAACTAATTTGTTTTGTTTTAAAAACACACAATATAGGAAATTAGGATATGCAAAAACATACCCTCTAATTGGTATTATTTCTTTTTAGATACTGCTTTCTTTTTGGTAGCGCGCTTTTTTGGCGCTTTCTTTTTTGGTGCCTTAGTTTCTATATGCGCTTGTGCTTCTTCTAATGTCATATCTGAAACATCAACCGTCTTGGGGAGCTCCACTTTAATTTTCCCTTTTATCACATTATGCCTTCCCCATCGAGCCTTTTCTACGCGAATACCCTCAGCCTCCCAATGGTGAATTAATTTATCTTTTTCCTTTTGAATTTTATCTTCAATCAACTCAACAATATCAGCATCTGATAAATTATCCCAATCGTACTTTTTATTTACATTGATAAACATATTGTTCCATTTAATAAATGGCCCAAAACGTCCTTTACCTTTTTGTACTGGTAAATCCTGATACATATATATAGGTGCATCTGCTTTTTGCTTTTCTTTTATTAAAACAATAGCATCGTCAAGTTCAACACTAAGCGGATCTTGACCTTTTGGTAATGAAACAAACGACTTCCCAAATTTAACATAAGGCCCAAAACGTCCGTTATTTACTTGCACTTCCTCACCTTCATACTCACCCAAAGTTTTAGGCAACTGGAATAAATCCATAGCCTCTTCAAAAGTAATGGTGTTTAGTTGCTGGTCTGGGCTTAAACTTGCAAATAATGGTTTTTCCTCATCGTCCACAGTTCCTACCTGAACCATTGGTCCAAACTTTCCTAATCGTACACTTACCTGACGCCCCGTTTTAGGATCTTCACCTAAAATACGCTCACCAGATTCTCTATCTGCATTTTCCTTAACATCTTCAACAACAGGATGAAATTTTTTGTAGAACGACTGCATCATTTCTGTCCAATCTTCTCTTCCTTCTGCAATTTCATCAAAATCTTCTTCAACTTTAGCAGTAAAATTGTAATCAAGAATAGCTTCAAAATGATTCACTAAAAAGTCCGTCACAATCATACCTATATCAGTAGGCACCAACTTTCCTTTGTCTGAACCAACTTTCTCTGTCAATGTTTTATCAGAAACTTTTCCATTTTGAAGTTTGAGTTGTGTGTATTCGCGTTCCACACCTTCAACCGTACCCTTTTCAACATAATTTCTATTTTGAATAGTTGAAATGGTAGGCGCATACGTTGATGGACGCCCGATACCTAACTCTTCTAATTTCTTCACTAAAGATGCTTCAGTATATCTTGATGGTGGACGTGTGTAACGCTCCGTTGCTGAAATGAAACTGTTTAGTAAAGTTTCATTTACTTTCAATGCCGGTAACATACCATCTTGCTCAGTATCTTCATCATCAGTTCCCTCAAGGTATACCTTTAAAAACCCATCAAATTTAATCACCTCTCCATTTGAAGAAAATGTTTCATTGTGTGTTGAGGCTTCAATTTTCACGTTAGTACGCTCTAACTGTGCATCACTCATTTGAGATGCTATGGCACGCTTCCAAATTAAATCATATAAGCGTGCTTGGTCTCTATCAATATTTACTGAATGTCTCGAAAAATCAGTTGGACGAATTGCCTCATGCGCTTCTTGTGCACCTTTAGATTTTCCCTTATAATTTCTTGGATTACTATATGAATCGCCGTAAGCACTTTCAATTTCAGCTTGTGCTCCCTGTCTTGCTTCATCCGATAAATTCACACTATCGGTTCTCATGTAAGTAATTAATCCCGCTTCGTATAAACGTTGCGCCATGGTCATGGTTTTACTTACTGAAAAATACAACTTTCTTGATGCTTCCTGCTGAAGTGTTGATGTTGTAAATGGTGCAGCAGGTGATTTTTTAGCAGGTTTTTTAGTAAGGTCTGCAACTTTAAAATCTGCAGAAGCATTCTTTTCTAAGAATTTATAAGCTTCTTCTTTCGTTTTAAAATTCTTCGGAAGTTTAGCTTTAAACGTTTGCCCATCCTCATTAGAAAACTCTGCATCAATCCTAAAAGAAGCCTCTGGCGTAAACTCTTGAATTTCACGTTCCTTTTCAACAATTAATCGTACAGAAACAGATTGAACTCGACCTGCAGACAGACCGCCCTTTACTTTTCGCCAAAGTACGGGCGACAACTCGTAACCTACTATTCTATCTAAAACACGACGCGCTTGTTGTGCATCTACCAAGTCGTAATCAATACCTCTTGGATTTTCAATAGCTTTTTTTATCGCTGCTTTTGTAATCTCATGGAAAACTATGCGCTTAGTTTTTGCCTTATCTAGTTTTAAAGTTTCTGCTAAATGCCACGCGATGGCTTCTCCCTCTCGGTCTTCATCACTTGCTAACCAAACCATTTCAGCTTTTTTAGCAAGAGCCTTTAACTTCTTTACTACTTCTTTTTTATCTTTTGAAACTTGATATTTGGGCTTAAAATCGCCTTCTACATCAACACCTAACTCCTTGGAAGGAAGGTCGGCAATGTGCCCAAAACTAGATTCTACTTTGAAATCTTTTCCTAAAAATTTTTCTATAGTTTTAGCCTTGGCTGGTGACTCAACTATTACTAAATTCTTCGCCATACGTCATTTTTTGAAGCTACAAATGTATATGAAAAAAAGTTTATCTGCCTAATTTATCGATATTTTACCTAATGTTAACACAAAAAATAATAGGATTCTTTCAAACACAACTAAAAAATAAAACCAAAGGTAAATGCTCCAAAAACATGAGATCTAGATAAAGGGGTTTCTTTTGAATTGTAATTGTATTCCAACTTAAAAATATTTCTTTTTGTTCTCAAAACACCTCCTACCTGAAGACTAAACACATGATTTTCTGCGATTGAAGTAAAAGCATCGTTGTCATTAAAAGGGCTGCCTTGTATTAGAGTGTTAAGTTCTACAAACTTGTAACCTCCTCCAATAAATCCAAAAAATTCTTTTTTCGATTCTGAATTAAGCGCATATAATCTATACGAATTTTGTAACCCATTAAATCTTCCGAAGAATAAAAAAATAGCGTTCTTAAAATACATGTCTTTACTACCAATACTTAAACTGGTATGGTTTTGAATACTCGCCTTTTCACCTATCGGAAAGTCATACACTTGTTTTACTTTGAAATTAAAGAGCCATTTATAAGCTATTTCATCCTGCCATGTGGGCTTTTCAATATCAAAAAAGTCATGAAATGCATTTTGTAATTTCCCTGCTAAAGATTCTTTACCTGTAATGCCAGACTCAACAGCCAAAAATAGTGCAGATTTAGATTTTATTTTAGCTAATTCTACTCCTAAAAACAACCAACCTGCATATGGACGATCAAAATCATTTACATCAAAAGAAGATAGGTTACTAGGTGTGTATGTTTCATTGCCTAATGTAATGTTTAACTGTAAGTTTTGGTTTTCTTGTTTTTGAAAAATAAAACTGTTCTGCAACGCTTTTCTATATGAAATATGCAAACCACTTGTGTAGTATTTATCTTGAAACACAAACTTGTCGTTACTTATTTCTAAATCAATTTGTTGATTTTGAGATTGCACAAGTTGACAACTCAAAAACACGAAAGTAAAAACATTTAAAATCCTAAAAATAAGAGATTCGTACAATTGAAATATATTGAAAAAACTGACTATGTAGTCGAATGATTATTGAATTACTATCGTATTGAGCAAATAAAAAAGACCAAACCTTTGAAAGCCTTGGTCTTTAATTTATGCTAAAATATTTGTTATTTATTCTCCAGCACCTATTTGTTCTATTTCGCTTTTTTCATCGAAACCGATAGATTCCTTGTAAATCATATATAAAGGTATATAAGAAAAAGAAGAAGTGGCGAGCACTCCGATAAAGCACAATAGCATACCAACTATCCCTGCTAAAAAGCCTGCTACAAACATCAATCCAAAGGTTATTAACCATTTTTTATTACCTAATTTAAACCCAGCTTTTACTATTTCAGAAACAGACAAATCTGGATTGAACGCATAAATAACATTTATAATCGAAATTGGCACTACAGCATATATTACAGGGAAAAAGCACAATAGATAAGATATAATCATTATTAAGAATGTAGCCCCTCCTACCTTAACAGTTTTTCCTAAATAAGGTTTTTTGAAAAAGTACATGTAATCGTCATTAGCAGCTTCATTGAAATCTTTATGCTTACAAATTCTAAAGAAAGCTGCTTTAAGGCCTACCCCAATTATCATAGCAAAGAATGAAAAAACGATCATCAATCCGTAAAAAGGCAACATTATTGCCCAGTTTGGTTCACCTCCGTTATTTAAGGCTTCAGGATCCATTATGCCCATGCCTATTAGCGGCACATACATCAATAAGTAAAATGGTAACATAAGCAACATACTTAAAAGTAAAATTACTAAACCCTGCACCCAAACTTTCTTGAATAATTCAATAGAATCGCTAAAAATGGTACCAAAGTCTAAGTCTTTAGCTCTTTCTATTTTTCCTAATAATGTTTCAATAGTATTCATCTTTATATTATTTTAAAATGAGTCTTCACTTTTGTTTGTTCCAATTAAATCTATTTCACTACGGTTATCAAAACCAATCACATCTTTGTAAATTAAAAACACGGGCAGATAAATAATGCTCATTGTAAGTACAACACCAATAAAACATGCAATTAACCCAAGCATTCCTATGATACCACACACAAACATAGTCCCAAAACTTATCAGCCATTTTTTATTACCCAATGCAAAACTGAGTTTTACAATCTCCATTTCGCTCAATTCTGGGTTATCAAAAAACACTACTGCAAAATATGACAATGGCACAAAAACATACAAATAAGGCACTAGAAACAAGGCTTGAGCGATGGCTGCAATTATTGCATAAATAATGCCGAGCATTAATGCTTTTGAAAAGTATTCTTTTTTGAAATAATAAAAATAATCATCACCTTGGGTTTTTCCTTGCACTTCATTTTTGCAAATTCTATAAAACCCCGCCATTAAAACTATCATTAGTGTACTAGCTAAAATGGTTTGCGGCAAACTGTACAATGCATTCTGGGAATAGAATTTAGCTAATGATTCTGCTGATAGCCCTCCTTCTGTTAAAATAGTAGGGTCTACCGCTAAGCCTATAGCTTGAAAAACAAAACTTAGAGCTACTCCAACAATAACTATAAGTAAAATTGCTAAAAACCCCTTTACCCAAACTTTTTTAAATAGCTCTATGGCTTCACTAATAATATTACCGAAATCTAAACTAGGCGCGTTTTCTATTTTTTGTTTTAAAATGTCGTACTGATTCATATATAAGTAGTTAACTCATAACTTTTTTCAATACAATTATACACAAAAAAATCTGCCCGAAAGCAGATTTTTCCAACAACGTTAATTTGAGTTTAGTTTAATGAATATGCACTTATTAGTGCAACGTTGTTTGGCATATACTTATATTGATAGAGCGTATTATCTCCAATCATTATCAAACTATTTTCCAAAGGTATCACATCTTTGGCTTGTACATTTTTAAGTGTTTTTACTAAGGTTAAATCTACAGGTGTATTACGCTTAAACAATTTTAAACCTGCAGTTCCATCGCACACATACAACATGTCGCCTTTAAAACCGAGTCCGTATGGATTTTCCAAAATATACCTTTCAGCCAGCGTTGGGTTGCTTTTATCTTTAATATCAATAACTTCTAAAACACTTTCATCTTGCCCGCATAAATTACCTCCCCTTAATGTCAAATAAGCATAATCTCCATCTACAACCACAGGATCACAACCTTGCCAATGCCTAAATTCAGAAACATATTCAGGTGTTTCAGGCGACTTCAAATCATAAATATACATGCCTTGTGTACTTCCAAGGTACAGAAAATTATCTGCGGCAAACATCGTTTCTATACTCCACCCGACATTTTGAGTAGTAGTGAGCGTTGGGTTACTCAAATTTTGAATATTGAAAATAGACATACTACTACTACCAACGGTATATAAATAATTATTCACTATTTGAAATCTAGCTAATGAACCACCAGTACCAACATAAGATTCAGCAGATGCAGCATTATCAAAGGCTACCACATCAATCAGCCTATCTTGAAAGTTTTCACGGTGCTGTTTTTTTAAGTTCCAACCTACAATCACATCGGTTTCCCAATTAACACCTTCGAAATCGGAAAATTCAGCTTCAATGGGAATTCGAAAATCATAAACCTCAAATACATCTTTTAGACGTTCTACTTGTTTTATGTTTTTAATATCAGAAATATCAAATACAACCAAATCTGTAGCACTATCAGCATATAAAAAATTACCTTTTACCGATATATCTTCGTTCCCTGGAATTTCAATGTAACTTATAGGTTGTGGTGATTCTGGTTTGGAATTATCAATAACATGAATACCCTTATCTACATCGCCCACAAAAATATACTTAGAATACACGTAAATTTTACCTGCCTCTTCAATAGATTGAGCTGCTTTAACTTTTACAGCTTTTCTAAACTCAGATTTACTCATTAATTCTGGAGTTGCTACGGTAATAATGTCTGCGTTATCATCTTTATCACAGGAGGATAACACTAAAAGCGCAAAAAGGCTCAAAATAAGTGATGTTGATTTCATAGTTTATAGTTTGTTTGTTTGTTTATAGCTAATATTGTTTAATAGGAATAGGTTAAAGCTTCATCAACCCCTTCGATATTTAGTATGATAGTGTTACTACCTTCTACCTGAAGTGCTTCTATGTTAAAAGAAACATCTTGCCCCACAAATGCTAAACAAGCCTCTTCATTAATCAATTGAAATTTCAAGAAACGTTGCTCTGGTAAAGATTCAGCAACTGCTCCTGAGTCTACCAATTTATATTCCCAGGTATCACCGCTGCAACCTGAAGCTGATACTTGAATATTTAAACAATCACCTATAATTTCTGCATTAGTAACCTGAAAGTCATCTGAAACTATACCATCATACAAATCTTTGTCAACTACAACTATAGTATCACAAAGGTTATCAAAATCATCAACAATTTCATCTTCATCACATTGTGTACTAAGAAAACAAAGCGTTACGACTATTAAAAAACCTATTCTCTTCATGGTTAAAATTTTAAAACAGGAAACCCGTTTTCACAAACTACCCCAATTGGAGGGTTTATGACATCACAAGTAGAAAATATACTCCACTTTATATTATAATCTTGCTCTGCTTTAGTGTAAACTTCAATTTTCTCTAAAAACGCTTCTGTATCAATACTATTAGGATAAGCAATAAACCATTGTGGTCCCCCACAAGCTTTAGAACCATAGGGTGTAAAAGTCCAATCTTCAGCATTTTCACATGGTATATCCTTTATCAAATCTAGAGCATCATCAAACAAATCCATTAATGCTCGATAATCTTTTTCTTGTTCTGTAAATTCTTTGGTAAGGACTAATTCGTTTTCGGTTAACGACACTATTCGCCACGCAAAGCTATTTGGAAAATGATCTTGAGTGATATATATAATAGATTCTGTGAGTTGCCATTTTCCTTCATAATCTGAAAACACTAATGGCGGTGTTCCGCAAAAACCAGACGAGCGTTCAATAAATTCGTTTTTAGTCTTAAAAGAAATCCCATAATTATCTTCAGGAAGGGCATTTACACGCTTAAAAGTGATGTTTTGATCGCTATATTCAGAATCTGACCAATGGCCTATCAATAAATTATCAGAATCTCTAAGCACCTCATCATTAGGCTCACAACGCATATTTACAAAGAGACACAGTATGGTGAATGCAAAAAATACTTTTCTCATAGACTTTTGGGATTTTGATTTGAAGTATAACTATTAGATACAAAACTACACAAATGGTTGCGTGAAAAAGCCTATATTATTTCAAAAAAATACAAAAAATTAGATATGACACTTTGTCATAAAAAGCAATTTAATTGTATCTTTGCACACTTATTGACCCTAAGTGGTTTCATATATTATGGAAAAGATTATAGACGAAAATAAACAAGGACAATCTTTAGTTCTCGATAAAAAAGACGGTAATACCCGCAAACTTTTTATTGAGAGTTATGGTTGCCAGATGAATTTTAGCGATAGCGAAATTGTAGCTTCAATTCTGAATGATCAAGGCTACAATACCACTCAAAATTTAGAGGAGGCTGATTTGGTTCTGGTAAACACCTGTTCTATTCGAGATAAGGCAGAACAAACCGTTAGAAAGCGTCTAGAAAAATATAATGCCGTAAAACAAACGCAAAACCCAAATATGAAAGTTGGTGTTTTAGGTTGTATGGCAGAACGTTTAAAAAGCAAGTTTCTTGAAGAGGAAAAAATAGTTGACTTGGTTGTAGGACCAGATGCTTACAAAGATTTACCGAATCTTTTAGCTGAAGTTGAAGACGGAAGAGATGCTATAAATGTTATACTTTCAAAAGAGGAAACTTACGGCGATATTGCTCCTGTACGCTTAAACACAAATGGTGTTACCGCTTTTGTATCCATAACTCGTGGTTGTGATAATATGTGTACGTTTTGTGTTGTGCCTTTTACTCGCGGACGTGAGCGCAGTAGAGACCCACAGAGTATTATCGAAGAGGTAAATAATCTTTGGAACAAAGGCTACAAAGAAGTTACACTTCTAGGACAAAATGTTGATAGCTACTTGTGGTATGGTGGTGGATTGAAAAAAGATTTTGATAAAGCCAGCGAACTGCAACAAGCAACAGCAGTAAATTTTGCGATGCTTTTAGATATGTGTGCTAAAGCGCAGCCTAAAATGCGTTTTCGTTTTTCAACATCAAATCCACAAGATTTTACATTGGATGTTATCGAAACTATGGCAAAACATAGAAACATTTGCAATTATATTCATTTACCAGTGCAAAGCGGTAGTAATCGTATTCTTAAGGAAATGAATCGTTTGCACACACGTGAAGAATATTTTGAATTGATTGACAATATCAAACGTTTAATTCCAGATTGTGCCATTAGTCAAGATATGATCGCTGGTTTCCCAACCGAAACAGAAGAAGACCACCAAGATACGTTGAGTTTGATGGAATATGTAAAATACGATTTTGGCTTTATGTTCGCCTATTCTGAGCGTCCAGGAACATTAGCAGAACGTAAAATGGAAGATGATATCCCAGAAGACATTAAAAAGAGACGTTTAAATGAAATTATAGCGTTACAACAAAAGCATAGTTTAATGCGTACTCAAGAACATGTTGGGAAAACTGAAGAAGTACTAATTGAAAAGCCTTCAAAACGCTCTGACGCACATTGGTCTGGTAGAAATACCCAAAACACAGTGGTGGTATTTCCGAAAGGAAATTACAAAGTTGGCGATTTTGTAAATGTGAAAATTACAGATTGTACCAGTGCGACATTAATTGGAGAAGCAGTAGGCTATTCAGATAATAATTAAAATAAAATGTCAAAGTTCAATTTTAACAACAAAACATTTTCGCTAATTGAAAATACAGAAAATGGTAAAGTTAATTCTGAAACATTATTTGACTACAAGCAAGAAGGCGATTTAGTAACTGCCGATTATTCGGGAGGTAATATTATTTATGGGAAAATAATTGGTCATTTAAAAGACGACAGCATAAATATGCTCTATCAATGTTTAACCGCAACTAATGAGTTAAAAGCTGGTAAAGCTATTGCAAAAATTAGCTTAACTGAAAATAAAAAAATCAAACTGAAGTTGAATTGGCAATGGCTAGATGGCCCTAATGAAACGGGAACTTCAGAATATTTAGAAAATTAAATGGAATCAATTCAGGCTATAAAACAACGTTTTGGCATCATTGGTAATACACCATCGCTCAACCGTGCTTTAGAAAAAGCTATTCGTGTGGCACCAACAGATATTTCAGTTTTGGTAACTGGAGAAAGTGGTGTTGGTAAAGAAAGTATTCCAAAAATAATACACTCTTTATCACACAGAAAGCACAATAAATATATCGCTGTAAACTGTGGCGCAATTCCAGAAGGCACAATAGATAGTGAACTTTTTGGGCACGAAAAAGGCTCCTTTACCGGGGCAACTTCCACGCGTAGCGGTTATTTTGAAGTGGCTGATGGCGGTACTATTTTTTTAGATGAAGTTGGAGAATTACCATTAACCACACAAGTACGTTTACTTCGTGTTTTAGAGAATGGCGAGTTTATAAAAGTAGGATCCAGTAAGGTGCAAAAAACCAATGTTCGTATTGTGGCTGCTACAAACGTAAACATGTTTGAAGCTATTGAAAAAGAGAAGTTTCGTGAAGACTTATACTATCGTTTAAGTACGGTTGATATTCATTTACCACCACTTCGCGAACGTCAAGACGATATTCATTTATTGTTTAGAAAATTTGCCAGCGATTTTGCTTTAAAGTATAAAATGCCAACAATAAAACTCACAGATAACGCGGTACAATTACTTTTGAAGCATCGTTGGAGTGGAAATATCAGGCAATTACGAAATGTAGCTGAACAGATTTCGGTTTTAGAACAAAATCGTACTGTTTCAGCTGAAGTTTTAAGAGGGTATTTACCTGTTGACGGCGCAACCAATTTGCCTGCGGTTGTAAAATCCTCTAAAAGCGAAAGCGATTTTAGCAGTGAACGTGAGATTCTTTACAAAGTGCTTTTTGATATGAAAAGTGATTTGAATGATTTAAAGAAACTCACTATGGAACTCATGAAAAATGGCAACACCAAGGATGTAGAAAAAGAGAACGAACATTTGATTCAAAAGATTTATGGTGATAATGATACCGTAGAAGATGATTTTTCGTTTGAAGAAGAAAGCGTAGTAGAAAACCCAGAAGTACTTTCTATACCAGAGCATGTAAATGAACCTGCAACAAACGACAAATATCATTTTGCTGAAGAAATTGAAGAAGAAGAAACATTATCTCTACAGGACAAAGAATTAGAGTTGATAAAAAAATCGTTGGAACGCCATAATGGAAAACGTAAATTAGCCGCCGCAGAATTAGGCATTAGTGAACGTACGCTTTATAGAAAAATTAAACAATACGACCTCTGAAAAGAGTAGGCAGTCACAGTTTTCAGTTTACAGATTAGCAACATTATTTTAAAAAAAACGTTCAGTTTAAATGAAAATCAAAATAGGTTTTGCTGTTTTTATTATATTAATCTTTACATCAAGCTGTAAAGCCAAATATTCAATGGAAAACTTAAACATTGGAGAAGCAAAAAGCTTTCAAGTAAATCTTTTTGAGAATAATGCTCATATAATTGAACCTGGGCTTCATCAAAATTTTACTCAAACTTTACAAGAGATTATTCAAAATAAAACAGGGCTAGAACTAGTAAATTCAAATGGAGATTTATTTTATGACGGCGAGATTACAGAATATAGAATTTCACCAACTACAGCTACAGCACAAAACACAGCAGCACAAAATAGACTCACGATTTCGGTAAAGGTTCATTTTTTAAATAAAGAGAAAGAAAACACAGAATTCGATAAATCATTTTCTTTTTTCTATGATTATTCAGGAAATCAAGAATTATTGGGAGACTTAAAAGAAACTGCTCATAAAGAAATTTTCAATAGATTAACACAAGACATTTTACTAGCTTCTTTGGATGACTGGTAGAAAATGTTAAATTGCCTTATAAATGACATATTTAAAATACATATCACTCTGTTTTATTGCGCTTTCAGTTTCAAGCTGTGGTTTTTACTCCTTTACGGGTGCATCTATATCTGCAGACACGAAAACATTTCAGGTAAATCGCTTTGAAAACAATTCACTTTTGGTAGAACCTGGTTTAGATCTTACGTTTAGAAATACAATGATTGCCATTTTAGAAAATCAAACCAATTTAAATAACGTAAACTCTAATGGTGATATCGTCTATGAAGGTGAAATTACAGAATATCGTATCTCCCCTACCACATCATCAACACAGGGCAATACCTTTACTGCTGCACAGAACAGACTTACTATTTCAGTGAAAGTACATTTTTTCGACAAAAACGACCCAGAAGCTGAGTTTGAACAAACCTTCTCATTTTTTCATGATTATGAAGGTTCAGCACAATTATCAGGATCAGTAAAAGACACAGCTATAGAAGAAATTTTCGAACGAATAACACAAGATATTTTTAACGCCTCCTTGGCAAAATGGTAAACACATTGAATAGTCACGATTTCACATTCTTACTGCAAAATCCACAGCAGATTAACCCTCAAAAAACTGAGGGATTGGAATCTATTATACAAGAATACCCCTATTTTCAATCTGCGAAAGCATTATACCTTAAAGGCTTAAAAGAGCAAGAAAGCACTACATATAATCAAGCTTTAAAAACCACGGCTGCCTATACCACAGACAGAAGTATTCTTTTCGATTTTATTACTTCAGAAGTTTTTGTTCAAAATGAAATATCAAAAATCATCAAACAAAACACCATATATCTTAATGATATTAATGTTAGTGCCGATGATATTTCAGTTAATAAAAGCTTGCAAATTGATGATAAACTAAAACAACAGATTAAGGAAACTTCTGGAGTTTTAGATCCTGAATTGTTTCAACCTAAAGATCCTTCAGAAGTAAAAACCATCAATTTTAAATTAGATGAATCTGATGCTATTGAAAATGCAACTGACGACACCAAAACTCAAGAAGCTTCAGCAGAAGACATCTTAAATCTTGGTAAGCCTTTGCAA
Organism: Flavobacteriaceae bacterium; assembly: GCA_043557195.1. Lineage (GTDB taxonomy): Bacteria > Bacteroidota > Bacteroidia > Flavobacteriales > Flavobacteriaceae > Jejuia. The sequence goes on along the minus strand of CP121314.1, from coordinate 2,726,461 downwards.
TTTGACAGACGTGAAACACATTCTTTCAATGAATGGTTGAAATTAACACGTTTTAAACCAATAAAAAGAGGAGACGATGCAAAAGAAACCTCATCATCCGATACTTTTAAAAAACCAAAACAAAGCAAAATTATAGACAAGTTTATTGCTGAAAATCCTAAAATAGCTCCTATAAAATCGTCAGCACCAAAAGAAAATTTAGCTAAAGCAAGAACAACAAAGCCTGAAGCCTTAATGACAGAGACTTTAGCACGCATTTACCTAGAGCAAAAAAACTATAAAAAAGCCATTCAATCGTATAAAATTTTAAGTTTGAAATATCCAGAAAAAAGTAGTTTCTTTGCAAACCAAATTAAGGCAATAAAACAATTACAAGAATATAATACATAAAGAATAATGGGTACGTTTACAATATTTTTAATCCTTATCGTAGTTGTAGCGTTTTTACTAATAGTGGTAATTATGGTACAAAACCCTAAAGGTGGCGGATTATCTTCATCTTTTGGTGGCGGTGGTACACAACAATTAGGTGGTGTAAAAAAGACAACAGACTTTTTAGATAAAAGTACATGGACTTTAGCAACGTTGCTTTTGGTATTGATTTTAGTATCAAATGTTGCAATTGGCACGGGAGAAGCAACTGTAGATTCCAAAGCACTAGATACTGATGCTCAAACAGCACAACCGTTGCCTGCAGCATTACCAGATGCACCACAACCGCTTCCTGCAACTGACAATTCTGGAGCAGCGGATACTAAACCAGAGGAATAATAACAATTCAAGACTAAAAAAACTAAAAGAAATGCCAGCTTAGATAAGTTGGCATTTTTTATTTCAGGGTTTTTGGCGTTACCCAAAGGGTCGGGCTTTCGGCAGTCGCTTTTTTGTGTTGCATAGGTGCAACAACACAAAAAGAGCTTCAACAAATGCCTCAATCCCTAACGCAAACCAATCCGCTAATTTCGTGTGTAACACTGTGCGTCTTTGTACATTTGCCTGAGACATTACAGCACTATTTCTGCAAGTTTGTCAGTTTGCATGTCGTGGCACATTTTTAGCATAACGCTTAAGCGTTAATTAATAACCTAAATAATAAAAAATATAAAACAAAATGGGAGTAAACATTAAACCATTAGCAGATAGAGTTCTTATTGAGCCTGCTGCCGCTGAAACAAAAACAGCATCAGGAATTATTATTCCAGACAACGCTAAAGAAAAACCACAAAAAGGAACAGTTGTAGCTGCCGGTCCTGGCACAAAAGACGAACCTATAACGGTTAAAGTTGGCGACACCGTTTTATATGGCAAATATGCCGGAACCGAATTAAAGCTAGACGGTAATGATTATTTAATCATGCGTGAAAGTGATATTCTTGCGATAGTTTAATACAAACTGTCATTCCTGCGCAGGCAGGAATCCAAATAAAATTCAACTAAAAGTTAAATAGTTTCCCGCCTTCGTGGGAATGACAAAAAAACATTAAAAATGGCAAAAGACATAAAATTTGATATTGAAGCACGCGATGGTTTAAAACGTGGTGTGGATGCATTAGCAAATGCAGTAAAAGTAACTTTAGGTCCTAAAGGACGTAACGTAATAATCAGCAAAAGTTTTGGAGCACCTCAAGTAACAAAAGATGGTGTTTCTGTAGCTAAAGAAATAGAGTTAGACGATGCTCATGAAAATATGGGTGCGCAAATGGTAAAAGAAGTAGCTTCTAAAACTAACGATTTAGCTGGTGATGGTACTACTACCGCTACAGTTTTAGCACAAGCTATAGTAAAAGAAGGCTTAAAAAATGTGGCTTCTGGTGCTAACCCAATGGACTTAAAAAGAGGAATTGACAAAGCTGTTGAAGCCATTACTGCTGATCTTGAAAAGCAATCAAAACAAGTTGGTAACTCTTCTGAAAAAATAAAGCAAGTTGCAGCTATTTCAGCAAATAATGATGATACTATTGGTGAATTAATTGCTCAAGCTTTTACTAAAGTTGGTAAAGAAGGTGTTATTACTGTTGAAGAAGCAAAAGGTATGGAAACATACGTTGATGTTGTTGAAGGTATGCAGTTCGACAGAGGGTATTTATCACCTTACTTTGTTACTGATGCAGATAAAATGATTGCTGATTTAGAAAATCCATACATTTTATTATTCGATAAGAAAATTTCTAACTTACAAGAGATTCTACCAATATTAGAGCCAGTTGCACAATCTGGTCGTCCATTATTAATTATCGCTGAAGATGTTGATGGACAAGCCTTAGCTACTTTAGTTGTTAACAAATTACGTGGTGGTTTAAAAATTGCTGCAGTTAAGGCTCCTGGTTTTGGAGACAGACGTAAAGCAATGCTTGAAGATATAGCTATCTTAACTGGTGGAACTGTTATTTCTGAAGAAAGAGGATTCACTTTAGAAAATGCAGATTTAAGCATGTTAGGTACTGCTGAAACCGTAACTGTTGATAAAGACAATACGACTATAGTAAACGGTTCTGGTAAAGCTAGTGATATTAAAGCTAGAGTAAATCAAATTAAATCGCAAATTGAAACTACGACTTCTGATTATGATAAGGAAAAACTTCAAGAACGTTTAGCTAAATTGGCTGGTGGTGTTGCAGTATTATATGTTGGTGCCGCTTCTGAAGTTGAAATGAAAGAAAAGAAAGACCGTGTTGATGATGCTTTACATGCTACGCGTGCAGCTGTAGAAGAAGGTATTGTTGCTGGTGGTGGTGTTGCTTTGGTTAGAGCAAAATCTGTTTTAGCTAAATTGACTACTGATAATTTAGATGAAACTACTGGTGTACAAATTGTAAACAAAGCTATTGAGTCTCCATTAAGAACTATTGTTGAAAATGCTGGTGGCGAAGGCTCTGTTGTTATCAATAAAGTTTTAGAAGGTAAGAAAGACTTCGGTTACGATGCAAAATCTGAGGAATATGTTGATATGCTAAAAGCTGGTATCATCGATCCTAAGAAAGTAACGCGTATTGCTTTAGAAAATGCAGCTTCTGTTGCTGGTATGATTTTAACCACTGAGTGTGCTTTAATCGACATTAAAGAAGATGCTCCTGCAATGCCTCCAATGGGAGGCGGCGGAATGCCAGGAATGATGTAATGGCGAATCGCCATTGACAAGTATCTCACTCTAACGTATTACATATAGTGAGTGAACAAAAATATTTAGAAAACGCTTCCAAAAATTGGAAGCGTTTTTTTATTGACTAATATTTCATAGCTTTAAGACTGAACATTTTAATTATGAAAAAAATAAATTGGCAATATGCTTTTGGAGAAGTTTTAATTGTAATTATTGGAATTTCTATCGCTTTTAGTATGAATAAATGTGCTGAAGCATCCAAAGACAACAAGTTAAGACTTCAATACCTCAACAGCATAAAAAACGATCTTGAAATTGATAAAGCCACCCTTAAAGCTAACGCAGAAGAATTAGGTAAAAAAATGGGGACGATACAAAATGTAATGCCCTTATTTAATGCACAAGACCAAGAAAAGAAAAAGGGCATTCGTCAAATTTTTAGAATAATGCAACTAGCAGATTTTAATCCGAAAGACATCACTTATCAATCTATGATTAATTCTGGCGACTTTAGCCTAATAGAAGACTTTGAATTAAAAACAGCAATTGAAACACATTATTCTGATTACAAATCTATTTTAAAAGATTATGAACGGCAAGAAATTATCCATAAGGAATATGTGGGCGATTATTTTATCCATAATATAGATTATGATGCCATGGGTCGAGGCGAACTTGGTTTTAAAAATGAAAAACTGCTCAGAAATATTTTACAAAGTATGAATGGTGCTTTTAATTTAAAACGAAAAGCAAGCGAACGTGGTGTGAAAAGTTGTGATAGTTTAATAAATATAATTTCAGAAAGACTGGATCAACTCTAGAGTCAGAAATTAACTAGACCGTAAAATCTTTTCCATTTTTCTACCTCTCGCCAATTCATCTATTAACTTATCTAGATATCTACATTGCTTTGTTAATTCGTTATCTATTTCTTCAATGCGATAGCCACAAATAACCCCTTTAATTAATTCTGCATTGGGGTTAAGGTTTGCTTCATTAAAAAACTCTTCAAAGGTTGCTTTTCGGTCTATCATCTCTTGTATTTTTGCATCATCAAAGCCAGTTAACCATGTTATTACTTGATGCAACTCTTCTTTAGTTCTTCCTTTTTTCTCAACTTTACTTACATAGTGCGGATATACTGAAAAGAACTTCATTGTTCTCACACGTTCGTTGTGTTCTGGTGTTGTTTTCATGATTTAGTTATATCAAAATTAATTAAACCAAACGGCATAGCCTTTTCGTCTAAGTTCTAATGCCAAAACCTTTTCCATTTTAAGAGCTTCTTGTCTCGATGAAATGGGGTCTATATGATTATACAAACTAGGCCTTAAATACGAACCATATTTCTCAACAATATTAGAAGATATTTTATATCCTTTTTTACTTCTATGTCCTGTTTTATGTTGAAGAAATCGTTCTTTTGGCGTTTTGCTCGTCATACCCACATACACACATTCCAATACACCATTAAATTGAGGATTAGCAGCTCTAAATTTAGCATTTTCTGTAAAAACACGTTTCTTCAATTCTATAACATAAATACGGTATTGTGTTTTTGGCATTATTAGTATGCAGATTAAAAAATGTTTAGCCTTTGTGCTCTTCTTTTACATCTTCATCCCTATACTTACAACATGCATGAACTTTAGCATACGCTTCATCTGATGCTTTTTCATCTTTTACATCATGTCCTGCTGCCAGTACTTGTTTTTTAATTGTAGTAGTATCAGTTTTTCGTTCATCAAAAATGAGTTTTAACTCATGTGTATCTATACTCCATTGCGCATATTTTACGCCTTTGGTGTTCAAACAGGCTTTTTCTATACGTGCTTTACACATGCCGCATACGCCATCTACTTCAATAGAGGCTTTGGCGTTTTTGTTTTGGGCAAAGGTTGTTGTTGCTATTAATAATAATGCAATTGTAACTATATTTTTCATTTTAGTCTTTTTTTGTCATTCCTGCGAAGGCAGGAATCCACTTTTATTTCATTTATTCTATTTAGATTCCTGCCTTCGCAGGAATTACAGATCCTATTTTATTCTATATCGTAATCCTGCATAATACAGGCTTCCAAAAATTGGTCCGTACACAAAAGTAGAATCAAAATTCGCACCAAAAGGATCTTCTGCTCCTAAAATTGGATTTGATTGCCTTACATTAGTTATGTTCTCGCCACCTAAATATACTTCAAATTTTGGAGAAAACACTTTGGTTATTTGCGCATTTAATGTGGCTACTGTAGGAGTACGTTCTGGCAATTGGTATTGTAAGGGGCTTGTAGTAGTTGATGCGTAGCGTTGATCACTTAACCAATTAAACGTAGTATCAAACTTCCATTGCGCACCGTTTTCTTTTTGGGGTGTTTCATAACCTGCATTAGCAAACAACCTATGCTTTGGTGTTAACGGTCTTTCTAATCGCCCAGAACTATAATCGGTTTGCACATCATAAAACTTATAGGCCATTCTTAAATCAAAACCTTCAAAAACATTATAATTTAATTCAGCTTGAAAACTATTGGCAAAACTCTTTCCTTCTAAATTATAAAAATTAATTTCTTGCGGATTTTCCCAATCTACTACAACTTGATTTTTAAAATCGGTTTTATAGAAGTCTAAAGTTATATCAGCCTTTCGACCAAAAAGATTGAAACCTTGTAAATAGGAAACCCCATAATTCCATGCTATTTCAGGATCTAAACCATAGATGTTTCCACCTGAATTTAAAATATTAATCTGCCTTGAGGTTGAAAACAAGGGTTGATTTTCAGCAAAAATATTAGCACTTCGTTTTCCTCTACCAAAAGACGCCCTAAACGCTGATTTACTCCATGGCGAATAACGTGCGTGTACTCTAGGCGTGATATAAGTCCCTAACAAATTATGGTAATCGATGCGTAAACCTGCTGTGATATTAAACAACTCTAAATTATCATGACTATACTCGAAAAAAGCCCCTACCGAGTTTTCAGTTCTCTCATAATCCGTGGCATTTACAAATTCGTCATAATGATCGTAAGTGTAGCTAATACCTGTTTTGATTTTATGACGAGAATCACTGATGATGGAATTATAAATAGCATTTGTATACAAACTATTGTGGGTAATATCATAAGTGTTTAATCCAAAATAAGACTCTTGTATATGGCTGCTAAATGCTGTTTGCACGCCTAAACTTTGCCAAGGTACTTCAGGGTTTACATATCCAAATTTGGCCGAAACTTCATAGCGCTTAGTATTAATTTCACTTCCCCAACTATTAGTAGTGAGTCTATCAGAATCAGGATTAAAATCTAATTCTCCCGTTTGTTTTTCATCATTTAAAAACTTCAAATTAATAAAACTCACAAAACCTTTTTGAGTATCTACATATTGCCAACGATTCATTAGATTGATTTGATTGAATAACGGCATATCCAAAAAGCCATCATCATTTACATCATGCATTCTATTTTGTGTGTTCCCGTGAATATACAATCCCGTATGCCACCTATCGCTTACTTTAGTATTGATGTGCGTATTAAGCTCTAAACGTTCACTCGAAGCCCCATACAGATTAACGAACAGTTTATCATCTGTTGAAGGTTTTACCAACTCGGTATTAATTTGTCCCGCAATACTTTCAAAACCATTCACCACACTGCCTGCACCTTTTGTAATTTGAATACTCTCTACCCAAGTACCTGGAATAAAACTTAAACCATAAGCTTGTGAAGCCCCTCGAATGGATGGAATGTTTTCTGTTGCAATTAAAATATATGGGCTTGTTAAACCCAGCATCTTAATTTGTCGAGTACCAGAAATAGCGTCAGCAAAATTTACATCAATGGATGGATTGGTTTCAAAACTTTCCGACAGGTTACAACAGGCAGCTTTTAGTAATTCATCACTACTGACCGTAAACACATTTTGCGCTTTCAAATAAGACTTTGTAGTAGTTTGTTTTCTGGAAGTTACCGTAACCTCATTTAAACTACTGGTAGGTTGCAACCAATGCTGCACTCTTTTACTAGGATTAGTAATCGTAAGTGTATCGGTTCTATATCCAACATAACTCACTATTAATTTTTGATATTCAGGTTTGTAACCCAGTGTGAACATACCATCTATATCTGTTACCGTACCAACCGTAGTATTGAGCCAATACACGTTTGCTCCTGCTAGAGGTATATGTTCGTTTTTGGCATTTGCTTCCATAATCATTCCACTAATATTTTCTTGTGAAAAGACTAGTCCTGAAAACAATACCATTATGTAAAGTATCGATTTCATCTAAATATAATTTTTGATTAACATTATTACGGCCATTATAATCATAACACTGTTTTCAATAAATGTTGCTTTGGTCATTGGTAATTTCAGCGCAGTTCCCAAACAGGCGCATTGAATTGATTTTTTATCCAACAATGTTTTTGTTACGCCTATAGTTGTAATCCCTAAAAGAATAAGTGTTACGATTAAAGCTAAAGGAATTTGAAAACGCATTAAAAATAGCAACCCCAGAACAACTTCAATAAATGGATATATCCAACCATAAATAGGCACTACTTTGGCTAAAGGGTCATACATTTTGAAGGATTCTGGAAACCCCTTTAAATCGAGTAGTTTGAAAAAGCTGAAAACGATGTAAAACAAGCCCATAAAATCGAGCATAAATCCGTTGGCATTCCATGGCTTGAAGTTTAATAAGATTGAAGCTATGATGATGTATCCAAATATTAGAAATAACGGAAATAGTTGTTCTAAATCACCTTTTTCTTCCGATACATTTACTGTATTAGCATTAAAGATATTTTTCTCTGCAATGATATATTTATCAGATAGTGCTTTTTGTAATTTTTCTATTGAAATATGTTCAGACATTTCAATAGTAGCTTCTGAAGTCTCTAAACTAACAGATGCGTTTTTTACTTCTGGAATTGCATTTAGTTTATCTTCAACTGAAGTTCTGCAACCGTTACAGGTCATGCCTGTAACTGTATATGTGTGTTTCATTTTGATTTAAATTTGATTTTACAATACGATTATCATTCCTACATAAGTAGGAATAAAAATTCACTCATCTATATTATTGATGAGGTCCCTGCGTTAGCAGGAATGACTGAGAAAATCAAATTAAGAAAACTTGGTCTAATACTTGAATATCATAGACCAAATTGGGTGGAGAATAATCTGTAGGCGGAATAACCTCTTTCGGAAAACTTTCAAAAAGAGAACTATAAGATTGTGTAAATGCAACTAATAGTTGTTGCTGTTCAATATTTAAGTCTTCAAACGATGGTGCCTTTAATTCATCTTGACCTTGAACAACATCAACCTCGTCTTTACAACAGCTTTTCTTTTGAAGCATGTCTTGAGCTTCCATACCACATTTTTCGGCTTCAGTAAATATAGACACATCAACTAAAGTATCACCACAATAGTGTTTTTCAACAGTAAAAGACACTGTTGAAAACAACACCAAAAGTGATAAACTTATGGAAAATATTTTATGTAATAATTGATTATTCACAGCACAAATTTACAAAAAACGATACAGATGAGTTCAACTTTATCAAAGGATTAACACTTACTTGGTGAGTTTATGATAATAAAACGCTGGCAATAATAGAATTAAAAGTAATGGTTGAATCAAGAACCTGCGAATGTTAAAAAACAAGTAATACTCTTCCTGTTTTGGGTTAGCTACAAAATATAAAAAGAGTAAAATTAAAATAGCGAAAGCTATACCGTAAATAATGGCAGAAAACTTTATGATGCTAGCGTCTTTAAATACAACATAGAGAATTGCTAAAGAAATAACACTATTTAACACATATCTTAATGTTGTAAAACCCACCAATTTTACTACCTCACGCCTAGGACTATCTAAATACAAATAGTCGTTTTGAAAGAATGTTAAATATGGATCATAAAACAGACTATCTTCAAAAAAACGGATTAGAATTAGCAATCCAACTAATACAAAAATCAATATGCATTTTAAAGATTTAGGCATGTTTTTGCTTCAATTTAGAAAAACGATTCACCCAAAACACCCAAAGTAAAAATACCATACCATAAATAATTGCAGGAAATACAACGGTATGCAATACATCTTCATATTCTGGATAATGGTATAACCCCATAGTTAATAGTACAATTCTAATCAAGTTTACAGCATAAATTAATACACTGCCTGATAGGATGTAGAAAAACGTTGATTTTAAACTCCCCGAGAAAGCTACGATAAATGATAAAAACAAAATAATAACACTTACGGCATTACAACCTTCTATAACACGAGCTAAGTACCTACCATTCACTAGTAATTTCATAGATGCTTCTTTTGGGTGTGGTGCTATTTCTGCATCATATCCAAAAGCATCTAAAACAGCCTCACTTTGTCTTGCCACTAAATTTGTTAAATAATCTGGATAATAAATAGAGCCATCAGAAAACTGTAAATAAAACTTATAGCAAAGCGTTAAAACAACATACACAACCAAAAACGTAAGGATGAATTTAATAACCGACTTGTATTTTATAAAAAGTGCTTTCAAGTAATACTAAAATGAATACCGAAATTACACCTTTTTAAATACTTTTGCCAAAACTTTTACGGATATGACTTTTGAAACCTTAAAACCCGAAGTATATAATATTACAGCAAACAACGATAAAACAGTTGACGAACGTTTATTTAGTATTTGCGAATTGCTTGAAAAGCATATAGACTATTACAATTGGGTAGGTTTTTATTTTAGAAATGGTGATAAAGAAGAATTACTTTTAGGCCCGTATGTTGGTGCACCAACTGATCATACCGTAATTCCATTTGGAAAAGGTATTTGCGGACAAGTTGCTGTAAGCAATGAAAATTTTGTAGTACCCGACGTTTCTGCACAAGATAATTATATAGCTTGTAGCATTACCGTAAAGTCTGAAATTGTGATTCCTATTTTTGTGAATGGCAAAAACATAGGTCAAATTGATATTGATTCTAATACACCTGACCCCTTCACTGAAGATGATGAAAGGTTTTTAGAATTTGTTTGTGCTGAAGTTGCTAAATTACTTTCTTAAATTTCATGTTGATAACTTTGTCTTTTCGTTAAAAAAACATAGCCTTTTTGAATAATTCTAAGTTCATTTTTTGACTTAAATAACTACTTTTGCGTTTTACTAAAAAAGTATCAATTTTTAACTTAAAACTAATCTTGAATTCTCAATATATTACATTCGAGGATTTCACAACACAACAACGATGAGCAACGAAAAAACCATCAAATCTGCATTAATATCTGTATTTAGTAAAGACGGTTTAGAACCTATTGTAAAAGAATTAGACAAACAAGGTGTTACCATATATTCCACTGGCGGTACTGAAAAATTCATTAATGATTTAGGTATTAACGTTGTTCCAGTTGAAGATGTAACATCTTATCCTTCAATATTAGGCGGACGTGTAAAAACATTACACCCAAAAGTGTTTGGAGGTATTTTAAACAGACAAAACCATGATGGTGATGTAGCTGAATTGGCTGAATATGAAATCCCACAGATTGATGTGGTAATTGTGGATTTATATCCCTTTGAAAAAACTGTAGCTTCCGGCGCAAGTAATCAAGATATTATTGAAAAAATTGATATCGGTGGTATTTCCTTAATTCGCGCTGCGGCTAAAAATTATGCAGATGTAATTTGTGTATCTTCTGTTGATGATTATGCAGAATTTTTAGAATTGATTTCTGAAAACAATGGTTCCATTTCAGAAGAAGACAGAAAACGTTTTGCAGGAAAAGCGTTTAATGTATCATCGCATTACGATACTGCTATTTTTAATTACTTCAATCAAAACAACGAAGAAACTGTTTTAAAAATAAGTGAAACTAACGGAAAGACGTTACGTTATGGTGAAAACCCTCACCAAAAAGGATTTTTCTTTGGAGATTTTGATGCATTATTTACAAAATTACATGGAAAGGAATTAAGTTACAACAATCTTTTAGATGTTGATGCTGCTGTAAACTTGATGCTAGAATTTAAAAATGATGCGCCAACGTTTGCTATTCTAAAACACAACAATGCTTGTGGCTTAGCGCAACGTGACACTTTACACCAAGCTTATGTTGACGCTTTAGCTGGAGACCCTGTTTCCGCTTTTGGTGGTGTTTTAATTAGCAATACTGAAATTGATGCAGCTACTGCGGAAGAAATACATAAACTATTCTGTGAAGTGGTAATCGCACCATCTTTTTCTGAAGAAGCATTAGAAATTCTTAAAGGAAAGAAAAACAGAATTTTACTAGTGATTCATGATATTGAAATGCCAAAAACCAATGTAAGAAGTTGTTTAAATGGCGTATTGGTTCAAGATAGAAATAACATTACTGATACCGCTGAAGATTTAAAAACAGTTACAAATATAGCACCAACTGATGCTCAAATAGAAGATTTATTATTCGCTTCAAAAATATGTAAGCACACAAAATCTAACACCATAGTTTTAGCTAAAAACAAACAACTTTGTGCCAGTGGTACAGGACAAACAAGTCGTGTGGATGCTTTAGTACAAGCTATACATAAAGCTGGTACTTTTAAGTTTGATTTAAATGGTGCTGTAATGGCAAGTGATGCATTTTTTCCATTCCCTGATTGCGTTGAGATTGCTGATAAAGCTGGAATAAATGCCGTAATTCAACCAGGAGGTTCTATTAAAGACCAATTAAGTATTGATTATTGTAATGACAATGAGATTGCAATGGTAATGACTGGCACACGTCATTTTAAGCATTAATGTCGCTGTTAAAGTCTAAATATCGACAAATAACGTATAATTCTAAATCATGTTGGCTTTAATAGTATTTTGAAGCCCTTTATAACTCAAATATTTATCAAGTTTTATTACATTTACGGGATTCGTTTTTTAACCAACAAAAATTATTAATAGCGCATGGGATTTTTTGACTTCCTAACCGAAGATATAGCCATAGATTTAGGTACTGCAAACACGTTGATTATCCATAACGACAAGGTTGTAGTAGATGCACCCTCAATTGTAGCTCGCGATCGAGTTTCTGGAAAAATTATTGCAGTTGGTCAAGAAGCCAGTTTAATGCAAGGAAAAACCCATGAGAACATCAAAACCATTCGTCCTTTAAAAGATGGTGTTATAGCAGATTTTGATGCATCTGAGCAAATGATTAGTATGTTTATTAAAAACATTCCTGCATTAAAAAAGAAATTTTTTACGCCTGCATTAAGAATGGTGATTTGTATTCCATCAGGAATTACTGAAGTAGAAATGCGCGCTGTAAAAGAAAGTGCAGAACGCGTAAATGGTAAAGAGGTATACTTGATACACGAACCAATGGCTGCTGCAATTGGTATTGGTGTAGACATTATGCAACCAAAAGGAAACATGGTTGTTGATATAGGTGGTGGTACTACAGAAATTGCAGTAATCGCGTTAGGTGGTATTGTTTGCGATAAATCAGTTAAGATTGCAGGTGATGTATTTACAAACGATATTGTATACTACATGAGAACTCAACATAACTTATATGTTGGAGAACGTACTGCCGAAAAAATAAAAATACAAATTGGTGCAGCTACTGAAGATTTGGAATTACCACCAGATGACATGAGTGTTCAAGGTCGTGATTTGTTAACAGGTAAACCAAAACAAGTTTCTATTTCATTTAGGGAAATTGCAAAAGCATTGGATAAATCTATTTTACGAATAGAAGATGCTGTTATGGAAACTTTAGGACAAACACCTCCAGAATTGGCAGCTGACATATATAATACAGGAATTTATTTAGCAGGTGGTGGTTCTATGCTACGTGGTTTAGATAAGCGTTTATCTCAAAAAACTGATTTACCAGTTTATATTGCTGAAGACCCTTTACGCGCTGTTGTTCGCGGTACAGGTATTACACTTAAAAATTTACCTAAATATAAAAGTGTATTGATAAAATAAGGCTTCAAGAGGCGTAACACATGCAACAGATTATTAATTTTATAATAAGAAACAAAAACTTTTTGTTGTTCTTGTTGCTTTTTGGTATTGCACTTGTTTTAACCATCCAATCACACTCTTATCATAAAAGTAAGTTTATTAACTCAGCAAATTTTTTAAGTGGTGGCGTTTATAATTCTGTGAACAATATCAGCTCTTATTTTGACTTAAAACCTCAAAATCAAGTGCTCTCTGAGGAAAACAGACGATTAAATCAACTTTTAACTAATTACCAAGTTGATACAAGTGCTACTGAAATTGACAGCACAATTAAGCTAAATTACAAATACACCTCAGCCAATGTAATTCGTAATAGTTATACTTTATCTGATAATTTCCTTTTGATTAATAAAGGAAGAAAAGATAGTATACGTCAAGACTTTGGCGTGAGGTCGCCTCAAGGCATTGTGGGGATTGTAGATGCAGTTTCAAGTAATTATGCTACTGTAATTTCAATTTTAAATTCAAAAAGTAGTATTAGCGTAAAACTGAAAAAATCAGGACACATAGGCTCCTTAACATGGGATGGAAACGCTCCAAACATTATTCAATTGACTGATGTGGAAAAAATTGCCCCTGTTGCAGTTGGAGATACTATTGTTACATCAGGACAATCGTCAATATTTCCAAAAAACATACCCGTAGGAACGATATTGGGTTCTAAACTTGATGCTACAGAAAATTTCTATGAAATAAACGTACAATTGTTTAACGACATGACTAACCTTGAGCATGTGTATATTATAGAAAATACCGATAAAAAAGAGATTGAAACACTTTTAGAAACCACAAATGAATAGCATTATCACGGGACATAGTATTCGCTTTATTTTACTGGTGTTATTCCAAGTGATACTGTTTAACCATATCAATTTTTTGGGTTATATCAATCCATATGTGTATATAATTTTCATTATTTTCTTTCCAATAAAAAACAACCGAGTACTATTCATTTTTCTAAGTTTTTTAATAGGCCTTTCAATTGATATGTTTTCTGATTCTGGAGGTATTCATGCGGCGGCTTCAGTACTCATAGCTTACATACGACCAGCATTTTTAAAGTTTGCGTTTGGTACCATGTACGAACACAATAATGTAAAATTCAACAATACTGAATTTGGAGCAAAACTAGTTTACATAGCACTCTTAACCTTACTACATCATATCGTATTGTTTTCTTTAGAAATTTTTAGTTTTTCCAGAATACTAATGGTACTCCAAAAAACGTTATTCTCAGGTATATTTACTATCTTAATGATTACTTTACTATCAATCATTTTTAGTCGAAAATCCTGATGAGACAATTTTTACTTTTTTTATTGGTCGTTTTATGCGGATTCACTTTTATTGGCAGGTTATTCTACCTTCAAATTTACAAAGGCAGCTCCAATAATTTATATGAAGACAATGCAATTAGAAAGGTTTGGGATTACCCAAAACGCGGTTTTGTATTCGATAGAAATGCGAAACTTTTAGTTGGTAATCAACCATCTTATGATGTAATGGTAATCCCTCGCGAAGTTGGAGAATTTGATGTTGATGAATTTTGCGAGCTTTTAAAAATTTCACGAGAAACATATGATAAAAAATTAGATCGTGCTAGAAGATACTCCCCAAGGTTAGCATCGCCGTTTGTGCCTCAATTATCTAAAGAAGATTATGCTGTTTTACAAGAAAAAATGCGAAAGTTTGAAGGGTTCTATATTCAAAAACGATCTTTACGAAAATATGAAACCACTATTGGTGCCAACGTTTTAGGTGATATTGGTGAAGTTAATAATCGTGATATTCAAAGAGACCCATACTACCAAATGGGTGATTTAAAAGGCAAGCAAGGGATTGAAGCTTCTTATGAAAAAACGCTTCGTGGCGTAAAAGGTATCAAGTTTATTCAAAAAGACAGATTCAATAGAGATATCGGTCCATACAAGGATGGAAAATTTGATACAATCCCTGAGCAAGGTAAAGATATTACGATAACAATTGATGCCCACCTTCAAGCCTACGGAGAGCTATTAATGGAAAATAAACGTGGAGGAGTTATTGCTATTGAACCTTCTTCAGGTGAAATTTTAGCCATGGTTGCTGCACCTAGTTACGACCCTAATATTTTGGTAGGACGAGAACGTTCTAAAAACTTCACCAAACTCTATAACGATTCTATTGCTAAACCCTTATTTAACAGAAGCTTACAAGGCGTATATGAACCTGGATCTCCTTTTAAGTTAATGAATGCACTAATTGCTTTAGAAGAAGATGTTATTACTCCTGAAGAAAAAGTAACCTGTTATGCGGGCTATAAATATGGTAATAGATTCATGAAGTGTCACTGTTATAGAGGCAGGCGTAATAATATGATTACGGGCATACAAGAATCTTGCAATGCTTATTTTGCAACAACTTACAGAAGGATTTTAGATAAAACTGGTAATGCTTCAGAAGGCATTGATACTTGGAGTAAGCACGCCCAAAGTTTCGGACTTGGAAATTTTTTAAATAATGATTTATTTGTTGGTCAGAAAGGACGTATTCCAGATAGAGAATATTATAAGCGAATTTACCCGAAAACCTTTTATTCTACCTATACCATTTCTAATGCTATTGGTCAGGGTGAAGTAGCCACAACACCAATTCAATTGGCTAATATGGCTGCAGCAATTGCTAATAGAGGTTACTATTATACCCCGCACGTTATTAAAGATATTGAAGGCGAAACATTACCTGATAACTTTACAAAACCAAAATATACCACTATTGACAAGCAACATTTTGAACCAGTAATAGAAGGCATGCATAAAGTATATACAAATGGAACTGCAAAGTCGCTTCAAGTAAAAAATATAGATATCTGCGGAAAAACAGGTACTGTTGAAAACTTCGCCATTATAGATAGCGTAAAAACCCAACTAACTGATCATTCAATTTTCCTTGCTTTTGCGCCAAAAGAAAACCCAAAAATAGCTATTGCAGTTTTTGTAGAAAACGGCTATTGGGGCAGCCGATTTGCTGGAAAAGTTGCAAGTTTAATGATGGAAAAACATATAAAAGGCCATATTACAAGAACTGATTTAGAAGAATGGCTTTTAAAACATTCGCTTGAAAATGAATATGCAAAACCATATTCTGGAGAACCATTTAACATAAATGGTAAAACGCAACTGCAAATAGTTGAGGAGACCGAATATTATCGTCTAAAAAGAAAGTTAAGTCTAATTAATTCAGCCAGTAACTAATGGCAAGGGAAACTAACAGATATTTTAAATTCGATTGGGTAACCATAATACTGTTTTTGCTATTGGTTGGCTTTGGTTGGCTTAATATCCTATCAGCGTCGCATACTGGTACAGAAATTAATTACTTTGATTTCTCACAACCTTTCAGTAAACAATTGGCATTTATCTTATTAACTTTTATTCTTATTATACTGCTCTTAGCTATTGATGCGAAATTTTATGAACGTTTTTCTAGCGTAATATACATTATTTCAATGCTCTCTTTAGTTGGCCTTTTTCTTTTTGGAAAAAACGTAAATGGCGCAACATCATGGTATGCCATAGGAAGCTTTACCTTACAACCTAGCGAGTTTGCAAAAGCTGCTACTGCACTGGCCGTTGCTAAATACATTAGCGATTTAAATACTGATATTAAAAACCTAAAAGACCAAATAAGAACATTTATAATCATTCTTATTCCAGCACTTTTAGTTTTACTTCAAAATGACACAGGAAGCACCGTAGTATACGGAGCTTTCTTCTTTGTTTTATATCGTGAAGGGTTACCAAAAATCTATCTAACTATTGGCGTTATAGTTGTTTTACTTTCTATTTTTGCTTTAAAATTTGGAGCTTTAATCTCAACTATTATTGCCGTCTTAGTTGTAGTTTTATTTCGATTTTTAAGTAAACCTAAGATTTCCATTCTACAAAGTATTTTTATCATTGGTGTAAGTATAGCATTGAGTTTTGGTGTTCAATTTTTTTATAAAAGTATATTAAAACCCCACCAACAAGATCGGATTAGCTTATGGTTACGTCTAGAAAAAGATCCTGAAAAATTAGAGGCAATGAAACGTACATTTGCTTATAATTTAAATGAATCTGAAAAAGCAATAAGCTCTGGAGGTTTTACTGGAAGAGGGTTTTTAGAAGGCACACGTACTACAGGAAAATTTGTACCAGAACAACATACCGATTATATTTTCAGTACCGTTGGTGAAGAATGGGGTTTCATAGGAAGTTCTTTAGTCGTTATTCTTTTTGTGCTATTATTGCTTCGCATCTTGCATCTAGCAGAACTTCAAAAATCACAGTTTAGTCGTGTTTATGGCTATGGTGTAGCTTCAATTATTTTTATGCACTTTTTGATTAACATTGGTATGGTAATGGGGTTAATTCCTACTATTGGTATTCCTTTACCAATGTTTAGCTATGGTGGTTCAGGTTTGTGGGCATTTACTATTTTACTATTTATTTTTATTAAATTAGATTCCAATCGTATCAACGAATGGTAACCTTAAAGGTTATTTGATTATCTCACTCCAATGGAAAATCATATCATTCAGAGCGAAGCGAAGATTCTTATTTCTGTTCAAATGAAAAAAATATTTTCAATTCTTATTATCATTTTTCTAATAGGGTGTTCAAGCTCCAAAAACCTAAATGCTGATGTATTTTCTTCTGAAGAAAAAACTCTAATAATGAATGCAGATAGTATAACGCCAATGCGGGTTTATAAGATGACTGATAAGAGTGATTCATTATTATTAAGAATGAAAAGTACCTACATTAAACCGAATCCAAACGACATCGTACTCCAAAACTTTGTAAAACGTTTATATGCAACCGTTCGAGATAGTTTATCAATGGGTGTAGGTATTGCAGCACCACAAGTGGGTATTCTTAAAAACATCATTTGGGTGCAACGTTTTGATAAGAAAAACTTGCCTTTTGAGGTATATTTAAATCCGCAAATCACAAAGTATTCAGAAGAAACCCAAACAGTACGAGAAGGTTGCTTGTCTATACCCGATAGAAGCGAAACTTTGAATAGTCGTTCAAAAGAAATTTTGATTGAATATGACACAATGGAAGGTAGACATCAAACAGAAACTATTGAAGGGTTTACTTCAGTAATTTTTCAGCATGAGATAGATCACCTAAATGGTATATTGTATTTGGATCATCTTCAAAAGGAAACGAAAAATGTAAAAACACCGCTTGATTAACTATTTCTTTAGCTCTAGTTTTTCAGCAAAATAATCACAAAAATCTTTCATGGTTGCCGTCATTTTTTCATCTTGTGTGGCGCGATTAAATGTGTTTGCCATAGCCACTAAAGTTTGATGAAAAAATATTTTCATATCATCAACAGGCATATCTTTCGTCCATAAATCTATACGCAACATCTCTTTTGCTTTATCATCCCAAACCGATAACATCATTGCCTTAGCTTCTGCATTTGTAATGCCTCCATCTTCAGCTGTCCAAAACAATTTTTCTGGCACTCGATTTTCGTCCAATTCAACATTCAACTCAATTTTAGATTGTATAGTATTTGCCATTATTTACGTGGTTTAAACTTAGACTTATTAAAAATATCTTCTGGTTTTATTCTTAACATATCTTTGAAAGACACATTGTTATTTTTCATAAATGCCTTAACAATTTGCCAACCCATATATTGTCCGATACGCCCTGGAGAATTTGTGTCAATTTCCTCTAAATAAAATTTGCTAAAAGGGGCAGGATTAATAAACCTGCTTGGTAATTTCGAATCGCTGCTGTAAAGCAACTCGCGCTCCACAAAAAAACGCCATATATATTCCTCGTTTTCAATTGCCCAATCAAACTCATCAATAGTATAGCCAATACGTTGGGCTTCTGTTTTATTAGGCAACATTATATCTTTAAAATAAAGAAGTTTACCAAAATAAATCATCTCATCTAAAAGCGTTTTTCTCTGTGGCTGATATATATATCTTTCAGCATATTCATTCGCGATATCTACAACGATTTGCTCTTCTTCAAAATTACTTCTGATGAATTTTTGAATACCTTCATAAAAATAATGGTCTTTCCCTAAGTAATTATCGATTGCAACAATAGCGATTGTATCAGTCACAATTACTTTATTTCTATAATCAACAGAAGAAGTTGTTGTGATCACACGAGGCGGATTAAACTCAGGAAAGTAATATTTTAAATGATTAAATAAAGATTCTATTTCGGTTTCAACGTCATTAAAATTTTTAAATCTCTTTCCTGTTTCACAAACTAACTCTTGTTGTAAAGTATCATTCATTTTAGCTATCCAAAAAGAGTCTCTATATTTCTCAGGAAACAAAAAAGGATAAGCTTGCTTTAACTTTGGTAAATCGTTAGCATTTGCGCCTCCGAAAAATTTATCGAAGCGCTCCACTGAAATATCAACATTTATTTTCGCTATATCTTTTTCAACTTTACTTTCATTTCCACAAGAAACGATAAAGAGTATACTAAAAAAGGACAACAACAAATTTTTCATGAAAATCTAAACGCTATAAATTTTTATAAATTGGGAGTATGGGTTATTTTTGTGTGCAAAGGTACTATTCTCTTATTTAA
This sequence comes from Flavobacteriaceae bacterium, assembly GCA_043557195.1. Lineage (GTDB taxonomy): Bacteria > Bacteroidota > Bacteroidia > Flavobacteriales > Flavobacteriaceae > Jejuia. Next base: position 2,706,750 of record CP121314.1, on the reverse strand, counting down.
TTTCCCTTGATATGCAAACAGAAAAAGTTGTTGACTATATAGTAAATTGGTTAAAAGATTACGCTATAAACGCAGGTATAAATGGTTTTGTGGTTGGTGTTTCTGGAGGTATTGATTCTGCAGTCACCTCTACCCTAGTTGCAAAAACTGGCTTAAAAGTTTTATGTGTAGAAATGCCTATACACCAAGCAAAGAGCCATGTTTCTCGTGCTCATGAACATATAGCACAACTTAAAAAACGCTTTGATAATGTTGAAGACACACGGGCAGATTTAACACCCGTTTTTGAGGAATTCAAAACCGAAGTGTCTCTAGATGGCGACCAAGCAACAGTAGACATGGCTTTGGCTAACACTAGGGCTCGCTTACGGATGACTACTTTATATTACTATGCAGGTTTATATGGTTTACTTGTGGCTGGAACAGGCAATAAGGTTGAGGATTTTGGAGTTGGTTTTTATACAAAGTATGGTGATGGTGGTGTGGATTTAAGCCCCATTGCCGACTTATTAAAGTCTGAAGTATACAAAATTGGGGAGTATTTAAAAGTCCCTGAATCCATTATGAATGCAGCACCTAGTGATGGTTTATTTGGTGATGCTAGAAGTGATGAAGACCAAATTGGAGCTTCGTATCCTGAATTAGAATGGGCCATGAAAATGGACGAGGAAGGCAAGACTGAAAATGACTTTTCTGGACGAGAAAAAGAGGTTTTTCAAATCTACAAACGTTACAATAGGAATAACAAACATAAGATGATTCCTATTCCTATTTGCGAAATACCCAGTAATTTGCTGTAAGTTTTATAATATCGATATTTTTTTAGTATTTTTGAATTTAGGGTATATTCCCTAAGCTATACTATGATTCTCTCAAAAAACAACCATCATAGTAACAAAAACCCTAGGATATGATTAAATTATTGATAGCGGACCCTCATCCTATTATCAGAAAAGGACTTGAGCATTTATTTTCCGCTTCTTCTGACATTAAAATTGTTGGGAGTGTTGACAACGGCGAAGCTGTTTTAGAATTTCTGAAAAAGGAATCTGTAGATGTACTACTCTCGGAAATTGATTTACCAAAACTTAATGGATTAACAGTGTTAAGACACTTGAAATCAGAATTTCCAGATGTAAAAGCTTTAATGTTTAGCGCACAACCAGAAAACGTATATGGTTTTAATTCCATTAAAGCTGGAGCTGCGGGTTACATTTCGAAAAATGAAAATGTAATTACAGTTAACGATGCAGTTACAAAGGTGTATAATGGAGGTATTCATTTAAGTAATGAATTAACCCAAGAATTAGCCTTTGGAAGTAGAGTAAACAAAAATGGCACATTTTTTAAGAAGCTTTCTACTAGAGAAACGGAAGTTTTAAAGCTTCTTGCCATTGGTAAGAAAAATAAGGAAGTTTCTAAAGAACTAAATATTAACGAAAAAACTGTAAGTACTTACAAAGCGCGATTAATGAAAAAATTAAAAGTTGACAATATGGTTGACCTGGTTAATCAATCAAAGTTTTTGGACTTATAGTACACGATTTAATTTTCTAGATAATAACATTTTTAAACTAGAATAATCTTTTACCTCTTCGAGCACAGATTTGTTTATTTCAGATTTGTGCTCGATTGTTTTTTGCTGAAACTCTACTACTTTCTGTTCAATCAAAAAACAGCGTAAACTTAAAATAGTCTCTGCTACCAATTGTGCAACTGATTGATGTTTCTCTTTTGGGAATATATTTTTTCTCTGCCAATCACTTAAACTATAGCGCTCATCTTCCATTAAAATATGAGTTATTTCGTTTGCAGTTTCGCCATCAACATTATTTATAAAGGTTTTTAGCTCAAATTGTGCGTCTTGGTTTAGTTTATCAATAATAGTATAGTATAAATCTTTAAATTGTGAATTGGTAAACTCCATTTCATCTTCCTGCAAATCCAAATATATTTTTTCAAAAACCTTTGCCTGTTGAATTACTGGTTCTAAAAGCAGTTCACCTTCATCAGTTTCCTTCAATACAAGATCTTCAAAATCTTCAGTTCTATCTCCATAAAGCAATAAAATCTCAATAATTTTTCGTTCTAGCAAATATTGAACATCTACTTTTTTTACTGGCTGCTCATGTTTTATTACCTCAAAACTCTTCTGTTCCTGTTTAAATTTTCGTCCGTCTTCCTTTAGTTCCTTTTTATTGATTTGAGCCAAAGTACTAAACAAAACCTCCTCACTTATATCCATAATGCGTGCACATTCTTGAACATAAATCTCTTTCTTTATGGTATCAGGAATTTTGGAAATACTATTTACAATATCTCTAATGGTTTCTGCCTTTTTTATAGGATCATTCTTTGAGTCTTCATATAAAATTGAAGCTTTAAACTGAATGAAATCCTTGGCGTTTTCTTCAAGGTATAGGGTTAATTCTTCAAGTGTATTTTGTTTTGCAAAACTGTCGGGATCTTCTCCTTCAGGAAACGTACAAACTTTTACATTCATACCCTGTTCTAGGATCAAATCTATTCCGCGAAGTGATGCTCGTATTCCGGCAGCATCACCATCAAAAAGCACAGTGATGTTTTTAGTAAGACGATTTATTAAGCGTATTTGCTCTGAAGTTAATGCAGTTCCAGAGGACGATACCACATTTTTTATTCCCGTTTGATGAAACTGAATAACATCAGTATATCCTTCCACCAAATAACAATTGTCCTCCGAGCCTCATCCGTAAAGGCTTGCCATTCATTTAAAGAATAGCCTAAATCAAACTTTTTAATGCTTTCTTCGGTAAACCCACGCTCTTTAAAATAGCTCAATCCAATAGATTTTCCTTGATCGGTTTTATGTAGTATTTTTTGAAAATATGTATTTGCGAACTCACTTACCAAGTATAAGCTCTCACGCTCATTTGCAGCTTCCTTTTGCTCATCGGATTGTTCTGTTTCCTCTATTTCAATATTATACTTTTTGGCGAGGTATTTAATGGCTTCAGGATATGTAAAATGTTCGTGCTCCATTAGAAAAGCTACAACATTACCTCCTTTACCTGTACTAAAATCTTTCCAAATTTGCTTTACTGGAGATACCATAAAACTCGGCGTACGCTCGTCACTAAACGGGCTTAAGCCTTTGTAGTTACTACCCGCTTTTTTTAACTGCACAAAATCGCCGATAACCTCCTCTACGCGAGCGGTTTCAAAAACTTGATCTATGGAATGGGCTGCTATCAAAAATGGTGAAATCTTGGAACTGTAAATTTACTAAAAGTATTGAGTTTTAAATGGAAGTGCTTTAAAATAAAAAACACTATTCAATAAAATTCGAATAGTGTCCTTTAGTTCTGTTGAAAATTAAATTTATTTCTTTCTCCAAACACCCTCCATTTCTTCCAGCGTTTTTCCTTTTGTTTCAGGCACCATTTTCCACACAAATATTGCAGAAAGTATACTCATTACCCCATAGAATAAATAAGTACCTCCACTACTAAATTCCATCATTGGCGGATATGTAGATGATATGAAGAAATTTGCTGCCCATTGTGCTGCAACAGCAATAGCCACAGCTTGACTTCTAATTTTATTTGGGAATATTTCAGAGATTAGCACCCAACATATTGGCCCCCAACTCATCATAAAAGATGCCGTATAAATAATTATAAATACTAAAGTAGAAATACCAATAATGTTTTGAAATGCCAAAATAGAAATAGCTATCATACCTATTGCCATACCAATAGAACCTGTGATAAGCAGAGGTTTTCTGCCCCATTTATCAACTGTCATAATAGCCACAACCGTAAATACAACATTCACTAAGCCCATAATAATAGTTTGTAACATAGATGCATCCTTAGCAGCACCCATGCTTTCAAAAATTCTTGGCGCGTAATATAACGCAACATTAATACCTACAAATTGTTGAAAAACGGATAAAAGTATTCCAACTACTATCACGACTTTACCATAGGAAAGTAGCTTTCCTTTTGAGCTTTCTACCGTGCTTTTTATTTCTCCTAAAATTTCTTTTGCTTTTTCAAGACCATTAATTTTGGTTAAAATTGATAAAGCTTTTTCATCCTTGTGTTGTAATGCCAAATAACGAGGTGTTTCAGGCATAAAGAACATCAAAATAGCAAATATTGACGCTGGAATGGCTTCTGATGTAAACATCCGTCTCCATCCTATTTCGTTTATCCATTCTATAGTTTGTCCTTCGGCTATACCCCAGTTTACAAAATACACAACGAGCATACCGAAAATAATTGCAAATTGGTTTAAGGACACCAACTTACCTCTAATATTCGCAGGTGCAATTTCACCAATATACATTGGACAAACCGCTGATGCTAAACCAACCCCAATTCCACCGATAATACGATAAAAATTAAACATCCAAAGTAATCCCATGGAAGGCTCTCCTTTTTCAAAAAAGAGAAATTCTGGATTCCCAGAACCTAGAGCCGATAATAAAAACAATACCCCTGCAATGATTAATGCATTTTTACGTCCGAATTTTGAGGAAACAAATCCCGAAAATACACCTCCAATAATACAGCCTATTAAGGCAGAAGAAACCGTAATACCATGTAAAAAGGAACTTAGTCCTTGACTATCTATTAAAAAAGCTTGAATTGATTTTTCTGCACCAGAAATTACAGCGGTATCATAACCAAAAAGTAAGCCTCCTAAAGTAGCTACCAAAGTAACTACATAAATAAACGATTTATTCTGTGCCATAATTTATATGTATTGATTAATAATATTCTCAAATAACTCCTGCTTACCACTTTTTAATGGTAACTCACCATTGTCTTTGGCGATTTTATAAAGATCGTTAAAATCTAAACTTCCATTTTCAAAAGATTTTCCATTACCAGAATCAAATGATGCATATCTCTCTTGTCTTAATTTTTCATAAGCCGAAGATGATATAATTTTATCGGCAGTGATTAATGCTCTAGCAAAGGTATCTGCTCCACCAATATGTGCTAAAAAGATATCTTCTAAATCTGTAGAGTTTCTTCTAATTTTTGCATCAAAGTTAACACCTCCACCTTGTAAACCACCAGCTTTAAGGAAAACTAACATGGCTTCGGTAGTTTCCTGGATATTATTTGGAAACTGATCGGTGTCCCAGCCATTTTGGTAATCACCACGGTTAGCATCTATACTTCCTAACATACCTGCTTTAGCAGAAACTTCTAATTCGTGCTGAAAGGTATGTTGCGCTAAAGTAGCATGATTTACCTCAATATTCATTTTAAAATCTTTATCTAAACCATAATTTTGAAGGAAGCCTATAGCTGTAGCAGCATCAAAATCGTACTGGTGTTTCATTGGCTCCATAGGTTTTGGTTCTATAAAGAACGTACCTTTAAACCCTTGACCTCTTGCATAATCTCTAGCCATAGTAAGCATTTGCGCCATATGGTCTAGTTCACGCCCCATATCTGTATTTAATAGAGACATGTAACCTTCACGACCACCCCAGAACACATAATTTTCACCATCTAAAGCTATTGTGGCATCTAAAGCTAGTTTTATTTGAGCTCCTGCTCTAGCCACTACATTAAATTCTGGATTGGTAGCAGCACCATTCATATATCTTGGGTTTGAAAAACAGTTGGCTGTTCCCCAAAGTAACTTAACGCCAGATTCTGCCTTTTTACCTTTTAGATATTCTGTAATACCAGCAAGTCTTTTTTCTGATTCTGCTAAGGTGGCACCTTCTGCTACCAAATCATAATCATGGAAACAGAAATAATCGAATCCCATTTTAGTGATAAACTCAAAAGCTGCATCGGCTTTATCCTTAGCTGCTTGCATTGGGTCGTTAGCTTGATCCCAAGGGAAATTTTGAGTTCCAGGACCGAATGGATCTGCCCCTTGACCACAGAAGGTATGCCAATATGCTATGGCAAACTTAAAATGCTCGCGCATGGTTTTCCCAGCAACCACTTGTTCTGGATTGTAATATTTAAATGCTAAAGGATTATCTGAATCTTTTCCTTCAAATTTAATATCGCCTATACCTTTAAAATATTCTTTATCTCCTAAAATTGCCATATCTTATTCTTTATAAGTTTGATTTGTGTTTTTGTTTATATGTATTTTTAATTTATGCTCTAATCTTTCTTCTGCGCTAGGGATTGAGGCATTTGTTGAAGCTCCTCGCAGAGAGCGACTGCCGAAAGCCCGACCATTGTGGTAGCGCCCAAAAATTATTTATTTAAAACGTTATCTAGTTCTTTTTTCCAGTTTTGGTAAGCAACTTCGTAAGGAGTTTTATTACCCAAAGGTTTATATGTCATTACGTGATCGTTTGCTGTAATATTATCGCCAAATTTTTTAAAATCGCCGTTGGTTAAACCTGCTGCACGAGCTGCCCCTACCGCTCCTGTAGTGTTATAAATTTCGATTTCATGACCTATTAACGTTGCCACTGTATTAGAGAAAATCTCTGAACGAAACAGATTATCGTTTCCAGCGCGTATCACCTTTATTTCGGCATTATCTGCCTTTAAGATATCCATTCCGTAAACAAAAGAAAACGCAATACCTTCTAAAGCAGCACGACATAAATGTCCTTCGCTATGGGTGTTTAAATTTAAATTTAAAATATGCGTACCTACAATTTTATTGTTAAACATGCGCTCTGCACCATTACCAAAAGGAATAACGCATACACCCTCTGAACCTACTGGAACAACCTCAGCTTTTTGATTCATCGCCTCATAAGAATTTGAGTCTAAATTATCTTTTAACCAGCGGTATTGTATACCAGCCCCATTAATACAAAGTAACTTTCCAAGAGTTTTTTTAGAAGCAGTATAGTTTACATGTGCAAAATGATTGATTCTCGACGATTCTTTAGATTTCAAAACATTGGTTACCGCATATACCACTCCTGATGTGCCACCTGTTGCCGCCACTTCCCCATGATTAAACACATTTAAGGATAGCGCATTGTTGGGTTGATCACCCGCGCGATATGTTACAGGAATACCTTGTGGCAAACCTGTAGCTTCTGCCCCAGCGTCATTCACTCTACTTTGTGCTGTAAAATTCTCTACTATGTTTGGAGTTAAAGTCGGGTTTATATCGTAATGTTTCAACAACCAATCGGCAACAGTATCAGTTTCATAATCCCAAAGCATACCTTCGGACAGTCCATTTTTAGTGGTATTAATCACTCCTGTTAGCTTCATTGCTATAAAATCACCAGGAAGCATGTATTTGTGTATTCTACCATAAATTTCTGGCTCGTTATCTCGTACCCACTTTAATTTAGAGGCTGTAAAATTTCCAGGAGAATTTAAAAGTTTTTGCATGCATCGGTCTTCACCTAGAGTATCAAAGGCTCTATTTCCGATATCCACAGCGCGACTATCGCACCATATAATCGAGTTGCGTAGAGGTTCGCCATTTTCATCAACAACAACAAGTCCGTGCATTTGATATGAAATACCAATAGCCTCAATTTTAGAAGCATCAACATTACTTTCTTTTATAGCTCGCCTGGTCGCTACACATATATAGTGCCACCATATATTAGGGTCTTGTTCTGCCCAATTTTGCTGTGGTGCTACAATTTCCATTTCATTGGTTGGCTCATTCAAAGTAATTAGATTTGTACCTGTTTTAGCGTCTACGACAGACACTTTTACAGAAGAACTCCCCAAATCATATCCTATATAATACACGTAGTTGGTTTTTAAATTGCAATGATGAAAGGTAAGTATTCACCTTTAGTTCCCTATCCTGTTACTGAAAATATCAATTCTATTTTTACGAAAAATTTAAGTAATCAAAATATCTCAAATTTTTGTTAAGTCCTCCCTTTTTTAGCGACATAATCTACTAGATGTTTATCTTTACCTGAAAAAATTTAGAATGCAAAAAACATATTACGACCCATCAGACCTTAGAAAATTTGGGAAAATCACAGAATGGAGTGAGGAGTTAGGCAATAAATTCTTTGAGTATTACGGAAAAGTTTTTGAGGAAGGTGCACTTACTGCCCGCGAAAAATCGCTAATAGCTCTAGCCGTAGCGCATACAGAGCAGTGTCCTTATTGTATTGATGCCTATTCGCAAGACGGCTTGCAACGCGGTATTACCAAAGAAGAGATGATGGAAGCTATACATGTTGGTGCTGCCATTAAAAGTGGTGCAACCTTAGTACACGGGGTACAAATGATGAATAAAGTTAATAAGTTAGACGGGTAGTATATTTTGGCGTTACCACAAGGGTCGGGCTTTCGGCAGTCGCTCTCTTCGAGGAGCTTCAACAAATGCCTCAATCCCTAACGCAAACAAGAACTTATCAAGATTAATAGCCCCTAAGAAAGCATATGACGAAATTAAAAACACAATCACTACATAAACGCGAAAGCGCATTAGCCAATAGTAAAAGACAATTAGAAATTCTATCTAATGGTATTTTTCAAAATGGAGATTTACCAACTTTTGCCTCTAAAATTAAAGAAACTAATCAGTTTCCTCTAAAAGCAAAAAAACTGGAAATTCTTCAGATTAATGTAGGCTATATGTGTAATCAAGTATGTGAACATTGTCATGTAGATGCAGGTCCAGACCGAAAGGAAATTATGACCAAAGAAACTATGCAACAGTGTTTAGAGGTTATTAAAAACACAGGAGCCCACACCTTAGATTTAACAGGTGGCGCACCAGAAATGAATCCTAATTTTAGATGGTTTGTTGAGGAAGCCTCAAAAGCAGGTATAAAAGATTTTATTGTACGCTCCAACCTTACCATAATTAGAGCCAATAAAAAATATTACGATTTACCAGAATTCTTCAAAAAACACAATGTACATGTAGTAAGTTCTATGCCACATTGGACGCGTGGAAAAACAGATAAACAAAGAGGCGAAGGTGTTTTTGATATGTCTATAAAAGCATTACAAGAACTAAATGCTATAGGTTATGGCATGCCAGACAGTGATTTGCGATTAGACTTGGTTTACAACCCATCGGGCGCATTTTTACCTGGAGACCAAATGTCTATGGAGAAAGATTTCAAAAAGGCATTAATGGAAGATTTTAGCATTCAATTTCATAACCTATTTGCCATTACTAATTTACCAATTTCAAGGTTCTTAGACTATTTAATCGCTTCAGAAAACTACGAAGATTACATGTATCAATTAGTCGAAGCCTATAATCCTGCAGCTGTCGCAAACGTTATGTGTACCAATACACTTTCTGTAAGTTGGGACGGGTATTTGTACGATTGCGATTTTAATCAAATGCTAGAACTACCTGTAAATAGTAAAGTAAAACATATTTCAGATTATAATGAAGCGTTACTAGAAGGTAGAAATATTGTAATTTCACAACATTGCTATGGTTGTACCGCAGGTGCTGGAAGTAGTTGCCAAGGCTCTGTGGCTTAAATCGTTTTTATGAAGTATTTATCGCTTTTTTTATGTCTTAGCATTTCAATTTCTGGATTTTCCCAAAAGAAATTAGGCAAACTTTTAAAACAACAGAATACAGAGTCTATCCCATACATTTCAGTAGATTCACTATATCAAATTAAAAATGATGTTATTCTTCTAGATTCTCGCGAAGAACGAGAATTTAAAACCAGTCATCTAAAAGATGCTATTTGTGTAGGTTATGATAGTTTCAATTTAAAAAAAACTGAAGTAAAGCTACCAAATAAGAAAGCCAAAATTGTAGTGTACTGTTCACTTGGTATCAGATCAGAAGATGTTGCTGAAAAACTAAAAAAAGCTGGATACAAAAATGTTTTAAATTTATATGGAGGCATTTTTGAATGGAAAAACAACGATTTAGAAGTTGTCAACGAACAACAAAAAACTACAGATACTATTCATACGTTTTCAAAAGAATGGAGTAAGTGGTTAAAAAAAGGCGTAAAAAAGTATGACTAAAGAACTCGTTATTGTTTTTGTCAAGAACATTAAACTAGGAAAGGTTAAAACTCGACTTGCCAAAACTATTGGTGATGTTGGCGCTTTTGAGGTTTACAAAGAATTAGTGGCTATTACCGAAAAAGCAACGTCAAATGTAGAAGCTGATAAACGTATCTATTTTTCTGATGTCATCATTGATGAAAAGTGGCAAAGCTTTGAAAAATTTGCACAAGAAGGTGCAGACCTAGGTATCCGTATGAAAAATGCCTTTACAAAAGGTTTCGAAGATGGTTATGAACGTATTGTTTTAATTGGCTCTGATTTACCAGATATTAATGCGACACATATCTCTGATGGATTAAAAGCTTTACAAAACACTGACACTGTTTTTGGTCCTGCTGTTGATGGCGGTTATTACCTTATTGGACAATCAAAAATTCACAATTGTGTGTTTGATAACAAACCTTGGAGTAAGGATAATTTATTAGAAAAAACATTACTAGAGTTAGATAAAAAGGCTATTACATTTAGTACTTTAGAAACCCTTAACGATATTGATACTTATGAAGATTTAATAGCTTCAAATTTTTATAAATCGAATATAGAACTACAAGAAAAAATTAAACAATTACATGCTTAAATTTATTAGTGAAACAGTAGATTATCTTAAAGAAAAAGGCTTTGATAATCCTGAAGTCGGTATCATTCTTGGCACAGGACTTGGACAACTTATTGACTCGGTTGAAATCCTAAAAGAAGTTAGCTATAATCATATTCCTAACTTCCCAACGGCTACGGTAGAATTTCATAAAGGAAAACTTGTTTATGGAAATTTGGGCGGAAAAAAAGTTGTGGTGATGCAAGGACGTTTTCATGTTTATGAAGGCTATACTCTTCAAGACGTAACATATCCAGTAAGGGTTATGCAACAATTGGGAATTTCTACACTTTTAGTGTCTAATGCTGCTGGAGCCATCAATTTAGATTTCAAGAAAGGTGAATTAATGCTTATTGATGACCATATAAACCTTCAAGGAAGTTCTCCGCTTGCTATTAGAGGCATTGAGCAAATGGGAGATCGTTTTGTTGATATGAGTGCGCCGTATGATTTAGATATTAATTCAAAATTTAAAACTATTGCAAAAGCCAATAATATAAGGCTTCACGAAGGTGTTTATGCCAGTGTTGTTGGCCCACAATTAGAAACTCGAGCCGAATATAGAATGCTAAGACTAATTGGTGCAGATGCTGTAGGCATGAGCACTGTTCCTGAAGTTATTGTTGCTAATCATTTAAAATTAAAAGTAGCAGCTGTGTCAGTTTTAACAGATGAATGCGACCCAGATAATCTAAAACCTGTAGATATAGCCGAAATTATAGCTATGGCAGGTAAAGCTGAACCAGATATGGTGACGCTTTTTAAAGCACTGATAAAAAGCATCTGATAGTGTAATATTTGTTACACCTTAGATATGATAAAACAACTACTTTTATTTTATCTAAAAACTTAGAAAAACTGATTATGAATAGCTATTTAGAAACCACACACGACGTATACAAAGAAGCAGCCTTAACTCCAGATGTTGGTTTATGCTGCACTACAAATCCAATTTGGGAATTACCAGGATTAAAAATCCCAAAAATTATGCAAGAGATGAACTATGGTTGTGGTTCAACAGTACATGCAAGAGATTTAACCAATAACCCAAAAATGCTATATGTGGGCGTTGGTGGCGGTATGGAATTGCTTCAATTTTCGTATTTCAATCGTCAAAAAGGTGGCGTTATTGGTGTTGATGTGGTAGATGAAATGCTAGAAGCTTCTCGTAAAAACTTTATTGAAGCCGAAGCTCAAAATAATTGGTTTAAAAGTGAATTTGTTGACCTTAAAAAAGGGGATGCTTTAAACTTACCTGTCGAAGATAATTCGATTGACGTAGCTGCCCAAAACTGCCTATTCAATATTTTTAAAGCTGAAGATTTAAAAAAAGCTATTGCTGAAATGTATCGCGTGTTGAAGCCCCATGGCAAATTAGTGATGAGTGATCCAACTTGCGAGCAACCCATGAACGATACACTTAAAAATGATGAACGTTTACGTGCCCTATGCTTAAGTGGAAGTTTACCAATTGCCGAATATGTAAAAGCACTTACCGATGCAGGCTTCGGCACTATAGAAATTAGAGCTAGAAAACCATACCGTATTTTAGACCCCAAGCATTATCCAACAGAAGAATTAATATATATAGAATCTATTGAAGTTGCTGCTATTAAAGACCCTATGCCAAAAGATGGCCCATGCATTTTTACTGGAAAAGCAGCCATTTATTATGGTGAAGACGATTATTTTGATGACAAACAAGGACATGTGTTGTTAAAAAATCAGCCTTTAGCTATATGTGATAAAACTGCTGGAGCGTTAGCCAGTTTAAATCGGCACGATATTTTCATTAGTGAATCTACATACCACTACGATGGTGGAGGGTGTTGTTAGTTGATATTTAAAACTATTTATGAAATTTTTTGGCCTCATTTTTTTAACCTGCTTAGTTTTAGCCTGCTCTGGGGCGAAAAAGGTGGTGAACAAAACTGAGCATTCTACTTCTGGAACGAAAGAAATAGATACCACGGCAACCACTACCACAAAAGTGATTAAAATGACAGATTCACTTTATGTTCCTGATTCCGACGCTTATATTGAAGTTGTAAATAAACCTTTAATTAAGAGTTCTGGTGAAAGCACTAGGGATTCAATAGCTAATAAAGCAGTAGAAGAGAAAATTGAGGAACCGATACTTGAACACGATACAATTCTTTATTATCCTGAAGCTTTCAATCATGATTCTTGGGACGATGTATTGGCAAAGTATGTTTCGAAAGATGGAAATGTAGACTACTCAGGATTGAAAAAAAGCAGAGGTGTTTTATTAAAGTATATTGAGCTATTGGCCAATAATACACCAAATGATGATTGGACAAAAGAAGACAAACTAGCCTATTGGATAAATGCCTACAACGCCCTAACTATCGACTTAATTTTAAGAAATTATCCTATAAAAAGCATTAAAGATATAAAAGATCCTTGGAAACAACGCCATTGGAAACTGGGAGAAAAATGGTATAATTTAGATGAAATAGAACATGATGTCTTACGTAAAATGAATGAACCGCGTATTCATTTTGCTATTGTTTGTGCTTCATACTCCTGTCCAAAATTGCAAAATAAAGCCTTTACGGCTTCTAATTTAGAAGTACAATTAACTAATGCTGCAAAGGAATTCTTAAGCGATCCTGAACGAAATATCATTTTAAAAGATGAATTAGAACTCTCTAAAATATTTCAATGGTTTGCTAAAGATTTTAAGCAGAACGGTTCGCTTATTGATTTTTTAATTCGATATTCTGAAGTTGAGATTTCGAAAAATGCTAAAAAGCGTTTTAAAGATTATAGCTGGGATTTGAATGAATAAAATATCTATCATTATACCTACTTTAAATGAAGCAGCAAACATTGTAAAACTGCTGAATCATCTTGTTGAAAATTCTACGCAAGAACATATTGAAGAGATTATAGTTGTTGATGGCGGTAGTATTGATAGCACGCAAGATGTGGTTCTCGACACGTTTTCGCAAAGCAAAAATACTCGAACTCACATTCGCCTAATAGAGTCAAAAAAAGGTCGTGCAAAACAAATGAATTATGGCGCAAAAATTGCCAAAGGAAATGTGCTCTACTTTTTACATGCTGATTCCTTTCCACCTCAAAATTTTGATTTTCATATTCTTTCAGAAATAGAGAAAGGGAATAATGCTGGTTGTTTTAGAATGCAATTTAAAAGCAATCATTGGTGGTTAAAACTTGCTGGATGGTTAACTGCCTTACCTTTTAGAGCAAGTCGTGGTGGTGACCAAAGTCAGTTTATAACCAAAAGCCTGTTTAATAAAATCGGAGGTTACGACGAAACCTATGAAATTTACGAAGACAATGTTTTAATAAAAAAACTCTATGCTTTAAATGAATTTGTTGTGATTCCTGAATGGCTAACAACATCGGCTAGATGCTACCAAAAACATGGTGTATGGAAAACACAATTTCACTTTTGGTGCATTCATTTAAAAAGTAGATTAGGTGCTTCTCCTTCTGAACTTAAATCTTATTATCAAGAGAATTTAGTGAAAACCTAATTCTTATTTCTACCTTTTTCATCTGGGTATAAATCCTTTACCACTTCACTTTGAAATACTTCTTTGGTATCTATATTTACTGCTGATAATTTTCCAAAAAAGGCTGCTCCTGTATCAATATTCCAAACGTTTATGGCGTTCATTGGTTCATACTGACCATAGTTTATAGTTGGTGTATGCCCAATATAAATTTCGTTATAATGTGTTAGCCGTTTTGGGTACAATTCTGAGTTTTTAGCAATACGCTTATCCATAGTCAATGCCATTTCCCAAAGTGTTCTATCAAAATACAAGGTGGTTTGAAACACTTCTTTTTCCACACCATGCATTGATGTGAAACCGGCATGTAAAAACAATCGGTTTTCATCATCAATATGGTACATTTTTAAATTTCCGAAGAACAATAAATGCTCACTTTTCTGTTCAGTTGTAAACCCTTCATAGCTTTCTATGGTTTCTTTTCCTCCGTGCATATACCATGTTGGATTTACTTCGCCACTGCGCAACCATTCTTCTGCCCAAACATCATGATTTCCTTTAATGAAATTACAATCGAATTTCTCTGAAAGTTCTATTAGGAATTGAATAACCTGTGCGGATTCGCTCCAACCATCAACATAATCGCCCATGAAGATTAATTTATCTTCATCCTTTAATTCTAATAGGTTTAGTAGTTGAATTAAGGCTTTCAATCCGCCATGTATATCTCCAATTGCAAAAGTTCGCATGCTATTTTTATTTTTTGGCAAAACTAATTGTTTACACGGGAACTAAAAATGTAGATTATAAATTTATTGATTTCTTAATACTGATGTTCGTGATAAACCAGAGTTTATGAAGACGCAAGTAAGCTAGAAGATTGATGCGTTAGGGATAGTAGCGGCATCCTTTTGTTTTAATTGCTATAAAAGCCTATAATGAATTACTGAAGATGTCACTTTTATAGATTCTTGCCTTCGCAGGAATGACAAAAACAAAAGATATAGCGGATAGCCCGACCCTACAGGGGAACGCCCATAAAAAATCAATGTTACTAAAAGTACTGCCCAATACCAAACACGAAACCTTTTGTAGAATTTTCGGTAATGCCATAGCCATAATCTATTCTAAAAATGGCATTATAGATTTTTTTATGAATGAAGCGCAAGCCCAAACCTGGATAAACTTTTACATTATCTTTTTTACTAAAATCTCCAAAATCACCTCCTGGATTTCGCCATGTACCTGCATCTACAAAAGCATTGCCCTGAAGCACAAACCAGTTTTTTTCGTAAAGTGTATGACGGTATTCAGTATTTAAAACAATAACGCCCGTGCCTCTATCTATAGTATTACCAACACCACGGACATTTAGGTTATTATCTACGGAAAACGGAGCAAATGGTGTCTCATCATTAGTAGAAAGCCCCATACGTAATCTGTTTGCCCAATTGCCTTTTTCGCCTATACGTTTGAAATAGAAAAAGTCGTTCCACCCTATGAAAAAATCGGGAAGCATATCGTCAGTAGATGTTACATATTGAAAGTTGAACACGCTTCTAAAGCCAGACACAAATTGGTAAAAATAGTCTAGATTGTTGTATTCGTAAATACCCTTAGCTAACCATTTATGGACGTTTAGCTCTGGCCTATTATTTATGTTATCGCCTTTAAAACGATAATCTTCTACGAAATAATTTGCTCCAAATTCTAATCTATGATGAAAATTGAATCGATACAAACCAAGAAGCTCATAGCTCTTATTGTTGTATTTATATTGTGCGGTTTCGTCTTCAAAGAACACGGGTTCTTGGGTAGTTAAATCTTGATAATTAGCCGCTAACCCCCAATGTCTTGAAAATAAAAATGGTGCTCTGATGTTTATAGCATGAGAATCGTAAATATCTTTCTGATAAAATCCGCCAACAATAATGTTTCGTCCCAAGGCATTAAACTCATATAGCCCAATACGATATGCAAATTCATCATTATCTGTGGTATAGAAATTAACGGAAGGAATTAAAGTAAAATTCTCTTCTATATTATAAAAGACGTTGTATGTATTGCCTTCTGCCGGAAAAACTTGATATGATGCATGAGATATTGAAGGCAAACGTTTCAAAAACCTCATATCCTCTTCAATGCGCAAAGAATCTAAAACGTCACCAGATTTTAATGATGCTATTTTTTTTACGAATGATGATTTTAATTTCTCGTTACCCTGAATTTTCACATCAGCCACATACTTTTCTTGAGCAAATGAAATATAACCTATACATATAGATACGATGTAGATTAAATTCCGCTTCATCATTGGGCTGTAAAAGATTTAGTAATCACCAAATTTACCCAATTATCTAAACTTACATCCATTAATGTGAAATTATAATTGTTTCCCACAGCTAAATCTGGAGGTGTTTGAGTTGTGACGTTTAGCACGACATTATTGGTATTGTAATATTGAAATGAACTTTCATTGGTATACGTACCTGACAATAAATTATTACTAACATCTGAAACTACTTGAAAATAAATAGCATTATCTCCAGCTGCATCATGTTCCCATGAAAATACTGGCATTCCTGAAGTAGCTTGATTAATCGTTACGACCTCAGTCCAAACTGTGGGTTTTGTTAAATGCTTAATACGAATCGGATTTGAAATTTTTACTTCAGCATTTAATTCAAAAGTAATAATCACCCATTTTTCGTTAGAAGACGACTGCGTAAACTTACCTAAATGCCCATTAAAAAACGGCTCGCTATTTACAAAAACCTGTTTGTAGTTTGCATAATCTTCATGATTCACATCCGTATTTTCAGTTTCATAAAACCTAATATTGCTAGCGCCTTCTTCGGGGTAAAAAAACGTCAAAACGTCACCAGTATCTTTATCACTAGCGGCACAAGCAATAACCCCTCCTGTTTCAATAGTATTACTGGAAGCATATATTGCTAGGGTTTCCTCAATCTTATCATCTGCATCTGTACAAGACAAGAGTATCAAAGCAAAAAACAGTATGTTGTTCCACTTTTGCATTAATAGTTTGTTTTATAGTATTTACGAATTAATGCCTCCACTGGTTTGTTTTGCGGTGTAAACATGGGATTATCGAGCCCCCCTACCTTATCGTGATTAATGAACCATTTCCAAATAAATCCACCTGCAAACCACTCTTCCTTCCAAAAGATTTCAAACAACGCTTTTGTTGTATTGGTTTGTGCTTCTAGGTTTACTTGTTTCATACCTCTATCACTTCTCCAAGGTTCCTTTCCTGAATAATCTACACTTCTATAACCAAATTCTGTAAAAAGAATAGGTTTTCCAGCCTTCTCAGAAATTGATTTTATAATCGCTTTATGTGTTTCCCAACCTTTCTTACACTCTTCCAATGTTGGCGTT
This sequence comes from Flavobacteriaceae bacterium, assembly GCA_043557195.1. GTDB lineage: Bacteria > Bacteroidota > Bacteroidia > Flavobacteriales > Flavobacteriaceae > Jejuia. Next base: position 2,689,276 of record CP121314.1, on the reverse strand, counting down.
TTACTATCACTAACAGGAAAATAGGCATCAACGCCTATATAATCTAAGGCGTTCCAAAATGGTGTTCTTTTGAATTCGTCCCAATTAGCGGCATATGTTAGCTTCCCTTTATAGATAGATTTAATTTTTCTTATTAAGCCCAACCAGTAAGATGTTCGGTTTGCTACAAACCGTTCCAACTCAGTACCGATACAGAATATGTCGATATTAAGTTGATTAGCTAACACCGCATACTCTAAAATAAATTTGGAATAGGAATCTTCTAGGGCTTTCCAATCTTCCTCTTTTTGCATTTCAATGTATCCTGTAAATTCACCATGCCATACCCAAATTTGAGGCTTCAGCATAATTTTAATATCTCTTTTCCTTAACTCTCCAATATATTGTTTTGCACCATCTACAGTTTCTCCAAACCATTGCCTATGTGTATTGTGAATGATTTCTGGATGTTTTAAATCCTTTATAAATCCAAAAGGCATAATGGCTGCATAATTAGCATTTACATTTATAACCGGATTGACATGTTTTTCAGAAACCTCAGCATTTGCCGCCACAAAGCTTACACCATTGATTTTTTCAGTTTGGGTTTTACAGGATTGAAAACCAAATATTAAAACAAAAAGAAGGAGTTTAAAATGCTTCATTCATCATAGCTTTTAAACTCCTAATTTACTATTTAATCTGATACTATCTACTAGAACAAAGCTCTTAATCCAATGTTGAATGATTGCCCTAATCCAGTATTTTCACCTCTGACAAATTTGCTATAAAGCAATTCTAAATTTAATTCTTTAGTCAACTGATACTTTCCTCCAAAACCTAAAGCTGTAAAATCTTGTTCAAAATCTCCAACACGTTGAAAATGCTGAACAAATCCTAAAACTGTAGACTTGGAACTTGGGAAATAACTCATAAAAAGACCAGGTGCTATTACAAATGTATTATTAGCAAAACTATCATCGTCTCCGAAGTTATATTCCGTATTTAGTTCGGTAAATAATTGCCAATCGCCACCTGGTAATGTGTAATCATAGAAAAAACGATTTTGGAACGTATAAGCTGTTTGGTCTAAAAAGACGCCTTGGCTATCTGATTCTTCACTAAAAAGCGGAATATGAAATGCCGATTGAATAGTAAAATTACCAACATTCTTAATTGGATTGAATTTAATTACTGGTGCTATGGAAGTTAAGCCAGAACGTGCTGTACCTCTTTCACCATCAAAAGACAATACATTTAATGCACTTCTATCACCTATCACATTAGATCTTATATCGAATAAAACTCCAACGTTAAGAGAGTTATTCTCCGATACTCCGGTAAATATGTCAAAGCTTGAAGTGAAATAGGTTTCACGTGCTTTATCAGCCTTTACCCCATTAAATTTGGCTTTAGTTTCAGTATATAAATTATTGAACCATTTGATATCCCACTGTCCTTTCTTTAAAAGTATGGATGGTGTATAGGTTTGAATTACACTACGTTCTTCTTGTTCGTCTTCTTGAGAAAACCCATTAAATGATATTGCTACTAAAGCTATTATTGCTATTACTCTTTTCATGTTTTTGATTTTTGGTTTATTAGGTATCATCCTTAATTATTTAGCGGAATGATGTATTTGTTGTTTTAATTATTATTGTTTATTAATATTCCAGTCATAAGGAAAGTAGCTTAACTTCCATTTTCCTTCTAACTTTTCTGTTTTATACTTGTTTATAAAGTCAATTTCATCCATTCCTTTCATTGTAAAATCTTCTTTATACCATTCCATAATTTGAGATGCTTGTACACGGTTTTTCTTTTCATTTACTCTAATAAAATCTCCGTTTATAGCTTTTTTAGTTTGGGATTCTAATTGCATATCTAAGGTATTTGGCAAGTAAGCTTTATTAATAAGTGGTGGACATCCAACCGCGCCACATACCAATACAAAGTGAAAACGGGCATCGTTAAATTGACCTCGTAATAGCTTGTGTTCTATATCATTTAAAGTGATGTTTTTTCCGCCAATATTGTGCGTTGTTTTATCAAAAAAACCAGCATTATCTAATGGTGATTTTGTTGGATATTTATCTATCAACCCTTTTATTACCGATAAGTTGTAAGCGTTAATCCAAAATGCTTGGTAGTTTTTAGCATCATCTTTAGAAACTGAAATGCCTTGTGCTATTTTTAATACTTCGTTTAATTGAGAAGGATCTTTATGTATGTTATCATAAGCTACTCTTCCATTAGCTACATTTGATTTAAAAAACGCATCGGCTTTATTAAAGAAAGTATTTAAATCTTGTGCTTGTGCAGCAACACTTCCTAGTATTACGGTTATTATAACTATTATTTTTTTCATTTTTGAATGATTTAATTTTCAATTTACTCTCAACTAAGTCTGCCTAATTTCCATAAACTTTCAAAAAAAACAACAATTTTTTCGCGTCTCGGGGCATGACAATTCCTTACAAAAGATAATCAATTTAAACTTGTTCTAAATTAAGGTAACACATTAAGTTATTACCTTTAGATGCGACCTATTACCATATTTTCAATGGTTTATGCGTTGCAAAATATGCCCGTTGATTAGGCTACAAAACACGTTAGCAAACTCACCCGCGTTAGGGATTGCAGTGGAAAGCCCACAGCGGAGGCACGGAGCGAGGACTTGAAACGTAAAGCCCGACCCGACAGGGTAACGCCCAAAAAAAATTACACTAACAACCAAATTATGGAAGAACACATTGTTATTATTGGAAACGGAATTTCTGGAGTAACCGCTGCGCGACATATTCGTAAACTTTCCGACAAAAAAATTACTATTGTTTCTGCTGAAACCGATTATTTCTTTTCGCGCACTGCGTTGATGTACGTGTATATGGGGCACATGAAGTTTGAACATACGCAACCTTACGAAAATTGGTTTTGGAAAAAGAACAGAATTGCCCTTAAAAAAGGCTTTGTAAAGCAAATTGAAACAACATCTAAAACGCTACATTTTGCAAGTAGTGAAACACTTAAATATGATAAACTGATTATTGCCACTGGTAGTAAACCCAATAAATTTGGATGGCCAGGGCAAGATTTAGATGGTGTTATGGGGATGTACCATAAACAAGATTTAGAGAATTTGGAAAAATACGCACCTAATAATACCGTTTGTAAACGTGCAGTTATTGTTGGTGGTGGATTGATTGGGATTGAGTTGGCTGAAATGCTACATTCCAGACATATTCCTGTGACGTTTTTGGTTCGTGAAAGTAGTTTTTGGAATGGTGTATTGCCTGAAGGTGAAAGTGCGATGATAAATCGTGAAATTTTAGCTAATGGTATTGATTTACGGTTATCCTCAAACTTAAAAGAGATTGTTTCTGACGATAACGGACAAGTAAAATCAGTAATTATTCAAGAGACTGGTGAGGAAATTCCGTGTAATGTGGTTGGACTAACTGCAGGTGTTTCGCCTAATATTGATTTTATAAAAGGTTCTGAAATTGAAACTGGTCGTGGCGTAAAAGTAAATCGGTATTTAGAAACGAATATTCCTGATGTTTACGCCATAGGTGATTGTGCTGAACAACATGAAGGGATTGATCAACGTAGACCTATTGAAGCCGTTTGGTATACAGGACGCATGATGGGGGAAACTGTAGCGCAAACCATTTGTGGTAACCGTTTACAATACAAACCTGGGCATTGGTTTAACTCCGCTAAATTTATGGATATTGAATACCAAACTTACGGTTGGGTTTGGGCGCAACCTAAAGATAATGAAGCGCGTTTTTACTGGGAACATGCCGATGGTAATAAATGCATTCATATTAATTATGATAAGAACACGCGCAAATTTATTGGCATAAACACTTTTGGTATCAGAATGCGCCATGAGTTTTTTGATAAAATCTTAACCGAAAAGCAATCTGTAGATTATGTTTTAGAACATTTAGCAGATGCCAACTTCGACCCAGAATTTTATAAACTTCACGAAAAAGACATCGTTTCAAAATTCAACAAAGAAAATAATACAAATATTCAGCTTAAAAAGAAAAGTTGGAAACGCATATTCGCGTAAATCATCATATTATGAAAGCAATAAAACAGATAGGATTAGTCTTATTCATTATAGGTTTAGTCATTTTTACGGGTACTCTTTTTACAGGTAGTTTTAGTTTAACTGAAACCGAATTGAACGAATTCATTGCATCTAAAGGCTACAAAAGTGAAATTATAAAAGATGAGCTTAAAAAAGCAACGGTTACGGAAGAGGACTTGAATATTTTTGAATTTTCAAGTCGTGTAAGGAATGCTTATGAAACTTCCAATAATCACTATGATGCATTAATAGCAAAGTATGATACAGAAAAGAATTGGGATAAAAAAGGTGAACAATACCAATATAAAATCTATGGAAAGCCTCATACTTTAAGTTATGAAATAGCAAAAAAAGCAGGCTCCGGGTTTGTGAAAGAGAATGCTGGCTTACTATGGTGGCTTACGTTTGGGTTAGCCATAATAGGTGCACTATTTTTTATATTACCAAATGTTATTTTATTGGGTAGACCTGGTATTAAACACAACGGCATTTATCATGAGGCGAGTACTAATCGTGGTTGGATTGCTTGGTTAGTATTAGTTTATCTAGTGGTATTCTATTTGATGCTATATTTTATGGCAGATTATGTAGTGAATTGGACTTACATTTTAGACCCAATTAGTGAATTCCTAAATGGTGGACCTTCAAGTCAATGGTTTGTATATGGCTTCTTGTACTGTGTGATTATGATTGTAATGGCGGTGCGTATGTACATAAAATACAGGCACAACAAATACCAAATCATTCGTACCACCTCGGTGTTGTTTTTTCAGATAGTTTTTGCATTTCTTATTCCAGAAATCATGACAAGTTTAAACATGCCTGGGTACGATTTTAAAAATGCATTTCCTTTAGATTATGATTTCTTTTTTGAATGGAATTTAGATAGCTTAAGAGAAAGCGGTGCTGTAGGCCTTTTTATATTAGTTTGGGGTGTTGTATTAACTATAGTTATTGTGCCCGTAATGGTGTATTTCTTTGGAAAACGCTGGTATTGTTCTTGGGTTTGTGGTTGTGGTGGTTTAGCTGAAACCTTAGGAGATCCATACAGACAACATTCTAATAAAAGTTTGAATGCCTGGAAATTAGAACGCTGGTTAATCCATTCTGTATTAGTGTTTTCGTTGGTAATGACCTTGGTAACTTTATATTGTTATTTTTCAGGAGCTGAAGCATTCCTTGGTATAAAATCACAGTGGATAAAAGACACCTATAGTTTCTTAATTGGGGCTTGGTTTGCAGGTGTAATTGGTACTGGTTTCTATCCTATTTTTGGAAACAGAGTTTGGTGTCGTTTTGGTTGTCCTTTAGCGGCCTACTTAGGTTTGGTGCAACGTTTTAAATCTCGATTTAGAATTACAACTAATGGTGGCCAATGTATTTCTTGCGGTAACTGTTCCACATATTGCGAACAAGGTATTGATGTACGTGCCTATGCTCAAAAGGGTGAAAATATTGTGCGTGCAAGTTGTGTGGGTTGCGGTGTATGTTCAGCTGTTTGTCCTAGAGGTGTTTTAAAATTAGAAAATGGACCAGAAAAAGGTCGTATCAATTCAACAGATATTCTACTAGGAAATGATGTGGATTTGATGGATTTGGTAAATCAGAAATAAAATAGTTTTTAGTCTCAGTTTTCAGTTGAGCAACTTTACAAATCTCTATGGAACAAAAAATTGTAAATGAAAAACCTAATTCTCATAATAACACTATGCATTAGTTTTAATGCTTTCGCCGAAAAGAAATACCAAAGGGAATTCTACGAAAACGGCAACATTAAAGCTGAAGGATGGACAGAAAACGGAGTCAAAATCAAATATTGGACGTTTTATTATTCCAATGGGAAAGTACAGAAAGAAGGGCATTTCAAAAACAATAAACCCATAAAATATTGGTACTTTTACCGCGAAAATGGAACTAAAGAAAGTGAAGGTCATTTTCTAAATGGAAAGAAAAATAATTGGTGGTTATTTTATGATGACATGGAAAAAATTAATCATAAATGCCAATTAAAAAACAATGTGAAAAACGGTTATTGTTTGATGTATCATAATGAAGAACTAATTTCTGCAAAACGCTTTAAAGACGGTAAACAGATTGATGAATGGACCGATTTTAAATCTTTCAGAAGAGACAATAATCTTAAGGATTTGAGATGACCAAAATCAACGTCATAATTCCTGCCTTTAATGAGGCAGATTCTATAGCTAGTGTAATTAAGGACATTCCAAAACATGTTGAAGAAGTTATAGTTGTAAGTAACAGGTCCACTGATAATACCGAGAGAAATGCAGCTGCGGCAGGTGCAACCGTACTTACTGAAACCAATAAAGGGTATGGATATGCCTGCTTAAAAGGCATGGACTATGTTGCGAACAAAGCTGAAAAACCGGATATTATTGTTTTTTTAGATGGAGATTACAGCGATTTTCCCGAAGAACTTACGAAAATTGTAGCCCCCATCATCGAAAAAGACGTAGATTTTGTAATTGGAGCTCGAGTAAAACGACTACGTGAAGAAGGTTCTATGACTGTGCCGCAAATTTTCGGAAATTGGTTAGCAACCTCTTTAATGAAACTACTTTTCAGTGCAAAATTTACTGACTTAGGACCATTTAGAGCAATAAAATACAACAAGTTATTACAGCTAAACATGGAAGATAAAACCTATGGATGGACTGTAGAAATGCAACTTAAAGCTATAAGACAAAAGTTGAGCTATACCGAAATACCAGTGAATTATCGAAACAGAATTGGGGTCTCAAAAGTTTCAGGAACAGCAAAAGGTGCTATATTTGCAGGCGTAAAAATATTGGGTTGGATTTTTAAATACAGTCTCAAATAATGTATATAGAAACGGTTATTATAGTTATTTACACCATAGCGTTGTTGCTTATTTTCATGTATGCATTAGCGCAGCTTAACTTGCTATTTAATTACCTTTCTGCACAAAAAAAACAAACATCTTGTGACACCTTCAATTTAGACAATCCAGTCGAAGTCCCGCATGTTACAATTCAACTTCCAGTATATAACGAGATGTACGTAATGGAACGTTTACTGGATAATATCGCGAAAATAGATTACCCTAAAGACAAGTTGGAAATTCAGGTTTTAGATGACTCTACCGATGAAACTGTAGAAACGACGCGCGCACACATCAAAAAACTGCAAGCCACAGGTTTAGATATTCAACATATTACGAGAACTATTAGAACAGGATTTAAAGCAGGTGCGTTAAAAGAGGGATTGGAAGGTGCAAAAGGTGAATTCATTGCTATTTTCGATTCTGATTTTTTACCTCAAAAAGATTGGTTAAAACGCACTGTACCATATTTCAAAAACAGTGATATCGGTGTCGTACAAACACGTTGGGGGCATATAAACCGCAACTATTCAGTCCTAACCAAAATTCAAGCCTTTGCGCTTGATGCCCATTTTACATTAGAACAGGTTGGAAGAAATAGTAAAGGGCACTTTATAAACTTTAATGGTACAGCTGGTATTTGGAGAAAAGAATGCATTATTGATGCAGGGAATTGGGAAGGCGATACGCTTACCGAAGATTTAGATTTAAGCTATCGCGCACAACTTAAAAATTGGAAATTTAAATATTTAGAAAACGTAGAGACACCAGCAGAATTACCCATTGTAATTAGTGCCGCACGTTCTCAACAATTTAGATGGAATAAAGGAGGTGCAGAGAATTTTAGAAAAATGCTCTGGAAGGTTTTAAAAAATGAAAATATATCTTCAAAAACAAAGGTACATGGCATCTTACATTTGCTAAATAGTACTATGTTTTTAAACATCCTTATTGTTGCCATTCTAAGCATCCCAATGCTTTACATTAAAAATGAATATGCACATTTAAAGTCATACTTTATTGTAATGAGTTTCTTTGTATTAAGCACTGTTATTTTCTTTGTGTGTTACTGGATTATGTACCGTAAAATTTATGGTGGTGGTATTAAAAACTTCATGGGCTACATAGGTATGTTTTTTGTATTTTTCTCGATAGCTATGGGCTTTTCATTACATAATTCTATAGCAGTTTTAGAAGGTCATCTTGGTAAAAAAAGTGAATTTGTGCGTACGCCAAAATTTAACCTTAGCAAATATAAAGACAACTGGAAAAACAATAAATACATCAAAAAAACCATTTCAGCACATGTAATACTAGAAGGCATTTTAATGGTGTATTTTGGTTTTGGTATGTATAGCGCATTTATTGTAGGAGATCAAGGTGGCGATTTTGGATTGTTTCCTTTTCACCTTATGCTTTTTATAGGTTTTGGGTATGTATTTTTTAAATCTTTAGCTTCTAAGGTTTAAAACTTAATATCGATATCAAACCGTATTCTACTTCCGTTTTCTAAAAAATTACCATAAGGCACTAATTGCTCAACCCAATAATATTTCATTACAAGATTCATACTTTTATTCAATTTGTAAGCTGTTACAAACTCAAAGCCTTTATAGTTAGTTAATCTTCCGTCAGGGGAATCAAACGATGAATAATCCCATCGCGCCCAATCATTCTGTGTTAAAAAATCTACTGCAGCATACTGCTGTAAATGGTTATAAGTAAGCTTTAAAAACCAGTCGCCTTTTTTTTGTAATTCACCATAACTCAACCCACTTACAAATCCTTGTTTTTCATTTTTCAAATTATCTGGTATGTTATCATTATTACCGTAATCTTCAATGTTTTGATAATAATCAGCATCAAGATGTATTAAAGGTTTTTTGAATAATTGCATGTTTCCTCCCAGATGAAAAATAGAATAATCGAATACAAACGTTGCAGCTCCATCTGGAATATTAGGTATATTTTTGAAAACATAAATCGAAGGAAAAATATTTAATCTGCCGTCCCCAAAACTCCAATTGGTTTGAAAACCCTGAAAATAACCGTCATTACCTAACGACTCACCAGACGCTGTAACAATGAAATGCCCACCGCTAATGCTAACGGCATCTAAAACTTCTGATGTTACAGGAAATGTATTTTTCAAAAACACACCTTCGGGATACACATTATCACTCCAAAATTGTTCGTTATTCTTTTCAAAAGGAAAGGTGTTTTTACCCAACCACCCTTCAATATTTTTATGTTTTGCATAAAAAAATACTTTTTCAAAACCTATAGGAAGAGTTCCGAACTCCTTAGATACATCTCCTAGAGTTATTTGCGGATCTTGCTGTTTTATGGGATTTCCAGTTCGAATTCTTAATCCAACCTTTGCCCAACTTTTAAAGTTATAAATAGCTCCTATACGAGCTCTATATCTCAACCTTGTTCGATCTTCCCTATACGTACCATCAGATTTTCTTGAATCCCAATCTTGCTCTACTCTAAATCTGAAATCACCTGAGAATTCAATATCAGATAATATACTATTTTGTCCGAAAGTGCTATATGCGCACGTAAAAATTAGTAGAAATAAACTTAATCGTCTAATTGTAACCACAAAATATATTTTATTGAGAATGAAAAAAAATTAAGCCTTTTTGCGTTTTTTAATAAGCTTCTTAATCTTTTTAGAGGGCTTCATTTTATTTGCAGAATTGGCACAGTAATCTACCACCAAAGTCTTGGCTTTATCATAGATATCATTACTATTTAATTTGTCACCATCGTTCTCTAAAACCACTTTAGTCATACCCGCAAGCAATAAGCCAAATAAATCAGAGTTGCCTTTTGTTAATTCCATCGCATTTGGTCCTATCTCAAAGGTATAAGCAGGCGTACCTTCCATCCACTTCATAACATATTGTATTGCAGTTAATCTGTTTAGCTCTTGGGAATTACTAGGGTTATTAAATAAAAAATTCGCACACTCTAAAACCTTGTTTTGCTCAGTTTTGTAGCTTTCAATATTGGAAAACTCATATTCAGAAAGCGCTTTAAAATCTTGACTAAAAGTATAGTGAGCAAAAAGAAAAGTAAAACAAAAAACGAATAGTATTCTCATAATTAGTTGGTTTTGATTTATGTCGCCAAAATATACAATTTTAGTGATTAAAAAACTGAGGTATGTCATAATATCAAATAACTGATTTTCAAAATTAAAATTATCCTGTAAGTTGTTTGAATTAAAATCCGACCAACATTTAGTCTTATATTTATACTGTGCTTTTAAACCCTACTTTTATCAAACTACATAAAACACCACTACTGTTAGCCTTAACAAGTTTAGTGCTTTCTTGGTTTTTCGCGTACGATTTGGTAAGAACCGAATATGTAAAACTCATAGTACTTTACGGTATGTTGTTTGTTTTGTTTTATCAATTGGTAAAACAACTAAAGCATCAACCTAAACTTTTGACCTATTTAGCTTTTGGTTTTCGAGCTATTTTCATTTTTGCTATACCAAATCTTTCTCAAGATTTTTATCGTTTTATTTGGGATGGACGTATGATTTTAGAAGGTTTTAACCCTTATCTGTATACGGTTGAATCATTTATCGACAAAGGAGAATTCCCAATAGCACAAGCCTTGGAATTAAGAGAAGGCATGGGCAGCTTAAACGCCAGCCATTACACCAATTACCCACCAATTAATCAACTCAGTTTTGTAATCGCAGGACTGTTGGCTGGGAAAAGTATTTTAGCTTCTGTTATTGTTATGCGACTATTAATTATCGCAGCGGATTTCGGCTCTATGTACTTTGGCCAAAAACTTTTAGAAAAACTAAAACTGCCAACCCACAATATTTTTTGGTACATTTTAAATCCTTTTATCATCATAGAACTCACAGGAAATCTACATTTTGAAGGCGTAATGATTTTCTTTTTAGTCTGGAGTTTGTATTTGCTGTATTCAAAAAAATGGCAATTCGCAGCAGTAGTATTAGCGCTATCTATTTCAGTTAAATTAATTCCACTTATATTTTTACCGCTGTTTTTTCAGTGGTTTGTGAGGAGAAATGATAATTCTGAGGTTTCAACTGTGATTAACCTGACAAAACTCATTATGTTTTATACCATAGTAATCATAACAACCGTTTTACTTTTTGCTCCATTTTACTCCTCAGAATTTATAAATAACTACTCCCAAACCGTAGCACTTTGGTTTCAAAATTTTGAATTTAATGCGAGTATCTACTATATCGCTAGAGAAATTGGATATTTATTTAGAGGGTATAACGAGATTGCTGTGATTGGAAAAATTATTCCTATAATTGTAATTATCACAACCCTAATCATCACATTTTTCAGAAGAAATAAAACCATGATAGAACTTATTACAGCAATGCTATTTGTATTATCATTTTACTACTTCACCACAACCACAGTACATCCATGGTACGTCGCAACACTTTTAATACTTTCGGTATTTACTAAATATAAATTTCCTTTGGTTTGGAGCTTTGTTATCATCTTGAGTTATTTGGCTTACATCAATTTGAATAAAGCTGATAAATCTGAAAATCTGTTCATTATCGCTATAGAATATGTAATTGTATATGGTGTATTTATTTGGGAAGTGTTTATAAAAAAGGCTCCCGAATTATCGGAAGCCTGATACGTTTAGATGTTGAAACAAGTTCAGAGCGACAAGTTTTTTACAATTTCTCTAATTTGATAATAGTATTAACTTCATCCTCATCATCCATATTATTTTCATCTTTAGAAACTTCAATATCTCTATTAAAAGTGATTTTAAATTTGGTACCTATCAAAGCATCAGAATTCAAATCAAATGCCTTTAATACGTCATCTTCTACTTTTTGAAATGTTAAGGTATGCTCTTCATCATCTTTCCCTTTGGTAACGAAATTATAGCCATAATCTTCTTTTCCATCAAAAGTAGCATAAACAAGCAGTCCTTCTTGTGCTTCAACTTTAATAATTTTGTCATTAAAAGCAATTTCTGATTTAAAACTAGTTAACGCTAAAAAGGCCACCATAAACCCTGCTAAAACTATTATTTTTTGTGTTTTCATTTTTTAAAAAAATTAAAATTCAACTATAATTATTTCGGAATAAGCGCTACCCATAAGCCCGAACACCTTTAAAATGGTTTTATCTTAAAACCACTGGCAGCCAACCACTTAAATATACGTTTTATTCTTATGGATTATTGCCTTTATCAAATAAAATATTTACCAAAAAATAAACCTTTTAAATAGGCTTTAAACTTTCCACTCTATAAATAGGATTATCATCATCACCATCTTCAACAAATGTAATTCTGAAATCCTTATCAATAAAGCTCTTATCATTTTTAAGGTCGAATTGCTTTAAAACGCGAGGATGTACTTCTTCAAAGGCTAATTCCTCGCCATTTTCAAACCAAAAGGTAAAATAACCGTTTTTGTAAGACTTAAAAACAGCTGTTCTCATGATGTTATTATGTTTTAATCGTCGTTATCGTCTTCTGAATCTGCATTCTCATCCATATTTGGAGGCTGAACCGCTTCTGGATCATCGTCATCAAAATCTTCGTAGTCATCTTCGTCATAATTTTCCATAGTCACCTCTAGTTTAGTACTTACTTTTACTAGATATTTAGTATCCTCAGTAGTTACCTCAACAGCTTCAATAAGCTCATTATGCTGATTTCTAAACGAGATAATATGATCGTCGTCATATCCATCAGGATATTTTTCTACAAGTAATGCCAAAATCTCAGGCGTTAATTTCTTAAAATCTACAATGACACGTTTTAAATTATCATTTCTATTTTTCATAGGGCTGGTCTTAATTTTTTCTCTAGAGTTTAAATATGTTCTAAATATAATATTTATTAAGTTTTATTTTCGAACAACATCATAAAAATCTTTCCTTCTATCCTTAAGATTTTTTACGGCACCAAAGGAATGTAGTTCTCTTAACAAACTAATATCAACATCTGCTACTAATATCATTTCAGTATTTGGCGTTGCTTCTGCTTTTATACCATTACTAGGAAATGAAAAATCACAGGGTGTGAATACTGCCGATTGTGCATATTGAATATCCATATTATTCACATTAGGTAAATTACCAACACTACCTGCAATGGCAACGTAGCATTCATTTTCTATAGCTCTTGCTTGTGCACACAATCTTACTCTAGAATACCCATTTTGGGTATCTGTTAAAAAAGGTACAAACAATATATCCATACCTTCATCTGCTAAAAGTCTCGATAATTCGGGAAACTCTGAATCATAACAAATTAAAATACCAATTTTACCACAATCTGTATCAAAAGCTTTTAATTTATTTCCTTTTTGCATACCCCATACCTTTGCTTCATCTGGGGTAACATGAATTTTTTCATAGCGCTCTACACTTCCGTCACGTTTACATAAATAGCCTACATTATATAGCTTGTCGTTTATAACTTCGGGCATGCTACCTGAAATTATATTAATGTTATAACTTATAGAATACTCTTTTAACTTATCTACTATATTTTGAGTGAATTTTGCTAGCTCACGTATGGCCTGTGGTTCATGCAAATGATTAAACTCTGCCATTAATGGAGCATTAAAAAACTCTGGCAAAAGTGCAAAATCTGATCTATATGCAGCAACACTATCGATAAAGTACTCTACCTGTTGCATTAGTGCATCAAAATCTTTGTAAGCTCTCATCTGCCATTGAATTAGTCCCAATCGAACAATAGTTTTTACCGCACTTGCTTTTTTTGATGGCTTTGTGTAGTAAATATTGTCCCATTCCATTAATACGGCATATTCGTTGGATGCGGAATCACCCTCTAAATATCCTTTTAAAATTCGTACTGGATGAAAGTCATTAGAAATTTGAAAGTTTAAAACGGGATCATGAATTTCTTTCCGCTTTACCTTTTCTATATAGGCTTTTGGCGATAACTCTTTATACTTATGATAATTTGGCATTCTCCCTCCAAATATTATCCCTTTTAAGTTTAGGTTCTCACAAACCTCCTTTCTATAGTCATACAAACGCCTTCCTAAACGTAAGCCTCTAAATTCTGGTTTTATAAAAACGTCTATTCCATACAAAACATCACCTTTAGGATCATGTTTGTTAAAAGATTCTCCCTCAATAATATCGGCATAGGTATGGTCATCGTCAATCGTATTATAATCTACAATTAATGATAATGCACATCCTGCTAATTGCCCATCAATTTTTATAACTACCTGACCTTCTGGAAAAAGTGATGTTAACTGCTCTATATGGTGTTTTTTCCAATAAGAGTCTAAAATACCACCATAAGCCTCTAACGTTGCATGTTTTAATTCTTCGTAATCGTCAACGGTTAAAAATTTTAGCTCAATATTTTCAATGTTTTCTATCTTCATAATTACCAACCCAAAAGATAAGCAAAAATTAAAGGCGCAACAATAGTAGCATCACTTTCTATGATAAATTTTGGTGTATCGATGTCTAGCTTCCCCCAAGTAATTTTCTCATTCGGCACTGCTCCCGAATAGGAACCATAACTTGTGGTAGAGTCACTGATCTGGCAAAAATAACTCCAAAACGGTGTATCTGTACGCTCCATATCTTGATACAACATAGGCACCACACATATAGGAAAATCGCCGGCAATACCACCGCCAATTTGGAAGAAACCAATACCTTTTGATGAGTTTTCGGTATACCAATCGGCTAAAAAGGTCATGTATTCAATACCCGATTTCATAGTACTTGCCTTTAATTCGCCTTTTAAAACATAGCTTGCAAAAATATTGCCCATCGTACTATCTTCCCATCCTGGGCACACAATTGGCAAATTCTTTTCTGCAGCAGCATACATCCACGAATCCTTTACATCAATTTCATAGTACTGCTCTAAAACACCTGATAGCAACATTTTATACATATATTCATGAGGTAAATAACGTTCTCCTTTAGCTTCTGCATCTTTCCAAATTTCGAAAATGTGTTGTTGCAATCTTCTAAACGCCTCTTCTTCTGGAATACAAGTGTCGGTAACGCGGTTTAAGCCTTTTTCTAACAAATTCCATTCTTCTTGAGGCGTTAAATCACGATAATTAGGTACACGCTTGTAATGGGAATGTGCTACCAAATTCATAATATCTTCTTCTAAGTTTGCGCCTGTACAAGAAATAATTTGCACTTTATCTTGACGAATCATTTCAGCAAAACTCTTCCCCAACTCCGCAGTACTCATAGCACCCGCTAGTGACACCAACATTTTAGCCCCATTGTTTAATTGGGCTTCATATCCTTTTGCTGCATCAACTAAAGCCGCGGCATTAAAATGTAAATAGTGCTGCTCTATAAATTGTGAAATTGGACCTTTAGTAGTTGTCATTTTCAGTAAATTTTAAGGTGTTCTTTTTTGTTTCGGTTGCTTCGTAATTATTATCAAAGTGATCATCCACTTCATCATTCATAAACTTATAGCTCAGCATTTTGTAATACAATTTTGCAGCCAAAAAGTCTGATGATTTTTCTTTTGAATTCGGACATAATTCCACAATATCAAAGCCTACTACGTTCTTTTCTTCAAATACTTGTTTTAAAAACTCCAACGTTTCATACCATAATAAACCACCTGGTTCTGGCGTGCCAGTGCTTGGTAAAATTGAAGGATCAAATGCATCTAAGTCAAACGTGATAAACACATTATCCGTCATTTGATCAATAGCCGAATCCATCCAGGTATCATCCACAGCCATATCATGGGCAAAATAGGTTTTTTCAGTATCCATCACTGTTTTTTCCATGATATCCATAGAACGAATGCCTACCTGAATTAAATTAGTGTTTTGGCTCGCTTCATAAACCGCACAAGCATGGTTACAGGTAGAACCTTCATACGACTCTCGCAAATCGGCATGCGCATCAATATGCAACACGGTCAAACTTGGATACATCTCATTAAAGGCACGAATAGTTCCAATAGATATAGAATGTTCGCCACCAAAAACAGTTACAAACTTATTTTTCTTAATGTACTTTTTAGTTACCTGATGTACAGCTTCTACCATAGCTTCTGGCGACGTATTTTCAGTGACTGCATCAGCTAAAAACACCCCTTGTTGATATACTTCAGTATCTGTTTCAATATCGTAAAGCTCCATGTTTTCCGAAGCTTCTAAAAAAGCTTGTGGCCCTTTGTCGGCACCTTTTTGCCATGTGCTTGTACCATCATAAGGCACAGGAATTAAAACAATTTTAGCCTGTTCTAATTTTGCGAATTCCTCAGGAATTCCAGCGTATGTTTTATTGTTCATTGTATTAATTATAAACTTTGGCTACCTCTAAATCTCCTGATTCTACAGATGTTGATTCCTTATCGTAACCCAATATTTTTAGTAAATCTTCACTTTTTTGTTGTTCGCTAAATAATCTGGTGGTTAAATTTCCATCAGCATCTCTATCAATTAAAATATGCTTTGGTGAAGGAATTAAGCAGTGCTGTAAACCTCCAAAACCACCAATAGTTTCTTGGTAAGCACCAGTATTAAAAAACCCTACATATAATGGCTTCTCTTTATTATATTTAGGTAGATAGATGGCATTCATATGTTGTTCACTATTATAATAATCATCACTATCACAAGTTAAACCACCTAATAATACACGCTCGTAACTATCCTGCCAACGGTTTACGGACAACAAAATAAAACGCTTATTAATCGCCCAAGTATCAGGTAATGTAGTAATGAACGAAGAGTTTATCATGTTCCACTTTTCACGATCGTTCTGTTGCTTTTGGTATAATACTTCATAAATAGCACCACCACTTTCGCCAACAGTAAAGCTTCCGAATTCTGTAAAAATATTAGGCACATCTACGCCTTCTTCCTCACAAGTTAATTTAATCTGATTGATGATTTCATCTACCATATATTCATAATCAAACTCAAAACCTAAAGAGGTTTTAATTGGGAAACCACCACCAATATTTAAGCAATCTAATGACGGACAAATCTTTTTCAAACTTGTGTATACCTTTAAGCATTTCAACAATTCATTCCAGTAATACGAATTATCCCTAATGCCTGTATTAATAAAAAAGTGCAACATTTTCAGTTCTACCTTTTCATTATTGGCAATCTGATTCTTATAAAAAGGCACAATATTCTTGTAGCCTATTCCCAAACGGGAGGTATAAAATTCAAATTTTGGCTCTTCCTCCGAAGCTATTCTAATCCCAACGTTAAACTTGCCGTTAATCTCTTGTGAAAGCAAATCAATTTCTTCGTAATTATCAATAATTGGTATGGCATTTTTATGTCCATTATTTATCAAACGCGCAATATTGGTAACGTACTGTGCACGTTTAAAACCGTTGCTAATTACATAGGTATTATCGGTAATTTTCCCTTCAGCCTTTAAGTTTTCAACAATATCAATATCAAAAGCAGAAGACGTTTCAATATGAATATCATTTTTCAAAGCCTCATTCAAAACATGCTTAAAATGGCTGCTTTTTGTACAATAACAATAGTTGTAACTACCTTTGTAATTGTGCTTTTCAATAGCATTCGCAAACCACGTTTTTGCCCTATTAATGTTGTTTGAAATTTGTGGCAAATAAGTGAATTTTAATGGCGCACCATACTGTTTTGTTAATGCCAATAAATCAATACCATGAAAATGCAACTGCCCTTTATCAACTTTAAATTCCTCTTGCGGAAAATCAAAAGTCTGATTAATTAAATCAATATATTTAGTATTCAAAATGTTTATTTAAAAGTTAAAAATGTAAATCGTGTATTAACTACAGGTTACGGTAATAACAAATAAATATCAAATACGAAACGCTATGCAAGTTGTAGGCGCAAAGGCATATTCATGCTGTACAGCATATATCGGAGACACGGAAGTTAGCTTTAAAATTCGGTCGCTTAATCTGTAAGCTGCTTTTGAATATGACTTCCTAATTTTCAAAAGCCCGAACATAGAAACAGGTTTCAAAGTGTTCAGCTACTTTCTTGAGTTTAAAGTTTAATTTCTCAAAAAAGGTGCGCAAATGTAATTTATTTTTTAATACGCCAAACATTTTTATAATTTTTTTTGGGCGTTACCGCAAGGGTCGGGCTATCCGCTACAAGTCCTCGCACCTCCTTCGTCGGGCTGTGGGCTATCCGCTTCTATCCCTAACGCAAAAGAAATCATAGTAAACCCATGAAACCATTTCGCAATATTTGTAAAATCTAAATAAAAAATTGCCAACTAAAAACACTATTTTTAGAAATAAATCATGAAGATATGAACCACAATATTAAATCTGTAAGACCATTTATTGGAGCCAAAGACTATAATCTTTCAAGACAGTTTTATTCGGACTTTGGCTTTGAAGAAATTAAAATCCCCTATAAAATGTCTTTTTTTAAATCTGGAGATTTTGGTTTCTATTTACAAGAGGCCTATGTAAAAGATTGGGTAAATAATTCCATGATTTTTCTTGAAGTTGAAAATGTAGAGGAACACTTAATACACATTAAAAAACTAAACCTTACAAGTAAATATGAAAACGTAAAAATCTCAGAAATCCATTATAATAACTGGGGCAACGAATATTTTATACACGATCCCTCAGGAATTTTATGGCATATTGGTGAATTTAACAACTAAATCTTATTTAGACTTAGCTTTTAGTATACATACATAAAAAAAGCCACCCAAAAGGTGGCTTAAAGTTTATACTTAACATTGCTGCTTACAGCTTTTCTAATTCGGTAATAGTTTTAATTTCATTACCATCGTCGTCCATTTTTACAGTGTAGGTCACCTTAAAATTAACATCAATAAAAGATTCAGAGTGTAAATCAAAAACACTTAAAACTGGTTCGTCAATTTGCTGAAAAACCATGGTTTGCGATTCTCCATTATCTTCTACTTCAAAGTTAAAACCACTTTCGTCATTACCTTTATACATGGCATCTACTTCCTGACTATCTTGAGTTAGCACAGATAATTCATCAGAAGGCATTTCTGTTTTAAAACTAGATAAGGTAAAAAACAGCATCAAAAAACTACATAACATAAACAAAAACTTTGTCTTCATTTTTAATAATATTTAAAGATTAAATAAAATAATTTACAGGAATCCTCCTGTTAGGTTAAGTTCACATTGCAGGTTATTCGACGTCTAAAATAACATGCAATTATTATAGTTACGGGAATAACTAGTCTTTTAGATTTTATAAAAGAGTTAATGTATAAACTTTAACATAAATACCTTATTTCATCTATAAAATTATCAAAACTAGAGCATTCGCAAGGTATTCAACTCTTGCTCTGTTAAGTGTTTCCAATGTCCGCGTGGAATATCCTTTTTAGTTAGGTGGCCGATAGCAACACAATCTAAACTTAAAATATCATAGCTAAAATGCTCAAAAATAGTTCGGATAATGGTATTACCCGTATTTTTAATTTTTAAACCAACTTCTTTTTTACTCGCACCATCGATATAACTTATTTCTTCAACTTCAATTAATTTACCCTCTAGTTTAAATCCGTTCTGAATCTTTTTTAAATCCTCAAGTTTTAAATTTTTATCTAACTCGATATGAAATAAACGCGCCACACCATTTTTAGAATTGGTAAATTTTTTATGAATACTATCATCATTAGTAAACAATAGCAACCCCTTAGAGTTTCTGCCCAAACGGCCAATAGGCTTTATTTTAGAATTTGTAGCATTAGCCACCAAATCCATTACTGTTCTACCTTTACCTTCGCTTGTCGTGGTTGCGAAACCTTTGGGTTTATTTAAAAGTACGTAGGCCTTTTTCTCTGGACTAATTCTTGAACCATCGTAACGCACCTCGTCACCAGGTTTTACTTTATAACCCATTTCTGTAACAATTTTTCCATTTACAGAAACCAAACCAGTAGCAATATGTACGTCGGCTTCACGACGAGAACATACACCTGAATTAGCCACATATTTGTTCAATCGTATTTCATCTGAATTACCAGATGTTTTCTGCGGCGGGTTCGACTTTTTTATTGGCGCATTTCCTCTTGCATAACTTGCAAAACGTTTATTACCACTGCCACGTCCTGATGGTTTTCCTTTGCCTTTGCCCCCTTTTTGTCTGTTCATTACTTAAATTTTATGCAAAGATATACCTATTAATTTAGGTTTACTGATTTTAGATTAAGGATTTATCTACTTGTTAAACTTTACAGTAGATTGTCGTTCTGTATTCACATGTAACTGTGTTACATCTGGTCTTGAATAATGTCCAACAGCATCAAAATTCTGACGCTCTTCATACACACGATTAAAGTCGAGTGTTTCAATAATCAATCCTGATGTATGCAAAACAGGTTCCACAATCCATTCACCATCTGGTCCTGCAATACAGCTACCACCATTTGCTAAAACATCTGGAGCTTTTTCAAGTATTTTATCTAAATGCGGTGTATCTTTTGGGAAGTCATTTTTTGACATTAAACTACTCACCGAAATCACAAAAGAGCGCGATTCTCTGGCAATAAATCGAGTAATATCTTTGGTGTTATGGTCGCTCCCTGGCCATACCGCAATATGTAAATTTTCACCCAATCCATAAAGCGCAGCTCTTGGTAAGGGCATCCAGTTTTCCCAACAATTTAAACCGCCAACTGTAAAATCTTTAAGCGGATGCACTTGTAATCCATTACCATCTCCTGGTGCCCATGTTAAACGTTCATCATAGGTGGGTTGCAATTTTCGATGAACCGATTTAATTTCTCCAGCTTCATTTATGTAAACTAAAGACGCATAAACACTGTGTCCACCGCGGTCTAAAGGGCGTTCAATCACACCTAAATAAACAGCTATATTGTGAGTTTTGGCAAGTTCACAAACACCTTCTAAATCACCATATTCAATAGTAATAGAGTTTTTAACGTAATGTGCATGTAATGCTTTGTTCACATTTGTATTCCATTCAGCTCCACCCGTTAATGCTAACCAAAATGGATATCCTGGAACTAAGCCTTCACCAAAAACGATAAGCTCACAGTTTTCTTTTGATGCATCAATTATAGATTGCTCTACTTTATTTAACGTTTCAACTTTATTCAACCATACTGGCGAAGTTTGGGCCAAGGCTACTTTTAAAAGGTTCTCCATGTCATTAAGCTTAATCTTTTTCAAGTTTACTTATTCTTCCTTTAAAGAAATAAAATATAAATCTAAAAATATAATTAACGATAATTATTAATAAGCCTTTTATAATAAAATGGATAGCACTAATATATCCAGCAGACAACTTAATATCATTCACATGCTTTTCAAAAAAAGTTGGATATACATATGAAATTATAAGCCCCGTTGAAATAAGAAAAATTATTACAGATGGCTTTGTATCACTAAAGAAAATCAATATGTAAGTTATAAAAAGTAATCCAAAAATAATTATGAAAATACTCATATTAAATTCGATTTAAAATAACACTTACATCAATTAGTAAAATACTAAATACCCCTGCAAGAATTATAAATTTTAAGATATTATGTAAGATCAAATACTGCACTTTAGTAGTAGATTTCCATAATAATATCAAAAAGACTACTAATAAAAATAAACTTAGATAAAAGAAGAGGTACATGTAGCCCACTTCAAAATAAAACAACAATAAATACATAGGGATTGAAGTTGCACCTGCTAAAATTGTCAACATAATTTTAGATACTTTTTCTCCATAGGCCACTGGAATAGTAATGTAGTTTTGAGCAATATCACCTTTAATATTTTCTAAATCCTTGGTAAGTTCCCGCATTGATATCATTATAAACAAGAATATGGCATGCACAAAAATTACTGTTTCAAAGTTCTTGTAATACATAAAAATGGCGAAGAAGGGTGTTATCGTTAAAATAGCTGACGTTAAATTCCCAATAAAAGGGAGCTTCTTCAATTTATGTGAGTAAAACCAAATACCAAAAATGTAAATTGAAAAGAAAATCACAGCTTTAAACGATACATAACTCGCCATTATAGCTGCAATAAAATTCAGCACAAAATAAAAGGAAAGCTTTGTGTTTTGACTTACCAGTCTATCCAATCGCGACTTTATTGGTCTATTAATTAAGTCTTTCTCAGAATCATAAAAACTGTTGATAATGTAACCCCCTGCTATAGTGGCTGCCGAAGCTAAAACCAACATTAAAAGATTAACATCGAAAACCACTTCTTTTACCGGTTTATCATATGCCAAAATATAGATGGCCGTAAGATATTGAGCGACTACAACAACAAGAATATTGTAGCCTCGAACCACAGAAAACATGCTGAAAAATTTAAGCAAGATATGTTTCTGTCTTCTGGAAAGCATCTATTAGGAATTAGTGAGATTCTGAAACAAGTTCAGAATGACAATAAAATTTCAAATAAAGATAAATGAAATTTAGAAGTTATAAACTACTTCTAATTTATAATCTGAAAGCGATTGTTTTGCCCTCTCCATATCCTCAGTAAAACCAAGAATATAACCGCCACCGCCAGAACCACACAATTTTAAGTAGTACTCGTTAGTTTCAATACCTTTTTTCCAAAGTTCATGAAACTGTTGTGGAATCATTGGTTTAAAGTGATTCAAAACAATTTTAGAGAGTTGCTTTGTATTTCTAAATAAGGATTTAATATCACCTTTTAAAAAGTCGTCTACACAAGCATCCGTATGTTTAATAAACTGATTTTTAAGCATACTACGGAAACCTTCCTGCTTCATATTCTCCATAAACAAACCGACCATTGGCGCAGTTTCTCCAATAATACCAGAATCTAACAAAAACACACCACCTTTACCTTCACTCTGTTGTGCAGGAATACCGGTAGCCTCAATATTATCTTTTGAATTGATTAGAATCGGAATACTTAAATAACTATTTAATGGATCAAGACCTGAAGAACTACCATGGAAAAACGATTCCATTGCTGAAAAGATAGACTTCAACTTCAACAATTTCTCTCTCGTTAGATTTTCAAGAACCGTAATTTTATCATAAGCATATTTGTCATAAATAGCAGCTACTAGAGCACCACTACTACCAACGCCATATCCTTGCGGAATTGAAGAATCGAAATACATTCCTGAATTTACATCTTCTAAAAGTCTTTCAGTGTCAAAACGTACAATTGCATTATCAATACTTTGAATATGCTCTGCGAATCGTTTTAAACTTTCATTAGATTTTATGGCAGTTTCAGAAGGATTGTCGTCTTTCTTTAAAGCGCCATTATAAAAACTATATGGAATAGATAAACCTTTAGAATCCTTGATGATACCGTATTCACCAAAGAGCAGAATTTTAGAATAAAATAGGGGTCCTTTCATAATAGCTATTTTGCTAGGAGCATGTTGTTTAACAAATATAATATTTTTTTAAACAAAATTATTAATAATCTTATAATTTATTAGCCCCCAAACCAATAACGTCGCAAATATACTGTCCATTTTGGCAATATGCAACTAATTCAGTTTTAATGAATTGTAATACCGATGAAACTTCACTCTCAGGATAAAGCACGTGTACATTAGCTCCTGCATCTAAAGTAAAACAAACTTTTGAGCCTGTTTCTTTTCGAAAAGCCCAAATTTTGTTGATTATTTCCAGAGTATTGGGTTTCATCAATATAAAATACGGCATACTTGTCATCATCATTGCGTGCAAGGTGAGGGCTTCACTTTCTACCAAAGCGATAAATTTATCCAAATCACCCTCCTTTAATATTTTGATGATATCTGTAAGATTATCACTGGCTTGTTTAAAACGCTCATGCGCAAACGGATGTCCATGCATTAAATTATGTCCAAGCGTACTACTTACTTGCTTTTCACCTTTATCCACCAACAAGATAGTATCTTGATAATTTCTAAAGCTCTGATGAACATCATAAGGATATTTTACACCAAAGAGATCTGAACTGCCTTCAATAGCTTCATTTTTCCCCCAAACCACTAAGTCACCTTCTAAACTTCTACAGGCACTTCCAGAACCTAATCGCGCTAAGAATGATGCTTTTTTGATGAAATTAGATTCCTCGACTGCTCTCGGAATGACATCAGCCTCTGATAGTTGTTTTTCAACACTCATCAAACACAAAGCTAAAGCACTCATTCCCGAAGCTGATGAGGCTATCCCTGAGCTATGAGGAAATGTATTTGAAGTTTCTATCTTAAAATGGTAATGTTTCAAAAAAGGCAAATACACCTCTACTCTTTTGAAAAACGTTTCGATTTTTGGTTTAAAATCATCCTTTTTTTCACCATCTAAAAACACATCAAACGAAAACCCTTTATTTGAATCTTTCTTGGAAAAACTAACTTTTGTAGTTGTTTTACAATTATCTAAAGTGAAACTTATAGACGGGTTTTCAGGTATTTGATGTTCCTTCTTTCCCCAATATTTCACTAAAGCGATATTACTTGGTGAGGACCATGTAAAACTTCCCCTTTCTATGGAATTTGAATACGATTTGGGAATAAAATCTTTCTCTTTCATAGTATTTATTCTGCCGACAAAGATAATAACTTTACCATTGTTTTATAATTTCTGGCCGTTGCAGTCACTTTTAGTTTTCGCTCAAAGAAATTATTACCAAGTTTTGCCTTTCCATAGCCAACCGAACAATAAAAATAAACAGCTTTATCCGTTATTTTGAATTCTTCATTAAGATATGATAGTTCTGAAATATTATCAACCAAATCCTTATCTACCTTTGAATATAGCATCATAAAATAACTATTCTCCTTTTTTTCTTTTGGGAAAGGACTACTATCAAAGATTTTTTTTAATTCACTTGGACTTAACACTAAAACGGGGACTTCAAACCCGAAATATGACTTGATAGCATTGTGAATTTTTGACTCTAAGGTTGACTTATCGGTTTCTAAAGATTGAAAAATTACATTTCCACTTTGTATGTAGGTTAGCACGTTTTCTAAACCACTCTTGGTAAGTATTTCTCTAAGTTCCGCCATCGGGATTTTCTTTTGCCCGCTTACGTTTATGCCTCTAAGTAAAGCAATATACTTAATCATTTCTCTTTTTTTGATTTTTAAGTTCTTGCCGTCTCATTGGCATTGTATCTATCAAATTAAGAAAAACACTTGGGTTTTCCACTTTTTTTGATTTGAATTTCTGCCCTCCATCCAATCCTACTAAAACCGTTTCGAAACCCTTTATAGACACATCCATTTTTATAGTTTTTGACGCTTCTTCGCCATTATAAAAAACACAGCTATTACTTATACATTGATAAATTACAATTTTTCTATCTTTTAGTTTATCCTTCTCTGCTTTTAATATATTAAACTGATATTCAGCAAGTTTTGAATTGGCTTCATCTGCAGAAATTATAATCACCCGATCAATCCATCGGTGAGAATCTAAGTTTTGAGACCATATTACATTGGAAATAAGGCATACTATTATCAAATATTTCATATCACTTAGGTTTTGTAATGGCTTTTGCTGCTATGTAAGCACCAGTCCATGCATTCTGAAAGTTAAAACCTCCAGTAACAGCATCTATATTTAAAACTTCTCCAGCAAAATATAGATTTTCAATCTTTTTACTTTCAAAAGTTTTAAAATTGACTTCTTTAAGATTTACACCTCCAGCAGTTACAAACTCTTCTTTAAAGGTGCTTTTTCCATCAACATTAAAAATAGCTCTAGTCAGTTGTCTTGCTAAATTTTCTAATTGCTGTTTATTCAAATCTGCCCATCGGGTGTTTTCATCCATTGCTGATGCTAAAACTAGTTTATGCCACAATCGTTTTGGAATATCAAATTGTGTGGATTTATAAACTGATTTTTTTGCTAAATCTTGTTTTAAACCTTTTAAAGTTTCCAAACAATCCTCAAAAGGCTGTTTTATAAAATTGATTTCTATTTGAAATTTGTAATCTCGTTTTGCTAATTCTAAAGCCCCAAAAGCAGATAGTTTTAAAATAGAAGGCGCACTCAAACCCCAATGTGTTATCAACAAAGGGCCTTCACTCCATAAATTTGTGTCTAAAACTTGTACTTCAACATCTTTAGCAACTAATCCTGGAATATCTTTGATACGTTCGTCTTCAATATTAAAAGTGAATAAGGATGGTACAGGTTGTGAAATTGTATGCCCTAAATTTTCAAGTTGCGCCCATATTTTCGTATTACTTCCTGTAGTGACCAAAACTTTTTCAGCAGAAAACCAACCTTGTGTTGTTTCTAATTCAAAAATGAGACCTCTCGACTGCGCTCGAGGTGACAATTTTATATTTCTTAAAGAATGATTGTACAATACCTCAACACCGTATTTTTCAGCTTCATTCAAAAAACAATCAATAATAGTTTGTGATGAGTTACTCTCTGGAAACATTCTACCGTCATCTTCGATTTTTAAGGGTACCCCTCGATTTTCAAACCACTCAATAGTATCGCCTGTCATAAATTGATGAAAAGGCCCTAATAACTCCTTTTCGCCTCTGGGATAATTCAAAATTAGTTCTTGAGGAACAAATTCTGCATGTGTAACGTTGCAACGTCCGCCACCAGAAACTTTTACTTTTGTTAAGCCTTCCTTACCTCGTTCTAGTATGGTTATGTTTAAATCTGGACGTTCTTCAGCAATGTTTATAGCAGCAAAAAAACCAGCAGCTCCTCCACCAACAATAATCACATCCTTTTTAATCATATGCGGTCAGGATAATCAGAAATGATGGCATCTACACCATAAGATTGAATTCTTGCCAACGGGTTTAAATTATTTACCGTAAAAGCAAACACTTTATAATTCTGCTTTAGTTCTTCTACGATTTCCTCGGTAAGCATGGTGTAATTCACATGTATTGAAACTGCATTTATACGTTTTGCTAAGGCTTTAGCTTTTTCTAAATTATTTTCGGTAATGACTCCAAGCGGAATATCTTTATTAATGTTGAAAACAGTTTCCAATAATTCTTCTTGAAAACTCGACACTATGATATTTTTATATTCCCAACCTTTTTTATCTACATAAAATTTGATGATTCTGGCAGCTTCTTTGGCAGTATCATGTCCTTTTAATTCGACATTCAACAAGCATTTATTATCAACAAAAGTTAAAACTTGTGCCAAGGTTGGAATTTCAAAATTCCCTTTGGTCTTTAGCTTTTTTAATTCTCTATAAGTGAATTTGGAAACTTCTCCAGTTCCATTTGTCATCCTATCTAAAGTAAAATCATGAAACACCACCAGCTCACCCGAAGCACAGCGATGTACATCTATTTCAATACCATCTACACCAAGCTTTAAAGCTTTTTGGATAGATGGTAATGTGTTTTCGGCTACATGTCCTTTTGCTCCTCGATGACCAATTTTTAAGACAGATGAATTCATATGGAAATTTATATTATACTTAATTTAATCTGCGTAAATTTAACCCTATAATTTTTGATTACCTAAAATGAACAAGTTTCTAGTCTTATTTTTAATGATTTTATTTAGTTGTAACACTGGCAAACTTGATGTTGTTACAGATTTACCGAGCAGCCTAAAAGAAGCATCTGCCATAGAGAAAGTAGTAAATTCTGATTTGCTATGGACTATTGAAGATTCTGGTAATAAAAATAATATTTACGGTTTAGACCTCGATGGAAATATTGTAAAAGACATTGATATTAGTAATTCTAGTAATATCGATTGGGAAGATTTAACTTCTGATGATGATGGCAACCTTTACATTGGTGATTTTGGAAATAACAGTAAAAACCGCGACGATTTCACAATTTATAAAGTTTCTAATTTGAATAGTGAAAAAACTAAAGCTGAACGTATTAATTTCCTCTTACCGAAAAAGGTAAAATCGAAAGACTTTGAAGCTTTTTTTCTTCTGAAGAACTATTTCTATATTTTTAGTAAAGAAAACAAATCTTGCATGTTATTTAAAGTACCCAACAGGATAGGAAAACATACCGCCAGATTAGCATTTGAATTTAATTTGAAAGGTAAAAATCTCAAAATAACCTCTGCTGATATTAGTGATGATGGCAAAACGCTAATCTTACTGAACCATGATAAACTTTGGAAAATAACAGACTATAATGGTGATAATTTCTTTGAAGGGAATATACAAGAACTAGAGTTTGACCATAACTCTCAAAAGGAAGGTATTTGCTTTAAAGATGCTAATTCTGTTTATATCACTGACGAAAAAGATAAAAGTGAGGGTGGAAACTTATATGAGTTCAAAATTAATTATTAGACACTCCGGAGTAGGTTTCTAACACACTTAAAATATCCTTCTTTTGAAGCACTCCTGACTGCCTCCATTTTGGAACACCATCCACAAATAGTATCATAGTAGGCACACTTCTTACTTGATATTTTAACGCAAGCGGATTATTTTTATCGATATCTACTTTTACAATTTTAACAGCATCACCAACCTCATCTTTTACGTCCTTAAGAATTGGCATGAGAGCTTTACATGGACCACACCATGTTGCAAAAAAGTCTACTAAAACTATTTTTTCAGAATTTATTATATCGTTGAAACTACTTTTCATCTGTCTTTTTTTTATTCTTTTAGACGTCAAATTCTATGAAAAATTACAATGATTTTTTAATCCTATTTTATTAAAAATTTAATCCAAATCCAAAAGAAAATCGTAAGCCTTCAACACTATTAAAGAAATTAAAGGTTCCAGATAAACTTTCAGCTGCAGTAACCCAAAAACCACCACCGTAGTCATTATGCCATAGTTTTGATGTATCGTTTTGTAACCAAACTCGCCCAACATCAGCACCACCAAAAATTCCTATCTGTAATGGCAATGTACTCGTTTTAAAAGACGGAAAGCTATAACGCAAATCTGCACTTCCAACAAAAGAATTTTGACCTGTAAAACGTTCTGTTCTAAAACCCCTTAAACCGTTTCTACCACCAATATTTGCAGCTTGGTAGAATATTAAATCGTCACCAATTCTAATTTGTGCTCGTGCATCAGTTTTTAAGACTAACTTTTTATTTCTGGTTAGCGAATTGTGAAATCCTAGACTTGTGTTGATATAACCATATGTATTTTTGGTGTCTTCAAATTCAGTTTTCCCACCTACTTGCAACATAAATGTCATTGCCTTTTTAGGGTTTATTTTATCATCAAAACTTTCATAGTTAAATTGCGCTTCTATACCACCAAAGAAGCGACGCTCATAAAATGCTTCATTTGTAGCGGGCACAAAATCATTAGTAATAAATCTATTTTCAGTTTCATCTAATTCAATACCTTCTAAAATAGCCCTTACTCCATAATCGCTGCCAAAATTACCTTTCTTTAAAATACCGGCTTTAACTGCCATAATACTGGTTTTTACGCGGTTGTAGTCCAAATCTAAATTATCATCATTATTTACAGTTTCATTACCGTAGCCAAAAAAGTTATTGGTAAAATTTGCAGAGGTAAATTGGCCGCCAATATGCAAATTCCAATCATTCATGATATTTGCAAATTCACCATCATAGTTTAACGAAAACCCTTCTGTGGCAAAATAGTAACCGCCCTTAAAACGGTGTTGTTGAGAGAACGGATTTCTTTGAAAACCCTTTGTGGTTTTAACATATTGCATGCCTAATAAAAAACCATCATCTGGATTAAAACCAATAGCTGGCGTAATTAAGCTTGTCTTGGTAATATTCTTGTTGAAATCGAATAAATTCAATTTGTAAACATCAGTTAGTCTGATGGTTCCTCCTTTGTTTTTTTTAATGGTGTTAGACTTACTTTCATGATCGTACACCTTAACACGTCTGCCATTTTCAATAATATAAGTGTCATTCTCCTGTCCTCCGATAAGGCGAATAAAAATAGGATTGTTGGCTTTTCCTTTTACCTCAAAAACATCTTTATCATCTAGCCCGTAAATCCACATTTCTTTAGTAATATCTCTATTAAACGTTCTATCCACTAAAACATCAGCCTTTTCACCATCTTTAATTCTAGAAATTTTTACATGCGTTTCATTATCACCGCTACGCGTAATTTCAATATAATCATCCTTATCCGTACCGGTTAAAACAACCAATTCATTCAAATAATTATAATATCGCGTTGCTATGTCTTGAAGGTTAGCACGCCTTCCTTTTAGCTTTTCTTTTATCTCTTTAAGTGTTTCATCTTGAACTTCTTCAGGAACTTTTGTAAATGCATTATCAATAACAGCATCCGTTATATTTTCTTGAAGAAATATGGCATGTTTCAACCACGTTTCTTTATCCGATTGCTGAATCAAAACACGATCTAATTTAATCCCAGCTGCATTCATCCATTCTACATGTTCCAGCTTTTCATCATACACTTGAAGCTGTTTTGTAGAACCAGAAATTACTCGCATTACATCTAACAAAGCGCCATCAAAGTTTGAAAACACCTGATCTCTGTCTCTTGGAATCGGTCTGTAATAATGGTCGCCATTTTCCATATCAAACTGCGCCCAACGCCATTGGTCCTGATGTCTATCCCAATCGCCAATAAGCATATCGAATAATCGTGCTCTTACAAAGGCATTTTCATCTATTTTATGCTCTTCGTCTTCTCTTATTTTTTCGATTATATCGTGTGTACTCTCTAAATCATCAGCATATCCAAAGTTTTTATCTTCAGCATAATTCTCTTCAGGGCGTTCTTCTATCATGTATAACTCGCCACCATATTCTTCATTAAAATCACCCAAATGTTTGTGCTTCGGAATAAAATACAGTCTTGGATTTGTATGATAAATTTCAGCAGCATCTGATAAATCTGGCACCACTGCAAACGCATAAGGATGGGCCGCGGTGTAGAAATCTAAAATTAATTCCTCTATTTCAGTTTTTTCAAATTCATCTTGTACATAAGTATCCTTAAACAGCACCGTCTGAAGATATTGTGTTGCACTTTTACGAAGTGCTCTCATATTCAATTCTCTTCCGTCTTTGGTTTTTAAACGTAAAGACCGTGTTTGGTGTCCACCACCTTTTCTAACAACTTCCAAACCTCCGTAAAGTGTGTCTAGCGTGGCTACTTTTGCTCTTATCTTTGTACTGTAAACATCTCGATAATGATCTCCCCAAACCGATTCAAAAAATCCTGACACATCGGTTTCTTCTTTTGAATAAATTGACACTTCAACTTCTTGAGGAAAGCTATCGGGAAGATCTGATATATCATATTTTTCAGTAGGCGGAAAGATTTCTTTGGAAAACAACAATTTAGGATTGCCTTGTTCTGCACCATAATACCTTACCCAACTACTCCCATCTTTAAAAATAGTCAACTCTGCGAATCCTTCACCGCCATAAGAAAATAAACCGTTATCGCTAATTTCTGCATACGATTTTTTTGCGCCAGAACCTGAAACAATCTGCTTAATCGTTTCCTCTTCTATATACTGAAGTGTATGTTCGTGACCTGAAACAAAAACCAAATTTTCAGAATCAATTGCCATAGTTTCTAAGCGGCTCATTAACTCATTATAGCGTTCATTGTACCTATCTTGAATAGATACACCACCTTGAGTTCTTAACTGCGTAATAAAAGATCCTATGATTGGTAATGGGATTTTTTGCTGAAATGGAAATAAGTGTTTTATAGCAGCATACTTTCCTCCATGAGACCCATTTGTAAACATGGGGTGATGCATTGCAAATACAATCGTTTTATTCTGAGCTTTTTTTAGTTCGCCTTCAACTTCGGTAAAAAACCGTTCTCGTGTTTTTATTTCGCATTCATCATTGATTGTGGGATGATCGTTCCAATTTTCTAAATACCATTCAGTATCTATAACAATCAATTGAATACTTTCGCTTACATCTATACTTTCCAACGGACAACCATTTTCTGGTTGAAATGTGTTTTTCCCAAGTGCGTCTTCAATATATTTTTCTTGTCGTTTTAAACCCTTAAGACCTTTGGCATACCAATCATGATTTCCTGGAATAAATACAACATCTCCTTTAAAAGCAGACAAAGATTTTACTTGAGCATCTAACGCATTTACGGCTTCTTCTCTCCCTTTTTCATTTTTTTTTGGTAACCCCGCCGGATAAATATTGTCCCCTAAGAATATCGCATAATCGCCTTTAGTATTCTTATCCTTTAGATAGATATTAAATGCGGTTAATGCATCAGACATACCTCCCATAGGTGACTTTCCAGCATCTCCAACTAAATAAAACGTTTTATCTCTTTCTTTATTTGGAAACTGAGCCTTATTGTGTTTCTCATCAGCGTATTGCGGAGCATAAGTAGCACATGCACTAAGTAGTAAAATTGATATAGTAACTGAAAATAGTTTAGTTAACTTCATATATTTTTGTTTCAACATGTAAAATTAGGAAAAACACACTCCTAAATATATTGCATTTACACTAATTATTAGTGTAAATACCAGTTTTAGTTAATTCCAAGATAGTCTACTGCGCTCTTTCCAGTACAATTCTGGAGCTATATTCAGCCCTTTTAGTTCATCTAATTCTTCTTCCAACAATTTAAAACGTATTGCTTTTAAATTATCTTGTAATTGCATGATACTTGCAGCGCCACTCAACACATACGTTGGCTGCAAACTATCCATCACAAAACGTAAAGCAACAGCATCTACACCTACATCGTATTTTTTTGATAATCGATTTAAAATTTGATACGCCTTTTTATAATTCTTGAACTTTTCATTTGGAAAAACCCTACCGTTAGCCAATGCCTCTTTTATGATAACATCTTTATCATTTGATATAGCTGATTTTAAAATAGCAAAAGTATCTTGCTCAAATAGATTATAAGTTACTTGAAAACTATCAAATAAATCATCATTTTCAATTTGAATTTTTAAAGCTGAAGCGATGACTTCTTTTTGATTTTCACCACTAGTTGTAATACCAATTTTTAAACCTGTTTTGTTTTTTATCTGATGTAATTGAAGCAAAACAGCTTCATTTTTAAGAATACCGCTATCAAAAGTTGCAGAGTGTACTTGGTAATATTTTAAATTTGGCAATAATGCTTTTGAAACCTGCCATTGCTCTAGTAATTTTTCTAAAGAATGTTCTTTTACCTCGTGTTTTCCTGTAAAACCAAGCTCCCAATTTGCTACATAGGTATAGCCCCATTTTGTTCCTAGAATTGCATCTTTATGGTTTCTTTTAACATTCCATTCTTGTAAAAATGCTTCCCCTTTTCCATATGAAGGTGCTGTATCAAAATAACGGACTCCAAAATTATAAGCTTCATCTAAAACCGAAAGTGAATTTTCTTTAAAAGCTTTTTCAGATTTATCAATAGCATCATTATCTCTAATATTAATGTATTCTGGCCGTCCTAAAGCCGCAAGCCCCAAACCAATTTTTGTTTTGCTATTACTCATTAATGTATCATTTCAGTTTCTATTACAGTTTCAGACAACAAAGTACGATGCACAGGACACTTAGAGGCTATTTCTTTTAATTTTTCTTTTTGGGTTTCATCCAAATCTCCAATAAATTTTAGACGTTTTTGTAAATGGTCAATCCGTTTTGGCTTGTCTACGTCTAACATTAAATCATCACTATGCTTTTTAGAATAGGTAATATACGCATACACCTCTTGCAAATCCCATTTCTTGCGTTCAGCATACATTTTTAACGTCATTACAGTACACGCTGCCAATCCTGCACTTAAAAAATCGTATGGTGAAGGTCCAAAATCATCACCTCCAATAGATTCTGGTTCATCAGCAATAAAACTGTGTTTTTTGGTTTGAATTGATGTTGTAAAATTATCATCTAATAAATTTAAATGTGCTACCAACTGTTCTCCTTTGGTGTCTAACATGGTATTATCTTTCGGTTCAAAATAGCGATCTGCCCAAGTACCGATAACATTCCCAACATATTTACTATCTTTTGAATTAGATAGTAAATGATCTGCATCATCTAAACTCACAAAACTTTTTGGATGATGTGCGTTATGATACAATTCGTGAGCATTATTAATACCAACAATCTGGTCAAAAGGCGCATGCATAATCAGCAATGGCTTTCTTAAGTTTTTGGTTATCTCGGGTAAATCTATGTTGTTAAAATCTTCAACAAATTGATTATTAATTTTGAATGGTCTTCCTCCAATATTTACCTCAACTTCTCCTTTTTGTTTTACCTCTTCAATACCATGCGAAAATAAATGCGTCACATGACTTACAGTTGATGGTGCCCCAACTGTAGCCACGGCTTTTATATTTTCCAATTTTGAAGCCGCAACAATTACAGCGGCCCCACCCAGTGAATGACCTACTAATAGTCCTGGTGCTTTGTAATTTTCGGTAATAAAATCATTGACCGCTATTAAATCATCTACATTGGCCGAGAAATAACTTTCAGCAAATTCGCCTTCACTTCTTCCTAATCCTGTAAAGTCAAAACGGACTACGCCAAAACCATGAGACGTTAGTGCTCTACTAATATTTTTTACTGCAGACAAATTACTATTGCAGGTAAAGCAATGCGCAAAAATGGCAAAGTAATGTGGTTTCTGGTCTGCTGGCAATTCCAAATAGGCCTGTAAATTATGACCCTTGGTGTTTCTGATGGTAAGCCTCTCTCGATTCATTGCTCAAATGCTTTAATTTATTTTTATCTGTAAATATTGAAAACTTTTTCAGTAGTATTTGTAGCTTTGGATTGATAAAACTTTCGCAAAACGGTTTCTCCGGGTTATTGTAATAGTAATTTTGAATTTGCTTTCGTGACGCCCTAAACCCATTAAAAGGTAATACCTGAGTTACTAATTGATTTTGAAATTGAAACTGCAATAGTTTCAATTGAGCTATGGCTATATTTTTTTGTGCTTCTGAAAACGTATAAACTGCAGAGCGGTATTTCTTTCTCATAGAATGATTTGATGCGCTTCTATGTGTATGTAAATGAATTTCAATAAGCACCCCAATTGAAATCTTGGTGGTATCAAAATGTACAATTACAGCTTCTGAAAATGCTGCATTTTCATCAATTGAAGCTACAAAACCTTGTTCAACTTCTAAAACCCCGACTAGAGATTGAAACACTGCCTCTGTACACCAATGACACCCACCGCCAAATGCTATTTTATCTTTCATTTTAACGCTTCGCAATTCTTCAGAATAAACTCTATAAGCTATTTTACTATTTTACTGATTGTTCTTACTCTTAATATCTATTAATCTAAAAACTTTAAATTTCCAGGAGTATATGGTGCTCCTGCAGCTTTCAATTGAGACCTAAGAGCTTTTACTTTATCATCTAACAACGATTTTGCTTTGTTATATAAAGGCTCAAACTCTTCTTTGGCAATAGCATAACTATCTATATGTGTTTGTGTTGGCTTAGACGTAGAATGCAATTGTTCATAAACTATTGATCCTAATCGAGAACTGACAGAAGGAGCTTTACCTATATCCAGTCGGGAAGCTACACGGTCGCCATTTAATACGTCTTCAATACCTATAATATCTTCCTCAATATCTAAATATAATCGTGTTAATTGAGCTTGAGACACAGGTGCTTTATCAATGGCAACCTTAATGAATTTCA
The DNA here is from genome assembly GCA_043557195.1 of Flavobacteriaceae bacterium. GTDB lineage: Bacteria > Bacteroidota > Bacteroidia > Flavobacteriales > Flavobacteriaceae > Jejuia. Next base: position 2,653,744 of record CP121314.1, on the reverse strand, counting down.
TTTCAGATTTTAATTCTCTTAAAGCGTTTTGAACACTTTGTATTCTTCCCCCAAGCGCATTTACTTTTTGCTGAAAATCAGCAAGTGCATCTCTATCTGAAGCTGGTAAAACAGTATTATTCAATGCTTCTAGTTTAAATGCAATAGTATTACCTAATTGCATTTCACTGCCATTTATGAGTTTTGACAGTGTTACACTATATTCGCCTGGAGGTACTAAACCACCTTCACTACCACCACCAAATGGGTTATAAAAAGATGGTTTAGACAAATCTACAGGGTCTTTTGGAGCATATCGTAAATCCCAATGTAATCGTTGTAATCCTACTTTTGGTTTAGAAAATAGTTTTCTCACAACATCACCTGAACTATTTTTTATGGTGAACACCAATCTTGGATCTTTTTCAGCTTGTTCTTCTTTTAAACTATCATAAGTTGGGTAATTATTATTACCTCTATTTTCTTTATTCTTTTTTTCAGCTTCTTTTCTAATATCTGCTTTAGATTGAATACTATCTTTTAAATACCAGGTAAAAATTACTTCAGAACCTAGATTATCACCAATATAAAATCCGTCTCCCATAAATGCTTTTCCTGGTAAGCCTAACGGGTAAGCAGGCTCAAATAAAAGCCCATCTCTAACGCTAAATAGTTGAGTATCTTCTGTTAACTTAGAAGAAAAACTTCGTAAAACCGAATAGTCATCTAAAACATAAAAACCACGACCAAAAGTACCTAAAACCAAATCGTTTTGTTCTTCTTGAATGGCAATATCTCTTACAGCAATCGTAGGTAAACCTGCCTTTAACTGTTTCCATTCTTTACCTTGAGTATCTGAAAAGAATGCTCCAAATTCTGTGCCTACAAATAATAAATTAGAATCTACAAAATCTTCTGCGATAGCGTATGTAGAACCACGTTCTGGAAGATTATTATTAATAGCTATCCAAGTATTACCTTTATCGCTACTTCGATAAACGTAAGGTTTAAAATCTCCATTTTTATGATTATTAAAACATGCATAAATCACATTTTCATTGTGTTTAGATGCTAAAACGGCATTTACATACGTGCGTTGCGGTACTTTAGGGAAATTACTCACTTTTCTCCAAGTATCACCACCATCTTCAGTAATTTGAATTAACCCTTCATCAGTACCAACAATTAGTAAATTTTCATTTAAAGGAGACTCAGAAAATGCTACAATAGTGCCGTAAGGAGACGTAGACCTGTTTTTTGCTACAGCATCAATACCCCAAATACGTCCCATTACAGTTAATTTATTTCTATCTATATTTTGTGTGAGATCCTCACTAATCACTTCCCAGCTATCACCTCTATCATCGCTTTTGAATAGTTTATTTGCTGCAAAATAGATCCGTTTAGGATTATGATTACTAACCGATAAAGGTGCATCCCAATTCCATCGATAAGCAACTTCTCCTTTACGTTCCTTTGGTTGGATCCCTTTTTCTTCACCACTGCGTTTATCATAACGCACCAGTACACCATATTGAGATTGCGCATAAACAATATCAGGATTATCAGGAGCTACTTGCGATTCAAACCCATCTCCACCGTGAGTAATAAACCAATCAAAATTGTTTGGCCCATTATAACTCGTTGTTCTGGAAGGACCACCCAAGCTAAAGTTATCTTGTGTACCACCATAAATATTGTAAAACGGTTTTGCATTATCTACTGCAACTTTATAAAATTGAGTAACAGGTAAATTTGCCTTAAAACTCCAATGCTTTCCAGCATCCCAGGATTCATAAACCCCACCATCGTTACCATTCAACAAATGATTAGTGTTATTTGGATCAATCCACATGGTATGATTATCAATATGTTTATAATCTTCACCTACATTTTTAAAAGTTCTTCCACCATCAAGAGTTACTTTCATCCATGTATCCATTGCATAAACTTTATCAGGATTAATGGGGTCTGCAATAATTTCTTGATAATAATTCCCGCTTGTAGAAAACTTACTGCGTCGTTCCCAAGAAGCCCCTCTGTTAGTAGAAATGAAGAAACCACCTTTATCTTGAGCAGCTTCTACAATAGCGTAAATATATTCAGGGTTTACAGGCGAAATAGCTAAACCAATTCTCCCCATATCTACTTTCGGCAACCCTTTATTTATTTTCTTCCAGGTTTTACCACCATCTTCAGACTTATGCAATCCAGAACTTGGACCGCCACCTAAATATGTAAATACGCGACGTCGTCTTTGAAATGCGGAAGCATATAGTACGTCAGGATTACGAGGGTCTAAATGAACTTCATTAATACCTGTGTGTTCATCTATATTTAAAATGTTATTCCAGGTTTCCCCACCATCTTCAGATTTAAACAAACCACGATCCCCGCCAGAACTCCAAAGTGGTCCGATAGCTGAAACATATATAACATTGGAATTTCTTGGGTCTACAACAATATTACCAATATGTTCTGAGTTTTTAAGCCCCATATGTGTCCAGCTGTTACCGCCATCTAATGATTTATAAATACCATCACCATAGGCAACACTTCGCTGATTATTATTTTCTCCAGTACCTACCCAAATAACATTGTGATTATTAGGATCGATGGTTACACAACCAATTGAATAACTGCCCTGGCTGTCAAATAAAGGCTTAAACGTATTGCCAGAGTTTACAGTTTTCCAAACACCTCCAGAAGCAGTGGCCACGTAATATTCGTTGTGATTATTAGGATTTACAGCAATATCAGCAATTCTTCCCGAAGTTAATGCAGGACCTATACTCCTGAATTTTAACCCAGAAATAGAAGTGGTCTCTAGTATTGATTTTTGAGACTCTGCTTTTTTTCTTCTTTGTGAGTTTGAATTAAGGGTTGTTGAAATAATTAATAATAAGGTGAATAACTTTTTCATTTTTAAAGTGATGGTTTTTTATTAATAAATACGCATAGTTTGAGAAGAATATCAAAGATAATGAAAATTGAAGACGCATTTTTGCGATTAGTTATTCTCATACATTTGAAATTATAAGAGAGGTTTGAATAACATTATAGATAAACTTTTTGCTTGTAGTTATAGCACTAGACTGATGACTAATCTTTTATTTTAAAGCTTCAAAATTATTTAGAAAGTGTATCACCTTTTCATCTGGCATCTCACATGGTTTTAGCTTCTCCTCAGTTGTGATTATATAATAATTAAGACTGATAAAGTCAGTACCTCCTAACTCCTCTGCATAAACCTTAAAGCTTTTACCTTGATTAAAATCAGTTCGGGTTACTCCATATTTTTTGTCATTGTAACTTACTTCGGAATACCCAACCGATAGTCTCTTTATCTTATCTAACAACCCCATTTACGAACTACATGATAACATAGAACACCCCACCTTATGTCGTGCCCAATCTGGTCGTTTGGCAAACCATTTTTCATATTTCGGTTGCTCTTCATATGGTTTTTTAAGCATTTGAAATAGTTCATCAATTAGTTTATAATCACCTTTATCAGCATCGTCAATTGCCAATTGCGCCATATAATTCCTCAACACATATTTAGGGTTTATTTGATTCATTTTTGTTTTTCTTTCAGCATCTGAAATTCCTTCTAATTTTAATCTTTCAGAATACTTAGCAAACCAATCTTTCCATCGTTTTTCAATATTACCAACTATATCATCTGGTTTGTAAAACGCATGATGAATTATATCCAAACACTTTGAAGTATTTTCTCTTTTGAAATTAGATAAATTTCTAAAGAAAATATTCATATCTGTTTCGGTAAGATGCAAGTTGTCCTCCAGTTCTTGAATCAAATTTTGATCATTCTTATCTTCATGTTCTAACCCTAATTTAGAGCGCATCATACTTAAAGACTTCTTATCAAAATCTGTTTTATATTGATTTAAAATATTTTCTAAAGGTTCTGCTTCTTCAATTAATGGGTAAATAGCATTTGCTAATTGCAACAAATTCCACAATCCAATATTCGGTTGATTGCCGTAACGGTACCGTTTGTGTTGCCTATCAGTAGTGTTTGGTGTCCATCCATACTCATAACCTTCTAGCCATCCATAAGGGCCATAATCGATAGTTAACCCGAGAATTGACATGTTATCGGTATTCATTACACCATGTACAAATCCAACACGTTGCCAATGAATAATCATATCTAAAGTGCGATTCGCAACTTCCTTAAAAAACGTCAAATAGGTTTCCTTTGATGGCTTTCCTAAATGTAAAAAATGATGTTTTATGGTATAATCTACCAAGGTTTTTAGATTAGCTTCATCTTGTCGTGCGGCAAAAATTTGATAGTTCCCAAAACGTAAAAAAGATTCGGCTGTTCTGCACACTATTGCACCTTTTTCATAAGCAGCATTTCCATCATACATTACATCTCTTAGCACCTGATCTCCCGACAATGCCAAAGACAATGCTCTTGTAGTTGGTATACCCAAATGAAACATGGCTTCGCTACATAAATACTCACGGATTGAAGAACGTAACACTGCTAAACCATCAGCTGTTCTGGAATATGGTGTTTCTCCTGCGCCTTTTAGCTGTAGTGCCCAATTTTTACCATTATGCTCAACTTCGCATAAGTTAATAGCGCGTCCATCTCCTAATTGACCTGCCCAATTCCCAAACTGATGTCCACCATAACACATCGCATAAGGGTTTGTTTTTTCCAGAACTTTGTTTCCTGTAAATACGTTTAAAAACTGCTCACTTTTAGCATCAGTTTCTGAGAGCCCTAAATTTTCTAACATTTCAGGAGAAACGTGTAGTAACTCAGGTTTTGAGGTTCGCTTTGGTGTGACATAAGAAAAACATGCTTCCGCAACTTGTCTTCTTGAATTCTCAAGATTTGAGTCTGCAGGTAATTCTCTATTGAATTTATCTTTTATATTAAGTTTCATAGTAATTTTTCAATCCACTTTTTTAAATCTGTATCTGACGGATTTCTCAATTTCTTTGCACCAATAGTAATGGTTGGAAAATTGAGCTTTCGGTTTTCATATAAGTTCCTTAATGCTTCGGCATTAGCTTCATTTAACTCCACATCTAGAAACTCGTAGTCCAAATTCAAATCATTCAAATACCGTTTATAATATTGAGTTTTATGGCACCTTTCGGCGCCATAAAGTTTAATGTTTGAAGATAATTTCGTCATTTACTTCAACTTATCTGCATGAAGCTTTCTGAGTTTTGCCAATTTTGGTGTAATTACAAAACTACAATACCCTTGTTCTTGATTGTTTCTATAGTAATCTTGATGATACTCCTCGGCTTCATAAAAAATACCTAAAGGCGATATTTCGGTAACTATAGGGCTTTCATAGTAGGGCGCAACTTCTTTAACCACAATTTCTGCAACTTCTTTTTGAGCATCATCATGATAATAAATCACTGAACGGTATTGCGTACCTCTATCTGCACCTTGCCTGTTCAACGTTGTAGGGTCGTGCGTAGTCATAAAAATCACTAAGATATCTTCATAAGAAATCATTTCAGCATCAAATGTAATTTGAATTACTTCTGCATGTCCAGTTAAACCAGAACAAACTTCACGATAGGTTGGTTTTCCTGGAGCATTTCCTCCTGTATAACCAGATACTACTTTTTCCACACCTTTTACTTCTTGAAATACTGCTTCAGTACACCAAAAACAGCCACCACCAACTGTAGCCACTTGTAGATTTTTATTGCTCATTAGTAACCTCCTTTTCTAGCTGCATGGATTCAGAATTGATACAATAACGCAATCCACTAGGTTCAGGACCATCAGGAAATACATGACCTAAATGTGCATCACAAGTATTGCACATTACCTCAACACGCACCATTCCAAAAGCAGTGTCTCTTTCGTATTTTATGGCATTTTCCTTGATTGGTTGTGTAAAACTAGGCCATCCCGTACCAGATTCAAACTTAATCGTAGAATCAAATAACGGTGTGTCACAACACACACAATTGTACTTACCTGCTTCGTAAATACTACACAGCGCACCACTATGTGGTCGTTCTGTTCCTTTAAGTCTTGTAATTCTAAATTGCTCTGGGGTTAATTGAGCTTGCCATTCGGCTTCTGTTTTTTCAACTCGTTTGTCTGGAGTTGGATTTCCTTTTACGGAAAAGTTGATAACTTCTTTCCAAGTTAGCATAATATAGATTCCTTTCTGTTTTGAGTTAATATTATATGCTTTTCAACATAAAGGTAGTCGTAATTTTTGTAATTTCATTACGTCTTAACAGAAAGTGTTAATTCTGATTTTTTTAGTAATTTGTGAAACCAAAAAACCTGATTTCCTATGTCGAAATTGATTGAAAATGCCGAAAAGTTTGTGTTTGATTTATTTAAGAATGAACTAGACCAGAAGTTCATCTATCATAACCAAACCCATACCGATCGTGTTTTAAGAAGCGTAAGAGAAATTATTGAAAATACCGAAGTAAGCGAAAAAGATGCTGAAGTACTTGAGTTAGCAGCTTTATTGCATGATACTGGCTATACAAAAAAGCGAGAGGGACACGAGGAAGAAAGCGTAAAAATAGCTACGGCATTTTTAAAAGAACAAGATGTTGACCAAGAGACCATTGATGCTGTAAATGAATGTATTATGGCAACTAAATTTAAAGATCAACCAAAAACAGATTTAGGAAAAATAATTAGAGATGCTGATGCCTCTCACTTTGGAAAAAAATACTTCGCTGAGGCTAGCGAATTTTTAAGAAAAGAATTGGAAATTCAAGGTATTGCAAGTTATTCGCCAAGCGAATGGGTAAATGAAAATATAAAAGTACTCACAAAAAAACATGAATACTACACGGATTATGCTTTAAAAAATTGGCAATCTAGAAAAGAAAAAAATCTTGCTAAACTTATTAAAACCAAAAAGAAGCGCAAGAAAAAACTGAACACAGAGGAACTTAAAGCTAAATATAAGGCGCAATATAAAAATGAAAGTCCCGAAAGAGGTATTCAGACCTTCTATCGCGTAGCGCTAAGAAATCATATAAAACTTAGTGATATTGCTGATACAAAAGCAAATATTCTGCTTTCGGTTAATGCTATAATCATATCATTAGTATTGGCGAATTTAATTTCAAAATTAGATACAAACCCCTATTTGGTATATCCTACAGCAATCTTTACTATATCATGTGTCATATCTATGGTTTTATCAATTATTGCGACACGACCTAATATTACCAGTGGAGAATTCACAAAAGAGGATGTTGCAAATAAAAAAGTGAATCTTACCTTTTTTGGAAACTTTCATAAAATGAGTTTAGAAGAGTATGACTGGGCAGTAAAAGAACTTTTAAAAGATAAAAACTACGTATATAGCTCTCTCACTAAAGATCTTTACTTTTTAGGTAAGGTACTAGAACGTAAATATAGGATACTCAGAATTACTTATACCATTTTTATGATAGGTATGATTGTTTCTGTATTGGCTTTTGGTTACGCCTTAAAAAGTAACGGAGCTGAAATTGAAGATGTACTTCCAGAGGAAACGCCAATATCTAAAATAAATGAAAGACTAGTGGAAACTGATACTGGTTGTTATATCGTTTAAGACTTAATTTCTTTCATTAAATCATCATAGGTATAAAATGTTTTATCATCATTATTTCCATGATATAGAATATCTACACGAAGTGCCTTTAACCCCGTAACCCCTTGTAGATCTTCTAACTCAAGAATCTCAATGGTTTCATCAAGTACGTTTTTGCTCTGTAAAAACTTAATATATCCTAAATACTCCTCTTCATCTTCTTTTTGTGAATATACTATGGCTATTTTACCATTCTGTGTAATACGTTCTTCAGTACCTTTTATATATGCTTTATCTACACGTTTTTTAACAACTTCATATCTGGCATTGTATGTGCCATCGACATCAAATTGTTTTTCATCCATTCTAAATCGAATAGATAATGGTTGATTAAATACTAATATCATTGAAGCCACATCCAGCGAGATAGGATACAAATGTTGATTGCTATAGTATTCATTTTCCATTTCACACATTACCTGCAACTGCCATAACCTTAAGTTATACAGATACATAGGATTAAAACTATCTTCTTTTGTAATAGCTTCCCCAATGTACATATTGTGTTCTACACCATCTGTTTTGTAACGCTCAAAATAATGTGGATACATGGCTTGCGCTTCTTTTTGCTTTTCATCCAAAAGCGCCGCCATATTTTTATTTATAAGCATTATAGTATCATCGTAATTTTTTCGGTAATAGTAAATGAGATTTAAATCGTCATCTATTTTGCTGAAATAATCTTCTATATCAGGTTTAAGTAGTGGGTTTTTTTCTAACTGAAACTTCAATAATGGTTCAATTTCTTTCTTAAGAAAAACACCTATACTGTGTTCACTATCAACTTTAAAATTGGTTTTTAGTTGATTTACATAATTATCAATTTGAAATTGCAATTGTTCGTAGATGGGCAGTTTTTCTTTCTCTACAATCTGTGATACAATTTTATCTAAAAGAGATAACTGTAACAACATATCCTTCTGTGTCGCTAGATTTCTGGCTTCAGAAGACCCCTTAACATCTATTTGTCCAAATAGTGGATAAATATTATCAAAAACGATACTTTGAAATGTTGCTTCGCTACCGGAATTTGCCTTTTCTTTCAAAAATTTGCGAGCTGCTTCAACAAATTTCCAATAAACACTTGGATGTATCGAGGTACATTCTTGTTGTATAATAGCCTCAATTAAATTTTCTTCTACTTTTTTAGATTGTTCTACCGCTGAAACGATAAACGGCATTACATCAATCAGTTTGTTTGCATTTATACTATTGAGTACTTTAGGCTTTTCTGACACTATTTCTAAAATACCCATAAGCCCCTCATCATTGGCAATGGGTGCAAAAATGGCACTACCTATATTTTGTTTGTAAAGCGAAGTTACATGCGGTGCTTTACCTTTTGCTAATTTATGAGCTTTTTCAACATCAGAAATCGAGAAAAACTTTTGCTCATTGATCAATCTGTTATATGACCAATCACATAAAGCGTTACAACACTCTACTTCCTCTTTATTATTAAGCAAATAACTATTAATGCCTATACCATGTACTTTTTCAAATACCTTATCATTTTCCTGAAAGATTGAAAATCCAACTTTTAAATCTTTGAATCCAAAAAGTGAACGAAACACTTCTTGAAATTCGTTCATAAAGCTTTCATCTTGCCTTTTATCTTCCCCAATAAGGTTTGATTTTAATTGCGAAATAGATTGATCATCAGTAACATCAAAGATATTGGAGATAACGAAGCCTTTAAAAATGTAGCTATTGGGAGGAAACTTTTCTTTCCAAAGTGCTACATTTTCAAAATTGTCTAGTAACTCATCATAATCTTCTTGGGTGATTTTTATTGCCTTATCGGTAGGTACTATTTCACAAAAATCAGCATTGTAAAGAATTTTGTAATAACGAAGAATTCCATTTGCATCAGGGATTTCGTAATAAAACGGACGCTTAAAATTCAAATTAAACCCATAACAGAAATTCAAAATTATAGTACAAGCAATAATATACCTGTCATCATCAGGCATATTTTTTATATTCAGTTCAAAACTGTCACCTGCCGTTTCTATTATGCTATTAAATCGTTCGGATGAATTGAAAATCATATCATGAAACGGAACAGATGCTGTTTTAATTTCATTCTTTGTCAATACAGGAGCAAAAGAATCTTGAAGAATAACACTAATCTCGTGTTCTCTTAGCTTCAAAACATCTGTATCACTAAAACCATCTCTTAACTCGGAATATGGCGCAGCAGTTTTTAATATACGCTTCGCCTTTACTGACAGAAATTCATCTTTATTATCAGCTAATTTTTCATAATGTTCAAGTAACTTATTGAAGCTAATCTTAAGCACCATTGGCGACTCGATATTATCGTTGATATCCATATTATAACTTGAGTTGTAGAACAAAATTACGAATTATTACGTTAGTCGTTATATTGAAGACTTACTAACGCTTGAAATGTTACAAGATAAAACGTTAAAATTCATCTTTTTTAAAACAAAAAAAATCTCTCTATCAAAGATGATAGAGAGATTTAAATTTATTCTGAAAAATATCGCTTTATTTTAACTCTAACGCTTCTATTTTATCTGGACCATCACCTCTAATGGATTTATATATTTTTACCATTTCCTGCAGTTTTTCAGGATTTGAAGCTGCTAAATTGGTTTGCTGACCAATATCTTCTTTTAAATTATACAGTAAAGACTCTTTACTATTACCCAATTCAATATTCACTTGAGTATTTATTGGATTTCCATTATAAGGAGGAATATATGCCCAATCCCCGCTTCTTAGTGCTGTTCTAGAACCTGCCTCGATAACTAAATGGTCTCTACCTTGTTTTGATTCTCCTAAAAGGGCGTCCAATACATCCTGACTATCAGTTGTTGGCTTCTCTACCTCAAGTAAATTAGCTAAGGATGCTAACAAATCCATTTGACACACCATAGCATCAGAGACACCTGAACTTATTGTACCTTTCCAATAGGTAATAAATGGCACTCGTGTACCAGCTTCAAATAAACTATACTTACCTCCTCTTAAACCTCCTTTAGGATCATGGTCTCCAACTTTAGTATCAGAATCATCATAATAACCATCATTCAATACAGGGCCATTATCACTAGAAAACACAATAAGAGTATTTTCTAAAATACCTTCCTCTTCCAAAGTTTTCATAAATTCACCGATACACCAGTCTGCCTCTAAAATTACATCACCTCGAGGTCCCATACCAGATTTACCAGCAAAACGAGGATGAGGAGTTCTAGGCACATGCGGTTGCTGTAAGGCATAATATAAAAAGAATGGTTTGTCTTTATGAGACTTCAAATAGTTTTGAGCCCTCACCAAAAAATTATCAGCCATATCTATATCACTCCATTTTGCTGCATCTCCACCTTTCATAAATCCGATTCTAGGAATACCATTTACAATGCTATTATTATGCCCATGATGCCATTTCATGGTTAATAATTCTGGGTGCGTCAAAGCCGTAGGCTCTCCTTCAAAGTTTTTATCATAGTTTACTTCAATTGGATCTTTTGGATCTAACCCTACCACATTTCCATTTTCAATATAAACCGTTGGCACTCTATCTTGAGTAGCTGCTAAAATGTATGATTCATCAAACCCTACTTCATTCGGCCCTGGCGATACATGTTCATTCCAATTCACGTTTCCAGCACCTAAACCTAAATGCCATTTCCCAACAATTGCGGTCTGATAACCTTCTCCTTTAAGCATCTTTGGTAAGGTTTGTTGTTCTGTACTAATTAGTAATGGCGCTGTACCCGGTAAAATTTTTGCGTTTTTGTTACGCCAAGGGTAAGTTCCTGTTAATAATGCATAACGACTAGGCGTACATGTTGCTGATGATGCATATCCGTTGGTAAACTTTATACCTCCTTCAGCCAATTTATCAATATTTGGGGTTTGCAATTCTGTTGCGCCATATGCGCTTAGGTCGCCATAGCCCAAATCATCCAAATAAATAACTACCACATTAGGTTTGGTTGGTGATTCTTCGTTTGAAGCAGTGTTTTGTTTCTTATCGCTTTTACAAGCCAGAAAAGTGCATAGCACAAATGCTGTAAATAATTTTAGTTTCCTCATGTTTAGTTTTATTGATTATAACAAAAATGAGAAAATTTTGAGAAAGATTCATTAATAAGATGTTCAAAAGTGAATACGAAATGATTTTACTTAATGTTTCTGTTTATAATTCTAAGATTGAAATAAAGTATTTCTATTTTTCCCTATTAGGAACGTGAAGCTAGTTCTACAAAATATTTAGTTCTGCTATAACTGGAAAATGATCGGAAGGGTATTTACAATCCTTAGAATCACTCAAAACTGCGTGTTTTTTGACTACGAAATCGTCTTTACTTACAAAAACATAGTCAATTCTTCGAGTAACAGGTTTTTCAAAATGAAATCCATTAAATGTTCCTTCAGGCCCAAAAGGCGATATTTCTGAAATATTTTTTGAATCATCAAAGTAGGAATAAAACAATTTGATGTTTTCTGTTTCAGGTTCTAAATTAAAATCACCTGTCAAAATTACTGGAAGATTTGTTGAGTTTAATGATTTAATTTTTTCTAAAATAAGTTTTGGACTCTCCATTCTCGCCACTTTCCCAACATGGTCAAAATGTGTGTTGAACACCCAAAACTGTTGCTTAGTTTTTTTGTTTTTAAACAGCGCATATGTGCAAATACGGTTGCAAACCGCATCCCAACCCATGGACACTTTTTCTGGTGTTTCAGATAACCAAAACGTACCGCTTTCAATGACATTAAACTTTGATACGTTGTAAAAGATAGCGGAATATTCACCTTGATTTTTTCCATCATCTCTCCCAACACCAACATATTTAAAATCTACAAGTGTACTCTCTAAATATTGCATTTGGTTAGGCAATGCTTCTTGAACTCCAAATATATCTGGTTCGTGAAATTTAATCTGTCCTACTATCAAATCTTTTCTATTGTCCCAACTGTTTTTACCTTCTTTAGGATAATCTAATTTTATGTTGTAAGTCATTATTTTGGTTGTTTCTTGACCTTGAACAAGGCAGAAACTAAAACATAACAATAAAAATAAGATTAACTTTTTCATAAATTATTTATTCAATAAATAAGGTTTCGCTCCTTTCAGAAATTCCGTTTTCGTTAAATGCTTCTATTGTAAAATAATATGAAGTATCGCGATCTAAACAACGCATAAAATGTTGATTGCTATCATACACCAACCAAGATTGGTAAAGTTTGTCTGGAGCTATTCCCCAACGGATATTATAGCCTTGAGCTTCTTTTACAGAATTCCAAGAGAATGTTACGTCTCTTCTATCACTTTCTCGTTTCACGTTAAACCCTTCTACCCTTTTTGGTGTTTCACCATTGCCTAAACCAAATACTCTAAACTCAGACATGGCAAAATTTGCCCCTGGCACTTCCACATTATTGTAACGTACATATTTTGCTTCAACAGGGTTTTCTAATTCTATATAAGCGTTAGGTGCATCTGCATTACTTTCACTTCTATCAACTGCGGTTTGCCAATTTTCACCATCTTCAGAAACATCAATTGTAAAACGATGTTTTAGGCCCTCAACACGGGTATAAATTCCAGATTCATGGTCGTGAAAATTCAACTGAAACGCATAAATTTTTCCAGTATTTTGCATTTCGATCTTTACCCATTGTTGATCATTATTAGCTTCGGCTACCCAAAATGTTTTCGGATTTTCATCGGTTAATATTTTTGAAATAATATCGCCATTTATATTCTTTTCGAGTGGTAATTCAGAGATTTCCACTTCATCATTATTTGAAGTGAATTTCATGATTTGTGCTAAGGATGATGATACCGTAGCATCTCCTTTATATGAAAGTAACATCCAGCCATTGTGCTGCCCTGGTTTTGTAGGGTGATTGGGAGAAAACCGCGGGTAGTCTCCATAATCTGTTGTGCTATACATTAATCCATCATCATCAAAATATGTCGGAAACATACACAAACGTCGCTCCCACTGGGCATTAGAGGCCAATGCCATAGTTGCAAAATGCCAATATTGTCCGTTGGTTTGTTTAACGGTAATACCGTGTCCCGCGCCATTTGTAAACCCACCAGGTTTAAAACTCATCGGGTTGCTTTTCATATATCTAAAAGGACCAAGCGGTGTCTCGCCAATATAAACACCGTCAGCATATACATTAAACTGGGTGCCTGGAGCGGCATACTGCAAATAGTATTTCCCGTTATGCTTTGTCATTGAAGCGCCTTCCATATAGCCTTCTTTCAAAGTTGGATGAAAATTATTTTCTCCAAAACGCTCCCATCCATGTTCTTCTTCAACCAAATTGATTAATTCTTTTTTAACACCTGTTTCCAAGAAACGATCATCCTTGTTTAGCATTTTAGCTCGAATTGGGTGTACATTAGATGAGCCCCAATACAAATACGTCTTACCATCATCATCGATAAACAACTCCGAATCCTGAATGTTTTTTGAAATGGAAGCCGTAGGCTTCCAAGTTCCTTTTTTCGGATCGTCAGTGTAAAGAATGCTTCCATAACCTGCTGGATCTCCTGCAAAATACACCAACGAGTCTTTGTAATTAAAAGCAGTAGGCGCATTGCAACCTTCAAAAAACCATTGTTGAGGCTTAATAAAATCCCAGTTTACCAAATCTGTCGAATGCCAATACCCAAAAGAACGCGTAACGAACATGTAATATTCGCCGCGAAATTCAATTACAGCAGGGTCGGCACCCGAGCGGTAAGATATATTTCTACTTGAATTATAAACCATATAGGTATAGTCTATATCCAATGGATTACAATATGTTTTAAATTTCTTTTTATACTCTAAAGTAGTTTTAGAAACCTCTTCTTCATCAGCCGTTTGCTTACAGGCTTGGAACCCAATAAGAATTGATAAAGCGATTACTATTTTAAATTGTTTAGTGCTCATAAGCTTCCAAAGGTTGTCCTCTTAAACGCTCAAAGCCTTTATAAGCTCTTTTTATTTGCTCTTTATTGGCACGCTCAAATTCCTTGTCGGTAACATTATATTGCTGTTGTAATTCTGCTAATCTTTTTCGTAAAATCTGTTCAATTTCGTTGTATACATCATCATTTATAACATTATTAACTTCAGATGGGTCTTCTCTTAAATCATACAACTCCCATTCATCAATATCATCAAATACATGGATTAATTTGAAGCGTTTGGTACGCACACCATTCATTTTCTTTACCATGTGAAATGCTGGAAAGTCGTAATAATGATAATAAATTGCATCCCGAAAATCTTCATCGTCAATAGCATTTGTTACTAACGGCTTTAAGGATTTGCCTTGCATATCTTCAGGAATCTCCACGCCAGCAAAATCTAAAAAGGTTTCAGCAAAATCTAAGTTTTGAGTTAATGCTGTGACTTCCGAACCTGCCTTTATAGCTTTTGGATAGCGCATCAACATCGGCATCGATAGAGATTCTTCATACATAAAACGTTTATCAAACCAACCTTTTTCACCTAGATAAAACCCTTGATCTGTGGTATAAACAACAATGGTGTTTTCTTCTAAATCATGTTCCTTTAAATAATCTAAAATTCGCCCAACACCTTCATCAACTGCAGCAACGGTGGCTAAATAGTCTTGCAAATAACGTTGCAATTTCCACAAGTCTAAATCTTTGCCTTCTAAATTAGCATCATGAAACGCATCATTTTTACCTTGATATGCTTTATCCCATGCCTCTTTTTGTTCAGGTGTTAAACGCTTGAAATCTGTTTTCCATGGATTATGTGCTAATTCTGAACTACCTTTTTCCTTAGTCATTTTTAAATCATGACCTTCATACATATCTCGGTAAATCGTTTGGTATTGCTCTTTTGATACTGTGGAGCCTTCATGGTTGGTAAAATATGTATCAGGAACAGGGAAGGTTACATCATCATATTTATTAGCATGACGAAGCGCCGGCATCCAGTTTCTATGTGGTGCTTTATGCTGTACCATGAGCATAAATGGCTGTTTATCATCTTTAATTTTATCTAAATAGCGAATAGCATCTTCAGTTACAATATCCGTAGCATACCCCATAAACATTGTTGTGTCGGCCTTTTTTGTTTGCTCATTTATTTTTATAAAATTAGGGTTGTAATAATTGCCTTGATCTTGCAAAATATTCCAATAATCAAAGCCTTGTGGCATACCGTGTAAATGCCATTTCCCAAACATAGCAGTTTTATATCCAGCATTTTGGAGCAACTTAGGGAAGGTTTGTTGGTTGCCGTCGAAACGATTACCATTCATTCTAAAACCGTTGATGTGACTATGTTTTCCTGTTAGAATTACAGCACGACTTGGTCCACAAATGGAATTAGTACAGAAGTTGTTTTTAAAAATTACACCCTCGTCAGCTAACCTATCGATATTAGGTGTTGGCGCCAATTCACTTAGAGGATGCCCATACGCGCTAATGGCTTGTGTTGCGTGATCATCAGCCATGATAAAAATGATATTTGGCCTCTTAGAAGCATCAACACTAACCTCTTTTTTTTCCTCTTTGCAGGATTGAAACAACAAAGCAATTATAAAAATGTAGACTATTTTTTTCATCAGTTCTTTTGAATAATGTGTTTGGTTTGAATGACTTGTTTTTTATTGATTGCTTTATCAAAAAAATTAAGAATGTTATCTAATTCTGAGAAAGGAATTTGACATAGTTCATGACCACCACCTATTACTTTATGAAAATAATAGGATGCATCTAGCTCATGCAATTTATTAGTAATGACGTCAGAGCCCTCTAAAATCATATACCCTGATCTATCAGGTTTGCAAAAATGGTGTGGTGCTTTTCCTATAGGCACTAAATTATCATCTGTTCCGTGAAATAACACAGTTGGTATTGCATTTTCTTCTGATATATAATTTGCATTTACCAAGGCTCCAGCTAATGATATTACTCCAGCGAAATTTACATTTTTATACTTTGAAACATCATCAACAAAAAAATATTTTTGATACACCGCATTTAAAACACCTTCAGCTCCTGCACTACTACCTCCAGCGACAATTTTTGTTGTGTCTATTTGAAGCTTTGTTTTGTGCTCGACTATATATTTTGCAGCATCTAAATAATCTATAGCAGCTTGCCTAAAAATATCCAATTTTAAGGTTTTTGGACAATTACAGCCCGAACCTGTTTTAGAACCTTTTAATAATAGTCTATATGAAATTGAAATGCCAATATATCCTTTTTCAGTGAGATGCTCCATGAATTTAACCTCATCGGGGTTCGCTCTACTTCCTCCTGCAAAACCGCCTCCATGCATCCATAAAACTACTGGTAAGCTATCATTTTTTTTAATATCTTCAGGTGTATAAACATCTAATTTTAAAGTATCTGAGCCCTTAATGCCGTATATGTAAGTGGCTTTATTTTGTGAAAACACAACTACCGTAAAGAAAAAAATAATTCTAAAAAGTGTGTGTTTCATCAGTTCAATTTTTCAATTAAAATACCTTTTTGTAAGAACACATTATCATTTTATTTTTATTTCCGAATACTCCAGACGCCAAATAATATCTATGTGTTATGGCTATATTTATTCTAATCTGAATGACTCTTCAAAATCAAAATCTGAAGTGCCTTTGATGGCTATTTCAAACACTCCAGGTTCTACTGTAAATTCTTCGAGGTTGTAAAACTCTAAATCCTCGGCAGACAATTCAAAACTTACGGTTTTACTTTCTCCTTTTTTGAGGAATACTTTTTGGAATCCCTTCAACTCCTTTACAGGTCTTGTGATGCTGCCCACCTTATCGTGAACATAAAGCTGCACAACTTCATAACCATCATAATCTCCAGTATTTGTAATGGTAGCTGAAGCTGTTAAGGCATCCGAAAAACCAATGGTATCACTAGATAATTCTACATCTGAATATTCAAACGTGGTATAGCTCAATCCATGACCAAAAGGATACAGAGGTGTATTTGGCGCATCTAAATAATGAGATTTATAATCTTCATGCGGGTCGTGATCAGGAATAGGTCTTCCTGTATTTTTCATGTTGTAATAAATAGGTATTTGCCCCAATGTTCTTGGAAATGTAACTGGTAATTTTGCTGAAGGATTATAAGCCCCAAACAACACATCTGCTACACCATAACCACCACTTGTTCCTGGAAACCAAGTTTCTAAAATAGCATCAGCAAGCGTATCTTCTTCAGACAAATCTAAAGGACGACCATTCATCAATACCAAAATGATTTTTTTATTAGGCACCGCTTTTCTAATGGCTTTTATTAAATCTGTTTGACGCCCTGGCAGTTGAATATTGGTTCTACTAGCTGCCTCACCACTCATATCATAATCTTCTCCTAAAACCATTACCACTTTATCTGCTCTTCTAGCTGCACTAATGGCTTGAGAAAACCCACTTGCATCGTTGCCTTCAATTTCACAGCCTTTGGCAAATATTATTTTAGAATCTGCTAAATATTCTTGAATACCTTGATGTAAGCTAATGGCTTTTCCTTTCCTGTCGCCAGCAGCACCCCAATTACCAATAATGTTTTCTTTGTCTTTTACCAATGGTCCAATCAATGCGATAGTTTGATTTTTATCTAATGGTAATGCTTTGTCACCATTCTTCAACAATACTGAACACATCGCTGCTGATTTTCGTGCAGCTTCTAAAAACTCTGGTTTATAAACTACTTCTTTTTCTCTTTTTTCATCACAATATCTGTAAGGATCATCAAACAGTCCTAATTTATATTTTGCTAAAAGAATACGTCTACAAGCATCATTGATTAATGCTACATCAACCGTTCCTTCATTAACTAATTCTTCTAAAAACTCTCGGTTAGCACTACTCATCATGTCTTGGTCTATACCAGCTTTAATTGACAATTCCGTAGCATGTTTTCTATCTTCTGCAAATCCATGCATTACCAGTTCGTTAATTGCTGTATAGTCCGTTACCACAAAACCATTAAAGCCCCATTCATCACGCAAAACATCTCTAAAAATGAATTTATTTCCAGTTGCTGGTACTCCATTCACCTCATTAAATGCTGTCATAAATGTTTCTACACCAGCATCAACCGCAGCTTCAAATGGAGGCAGATACACATTTCTGAGTTCGTCCATTCCCATATTTACGGTATGATAATCTCGACCTGCTTGGGCTGCCCCGTAGCCTACAAAGTGCTTTGCACATGCTAGAATAGTATTGTGTTTTGATAAATCATCGCCTTGAAATCCTTTTACATAAGCTTTTGCAATCTCACTACCCAGATACACATCTTCACCTGCGCCTTCAGAAATTCTTCCCCAACGTGGGTCTCGTGCAATATCTACCATAGGCGCGAACGTCCAATGTATGCCTTCTGCAGATGCTTCTTCAGCAGCAATTCTCGATCCTTTTTCAATATCTTCTAGATCCCAACTTGCAGCTAGTCCTAAATTGATAGGAAAAATAGTTTTAAACCCGTGAATGACATCATAACCAAATAACAGAGGGATACCCAAGCGTGTTTCTTCTACTGCCATTTTTTGTAAATCTCGTGTGCCTTTTACTGAATACACGTTCAACATAGCACCGACGCTGCCTTCTCTTATAAATTTTTGATTGTTAGAACTTACCACAGGTCCTGTAACACTCCAACCACCACTATACATAACGGTTTGACCTATTTTTTCCTGAAGTGTCATTAAGCTCATCAAAGAATCTACCTTAGCATCGTAGGGTGTTGCTACGGAAGTATTAGTACTACTATTATTTGATTCTGTCTTACAGCTAAAAACAGTTATTACAAGTAAAAGAATAAAGGTTTTGGTTAGTGTTTTATTCATTTTTTAATGATTTTGTGTTAGAAAATAGCCATGATAATAATTGAGGTTCTGCAAAAGTAGAATCCCAACTGTTGTGATTATCATTAGCATATAAAGAAAAACTAGGAGTGCCCCCATTTTGCAAAATAGCATCTACCATTTTTACTGAAGACTGTGGATTTACAACGTCATCCTTTGCACCATGAAATACCCAAAACGGTGTTGTTTTGGCATAAGCTTTAGTAGCTTCGGGATTGCCAGCACCACAAATTGAAAACGCAGCAGCGAAAAAATTGGGCTTTCTGTAAACAATTTCAAAGGTACCCATACCTCCCATAGATAAGCCACCTACATATATTTTATTTGGATTGACATAAGGTTTTTTAACCATATCGTCCATTAATTTCATAACCAAATCTAACGGCTTGGTAGGTTCTATATCCAACGGAAATTCTAATTTTATAGGTCTTGAACTTCTATCGACTGTGGCATTTGCCCAAAATGAATTTTTAGGACATTGCGGGAAAATTACTATTGCTGGAAAAGCACCTCGGTGTATTGGGTTAACAAACAACTTACTACCATGAACCAATTGAGACGTATTATCATCACCGCGTTCTCCAGCCCCATGAAGAAATAAAACTACAGGATATTCTTTAGTTTCATCAAAATCCATAGGCATCAAAAGCCGATATTGTAATGTATCTGACTCATGTGTGAAATTCATTTTCTCATATAACCTTTGATGCTGCCCTTGAATTCTACCCACCCCAAAGAGTATTAGAAAAAATATACTGTATTTAAAAAACGTATTCATGATCAGCGCTTTAATAATTGAAACCTAATTTATCCAATCCTTTTTTAACATCTTCATTTTGCATAAATAAATTCCATAACAAACCTGTTCTATGGTTTTCAATCATGATGATTTGTGGTCCTTGGTCTATCGCCAAATAAGTTTCGGTTACCCAAAAATTGTAATGAGGACTAAACGCATCATAAAATCCCGCAGGTCCTAACATTTTATCTTTATTTTGGTATAAATAATGCATCACCTTTAAGGATTCTGCAGGTGTATATGGCATAGAACTTATTGCCGCCGTGGGAGAAATAACGCCCTTGTCGTTTGAAGGACTATGTGCCGAATACCCTCTTGAACCATCAGCATTTCTGGAATAGCTAGCTGTTAAGCCCCAACAATCTTCACCATAATCGATATAGTTTTTTGGATTGGTGATACAATATTGACGGTTAATTTTAGTATGATTTACTGCCAAGTCCCAATAATTCCCATATTGGTCAGTCAAGTTTTTAGGGTTCAACCCTAAGAATGAATAATGACTAAAAAATAAAGGCCCTCCAAGATTAGAACCTCCTGCATGTCTTAACACTAAAGGAATTCCATATTGCGAAGCTGAAGACACTATTCCTCCACTACTTGCCCAACCTTTTTCGTAAGCTTCTTTTTCGATTGAATAATCAGGTGAAGCAGCAGCCAAAATATAGGTAATAAGCACCTCGTTGTAGCCGGTGAGTTTTAAGTTTATATCAAAACCGTGATTAGGACTCCAATGCCAGTACAACGCATCTTGGTTTTGTGTATACCAGTTCCATTCCACACCTTTCCAAAGGGTATCCGCTTTTTCAGATAAAGCCTTTTCAGCATCTGAACCATTTTTAAAATACTCCTTTATGCAGATTAATCCTTGTACCAAAAATGCTGTTTCAACTAAATCTCCGCCATCGTCCTTCGCACTAAACGGCAATGTACTTCCTGAATTCCCATCTATCCAATGTGACCATGCACCGTGGAAGCGATCAGCATTTTCTAAAAAATTAAGTATGTCGCTTAATCTTGAAACCGCTTCAACTCTAGTAATATAGTTGCGCTCTATGGCGACTAAAATACTCATCAACCCAAAACCTGTACCTCCGGTAGTTACTACATTTTGATTTAAAGTAGGTTCATTTGGATGATATCTTTCTTTTGCTGCTCCAGAATTGGGATGTGCAAAATGCCAAAAATATTTAAAGGTTTCTTCTTGCACCAAGTCTAACATTGCCTCATCGCTTAATGGCTCTAACATTTCAGGCTCATCATCAGGCATATATGGCTCTTGATACCCTGGACCGTTATCCTTTCCGCAGGAAAATATAAAAACACAAAAAAGAAGTAATGCAAGTTTCTTCATAATATCACTCGCTTTTTATATAAGTGAATCCTAATTTATCTAGCCCTTTTTGAACATCTTCATTTTTCATAAACAAGTCCCAAATCATTCCTGAACGATAGTTCTCAATCATCACAGGAATCGGTCCTTGATCTATTGCCAAATATCGTGGTGTGTACCAATTATGCTCAAAACTAAACGCATCGTAAGGACCATATTTACCAATTAAACTATCGTGATTCTTATAAAGCTTCTTAAGCATTTTCATACTTGCTTTTGGAGTATAAGGAAACGAAGATAATGCTGCAGTGGGTGATACCACTCCTAAATCCTTATCAGGTCTATGACCTTTATAGCCTTTGACAGAATAGCTAGAGGTTAACCCCCAAATACTATCTCCGTAACCTTTATAATTATGAGGGTTTTCTATAGAGTGTTTATGATGAATTTTCGCATGGTTTTCCAATAACTTCCAATAATTGGCATAGGTATCAGACAATCTCTTTGGATTTAATCCCGTATAGGAATAATGTGCCCAAAATAACGGACCAATAGGCGATGCATCGTGTTCATAATAATCCAAAATCAAATCTTCACCGTAATATGTTTCGTTGGAAACGATATCTCCATTTCTAGCCCATCCTTTGTGATATACATCGGCACTGACTGAATGTGTAGGTGATGCTGCTGCCAACACATACATGATTAAGCATTCGTTATAGCCTCCCACTGGAAAATTCATTTCCCAATTATATTCTGGAGACCAATGCCAATAGAGTACATCTTCGCCTTTAGTGTACCAATCCCATTCTACTTCACGCCAAAGTTTATCTATTTTTACTACTAATTTTTGTTCTTCTTCGTTTCCATTTTTGAAATATTCAGCAACAGTAAGCATCCCTTGAATCAGAAAAGCTGTTTCAACCAAATCTCCTCCATTATCTTTTTTACTGAATGGATACACTTTACCCGTTTGGCCATCTAACCAATGTGGCCATGCGCCATGAAATCGGTCTGCTTTTTCTAAAAAATCAATCATTTTTTCAAAGTGATTGAAAGCTTGCGCTCTAGTAATAAAACCTCGTTTTACACCAACAAGAATAGCCATCATACCAAAACCTGTTCCGCCAGTAGTAACTGTGTGTTTGGGTGAGGTTGGATAAATATTATCCATATGCAAGCGTTCTGGAGCTAGACCTGAATTAGGTTCTGCACCATCCCAGAAGTAATTGAAAGTTTGTTTTTGAATGGTATCAAGCAATGCTTCATCATCTAAAACCATACTCACTTTGTCATCAATTACATCTCTTTTCTGTTTACCTTCTTTACAATTGATAAGGACCAGAAAAAGTATTGCTAGAAAAATTAGTTTTATTTTCATATAAATACGTACAAGGGTGAGAATTAATTTTAGTCACGCTCTGATTCCCACATCCACGAGAATGACAATTTCAATTGAAATCTCTTGGCAAAAGCCAAGAGAAATCTTTTGGGAAGCGTGACTAAAATCTTCAACTAAATAAACTAAACTATGTATTGAAACTAAACTAATACAATGCTTTTAGTTACCCATAATATCTTGAATTTCAGATTGGGTAAGTGCTTTATCAAATAAATGTAATTCATCTAAGAAACTAGAATCAGATCTGTGATTCCAACCTGTAAAACGTGGTGCTCCAGACATGATAGATAGTATATCACAACCCGTCCAATCTACACCAGTAATATCACTTTCTCTCACTACTTCACCATTTATATATACTATCGCTTTGGTACCTGAAATAGTAAATGCCAAGTGCACCCATTCATTTGCAGCTGGATCAACATCTGCGGCGGTACCGCCGTCTACCCAAGTATCTGAGGTTCCGTTACCAACATTAAGCTTGAAGCGTTGCATGCCACCTGCATTTTCTCTAAAGAATCTGAATCCACTTTTTCTATTATTTTGCGAATCTGGAAAGTTTGCATTATCTGGATCTTCTGGCCCAATCACTAAAACACCAGCGCGATCTGGAGTAGCATTTACCTTATGCCACATGGTTGCACTAAACTCAGCACCTAACAGTCCCGTTGTTGGGAAAGATAAGTAAGAATCTGCTGCACCTGCATAAGCATTAGCACCCAGTTTGCTTTCTCCTGCAAAACTTGGAGTGCCCACTACTGCTGCATCTGTTCCAGATACCCAATTTTTATAAGTACCATCAAACGCCATGTACATGGTTTCGTTTTCTGCTGGTGTATAAGGATTTGTTACGCCTAATATATTTTGAATTTCACCTTGCGATAATGCTACATTAAAGAATCGTAATTCATCCATGTAACTATGATCTGATCGGTGGTTCCAACCTGTAAAACGAGGTGCACCAGACATTATAGATAAAATGTCAGTACCTGTCCAATCTACTGGACTTGGTAATGCGCTTTCTCTTACCATTACTCCGTTAAGATACACACGTGCCTCGGTTGGAGATATGGTAAAGGCAATACTTACCCACTCATCTTTACCAGGGTCAATATCAGCTGCATCACCACCATCTACCCAAGTATTTCCGCTACCAGTACCTACGTTTAATTTAATACGTTGTTCACCGCCAGCATTTTCTCTAAATAATCTAAAACCACTATTTCTGTTATTTTGACTGTCAGGGAAGTTAGCATTAGTAGGGTCTTCTGGTCCAATAACTAGAATTCCTGCTCTGTCTGGTGAAGCATTCACTTTATACCAAAATATTGCTGAAAGTTCATTCCCTAATTGCATTGGAGCAGTAGGTAATGTTAAATATGAATCTGCTGCTCCAGCATAGGCATTATTACTTGCTAAACCTTCACCTGCAAATCCAGGCGCTCCCACTTCAGTAGCTCTAGTAACGGTAATGAATTCGGTATAATCGGTTTCGAAATCCATATACACAATTTCATTAGCAAACAGTGGAATGTATGGCGGTTCTTTTTCAAAATTAGCAATAGCCGTAGTGCTATTTCCATTAATATCCGTTGCTACTATTTTTAGCTCGTGTTGCCCCGTAGTTACATTATCAAAAGGCACTTCAGCTAAAACTCGTCGGTAATCTAAAAAATTACCACTCATTGAAGTAATTTCATTATTGTTTATCAAAACGGAAATATTGGCCACTTCAATATCATCAGTAACTTCAAACTCAATATTTATAGCTACTACAGGATCGTTCACCTTAATTTTTGTTCCATCTACTGGATATTTTAAGGTTACCTGAGGTGCTCCAGCATCTGGTCCTGGATCCACCTCTGTTATAGGATCTATACCATCATTACATGCAAAGGCAAATAGTAATGCTAAAACCCCAAAAAATGTATATTTCAATGTTTTCATTTTCTTGATTTTTTTAATTAGTTAGAAGGCGAATCCAAAATTGGAAATTGATCAACCTGAGGTTGCGGATAAGGTAAATATGCCTTATCAGGAGAGAATGATCTACCGTCATAGCTTAATTCGGTATAACGCTCTAGCCTTAATAAATCGTAATAACGTTTACCCCATTCCATACCTAGTTCAGCAAATTTTTCATCAATTACATCATCTAATGAAACTGATGATAAAGCCGACATTCCTGCTCTTTCTCTTACTAAATTTACAGCCTGAGTAGCGGTTAATGAACCGCCAGAAGCGCCTTGGGTTAATGCTTCAGCATACATTAAAAGAATTTCAGCATAACGTATTACCATGTAGTTTTTGTTACTACCATAAGCAGTTCTTCCAGGAATCAACTGGTTAGATGGCAAATAATGCTTACCACTTGCAAATAAAGCTCTAGCATAATCATTAATTCTATCTCCGTCTCTTGTGGTATTAGATATCCAAGCTGGTAATGTAGCATAAGCAGGATCCGTTTGTATTTCGGCAATACCTCTATCTGTAAATAACACACTAGTTTCTAAACGTACTTCCTCGCCTCTATCTAACATAAATTTTATAAATTTCATACTTGGCTCATAAAAACCCCATCCTCCAGAAGCTCCTAAAACAGATGGTGTCCATCCTTGAGGTCCATATGGTGCATATAAATGGCCTTCACGATCACCTTCACCTTGTCCAAAATCAGAATATTGTAAATCTAGAATACTCTCGTTACTTAATTTTCCTGGTGTTTTAAACAACTCATAAAAATCAGAAAACAAGCTAAACTTACCAGAACTAATAATTTGTCCTGTAGCATCTGCAACGCCTTGATAATCCTTTAGTTCTTGACTCGCTAAGGCCTTAATTGCTAATGCCGTGTAACGTGTAACACCTCCAGGTAAATCTGTGCGCTCGTTAGGTCGCATGTCTGGAAGGAATGGCATTGCTTCATCCATTTGTGCAACTAAATGCTGCATTACTTCATCTTTGGTTGGTACTGATTCTACATCAAGAAGTTCAGCAGTATTTGAAGTTTCGGGAATAAATACATCCCCCCACACTCTTGAGATATCAAAAAGCATAATTGCTCTTAATACTTTTGCCTCTGCAATGTATTGATCGCCTTTGGCAATACCATCTGCATCTGCAAATTCTTGATATCTTGCAATTTGCTCCATACCTGTGTGCGCAGAAATAACATCTACATACACATTTTCCCAAAGAGAATTGTACATCCAATAATCTTTATTATAATTGAATAAATCAGTTTCTGTAAAATCCTGTTGATCTCCTAGACCACCAGAGTTCACATCATCACCTCGCACCGAAATTAATAATGGTTGTTCCCAACCTCTGGACTGAAATGCTTCATATACACCAACAATAGACAAAATCATGTCTTCAGTTTTGGTAAAGTCTGTTCCGCCAGCAAAGTTATTGTTCTCTTGTGGCGCATCAAGTCTATCTGCACAACCTACTACGGCAAATGCCAATAGGGTCATTAAAGTTAAAGGCGCGTAAATGTTTTTAAATATTTTTTTCATAGCTATTAAAGTTTTACGTTAACGCCAACAGTATACACTGCAGGAATTGGATATGTTTGATTATCTACACCATTTGCTACTTCAGGATTAAATCCATTGTAATCAAATATTGTTAAAGGTCTTTCAGCAGTTACATACAATCTCACTTGTGGGATTGCTGGGTTGCTACGGCCACTATTTACAGTGTAGCCTAATGTTATGTTTTGAATTCTGAAGTAATCTCCATCTTCAACATAGTAATCGTTTAAACGTTGGTTCCAACCTTTTCTAACGGCTGCCGCTGAAGGGTACGAATTTGTTGAACCTTCACCGCGCCATCTGTTTACCGCAAAATCACGATCCCAATTGGTATCACTTGTGAAGATGACCTCCATACGCTTACGGTTTAAAATTTTGTTACCACCTTGACCGGTAGCTACTAAGTTAAAATCCCAATTTTTATAATTGAAACCTAAATTAAATCCGAAGGTATAGCTTGGTAAGAATGATCCTAACACAACTCTATCATCGTCGTCAATAGTAGTTGGGTCTCCTCCATTTTCTTTGTATTTAAAATCCCCAGGTACTAGACCATTTGCTACCGCTACAGGATCAGCATCAATTTCTGCTTGATTTTGGTAAACACCGTCTACTTCTCTACCATAGAATGCAAACAACGATTCACCAACGATAGATCTCTGTCTAAATTCGGCACTTCCAGCATCTAAAAAGGGTTGTCCGCTTAAATTTAAAACTTCGTTCTTTAATGTAGCAAAATTAGCTCCTACATTAAAACTAAAGTCTTGCGAAAGTTGTTTAGAATACCCAACAGCTATTTCAAAACCAGAGTTTCTAATTTCACCAACGTTATCTCTTGTAGCTCCAGGAATTAAAGGTCTTTCTACAGGAATTACAGCATCTTCAGTATCTCTAACATAGTAATCTGCCTCTATACTTAAATCGTTATTAAGTAAGCGTGCCGTAATACCAATGTTGGTCTCTTCTGTTACCTCCCACTTTAATGCTGTAAAATCACTTCCAGTATTCAATCCGCTAAAGCGTGTATCACCTAAGGCCGTTTCTACAACAGTAGATGTTATAGATCCATTACTTGCTGGCACTTTATCGTTACCTAATAATCCCCAACTACCACGTAGTTTTAAGAAATCAAAAATGCCATTATCTTGCATAAAAGATTCTTCTGAAATTACCCAACCTGCACCAACAACAGGGAAATAGCCCCATTGTTCTTGGTATTTGTTTGTACCGTCCGCTCTAAACGTACCATACAATAAATAGCGATCATCATAATTATAGGAAATTCTAGTAAAATATGAAAGCCCATATTCTCTTGCTCCTCCATCTCCAACATCATCTTGAACAATAGTTTGAGCCTGATCTAAATAATAGGCTTCTTCACCAGATAATGGGAAATTTAAACCACGAGCATTAATAGATTGAAAAGACTCATCTCTAAAAGACGCACCTAATAACACTGTGAAATTATGTTTATCTATACTATTATTATAGGTTAATGTATTATCCCAAATTTGGTTTGAAATTGTTGCACTAGCTTTTCTTAACGAAGCATCCTCTCTTTGGAATTGATTCCCAATAAAATATGGCAACCTTACATTTCTTTCTTCAATAGTTTGAAAATTATGATTGTAAGCTGTTTTGAATTTTAATTTTTCAGATAAGGTGAATTCTGCAAAAAAGTTTGCCAATACGTTTCTAATCTTTAATCTATTCTCAGCTAAATCCATTGTTGGGAATGGGTTTTGACCACCTCTATATCCTAAATCCTGTGCATTCGCATAATTTCTGGGAAAAACGTTAGGATCATTAGCTAAATTAGGATCTAACACGGGCATAATTGGCACCGCATAATACGCTAGTCGCCACGCTGAATTTTCAGGATCAAATCTTGTAGCATTACTTATTACAGTATTAGCTCCTACTTTTAGCCAATCGTTAGCCTTAAATTCAACTTTAGATCTTAAATTAAAGCGTTCGTACTCATTCTTCATTTTCATAATACCTTCTTGAGAGAAGTAGTTTGCACCAACCGAATAGCTTACATTATCTGCACCTCCAGTTACACCTAAACTATGGTTTTGCATAAAACCAGGTCTTAAAATCTCATCATACCAATCTGTATTAACATTAGGCACATTAGGATTAACACGACTACGTCCATAACGCTGCATTGCATTTAATATGAATTGTGCATCTGGCGCAGAACCAGACTCTTGCGCTAATGTTGTAAACTGTTCTGCATTTGCAACTTTTAATACGTTTTGAGCTACTTGATATCCAGAATAACCATCATAAGTTATTTCAGCCTTTTTGTTGTATGCACCAGATTTCGTTTCTATTAATACAACGCCATTTGCAGCACGTACACCATAAATAGCTGCAGCCGATGCATCCTTTAATACAGAAACAGAAATTACATCAGCGGTGTTAAGAAAGTCAATATTATCGAAGAACATTCCATCTACCACATAAAGTGGTCCAGAGGCGCCGTCATTATATGAGCCGATACCACGCACCCTGATAGTTGGTCCTTGCCCTGGCGAACCATTACTTACAACCTGCATACCAGGTACTTTACCTTGAAGTGATTGCATTACCGAAGCAGTCGGTACAGCTGAAATTTCTTCCGCTTTAATTGTAGTAATCGCAGAGGTTAAATCTACACGTCTTTGTGTACCATAACCTACCACTACCACTTCATCAAGCGCAGCAATATCAGCCTCTAAGGTTACATTAATTTCTGTTTGGTTTTGAATAAGTACCGTAAAGGTTTTAAAACCAAGTGAGCTGAATTCTAAGGTTTCTCCCTCACTTACATTAATGGAATAATTACCATCAAAGTCTGTACTTACTCCTCTAGTTGTTCCTTGCACAATAACATTTACACCAGGAATAGGCATATCATCTTCAGCACCTACAACAGTACCTGAAACTGATTTTTCCTGAGCGAAAACATGCATTGTAAAGAGCAGGATTAACAATAAAGTAAATCTTGTTTTCATATAGTCTTATTTAAATTGTTAGTTTCTACTAAATTAAGGACTAGATAAAACCTTATCAAAAAAACGGATACACATAAATTACGTCATAAGTAAGAAAACTGAAAAAAGACTGTTTGACGTATCATACTATGCCTTAAAATATAGAAAAATTAGCATTTAAAACAGAAAAGGAAGTAGTAATGACGTAGTAAATGCGATAAGAAATATTAAGATTTTAGGTCGATTATTTGAAATCTCTTAAATAATCGGTCAAGGATTTATCATTTTCTAAATTTAACTTACGTTTTAATCTATATCTGTGAGTTTCTAGACCTCTAATTGACACATTCATTAATGGCGCAATTTCTTTCGTTAATAAATTCATTTTGATGTAGGCGCAAATCTTTAAATCCTTATGTGTAAGTTTTGGGTGTCTGCTTTTTAGTTGATTGAAAAATTCTTCATGTACCTGATTGAAGTTATATTCAAATATTTCCCATTCGTCTTCATGTCCAATAGAATTATCTATTGTTCTCAACAAGCGTTTATATGCCAATGAATTAGTAAATCCAGATTTGTTTTTTTCCAATTCATTTTTAATTTCAAGCATAGATTCATTTTTCTTAACCAATGCCATAGCAGTATTAGCAAGCTGCTTACTTTTAAGCTTTACCTCATTCTTAAGGGATTGATTCCTCAACTCGACAATTTTCTTGTCGTTTTCAATCGCCTTTTCTTTTAATAAAACTTCTTGTTCCTTAACCAATTTATCATGTAGTAATCGTTGTTCTTTATTTATTTTTCTTCTATGTAACCAATAAAACAACCCTGAAGCCAATAGCAGGACAGACAAGTAAAAAAAGACGTTTTTATACCATGGTGGCAAAATTTTCATAGTCATCACACTTTCATCAGACACCTCTCCGGAAAAATTTGATGCTCTAAAATGAATCTTATAATCACCATTGCTTAATCCTGAAAGTTCAAGCTTTTCCTTGTCCATTTTATACCAATTTAAAGTATCAGAAGATGCCATTGCATATTCAAAGAAATGATTTCTTGATAAGGGAGACGACACAGAAATACTTACATTTTTATTGAAAGGAAATTCATAGTTATTAACATTATTCTTATCAACTAACTCCTTATCCAATTCAATCTGTTCTATTATCGGCTTTTGTAAAGTATCGTTAGTGCTTTCAATAGTTTTATCAATCAACATAAAACCATCATAAAGATTAAAGGTATAAACGGAGTCATTTAACTTTGAAACACTTTCTGCATCAACAACTAACCTTTTTTGCAATAACGTATTTGGCAGATTTAGCGTATTACCATTATTACTTAAGGATATAAAACTGATTCTATCTTTACCATTTTTGGTTACTAACACATCGGTATCTGATTCTGAAATAACATCTGTATAATTACCAAATGAGCTATTCAATATGTCATGAGGCACTATACTATCAATTATTGCCTCATATTTTTGCCACCCCTCATTAGTTTTAAAACAAACATCATTCTTAATCTTATGGACTTTCACATTAAAATCAGACCACAAGCCCTTGTCCTTATAATTTTTAAAACTGACAATACTATCACGTTCTTTATTGAATTCAACTCTAAATAAGCCTTTATAAGCATGAGCAGCCCATGCAGTATATGTATTTTCAAATACTAAGTATTTAACAGGTATAGTCCTTGTTCCCAAGTGCTTTACATTCCATTTATCGTTATCTACATCAAACCTAACCAATCCACCATAAGTACCTTGTATAAAGGCGTTATTCATTTCTGGAATTTTGCGAAGCACCCATCCTCCAGTAAAATCAGATATTTTAACTAATTGATTATTATCAACTATAAACGTTCCGCTATTATGACCACATATGAGTTGGTTATTAATTATTTTTAAATCCCATACCTGACCTTGAGAACCCTCTACAAAAGTGATTTCGCTTCCATCTTCCTTCAAGAAAAAAAGCCCTGTATTTGTCCCTAAATATAGCTTATCATTAAAATTTATAACATCGTAAACAGCTCCTAATTTTCCAGAATTATCATTGTAAAGTACCCTGTTGTAATCTAAGTCTAATTTAGCTACACCATTATCTAAACCGAGCCATAACTCATTATAATTTCCTATTTCATGACTTAAAACCGTATTATTAAGTAATCCATTAGCCTTATTAATAATGTATTTTATTTCACCCTTACTATTCGTTATATAAGCACCATTTTTAATAGTACCAAAAACCATATCCCCATTTTTCAAAACCTCAAAACTATTAAGCTGTTGTTCTTTGATATCGCTATTAATATCTGCAATCCACGGCAGTAACTCTTTTGTCTCTTCATCGTATAAAAAACATCCATTAAGAGCTGTAGTAATAAGTAATTTATTATTGTATTTCGTAACTGAAATTACTTTAGCACTATCTATTAATTGGTGATTGATATGAGGTACAAGGGTATTATTTTTTAAAACAAAAATACCATCCCTTACAGTAGCAACATAAACGTCATTACCTACTACACTACATGATAAAATAGTAGATTCAGGCTCTA
The DNA here is from genome assembly GCA_043557195.1 of Flavobacteriaceae bacterium. Lineage (GTDB taxonomy): Bacteria > Bacteroidota > Bacteroidia > Flavobacteriales > Flavobacteriaceae > Jejuia. Next base: position 2,621,657 of record CP121314.1, on the reverse strand, counting down.
TTCTAATTACCTTGCCTTCTTTATAGCTGTATAAGTTTGAAAATGATCTAAAAAGTATGGCGTTATTATATTCAAAAATTTGCCAAAACTCTTCTGCTAAAGATTCTTGCCTTTCTTTAAAATCACTTAGTGAAGTATATACTAATTTCCCTTTTAAGTTTTTTTTCCAATAACCAAACTCTTCATAAGAACCCGTGTAAACCAAGTCTTTATAAGCTAGTACTGACCGTATTATCGTTTTATTAGGCAATTGATAAAAATTCCACTTAACACCATCAAACTCACCTAAACCTTTGTCATTGGCTACATATAATTTTCCATTATCAGCTAATGATATACCCCAATTTTTATTTCCTCCCCCATATTCTGTCAATGCATAATTTTGAAAAAAAGGAGTGTACTGCGCATAAGCACAAAAGCTAATAACAAGCAAAAGGGCACACAATAAATTTCTTCGAAAGTTTTTGGGCATTATTACAACGTTTTGCTTTAAATAATAAAACTACACTAATTTGAAATATAGCCAATAGTTTTGAAATGGTTCATATAGAAGACTAGAAAACTTTTTATTAAGGTTTTCTATTGTAAAAAAGTATTAATCTAATACCAAAGTTTGAAAAACAAAAAACTGCCAAAAATGGCAGTTTCGATATTTAGTATGATTCATTAAAAGGTTAGTGACCCCCATCTGGATGACTGTCATTTGTGTATCTTAAAACCATTGGTGGCGCCTCTCCTCGTGCAAACCTAATTTGATTGTACCATTCTTTTCTTAGCTTATTTAGAATGGATTCATGCTCTTTATTTTCAGCTAAATTATTTAATTCAGCTGGATCGTTTTCTAAATTGTACAGCTCTTCGTAAACCGGTTCTTCACCTTGTAGTGGTGCTTCTATATAATTTCTATAAACGGCTATATCAGGATCGTGAACAGCGTATAACATTTTGTTTACTGGTACTCCCAATGTTTTGGCAACCTCAATTTTTTTTGAAGCTGGAAAAGTTTCATTTTTATAATATCTTATATACTTCCATTCTTTATTTTGAACGGCTTCACATCTAGGATTCCCAAATTGAGTTGACCATAAGTTTTCTGTAAACACATAATCTCTAACCTCATCTCTGTCACCATAAACTAAGGGCCGTATATCCTTTCCTTGAAAACCTTTTGGTTTATCTATATCTGCTAAAGACAACATTGTAGCCGCTACATCAATACTTTGTACTAAAGCATCTCTTTTAACTCCTTTGTGTTTACGTTTCACTCGAGGATCCATAATAATCATTGGCACATGGGTTGTTTTTTCGTAGCATAATGCCTTTCCTCCTAATCCTTGTTCACCCATAAACAAACCATGATCTGAAGTGAAGATAATTACCGTGTTTTTATCAAGTTTTAATGCTTTTAATTTATCCCTTAAGTTTCCAACTAACCTATCAATTCCTGTCATGGCTTGCATTTGGCGTATAATGCGTTCTTTGTTGGTTTCAGAAATATCTACATAATTATAACCCGTTTGTCTATCCTCAGTCCTCAAAAGATCAGAGGGTAATTTTGGCAACTCAATATCCTTTTTAGCAATATAATTATCAGGTAAAGGAATATCCTTATCTCGGTAAAGGGTCTTGTAAATGTCATCGTCTGCATCTTTCATCTTCATAGAACTTGTTCCAGCACCATGAGGTAAATTGAAATTAATAGACAACAGAAAGGGTTTCTCTTTTGGCCTGCTCTCCAAAAATTTAACCGCTCCTTTTAGTTTACGTTCATTTGGATCTAAAAAATCATTTACACTTTCTTGAATAACTTCAACTTGTGTGTTTGAAATTGCATCATTAAAAATATCGTGTACATCTTTAGGATAAAACCGAATATGCCCATGGCCCGCATACCAATAATCAAAACTTTTTTCCATTAGACCACTAGTGTAACCTCCGTCTCCAATTGGCGCATGGTTTTTACCAATCCAACCCGTATAATACCCTTCTCGTCTCATTATCATTGGATACGATTGTTCCCATGCTTCATCTGAAACACTTGTACCTGAATTGAAATTCACACCATGTTTTCTTTCAAATTGACTTAACAAAATCGAAATACGGCTTGGAGTACAAATAGCGCTAGTAATATGTGCATTTGTAAAAAAAGCACCTTCACTAGCCAACTTATCTAAATTTGGAGTTTGCACAATATTATTTCCATCACAACCCATCATGCCATAAGATTGGTCATCAGTTAAAATAAACACAATATTGGGTCGCTCTTGCGCGATAATTTTTACTGTACTAAAAACTATGGCAAAATATAATAATAGTTTCTTTAACTCCATTTTAATTATCAAATTATAGCTTTTCTATATAGGCGTAGTAGACCACATTTTCGTTGCCTTCTGCATCAAAAAAACTTCCACTAAAACTCGTTTCACCAGCATTTAAATGTACTTTAAATTCTGCTGATATATCTTTAGGAGATATCTTAACAGATTCGTTTATAGCACCACCTATTTTTATTGTAGCATTAGTGAATTCTAGATTCTTCCCTTCAGGTATATCAAATTGTAACCCAGGTACATCTTGAGTAGTAACTTTCGGTATCGAGGTGTTTATTAATAAACCTGACTCCTCAGGATATCTACGTAAAGATATCTTATAATCAGCCTCTTCGGTAACATTAATTGCCCAATAGCCAGAACCAACTTTTCCATCTCTTATTTGAAGTTGATTCCAAGGATAATCTTCCTTTACAGAGTGCACATCATGTGCTGTTAAAGTTACTGGGTTTTCATTATCTAAACCTATTTTAAAATGAATTTGCTCATTAAATTTTCCTGAGATATGAGCCCACCATTGTTCATAGAAATCACGCATTTCCTTTACTTTTTCTGGAAATTGAGACGAAATGTCATTTATCTGCCCCTTATCATCTTCAATATTGTAAAGTTCCTTACCATTTATTAATCGCCATTTGTCTTGCATTATAGAAGATTTTCTCCATTTTTTAGGCACTTCTAATCTTTGGGAATCGGTAACAAGCATTCTATCATCTTTTACACTTTCTGAACCATTAAAAGTTGGAACCAAACTCTTACCATCAATATACAAATGATCTTTTGGTAATTTTAAATCACATAACTCTGCTAAGGTTGGTAAAATATCTATTTGTGCCGTTAAACGACTGATATCCTTGGCTTCCGAAATATTACCATCTTTCCAGCGGATAAAAAATGGCACCCTATGCCCGCCTTCATACTCACTTCCTTTGGTTCCTCTCATGCCCGCATTAAACCCTGTTATTTCACCTTTTTTATTGTAATATCCAGATGACGTCCCATTATCAGTCATAAATATCAAAATGGTATTATCCGCAATATTTAGTGCTTTTAATTTTGCTCTAAGTTTTCCAAAATTATCATCTACATTAGTAATCATTCCATAAAAACGCTTTTGGGTATCTTTTAGAATATCATTGGACAAAGACTTATACATTTCGTAGTATTCTGGAGGCACGTTATAAGGTCCGTGAGGTGCATTTGTTGATATGTAGCAAAAAAATGGTGCTTCTTTATTACGTTCTATAAAACTAATGGCTTCGCTAAAAAACACGTCTGTACAATACCCTTCGTATTTCTGCGGCACTCCATTTTTAAAATAAGTATCATCAAAATAATCGTTATTCCAATAATCTGGAGTTTGTTGTACACCTCCACCATAATGCATTACTGTTTCTTGAAAACCTCTATCGTGTGCTCTAAAAGGGTAGTTATCGCCCATGTGCCATTTACCAAAAGCAGCAGTTTTATAACCATTTTCAGTAAACATATCGGCCATTGTTTTTTCATCCTCTCTCAATAACGAACGTCCACCTACAGTATGCCAAACACCCGTACTATTAGCAAACCTACCCGTCATTAATCCAGAGCGCGTAGGTGCGCATGTAGGGTTTACATGAAAATCTGTTAAATGATAACTTTCTTTATAAAAATCGTCAATATTAGGTGTCTTAATGACTTTATTCCCGTGAGCTCCAATATCACCATAACCTTGGTCATCCGTAATGACAAGGATTACATTTGGTTTTTTTTGAATTTCTATTTTTTCGGACTTCTTATTAGAACAACTCATCACAACTAATGAGATGATACATAAGGTTTTAATCAAGTTCATGTATAGTTTGTTTTTAATCAATGCAACTAACTTATCTGAATCCAAAAATATTTATAAAATGATAGTTATTTGAATCAAACAAATAAATTAATGCAACAAATGTTTTTAAAGTTGGTAAAAACTAGTTAGAACTTTGTAAAATATGGTAAGTAATACAAATACTTATAAGCAAAGCTTTTCAAAAAGATTTTGCTTAACTGTTAGATTGAAAATAAAAAAGCTCCTCAAATATGAGAAGCTTAATTTCGTGCGGGCGGGGAGACTCGAACCCACACACCTCGCGGCACTAGATCCTAAGTCTTGATTATATTGCACCAATCAAACATAAATTAACTCAAATTCAATGAGTTACGTTTATTTCAATTTTATTTAAAGTCAAATAATATCAGTTGATTTCAAGATTTGTTGTACCTATGTTGTACCCAATAATCATTTTTAAATGCGTATATTTAAAGTAAGATTTTGACAGAGTGTCGTACCTGATTTGACTTTCGCAACTAAATCAGATAAGCTATGTCAACAAGTGCAAAAATCGTTCTCCGTAAAAAACAAAATACTAAAGGTTTATTTCCTTTAGCTATTAGGATAACCAAAAATCGTCGTTCTACTTTTAAACATATTGGTCATTACATTGAGCTAGAGGATTGGGATGAAAAAAATCTCATAGTAAAAAAATCAAACCCAAATGCTGATAGTTTGAATAATCTTCTTTCATCGAAGCTATCAGAATTGCGTAAGGGTCTTATGGACTTACAAAGCAAGAATACAGATTTCTCTGCTGGTCAGATAAAGCGTAATATCTATAAACCTAGTTCTACATTAACTCTTTACGATTATACTAAAGAGCATCTTCAAATTCTAGAGGCAGAAAAAAAGATAAACCGTTTAACAACTGATACGGCACTTACTACCTACATATGGGCATTTCATAAATCAAAAAGTTTGCGATTTCAAGATATCAATGGGAGGTGGCTAAAAAAATTCAAAACCTACTTAATAGGAAAAAGAGAACTCACGGAGACATCTGCTTTAAACGTGATGGTGCTTATCCGCTTGCTTTATAATAAAGCTGTAAATGATAAAGTGGTAAGTAAAGATTTATACCCTTTTGGCAAAGGTGGTTTTCAAATTAAGTTTCCTCAAACTATTAAAGTTGGACTTAATAAGCAAGAAGTACTGAAACTTGAAAGTATTGAAAACCTTTCAGATGTTCAACGACACGCTTTAAATGTATGGCTTTATAGTTTCTATCTTGCGGGAATGAGGGTGTCGGATGTCTTGTTTACAAGATGGTCAATGATTTATGATGAGAGATTGCATTACAGAATGGGCAAAAATTCAAAACTTGTATCTTTAAAAATACCACAGAAAGCCTTAGAGATTATTTCCACCTACGAACAAAACAAACAAGATTTAGATGATTTTATATTTCCTGAAATGAAAAAAGCGAATCTTAAAAATGCTAAGGATGTATATAACAAGGTTAAAGTAGCTGCCAGTAAATTCAATATTCACTTAAAAGTTATTGCCGAAAAAGCAGGAATAGAAAAAAAAGTAACAATGCATATAGCGCGTCACACTTTCGGAAATATTGCAGGTGATTCAATTCATCCATTGATGCTACAAAAGTTATACCGGCACAGTGACTTAAAGACAACCATCAATTATCAAGCTAACTTCATTCATAAAGATGCAGATGATGCCCTGATTACAGTATTAAACTTTTAATCATTAATACAGGTATTTTAAATCACCTTTTCTAAATATTTAATACTCTATTTTGACTTTCTACTTTATTGTCCATATATCTGCCAGTAAATATCCCTATTACCAATCCAACTAATGAGCCAAAAATTATCCCATAAACAATCCCGTTGGGCAATCCAAATGGTATACCAAAGGATATTCCAAGACTAACTCCCAGAGCGACGCCAATACCAATGCATAGTTCTGAATAGTATTTTTTGGGAACAAAGTTGAGTGTCCTTATTGATAGAGCCATAAATTTTCTGAAGCTTCTTTTCGGGTTATTTTTATGTGCTTTTGAATCAATATTTCGAATAGTTTCTTCCAGGCTATTTTCAAGTAGCTCTTTCTCTTTTTTTGATAATTGTTTCATCTTAAATTCTGATAAAACTTTTGAAAATTTTATGAATGTTTTCTTGTCAGATTCGCTGCTTGATTCTAAAATCAGATTATCTATTTTTTTTAATGCATCTTCTATAGTCATAGTTTTTTCTTTTAATTTTTAAGTTCTTCCATTTGCTGTATGATTTCTTCAAGTTCATCAATCAAATTCTTGAAAAATAAATTCACTTCCCACTTATAAATTTTTGCAGAAAAAACAGAAAGTAAGACAGATAATACCAATACGGCAATTAGGAAATAAACTGGAATTCCATTTATTAAGGTCATATCAGGAAACTTTAAGAGTAGTTTTTCCATAATAGCTTCTCTACCATAAGAAAACCATAGAATAATACTAGCCACTAGCATACAGATTGGATAGACAAACCTGTTAAACCTCATATTCAATCCAATTAATTTGTTGAGTTGGTTTTTGAACTTAATCAAGTATTCATAGCTAGCTGTAGTTTTATTGATTTTTTCTGCCTTTACTATTTGACTGTAATTGAATAGCGCTAACGCATTGAAGAATAAAAAAATCAAAATCCCTAATACCACTGGGGCTTCAGAAAAATAAACAAATACTAAAAACCCAAATGCAAAAATCATCAACACAGCAGTATTCTTTTTCATTGAACGAGTCATTCTATCAACAATATCTTTTGACTTCTGATTTTGTAAATCGTGTATATCTGGAATAAGCTCTTTATTAAGCTTAAACTCTTGTCTCCATATTTTTTCAATAGATTTTTCCATCTAACATTTTTTTTAAGCGATTCTTAATTCTATTTATCCGAGTGCCAATATTACCGGAACTTAAACCTATTATTTCTGCAATTTCCTTATATGACTTTTCTTCTAGGTACAGTAAAATAATTGCTCTGTCTAGTTTAGAAAGTTTTTTAATTGCTTCATTCAACATTATGAAAGACTCACTGGTAAGTGGACTTTCGTAGTCGTCATCGATTTCATTGTGTCCTATAGTATCGATAACGGTCACATTTCTTTTCTTTTTTCTGGTAAATGTTAAACAAACATTCAATGTCAGTCTGTAGACCCAAGTTGACCAAGCAGACTGCTCTTTAAAATTTTCTTTACTCCGCCATATCTGTAAGCAAACCTCTTGAAAATAGTCTTCAAAATCTTCTTGGGTATTTGTATAGGCTCTACAAATCTTTATGATGATTCCTAAGTGAGGAAGTATATATGATTTGTAAAAGTCTTTACTCATTTACAGTTTTTAAAATCCATTTTGATATATCAGCTAAAACCTGAGAATCCATGGTAACGCTTATTGAAGCGTATTCACTCATAGCACCAGTTTCACATTTTTGAAATAGATGATTCATTTCTTCATATTCTTTTATGGTAACATCTTTGTTGCCTCCATCCTTCAACGCGCTTTCTATGAAGCTTAAATTTTCAGGAACAACTTGACTATCCTTACTACCATTAATAGCAAATACAGGGCATTTTACCTGCTTTAGGTATTTTGAAGGTTTGTGCTTAATATAATATAAATACCAAGGTCTCATCAATTGTGCAATGTTCGAATCGATATACTCTTCCTTATTCATTCCATTGACATCTTCAAGTTCACTAAGTTGTGACTTAAAATATGTCTTTAGTTGTTGTCTTTTAAAATCATTTTTATTTTCTCTAGTAAGAATTTTAATAATTCCTTTTAAAAAGGAGGTTTCTCTTTCCAATTGTTCGGAAGTCATTTTGTTTAATTTAGCATTTGCTTTCAACTGCTGAAAAACAACTTCGCTTCCAGAAACACCTGGTCCAGCGAGTAATATCATAAAATCAACTTCTTCTATTTCTGAAGCAACAATGGGTGCAATCAATCCTCCTTCACTATGTCCAATTAAGCCAATGTGGTTGTTATCAATCTCATCTCTGGTTTTTAAATAACTCATCGCACTTTTCACATCGTTAGCAAAATCAAGGGAATTTGCAGTATTATGATTCCCTGTGGATTCTGCAAAACCTCTATCATCATATCGTAATACTGCAATTCCTTTTCTTGTAAGGTAATCAGACAGTACCAAAAATGGTTTGTGCGTCATAAATTCTTCATCTCTGTTCTGTGGTCCACTACCGCTAATTAAAATGGCTACAGGAAATTTCCCATTCTTACTTGGTAACGTTAAAGTACCCGATAGTTTTACCTTTCCGCCATTACTTAAAAAAGTAACATCTTCGGAATAGTAAGGAAAAGGCTTTTTAGGTTCTTGTGGTCTTTCTGAAACTCTTTTGGCAAGTTTATCTTTTGATAGGTTTAATTTGAATGATTGACCTGCCTGTTTGAAAGCTCCAATAATTATTCCACTATCTTCTAAAGTTCCATTATAGTTTGCCTCTAATTTATCCATTGAAATGGTAATCTTATTGTCCTTGACATTTATCGAACTTATGGGTATACCAAATGCTTTTTGGTCTGGGCTATCTAATGTGCCAGAATAAGTATTATTGGCCTCCGAAATATGGAATACTAACCTTAATTCCACTCCTTGGGTTTTCAGATTTCCACTCCAATCACCAACGATTTCCTGACTGCTTATCGCGAAGCTGCAAAAAAGTATAAGTAAGCTGACTATTTTTTTCATGATTGTTGTTTTATTTGATTAGTGACGAAAATTTTAATTTATAACACTTCTGAATGAAAAAAATAATTCGAACCACATACTAATATCAACTGATAAGTTGACTCCAACAATGAAGAAACTGATTAAACTGTTGGGAAGGAGTATAACTTTTTAGGTTCAAAGTCAACCTTCAAAACATGACAACGCATCTAATAGGTGTTTTTATTTAAACTTCGAATACCTGAATAGAAAGATGATTGATGAAATTGTTAATCAAGAGTATATAAAAAAAGTCCACTTTTATTCTCTGCTATCCTGCTAATTGAATTGAAAAAATCTTCGAAATAGCATTCATCGTCATGTGAGAAATCTATCTTACGTTTTATTTTTTTAAGTTCAAGGTTCAGCTCCTTAACTTCTTTTGGGGATAACAGCAAATATGAATAGTAACAAGGATTCTCTCCTTCTTTTTGATTTAGGTTTGATACTATTTCCGCTACTTTTTTTCTTGCATCCTCGGAAAGTTTTTTTCTCTTGAGCGAATCCAACTGCTTTCTAAGATTAAATGAACCTTCATTACATTCTATTGATTCCTTGGTTCTATACCTTCTCCCTCTTTTAAGTAATGGAATTACCTTCATTTGTGAGCTGGTCGATTCAGTAATGTCTTTCATGCAATATGTTGGTACATAAAAGCCCTGGTCTTCTATTATAATTTCTGGGATTGGCGATTCCGCAGAAAATAAAAACCGAAATATGCGGTCTACCGCCATGGCTTCATTAAAACTTAGTCTGTCATAATGAATACCATTCGTGAAAATTTCATCAATCATCTTTCTATGAAGAATTCGTTCATTATCTCCAACAAGCTCTATCAGGTAGAAATCGTTAAGCTCTTTAATTATACTTTCTATTCGTTCAGGAGAGGCTACTTCAGAAAATGTTTCAATTGCTTTATAATCAACTTCTACTAAATACCATCCGAATCCACTGGCCTTGCAATAATTACTCATCAATAAGAATTGGATTATTAATGATGAGACAAGTACTTTTTTTATCAATTTCATACTATTTTGAGTTCTTCAAAGTTTTTGGTTTATACTACTACTATTTCTTTACCAACTCTACTCTTCTATTCAATTTTTTACCTTCTTCCGTATTGTTTGAGGCTACTGGTGCTAGTGGTCCAACACCTTCAGCAAAAAGCCTAATTGAAGCTATTGCATATTTTTCTTGTAAATGCGTTTTGATAGCCTTTGCTCTTTCCAAAGAAAGCTTACTGTTCAGCTCAAAAGAACCGTCAGAATCGGTATGCCCAACCACCCAGCAATTAATAGCTTTGTTCTTCTGCAAGTATGCTGAAATTTGAAGTAATGCGGGCTCTGATTCTTTTTTGATAATTGATTTGCCTACATCGAAATATATACCATAGATTGCGATTTTACCTTCTAACTCTATTTTGTTTTTAATCAATTCGGCATCAATAACAATTTCCTGGCTCATTTTTTGTCTTTCTATTACTGTCAGAGTATAGGTTTTAGCTCCAATACTTGTTTTAACTTCCACCCAAATTTCTTGGAAATCTGATGTTTTAAAAGTATAATGCCCCCATTCGCTATTATATCTTTCAGAAATTATTTCACCACCGGCTTTTTTTATCGCATTTGAGTAATTTCTTAAGATTTGATGCCTTGTGGGAAACTTAAGTTCTCTGTTGTCAGATTGATTATGCCGATACTTTATACGGTATTTTTTTCCCTCAATAGGTGTTTTCTTTTTCTCCATAAAAAACTCATGAGCATCAAATTCTGTTTCGCTATATGAAATAATGCGATAGTTAGGCATACGGTCTAGCAAATAATAATCTTTACTATTCTTAATATCTGTTTGACAGTAAGCATCGAAAAATCCAATTAATAGGCTTAGAAATAGATAATATTTTTTCATTTTCACTTTAGTTTCAATCGTGAGTAGTTGTTTTTAATAAGCTACAAGAATCCGCCTTGATAATATGTGTCTTTATTTGTTTCAATACTTCAGTTGGATTTTCTAATTGAGGGTAATGCCCAATTTCATCAAGTATTATAACATTAGGATTAGGAATAAGTTCTAAATATCTATCCACTGTTTCTTTGCCAGTGACTGGGTCAAGCTGCCCACTTATATAGAGAACTGGAAGTTGAGGGTTGATTAAAACACCTACCCATCGTTCCCTATTTTTTTCGCGGTCGTAAGATGCATGAGTTAGTTTGTTGGCTATTTTATATCCTTTTTGATGGCATATTATATACCATTGATTTATCAAGTCTTGCTCGCTTGGTTTTGAGTTGGGCCCAAAAACTTTACTGAAACTTTTGCTAAATAATGTTTGATTAGTAAAGGATGCCACTAAGCCACCTATTGGGCTAGAGAATAGTGACTGAATAATTGTGGGATTGTGAGTTTCTGGAAATAGACCACCATTTAGAAGCGTTACAGATTCAATTTTAAAAGGGTAATCTTCTTTTTTTTCAATATTTCTTGCCAAAAGTTCTTGCGCTACATTGTCGCCATAGTCGTGTGCAATAAGGTTTATACTTTCAATATTCAGTTTTCTCAACAGAGCTTCTAGAATGTCTGTTTGCATAGTAATGCTATAATCTATACTATCAGGCTTATCAGAAAACCCAAAGCCCAGCATATCCATAGCTATTAATCGATAATCATTTTTAAGCTCTGGCCAAATCAAATGCCAGTCAAAAGATGAAGTAGGATAACCATGTAATAGCACAAGTGTTTTTTCGAATTTTCCACCCGAGTCATGATATGATAATTTCTTGCCGTTATAATCAAATAATAGCTTTTCTGACTTCCATTCTAGTAAATCTTGACTAACATTTTCTATTGAAGGTGTTTTGTCTGATTTGGTATAGGCAAAAGCAATTGCTACAACTATAAAAGTTAATATTAAAATTTTCTTGCTTTTTACCTTAATCATTATTTAAAAAGTTATTTTGTTCTGCGATGGGCTTTCTAATTTCTTGGTTAACCTAATAAATGATACCACATCTTCCTCGTATTTTGCCAGAGCCTCCTCACTAACTCCTAGTTTTTACTCCACTCGTTTGTTAAATATTTTCTGTTCTTTATTGATTTCAAATCCGATATTCTCGTAAAATCTATGACTATCTTTTCTAATCACATTACATCGTACTCTAACTTTTCCGCAATTTTTTAATTTACTCCATTCAATTACTTTGTCTACCAATTTTTTACCAATTCCATTTTTTCTAAAATTTTCATTCACAACTAAACCCCCAATTTCTACTGAAAATTCAGATTCAATTCTTAGTGATAAAAATCCGTGAATCCAACCAACTATTCTTTCATTTTCTATCGCTACGTAGACACAATTGTCTGAATTTATTAAAATCCTTTTTAGTCGGTTTTGAACATCCATATTTTGGGTTTCGTAACCCAATTGATTCGAAAGTTCTGTTATAAATTCCGAATCTTTTATTTCCGCTATTCTTATTAATATTTGCATTTTAAATTTTCATAAACTTTGATTTTCCTGCTGAATTTTAATGTTCTTTTTTAGTTGTTTAGTTCTACAATTATTTTATCTAGTGCTGTTTTAGCCTCACTCATAACAGGTAAGAGAGGCCAAATATGAGGCATATTCTCACCTTCTATAACTTTTACATTCACATCAGCGTCAATCATTTTTTCAACTACCAATTTCTGGTCTGGCCAGGTAATATCTCTTTCAGCAGCAAAAATTAAAGTTTGAGGAAAACCCTTAAATTCACCATTAATAGGAGAAATCATAGCATTACTTAAATCACCATTTACTACACACATTTTCTTCGCACTCAACACACCTCTTTTCGACAGCAATGGGTCGATTTTATCAATTACTTCAATTTCGGGATTGCTTAGTGTAGCATCCACAACTGGTGAAATAAGTATTATCTGCTTGGGTAGTTCTAGATTATTTTTAATCAGTCTTTGAACAAGAGCAATAGTCAATGTCCCTCCGACTGAATCACCAACAAACGAAACATCACTAGAATCATATTTTTCTAATGCTGCTTTATAGACTAAATCGATATTTGCTGAAATTTCTTCAATCTTATGCTCTGGAGCTTTAGGGTAATCGCATACCCAAATTGTATGCCCTGTACTTTTTATAATTTCGTTTGCTGAGTCCCAATGATGTTTTGCTGGGCCAGAAATAAAAGCACCACCAGGAATCATTATCAATAAACTTTTGGAAGAATTCTTTTGGCTTATCTCTGTAATTGTTGTGCCTGAAATTTTAAATGTCCCAATTTCATTTACTCGGAAAGATTTTTTTGAAGGCCTGCGAACATCATTTCTTCTAATCTTTTTATAGTCAATAGGGTCTTTGCTAAAATCTCTTTTTAATCCTTTTAGCCTAATAACCAATAGTGTAAGATAGTATGTGAAGCTTTGCTTCATAAGACTTTAAGTTGCCTCCATATTTTTTAAGTGGGATATTGTATTGGCTTTGAATTAAATTTTTCTTGAATCTTTTCTTGAAGATTTACCCTTGGTGCTTATTTAATTTTAATATGAGTCTTTTTTAAACCTTTGTCTTTAAGGTAGTAAGCCAACTCTTTTGCCTCACCCATGTTAGCATGGTGCAATAAAGTAAAACCGTGCGGTCCTTTAGCAAATATTAATTCCGGATAGGCTTCTAAAGTAGATTTTACAATATCTGTTTTGCCTAGCATCGTAAGCGTAAATAAGTTGACTCTTGCTCCTTTTGATATTAAATAATTGGCAATTTCTTTATTACCTAAATGAGCTGCTCCTTCAATGGCTTCCTCGTAATCCGAACTTCCCCAATCATAACTTGAGTATATCAAGTTTGGATGTTCGTTCAACATTTCCTTTACAAGTGGTAAATTCTTATGACCTGCAACTACAAATTCTTTAACCAATTTTATGTCAATTGGTTCTGGTTCTTGAAGCTCTTGAGCAAAAGAAAGATTCGGGGCAAGACCGGCTAAAACAACACCACTTACCGCGTTTTTAATAAATGTTTTTCTGTTCATAATTTCAAATATGTGATTAGTGACTGCTTTATTTAATCTATAATTAGTATTTGCTCTCTAACAGTCATTTATATTATTACTCTCAATTAAAAATATTTAATATTAACTATTAAATATAATTTAGATGGTTAAATTTACAAATTATTGAGCTAAGTAAAATTGATTACAATCAAGAAATAGATTTTGAAGTGAGGATGCACCTGAATATTCAACGAATAGTTTCTTAGAGAAAAGTCTTCTTGATAATGCAAAATAACACTTAAGTGTAATAGCTTATATTTAGTGTGCCACCGGTCTAAAATAGTATCTATTGGAGAAGTCATTTTTGGAAATAATAAATAAGATTGGAAGATTTAATGATGAAGAGTTATGTCTTCTAAAAAATGAGCTTGAATACTATGAACTAAAAAAGGGAGATAACCTATTAAAGGTAGGAGAAGTCTGTTCTTCTCTATGGTTTGTTGTTTCTGGAAGTTTTTACGAATATAGCGTTAATCCAGAACAAGATAAGGTCGTTATTGATTTATATATAACAAATGATTGGGTTATAAATCACAAGAGTTTTTCTGCCCGAAAACCTTCAGAACATACAATTCAAGCCTTCAAAAAGAGTGTTGTATATGAACTAAAAATTGAATCTATTCATAAGCTTATTTCGCAGTCTCAGTCGTTCTTAACAATGGGTAGAATTTTAGAAGAATCTACATCTCGTATCCGCTTCTTTGATAATAACAGCACGCCAGATGAGAAGTATGATTTTATACTTAAGAACAAACCTCAGTTTCTTCAAGAATTCCCACAAAAAATCATCGCATCTTATCTTAAAATAACCCCTGAAACATTAAGTAGAGTTCGAAAAAGGTTATCCAAAAATTAACTGTATTTATTGATTTCAATCAAGTGTTCAATCTACTGTCTTCTATGATATTTGTCTTTCTAGACAAATAGCTCAAAAATTGGAAACAAAATTTCATCAAAGCACCGGACTTTCTTTGGCAATAGCTTCTTTTTTAGCAATCACAACAATGCTACTACACCCAGCAGGAGGAAATCTTGAGCATATTATTAAAATAGCCAAGCCATTACAAATAACACATGCACTTGCCATATTTTGCTTACCATTTATATTATTTGGTTTTTATGGCTTAACTCAAAGACTTTCTGGTCAATGGCGCTTATCGACTTTGGCGTTTATAATAATAGCTTTTGGACTTTTCGCCGGACTGCTTGCAGCATTATTCAATGGTTTGGTTTTGCCCTATTTCTTAAGCCAATATTCAGAAAATCTTAAGGACAACATAGACACACTAAGACCAATCATTAACTATGGTTTTGCAATTAATAAAGCTTTAGCTTATGTGCTGATTGTATCATTTTGTTTGGGAATTGCTCTATATTCTGCATGTGTAATTGTATCGAAAAAGCTGCCCAAATGGATTGGTTTTTTTGGTATTATAATTTTAATCGTGGCCATTTTAGGAGCTCTGACAAATTTTGTATTTACCAGTCTAGTGGGTTTTAGAATTTTCATCTTCAGCATTGCTGGTTGGATTCTATGTTCAGGAGTATTCTTAATGAATTCCAATAAATATGATAAAAGAAAAAATTAAACAGGCCTATAACGAAATGGCTGAAAATTACAACCGATTGATAGACCATAAACCGCATAATGCTCATTATGACAGACCTAATACACTAGCTTTATTTGATGATGTAAAAGAGAAGTCTATTCTAGATGCTGCTTGTGGACCTGGAAAATATGCGGAAATTTTACTTTCAAAAGGAGCAACAGTATTAGGTTTTGATTTAAGTCCTGAAATGATAAAACTTGCAAAAACTAGAAATAGAAATCAAGGAGAATTCTTTGTACACGATTTAGCCGAACCCTTGAAAATGATAAAGGATGAATCCTTCGATTATGTTCTTTGTGCTCTTGCAATGCACTATTTAAAAGATTGGAATTTAACCATAAGAGAGTTCAATCGTGTACTCAAACCAGAAGGAAGACTAATTGTCTCAATTGAACATCCTTTTTTTGAATACAACTATTACAACTCAACAGAATATTTTAAAACCGAACTTGTAAAATGCATTTGGTCAGGTTTTGGAAAGCCTATTGAAATGAATAGCTATAGACGCTCTCTTAATAATTGCATCTTACCATTTACAGAAAACGGATTCTATATTGACAAGTTGGTCGAACCCCTTCCAGTAAAGGAGTTTGAAGAATTAGACCCGAAGCATTACAAAGAATTAAATGAGTTTCCTGCCTTTATGTGTATCAAGGCAATTAAAAAATAATTTGTATATTTAACCATCTAAAGTTATTTAAATGGTTAATAATTCATTATTGAATCCAGGTACATATAAAGGAACCTATAAGTTAATTGGAGGTTCGTTATGTTTAGATTTCTCAAACACTATAAGTTTTAGAAACAAAACCAATCCCCACGAGTGGCTAGATTCAATAGAAAATCTGATTTCTTGGTGCGAAATAACTGAAACTTTAAATAAATCTCAGATAGGTTTTTTGCATAAAGAACTGCTCCAAAAAGATGAGAAAACTAAAGCGAATTGGAGTTTTCTTAGGGAGTTTAGGGAAGTAATCTACAAAACCTTTTCCGCAATTGCAGAATCGAAAAATCCTAGTAAAAAGGATATTTCATTCATCAACGAAATTGCAAAACAGAAATGTAGTTGGCAAGAACTTCAAATTAAGGACAATCAAATTCAAATATCTCCTAGTCAAGAACTTTCAGCCTATGAGCATTTAATTTATAAAATCTACAATTCTACTATTGAAACATTGACTCAATTTCAAGCAAAAAGGATAAAAAAATGTTCTGCTTGTCAATGGCTTTTCTATGATACTAGTAAGAATTCAAGTAGAAAATGGTGTGTTATGGAAGATTGTGGCAACCGTGATAAAGTAAATAGATTCAATAAGAGAAAATTAGATAAAGGAAAATAAACCCAGTAGAGCAAACAACAAGTTTTTAATGTAAATGAGTAATCAAAGACCTTCAATATTATACTTAACAGATTTTTATTATCCGGCAAAAGGAAGAGAATACCATAAGGAGGATTTATACATCATTTCACAATTAAAAAATGATTTCGAACTTATTATTTGCCATCCTACTGATTCTAAAAACTATGAGGCACTAGTCGATTTAGTAATGTTTAGAAACACAGGTTCTGTGATGTATTATAAAACATATTTTGAAAATTTTGTAGCGCGAACAAATTCAAATACTATCACGACGTATAACCAAATGATTGGTAAAGGTGATATGCTAGGAAAACAACATTTGCTGGATTTAACAGCCTTACAATATCCAGTAATACCAACTGTAGAGTCCATTGAAGATTTAAGAGTATTGCCATCAACAAATAAATATCTTCTTAAACTCAAGAATGGTGCTGATTCAATAGGCATGAGGTCTTTATCATATAAAGAATTAATTAGTGAAAGCATTCAAGATTACGTTATTCAGCCATTCATAGATTTTGTTTACGAAGTATCCTTCTATTTTATTGACCACGAATTTCAATATGCCCTGTATGCCCCAAACAAAAACAAAAGATGGGATTTAGAAGAGTATACGCCTACTAAAGATGATTTAGAGTTTGCCAACAAATTCATTCTTTGGAATGATATTAATTATGGAATACAGCGAGTTGATGCATGTCGACTTGAAAGCGGGAAATTACTATTAGTCGAACTTGAGGATTTGAATCCCTTTTTATCGATTGAAGCTTTACGAGAATCAAAAAAGCAAAAGTTCATTGCTGCGTTAAAAACTTCAATTAATACAGTTATAAACAACAAAAAACAAACAGATGCAATATAAAAAATTAGGCAATTCGGAATTAGTAGTTTCTTCATTATGTCTCGGCACAATGACTTTTGGAGATGGTGCTGATAAAGCAATGTGTAAAGAGTTGTACAAACTATCAAGAGACAAGGGAATTAACTTTTTTGATTGTGCTAATGTTTATGCTGAAGGTGAATCTGAAAAGATATTAGGTGCCCTAATCCGCAGCCATCGTAATGAAGTGATAATTACTACCAAAGCATATTACCCCACAGGAAATGGTATGGATGATAGGGGGTTAAGCAGAAAACATTTAAACCGTGAACTGGAAAAAAGCCTAAAGCGGCTGAACACGGACTATATTGATATCTATTATATGCATAGTTTCGATAAAGACACTCCTCTTGAAGAAAGTCTTTCCACACTTAATGACTTTGTTAATCAAGGAAAAATCAGAAGCATTGGTGTTAGTAATTTTGCAGCTTGGCAGATTATGAAAGCAGTCGCCATTACTGAACGGTACAACTATAATTCGATTACTTGTATCCAACCCATGTATAATTTATTGAAACGACAGTGCGAATCTGAAATTTTACCAATGGCAAAATCAGAAAATATGGGAGTAGTGCCTTATAGCCCTTTGGCAGGTGGAATGCTTACGGGCAAATATTTCACAAAGTCAGATGATAAAAGCAGATTCTATTCCAGCCAAATGTATCAGAAAAGATATGAGGATAAAGTCAACGATGAAGCCACAAAGAGATTTGTGGAATATTCAAAAGCAAATAATTATAACCCTGTGAGCTTGGCAATTGCTTGGGTAAGTTCACATTCTAGTGTTACTTCTCCAATTGTTGGAGCTCGCAATGTAGCTCAGTTAAAACCTGCTCTAGCTTCAATGGATATTGAAATGACCGATGAATTAAAAAAAGTAATTTCTGGCTTCACTCCAGCACCTGCATTAGCAACAGACCGAAAGGAAGAACAATTGACTGTATAAATTATAAAAGTATGATATGAAGAATGGTTCCAACAATTTAACAAAACCAATTCCAGAAAAGCTAGTACTTGATTTCTTTGAAAGAGTTTGGCATATTCCGCATGAATTGGATGCCATAGACGAATTAATGACCGAGGACTACGCAATTACAACTGCAAGAAAAATTATAAAGGGTAGAACAGAATTCAAAAAATGGGTAGGTGAATTTCAAAAGCAACTACTTGATGCGAAAACGGAAAGCATAGATATTTTTTATAATCCGCAAAAAGACAAAGTAGTTTCTAGATGGGTTTGTTCGGGAAGAAATAATGGGCTTTTTGGACTCGAACCTGACGATAGGTTTATCTCTTTTAGTGGTATCGCTATATGGACAATTAGAAAAAAAAGACTTTCAGAATGTTGGGTTGAAAGAAGTGCTTATGAACTATATCAAACCCTAATTTCTGGTAAACAAGAGAATGATTTTGTGTAGTGATTTACAATTATTTTTGGCACCATTTCATTAAAACATAGTTACTAGATGAATCTAAGAAGAGCAAATATTAGAGATACAGAAAGGATTGTCAAATTAGTGAAAAGTGGACTGAAGGAATTTGGATTTGTATACTCATCTGAAACTTCCGAATCAGATTTATTAAATATCGAAAGAGAATATTTTGGTAATAACGGAATTTTTTTAGTGCTGGAAAATAATAACAAACTAATTGCCACGGGAGCAATAAAGGAGATTAAAAAAAATATTTTTAAAATTAGAAAAATGTATGTTGATAAATCTCAAAGAGGCAAAGGTTTTGGCAAACAAATATTAATTCACCTAATTGAATTTGCAACGAGCAAAGGCGCAAAAAACATAGTATTAGAAACATCTATTCTGATGACAAATGCAGTACAATTATATACAATATTTGGGTTTCAAATTTCAAAACAAAAGCCTTCTTCACCAAGATGTGATTTAACTCTTGTGAAGAGATTAGATTATTCAGCAATTAAGTTAATTACAGTATGTGGCAGTCTTCTATTAAAGTTTGGCCATAAATAGATAGTGAAGCAAAAATGATGACTAAAATTCAAATACTAACAACTGGCGGAACTATTGAGGGCTTGGAATATGACCAAATAGATAAAGCTCCAAAGAAATCTCATATTGGTATAGAATATCATCTAAGAAACTTAAATGGTTTTAATTACAATATTAAGACTGTATTTGCTAAAGACAGTAGGTTTATTTCGAAGGATGATAGAAAGTTACTAGTCGATGAAATTCACAATGCTCCATCAAGTAAAATTCTCATAACCCATGGTACTTTTTCAATGGTGGAAACTGCAAAGTACATTGCGCAATTCAATTTAAATCGCACTATTATACTCACTGGAGCATTCATATTAGGCAATAATCCAAATACGGACGCAACTTTTAATCTGTATTATGCTTTGAACCAATTTGAGCAGCTTAAATCCGGAGTTTTTATAGCGATTCACAATGAAACCTTTAAATGGAATAATGTGAGAAAAAATGTGGCTGAGAACAAATTTGAAAAATTAATCTAATGATAAGTAATGTTTGGCACTTCAATACATTGGACAACGTTTTTCTATCTCTTGATAGATGTGTTCATTGTGGTGTTTACAATCATTCAAGCCTCTCGACTTAAAAGAAATAACCTAAAGAGATTTATCTTTTTAGGCGTTTTATTTATCGGTTACAATATTACCGGTGGTTTTCTACCATTTGATAAATTCCCTGGACCATATATAGTTCAATACATCATTACATATTCCGTTGCAATAATACTAGTTGTATTCATTGTTTATTATCTCTACAGAGAATACGATATTATAATTTTACGGACATATCTTTCGGTGAACAATATCGCCGCTATACTTGTTGGCGGTCTTATAAGTCTATTCTTGGCGCCATATTATCTTACCCAATCTTTAGATATTGCAAGAAAGATTTTTACAATACCAATCGCTTTAATCGCCATTTATTTTTTGTGGGCTTTCTTTCACAGAATTAAAAAGCTACCAAAAGGAAACACATTTACTCGACGACGAGCCAAACTATCACTCTTAAGTGTTAGCGGTGTTGTGCTACTACCTATAATGACTTTAATAGGCGACTATCAATGGCTCACGTTCACAATAATGAATATTTCCTTTTATTCAATTACAGCAATAGAGGTGGATAGATACCTGTACTTTTTAGAAAATAAGAACAAAATGTTTCAAATATTTAGCTTCTATCAGTCCAACAAAAAGAAGTTAATGGAATCTAAACTGATTTATCAGAGTCTAACCAGAAGAGAAATAGAAATAGCTGTATCTATTTTAGATAAAAAGTCATACAAGAGCATCAGTGAATCTTTTTTCATTGCACAACATACGGTAACCAAACACGCCTCCAATATTTTCAAGAAAACAGATGTAAAAAATAGAGCTGAATTTCTCAAACGCTTTGGCTTAAAATAATGGTATTAGAACCTAAAACGTATATAAATACGTTTTCAACGTAGCTAAATACGTCATATTTTCTTATCCAAGTTGTAGTACTATATTATTTTTGAGTTTTCTAATCTATCCAAAAACATATTGGAAACTATAATTAATAGCGCTTACCGCTTTCCAAAAGAATTGTAAAGTATCAAAACTAGCATTTGATATATCCTATTCCATTAATCGGTTGGCCAAATCGAACAATGCGAAAATGAATGTATCTAAACTTCATATGCAATTCCAAAAAAAGTACACTTTGTTAGGAACAGAGAATGATGATATATTTACGCTTTCGCGAAAACGCATACATCTCTGTAGAGAAACTTTGCTAGCAATGCGTAAGTTGATTTTAAAGGAAGGGTTTATATCTACTTCAGAAGAAATCATTTTTTTTAAATGCACCAAACAAGACTCTTTATCTTGTTTACTCTTCAATAAACGCCTTGCTAAGTTGGAATGGCATTGTCCGAAAGCTTCAATAAAAAAGCAAGAAGTTTATTTAAAGAATGAGTTGGTACGATGTGATGATTTCTTTTTAGAGCATATTGACTTCGGTCAGTATTTACAAATTGGGGCAACACACCTCGATGAACTTTATTTTACTAGAAAAGCTAATGAAAATCCTCAATTTGAACTTCAGTTTTCTGAAATGTATGACCTAGAGTTCAATACACCAAGAGATATACTATTAGCTCAATTTACCGCCTTTAAACAACTAATCAATTACATTCATAAACGTCTTGCAGATTTACCTTCCAAATTTTATAGAGAATATTTATCCAAATCAAGTTTAGACTGGACGGGAAACAAAGTAGATTTAATAGAGCTCATCTATGCGCTTCATTCCATTGGAGCTGTAAAAGGTGGCCGCATTGAAATTCGTGAATTGGCGTCATCGTTTGAAACACTTTTTGATATTGACTTAGGAAATTACTACAGAAAATTCATAGAGATAAGAGCGAGAAAAATAGACCGAACCAAGTTTCTTGATGCTTTAAAAAACAATCTGCTCCGAAGAATGGATGAAACCGATAATTAGTCAAAACCCTACACGACTTGTGTTCGCATTGTGAATACTCAAATAGTGGAGTATTCTATTGAAAATTCACCTATTTTTTGTTTTCTAAAAAATTAAAACGAAATAATCGCTTTGAAAATGCATTGGAAAAAAATCTTTCACAACCTGTGTAGATGATGTGAACAAAACAATACAAGACCCGTCAAATTTGTAGAACGAAAGTCAAATCAGGTCAGGGACTATCAATTAAAAGTATAAACCCAGATAGTCCCTTTCTTTAAAAATCGTTCTATTATGCCGACAAGTATTATTACCACAGATGACCTTCGGGAATTCAAAATGGAATTACTCGATGATATTAAAAACCTTTTGACCAGACAAGCTTCTGGCAGAATCAAAAAATACCTTAAATCTTCAGAGGTTATGGATTTACTTCAAGTAAGTCCAGGCACACTTCAAAATCTTAGAATCAATGGTACGCTACCCTACACTAAAGTAGGTGGTATTATCTACTACGATACCGAGGAAATTCAAAAGGTAATGGATGCAAATCGAGTGCATCACGGCTTAAATGGTTAAGCTATGAACTACATAAAGCTACTCAATGCGGCTTTTTCGGCCTTCTATTTTGATGACCGCCTTAACCCAACCCATATCAGTTTATATATGGCGCTGTTCCAGGAATGGAATAGTAGCCGATTTGCAGATGAAATGTTCGTAAATAGACGAGACCTAATGCGAGCTGCTAAAATTGGCTCGAAATCTACGTATCACAGATGTATTGTAGAATTAAATAACTGGCAGTACCTATCCTATTTTCCTTCCAATAATCCATATAAAGGAAGTAAAATCAAGATGTCCATTATTGGGACAAGTGATGAACCAGATATGGGACGGTACAATCCCACATTAGAACAGCTTGCAGAACAGTACTATCCCAGAGGTGTACCGCTTGAGGAACACTACCATCCCACCAGTGGACAAGCATTGGTATCTACTACAAACAATATCAAACAAGAAAACACTATAAAACAGCCAAAGGACTGTCAGGCCGTAATTGATTTTTTTATTGAAAAGAATTTTGATGTTGTGGAAGCTGAAAAATTCTATCAGCATTACCACGACCGTAACTGGCAAACGGGCGATGGCGAGACAATTCGAGATTGGCGTTCGGTGGCCATCAATTGGATGGACCGCACTGAACTTTTTGAAACCGAAAACAAACCAAAAGAAAAGCAACCGTCCCAAATCAAGGACAACTTGCGAACCACTAAAACAAAAGACTATGGACAACCCCTCTAAAATAACAGAAGGCGGCGTGGAATATTCGCTTGGAAAATTTGACGGTAAAAGCGTGCTCTACGATTTCCCAAAAATCTTGATTTATCTGAATGCAAAAGGCAAGCTATTGTTTGGCAAAAAGTTTAGGATATATGATGAGGACAAGGGTATTCTACTAAAACTCTGTTCGTATTTCATCAAGGATAAAGATAACTGCGAAAGATATGGAATTGACATTGATAAGGGTATTCTGCTTTCCGGACCTGTTGGCTGTGGTAAAACCAGTCTGATGAAATTGCTACGTCACGTCGTACCGCTTCAAAGGCCTTATGAAATGATTCCTTGCCGGAACGTAACTTTTGGATTTAACCATTTAGGGTTTAAGACCGTGGAAGAATATGGCAATACCAAATTCTACTGTTTCGATGATTTGGGCGTTGAGCCTTCTGGTCGATTCTATGGTAAGGATTTAAACGTGATGGGCGAAGTGTTGCTATCACGATATGAACTCTACCTTACTACCAAACGAAAAATCAAGACCCACGCCACCACCAACCTCAATGCTGAGGAACTAGAAGAACGCTACGGAAACCGCGTGCGTAGCCGGATGCGGGAACTGTTTAATTTGATTGCTTTTGATAAAGAGGCTGGGGATAAGAGGAAGTGAACTAACTACGTAGGCGTTTGCTCAATAACTTTTGTCTTATTTTCTGGATACGTTCAATTGAATCTAAATCCAGCCCCAACGAAGTATTTAAAATCTTAAAATCATTTACTTTTAATATATCTTCAATTTTTTGTTTCGCTTCAAAAGTTTTGACATATTGATTAAATTCATTTTTGTCAACTTTTATATATGGCAAAGGCAACCCTTTAAATTCACTAGGTGTTAGTTCTAATACACCACCGCCATAATATCTACCGTTGGTTTCTGAAAACAATAAGGTCAATGAATTGTAAAAGGAATAGATAAAACTCTCTAAATTATATCCTTTTTTCATTTCAATTTTATACGCAGAATCTGTAACAAAAGCCCCAGAAGTATTCTTTAATATTTTCGGATATAAATGGCTTCTTTTGAAAAACAAACCTTTCGGCTTTGTCGAAATATTTGGGATTACATACCAATTATTTCTCATTTTGCATTTGTAACGTTCTGGAATATCTTGATTTTGACCAATTTCTAAATATTGTCGAAGGCCTTCTGTAATTTCATCATCATTATTCAACTGTAGTAGTCTAGTAGGTCGATTGGATTTTTCTAAGTCCAAGAAATCAGTTTTATTGAATACTACACTACCATTGACAAAAAGTCCTTTTTGTATTATTGGTTTAGTATAATCTTCTAAACTGTACTTTGCTTCGGTTTCTTTGTCAATAATGAAAAACTTGTTAGCAGCAGTAACGATTCCTGGTTTTGAGTCAGAATAGTCACTAATCAATTTGAGACTATTTTTAATGTCTTCAAGGAATGTTAATTCATCGGATGACAGGAAATGATGTGTCCACTTTACTTTTGATTCAACTAAAATATCATTCTTTCTAAGCGTAAACGTTTCATCTTCTAGATTTTTTTGATTTTCAATGTTAGCAAAAAATTCCCCTTTGAGAATATGTTTTTTATAAGCAAAAAGTACAATCGTGTCCTGACCTTTGCACTCAAACATTAAATCATTAAATGTAAATATCTCTATTCTATCGAATTCCTTTTTTAGGTATTCTCTTATCTCTTCTGCAAATTGCACCTGCAAAAGCTCTGAGGGCAATACAAATGCCAAAACCCCATTTTTATGTAACAACCTTATTGACTTGATTAAGAATGTAACCCAAATGTTCTTGGAAGTAGCTTCCGATAGCTTAGCTTCTTTATGAATTTCTTTGGACATTTCAATCTGCCCTTCTAAAAGAAAGTTTTTCTTCACATAGGGTGGATTTCCTAGGATTGCTGAATAGGGACTATTAGGGTTAAATTCCAGAAAATCAATCTCTTTAAAAGTTGAATTTTTTTTCTTCCATCTGCTAGCAGCCTTTTCCAGTTCCATTCCGTTTATGTCAACCGCATCTAATTTTATGGATATATCAATATTGTTCAATAAGGAATTTATAAATGCTCCATCTCCAACGCTGGGCTCTAGAACGGAAATACGTTTCCTGTCCTTAAAATAAGACAAGACCCTCTTTGTGACAAAATCTGCCAAGTATGTAGGTGTGTAATATGAGCCAGTTTCTTTTTTATTCACTTTCTTATTTCAGCTAATTTATATGGACGTATTGAACTTCGTTTTAGTATAGTTTTATTTAAATCAATGATGGCCTTTGATGACTCTTTTAGTAAATCAAAGTTGTCAGCTTCTAATCTGTTTAATAAATTGTCCAAAGCCTTGGTAACTTTCTCCTCTCTATCTTTTAAAACTGTCTCCCTCCTTTCATATATTAATTGGGGTCTATTGAGATACAATCTTTCAGCCATATATCTTGTACTCAAATAAGTACCTTCAACTTTATAATTATCCTGATTGACTCTAAATAGTTCAGAATAATTGTGAACAGAGGGGTCTGGATAACAAACAACTTCTAAATCATCAGCATCGTTAGGCCAATCATTACTTTTAAATCTATTGCAAATAGGACAACTGTAAAAAAGATTACAGATATCATCTTCTAAGTCCTTAAATCTATCAATAGACTTAGGTTTATAATGCTCTATGTGATAATGGTCTATACCACCAAATTGTGCTTCATTTATGGAGCAATATATACATTGATAATAGCACTCTCTTGCGATTTGTTCTTTCCAATCCGAATAAGAACCAGTTTCAGGCTGGGTACTTCTATCTTTTATTATTAACCTCCAATTCATTATTCTGAGATTTTGCTTTCAATCTTTTTTTGCAGCTCTTCTAAAAAATGTATTTTAGCTTCATACTCATCCAACCAGTCTTTCCGTTCTCCTAGACTACTATCCAAAACGATATTAAGTTTGAGCTGTAATGCTTTTAATTTTGTAAGGTCTTCTTCTGTGTTATTACCAGACGCTACTAGCTCAGATAGTTCTTTCAATTCTGATAGCTCTGATATATTTCCTTCCAAAAACCCTTCGCTAGCTCTTAAAAATCGTTTAACATATTTCTCTCCGTCTTCAATAAACTCTTCTCGACCAATTATATCTTCAAATTCACTAAATCGGGATTGAAGTTCTTCATCATTCTTATGAGAGGTTATAACATATACCGGAATATCTTTAAATTTCTTTCTAATTTCAAGTACAAGCTGATTACCTCTGTAGCCCACGGGACCGCTTTCATTCTCAGATTCGTTATGCATCTGTTCATCGAATATCAAACAAACGATGTCGTTATTTTTTATCCAATTTTCATAATTCGGTAATAAGTCATCGGGAAAGGGGAATATATCAATAACCTTAAGCGGCGATTCAAGATTTTCAATATGTGATTCTAGTATAGACTTTAAAGTCTCTCTTTGTGATTTGTTATCGTCTACAATTCCAATTTTGCTCATATTATACACGTTGTTTTTTCTCTTTCGGCAACCATATTTTAAATCTAGCCCCTTTTAATTCTGGGTCTTTGTCAAACGAAATTGTGCCATTTAAATCTTGAATAATTGAATTGACTACGGTTAAACCCAATCCTGTTCCAATACTTTTACTGCCTTGTGTAGGATTGACCTTGGTAGAAAATAAGGGTTCAAACAGACGATGTTCAAATTCCTTAGAAACACCAGGGCCTGAATCTGAAACATACAGAGCGTATCCATTCTCTTTCAACTTTTTAGGCTCCTTTAAATCTTCTTCGACCAATTGTATGTTTATTGTTCGCTTTCCTGATTTTTGCGTTGCAGCCGTATAAGCATTGGTCATCAGATTAATAAAAACAGTTTCAATATCCATTTGGAAAGTGTAGGTATAGATATCCTTTATTCTGGTGTTAATTTGTATCGATGCTGCCCTGTATGCAGGTTCCAGTTCATTAATTACTGACTTAATAATTTTACCAATATTGACATTCTTTCTACTTCTTTTTTCTCGTTGAACTCTTGTTAAGGCATAAGCGCCCCAGGCAGCAACTCTTTTCGATGACTTTACTGCCTTAGATATTTCATTCAGAGCTTCATCAACATCAGGTTTCTTTCGAGCTAATGCCAATCTAGCAGCCATAACTGACCCTTTTAGTTGTGTAATCGAACCCTCTGTTTCGTGACCAAAAACAGCTGATGAAATACCTATTGTAGCTAAACCACTTAGCGTTCTATTCCAATTTAACAACTCAGTTAAGGTTTTTTCTACTTTATCAGTAGTACCGCTTAACTCATTAACATTCTTTTGAACTCTTTCCTTCAGGTGAAGTTCTACTCCATCATTATCTTGAATTTCAAGATTTATAGAGTAAAGGTCTTTTTCTATACTGTTTAAGGCCTTAATAATTTGTTCGGTTCTCGATTCCTTGTTTCTTGATTTCCTTTTTGCCTCATTAATCTTTGGAACTAATTTAGTTCTATAAGATTCAAGCATATTTATAGTACCCATTACAAGGCTTTTAAGGTCGTAGAATGCCTCTGATTCTACTAAGCCTTCTCGAGCAGCACTATCGGCTAATTCTATATTTGAGTCACGGGCAATAAAAACGGCACCAACTAATTGATTAGGTGTCACACTATAGTTTGCAGACCTTCCTATACCTGCAGGGTCTTTAGCTTTTCTGTCTGCGAGACCTAGCCAATCGTATCCGAACTGTGAACTAGGAAAACCGTAAGGCTTTACAACAATTCTATCTCTATATATTTTAATCCCTGCATTGTTGTCCAGAAACTCTCTTAGCTTTGTTAAATTGAAATCAAAATCTTTTACTGAGGCACTCTCCCGTAGAAAGAAATATAACTTTATGGTCATTGAACCTGACCTAATCTTATTTTGAGAATGAAGATTACTACCAATACCCGTTTTCGTTAAAAGATTTGACCACTCTATTTTTTCGATTATTTCTTTTTCATTATACTTATCCCAATAAGTATAGATTATTTCAGACCCTTCTCCTGGATAAAACGCTTCAATCTTGATTTCGGATGCATCTAAATAATTCGAATTAATTTCCTCGGATGGTAAAGGATATATATCATTAGTCAATGATATTTGAAAATCTTCAACATCCTCAAATGGTGGTGTTAATGCAGATAATTCTTGATGAAGATTTTCAATATTAAGCTTCGACCAAGGTTGCCTTTGATTCTCTATTAAGATTTCAGTACCAACAGAGGAAGGCTTTCCATCTTTTATAGGTAAGTTAATAGAACTAGGTTCAAATATTTCTACTCGAATATCGGATAAAGACTTACCCTCTACATCAAAGTCGTCCCAATTAACCTTTAAACCAATTAGCTTATCATTCTTGGATTTAGTCCTAAGTACAAGTTTTGAACCCAGTCTATCTGTGGATATGCGCCCTATTCCCTTTTCTCCAGTTTTCCTGCGACCTAATTTGCTTTTGGTCGAGACACGTTTACCCGAATAACCTATCCTCAACCAACTATTTTTCAACTCGTCTTCGGTCATTCCGAAACCATTGTCAGCAACCCTTATCAAGTCTTTCGTTTCGGAAAAAATCTCTATGTCTACTTTTGTCGCATCAGCATCATAGCTATTTTTGACTAGTTCCAAGAGTGCGGTGGAATGGTCTTTTATACTATCTCTTCCAAGATGTATTAATGTCTTTGCATCTATATAGAACCTTTGATTACTCGGGTCTTGTTTAGCTAATTCTCTGGACAAAGACAGTACATCATCAAGATTTGGTGGATTGCCTTGAATAGCTAAGATTAATTTTTGCTGTATTTCTTCTGTTTTAGACACTATGAATTAATTAAGGTTCTGGGATTGATTTTTAAAGCATCTGCTATTCTGAACAAGGTTGGAATCGAAGGTTGACGGTGATTAGTACACCAATTTGACACCGTTGTTTCACTCATTTTCATTTTACTAGCAAGCCATTTGTTTGACTTTTTATTTTCAACTAAAACCAACTTAATACGATTGTACTGTTTCAACTTTTAAATTTTTAGCTTTATACGCAAATATATTTAAGTATTTGCATACTTTTTTAGATTTTTCGAATTATTTAATAAAGGACACTATTATCCTATAGGTCGCTTTAACTAAAGTAATTAAACACTTCACTACCTCAATCCATAACTCTTTCATAACTACTAATACTTTTAATTAAACTTTCCAATATTACTAAAGCCAAAACTCGATAAGACTCAGGCTTCTGGTAGTAATCACTCTCATCACCATTACTCAAAAACCCTAGTTCAACAAGTACAGAAGTACAATAGCCGGTCGTTTGCCGTAAAACCTGAAAATTAGCAAACTTCACGCCTCTACTCTCAAAACCCAGCTTCTTATTTAGTTCATTCTGAAGCTCAAAAGCTATCCAAGTTGAATCATCAGAATATTTAGATATAATATTGGCCACATAAACTTCAACACCTCGTGCATTTGAATTATCCGAATGATTACAATGTAACGACACAAACAAATCCGCTTTTAATACTTTGGCAAGCTTCGTTCTGTCCGATAGCGAAATGAGCGTATCTGAATACCTAGTTAAGTAAATATCCAAAGGTTTATCTAATTCATTATTTATCTTCAAAATGGCATTGGCAACATCTAAAACCACATCCTTTTCTTGGATACCATTTATGCCTATGGCACCGGAATCTTTTCCACCGTGTCCAACGTCAATAATTATTCTTTTTTGAGGCGTAATTTCTTGTCCAAAAATGATACACATTTTTAGAAGCAAAATCACAAAACTGATGTTTTTGAGCACTTTTTTCATTTTCAATTTTCAGATTATCAACAAATTTCCTTCAAAAACTCATAGAATTTGATGCCAAATAATAGCAATTAAATTCAATTGATTTCAAATAATATTTTATTCACAAATATTTGATTTTCAGTTATTTATACACAAATATATGTAAATTTCAGAAAGAGAAAATGAATAAAAAATTAAACCCTTTTATTATGAAAAAATCAATCTACTTAGCAACTTTTTTATCGTTGCTCTCAACATCACTTTTTGCTCAAATTGGTGGCATTGAAGATTCCGTTAATGATGTTGGCGACACCATCAGAACTATTTTTCCAATTTTACTTGGTGTAATATTCCTAGTTGGTTTCCTATTTAATGCTGGACATTTCTTTGGGGAAAACGCAGACCTTAAGAAAGGAATTACTAGAGTACTTGTGTTTGTTTTGATTGCTGGTGCAGTTGTCGGCATCTTCACATACTTAATAGGCATCGTTGTTTAAAATGAAACGCTTTGAGGTCTATAAAAACATTAGGAAAAGGGCGGTCATTTTTGGACTGCCTATTTCCCTGTTTGCTTTAATGATGGTTTCCATTTTGGCTTCGCTGCTCATCATCATCTTCTCTTTCAGCTTCGGGATAATAATTGGCATACTCGCTTTTAATGCTGCATTATATGTTGCCTTAACGAGAATAACACATAACCCACAAATTTTTCAGATGGCTAAGGCTTTCCCAAGAATAATAAGCAACAAAAGAAACTCTGGCTTCGATTATGAACAAGATTAACCTTTCGGCATATCAACCTATTGTAGATATTCAAGACAATATCTTATTTGCCAATAATGGCAATGTCGTCTTGTGCTATGAAGGTACGTTACCAGAGATTTATTCATTGTCCGAAAAAGACTTTGAAGATATACACGGTGCTTGGTTTCAAGCTTTGAAATCGTTACCTATTGGTACGGTAGTTCAAAAACAAGATATCTATCTTAAAAAGACATATACTTCAGAAGCGCTTCCAAATACAACGTTTTTAGAAAAAGCAACGCACGACCACTTCAAAGGACGTGATTACATGGAACATCGTTGCTTTTTGTTCTTTACGCTCACTAAAAACAAAGCGCTGAACAATTCAAAATATGTCAACCCTTTCCGTAAAGTTTCCAAAGGGATTACCCAACAATTGGATGATAACGTTAAGAGTTTCATCGGGGCTGTCAGTGATTCCGTTTCCTTCATAAACAATAGTCGAAAAATGAGTTTTATTTCGCTTAAAGCAAAAGAGATACAACAGCTAACGAATGGTTATTTCAATGGCTTTAATGAAGGGTTTGATACAGATATCATATTAGACAAAAAAAGCGTCAATATTGGCGAAAATCATTTTGATGCCCTAGCTATCAATAGCGAACTGTGCTTTGGCGAAAGTGTACAGAGTAGCAAGACCAATGAGAAATTCACTTCTGACGATTTTGTGTTTCATCAAGGGTTTATTGATGGCTTAGGGCTTACGCTTAATGAAAATCATATTGTCAATCAAATCCTTTATCTGGATGACAAACAGAAGTGGCGCAAGCTACTGGATAAGAAAGTTGAAGAACTTAATAAAAGTTCCAACTTCGGTTCGCAGAACAAAGTAGTCCTCGGTAAAATTCAGCATATCCTTGACCAAATCAACGCTGATGATAATGCACGCATTATTCGTGGTCATTTAAATATCGTGTATTGGGATAAGAACCCAAAAAATTTAAGCCGAATCGGCTCTAAAATCAAGACTGAGTTTAAGGAACTGGACATCATTCCATACTACCCTAGAGGCGAAGAACGGAAAAACTATATATTAAATAGTTACTGCTGCTTTTCTTCCAATTTTTCAAATAACGATTTATATGTAACCGATTTAAAACACGCTTTATGCTTGTTTATTAATAACACAAATTATAATTCTGATACCACCGGAATCATCTTTAATGATAGGGAACATAATGTTCCCGTTCTAAAGGATGTTTGGGATGAACGAAAGAAGCGCATTAAAGCACGAAATTTTGCCATTTTTGCACCTACTGGCGAAGGCAAGTCCTTTTTAGCAAATAACATTCTACGTCAATATTTTGAAAGTGGTGTTCGGCTAGTAATCATCGATTTGGGTGGCTCGTACACCAAATTCGCAAAGCTCTATCCTGAAAAATATACGGTGCTTCGCTATGAAAGTGGCAAGAACTTAGGCATCAATCCTTTTTATATAAGTGATGCAAATGACCTGACACCTGAGAGGTTGGAAGACCTATCTGTTTTCTTATTTGAATTGTTTGCTTCAGATTTAAAAGTTACCAAAGCACAATCGGTTTCGGTCAAAAAGATATTACGCCATTATTATAATAACACATCAGAAAATCATTCCTTAGATGGTTTCTACAACTTTATAGAAAGGAATCAGAAAGACCTTCTGGACACCTTGAAAATCCATCCCGACTACTTCAATATTACCAGCTTCTTGCACGTAATGTCCGAATATGTCGGCGATGGTCTATATAGTTTTCTTTTTGAAGTAAGCGAAGACCAGACCTATAAAATCGAGGATAAACGATTGATTGTTTTTGAGCTCGATGAAGTAAAGGACAATAAGGAAATCCTGTCCGTTATGTTGAAGCTGATTAAGTCGGCCATCCAAAGAACTATTTGGAAAAACAGGGCTGAAAAAGGTATTATCCTTTTTGATGAGTTTGCCAAGCAATTAAAGTTTGAAAACGTACTGGAAAGTGTTGAATTCTACTATCAAGCCATTCGTAAACAGAATGGTGCTATTGGTATTATTCTTCAATCTATAAACCAGCTTCCCAACAATTCAACATCGGCAAGCATATTAGAAAATACACAGGTCATTTATAGCCTAAACAATGAAAAAGGTTATGACGAATTGGTTAAAAGGCTCAATCTATCCAGCCACGATTTAAACCAATTAAAATCCATCAAAAACAATCTTTCCGGTCCACGGAAGTATACCGAAATGTTCATCAAAATAGGAAAGGAAAGCAACATTTTTAGGCTTGAAGTTCCAAAGGAAGTTTACGCAGCCTACCTAACCGATGGACAGGAAAACGAGGCCATAATGGCCATTTATGAAAAGACCAATGATATGGAATTGGCAATAAAAGAATTCACATCTAAAACATAACAATATGAAGACAAAAATCAAAACAATCTTGTTCGGGCTAATCTTAACGGTTGCCTTTTTATTACCAAGTGGTGCTGCAGCACAGGGCATGCCTGTTTATGACAATACCAACTTTGTAAGCTTAGTAAAACAACTTATAGAATCTGGCAAGCAGACAGCTGAAATGATTAAGTCTGTAAAATTCCTGAAAGATGCTAAAGAAGCTATAGAGAAAGTATCTAGCGTTGTACAACAGTTAAGGGCAGTTGAGGAAATTGCACAAAACAATCAACGCCTTATCAATATAATGCAAAATGATTTGCAGGATATTTTAAACTCGCCTTACATCAAACCCGATGAAGTTACTCGGGTTGCGGAATCATTTGATGCCATAGTCCAAAACTCTTTGGACACGGTTGATTTTATGGGCGAAATCTTATCTAGTGATAACTTAAAGATGTCCGATGCTGAACGTGCCGAAGTGCTAAAACAGAAAGAACAGGAATCAAAAGAAATGGTGTCCAATATCAAGACAAAAACAAAACGCTATCGCGATATCATTTCCTTCAGAAAAATGCAGGATAAAGTAAATAACCGTGAAACGAATTACTAATGAGTTTTGGGCTTGAATATGTAGATGCAGTCTTTCAGACGATACAAGCTAGTAACTTTTCGCAATACACCATTGCAGGGATGAAAACGCTGGCTGTTTTGTTTTTTCTGGTCAATATCCTAAAAAAGTACAATGAGGGCATTGCGGATAAAGACGGTTACACTTGGGGATTGAGCCCAGGGGAATTGACCAAGAATTTTGCTGTTGTTCTTCTGGTCATATTTTCAACACAGGTCCTGGGCTTTTTCGATAGCATCTTGGTTTCTATTGAAGCGCAATATCGAGGTACAGCCCCAGCATTATTGCCTTTGCAAATGCAGGATATTCCCATTGAAGAGGATGTAAGTATCATCGAAGTGGCACAAGCGGCAATGACGCTGTTATACGAAGCCTTGGTCACACCTCTTTACGGTTTCAAAATATTCGCATTCATCATAAGCCTTTTTCTTTGGATTCTGGATTTGTTCATCTATCCACTATTTCTTGCCGAACGCTATTTTCTATTAGGCATAATGCAAGCCTTTTTCCCTCTTGTTATTAGTCTTGCAGTTTTTGAGAAATTCCGTTCGCTTGCCTATACATTTTTCAAGTTGTACGCTGCCGTTTATATGTTGGTACCGGCTTTCTTTTTGGTCAATGTATTTGTAAACGCGCTCTATACTGAAATCAATACGAACTTCTGGACAAATCTTTTTGGGACAGATGTTGGACAGGGCTTTTTTGCACCTGTTGTGCAGCTTGGGTCAGTTGGTTTCATTGTTTTTCTAAAATTCAAATTGTATAAACGAGCTACATCGTTCACCCTAAGATTGTTTACTGCCTAAGGCAGATTAAAAATAAAAATATGAAGACACCATACAAGAACATATACAACGTCTTAAAGTTGAACAGATTTATCGTATTAGCAGTTGTCATTTTTGCAATGCTATCCAGCACCTTTTCGCTTTGGATGGCATTTAAGACGAATAAAGAAGCGCTGAATAGTGCCTTTGCCATTAATACCGATGGCAGTATTATTCCCCTGAAGCTCGTCACACAAAAAGAAAATTTCAAGGTAGAAGCATTAGCACATTTAGACCTGTTCCACAACTACTTCTATAATATCGATGCCAGTAATTACGAGCGTAATCTTGAAAAGGCACTTTGGTTGGGTAATAGTTCCGTGGACAATCTCTATCGACAGAAAAAAGCAGATGGTGTCTATAACCGTTTGCTGCAATACTCACTAGTTCAAAAAGTGCTGAGCATTGATTCACAAATCGAAGAAAAAAACGGAACATATGTCTTTAGAACTGTTACCATTTTTGAAATCAATAGAGGTTCAATAATAGATATCTACGAACTCGTTTCTAGTGGAAACTTAATTCCAGTAGACCGAAACTTTCCAAACAATCCGCACGGATTGTTGATTACAAACTATTTCGAGAACACCTTAAAAAAAGAAAATAATGAAGATTGAAAAGAATAAAATTGTCTTTGCAGCTGTATTGGTCGTGATTTTCATATTCCTAATTTCCTATTCTGTGATGGTAATGGGCGATGACGAAAGTGAGAATGAAAACCTAGAACAGACCTTAGTACCTGATTTGGACGAAAACCAAAAAGAGTATGATTCAAAACTGGATGCCATAAATGATTTAAAGGAAGTACGAGAAAATAATGCACCCAGCATCTATGACGAGAAGCTGATTGATTCCTTGGGTTTTTATGACCCAGACCTTCCAGAAAGGGAAAAAGAACGCATTGTAGATAGTATTTATGATGCAGGTAAGATTCGATACTCTAAAAAGAAGTATGGAAACCCTGGACAAAAGAAAGTTGCTCAAAACAATACCCAGCAAATTGATTCTGCAGAAATAAGACGAGAACAAAAAATTGAAGCTAAAGAATTGGGGCTGGAACATCAACTGTTCTTTGCCGCTTCGCCTAAACCCAATAACATTTCAATTATTGGTAGTACAAATGAAAGTATTAACGTCATCGTTGATGGCGACCAAATCGTAACTGCAAATACTAGATTAAGAATGCGTCTTACTAAATCGGCAACTATCAATGGTAAGCTAATGCCAAAGAATACAACAGTTTTTGGGTTTATTAGTTTTCAACCTAATCGAGCACTCATTGAAATAGAAAATATCAATCATCATCCTACAAAGCTCAAAGCATTCGATTTACAAGATGGAAGCGAAGGTATTTATGTAGAGAACAACTTTAGAGCGGAAGCAACTAGAGAAGTGCTGGATGATGTCATTGGTGATATCAACATACCCAGTGTTCCACAAGTGGGCGGACTTACACAAGTATTTCGGCGTTCTAACCGAAGAGTAAAAGTAACCGTGTTGAACAATTACAGATTAATTCTAAAAGCCGATAATCGGCAATAATAAAAAACTACTCTTATGAAAACTTGTATTATAACCCTGATGGTTTTTTGTATGAACCATATTATGGCTCAACAACCACTCGATACCATTTATGCTAACGACACTAAAAATGTAGCACTCTTTTTTCCAGAACCTATACGACAGGGCATAACCGGCTCAGATAATTTTGTCTTTACCTACAATCGTGAAAAAGAACAGTATTTCGGATTACTCCAGGCAAAGCCTGGGAAAGAAAGTAACCTGCTGGTAGTCAATAGAAATGGCGCAATTTTTTCGTATATTGTAAGATATAAAAAGCAGCTATCAAAGCTCAATTATTTCATTCCATTATCAAATAGTATTGGGAATGAAAAACCAATAGTAACCGATTCGATTCAGGTTGTAACTTCTGAAAAAAATATAGATAACAGAACCTACTATTATCAAAAATTCTGCTCCTATCTTCTTCACAGAAACCAACGTATTGGTCGGATTAAGAAGCGAACACAAGGCATTGTCTTGAACGTTGGAAATGTTGTTTTTGATAAAGAAGAACTCTACTTCGTTGTCCAGATTGAGAACAATTCTACTTTGGATTACGATTTGAATTTCTTGAACCTCTCCATCGAAACTCGACAAAAAGGGAAAAAGAAATCTTTACAGCGTTTGTATCGAGAGCCTATTTACAAGCATCATCTGCCCTCAAAAATTGCAGAAGATAAAATGGTACGGCTTGTTTATGTAATGCCCAAATTTTCGTTGTCAGATGACAGCAGGGTAATTTTGGAATTGAACGAGAAGGATGGCGAACGCAATATAAAACTGAACATATCACATAGATATATCAATAACCCAAATTAAAAATATTATGAAAGGAATCGTCATTTGCTCACTCGTACTTCTATTTATTTCCTGCTCGGGAAATAAGAATATGTCACACACCGAAACTGCACAGATTGTTGCGGAAAGCTTTTTCTCAAAAGATGAATCAGCTCTAAAAAAGCATACAACATCAGATGGGTATGCCAGTTTGGTTACGGTTCAAAATATGATACCAGATTCCGATAAAGAAATCACAGTAGAAATCTTAGATGAATCTATTGATGGTGAAATTGCTTGGGTGAAATATAAAACGTCTTTTGATGGAAAGTCAGGCATCTTTAAGCTTGTCAAAGAAAATGACCAATGGAAAGTGACGAATAAAGGTCCTAGGGAAAAAGGGCCTTTTTGAGTTTTTTATCTGATTAATTTACTGCTGTTCAATTCAATTCGTTCTCTAAATCAGAAATAGTCTTTTTGAAAGCTTGCTCATCTTTTAAAAACCCAGACCCAATCTCCAGTACTTTTTGGTAATATGGAAGGATAATTTTGGAAAAACTCTTTTTCTTAAATGGATTTTGTTCTGCTTCCATTTTATCCATTCTTACATCTCCATACTTTAAAAGAAGAATTGTTGCTCTCCTCAATTCTGCAGGATTATTTCGTTCTTTAATCTTATCAATAAGATTAAAGAAATCTGTGTTATTTTTGGTAATATCATCTTTATTCTCATAGCGTTGCAGTTGTTCATCAACCTCAATATCCTCAATCTTATCAAAATACATATTGATATTATGTCCAGCCCAAAATTTGTACTGCTCGTCATACCAAATGCCTGAATCATGCCATTTTCCAAAGAACTGAACTGAATTTTTAATGCGAAATCCCTTTAGACCTTCTTCAGAACCCAATATGGTTACTTTACAGGGGTTAGGGAAGTTACCTATTACTTCTTTATCCTCACCGTAGGCATTAAAATAATCCCAATACAGTCTCTTAAAAGTGTCGAATACTTCCAAAAGTGCTTCGAGCTTTGGATAAAAAAATGTTTCTAAATCAAAAGAGTGTACAAGGGTACCATTATCATTAATCGGTTCTGAGTCGTGCATAATATATGCACCTTCTTCAATAGAATATGCTGAATGAAAAAAAGTATTTCGGATTTCCTTAAAGTGATTTTGCTCATAAAACTCAACAAGGTCTTGTTTGTCTGCATCAATTAGCAACTCCAATAAAAAATCCTGCTTCTCACCAATGCCTAATAGTCTTTCATATTTTTTTGTTTTCCAGAACAAATACGACGACCCCTTATAGCCAAGAGCTATTCTACAAAGGCTTCCTGTAATATTATAAAAATCACTATTTTCAAAAAAGGTAGAATAGATTTGCAATCCTATTCGAGCTTTTTCCTTGCCTTCCAATTCATCATATAATCGTTTGTAAAACGGAATGGCTTCAAACCACTCCATTAAATTTGAATTTAGATTTGCAGAACTAATACCTTTGTAATTTAAAAGCGTTAATACAACATCAAACTCGCTTATTTTTCTTGCTTCCCCAAATAATGCCTCTAGGCTTTTTGATAGTTTACCCATACTAACTTCCAGCTATTTTATATTTTCAATAAACACATTATAATTGTCAATAAGGAACTTTCCTGATTATTCTAAAACCTTTTTTACAATAGTGCCCAGACCATAAGGAATTGATTTAGGTCTTCTATCCGTATCTTCATAATCATGATGAAAACCCAATACGTGTGCATATTCGTGTACCCAATGCGCTGCTAACCTTATATCAGTAGCCGACCTCATAAACCAATTCTGTGTGATTATAAGGTCTTGTTCTCTACGTCCTACTTGTTGCAAGTACCTGCCAAGCTTGATTTTCAATTTCCATACATAATCGTCCTCACGATTTCTGTACTGCTCATTCCCTTTAAGTAGAATATCAAAAATCTTCATATTATCGGTAATCTCTTGCCAATCATCTTTAGGGTCATATCGATATCTTCTATCGGAAAAATCAAACTTTAGGACTTCTTCTTTAAAAGCTTCGGAATTAATAGCCTCATTCATAAGAGCCACTGCTCTTCGTGCTTTTTTGACTTTCCATTTTTTTCTAAACTTATACATTTTTGATATTACAATTCTTGTGTCCATAGATTTTTGATTTTATTCCGAAGACATACTCTTCATAGTATGTTCTACCATATAAGTGAATTTTAACCCTAGTACATGATGGGAAAATAACATCAAACCTCCTAACAGAATGGTGCCAACAGCGAGTACCATCATATTTTTGTGCAATCGAGAAAAACCACCAAATAACAGCATCATAAAAGCACCGAAAGCTGTTATTATAGCATTGTATTTTAAAAGTTGAATATATGTAATACTATTAGGTTCCCTTTCCTGAAAGAATTCCCATATAATTAACCCTAAAACAGATTGAGCAATAAAAAAAACAATCAGCCAACCAATTATCCCGAACCGAACATGGATAATTTCTTCTACCAATTCTTTTAACAGATTCCAAATAGCAACAAGAGTTGAACCTCTTATAAAGTCTCCCAAAAAATAATTGATTAGAAAATACAATCCGTATAGAGAAGCAAAAATCAAAATAATGACAGCCCCTATTTTTATATCTCCCCAAATAGCATCTTCGCAGGGTTTACCATATATTTTGAAGCATTTCTCACTTGCTGATTTTGAAGTAAGTGTATCTCCTTCTTTTATGAGTCGATAGTCATGTATTGTAATTAAACCTGTGCATTCGGAATCATCCTCCAATATTCGATATTTTACTCTAAAGTTTTCCCCTCTTTCCGTTGTCCATTTATATTCAACCACAGCTTTTTTTCCATGAGGTATACAATGCCCTAAATCATCTCTTGTACTATTCTTGGAATGCTCTTCACAAGAAACAATACATAAGACCAGAAGGATTAAAACGATATATCTTTTATTACCAATCAAACTATTTTATTCTGTGGGAAAAGAATATTTATCAGGATTATAACTTAGTATTACATCAATAATTTCACCTTCATCTTCTGACAAATGCAGCAATTCTCCATAAGGTCTACCGGAAGACACTTTTTTTATCAAGTCCCATACTGGTCGTTCCTCAGTCCATCGCTTTTCGCCAAATAGAATCATTGGAGATACATACTTTTTAAAAGTATGTTTGTTATATGGGGCGTAATGATTTTGCGCAGCATCCTGAAAAATTTCCTGTGTAGTACCAGCGCTTCCTGGAGCAAAAATCACACCATATTTTGCTATTGCCAAAAGACCGTCCTCCCTAACACTATTCGCAAAATACTTAGCTATGTGCGTTGCGAATGGTGCCGGTGGTTCGTGTCCATACAACCAAGTTGGGATTCCAACACTCATAGATTCCTTTTCTTTACCCCTTGGAATAGGATACTTTTCCATGACCCTCCAAGCTCTATGTAACCAATCTTCATCTGCATATTCTTTTCCATCTGGTGCGCCTGATGGACGCACTTTTATTTCATTAACAGCTTTTTCCAATTCTTCCAATGTTCTACAAGCAAAATAGGCACCTAAGTGTGTGGCCTCCATTGCTCCAGGTCCACCACCACTGACCATTAAAAAACCTTTTTGTGTAAGCGTTCTTGAAATTTTAGCTACTCTTAAATAATAGGGGTCTCGACGCTCCATAGAATGACCTCCCATTATTGCAACTACTTTACGCCCTCTTAGCACCTCTCCCAAAGCGTCTGTAATGCTATGGTCATGAAGTCTTCTCATAAGACTAGTCTTAATAGATAATGGGTTTTCCATTCCCGTTTCTACATATTCTTTATAAACCTTATAGTCATAGGTGTCTTCATAACCTTTTACTTTATTTATATCAAACCCTTTGAACAATTCCTCAACACTATATAAAAGTGACCTGTGCGTTTCAAAGGCTATATTTTCTCCATTAGAAATTACCATGCCACCAGTTTTCACAATATATCCCGCCAATTCGTCTGGCATTTCACAGCCTAAAAATATTGAGCCTTCAAAAGAAAGTTTATTGATTTTTTGTACGAATCCATTTAGGTCAATAGCTTGTATTGCAGTCGGCTGTTGAGCACCACCATCCAGCCAAATTTGAAGGTCTTTTTTATTGTCTATTTCTGTCATATCGATTGTTTTTTTTAAGCATTCAAAATAAGAATTTTAACACTAAAAAAGATACCTTTTATTGGGTATTTTTTTACCACTAGTTATTTTGAAATATCGACCTCGCCTCATCATAAACCTTCTCAAAATTAGCCTCTAAATCAGCCTGAGAAAATTGCTTCGCTACCTTTGGCAACTCTCGTTGAATATTAGCCAATTTAAACTGAACTTTCTTGTCCTTCCCATCAGCATAGGTAATAAACTCGCCTTGGTTTAAGCGAAAGAAAACATCTGCTCTAATTTTCGGGATTTCTTTTTCTCCAGTCGTTATACGTGTATCAAAATCGAGATTATGTCCACGACTTATGCTTTTGGTAGGGTCTTTAATAATTTCAAAAAAGCGTTCATAGTATTTGGCTGTGTCAGGGTCATTTACCTTACCAAAAAACTGGTAGGACAGATTACTTAAAATAGCTTTACTTGCTTTGTCTCCATACATCATATCGTTCTGGATTTTATCCTGCATCACATAAATTGTAGCTATATCATAACTACGTAATGTTGCTGGAATACGATGCATATTCAATAATCGAATGGTAGGTGCTTCTTCCATCAACAAAAATGAAGGTTTAGAATTTCTCACGCTCATTTGTTTGGTAATGGTGTGAATAATAGTAGCAATTACAGGCGAGTAAGATGTTTCATATTTTGGATTGTTTACTACCGAAATGATTGCAGGGTTTTCCTCGCTATTTATATTTAATGGTACTTCGTCTGCAGATAATGCCATAAAAATACGTTGTGTACTAATTCGTTTGAGCGCATTGGCCAAGGTGCTTTTTACACCAGCTGTCTGCCTATCAGAATCCTTGCCACTAATAAAAGCATCTGCCATTGCTCGTGATGTGGTGTTGGTTTCTAAAAACTGAATAAGGCTATCCGTGTCCAATAATTGATAAATTGCTATTAAATGTGGTAGCGTACAGTATTTAGGATAGTCGGTTTTCAGTTTCCAAATCAAACCACCAATCAGACCTTCGGCGGCATCGTTAAAGAATTTGGTTGTTCCCGTTGTTCCGCTTTCTCTTTGTTCCAAAAGGTTTTCAATCAACACCCTCGACACCTCGTTTACGCTTTCCTCGTTCTCTAAATAACTTGGTGCGATAGGATTTACTCTATGAATGATTTTATCAAAGGAAATGACCTTAAATGGAATATCGCTATCCTTAAAAAGTAGATATGCCATTTCGGTCAGTTCAAAATCCTTGTAATCGTGAATGATTCCGCAAAAGCCCTCTTTCCGGAAATGCTTTAGAAACCCATAAACCACACTTTCGGTTTTTCCGCTTCCTGCAGAACCAATAATGGATGCACCTCTTTTGATATTATCCAGTTTAAAATTCCCTTTCGTCGAAGCAAAATTGACTTGATATTTTCTGTTACCGTTCTGCACGGTTTCGGTTTTATCCAGAAAGACATACAGACCTATATTAATTAACATTAGAGGACATACCAAGTATAGCAATATTGATGTTAATTCGTTCCCATCATTTAAATAGAATACCAAGCAAGAAAGCATTATGAAATT
This sequence comes from Flavobacteriaceae bacterium, assembly GCA_043557195.1. Classification (GTDB taxonomy): domain Bacteria; phylum Bacteroidota; class Bacteroidia; order Flavobacteriales; family Flavobacteriaceae; genus Jejuia. The sequence continues at coordinate 2,578,593 of CP121314.1, read as the reverse complement.
CAAGAAAAGCGCATATCTGCTCGCTCGAAACATTACATAGAAAACGATACTGGTCAGACCAATAATTGAAAGTATGGTTATAAGACTGTCTATTTGCATACACGCTATATTCCTATTGAACTTGATTTGATGGCCACTTCTGCCCCACGTCTTAATCGTTTGAAAACCCGAAGTGCAATTTGTGCTTGACTAACTGGAATACTGGGAACGATTGGCAATCCTGTTTTTGTAATCATTTTGAAAGCCAATGCTTTTTCGTTGGCTGGCAGTTTCATCAAAGCAGCAAAGTAGAGCTTGGGATTTTTTACAAAATCTTTACGTGCCTTATAGGTTTCGGCAAAGTTTCGTTGATATCCAAAGGTCTTGTCAAACGTCTTTTCTGCTTTCTCAAAAAACTTGTCTCGGTCAAAGCCACGTTTTACGGTTTCCCCATTCAACCTCACATCAGATGCTTTGTATTTGCTTCCGGGCGATAAACTGAATCTGTTTGATGCATCCTTTCGGCTCACGATGATATGGATATGACTTTGGTTTCCGTCCTTGGCCATTCCCTGGACAATCCGTTTTCCATTTTGTTGATGTGGTGCCTGGTGTTCCAATTTGGCAATTTCCTTTTTAATCTTTTTTATATTTCCCTCAGCTAGTCCTTCTTGAATATTTCTAATTTCAGTTTTTAGCTGAAGTATTTTTGTGGCAAAGGGTTGGTTTTCCTTTACTTGAAAATCTGTCCCTTTGAAACTTCTTTGATATTCAATTTTGGCGTAGTATTTTATATCATCAATGTTCACAGGTCGCCCTTTGATTTCCCTATTAAATGATGCTACATAATCCTTCATCAGCTCTCGGGTGTATCGTTTTAAATCTTCACTGTTATTCTGAAGTTTTCGCAGTTCATATTTTGAAGGACTCACGGTAATTGAATAGAATCTTGGTTCGTGTTTTTCCAATTTTGCGGTGTTCCCATCTATTCCCCTAATGACTTCCTCGGCTGAAATCTCATCGCCATATTGATTGAAAAAATGTTCCATATCCTGATGTTCCAATCCTTGGTTTTCTTTCTCTAAATAACCCACAAAATCTGCTGAACTTTTGGAAAAGTTACCGCCCATTTTTTGAGGTGTGATGGTGATGTACATATGCTAAATTTTTAAAGTTCGTTGTTGCTGTTTCGCTTTTCGCTAAAACTCATTTCTTTCTTTTTCTCAACATATTTTTTTTCCAAAATGAGCGGTTTCTTTTTGGGTTCGTCCATTACAAAAAGGGATTGCAACATTGCCACCGTAGGTTTGGTTTGGGTCTTTTCCACGTCTCTCATTATGGCGATAACTGCATTGATTCTTTTGAGTAACTTAGCTTCGATAGTTCGTCCAGTTGGTCCTAATTTTTCCTTTGGTGATATTTCGTTGTATAAGAAAAAATCGAGCATCGAAGCCATTGCTTCGGTATGCGATTTAAAGTACGTGCGTGAGAATGTTTGGAAGCGTTTTGCAGTTTCCTTTTTAAATCTAATTCCAATAAATGAGTCCATATTTCGCCGATTTGTCGCAAAATCATCCCTTAAAATGGGCGTTTACAGCCCGTTTGTCGCAAATTGCTGGATTTTTCATATCTACTTTATTTTTAAGTGCTTAAAAATCAATAGATTAAAGCGACAATAGAATATGTAACGTGGCGTAGCCCGTTACCCTCTTGCTATTCCTTTTCGTCACGCGCAAGCGTGACAAAAATCCATACAATCCTGCTAAAAAGCCGATTGCCATTTTTTGGGAAAATGATTTTCCGATATGTTATTTTTCGATGTGTAAGGGTATCGGCGAAAGTCGAAAAGTGGATAACCTTACTTTAATTTGAATGCTGAATTTCAGCGAAATAAAGATACGTTTTTTTATTGACTTGATATTAATTGCATACAAAAAACACCTCTAAAAATTCAGAGGTGTTTGATTACATTTTAGACAAAATTACGGATTAAATATAAATGTATAGGAATACAAATTCCGCATTGCTTCTTCCTCTATCATCGTTTCAAAACAGGTATAATTTTCCTTTACGTATTTGCGGATAGCATCCCCAAATTTTCGTTCCACATCTTTTTTAGAATTTTCTAAAAGTCGGTTTTGAGCCTCTTCGCTCAAGTCTGTAAAATTGAGATATACCATAGCCTTTTATTTTACAGAATTCCGTTATCTGCAAAACTATAGTAATCCCCATCGGGTGCAAATATCAAGTGGTCTAATAATCTGATATCAAAAACAGATGCAGCTTTCTTGATTTTGTTCGTCAATTTTATATCCTCTTCGCTCGGTTCTAACTTTCCGCTTGGGTGGTTATGTGCTAATATCAAACCCACAGAAAGTGACTTTAAAACAGTCGCAAATATGATACGCATATCTACCAAAGTTCCTGCAATTCCACCTTGGGAAATTTGGCAAATGCCCTTTACTTTATTGCTATTATTTAAGAGTACAATTTTAAAAGATTCTTGTAGTTCCATAGTACGCTTATCCCAATTTTCAAAGAGGACTTCTGCAGCTTGTGCAGAGGTAGATATCTTAATCCAATTTTTGGACTTAATACCACCTTTGTAGCTAATTTTTATTTCGTTAACTTGTGCTTTCATTGTGCATATATTTAATGTGTGAATAATGAAAAAGAGGGCGCATCTTTAGACGGTTACGCCCTCTTTCATTTTAAGAATTACTTATCGTCTTTGCTTCCAAGTAAAAGAATTTCATCAGCTACAACTTCCGTAACGTAGCGTTGGTTGCCATCATCAGTCGTATAGGTTCGGGTTTTTAGTTTTCCCGTAATCCCAACTTCCTTACCTTTTTCAACATACTTTTCTACTATTTCAGCAGTCTTGCCCCAGGCTACAACCGTATGCCAATTTGTATCTGTTTGCTTTTCGCCTTTGCTATCCTTGTAATACTCATTTGTGGCTAATGAAAAACGGGCTACTTTCTTTCCGCTTTCAAGATTCGTAATGGTTGGTTCCTGCCCAACGTTTCCAATTAACTGTACGTGATTTCTAATAGTACTCATAATAAAATATTTAAGTGATTTATATTTCCCCTATTGATTTAAAACAGATTAAATTTTAAGGGGTGTTTGTTCTTTTCTTTCGTGCACCGCACAATGGATAAAGTGGGTTTTGTCAAGACTTTTAGAGAATAAATCAGGTGTGTTTGCGACGTAGAAAAACCTTTAGGTTTTCAAGGAAGTAGAAACCTTATTTTTCACTAAAACTCGTACAGTCTTTACAGGTTCCATAAGGGCATTAGCGATTCTTTTAAACGCAGTTACGTTTGAGCGTACCGACAGTTAAGCGAGATAAGTAGCTGTGGTTAAATTAGAATTGGTTATGTCGTGCCTGTTTTTCGACGACCCGAAAAACAACAAAGGCTTTATCCATTATAAACCCCTTAAAATGTGTAAGACAGCGGTTTAATTTTTAAGGGTTTTCGAGTGAGGGCTCAAGAAGTCCGCGCCGAAAATCCCGTTAAGAAAATTAAGGTAATGGCTTTCCGATTTAAGAGCGGACTTAATTCACGATTTTGGCTCTGAAATGAAGTGTTCCTTACCAGCATAGCGGTAAGGGTTAACGGAATGGAAAGCTGAAATTGGGGATTGTGTCCAAGACCTATGTAGTGAAGCTCTTTTCCCGAAATGTAGCTTTTTGCGAAATGAAGGGGAATGGGCTGAGTGGACTATAAAAACCTAAATTTTATGATACTGTATAATAAAGAATAGTAATCTATCTTATTCAATATCAAACCATAGAAATTCCTATGTGGTCAAAGAAAATAGTAAAATGTTGTACCTATGTTGTACCCAAACAAAAAAACCTCTCATTTCTGAGAGGTTTTATGACTATAAATTTATAGTTGAAAAAGTGCGGGCGGGGAGACTCGAACTCCCACACCTCGCGGCACCAGATCCTAAGTCTGGCGTGTCTACCAATTCCACCACGCCCGCTTTTTCAATATTTTAAGAACTTTTATTAGGTTAAATCCTAAGTCTAGCGTGTCTACCAATTCCACCACGCCCGCAAAAGGACTGCAAATATAATCAAGATTTTTAAATTGCAAACTTCTATCCCTAAAAAGTATTCTTTTTTATACTTTTGAAAATCAACATAACTTTCACTCATGGATAGCATCACATCTTATATAGAAAAACATAAAGACAGATTTCTAAACGAACTTATTGAACTGCTTAAAATCCCATCAATAAGTGCAGATTCTGCTTATAAAAATGACGTGCTGAAAACTGCAGAGGCAATAAAAATAAGTCTAGAAAAAGCAGGCTGCGATGCAGTTGAAATTTGTAAAACTGATGGCTACCCCATAGTTTATGGAGAAAAAACAATTGATAAAAACCTACCAACAGTTTTAGTGTATGGACATTACGATGTACAACCACCAGACCCTTTAGAACTATGGGATTCTGCACCATTTGAGCCTGTTATAGAAAAAACAGATTTACACCCCGAAGGTGCCATTTTTGCCAGGGGAGCGTGTGATGACAAAGGACAAATGTATATGCACGTTAAAGCTTTAGAGTTCATGACATCGACAAATCAATTGCCTTGTAACGTTAAGTTTATGATTGAAGGCGAAGAGGAAGTAGGTAGCAAAAACCTATCTACTTTCGTTAAAAACAATCATGAAAAATTAAAAAACGATGTCATCCTCATTTCAGATACGGGAATGATTGCCAAAAATGTTCCATCTATAACTACTGGTCTTAGAGGTCTCAGCTACGTAGAAGTTGAAGTTACCGGTCCAAATCGCGATTTACATTCTGGGTTATATGGTGGTGCCGTAGCAAATCCTATAAATATTCTATCTAAAATGATAGCTTCTCTACACGATGAAAACAATCATATTACCATTCCTGGGTTCTATGATAAAGTTGAAGAACTTTCTAAGGAAGAACGCGCAGAAATGGCAAAAGCACCCTTCAATTTAGAGAACTATAAGAAAGCTTTGGATATAGATGCGGTTTACGGTGAAACAGGCTACACCACAAAAGAACGTAACTCTATTAGACCTACATTAGACGTGAATGGTATTTGGGGCGGCTACACAGGCGAAGGTGCAAAAACCGTAATTGCCAGTAAAGCTTATGCTAAAATTTCTATGCGTTTGGTGCCTCATCAAGATTGGGAAGACATCACGCAACTGTTCAAAACCCATTTTGAAAGTATCACACCTCACGGCGTTAAAGTAAAAGTAACTCCACACCATGGCGGGCAAGGGTATGTAACACCTATCGACAGTATTGGTTATCAAGCTGCCAGTAAAGCCTATCAAGACACGTTTGGAAAAACTCCAATTCCTCAGCGGAGTGGTGGTAGCATACCCATAGTATCTCTATTTGAACAAGAATTAAAAAGCAAAACTATATTAATGGGTTTTGGTTTAGATAGTGATGCCATTCATTCTCCAAACGAACATTTTGGAGTTTGGAATTATTTAAAAGGCATAGAAACTATACCCTATTTCTATAAATATTTCACCGAGTTATCAAAATAGTTATTTTGGCGCCTGCCTACCTGCGGTATCGCAGGCAGGTTACCCGCAAGGGGTCGGGCTTTCACTACTCAATCCCTCCTGCGTCGGGGATTTCAAACACACCGTTCAATCCCTAACGCAGTATAGGCTTCACATTACACTAATGAAAAATCAACATACTAATCATCTTTTAACATTAGGTTTAGCAACACTATTTATAAGTACCTCAGGCGTGTTAGGAAAATATATAGACCTTCCAACACCACTAATAATATGGTTTAGAAGTGCGTTGGCTGTAGCACTACTGTTAGTTTTTTGCAAATACCGAAGATTAAGCATTAAGATAAAAACTAAAAAAGACGCCCCTTCAATTATCTTAGGAGGTTTATTATTGGGCACTCATTGGGTTACCTATTTCTTAGCTTTAAAATTAAGTAATGTAGCCATCGGTATGCTTTCTATGTTTACGTTTCCGGTAATTACGGCATTATTAGAACCTTTTTTTACAAAATCTAGACTGAATCCAATACACGTATTATTGGCTCTTATGGTATTATTAGGCATCTATATTCTTGCACCAGAAATCAATTTTGAAAACACTTATCTAAAGGGCATACTTTTAGGTGTATTTTCTGCCTTTTGTTATGCATTAAGAAACCTCATTCTAAAGAGACATGTATCTAAGTATGATGGTACTGTATTAATGGTACAACAATGTATTATAGTAGCCATTTTATTAATACCAGTTTTGTTCAATGTAAATATGGGGCAAGTACAAACGCAATTACCATTTCTATTATTACTAGGTTTAGTAACTACAGCTTTAGGGCATTCCTTATTTATAAGTAGCTTAAAACATTTCTCAGTAAGTACAGCAAGTATTATTGGTAGCGCTCAACCTGTTTTTGGGATGATTATGGCCTATTTTTTCTTAAACGAAATCCCAACGCTAAACACTTTTATTGGTGGTGCACTAATTCTTGCTACAGTAATTATTGAAAGTATTAGGTCTAGAAACGCTTAATTTCCAAAACTTTGCACTCTACACTTGTAGAATATAAATATTTATTCTACATTTGTAGAATAAACTCTAATCTTGTAGAACAAATGCAATTATCGAAAACCGAAGAAGAATTAATGAATCATTTATGGAAGCTTAAAAAAGCGTTTATGAAAGATTTGCTGGACGCTTACTCAAACCCTAAGCCCGCTACAACAACGGTAGCCACATTATTAAAACGAATGACAGATAAAGGTTTTATTGCATATAATTTGTTCGGAAAGTCACGCCAATATTATCCTCTAGTAAAAAAGAAAGACTATTTCTCTAAACATGTAAATGGGTTAATTAAAAACTTTTTTAATGATGATGCGTCTCAATTTGCCTCTTTTTTTACAAAGGAAACTAATCTTACAAAACAAGAATTAGAAGACTTAAAAGCTCTAATTGATAACGAAATTAAAAAGAAATAGTTATGTTAATTATATTATTAAAATCTAGTGCTTGTTTAGCTGTTTTCATGCTTTTTTACAAATTGTTTTTGGAAAACACCAGCACTCACAAGTTTAAGCGTTTTTACTTATTAAGTATTTTATTTCTTTCTATTGTAATACCGTTTATAACATTTACTAGCTATAGTGATGTGCCTTTCACTTCAAATGCTACAAACTTAATTTTAGAAAACAATACTGAAACAAAAATTCCATTGACAGATAATCCCGCTAAAAACTATTTGCCATTAATACTATGGACAATATATGGTGTTGGTGTTATGCTTTTTATACTTCGATTTACAAATAATTTAAACAAACTCTTTAAGAAAATAAAACAATCTCAAAAAGAGCAGTTAAATAATCTTAACCTTGTTCTACTTGAAGAAAAAGTTCCCCCTCATACATTCTTCAACTACATCTTTTTAAACAAAAAAGAGTATAACGATAACACAATTAATAATACTGTTTTGCTACACGAACAAACGCATGCACTCCAGAAACATACTATCGATATCCTTGTAATTGAAGTTATACAACTTATATTTTGGTTTAACCCGTTGTTAATTCTACTTAAAAAACACATCAAATTAAATCACGAATTTCTAGCAGACCAAGAGGTTTTAAATCACGGCATTGACACTTCAGAATATCAAAACATACTTCTTACATTTTCATCAAACACCCCGTATTCAATATTAGTAAACCCTATTAATTATTCATCACTCAAAAAACGTTTTAAAATCATGAAAACAAGAACATCAAAATCCAATTTATTTCTTAGAGTTTTACTTTTAATTCCACTTTTGGCTTTCTCTGTTTATGGTTTTAGCCAAAAAGAGACTATTACAAAAAGTAATTCGTCACTTTCTGAAAACAATACTATCAAAGAGGTAAATCTTCTTATATTAAGTAAAACTAATCTTGTTTTAAATAGTAAGCATTTAAAATTTAAAAACCTTGTAGAAGAGGTAAATGCCATCAATCCAAATTTAACAGTAGAACAAAGGCAAAAATTCCTAATCGCATCTATAGAAATTAAAGATAATCAACTATTAAATTTTGCTAAAGAAATATCTGGCTTATTATCTGAGCAATGCAACATAAGAACATCTAATATAAGAAATATTGAAATAGATAAAACTTCTAATCCATACACTAACCCATATCTAAATAAAACTATTAAAGAAGCACAACAGATTTTAGACAATCAGACTATTGATTTAAGCCCACCTAAAAATTCCAATTCGCCTTGGAAGGTTACAGTTGGTATAAATGGATCAGGATTAAATAATATGGTTTTAAATGATGTAAATACGCCACAAAAAAATGCAAGCAAAAAAGAAATAGATGAATACAATGCTTTGGCAAAAAACTTTAAAGCTAAACCAGAAAACAAAAGAACTGTAAAATTAAATGATTTTTCTAGATTACACGAGCTTTATGGTAAGATGAGTAGCCATCAAAAAAAAACTATAGAACCCTTCCCAAGCTTTCTTACACCTCAAAAATCAGATGAACAAGTTATTACTGATATTATTAAAAATGGTGCTGTTTGTTATTTAGACAATAGATTGATAACACCTGAAAAAATAATTAAACTAATCTCTGATAAAAAACCTCTAAAAGTATCTTCGGAAATTAAAGAAGGAAAAAATCACTTAAAATTTGAGTCAATTATGTAACAAATCATATGCTTTAACGTTCTAATAGTCAATCATTAATCTTGCCTTAGGCAGTCAATCAAAAATCAATCAGTATGTTAAAGCGTTTTTTTATCGTCTGCTCTGGTGCAGATAGTACAATTTTAGAGGGTTGTTCTTCTGGGGAACAAAACAAATATGCAGGCATTGGTGCCACCGTTTTCTTTACAGCCGTTATGGCTTTTATTGCAGCAGGTTATGCACTCTATACCGTATTCGACAATTTATTTACATCCATATTTTTTGGTTTAATTTGGGGGTTATTGATCTTTAATTTAGACCGTTACATTGTTTCAACCATTAAGAAAACTGGAAGCGCTTTAGATGAATTTATTCAAGCATCTCCAAGAATTATTCTAGCTGTAATTATAGCTATTGTTATTGCAAAACCTTTGGAATTAAAAATCTTTGAAAAGGAAATTAATCAAGTTCTTCTTGAGGAAAAGAACGCCATGACATTAGCTAACAAAACACAATTAGCGGAACAATATACACCTGAGATTGCAACTTTAAACGCAGAAATCAACACATTACAAAACCAGATAACCACTAAGGAAAGTGAAGTAAATAGTTTATACGACACCTATATCTCGGAAGCTGAAGGAACCGCTGGAACAAAACTATTAGGTAAAGGTCCTGTTTACAAAGAAAAACGCGAAAAACACGATGCTGCGCTTAGTGATTTACAAACTTTAAAAGCTGAAAACAAAGCTAAAATTCAAGCCGCTGAAAGTAAAATTGCCGAATTACAAGGTGACTATAATAGTAAAGTAGTTAATACACAACCCATAATTAATAATTTTGACGGACTAATGGCACGCATAAATGCTTTGAATAAACTACCATGGTTACCATCATTCTTTATTTTTCTATTGTTTTTGGCAATAGAAACTGCACCTATTTTTGCAAAATTATTGTCCCCAAAAGGAGTTTACGACTTTAAATTGGAGGATGAGGAAGATACCGTTAAAAACTTAATGCTTCAAAATAAACACCAAAGAGCGGCATTACTGAATACTGAAAATACACTTAATGACAGTGTTTATACTGATATTGAAACCGACGAAGAACTATACACTTATAAAAGTAAAAAGGCTCGCGAATTATTACAACTGCAAGCCGATGCTTTTTATAAAAAACAAAAATCTATTTTATAGATTATGCTACTGCTTCATTAGTTTTAAAATGGTCGTAAAGCTCTTTACATCCAAGCCCAACTATAAACAGTTGCTTGTTTTCTTTTAAAGATTTTACGTGCAAATGTGCCAAAGAATTTACACCTAAACGATCCACACTTTTTAAGCCTTCAACACTTATTGTAAGTTGATCGAATTCTTGAAGTGTTCGTTCAAGCTTGCTTTGAAAGAAATCTACATTATTTTTGTTGATTTCTCCTTTCAATTTCACAAAATTGTTACAAGTAATAATTTCTAAATCCATATCATATTGTGTTTTTAGTCGGTAAATTTGGGTTTTAATCGATTATTTTGATGGTGAATATATTAAAAATCTTTCAATAAATACTAAAATATGTTTTAAATACTATAAAAAATTCTAGAAATATAATTCTAAATGTTATATTTAGGCAGCTTCGTTTGTTTTAAAATGATCGTAAAGCTCTTTACATCCTAAGCCTACAATTGAAAGCTGAATGTTATTTTCGATAGACTGGTTATGTAAATCTGCTAAAGCGTTAACACCATGTTTATCCACACTTTCTAAACCCTCTACACTAATTGTAAGTGCATTAAACCTTTTAAAAGCTTCTTGGAATTCTGATTGGAATACATCAACATTAGTTTTGTTTAGTATTCCTTTTAATTTGAAGAAATTATTACAACTAGTAATTCTTAAGTCCATAAGTACATAAATTTTAATTCAACAATAAATTTGGGCTATTAATCGTCTGATTCTGACGTAAATATAAAACCTAAACTTTAAATGTAATTTAGTTTTCGACAAATTGAGGTTTCTTTTAGTTGAACGTAAAATGTATGTCAATTTCATCGATGAGAAACACTTTTGGCATGATTTTTTGTTTACATTTACCCGGTATTACTATTGAAAACCTACAATTATGAAAAAAATAATTATACTTTTTTGTGTTTTAGCCTTTACCACTACATATGCACAAGTAAATAAAGACTCAGACATAAAAGCTATTAATAAAGTGTTGAAAAAAGCTCGTATTGCCTGGTCTAATAACGATATTGAAGGTTTTATGGATAGCTACTGGAAAAGTGATTCCTTAGCGTTTTATGGCAACAAAGGTGTAACTTATGGTTGGGATAATACACTAGACCATTATTTAACGTATTACCCTACCGCTGCGTATACTGGTAAATTAAGTTTTAAAATTAATGCTGTAAATAATATTGCCCCAGACTCCTATTATGTTTTAGGTGAATATCATATTAAACGTGACATTGGAAATGCCGACGGTATTTTTATGCTAGTATTCAAGAAAATAAATGGAGAATGGAAGATCATTGCCGATACTTCGGTTTAAGGTCTCTTTTTAAATAACTCTTGGTGTTTCTCAACATCCACGGGTTTATGAATAACTTTTGTTGAAACTGGGTATTTATCAAGCAAATGTTTTGGGCGTATGGGTCGTTTTTCAAAACCGCCGCCACAGTTTGGACAAACGTCTTTTAGCATAGTTTCTACACATGTCTTACAAAACGTGCACTCGAAAGTACATATCATTGCTTCCTTTGAATCGAAAGGCAATGGTTTATTACAATTTTCGCATGTTGGTCTAATTTCCAGCATTTTCTTTTGCGTTAGGGATTGAGTCCCGCACGTGCGAGATTGGAGTTCCTCGCAGAGAGCGACTCGTGAAAGCCCGACCCGACCGTAGGAGGGTAACGCCCCAATATTAAGTTTTCTTTACGTACTCTGTTACGATAACTATTTGTTGCCCTGCAACTTTACCTTCTATATAGTTAGCATTTTCATGGTCTAAACGAATATTTCTAACCGCAGTACCTTGTTTTGCAACCATACTAGAGCCTTTTACTTTTAAATCTTTAATCAACACTACGGCATCTCCGTTACCTAAAATTACACCATTAACATCTCTGTGGATAATTTTCTCACTGTCGTCCTTATCTTCTCCGGTTGCCCTTGCTAAGGCTAGTGCGTCATCGTCTAAATACATCATGTCCAATAAATCTTTAGGCCAACCCTCGTTGCGCAGTCGCTGCAACATTCTCCACGCCATGATTTGCACTGCTACATGTTCGCTCCACATGCTATCGTTTAAACAACGCCAATGGTTAGGGTTCATGTCCGACTCACCATTTATTTGATCTATACAGGTTTTACAAGCCAAAATAGTATTGGCAACGTTTTCGTTTAATGATGGCGGAATGGTGTATTGACTTAATTCGTTTGTTGAAGCACATAATTCGCAAGTAGTATTACTTCTTTCTTTAAGTGTCTGGAGTACGCTCATTACAATTTGTTTAGTAGTGCAATAATAGGTGTTTTAGTGCTGCGAATCGGGTAAATTATGTAATTCTTCTCGCATCTTTTTAGTCATCCCTTTTACAACCATGTCGTAAGAATGGTCTATAAGCTCCTTTATAAATTGTGGTTGCAACTCTCCTTTGTAGATGCTTATCGTGTTCCAATGCTTGTTGCTTACATAAGGGCCTGCATATATACTCTCGTAGGTTTCGCGCAATTCTACAGTGTAATCTGGATCGCATTTTAAGGTAATTGTCGCTTCGCCTTTATCCCATAAGGTTAACGGTGCCAATAGAAACATTTTATTCAACACTTTAAAAACCAAAGTGCTTTCATCAAAAGGAAAACTTTCGGTAGTTCCTTTTTTATTTAAACAGTATGTTCTTATTTGTTCAATATCCATCAACTTACTTAACTAAACGTTCCATTACTTTTTCTGGATGCTTTAATTCGGTATACCCAAATTGCTTATACAAACCATGTGCATCGGCAGTTTTCAACATCCATATTTTACAACTTTGCAGTTCCAAATCTTTATTAATAGTATGTATTAATTTCTTAGAAAAACCTTTACCTCGATGCTCGGGCAATATAAAGACATCCATTAAATACGCAAAAACAGTATAATCGGTTGCTACTCGAGCAAACCCAATTTGCTTGCCATCTAAATAAGCTCCAAAACACAAACAATGCTTGATAGATTTTTTAACTTCTTCAAAGGTTCTGCCTTTTGCCCAATATGTTTCAGTAAGAAAACTATGAATTACATCAAGTTGAAGCTTACTTTTGTCTTTAGAAATTTCTATCACTATTCTAACTTCTTAACTTCTTTGTCTTCAATTTTTAACGCTGAATAATCCAATTTCCAACCAATGGTTTCCACTATGGTTTCAATAAGTAAAATGGTTTCTAGAGCTTCTTGTTGTGCTATTTGTATCAAACCACTTTCTGGTATTTTTGCTTTTATATGCACTTTGGCTTCGTTGTGTAAATCAGTTAAATCGTTGGCCTCAAACTTATTAAAATATCCATCAGTCTTATCGTAGTAGTTTAAATTGGTTTCTATAGATAACACTTCAGGTTGTGGAAAATGTTCTAAAATAATTTTCTTTTTATCAGTATCAGACTTCAATTGAATTTTAGACAAATCATACCCCACATGTGCTTTTGCATTAATTACAACCAATGCTTTTTTCTTGCTTGTAATGAGTTTTAAAAACTTTTGTTTTACATCTTCGTAATGGTAAATCTCAGCAAAATCGCCTTCAACAGTAATAAACTTGCATACCTTTTTAATCTTATTTAAAAGAATGGTAGATTGTGCGTTAACCAATTGTTTTTTCTTAAAAGACTTAACAATTGTAACCACGCCTAGTGTTACTAAAACTGCTAAAATTATAGTTATAAATACTTCCATTATTTTCTACCTATTTCTCCCAAATGAGTGTTTTCGAACCTATTATAAAATTTGAGTCCATACCCAAAAACCCTATCTAATGAAGCGTGTGAAAATAATATCACACCAACTAATTTTATATAATCAACTTCAAAATAAACACCTATAAAATATACCAAAATAGCCAATCCCTTATGGTGGAATATATTATAAGTTATAGCGCCTATTTTATGATTAACCAAATACCCCAACATACCGATATCTGGGGTTAATATTAGAAGCAAAAACCACCACCAACTATAACTTAATTGACTGAAAAGAAACACACCTAACAGACACATAAATAGCTCTTCTATTTTTAATGATAGTTTCATCACTCAATCACTTTATATAAAATTGGTTTACTTGGAGATGCATCGTTTTCAAAAGGTGCTATTTGTAAATTTAAAAAATACACGCCATCTTCAACATGATTCGGTACATAAATTAATTCTGTTATTGTAGCATCTAATCGCAATTTACCTTTGGTATTCCAGAATGCATTATGTGATAATAGCTTGCATTCATCCTTTTCTTTATCCACACTAGGCAAGTCTATCAACAAATGCTTTATATCTTTTTGTTTTAAATATAAAGCTGTTTCTTCTAGTAGATATGTAGGGTTGGTATGCGAATATTGTCTTGATAATTTTTCGGTAGTATTAGGCATAGTGCGTATTACTAAGGCGTCACGCTTTTTATTCCCTAAAGCAAACTGCACTTGTTTTTTTGAAATCACAAAATCTTCTCCTAATTTTTCGGGTGCAACCGTAATCACTTCTGCTAGAAAAAAGAATTGTTTTAAGTTTTGATTTACCGAATGTACGTTCTCTGTAATATGACCTACACATTCGGTGTGCGTACCATGTGCATGCGGATTGAATTCTATAGTATTAAAATTTATACAAGCACCGTCTTTAACCGTCGCCACCCAATCCCCATCTTTTACAGGTTCAATTTTTGGAGCGTCCAAATACCAAGCATTCACATTTGATTTTGATGCACGCATAGGTATAGAAATATCTAGCGGTTTTGATAAATCGATTTGTAATTTTCTGGAATTGTATTGAATGGTTGCAATCAAGATAAATTAATTTTAAAAAGGCTAGAAGCGATACCATCGCTAAGAAACTTACCCTTTTTAGCGGTTAATAATTTGTTATCATCAATATACAATAAATGTTCATTTATAAAAACTTCAGCTTGCTGTAAAAGATACTTTTTGTAGGATACTCCAAAATCTTTAGCTACTTTTTCTAAAGAAACACCCCAGACAGTTCTTAAACCCGTCATGATATACTCGTTAAACTTATCTGTTGTTGACAATGTTTCTATTTCTAAAGGCAATTTATGTTGCTGAATACTCTTAATGTACTTCGTATTATTAGACACGTTCCAACTGCGCTGGTCACCATTGAAGGAATGCGCCGAAGGGCCAATACCCAAATAGAGCTTCCCCTGCCAATAGGCCGAATTATTTCTGCTAAAATACTCTGGTTTCCCAAAGTTAGACAACTCATAATTTACAAAGCCTTTATTTTCTAATGTCTCAACAAGAATGTGAAATTGCTCTTGAGCTAAATCATCATCAACATTTTTTACAATTCCCTTTTTTATAAAAGATGCTAAAGCCGTTTTTGGCTCTACCGTTAATGCGTAACATGAAATATGTGGCACATTGAAAGACAAGGCAGTTTCAATATTTTCTATCCATTCTTTGTTTGACAAATCTGGAATACCGTAAATCAAATCGATTGAAATATTATCAAAGTAACGCGTTGCTTCAGATAAACATGTTTTTGCTTCTTCAGCATTGTGCGCGCGATTCATCAGTTTTAAATCTCGTTCAAAAAAAGATTGGATACCGATGCTTAAGCGGTTGATGCCTATTTTTAGATAATCTTCAAAAATAGTTCTCGACTGCGCTCGAACAGACATTAAATCATCTGGATTTGCTTCTAAAGTGATTTCAGGATGCGAAACAACTTCAAAGTTTTTATATACTTCTGAAATCAAAAATTGCAACTCATCAATGGTTAATAACGAAGGTGTACCGCCTCCAAAATAAATAGTTTCAATGGTTTTATGTTGAAGTTCGTTCTTTCTTAGTTCTAACTCTTTGGATAAACATTGTAGCAAGTCATCTTTCTTTTTTAATGATGTTGAAAAATGAAAATCACAGTAATGACAAGCTTGTTTACAGAAAGGTATGTGGATGTAGATGCCGGCCATTACTTTTTCACCCTATCCTCATTCTGCTTCACAAAACTAGCCCACCCCGAATAGTTTTTACCTACCTCAACTCTTCCAGAATTGTAGAAATGACAAACCGCTGCCGCTAACCCATCAGTAGCATCTAAATTTTTTGGTAATGTTTTTAGTCCCAGTAAACTTTGCAACATTTTAGCAACTTGTTCCTTACTGGCATTACCGTTACCTGTAATGGCCATTTTTATTTTTTTAGGTAAGTATTCTGTTATCGGGATTTCTCTACTTAAACCTGCGGCCATTGCAACACCTTGAGCGCGGCCCAACTTAAGCATACTTTGTACATTTTTCCCATAAAAAGGCGCTTCAATGGCTATTTCATCTGGATTGTGTGTATCTATAAGTTCTATGGTACGTTCAAAAATGAGTTTTAGCTTTAAGTAATGGTCACTGTATTTTTTTAGATCCAATTCATTCAATTGCATAAACGTCATGGTTTTACCAACCACTTTTATAAGTCCAAATCCCATAATAGTGGTTCCTGGGTCTATGCCTAAAATAATACGCTCTTTCTTCATTAATCATTACAAAAATAGCAACCACTTAACGAAATAGATGCGCCAAAGGTTACGGTTAGTAAATTACCATTAAATGCTCCAAAACCTGAAGCAATTGGATCGAAATCTTTTCCCATACCTAAAATATAGGAGGTATCTAAAAACAATGTCAAACTATCAGAGACACCGTAATGAAATTCCACGCCTCCCATTATATTCAAAAACGACACGTCGTTGTTCGTATAGTTTCCTAGCGGCTTTACAAAAGAATAACCGGGTCCTGCATGTAAAAATGCGCCCATTCTGTTGGAAAACGATATAATTTTGGAGGCATCATATACCAATTGTAAATTGATGCGAGAATAGTTCAATTTAAATTCTGGTGAATTAGATGTGTTAGAAATTCTACTAAACCCGTAGTCCAACTTACCTCCAAGATTTCTCAAAAACATATACTGAAATCCTAAATTTACCGTTGGAAAATTAAGTGACTTGCCTTCAAAATTTTGAACAAAACCATCACTTGACGGACTATTTACACCTAAAGCAATTTGTGCTTTAAATGTGCTTGTATCTGACTGAGCGAATACTGAAAACCCTAACAATAGACAAAACAGAAAAGAGACAATCAATTTATGTATCCTGATTTTTGGGTTCATAAGTACTTTAAGGTTATTTTGCAACTTGAAAACTATGCTTTACTCGCTTCCATACAAAACTAAACAATTCTTTTTTGTACTTATTAAATTAAGTATAGTTGTTGGAGCTAGTTATTTTATTTATCAAAAACTGATGAAAAATCCAGATTTGGATTTTAATCGTTTTATTCAATTTACGTCCCAAAATGCCATTTTTTCACCAAAAAACCTCATTTTTTTACTTCTTTTATCCATTTTCAACTGGTTTTTCGAAATTTTAAAATGGAGAGGTTTAGTATCTGTAGTTACAAAAATCAGTTTTAAAAATGCTTTAGAACAAAGTTTAGGCGCACTTACAGCATCATTATTTACACCCAATAGAGTAGGAGAATATGGTGCAAAAGCCGCATACTATACATCACAACAAAGACGCAAAATAATGCTAGTAAACCTTTTGAGTAATATGATGCAAATGAGTGTAACGGTAACTATGGGTATTGTAGGCTTTAGTATTTATATTAACAATTATGATGTAGACATCAATTACTATAAAATAGGGCGTTTTTTTATTATTCTTTTAACCGTAGCGTTTTTGGCTATTTTTGGCGTAACCCAAAATCGGTTTAAAATAAAAGGGTTTTCCTTAGAGCGTATTAAAGCTTTTGTGCTAGTTTTTCCTAAAAGCAAATTAATTTCAGGTCTTGTATTCTCCCTTTTGCGTTACCTTATTTTCTCATTTCAGTTTTTTCTCATGTTGCATATTTTTAAGGTTGATATTTCATATTTAGAAGCCATGTCCGTTATAACTTCAATGTATCTAATTGCTTCAATAGTGCCATCAATTTTTATTTTTGATGTAGTGGTTAAAGGAGGTATTGCGGTATACTTATTTTCGTTTCTGGACGTTAATGAACTCATTATTTTATGCACTATCACTTTAATGTGGTTACTTAATTTTGTGCTTCCCAG
This sequence comes from Flavobacteriaceae bacterium, assembly GCA_043557195.1. Taxonomy (GTDB): domain Bacteria; phylum Bacteroidota; class Bacteroidia; order Flavobacteriales; family Flavobacteriaceae; genus Jejuia. Next base: position 2,560,602 of record CP121314.1, on the reverse strand, counting down.
CATCTTTGGAGGTTTTTATGTGTTGAATTTTAAACTCCCCGAAAGCTCTTAATATGGTAATTATCAGTATTTGTATTGCAATATTATATTTGGCTTTAATGCTGGCTTTTACTTTTGGTTTTGATAAAGTGAAAGGCTTTTTTCTGTCTGACAGTACTGCTAAGACAAAGATTTCTGTTGTTATTCCATTTCGAAATGAAGCTAGCAATTTACCAGAATTAATAAAATCTCTAAGCTCATTAAATTATCCTAAACACCTTTTTGAGGTAATTTTGGTTGATGATGATTCTGATGATGATGGGATTAGTATCATTACTGAAACGATTGATACGTCTCAATTAAACATCAGTATAATCAAAAACCACAGAGCAAGTGGTGCTCCAAAAAAAGACGCCATTGTAACAGCTATACAACATGCAAAATATGATTGGATAATTACTACCGATGCTGATTGTGTTTTACCAAAATTTTGGTTGGATAGTTTTGATGCATTTATTCAGCACAAAAGCCCCCTTTGCATTGTTGCGCCAGTAACCTATTCAGAAGAAAATACGTTTTTAAGCAGATTTCAATTACTTGATTTGTTTAGTCTACAAGGGGCTACTATTGGAGGTTTTGGGTTAAACAAACCCTTTTTGTGCAATGGTGCTAACTTTGCATATACTAAGTCTGTTTTTAGGGATGTAAATGCTTTTGAGGGTAATATGAATATTTCCAGTGGTGATGATATTTTTTTATTAGAAAAAATCGTCAAAAAACATCCCAACGTTGTGCAGTACTTGAAATGTGAAAAAGTTATAGTTACTACAAAACCACAAGCAACTTGGCAGGAATTGATACAACAACGTATACGTTGGGCTGCTAAAACTAGCGCTTATAACAATTGGTTTGGTAAGTTGGTTGGCATATCTGTATTATTGATGAATCTATCAATCGTTCTACTGCCATTGCTTTCCTTAATAGGATTCTTCAATATTAAAATTTGGGTGTATCTATTAGTTATAAAACTGAATATTGATTTTCTGTTACTTTATAAAACCTCAGCATTTTTTAATCAAAGACGTGCTTTTAGAAGTTTTCTAACCAGTTTTTTTGTGTATCCTTTTTTTAGCGTTTACGTCGGGTATTTGTCATTATTCAAAAGCTATACTTGGAAAGAGCGCACCTTTAAAAGATAATTTATTAGATTTATTGCGATGAAACTACTAGATAAAACCACAAACCCCGCTTTCAATAGTTATTTTTTTAATAACGACCATCCATCATCTAAAAAAATGACGGTAACTGGAATTTTTATAAAATCGCTCCTATCTATTTTAATTATGATAATCATTTCCATAGGAATTTGGAGGTTACACAGTGAAGGCGCCACCATAAAATGGTATTCTATGGGAGGTATGTTGGCTGCGATAATTATTAGTATAATTATTTCAGTAAGGCAACATTGGGCGCATATTTTGGTGCCGCTTTACGCTATTGCCAAAGGGTTCTTTCTTGGAGCAACTACTGCTTACGCCCACGCACACTTTCCTAACTTACCATATCAAGCTATTGGCATCACCATGGTTACGTTTTTTGTGATGCTTATACTGTATCAAACACAGATTATTATTGTTACCAAAAAACTAAGGAGTGTTATTATAACTGCGGCCACAAGTATTTTCATTATCTATATTATTTCGTGGATATTAGGTTTTTTCGGTATAAAAGTATTTATTTGGGGGACTTCGTGGCCTGCAATAATCTTTAATATTTTAGCCGCAATTTTTGCGTCTTTATCTTTGCTTCTTGACTTTGATTATATTGAACGACATAAAAACAAATCGCCAAAATACAAAGAATGGATAGCCACTTGGGGGCTATTAGTAACTTTAGTATGGTTATACGTTGAAGTATTACGTTTAATGCGAAAACTAGCTATTCGCTTTTAATCAACCTTTACAATTAAAGGCATTTCAAACTCTGTTGTTACAGGTTGACTTCGTTTAATTGCAGGATTTATTTCTGGTAAAGCATCTAAACTTTGAAGTAATAAATTTTCTAACTCTGGAATTTCAGCCATTGTGAGTGAATCCATTTTAGTCTCCAGCAATGTAATTTTACCTTCATTAGAAACTCTTAACTTTAGCGTCAACGTATCGTCAACATCTTGTGTAACCACAATGATTTGCTTTTGAAGAAAGGCACTAATTTCAGCATACAAAGTACTTTCAAAACAAACTCTTTTTTCTTCTTTTAACTGAAGACTATCACATTGAGAAAAACTGGGATATGTATCTACATTTTCCCAATCGAAAGTTTGCAATTCTTCTTGTAAAATAGCGTCTGAAGTTGTCTTCTTCACATTAAAATAATCGCATGAACAAACGATTACAACTAAAAGAATAATGCAAAATTGCTTCATAAGTTTCTTCTGAAACCGAAAAGTACAATTTTTTTAAATTTTTTATTCCGAAAAATTAAAAAACCAAGACGTTCATCTTGGTTTTTGTACAATTTGGTTTTCTTATTCAGCTACCTGAAAAATTATGGGTAACGAATATGGCACGTTAACTTTTTTCCCTTCCATCTCCCCAGGAATCATCTTTGGTAGTGTTTTAATAACTCGTTCTGCTTCAGCTTGCAAAATTGAGCTCTCAGCTCTGGAACGTACATCAATAATATTACCATTATTGCTAATTTTGAAAATTACATTAATTCGTTGTTTTCCTTTTAAACCTAAACTATCAGCTAATTTCGTATTAAAATTACGATTTACATGTTTAGCCACATTTTCAGAAAAACATTTTGCCTTTGCATTATTTGTTTCTAACTCTTCACAACCAGGAAACACAGGAACCTGCTGAATAATTCCAAATGGAATTTCAGCAAATTCTATAACATCTGAAAAGAAAGGATCATTGAAACCATTTTCACTTGTCAATAGAAGTAATCCTTTTAAAGTTTTTTCTTCTTCTAAATCAAGATTTCCTTGTTTTTGTATTTGCTCGAAAACCTCTGCAATTTTAAATTCTAAATCACTCTTATTCTCGGAAGAAATAAAAGTTTGAACTTTATTAATAAAGTCTTGATTTATTTCTTTGTCTTTAACTATCGCTAATAAAAGATCCAATCCTTGTTCTTCACTTTTACTAATATTACCCTGCCTTTGTATTTGATGACGTACAGCATTAATTCTCATAATTAAGGGTGTGTTTATAATGTCTTGAACTGTAGTAATCGAATTATTACTTTGAGCATTCCCTGATTGCATGCAAGAAGTTAAAATAAGCATCCCAAAAACAATTGGTAAAAGTATTAAATACTTCAGTAGTTTAATCTGTTTAGATTTTGATTTTTGTAACATGACGATTCGTTTTTTGATTAATGTTTTTTTGAAAAATGAATTGATAAAAGACAGATTATTGGTCTCAAACACTTGAGTTAATAAATTCTGATAATATTGATTTTTATTTTGAAACTTAGTTGCTTCTGCATCGGCAATATATTCGTGAAGCGTTTGGGTTTTCCTCTGAAAAATATAAACTAAAGGATTAAACCAAAATATAATTTTAAGTATTTCGAAGTATATTAAATCTAAACTATGTTTTTGTTTTACATGTATTGCTTCATGCAGTAATATAGCATCTTGTTCTTCTAAATTTATCTTATCTCCTAAAAAAATATAGTTAAAAAAAGAAAAAACTGAAGAGCTATTAAATAATTTAACAATAGTGAAAGTTTCTTTTTTAACTTTTGGATTCTTATTAAGAATCCTCCAAATATTAAATAGTTTGTAAAAAAGTAACATTGAGACAACCAGCATTCCTAAATAAAAAATAGCTTCCCAAGAAAACATGGTGGACTCGTTTTTTGTAACTAAGTCAAAACTAGTTTTTGATATAGGATTTGTAGCTTCTCCAATAAAAATTTCAGGGAGATTAATCACAAAATCTCTAGAAATTATATTTTTAAACTCAGTAATTTTAATTAAAGGGATTATGAGTGACAAAATAGGCGTCAACAGAAGATATAGCCTATTCCAATTAAAAAATGTTTCTCGTTGTAGAAATACATCGTATACTATTAAGAACATTAACTGAAATGCCATAGTTTGTATGATGTAGTAAAGCATGTTAATCGTCTTTTTTGTTAATTTCTTTAAGTACAGCTTCCAAGTCTTCTATATCCATATCATTCTTTTTTACAAAAAATGACACCATACTTTTAAATGAGCCTTGAAAGTAATTATCTACCAGCTTGTTAATAGACTGATTACTATAATCTTGTTTTGCTACCAATGGAAAATACACATGTCCTTTTCCTTGTTTCTCATAATCTACAAAGCCCTTATTTTCTAAAATTCTAACGATGGTAGAAACAGTATTATAGGCTGGTTTCGGTTCTGGTAACTCATCAATAATTGCTTTAACATTGGCCTTTTTAAGTTGCCACAAAATTTGCATGATATCCTCTTCTGCTTTGGTAAGTTGCTTCATTATTTGGTGTATTAAATCGATTCAACTAAAGATTTAGTTCAACAAATATAACTAAAAAATTAGTTTAAACTAATTTTTTAGTTTAAAATGTAACAATGTAACATTTATTGCGTCTAAACATTAGAAACAAACTTATGTTATGGATATAGTTTTAATAATAATTGCAGCACTATTTATTCTGCTGGGGATACTTGGTAGTTTTTTACCTGTATTACCTGGACCAATTACGAGTTGGATTGGTCTGCTCATTATACATTTTACAGATGCTATCCCAATGAATACAACATTCTTGGTGGTTACATTTATTATTGCTGCACTAATTTGGGTTTTAGATTATGTAATACCGGCCATAGGAACTAAACGTTTTGGGGGCTCTAAATATGGTATGATAGGAACCACAATAGGTTTGATAGTTGGATTATTGGCTCCTATCCCAGGAGGTATCATTATTGGTCCATTCGTAGGTGCTTTAATAGGAGAATTAATTAATAAAAATGATTCTAAAACTGCGCTAAAAGCAGCTTTTGGGTCTTTTATTGGATTTTTAACCTCAACATTCTTAAAATTTATTGTAGCTGTAATATTTTTAGGGCTTTATGTAGGAAAGCTTTTTGAATATAGTAAACCACTATTCAATATATAAAAAGAAGAAGCCCTGTGGGTCTCTCACCTCCACAGGGCCTTGTAAATTGCTATTATCAACAAAAAAAATCGAGGGATTAATTAATCTGATATGTTGATAATACAAATCTAGGTATAACTTTTATCTTCGAGCTGCGGAAAAACCGTAACCTATGTGCGGGTAACTTATAAAGTGTACTGATAGTAGGGTTTTCGAAACAAAAAAAAGATGAGTTTTTTAAAAAACATGAACAAAATAAAAAGTTTATTAGATAAAACCCTTTTCTCGAGCTGCGTTTAATAGAGATTCATCTTGTCCGTCTTCAATCTCGAAAAGCTCTTTTAACTGCTTTTTTCTTTTTTCAACGGCGCTTAATGAGATATCTAAATGTGATGCCAAATTTTTGGTTTTAACACCTTGGGAAAGTAAATACAGTATTTTTCTGTTTTTGTCATCTATAACAATATCACTAGTAATAGATTTTCTAATAAAACTATTTACTGTGCCACTATAAAACGGAGGATTACGTAAAACTGCCTGAAATGCGCTAGCAAGTTCACTCGAAGTCAAATCACTCTTAATTAAAAATCCCTCAGGATCTATGTTTTTTATGATATTATGAATTCTAAAGGATTCATTAAACATAGTAAGAATTACAATTTTAGCATCAGGTAAAACTTTGCGTGCATATTCGGCTAAATCTTCTCCAGAATTCATACGCCCATCAGAAGATGGTGGTAAACTTATATCGACAAACAATAAATCATAAGGCATGTTATTCTCTACAGATTTATCCATATAATTTATTGCCTCATCACAATTGTTAGCAATGTCAATATCCAATTCCTGATGTTCCTTTTTAGTGAACTGTAGCGTATTTTGATACCCCTCGATAATTATAGGGTGATCATCAATCATTAATATTTTTATGTTTTCAGCTTGCATAATAAGCTACAGGTGTTTGGTTGGGACCTCTATTCTTACTGTGGTGCCTTTTTCTATTTCTGATTCAATATTTATTGAACCGTTTATTTCCGCAATTCTAGCGTTCATATTTTTAAGACCAATTCCAGGTTTTGATTTGGTTACGTCAAAACCAGAACCATCATCCTTCACTGCTAAGCAAATTACATTATTTTCAAGTTTTATGCTAATAATAATGTAAGTAGCATTAGCATGTTTATGAATATTATGAAGCGATTCCTGTAATATTCTGTAAATATGTATTTTAGACTTATTAGAGACACTATCCCAGTTAATATCATCGTCATGGTGTAAATCGTATTTTAGCTTGTAAACCGCAGTTTGGGTTTCAATCATGCTTTTTAAAATATCAATAAACCCTGAACCAGAAACAAAATCAGTGTTCAGTTCGTGAGACACTTTTCTAATATCTTCCTCAATTGTTTTTAGCTCACTTATATATTGCCCACGTGTTTTAATAGCATCTGTGCTATTATTCATGTTCAGACTATCTAAACTCAATCGTGTACCAAACAATCTACCTAATACGCCATCATGTAGTTCTTGAGATATTCGCTGTTTCTCAACAGCTCTAGCTTCCTCAACTTTTTCATGTTCCCCTAACATCAAATTATATATCTCTTCATTGGCCTCTTGTTGCTGTTTAGCAAACTTTAGCTCCTTGTTTTTTGCTCTTTGAGTAATAATAATATAAATAAGAACCCCAGCTACAAGTAAAATAATTGATATTACAACTAGCCACAAACGCTCTCTAGCTATCCGAATATTTTCTTGTTCTATTTGTTGTGTTTCAAATCGAATTCTAGCAGATTTATTTCTGATTTTTCGTTCTGCTTTTTGAAGGCTGTCACTTAATTTTACGTAGGCCTTTAAGTGTTCCGCTGCTTTTTCCCCATCTTCAATTTTTGAAAGTAACAAAAGTGATTTCAATAAATCGTCATTCGCATAATTCTCAGACATCCCCTTTGCCTTGTATGCATAATGTCTTGCAGAATCCAAAAGATTCTTATCGTTATAAAACTCCGCTAAATGCTGGTTAATAATTATAGAGTTGTATTTATCTCCAATACTATCACATATCTTTAAAGTCCTTATATATAAGTTTGGTAGTTGCTCATGATTGCCGGATAGAAATAACGCATTAGCATAATTACCAAGAGCCAAAACATATACATCAGGGTGATTATTTATTAAACTTTTATTACTATAAATTTCTTCATACTTCTCAAATGCTAAATCATATTGACCTGAACGACGATACACTTTAAGCATATTGTTAAGAGTTAAACCAATACTCCTTTCAAAATCCCCCTCTAAGACACTCTTTATAGAGAGAGACTGTTCCAGATATTTAATTGCATCATCGTACAAGTCTAATTCATCAAAAACAATACCTAGGCTATTATATATGTAAGCCTTATACTTCTTGACCTCATTAGTTTGAGGTAATTCATCAAGAATACTTATAGCCTCAAACAATGTTACTTCACTTCCAGTATAATCTTTATCATTTGTTTGCAAAATGGCTATTCCGAATAATGTTCGCGCTAGTTCAAAATTTAAATTATTTTCTCTAAATAGTTTTTCAGCCTTATGATAGTAAAAATAAGCACTATCACTATTAATCAATGTTTTTCTATAGAGCTCTCCAATAACATAGTATTCCCTCGAAACTGCAAGAGAATCTGAAGATTTAGTGTTTGATAAAATGACTTTAACCGAATCTATTTGATGCTTAAGAATATCATTTTGTGCAGTTAAATTACTTATGAATAGTAAAACAACAAAGAAGAAGAATCTAATTTTCAAAATACAAATATAGCCTACGTTTCCATCAAATGTATTTATATTTATTAAATAAAAAAAACCTCATTGACTAATCAACAAGGTTCTTATACAAATGCTTAATTTATTTTATCCATCATGACCACTACCACCTGTTGGAGGCATCTTCAATTCGGTTTCTGTATTTTCTAATAAATCATCTTCATTTAAATCTTGTTTTACACAAGACGTTAATGATGCAAATAATACTGCTAAAATCAATGTAATTTTTAGGGCTTTCATGTATTCAATTTTAATTAATGTTAAACTATTCTCTTCTAAAATGTTTTGTCAAAACCAAATACAAATTTGATCGTGACCGAGGGAATAATGGAATAATTAATTAAAATCGAATGCGTTTAAGCAAACGAAGCTATTTCTATTTTGAGGGATTTGAGACCGAGGGGGGTCAAAAAAAGGATTAATTAAGCTTTAATATTGAGCGGAGGGATTAAGTGCTCTAAAGCTCAGCTAAATTACACTCAAACTTACTTGGAATACAATATAATCGATGAAGTGTATTTTTTATCGACGAAATGCATTAATATCGATGAAGTACATATTGATTAATGATTTAAATTCATCATATTATACAATGTTAATTATCAATACTATAGCGTCGATTTACTTTTCACCAATGTAGTTTTAACAATTTTGGTGGAAAACTCATTTTGAGTTGAAGGATCTTGGGTAAGTCTTTCAATCAACAATTGTGCTGCTTTTGCACCGATTTTTTTTGCATGCTGTCGTATAATTGTGAGTTTAGGAACCGAGTGATAAGAAACTGATTTGCTTGAAAACCCTACAACTGATAAATCTTTTGGCACTTTACGCTTAAAACTTCTTGCCATATTTATAGCAATAACTCCTGAGGCACTGTCTGCAGAAACTACTCCGTCTATAGCATCATTCTTTTTGTAAAGTTGTTTTATTTTTTGTTGGGCGTCATCATTCTTTTTAATCCTAAGTACCATAGGTTCCATTGCTTCTTCTAAAATAGCTTTATTGTATCCACGCTCTCTTAGCTTACCCACACTAATATTATCAATCTTACTAATAAAAACAATATGCTTTCTCCCTTCAGCAATTAAACTTTTTGTGGCGTTATAAGTAGATTCAAAATCATCTACAATTACCTTATCACATTGCACATCATGTGCAACCCTGTCAAACATTACAATGGGTAAGCCTTGACTTATAGTGTGCTTAAAATGGTTAACCTCATTTTTTGTTTGTGTTTCTTCCGCTATGCTTAAAATAAAACCATCCACACTTCCATTTGCCAAAAGCTGTAAACTCTCCTTCTCTTTTGCTAAAGACTCATTAGATATACATGTAATTATATTATAACCATGCAAGTTTGCCTCTCTTTCAATACCAAAAAGTACCTTAGATAAAAAGTGATTTAAAATATCTGGAATAATTACGCCAATAGTCTTTGTTTTATTTTGCTTTAAACTTAGAGCTACCTTATTAGGCTTGTAGTTGTATTTTTCGGCCAGTTCCTTAACACGCCTTCTGGTATCCTCACCAATTTCTTCACTATTATTAAGTGCTTTTGAAACTGTAGAGATTGAAACGTTTAACTCTTTTGCAAGTTGTTTTAAGGTTACCATAAGGGTTAGTTAATTAAAACGAAGATGCAATTTACGAAAATAGCTTACGAAAAAACAAGTTTTTGGTTTTGAAGCCTAAATAATATTAACAAGTTGATTAGTTTCTGCAGATCTATACACGGCTTCTTGAACTTTTAGTGTTTTTAAATAACTCGTCACATCTGTTTCAAAAGACTTGTTGGCTAGTAAGTTATCAATAAAATCACGTTGGAAGATATAACAACAATCCCCTGCGAAACCAATATTATTGTGAGTATAACTGTGTTCTCTTTCAGACTTACCTAAATGTTGAATGGTGATTTTACCATCGTTATACAGTCTAATAGATCCTTTCGAACCTTCAATTAAATACTCCCCAAAAGTATACCTGAAGTTTTCACTACTACTTTCATTATATCTGTTAGCATCCCAAAGTGCTGTGGCATTTGATTCAAAATTTAAGAGCATTAATCCAGAATCTTCTCCTTTAATTACGGGATTTAATCTTTTTAAAATTGAGAAAACATTTTTTACTTCGCCTGCATGATAACGAAACGTATCAATAAAGTGAACACCCGTTTCATAAATTAGTAACTTTTTATAATCTCTAAAATATGGTTGTCTCGATAAATACGCATCTTCTCCCCAACCATCTCCCATACGAGATCTGAAATTCAAATTGAACAAATCGCCTACCTCGCCATTATCAATTAATTTTTTAATTTCTCTATGCCATGGTTGAAATCTAAAATTTTCATGGACTACAAAACTTATATTTTTTGTAGCAACGTAATCTACAATACGTTTAGATTCCTCAAAAGTTGGTGCTAATGGTTTCTGGCAAATGATATGCACACCATTGTCTGCAGCGAACTTACACATCTCAAAATGTGTTTCGGGAGGCGTAATGATATCTACAAAATCCGGTTTTTCTTCTAGAATCATTTCTTTGTAGTCGGTGTAATGTTTTTTTACACCATAAGCGTTCATAATACCGTTCGCTCGCTCCTCATTAGAATTGCATAAGGCTGTGATTTCTACTTCTGGAATTCGCGTCCACGCTTCATATTGAAACTTACTAAAATATCCTGCTCCAATAGCAACTCCTTTCAACTTATGCATCACTTAATTTTTTATTCGGATTCATAAAGTACCAACAAAATATAGCTACAAAACCTAAAGCTGCAGCAACATAGAAAAATGGTTCATCACTTCCTGTCCATTCTCGTAAATATGGGAATGCTAAAGCTGTAGAAAATGACCCGATATTTCCAGCCATATTCATCATACCTGATACCTTTCCTGAATTTTCTTCTCCTATATCCATACAGAATGACCATGATGGACTTAAAGTCATATCTGCTCCAAAAATGGCAACCGATAAGCATAAAACAGCACCTAAAGCAGTATCCATATATAAGCTAGAAAGTATACCTATAACAACTAAAATAAAACCAATTGTGGCTGGTAACTGTCTTGATAATTTCCATTTGCCTTTTTTGTATATGGCATCTACCATAAAACCAGATACCCAATTACCTACCGCACCAGCTAAAAGTGGTAACATGGCATAAAAACCTGTAGCAACTAAGCTCAATTCATACTTAGCTTTGATATACGGAAATAACCATGTCAACATAAAAAAGAAAATGAAATTACTACCTATATATTGTATCATGGCAAGAATGACGTTGTTTGAGCCCAGAATTTTTCCTAATGGTAAGTTACCACCTTTTTTCTCTACTTCTTGTTGTCTATTCTTTACAATATATTGTTTTTCAGCATCTGAAAGTCCCGGATGATCTTCAGGTTTATTTCGAAAAAACACATAAAACGCAATGGCAAATAATATGCCTACAGCTCCAAAAAAGTAAAAGATGTTTCGCCAACCCCAAGCATCAATTAAGTAGGCCACAAGTGGTAATGCAAATGCAGCACCCAACCTTGAACCTGAAAAATTAATTCCCTGGAAAGCACCGCGTTCCTTTGTAGGTATCCAAGAAAATGCGGCTCTAGATATGTTTGGAAATGCCCCAGCTTCTCCAGCTCCAAAAATAAATCTGAAAAACAACATCGAAACGTAGTTCCATGCTGCGCCTGTAAGCGATGTGAAAATAGACCACAACACCATAATGCCTGTCATTACTTTTCTAACGCCATATTTATCACCTAAAGCTCCTCCTGGAACTTGAAACAAAGCATACCCTAATGCAAACGAACTTAATACCCAACCCATTTGAATATCGGTTAAACTTAAATCTCCTGAAATGGCATCTTTTGCTGAAGAGATACACACCCTATCTACATAAAGTAATAAGGTGATTAAAAAAGAGCCGAGGAAAAACCGATAGCGTTTTGAGTTGTTAATCATGGTTGTTTAGTTTAGTTATTATGGTATTAAGCGTATTCTCATCACCGACATTTCCTGGGAATACAATATATGGTAGTTTTGAAAATTTGGTATCTTCTCCCATTTCCCAAAGTGGTATTCCTGCTTGTACTTGCCCTAAAACTTTTGATCGTTTCATACCTAATCCTTTTGTAGCTAAATCGTGAGATGTAATACCGCCTTTAGCTATGATGTACTTTGGTTTTTGAGTAATCCCTTTCACTAAATCTACCAAAGCATTAGAAATTCTACTAGCTATATTAACTGTGGTATTTGAGTCTGAACCTGTTACTAATTTGCGACTGGTAAAGACAATCACATCATTTCCTTTTGAAATACTAGTGTCGATTTTTGAAATTAATTCACTAATATAAATTTCAAAATTCTCTGAAAGTACTTGCGCTACATCAACTTCAACAATTTGTTCCGTTTGAAACAAAGACAATGCGTTGTGTAATTGTTCTGATGATTTTTTAACATAAGAACCTACTACTGTAAGTCCACCATTTTCAGTATTACTATGAAAGATTTCATCTGTAGTTAGTAACCCTCGAGGTTCTAAGCCTATATATGAAGGTACAAACGAACTAGAAGTACGGTAGACTATTTGCTTCCCAGATTTTTCGGCTTGCAGTAAGGCATGGGCAACTTTATCTAAATCAGCATAATTCAAACTATTAAAAACACAATAGGATTGCGACGGTATTTCTAAGATGTTTTCTGCAAGAACATTCGTATCTAAATTCCTAATGTCTTCTAATGAAAATGAAAACACTTCCTCAGATTTAATTTTTCCATTAGATTTTTCTTCGATATATGCTTTTAAATCTCCTTCAGTGTATCTAAATGAATGATCTTGCGCAAAAGGTGTTTCATTTACAGGTGTTAATTCATCTCCATTTTTTATGTAATGTACATCATCAGCTGTAACTCGGTTTCCTTCAAACATCACAGGAAGGAATACGGTTATAGCTTCGTCTAATTTTAAATTAGTTTGAAGTGTTTCTGGCTCTAACGGAAAATGTCCTCTTAATGTAGAATCGCTTCTACTTATTACTGTAAAATCTCTTTTGGTGACTTTTGAGGCTTTTAAAATGTTTTCAGCAATGTCCTTATAAATCATTGAAGTTCTTTCCGCAGTTAAACTTCTTGAATTCGTCAACACATAAAACACAGGAGTGCCTTCAATAAATTCCTCGACAAACACCTCCATATTCCAATCAGTTATCAAAGGAATACCATAAACCGTTTGGTTTCCTGTAGGATCATCATCAACTACAATGCATGCTTTATTCAACCCAGAAAATAATGCTCTATTTTCAGAACGATAATCATGATGATCTTCTTTGGGAAGATGTTTTAAAATATGTTTTAGTGATACTGTCATTAATAGCTTTCAATGGCAATGACTCGTGCAGGAGCACCATCACCTTTTTCTATTTTAAGAGGTAATGCAATAAGCTCAACACAGTCGGTTTTTAAAGCGTCAATATTGGTTATACCTTCAATAATTACAACACCTTCTAAAAGTATTTCATGAATTTTGGTAACCTCTTCCAAATTATTTACATCGGCAACCGATGGCGGTTCTACCGCTATCATCTTCACCTTGTTTTCAATACACCAATGCGCTAGCGCTTCACTTATTCTTGGTAATTCGTCTCTATATTTTTGTGTACTAGCATATTGAGACCATCCTGTCCAAATAATCAAACTATCCCCTGCTACAAACTTTTTAAGTATTTTTTCTGAAATATGATTTATGGTTACCAAACCTTTTGAACCAACATCTCGCGCATCAACAACCCAAGCACATCCCACAAAATCTGAAACTGGAATTTCATCAATAGTTTGGTTACTTACATTAAAATGGAAAGGGGCATCCATATGCGTACCAACATGAGAATAAAACGTTAGTGTACTAGCATTCCATCCATCTTTAGCTTTGGTTTTTGTTATATCTTTTGAAAAGCCTTTGATGCCGTTATGATACGTCAATGTAAGATCGACAACCCTATCCATTTTAATTTTATTTTAAAGATTAGCAATTACTGCATCAGCAACATCTGAAGTACTTGCACTTCCTCCTAAATCCACAGTTAAAACTCCGCTAGATGTTGATTTATCAATCGCTTCCATAATATTATTTGCTGCTTCGGTTTCACCCAAATGTTCTAACATTAAAGCTGCTGACCAAATTTGTCCATAAGGATTTGCAATATTTTGTCCTGCAATATCTGGCGCAGAACCGTGAATTGGCTCAAACATAGACGGAAACTCCTTTTCTGGGTTGATGTTTCCACTACCACCAAGACCTAGACTTCCCATAATGGCACCTCCTAAATCACTTAAAATATCTCCAAATAAGTTCGTGGTTAATACTACATCAAACTGCTCTGGTTTTAAAACAAACATCGCTGTCGAATTATCGATATACATTTGTTGGTGCTCTACATCTGGATATTGCTCAGCTACTTCACCAATAACTCTATCCCAATAAGATAAACTATTAATCAAGGTATTCGACTTTGTAATGTGCGTTACTTTATTTCGTCTCGTTCTAGCTAATTTGAATGCATAATGTGCAACGCGCTCAATACCTTTTCTGGTAAAAACACTAGTATCTATTCCCATTCCGTTTTCAAAATCTGGTAAATATTGTCCTCCCATCTGCACAAATTCACCTTCGTTATTCTCTCTAACGATTACAAAATCGATGTGCTTTTCAGAACGTATTGGTCGTGTAACACCAAGATATGTTCTTACGGGTCGGTGATTTACATATTGATTAAAATGTGTACGTACTTTAAATGTATAGTCCTTAGCCGGTAGTGTATCGTCTACTGCTGGTAGCCCAACAGAGCCGAAATACACCGCATCAAAATCTTTAAGGGTGTCGATACCATTATCTGGTAAAAACTTACCGTTTTTTTGATAATAACCAGCTCCCCAATCGAAAGATTCGGTATCAATTGAAAAACTATGTTTTTTGGCTACTGCTTCTATAACTCTTAAACCCTCTGGAACAATTTCGTTTCCTATACCATCTCCAGGTACAACTGCAATTTTGTAATTACTCACTTCTTTGATTTTTATGTTGATTTATTAATAATTCTTTTGATTTATTGATATGCTCCCGAACTAATTTTTCTGCCATATCAGGATTTCCTTCTTCAATGGCATTTATAATCTCAAAATGTTCTTCTAAAGTTTCTTCAGGCGTTCTTACCAAACCATGCCCAACCACCTTATCATGTATATTGCTGAAGAAATAAATATTATCAAGTGGTGCATTTTCCGTTAGTTTTATAAGCATTGAGTGAAACATCTCATCAGCTTCTGCATAAGCATTCTCGTCTATGGTTTTTTGACCTAAAAAGTGACTGAAGCATGCATTTAGTTTTTTAGATATTGAAGCATCCTTTTTACTAGCAAGTATTCTAGCTGCCATCCCTTCTAAAGCCTCTCTACATGTATAGATGTCAATAATTTCCTTGTAATCTAAAACACGGAGATACATCCCTCTTCTTGGAATACTCTCTACCAAGTATTCATTTTCTAAAGCCAAAAGGGCTTTCATTAAAGGGGTTCTACTTACACCAAGTTCTTCTGCAATCTTTTCTTGAACTATTTTTTCGCCTTGTTTCAACTCACCATTGCGAATCATTTCTTTTAGGCGCTTGTATATAGGTTGACTTAAGTCAGTATATTCTATCATAGATGTAATATTGTATTTTGTATACAAAATACAATATTACGACAATTTAATGCCAAATTAAAAATGAAACTATATTATTTCTGTTTTGAAGACTCTCTCACTATTAATTCCGAAGTAAGTACTATAGATTCTACTAGGTTTGTATTATTCTTTATTTGATCGATAAGCAACGTGGTCGCTTTTTTTCCCATTTCAAAATCTGGTTGGTTTATGGTAGTAAGTGATGGCTCTATTACGGCTGAAATCGGGTCGTTATTGAATCCTACTACTGCGATATCTTTCGGGATATTTATTCCTTGATTTTTTAAATATTGTATGGCACTTATAGCCGCCGTATCATTAGCTGAATATATACCATCAATATTGCCTAATTCTAATATTTTTTTTGCCATAACTACTCCATCTTGTTCACTCAACTTTGTCGAAAAAAAATAATCATCAGAATGAGGTAAACCATATTTTTCTAGAGCTTTTTGATAGCCTTCTTTTCTATTTCTATATAACTCAATGTTTTGTGGCCCTCCAAAGTGGGCAATATATTTACAACCTTGTAAGATAAGATGTTCTGTAGCTTTAAAACTGGCATCAAAATCATCTATACTAACACTAATGGAGTTATCAAAATCGCACGGTCTATCATAAAACACTATTGGGGCGCCGTAATCTTTAAAAGGCTTAAGATGTTCATACAAAATAGTTTGCATTGATATAGAAATTAAAAGGCCATCAACTCTATTAGACAGTAGGGTTTCGGCTATTTTTTGTTCTCTTTCAAGGCTTTCTAAAGATTGACAAATAACCACGTTGTACCCTTTTTCATAAGCAGTCTCTTCAATTCCTGCTATTACATTTGAAAAAAAGTTTCTAGAAATTCGCGGTACTATAACACCTATAGTATTGGTTTTTTTTGTTCTTAAGTTTGAAGCTAAACTATTGCGTTGGTAGCCCAACTCTTTTGCCTTAGCTAAAATTTTAGCCTTTGTTTTTTTAGATACTCTTGGACTATCATTTAAGGCTCTTGAAACCGTAGAACTATCTATTTCAAGTGCTTTTGAAATATCATGTATGGTTATTTTTCCTGAATTCATGCAGCCAATTTACAGAACTTATTCATATAGCTTATAAACTTCTGCTCCTGCTGCTAAAAAAGCTCCTGTACCATACACTTCGGTTTTATCTGCCCAAGCTTTTCCGGGGGCTGCACCAATAGGCTGTACATACCCCAACATACCGTCTTCTGTAATGTAACTAGTTAATGCATTCCAAGCTCTTTTTATGTGAGGTTCATAAATCGCTCTATCTAATAAACCATTATTTACACCCCATGCTAAGCCAAAGGTAAAAAAAGATGTTCCACTGGTCTCTGGTGTAGGGTATAAATCATAATTTAATAAACTCATCGCCCAATGCCCTTCTGGAGATTGAATTTGAATGAGTTTTTCTGCCATCCGCAGGTATATATCTTTAAAATATTTGTACTCCTTAGAGTTTGGTTGATATTCGTCCATTAAAAGCGTTAAACCTCCAAAAACCCAGCCATTACCTCGAGACCAAAATATCTTTTTACCTCCATCTAGCTTTCCAATATAGCTGTTATCTCTATAAAACAAACTTTCATCTTCATCAAACAAATGATCATAGGTGGCCTGATACTCTTCCATCATAAAATCATTATACTTTTCCTCACCAGTAATGTTTGCAACCATTGCCCAAAGTGGCGGAGACATAAATAGCGCATCACACCACGTCCAACGCTCTAAATGTTTATAATCATCAAGTGTAATAGGCTCTTTACTTGGGTTTTCAATAATATAATCTAAGCCCTTTATTGCTTTTTCAATCATAGCGCTATCACCATATTTTCTAAACAATTCCACATACATTTGCCCTACAACATGGTCATCAGCATGATATTTTCTATAATGCAATTTCCAATTTTGTTGTTCCCCTATATTTTTCAACCATTCATAATACTTCTTGCTTTTGGTTAATGATGCAAGCTTGACCATACCAACATAAAGTGCACCATTAGTCCAAGCTGCAATATGGTGCGGTTTATCTCTTCCACTGTAGGTGTCCCTAAAATGTTCCATTTGCCATTCGGCAACCTGCTTCATCGCTTTTTTAACTTTCCTCGGCTTTATACTTTGCGCTTCAACCGAAATTGTGCTAACTACGATTAAAGTAACCACTAATAAAATAATCTTAATACCTTTTTTAAAACAATGATTCATTTAGTCTTTTATTAAAATTTATAATACTGAACCTAATATTTGGCTTTTGTAAATATATCAAAAAAAATCAAAAATACAATCGATTGTATTTTAAGATAAAAATGTTATTTTTACTGAAAATTTTAACTACAAAAACTTAATTATCAAAGATATGTCAAATAATTATGAAGTGCGTTACGCAGCGTCACCAAGAGAAGTAAAACAAATGGATACACAAGAACTAAGAGACGAGTTTTTGGTTCAAAATCTTTTTAAAGCTGACCAAATTAGTCATGTATATTCCCATTATGATAGATACATCATAGCGGGTGTATCACCTGTAAAAAAGAAAGTTACACTTGAAACCATTGATCCTCTTAAGGCTAATTATTTCTTAGAAAGACGGGAACTCGGGGTTATAAATATTGGTGGTAGTGGCTCTGTTTCTGTTGATGGTACTATTTTCAATCTTGATCATAAAGAAGGACTATACGTTGGGCAAGGTAATAAAGAAGTTGTTTTCTCAAGTGATTCAGCAGAAAACCCTGCTAAGTTTTATATCAACTCAACACCTGCACATAAAGGGTATCCTTCGAAAAAAATTGGTCTTGACGATTTAGAAGTTATTGAACTTGGCGCACCAGAAACTGCAAATGCAAGAACATTGAGAAAATATATTGTAAACAGTGTTGTTGATGTTTGTCAGCTTCAAATGGGTATGACAACATTAAAACCCGGTAGTTCTTGGAATACCTTACCTGCTCATGTACATGACAGACGTATGGAGATATACTTTTATTTTGAAGTTGCTGAAGACCAAGCTGTATGCCATTTTATGGGGCAAACCGATGAAACAAGGCACATTTGGATGGCAAACGAAGAAGCCGTAATATCACCACCTTGGTCTATCCATTCAGGGTCTGGCACTAGCAGTTACAGTTTTATTTGGGGTATGGCAGGTGAAAATTTGGATTATGGCGACATGGATGTTTGCGATATAAATAAATTAAGATAAAACCATGAAATCAACTAAGTTATTTACAGTATTATTTTTAAACTGCCTTATTTTTTCATGCAGTAAAAAAGAGCCTTCTATTACTGTTGAAATTTCGAATGAGTTGTCTTTAGACAGAACTTTTGAAACCGTAGAATTATCAAAACAGTTTTTAGGTATTGAAAGCATAAATGATTTTGGAATTAGAGACATTTCTTCTGAAACTTTTTTAGCATCTCAACTGGTAGATAATGATGGTGATGGTAATATGGATATCCTACTCTTTCAGCCTGCATTAAAAGCTAATGGTAAAGCAACTTATGAAGTGATAAAACTTCCGAAGAATTTTAAAACTTCCGAAGAAAAAATATGCTACTCTCGATTTGTACCTGAACGTACAGACGATTATGCTTGGGAAAACAACAAGGTTGCATTTAGAACTTATGGGCCAAATGCACAATACAGGTTTGAAAACAACTTAAAGGAAGGTACACTTTCTAGTGGTATTGATGCATGGTTAAAACGTGTAGATTATTCTATTATTGATTCTTGGTACAAGAAATACACTGAAAAAACAGGCACATATCATGAGGATACAGGTGAAGGCTTAGATAATTTTCACGTAGGGTCTAGTAGAGGTGTTGGCGGTATAGCTTATAAGAAGGATAGCACATATTATATTTCAAAAAACTTCATAAGTCATAAAACCTTAACTAACGGTCCCATTAGAACAAGTTTTGTTTTGGACTATGGTGTTTGGGATGCAAATGGTACAATAATCAAAGAGTCAAAAACCATTACTTTAGACTATGGTAATAACCTTTCAAAATTCGAAATTGCTATTGAAGGCGTAGATACTATTTCGGCAGGTTTAACTTTACATGAAAAAGATGGTGTTGTTACATCACATAAAGATGAAACCTGGTTAAACTATTGGCAACCTCATGCTGATTCTGAACTTGGCACGGCAATAGTTACAACTCCAGTATATTTTATTGATTCTGAAAAATATGAAACCGACGCAAAAGATCTGAGCAATGCTTTCGCCCATTTAAAAGTGATAAATGGTAAAACTATATACTATGCAGGTTTTACGTGGCAAAAGAGTGGTCAGTTTCAAAATCAATACGAATGGGAGCAATACTTAAGCAATTTTGCCAAAAAACTGAATAGCCCATTAAAAGTTGAAATTACTAAAAAAATAACCCCCTAATCACAATTAAATTATCCTAAAAAGCACCCTTGATAAATTATAAAAACCATAAGGGTTATTCTGCATAACAAATGTTTCAACTACAATAAAGTAAGATTTTTATCTGGTATCTTTATAATTAAGCAGCAATACCCCTTCTTATGAAAAAAATTATATTTACTCTAAGTATATTCTTTGTTTTATCTAGTTTTAGTTATGCGCAAACAAAAACTATCCAAGGAAAAGTAGTAGCTTTTAAGGCTTACCCAGTAAAAAACGTCAAAATTTCTTCTAAAAAACTTAAAACTGATGCTATAACTGATGAGCAAGGTAATTTTACTATTAAATCTAAAAAAAAAGATAAATTAGTTTTTAAAGCCGCTGGTTTTCAAAATACCACTGTAAAAATTGAGGAACAAGACAGTATTACGGTCAACCTGATAATGATAAATAACAAAAATGCCTTTAAGGATATTGTTAATGAAGGACATATGGCACAATCTGATTTAGATTATTGTGTTAATAATTTGATGGATGAAAATAATAATTTTGACCAGATGTTAACCATTTATGAAATCATTCAATATGTATATCCAGCGGCTAGAATTTCTTCGGTAACTACAAATGAAGCGAATGGAGATAGTGCTTTTGGAACCACAGGAAATCAAATCATTTTAGATGCTAGAGGACCAAAGTCTATTCTGGCAAGTCCGTATGCTTTGCTTGTAGTTGACGGTATTGTAACAAGAGATATTTCAGGAATAGAACCCAAACAAGTTAAATCCATTAAAGTACTTACGGGCAGTGATGCCGGACATTGGGGTACACGTGGTGCTAATGGTGTTGTTGAGATTACTTTGAAAAATAATTAGTGAACTTTTTACTCCCTAATTTCTTAAAGTTATTTTTACAACTCCATAAACACCTCTAGCCCCATAATATGCTGCGTTAGGACCTTTTATTATTTCAATCGATTTTACTTCTGAAGGTATAATATTACTAATATCTAAAAACTGAACATTATCAACTAATAGCAAAGGCTCTGTTGAATTTCCAGAATTTGTAGTTGAAGTTACGGCACCCCGAATATTTATACTTGTACCCGTAACGGATACACCTGCAAATACACCTTCTATCAACTGATAAATATTATTAAACCCATTTAAGCCGCGAACACCCTCAAAGTTAACCTTTCCTCCACTTACTCTTAAAGGTTCTCCAAAACCCATTTCAAATAACTCACTTCTATCTAAAGGTTTGGCATCATCAGAAAAAGCAAAACTCACTTTCTTTTCGCCAGAATAACTCAGACTTAAAATACCATGATTTGGTGAATAGGCAGATATAATCTTAGTATTCGGTTTAATCTTTACCTTGTACATTCCTTTTTTATTGGTTCGTGCTTTTGTCTTAATAGAATCTACATATATGTAAACACCACTTAACGGGTTATTATTAATATCCTTTACTATTCCTGTTATTGCTTTACTCTTTTCTTTATTTGACTTTTGAGCATAGACACTAAAACTAGTGCTTATTAAAAAAGTTAACAGTATTACTAATTGTTTTGCTTTCATAATCCAATATAATCTTGTTCATCAAATATACAAATTAACGCAAAGACAAACAATCGTAGATAAGCTCAAAAAAGAGAAAAGCTTGTTAAACAAATTTTTAAGGTATATCTTAATACCTATTCAAAATCTTCTATAAATGTTACCCAAATATCCCAAGCACCATTATTTTCCAAGACATCACCATCGTTAGATATTGTACTTCCTACTACTACTAATTTATCATCTTTTAAAATAACTTCTGAAGCTGATTCAGAATCATTTCCTCCAATAGTTAATTCATCTAAAACCGTAAAAGATGATGATACTTTTACAACCCAAAAATCAGAAGGTTCAAAAAGTGTATCATTATTTATAAGGTGAGAATTTGTATTACCTATTAAAAATAGCTCGTTAGCTTCATTTTGTACTAAACTTGCTGTAAAATCATTCCCTTTGCCTCCAATAGTCATTTCTGCACCTATTCCTAAAGCATTAGTAAGTTGAAATAACCATACATCTCTATCATTTTGATTAAAACCAGACTTTCCACTATGTACAAGAACTTGTCCATTCTTAAGTTTATGAAGTGCTGCCGCACCTCTATCTTCAAATGTCTCAAATATTTTTTCTTGTTGAATCGCGCCATCTGAGTTTATCCTAAATATAAGAAGTTTACTTTCTGAGATTCCAGGCTCTGATCTATCAATATGACTACCACCAACCAAGATATTACCATTAGCTTCCTCAATTAAGGACGTAAATCGTTTATCACCATCAGTATCGTCATAAGTTTCAAACCAAATCACTTCTCCATTGGTATCTATTTTTAAAATTAATACTTCATTTTTAGTATCAAGTATATTACTAGGAAGTGGTTCTGAAATCTTTGTTGCACCAATAACTATATCGCCATTTGAGGTTTCAATCATATCCATAGTTGTATCTGTAATATAATTGAAACCAAATGTTTTCTCCCAAAGAATAGTGCCTGCAGTATTTAACTTAACTGCATATACATCTAAATCAAAATCTCTAGAGGTGGTTTCTACAAAACCTGAAGCAACAAAATTTCCGTCACTGGTTTGTATAATCTTTTCAAAGCCTCCAACTCCCGATGTACCTAGGGTCTTTTCCCATAACACATTATGGCTGTTATCAATTGCTATGATATACGGTTTTTCGTCAGCAGCAACGCCGCAAATAATAAACCCGTTTGCTGTAGCAATAATACCAAGACCAAATTCATCGCCTGTGCCTGTTAAGCTGACCTGATCTACAAGAGTTAGCCCTGTTTCTTTATTCGTTTCATCTTCTTCTGTAATATTATTTTTACTGCAACTCACTAATTGAACAACAATTAAAAGTAATAGCAATAGTGTTTTTTTTATTGTAGCCATTTTGATTTTTTTAGTTGATTTTAATTTTAAAATGCTCTGTTTACCTTAGTCCAGTTTCTATTATTTAAATTGATATCACCGTTGGGGTTATAAAATAAATCGTCATTTTTTATATAGTTTCTATCACTATCCATCCAATATTCAGTTGAACCTGCTTGTACTTGATAATTTCTGCCTGTAGATGGGTTATAAACAGTTTCTTGCTCGTTAATCATATTAATGAATTGCTTTTGGCTTCTATCGCTACCCGAACCAAAAGTTCTATTCATAAACGAAGCGTGGTTAGCATCTTGAGCAGCCCAAATACCTTTCATTTTTTGTTGATGAGCGTTAAATGCTGCTTGACGGTTTTGCATATTAATTTGATGATTTCTAGCAGCTTCTCTGGCTCTTTGCTGATTTAATTGTGCTACATATTGTTTCCATTGCGGGTTTTCTTGAGTGGCCTCAGCAGCATCTAAAAGTTTGTTTATTGTGCCATCAAACTTATTTTCATCAACAAACATATAGTCTAAACTGTAAAACCACATCACCATAGTATCATTGTATGTAATAGGCTGCTGCATTGCTATTTTAATCAAAGTAACCAATGCCTTTTGCCCTTTATTATTAGTCCACTGGGTTGCATAATGCTCTAATTGTGCTTGTTGACCTCCAGATTTGTTTAATATATTGCGTAAATATCGTTCTGCTCTTGGAATACGCTTTTGCCCAATCAGTTGAAATCCACTTTTAGCCATTCTACTATTAACCTCTTCCTGCATAATTTGCTGATTACTTATCATGGGGCGCATCATTCTAGCAGTACTACTGTACTGTTGCATCCATTGAGCCGTTTGCGGATTGGTGTAATGTATATGAAACTTAGCAGGTGTATTAAAACTTTTTAGATTATTTGCCCCCTGAATTTGCATTAAGAATAATGGCATTTTTTGATCCATAGTGTAGATAGGCTTTGAAATAACCTGCCAGTTAGATGGGTAACTTGTACTGTTTACTACCAAACCAGTACGTGCATCAACAAATTGATGCTTCTTTTTGCTACCACTAGAAAATCTGTAGCCTGATGATTGCTCCGCTTTATAATTTACTTGAGCCGTTTGTTGGTCTTGCTTATTTGGGTAATCTGGAGCTTCCTCATAATATTCGTCTTCTCCAATCTCTGATTCATAATCATCGTAATATGAATCTTCATAATAATTATCATTTTCGTTTTGACTGCCTTGTTTACAACCAAAAACGAGTACTAAAACTGATAGTGCTAGAAATAAAATTGTTGGTTTCATGATGTACTTTTTAATGGATTTCACTAGTACATCGAACCAATTCTAAAATGTCATCAAAAAAATTAGAAACCTTAATTAATGATACTTTTTAACTGCTATTATAGCCAACAACAAACTTATATTAATTTATGTGCAATCTTTTTTACTAGAAAATCTTCCGCTATTTTAAAGCACCCTTTAAGGCTTTTAGTTCAACACCAAGTGCATTAAACATATTGGTAATACTACTTATTTTCAATTCTTCTGGTGTATATTCCTGGGTATTAATGGCACAAGTAAATTTCCACAACTCTACCACTTCATCTATATTTACATCATAGGCAGGATATGTAGGATTATCAGAAACAAGACGTAATGTATTATTTTGGGCTATATTATTTATCACTCTTTTATAAACCATACCCTCATTTAAAGTCAGTAATACATAAGTAGTATTAGAACGAATATCGGTTCTACTTTCCACAAACTCTCCTATCACATAAGAACCCTCTTTTAGGGGCAACATAGAATCTCCCTTTATAGGAAACGCACGATGCTTTCCCGTTGGAATAAAAGGTAGTTTTATATTTTCAAGCTGTTGAATATATTCAGGATCATCGTAGCCAGCAAGATATCCAGCAGAAGCTTTTGCAGGAACAACTTCTATCAGGTTTTCATTCTCATCATTTACTGCAATAGGAAATAGTACCCTTTTATTTCCCACCTCTATAAACGAGGTATCCTTGGCTAGTCGTAAATCGTTTTTTACTAATATATCTATAGGAATACTACTATATACAGACAGTTTTATCAATTTCTCAATAGAAGGCTCTGAACGACTTTCTTCATAAGCACCAACCATTGATTTAGTCCAACCAAGGTCGTCTGCAAACTGCTCTTGAGTAAGATGTCGCGTATTTCTAATGTATCTAATATTTGAACTTATAAAATTCATAAAACTACATTTTTGAGTCAAACTTACTACAAATTTAAGCTAATTTTGACACATGGAAAAGAAAATTTTACATCTAGATTTAGATACTTTTTTTGTATCCTGTGAGCGTATCTTAGATAAGCGTTTAATTGGAAAACCAGTAATTATTGGTGGTACAGGAGATCGTGGTGTTGTGAGTGCTGCTAGCTACGAAACACGACCTTATGGCGTGCATTCTGGCATGCCTATGAAAATGGCAAAACAGCTCTTTCCACATGCTATTTATATACGTGGCAACGCTGGTACTTATACCAAATTTTCAAAACAAGTTACCGAGATTATACAAGAAGAAGTTCCTGTATTAGAAAAAGCTAGTGTAGATGAGTTTTATGCAGACCTTTCTGGTATGGATCGGTTTTTTGGTTGCTACAAGTTTGCTTCAGAATTGCGACAGAAAGTTATTAAAGAATCTGGATTACCTATTTCATTTGGTTTATCTGCTAACAAAACCGTTTCTAAGGTAGCAACTAATGAAGCCAAACCCAATAACCAATTAAAAATTGATGCTGGTTATGAAAAACCATTTCTGGCACCATTATCTATTAAAAAAATACCTATGGTGGGTGAAAAAACCTTCCGTACCTTTTGTAATATGGGTATTAAAAAAGTGCAAACTGTACAGCAAATGCCTGTAGAAATGATGACCTCTGTTTTTGGCAAAAACGGGCGTACCATTTGGCAACGCGCTAATGGTATTGATAACACACCTATAATAGAATACCACGAACGTAAATCTATATCTAGCGAACGCACCTATGGTCAAGATACTATTGATGTGATAAAACTAAAAACTACCATTACGGCTATGGCAGAAAATTTAGCATTTCAGTTAAGGCGTGGTGGTAAATTAGCCTCGGTAGTTACGGTTAAGATTCGCTATTCAGATTTTCAAACGTTCTCTAAACAAATTAAAATTCCATATACCTCAGCTGATCATCATTTGGTGCCTGTCGTACATGAGTTATTCAACAAACTCTATCAACGTAGACTACTCATCAGACTCGTTGGTGTAAGATATGGCGGCCTCACTTCTGGCACTTATCAAATCAATTTATTTGATGATGAAAAGAAAACTGTAAACCTATATAATGCTATGGATACTATCCGTATTCGTTTTGGTGATAGAAGTGTAATGCGGGCATCTACATTAGGTGAAGGCTCTCGTACTATTGGCAATTTTACAAATCCGTTTAATGGTGAACCGCCTATTGTATTAGCACACAGGCATCAATAATAATAGCTAAATCAACATAAAATAACATGAATCTTTTGATTAAAAACCCAAATTTCTTCGTTAAAAATTATCGCCGTAGCTATAGCTATGTCTCAAATTTTTGCCTTAAACTTTGGCTTTTTTCTTTAAAATCTTCTATGCCATTTTATATCAACTTAGCTATATGTTTTTAAACAACCATTCTTATTACAGTTTACGCTACGGTACAATTTCAGAAGAGGAACTTTTGGAAATGGCACGTCAGTATGGTTGTAAAGCTTTTCCGTTAACAGATATCAACAATACATCTGGTTGTTTAAATTTCATCAGAAAAGCACCCGAATATAATATCAAACCTATCGTTGGTATCGATTTCAGAAATGATGCGCAACAGTGTTACGTTGGTTTAGCAAAAAACAATAATGGGTTTCAAGAACTCAATACTTTATTATCAAAACATTTACATCAAAACATTCCCTTTTCAGAATTAGCTCCTAAATTAAATGATGTTGCGATTATTTATCCTTTTGAAAAAGCTTTAACACTAGAAAGCTATACGTTTAAATCTAACGAATACATAGGTATTCGTCCAGATGAAATTAATAAACTCGCCTTTTCGAAGCTTCAGAAGTATAAAGACCAACTCGTTGTTTTACAAACTATAAGCTTTAGAAATAAACGCGACTTCAATACACATCGGCTACTTCGTGCCATTGACAATAATGTATTATTGAGTAAGCTTCCTGTAGAGCAGCAAGGTGATTTTTTACAACAAATGCTTCCAAACTCAACATTAGAAGAAACCTTTGCCAATTTTCCACACATTATAGAAAACACTCAAAAGTTACTCAATGAATGTCATATTCATTTTGATTTTTCAAAAGCGCGAAAAAACCAAAATTTAAAAACGGTTTATGGAAGTGTTGAAGCAGATTACCAAAAGCTTGTTGCCCTTTGCGAAGAAGGTTTACCGAAACGATACGATACAATAAATGACATCATCAGGCGTCGCTTAGAAAAAGAGTTAACACTAATCAAGCAACAAGACTTTGTAAGCTTCTTTTTAATCAATTGGAAGATTATAACATATGCGCAATCTAAAGGGTATTTCTATGTTGGTCGTGGTAGTGGTGCCAATAGTATTGTAGCCTATTTACTAGAAATTACAGATGTAGACCCTATAGAACTAGATCTCTATTTTGAGCGCTTTATGAACCTGTACAGGTCATCGCCTCCCGACTTTGATATAGACTTCTCTACTTGGGATCGTGAAGATGTCACGCAATTTATTTTTGAAACTTTTGGTGTACAAGCACAAACCGCCTTATTAGGCACATACGTCACCTTTAAACATAGCGGTGCCGTTCGCGAATTAGGTAAAGTATTCGGTTTACCTAAACACGAAATTGATAAATTAAGTAATGGAAAATTTAATTATAATCAACTTGATGAACTATCTAAATTAGTATTAAAGTATGCAAAACACCTTGAAGGCAACCCAAATTATCTAAGTATCCATGCAGGTGGTATTTTAATTGCAGAAAAGCCAATTCAATACTATTCTGCAACCCACTTACCTCCAAAAGGGTTTCCAACAGTACAATTTGATATGCATATTGCTGAAGATGTTGGGTTATACAAATTTGACATTTTAGGGCAACGCGGTTTGGGTAAGATAAAAGATACTATCGCAATTATTAAAGACAATCACCCTGAAGTGCAATTACCTAATATTCATATTGCAAAACCGTTTTTCGAAGACCAAGCTATTAATAATATGGTAGCAAGAGCAGAATGTATCGGGTGTTTTTATGTTGAATCTCCTGCTATGCGTATGCTACTTAAAAAATTAGGCGTTAACGATTATCTCACCTTAGTGGCTGCAAGTTCTATTATTCGTCCAGGGGTTGCACAGAGTGGTATGATGCGGGAGTACATTTTACGGCATAAAAACCCTGAACGTCGTAAAAAAGCACATCCTATTCTTTGGGATATTATGCCCGATACTTATGGCGTGATGGTATATCAAGAAGATGTGATTAAAGTCGCACATCATTTTGCAGATTTAGATTTAGGTGAAGCCGATGTACTACGACGGGGTATGAGTGGTAAGTATCGCTCACGAGAAGAATTTCAGACCGTAAAACAAAAGTTTATAGATAATTGTCGCGCAAAAGGGGAAGAAGACGCCATGATACATGATGTTTGGCGACAAATTGAAAGTTTTGCTGGATATGCTTTTGCTAAAGGACATTCAGCTTCTTACGCTGTAGAATCCTACCAAAGCTTGTTTTTGAAATGTTACTACCCGTTAGAATATATGGTGGCTACTATCAATAATGGTGGTGGATTTTATCGTGTAGAAACCTATGTACACGAAGCCAAATTACATGGTGGTGATGTATACCCGCCTTGTATCAATACTAGTAGCGTTGAAACAATTATTCATGGGAAACATATTTTTCTAGGCTTTCAGCACTTACAAGGTCTTGAAAAACGCAGTATGAAGGCTATACTAAAAGCTAGAGTGTTTAACCCTTTTACCTCACTACAAGATTTTATGGAGCGTGTGCCTTTAGGTATTGAACAATTAGATATTTTAATACGTATTGATGCCTTTAGAAGTTTTGGTAAAGACAAACGCACATTACTTTGGGAGGCATATTATCATTGTAATCATGCCAATATAGATACCATTCAGCAACAACTTTTTAAACCAGAAACTAGGAGTTTTATATTGCCAGAATTCACAATTACGGATTTAGAAAATGCCTTCGATCAATTAGAACTTTTAGGTTTTACATTGTATCCTAACTTTTTACTATTAGAACAAGCGCCAACAAACAACTTAGCAAATGCGGATTTATCACAATACCTTGGAAAAGTCGTCTCTATTTACGGCTATTTGGTAACCGCCAAAAACACCAAAACTTCAAAAGGAGAACGCATGCATTTTGGCACATTTTTAGACCAACAAGGACAATGGATAGACACTGTGATATTTCCGCCAGTGGCCAAAAAACATCCTTTTAAGGGAAAAGGCATTTATCGTATTACTGGAAAAGTAGTTGAAGAATTTGATTTTCTAAGTATTGAAACTATAAAACAAGAACGTATGGCATACGTTCCTGATCCGCGCTTTAGTGTTGAAAATATAAATACTACTGATCAACAAAAAATATCTATTCCTAGTAGAAAAGCATATCGACAATTGACTGCGAAATAGTTGTAAAAAACATGTGAAAACAAAAATATTCCAATCTTCTTATTCAGAAAAGAGAATACTTTCCAAACGTTAATTTATAATATAGATATGTAGTTACAGTAAACAATAAATAATTAATGAGATAACACAAAATCTTAATATTAATAATTCAAAATTAAACTCCCAAAACAACCAACTTGTTAATCTAAATATTTGTTCACAATAAATCCTGAATTAATCCTATTAAGGTTTTTTCAAGTTGATAATCCATTAAAAAAGGCTTTTATCGGGTATATAACTTTTTGTCAAGTTTCAATCCAGTTATAGCCTCACCCCAGACACACAAATATTTAAACCTTTGTAGAACAATCTCTAAAATGAATTTTAGCGAATTGATAAACCAACTATTAATCACTAAACAAATTAAAATTATGAAAAAAATTACATTATTATTTATAATGCTAGGTTTAATGATCGGAACATTAAATTTAAACGCACAAGTATTTGAGTTTTCATTGGCCAATCAATCCGAAGCTGACGCCTTTGTCAGTAGCTTACCAGCTGGATACGCCTCAACTGGCACAATACAATCAAACCAATTTGGTGGTAAATGGGGTGTAAAAATACTTGGAAACAGCTCTCTTACCTATACAGCAACAGGCTTAGCAGCCGGTAATTATACTATGGAAGCACATATGGTAGTTCAAAATTCTGCTGTTCTTCCCTATATTCAAGATGTTTGGCCAGATGGCGGAACACCTGCAACTCCTATTATTGTAAGCAATCCGGCCAATAACAATACGTTTGTAACTTATACTAAAGTTGTAAATATACCAAGTGCTGGAGACTATACGTTTGGTATTGTTAGAGGTGGCAGTGGCTCTCAATTAATTGTATCAGACTGGAAAGTAACTCAAGGCACTTTATCTGTAGATGATGCTGTGATAAAAAATAATTTCACAATATCCAAAACAGGCGTTTCTTTAAAAGACATTTCTGGTAACATTCAAATTATAGATTTGCTAGGGCGTGTTTTAGCTTCAAAAGAATTAAAAAACCAAGAAAAACTAGATTTTGAGTTCAATAGTTCAACTATTTATATCGTAAAGGTGGCTACAATATCTGGAACGGCTTCTAAGAAAGTTATTTTCTAATACTATAAATTAAAAATATAACCGAAAAACCTATGGGCTACAATAGTGAATATGTAGCCC
Source organism: Flavobacteriaceae bacterium (assembly GCA_043557195.1). Taxonomy (GTDB): domain Bacteria; phylum Bacteroidota; class Bacteroidia; order Flavobacteriales; family Flavobacteriaceae; genus Jejuia. Next base: position 2,529,749 of record CP121314.1, on the reverse strand, counting down.
ATATTTTTTTCTAATTAAGAAACTATGAAAATTCATTAGTATAAGCAATTAACATATCAGAGTTTATCTAAAATTCTGTAGTAAGCAAATCGATATATAGTTACATATAGCCTGTAAAACAAAAAAGCATCCCAATCTTCTTATTCAGAAAAAAGGAAAGCTTTCCATTGGTTACCAATCAAATTGGTAAACTACGTCACGCCTAAGGCGTGAACAACACAACATCTTAATACTAAAAAAGCCCTAATTTCTCAGAGCTTTTTTGCAATATTTGCGGTCTGGACGGGACTCGAACCCGCGACCCCTTGCGTGACAGGCAATAAATGCCGAAGCGCCTCAAACAACTTCACCTCATCTTCAGAGGTTTGAAACATATCCGTAAATAAAAATATCATAGAACGTCTATGAATCTTTTCTGCAATTTCATGCAAATACTTATAAGTTTCAGTTTCTTTATTTAAGGGTTTCGAAATTACAGCATCACTTAAATGATTCAACAACATTTGATGATGACGCTCACTACCCTTCTCGGGCGCGTAATAATCATAGTTATCACTATAAATACTTAAGCCTACGGCATCACGCTGACGTTTCAAAATCTGCATTAAAGACGCAGCAGCCAATACCGAAAATCCAATTTTATTTAAACTGTCAATAGAAAAAGACTCCAATTTTGGATAATGCATGGAGCTACTGTTATCCAATATGATGTGACAACGCAAATTCGTCTCATCATCATAACGTTTGGTATATAGCTTATCAGTTTTGGCATATAATTTCCAATCTATATGGCGTGTACTTTCACCACGATTGTAAATCTTGTGTTCTGCAAATTCTGCAGAAAACCCATGAAACGGACTCTTATGCATCCCTGCAATAAAGCCTTCAACCACTTGTTTTGCAAGTAGCTCTAGGTTTTTAAAACCTTCGGCTTTATTAAGTTCCGTTTGTATATCCAATTATATCATTTTATCTACAATGCCATAGGCAACAGACTCCTCTGCTCCCATCCAATGGTCACGATTAAAATCTTTCATCACCTTTTCAAAAGTCTGCCCACAATTGTCTGCCAAAATCTGTGCACTCAACTCTTTGGTTTTTAAAATCTCTTGAGCAGTGATTTCTATATCACTCGCTTGCCCTCGAGCACCTCCACTAGGTTGGTGAATCATAACACGCGCATGTGGCTGAATAAAACGTTTTCCTTTAGTTCCTACAGACAATAAAATAGATCCCATAGAAGCCGCCAAACCTGTACAAATGGTAGATACATCACTTTTTAAAGATTGTATAGTATCATACATAGCAAACCCAGAGGTAACATAACCACCCGGACTATTAATGTATAACTGAATATCTGCAGTTTCTAGCGCATCCAAATACAATAATCTATCTATCACGTGTTTAGCCGAATCATCATTCACCATACCCCATAAAAACACTTTACGCTGTTCAATTAACTTACCGTCAATGGCATCTTGCACTTTATTTTTACTCATCTTAAAGTTTTATTTAATAAACATCTAAAATAAAAAAAGGTTCACCATATGGCAAACCTTTTCAACTTTCTTTTCTTTTTCGATTACAAAAGCGCGTCTATCGCTTCAGTATATGCATTTTTAGGCGCAACGCCTACCTGTCTTCCAACCACTTCACCGTTTTGGAACACCAAAACTGTTGGAATATTACGCACACCATATTTAGCAGCAAACTCTTGGTTAGCATCTACATCTACCTTACCAACAACAGCTTTACCATCATACTCATCACTAATTTGCTCAATTACTGGTCCCACCATTCTACAAGGTCCACACCACGCAGCCCAAAAATCAACCAAAACAGGTTTATCACTCTTTAATACAGTTTCTTCAAACGTTGCATCTGTTATCTCTAATGCCATAATATATATTTATTAAATTCTTAATTCATTTTAATTACACAAAATTAGTCAAAAAATATTCCAAAGCTTACAAACCGTCAATTTGTTTTCCCTATAACGGCATCAGTTAGGTTTATTTGGTTTGGGCGCAACCCCTCCTTAGGTCGGGGTCGGGCTATCCGCTAATAGTTTTGGCTCGATGCCCGCCTCGCCAAAAGCTGCCGCTACTATCCCTTGCGCGGGCATATCCAGAAAATTATGTTCTAACATTTACCTTCAGTCCCGTTCAGCTTATTAAACTGAAAATATCCAAAAATTAAACTAGAGCCACATACAATATTTAAAATATGCTCAGTAAAAGCATCGCCGTTAACTATTCCAAAAAAGGAAGCAGACAATGCCATAGAACCAATAAACAGTAATAAATTTTTAGTTGCTTTCATAATAATAGGTTTTAATAGCATATCTGTAGCAAAAAATAATAGAATGTTACATTACGCAACTAAAAAGTTGCGTATTAAATTTATTTATCTTAGTTTAGCAACCATAAAGTTGCATATTAATCAAAAAACCGAACTATAATGAAAGATGTAATTACAAAAGAAGTGGTGTTCAATCACGCGATAGACCAAGTATGGAATGCTATTACAAAGGCTGAAGAAATCTCAACATGGTTTATCCCAGCCGATTTTAAAGCCGAAAAAGGATACAAATATCTATTCACCTCTCCACCAAACGAAAAAGGTTGCACCACCATTGGCGGGGAAATTATCGAAGCAAACCCTTACACTTTAATTTACACGTGGATAGTTGGCGGCACAGAAACCGAAACCACCGTAAAATGGGAATTAAAGACCACCTCAGAAGGCACAAAACTCACTCTTGAACATTCAGGAATTTCAAACTACGCAGGCGAAACAGCAGTAGCCATGTTCGAAAGCTTTAATGGCGGATGGGATAATTGCATTAACGGTTTAACCAGCTACTTAAAAGAAGAAGTTAATGCAGGATAAAATTACCCGATTGTTTAAAGCCATTGCGGACCCAACAAGGCGTGAAATTTTTCATGCCTTGGTTATTGCAACCTCAGCCCTATCCATTACGCAAATCTCAAATCAATTTGAAATGACACGACAAGGTGTTACCAAACATATTAAAACTTTGGAAGAAGCAGGTTTGGTACATATCAAAGCTGAAGGACGTGAACGCTTTTGTAATGCCAACCCCGAGGAACTGCAAGAAGTAAACAAATGGTTAAAATTCTATGAACAATTCTGGGATGATAAACTGGGTAGTTTGGGGGATTATTTGGATGGTAAGGCTTAATACTCGGTGTCATTTTGAGGAGACACGACGTAACAATCTGTTTATTATAAAAATAAAATTAAACAGATTCTCACACTTTTTTTCTAATGAAAAAGCTCAGAATGATGCTAAAATTAGAACTTAATTCAACTTAAACCGAACATCCTGTGCCTCCAATTCACTTAACAACTCTTGAGACACCTTAACCTTTTGCCTTCTACTAGGCATCGTGAGTTTCATCTTTTCCTTAGTATCATACACTAAAAAGTTTAAGGCTTGATTTCCAGGGTGCATGTGCAGTAGCTCTTTTAAAGCGATTATCTTTTGCTCCGTCAAATCTTTAATATCAACTTGTATCGACAACTTTTTGGCATACTGCTCCATCACATCATGCAATAATTGAAAACTATTAAACTGTAACCGCGGGTCGCTCTTTTTGCCTGTATCTTTATTTGTCCAACCTTCGCGTACAAAGCTTTTTACAAAAACAAAATTGTTTTGTAATAAAAAGTGTCTGTATTTTAAATATTCTTCTCCAAAAATTCTAAACTCATAACTATCCGTATAATCTTCAATAGTAAATAACGCCCAACCTTTTCCTTGTTTACTTACACGATGCTGCACATCAGTCACTACACCTCCAAACACCAATTCTCTATTTACATAAGGCTCCAAATTATTAAACATCCCAACTGTAGCATTGCAAAAGGTTTTCATCTCCGTTTTAAAATCATCTAACGGATGGCCAGAAATATAAACCCCAACAACTTCTCGTTCTTTACTCAAGGTTTTCATGGTGCCCCACTCCTCACATGGTGGCACTTCGGGCTCTGGTATTTGTACATCACTCGCTTCCCCAAACAGACTTACCTGTGCAGAGTTCTCATTTTCCTTATATTTCTGCGCATATTTAATTGCTTTTTCAAGAAAGGTAATCCCATCACCCTCATCATGAAAATACTGGGCACGATGGGTGTCGCCCAATCCGTCAAAACCACCTGCCAAGGCTAAATTTTCAAAGGCTTTTTTATTGGCTGCTCGTAAATCTATACGTTTTGCTAAATCGAAAATAGATTTATAATGTCCGTCCTTTTTGCGATTATCTACAATAGTCATCACCGCTCCATGACCAACACCTTTTATCGCTCCCATACCAAAACGCACCGCGCCATCTTTATTTACGGAAAACTTATAATAAGATTCGTTAACATCTGGCCCCAAAACATCCAACTTCATGCGTTTACATTCTTCCATAAAGAAAGTCACCTGCTTAATGTCGTTCATGTTATTAGAAAGTACTGCCGCCATATATTCTGCTGGGTAATGCGCTTTTAAATATGCCGTTTGGTAAGCAATCCAAGCATAACATGTGGAGTGCGATTTATTAAAGGCGTAACTTGCAAAGGCTTCCCAATCTTTCCAAACTTTTTCCAAAATTTTAGCATCATGTCCGTTGGCACTCGCTTGTTCAATGAATTTTGGTTTCATTTTATCAAGTACAGCAATCTGCTTTTTACCCATGGCTTTACGCAGTACATCAGCTTCACCCTTGGTGAAATCTGCTAAACTCTGCGACAACAACATCACCTGCTCCTGATACACCGTAATACCATAAGTTTCCTTAAGATATTCCTCCATGGCAGGTAAATCGTACTCGATTTCTTCGTCGCCGTGTTTTCTTCGGACAAAGCTTGGAATGTATTCCATTGGTCCCGGACGGTACAAAGCATTCATCGCAATTAAATCCTCGAATACTGTCGGCTTTAAATCACGAAGGTGTTTTTGCATCCCTGGAGATTCGTACTGAAACACCCCAACGGTTTCACCTCTTTGGAACAGCTCATACGTTTTTTCGTCATCTAAAGGAAAACTTTCAGGATCTAACTGAATATCATGTTTTGCCTTTACAATTTTTACGGTATCCTTAATTAAAGTCAGCGTTTTTAACCCCAAGAAGTCCATCTTCAATAAGCCAGCATCTTCCACAACTGAGTTATCAAATTGCGTCACATACAAATCAGAATCCTTTGCAGTAGCTACAGGAACAAATTTGGTAATATCATCAGGTGTTATGATTACACCACAGGCATGAATTCCTGTATTTCTCACCGAGCCTTCAAGTGCCCGAGCGGTATTTACGGTTTCAGCTTCTAAATCGCTTCCTTCTGAAATATTTAAAAGTTGATTGACTTTTTCTAAATCTTCTGCCCTGAATTTCTTTCCGAGTTCCTTTTCATCTAAACCAAAAATCTTATTCAGCTTAGACATATTCGGAATTAGTTTTGCAATTCTATCAGCATCAAATAATGGTAAATCCAATACACGTGCAGTATCACGAATGGAGGATTTTGCCGCCATAGTACCATAGGTAATAATTTGGGCTACTTGGTTGGCACCATATTTTTCAATTACGTAATCCATAACACGACTTCGGCCTTCATCATCAAAATCGATATCAATATCTGGCATGCTGATACGATCTGGATTTAGAAAACGCTCAAAAAGCAAATCGTACTTTAAGGGGTCAATATTCGTAATCCATAAACAATATGCAGCTACAGAACCGGCCGCGGAACCACGTCCAGGGCCTACAGAAACATCCATATTTCTTGCCTCTCGGATAAAATCTTCAACAATTAAGAAATATCCAGGATAGCCTGTATTTTCAATAACACTTAATTCAAAATCCAAGCGCTCGGTTACTTCTTCTGAAAGTGGCTCACCGTAGCGCTTTTTGGCGCCTTCGTATACCAAATGCTTTAAATAGGCGTTTTCACCTCGCTTACCACCGTCAACCTCATCTTCTTTGTGTTTGAATTCATCTGGGATATCAAAAGCAGGTAAGAGTACATCACGAGCCAATTGAAATGCCTCAACTTTATCGACAACCTCTTGAACATTTATTATAGCTTCAGGAATATCTCTAAACAGGGCCTTCATTTCTTCTGAAGACTTAAAATAATACTCCTGATTTGGTAACCCGTAACGATAACCACGACCACGACCAATTGGTGTCGCCTGTTTTTCGCCATCTTTCACACACAATAAAATATCATGCGCATTGGCATCTTCTTGATTTTGGTAATACGTATTATTAGTTGCAACGAGTTTTACATCATGCTTTTTTGCTAGTTTAATCAAGGTTGGGTTGACGCGATTCTCATCCTCTTGATTATGGCGCATTAATTCCACATACAAATCGTCTCCAAACTCATTTTTCCACCAAAGCAAAGCTTCCTCGGCTTGATTTTCACCAATATTCAGCACCTTGCTAGGAACTTCACCATATAAATTACCTGTGAGTACAATTAGGTCTTCCTTGTACTGCTGAATCAATTTTTTATCAATTCTTGGTAAATAATAAAATCCATCTACAAAGGCATGAGAAGATAGTTTTGCTAAATTGTGATACCCATTTTTGTTTTTTGCTAACAATACAATTTGATAGCCATTATCTTTTCTAGTTTTATCGGTATGGTCTTCACAAACAAAAAACTCACAACCCACAATAGGTTTTATAAGTTTTGCCTCAGTAGTTTCTCCATTTTCTTCAGCTTTAGCAATTTTTGCCTTGATACCGCTATTCACTTTGTTTATCGCATTTATAAAATGAAATGCGCCCATCATATTCGCGTGGTCCGTTAATGCTACCGCAGGCATTTTATGCTCCGCTGCTGCACTTGCTAAATCTGATACACTCATGGTAGATTGCAATACCGAAAACTGCGAATGGTTATGCAAATGCACAAAATCAACATCTGCTAAATCTGATGCATTTTGTTTGATGTCTTCAGAAGATATTGAAGATTTAGCGGTTTCAATACGCTCTCGGATTTTAGCACTTTCTTTTTTAAGATTTATGTGCTTTAATCCAATAGTTTGAATCGTATCTGGATTCTCTCTCTTAAAATTCTCAAAATAATCCGGTTGAACATCCAACTGTTCTTTGGTGTATTCACCTAAACGCACTAACTCGAAAAAACAACGTGTTGTAGCTTCTACATCGGCAGTTGCGTTATGTGCTTCAGCAAAAGGGGTATTAAATAAAAATTCATGCAACTCTGTAAGTGTTGGGAGTTTAAATTTACCATAGCGTCCTCCAGGAATCTGACACAATTGTGCCGTATGTTCCGTACATGTATCTAAAACAGGAAGTTCTTGCAAGGGGTTGGCGACCTCTCCACGAACAAACTCCGCACCCATAATATTTAGATCGAACTTCACATTCTGCCCAACAACAAATTTGGTTTTACCTAAAGCTTCATTGAACTTTTCTAAAACTTCAGCTAGTGGCACACCTTGTTCCTCAGCTAATTCAGTAGAAATACCATGAATCTTTTCAGCATCATACGGAATATTAAAGCCTTCAGGTTTTACCAAATAATCTTGATGATCTATACAATTTCCCAGCGCATCATGCAATTGCCATGCGATTTGTATACACCTTGGCCAATTATCAGTATCAGTAATTGGTGCATCCCAACGCTTTGGTAATCCTGTAGTTTCGGTATCGAAAATTAAGTACATGTAAAATGTTTATTTATTGATGCGTTAAATCGTTTATTCGAAAATATCGAGCATATAAAAATAGGTAGAATTTGCACTTTTTTAAAATGGAGTTATAAACAGTTATAAACAAAAAAAATGAGACCTAATGGTCTCATCTTTTATCTAACCGAAATAACTAATGCTTATGACACTAATTCTTCGTGCATTTTCACAGAATTCATAGTTGCTTGTATTGCACTTTTTTGTTTGAATAACAATGCGTCAATACTTGGCGGTAAATTTCTATCTCTCAAAATGTCGTAATATGCATTAAGACTTGCTTCTTCGCCTCTAATAACTTCTTCTAAAATAGCTTCTTCGTCATTACTTGCGAATAAGCTTTTCAATGACATCCAATTTCTGTGGACGGTTCCTTTAAAACTTCCAGAATCCTTTGGTTCTTCTCCATATCTCAAGATTTCCATCTTCAATTCTCTGGCGAATTCACCACGTTCTGTTGCCATTCTTTCAAAAAATTGCTCTAGAGTATGATTGTCAACATTTTCAGCTGCATTTTTATAGCCTTTTTCGGCATCATAATTCTTGATTAATAATTCATTTAACTTGTTTGAAATTTTTTCAGTGTACTTCATAATATCATTTTCATTTTTAAATTTCATGTGTTTATTTTATTGTTTTTCAAAAGTCACATGTGACCTTTGACGTATCAAAAAATAATTAAACACAAATAAATTATTTTTTAAAACGTGTCGGTTTCAATATATTCTTTTAAAATGCGTATTGTTTCACATCGTACATCTACAATATAAGCCCAAACACTAGTTCTGTCAAGGGATTTAACAGGGTTTATAATAGTTTTAAGAATCATTAACATTATATACCCACATTTAAGATAATTTATCATAAATTAGGTTCTTCAATTTTAACATTATGACAGCTAAACATCTTATTTTATTGATAATTCCATTGTTTTTGATGAACTGCAAATCTCAAAACATGCCGTTATATATTGGTACAAGTAGTGAAGGCGAAAGTAAGGGGATTTATAAAGTTGATTTTAACTCTGAAACAGGAGAAATAACAAATATTGTGTTAGCAGCAGAGGCTAAAAACCCATCATTTATTGCCTTTTCTCCAGATAAAAAATTCATTTATGCAGTTGGTGAAGGTAGTGAAGCAAGTGGCTTATCTGCTTTCAAATTAAATAGCGAAGGCACATTACAGCTTTTAAATTCGGTGAGCAGCAATGGAAAAGGCCCGTGCCATGTTGCTGTAAATAAAAATGGTACAAAAGCAGTAGTTTCTAATTACGGAGGTGGCACTATTGCCATATATGATATTAATTCTGACGGGAGTATAAGCAATACTTCACAAGTTTTTGATCATAATAAAGGGGAGAAACCTGCAAGAGCGCACTCGGCACAATTTCATGAAAATGATTTATACGTTGCAGATTTAGGAAATAATGCGGTTTACCATTATATGTTAGACAATGGAAAATATACTTTAAAGTCTGATGCTATTGTTTCTATGGCAGGCAACCCTGGCCCACGTCATTTTGCAGTTACAAAAGACGACAAGTTTATGTATGTGATTAATGAATATGGTGGCTCTATAACTTCCATTGAAAAAACAGATTCTGGATATAAACAAATTGATTTTGATGCTACCTTAGATGATAATTACAAAGGACAAATCTCATGCGCCGATATTCATTTATCTGAAGACGAACGTTTTTTATACGGCTCTAATCGTGGTGAAAACTCAATTGCCCTTTTTAGTCGAGATACCAAAACTGGTACGATCACCCGAATTGAAAACACACCAGTTGAAGGCAACTGGCCACGAAATTTTACATTAGATCCCACTGGGAATTTTGTCTTAGTTGCTAACAGAAGAAGTAATAATATTTCTGTATTCAAAAGAAACCAAGAAACTGGCAAATTGTCTTTTCTACACTCCATAGATTTGCCCAATCCTACTTGCTTATTGTTCTGATTTTTTAACTCGTTAATTTTCAGCTATTAAAAATTAAAATTTCAAAACAAAAAAACTATTGATATTCAAAAAATATGGTATATTTGCGCCCTCATTAATAACCGAGGTCGAGAACCTCAAATAATTAATTATTATGCCAGTAAAAATTAGATTACAAAGACACGGTAAAAAAGGAAAACCTTATTACTGGATCGTAGCAGCAGATTCGCGATCAAAAAGAGATGGTAGATACCTAGAAAAATTAGGTGCTTACAATCCAAACACAAATCCAGCAACTGTAGAATTAGATGTTGATGGTGCTGTAAAATGGTTGCAAAATGGTGCACAACCAACTGATACTGCTAAAAACTTATTGTCTTACAAAGGTGCTTTATTAAAAAATCATCTTGTAGGTGGTGTTAGAAAAGGTGCTTTAACTGAAGAGCAAGCAGAAGCTAAATTCACTGCTTGGTTAGAAGAAAAAGAAGCTAAGATTCAAGCTAAAGCCGATGGATTATCTGAAGCAGAAGCTAAAGCTAAAGCTGATGCATTAGCTGCTGAAAAAGCTGTTAATGAAGCTAGAATAGCTGCAGCTGCTCCTGTAGTTGAAGAAGCAGAAGAAGAAACTGCAGAAGTTGAAGCTTCTAACGAAGAGGAATAAAAAAATTAATTTTTTATACTTTTAAACTCCGATAGCAATATCGGAGTTTTTTATTTAACCAAACTTTTAAAAGTTTGGTTAAATAATTCCCATGTAGATGGGAATCTTATATATTTCTAGACAAACTATAAAGTAGATTCCCGCCTTCGCGGGAATGACAAAAAATTACTTTTTCTATGAAAAAAGAAGATTGTTTTTACTTAGGTAAAATTGTAAAAAAATACAGCTTTAAAGGCGAAGTGCTAGCAAAATTAGACACTGACCAACCAGAGCTCTATGAACACCTAGACGCCATCTTTTTAGAATTACGTAATAATCTTGTTCCTTTTTTTGTAGAGCGTTCTCAACTACACAAATCGGAATTATTGCGCCTTAAATTTGAAGATGTTGATACCGAAGAAGACGCAGACAGTATTATGAAAAGTGGTTTATACCTTCCTTTAGATTTACTGCCAAAACTCGAGGGCAACAAATTTTATTTTCATGAAGTAATAGGGTTTAAAATTGCAGATAAAAACTTTGGAGACGTTGGTACCATTACATCAATTAATGACACAACAGCTCAAGCACTTTTTGAAGTTGATAGAAATGGTACTGAAATATTAATTCCAATGAATGATGAGTTTATTATTAAAGTTGATAGAGAAAATAAATTGATACTTGTTGAAACTCCCGAAGGCTTGATAGATTTATATATTTAAAAAAAGCCGCTTAACTAAGCGACTTTTCAGAAGAATAAAATTTCTATTTAAAATTATGCTAATAGATGTGGATGCTGATTAGCCAAATCATCTTTGTATCTCATATAACTTATAGAACTTCCAATGATTTTTCGTTGTTTTTTGAGTAACTCAGCTAAGCTTTCATGAAATTGATAGTTATTCAACACATTATTATAGTGTGTCAAACATATGCTTTTAACTCTATTTATTTCGTTGAATAAAAAGCGTGCATTTTTTGAAGCCAAAATATTTTTGAAATCAGGCCAATTGATTTTTGTATTCGTGTCCGAGTAGTCAGGGATTCCTCCCATCATTCTAATTTCGGCACCTAAATATCTACAAAATTCGCTGCGTTCAAATGCTCTAGCTCTAAAAAACTGTTTCAATTCTTTATCATTTGTAGATTCCAAGGCCTCCAAATAAGACTTTTCAGCTACATGATTAATTTTCAATAACTCATTGAGTTGCCAGATTTTTTGATGTTGTTGTTTCATTGTTAAATATGTTGAGTTTAGTTAAGTTGTTCAACTAGCATGATTACACTTCGAAGCGGTGTATTTACATCATTAAAAGCATATAATTCACTTCCTTTATCTTTAAAACTAAATGTTCCTAATTATATCCTACTGGAATATTAAAGTTTTAAATATGAAACCATTATCTAATTTGAATAAAAGAATGTGAATTCGTACATTAATATAGTGATTTTATCGCAATTATTTGCTCTTTATCGTTAAAAAATCTCAAAAATTTAACAACTATAACTAATTGTAGAAGATACACGAAAGAATTTCAAACTATATTTGTACTTCACAATTTTTTGCAACAATTAAATGAGTACATCGGCATTTAGGTTTAAATATTTTAATGTTAGTCAAGATAAATGCGCAATGAAGATTGGCACTGACGGTGTATTATTAGGAGCGTGGACCTCTTTGAAAAGCAATCCGTTTTCAATATTAGATATTGGAGCAGGTACAGGAGTTTTATCTTTAATGCTAGCCCAACGCAGCAACGCCCAACTTATTGATGCTATAGAAATTGATGATAATGCTTACGAGCAGTGTGTAGAAAATTTTGAACAATCGTCTTGGGGAGATAGGTTGTTTTGCTACCATGCTTCACTTGAAGAGTTTGCGGATGAAATTGAAGATAAATATGATCTAATAATCTGCAACCCACCTTTTTATTCTGAAAATTTTAAGACTGAAAATAAACAACGTGACTTAGCGCGTTTCCAAGACGCTATGCCTTTTGAACATTTACTAGAAAGTGTTGCTAAACTATTATCTAAAAAAGGTTTATTTTCCGTAGTTATACCTTTTAATCATGAGGAAAATTTCATTCAATTAGCCTCAGTATTCAAGTTGTTTCCCAATAGAAAATTACACGTTAGGGGAAATCCAAATTCAGAAATAAAAAGAAGTTTACTTGAATTCTCTTTTGAAGAAAATGAAATAACAACCCAATCTTTAATCATAGAAACTGATAGGCATCTATACACAGCAGATTACATTGATTTAACTAAAGATTTTTACCTTAAAATGTAATCAAATAAATAAAGATTCTTTAAATTTGATTGATTTAAATATTGAATTCATAAAAATATTATGAGTTTATTAAAAATCTTCATTTTTATTACTCAAATTTTAGACTATGAAACCTGATTTATTTGAAGCCCCTGATTATTACAATTTAGATGAATTACTTTCTGATGAACATAAATTAGTTAGAGATGCTGCCCGCGAATGGGTAAAACGTGATGTATCTCCTATTATAGAAGAATATGCACAAAAAGCAGAATTCCCCAAACAAATTATTGGAGGCTTAGCTGAAATTGGAGCTTTCGGCCCATATATCCCAATGGAATATGGAGGCGCGGGATTAGACCAGATTAGCTATGGGTTAATTATGCAAGAAATTGAGCGTGGTGATTCGGGTGTACGATCAACAGCATCTGTACAATCCTCGTTGGTAATGTATCCTATATGGAAATACGGCAATGAAGCACAACGAAAAAAATACCTGCCAAAATTAGCAAGTGGTGAATGGATGGGCTGCTTTGGTTTAACCGAGCCCGACCATGGTAGTAACCCAGGAGGCATGACAACCAACTTTAAAGATAAAGGCGACCACTATCTATTGAATGGTGCCAAGCTTTGGATAAGCAATGCGCCTTTTGCTCAAGTAGCTGTGGTTTGGGCTAAAAATGAAGATGGTAGAATTCACGGTTTAATTGTAGAGCGCGGTATGGAAGGGTTTTCAACACCTGAAACTCACAATAAATGGTCGCTACGTGCTTCAGCTACTGGTGAGCTTATTTTTGATAATGTAAAAGTCCCGAAAGAGAATTTACTTCCCAATAAATCTGGATTAGGAGCACCACTAGGTTGTTTAGATTCCGCAAGATACGGTATCGCCTGGGGCGCCATTGGTGCAGCTATGGATTGTTACGATACTGCTCTTAGATATAGTAAAGAACGTTTACAATTTGGAAAGCCTATTGGGCAGTTTCAACTGCAGCAAAAAAAATTAGCAGAAATGATTACGGAAATCACTAAAGCTCAACTTTTAGCTTGGAGATTGGGCGTAATGCGCGAAAACGAAACTGCTACCTCTGCTCAAATATCAATGGCAAAACGCAATAATGTAGATATGGCAATAAAAATTGCAAGAGAAGCACGCCAAATTTTAGGAGGTATGGGTATTACGGGAGAATATAGTATTATGCGTCATTCTATGAATTTGGAGAGTGTAATTACTTACGAAGGCACACACGATATTCATTTATTAATTACAGGATTAGATATTACAGGTTTGAATGCTTTTAAGTAAATTAGCATAAAACAAACCATTTATGCATAAAATTATAATTACCCTTGCCTCGTTTTTAGTATTTCAATTTTCGTTTTCCCAAAAAAAGGATTTTGAAAAAGTAAGCATCGACCAACTTATAACTGAAACTCAATATTCGAGTGATTCTACTGAATCTATCGACTTAATTTGGTGGATTCCAACTGAATACTGGAGTGTGGTTTTTTCACAAGATAAAACAGTGCCTAAACAAGAGAGTGAGGCTATTATAAATCTCCTGAAAAAATATGTTACCGTAATTGCTGTACAAGGAAAAATAGGATTGTTTGGCGGTGTTACATATGCTTCGAAAGATTCCATTCAATCATCTTTAACAGTTAAATACAAACAAGACAAACTGCACTTAGAAGACGAAAAAAATTACAACCCAGATTTACTTAATTTTTTATCCATGATAAAGCCAATGATGGAAAACATGTTAGGACCCATGGGGCAGAACATGCAAGTGTTTTTGTTTAAAGATCCTGGGTTTAAAAAAATACTTCCAGTAGACCCTTACAGTTCTGAAGAACTTTATTTTTCTCTTGACGACTTTGAAAAAGATGTTGAACTACCTTTGGGTTCCCTCTTAAAAGAAAAATCTTGTGAAAAATGCCAAAGAATGAACTCAGGAAAATGGTCCTATTGTCCTTATGATGGCACAGAGTTAAGCGCTACAAAATAATATAATACCTGATTTAGAAACAATAATTGAATTTCTTTCAGTTTTTAGGTCTCATCTATTACACCTTCACTACATCGTTTTAGCTAAAAATATACCCGTAATGTGATATTTATCAGGTTTTTTTAGGGATTCTAACTCTAATTTTGCTTTGAATATGAATGTATTCGTTTACCATTCAATAGCTAAATATCATGAAAGAATCAAGAAAAGACATCATCCAATTTATCAATTTACAATTAGCTTCAATTGGACAACCCGTTTTTAAAGACAAAGCGGATAGCAAGGTAAAGTTTTGCGATCCTGAATTTGAAAAAACCACACGACCATTAATAATGAGTCTTAGAGAGAAATCAAGACTTTTAGCAGACCACCTAGCACCTGCTGATTCTAGAATTCAAAATTTTATAGACGATTATTTAAAAGATATTTCGGTAGACAAGTCTTATAAACTACCAAACAACACCTTAATTCTATCAAAAAAAGGACAAGCAAGAGAAGTAAGTTTACCTCCTGATGGCAATTCGTTTGAAAGTGATTTAGTAAACTCTAAACGATTAAAACAAGGGATTTTAAATAACCCTTTACACGATAAAAGAACAACCAAAGGAACGTTCCATATTGTTGAAGGCCCTCTTCCTGTTCCTTTAGATAAAAAAGAAGTACCTAGAGTGGTTTTAGCTCACTTCTTAAATGAAGCATTTAAACCTTCTGATGAGTTGAATACGCTTCCGTTTACCTCTAATCAAGAAGAGAAAGCTCGAACTATGGTTTCTATGCTTTTAAGACCTGTGGTGTGTCCTGAGGTTAAAGGTGTTATTTCAGAAAAAAGACTAGAAGTGCGCTTCTTTGCACCTGGTTCTTTAGTAAGTAATCTAGATTTCGTTGAAAACATTTTTGGAAATGCAGGCAACCCTAATTTAGCGCATAATGACTCGGCTCTAGACCCAGTACACTGGACAGGACACACAGGATGTATTATACTTGCACCTCAACTATTAAAACTTAAAAAGAAAGATGTAGGTCTTCCGCATTTTAATGATGCCACAGACCGTCAGAAAAAAGACGGCATGTGCTGGATAGAAGAAAACGAACTTTATAATGATGGTGGCGCTTTCAAAATTACTTGTAGAGACGAGAGAGGCGTTGTAGTAACCTTGATTGCAGACAATTATTATGGGTACTCTAAAAAAGAAATTAAAACACAGATTAGTTATTCTGCTAATTTATTTGGGATTTTAGAGGAAGAACATGCTGGTGGTGCTATAGCCTACGCTAGAAGAGTAATGGGAGATACCGTAAACTGTAATGATTACAATCAATACTACGGACTAGATCATACCTTTGAAGATGTTAAAACCTTATTAGGAGACAGAATTGAGGTTAAACCCGAAAATTATGCTGTAGATGAAACCTACCCTAATATAGTTTATATCCCAGAATCATCTTATTTCAACACAAATACCAATAGTATAAGTTGGAACTACAAAGGCAAAGAACAAAAACTGAAGTTATCGCCTTTTAAAACTTACGTTCATCCGTCAGGAAACAAACTAAGGTTAGAAAAACATAAATCTATAGACTTATGGCGCATGGTAGAAACCTATCCAGAAGGTGTGTTTTGCCATAAACCTTGTACAGTTTCTGGTGGCGGTAAATCTGAAATTTCTAAATCTATGCAGAATGCCATTACCTATGCTAGGTTTAACATTCATAACATAGATGAGGATTTTAAGAAAGCCGATGAAATCATTGAATTTGATTATTCAACAAGATGGAAAGTAAAAGACCCTAACAGACCAAAATCTAGATCCTTCTTAAGTGAAAAAAGAACCTTAGGATCCGTCGTAAAACTTTTAACACCTTCAGAAGAAAATTCAGATGAGTTCAATGAATGGCTAGAGAACATACCAGTCCATATACGCTCTTTAGTGTTATTTGTAAAGCGTTTATTTAGACAGGCCCATGGTGCTAACCTTAACTGGAAAGACTTGATGTCTGTTGATATTATCAATGGTGAAAAAGGAACATCTTTACTATATAACAACAATCCTGTTGTGGGTAGCTATGTGCGTATTGGTTTCAACCAACAAGGCAATTGGATGCTTAACAAGTTACGTTCAGATTTTTCAGCAAGTGAAAAAATTCAGACTGAAGATGATATTTCAGCATCAATCACACTACCAAGAAATCAGTTTAAAGATTTAAACCCAGAATACACAAATAAAAGTGTAAAAGTATTAACTAACTGTGAGGCGCATTTATTCCAAAGACCAGATGAAGCCATTGTTAGAGGATACGATAAAGGTGCAGAATTAGACATTATTTCTGATGGTAGATTTTTGACCAACTATGAAATGTTGACCAAAAAAGATGCTATTGAAATCTATGAAGACACTATAAATTTTGACAAGTACACGCAGCCTGTTCAAGATTTTATAAAAGATATTATAAATAACGATGATGAAGACATACAGTTTGTATTACCATCTCATCCAAGAATTATAGAAGATGGGCTACCAACAAAAAATCCGCGTTATTTAGAACCAAATAGATTTTATAACGAAACTGAAGCATCTTACATCTCAGATATAGGTGTTCGTTTAAAGAGAAAGATACAACTTGAAGACCCTGTAATTCACACAGTAAATGCTGTTTTACCTGGTAGAAGAAACAATCCTGTTGATAAAAAGGCTGGTATTAGACCTTTAGCGGTGTACAACCCAATTCACTATCAGGAAACACCTGAATTATTTATGGATTTTATTTGTAGTTTAACAGGTAAATCGCCATCAACTACAGGTGCAGGATCAGAAGGTGCATTAACAAAAGCGCCGTTTAATATGTTAACCCCTACAACAGATTTAAACAATGCATTATTATCGCATATTTTGACTGAATCTAACGGATTTAGTACTGCCGCTGGTTATGTTGGTGCTGAAAATAAAATTGACCATGATGTGAGTTTATTAATACCAGAAATATGGGCTAGAATGGCTCCTGAAGATAGAGATCCTAAAAACTTAATTGCCAATGGTTCGTTAGAAAAACTTGAGGATTTTGAATATGAAGGCAAAACCATTTTAGCGAGTAGATTAGGTTATAGAATTACAAAAAAATTCGACTTACTTTGTCTAAACAGAATTTTTGATGAACCAACCGCTGTATTTAGTGATCGTATGCTAAAACCAGAATTACAAGGTCTAGAAGATTATGTGGATGGGATAAATAATATTACCGAAGCGCAACAAAAAGTAGCTCTTAATTATTTTGAAGACGGCAGTGTCGATGCAGCCATTCCTCCATTAAAAATCTTATTGCATATTATGGCTTATGGCAAATATGAAGGTAAAGATATTAGTGATCCTGAATTACGTAAATATTTTGATAGAGACTATGTATTAGAAAGTGATTGGTACAAAGAACGTTTAAAGTTAAAACAACAAAAAGATATTCGTTTTTATGATGCTCAAATAAGTTATTTAGAGGATTTTATTGCCAACCCTGATAATGATATTTTAGTATCTGAAATGAATATTAAAGACCGATTGAAATCTGTGAAAGCTTTGTATAAAAAAGTGAAATCTGATACTTACCTAAAAACTCTGGTTGGTACTATTGGAGCAGATCCTTTATATAAGAAAGCGTCTTAAACAAAGGTCTAATAATAATTAAAGTGCAAAAAATCTAGGTGAATTCGCCTAGATTTTTTTGTTTCAACGTAGTCATCAGGTATATTTGCCCAAAATTTTGAGAGTTGCATAAACTGACTGCTATTTTTTTTGTGTTTTTATACATGCTAGCCATGTTAAGACCCGTACAGCCTTATGTTGAATATGTACTTAATCAAGATTATATTGCTGAATTTTTGTGTATTAATAAGGACAAACCCCAGCTGCAATGTAATGGTAAATGCCACTTGGTAAAGCAAATTGAAAAGCAACAAGAACAAGAACCTTTATCTGCATTATCTATTTCAATAGAAAACTATCCTATTGGGTTTGTAAACATTCTTAAAATTGAAGGTTCAAACACACTTTCATTTCAGAAAAAATTAGAGAATACGCCTTATAAAAGATTATATTATTTCGAATATAATTTCAGCAACTTTCAGCCACCAGACTTTGTGTAATTAATTATTCGTTAATGTTCTTTTGCGTTAGCGATAGAAACGGCATCCTTTTTTGATAAGCGAGGTTTTTATTTAGATTTCTAAGTATTTAATATAGAAAAAAGACATCTGGATATTGACACGATTTAAAACTCAAAAAAGATATAGTGGATAGCGCGACCCTTGTGGTAACGCCCAAATAATTACATACAATTTTAAAAAGCACAATGAAACATATATTTTTCGTTGCAATATTTTGTGTTGCAACCCTAACAACTTTTGCTCAACACGAGCATCATGACAAAAAAAATTCAGCATCAAACCAATGGGTGTCTAGCAGACCTGATGGACATGCTCCAATTTCTATAATGGGAGACCACACGCACCACAAAGGAGGCATTATGTTCTCTTACCGTTACATGACGATGGACATGCGTCAATTGCGACAAGGTACCGAGGATGCTACAACTGCCGATGGACATGCCAACTACATGGTAGCACCAATTGATATGGTTATGAACATGCATATGATTGGAGCTATGTATGCACCCTCGGATAAAACTACCATTATGGCAATGGCTAACTATTTGGAAAACGATATGAATTTACAAATGCGTAACGGTAATAATTTTTCAACTAATACATCTGGTTTTGGTGATGTTATGGTGAGCGCCTTATACAGCATTTTTAATAAAAATAGAAAAGCGATGCATGCACAAGTTGGAGTAAACATACCAACAGGTAGTATTGAAGAGAAAAATGTGCTTCCAGTTTCTATGGGCAATGCAGTACAATTGCCTTATCCAATGCAATTAGGAACAGGCTCTTTTGGTGCTAAATTAGGATTAACGTATTTAGGACAATGCGATACATTTTCTTGGGGGCATCAATTAACTGGATTTATAAATATTAACGATAACAACCAAGATTACAAGTTTGGAAATCAATACAAGTTTAACAATTGGATAGCGGCTAAAGCTGGCGACAATTTGAGTGTTTCCATTAGACTTGAAGGTATACTTATTGATGAAATTAGCGGTACTAGTTCTCTTTTAAATCCAATGATGGTAACAACTGCAGATACGGTAAATTCTGGTGGCACTTTTATTAATTCAGGTTTCGGATTGAATTATATGATTAAAAATGGCGGTTTAAAAGGTTTGCGATTTGCAGGTGAAATAAGCACACCGCTGTACCAAGATTTGAATGGTATTCAACTCAAACAGAATTATAATTTGATGTTTGGTTTGCAATACGCCATGCATTAACCCTTTTTGTTCCAAATTAAGAAAGCGTTTCCTTTAGAAACGCTTTTTTTATAATTTTCAATTTCAAAACTATAATTTAGATGTACTTTTGGTTTATAGTTTTATTTAAATGTCTTTCGATTCCTTAAAACAACATATTAAAAAGAATATTGAAATCTCAAGTAGAGATTTAGATACTATTTGTAGTTTTTTCAAACCTCACCTTATTAACAAAAAAGAATTTTTACTCAGTCAAGGCAGTATTTATAAATATGAGGGATTTGTTTTAAAAGGCTGTTTTAGAGTCTTCACTATTGATAAAAAAGGTAATGAAAACACCTTGTATTTTGCCGCGAAAGATTGGTGGTTAATGGATATTGATAGTTTTATGAATCAAATCCCATCTCATCTAAACATTCAGGCTTTAGAAGACAGCGAAGTACTCTTGATTGATAGAACGGATAAGATAAAACTCTATGAAACGCTACCAATTGTTGAAAAACTATTTAGAGTTATGTCTCAAAAAGCGCTTGTCGCATGGCAACGTCGTCTTATTCGCAATCATTCTCAAACAGCTAAAGAGCGGTATTTCTACTTTGCAAACACCTACCCTAATATAGCATCAAAACTCACCGACAAACAAATTGCTAGTTACTTAGGAATTACTCACGAATTTTTAAGTAAAATCAAAAAGAAATGATAAAATAGCTTTGAATTGAACTTGTTCAACTGTTTTCTGACTTCAATTTTTGATTTTTGTACTTTAAATTAAAATTATAAACTAATGAAACTATTTAAACTAGGCGTTTTTGTATGCGCATTTACACTATTATCCAACGTTATTCAGGCACAGATTACTAACGACATCACCCAAGATGAAGCCCTAAAAGCACTTTTAGCCGCTAAGAAAAAAGCAGAGAAAGATAGCGTTTTAGTTAACATTGCCATAGTAGACGCTGGCGCGAATCTTAAAGCATTTATAAGAATGGATGAATCCTATTTAGGAAGTATTGATGTTGCGATTAAAAAGGCGAAAACAGCTAGATATTTTAATATTGATACTGGGAAATTGGGGGAATTAACACAACCTGGAGGCATCATTTATAATATTGAACTGACCAATAACGGATTGGTATCTTTCCCCGGAGGTATTCCTATAAAAAACAAAGACGGGAAAATTATTGGCGCTATTGGTGTAAGTGGTGGCACGATTGAACAAGACAGAGAAATTGCTACTGCTGGAGCAAAATCAATACTAGATTAATTAAATTTGAAAAAAGACAAGATTATGAATCACATAAAAAAAGGAATTCTAGGGTTAACCATTCTAATATTTCAAATTTCTTTGGCCCAAGTTTCTAATGATTTAATGCTTTACAGGCAAGATTTCAAGAATATTTCTGGAGAAAATACGGTTTCTGTTACTAGTTATGAAAAAAACGGTTCGCACTACGTTTATGCTGGTGGTGTGGGCAATGTGGATGTTTACCGTCTAGACAAAAATGGTGTACTTACACCCATTAGTAATCATGAGCTACACATGCAAAAGGGCCCCGCAAGAGGTATGGTAGCTGATAATATTGGAGGTACAGACTTCTTATTTGTTGCGAACAAACATGGCAATGTTATTGAGACCTTTAAAATTTTAGATAATGGTTCTATAGAGCGTGTTGCTTTAGTTGAAGATACTGATGAAACCCATCTTGGAACAGCAATAACCTTAGAGGTAATTCATATGAAAAATGCCTCGTATCTCTTTATTGGTGGTCTAGAAGAGACTCCAGGACTGAGTAGTTTTAAAATTCATGATGATGGAAAGCTAACGCATGTGATGTCTATGAAAGACAATGATAAAATACACACAGACGGTATCATCGGCATGTTTACTCACAGAATTAAAGGTAAAACCTTTTTATATACTAGTGGATTTCAAGACAATGGCGTGAGCAGTTTTAGAGTTTACGATAACGGTAAATTCAAAAACATTAATAATATAAGTGATAATACAACTGATAGATATTTAACTGGAGCATACCCTGTAACGGGCGTAACTTTAGGTAAAAGCAAATATGTGGTTGTGGGGCACAGACATCATAAATATTATAAAAGAGGTGGTTTTATTAAGAGACCAGATTTTGTGTATCACGGCGATGGCGTAAGTGTTTTTAAAGTGAATAACAAAGGTGCTTTAATTCCTCATTTCGTTTTAAAAGATGATGAAACCACTAAGCTTCAAGGGCAAACAAGGATTGAAGTTGTATCAACAGATAATAACGAAGCTGTGTTGGCAGTTGGCACGAGAGACGATGCTAGTATTCAACTATTAAAATTAAATGAACAAGGTATTCTTAGTCCAATAAATTATCTAGAAACTGGCTTTTCTATTTACTATGGTTTAAGGTCGCATAAAATTGAGAATACAAACTTCTTAATTGCTGGTTCTTTTAGATTCGATTTCGGAAAAATAGTTAGCTATAAAGTATCTCCTAAAATAGATAGAGGAAACAAAGTCATAAAACATATTGTACATTTAAAATATAAAGATGAAGCCACAAAAGAACAAGTGGATGAAGCTGTTCAAGCTTTTGTAGATCTTCAAAATAAAATCCCTGCAATTGCAAATTTTCAATGGGGCGTAAATGATAGCACAGAGAAGCATGATAAAGGACTTACACACTCTTTTGTAATCACCTTTAAAGATGAACACGCAAGAGAACAATATTTATTTCATGAAGCTCACCTTGGACTAATCAATAAATATGCTCAATTTTTTGCTGATGCTGTAGTAATGGATTATTGGACTGAAGAGTGATAACTCTCTACACACAAATACTATTACCTTTTTAAATATCAGGTTTAGACGTCAAGAATGTTACTCGTAAGGGATTCTTGATGTCTCCAACCTATAAACTCAATTAAGAAGTAAAATGAAGAAATTGATTTTACTAGGCATTGTTTTGTCTTCATTTACCGTACTGGTGCAAGCACAAGAAACGGATAAAACTGAGGTTAAACTGAGGTTAACCGACGGCGTCGATCCGTTTTTACACTATGCTTCCATTGCAGCAACAAATATTTCTGGCGGATTAGAACAAGAAGCTAGTTACTCCGGACAATTATACACAGGTATTAAACTTAATTTTGAAACTTTACTCGGATGGAAAGGCACGCGAGGTAAAATTTCAATGATAAACAGACACGGCAAAGGTCTTGAAAAAGAAGTTGGTTCTGTTTTTGAACCTTTAAATCTTGTTGGAGGCCAAAATACATTTTTATATGACTTAAGCATAGAACACGATTTTGGAGACAAATTCTCTTGGAAAGCAGGACGCACTACCACCGTAGATGATTTTTCTGTTTCGCAGTGGTATTTTTATTCGCTTAGTAATACCATAAATGGTGTTATTAGAGCTTTATTATTAGACGGACGCACAACAACGTTTCCTTTTGCAACATGGGGCACAAGGTTTAAATACAAACCAAGCGCTACACATCAATTTCAACTGGGCGTTTACCAACTAAGCAAAACTGTTTTTGATGACACGCAACATGGTCTAGACTTAGCGTTTAGAGATACCGATGACGTATCGGTCTTTTTTCAATATGATTGGTTCGGAAAAATTGCTGATTGTAAAACTAGAATGTATGTAGGCGCCAATCAAGTTTTTGGTAGTTTCTCTAATTTAGATCCAAACAATCTATCTGACTATTTTTTAAGACTTTACGGACATATCGATGTTGATTTCACAGAGGATTTAAACACTTTTCTTACCTTGGCGTATTCACCTCATGGCGAGGTTGCCAAATTGCCTTTTCAAAGCAGTTTGGGGTTAAACTGGAAAGGACTAGTCACATCGAGACCTGAAGACAGGATTTTGTTCTTTGCCACAGTTGGTACGTTTAGTGAAGAATGGACTTCTTTACAAGGTTATGATGCATTGTCGCCAGAAGTGGTGATAGAACTAGGTTATCGGTTTCAAATCACAAACTATTTTGTATTGCAACCAGCGATTCAATATGATATCAATCCAGGTGGTTCAAATACGATAGACAATGCCTTTATACCCGGGGTTTGGATTGAGGCCAATTTTTAAAAATTAAAAAATATTATAAAATAGAACATATGAGCAATCTAAACAACAAAAAAGCCATCATCACCGGTGGTGGCAGAGGACTTGGAAAAGCAACTGCAATTGCATTTGCTAAAGAAGGTATTGATGTTGCCATAACTGGCAGAAATGAAGCGGTTTTGAAAGCAACAGTTTCTGAAATTGAAGCTTTGGGTGTTAAAGCTACATACGCCGTATTTGATGTTGGAAATTATGATGATGTAAAACCTGGTATAAAAACCATTATAGACACTTTAGGCGGTGTAGATATTTTGGTAAACAATGCAGGAATTTGTTTCGTTGGTTCTTTTAATGATATGCCTGTTGAAGAATGGAGCACTATGATACAAACCAACGTTATGGGCATGTATTATGTAACCAAAGAAGTACTACCTCACTTGATTGCACAAAATGAAGGAGATATCATTAATATATCTTCTACGGCAGGTTTAAACGGAAACCCAAATATATCAGGGTATAGTGCCTCCAAATTTGCGGTTATCGGTATGTCTGAGTCTTTAATGAAAGAGGTTAGAAAAAACAACATTCGAGTAAATACATTAACCCCAAGTACTATAGAAACTGATATGACGCTTGGATTGGGTATGATGGAAAAAGGTTCAGAAAACATATTGCAACCTGAAGATTTTGCGGAATTGATTGTTGCAGGTTTAAAGTTGCCTAGACGTGCCATGTTGAAAGGCGCTTCTTTGTGGACTACAAATCCTTGATTTTAATTAGAAAAATTAAAAGATAGCACTCATCATACAAGCATATTATATTGTCGGTTTTTATGATTTGAAAACAAAGCCGTATCTTTAAAACAAAAAAATGAAATTGAACTTTCCTTTGCTATGGTTGAGTTTAATCCTTTTTGTATGTGTTGGATGTACCTCAGATTCAGATTTAAATACTGAAGCGCCTGAGATGGAAATAGAGGAAGAAACCGAGCCTGAAGATACTACTGAAAATAATACTTTAAAAATACTATCTCTTGGTGATAGCTACACTATTGGTGAAAGTGTATGCGAAACATGTAGATTCCCCGAACAACTTAAAGATAGTATTAAATCAAAAATTGGCAATCAAGACGTTGAATTAAAAGTAATTGCCCAAACAGGATGGACAACTACTGTGTTAAAAAGCGCGATTGAGAATGAAAATTTAACCGAAGATTATGATTTAGCTACATTACTTATTGGGGTAAATAATCAATACCAACGTAGACCTTTTGATGTTTTTGAAAAGGAGTTCCCAGAATTGGTCTCTGAAGCTATAAAATATGCTAGTGGTAAAAAAGCAAACCTCATAGTTGTTTCTATTCCAGATTACGCCTTCACCCCTTTTGGAAATGCAAATTCAAGTATTTCTCAGGAAATAAACATATATAACAATTACATCGCAGATTATTGTAAACAGTATAGTATTACATATGTATTCATTACCGACATTACTAGACAAGGCATTGAAAACCCCAACCTGGTAGCTAGTGACGGCCTGCATCCTTCTACGTTTGCATATACCCAATTTGTTAGCAGAATTTTGCCTTATGCTTTGGAAAAAATAGGATATACTACAGACTAAATTACCTATATTAGCCTAAAGTAGTACAAGTAAATGTTTTCTTCAAAAAAGAGATTAGATCACGCTTATAAAAACGCCAAAATTGTAGATTTTGATGACGATAGCAAATTCATTTTATTTAGTGATTGCCATCGTGGAGACAATAGTTTTGCGGACGATTTTGCCAATAACCGAAACATCTACTTTCACGCTTTAAAACACTATTATTCTGAAGGATTTCAGTATTGCGAATTAGGCGATGGTGATGAACTTTGGGAAAACATCTCTTTTGACAGTATTTTAAACGCACATAAAAATGTGTATATGTTGATGAAGTTGTTTCATAAGGATAACAGACTTCATATGATTTGGGGTAACCACGATATGGTATATCGAGACCCTAATTATGTAAAGAAGCATTTATCGACATATTTTGACCCGAAAATAGGAGAAGATGTTGAACTTTTTGGAGATATCACATATCACGGAGGTATTATTTTAAAACATTGCAGTACAGAGCAAGAGCTGTTTTTAACACACGGGCATCAAGCAGACTGGTGGAACTACCTCTTTTGGAAATGGAGCCGTTTTATGGTACGTATCCTTTGGAAACCCTTAAATGTTATGGGAATTGCAGACCCTACAAGTCCTGCAAAAAACTATAAAGAGTTGATTAAAGTGGAACGGCGCGCCAAAAAATGGATTGCAGATAAGAATAATTTATTGACCATTTTTGGACATACCCACAGACCGCGTTTTCCTGAGCCTGGTGATATTGCATTTTTTAACGATGGTAGTTGTGTACACCCCAGAAGTATTACTGGTTTAGAAATTGAAAACGGTGCAATTTCTTTAATCAAGTGGCATATTGCCACAAGAGAAGATGGCACACTGCAGATTGTACGAACCCTTTTAGAAGGCCCTACAAAGCTGGAAGATTATAGAACGTAATAATTCAAATTTCAATAAAATGGTTGAATTAAAAACATACTCCATACTGAATACTATTAGCAAGTCTATTTATGTAAACCCCAATGATAACCAAGAGACTATAAATCGATTGAAAAGTATGTCCCCAAAGATGAATGAATCCATTTCTAATGACTTTCGATTTCTATTTAATGAAGATTTAGATATTACTAACATTAGTTACTTTTATAATGATGAAACATATAGGCAGTCTGCGACTTCATGTATAATTGAAGCCAAACTTAGAAGAGACAAAAATCTTAGTTTTCTTATTGAATGCTTAGTTGATCATTCTAGAGTATTAATAAAAGTAAAGGATAACCCCAATTTGTTCGAATTTAATTCACTTATAAATCAAATAGAAAAAGCATATAACACAGAAGGTTTCGCTGAATTAAATGATATCAATAGAAGAAAACAGCAAATGACAAGTAACCATATCAAGTTTTGGAATAAAATTAAAGACAAACTTCGATTTTAGAATTTATGCTCCAAAAACGTTATGAAGGCTTTTTAAAAACTCCTTGTTTATGGGAAAATGACGTTGTTTTTAATTTGATGCAATTCGAGATAGCTTCTACGTTTTCAAAAATTAATCTTGAAATTGATAAAAACCTACGCCTAGGAAAATACATTGAACGTTTTGTGTCTTTTGAATTGAGCAAGCATAATAACATTTCTGTACTAGCAGAAAATGTTCAGATTCAACAAGACAAGTTAACTTTAGGCGAATTGGACTGTTTGCTTTTAAAAGATGGCAAACCTATTCATTTGGAAATTATTTATAAGTTTTATTTGTATGATGATTCGGTGGGCACTTCTGAAATTGATCATTTTATTGGCCCCAACCGTAAAGATTCTTTAATTGAAAAACTAACGAAACTCAAAGACAAGCAACTACCCCTTTTATATACCAATACTTGCAAAACTTATCTTGAAACATTTGGTTTAAAAGCTGAAACTATTAAACAAGAGGTTTATTTTAAAGCGCAATTATTTGTGCCGTTTACCAATCAGAATTTACGATTAACAACTCTAAATAATAACTGTATTGTTGGGTTTTACATCACCAAAAAACAACTTAATCATTTTACGGATTGCAAATTCTATATACCAAATAAAAAAGATTGGTTGATTGCTCCATACACCAATGTAAACTGGTTATCGTTTGAACATTTTTCGTCTACTACTCAAGACTATTTTGAACAAAAATATTCCACATTAATTTGGATTAAACTGAATAATGGTTTGATTCAAAAAGTGTTTTTGGTTTGGTGGTAAATTGCTTCCGTTTATAAAGATTTTAAACCTTGACTTTGTCAGAAAAAATTGCGAACTTCGTTTAACGTTGGACGAAAGTTATTAAAACGACGCATACCCTCAAGTTGTAGTGCATTTAAAATTAACCACGCGTCAGGATGGATTCGCAAAAAATATTAAAGAAATTGAAATTAATTGAGACATTTCAATTGGACATTGGACATTCGAAAGACGATGTATTTAAGGAATTAAAGCTTATTACGAACAGAGATAATCAGCATTTTACATCTAGTGTAAATAAATCCAACAAAAAGTATGTTGGACAAGTTGGGACGGATTTTTTCACCCTCAAACCCAGGGATGAGTTTTACCCTAAATTAGATGTTTGTGCACATGGAAAAATAATTGATGGAATGGACAAAACTCAACTTGAGATTGAAATTAATGGATTTCATAAAAAATGGGTTGTAGAATTCCCCATAATGTTTTTGATTTTTGCTTTCATTGTTTTGTGGATGGACAATTCACTAGCTAGTCTCATTTTCCTTTGTGTTGCGTTTTTATGGCTGTCTTTTGGATGTATTTTTATAATGAGGTTTAATAAAGAAAGATTCAAAAACAAATTAGTAAAGATTTTAAAATCGGCCTGCCAATAAGAAACGTAATATAAACACACTACAACAACGGCTATAATCCATTGCTAAAGTTGATTAATTACATGAACAATTCTCACATTTATAATAGCTACGATTCCTGCTTCGAAATTCTGCCGAATTTCTTCGCAACGAAACCATACGCGAACACGTTAAACGAACTTCTCAAAAATACCACTTAATTTTTTTAAGAAACATCCCTAGCAAACACCTCGCGTTAGGGATTGAACGGCTTGTTTGAAATCCCCGACGCAGGAGGGATTGAGTAGTGAAAGCCCGACCCTTCGGGTAACGCCCAAAATAATCTAAGATATTGGAATACGCTGATATGCCTTTCTGTACTTTGAAGGTGACATCCCTAAGTGTTTTTGAAACTGCCGGTGGAAAAACGTGAGATTATTGTAACCCGTTTTATAACCTACCTCAGACACTGACAAATCAGTATCAATAAGCATTTTACTGGCAATACTGACTTTGTATTCGTTTAAAAACGAAAAGAAAGAGGTGTTGAAGGTTTTTTTGAAAAATCTGCAAAACGTATCGTTGCTCATAGAAACCTCTGAAGCAATATTACTGAGTGTGATTTTTTCTAAATGATTCTCTTTTAAATAAGTGTAAATGATATTGATACGCTCGCTTTCTTTAGAGGATAAACTGTTGGAAAAACTGGAACCTGCCAGAAGCTCGAACTCAGTGGTCAATGCAATTTTTTGTAGTACTTGCAAAAACAAAATGAGCCTCTCAAAAGATTGTGCTTTTACCAATTGCAGTAAGTTTTTCTTGAGTTCTCTCGCAAATGGTTTGTTGAATTTAATGCCTCTTTGCGAACGTTTTAATAAGGCATGAATATGCTTAATTTCTTCTTTATTAACCCAATTCTGTAGGAGGTCTTCATGCCACTGAATGACGATGCACTTAACATCTTCGGTTTGCTCTCCTATGGTTTTCCAACAATGGGGCAAGTTGGCGCCTACCATCACCAAATCGTCATGCTCAAAACTATCCATACTGTTCCCAACATACCTAATGCCAGTACTTTTTATAATATAGGTGAGTTCGTATTCTTTATGAAAATGCCATGCGGCGGGAAATTCCTTATCTTCAAATAGCTTTACGCTAAATGAACTTCCTGGGGAGTTTCTTATGTCGTGATAACGTGCCTTCAATTAAAACGGATTTAAGTCTAAAAATATATCTTTTTGGATTAAACAAACCTTAAAAAACAGATATAAAACCAAAATAGTGTATAAAAATAGCGTTATTGTGGAAATTACACACTACTTTAATCTATAAATTTGTGACTACAGATTAATCAATTCAATTAAATAGAAACAATATGTCTAAAGACATTGCCATCAGAGATGCCAAAATATATAAAGCAGTTGCTGAACTTAAAAAACCAATTTCAGACGCTACACATACCATTTCAGAAATTTCATTTTTAGTGCTTCGAATTCAATTAGAGAATGGGGTGGTTGGAGAGTCATATTTATTATCATTTCAATATTCGCCATATGCGATTGCGGGCGCGTTGAAAGATGCTATTCCTAATATTATTGGTCACAACACCAATGATATGGGTATTGTATATGATAAATTAGATGACTTAGGTGAATATTTTGGTAACCAAGGCATCAATCGTTGGGCGCAAGCTGCCGTTAATATTGCAATGTGGGATGCTTGGGGAAAAACTTTGAACCAACCCATTCATGAAATTTTAGGTGTTTGCCATAAAAAAGTATCAATCTATGGTAGTGGCGGATGGATTTCGTACACCATTGACGAGTTAATTGAAGAAGTTACTGATTATGCAGATAGAGGCTTTAAAGCCGTAAAAATAAAAGTAGGTTCACCAAAGGTGAGCACCGATGTAGAGCGTTTACGTTTGGTTCGTGAAGCTATTGGTGATAAAGTAGACATTATGATGGATGCTAATCAAGGTATGGATTTGCCATCTGCCATGAAATTATCTAGAGCCGCCAAAGAACTAAATATCAATTGGTTTGAAGAACCCGTAAATCATCAAAATTTCCAAGCTTTTGAAATCCTAAAGAATCAAGCAGGAATCTCTTTAGCTATGGGAGAACGCGAATATGATACTTTACCGCTTAGAGAATTGGTTTCCAGAAATGCTTTGGATATTTGGCAACCCGATATTTTAAGAATTGGTGGCGTTGAAAAATGGAGAGAAAGTGCTGCTTTGGCGCATAGTTTTAATCTTCCTGTATTACCGCACTATTATAAAGATTATGATGTCCCTTTATTATGTACTATTCCTAATGGTGTTGGTGCAGAATCTTTTGATTGGGTAGACCCATTAATAGACAACCCAATGGTAATTCAAGATGGTTACGCAAAACCACATGACCTCCCTGGTTGGGGATTCAATTTTATAGACGATACATTAACAGAAATCAAGTTTTAATGAGTTTACAAGTTTTTTCGTTAGAAGGGCAACGGGCACTGGTAACAGGTGGAGGCACGGGTATTGGACTAGGAATTGCCAAAGCTTTAGTTGAAGCTGGAGCAAAAGTTGTGATTACTGGTCGTAGAGAAACTGTTTTGCAAGAAGCTGTTACTGACTTAGGTATAAACGCTTCTTATCGCGTTAACGATATTACGGATAAAGCCAGTATTCCATCTTTAGTGGAATCAATCGAAACCGAAGATGGACCTATAGACATTTTGGTAAACAATGCAGGGATTCACCATAAAGCCTGGGCGCAAGACACCACAGACGAAGATTTTGAACGCGTGATACAAACCAACCTCATCAGTGTTTTTGCATTGACACGCGAATGTGCAAAATACATGTTGAAGCGTAAAAAAGGAAGTATTATTATGATTGGTTCCATGGCAGGCTTGTTTGGTATAGATAGAGTGATTGCCTATAGTGCGTCCAAAACTGCTTTAACAGGTTTGGTGAATAGCTTAACTACGGAATATGCTAAAGATAATGTACGTGTAAACGCGATTGCTCCAGGTTGGATTACTTCCAATATGTTCTTAAACGCAGTGGATAAAGACCAAGCCCGAAAACAACAAATTACGAACAGAATTGCAATGGATCACTTTGGAACTACTGAAGATATCGGTAATGCCGCCGTATTCTTAAGTTCTGAAGGTGCCAAATATATTACTGGGGTTATTTTACCGGTAGATGGAGGCGCAACCATCAACTTTTAAAAAATAAATGATGCAACCAACATATATAACAGGAGATTACGCTAAGAGTCCTGCGTTTAATAATGAAACTAGACTGGTTTATGGAACGTCTGGATTAGGCGGTGTTTGGGGAAAAGTAGAGCAAAGAGACTCTATTGATGCGCTTTTGTATGCTTTTGAAAACGGGATTAAAGCTTTAGACACTGCGCCTTCCTATGCTAATGCCGAATATTATGTTGGAATGGCTTTGAGAGAATGGAAAGGAGCGAAACCTTTTGTAAGTACAAAAATAGGTCGTTTAAAAGGAAAAGATGCGTTTGAAACTAAACTAGATTATAGTACCGATGGTATGAAACGCAGTCTGGACAATAGCTTAAAAATACTTGGTCTGGATAAAATAGATTTATTGTTTTTACACGAGCCGCAATTGGTCCCACTGGAAAACATAGATGAAATACTTAACACATTAAAGGGTTTTAAATCTGAAGGATTAGTAAATTCTATTGGTGTAGGTGGAAATCCTTACGAAGCATTTAAGCCTTTTATCATTAAAGAAAACTTTGATGTAGTTTCAGGATTTTTACATATGGATGCTTGTAATTTATCAGCATTTAATGGTGAAATTCAATCCTATCAAAAGGAAGGTATTGCTTATTATGCGGCTTCGGCATTACATTTTTCACTATTAGGAAACCGTTTTGAAACCTATAAAAAAGAAGGTGTAGATGGTGAATGGATCACGCAACTGGATTTAGAAAATGCCATAAGAGTAAAAGCAGTGGCTGATAAATACGATATGCCTTTGGCGACGTTAGCACAGCGTTATTTATTTTCAATTGAAGAAGCAGATAGAGTGGTAATGGGAGCAAGAACACCTGCTCAAATTAAAGCAACCATTGATGACTGGAATGCAGGAAAATTACCAGAAGAATTATTCAACGAAGTAACCGCTCGTATTTTAACAGAATAATATGAAGGTAATTAGATTAAAACAACCCGGAGAATGGGAAACACTTGAGATAGAAAAACCAAGTTCCGTTTTATCTAGTGGGGATGCATTGTTAAAAGTTAAAAAAATTGGTGTTTGTGGAACCGACTTGCATGCCTTTAAAGGACAACAACCCTTTTTCAATTACCCAAGAATTTTAGGTCACGAATTGGCGGTTGAAGTTGTAGCTATTGCCGACGATGTTTCTAATGTAACAGCTGGCGATAAATGCTCGGTAGAGCCATACTACAATGATATTATTGGGCAAGCTGTAAGACGCGGGAAAACCAATTGTGGTGAACATTTACAAGTGTTAGGCGTGCACGTAGATGGTGGCATGCAAGAGTATTTTGTGTATCCTGCGAAATTTCTCCATACCACAGCATCTTTATCAGATGACGAACTGGCGATGATTGAGCCTTTAGCAATTGGTTGTCATGCTGTTGATAGAGCCGAGATTAAAGAAGATGATATTGTTTTAGTAATTGGTGTTGGACCTATAGGTTTAGGAACCATTCAGTTTGCACAATTAAAAGGCGCCAGAGTGATTGCCATGGATATCGATGATGCCAAATTGGAAAAATGCAGACAAATCACCAATGTAAAAGATACGATAAATGCCGTGGGAGATGTGGAAGCCGAATTGGTTTCACTATTAAATGGTGATTTACCTACCGTCATTTTAGATGCTACTGGTAATGCAACCTCTATGATGAATACCTTTAAATATGCTGCAGCTGGAGGCACCATTGTTTTCATTGGCCTTTTTATGGGTGACGTCGTATTTCATGACCCATCTTTTCATAAAAAGGAATTAACCCTAAAGGCTAGCAGAGCAGCCATGGGTGAAGATTTTGGTAGAATTATTAAGCTCATAGAAGAAGACAAAATAGATGCTACCTCATTTATAACACACAGAATGAAATTTGAAGATGTTCCAACGGACTTCGAAAAACTATACAAACAGAAAGATTTAATAAAAGCCATAATAGAATTATAGCCAACTAAACCAGCACTAAATGGAATCAAAAAAAGAAACCTATTCAAAATTCCTAGTACCATTGATTATCGTAATGGCGTTAATGTTTTTTTGGAATTTAAGTAGAAATATAAATGATGTTTTGATTCCTTATCTCAAAAGAGCATGTCAATTGACCGATTTTCAATCCTCATTGGTACAATCTGCTTTTTTTGGAGCTTATTTTGTGGTTGCATTACCTGCAGGTTGGTACATACAGAAAAAAGGATATCGAAATGGTATCATTACTGGTTTACTCATAGCAGCCATTGGGGCTTTTCTATTCTATCCAGCTGCAGAAACACGAGTATACTCACTTTTCTTGGTCGCCTTATTTGTTATGGCAGCGGGTTTTGCGGTATTAGAAGTTACGGCATCACCTTACATCACTAAATTAGGCAATCCTGAAGGCGCTTCAAGCCGTTTGAGTATGGCAGCTGCCATCGGTTCTTTAGGAGCAACAATTGCGCCTTCGCTGGCGGCATTATTGCTTTTGCATGAGGAAGATGTAGCCCAAACAACAATTGATGCCCTTTCCGCCAGTGAATTAGAAACCTTTTTATCGAGCGAGGCAGATTTGGTGAAACCGCCTTATTTAATATTGGGAGCTATATTAGTGGTTATTGCCATTATCGTTGTTTTTACAAAGCTACCCACAATTAAAGATGAAGAAGGGGGTGATAAGAAACCATTACTAGATATACTAAAGTTCAAGCATACCCTTTATGGTGTTGGCGCAGAGTTTTTCTATGTTGGAGCAGAAGTGGGTATCGTTAGTTTTATCATTCGTTATGCTAAATGGTTTAACCTTCCAGAACTTACGGAGCAAAAATCAGCGCAATATATCACGGCATTTATGGCTTTGGTGCTTGTTGGTAGACTATTAGGTGTTTACATTTTGAAAAAATTCAAACCGCAACATGTACTAGCATTTTGTAGTATTAGTGCATTTGCTTTGGTGACTTTGGCCATTGTGACTAATGGTTATTTCTCCTTGACTTGTTTATCTATAGTTGGATTTTTTACTTCTATCATTTACCCAATCATTTTCAGCTTGAGT
The DNA here is from genome assembly GCA_043557195.1 of Flavobacteriaceae bacterium. Classification (GTDB taxonomy): domain Bacteria; phylum Bacteroidota; class Bacteroidia; order Flavobacteriales; family Flavobacteriaceae; genus Jejuia. The sequence goes on along the minus strand of CP121314.1, from coordinate 2,495,018 downwards.
ATGAAGGATTTAAAGGAATACACCAAAACAGGGTCTTCTGTGTTTTTATTGGGAATTGTTGGAGGTGCTATTGTACCGCCTTTAATGGGATATATTTCGGATACTATCGGCATTAAATACTCCTTTATCATTCCTTTGATTTGTTATGTATATCTATTGTTTTTTGCAATGAAAGGTTATAAAGTAAACATCAAAGCATAATTTCAATGTCAATAAAAACATTTAGACGATTCACCTATTTTCTCAATTCTGAAAGCGAAAATCTTTTAGAAGTATTTACCTCCAATGTTTTTAAAAACCTCAAGTCGAATGATGAAATTATAAATTTAAATGTCTATCAAAAGGAAAATGATTTTTTCGTTGTAATAGATACTGATCCTTCTCTAAACTCTGAACAACTAAAAGATTTTTTTAAACAACGAAAATCATTTTTGTTAGAACAGAACCAACCATTAGAACGCATCTATAAACTGGACCAAAAAGAAATTTACCCCTCTTCAGAAGGACAACTAAAAACATCGGTGGCACCATATAAACGCTTTGTTTGGACATTGCTTTTGGAACCCCATCTTATCTATGAATATAAACGCGTGCACGCCATGGGAATGGCATGGCCTGAAATTACTGATAATATGAAATCTATTGGAGTTAAAGACATGGAAATTTATATTCATCAAGAGCAAGTCATGTTAATTATGGATACCATTCCTGATTTTGATTTAGATGACATTGGACCAAAATGGCAAAAATTGCCTCGCGAGGAAGAATGGCAAGCTTATGTTGCTAAATTTCAAAAAACAGATCCCAAAAGTTCCATTCAAGAGAAATGGCAAGACATGATAAAACTATAATTTTTTAAACAAGACACTAAACTAAAACAAATGAGCAAGAACATTTTTTTATTACTACTCGTAACACTAATCTGTTTTAATTGTAAAACTAAAGAAGCAGAAAAACCGGAAGAAATGGCTTTTAGGTATGAAGAAAACTGGGAAAGCTTGAGTAATTATAAAATTCCGCAATGGATTAAAGATGCCAAATTTGGAATCTTTATTCACTGGGGGCCTAACTCAGTACCTGAAATGCATACCGATTGGTATTCGCGTTGGATGTATTTAGATGAGGGACAAGTTGACCATGTAACTGGAGAAAAGCAAAATGATATTCCACATCCCGCCTCTGTGTTTCACAAAGAAAACTTTGGTGACCCTAAAGAGTTTGGTTTTAAAGATTTAATTCCTATGTGGACTATGGAAAATTTTGACGCAAAGGCATGGGTAGACCTGTTTAAAGATGCTGGAGCTCAATATGTAGTTCCTGTAGCAGAGCATCATGATGGTTTTGCTCTGTACGAATCGTCAATCACGCCATATAACGCTGTTGCCATGGGACCAAAACGTGATGTTTTAAAAGACCTAACCAATGAAATTAAGAAACAAGGCTTAATTTGTGGTGTAAGTTCTCACTTGGCTTTCAACTGGAATTTCTACACGCAGAAAAACCGTTTTGATACTGGAGACCCACAATATGCAGATCTGTATGCACCGCAACATGAGCCCTATTCCCCTGCAAGCTCTGAATGGTTAGCCAATACGTGGTGGCCAAGAACCAAGGAAATCATAGATAAATACCAACCTGATATTTTATGGTTCGATTTTTATTTAGACCGTCCAGAATTTGCGCCCTATCATAAAAAGTTGGCTTCGTATTACTACAATTCAGGTTTGGAAAGGAATAAAACGGTTGTACTTCAAACTAAAAACTTACGTTACGAATCCTATAAACCAGGAACTCACATGTTGGATTTAGAGCGTAGTAAAATGGATTCATTAAGAACTGAGTATTGGCAAACAGATACATCAATTGGAAAAAATTCATGGTATTATGCTGAAAACTGGATACCTAAAGAAGCAGGTAATCTGATAGCTGATTTAGTCGATATTGTAAGTAAAAACGGATGTTTGCTCCTTAATATTGGTCCTAGAAAAGACGGCATCATTCCCGATGACCAGAAGGAAACACTATTAGAAATTGGACAGTGGTTAAAAGTAAATGGCGAAGCTATTTATGATTCTAGATATTATGAAATCTTTGGTGAAGGCCCGACTAAAACTGAAACTGGGCACCTTTCCGAAGAAAAAAATAAAGGATTTACAGAAGAAGATATTCGTTTTACAACGAATAATGGAAATTTGTATGCAACGGTTTTAGTTTCTCCAAAACAGGATATTAAAATTAGACACCTTACAAATTCTAAAATTAATATTGAAAACATTGAATTATTAGGTTATGAAGGTGAAATAAATTTTAAACAGAATAAAGAAGGAACTATCATTTCATTGCCGGCTAAAACTAATTTGAAATACGCATGGGTTTTTAAACTAAAATAACAAAAGAACACAAAATTAAGCATGTTTAATTCAGCACAAAACATCGTAATTTCAAAAACATAAAATGGTTAAACCACGTAGACCTCTGCATCCATTTTAATTTTACTACGGATTCCCATTCGCATTATTGTAATTGAATGTTCCATAGCACTGGCGTCCAAATAGCTTTCGCTAGTTCCTATTATTTCACCATTTATGTGACTACTATACAGGAAATAATAACTCCCACATTGGGCCTTGCGTCTTTTGTAGTTTTTATCTAATCTAGAATAGTTCCTAAAAAAGTCCACTTTTTCTAAACATTTGCGTTTTGAAGTGAATGGTTCGCTAAAAAAAATTATTTGGTTATTATATTTTAAGAAGAATCTATAATTACCAAACCGGTCTTTGAAAATCTTAATTAATGTCATCAATTATATGACACTAAATCAGCTACAAAGTCACATTTAAAGACTAACTCTCAGGCGCCAACTCAACCTCAAGCCCTTCCATATCGGGTGTTATTTGGATTTGGCAACCTAAACGAGAATTATCTTGAACATCAAAAGCTTCAGACAACATGGCTTCTTCATCATCGCTCATTTCTGGCAATTCTGTTTCACTCAACACATAACACTGGCAAGAGGCGCACATTGCCATACCACCACAAACACCAATGGTGCCCTCTGGAGCTAATTCGTAGGAACGTACTACTTCCATTAAATTCATGGCCATATCGGTTGGTGCTACAATATCGTGGGTTACACCATCTCTATCTGTTATCTTTATGTTTATGTCTTGCATGGTTTACTATTTGTGCTACTCTATGAGCATAACATTTTTCGTGCCGCAAATTTAAGTGAAGTTTTTAAACTTTTAAATGTTTTTCCTACTAATTTAATAGGATTTAAAAAAATTGAGGATTATTTAATTTTGTGACTATTTTGAGTAGGCTTTAATATAAAAAGGCACCTAAAACTAAATCTTTTTCAGGCTTTAATTATAGCTACACTTCAATATTAACCACTTGCTCTATTTGTGGCGCGTATTTTTTGATGGTCATCTCCACACCAGACTTTAATGTCATTTGGTTAACACTACAGCCCACGCAAGCACCTTGTAATTGAACTTTTACCAATTTATCGTCTTCAATAGATAATAAGGATATATCGCCGCCATCGCTTTGTAAAAACGGACGAATTTCATCCAAGGCTTTTTCTACATTCGTTTTTATTTCTTCTGAGGTCATGTCTTATTTTTTCACAGCTGAACATCCAGCCATTGTGGTGATTTTTATTGCTTCAGTTGGTGGTAAATTTTCGTTTCGCCTTACAACTTCCTGTACTACATTTTGGGTTATTTTTTCAAATGCTTGCTCTAATGGCGTTGCCGTTTGTAATGCTGCAGGACGTCCTATATCTCCCGCTTCCCTAATGCTTTGTACTAATGGAATTTCTCCTAAAAATGGTACTTCTAAATCTTCAGCTAGGTTTTTTGCGCCTTCTTGTCCAAAGATATAGTACTTATTATCAGGTAATTCTGCTGGCGTAAAGTACGCCATATTTTCAATTATTCCTAAAACTGGTACTTGAATACTATCTTGTTGAAACATTGCTACACCTTTCTTAGCATCAGCTAAAGCTACATTTTGCGGTGTACTTACAACAACTGCTCCAGTTATTGGTAAGGATTGCATGATGCTTAAATGAATATCACCTGTTCCAGGAGGTAAATCTAGTAACAAGAAATCAAGCTCTCCCCAATGCGCATCAAAAATCATTTGATTTAATGCTTTTGCTGCCATTGGTCCGCGCCATACTACTGCCTGATCTGGTTGGGTGAAAAACCCAATAGATAATACCTTTACGCCGTAGTTCTCAATAGGTTTCATTTTAGATTTCCCGTCTACGTTTACTGCTAAAGGTTTTTCTGATTCTACATCAAACATAATCGGAATAGATGGTCCGTAAATATCAGCATCTAAAATCCCGACTTTAAAGCCCATTTTAGATAACGATACCGCCAAATTTGCCGTAACCGTAGATTTACCAACACCACCTTTACCCGAAGCAACCGCAACAATGTTTTGAATACCAGGAATTGGTTTTCCTTTAATTACATTAGCTTTTGGTTTTTCTGGAGCTTCAACTTTTACATTTACCGTAATTTTAGCTTTTTCATATACCTTCTCGTGAATCGTTTTTAGAATATCGACCTCGGTACGTTTTTTAGCTTGCAGACTAGGGTTTTTAATAGTGATATCTACAATAACCTCATCAGCAAAAGTTACCACATTTTTTACAGCACCACTTTCAACCATATTTTGTCCTTCTCCAGGAACGGTAATGGTTTCAAGTGCTTTTAATATATCTTGTTTATTTAACTTCATTTTCTTTATTAAGAATCATTCTAAGTGCAAAGATAGTCAATAATGACTGAAGACTGAGAACGGTGGCTAGAAGTTTTTACTATGTAGTTATTGGGTTTGATTATGGGTTGAAATTTGTAATTATTTGAGGAATTAAGAAGTGATAGGAGAAATTAAAAGATGCTGAAATAAATTGAGTTCTATAAAGCTTCAGCAACACTTACAATTCCTTAGCAGGATCCCAAAATATTTTATCTAAATTTTGAATTTGGTTTTCTTTCACCTCAATACCTTCACTTTCTAAAAGCTGTTGCATCAAGTTAGTCCCATCAAAATGATGTTTCCCTGTTAGCAATCCTTTTCTATTCACCACGCGATGTGCTGGCACATCTTTTCCTCCTGATCCATTCATGGCATACCCAACCATTCTAGCACTTCTGGCAGCTCCTAGATATTTTGCAATTGCACCATAGCTAGTTACTCGCCCGTGCGGAATTAATCGTGCGACTTTATAAACTTTATCAAAAAACGTTAACGTTTCTTCCTTCATTCTACCAGTCTTTAATCACATTAACTAGAGTTATAACAGAAATAATTCCAGTAATACCGCCTATTATATAGTTCATATTCTTTTGTGATGTGAAAGACTTGCTTTTAATCTTATCGAAAAAGAAAATATAGACATACAACATTACAAAAGTACCCATGCCCGCTCCTGCAACGTAAGATATGATACTGGTTTGCTCAAAATTTAACCACCCAACAGATGCTAAAGTAATAGTCATATATGCTTGATAAGGAATTGGAAACATATTAATTGCAGACATTAACATCCCTTGAAAGAACCGACTGTGTTTACTTTTTATTTTAGGCTGAATTTGTTGCTTTGAAGACGCTTTTGCTATGAATAAAAAATAAATAGTAATTAATACAAAAATTACCAATGCCACACTTCTAAGAATATCTATCACCTCTGGATGCTTGCTTAGATATCGCGCAAAAATTGCAGCCAAATACGTTTGTACAAATACCACAATACAAACGCCTATAGAAAATATAACTCCTCTTACATGGCCTTCTTTAAGGCTTATTTTTGCCGCCGTCATATTAAGTAACCCAGGAGGAATTACTCCAACAAAGGCAAAAAATAGTCCTAAAAAAAAGATGAGAGTTAAACTCATACACTAGTTGATTTTAAACCGAATATAAGTAATTGGTTTGTTTTGCTCTAAATATTGAGATTCGTAAAACGTTTGAATGCTAGTAACCTCCTCTGGACTGCCCTCTTGTTTGTACACATTATGGTTAGCATACAATACTTCATGACCTGCGCCGTGTAATAGCCCTAAAGTATAACCGTGCATAAATTCGCTATCAGTTTTTAAATTTACAACACCCTCGGGTTTCAAAATATGCTTGTAGCGTTTTAAAAAGTCCATGTTGGTCAACCTGTGCTTGGTGCGCTTATATTTTATTTGAGGGTCTGGGAAGGTAATCCAAATTTCATCTACTTCGTCTTCCGCAAATGCATAATCAATCAATTCTATTTGGGTTCTTAAAAACGCAACATTTGGTAAATTATCTTCAATGGCTGTTTTTGCTCCTCGCCAAAATCTGGCACCTTTTATATCGACACCAATAAAATTTTTATCAGGATATTTTTGCGCTAATGCCACTGAATATTCACCTTTACCACAACCTAACTCTAAAATAATAGGGTTTTTATTTTTGAAGAATTTTGTATTCCACTGCCCTTTTAGCTCATAATTCCCACTAACCAGCTCTTCTCTTGTTGGCTGAAATACATTGGCAAAGGTGTCGTTTTCCTTAAACCGTTTGAGTTTGTTTTTACTTCCCAAAGTATCTTAACTATTTCTTATTATTTAGTTTGAATTGGTAAAATTAAGGAAATATATCACAGGGTTACTATCTTTACTTTTGAATTTAGCCAGAACCCGCGTGAGGGATTGAGGCATTTGTTGAAGCTCTTTTTGTGTTGTTGCACCTATGCAACACAAAAAAGCGACTGCCGAAAGCCCGACCCTTTGGGGCACGCCATAATTACTTATGAAAAAACGAATACTAATTGCACCTCTAAATTGGGGATTGGGACACGCCACAAGGTGTATACCCATTATAAAAGCTTTGGATGCATTTGGGTTTCAGCCTGTAATTGCAAGTGATGGTGTAGCCTTAAAATTATTGCGAAAGGAATTTCCTGAGTTTTCCTCGATTGAATTGCCCTCTTACGATATTACATATTCTAAAAATGGCAGGTATTTTAAACTGAAGCTTCTAAAGGATTCTCCGAAATTGATAAACGCCATAAAAGCTGAAAAAAAGGCTATTAAGGACATTGTTGAAATGCACAATATCTCTGGAATTATCTCTGATAACAGATTGGGGGTTTATAGCGAAGACATTCCTTGTGCCTTTATTACGCACCAACTTAATGTTTTGAGCGGGGGTACTACATGGTTAAGCACAAAATTGCATGAAAAATACATATCTCATTTTAATGAATGTTGGGTGCCTGATGCTGAAGGCGACTTGAATTTATCGGGGAAACTTGGACATAAAAAAAGGTTGAGCATTAAAACGAAATACATTGGTCCGATAAGTAGGTTTACCAAAACAGATGCTGAAGCGTCGATTGATTTGTTAGTGTTACTTTCTGGTCCCGAGCCACAGCGTACTCTGCTAGAAGACAAATTACTTAGAGAAGTTGAAAAAATTCCTGGACATGTTGTTTTTGTTAGAGGCATTCCTGAAAAAGAACAAAAGATTGCGCAAAAACAAGGCGTAACCGTTTACAACTTTATGACTTCTAATCGTCTTGAAAAAACTATTAATCAAAGTAAATTGGTGCTATCAAGATCTGGATACACCACTATTATGGATTTAGCTAAATTGGAAAAGAAAGCTTTTTTTATCCCGACACCAGGACAATCGGAACAAGAGTATTTGGCAAAACGACTTACCGATCAAGGATTTGTACCTAGTTGCAAACAGAATGATTTTAGCATTTTTATGCTAGATAAAATAAAGAATTACAAAGGATTGAAGAGCTTTAATACCCACGTGGACTATAAAGATTTATTTAGCCTTTTCTAATGTGAATGAGAATTCACTACCAACGCCGTATTCACTTTCTACGTAAATACGTTCGTCATGCGCTTCAATAATATGTTTAACAATGGAAAGCCCCAAACCTGACCCCCCTTCTCTTCTTGAGCCACTTTTATCAACACGATAAAACCTCTCAAATAAGCGAGCTAAATGATTTTTCTCAATACCTTCACCATTATCAGTAACTCTAATAATGGCCTTGTTTTTAATAAGATTTTCTATACTTATCTCGGTTGTACCTTTTAAACGTCCGTATTTTAAAGAATTTATTATAAGGTTTACCAACACTTGTTGAATGCGCTCTTTATCGGCTCGTACCATCACAGGTGTATTATAATCTCTATCAAACGTAAGTGTGATTCTTTTCTCGCTTGCACGCATTTCTACCATACCAAAAACCTCTTTTATGAGTTCAACAATATCAAAAACTTCTGGTTCTAAGCGCAGGTCTCCAGCTTCCAATTTTGTTATTAAATCTAAATCACTAACAATATAACTAAGGCGTTCTACGGCACTATTAGCACGTTCAAGATACTTTTTCCTGATCTTTTTATCGTCCATCGCACCATCTAAAAGTGTTAAAATATAACCCTGAATGGTAAAAAGCGGTGTTTTTAATTCGTGAGATACGTTTCCTAAAAATTCTTTTCGGTATTGCTCCCTTACTTTTAGAGTTTCAATTTCCAATTTTTTATCTCGTGCAAATTTGTCAATTTCTTGAGTTAGAGTAGCCATATCGGTAGTTATTGCTCCTCTTGTTAAACTTGTAGATTCCAGCAAAGTTAAATCGTCGTAAATGCTCTTTACGCGCCTGTATATATAACGTTCAACGCGGTATTGAATAATAACAAAAGAAATTGCATAAAAAGAAATTGCAAATAACAATACTGGTAACCACTTAAATGTAAAATAGTAATACAAAAAAACACTCATTAAGAGTGTAAAGAATATAGTAACGTAAAGCGATGTGCTTATCGCAAACTTATAAGATTTCTTAAATTTTACCTGCATTAGTCTACAAACTTGTAGCCGACACCTTTAACAGTTTTAAAACTTTTATCACCTATTTTCTCTCGCAATTTACGAATGTGTACATCAATTGTTCGTCCTCCAACAACAACTTCGTTACCCCAAACTTTATCTAAAATTTCATCGCGTTTGAAAACTTTACCTGGTTTCGACGCCAATAAAGATAATAATTCAAACTCTTTTCTTGGTAAAATTATCTCGTTTCCTTTTAAGACGATTTTGTACTCATCTCTGTTAATTACCAGATTTCCCACTTTCATCGTGTCTTTTACATCTTCCTTAAAACGTCTTAAAAGCGCTTTAACTTTGCTAACTAATACTTTAGGTTTAATGGGTTTTGTAATGTAATCGTCTGCCCCAGCATCAAACCCCGCTACCTGCGAATAATCCTCTCCTCTAGCAGTTAAAAATGTAATAACCACATCTTTTAAATCTGGATGTTTTCTAATATTTTCGCAAGCTTCAATACCATCCATTTCTGGCATCATCACATCCAAAATAATCAATTGTGGCAGTTCTTTTTTAGCTTTTTTAACGGCTTCTACACCGTTTTCAGCAGTAATTACTTGGTATCCTTCGCTTGATAAGTTATAGCCAACTATTTCCAAAATATCTGGCTCATCATCTACAAGAAGTATTTTAATATCCTTTTTATTCATTAAGAATTAGTCTCGGTTTATTTCAAAAGTAAAGATAAATACTATTAACGATAATTTATAAACTTTGGAAAATTAATAACGAAAAGGTAACACTGCCTATACTAAAACCTGACTTTTCGACATAAAACCTAAATCTTTAACACTATTTTGGTATGGATTTTGCTCCTTTTGTAGTACTTTTAACCCACATAAAGAGTAACTTATGAAGAACATCTACTTTTTATTAATGTTTACCGCCTTTTTTTGCCTGCCATTTCAAAACGGATTTGCGCAAGGGAATCCACCCCCTAATGATATTAAGTTAAGTATTGAAGGATTGTCGATATACCCGAACCCAGCAAATAATAATGCATCTACAATATACATAACTAGTAATGATAGAAATTCTATTAAAAAAGTGGCTGTGTATAATGTACTTGGAAAACAGATTAAATCAACCGTAGCTACTAGAAAAGAATTGGATATTTCATCTTTGAACTCTGGTGTTTACATTTTAAAAATAACAGAAGGCTCAATTAGCGAAACACGAAAGTTAGTGATACGTTAGTTACCTTTTTTCTTAAAAATATATAAAGCATTGCCTACCGCAATGCTTTTTTATTTGCATATTTTTGTGCTGGCTTAATGATTCTTTTATAGATCAATCTATCTAGAGTTTTCAAAAAAATGATTAAAAGTAATTCCATTTTTAATATTAAAACTGAAGCTGAATTTGAAGCTCTTGCGCTAGACGTGTTTAAATTTCAGTTTGAAAACAACAAGGTTTACCGATCATTTTGTGATTTATTGTACAAACATCCTAGTGATGTAAAAACGATTACAGACATTCCTTTTTTACCTATTGAATTTTTCAAAACTCGAAAAGTGATTTGTAGCCATCAAAATTCAGAAATAGTATTTACAAGTTCTGGAACCACAGGCAGTGTTACGAGTAAACATTATGTTACTAATCCAGAGATTTATAAAGAAAGTTTTAGAAAAGGCTTTACACAATTTTACGGTGCTATAGAAGATTACACAATTTTGGCGTTACTGCCGTCCTATTTAGAGCGTGAAGGTTCTTCTTTGGTATATATGGTGAATGATTTGATTGCGCAATCAAAATCTCCCGATAGTGGCTTTTATTTGAACAATCTTTCAGAGTTGAGAGAGGCTTTGCTTCGTTTAGATTCCGAAGGAAAAAAGGTTTTGCTTATTGGTGTGTCGTTTGCTTTATTAGATTTAGTTGAAGCTGAAACATTTCAATTAAAAAACACTATTGTTATGGAAACAGGCGGCATGAAAGGAAGACGACAAGAATTGATTAGAACCGAACTTCATGATACGCTAAAAAACGGATTTGGTGTAAATACTATCCATAGTGAATACGGCATGACTGAATTGCTAAGTCAAGCCTATTCAAAAGGTAATGGTGTTTTTGAGTACCCACCATGGATGAGTATTTTAACACGAGATACTGAAGACCCCTTAACTTTACAGAGTTCTGGAAAAGCTGGCGGTATAAACGTGATTGATTTGGCAAATATCAATTCATGTTCTTTTATTGCTACACAAGATTTGGGTCGTGTTTATCCTGATAATTCTTTTGAAATTATTGGACGTTTTGATAATTCTGATATTCGTGGGTGTAACTTGATGGTTTTATAATTCGTTAACTTATTTAAAAGTTTACGACTTATTTACAAATCTGTATTCATGAAATCAATAGTTGTTCTTTTTTTAACATTCAGTACTTCAGTATTTTCCCAAACTATAGATTACAATACCAAAAAAGGATTTGCTGCCAATGGTTATGATGTCGTTGCCTATTTCAATAATAAATCTGAAGAAGGCAATAAAAAATTTCAAACTATGTTTGATGGTATTGCTTATAAGTTTTTTTCTGAAAAAAATCTTAACATATTCCAAGAAAATCCAGAAAGGTACGCACCACAATATGGTGGTTATTGCGCTTATGCGGTTGCTTTGAAAAGTGATAAGGTATCTATAAACCCAAAGTCGTTTTTAATAAAGAACGATAAGCTTTATTTGTTTTATAACGCCTGGGGCACAAACACTTTAGAGTTATGGCTAAAGAAAAATCAAAACGAATTAATTGAAATGGGAGATAAAAACTGGGATCGGATAAAATTCAACAAATAGTTTACTTATTGTAAGGCATCTAAAACTTTTACGACCAAATATTCGCTAAGATAAAGAAAGATTATTTTTAGTAAGTTGGTTAGTTTAAAAGTCCCGCCTCTAAGCGGGACTTTGTTATTTTACAGTTAAAACGAAATAATTTTTTTTACCACGTTGCAGCAATACGAACTTATTATTGATTAAATCTGCATCTGTAATTTTATAATCTTCCTTCACTTTTTCTTTGTTCACTGAAATGGAATTTTCCTTTAGTGCGCGTCTTGCTTCTCCATTGGATTTTAAAAAGCCGCCTTTTTCAGCAAGTGCTCCAATCATATCTAATCCTTCTGAGATATCAGATGCATCAATTTCAGTTTGTGGCACACCATCAAAAACATCTAAAAACGTTTGTTCATTAAGTGCTTTTAAATCTTCACTAGTAGATTTTCCGAAGAGAATATTACTTGCCTTTATCGCATTTTCTAAATCTGATTTAGAATGTACCATTGTAGTAATTTCTTCAGCTAAACGCTTTTGTAACACTCTTAAATGTGGCGCCTCTTTATGCTCTGCAATGAGACTATTTATGTCTTCTTCTTTTAAAAATGTGAAAATCTTGATGTACTTTTCAGCATCTTCATCACTCGAGTTTAACCAGTATTGATAAAACTTGTAAGGTGACGTTCTATTAGCATCTAGCCATACATTTCCACCTTCAGACTTCCCGAATTTAGAACCATCAGATTTCGTAATTAGTGGACAAGTAATGGCATATCCTTTTCCACCACCTATACGACGAATTAATTCTGTACCAGTTGTGATGTTTCCCCATTGGTCACTTCCCCCCATTTGAATGGAGCAATTATTATCTCTGTATAAATGTAGAAAGTCATAACCCTGCACCAACTGATAGGCGAATCTTTCGCCATCATATAATTTACTGTAATGTGCTTACCGACATCTCTAATAAAATCTAGAAAGGAGAAATCTTTCATCCAGTCGTAATTGTTTACCAAAACCGCTGCATTATCAGCATCACTTTCAAAATCTAAAAAATGGGCTAATTGATTTTTTATCGCTTCTTGATTATGGCGTAATGTTTTCTCGTCCAACAAATTACGCTCACTAGACTTCCCTGAAGGATCACCAATCATTCCTGTCGCACCTCCAACCAAAGCTACGGGCTTATGACCACAACGTTGATAATGCGCCAAAAGCATAATAGGCACTAGGTTTCCTATGTGCAAAGAATCTGCCGTTGGATCAAAACCCACGTATGCACTTCTCATGCCTTCCATTAAATGTTCTTCAGCACCTGGCATCACAGCATGTATCATGCCTCTCCACGTTAATTCTTCTACAAAATTACTTATCATTTTATGTTATTTTAGAAAACTAGCGCAAATATAAAAATACGTGTAGAAATAGGCAGCGATTCTGAATAATTCTTTAATTTCGTTGTATGAATTTAGTAACTGGAGGCACAGGTTTGGTGGGCGCACATTTACTCTATAGATTGGTTTCTGATAATGAAAATGTTAGGGCCATCTATAGAACCGAACGCAAACTTGAAAACGTAAAACAAGTGTTTTCTTGCTATACTGAAGACGTTCAACATCTTTTTGATAAAATTGAATGGGTAAAAGCGGATCTTCTTGATATTCCAGCGTTAAATGAAGCTCTAGAGAACATTGAATATGTATACCATTGCGCTGCTTTTGTTTCGTTTGAACCTGATAAATACAAACTACTAAGACGCACTAATATTGAAGGAACAGCAAATGTGGTAAACCTCTGTATTTCTAACAAGGTTAAAAAACTTTGCTATGTTAGTTCTATTGCAACCATTGGAAAGCCTGTAAAAGATAACGAATCTATTACCGAAGACACCCATTGGAACCCTGAGGACGACAATAGCGTGTATGCCATTACTAAGTATGGTGCTGAAATGGAAGTATGGCGTGGCACCCAAGAAGGGCTTGATGCCGTAATTGTTAACCCAGGTGTTATTATTGGGGCAGGTATTTGGCGCTATGGCTCAGGAAGCATCTTTAAAAAAGTGAATAATGGCCTTAAGTATTACACCTCTGGAAATGTAGGTTTGGTTTCTGCTAAAGATGTAGTTGATATTATGATACAATTACTGAAAAGCGATATAAGAAACGAGCGGTATATATTGGTTGCTGAAAATTGGTCTTACAAATCATTTTTGCAAACCATTGCGAAAGCTTTAAACGTCAAGCTCCCAAGTAGATTAGCACAATCTTGGTTACTTCAAATAGTATGGAGATTAGACTGGTTAAAACGAAAACTAATCGGTAAACGAAGAAGACTTACCAGACAACTAGCCAAATCGTTAACCACAGAAAAACACTATGATAGCTCGAAAGTGATAACAAAATTAAATTATGAATTTGAACCTATTAGAGAGGTGATTTCAAAGACAGGGAATCTTTATCTGAAACAGGCTCAATAAGTTCTAGAGACTCAAGCTCATCATGTCCTCCCGTTCCCATTTCAGCATCTATTTCTAATTGCTCTAGTTCTTTTTTTATGGCTTTTAAAGAATCTGCTTTCTTTTTATCTTCTCGCTCTTTATCAAGATTATCTTTATAATACGTTTTAAGTTTTGATAAGCTGTCTTTAACTTTTATATAGATTTCGGCATACTCATCCATATAATAGGTGTAATATGCATTGCTTCGCGCAAATTGTAAACTATCAACATTATACTTTTTGTAGATATAACCTTCAGGGTCAACCTTAGCGCTATCTAGGACCTTTTTATCTCTTCCTGTAATAGCTCCTATCAATTTTAAATCTAGCAATATATGAACCATTTGATCCTTTGGAATAAGGCTATCAGGTTTATCTGGTTTATTGTATTTGTAGCATGACGAAAGCGTTAATAAAACACAACATAGCACTATTAGTTTTTTGTAAATCATCTGTTAAACGTTAACCTTTTAGCGGCTTTTACTCCTGGGAATTTAAAATTATTATACACCAAACTACCATTTAAAATAGTATGCGTTATTCTCGATTTAAACGTTGCCCCTTCAAAAGGAGACCATCCACATTTATAAAGAATATTATCTTTTTTAACCGTCCATGGGCTATTCAAATCCACTAAAACCAAATCTGCATAATAGCCTTCCTTTACATAACCTCTACGTTCTACATCAAACAAAATAGCTGGGTTATGGCACATTTTTTCTACAATTTTTTCAATTGTAATTTTACCTTTATGATACATTTCTAACATTGCGGGCAAGGCGTGTTGCACTAACGGACCACCAGAAGGTGCTTTTGTATAAACGTTATTCTTCTCTTCTATAGTATGTGGCGCATGGTCGGTTGCAATTACATCAATCCTATCATCTAAAAGTGCTTCCCATAATTGCGCTCTATCTTCAGCGGTTTTAACTGCTGGATTCCATTTGATATGTGTTCCCTTTTTCTTGTAATCCTCATCTGAAAACCACAAATGGTGTATACATACTTCTGAAGTTATCTTTTTGTCCTTTAAAGGAATTTTATTGGTAAACAAATTCGTTTCCTTACCAGTAGATAGATGGAATACATGCAATCTTGCTCCTGTTTTTTTAGCCAATTCAATTGCCGTTGATGATGATAAATAGCACGCGGCTTCACTTCTGATGATTGGATGCTTTTCTATTGGAATATCATCACCATATTTCTCAACATGTTCCTTGAGATTTTCTCTTATTGTAGCTTCATCTTCACAATGCACTGAAATGACCATTTTTGTACTTTGAAAGATTTTTTCTAGCACTTTTGGATCATCTACCAACATATTTCCAGTAGAGGAACCTAAAAACAATTTCAAACCAGCAACAGTGGTTTCATCAACTTTCAAAATTTCATCTAAGTTATCGTTTGTGCCACCAAACATAAATGAATAATTTGCTGATGATGTTTTTGATGCAATCTCAAATTTTTCCTCAAGCTTCTCAACTGTAGTAGTTTGCGGATTGGTATTTGGCATCTCAATAAACGATGTGATACCACCTGCTAAAGCAGCTTTTGATTCTGTTGCAATATCAGCTTTATGTGTTAACCCTGGCTCTCTAAAATGCACTTGGTCATCAATAGCTCCTGGCAACACATATTTTCCTTCAGCATCAATTATCGTTACATCTGCCCATTTTGCACTAATTGACGTATCAATCTCCTTAATAAACTCACCTTCAATTAATATATCGCCGCTAAAAGTTTTGCCTTCATTTACAATGTTAGCATTCTTTATAAGTGTTCTTTTTAGTTTCATTACAACGCTTTTCTTTTAAATAAACTTTTCAATTTCATAGAGATGACTCCAAAAACTGCCTCAGAAATAATACCTGAACTTAGTTTTGATTCTCCTCGTGTTCTATCGGTAAATATTACAGGAACTTCAACTATTCTAAAATGCTGTAAATAGGTTTTAAACTTCATTTCAATTTGAAATGCATAACCTATAAATTTAATTTTAGTTAAATCTAAAGATTCTAAAACTTTACGTTTGTAGCATACAAATCCTGCTGTTGTATCACTAATTTTCATTCCAGTAATAAACCGTACATATTTTGATGCTATGTACGACATTAATACCCTACTCATAGGCCAGTTTACCACATTTACTCCTGTTATATATCGTGAACCAATAGACATATCTGCACCTTTCTCTGCACAAGCTTTATACAAGCGTATTAAATCCTTTGGATCATGCGAAAAATCGGCATCCATTTCAAAAATGTACTCATATTTCCTAACCAAACTCCACTTAAAGCCCAAAATATAAGCAGTTCCTAATCCTGATTTTTCTTCTCGTTCTTTTAAGTGCAATCTACCCGAAAAATCGTTTTGGAGGTCTTTTACTTTGTCTGCTGTTCCATCTGGAGAATTATCGTCTACCACAAGAATGTGTATATCTTTAGATTCTGAAAATACGGCTTTAATTATTAGCTCAATATTTTCAATCTCATTGTAGGTTGGAATGATTACAACGGCGTCCTTCATCTAAATAAATATAGCCACAAATGTACATTTTTAAGCCATTCTTTTTTTTAAAAATTTCGTAATAATTCACTTCTTCTATAAAATTTATGATAATTTTAACCCATGCTAAGAGAAGTACCTTCACATACGTTGTACACAGTTCTGTTACTAATCTGTTTAGTAACCATAGCTTTAGCCAAAAGTGTAGCGCCAAAGCGTTTTAGCGAATTTATAATGGTAATTGGCAATTCTAGATACTTAAAAATTTATGGAAAAGACCAGAAGTTTTTAGATTACTACGATGGATTACTTTTTTTAAACTTAGCCCTTTCTAGCTCCGTTTTTTGTGTATTGTGCTTTGAAAGCCTAACAAGTTCCGTAGAAATCAATACCACTTTAATCGTTAAGTTAGCTGTTGGTATTGGCATTTTTATACTTGTAAAAGTACTTTTAGAACGTTTGATTGCCAGCCTTTTTGAAATTGATATTATTATTGACAACTACTTGTTTCAAAAAATAAGTTATAAGAATTATTTAGGCCTATTACTCCTTCCAATTAATGCTTTTTTAATCTTTAGTATTACGCCTTCAAAAACTTTAATTTATAGTATACTAGCTTTACTTTTTGTAGTAAATATTAGCGGTTTAATTACCACATTTAAAATGTATCAAAATGAAATAAAAACCAACTTTTTCTATTTTATTTTGTATCTTTGCGCTCTTGAAATCGCACCCTATGTAATTATTTACGCGGTTTTTAGTGCCTAATTAAACTATTTTGAGCCTATGAAAGTGAAGACCATTTTAGTATCTCAACCAGAACCTAAAATTGAGAATTCTCCTTACTTTGATTTACAGGAGAAAAAGAAAGTTAAAATAGATTTCAGACCTTTTATTCATGTAGAAGGCGTACCTGCTAAAGAAATTAGGCAACAAAAAATTGATTTACACAATTACACAGCCATTATTTTAACAAGTAGAAATGCTGTAGATCACTTTTTTAGAGTAGCTGAAGAGATGCGTTTCAAGGTACCTGATACCATGAAATACTTTTGTCAGTCTGAAGCTGTAGCATATTACCTTCAAAAATATGTGGTGTATAGAAAACGTAAAATTTATGTTGGGAAACGCACATTTGCTGAATTATCGCCTCTAATTAAAAAGTATAAAGACGAGAAATTCTTATTACCGAATACTGACAAAGTAAAACCTCTAGTTCCTGAAACATTAAATGGTTTAGGTGTAGATTGGAAACAAGCTACATTTTATAAAACAGTAGTGAGTGATTTATCTGATTTAGCTAATGTATACTATGATGTTTTAGTGTTTTTCAGCCCTTCGGGAATAGAGTCACTATTTCAGAATTTTCCAGATTTCAAACAGAATGATACGCGTATAGCCGTGTTTGGTAACACAACCATTAAAGCTGTTGAAGAAAAAGGGTTACGTGTAGATATTGCTGCACCAACGCCTGAAACGCCTTCAATGACTATGGCGTTAGAAAAATATATTGAAAAAGTTAATAAAGGAAAATAGTATTTGTAAATACTGAATAAAAAAGCGTTTTCTAATTGAAAACGCTTTTTTTATATCTTAAAATGCATATCGTTGCGGACCACCACGTCTTATTTCCTCGGTACAATGTGCTTCAAACTTTTTAAAGTTTTCTCTAAAAGCATTAGTTAATTTAAAGGCCATAGTGTAGTAAGCTTCGTCATCATTCCAAGTTTGCCTTGGACTCAACACGCTTGTTGGTACCCCTGGGCATGTTCTTGGTTGGGCTACTCCAAATACAGAATGAATATGGTAATCATCGTAGTTGTATAAACCTAAGTCTCCATTTAATACTGCATTAATCATGGCGCGTGTATATTTTAATTCCATACGCTTACCTACGCCGTAAGGACCACCCGTCCAGCCTGTATTAATTAACCAAACGTTCACACCAGCCTCAATCATTTTTTTGCTTAGCATTTCTGCATATTTAGCAGGATGTAGCGGCATAAAAGGTGCTCCAAAACATGCTGAAAACGAAGGCAGCGGTTCTTTTACTCCTGCTTCAGTACCAGCTACTTTCGCTGTATAGCCCGAAATAAAGTGATACGCTGCTTGACTTGGTGTTAATTTAGAAATAGGAGGAATCACACCAAAAGCATCAGCAGTTAAAAAGAATATATTTTTAGGATTCCTCCCTACTGATGGCACTTTAATATTTTCAATATGATGAATTGGATAACTTACTCTTGTATTCTGGGTAATTGAAGTATTTTCAAAATCTACAACACCATTATTATCCAAAATTACATTTTCAAGAATAGCACCAGGTTTTATAGCATCATAAATTTCTGGTTCTTTATCTCTTGAAAGATTAATCACTTTAGCATAACATCCACCTTCAAAGTTAAAAACAGTGTTTTCGTTAGTCCATCCATGTTCATCATCACCAATCAAACTACGGTTAGGATCCGTAGAAAGGGTTGTTTTTCCAGTCCCCGATAATCCAAAGAAAACAGCAGTATCACCATCCTTACCAACATTGGCGCTACAATGCATTGGCATCGTGTTTTTTTCAACAGGAAGTATAAAATTTAATGCTGAAAAGATTCCTTTTTTAATCTCTCCAGTATAACCTGTACCTCCAATTAAGGCAATCTTTTTTGTGAAATTCAAAATAGCAAAGTTATGTTGTCTTGTACCATCAATTTCAGCATCTGCCATAAAACCAGGCGCATTTACCACTGTCCATTCTGCTTCAAAAGTTTCTAACTCTTCAGATGTTGGCCTTAAAAACATACTGCACGCAAACATGTTACTCCAAGGATATTCATTAATCACACGGATATTCAATCTATAATTATCATCAGCACAAGCAAAACAATCACGTACAAAAACTTCCTTTTCAGACAAATATGCTGTTACCTTATCATATAATTTATCAAAATTTTCAATTGAAAAAGGTATATTGATATCTCCCCACCAAATCTTATCTTCTGTAATGGCATCCTTAACAATAAATCTATCTTTTGGAGAACGTCCAGTAAATTCACCTGTATTTACAGCCAAAGCTCCTGATGAAGCTTCAACACCTTGTCCATTTTCAATAGTAATCCGATGTAAATCTTCAGAAGATAATTGATAATGTGTTTTTGCATTTTTAATACCGTAACGCTCTAACGAAATCGTTTGCGTAGAAATATTGTTATTCACCATGTTTTATTGAATAAAATAATTATTGTGCAAAATTATGATAATATTTTAAACTAAAAATATAAAATTCGTATTTTTAAGACTTTAATTTTATGAAATTGATAATTAAAACAACCCAAGAGGCAATTAAAAATAAGCCTCCTATAGGTGTAACAAAACCAATAGATTTAAAATTAAAGTTAGTTAATTGATTAGTTGCAAGTCCATAAATTGAACCCGAAAAAAGAAAAACACCAATAATAACTAAATAAAATATGATGTTTTTATATCCAACACTAACCAAAGAACTGCTGCCAATAAACAGCAAAAACAGCGCATGATACATTTGATACTTAACCCCAGTTTCAAAAGTTTGAAGATTTTCTGGAGATAAATGAGCTAATTGCTCCAGAAAGCGACAATAACCCATGGAACTATAAATTTACATGGAACCCAAGAAACGTGGTAACAGCCGGACAAGGTGGTGCTGCAAAATTTTTGCAGGAGGGCAGTTATAAATACATCCCTTACCAACGTTTATTTAGGCGTACTGAGTTTTTAGATATTGAAGAATATGGCCGGTTTGAAGCCTATGCCAATCGCGATTCCTTAAAATATCGTGACGCTTATGGCTTACAAAACACCCAAACCTTATATCGGGGCACAATGAGACGTGTAGGTTTTAGTCGCGCTTGGAATATTTTTGTTACCCTTGGAATGACGGATGATAGTTTTAACATAGAGGATAGTGAAACTATGAGTTATCGCGATTTTACCAATACATTTCTCCCCTACAGCCATAAAGATTCGGTAGAATTAAAACTAAGACACGAATTAAAGATAGACCAAGATGATGTGGTTTGGGATAAACTTGTGGAGCTAGATATTTTCAATCCAAATAAAAAAATTGGTCTTAAAAATGCTACACCAGCCCAAATACTTCAAAAAATACTAATGGATAGCTGGACGTTGAGTGCAGCCGATAAAGATATGATTGTGATGTACCATAAATTCGGTTATGAACTCAATGGCAAAAAACACCAAATAGATGCCAATATGGTAGTCATTGGAGAGGACCAAACCTATACCGCAATGTCCAAAACTGTTGGTTTACCTGTTGCTATTGCGACACTTGCTATTCTAAATGGTACCATTACTAGCCCTGGTGTTCAAATTCCAATCACAAAAGAGATTTATCAACCTATATTAAAAGAATTGCAGGAATTTGGAATTCAGTTTAACGAAAAACAGGTGCCTTACTTGGGGTACAACCCACTAAATAACTAATATTCTTTTTTGGGCGTTACCACAAGGGTCGGGCTTTCGGGAGTCGCTCCCTCCTGCGTCGGGGAGCTTCAACAAATCCCTCAATCCCTAACGCAACCTAATTCGTCAAAAAGATGTTCCTATTTGAAATCAAATTATTACTTTTACCTTTTAATTTATAACAACGATGGCAAAACAGAAACAAACCGAAATTGATGGTATAGACAAAAAAATTCTACGCACGTTAATGGAAGATGCGCGTACACCAATCTTAGAAATAGCAAGAAATGTTGGTATTTCTGGAGCAGCCATTCACCAGCGTCTTCGTAAGTTAGAAAAATCTGGACTTTTAGCAGGTTCAAAATTCGTAGTAAACCCTGAAGTTTTAGGTTTCGACACCATGGCATTCGTGGGTGTGTATTTTGACAAAGCTGCTGATGCACCTGTAATCATTAAACTTTTAAAACGTGTTCCAGAAGTGCTGGAATGTCACTATACTACCGGAAACTGGAATGTATTTCTAAAAGTAATTTGTAAAAGTAACGACCACTTAATGCAAGTATTAAATACAATTCAAGAAATAAATGGTGTTTCTCGTACTGAAACCTTCATTTCTTTATCTCAATTAATACAGCGCCAAGTAAAAATCTAACAACAATTATAGAAAAGGCATATTATTTGCGCAACCTTTGCGTAAATACTACATCTAGGTTATAGTGATTTTTACTAAACTTTAAACAAACACTTTATGAAAAAATTATGCTTTGCGACACTTATCGCATTATTGCTATGTAATTCTTCTTTTTCTCAAGAAAACAATGAAAACAGTAACCAAAACAATGCTCAAACAAACTTTAACGAAATAAAATTAAATGGATTATTTCTTGTTCTTGGTGCATTTGAAGTGACTTATGAAAGAACCATAAACGAAGAATCTGGAGCAGGTGTTACAGTCTTTTTGCCAATTGATGATGACGTAAGTGATGATATCAATTATTACATATCTCCTTATTACCGTTTCTACTTCGGTAAAAAATATGCAGCGGGTTTTTATGTTGAAGGGTTTGGAATGCTAAACTCTACTAATGAAAGTCTGTTTTTCACTGATACAATCAATGATGATTTTACGGGTACTAGAAAAAAGATTACAGATTTTGCACTAGGAATAGGCATTGGTGGTAAATGGGTTACCAAAAGTGGTTTTGTTGGCGAAATTGGTTTTGGTGTAGGCAGAAACCTCTTCAATAGTAACGATCTCGATTATGAAATTATCGGCAAAGGCGGTATCACTTTAGGATATAGGTTTTAAGAAAATTAAAATGATATAAAAAATAATAAACCCGAACTAAAAAGTTCGGGTTTATTATTTTTTTGTATTACAGAAACAAGTTCAAAATAAAAAAAGCTATTTAACTTATTTCATCTTCATCAACCAGTTACGTACATCAACCTCTTTCTTAATAATATCTCTTAAATCTTCAATCTTTACACGTTGCTGCTCCATGGTATCTCTGTGACGTATAGTAACAGAATTATCTTCTAAAGTATCATGATCTACAGTAATACAGAAAGGTGTTCCGTTAGCATCTTGTCTTCTATAACGTCTACCAACAGCATCCTTTTCATCATAAATTATATTGAAATCCCATTTCAACTCCTCCACTATGTTTCTAGCTATTTCTGGTAAGCCATCTTTTTTAACCAACGGTAATACCGCAGCTTTCACAGGTGCCAAAACACTTGGCAATTTTAAAACAGTTCTTGTGGTGCCATTTTCTAGTTCTTCCTCTTGTAAAGAATTTGAAAATACTGCTAAAAACATTCTATCTAATCCAATAGAAGTTTCTAATACGTACGGCACATAACTTTTATTTTCTTCAGGATCGAAGTACTGTAATTTTTTACCTGAGAATTTTTCATGTTGACTCAAGTCAAAATCAGTTCTAGAATGAATACCTTCCAATTCTTTAAATCCGAATGGGAACTTAAATTCAATATCTGCTGCTGCATCAGCATAATGGGCTAGCTTTTCATGGTCATGAAAACGATAGTTATCTTCTCCCATGCCTAATGATAAATGCCACTTCATTCTATGCGCTTTCCAATGCTCATACCATTCACCTTGCGTTCCAGGTTTTATAAAAAATTGCATTTCCATCTGCTCAAACTCACGCATTCTAAAAATGAATTGTCGTGCCACAATCTCATTTCTAAATGCTTTACCGGTTTGCGCAATTCCAAAAGGTATTTTTAAGCGACTTGTTTTCTGAACATTTAAAAAGTTCACAAAAATACCTTGTGCAGTTTCAGGTCGTAAATACAAATCCATTGCATTTTCGGCAGATGCCCCAAGCTTTGTACCGAACATTAAGTTAAATTGCTTAACATCTGTCCAATTCTTACTCCCTGTTAATGGGTCTGCTATTTCTAACTCTTCAATTAAAGCTTTTACATCAGCCAAATCTTCATTCTCTAAAGATTTTGCCATCCTTGAAAGTGTAGCATTTATCTTTTCTTGATACCCGAGAACACGTCCGTTGGTGCTTAAAAACTCTTCTTTATTAAAAGCTTCACCAAAACGTTTTTCTGCCTTTTTTACTTCTTTGTCAATTTTTGCTTCAATCTTAGCACAATAATCTTCAATCAAAACATCAGCACGATAGCGTTTTTTAGAATCTTTATTATCAATTAAAGGGTCATTAAAAGCATCAACATGCCCCGAGGCTTTCCAAGTGGTAGGATGCATAAAAATTGCTGCGTCTATACCCACAATGTTTTCATTCATCTGAACCATAGCCCGCCACCAATAGTCGCGAATATTCTTTTTTAACTCAGCACCGTTTTGAGCGTAGTCGTATACTGCGCTTAAACCATCATAAATTTCACTACTTTGAAATACATATCCGTACTCCTTTGCATGCGAAATAACCTTCTTAAATGTATCGTCTTGATTTGCCATAGGTGCAAAAATATAAAACCACTTTAAACTGCGTCACAAGTTTGATAAAAATTAAGGTTTAATAACGTCATTTTTTTAATTAAGTTTACAAAGCACTTAATTATAGCTCTTTTGAAATCAGTCATCAACTTATTCTTTCCAAAGGTTTGTTACGCCTGTTCTAGTTATCTTTCGGATAATGAAGACACCATCTGTATCAATTGCAGGCACGATTTACCAGTTACTGATTTTCACTTCAACAATGATGATAGTGTTAAAAAAGTATTGCGAGGACGAGCTAAAGTTGAACTAGCCACTGCTTTGTTTCGTTTTGAAAAAAAAGGGCCTGTGCAACAACTTATCCATGGTTTAAAGTATAAAGGTTACGAGCATATCGGTGAACTTTTAGGAGATTGGTTAGGTGGCGAGCTTGCTGAAGTTGAGACCTATCAAAGTGTTGATATGGTAATTCCTGTGCCAATGCACAAAAAAAAACTTAAAAAGAGAGGGTATAATCAAGTTTCAAAATTCGGACAGCAAGTTGCGAAAGCTCTAAATGCCGAGTATGTTGATGACGTACTCGTGAAAATTTCAAACACAACATCTCAAACCACCAAAGGGCGTTTAGCACGATGGAATAATAACAATGAGATCTTCGCCGTAAAAAACATCCTAAAAATTGAAAACAAACATGTGCTTATAGTGGATGACATTATTACAACTGGCGCAACTTTAGAGGCATGCTGCTCCGCTTTAAGTCAAGCAAAAATTATAAAAATAAGTATCGCTACCATGGCAATAGCTTAATGATATTATCGTTTACTTTTAAGGTAAATTTATGTAGGTTTGCTTAAAATTTTGATTTAGATAATGCACAACAGGTTTTTAAATATTCTTTTAGCTATAATTATTGGTTGTATTTTTATTAATTGTGCTAATAGAGGCACCCCTGAGGGTGGAGAAAAAGATATAACTCCTCCTGTAATTATAAGTACTTCTCCAGAAAACTACTCAACGAATTTTAAAGCAAAAGAAATAAGAATTGAGTTTGACGAGTATATAAAAATTAAAAACTTACAAAAGCAATTAATTATTTCACCCCCAATGAAAACGCAACCAGAAATCACCCCTCTAGGAAGCGCAAGTAAAACGATTAAAATAAAAATATACGACACCTTACCACCAAACACTACTTACGCATTTAATTTTGGTAATAGTATTGAGGATAATAACGAAGGGAATCCATACACCTATTACCGCTATGTGTTTTCCACAGGCGATTATATTGATTCACTAACCGTTTCTGGTAATATTTCAAATGCTATAAAACGCGAACCAGACACTTTTGTTTCTGTTATGCTTTACGAAGTAGACTCTACTTTTACCGACTCCATCATTTATAAGGAAACGCCTAAATACATTACAAATACTTTAGATAGTTTAACTTCTTATACTATTGAAAATGCCAAAGCAGGCAAGTATTTATTGGTAGCGTTAAAGGATAAGAATAATGATAATATTTTTCAACAAAAATCCGACCAAATTGCGTTTAAAAAAGAGTTCATTACACTTCCTACAGATAGCACATACAACTTAAGATTGTTTAATGAAATAGTAGATTTTAATCCTTCGAGACCGCAGTTGGTTAATAGTGAAAAAATAATGATTGGTTATGAGGGAAATCCCGAAGGTGTGAAATTTTCATTCAAATCTGAAATACCAGAAGATTTTGAATATCGTCTTTCAAAAAATAAAGATACCGATACACTTTACTTTTGGTATAAACCAAAAATAGAGATTGACTCCTTGGTTATGACTATTGAGCATCCGCAAATTACAAAAGAATATACTGTAAGGCTGCGGGATAAAGAGCGAGATTCCTTAATGCTAGAAGCTGAACCTAACGGAACTATTCGGTATGATGAAGATTTCAAAATTTCAGGAAACATTCCGTTTACCAAATTTGACACATCAAAAATAACGTTAATAGATAAAGATTCTTTACCAGTAGAATTTACAATCAAGTCTTATGATTCTTTGAGAAATACATATGCTATTGGTTTTGAAAAAACAGAAGATAATGAATATAACATGTCTGTTTTCCCTGATGCTTTCACAGATTTTTTCGAAAACACTAATGACACACTGCAGTACTCATTGAGAACTAGAAAGTTAGATAGTTATGGTAATTTGCGATTGAATATTTATAACGCCGTTTATCCAATAATTGTACAACTTACTGATAAAAAAGGAGAGGTTAAGTATGAGAAATACGCAACAGAACAAAAGCCGTTTGATTTTTTAAATATTAGTCCAGGAAACTATTTTATTAGAGTGATTTTTGATTCCAATGGAAATAGAGTTTATGATACTGGAAATTATTTGAAAAAAATTCAACCAGAAATAGTAAAACATTCTGAAGAACAGATTGACGAAGTACGTGCTGGTTGGGATTTAGAAACAAGTTTTACTCTAAAAGATTAAATTCATCCCTATCCTCTAAAAATTTTAGAGCATTTCTGTATTTGCGAATATGATTTTTACTCAAAGTTACAATTTCAATTACTTCTTTATTTAAAGAGATATTAGTTAGTTTTTTTCCTAAAACATCATACACTGCTGAACTACCACAATATTTCACATCTATACCATCCACCCCAATGCGGTTTACTCCAATACAATAACTCATGTTTTCGATAGCTCTTGCCTTTAGCAAAGTATCCCAGGCATCAATTCTTGGCACAGGCCAATTAGCAACATATATTAAAACATCATAATTATCAGTATTTCTTGCCCAAACTGGAAAGCGCAGATCGTAACATATTAACGGACAAATTTTCCATCCTTTATAATCTATAATTATTTTCTGATTCCCAGCAGTATAAACCTTATCCTCTCCTGCTAGAGTAAAGGTGTGTCGTTTATCATAATAAGATAATTTGCCTGATGGTTCTACCAATAAAAATCTATTGTAATAATTACCATTCTCAAAAATCACCATACTTCCGGCTATTACCACTTGTTTAGTTTTTGCCAAACCTTTCAACCAAGATACTGTTGCTCCATTCATAGTTTCAGCTACGGATTTAGCATTCATAGTAAAACCAGAAGTGAACATTTCAGGAAGGACAATAACATCAATGGTTTCATCAAGAGTTTCTAATTTTTCAGTAAAATTTAATCGATTTTGCTCAGGATTTTCCCAAACTAAATCTGATTGTATTAGTGCTATTTTTAGTTCTTCTTGCATACTAAATACATATGATTACTAAAGTTTTATCATAAAAAAGAGTCCAGAAATATTGTTTTTCTGGACTCTTAAGGTATCATTTATTTTAAAGTTATCAAACCAAATTCAGGGCAAACTCTTTCGGGGCAATTATTTTAATTTCTTTTTAGTTTTGGAGATATTAGCATTTAGCTTCTCTATTTTTTCCAACCATTTTCTTTCATCTTCTGGAGATAGCTTGCCTTTCTTTTTAAGCTTCTCATATTTTTTTATTGCATCTTCATGTTTCTTAATGGCTCTATCATGATTTGTTTGTGCCTTTTCCTTTTGTTTTAAAGCTTTTTCGGCTTTCTTTTGTTTTTGTTCTGCCTTTTTTCGTTGTTTTTCAGCCCTTTTTTGTTCTCTCTCGGCCTTCTCTAGTTTTTCCTTTGCTTCATTAGCTTCGGCTATTTCCAACTTCTTTTTTTCAAATGCTGCTAAAATTTTAGACTTTTCGGCATCAGAAAGTGTATTTGTAACATCTACACCATTTTTAAAAATCAAGTCCTTTTTTACTTCGTATAGGTCGTCATTAATTTTTACTTCTTGAGCAGAAATAAATGAGCCTGCCAAAACAAGCATTATAAACAGTACAAATCTTATCATGTTTTTCATCATTTAAAACTTTACATTTTAGACACTTCAGACGTAAAAAGTCACATCAATTCTTCTAAAAGTATCAGACAATATCCATTTTCTTGAGAAGAAAAGAGGCATTCATATTTTTACAAACACCCTGTTTTAATTTGTAATCAAAATGTAATTCATCATCAATAATTTCAGCATCAAAATAGTAATTTTTCACCTCATCCAATTCGGTTTCAATATCACACAAACTTAAATCGTGAGTTGCTATAATACCTGTTGCATTGGTGGCTACAAGTTTCTCTACAAATTTTTTGGAACCAATGGCTTTATCTGTGCTGTTCGTACCTTTCAAAATTTCATCTAACACAATAAAATAAGGTTCAGTTTTAATGGTATCAACTATAAATTTTAATCTGGTTAGTTCTGAGAAGAAATAAGAACTATCGTCTGTTAACGAATCAGACGTTCTCATACTAGTAATAAGTTTTATAGGACGGTACAAACTTGAGGATACACATACTGGAAGACCAACATTTGCCATAACAATATGCAAAGAAATGGTTCTCAAAAACGTGCTTTTCCCTGCCATATTTGCTCCAGTTACTATAAAAAACTCCTGATTATTTACAGTAACATCACTATCTACTCTTTTATCTTTATTTAAGAGCGGATGTCCTAAACCCTTAGCATCTATAACTTTATTGTCTTCTGAAATAGTTGGAAACACAAATTCAGGGTGATTGAACGTATAATTCCCTAAGGAATTATAGGCATCAAAGAACGAAACTACCTCAAACCAATCTGTAACTTTATCACCATATTTTTCTATCCATTGCTCAATGCGATAGCTGTTTTTTATATCGGTTAAAAAGAAGCCGTTTCCGAAAATAGCCCCAACAATGTTATTTCGATTATCAAGTGCATCCAAAGACCTTGATAGTTTTTTAAAAATGATTGAGGCCTTTTCTTTATCAGATTTGATTTGATTTTGTTTTTGGCGCAATACTTCTGATTCAAAAGTCTCATTTTCAATTAAATCCAACAATACGGCGTATTGACGAAACGTATCCTTCACCTTGTCAACATGTGACGACAACGCATTAATGTTCTTAACGTAAATGCCCGTGATACCTAAACCTAAAAGCAACCAATATAATAACATCTGATTTGAAATAACTTCAAAAGAAATAAGTACAAACATCAATATGGAAGATACTGTAAAAGCAAGAGGCAACCATTTCATCGTTTTTGATAAAAACGATTTGTAACCATTCAACCAATTAATAATCGATTTTGCTGGAGTTTCAACAGTGACTAAACTTGCATTTGCACTGTAAAACTGTCGCCATTTAGGTTTTGAAGCCAATTCTTTAATTGCTTCCTGACGGAGTTCGACATCGTTTATACTATTAGCTTTTAATGCTTCAGCCAGCATATTTTTGCCTTCGGCAATGGCGGTTCTATTTATAAATTGAAAGAAAGAGCCTCGACCAAATAAATCTATATCTAAACTATAAAAATGCTTGGGGTCTTGAAATTCTAGACCGTTTTCTCTATTATGAAAATCGCCTTGAGCAATAGCAATTTCATCTGCATTTATTTTAGCTAAGGCGTCATAAAGCGCTTTCTGATGTTTTACATCTGTATGCTTTGAAAGCAAATAAATAAAAACTACCGTGCCTACCACACCAATAAAAAGGGCTATTTGCCAATGGGAATAACTTACGTAGATTCCAAAACAAGTTACCAAAAACACAAAAACGCGCAATATGCTTAATGTCGCCATACGCTTATACAACTGTTTAGATTGCACTTTGTAATTTTCTAAATGCGCTTTATAATATTGCTGAGGGTTTGAGCTTTCCATTGTTATAATTGAAGATGTAAAGAAACAAAAAAGCCCTGAAATTATTCAGAGCTTTTATAAATTGTACTTTTTGGTTTAATCTCTTCCAAATACTTGAAGCGCCCAATATAATAGGTTAGCCAATGCGCCTATTGCAGCTACCAAGTAGGTTCTTGCCGCCCATTTTAAAGCATCTTCAGATCCTTTATATTCATCAGGTGTTACTACGTTTTTGTTTTTTAACCAAGCTAAGGCTCTATTACTGGCATCGTATTCTACTGGTAATGTAATAAAGCTAAATAATGTAGCAGCCCCCATCATTACTAAACCAGCCACAGCAACCCACCAGCCTAAACCTAAACCAGCAGCTCCACCTAAAATGAGGCCTCCAATAATTAGCCATTGAGACATTCCAGAAGTTACACTTACAACAGGCACCAAAGTGGATCGCATCTGTAACCAACTATATGCCTGAGCGTGTTGTACTGCATGACCAACTTCATGTGCCGCAACTGCAGCAGCAGCAGCGTTTCGCTGATTATATACTGATTCGCTTAAATTAACTGTTTTGTTTTTTGGGTTATAATGATCTGTTAGGCGTCCAGAAGTTGAAATAACTTCAACATCGTAGATTCCATGATCTGATAGCATTTTTTGTGCAACTTCAGCACCACTCATGCCATTTCTAAGATGAACCTTAGAATACTTTGCAAATTTTCGTTTTAAAGTATTACTTACAGCCCAACTTGCGAGCATTATAGCTCCTATTAATATATAGTATCCAAACATAATTTCAATTTTTAATTTGTAATAAAGATAGCAATAATTGCACCATTTTTAATTTGTGAAATTTTGTCAGATAAAAAACAATTAGACAGTTTCAAATTCTAAATCGAAAGCTTCGGCTATTTCTTTATAAACTATTTTCCCGTTTATAATATTAAGTCCTTTCGCCAGAGATTTATTTTTCTTACAAGCCTTTTTCCATCCCATATCTGCTAGCTTAATAACATAGGGCAAAGTTACATTTGTTAATCCCATGGTAGACGTGTATGGTACCGCCCCAGGCATATTTGCAACACTATAGTGAACTACTTCATCTATTATATAAGTAGGGTCCTGATGTGTAGTTGGTTTTGTAGTTTCAAAACACCCTCCTTGATCTACAGCAACATCTACCATAACTGATCCTGGGCGCATCTCTCTAAGCATGTCTCTGGTAATTAGCTTAGGTGCTTTTGCTCCTTTAATAAGCACACCACCAATGATTAAGTCTGAATCCTTTATATGCTTTCTGATATTATACTCACTTGAAAATTCGCTAATTACGTTGTTAGGCATGGTTTCACTCACATGACGTAAAGCCTTCATGTTGATATCTAAAATAAAAACATTAGCACCCAAACCTGATGCCATACGTGCCGCCTGTATACCCACTACACCAGCACCTAAAATCAATACTTTTGCAGGTGGTACTCCTGGGATACCGCCTAATAAAATACCTCTCCCTTGGATTGGTTTTTCTAAATATTTTGCTCCTTGCTGAATTGACATACGACCTGCAACTTCAGACATTGGAATTAGTAAAGGCAATGATCCATCTGCATCCTCAACAGTTTCATATGCTATACAAATAGCTTTACTTTCTATCATCGCTTTAGTTAGCGTTTCGCTAGAAGCAAAATGAAAATAGGTAAATACTACTTGGTCTTCCTTAATTAAATTGTATTCTTTTTCAATAGGCTCCTTAACCTTGACGATCATATCCGCCACATCATATACCTCTTCAATTGTATCAAGAATAGTTGCACCAGCTTTCACATAATCCTCATCTAAAAAACCACTGTTATGCCCTGCATCTTTTTGAATGTATACAGAATGATTTCTTTTTGTTAATTCGAAAACACCAGAAGGCGTCATTCCTACACGGTTTTCGTTGTTTTTTATTTCAATAGGAACACCAATTTTCATCTATTAGATTTTAATGTTTGAAGTTACGTTTGATGAACCTCACCAAATCGAGTACAATATTAAAAATTTGAATTGAAAATAAATACCAAACCCGTATTTTTTTTGAATTTTCAATATCATATTTAACAATATGTTATGAATTATACAAAACACCCCGGTTTAATAGGCTTTTGAATTGAAGATTTTAATTGAATAAATTTTAATAAATGAGATTTATTTATTTCTGTATTTGAGTTTGAAATACAGCAATAGTATTGAAGAGACAACTGTAATTGAATTTGCAAAAATCATGGAAGGACTATGCATTAAAAAACCATACACTAGCCATAGCACAATACCTATAAAGAATAGAATTAGCATTGGCAAAGATAAACTACTAACATCTTTGGTTTTCCATGTTTTGTAAACTTGAGGTAAAAATGCAATGGTGGTTAAAATCGCAGCTCCAAAGCCTATTAATTCAATGAAATCAAATTCAAAAGTATAAAGTGCATCCATTTAGTTGATAGCGTCTCCCCTAAGTCTTCTAAACTGCTTTCTTGCTTCAATAAAATAAATACTATCAGCATGATTAAAAACTAATTCTTTGTAGAGTTCTTTAGCCTTTTCAGGGGTATTTAAGTGATTTAGGTATAATTCCGCTAGTCCATAAATAGCGTTATCTATCAAAATACCTTCTCTATAATTATCAATAATTTGCTGATAATTTGCAGCGGCCTTGTCAAATTGGTTTTTAACTTCAAAAAGTTGTGCTTGTTTGTACAATGCTTGCGGTATTATAGGTTCTGTCTTGTGTTTTTCAATAACTAAATCCAATAAGGCAATGGCTTCATCATTTCTATTTTGAAAGGCCAATAAGTCTGCTTTCGCATAACGCTTTAAAGCTGTTTGAAGCGAATCTTCATATTTATTATCTGTAATCAACAATTTTAAATCTAAAGCATCATTTGCAATTAATTGTGAGGTAGAAGACTTTAAAATTTTAAGTTGAGATTCAGCCCATTTAAAATCACCTTTATAATAACTTGCTTTGGCTACCTTAAAACGTGCCATTTGAGAAACTGTGCTATTTTTTAAATTCCTTTGAATCTGTGTGTAGTAAATCAAAGCTTTATTAAATTCTTCTTTCAACACCAAAATATCACCAAGTTCCAGTTTTATTTCAGCTTTTTGGATATCATTAAGGGGTAACTTTAAGGCTTCTTCTAAAAAAGCAGTGGCTTCTTCAGTATTGTTCATATAAAATGCCAAAAAATGAGCGTAAGATATTTGCAAATCTAAAGTTTGTTCAAAAGTGCCGTAGGTATCAAACAACTCCAAATATTTATTTCGCAACGCTTTAAATGTGTCTTTATTGGCTTGTTTGGTTTCTATTTGTAACACATCATAAAACGCCATCAATTTGGTGTCGTTGTCTTGGGCATTCTCAATTACATAATCAAATATAGTTTTTGCAGTTGCAAAGGCTTTTTCTTTCTCGGCTATTCTACCTAAATTTAATATTCTGTCCAGCCCTTCTTGCTGTCTAACCGTAATAGCTTTTTCTTGGGCAAAAGCTTTATTAAAATCTTTCTGCTGAATAAATAGCCAACTCAATAACTCATTCCAAAGTACATTTGGCTCTTGCTGTATTTTTTTGATAAGTAATTTTCTTAAAATAATATTACTTTCGTTAGTACCATCTTCACTAATAAAACTATTTAAAGCACGCTTTATGTTGTTCAATGAAATAGGATTTACTTCTGCAAAGTCGATGTAATTCAACATCATTTTCTCGATATCTCCTTGTTCACCATAAATTTGAGCTAGTGGTAGTTTTAAGTTTAATTTTGGCTTGAGCTCCATGGCTTTCTCATAGGTAATTGCGGCTTGATCTAACAATGAATAGTCTTGGAATGTTCTAGCTACAGAATAGGCGTTGTTAGGATTAACAAGCAAACTATTTATCGCAATGGTATAGTTTTCGTTAGCTTTTTCAGGTTGATCTTGTAATTGGTAGTTATACCCAAGCGTAACATAAAATGCTGGATAATTAGTTCTCCCTATTATTTCCCTCAAAAAACTTTCAACTTCTTGGTACTGCTCTAACTGTTGATGAACATCAACAATTTGTTTGATATAATTTATGTTTGATTTTGATTTAGCATACAATTTTTTGTATTCCACCAAAGCCTTCTCAAAATCTCCATTTTTATAGTATTCCTTCGCAAAAAAATCGTCTTGCGCCAGAAGTATTGTAGGAATACATAAGAATAAAAACACTATCAATCTCATTGAGTAAATATACTGAAGATATATTGAAACTTATATTAGGGAAACACCAAAAATGCCCGAATATTGCATTCGGGCATTACCAACCAAAATAATGTTCTATTAACTAAACTACCGAAATTAAAACCGATAGTATCACTCGATTGGGGACAGTTCTTCCTTTATTAAAAGATTATTTTTTAACGACTGCCAAGGTTTTATTTTCAGATTTTTCTAAACTGAAATCTGAAAACAAAACTTTACTCCCAATAAAGATAAGCGCTAAAAGCAGAATAATACGTAGTATATTCTTCATGGTTAAGTAGGTTATTAGATTTGGTGCAGTAATATTCTGAAATATTGGCTAAATCACAAAGAAAATCTTTTAAAAATCGTTAAACAACGTGAATATAATGTATTTTATCGATTTTTAATTAAAAATTGAAAGAAAAAACTATCAAATAGTATCAAAGCCAGTGTACTGACGTAATACTTCAGGAATTTCAATACCTTTTTCAGTTTGATAATTCTCTAAAATACCTGCCAAAATTCTTGGTAATGCTAGAGAACTTCCGTTCAAAGTGTGCGCCAATTCATTTTTACCATTAGCGTTTTTGAATCTTAACTTTAAACGATTGGCTTGAAAGGTTTCAAAATTTGAAACAGAAGATACTTCTAGCCATCTATCTTGAGCAGTTGAGAACACTTCAAAATCATATGTTAATGCCGAAGCAAAAGAGGTGTCGCCCGCACATAATCTTAAAATTCTGTATGGTAATTTCAGTTCTTCTAAAATACGTTTTACATGGTTTACCATACCATCTAAAGCATCATAAGATTTATCAGGATGTTCTACTCGTATAATTTCTACCTTATCAAACTGATGCAACCTATTTAAACCTCTAACGTGTGCACCATAACTTCCAGCCTCACGACGAAAGCACGGGGTGTATCCTGTAATTCCAATAGGTAAATCGGCTTCATTTAACACTGTATTTCTAAAAATGTTAGTTCCAGGAACTTCTGCCGTTGGAATTAAATACAAGTTATCTTCGGTAACGTGATACATTTGTCCTTCTTTATCGGGCAATTGCCCCGTACCAATCCCTGATGCTTCATTAATTAAATGCGGTAATTGGTATTCTGTATATCCTGCTTCTGTGTTCTTATCCAAAAAATAAGTGATTAAGGCTCGTTGCAATTTTGCGCCTTTACCCTTGTATACAGGAAAACCAGCACCTGTAATTTTATTCCCTAATTCAAAATCTATAATATCGTATTGCTTTGCTAGTTCCCAATGCGGTAAAGCACCTTCATGAAGCGTTGGAATAGTTCCTGCTCTAAATACCTCTTCATTATCTTCTTCTGAATTTCCTTCTGGAACAGATTCATGGGGTACATTTGGAATTTGAAATAATAGTTCCTGTAAACTTTCAGCAGTAGTATTTAACTGTTCAGTAAGTGTTTTTGAAGCTTCTTTTAATTCTCCCGTTTTTGCTTTTAAAGCATTTGCTTCTTCTGCTTTTCCAGATTTGAATAAGCTCCCTATTTCTTTCGAAATTGTATTAGATTCAGCCAAAGTATTATCTAATTCTGTTTGGATACTTCTGCGTTTTTCATCTAAAGCAATAACATCATCAATCATTTTAGTTGCATCGATGTTGCGTTTTGATAAACGTTCGATAACAATTGCTTTATTGTCTCTAATAAATGGAACTTGTAGCATGGTTTAAAATTTAAGGCACAAATTTAAGAAATACTGGTAGACTTACTTCGTTTTTGAAGGTAAAATCCATTCGCTATGGCTTAGTGCTTGCCATTGGGTATTTGCAATATCAACATCAGGATTAATAAGTCGTTTTAAGGGTTTTCCATTCACGCTTATTCTGCAATCTACATAAACGGCTACATCCTGCCCATTGCTCTTAAATTCTTCTTTTAAATATTGAGAAAATTGCCAAATAACATCTGGTTTTGTGCTGGCACTACGTTGTTGTTTTTTGGTTAAATAATCCTCTAAGTGGATAACGGTTTTCTTTCCTGTTTCCTTATTTTGAACAGTATAGGTAACCAAACCATGTTTTGCTCTTAACATCATACGCCATGAAAGACGATGCCCTTCTTCAGTCCACAACACATCATCCTTTATAACATAATGACGCAATGGTAATACAATTTGAAGCATAAAATAAATAGAGAACAAAACGATGTAACCATTTTTAAAACTAGGATACTTTACATCTGAAGTATCGTAAAAGGGTCTGCTTTTCAAAAATATGTTTCGAATGGTTTTTGGCGGAAAGAAAAACAAATAAAACGCGAGTGCCAAATATGGGAAAATACCAATTTGAAATACTACTGAATTAAACAAATGAAACCCTATTGAAATAATAAATGCCCATTTACGGGTTGGTTTAAATAATAGCAACGGAACGATTAATCCATCAAAGAAGATGCCTCCCCAAGTTAATATGTTTTGTAACCATTTTTCTTGGAGCATGTCTCCTACGAGGTAGTAATTTTTTTTACCACGCATTAAAACTTCCATTACAGTACCATCTAACCAATCTGGATATAATTTCGCAACAGATGCATAAGTATATACTATAAAAAGTTGGAGGATAAATACCGCTCTGCACCAATTAGGCATTGCATTGGTTTTTATAGATGCATTTAATTTTGAATCTAAAGACACATCATGATGTGCTGGCATAAATACCATAATTGCACTAATAAGCATTAACAGATAATAGTGATTGTTGTATGACGATTTTTGCATTAGGTAACTTCCCGCCCATAGTAGCGTAAAACTCATCATACTAATACGGTATTTATAGCCTACCATAATAAGCAAGCCAAAAATAGCCATGAGACCATAGTATAGATACATACCTTCGCCTTGAAAAACTTGTAACCACTCAAAACCTATAAATGTGAATGTGAATTTTGGTTCGACTAAACCGCGTTTTACCCACCCTGTAAGTATTGCCCCAAAAGATTCAAGGAAACAGAGCAGACCAAAAAAGATTCTAAAAATTACTAATTGTGAGTTATCAATATGTATGAATAACCAATTATTGAACATTATATGTATTGATAAAATCCAATGAAAACACTTTATCTTTTTCAAGTTGAAGTTTTAAATCTTCAATAGATTCAAACTTTTGTTCATCGCGAATACGTTCTAAAACGTCTATTTGAATTTTTTTTCCATAAATAGATTGCTCAAAATTGAAAAAGTGAACCTCTATCGATTCGCTATCTCCACTCACCGTTGGATTCATTCCAATATTCATCATACCAAAAACAATAGTATCATCAATAGTAGATTTCACAACGTAAGACCCCTGCTTTGGTATCAATTTATAATCTTCTTCTATATGAATATTAGCCGTTGGATAATCCAATTGTTTTCCAATGCCTTTCCCTTTAACAATAGTTCCAGTAAGCATAAAGGGATAGCCTAAATAGCGATTTGCTTTCTGAAT
Organism: Flavobacteriaceae bacterium; assembly: GCA_043557195.1. Lineage (GTDB taxonomy): Bacteria > Bacteroidota > Bacteroidia > Flavobacteriales > Flavobacteriaceae > Jejuia. The sequence goes on along the minus strand of CP121314.1, from coordinate 2,457,541 downwards.
ATTACCCTCTGAAAGTGCCGTTCTAATCTTTGTAGAACTTACCGCAACATCATTAATATCTTGTGCTGATATTTCTTCAACTTCAAAACCAAATTCCTCTCCATATTTCATCAAATCATTAATATCAGCATTTCTATTTCGTCCAAATCTGTGATCGTATCCTATGATTACTTTTTTCGCTTTTAATTTATCTACCAACACTTGTTTCACAAATTCTTCCGCTGATAATCTTGAAAAGTTTTTTGTGAATTTTTTTATCAATAGGTAGTCTAAACCTAGTCTATCTAAAATCTTACTCCGCTCATCAATTGTATTTATTAGCTTGATATTAGAGTCCTTTTGCAACACCATTCTAGGATGTGGAAAAAAAGTAAGTATCACTGATTTTAACTCCTCTTGCTTTCCTAAATCAATAAGGCGGTTTATAATTTTTTGATGCCCAATATGAACACCATCAAATGTTCCAATGGTTACTATTGCGGGTGAAGAAGCTATATACTTTTCAATTTTTAATACCTTACCCATAGGCTTTTCAAGAATTGTTAATGTCGTTAAAATAAGCTAGATTTGTTTTTAAAAGACCCCAGCATAGTTATGAAAACAAAACTACATTATGTTTTTACAACCGCCATATTTTTAACTGCTTTTTCAGTATTTGCACAAAACAGCTTTTTTAATAAAGTGCAACATCAGCAAAAAGAAAGCAGGTTAAATAAGACTTCGGAGAGAATTACTACTTATCAATTTGATTACCAAACACTGAGCAACGCATTGAAAAGTGCTTCAAATATAAGCACTTCTAAAGCCGCTAGCACAACTATCAAATTTCCAAATATCAAGGGAGAATTGGAGCGTTACAAAATTGTTGAATCTTCTGTAATGCATCCCGATTTACAAGCAAAATATCCGGAAATTCGATCTTATATTGGCTATGGTATTGATAATCCAACAGCAAATTTACGATTTAGTTTGTCTCCTTACAAAGGCATTACTGGTATTGTATTGGGAAAAGAATACACAGAAATTTTTGAACCCAATCCAGAAAAAACAACGCAATTTACTATAAAACGGAAAGCTGATTTGAGTAAAGTTGACAATTTTAATTGTAAGACTTTAGATGTTTTAGCTGAAACCACAAAAAAGGGCAACAATTCAAAAGATGCTGATGATAGCATTCATAGGCTTTACACTTTAGCACTTTCAGTAACTGGAGAATATTCTAGTTTTCACGGTGGCACCTTACCTTTAGTTAATGCCGCACTGGCTGCAACATTAACCAATGTAAATGCCGTTTTTGAAAACGATTTTAATGTGACTTTACAACTGGCGGCCAATAATGATAATGTGATATTTCTTAATGCTGGTACTGACCCTTATTCTGGGTTTAATAATTATAATACAGAGGTTCAAAGTACATTAGACGCACAAATTGGTGATGCAAATTATGATGTTGGGCATTTGCTTTCTGCCATTGGTTTTGATGGCAATGCAGGATGTATAGGTTGCATTTGTACAACTGGGGCAAAAGGTAGTGGGTACACTTCAGATAGTGCACCTAGTGGATTTAATTTTGATATTGATTTAGTGGCCCACGAATTGGGACACCAGTTTGGAGCCAACCACACATGGACACATGATGGCAATGAAGGAACCAATGTGCAAATGGAACCTGGCAGTGGCACTACAATAATGGGTTATGCTGGAATTGCAGCTTCTGCGAATATTCAATTAAATAGCGACCCTTATTTTCATGCTATTTCTATTGAGCAAGTTACTACGGTTATTAAAAACACAAGTTGTGCAACAGAAACCAATACTGGAAACACTACACCTACAGCTGATGCTGGAGCTGATTTAACCTTACCAGTCGGAACAGCTTTTAAACTTGTTGGAACTGGAGCAGATAGCGATGGCGATAATATTACGTATTGTTGGGAGCAAATAAATGAAAACAATGCGTTAACGGTTTACCCAAACCCTAATTCTGGTAATGATGATGCTGTTTTGGTTAGGTCATTCTCACCAACTACTAGCCCTACAAGATATATTCCTAATTTATCGGATTTGAGATTTGGTGTAAATGCTAACCAATGGGAAAAAGTACCAAATGTGGGTAGAACTGTAGATTTTAGATTAACTATAAGGGACAATAAACCCGGTGGTGCAAATAATAAACACGATGACATGCGTGTAACTTTTAATCCTAGTTTCGGTCCATTTCAAATCACTTCTCAAAACACTACTGATATTTCATGGTCTAGCGGTTCCACAGAAACCATCGCTTGGGATGTTAATAACACCAACACTCTCCCTGGAGCTTCAAACGTAAATATTTTATTATCTACTGACGGAGGAGAAACTTATAACGAAATCGTAAGCAATATTCCGAATAATGGTAGCTACTCACTTACTGTACCTAATACACCTTCACCTGAATGCAGATTGATGATTGAACCTACAAATAATAATTTCTTTGCGATTAATTCTGAAGATTTTGCAATTGATTTTAATGTAACTACTACATGTACTCAATATAGTTCTGCTACCAATTTAGGCATTAATATTACTGATAATAGTGGGAGCTTTACACAAAGCCATACCATTAATATAACAGACACCGCAACAATTGAAGATATAAACGTAGGCATGAATATCACGCACAGTTATATAGGTGATTTAGGAATTACTATTGAAAGTCCAAATAATACAGAAGTAGTATTAAAGACTCTAAATGATTGTGATTCTGAAGAAGATATTATTGCAGTTTTTGATGATGAAGCTGTGTCATTTAATTGTTTTAATGCATCAAATAATATAGCGCAAAAATCATTAAATGATTTACTAGAAACTCTTGATGGCGAGGGCATTTCTGGCGACTGGACTATTCGTTTGGGTGATTTCCAACCGGGAGACACAGGCACATTAAACTCTTGGTTTATAGAAGTATGTCAAACCACACATTCGCCTTTGGAAATTACTGAGTTTGCTTTTGAAAAGGTTAAAATATTTCCAAATCCTAATAATGGTGAGTTTACTATAAAAGTAGATTCCATGCATTCCAGAAAAGATATAAATATTGAACTGTTTGACGTACGAGGAAGACGTGTTTACAAACAAAAATTTAAGGAAACCTCAAGACTTGACGAAACGATAAACTTGGGTAACATTCAATCAGGAATGTACATTTTGTATTTGAGTGATGCTACTAGAACTTACGCAAGAAGAATTGCTATTGAATAAATAATAGAATGGCTATTTTCCATTAAATGTATTCATCGTATTATTCACACCAGCTAAGGCAAAAGATTTTATGAGTTCAACTGATGTCTTTAAGCGTTCAGGTAACTTATCATTTTCTTCTTCCGTCCATTCGCCTAAAACATAATCTACCTGTCTCCCTTTACTAAACGCATCGCTTATACCGAACCTAAAGCGGTTATATTTTGTAGTATTTAATTTGTCCTGAATATCTTTTAAACCGTTGTGCCCTCCATCGCTTCCCTTAGTTTTTAATCGAATACTTCCAAAGGGTAAATTTAAATCATCTGTAATCACTAAAAGGTTTTCTAGAGGCACTTTTTCTTTTGTTAACCAATACATCACTGCCTTTCCACTCAAATTCATAAATGTACTAGGTTTTAAAAAAATAAATGTTCTACCTTTTAATTTATAGGTTGCTGTTTCCCCTAGTTTCTGTGTTTCAAAAGAAAATTCTTCTTTTTCAGCAAAGTAATCTAAAACCTTAAACCCAATATTATGACGTGTTTCTGCGTATTGCTCTCCTATATTTCCTAATCCGACTATTAAATACTTCTTCATAAGGTCTTGACCTTCTTTTGTTTTTTTCGATTTAAACAAGTTTAATAAAAACTTACACATCTCGTCATTTTTTGTAAAAATAAAAAAGCATCCTAAATAAATTAGAATGCTTTTATTAATTTATAAAATCTATATTCTAAGACACTGCTTTTAACTTTTTAAGCGTTGTTTTAGTTAATTTATCTTCAGCGTAATTCTTAGTTACATTTAACTTTTTATCATTACTACTTGGTAACTCAAACATTGCATCTGTTAAAATTTCCTCACATAAAGAACGTAAACCTCTTGCTCCAAGCTTGTATTCAATAGCCTTATCTACTATGAATCCTAGAGCACCATCAGTAATTGTGAACTCAATTTCATCCATAGCAAATAGTTTTTTGTATTGCTTGATTATAGCATTTTTAGGTTCTGTTAGAATTGCTCTTAGCGTTTTCGCATCTAAAGGATCCATATGTGTTAACACAGGTAACCTTCCAATAATTTCTGGAATTAATCCAAAATCCTTTAAATCTTTTGGAATAATGTATTGCAGCAAATTACTCTGATCAACAATTTCATCAGACATTGATGCCGCATAACCAACAGCTTTCATATTTAAACGCTTGGAAATAACACGTTCAATACCATCAAAAGCTCCTCCTGCGATAAACAAGATATTCTCAGTATTAACCTCGATGAATTTTTGATCTGGATGCTTTCTACCACCTTTAGGTGGCACATTAACAACTGTACCTTCTAAAAGTTTTAATAGAGCTTGTTGAACACCTTCACCAGAAACATCTCTAGTAATAGATGGATTATCACTTTTACGGGCAATTTTATCTATTTCATCAATGAAAACTATGCCCTTTTCTGCTTTTTCTAAATTGTAATCTGCTGCTTGTAACAAACGTGTTAAAATACTTTCTACATCTTCTCCTACATAACCCGCTTCAGTTAATACAGTTGCATCAACAATAGCCAAAGGTACATTTAACATTCTAGCTACAGTTTTAGCCATTAAAGTTTTACCTGTACCCGTTTGCCCCACCATAATGATATTACTTTTTTGGATCTCAATATCATCATTTGTAGGTGGTTGTAATAAACGCTTATAGTGATTATAAACCGCAACGGACATTACCTTTTTAGTCATTTCTTGACCAATGATATATTCGTCTAGAAACGCCTTAATTTGTTGTGGTTTTCTGAGTTTTAACTCTGCAGATAAATCATTAGTGTCGTTTTGTTTAGATTCTTCTACAACTATACCATGTGCTTGCTCTATGCATCTATCACAAATGTGCGCATCTAAGCCTGCAATCAATAAGTTGGTTTCTGGCTTTTTTCGGCCACAAAACGAACATTCTAACTCTTCTTTTGCCATTAATCAGTTAATTTTGAGAGATGTAAATTTCTATTTACAATATCTATTAGGACTTGTAAAAGTACGAATTTTTTTAATTTCTAGCTAATATCTCGTCTATCATGCCATATTCCTTGGCTTTATCAGCTTTCATCCAATAGTCTCTATCACTATCTTCATATACTTTGTCGTAATCCTGACCCGAATGCTTACTAATAATTCTATAAAGCTCTTCTTTAAGTGTTAAGATTTCTTTTGCAGTTATCTCAATATCACTAGCTTGACCTTGGGCACCGCCCATAGGTTGGTGAATCATTACTCGAGAATGTGTTAAGCCACTACGCTTCCCTTTTTCACCAGCACATAATAATACTGCTCCCATTGAAGCTGCCATTCCTGTGCAAATTGTAGCTACATCCGGTTTTATAAATTGCATGGTATCATAAATACCTAAGCCAGCATACACACTTCCTCCTGGGGAATTAATGTAAATTTGAATGTCTTTTGAAGCATCAACACTTTCCAAAAAGAGTAATTGTGCTTGAATAATATTTGCTACTTGATCGTTAATTCCAGTACCTAAGAATATGATACGATCCATCATTAAACGTGAAAACACATCAAAAATAGCGATGTTCATTTGACGTTCTTCTATAATATTTGGAGTAAGATTTGTAGGGTACATACTACTAATAATTTTGTTGTAGTATGTGCTACTGATACCTTGATCTTTAATTGCGAATTTCTCAAATTCTTTAGCGTAATCCATAGTAGGCTTTATCGTTTTAATTTTAAGATATTTTTAAATAAAATGCGCTTGAACTAGTACTAGTTCAAGCGCATAAATATAATGAATTATTATTTGATTATTTGTCGCCGTAAACTTCTTTAACAAACTTTTCGTAACTCAATTCTTTTACTTTTAAGTTCGCCTTTTCTTTATACAATCCAATTAGCTTTTGACTAATTAACTGCTCTGAAATTCTACGAGCTTCTTCTTGATTACCAAGAACTCTAGCTGCAATGCCTTCAAGCTCTTCATCTGAAGGATTCATTTGTCCAAACTGTGCCATTTGAACTTTAATCATTTCCTTAGCATGACCTTTTATATCTTCGATAGTTACTTGAATGTTGTTATCCTCAATCAGTTTACCTTCAATTAACTGATAACGCAAACTTTTTTCAGACTTTTCATATTCGTCTTTAGCTTGTTCAGCATCCATTTCTTTTTCACCAGCGGTTTGCATCCATTTGGTTAAAAATTCAGCTGGTAAATCAAATTTTGTACTGTCTACTAAATATTCAGTAACATCATTCAATAACTTTTGGTCAGATTGCTGTTTGAATTGCTTCTCAGCATCTTCCTTTATTTTTGCTTTTAATTCTGTAACAGACGTTACTTCTTTTGACGGGAAAAGTTTATCAAACAACTCCTGATCTAAATCGGCTAACTCTCTTTTGTTAATTTCAGTAATTGTAAAGGTTACTTCAATATCCAAACCATGAGCTTCATCGTGAGGTACTTTTAACGCATGCATTAAATCATGATCATCTTCGTATAACCCTTTTGTTTTTAATGAAATAACATCACCTACTTTAGCTCCTATAAACTTCTTCTCAGTAGCTTTTCCTTTAAATTTATCTAAAGTAAGTGTTATAGTATTATCAATTTCCTTTTCTTCGTTTTTATAAGCACCAGTAACTTCGCTGTCTTTCTCAACAGTATCTTGTGATACTAATTTCCCATATTGTTTTTGAATGCGCTCTATTTGCTCATCTATCATTTTATCATCAGCAACAATATTGTAATGCGTGATTGCTTTTTTACCTTTAAGTTTTACATCAAACTCAGGAGCCAATCCTAATTCAAATTCAAAAGAAAAACCATCAGCATCCCAATCAATCTCATCTTGTGGTTTTGGTAATGGTTGCCCTAGAACGTCAAGCTTTTCTTCTGTAAGATATTTGTTTAACGCATCTTGTAATAGCTTGTTTACTTCGTCTACCAATACAGCTTTACCATATTGTTTTTTAACCATTCCCATAGGCACATGCCCTTTTCTAAATCCTGGAATATTGGCTGTTTTACGGTAATCTGTTAAGATTTTTTCAACCTTATCACTATAGTCTTCTTTAGCGATATCTACTTTTACTACCGCGTTTAACTCATCTAAGTTTTCTCTTGTAATATTCATTGTAATGCTATAAGCCTAAACGGCATTTAATAAAAGGACTTTACGTCCTATGCTTCTTAATTAAAAATGGGATGCAAAAATATAACATTTTTTGCATCCCAACAAAGTTTTAATTGCCTGATTTTAAGCTATTTTTTATCTTCTTTTAAAAGCGAATGTAGGATAGATTGTAGTATGGACAGCAAGACACTAAAAATTAGCGCCCACCAAAAATTTGCTACTGAAAAACCGTCTATTAGCTTATCTGCTAAGAGAATAATTACAGCATTTATAACCAACAGAAAAAGCCCGAGTGTTAATATAGTAGCTGGTAATGTAAAAATTACCAAAATAGGTTTTACAAGCAAGTTTAAAACCGAAAGGACTACTGCCACTATTAGGGCACCAACGTAACCATCTACATTTACTCCTGAAAGTAAATGGGCTAAAATAAAAACGGCTACAGCGTTTAGTAAGAGTTTGATTATCAAATTCATAATTTTAACTTTTTATAAAAATACGAAATATATTATTTTACAAACTCAATAACAGCCTCAAAAAAATCTTTTGGGTTCTCTGCATGCAGCCAATGCCCAGCATTTGGAATGGTTACAATGTTAACATTTGAAAAATGATTTTTTATAATACGTTCATCCTCATGACCAATATATTCTGAGCGATCACCGCGTAAAAACAAAGTGTTTTTTTCAAATCTTGCGTAGCTTGGTAATGCTTCACCAACTTCAGCAACTTCATTTTGTAAGACTTCCAAATTAATTCGCAACCCTAATTTCCCTTTTTCAACCCAATACAAGTTTTTTAATAAAAATTGACGTGTTCCAAAATCTGAAACATAGTCGCTCAATACTTTATCAGCTTCACCTCTGCTTTTTATCACATCAAAATCCAAAGCGCTTAATCCGTTTAGAATGGTATCATGATGCACGGGGTAAAACCTTGGAGAAATATCTGCCACTAATAATTTTGATACCAATTCTGGATATTCTGTAGCGAATAACATCGCTGTTTTTCCTCCCATGGAATGCCCCAATAGAATAATATCTTTTAGATTTTTGGCTTCACAATAGTTTTTTAAATCTTCTGCGAGCACTTCATAACTAAATGAAGCATCATGAAAACTATGTCCGTGATTACGTTGATCTACCAAATGCACTTCATAGCCTAATTCTGCAAAGTTCTTTCCATGAGTTTTCCAATTATCACCCATTCCTAAAAACCCATGCAGGATTACAAATGGATGTCCTTCTCCTATTATGTTTGAATGTAGTAGCATAATATCTTCTATTTCAGCTTTCTCAAATACATCTGTATTACATTCTCCACACCTAAATACAGACTTTCCGCAATCAACGCATGCCCAATAGACACCTCTAAAAGGTTAGGAATATTTTTCTTAAAAAACTCAATGTTATCTAAAGATAAATCATGTCCTGCATTAATTCCTAGGCCTAATTCGTTTGCCAAAATTGCACTTTCAGTATAAGGCGCAATTCCGTCTTTATCTCCTAAACTATATTTATGTGCAAAACCTTCAGTGTACAACTCAATTCTATCTGTCCCCGTAGCTTTAGCGCCTTCTATTTGCTTCAAAACAGGATCTACAAAAATGGAAGTTCGTATGCCGTTTTTCTGAAATTCAGAAATCACATCAATTAATAAATCTTTATGTTTAATGGTATCCCAACCTGCATTACTTGTTATGGCATCTTCAGCATCGGGCACCAAAGTAACTTGTGTTGGCTTTACTTCTAAAACCAAATCCATAAACGATTTTATAGGGTTACCCTCAATATTATACTCTGTGTATACTTCAGGTTTTAAATCTCTCGCGTCTTGGTAACGAATATGACGCTCATCTGGTCTTGGATGAATAGTGACGCCCTCTGCACCAAAACGCTGAACATCTTTTGCGAATTGCACTACATTTGGCACATCACCACCTCGAGAATTTCTTAAAGTTGCTATCTTGTTAATATTTACACTTAACTTTGTCATCAATTACATTTTAAAGTGCAAAAATACAAACTAGAACAAGCACAGGTAGCTTTTTTTTGATTAATTTGCACTGTAATAGATAGTACTTATGAGACTTCAAGAATTTATAATTAATGACATAAAACCCTTAAGTAGCACCAGCAAAATAAGCGAGTTGCAAGAGCTTTTTAATCAGCTTACCTATTCCCACATTCCTATTAAAGACAAGAATGATGTTTTTGCAGGTACGCTTTTTGAAACCGATGTGCATTGTTTTGATGGTGAGAAACTGGTGAGTGACTATTTATATACTTTAGAAGACTTTTTTGTAAGAGAGGACACGATGTGGCTTGATGTTTTAGAAGCTTTTGCTCAAAACTCTGCGAATATTATGCCCGTTTTAAACAAGAAAGGAGGTTACATAGGTTATTATGAACTCAATGATGTAATCGGGCTTTTTAATGAATCTCCCTTTTTCTTCGAAGCAGGTGGTGTTTTAGTAGTTGAAAAGGGAATTAACGATTATTCGTTTAGTGAAATTAGCCAGATTGTAGAATCTAATAATGGAAAACTTCTTGGTGCGTTTATTTCGAAAATGCAAAACGACATCGTACAAGTTACTTTAAAAATAGGTAACACAAGTCTAAATGATATTATTCAAACCTTTAGACGTTATAGTTATAATATAGCTTCAGGACATGAAGAAGATAGTTTTACACAGAATTTAAAAGAACGGTCGGATTATTTGAAAAAATATTTAAATATTTAATTATGAAGTTAGCCGTCTTTGGCCGTTTTAATAACAAATATACGCTCACATCAGTTGATACGCTATTAAATTATGTAGCTCAAAAAGATGTGGAAGTTCTTATAGAATCTGAATTTTCAGAACTCATAAAATCTGTCTCGACAAAACGAGAATTTTACAATACGTTTGAAACTTTTGAAACACTAGACGAATCTTTCGATTTATTAGTAAGTATTGGCGGCGATGGCACTATTTTAAGAGCCATAACCTTTGTTATGGAGTTAGATATCCCTATTGTTGGTATTAATACTGGAAGGTTAGGTTTCTTGGCAACTATTCAGGTTGAAGACATTGAAAATGCTGTGCAAAATATTATTGATGGGAAATATAAAATTTCTGAACGTAGCTTACTTTCAATAGAAACATCTCCTGAAAATAAAGATATTGTAGAGTTGAACTTTGCCTTGAACGAAATTGCAGTAAGTAGAAAAAACACCACTTCTATGATTACTGTAGAAACACTTCTAGATGGGCAATATTTAACATCGTATTGGAGTGATGGTTTAATTGTATCAACCCCAACAGGTTCCACAGGTTATTCTTTAAGTTGTGGGGGACCCGTAATTACACCAGGCGCTAACAGCTTTGTTTTAACACCAATTGCACCACATAATTTAAGCGCTAGACCTTTAATAATACCTGATTCTACAGAAATTCAATTAACAGTAAGTGGTCGTGAGGAGCAGCATCTGGTTTCTTTAGATTCTAGAATTGCTACTTTAGATAATGGTACCATCATAAAAATTAAAAAAGCCGACTTTAAAATTAAAATGATTGACTTGCTCGATGAAAGCTTTTTAAAAACACTTCGTAAAAAAATGCTTTGGGGTGAAGACAAGCGCAATTAAACAATAATTCCTTATAAAATCTGTTTTACGTTCATACTATTCAATTCAAATTGCTATAGGCTCATCTTATTTATTATATTTGCAAACTTTAAATAGCTATGCGGCACGTAAACCTATTAATAATTAGCTTGTTAACGCTACAACTTAGCTTCTCTCAAATCAATGAAATTGGTATATTTGCGGGAGGTAGTAACTTTATTGGTGATGTTGGCGCTACAGATTATATTTCGCCAAACCAAGCGGCTTTTGGCGGTATTTATAAATGGAATAGAAGTGCGAGACACTCTTATAGAATATCAATGATTTTTTCAGAGTTAGAAGGTGTAGATTTAAATTCGGACGATCCAAGACGTCAGCAACGCGGTTACAGCTTTAACAACAGTGTTTTTGAAATTTCTGCTGGTATGGAATTTACGTTTCTGGATTTTAACTTACATACAGGCAAACCGGTAGCTACACCATATCTATATACAGGAATAAGCGCTGCGAGACATGACAACTATTTCTTTTCGAATGGCGCTCTAACTTCTGAAAACAATAAAAGTTGGGCTTTTGGGATACCAATGGTATTAGGTTTTAAAATGCGACTAATTGATAAGTTTATTTTAGGGATAGAAGTTGGTGCACGTTATACTTTTAAGGATAATATTGATGGTAGTAATCCTGCAGGTGCAAATCAACAATTCCGTTTTGGAAACATAAACAACAATGATTGGTATACCTTTAGCGGAATAACCCTAACTTACACCTTTGGAGAAAACCCTTGTTATTGTATTGACTAAATGGACTTAAAAAACGATATCATACTCGAAGCTTTACCTAAACATATCGCCATAATTATGGATGGTAATGGACGATGGGCTAAACAAAAAGGTATGTTGCGTGCTTTTGGACATGAAAATGGCACAAAATCAGTAAGACAAGTTGTTGAAGCTTCTGCAGAATTGGGTGTTGAGAATTTAACACTTTATGCATTCTCTACAGAAAACTGGAATAGACCAAAACTTGAGGTAAAAACATTAATGAAGTTGTTAATTTCATCTTTAAAAAAAGAAATAAAAACACTTCAAGATAATAATATAAAACTATCTGCTATTGGCAACTTAAATCTATTGCCAGCAAGGGTTCACAAAGAACTTTCTGAAGTAATGAATGCTACTAAAGATAATGAAAGAATGACCTTAACTTTAGCATTAAGTTATGGCTCTCGTGAAGAATTGCTAAACACTGTTAAAGAAATTAGTAATAAAGTTAAAAATAACATAATTTCGCCCGATTCTATTGATGAATCAATTATAAATAAGCATCTTTACACGCAAAATTTACCAGACGTAGACTTACTTATAAGAACAAGTGGTGAGCAACGTATTAGTAATTTTTTGCTTTGGCAAATAGCTTATGCCGAATTGTATTTTACCCATACACTTTGGCCAGATTTTACAAAACAAGACTTGTATAAAGCTATTATAGAATATCAAAAAAGAGAAAGACGATTTGGGAAAACAAGTGAACAACTTAGCTAATACATTTCTATTGAAAACTTACTTAAAACAATGTATTGCAATACTTATCATTGCATTTAGCTTTACACTTCAAGCACAAGATATTGCTTACGAAAACGGTAAAAAATACACTATTGGAGGCGTTTCAGTTTCTGGAAACACAAGTTTTAACGAGCAAACGGTAGTAGCCTATTCTGGGCTAAGAAAGGGTAATGAAATAACAATTCCAGGTGAAGACATCGCCAATGCCATAAAAAAACTATGGGGCTCTAAACTCTTTAGTGATATTGAAATATTCCTTAAAAATGTAAAAGGTAACGAAGCGTTTTTAGAAATTCGTTTGTCTGATTTACCACAACTTATAGATGTAAAAGTTACAGGAGTTAAAAAAGGTAAGGTTGAAGGTATCATTAATGATAACAAACTTAAAAAAGGAGTAAAGGTTACTGAAAACCTTAGAACAACTACAAAAAACTTCTTAGAGAAAAAGTATAAAAAGCAGGGGTTTTATAATGCAAAAGTTAATATAAATACCATTGAAGTTAAAGACACTCTTGATAAAGCAAGAGTTAATATGGTAGTAGCTGTTGACAAAGGTGAAAAAGTAAAAATTAAGGATATTATTTTTGAAGGTGACTCTGCGCTAAAAGAAAAAGTGCTTAGAAAAGCCATGAAAAGCACTAAGAAAATCAATCGTTTACGCATTTTAAAGCGTTCGAAATTTATTGACTCTGCGTATCAAGCAGACCTTGCAAGTGTAGTAGATAAATATGCAGAAAACGGATACCGTGATGCACGTATACTTTCCGATAGTATAAGTGTGAATGATGACAAAACCATATCTATTCATATCAAATTAGAAGAAGGTGACCTTTATAAATTTGGTAAAATTAACTTCATTGGAAACACCGTATATACTGATGAACAATTAGACAGGTATATTAGAATAAAAGAAGGTGAAACCTATAATGGTGTAATGCTTCAAAAACGCATACAAGATAACACAAAACCAGATGGAGATGATATTGCCAATTTGTATCAAAATAATGGGTATTTATTCTCTTCTATAAATCCAGTTGAAGTAAGTGCAGAAGACAATGTAATTGATTTAGAAATAAGAATATCTGAAGGTAAACCGGCATATTTTAATAATGTTTCGGTTATTGGAAACGACAAAACTAACGACCATGTTATCTATCGAGAATTAAGAACTCGCCCAGGACAATTATATAGTAAAGCAGATGTGGTTCGTACAGTTAGAGAATTAGGGCAATTAGGCTTTTTTGATGCTCAAGAAATATCTCCTGATTTCAAAAACCCTAATCCTAACGAGGGAACAATCGACATGGAATATTCTGTTAAGGAAACTGGAGCAAGCCAGATTGAATTACAAGGTGGCTACGGTGGTGGTGGGTTTATTGGAACCTTAGGACTTTCCTTCAACAACTTTTCAATGAAAGGTATTTTTGACAAGGAAGCCTATAAACCAGTTCCTATGGGTGATGGACAAAAGCTTTCATTACGTTTGCAAGCCAGTCGCTTCTTTCAAACCTATAGTTTTTCATTTTCAGAACCATGGTTGGGTGGTAAACGTCCTGTACAATTTTCAGCTTCTCTTTCACATACAAAACAATTTTTATTTAACCGTTTTAATGGTCGAGCTGATAAAAGCAGAAGCTTTAATATTACAGGTATTACGCTTGGTTTAGCAAAGCGACTTACTGTTCCAGACAACTATTTTACACTCTCACAGGCCTTAAGTTATCAGGTTTATGATTTAAACAACTATAATACTGGTCTTTTTACATTTGGTGATGGTAGTTCTAAAAATTTATCCTATACCGTCGGTTTAGCTAGAAATAACACACGTGTAGATCCTATATTTCCAACTGGAGGCTCTAACTTTTCTATTACAGCAAAATTATCTCCACCTTGGTCATTATTTGATGGTAAAGATTATGAAGCATTAGCAAATGAACGAGAAGAAAACAACGATGTTTTAGGAGATCTAGCAAGTTCTGATGCCGAAAGAGTAACTGCAAGTGAGAGAATTAGTGAAATAGACCAAGAGCGTTTCAATTGGTTAGAATTCTATAAAGTAAATTTTAAGGCAGACTGGTATACGGAAGTAACTAAAAACTTAGTATTGCGTCCAAGTGTAGAATTTGGTTTCCTAGGAGCTTACAATAACGATAGAGGTGTAATTCCTTTTGAACGCTTTTTTGTTGGTGGTGATGGTCTAGGGAATTTTGCATTAGACGGACGACAAGTGGTACAGCTTAGGGGATATCCTAATCAATCACTTTCTTCACAAGACGGGGGAAGTATTTATAATAAGTTTTCTTTAGAATTAAGATACCCTATTACTTTAAAAGCGTCTGCTAAAATTTATGCGTTGGGCTTCTTAGAAGGTGGTAATTCTTATAATAGTTTTAGAGATTTTAATCCGTTTAACATAAAACGTTCCGCAGGTTTAGGGGTTAGAATTTTTATGCCTGCATTTGGTTTATTAGGTATAGACTTTGGGCGTCGTTTCGATGATATTCCAGGGCAACCAGGATCTGCTGGTAATTGGGAAACACACTTTATTATTGGTCAACAATTCTAACGTAAAAAATACTTTGGCACGATATTTTCTAATAACCTTTTGATGATTTGAATGAGAATTAAAATTTTTAAGATTAAATTTCGTTAATTTTGAAGACAAGATTCAAAGGAGTGGCAGGAAAACATAAATCATCTGTCGTTTTTAGAATTTATAAAACATAAATTAAACTATAACACAGATGCAAAAAAACGTTCTTTTTTTATTGACATTAGTAGTTATGCTAAGCGTTTCTGTTCATGCGCAGCGAGGTGTGAGAATTGCATATATTGATACCGAATATATTCTAGAAAACGTACCTGAATATCAAGAAGCCATGTCTCAATTAGATGACAAAGCGCAAAAATGGAAAAATGAAATTCAAGCAAAACTTTCAGATATTGCTCAAAAACGTAAAGATTTAAGCAATGAAAAAGTACTGTTAACGAATGAACTTATTGAGGAACGCGAAGAAGATATCACCTTTGAAGAAAAGGAAATTTTAGATTATCAACAAAAACGATTTGGTCCCAACGGCGATTTAATGATACAACAAAAGCAGCTGATGCAACCTATACAAGATCAAATTTTTGCAGCGGTACAAGATATGGCAGCTAGTAGAAAGTACGATTTTATCTTTGATAAGTCCGCCGATGTAGTGATGCTGTATTCCGCTGAACGCTTTGATATAAGTGAGCAAGTTTTAAGAGCTATTACCAGATCTTCAAAACGAAAGCAAGCACAAACCAAAGCAGAACGAAAAGCTGCTGAAGCTGAAGAAGCTGTTCCTGAAATTAATGAAGAACAGGAAGCCAGAGAAAAAGCTTTAGAAGAGAAAAAAGCAGAGAGAGAAAGTGCTATTGAAAAACGCAGACAAGAAATATTAGCAGCAAGAGAAGCTAAGAAAAAAGAAGCTGAAGCGAGACGTCAACAAATATTGGAAGATCGTGAAAAAGCAAAACAAGCCAAACTAGAAGCAAGAAATAAATCGGCTGCTAGTAATACTGAAAACGAAGCTACTAAGGAAGAAAATGCTTCAAAAAGTGACACCTCTGAAACTAAGACTAGGGAACAACTTATTGAAGAAAATAGAAAAAAGAAATTAGCAGACAGAGAAGCTCGAAAAAAGGCTCTAGAAGAAAAGAAAAAGAAAATATTAGAAGATAGAAAAAAAGCTCTTGAAGACAAGAAAAAAGAAAGAGACAGTATAAACAACAGTAAATAAACTTAAAATTATAACACATTAATACTATTTTGAAAATGAAACATTTAAAATCAATTTTATTCGCAACTGCTTTATGTATAGGTATGGTTAGTTTTGTTGGGGCACAAAGCAAAATTGCACATATAAACACCCAAGAATTAATTAAGGCAATGCCTGAAATGAAGGAAGCTCAAGCACAATTAGAAACGCTTTCTAAAACCTATCAAACTGAGTTACAAAGTTTAGGAGCAGAGTTCCAAAAGAAAGTAGAACTTTATGATAAAGAAGCTGCTACAAAAACTAAAGAGGAAAATACAAATCGTGCTAAAGAAGTACAAACTATGGAGCAAAGTATTCGTGAGTACCAAGCTAAAGCACAACAAGA
This sequence comes from Flavobacteriaceae bacterium, assembly GCA_043557195.1. Lineage (GTDB taxonomy): Bacteria > Bacteroidota > Bacteroidia > Flavobacteriales > Flavobacteriaceae > Jejuia. Next base: position 2,440,874 of record CP121314.1, on the reverse strand, counting down.
TTTACAGAAAAAAGAGTTTGATTTATTAAAACCTATCACTGAAAAAGCTAAAGCTAAAATTTTAGAAGTAGCTAGAGCACAAGGTTTTGATTATGTTCTAGACTCTTCACAAGGTGTAACCATAATGGCAGATGGTAAAGATTTGCTTAACGATGTAAAAACATCTTTAGGAATTTAATCTACCCATACAAATAACTTACTTAAAGCTGCTTTTAACGAAGCAGCTTTTTTATTTTTGTTTATTATGAGTAACAAACCTATTGGCATTTTTGATTCTGGCGTTGGCGGCACTTCTATTTGGAAGGAGATTCACCAACTGCTACCTAACGAACATACTATATATCTTGCTGATAGTTTAAATGCTCCTTATGGGCCAAAAGGCACTGAGAAGATTATTGAACTAAGTGTAAAAAACACCGAACTATTACTAAAAAAGGAATGTAAACTCATTGTAGTGGCCTGCAACACAGCAACCACTAATGCTATTGATCACTTAAGGCAAAATTTTGATGTGCCCTTTATAGGCATTGAACCTGCCATAAAACCTGCTGCACTAAACACAAAAACGAATGCGGTTGGTATTTTAGCTACTAAAGGCACATTATCTAGTGCTTTATTTTCTAAAACATCAGGTCGCTTTGCAAGCCATATAAAAGTTATAGAACAAGAAGGCGAAGGCATTGTGGAACTTATTGAAAGCGGAAAGTTATATTCGGATGACATGAGAGTGTTATTATCTAGGTATTTGGAGCCCATGCTTGTAGCCAATATTGATTATTTGGTTTTAGGCTGTACACATTACCCTTATCTCATTCCAATACTTTTAGAACTCTTACCAAATAATGTTAAAATTATTGATTCTGCTGAAGCCGTAGCGCGACAAACAAAAGCTGTGTTAGAGGAAAATAATCTTTTAAATACTAAAATTGTAAACCCTAAAACTGAGTTTTATACTAATGGAAATATTGAGGTTATGCGTTCGCTTTTAGGCGAAGTGTTTCATGTAAACCACCTACAATTTTAGTTTTAGCGGAATTTGCGTTAGGGATTGAGGCATTTGTTGAAGCTCTTTTTGTGTTGTTGCACCTATGCAACACAAAAAAGCGACTGCCGAAAGCCCGACCCTTGTGGTAACGCCCACTTACCTATTCTTTAAACCAGCTTGAATACTTGATATAAGCGTCTGCAATACGGTTTATTTCTCCTGAAATGAGTTCTTGACTTATGTCTTTGATTTTTTTTGCGGGAACACCTGCATAAATTGAACCAGAGGCTACAATTGTATTTTTGGGTACCACTGCGCCCGCCGCAACAATACAGTTGGATTCTACTACGCAACCGTCCATAATAATACTACCCATACCCACCAATACATTGTCTTGAATTGTACAACCGTGAACTAGTGCATTATGCCCAATAGATACATTATTCCCAATTGTGGTAGGCGCCGTTTTATAGGTGCCGTGTATTACCGCACCGTCTTGAACGTTTACCTTGTTTCCCATTTTTATGAAATTAACATCACCACGAACTACGGCACTAAACCAAATACTGCATTGATTTCCCATAGTAACATCTCCAACTATAGTAGCGTTTTCGGCGATAAAACAATCGCTTGGTATTTCTGGGGTTTTTCCTCTTACGGTTTGAATTACTGGCATGGTATATTGACTATTTTCTATTGATTATTTTTTATTTAAGATTCTTCGGTAGTTCCTCCCTCTGAATGACAAACCTATTTAAAAAAAGACAACAAATCTGCTTTTTTTGAGGCAGATACCATGATTTCTTTTCCGTTGCTTAATACAACGCTTCCGCCTTTTCCTTTTTGATATTTTACCACTTCATTTACATTAACCAAGTACGATTTATGTACTCGGGCAAAACTAGCGTCTCGCAATGCTTCTTCAAAATACTTCAAGGTTTTGCTTACGATTTTTCTCTTGTTATTATTTAAATAAATTTCGGTATAATTGTCATCTGCTTTACAATACAAAATATCTGAAGTATTCAATACTTCGAATCCGCTTTGTTGTGGAATTGTTATTTTCCCTTCTACTCCTGATGTTTTTGCTACCAAAACCTCATCTTGTAATGCATTTTCTTTTGTTTTAATATCAGTTACATAATCCACAGCTTTTATCAATTCATCTATAGAAATAGGTTTCATTAAATAGTAAGATGCATGGGCATTTAAAGCATCAATAGCATAGTGGTTGTATGCAGTAACAAAAATTGTTTCAAAGTCTACATCACCTACTTTTTCTAACAAATCAAAGGCGTTGCCATAAGGCATTTCTACATCTAAAAACACCAAATCTAATTTGTTATTTCTAATAAGTACTAATGCCTCATCTACATTCGCCGCTTCTCCAACTATATTAATATTAGGACAATACTTTTGCAGATAGTTTTTTAGTATCTGTCTGCTTGTTTCTTCGTCTTCTACTATGATTGATGTTAGTTTCATTTAATCCTTTTTAAGAGTTACTATCACTTTAGTTCCCGTGTCTTCTTCATCTTGAAAATCATCAACAAATACATCTACTTTGTCTTTATACATATCGTTTAAAATAGCTACACGTTTTTTGATATTCCCCATACCTTTTGAGTTCTGCTTCTTTTGGTTCGCTGTTTTAAGTGCTTTCGATTTTTTACGTCCAATACCATCATCGGTAATCGTGATTTTTATTTCATCCTCTTTCTCTTGAGAAATATCTATATTGAGATTACCTTTTTCTTTTTTGTAACGTAACCCATGCCAAACAGCGTTTTCAATATAAGGTTGTAATAGCATTGGCGGAATTACAAAATCGGCCACCTTTATTTTTTCATCTACATGAATTGCGTAAGCAAATTTATCTTGAAATCTAAAATGCTCTAATTGGGTATATAACTGCAACAATTCTATTTCTTTTTCTAACGGAATAAAATCTTCTTCACTATTTTCTAAAACAGCGCGCATAAGTTTAGAGAAATCGGTTAGATATTTATTCGCTGTTCTTTCATCATTTGATGCGATAAAGCTATTTACCGAGTTCAACGCATTAAAAATAAAGTGCGGATTCATCTGGCTTCGTAACGATTTTAAGGCCAGTAAATTATTAGCTAAACGCTGCTGGCGAATGTATTTATACATCAAAAATGCAACTAGCAACAATAGAAAGAGTCCTCCTATTAACGAGTAAATAATTACTTTTTGACGTTTGGATTGCTCTACCGTTAATTGATATTGGCTCTCTGAAAGTTCTCGATCGCTTTCTAAACTAGTAATTCTGTTTTGCTTAGTATTTAAGTCTTTTCTAAAACGTGTTACTTGAGATATTTCCTGCTCTTTTTTTCGATATAGTTTGTCTACAACATCTACATACTCTTGATAAGCTTCCAGTGCTTTTGTAAAATCTCCAGTAGTTCTATAAACTTCAGATAATTTTCTAGTAGCATCTTTTTGCACCACTAAATCTTCTCTATCTTCAGCTTCTTCTTTACTTTCTTCTAAAAAATTGATAGCATTTCCAAAATCGTTTTGTTGCGCATAAGCTTTTCCTATCTTATATTTTTGCTTTTGAGACGTTAGCGGGCTTTCATTGTCTAAAACAGAATCGGTTTCAATATCACTTATATCTTCTAAAGCCTGCTTACGCAACACAATTTCATCAGAAAAATTATTTACCTTATTTTGAAAATCAGCTACTTTTACTTTCTCCTCTACTGCTCTCTTTTTTGGTTGAGAATTGGCTAATTTTAGTGATGTGTCAAAATACCCTTCAGCTTCGACTACTTCACCTTTGCTACTGTATACTTCAGCGATTTTAGAATTTAAATCTGTCACTTTTGGAGTAATCAAATGCTTTTGTGCAACCTTTAATCCTTCATTATAAGCCTCTAAAGCTTTATCAAACTCACCTGTACTATTATACACGTCTCCTAAGCCTTCATAGAGCGTTACCAATTGATAATTTGAAAGTGATCGTTTATTTATAGCACTATATTCTTGTATACTTTCTTGGTAATTTTCATTTAAGCGATAGGCTTTGGCAAGTTTTAATCGTGTTTCGCTGGTATTTGTGTTTTGAATGCTAATTCTGTAATTAGAAACTGCTAAATCATACTGCTTCCAATGCATGTAAATGTCGCCTAAGACTTCGTATGCTTCTCCGTTTTCCTTTTTAGAATTACTTAGCTCTAATGCATCACCTACAAACTGTATACTCGTTTTAGCGTCTTTTTTCAGGTAGGTTTCTGCAGAATCAATAAACCAGTTAAATTGGGGCTCGTTAATTCGTTTAGAGCGTTTATCAAACTTACTTTTAACCTGATCACTAGGCTCTACCTCAACTATAATGCGTTCGTTACTTTTTATAACGTAATAGATGGTTTCAAAATCTTTGTGCCTTATGGTAAGCTCGTCGCCTTTTCTCGCTTCAATTCTAAATTCACCAAACATATCTGTGGTGGTATACTGACCTCCATTTACCTGAATATTTACATTTTGAATTGGGTCTCTAGTATCTTGCTCTATTACAGAACCGCGTACTGTAAACCTTGGAGAATTATCAAGGTTATTATTTTGCGCATTTAGGCTAAACCCAATAAACACAAGCAATAGAAGCGTTATATGTTTGAAATAAAATTGCATATACTATTTTACAATAGCTAAACTTACGCACTTTCGTTGGCATAATAAAATCGCATTCTTTCAAAAAAAGCATTTTTACCAAAGAAATATCCCCTTTCACATAATTAACCAGTTGTTTTACTCATTCAAAACAACGGTTCACTCATTACGCTTTTTTTAATAAATAAGTTGGAAATAGATTTACGGTATTAATCAAAAAACATAATCAAAATGAATAACACGTTTAAAGTATTAATGCTCTTCATTCTATTTTCCACTCTAGGGTTTTCACAAAGTGGACAAAAGAATTTTATAGATCAGCCCTTTATTGAAGTTTCTGGAACTGTAGAAACAGAGATTATACCAAATGAAATTTTCCTAAAGATAATTTTAAATGAAAATGACAAAAAAGGAAGACTACCAATTGAAAAACAAGAAAATCAAATGATATCAACTCTCAAAACTTTAGATATTGATGTTGAAAAAAAACTTTCGGTTTTAGATTTTAATGGTAGCTATCAAAGAAAGTTTTTAGGCGATAATGAAGTTACAAAAATTAAACATTATCAATTGATTGTAAATGATGGTAAAACATTAGGTGAAGTTTATGAATCATTAGACGCATGCGATATTTCCAATATTTCAATCATAAAAACCAGCCATACTGAACTTGAAAAATTCCGAAGAGAAACAAAACTAAAAGCTTTAAAAACAGCAAAAGAAAAGGCTAATGATTATGCCATGGCTATAGGACAAACTATTGGAAAGGCTTTATTTATTCAAGAAACAAGCTCTAATATAATGCCAAATATACTCTTAGCAAATAACGCTGTAGGCTCTAATTACAATGTACAATACCGAACTGAAAAACATAAAATAGAAAACTTAAACCTCCAACCGATTATTCTTAAAGAATCGGTTATGGCAAAATTCATCTTAAATTAAAAAACGAAAAATCATGAAAACAGTATTCAAAATTTTAGCAATATGTATTGCTATTTTTAGTATTACCGCTTGTAATGCTAATAACAAAAAACAAAATTTAACAGTAAACAGCTTAAAAACTACACATCCAGAGCCTAATAAACAATTTATTAAAGTCGCTTTATTATTAGACACAAGTAATAGTATGGATGGTTTAATAGACCAAGCCAAAGCCCAACTTTGGGAAATTGTAAACGAATTGTCTTATGCAAAATGTGGTATTGATAAACCTAATTTGCAAATAGCTTTATACGAATATGGCAATGACAGATTAAATAGTGAAGAAGGTTACATCCGTCAAGTTTTAGCCTTTAGTAATGACTTAGATGAAATTTCTAAAGAATTATTTTCCTTAACCACAAATGGTGGAAATGAATATTGTGGACAAGTGATACAAACTTCATTAAATCAATTAAGCTGGGGGAATAATCCAGATGATTTAAAACTGATTTTTATTGCTGGTAACGAACCTTTTACTCAAGGCAGAGTAAACTATAAAGATGCCTCAACTAATGCTAAAGAAAAAGATGTAACGGTAAATACAATTTTTTGTGGCGACTATAATCAAGGGATTTCTACCTATTGGAAAGAAGGTGCAGATTTAACTCAAGGCGATTATATGGCAATAAACCATAATAAAGCAACAGTTCATATAGCATCACCTTATGATGATCAAATTCTTCAACTAAATATAAAATTGAATAAAACTTATGTTGCTTATGGGCAGAGAGGTAAACAGAAACGAATGATGCAAGCTGAACAGGATATGAATGCTAGTGGTTACAGTAAAGCCAACGCCGTAAGTAGAACTGTGAGTAAAAGTTCTCATTTATACAAAAATTCTACTTGGGATTTGGTAGATGCGGTTGAAGAAGAAAAAGTAAATGTGGAAGATCTTAAAAAAGATGCGTTACCAGATGTTTTAAAAAACAAATCGCCAGAAGAGATCAAGGCCTATGTTGCTAAAATGCAGCAAGAGCGTAAAACTATCCAAAAGCAAATTCAAGATTTAAACGAAAAACGTAGAATTTATGTTTCAGAAAAGGAAAGTGCAAGCTCAAATGGATTAGAAAATGCCATGACAAAAGCTATAAAAACACAAGCCAAAAAGAAAAAATATACGTGGTAAGAATGAATTAACAGAAAGAAAATGAGGCTGTTTAAAAAGTAAGTACTTTTAAGATAGCCTCTTATCAGTTTTTAATTCACAGCAGGACAGTTACATTCGAAGCGTTTTCTTCTACAACTAAAGTTATACCCTAGAGTAAGTTGGTGAAAACCACCATTAGTAAATACTACTGAGTTTGTTTGGTAGGTATATGTATATGCGAACATAAACTGATTGTAGTTCACTCCTAATATTGGAGTAATTTGTTGTAGTTTTTGGCTATTTACTGCACCAGAGTTATTTAAAAATTCAGCACCATCCAAACTTTGGCGATATGACAACCCTCCCCAAAGTGTTCCAAACTCCATTTGCTTGTATGCTTTAGCATTAAAATCTACCATTGATTCTTGGGTACCATCTCTATATTGAAACATTACTGAAGGCTCAAAACTCCATTGGCTACCTAATTTCCCGAAAACACCTCCAACAGATAATAGATAGCGTCTTAAATTACTAGTAATCTGGATATCGTTATTTATCCCTTCATTTTTAAGTACATTTTTTATGGTTCCATGCGCATAAAAATCTAAGTAATGGTAAGAGAATCCAAAGTCAATATTAAAGTTTGTAGCACTCTGCACAACACCCTGCACAATTGGGTCTTGTCCATCAAAAGGAAACGTTGTTTCATCCAATTGATATTGGATAAATCCAGCACTTAATCCAAAAGATAACATATTTAAATCTACTTCACTTCTAGAAAACATCAAGTGGTGTGCGTAAGTTAAATATGCTCCAGTTTGAGAATGATATCCGTTTTTATCGGCATATAAAATACCTCCAATACCAGAAGGGGAATCGCCTATACGACCATTAACACTAAGCGTCATTAATCGTGGTGCATCTTCATGTCCAAACCATTGTTGTCTTCCTGTTAATCGTATTTTAGCACAATTCGCAGCTCCAGCCATAGATGGATGAATCAAGTAATAATTATCAGTTAAATAATCAGTATAGATAGGAAGTCCTTCTTGAGCATTAATACTTGGAAGGCATAACATTCCAACCAATAATAAAAAAGTATATTTCAATTTCATAGGTTACATTATCAAGGTAAACTGGTGTTTAGTAAACGCTTTCTATCATAAAAAATTATATAAAGAAATTGCTTAACTAAACTCAAATATATGCATAACTAGGTTTTCTTTTAGTATTTTTGCCAAAAAATAGCTAAAATGAGTAATTTCAAGGTTTCTGTGCAAGAAACAGCCAATAATAACATTGTAAAATTCGAAGTTGACCAGTTTATTACAAAGCATCAAAGTTTTGAATTTAACAATATAGACGAAGCAACAGCTTCACCTTTAGCACAACAATTGTTTTATTTGCCTTTTGTAAAAAAGGTATATATCTCTGGAAATTTTGTTGCCGTTGAACGTTACAATATTGTTGAATGGGGCGATGTTCAAGATGAAGTAGCGCAACAAATAGAAGCATATTTAAATGATGGCGGCGTTGTTATTACGGAAGATGCAACACCTAAAAAGCAAACACCAGTTACGGTTTATGCCGAGGCTACACCAAACCCTGCAGTGATGAAGTTTGTGGCAAATAAAAAAATAGCCACTGCTGTATTTGAATTTACTTCTATTGATGAAGCAAAACTATCCCCTTTAGCTTCAGAATTATTTCACTTTCCTTTTGTTAAAAGTGTATTCATTGAAGAAAATTACGTGTCGGTAACAAAATACGACATGGCCGAATGGCAAGATATTACTATTGAAGTTCGAGATTTTATCAGAAATTTTATTGCAGACGGTAAAGACATCGTTCTTCCTGAAGCAGCAGAAAAAATGCAAACGTCAACACCTCAATTAGATAGAAAATTTGAGGCTTTAGATGACATTTCAAAAGAAATTGTAAATATCCTTGAGGAATATGTAAAGCCTGCTGTTGCTAGTGATGGCGGAAACATTCAATTTATGGGATATGATGCCAATGAAAAGAGCGTAAGTGTTATGCTGCAAGGTGCTTGTAGTGGTTGTCCGTCTTCAACGTTCACACTAAAAAACGGTATAGAAAATATGCTAAAGCAAATGCTTCCTGGTAAAGTTGAGATTGTAGAGGCAATTAATGGGTGACCTGTTTAGAAGTTTTGTGTCTTAATTAGTATCTTAGATAAATTCTAATTTAATCACTAAAAAAACATAAAATCATGGCAGTATTAAAAGTAATTGAAATTTTAGCAAACTCTGAAAAGAGTTGGGAAGATGCAACCAAAAAAGCTGTAAAAGAAGCTTCAAAAAGTGTAAAAAACATCCGTTCTGTATACGTACAAGACCAAAGTGCTAGTGTAGAAGGTGGTGAGATTTCAGACTTTAGAGTAAATGTAAAAATTACGTTTGAAGTAAAGTAAATTTCCAAAACTCTAAAAAGTTAAGCGTTCATCCAAAAGCAGTCTGGGTGAACGCTTTTTTTATGCCCTTCTTTTAACTAACTTTGATGAATGAAGTATACCGCACTACTATTTCTGATTATTCTTATGAACTGTAAAGGTCAGAATACCGAGGACAAACAACAACACAAGTATACCAATGCCCTTGTTAATGAAACCAGCCCGTATTTACTACAACATGCCCATAATCCTGTAGATTGGCATGCTTGGAACGAGGCAACATTAGAAAAAGCTAAAAGCGAAAACAAATTAATGTTGATTAGTGTAGGTTACTCTTCTTGTCATTGGTGCCACGTGATGGAGCATGAAAGTTTTGAGGATAGTTTAGTGGCCGAAGTAATGAATAAAAACTTCATTAATATTAAAGTAGACAGAGAAGAGCGTCCTGATGTTGACCAAGTTTATCTCAATGCTGTTCAGTTGATGAAAGGGAGTGCTGGATGGCCACTTAATGTGGTGACTTTACCTGACGGAAGACCAATTTGGGGAGATACCTACTTACCGAAAGAGCAATGGATAAGTGTTTTAGAACAAATTTCAAAACTCTACAACGAAGAGCCCAATAAATTAATCCAGCAGGCAGAAAATGTGCAAAACGGCATAAATTCTATTTCAGTTGTTGAAGTAAATAACAATGACCCTGTTTTTGAGAAACAGTTTATTGCTAATGCTTTAGATAATTGGTCTAAACAATTTGACAATAAATTTGGTGGCACAAATCGTGAACCTAAATTTATGATGCCCAATAACTATCATTTCTTGTTGAGATATGCATACCAAACTAACAACGACCAGCTTTTAAATTATGTAAACCTTACACTTGAGAAAATCGCCTATGGTGGAGTTTATGACCATGTAGCAGGTGGGTTTTCAAGATATTCTACTGACGGAAAATGGCATGTGCCTCACTTTGAGAAAATGCTCTATGACAATGCACAATTGGTTAGTTTATATTCCGATGCCTATTTACTCACTAAAAACAAACTATATAAAGAAGTTGTAGAAGAAACATTAGGTTTTATAGAAAATGAAATGACTACTTTAGAAGGGGCATTTTATTCCTCGTTTGATGCAGATAGTAATAATTCTGAAGGAGAATTAGAAGAAGGTGCCTTTTATGTTTGGAAAAAAGAAGAGCTGAAAGCTTTACTAAAAGACGATTACAATCTGTTTTCAGAGTATTACAATGTGAATACTTATGGGCTTTGGGAAAAAAGTAACTATGTACTGATTAGAAAAGACGACGATAATTCTATTCTAAAAAAGCATGAAATTTCTCAAGACATATTAGATGAAAAGAAAACCAACTGGAAGTCTATTTTAAAAGACGCACGAAATAAAAGACCAAAACCTAGAATGGATGATAAGGCATTAACTTCTTGGAATGGCTTAATGTTAAAGGGGTATGTAGATGCTTATCGCGTTTTTAAAAATGAAGCGTATTTAAAAGCTGCCGAAAGCAACGCAAATTTTATTGTATCTAAAGTTTTGCGAGAAGATGGTGGATTAAATCACACCTATAAAGAAGGTGAAAGTAAAATTAATGGATATTTAGAAGATTACGCTACCGTAATTGATGCGTTTATAGCGCTTTATGAGGTTACACTAAATGATAAATGGTTAAATACAGCGAGAGATTTAGCAAATTATACTTTTGAGCATTTTTATGATGAAAAAAGTAATCTGTTCTTTTACACATCAAATGAAGATGCTGCTTTGGTTTCTAGAAATATCGTATATCATGATAATGTAATACCTGCAAGTAACTCAATTATGGCGAAGAATTTATTTAAACTACAGCATTATTTTGATAATAAAACCTTTGAGAAAACAGCAATTACTATGCTAAATAATGTAAAACCAGAAATGCTAGAATATCCTACCGCTTATTCTAATTGGTTTGATTTAATGCTGAATTATACCAATCCGTTTTATGAAGTTGCCATTGCCGGAACAGAGGCTAAAGAAAAAGTTTCAGAAGTAAATGAATATTATATTCCAAATAAATTGATTGCAGGAAGTGCCTCAGACAGTAATATGCCTCTATTGGAAAACAGATTTAATCCAGAAAAAACATTGATTTATGTTTGTGTAAACAAAGCTTGTAAACTACCTGTTGCAGAAGTAGACAAAGCTGTTAAACTATTAGAAAAATGAGTACCATAGCTAAAGTTTTGATTGTGATTGTAGCCTTAGAGCACTTTTATTTTTTAGTACTTGAGATGTTCTTGTGGACCACTAAGAAAGGGATTAAAGCATTTGGATTAAAATCAAAAGAATTCGCGGAAGACACTAAAGTATTGGCGGCTAACCAAGGATTATATAATGGCTTTCTAGCTGCAGGACTAATTTTTTCAATGGTCTTGAATGATAAAAGAATTGCCATATTCTTTTTAATTTGTGTGACCATAGCTGGAATTTATGGGTCTTATTCTACGAAGCAGATAAAACTATTTTTGGTGCAAGGAATTCCAGCAATTATTGCGCTTATTTTTTGCTTTTTTTAAAAATTAATTAATCATTTAATCAATTGAAAACTAATCAATAGTTTTTAATTTAGTATTAACTAAAAACTAAAATCATTTATGGAGAATTTAGACAAGTGGACTGACATGGCCCAAGGTTTTATTGTAGATTACGGCCTTAAGATTATTGGAGCCATTGTTATTTGGATTATCGGGTCTTGGATAATTAAAAAAATAAACAAAGGCGTTGCAAAGGTAATGACCAAGAAAAATTATGATGAGAGCTTACAAAAGTTCTTACTTAATCTGATTGGATGGATATTAAAAATCCTTTTATTCCTAGCAATTTTATCACAATTAGGAGTTGAAACTACATCTTTCGCCGCAATATTAGCAGCTGCTGGTTTAGCAATAGGTATGGCTTTACAAGGGTCTTTAGGAAACTTTGCTGGAGGTGTTTTAATAATGATTTTTAAACCTATAAAAATTGGTGATTTAATAGAAGCTCAAGGAGAACTGGGAGTTGTAAAGGAGATTGAAATTTTTACTACTAAAATAGTATCTCCTACAAACAAGGAAATTATTATTCCTAACGGAGCACTTTCTAACGGAAATATCACTAACTATTCTACTGAAGGGAAGTTAAGAGTGGACTTAACAATTGGTGTAAGCTACGATGCAGATATAAAACAAACTAAAGATGTTTTAATGAAAGTACTAACCGATAACCCAAAGGTATTAAAAGATCCTGCGCCATCAGTTAATGTATCTGAACTTGCCGATAGTTCAGTAAATTTTGCTGTTAGACCATACGCTACCGTGGCTGATTATTGGGATGTTTACTTTGGTACTATTGAAAAATGTAAGTTAGCCCTTGACGCTGCTGGTATTGAAATCCCATACCCACACAGTGTTGAAATACACAAAGATGCTTAAGAAGATTTAGGTTTTAAAGCCACAAAATCTTTCAAATAATAAGGTTCAAAATAGGCGACATCTTCGATGTCGCTTATTTTATATTTTTCATATGCTAAATCACCCATTTCATTTGCAGAAGGCAATTCATCTTCAATATAAATTGCATTAGGATGATCAATTAAGTGTTTTGTCTTTTCAACCCCACTGCCAATAAAATACACGTTCCCCTTTTCAAGATATGCGCTAAAAGAAGTTTCATCCAAAATCTGCGCCTGAGTGTCTCGAAGCTGATTATAGTTTGCATCAAAAATAGCAGAATACACTTCCATTCTACGTGCATCAAGCATGGCTACAATAGTTCCTTTTTCAATTATAACTTGTTTAGCCAAAATTGTTAAAGTAGGTATTGAAATCACGGGTTTGTCTAAAGCAAATGCTAGTCCTTTGGCTGCTGAAACCCCAATTCTCAGTCCAGTGTATGATCCAGGGCCTTTACTTATTGCAATGGCGTCAATTTCAGATCGATTAACATTAGCTTCTTTTAAAACGTCGTCTATAAATACATGTAACTTTTCGGCATGTGAATAACCGTTACGGGAATCTTGTTTTAAGGCAATGGTTTTTCCATCCTTAGACAAGGAGACAGAGCAATTTGTTGTTGCTGTTTCTAAGCTAAGAATAATAGCCATTATGCTTTAAATTTCTCAATAATAACCTGAATAACCTCAGATGTAAGCTCAAACCCTTCTAAATCTGGCCAGCCTTCCCATCTTACAATTCCATTGGGGTCTATAAGTACACAATGCGGAATTCCCTTCACTTCGTACTTGTGTTCTAAACGCTCTTTTGTATCAATGGCACTGTAATAAAGCATTTTAGGTTTTTTCATCTGCTTTACTATAGACTCAGACTCATCACTAATGCCTATCACAATTAATTTATCTCGAAACTCTTTTTGAAATTTATTTAAATTAGGAATTGCTTTTCTACAAGGTCCACACCAAGTTGCCCAAAAATCAATAAGGATAAACTTTCCTTTAGTTTCTGGTTCGTCGGTAAGCCATTTCTCAACTATTAACTCTGGTGCTTTTTTATTAAGATAAGATTTAGCCCAAATTCTTTTTTTTTGTGCATTTAACGTAAAACATGCTAAACACATAAAAACCAATAAGATTCTATTCATAATGAACAATAAATTAAACCCCTTAATTGGTAAGAGATTTACCCATGTAAAAGTCTAAAACTTTTGTCTTAAAAACAAAATCATATTTTGCATTTATTAGGGATGATTCTGCATTGATAAATCTCACTCTAGATTGTTCTAGTTCAAATGAATTCATAACACCTATATTGTAACGGTCTTGTGCATTCTCAAACGCTAATTCTTGAGATTTTAACGATTTTTCGGCAGCTACAAATGCTTTAAATGCTGCTTGAGCATCAGTAAATGCTCGCTGTATATTAGATTCTAAATCTAATTTAGCTTGCTCTAATCCTAATTTAGAATTTTCCTCTTGAATTCTTGATCGCGCAACAGCCGTTTTATTTTGATATCTAGAAAAAATTGGAATACCTAAGTTTAAGGTAAATGCATGGGCCTTTTGATTATTTAATTGTGAAACAAAATCGGCTTCTGTATCCAACACATTTGTAAAAAACGCATTAGATCCAAATCCGTAATTAAATGTTAACGAAGGATAATAGCCCGACTTTGATATTTCTGTACCTAACTCTGCGTTTTCAATTCGCTTTTCAGCTACTTTTATTTCGTTTCTATTTGTAAATGCGTATGAAATAATTGGATCTACATCATCATATAACAATGCTTCAGAAGGACTTCCAATTTCAATAATTTCCACATCAAATCCTTCATATGGCAATTGTAATAACTGAGATAAAGTGAGTAAAGCTAAATTATAATTGTTTTCAGCAATTGTTAAGTTTTGCTCATCGGTACTAAAGGTTGCTTCAGCATCATAAATATTAACTTTTGGCTGCGTACCAGCATCCACTAGCTCTTTTACTTGCTCTACTTGCTTTTTGGAAAATTCATATTGCGCTTTAGCCGTCTCTAACCGTTCCTTATTAAATAACACATTAAGGTATGAATTTACCACATTTAAAGAAATGTCGTCTTTAATTCTGCTTAATTCTAATTTACTAGTCTCAAGATTTAGTTGAGATTGTTTGTACAAATTAGTCAATCTAAATCCATTAAATATGGTTTGGTTTGCACTGACTCCTATACTTGTACTATTATCGGTTCTATCAACAAATTGTCCAGGAAAAAGCTCTCTGTTACCTATGGATAAGTTGTGTCTAATATTTCCACTTACAGATGGTAAAAACTGACCTTTAGCTTCAATTAAGTCTTGTTCATTAAGCAGAATCGTATTTTCGTTTTGGGATACCGTGATATTATTCTCTAAAGCATAGTTGACACACTCTAAAAGCGTCCATTTTTTTTGTTGAGAAAACCCCAATAATCCAACAAAAAATAAGCCAATAAAGATTTTATTTTTGAATTGATTCTTCATTATTAATTATCTTTTTCTTCTTCATCATTATCCTCAGAAGCCTTATTCCAAACTTTTATTTTATCACCCTCTTCAACACCCTCTAAAATTTCAACATTAATACCATCTGAAATTCCTATTTTTATATCTTTCCTTTTGAATTTTCCATTTTCATCCTGAATTTCTACGTATGGTTTATCACTAGACCTTTTATATTGTAGTAATGCTTCCTTGATAGCCAATACACTATCTTTTCCTTCTAAATCAATTTCAGCATTGGCACTGTAGCCTGCTCTAATATTTGATATACTGTCTAATTTTACATTTGCTTTTATAGTAAACTGTACAGCACCATTTTCTTCAATACCTTTTGGAGCAACAAACGTTAATTTAGCAGGGAATTCTTTATCATTTATAGCTCCAAGTATAACTTTTATGTCTTTACCTTCTTCTAATTTACCAACTTCTGCTTCATCAACTTTACCTTCAAAAAGCATGTTGCTCATATCCGCAATAGTGGCAATAGTTGTGCCTGCATTAAAATTGTTACTTTGAATTACTTGATCTCCCTCTCTAACAGGAATTTCTAAAATTGTACCTGATATTTGAGCAATAATATTTGTATTTGCGGAACCACCTCCAGAAATAGAACCTCGCTTTATAATTTGATAATCATTTTGTGCTTGTCTTAAGGATTCCAAAGCTTGTTTATAACTTAACTCACTGTTTTCAAAATTTTGAATAGAAATCACACCTTTATCGAACAATTTTTTATCACGTTTAAACTGTGTTGTTGCATTATCTGCCGACAATTTTGCTGAGGCAATTCTGCTTTGCGCATTAGCCAAACTTTGTTCATTAGGCACTACTCTTATTTTAGCGATTAAGTCTCCTTTTTTTACCATATCGCCCTCTTCAACAACAATTTTATCAACTATTCCAGAGATTTGAGGTTTTAATTCTATTTCCTCCTCGGGGTTTAATTTCCCAGTGGCAACTGCTTGCGAACTAATGGTTGTGTAAAAAGGTTCTGCTACATCATATTCTTCAATATCTTTTGCATTGGCGTCCATAAAATACTTCAACACAAAAACCAAAGCGATTACCGCTAATAGAACTAAAATAATTTTTACTGTTTTATTCATTTTTTTGATTATTTATTCTTCTCTTAATGCTTCTATAGGTTTTACACTAGTAGCTTTAAACGCAGGAATTAACCCTATTAAAACACCTAGAATTATTAAAATCACAAGTGCTACAAATACTACTGCAATAGAAACCGATGGGTTTACTAGAGTTGCATCTGGCCCCTGTCCTGCAGTTGCATTTATTATCATTAGTGTAAACCCTCCAAAGATTATCCCTATAAAACTTGCAATTAAGCACAATACTATAGCCTCAAGTATAATCTGACTTTTTATTTCTAATGGAGTTGCTCCTATAGCACGCCTTAGACCTATCTCTTTTGTTCGCTCTTTAACTGTTATTAATAGAATATTACCAATAGCAAATACCCCTGCAATTAAAGTTGCTATACCAACAAACCATGTTAAAAACTGCATACCTGTTAAAAAGCCTGTTACCTTACCGAATTGTTGACCAGCATTGGCGCTACCAAAGGCTCTTCTATCATTGGGATGTATTTTATGAGAATTCTTAAGCAACAATTTGCTATCCTTTTCTACTTGTACAATATTAAATTCGGGTTTCGCTGTAATTACCATCCAACCTATTCTTCCAGCTTGATTAAAAATTTGTTGAAATGTGGTAAAGGGTATATGCATATTTATTGGCGGCCCCATATTTATATTTGAGACTTTAAACACCCCCACAACTTTAAAGTTAATACCGTTTATTTCAATGTATTCTCCAATAGCTTTTTCATCTTTTTTGAATAACTGCTTGTATACATCTTCTGAAATAACAGCAACTTTCCTTTTGTTAATCATGTCGTTTTCATTTATAAAACGTCCATGAATAAGCTTTTTCTTTTCAACTTTGTCTAAAAGGGGATAATCACCGGCTATTTGAAAACTTCCAGATAAAAATCCTCGGTTAACTTGAGACCCTCTCTGATTTCTAGGAACTACAAATTCTACTCCTGGAATATTCTCTTCTACTCTTTTTGCATCAGAAAGTGTTAACCTAACGGCTCTTCCTTCTTGAAATCCTTTAAAGGGCTTGCTAGTTCTTTGACCCCATATAAAAACAGTATTAGTAGCAAAATCACCAAACAGTTTATTGAAACTATTTTCCATTCCTTTTGCTGAGCCCAATAATACTATTAGTAAAAATATCCCAAAACCTACTCCAAAAATCGTAACAAGAGTCCGCAATTTATTTTTACGAATACTATCGTATAATTCTTGCCATGTATCTCCATCAAATAAAAACTTTATCATTTTATTCGTTTCTTAACGCTACAATTGGTTTAATTTTGGAGGCCTTATTTGCAGGCAAATAACCCGCTAATGCTCCTGAAACTATTAATAAAATTGTTGCTCCAACAACAACTGCTGTATCCACTCCTGGATTGGTAATAAAATAGTCTTTTAAACTAGGCCCCATAATCTTTAAAACAGCTGCTCCTATTAATAAACCAACATATCCTGCCATTGAAGTTATTAGGATAGACTCTAATAATATAATGGAAACAATAGATCTTGGTGAAGCTCCTAAAGCTTTTCTAACGCCCAGTTCCTTGGTACGCTCCTTAACTATAAAAACCATTATATTGCTAATACCCATTATGCCTGCTATTAAAGTTCCTAAACCAATAAACAGGACTATAAAATTCAAAACAAACATCATTTGACTAACTCCCTTTGTACCTTCAGCAAAGTTTCTTACGCGTATTGCTCTTTGGTCATCTCTAGCTACATCAAATCTATCTTTCAATTTTCGTGTTAGAGAATTACCAAAAGCAATTGCTTGATCATAACTTAATTTTGGGTTATATGTAAGATGAATAAAATCAATATATTCGTTATTACCATAAACTCGTTGCGCAGTTGTAATAGGCGTGTATATTACATTTTCTTCATTATCACCTTCATCATCTGAAAATATCCCTACAACCTTATATGGAATGCCACTTAAATTAATATATTTTCCAAGAGCTTCTTCATTCACAAATAGGTCTTCGTTTATTGCTTCTCCAATAACCGCCACTTTAGTTCTGTTTTCTAAATCTGAATTATTGATGTAACGCCCTTTTTCAATAACGTTGTTTTCTATATACATGTGTTCTGGGTGGACTGCCCTTACTTGATAAGAATTTTTTTCTCCTTTAAAAGAAGCTTCAACATTTCTATTTACTTTGGATGTTATATACTCAACGTTATCTCCAAATTCCTCGAGTATATAGTCATAATCTTCGTTTTTAAATCTAATTCTTCTACCAGATTGTAATCCCTTGTGTGCTTTAGTGGTCCTACCAGGAAAAACAACAATAGAATTTTGCGCGTCTGTACCAAATAATTCTATAAAGGTGTTTTCAAGCCCATTAGCAATGCCAAAAAGTATGGTAAATAACAAGATAGCGAAAGCAATAGTGAACCCTGAGAGTAAACTACGTGTTCTATTCTTATTAATACTCTGAAATATTTCCCGCCAAAGGTCTATATCAAACATACTGGCTTGCTCTTACTTGCGTTACTTTTTTATCTTCCATAATAACACCATCACGAAGCCTCACAATACGCTTACACATATTGGCTATATCTTCTTCATGCGTTACCATTAAAATGGTTTTACCTTCATCATTCAATTGTTGAATGAATTCCATGATTTCGTAAGATGTTGTGGTGTCTAATGCCCCTGTTGGCTCATCAGCTAAAAGTAATTTGGGGTTTGCCGCTAAGGCTCTAGCAATAGCTACACGCTGTTTTTGCCCTCCAGAAAGTTCTTTTGGTAAATGATGTGCCCAATCAGCTAACCCAACTTTTTCTAAGTGAAACATGGCCAATTCCTGACGCTTTTTTCGCTTAAGTCCTTGATAGTATAATGGAAGCGCTACATTCTCTAGCGCATTTTTGTAATTGATAAGATTAAAGGATTGAAAAATAAATCCTAAAAATTTATTTCTATAAACAGCGGCTTTTTTTTCAGTAAGGTTGTCTATAGGTAATCCATCAAGAATATATTCGCCTGAATCTAAGACATCTAACATCCCAATAATGTTTAGCAAAGTAGATTTTCCTGAACCCGAAGATCCCATGATAGCCACCATCTCACCTTCTTCTACAGATAAATCTATACCTTTTAAAACATGTAAACTAGAATCTCCTATGGAATAGGATTTGTGTAATGCGTTGATTTTAAGCATTTTTGATTGATTGAAGCGTTAAATTAGTCACTCTTAACGATAGCACTTTTAAATAAGACTACAATTGCAAAGAAATGTTACAATAAATGCTAAAAAAAACTTTTATTACTTTTTTAACTTATAAAAACGATAGTAGATGAAGTAGCCTAATCCTGCAACCAATATATAAGGAATAGCCATTAAATACATGATACCATTATTAATACCTTCAGCAGTTCCTTGTCCTTCTTCACTTTCTAAAACAGCGCGACACATCGCGCATTGAGCATTACTCTTCACAAAGAAGAAACAAGCAAAAAGAGCTAGGATTAATCTACTTTTCATATTAAAAAAGTTAGGCATAATAAGGTGAAATCATAATGTAAACCACAACTCCAGTTATTGCCACATATAACCATAGTGGAAAAGTTATTTTGGCTATTTTTTTATGCTTTTCAATATTATTTGTAATTGCTCTAACATAAGTTATTAGCACAAATGGAATTACAGCAATTGATAGCAAAATGTGCGTAAGCAAAACAAAATAATACACGTATTTAATAGCACCTTCTCCACCAAATTTAGTTGAATCACTCGTCATATGATATGCCACATACATTACCAAAAACAATACTGAAAGTATAATGGCAAACTTCATTAAGCGTTCATGCAATTTTATATTTTTCTTTTGAATTGCTATAAATGCCAACACTAATACAAAAGCCGTTATTGCATTAATTGTAGCATAAATAGGCGGTAAAAACACTGGTAATTCAGCATCAATCTTAACCCCAAACAAAACAGCTACAACTACTGGAATTGCTATAGACAGTACAACAATTAATTTATTATACTTTTTCTCGTTTAGTAATTCATTTGAATTATTCATTCAGTAACTTTTTAATGTCCTCTTTTAAAATACTAATTTGCTCTACTTCGCCATTATCATCGGCTCCCTCATCTTCTGAAGTGATGCCTCTATAATATATAATTGGGTTTCCAAATTTATCTTTTCTAGAACGTATAAACCCGTTTTTATCTATTAGTGCAAAATTCCCTGAATGCTCAAAACCACCTTCTACAGACTTGTTTTCCGCCACATAAATATAAAAACCTTCATTTGCCAGTTTGTATATAGCCTCTTTATCTCCTGTTAGTAGATTCCAGTTGGGATTGGTAATTCCATAGGATTCAGCATAGGCTTTTAAAACGTCTGAAGTATCATGTTCTGGGTTTATGGTGAATGACGCCACTCCAAAATTCTTAAAATCTTTGAATGTATTTTGAACTTGCACTAGGTTATTATTCATTCTTGGACAAATGGTTGGACAAGTGGTAAAAAAGAACTCAATAACATATACTTTACCTTCGTAATCCTTATTAGTAATTGTTGTTCCATCTTGATTTGTAAAACTGAAATCAGGGACTTTTCGTTTCTGTCCGTTATTCTCAATAAAAACTAAATCGGACGCGATGGCCTTTTTTATGTCTGGCTTTTGGTCACTTCTACTTTCTTTTCGAGATATATCATCACTAGTAATTCTATCTACAATTCTTGGCACAAACCATATCCCAAAAACTAGAATAACAAATGCAATACCTATATATGAATAATTAGTTTTCTTCATCGTCTCCTTTTAAGTCGTCCGCTCTTCTTGTATCAGAATTAAATTCCCCTTTGCGTTTTTGTCTATATTCAGTAAACAAAATACGCAAATCTTCACTCATTTTATTTTTAATAGTTGCCACCTCAATACAATCATAAGAGTTCAAACCATATACCTTAGCTTCCTTTTCAATTTCATTATCAGTCCTGTCATCTAGTCGCCCGCGTTGGTTCAAATCTTTATCAATAATAAAAATAGCATTTGTAGCATAATCTTCATTTAGAGGTGTATCAACATTCAAACTATTGAATACAGCATGTATTTGCCTTGGAGCTCCATAAACTATGTGTAAAAAGCGTAAATCCTCATATAGGCTTATATCTTTACGCAATTGTTCAGCATCCTTTTCGCTTCCCATAGGCGCTACTAAAACCACTTGAAATTTTTTAAACCCTTTAAACTTATCGTAAACCAATTCCTTTAAGTTAGAAGCGGCAGTTAAACGTTCCATGGGCTTAGATCCAATAAAACTTAATACGGTAATATGGTCTTTAAAAACAACTTTCTCTTCTGAGTTTGAAGAAAACCCATTCAAATCTAGGACATTTTCGTTTACAATATCTAGAGGTGTGTAATTGTGCGTTGCAGGATATAGGAACAATAAAAACGTTACAGGAAGAAAAAACAGAATCCCTAAAATTGCATAAATACCAACTTTTTTATAATTCATAGTATCTCAGATTTCCTATATCAAAATGGTTTTGCAAAAATAAAAAAGGTGGTTCTTAAAAACCACCTTCTCTATATATTTTTAACAGGAATTTGTGTTTAAAAGTCTCTTTTTATGTAGCCGTCTTTGTAAACATCAAATACATATCCACCTTCTTGTAAAAGAATAAAGATTAAGTATAGAATTAAAAAGATTGCTGTCCACACTACCATACGTCTTAATGCTTTAGTTTCATCACGCATGTGCATAAAATCCCAAGTAATGTAATATGCTTTAACTATAGTTAAGATGATGAAAATCCAGTTTAAAATTTTCATTCCTAAAAACTTAGCCATTAAAGATTCAGGCTTAAAAATACCTAATGCAACTTCAATTATGGTTACAATAGTTAGGAAGATTAAAACACCCCATATTTTTTGGGTGTTCGATTTAAATTTTAATAAACCTCTAAATATTTCTAATTTATGTTCGTGTGCCATTTTTATGCTATTATAATACTATTAAACTAGGTAGAAAAATGTAAATACAAATACCCACACTAAATCTACAAAGTGCCAATACAGTCCAACCTTTTCAACCATTTCGTAGCTCTTACGTCTTTCGTATGTTCCTAACACCACATTAAAGAAAATAATGATATTAATAACTACACCAGAAAATACGTGAAAACCGTGAAATCCAGTAATAAAGAAAAAGAAATCTGCAAATAGTGGCGACCCATACTCATTTACATGAAGATTAGCACCTTCAACGTAAACCTTACCATTTTTCATGATTTGGTTGATAGACTCCTCTCTAGATAGTACAGTTTTTTCACCTTCTTCATTTATAATTTGGGTTCTAACCAATACATCTTTATTGGCCTGTAAACCATGTATCACTTCATCCATAGTGTAAGCAGGTAATGACCCCTCGCTTACAAACCATAAACCGTTTTTTCTTTCGTGCTGTGCTCTATCTTGGTGTGCCGCAGAAACTGCAAAATCTCTTACTGCAACTCTTTTAAACACTTGTTCTCCATCCTTTTCAACATAGTGCCCAAATTGCAAAATATTACCACCTTTAGTTTGTACTGCACCATAATCTCCTTTAATGAATGTGTTCCATTCCCAAGCCTGAGACCCAACAAATATTAAACCACCAATAATGGTTAAAAACATGTACAATGTTACTTTAGCTTTGTTTAAATGATGACCAGCATCCACAGCCAGTACCATTGTTACAGACGACATAATAAGTACAAACGTCATAAATGCAACATAATACATAGGTGCATCTACACCATGTAAAAACGGAAAGTGGGTAAATACCTCATCGGCAATTGGCCAAGAATCAATAAACTTAAATCTCGAAAATCCGTAGGCCGCTAAAAACCCAGAGAAAGTTAATGCATCGGAAACAATGAAAAACCACATCATCATTTTACCATAACTTGCCTGTAAAGGTTGGTTTCCTCCACCCCAAGTTTTGCCTTCTGCTACTACTGTACTCATATATAAAGGTTGTTATTTAAAAGTTGCACAAAAATAATCATTTTATTCATCTAACGAAATATCACTCTCTAAAAATTAAAAACTCCTTAATTTCAATTTGGGCGTTACCCTCCTTAGGTCGGGTCGGGCTTTCCGCTTGTAGTTTTGGCTCGATGCTCGCCTCGCCAAAAGCTATCACTTCAATCCCTAACGCAGGCGCACCTGCCAAAGCCCTGTTTCTCAAGTAAAATCAAGGCTATCAGCATATTTTATCCCACAAAATACAGGAACAAAAATAAGTATACCCAAAGTATATCTACAAAATGCCAAAACGTAGCCGCCAATTCAAATCCTAATAAATTTTCTGCAGTATACTTTTGTTTAAAATGATTATAAATTACAACCAATAAACAAATCAATCCTACAACAACATGTAAAATGTGTACAAATGCAATTAAATAAATATAAGACATGGTAACATTACTTGTAGGCCCCGTAAAATTATACCCTAAATCTATAATTTGTTGAAATCCAGAAAACTGATTGAAAATAAACACAACACCTAATACTAAAGTAACACCCAATAAAACAGTGGTTGCAGTGCGGTTACCATTTTTTAAGGCACGTTTTGCTAAAATAAACGTAATACTACTAATTATAATTACAACCGTGCTTATGATGAAGGCATCAGGCAACTGAAAATCCTTCACCCAATCTGGTCTAGATCTGCTTACCAAAAAGGCACTCGTCCATCCAGCAAAACTCATTATCAAAGACACAATACCAAACCAAAGCATCATTTTCTTTGCTCTATTGTTTTTCTCTTGTGCTGTTCCTTGGGTTAAATCCATCTTAACTTATAAATTTATCAATTACATAAACTATCTGTACCAGCGTAATATACGATACACTCACCAACATCAATTGTTTTGCTGCTTTTTCGGTCATTAATCTAAATAAACGCACCGCATAAAATATCATCCAAAGCCCCAACCCAAAAACAAGGATTGCGGCAACAATAGACAATTGTAAACGTCCCGTAAATCCAAAAACAGGAATTATAGAAATAATCACCGTCCAAATGCAATACATAATCGTTTGTACCGCTG
Source organism: Flavobacteriaceae bacterium (assembly GCA_043557195.1). Taxonomy (GTDB): domain Bacteria; phylum Bacteroidota; class Bacteroidia; order Flavobacteriales; family Flavobacteriaceae; genus Jejuia. The sequence continues at coordinate 2,416,586 of CP121314.1, read as the reverse complement.
TACCCCTATCTTGTTTTCCTGTAGGTAACATAAAAAAACCGCCCTTTTTATAATCGTCAAACAAAAACCAACCTATAGCCCAAAAATGAGGAAACTGCCAAAAAAATTGTAATGCAAACAGGGTGCCTGGTTCAATACCAAAATCATCGGTAGCTGCTACCCATCCTAACATAAACGGAATAGCACCAGGAATAGCTCCCACAAAAACTGCTAAAGGCGTTTTAGTTTTTAAAGGTGTATAGGCACAGGTGTATAAAAATATAGAAATAGCACCAAACATAGCGGTTTGCTTATTGATGCTGTATAAAATTATAATTCCTAGAAGCGTAAAAATGGATGAAATAATAAACGCAGTAGTTACACTCATGCGTCCTGCAGGAATTGGTCGGTTTTTAGTACGGCTCATAAGGGCATCCAAATCTTTTTCAATAATTTGATTAAACCCATTAGAAGCACCAACCATAAAATAACCACCTAAAGCGAGCAAAATAAGCACTTTAAAATCCACAACATCAACACCTAGTAAATATCCAGCAAGCGAAGAAAAAACAACACTAATAGACAAACGCATTTTAGTAATTTCCTTAAAATCTGAAATTACCGAAGGTGCTGCTACTGAAGTTTTTGAGTTGCTCAAGGCTATCCTTTTAATCGCTTTACTTTTGCGAGTGCAAAGATACGTCTTAAAACTAATTTGAGCAATGGTACTTAAACTTTTAATATCCATTTGATTTTTGAATAAAAATAATTTCACTGAGTCAGTTCGAGTGATTTTGAGGAACGAAAAATTGTATCGAGAACTCATTTGCGAGCCAAAATTCACTCGAATTGACAAATTTTGCCATGAATGCATAACAGTTTTTTAATACCTTTAACCAGCATAGTGACATAATTCAAAATTTATGACCCATTTAAAATCAATTTCTGTTTTATTTTTCTTTTTAATCAGTCTATCACATTGCGCACAAGGTCGCTTTGATAAGGTAACTATAGAAACTATTAAACTCACTGACAACACCTATATGCTTGTTGGCGCAGGTGGTAACATAGGTGTTTCTGTTGGAGAGGATGGCATTTTAATTATAGACAACCAATTTGCACCTTTAACAGATAAAATTGTAGCCGCATTAAAAACTTTAAGCGATAAACCCGTGAAAATAGTAATGAACACGCATCATCATGGTGATCATACTGGAGGTAATGAAAATTTCGGAAACTTAGGTGCTACTATTATGGCACACGACAATGTAAAAAAACGACTCAAGGAAAAAAGTCCAGTAAGTGCGTTACCTGTTATTACCTTTAATGATAAACTTACCGTTCAAATGAATGGTGAAGCCGTTATGGTAATTCATGTGGATAATGCACATACCGATGGTGATGCATTATTATATTTTACAGAAAGCAATGTGCTACATACAGGCGATACTTATTTTAACGGGCGCTATCCTTATATGGATTTAAATTCTGGCGGAAGTGTTGATGGTTACATCAACGCAGTAAAAACAGGATTAATGTTAATTGATGAAAACACTAAAATAATTCCTGGACATGGCGAATTATCTAACAAAACTGAATATGAAACCTTCCTAAAAATGCTTGAAACATTAAAAGCTAATGTTATGGCTGAAATTAAAAAAGGTAAAACAGAAGATGAAGTGGCATCTAACACCGAAATTACAAAAACCTATGATGGCTTAGATTATGGGTGTTGTTATATTAAGTCTGAAAAGATTAGGAGGACGATTTATGAGAGTTTGAAGAAACAGGAAAAGAAAAAAACCTAGTTTGGTAATGGGTGAAACACTTCTTCTGGCACTGCAATTTCTGGAGAAATCATGTAATCCACAATAGCATATAAAATGACTGAAGATATAATAGCTCCTGTTGTTTTTATGTATGATAACTTTCTTCTCTTTAAATAATTAATTTCTGAAACTGGCAACCCTTCTTTCATTGCTTTATCAAAAAACAAAGAATCATTCCGAAAACCATAAACTCGAACTTTAGTTTGTTTAGAATATTTGTGTTTTATTTTGTACTTCTTGTTCAGAATGAGCTCATCATTCCCCAAATTAATATGCCTATAGCTATAACAATTGGTTAGCAAAAAACTGATGCATAAAAGTAGCAAAATATTCTTCATATTATGTAAATCAAATCTGAGTTCCATAAGTCTAAAACTTTTATAAAAATATACTAGAAAAATAACATTATACCTGACATTTATCAGATAGAAGGAATTATATTAAAAAACGTTTTTACCTTGTATAATAAAACGGTATTAATATTAACGATAATAAGTGTTTTGCAAAAAAAATTCCTGCTTTCGCAGGAATATGTTAGTTGTCGAAATACCAATTAAATAAATCAGTACGGATACCAAAATTTAACCAAAACGTATTATTTTGAAATGTATTGGTAGTAGTGGCATCTGGATTAAAATTTCTAAAGGTAATGTCTGTAAATATCTTAAGGTTTGATGCTGGATTTATCAAATAACCGCCCTGTAAGTTACCATAAAACGTTTTTGTATTAATGCCTTGCCCTATTTCAACCCCAGAGTCAAAAGGTCTATCGCCTTCAACACGATAAATATCACCGCCATAATTAAAGTTATCAGTACCATCATTAAAATCGAATCCTCTAGTGCCAAAAATGAATCTGGCATCGGCAAACCATCGGTTAAGACGATAACGACCAATAATTACTGCTTCACTAAAATTAGCACCCCATAAATGTGCCACTGGTTGATTGTTATGCCCATAATTCAACACAATAGTATTATGGGAATAGGTATACGGTCTTACCCTATTTAACTCAAATTGCAAGAATAAATTATCGACATTAAACGCATTATAATATTTAACTCCTAATTGAAATCCAAACTTATTTTTCCAGCTTTTGTTACCAGCCCTAACATCACCTAAAGAAAATTCATCTAAGATAAACTGTCCGTAAGCATTAACATTATCACTAAATTTATACTTAGCCGATGCTCCTAATAACGCATTACCAGCATCTTGTCCAGTTTCGAACTCTATGGCGCGATAAAATATGATAGGGTTCAAATAGTTGACATCAAACCCACGGTTATTACTATTAGTCCACAATACAGACTCGAAAAATCCTAGATTAAGCCGCTTTGAAACATTCCAACTTAAATAATGATTGGCGATATATTTAGTTAAAAAAGCCCCATCTTCTTGAACGGCATTACGAACATCTTTCATCCACATAAACGTATTGGTGTACTTAATTTTCCAAAAATTCGTATTTAATTTTAAAAACGGATGCGGACTTGTAACATCGCTTAAAAATAAAGAACGATAGCCATCACCTATAAAGTTTTTACCATGACCGAACTGTACATTTAAAAATTTAGCTGGTGAATACGATAAATAAGCTTCTGCAACTGGATAATCATAACCGTCTGTTTTAAATCGTTTTGAAACACCTCTTCCAGGAACTATAGGTTCCGAATCAGATGCTCTAATGCTTTCAATATACCTATTCACATAATCAGCAAAACGCCCTTGGCTTTCAAAAACTGTGGTGTAGAAATTGAATTTCTTACCTAAACCACCTTGTACCAAAACGCCTCTTGTATTGTTGTAGGTACTTCCTCCTTCTGAATCGGTACCTAATTGTAAATCAAAAATAGGATCAACTGTAAACCAATAGTCTTTACCTTGCAATTGCACCAAATGCTCATTCCACAGTTTTTTTCCAGCCCAAGTTTCTACATTTTTTGTTAATGCTTTTCTTTCTGCTTCAAAATCATAATATTTTGAAACATCTTCGTATAAGAAAGGTTTTTGAGCTGTATGACTATTGGTACCAACAAGATTCATTGAACGATCAAATCGTGCGTAATCACTATGTGTAAATTGAATATTTAATTGGCTCGTTAATGCTTTATTTTTATAAGGTGACAAACTCGCATTTATACTATCAAATTCCTGCTTTGCAGCTGCTTCTTGTTCCTCAATTCTATTAGTCTCTGCCAAATCTTTTGAAGTTGACAATTTAAAATCTTCTAAAGGTATTTTTATAGGAATTGAATATTGTTTGAACGTTTTTCTTCCACTGTAGGTAGCAGGAGTAATTTTTGGAAATAACTTAAATACGCGTTTTACCTCTGTTTTCAATTCATCATACAATGCATCTACATACATCACACGAAAACTACCTGTTGTATCTACTTCAAAAAGCACTACTACTTCTCCTTTATACCCATCATTAATTACATTTTGAGGGATTTTAAAATTTTGCTTAATCCTGTTAAATACATTCTTGTCAAAACAGGTTTGAAGTGAATCTATTTTTGCATTGGCACACTCAGAAAACACAGGCGGCTTTTCATATAAATTAGCATCTTGAGAAAAGACGGAATATTGCATTAAGAACAGAAGAAGGGCAACAAATTGCTTCATATAATGGATATGATTACATTTTGGACTGAAAGATAGCATATTTTATTAAGATAGCTTAGTATTCTATTGGACATAAAAAAACCGCTATCTTAAAAAGATAACGGCTTGCTGCATGCTAAATTATAATTTTATTGTGCAATAAATGTTATAGGTAAAGTATACCGAACACCAACAGGTTTATTATTTTGTTTTCCAGGTTCCATTTTAGGAATTTTATTAACCACTCTTTTCGCTTCATCTCCTAACTTCGGATTTGAAGCATTGGTTTCAATATCAATAATATTACCTGTTTTATCAATTTGAAATTGCACAAAAAATTTCTGCTTACCTGACAAACCTTCTTGAGAAGCAATCGTACCTCCATTAAATCGTTTTTGTACTAATCTTGCGATTTTATCGGACATACATTTTTTTCGTGCCGTATTACCCTTCTTCTTTTCACAACCTGGATATATAGGGACTTGCTCCACAAATACGATGTCAAGAACTTCCTCTGGTTTTTCAATTTCACCTACAGCTAATGGGTCGAAAGGAACATCTGATGAGAGTTGTTCAGACGTTTCAATATTAATTTCCTCTGGCAAATCCGTAGTGTTTTCGACTACTTCAATCTTATCAATAAACTTCTTGGTTATCTTATCCTGTTTTTCAACTATTTGTTTTTGTTCAGGCTCAACATAAGGTTTAAAATTGATTGCATGCATATCCTCTATTGGGTATGGACAATCAATAACGGCTACTTCTGTTGATTTGGTCTCAAAGCGCATTTCTAACAATCCTAATGCTGCCAATAGGCATACAATTAAACCTACTTGAAAATAGAGGGTGGAGTTTTTTTGTAAATTTGCATCATGCCGATGTGATTTTTTCACGATTTCATCGTTTTGCCGAACGATGTCGTGAGAATGTTTTGAATTTTTCATTTGTTGTGATTTTTCTAAAACTACAATCAAATAAAATTCGCAAGGTTATCTACTGTTCGCATGCAAAAAAACAGTGGTTGATTCTTGTTCATTTCATGATCATAGTAATAATGTTAATATTATGAGAAAATCACAATAAGCATACCAAAAAAGAAATCCCGTTACATGAATTTGTAACGGGATTTTATTTTTATTAGACTCTGCTAAAAGCAGATATTATATTTAATCTTGCACCTGGAAGATAATTGGTAACGAATATGGAACAGTTACAGCCTTTCCACGTTGTTTTCCTGGTTTCATTTTAGGCAATAAACTGATAACACGTTTTGCCTCCTTTTCTAAACCTGGGTGTGGTGCTCTAGCTCTTACACCTGTGATATTTCCAGATTTATCAATCTTAAAGATTACATTGATACGCTGTCTACCTGATAATCCTAAATCTGATGCTAATTCTGTATTAAACTTTCTGTTTACAAACTTCGCAATCTTATCAGACATACATTTTTTCTTCGCAGCGTTATTTCCTTTTTCACATCCTGGGAAAACTGGAACATTTTCAATTACTGCAAAAGGCACCTCTATATCTTCTTCTACTTCTTCTACTTCAATTTCTTCTACTTCAACAATTTCTGTTTCCTGATCTACTTCAGTAGACTCAATTACAGTTTCCTCTACTTCTTCTTCGTCTTCAACAACCTCAATTACTTCTGGTGCTGCTGGTGGTGGAGGTGGAGGTGGAGGCGTCACTATTTGTTGTGTTAATGGAATTTCCTCTTCTAACTCTTCTTCTAAGTTCAATTGTCCTATATCAATATCAGACTTGTCATAAGTCTTGTAATTGATTGCAGAATATGCTAAAAATAGCATAAGAGCTAAACCTATTGCAAAATACAGTGAACTGTTTCTGCCTACGTTAGCTTTCGGATTTTTTTTAGGTTCCATAATTTTATCGTTTTTCCAGATTGCTAAAATAACTACTTATTTGGGAAAAAAGCAAGTGTTTCCTATTTTTTAACTTGTAATTTCCCTTTAACCAACAAAAGACTTCCCATTAGTAATGCACCTAAGCTATTAGCCAGGGCATCATAAACATCTAATGACCTATGTGCGGTTAATGTTCCTTGTAATACCTCAAGAATTATACCAAATATAATTGCCAAAAGCACTGCCTTTACAATTGCTTTTTTTAATGATTGAGGGTTTCGGAAATAAAACACAAAATACCACAATAAACATAAAAGGGCATAAGCAAGAAAATGGAAAATTTTATCTCCATAATTAATCTCAACTTTTGGCATTTCACTCAAATTAATTAAGCTAACGGTTGCCAATGCAATTGAATATGTTATTGCAAAAAAAGGCGCGGCTTTTTTAAGCACCAATGAGTTCTTTATAAGCTTCGTCAGACAATAAATCGTCTATTTGAGAAGCATCAGAATATTTTATTTTTATCATCCAGCCATCGCCATACGGATCAGAATTTACACTCTCTGGTTCGTCTTCTAAACCTTCATTAAATTCTACTATTTCACCTGATAATGGTAGAAATAAATCAGACACAGTTTTAACTGCCTCCACAGTACCGAAAATCTCGTCTGCTTCTAAAGTTTCATCTAATGTTTCTACTTCAACGTAAACGATATCACCTAATTCGCTTTGTGCAAAATCTGTAATTCCCACAACGGCTACGTCACCTTCAATTCTTACCCATTCGTGGTCTTTAGTGTATTTTAATTCTGATGGAATATTCATTATAAAAATTTAAAATATTGTTTTCACAAATGTATCTATTCAAAACTACATTTCAAATAGATATTTGTATCATTAACATTTAAAGAAATAAAGCGTTTTCTAGATTCTTCAGTGGTTCCTCCCTCTGAATAACAAAGGTTAATTACCAAAATTATACCTCAACGTAAACCCAGAACGAATTGTAGTTTGCGGGAATGCAGTAGAAATAGCATATTCTGCAAAAGCGTAATCAAAATAGAAAATTGCCGTTAGGTTTCGGCTAAAGGCATAATCTGCCGAATATTTTAGCCCCCAAATGGTTTGACCTGAAGTGACTTGGTTATTCTCTAAATCTAAATATCTAACGATGGTTTTGTTATCTCTAACCGAAATATCGGCTTTCATATTCAAATCACTAACAATACGCTTTTTAGCACCAGCCATTTTAGATTTAATGCGTACGTCTTTAATACGATACCCTAAGCCCAAAGCATATTCGTTACCAATAACCTCAGTCAATAAATTATTATCAAAACTTAAAGACAATAACCTGTCCTTTCTTACCTCAGCTAAAATTTTCATGGAGTTTTTCATTTCCATATCTATTCTTACAAGCGGACTAAACATCTCTGTTAAATTGATATTACTGAATAAACGCTCGTTTTTATAATTTCCAGATTGATCTTTAGTGTCGTCATTTTCAGGAGCATCATAACCTAGTCCATAATCGATGTCCTTATAATCTAAATTGGTTTGAAACTGATTGATATTGTAACTAGAACGATATCCATGAGTCACTGAAAAACGTCTAAAATTCTTTTTAAACCAAGCAAATTTCATCAAACCTGTATACTTAATATCCCAGTTAGGTATTGGTACATTTCTGAATGCTCCAAGTTTTACATTATTTGCATCCTGACCACTATACGCTGCTAAAAACGCTGGTAATAACACTGCTTGACTATTCTTTCCAAAACCTCTTGGAAAACCTTCTGCATCTACATCATTTACATCAGCACCTCTTGCAGCAGCAACACGTCTGGCAATGGTAAGTCTATTTGCTCTAAAATCATTAAACGCATCAGAAGTTGTTTCATCACTTGTACCAAATGCTGTTTTTATAAGAATTGTAGAAATATTAAAATTCCCGAAGGTATTTGGTGTTAAACTGACATATCTATTATTATCGTTAACATCGATACGGTAATTTTCAGTAAAGTTTTCAAAATAAGTTTTGTTTCCTGTAATATCAATTTTTAAATCTCTAACAGGTTCTAAACTTGCCGAAATATCTAATTGTTCACTATGTGTTTGTGCAAACTGTTGATTGAATTCTTGAAATGCGGTTAACCATCCTCGTCTTGCCGCTTCTTGTCTAATATCAGCCTGCGAACCAAATGTAAACCCAAATGAAGGTTTTAAAGTTCCCACAAAACCTGGAGTTCTTGTATAACCTGGTAAAAATGTACCATTATTTTCTGAATAGTTGATTTGCACACGCTTAATACTGGTTAAAATATCAATACCTGCATTTAATAATTTTGTCCCCGCTTTAGTACTACTTTTTGCCTTTTTATTGTCTTCAGGTTGCCCTCCCGGAGGTCCGCCAGCACTTCTAGTTCTTGTTCTTACTGTTCGTGTAGGTTTCTTTTCTAAACCTATATACTTGTACAAGCGCCTCATATCTAAACTTGTGTTTATATTATGAGTATTAGAATTTTGTACGGTATGAATATCCTGTCCAAACTCCTGACCGTATAAATCAGAGCCTTTTTGCCATTGAAAATCACCATTATATTGATACGTGGCATCAATAAAACTAAATGTTGGTATTTTGTTGAGCGGTAATTGATATGTTAAACCTAAGCTTTGGGTTTGTCTATTAGGATCGCCAATATCTAGAAATCCATCCCAAACATCTAAACGTTGATCTTGCTCGCCTGCAATTAAATCATCATTTAAAAAATAATTTCTAACAATATTATTATTTGCCGCAGTAAAGTTTAACTGCAACGCCTTAGTGATATTATAATTTATGGTATATTGAAAATCGAACGTGTAATTTCTACGGAATAGTTCTTCAATACCAATATTATTACCCGTTAAATCTATTTCCCTAAATTTCTGACGGTTAAACTGTCTATTAATATCTGTATTCACAGCGAAACTTGTAGGCAATAAATTCACATTGAACTCTTTTAAGAACTTCCAATACTTTCCAGTGAATAAAGAATCGTTTTTCTTAAAAGGTTCTACAGTTATCGGATTGAAATTAAACGCATAATTTGCGCCAGCTCTCACCGTTTTGTTTACCGAATTTTCAATCTCGAAATTGCGGTGTTCTACTTTGTTATAGGAGTAATTAAATGTGAAATTTTCAACATCATAAAAACGTGGTGTCTTATCTGTAGTTCTGTTTTTTCTAACACCAATTAAATTGATACTTTGACGTCTTGTATAATCTTCAGACTGCTCTTTTACTTGTTGACGCTCAGCCTCTGAATTTGCAGCATCAATACGGTCCTGTAACTTTAAATCCTTATAAAATTGGTCATACTTAGGTGTAACCAACTCTTCACTTTGTGCATAATTAAATGGTACCTGTACACCCCATTTTTTAGGTAACAACTGTCCTACATTCACATTGGTAACTACATCGTATTGCTGCACATCTTCTAAAGCACGCTCACTTGGGCCTTGTTCTAAGGCTCCAAAACCAGAGGTACTTTGTCTACCCGTAGCACTAATATTTGCAAAATCTGCAATATTAGTATCCATACTTACAACGGCTGCCCAACCACCTTCGTTATCCATATCGGATAAACGCAATTCGTTAAACCAAACATTAGCACAAACATCACTATTTGTGGCATTCTTTACACCAACCATTAAGGTTCTTACATCTCCAAAATTTGGATTTCCTTTTATAGCCACACGCTGTTGCCCCGTAACATATCCCGAAAACTGATCTGTAACAGGTACAACGTCTTCACCAATAACATCATAAAATGTTGGTTCGCCATCTAGCAAGGTGCCATCTGCAATACCTTGAGCTTTTATTTTTCCTAAAACATCAATGGGCAAGTTGATTTCATTTTCAAGAGGCCAAACATCTTCCCTTCTTATGGAACCACTAGGCGATTTTACTAAAGGCACTTCAATTTGATAATAGTTGTCATTTAAATCATTACCAATTCTTATAAAACCAACTAGACGTTCTGTATTTGTATCAACAAACCCGTATTCATCATCCTGCGCATGTAAAAACATTCTTAAACGTTTGAACTGACGCATGTCTATATTAATGTTTTTAAATACTGCTCTAGAATCTTCTGATTCTAAGTCACATACATTAACCACTAAAGCCTGCTCATTTTGACGTACCACAGTATTGTTATTGAACAACTGTTCTGGTTCAATACCAGGTGGTCTTACATAAGAGCCCTCATTGTCAATAGTACCAACAATCCCAACAGAAAAATCAGTACCGTCATCAGATGGATCATCATTGTCTTCTGCCAAAGTTTGATTGTAGCGTCTCCAATCACTTCTAACTAAATCCAAAGAACCAAAACGGAATACTGTATTTTGATTAAAGTCTTTAAGATATGTTCTTACAAAACGTACAGATCTAAAATCTGTAATACCACCAACTGCCTTTGTACTTTTAGTTACTGGAATCCTGAACAAATACCATTTTGGATACACTACTTCTCCATTCTCCAAAACCCGTCTGTTATCTTCACTTTGGGCTTCAACATTTTTAGTGTCTACAATAAACTCGTTGTTAATGTTTAAAGTGGCTGGAGTAATATCTAATTCATATTCAAAATAACTATCAATGGTATTCATTGTGTTATCTCTATTGATGTCTTCTACATCTGGTTGCGGATTGTTAGCGCGTTGAGTATCGGTAAAGACATCTGGTGTGTTACCTTCTACACCGTTGAATTTTTTATAGCGTTCAAATATGCCACCTTCAGCATCTAAGAAAAACCTATAGTTATCATTTGATGGATCATCTCCAAAAGCGCTACCAAATTCTAATGCCTCATCGGCATCACTATAACCATCATATCCAACATCTTGATTTATCCGTTCTTGCCCCGAAGTATCAAACGCATACACCAAAGATTGATTTAATGGTACTACAGAACCCCAATCTGTTTGAGGCAATAAGCTAACATCTCCATTTTCAGGTAAACCGTTTTCATATAATTTTCTACCATCCTTAATAATATCTTCTGAAATATTACCTAAGTTGAATACCAATTTACCACCTGGATTTGCTGGGTTTTCTTGAAATGGGTCTTGCAACCAAAACTCAATATACTCCACATTGGCTTGCTCTAAATCCGTTGATGTTAACTGACGTGTAATTCCAGCCCAACTATTTTGCGGATTACTCAATGTGCCATTTTCACTACCAGGTTGAAAATTATAAGGCCCTCTTTCTGTAGGATAATAAGCTAAATCTAAGGTAAACAATATCGAATTTTGACCTTGTACTAAATCCTGTTCAGGGAATAACTCATTAATAAAAACACGACTGGTATATAGACTGGATAAATCTTCATCTGATACACCATCAGGTCTTCTTACACTATAAAATATAGGATCAATGGTATACCAGTTTAAGTTTGCTCTACCATAACCATTTTGAATTCCAGGTTGATCATCTCCAGGAACATTCCCTCCTAATTCTAGAGGTCTACTCGATAAAAACCAAGATTGTTGCGCTTTTAAATCTATAGCGTTTTGTGTGCCTTCAAAATCATCAATGTATGATGTTGCCTCTCCATTTAAATTGGTGCCTTTGGGGGCTCCTGGAGCTAAATATGCAAACTCTCCACGAAGTGAGATATTTGATGGTACATCAGTATCAATGTTTGGCAATTTATTTACCATTCTGGTTAAAAAAGGCACTTCAGAAGAAAAGTTACCATTAAAACCAAAAATAGTATTGTTTATAGGCTCTGAACCAAAGTTTGCTTTTTGTGTAATGGGGCGTTCATTTAAATTTAAAAGTGTTCCTCCAATTACAAAATTATCATTGAATTTATGTTCAATATTAAGACCTGTAAAACGTCTTGTTTGTTGCCCAAAAACTGCATTGTTTTCTGTTGATACTTGAATTGGTGTGTTAGAGGCCTTTAAGGCTTCATCTAAAATTTGCACACGACCTAATTGATAATTCACCGTATAATCTACACCTTCAACTAGTACACGACCACCAGCGGTAACTCTTACCGAACCTCGTGGCACATTAAAAGCACCAATAGGTATACCATCACCTCCGCCACTAGAACTGTAACGCCCTTTTAATTTAAATTTATTTTTATCAGCTTCTTCTAAAGCTGCTATTTTAGTACTCTTATAGAGAATATCGTAAACGTATTTCTCTTGGTTTGGGTTTGTAAATGTCTCTTGTGCGTAATCAAAATCATTGTTATTAGGGTTACCATCATCATCTAAAACATCAAAGAGGTAACGCCCAAAAGGCTCCACTTTGGTGAATATAATTTTACCGTTTTGAGGTTGTACGGTAATCCCTGGCACAAAATCAAAAAACCCATCACCATTGCCTTGTGGGTCATTATTAAAGTTCAGTTTATCCCAATTAAACAGACGAATTAATGTTGTTTCTTGTATCTCTTTATCATCTCCAGGAATGGTTGGTGTATGGTTATCAAACAGAGGAAAGGAGGTACCATCAACAGGAGTTATAAAGTTTAGAGGGGACGCTTCATTATAAAAAATATTTAAGGTGAAATCATCTTGACTTAGGTTGAAAGCCCCTGTGTCATAAATATTTTTCATCATTAAATCCCAAATAGGCTGTTGCACATTGGTAACGCTGCTCTTTAACATTTTAAGCACTAAAGCTTTATTAGTAACCTGTGTTACTTGCCCTTGATTATTAGTGTTTACTTCATTAGGGTTTACACCATCATTTGCGAATTCACCAACTTGATACACCTGACCGCCCACTGTAAATTGATATGCTACAGCCAAAACCTCATCAGCAGTTAAACGCTGATTTAAGGAGATATAACCTAAATCTTTATTGAAGGTATATTCTTGTCCGTCTTGTAATTTTCTTGCGTTTTCAATTTTTCCGTAGTCTGACCCTTCATTAACATTGCCTTGTATAGCCCCAAAACCATTCTGCGCAGTTGCAATATCACGAATGGCTTCAGTTAAAACAGAACCACTACCAATTGCCGTTGGGTCTAAATTATTATTTCCATTATCTGGAAATGCGCCAGGACCAGAAGTAACACTAACGAATGGTGAAAATAATTTATCTGATTCCCCCAAATCCTGTAATGCCACAACATTCCTTACATTATCGGTTCTATTACTTCGGTTGGTAATATAAACTTCTAATCGTGTTATTTGAAGTCCTCTGTTATTCATAACAGGGTACGTTCTTAAAGATTCATCGTAAGTGTCCCTAAAATATTGTGCTAAAAAGAAGTGCCTGTTTTCATCATAATCTCTAATGAAGAAATCAAATTCCTCTAAAGTACCTCCGCCTTGAGCAGTGACTGTATTTCCCTGGGATTGCTGCTCAGAAAACACCCCTGTAACAGTAGTTCTTCCAAACTGCAATTGTGCCTTAACACCAAATAAACTCTGTGCCCCAGTAATTAAAGAACTATTTAATGGCATGTTTACATTACCAACTTCAATTTTTTGAATAATATCGTCTTCTGTTGGTGTGTAATCCAGTTTTATGATATTTTGAAAATCAAAAGTAGACTGTGTGTCATAATTTGCGTTTACTTGAAGTCGGGTTCCCACTTTCCCCAACAAACTCAAACTGATACGTTGGTCAAAATCAAAGGTGAAGTTGCTGCGGTTTCTTGGAGAGAACGACGGATTGTCTTGTCTTGAAAACAATACTCCCAAATCCATTTCTACAGAACCTTGAGGCACTACTTCAATAGTATTTCCTCCAAAAATGGTTTCAAAAAATCCTGAGTTTACATAAAATTCTGGTAATAAATTTTTCTGTTCGTCTTCAGCCCCTTTCTTTTTACCATCAAAAGCATCTATTTTTTCCTTGTAATAACTTCTTAGGTTTTCTTTTGCAACAAGGTCTTTAAATTCTTTAGGTGTTAAAATTATCGGATAATTGATATTAAACTCCCCTATTTTTTCAGTGTAAATATATCTATCGGTAATAGGATCGTAGGTGTATTTAGACTCTATACCGCTTGGTTTAGGAAACTTAATACTACCTAAACTAAACCCTGTTTTTGTAGAATCTTGAGCAGGTTGCTGTCCCCAAACCGTTACAGTTACAAGTAGGAGGGTAATTAGGGCAACGTAAGTTTTAATCGATTTATGACAGCTATGGTTAGTTATGTTCAAAATCTATTATAAATTTTTTAAGGCTTGTTTTATAATGGTTTCTACTGTTGCATCAGGTTGTGATACCATAATTTTGTCCACAACGCGTTCTGCTTGCTTTTTTGCAAAACCAAGAACTTCTAAAGCAGATAACGCTTCATTCTTATTGGTATTGTCTTTAGAAACTGAAACTTCATCAATATCGTAAATCTTTAAAATTTTATCTTTCAAATCTATGATAACACGTTGAGCGGTTTTTGCTCCAATACCCTTTATGGATTGAATTAGCGCCACGTCTCCAGAAGCAATACCTTCTCTTACTTGTTTAGGTGTTAAAGATGACAACATAGTTCTTGCAGTACTAGCACCAATGCCGCTTACTGAAAGTAATAACCTGAAAATTTCACGTTCTGCCAAAGATGAAAATCCAAAAAGTGTATGCGAATCTTCTTTTACTTGAAGATGTGTATATAACTTTAAGGATTCCTTATCAGGAATTTGAGAAAATGTATGTAAAGAAATATTTAGCAAATAGCCAACACCGTTGCAGTCTATAACCACATCGGTAGGATTCTTTTCTATAAGTTTACCTTGTATGTGTGTAATCATTTAAACCCCTCTTATCCTGCCAAATGTAATGAAATTATTTACGTTTCAAAGACTAAGAAATATCTTTTTCTAATTCCCACATTTCCTTATTTTGCGCATCAATAACTGCTACAGCAGTCATATTAACAATTTCGTCAACACTTGCATCTAGTTGCAAAATATGAACAGGTTTTCGCATCCCCATCATAATTGGCCCAATAGAATCTGCTTCGTTTAATTCTTTGAGCAATTTATAAGTGATATTGGCAGAGTCTAAATTTGGAAAAATCAAACTGTTCACTTTTCTTCCTACCAACTTTGAAAATGGGAATTGATCGCGTAACATCTCATCGTTTAAAGCAAAATCGGTTTGTAATTCACCATCCACAACCAATTCTGGATAATGACGATGTAACATCGACACAGCTTCTCGTACTTTTGAAGCTCTTTCATTTTCTGAAGAACCAAAGTTTGAATACGACGTCATAGCTATAACAGGTTCAAAACCAAATGTTTTTATCACTTTTGAAGTCATAATTGCAATTTTCGCTAAGTCTTTTGCCGTAGGATCAATATTAATTGAAGTATCACTCAAAAACATAGGTCCTCTTTTGGTCATCATCACATTTGTAGTCGCAATTCTCGTTGCGCCTTTTGCCATACCAATTAACTCCAACATTGGTTTCACAACCGAAGGATAGTTTCGAGAATATCCTGAAATTAACGCATCGGCATCACCCTCATTTACCATCATTGCAGCAAAATAGTTACGCTCACGCATTAATCGTTGTGCTGCATAATAGGTTACACCACGTCTTTTTCTCTGTTCCCAATATACTTTAGCATAGCGATTTTTACGCTCATTTTCCTCTTCTGTTTTTGGGTCTATAATTGAGATATCAGCTTCAAAATCAATTTCCTTCATCAAGGTCTCTATAGTCTCCTTTCTTCCTAATAAAATAGGAATTGCAATCCCTTCTTCATGGGCAATTTGAGCTGCTTTTAAAACTGCAAGCTGATCTGCCTCAGCATATACAACACGTTTAGGATTCAATTTGGCACGACTTAAAAGCAATCTCACCAATTTATTATCAGACCCTAAACGTTCGCGCAATGAGTTCTTATATTTTTCCCAATCTGTAATGGATTCTTTTGCAACACCACTTTCCATAGCTGCTTTTGCTACGGCTGGTGGAATTTCAGCGATTAAACGTGGATCAAAAGGTTTTGGTATGATATATTTTCTACCAAACGCCAAACGTGTTTGTTCGTAAGCCACGTTTACCTGTTCTGGCACAGGTTCTTTAGCCAAAGCTGCCAAAGCTTTTACAGCAGCTATTTTCATTTCCTCATTAATTTTTGAAGCACGAACATCTAACGCTCCTCTAAATATAAATGGGAATCCTAATACATTATTTACCTGATTTGGATGGTCACTACGCCCCGTTGCCATAATAATGTCATCGCGCGTATCTACCGCTAATTGATATTTTATTTCTGGATTTGGATTTGCCATTGCAAAAACTATGGGGTCTTTTGCCATGGTTTTCAGCATTTCAGGCGTAACTATATCCGCCATGGAAAGTCCGATAAACACATCAGCATCAATCATAGCTTCTTCAAGAGTGTCTATTTTTCTATGAGTAGCGAATTCTGCTTTTTGTGAGGTAAGGTTATCTCTGTCATCACGAATTACACCTTTACTATCTAGCATTACCATGTTTTCACGCTTAGCACCACATGATTGATATAAACGTGAACAGGAAATGGCAGCAGCACCAGCACCACTTATTACAATTTTAACATCTTCAATATTCTTTTTAGCAAGTTCTAGCGCATTTATCAAAGCGGCAGCTGAAATAATTGCGGTACCATGTTGATCATCATGCATTACGGGGATGTCTAGCTCTTCTTTAAGGCGTCTTTCTATTTCAAATGCTTCAGGGGCTTTAATGTCCTCAAGGTTAATACCTCCAAACGTTGGTGCTATATTTTTTACAGTTTCAATAAATGCATCAACATTCTCAGTATCCACTTCAATATCAAACACATCTATATCAGCGAAAATTTTAAAGAGCAACCCTTTACCTTCCATAACAGGTTTTGATGCTTCGGGACCTATATCCCCTAAACCTAAAACTGCTGTACCATTAGAGATAACAGCTACTAAATTGCCTTTTGCTGTGTAACGATATACATTGTTTTTATCTTTTTCAATTTCCAAACAAGGCTCTGCTACACCTGGAGAATACGCCAAGGATAAATCTCTTTGGCTTGCATATTTTTTGGTTGGAACAACTTTAATTTTACCAGGAGTGGGTTTCGCATGGTATATGAGTGCCTCTCTTCGTTTACTTTCTTCGCTCATGATGGATTAGTTTTTAGTAGATTTCAAATATACTAATCCTATTAAATGATACGCTTAATCTTTCAAAAAATTGATATTTCTTTTTGAGCCTCGTAAAACAAGATTTAGAAAGAGAAAGATTTAGGTTCTCCTGCTTCTGAGTAGTTTATGGTGAAGTTATATGTTTTAAGGTTCGCAACAAGGTGAGCGAATTCTTTGTTATTAATCCATTTAATATCAATTATCTTGTCTGAAGTTTCATTAATTCTTACTGATCCAGAAAATGCTTTAGATGTGTTTCTTAATCTTAATAATTCAAGTTGATTTAGAACAATTTTTGTTTTAAGTCCCTCTTTAACATTTTCCATTGTTAAGTTCGTTCTATTTATTTCTTTATGTCCAGCACTTCCACCAGCATCCGCAGCTTCATAATCATTTTTACCAGCAAAAATATCTAAATACCATACTTGCGGTGTCCCTGGCATGAATAATTGAATAGCTCTGGCTAGCAATAACTTTTGTTCATCTTCGCCTAACGCACTAAAAAATGTAGCATTTACTTGATAATACGAAATCTTATTACCTTCAGGATCGTACAGATTTTTTACACGACCACCACGTTCCATTATTGTATTCATAATAGCTTCAATATCAACATCTTCCAACAAACCTTTATTATACTTACCATTAACAGCTTTTCCTTTTAAATCTAACACAGGAATACCATCGTGACAACCTAACATGTTTACCGTTTTGTAACCTTTACTAATAATTTCTTTAACCCAAGTTATTAAGGCTTTATTATTTCCAGTTTCAAGTGTATGAATAGTTAATCCTGGCAAGAAAAAGTCGTAAATTCGATAGCCTTCTTTAGCAACCTCATCATGTAAATGCAATCCATATTCTGCATGAATTTCGGGTAATAGGGTTAAATCATTTTTATCTGCAATTTGTTTAATTCGATCTAAATATTGCCAAGTACCTGGTTTATTAAAAAAGTTTGACTGCCCAACTTCTTTGTGTAAATAAGCAAAAGCATCTAATCTTAATATTTTACAACCATAGCTCTTAACTTTTTGTAATGTTTCTTCGTAAAACTCCCAAACCAATTCAGATTTTGCATTGACATCCATTTGCCCTAAAAAACTCTGGTCCTCATTTACTTTTTGGTAAAAGGTATTCCAATAAGGCTTTTCGGTGCCACCAGGAAAAGGCACTTTTAAAATTGGAAGTCCTGACTTTCTCATGAATAATTTATCGAGAAATTCTTTTTTAGGAATTATAATACCGTCATCTCCCATTATTCCGTTTCCTTCCCAAAAGCTGTTCCAATTGATAAAAAAATCTTTATATTTTGATTGATCTCCCTTTTTGAGTAAATCTTTAAATTGTGGAGATGCTACTGATAAATGATTTAATACAATATCAAACTTTAGTTGAATGTTAAGTTTTTCCAGTGCTTCTAAATCGTTTTTTAAAACTAAATCTTTATTAAGATTGTAATCTATTATCGAGAATCCTCTGTCTAAATCACTATTAAAAAAGGTTGGCAATATATAAAACAACGAAAAAACACCTTTAAACTCTGGCATTTTCAACATACTTATAGTATCGCTTAATGTATTGCCAATACTATCTGGGTAGGCGTTAAGCATAACGCCATTAGTAATATTAGAATCTTTTGACATCATTTGATTTTATAAAAGTTCAGACAAAATATTTATGTTGTCGGGAAGCCTACCTACATTTTGAAGTTTTAATGCAGCAAGTTGAAGCGCCACTTCTAGGCATTTTTCAATAGGTCTATCTTTTATATAAGCAAACAAAAAACCAGACCAAAACGCATCACCAGCACCCGTTGCATCTTGAACAATATCAATCTTTATTGCAGGTAATTGGATAATGTCTTTTCCTTTTTGAGATAACTTTACACCTTTACTTCCCAAAGTTAAACACACGGTATCGACACCTTCAGAATGAAAGAAATTAAAGATATCTTCATGTGGCAATTTTTGTTCAAAAAGCCTTTGCATATCATCTTCACTAATCTTGACTAAAGGATTAAATTTACAATACGATTTTATAACCTGAAGCGCTTCTTCTTGACTACTCCATAATTTTTTAGCATAATTTACATCAATGCTTAATTTACACCCCAAATTAAAAGCCTCTTCTGCCTTTTTTAAAATGGTAGTTTGTGCAGGATCTTTACTTAATGCAAAACAGGTTGTATGGTATATATTTGTTTTAGAAAGTACCTCTGTTGAAATTTGATCTTCGAGTATGTAAGAATCTGCTTTTCTAAAAGGAATAAAATCTGGAGTACTATCTGTTTTTGATACAAAAATAACACTTGTAGACTTGTTGCTAATTGTTTTAATATGGTTTGTATTTACACCAACACCACGAAGTCTATCAAAAATATACTCCCCAAAACCATCATCACCAACCGTTGCTACCATTACAGACTTTAAGCCCAATCTTGCAGAGTTCATTGCCACATTTGCTGGCGAACCTCCTAAATATCTGTGATAATCTCTGGTATTGTTTATAAGCACCCCTGTTTGATGCCCTATAAAATCTACGAGTACTTCGCCAACACAAAGAATATCTATATCTCTCATATTATTTTCCAAAATTTTTTTCTATTAAAAATTAATGTCCGCCACCTCCAGGGATAGCAACACTCTCCTCTTCTTCATTAGATATAGGCTGTTTGAGTCTCAAAGCCAAAACACCCGCTATGATAAAAAACACTCCTCCAAACAATATGGCATTAACTGCGCTATTATCTAATAGGTTTTTTACTATTGGTCCAAATGTTACGGTTTGGATACCCATAGGAATAACAATCATCATATTTAAAATTCCCATGTATACCCCACGTCGTTCTTGAGGTACAATCTTAGAAACCATAGAATATGGAATACCCATCATTGCTGCCCAACCTATACCAAATAAAATCATCGGTAAAATAACTAAAAGCGGATCTTGGATATACGGAATACTAAGCATTGCAATTCCTGTTAAGAACAAACTAAATACATATACTTTTTTGCCTCCATATTTTAAAGCCAATGGCACAAGTGCTAAAGCAAAAACTATGGTTGAAATATTATATGTAGTATTCATTTTTGCTGCTTGACTCAATGCTTCAGAACTATTAAATCCCATACTTTCTTTAAACATAGGTGCTATAAACTGCCAGTATACAAATAAGGCGTACCACTGAAATAAATACACTCCTGATAATTTCCACATAAATTTTGGCATATCTTTTATAGCATCTATTATTTCTAAAAACGGTGTTTTTATTCTATCGGAAAGAGGTAAAGCATTATGCCTTTTTATCTCTTCATATTCCTCATCAGACGGCGGTATTTCTGGTGTTTTTAAAACCGACCATAAGATTGTTGAAACTGATAGTAAAGCTCCTATAAAAAACGAGTAATACAACCATTTAGGTATGCCGCTAGACGCCTCAACTGCCTCTGCAGCACCAAACCAATCCTGAAAAAGAAAAATGGATGCGTTAGCCAAAACAATACCTGCACCTACAAACAAACTTTGCATTTGATACCCAAAACTTAACTGTTTATTTGGTAATTTATCGCCTACAAAAGCTCGATAGGGCTCCATGGCCATATTATTACCTACATCAAGAATCCATAATAAACCTACTGCAAACCAAAGTGCTGGACTAAATGGAAATGCGAACAAACATAAACTACCTATGATAGCCCCTATTAAAAAGAATGGCTTCCGCCTTCCCCAACGCGGCGACCATGTTTTATCTGAAATTGCCCCAATAATGGGTTGTATTATTAATCCTGTTACAGGGCCCGCTAAATTTAACAATGGTAATTGATCATGCTCTGCTCCTAAAAATGAAAAAATAGGATTAACCGCCGTTTGCTGTAAACCAAAACTATACTGAATGCCTAGGAAACCCACATTCATATTAAAGATTTGCCAGAAGGACAATTTTGGCTTTACTATTTTCATCTTATTTAGTTTTTTCTATTAAACTTTTTAGAAAGCCTTCAAAATTCGCAACATTATTCATTTTTAACTTTCCTTGTAAATCTACTATTGGAAGCGATATTGCATCAAGAGATATTCCAGCTTTTTGCAATTTTTCTACCATTTCATTTTGCTTTTCCAGATTTACATCAACATCATAATATATAAATTCTATCTGCTTTTCTTTTAAAAACTCCTTAGTTTCGATACAATAATGACATGTATCACTCCCATACACTATTATATCATTTGCTTTTAATTCTTTAACTACTTTTTTATCAGAATGTTTAGCTTGACTAAAAGCTAATTGACTAAGAGTTACGGTAAATACTATAGTTAAAATAAAACCTCTCATAATTTAAAAATTTTGTTTTGAAGATAAAAAGAGTTGGGCCTTACTACAAAACCCCAACTCTTTTATTAACAATCTCAAATCAAACTAAACTAATTCTATATTAATTAAAACTTATACTGTAATGATAGTGTTGTAGAACGACCACTAATTGATCTAGCTCTTACTAAACGATTGGAACCAAAAGCCCCATCGCCATTTCCTTCAACTTCTGTTATACCAACTGTATCAAAAAGGTTGTTTACACTCAATACAAGAGAAAGACCGTCTGTTAAGCCTGCTCTACCAATTAAATTAAAGTAAGCATACGCTGGCATTACTAAATCGTTATCATCTTGAGCATAAGATTTTGTTGTACCTAATACACTTAAAGCAATACCATGTTGGCTGTTTTCACCAAAATTGTATGATGGCGATAAGTTGTAAACTAAATCAGCTTGTCTTCTTGGTGTGTTTCCTTTGTTATCTCCACCATCAATTTCAGCCTTTGTCCAAGTAAAAGAACCATTAAAGTTAAAATTATCTCCAAAAGCAAGTGCTGTTTCGGCCTCTAAACCTAAGGCTTTAAATGGGTTACCTACAGATCTGTTCAACTCGTTACTCAATCCTTCATCAGTATTACTCATAAATCCAGTAAGGTTAAGCACACCATTGTTCAATCTTTTCTTGAAACCAACTTCTAATTGAGACACCTCATCATACTGCACATCTGCCTTACCATCCGTACCGTAGTTGTTTCTATCTGCCGCTCTTCCTGAAGCACCAGAACTGTATCTTGCAAATACAGCAGAACCTTCGTTTAACTTATAATTTAAACCTGCCGAATAGGACACAAAGTTGTAATCATCGTTTACCACTTGTCCTGCAGCCCCAGCAATAACTGGCACTACCTGCTCAATACCTTCAATAGTACCATTCCCATCGTAATCGTAAGCATCTTGACTTGAAGGACCACTAGCAATTGTACCATTTACGTTAACATTTTCAAAACGAATACTTCCATCAAAATTTAATTTTTCACTTATAGCTGCATCTACACCTACATAAGGCGAGTTTACATTGTGAACCGTATTATATCTGCGTTGGCAACAATTACCCCAAACTGGCGTACCGTAAGAATATTGACCATTTCTAGAAAAACCATCAAAATCTGCTAATCTTGCTTGACCGCCACCCTTAACTTCAGAAAGGAAAGAACTCCACTGCCATCCGATTTTTGTGTTTTGTGTTGCTGTAAATAAACCAGCAGTTACACCTACGTTATCACTTAACTTTTTAGAAATTTTTACATCACTAAAAAAGTTGCTTAAATCGTCTACAGTAACATCAAACATATGTATAATTTGGGCTAATCCATTAGAAGGATTGAAAGCTTCTCTGTCTCCATCAGCGTACACCAATGCTCCTGTTGCATTTGAAGCATCTCTTGCCGTTGTTTCAATCTCAGAAACACTACCTACAGCAGCCGTAAATGGCGACACCCATTCTCCACTATTATTAGAATAACGTGCCTTACCTGCTATTTTCCAATCACCACCTAAGTCAAAAGAAAACTCAGCTCCTAAAGATTGTGATACGGGATTGTTTCCATTTCTAACATCATTAACGTGTCTACCTCCTCCATCAAAAGGATTTGTTCCTGCACTTTGTTGTAAATATGCTGAGTGAGGAGAATCACTAGTGATATCAAAACCTGGCAAGTTAGAGAATGTTGGGGCATCATTACTTCCTTCCAATAACATTGGCATAGGTAGATACATTACAGATCTATCATTTAATAGTTTTGCATATACGCGTACATAACCAGTGTCAAATCTTTTGGTAAGGTTAGCTTTAAATTGCCCTCCTTTATTACCTTGGTATCCTATTTCTCTAGGTCCTTCTCCTGTTCTAATAAAACCACCAAAGTGATAAGACATACCGTTTTCTAGTGGTGCACCATATTCAAAATCTAATCTACTTGTTTGGTAGTCTAAACCAAAAGTCGTCCCCAACGAACCACCTTCTGTAGCTCCAGTTTTACTAATC
Source organism: Flavobacteriaceae bacterium (assembly GCA_043557195.1). Lineage (GTDB taxonomy): Bacteria > Bacteroidota > Bacteroidia > Flavobacteriales > Flavobacteriaceae > Jejuia. The sequence continues at coordinate 2,392,799 of CP121314.1, read as the reverse complement.
ATGTTAATGATACCTGCTGGACCGTTAGACGTTTGGGTTGATGCAGAACCACCTCTAATTGCTTCAACTCTTCCAATATTAGAATCTATTCTTAAAAAGTTATCGGCATTTCCAAAAGACGTATCTCCAAATAAATTTAATGGCAAACCATCTTCTTGAATTTGAAAGTATCTTGAACCTCCCGAAGAAATTGGCACACCACGTACATTAAAGTTAGCATTACCTTCACCACCAGAAGACTCAGCACGTATACCTGGTATATTTCTAAAAAGTTCACCTGCACTTCTTGGAGCCGCTTGCTCAATAAGCCCTACATCCATCGTAGAAACAGATACACTAGATTCTATTTTAGATTTAGGATTGACAACACCAGTTACAATAATCTGATCTAAAGATTGCGCATCTTCTTTCATGATTATATTAACCGTAACATCATTACCTTGAACTGTAATGCTTTGCGAGAACTTTGCGTAACCTAGAAAAGTAGCTAGTAATGTGAAATCACCATTTTCTACATCGTTAATGGTATAATTACCATCAAAATCTGTAACAGCACCTTTAGTTGTGCCTTCTAAGATAACATTTACACCTGGTAAGGGCACACCTGCTTCATCTTTAACATTTCCTGATACTGATTGTGCTATTAAAGCACTTGTTGATAACAACATCAATACTAATAAAAACGCACTTTTTTTAATTGAATTCATTTTTGTCTTTTTTAGTTATTCGATAAATTATTTAGTTAATTTTTATCAAATGTATATTTATCAGTAGCATATTTTACATTTTTCTAAATCGAAAACGTTTTCGAAACCACCGAAAACGTTTTCGATTTACGTTTTTTTGTATATTTAATCTCTGAAATTAATCCTTATAATATGAAAATTGTTACTCTAAGAGATATTGCTGAACAACTAAATATTTCAATAACAACTGTTTCAAAAGCATTAAAGGATTACCCTGATGTTAGTAAAAAAACAAAAATGCAAGTAAAAGAACTTGCTAAAACACTTAATTATAAACCTAATGCTTTTGCAGTTAACCTAAGAACAAGAGAGTCTAAAACTATTGGTTTAATTATACCAGTAATAGTTCACCATTTTTTTTCAAACGTTATTAAAGGTATTATTTCGCAAGCTGAAAAAAAAGGGTATTTGGTTATTATTCTTCAATCTGATGAATCATATGAACTAGAAAAAAAGCAAGTTGAACTATTGTTAAGTCAGCGTGTTGATGGCATTATCATCTCATTAGCAAATGGAACTGCCAAGTTTAATCATTTAAACGAAATCATTGATCAGGAAAAGCCTTTAGTAATGTTTGATAAAATTGCCAAAATAGTCAAATGCTCAAAAATTATAATTGATGACAGAAAAGCGGCTTATACCGCAACACAACATTTGATAGATATTGGCTGTAAACGCATTGCACATTTTAGAGGCGCCCTATTGCCACAAAACTCTATTGACAGATTTTTAGGCTATAAGAAAGCTTTGTTGGACAACAACTTACCCTATGATCCGTCATTAGTTTATATCTGCGAATGTGGTGACATGAGTTTTGAAGAGGGCAAAAAAAATGCACAACAACTAATTGAAGACCATGATGACGTGGATGGTATTTTTATAAATACCGATTTGGTTGCTATAGGTGCTATTACAGAATTCCAACAAATGGGTGTAAAAATACCAGAAGATATTAATATTGTTGGATTTAGTAACTGGTTTATGTCTTCGGTGATATCTCCAAGTCTTACAACCATCAACCAACCCGGATTTGAAATGGGAAAAGCCGCATTTAAACAACTTTTCAAGGAAATTAAAGCCCGTAAAAAAGGCAAGCCGTTTGAACCTAAAACCATTGTTTTGGAGACAGATTTGATTACTAGAGCATCTACAAAAAGTTAACATACTTTTTAAAACCATAAAAATTTGTTGGTTTTATGGCAAGCAGAATATATCAACTTTTATTTATATAGTAAAATTGACTTTAGGCTAATTACGAATCATAAGTTTTATTCTTTAACTGTATGACTCGTAATTATGAAAATTTCTAACTATGGTTTCTAAACTAAATAAAAAGAAGTTGACAGCCTTCTTGATCAGCTCTGGAGTAAAAATCTCCAATAGTTAAAATACCATCTAATTCATCAATAAGATCTTCTTCTTTTAAATGAAACATATCAACTGCTAGCTTACATGCCCAAAGCCTACACCCTGAATCGGAAAGGATTTCTAAAAATTCGCCAATAGGTGGCATATCTAGTTTTTCCATTTCTTTCTTCATCATTTTTGTCGCTAAAGCCTCTACTCCAGGTAAACCGCCTAGCATAGTAGGTATGTGCATACCAGGGTTACCAACCGTGGCAACATGTAAATGCTCTAATTTTTTCTTCTGAATGGCTTCTAGACCGAAGAATGTAAAAAATATTTCAGACTCTATACCTTCCATTCTTGCGCCGTTTGCCATTACAAAAGCTGCGTAAGCATTTTCAATGGTTGCTTTTGATAAAATGAAAAGCATTTTTTTAACTTTAGTTCCCATAATATTATGTTTTAATTGCGTTGATAGTTTATTTTAGATACAGCTTTTTGGCTTTGGAATACCAGCAATCAATGTTGACTTTTTTAACGGTCCGCCAGGAAATAAAGCATAAAACTCCTTTATGTTTATAACACCACTTTTCTTAATTCCTCTAATGGATAATGGTTCTTCCTTAAGATGTTTGTCTTGCAAATACTCAATGACTTCCCAGTGTTTTTCTGTCATTACTACATTGCACTCACCAGCAATACATTCGCATATTTCACGATCCCATTGTTTAAAATCAACCAAGTATCCTTCCTCGTTAACTTCTATTTCTTTATTTGCGATTATTTTTTTCATGATTATAAAATTTAAATATTAACTGTTTTTAATTTTGTTTTATATCGAATATCTTTCCTTTAAAACTCATATTTCTGCCAACAAACGGAATAGAAATACCCTTTAATAGCATATTCCAATAAATCCACCTGAAGGCTAATTTCCCCCAATGATTAAATACACTTTCTTTTAATAGTTTAAGAGGTCCTATTTTTGCAAACGGAAATGTTCCATGCACTGGTTCTTGATCATAATTAAAATCTATTAATAACGCTTTATTATCACCAGTTTCAATAAAACAATTGGCATGACCATCAAACTCTTGTTTCAACTTGTATCCTTGTGTGTATAATAAAATATTGTCCGTTAGTGTTTCTGCTTGAAAGTGTGCAACAGATCCTGCTTTAGATGCAGGTACGTTGGTTGCATCTCCTATAACAAAAATGTTATCATGAGCCTTAGATTGTAATGTATGTTTATGCGTTGGTATAAAATTTAAGTCATCACCCAAGCCAGATCGTTCTATAACTTCATCGCCCATATTCGTTGGCACGGTTACTAGCAAATCAAACGGGATCTCTCTATCAACATAATCTACAATTGCTCTCTTTTCATTATCAACTTCCATTATTGCAAAATCTGTCTGTATCTTAATTTGTTTTTCCTCCAATAAGTAATTTAATGCTTTGGTACAGGTTGGTTTTGTAAAAGCACCATCTAAAGGTGTTACATAGGTTATCTCAACCTTATCTCGCATCCCTTTTTTCTTAAAATAAGAATCAGCCAGAAATGCAAACTCTAATGGCGCAACTGGACATTTTATAGGCATCTCTGTAATATGCACTACTAGTTTTCCACCTTGCCAATCTCTTAACTTATTACGTAGTGCCAAAGCACCTTCATACGTATAGAAATCAAAAATATCTTTTCTCCATAAAGGACCTAATAAGCCCTCTGTTTCAGCTGGAGCAATTTTTGACCCTGTTGCTACAATTAAAATATCGTAATCTAGAGTTTCGTCTTCTAATTTAACTTTATTAGATTCTGGTAAAATCTTATCAATCTTTTTCTGAATATAATTGACCGTTTTTGGTATAAATTTTTTCCCTTCTTTTTTAACCTGATTTTCAGTGTAGGTATCGAAAGGTAAAAACAAAAACCCTGGTTGATAATAATGAGTTTTATACTGGTCTACTATAGTGATTTTCCATTCCTTCTTTGGTAATTTGCCTACCAAATGGTTCGCCATCATCGTTCCTGCTGTGCCTGCTCCTAAAATTATTAGATTTTTCATTTTTTTAAGTTTCAAGTCAATTATGAATAAGAAATATTCTAATTCTAATTTTGAGTAAAATTAACTTGAATATCTTGAAAAAAATATGACAAAAATCATCATAAGCCCTTGTGTAACAAAGGTTACACAAGGTGTCTTTAAATTGCTTTTTTCTGAAAAAAAATCCAAAACGTGATAAATATCATAGCTGAAATACAACTTAAAATCTAGTTTTGATTAAAATTTAGCCAACATAGTATTTTATTAAATATTAATGGAATACTCTTAAATACTTTTTATTATGAAAACTAAACTTCTAAACTGTTTATTTCTTTTCTTTTCGATTTTCGCCTTTTCACAAGCAGGTCATATTATGCAAGGTGTGGGAGCCGTTAACATGTCGATGGGCGGCGCTTCTACTGCACAACCTTTAGATATTTCAGGAGCTTTACAATGGAATCCTGCAGCTATTTCAACATTTGACGGTAATATTATAAAGCTTGATGTTGGTTTGTTCTTCTCATCTCCAGAATTAAGTTCTACTTTACCTCCAAACATGTTATGGCAACCTGGAGATCTTGGTCCTGGAGCCCCTGGATCGCCAGCAGTTACCGGAACAACAGCAGATGACAGAGGTCTTTCTCCCATGCCAGCATTGGCTATGGTTTGGAAGAAAAAGGGTAGCAAACACACTTTTGGGGCTTCTGCCTTTGGTATAAGTGGTTTTGGAGTAACCTTTCCACAAGAAACCAATCTTCCACTTGATATTTCTGGAAACCCGAACCCTGATTGGAATCCAAATGCTTCTAACCCTATTAACTGGCCACAATCTTTTAATGGTTTTGGACGTATTGAGTCTGATTATATTCTATTGCAAGTTGGTTTAACATATGCTTTTGAAATAACCGATAAATTATCCATTGGTATTCAACCCAATTTTAATTATGCTACCTTAGAATTAGAACCAAACCCTACCGCCAACCCTAATGCTTCTGGCTACCCTACATCAGACAAAGCATCGTCTACTGGAATAGGCGCTCAATTCGGTTTATTTTATGATACAGGAATTGGATTAAAATTAGGGACATCATACAAAACAACACAAAAATTCAGCGAATTTGAATTTGAAAATACGTACTTAGACAATTCAACAGCAACCAATAATTTCCAAATGGATTACCCTTCTATTTTTTCTGTTGGTGTTGGTTATTCAAAAGGAGATTTTGATTTAGCTCTTGATTTTAGAAGAGTAGATTATGAAAATACAGATGGGTTTTCTAAAACTGGATGGTCTCAGACAGCTTCAGTATCTGGATTTGGTTGGAAAAATATTTCCATTCTATCGGCAGGTCTTCAATGTAAAGTCATAAATAAATTGCCATTGCGAATTGGGTACACTTATAGCTCCAATCCTATTCCAGAGGAAGTAGCCTTTTTTAATGTACCCGCTACTGCTATAATTAAAAATGCTTACCAATTTGGTTTTAGCTATGAAATAAATAGCAATTGGACGCTAGATGCCGTTTATCATTATGGTAGTAGTGATGGTAGCACCCAAGGGAATATACTATCTCCTATGATGGCTTCGCCCGGGAATACTTTAGGAGCAATACCTGGTTCCTCTGTATCCTATGAAATGAATACCTCTATGATTATGGCAGGTATAAGTTATAAGTTTAACAAGTAAGATTAAAGTACCTTAAAAAGATTCTAAGAAAACTGTTTTCTTAGAATCTTTTTTATTGAAGAAATTCAATATTTCGCTTTAAGCCAGAATATTTAGTACGTTTCACCGCAGATTTTTTAAATACTTTTCTAAAAGTCTCTTCTGTAATCTCTTCCCAATCCTTTTTACTCATGGAAAGCAATTCTGGATGCGGATTGAATAATGGTTCTGAGTGTGCTTTTGAAAAACGATTCCATGGGCAAACATCTTGACACACATCACAACCAAACATCCAATCGTCAAATTTACCCTTGAATTCTGATGGAATGTTCTCTTTAAGTTCGATTGTGAAATATGAAATACACTTACTACCATCAACCACATAAGGCTCGGTTATGGCTTCCGTTGGGCAGGCGTCAATACATGCTGTACAAGTACCACAATGGTCGGTTACTGGCGTATCGTATTCTAATTCTAAATCGATAATTAGTTCTGCAATAAAATAAAACGAGCCTACCTGTTGGGTGAGTAAATTACTGTGTTTACCAATCCAACCTAAGCCTGATTTTGCAGCCCAAGCTTTATCTAAAACTGGCGCAGAATCTACGAAAGCGCGACCACTTACCTCTCCTATTTCCTCTTTGATGAAATGTAAAAGTGATTTTAATTTATCTTTTATCACAAAATGATAATCTGTTCCATAGGCATATTTAGAAATTTTATAACTCTCAGAATTTTGAACTTCTGAAGGAAAATAATTGAGCAATAGCGATACTACGCTTTTTGAATCTTCTACCAGTTTTGTTGGATCCAGCCGTTTATCAAAATGGTTTTCCATATAGCGCATGTCTCCATGCTTATTTTGGTTTAACCATTGTTCTAATCTTGGGGCTTCTTGTTCAAGAAATTCAGCTTTACTAATCCCACAAGACAAAAAACCGAGGCGTTTTGCTTCGGTTTTGATGAGTTTTGTGTATTTTGATTTAGCTTCAATCATCATTTAGACGCTGAATCATGTTCAGCGTGACAAGAAATTTTAGAATAATCCTCCTTGAATATTACCTTTTATTTTCCCTAAATGCTTGTATGCTTGCTCAGTAACTTCTCTACCACGAGGTGTTCGCATTATAAATCCTTGTTGGATTAAAAAAGGCTCGTAAACTTCTTCTATAGTTTCAGGGCTTTCACTAACGGCAGTAGCAATGGTAGTAATTCCTACCGGACCACCTTTAAATTTATCAATAATTGTAGATAGAATTTTATTATCCATTTCATCTAAACCATGCGCATCTACATTTAAAGCCTCTAGAGCAAATTTTGCGATTTTTATATCGATGCTTCCGTTGCCTTTTATTTGAGCAAAATCTCTAACACGTCGCAACAATGCGTTAGCAATTCTAGGTGTACCTCTACTTCGTCCTGCAATTTCTACCGCAGCTTCCATAGAAATGGGGACATCTAAAATCATGGCACTTCGTTGTACTATCGTAGTTAATAAATCGGTTTGATAATATTGTAATCTACTTTGAATACCGAAACGTGCGCGCATCGGTGAGGTTAACAGTCCTGAACGTGTTGTAGCACCAACTAATGTAAACGGACTTAAATTGATTTGAACTGTTCGGGCATTCGGCCCTGTTTCAATCATAATATCAATTTTGTAATCTTCCATTGCAGAATACAAATATTCTTCAACTATAGGACTCAACCGGTGAATTTCATCAATAAATAGAACGTCACGTTCATCAAGATTAGTCAACAATCCTGCTAAATCTCCCGGTTTATCCAATACTGGACCTGAAGTTACTTTGATGCCAACATCTAATTCGTTAGCCAAAATATGCGCCAAAGTTGTTTTACCTAACCCTGGTGGACCATGAAATAATGTATGATCTAAAGCTTCTCCTCTTAAATTTGCTGCTTTTACAAAAATTTGAAGGTTTTCCAACACCTGATCTTGACCTGTAAAATCATCAAATTCTAGAGGTCTCAATTTTTTTTCTACATCTAATTCTTCAGGCGAAAAATTTTCGTTTGTTGGGTCTAGGTTTTCGTTCATTTTATTAGTTTGACTTAACCCGATTGACCATTCGGATTTTTAAAACATTTAAAAGGTTAAAATATTTGAGGCTTTTAGGATGTATACAAGGGCAAGGACAATTGCAGCACTTAACCCAAGAACACCTTCCCAATGATAGATACTCCAAAGCTCTTTTCTATTTGGTGTTCTACCTTTTAATTTTTTAAACCTGTTGTAGGCTAATTTGTGGATAATGTAACCTACCAAAACAAACAAAACTATTGCAGCTATGTAATACACCATATCCATACCAATTTAACATGATAAAAATACATAAAACAAATGACTTACTTAGAATTTAGTAATTGATAAAACTATAAACAAAAAGCCTTTCAATTCTGAGGTTGTCAGAAAGAAAGGCTCTTCGGGCTTTTGGTTAGTTTATAAATGGTTGGTTATTTCAAAATTGTAAACTCACAACGTCGGTTAATATCATATTCCTCATCATCACAAATACCTTCTTTAACACATTTGTTTAGCGGTTGCATTTCGCCGTAACCAATACTTTTTAATCGGTTGCGTTCAATACCTTGGCTTACTAAATATTCTAAGGTTGAAGCTGCTCTTCGTTTAGATAAATCTAAATTATATTGGTCTGGTCCGCGAGCATCGGTATGTGCAGATACTTCTACTTCCATAGATGGGTATTTCTTCATTAAATCTACCAACACATTAAGCGTTGTCGCAGCATCTTCTCGAATATCTGACTTATCAAAGTCGAAGAAAATCTTGTCTAACTCTACTTGTACATTACCGTCTTCTTTTTCTTTTACACGTTCTTCAGCATCAGCAAAAGACTCCAAACTCAAGTAAATATTATGCTGTACTTTCCCTTTACTATCTGTCGAGAATTCTACATCTTGTGGAATATACGCTTTACGCGTTCCTCTTACTTTATATTTTTTGTTTGGTTCAATTTTGAAGATGTAATACGCATCATCGCCAACAATAGTATCTTGAATTACAGTATCAGACTCATCAAATAAGGTTACTAAAGATCCTGCTAAAAGTTCTTTACTATTTAAATCTTCTACAATACCTTCAACTTGATACATCGTCAGTGGATTTTGTTCTCTTGCAAAACCGTATAACCTATCGTATCCACTTCTGTTTGATGACACAAAACCTTGATTGTCTTTTTCTCTTACTACATAGGCAAAGTCGTCTAATGGACTATTAATTGTGCTTCCAAGATTTACAGGTTTATCAAACGCTCCATTTACTAAATTACTTCTAAACACATCTAATCCTCCATATCCTAAATGTCCAATTGATGAGAAATACAATACGTTGTATTTACTCATAAAAGGAAACTGTTCTCTATGTTTTGTGTTAATGGTTTCTCCTAAATTTTCAGGTTCGCCATACGTCCCATCATCATTAATAGCTACTTTATAAATATCAAAACTACCGTACGTCCCTGGCATATCACTAGCAAAATACAGTGTCTTTTCATCGGTACTCAAAGCAGGATGTTCCGTACTATACCCATTTGATGTAAATGGTAATGCAGTAACATTTGTCCATTGTCCATCTACCAATTCAGCTTTGTAAATTTTAATATGTGCAATACGCTCTTCGTCTGTCTTTTTACGACTTGTATTTGTTCTATTGAAATACATAGTCTTACCATCTTTAGTAAATACAGCACTACTTTCGTGAGATTCTGTATTGATAGATTCAGAAAATGGCTGTACATTTTCAAGAACATTTTGACTATTTAAAGTACCGCTATACAAATCTAAATACGGCAAGTTATTCCAAGAATAAGCTGGGTTTTCAGAATTTCTAGCAGAAGCAAATGCTACCTTATCATCACCATAAAACGTCAAACCAAAATCACTAATTGAATTTCTATTTTCAATTTGTTTTAATTTGAATGTATGTGGTGTGGTTTTATCTGTCTCTTCAATAAAAGCCAAGGTATTTATTGGTTTATTGTAGTAGCGTGTTAAATGCTTATCGGCTTCCTTATACTCCTTCACACCCTTCAGTGCTTGTGCAAACCTAAAGTGGTATTCTATATCAATAGAATCTCCATATTGCACAAATAACTCTCTATAGGTTTTAATGGCCTTTTGCAAACTTGCATTATAATAATAACTGTCGGCCAAGTTCTGAAGCACTTCTTGATTGCGCTCTTTGGTTTCATAAATTTCAGCCGCATCTTTATAAGCTCTCATTTCAAAAAGCTTATTCACGCGTTTTAAATTTTTCTTTTGAGCAAACCCAGTTCCACTAACTAATAAAAGGCTTGCGAATATGTATATAAATTTTTTCATGTTTCCTTGTATTAAATGTTAGAAGAATCTTGGTGAGCGATCATATCCGTTTTTGAATCCGAATAAATCCACATCAAACAAAATAAATATTTCGTGAGAGCCTGAATTGAAATCACCTAAATTGGTTGTTGTATAATCGTAAGCATAACCAATTCGTAAATCTGGAGTTACTCTAAAATTCACCAAAGCACTCATAGCATCTCCTAGGCGATAGCCTAAACCAGCTTCTAATTTTTCATTAATCAATACATTGGCCGTAATATCTAAAGCTAAAGGCGCACCCTTGACTGATCTAGCCATAAACGCAGGTTTCAGTTTTAATTTTGAATCGATATCAAAAACATAACCTCCTGTAAAGAAATAATGCACGTTTTCAACTCCAGTGGCTTTTATACCGTTTTCATTTTCAAGATGTTTAGTCGATAACATATTAGGAGCAGAAACACCCAAATAATAGTTATCTGTGAAAAAGAAAGCGCCTATTCCTAAATTTGGGAAAGCTCTATTAATGTTTTCGTTAAACGCTATATCAGTATTTGTACCACCAGATTGTAATTGCAATCCATTAAAATTGGTATCAAACATTCTAACACCAGCCTTTAATCCGAAGGATATTTTCGTTTCAATTCCAACGGGTAATACATAAGCGAAATCTGCAAAAATATTATTCTCATTTACAATATCTCCAATATTATCGTTGGTGAAAGAGATACCCATTTCTATTTTATCATTAATAGGTGTATGGGCAAAAAAGGTTCCTGTTGAAGGAGCGCCTTCTAGTCCAACCCATTGGGTTCTGTATAATCCACCGAGGTTTAAAATACCTTCCTCTGCTGTTGCATAGGCGGGGTTAATTACACTCATGTTATACATATACTGAGTGAATTGTGGGTCTTGTTGAGCAAAACTTTGTAATGACAGGAACGTCAGACTTAACAAAGCAGCTATTTTATGATATATATTTAATGTTTTCATTGTCTTAAATTTTGCTGTATCTATAAATTATCTGCTTAAGTATAAGCGTCCTTGTTCTGGAGCATCAACTCCGTTATTAAATCTAAAGATGTAGAAGTACACACCTACTGGTAAATCGCCTTTTACAACAACTCTCCCTTGGTTTGATGTTCCATCAAATCGTGGTGTACTTGCATTTCCTTTATAAACAATGTTTCCATTTCTATTGAAAATCTCTAATTCAAAATTTGGATATAAAATATCTAGATTGTCAATATCATAAGTGTCATTAGTGCCATCACCGTTTGGTGAGAAGCCATCTGGTAAACTTATCTTACCACACGCCGTAATATCTGGTGTTACTTCTAATCGGACTGAGCTTTCACAACCTGTAGTTTGATCGATTAAGGCAGCATAGTAAGTACTGTTTCCTAATGCAGTATCTTCAGGAATTCCTGTTCCTCCTATCGGGACATCATACCATGCTATATTATTCAACGCTGAGTCGAACTCTACAATATTATCAGATAATGTCCTTAGTGTTAGACCATCATTAATACAATAATCTTCACCAGCGTCAGCAAGTGTTGGCGTTGGCGCATCATTTACTGTTGCATCAATTTGAACTGCTACCGAAGATTCACAACCAGTACTATTGGTTTGAGTTGCGTAATAATCTTCACCGTCAACTAACGTTTCTGTTCCTGCCAATGGTAAGGTTAAAGCTGCATCTTCATACCAATTAACCGTTCCAGTAAATCTTATACTGTTGTTTAAATCAGTAACTGTAGGGTTATCAGCTAAACAAAACGATGGATTAGGATCTAAAACTACCACTGGTAAACTATCATCAATGGTTACTGTTACTTCTGCTGTTGCATCGGGTGAACATGGTGCAACGGCTGTAACCGTATAAATGTATGTTCCTGCGTTATCTACAGCTGGGTCAAAAACTCCAGTACCGCTTGCTAAAGCAGGAGACCAAGTTCCTCCAGTTTGTGCATCTGTCCCTAAAAGAGTAAACAAATCAGTTGTTGCATCTCCAGCACATGCTGCTAGTGTCGCATTTGCTCCAGCATTTGGTGCTTCTATAACTGTAACAACTACTTCGCTACTTACTGTACCACAAGCATTAGTTATTGTATATGTGTATGTTCCTGATGCGTCAGCAGCTGGATCAAAATCACCTGTTCCGCTAGTTAAAGCTGGTGACCAGGTTCCCCCTGTATCAGCCGCTCCTAAAAGTGTAAATAAATCTGTTACAGCGTCTGTACTACAAATATCTAGAGTTGTATCAGCACCAGCACTTTGAGGCGCTTCAATAGTTACAGTTATTGTTGTACTATCATCCACACAAGGTGCAGAACCCGTTACTGTATATGTAAAATCGTATGTTCCTGCAGCTAGTCCTGTAGCATCAAGGCCATTTCCTGTTAATGCGCCTGTAGCATCGTCATCATTCCATGATCCTCCTGTATCTTCTGTACCGTCTAATCCATCAAATAAATCAATATTGTTATTATCATTACATGCTACAATTGCTATTGTATTAACATTTCCTGCATCAGGAGATTGGTAAATTGTAACATCTACTTGAGTTCTAACTGATGACTCACAAGTTGTAGTACCGTCTGTTTGGGTAGCGTAATAGTCTTCACCATCTACTAAAGCAGTTGTTGCATCTAAAGGAGAACCACCAGTTGCAGCATCATACCACTGAATTGTTGTTCCTATTGCTACTAAATCGGCTACTGTTGCACTATCACAAAATTCTTGCGTAGCAGAAGCTGTTGGTGCTGGTGTGTCATTAATTACAATACTTACAGTAACATCAACATCATCACAACTTCCAATGGCGTCAACATCGTACGTAAAATTATAAGTTCCTGCAGCAAGTCCATCAATAGTAACAGTATTTCCAGACAAAGCTCCTGAAGCATCATCATCGTTCCAAGTTCCTGCTTGATCTTCCCCCTCTAATAAATCGAATAAATTATAGGTCTGGGCTGCAGTGATTTCAGCTATACAAAACTCAACGGGAGTATTTGCAGTTCCTGACTCTGGTGCATCTTCCACAGTAATAGTTACAGTTGAACTATTGGTACAGTTATTTGCATCTGTGATACTATAAGTGAAATTATAACTTCCAATAGTAAGCAATGTTAAATCAACATCACTACCTGTTAAAGCACCTGATGTATTATCATCCGTCCAAGTTCCGCCTGTATCTTCTCCTGATAATTGTCCGAATAAATCTAATGGCGAATTCGCCGCTAAATCATTCTCACAAAACGTAGCCGATGATGGCGTACCCGTATTTGGTAAAGGATTAATGATTACTTGAACTGTTACTAATGGATCATCACAACTACCAATAGCATCTACATCAAATGTAAAATCATAAGTTCCTGCAGTGAATCCTGATAAATCGATTGGATTCGTTGCGGTTGCTCCTAAATTGTCTGTTCCAACAAACCATGTTCCTGTTTGGTCTTCACCTTCTAACAAATCAAATAAATTATAACTTGCTGGTGCTGAACCTTCACAATATTCTACTGGCGTATTTACTGTTCCTGATTCTGGTGCATCTTCCACAGTAATAGTTACAGTTGAACTATTGGTACAGTTATTTGCATCTGTAATACTATAAGTGAAATTATAACTTCCAATGGTAAGCAATGTTAAGTCCACATCACTACCTGTTAAAGCACCTGATGTATTATCATCCGTCCAAGTTCCGCCTGTATCTTCACCAGTTAATTGTCCGAATAAATCTAATGGCGAATTCGCCGCTAAATCATTCTCACAAAACGTAGCCGATGATGGCGTACCCGTATTTGGTAAAGGATTAATGATTACTTGAACTGTTACTAATGGATCATCACAACTACCAATAGCATCTACATCAAATGTAAAATCATAAGTTCCTGCAGTGAATCCTGATAAATCGATTGGATTCGTTGCGGTTGCTCCTAAATTGTCTGTTCCAACAAACCATGTTCCTGTTTGGTCTTCTCCTTCTAACAAATCAAATAAATTATAACTTGCTGGTGCTGAACCTTCACAATATTCTATTGGAGTATTTGCAGTTCCTGACTCTGGTGCGTCTTCTACAGTAATAGTTACAGTTGAACTATTGGTACAATTATTTGCATCAGTAATACTATAAGTGAAATTATAACTTCCAATGGTAAGCAATGTTAAATCTACATCACTACCTGTTAAAGCACCTGATGTATTATCATCACTCCAAGTTCCGCCTGTGTCTTCTCCTGATAATTGTCCAAATAAATCTAATGGCGAATTTGCCGCTAAATCATTCTCACAAAACGTAGCCGATGATGGCGTACCCGTATTTGGTAAAGGATTAATGATTACTTGAACTGTTACTAATGGATCATCACAACTTCCGATTGCATCTACATCAAATGTAAAATCATAAGTTCCTGCCGTGAATCCTGATAAATCGATTGGATTCGTTGCTGTTGCTCCTAGATTATCTGTTCCAACAAACCATGTTCCTGTTTGGTCTTCACCTTCTAACAAATCAAATAAATTATAACTTGCTGGTGCTGAACCTTCACAATATTCTACTGGTGTATTTACTGTTCCTGATTCTGGTGCATCCTCTATTGTGATTGATATTTGTTCAGAATCTGAACATGTCCCATTATCAATTGTATATGTAAACAGGTACGGACTACCTGCTACCGTAAAACCTGTAATATCTAAAGTATTGGATATTGTTGTATTTGTAGCATCCGTCCAAGTCCCTAAGTTATTATCCTGTGAACCATCAAGAGCATCAAATAGATTAAATGGCGAGTTCGCAGCTAAATCATTTTCACAAAAGGTTTGATTTACTGCTACTCCTGCATTTGGATCAGCTAGTACGATAACTTGTACTGTAGTTGATTCCTCTGGACAAGGATTAGGTAATAAATTTTGAGTATAAGTGAAATTGTATGTTCCTGGAGTAAACCCTGTTAAATCAAAAGGAGATGTAACTACAGGATCTGTACTTAACGTACCTTGCGTCCATTGTCCTCCAGAGTCTTCGTTATCTAATAATGAAAACAAATCCAAATCTGTAGGTAAACCAGATTCACAATAAGAAGCAGGATTTGCGGCCGAAGGTGTTCCAGAACTTAAGGTTTCGTAAACCTCAATAGACACAGTTGCAACAGCATCAGGACAAACACCCGTGCTAGGAACCGTATATGTAAATGTATATGTTCCTGCTGTAGTTAATGTTGAAATATTAACTGTACCTCTAAAACCATTTGAAGTTGCTAATGGACCTGTCCATGTTCCTGTATTGTCAGGTGAACCTCCTAATTCATCAAATAAGTCAAAATCAGCAACAGGTAAACTATCATTACAATATTCTAAGTTTGCTGAATTTCCTGCATCGGTAGGGTCATCAATAGTTACAGTTACTGCAACAGGATTACTCACGCAAAAAATATCATCTATTTGTACATAATAGGTGTTTCCATCTACCAATGGTGTGGTTGATGATAATGCTGGAGGTATTGGGTTACCCGAACCATCCAAACTATCATACCATAAAAAATTGGTAGCTGTTGTTCCAGGATCTAAATTCCCTACTAAGGGATTAGTATCAGAACAAAACTCTTGGGGTGTTGCAGGAGTTGGATCAGCGGGTGCCGTAAACACACCTACTTGCCCAATCTCAATTTGAGATTTACACCCTCCATTATCAACAAAAACAATATAATAATTAGATGCTCCAATAGGAATTGCATCCGTAGGATTTGCTTGGTTGGTTAAATCAAAATCATTATAAATTTCTACTGAACCACCGGGAGGAATACTGCCTTGAAGCACATCATCAATATAAGTTTGTATGGTTGCACTTTCGTTACTACAATATATTCTATCTAAGTTTTCTCCAGAAGGGTCAACTTGGAAGTCTATTGTAATTGATGCCCTAGGTGTTGGGCATGATGCAGATACATTATCTACATAAAAAGTACCTTCAGTAACTAATTCGTTAGAATTAAAAGCTGTTCCGCCAGTGTCCGCGTTATACCATACTATGCCGTCACCGTTATCAGTAACAAAAGTACTTGCACTTAAATCACCAAAAGTATAGCCAGAGGCATCACAAATAGGTGGAGGGTTTGAGTCGTTTATTGTTGGGCATTGAGCTGTCATGGAAAATGACAATAACAAAAACAATAAACTAAAGTACATACGTAATTGTATATCCTTTGAGGTAGGTTTGTTTTTCATTGTTGGGTAGTTAAAAATCATACTTAATAGCAATTGGAAATTTTATAAAGGATATTATGTTTGAAAGCACCCTAAATATTTTCCGACTGCAATTTAACTGATTTTTTTGTATTTCATCGACTTTTTGATAAAAAATTTACTTTTCGTCGAAATAAATAAGCACTTAAACGTAAAAACCCGCTCAGTTGAGCGGGTTTTTATCGTAGTATAAATATTATTAATTCTTAATGCTGAAGTTCTTCCTCTCCGTCTTTTAAGGGAATATTTTGAGGTACAAAATCATCATCATGACCTGGTTTACTATAATCATAGGCCCAACGGTGTACATGGACAACAAAGTAAGTATCATGAACATTAATATCTAATGCAGAATCCCCTAGAATAATTCCGGTTAATCCTCCAGTAATAAATGTTGATACTAAACCAATAGCAAATAACATTGCAGTAATAAAGAATGCCCAAATTGTTAATGGTAATCTTGTCATAGACATACCTTTAGTTCTAAGGTTGATTACCGTAACGATATAATTTAATGATCCTAATAATGAAGATGCAATAAAGATAGCCATAGATACTAACCAAAGTGTCATACCCATACCTGATCCTCCTTGTGCCATCGGTAATGCTGAAAGTGGTGGATAAATTGTCCAACCGGCAGCAGCAGGTCCTGCTTCTACAAATAGTGAAATTACCATTATAACACTAGATAAGAAGAACAACCAATAGGATACCATATTCAAGAAACCTGATGCCATATCTCGAGCACCAATCTGTAACGGAATTAATAAGTTACTAAACGTACCACTTAAACCAGCCGTTAATACAAAGAATACCATTATAGTACCATGTATAGTAACTAATGCCAAATAAATATCTGCATCCATTACACCATCTGGTGCCCACTTTCCTAGTAATGCTTCGAAAATCACATTTGGCTCTTCTGGCCATGCAATTTGCATACGGAACATTAAGGACATTAAAACACCAATAACTCCCA
Source organism: Flavobacteriaceae bacterium (assembly GCA_043557195.1). Lineage (GTDB taxonomy): Bacteria > Bacteroidota > Bacteroidia > Flavobacteriales > Flavobacteriaceae > Jejuia. Next base: position 2,375,423 of record CP121314.1, on the reverse strand, counting down.
TAATAGTACCTGTAATTAAGTACTGTTTAGCAATCATTTTGTGATCTTGACTAAATATATATTTAGTTACAAACGTTTCTTTATGATGATGTCCGTGGTCGTCGTGAGCGTGAGTATCTGCGTGTGCTGACATAATCTATTATCGTTTTTCTTTTTGAATTAGTTAATTAGAGAGTTCTTGAATTCCTTTTGCTCCTTTATCCAAGCATTGTATTCTTCTTCAGTTTCAACTACAATTTTCATTTGCATGTTGTAATGTGATTTACCACAAATTTTATTACAAAGCAAAAGGTAATCAAACTCATAAGGGTCTAAAGGGTCTCCTCCTTCTTCTATTAATTTTTTACTTTTTTCTACTCTAATTTCGTTTATGTTCTTTACTTTTTCCTGCATTTGTTGTGTTTGCCTCATATCTGCAGTAGTAACTGTAGGCGTAAAACCAAATTGTGTAATCATACCAGGAACACAGTTCATTTGTGCTCTAAAATGTGGCATATAGGCTGAATGTAATACGTCTTGTGAACGCATTTTGAATAGTACAGGTCTTCCAACAGGTAAATGTAATTCAGTAGTAATGATATCATCTTGTGCATTAGGGTCGGCTTCATCTAAACCTAAAATATTTGCACGGTCTATATCAATTAAACGCACATTAGCTTTACCTAAAGTATTATCTGCACCACCATATCTAGCTTTCCAGTTAAACTGTTGTGCATATAATTCAACTACTAAAGGATCATCACTTTCATCAACACCCATAATGTTAATCCAAGTATTCAATCCATATATAATTAAACCAGCTAAAACTATTACTGGAATAATTGTCCAGATAAATTCTAACTTATTGTTATCTGCAAAGAATAATGCTTTCTTTCCTTTCTCACCTTTATATTTGAATGCAAAATAGTGTAACAAAAATTGCGTTACAGTTTGCACAAAAAAGATAATAACCATAGATATTACCATCAAATTATCAATGGTGGGGCCATGTTCAGAAGCAGAATTTGACATTAATGGTAAATCGCCCCACTTTACACATGAGATGATGGTTATTACATAAATGAAAGCCAAAAAGCCCATCATTAAATAACCATTAATGGTGTTATCCTTATCGGTGGCTACTCCTGCAGTAGAGTTTTCGTTTTTAGCCTGAGCCAAATCAAAAATCTTAACCATCTGCCAAATGGCTATCAGAATAAATACTAAAACTATAATTGTTAATAAAGCAGTCATTGTTATCAGTCGTCTTTATTTATATCTTGATTAATAATGAAATTCTTCACTTTCCTTTCTAAAAGGATAGCCTTTCACCAATAAAGGTGCTTTTGTTAACGCTGTGAATACTACGAAAATGAATAATCCAGCAAATAATAATATCGATCCGATTTCAGGTATACCAATAAACCATCTATCTCCAACTGTAGCTGGCATAATCATATTGAATATATCTATATAATGTCCAAATAATATTACTAAACCAGTCATCACTACAAACCAAGGTATACGTTTGTAGTCCGCATTCATCAACATCAAAATTGGGAATATAAAGTTTAATGCTACCATGCCTAAGAAAGGTAATTTGTAGTCTTGGAAACGTGTTACAAAATACGTTACTTCCTCTGGAATGTTTGAATACCAAATTAGCATGAATTGAGAGAACCATAGATATGTCCAGAAAATACTGAATGCAAACATAAACTTAGCTACATCATGCAAATGGTTTTCATTTACAAATTCTAAATGACCTCTAGATTTCAAGTATATTGAAATTAAAGCGATAACAGTAATACCACTTACAAACATACTTGCAAATACATACCATCCAAATAATGTAGAGAACCAGTGAGGGTCTACACTCATTATCCAATCCCAAGACATCATAGATTCAGTATATATGAAGAATACTAGGAATCCAGCTGCTATACGGAATGATTTTTTAAAGTTACTTTTATCCTCTGCTGTATCTTGAGCGATAGAAAATTTGCGTGAAAAATAACGGTAAGTTACCCAACCTCCTAAGAAGATAATACCTCTAACAAAGAACATAGGTTTATTTAACCATCCAGATTTACCAGCAACTAACTTATCATAATTTTCATGACCTTCAACTGTCATACCTTCTTTTAACCAAATAAATAAGTGGCTATCAGCAAAAAAGGCAATTAATAATACGATGATACCACCAGGCAATAAATATGCTGTAATACCTTCCATAACTCTAAAGAGTACTGGTGACCAACCTGCTTGTGAGGCTATTTGTATAGCATAAAACGCCAATACACCTAAAGCAATCATCATAAAGAAGAATGCAGCAACGTATAAAGCTGCCCATGGCCTGTTATGAATTTGATGCATCACGTGTTCTGCGTGTTCATCACCGTGGTGAGCATCTGCCTTATGTTCAGCATCAGTTGAATGTGCATCGTGAGTATCATGTGCTTCAGCCACTGCGTGAGTAGCTTCTTCTGCATGACCTCCACCGTGATGCGCGGCTTCTTCAGCAAGCATTACTTTTACGTCTTCTAAAGATTTATGAGATGTCATAAAACCATATCCTACGCCTAGTGCACCTAATATGACTAGGATGATAGAAAATGTCTTTAATTTATTTGAAAATGTGTACATATCTATATAATCTTATCTTCTTACTTTTCTAAATCTGCTTTTAACTTTAAAACGTAAGACACAACTTGCCAACGCTCTTCTTCGTTTAATTGATTTGCGTAACTTCCCATAGAGTTCTTACCATAATAGATAGTATGGTAAATACTACCTTCGTTAATTGCTCTACCTGCATCATCATAGCTAGGAATACCCAATATCTTTTCGCGCTTCACCAATTTACCTTGTCCGTTACCTTTATTACCGTGGCAAATACCACAATAAATATCATATAATTCTTTACCTCTTTCTAGGTCAACTTGAGTTGAATCTAAAGGACTTTTTAAAGTAGCTTTTGCTAAATCATAACCTTCAGTTGAGTTGTCAATATCAAACGGTACAAAACCTCTAGGAATACTTCCTTCTGCAGGAGTTCTAGCTGCCATACCATTTTCGTAAAGTCCATTTTCACCGTAAGTTTCATATCCAGCAGATTCATACATATTAGGCATAAATTGATAGTTTGGTGCTGAATCTTTTTTACAAGACACAGCTACAAACACTACTGCTATTACCAAAATTTTAATTAAGCTCTTCATAAAACTATATTAATGCGCTTCTTTATCTACAATATTAATTTCAACTGCACCAGTTTCAACCAATAAACTTTCTAATTCGTTCTCGTTTCCATGAACTGCAATCTCCATAAGGAAATGATCATCTGTAGTTCTAGGATCAGGATTTTCAGCTTTTTTAAATGGCCACATTCTACTTCTTAAATAAAATGTAATTACCATTAAATGCGCCGCAAAAAACACTGTAAGCTCAAACATAATTGGCACGAATGCAGGCATATTTTCTAAATAGCTAAAACTTGGTTTACCACCAATATTTTGCGGCCAATCTTTAATCATAATGAAATTCATCATTACAATAGCAACCGTTAAACCTACCAAACCGTACATAAATGCAGTTATTGCAATTCTAGTTGGCTCTAATCCCATCGCTTTGTCTAATCCATGTACTGGAAAAGGTGTATATATTTCTTCAATATGATGCTTTTCGGCCTTTACCTTTTTAACGGCAGACATTAATACATCATCATCAGTATAGATAGCGTGAATAACTTTTGAAGCTTCCATTGACTACGTTTAGTTTATTAATTTTTTAGCTTGTCCAGACCAATCATCACGTTCTGCTCTTCCTGGGAAAGAACCTGTAATGCTATCTAACAAGTCATATTCTTTTTTGGTCATTTTACTTACCTGAAGGAAAGTATAAATACCAATACTGTTTAAAACCTCTTCCATTTTTGGACCTACACCACTGATTTTCTTTAAATCATCAGCTGTTTGAGTCGCTGCATCAAAGGTTCCAATACTTTCTAATAGAGAGTTTGTCATTTCAGACTTGTCACCCTCGATTACTGTTGGTTTAGGTTCTGTTGCGATAACATGAGACACCTTATTTGATGTTCTTTCATCTGCACCAGTACCTACTAAGCTTTTACCAGACTCTCTTAAATTTTTATAACGCTCTCCTGATGATTTCAAAATAGTTTTCACTTCTGCCTGTGCAATCACAGGGAATGTTCTTGAGTATAGTAAGAATAATACAAAGAAGAACCCGATAGTTCCTATAAAAATTCCAATATCTACAAACGTTGGAGAGAACATTGTCCAAGATGATGGTAAGTAATCTCTATGTAATGACGTTACAATAATCACAAATCGCTCAAACCACATTCCAACATTTACTACAATGGAAATAAAGAAAGAGAACATAATACTTGTTCTTAACTTCTTGAACCACATAAACTGAGGAGAGAATACGTTACACGACATCATCATCCAGTATGCCCAAGCGTAAGGACCAGTTGCTCTGTTTAAGAATGCATACTGCTCATATTCAACACCTGAGTACCAAGCAATAAATAACTCTGTAATATATGCTACACCAACTATAGAACCTGTAATCATAATTACAATGTTCATTAACTCGATGTGTTGTACTGTGATATAATCTTCAAGGTTACACACTTTTCTCATAATTATAAGAAGCGTGTTTACCATAGCGAATCCTGAGAATACCGCACCTGCAACGAAATAAGGTGGGAATATTGTGGTATGCCAACCTGGAATTACCGATGTTGCGAAGTCAAACGATACAATCGTGTGTACAGAAAGTACAAGAGGTGTTGCTAAACCAGCTAAAACCAAAGATACTTCTTCAAAACGTTGCCAATCTTTAGCACGCCCACTCCATCCAAAACTCAATAATGAATATATTTTCTTTTGAAATGGTTTGATTGCTCTATCTCTTAACATTGCGAAATCAGGTAATAAACCAGTCCACCAAAATACTAATGATACTGATAGATATGTCGAGATTGCAAATACATCCCAAAGCAATGGAGAGTTAAAGTTTACCCATAATGAACCAAATTGATTTGGAATTGGTAATACCCAATAGCCTAACCAAGGACGACCCATATGGATAATTGGGAATAAACCAGCTTGTACTACCGCGAAGATCGTCATCGCCTCAGCAGAACGGTTAATCGCCATTCTCCATTTCTGACGGAAGAGCAAAAGTACCGCAGAAATCAATGTGCCTGCGTGACCAATACCTACCCACCATACAAAATTGGTAATATCCCAAGCCCAACCTACAGTTTTGTTAAGACCCCAAGTTCCAATACCTGTTGATATAGTATAAATGATACATCCAATTCCCCAAAGAAAAGCCGCAAGTGAGATACCAAATACTATCCACCATTGTTTATTGGCTTTCCCTTCAACAGGTTTAGCAACATCCACAGTAACGTCGTGGTATGATTTTTCGCCTGTAACTAAAGGTCTTCTAATAGGTGCTTCGTAATGAGACGCCATAATTATATAATTGATTCTTTAATTAGATTTATGCTTCAGTTGTATTTCTCACTTTTGTTTGGTACATCACGTTTGGTTTTGTTCCAACACTTTCTAACAAGTGATACATACGATTATCTTTTTTAAGTTTTGCAACTTTACTCTCTTTATCATTGATGTCTCCAAATACCATCGCCCCAGAGCTACACGCTGCAGAACATGCTGTTTGGAATTCTCCATCTTTAATTTCACGTCCATCACGCTTCGCATCAAGAATAGTTTTCTGTGTTTTTTGAATACACATAGAACATTTTTCCATAACACCACGAGAACGCACTACAACATCTGGATTTAATACCATACGACCTAAATCGTCGTTCATGTAGTAATCAAACTCATCATTACCATTGTACAAGAACCAATTGAAACGACGTACTTTATAAGGACAGTTGTTTGCACAATATCTTGTACCTACACAACGGTTATATGCCATATGGTTTTGACCTTGACGACCATGAGAAGTTGCCGCTACCGGACAAACTGTTTCACATGGGGCATGATTACAATGCTGACACATTACAGGCTGAAATGCTACCTGCGGATTAGCCGACGGATCTTCCATTTCTCCAAATCCACCTAAAGACCCTTTATCACCCCATAATCCAGAGAATTCTTCTTTCTTAGTGTCATCAGCTTCAAATGACTCATCTGATGAGTAATATCTATCAATACGTAACCAGTGCATATCACGACTACGACGCACTTCAGTTTTACCAACTACAGGCACATTATTTTCAGAATGACATGCGATAACACAAGCACCACATCCAGTACATGCATTTAAGTCTATTGATAAATTGAAGTGATGCCCTATAGAACGATCAAATTCATCCCATAAATCTACTTCTGGAGAAGTAACTGGCGTTTCTTCATGGTTTAGAGATACTTTTGGAACTTTATTCCATCCATGCTCATGATCTTCTCTGTCATAAGTATTGAATATCTCTAAAGTGGTTTCTTTAACAATATCACCGCGTCCCATCAATGTATTATGCAACTGCACACAAGCAAATTCATGTGTTCCTGCTACTGCTTCTACAGATACAGTTTGTACTGCGTTGAAGTTTTGATATAAGGGATAGGCGTTAACACCTGTTTGCATTTCTTCTTTTAAACCAAGCTTCTTGCCATAACCTAATGCTAAACCTACAGAACCTTTGGCTTGTCCTGGTTGGATAATTACTGGAGCAGTTACCGAAGCTCCGTTTACAGTAACTTTTGCGTAGTTACTATTTAAAGCACCATTTGCAACATTTTCATTGACGAGACCTAATGTTTCAGCGTCTGCCTTAGAAACTGTTAAATAGTTATCCCAAGATGTTCTTGTAATTGGATCTGGGAACTCTTGTAACCACGGGTTATTGGCTTGTTGACCATCTCCCATTCCTACTTTAGTGTATAACGTAAGCTCTAATCCGTTAGATTTTGCAGAAGCTGCTAATGCTCTTGCAGCATTTCCAGAAGGCGCTTCAACATTCTCCTCACTCACTTCTTCTACTTCAACTTCTTCAGCTAATGTTCCAACGTAAACACCATCATGTAGTGCTTTATTGAAAGAACTTCCACCTAAAATATCAGTACCCCAAGTCTCTTTAATATAATCGTGATAAGAACTATCATTTCCAGTCCATTTTAATAACCCTTCTTGAAATTGTCTTGTATCAAACAAAGGACGAATGGTTGGTTGCGTTAACGCATAATGTCCTGTCTTTAATTCTACATCTCCCCAAGATTCTAAATAGTGAGGTGCTGCAGCTATATATTGACATGCAGTTGCAGTTTCATCTTCTTTTTGAGAAAATGCTACAGACAATGTTGTGTTTTTTAATCCTTCGAGGAAATCTGCTGAATTAGGTAATGTATAAGCAGGATTTACACCACTCATAATAATTGCTCCAACTTTACCAGCTTTCATATCAGCTACTAGCTGCATAACAGCCTTATCGCTTCCTTGTCTTGTTTTAATTGGTGTTTTAGAATCGAATGCCTTACTTCCTAAAGCCTCGTTTATTTCTAATGCAACTGTTTGTGCATTCACATCTTGAATACCAGTTACTAGAACACCTTTACTTCCAGCTTTCTTTAATTCTGAAGCGGCTTTAGCAACTGCTTCATTAATATGCTCTGGTAAATCTGTAGACACAGAACCTCCAACAACTAAGCTAGATAATTTGGCTAAAACTTGTTTTTGTTGCGTTGGTGTTAATGGTACACGCTTATCAGCATTTGCACCTGTAAGACTCATGTTAGATTCAAACTGAATATGACGTGACATTTTACCATGATCTGGAATTCTGTTTTTAGAATATCCTGAATCAAAACCTCCACCTTGCCAATCACTTAAAAAATCCGCACCAACAGAAACTATTGTCATCGCTTTAGAGAAATCGTAATTTGCTAATCCTCTTTCTCCATATTTAGCTTGAAATGCATCTAGGGCAGCAGATTCTGAAACTGCATCATATTGAATATGACTTACATTACCATATTTTTCAGAAAACTCAGCTACCAGTTTATTTGTAGAAGGACTAGCATACGTTTGTGTCAATAACACAATCGCCTTGTTTGCAGCAGCTACATCCGTTAAAGCCTTAGACGTTTCCGCATCAAAATCACTCCAAGAAATGTTCTCACCACCTTTTTTTGGACCTTTTACTCTTAAACTGTCGTATAATCCTAAAACAGAAGCATGAACTCTGGCATTAGCACTACCATTAGTAGCAGCCATAGTATTATTTTCTATTTTGATAGGACGACCTTCTCGAGTTTTTACTAAAACACTTGCAAAATCAAAACCATCAGCAATTGTAGTTGCATAATAGTTGGCAACACCAGGAATAATTTCTGTTGGTTGCACAACATAAGGAATTGATTTTTTTACCGGTCCTTCACATGCTGCTAAAGAAGCTGCAGCAGTTGTAAAACCAACATATTTTAAGAAATCACGACGTGAAGTTGAAGTAGCCTCTAATGTTTCTTTATCACCTAAAAATTCATCAGTAGGTATTTCTTCAACAAATTCGTTTTGTTTTAGCGTCTCAACAATAGAGCTATTTTCGTTTAGCTCTTCAACACTTTTCCAGTATTTCTTGTTTGATGACATATTATATATGAATTACTTCTTATTAAAATTGATTAATAGTGACACTTACCACATTCTAAACCACCCATTTGAGCAGCCGTTAAATTCTCTACACCATATTTCTTAGACAATTCTTCATGAATTTTCTCGTAGTAAGCATTATCTTTAACTGCAACGTTAGTTTCTCTATGGCAGTTAATACACCAACCCATAGTTAATGGGGCATGCTGATACATCACTTCCATTTCTTCTACTGGACCATGACATGTTTGACACTCTACACCAGCTACTGTTACGTGTTGTGAGTGATTGAAATATGCAAAGTCTGGTAAATTGTGAATTCTAATCCATTTTACTGGTTTAGATTCTCCTGTATATTTTTGATTTTCGTCATCCCAACCTGCAGCAGCATAAAGCTTCTTAATTTCAGCATTGTAATCTACACCATATTCGCGCAAACCTTCTTGCTGAGTTTCTTCTGCTACTTGATAGATTGACTTATGACAATTCATACACACATTAAGTGAAGGAATTCCCGAATGTTTACTTACTCTCGCCGAAGAGTGACAATATTTACAATCGATACCATTATCTCCTGCGTGAATTCTATGCGAGTAGTGAATAGGCTGAACAGGCTCATAACCTTGATCTACCCCTATTTGAGATAAATAACCGTAAACAAAATACGCACTTGACAACAAAAAGAATATCGCAACAACAATCATTAAAAACTGATTTTGTACAAATGCTTTCCAAAGTGGCGTTCTTGTAGATTCTGGTAAATCAATCTCTTGAGCGTTCGCAAAGCGACGTAATGTTTTGTTTACTAAATATAAACCAGCAGCTAGAAGGATAAATAAAATAGCTAATGCTCCTAGTATCAATTCGTTTGAAATTCCACCTGAATTACCGCTCCCTCCTTCTGGTGTAGCAGCTACTGCAGCGGCAGCAGGCGCTTTCTTTTCTTCTGCTGTGTAAGCTAAAATATTATTAATATCATCATCAGATAGCTGTGGGAAAGCTGTCATTGCAGCACCACCATACTCGTTATAAATCTTGTTTGCATAAGCGCCTCCAGATTTAATAACCCCTGCACTATTGCGAATCCAAGCATACAACCATTCTCTATCTAAACCTTGCTCTTCTGATAAACGCGTCTCTACATTACGCAATGCAGGGCCAGTCATCTTTTTATCTAATTGGTGACATGCAGCACAATTTGCATTAAATAGAGACTTTCCTTTTGCTGGATCTCCTTCTTGAGCTGAAATCGATGTAGTAAACGCTAATAATACAATTAAGCCTAAATGAAGAATTGAATTGCTTAATCTTCGGTGTATCACCTGTTTCATATTGTTAGTTATATTAACTTCTAAACTTTGGTATGATTTTTTCATAAATATACTGAAAAAACACAGTTGTAAAATCTCAGGCAAAAGTAATACTTAAAGTCGATTTGCAAAATGTTAGCGAACTGTTAATTGCTAATTTAGAGAAATTCTAAATAAGAAAATGACTAATGTTTTCGTTTATGTCGTATATATTTGTATTAAGTTATTTAAAATAAAAACAATGTATTTAAAAAACACCATTTTCTCTATAGTTTTTGCCCTTTCATTAACTAGTTTTGGATATTCTCAAGAAGGCAAAGTAACTATAAATCAGGATGAAAGAATCACAGAGCTTTTGGAACTAAAGAAGAAAATGAATCGAAATGAAACCGATTCTAGACGCTATAAAATTCAAGTGTATTCTGGAAATAGAACTGGTGCAAAAAATGCGCAAAACGATTTTGCTGAAACTTTTGCGCAATGGCAACCTGTAATGCATTACGAAACACCTAATTTTAAGGTTTGGGCTGGTAATTTTAGTACACGTTTAGAAGCAGATAGAGCTTTAAAGAAGATAAAACGTAAATTTCCTTCTGCATTTATCTTTAAACCAAAGAAATAAAACCTGTAGTTTATAAGGCAAAAAAAAGCGAACCAAATGGTTCGCTTTTTTTATGCTATTGAAATTTTATTTATTTCAATTTCTTTTTTACCTCAACTTCATGGAAGGCTTCGATAATATCACCTTCTTTAATGTCGTTGTAGTTTTTCACCTGCATACCACAATCGTAGCCTTTGGATACTTCTTTAACATCATCTTTAAATCTCTTTAAGGATGCAAGTTCGCCAGTAAAGACAACAACACCGTCACGTATTAAGCGTACGCCAGAATTTCTAAAGATCTTACCACTGGTTACCATACAACCCGCAATACTTCCGATTTTAGACACCTTGAATACTTGTCTAATTTCGGCAGTACCAGTAACTTCCTCTTTAAGCTCTGGAGACAACATACCTTCCATAGCATCCTTAAGATCATTGATAGCGTCATAAATAATCGAATATGTTCTGATATCGATTTCTTCTTTATCAGCAATATCTCTTGCATTTCCAACAGGACGTACATTAAACCCGACAATAATGGCATCAGAAGCAGAAGCTAATAACACATCACTTTCAGTAATTGCACCTACACCTTTGTGCAGAATATTTACTTGAATCTCTTCAGTAGATAATTTTTGGAATGAATCTGTTAACGCTTCAACTGAACCATCCACATCACCTTTAAGAATAATATTTAACTCTTGGAAATCACCAAGTGCGATACGACGACCAATTTCATCAAGTGTGATATGACGTTGTGTTCTAACAGATTGCTCACGTTGTAGTTGAGAACGTTTTGCTGCAATTTGTTTAGCCTCACGCTCATCTTCAAATACATTGAATTTATCGCCCGCTTGTGGCGCACCATCTAAACCAAGAATAGATACCGGCGTTGATGGACCAGCTTCTTGAATATCATTACCACGCTCATCATGCATCGCTTTCACCTTACCACTATGCTGACCTGCTAATACATAATCACCAACGCGAAGTGTACCAGCTTGCACCAAAATAGTAGAGACATAACCACGACCTTTATCTAGGAATGCTTCAACAACAGTTCCCAAAGCAGGTTTATCAGGATTTGCTTTTAACTCAAGCAATTCAGCTTCAAGCAATACTTTTTCTAATAATTCTTTAACACCAGTACCAACTTTAGCAGATATATCATGAGACTGTACCTTACCACCCCAATCTTCAACTAATAAATTCATATTAGCTAAGCCTTCTTTAATCTTTTCAGGATTAGCAGCTGGTAAATCAATTTTATTTATTGCAAAAACAATAGGAACTCCCGCAGCTTGTGCATGCGAAATAGCTTCTTTTGTTTGCGGCATAATATCATCATCTGCAGCAGCTACAATAATAGCAATATCCGTAACCTGAGCACCACGCGCACGCATCGCTGTAAACGCTTCGTGACCTGGCGTATCTAAAAATGCAATTTTTTGTCCGCTATCCAGAGTAACACCATAAGCACCAATATGCTGTGTGATACCACCAGATTCCCCTGCAATTACGTTTTCCTCACGGATATAATCTAGAAGTGATGTTTTACCATGATCTACGTGACCCATTACCGTAACAATCGGTGCACGAGGTTTTAAATCTTCTGGCTTATCCTCAACTTCTTCTATTGATTCTTCGATATCAGCAGTTACGAACTCAACTTCATAACCAAATTCTTCAGCAACGATTGATAAAGTTTCAGCATCTAAACGCTGATTCATAGTTACCATCATTCCTAAAGACATACATGCAGAAATAATCTCAGTTACCCCAACATCCATCATAGTAGCAACCTCACTTGCAGTAACAAATTCTGTTACCTTAAGTACTTTACTTTCTGCTGCTTCTGCTTGTAATTCTTTTTCAGTTTGATCTCTATGTTGATCTCTTTTCTCTCTACGATATTTGGCACCTTTTCCTTTTGAAGATTTTCCTTGTAATTTTTCAAGTGTTTCTCTTACTTGTTTTTTTACATCCTCTTCACTAGGCTCTTCCTTAACTACATTACGGCGACCTTTGCCTTTAAATCTGTCGTTTCGGTTACCAGCACCTCCTCTTTGGGCATTGTTTCCCCCTTGTCCTCCTCCCGGACCTGCTTTACTAATACGACGGCGTTTTTTCTTTGGGTCGCCAGCTTTTGCATCAGTCTTCTTCTCTTCTTTCTTCTTTTTAGGCTTATTAAATTGCGTTAAATCAATTTTATCACCTGCAATTTTAGGGCCTGTAAGTTTTTGGTATTGTGTTTTTACTTTTTCATCAGGTGTCACCAATTCGTCATCAACAACAATTTTCTTTGGTTTTTCCTTTGGCGCAGGTTTTTCTTCAACAACTTTAGCAACTGGCTTAACTTCTTTCTTTGGAGCATCTTCTTTCACCTCTTCTTTTGCAGGTGCAGGTTTCTCTACTGGCTTTTCTTCAGGCTTCTTACCTTCCAAATCTATTTTACCAACTGTTTTAGGACCAGAAAGTGTTTTAGCAGCCTTAACTACTTCTTCTTGTTGCGCTTTTTCAATGGCTTCTTGAGCTTTTTGCTTTTCCTCCAACTCCTTTTCACGCTTAATGCGTAAATCTTCCTTTTCCTTTAGCTTAGCTTCACTAACTTTTTGCGACTTCATTTTCTTATTCGCATCCGTTTCGAATTCATCCGAAAGAACATTATAAGTTTCCTCAGAAATTTTCGTAGTCGGACGCTTCTCTATCTCAATGCCCTTGGAATCCAAAAATTCCACAGCACGATCTAAAGAAATATTCAGTTCGCGTAAAACTTTATTTAATCTAATTGTGTCAGCCATAAATTGCCTTTAAAATCTCAAATATATTATTAATACCTATATTGTTAAAACTTCTTTTGAAATTAAACGGGTATTATTCTTCGAATTCTTCCTTAAGAATTCTGATAACATCATTAATTGTTTCTTCTTCTAAATCAGTTCTTTTCACTAAATCTTCAACATCTTGCTCAAGAACACTTTTAGCAGTATCCAATCCAGCTTTACTGAACTCTTGGATAATCCACTCTTCTATTTCGTCTGAGAATTCTCTTAATTCAACATCTTCTTCTGCTCCTTCTCTAAACACATCTATCTCATAACCGGTTAATTGACCTGCCAAACGGATGTTGTGACCACCTCTACCAATAGCTTTACTAACTTCCTCTGGTTTTAAAATTACCTCGGCACGCTTAGTTTCTTCATCAAGTTTTATTGATGTTACTCTTGCAGGACTTAATGCTCTTGTTACAAATAACTGTATATTATTAGTGTAATTAATTACATCAATATTTTCATTCCCTAACTCACGAACAATACCGTGAATTCTAGAACCTTTCATCCCCACACAAGCACCTACAGGATCTATTCTATCATCATAAGAATCTACAGCTACTTTTGCTTTTTCACCTGGAATTCTTACAACTTTTTTAATAGTAATTAAACCATCAAACACTTCAGGTATTTCTTGTTCGAATAATTTCTCTAAAAACACTGGGGAGCTTCTAGACATAATAATCGTAGGTTTTGCACCTTTAAGCTCAACCGAATCTATTACACCTCTAACATTATCTCCTTTTCTAAAGAAATCTGAAGGAATTTGTCTGTCTTTTGGTAATACAATCTCATTCCCTTCATCATCTAATAGAATCACAGCTCTGTGACGAATATGGTGCACCTCAGCAGTATAAATTTCACCAACTAAATCTTTAAATTGCTTGTAGATTATGGTATTATCGTGCTCATGAATCTTAGAAATTAGGTTTTGGCGTAACGCTAAAATAGCACGTCTTCCCAAGTCTACTAACTTCACTTCTTCAGATACATCTTCGCCTACTTCAAAATCTGGCTCTATCTTTCTCGCTTCGGTTAAGGAAATCTCTTGGTTTTCATCTTCTACTTCACCATCAGCAACCACTACACGGTTTCTCCAAATTTCTAAATCCCCTTTATCTGGATTTACAATAATATCAAAATTATCGTCATCTCCAAACTTTCGTTTTAAGGCGCTTCTAAAAACATCTTCTAAAATCGCCATTAGCGTAACACGATCAATTAACTTATCGTCTTTGAATTCTGAAAAAGATTCAATTAACGCAACATTCTCCATAACTCTACTTGAATTAAAATTTAATCATAACTTTTGCTTCTACAATATCGTCGTAAGCCACATTGGCTTGTTTTTTTACAGTAACCTTACCTTTACCAACAGGTTTTGGCTCTCTAGTTTTCCACTCTAAAAGAATGCTATCATCACTAGCGTTAGCTAAAACACCTTCTATTTTATCAGAAGTGGTTTTAACCTTTAAGGTTCTGTTTATATGTCTTTTATACTGTCTCTTATTTACCAAAGGCGATGCTGCTCCTGCCGACATTACTTCAAGAGAAAAATCTTGTTCTTCCCTATCCAAATTATGCTCAATAGCTCTGCTTAAAAACATGCAATCTTCTACCAACACCCCATTATCACCATCAACAATAACTTTAATGTGGTTGGCTTCGTTTACGTTAAAATCTATCAAAAACAAATCAGAGCGTTCAGTTAACGCATCATCTAATAAGTCTTTTACTGTGTTTTTAAACATTTTAGTATAAAAAGAGGGGACTTTCCGTCCCCTCATAATTTAATTTCGCCTTTTCAACGCGGCAAATATAACATATTAAATTGATTTTTAAAGAATTTATCCCTATTTTTATAAGAACTCACACCACTTTTTTTTCTTCTAAAAGATGATGAAAATGAGTTGATAACTAACACCTCACTATCATGAAAAAAATACTTGTCCCAACTGATTTTTCTGATCAAGCCGAAAAAGCCCTAGAAGTAGCTGCACAATTAGCTAAACATTACAATAGTGAAATTTACTTGCTAAATGTTTTGGATTTGCCTTTGCATGAAATTGACCCTTTAAAAGGGTACAATAATTTACCTGAAGCTGTTTTCTTTATGAAATTGGCACATAAAAAGTTTGAAGGTTTAGTAAAGAAGGATTATCTAGAAGGTATTACAGTACACGAAACCGTAGAGTTCCATGATATTTACAAGGCTATTAACAATGTTTGTGAAAAGCATAGTATTGATTTAATTATTATGGGGTCTCATGGCACTAGCGGCTTTAAGGAATTGCTTATTGGCTCAAATACTGAAAAAGTAGTGCGCACTTCTGACGTTCCTGTTTTGGTGGTTAAAAAGCGCCATACAGATTTTAAAGTAGACCATTTTGTATTTGCTTCTGATTTTAAGGAAGAATCTAAGGTGCCGTTTTTAAAGGCCTTAAAATTTGCTGAATTATTTAATGCTGAAATGCACTTATTAATGGTAGTTACTGCTAATAAGTTTGTAACTACTGCTGAAGCAAAAGCAAGAATTCAAGGGTTTTTAGATACCGTAACGCACAACTTTTGCACCATCCATATTTATAACGATGAAACCATTGAAAAAGGCATTATGAATTTTTCGCAGTCCGTTAATGCAGATTTAATAGGTATGAGTACTCATGGTCGCCAGGGGTTGTCTCACTTTTTTAATGGTAGTATTAGTGAGGATTTAGTGAATCATGCAAAGCGTCCTGTGATTACTTTTAGGATTTAAATTTCATGTTGGCTCTTCGTCGCGTTAGGGATTGAACGGCATGTTGAAGCACCCGACGCAGGAGGAGCGACTAGTGAAAGCCCGACCCTTGTGGTAACGCCATAAAAAAAAAGCCCTCTCTAAAACGAAAGGACTTTAAAATTACAGTTGGCCTACTAGGGCTCGAACCTAGACTCTTCTGGACCAAAACCAGACGTGTTGCCAGTTACACCATAGGCCATAATGTAAATGAGGGTGCAAATTTAGCACAAAGTTTTATTTGGACAAGAATTTTTTTAGAAAAATGCTACTTAATGCGTATTTGTATTTAAAAACAGATTTATCATTATAATCTATAGCTACTAAAAACGTTAATGTTAAGGCAAGTATAATATTTATTCTTGTTTCATAATTATTGTTAAATTCGCCACAGCTAACAAACACAGATTTAGATGATGGATTTTAATTTTAAAAAATGGAACACCATTTTAGGTTGGTTCTCTTTTTTAATTGCCTTGATTACTTATAGCTTAACGGTAGAACCAACAGTTAGTTTTTGGGATGCTGGAGAGTATATTTTAACATCTTCGAAACTTCAAGTAGGACACCCTCCAGGAGCCCCTTTATTTCAAATGCTTGGTGCTTTTTTCTCAACATTTACGTTTGGAAATAATGAACTTATCGGTTGGATGATGAATATGATGAGTGCCGTTGCCAGTGCTTTCACTATTCTATTTATGTTTTGGACAATTACTTTACTGTTAACAAAACTTGTATCACTTTTAAATTCTGAAAAAGACAAAGAAGCTGATAATACAAAAACATCAATCATATCTAAATCTCAATATACCGCTATTTTAGGAAGTGGTTTAGTAGGGAGTTTAGCATTTGCATTTACCGATTCGTTTTGGTTTAATGCTGTGGAAACCGAGGTGTATGCCATGGCAACCTTAATAATGTCTGCACTATTTTGGTTAGCATTACGTTGGGAACAAGATATGGATAAACCTCGCGGAAATCGTTGGTTAATCATTATTGCCTTTGTTATCGGGTTATCGTTTGGGGTGCATTTTATGGGCTTATTGACGATTCCTGTAATCGGACTTATTTATTATTTTAAAAACTACAAAACGGTTACGGTTCAAAATTTCATCATTGCAAATGTTGTTTCGGTTGCAATTTTACTTTTCGTATTCAAATTGTTAGCACCTAATATCTTGAAGATTTTTAGTGTTTTTGAAATTTTCTTCGTGAATAGTGTTGGGCTACCATTTAATTCAGGATCTATCATTGCAGGTTTGCTTTTGGTAGGTGTCATTTTTTATGCTTTAAGATATACCAGACAAAAGAACTATGTGCATTTAAATACAAGTATTCTGTGTTTAACGTTTGTTATTATCGGATTTTCAACGTGGTTAATGCTACCTATTCGTGCTAATGCCAATGTGGTGATTAATGAAAACAATCCTTCTAGTGCAAGAGAATTATTGGCTTATTATAATTTGGAGCAGTATCCTGAAACGCATCTGTTTTATGGTCCTCAGTTTACTGACATGTATGCGTATTTAGATGAAAATAATCCATATATAGATGACAAACCAAAATATGAGAAGGATGAAGAAAAAGGCGAATATGTAATTGTTAACGATTATAAAGACGCTAAACAAAACTACAATTCTGAGCATGCTTCTATTCTACCACGTATGTGGAGCGGAGAGCATGCTGAAAATTATATGATGTTTACAGGGTTTTTAAATTTTAAACTGAAACCCGATTATCAAATGGAAAACGAATTGCGAAAGCTTGTTTCTGATTTTAGGAATAACGTAGCGCAAGGCAATGTAGACTATGAAGATTACAATGCATTTTTAAAACGATACCAAGGCTATCTTGATATTGAAAAGCCAGATTTACCAAGCAACATAAGATATTTATTTGAATACCAATTGGGCTATATGTATTGGCGCTATTTTATGTGGAACTTTGCAGGACGGCAAGATGATATTCAAGGAAAATTAGACAATCATGGGAATTGGATAAGCGGCATAAAACCTATTGACGAATGGCATTTGGGCTATTCTCAAGATAATTTACCAAGCGATGTAAAAAATAATAAAGCTAGAAATACCTATTACTTCCTGCCTCTTATTTTAGGATTAATCGGTCTGTTTTTTGTTCTAAACACTGATAGAAAACTATTTTGGGTAATGTTGGTGTTTTTCCTTTTTACGGGAATTGCCATTCAAGTGTACACTAATGTACGTCCGTTTGAACCTCGTGAACGAGATTACTCCGTTGTAGGTTCATTTTATGTATTTGCACTTTGGATCGGTATTGGCGTATATGGAATTTATCACGCACTAAAGGACAAACTTCCAAAAGCATTAGCGGCTCCTATTATATCAATAGCTTGTTTAATTCTTGTTCCTGGCATCTTAGTAGCCAACAACTGGGACGATCATGACCGTTCTGGAAAATATACTGCGCAAGCTATGGCTAGAAAATATCTAGACTCTTGTGCTGAAAATGCCATTTTATTCACCATTGGAGATAATGACACCTTTGCCTTGTGGTATGCTCAAGAAATTGAAGGTTACAGAACCGATGTTCGGGTAGTAAACACTAGTTTGTTTCAAACAGATTGGTATATAGACCAAATGAAACGAAAAGCGTATGAGAGCGATCCTATTCCGTCACAATTAAATCATAAAGATTACCTCTATGGAACAAACGATTATGTAAGAATAGAACCGCTTACAAAAGATACCATAGGTTTAAAACAAGCTCTTGATTTTATTCAAAGAGATGATGAAAAATCAAAATATAAATATTTCATGCAAAAGCAAGGGTATGATATTTCCCGTCTTAGAAATCAAGACCTGAATGCTAACTATTTATTTACAAGAAATGTTCGTATTGATGTCAACAAAGAAAATGCGTTAAAAAGCGGTATTGTAAAGCCAGAGGATGCCGATAAAATTGTACCGCATATTGATATTGAAATAAAAGGTGGTGCCATTTATAAAAATCGCCTATTAATGCTTGATGTGGTTGCTAATAACGAATGGAAACGCCCAATTTACTTTACTGGTGGAAGTTTTGGTGATGATGATTACTTATGGATGAAAGACTATTTACAGTTAGACGGTATGTGCTACAAACTAGTGCCAATTAAAACTGAAGTAGATAGAGCCAACCCTTTTGATATGGGACGCATAGATACAGATTTAATGTATGAAAAAGTAAAAACATGGAATTGGGGCAATAGCGGTAGTCCAGATATTTATCACGATCCTGAAACTCGTAAAAACGCGATTACATATCGAGGCAATCTTGCACGCTTAGTTGAGCAATTAATTAATGAAGAAAAGCTTGAAAAGGCTGAAGAGGTAGCCGACATCGCCATGAGTAATATGCCTGTAGAATATTATGGATACTACACCTTGCTAGAACCATACATTGGCGCCTATTACGAAGTAGATGCTAAAGATAAAGCTCGTGATTTGTATTTTAAAGTCAGCAAAAAGTATCAAGAGAATTTAACCTATTACAGCGGTTTAACGCAAGATAATCAAGAACGTTTATTTGAGGATATTTATGTTGATATTCAGCGTTATAAAGGTTTAGTTGATGTATTGGTGCGTTACGATACAGATTTAGCTGAAAAAGAAGGTGATACGTTTAACAACTATCTAAGACTATTTAAATATTTCTATGGTGAAGAAGATGAGGATGATTTAGAAAGAACAGATATAGATATCCCTTCTGATAGTGGTGCTACTGCTATTGAAGCTAACGAATAATACTGGCAACACATGCCTTTAACACCTGTAAAAACACCTAAGGTTGTAAAATCGTTGTTCCCAAATTACACTTGGGATGTTGATACTAATGAAAAGGAGATTTACCTAACGTTTGATGATGGCCCCACCCCTGAAATCACAGCATGGACTTTAGATATTCTTAACCAATACAATGCAAAAGCAACGTTCTTTTGTATTGGCGCTAATGTTGAAAAGCATCCTGATATTTTCAAATCTATTTTAGAGAACGGACATGCTATTGGCAATCACACACAAGAACATATTAAAGGCTGGAAAACTGCAACGAAAGCCTATGTAAAAAATATTGAGAAAGCTCAAAAAGTATTTGAATCAAACATTCAGAATTCAGAATTCAGAATTCAGAATTTATTTCGTCCGCCATACGGAAAAATCACTCCAAAACAAGGTAAACGTTTATTAGCTCTCGGTTACAACATTGTAATGTGGGACGTATTATCTTTTGATTGGGACAACACCGTTACCCCAGAGCAATGTTTTAATAATGTAATTTCAAAAGTAAAAAATGGAAGTATTATTGTATTTCATGACAGTGTGAAAGCATCGAATAATATGCAATACACATTACCTAAAGTACTGGCGTATTATAGTAAATCTGGCTATAAATTTAAGAGTTTAAATAGCTTTTGATTAGGCTTTTATGGTTTTAGGATAGGCTTGACTTTGTAAATATTTTCAGCTACCTTCGTTTAACGGCGCATATCCGTCAACACATTGTGTGCAACCTGAAAACCCAAGTGACGATTAATGGAATTTGATAAAAACATTTTGTCTTTTTTAAAACCAGAGTTATTAGATGAATTAATTAAGAAATCTACACTTAAGGAATTTTCAAAAGGCACTGAGATTTTAAGAGAAGAACAATATGTAAAAGTATTACCTATAGTAATTAATGGACTTGTAAAAGTTTATTCTCGATTTAATGAAAAGGAATTACTACTTTATTACATTGAACCGGCTCAAAGCTGCGTAATGACTTTTTATGCGGCTTTAAAAAACACACCTAGTAAGGTTTTTGCAACTACTGAGGAAGAATCTAAAATTCTTCTAATTCCTGTTCAGTATTTACCAAATTGGCTTAAGGAATACCCTGGTTTTAATGATTTATTTTATAACCAATTTAATTTACGTTATTCTGAACTTTTAGACACAATTCGTCATTTGCTACTGGACAAAATGGATAAGAGACTTTATGATCATCTTAAAAAGAAATCAGATTTAACTAAAAGTAACTCTGTTAAAATGAGTCATAGTCAAATAGCAAATGAATTAGGGACTGCACGAGAAGTAATAACTAGGGTATTGAAAAAACTTGAGACTGATGAAAAAGTTATTCAGAATGCAGGTGAAATAAAAATTCTTAGCTAGTGGTGACCACAGTCACTGCATACGTCTATAACGCCACTTACCTTTGTAGAGCAATAATGCTACAATATTTTATTTTTAAAAGATGAAAAAAAACATGGGAAGTGCAGATAGAATTATTCGAATAATAATCGCTGCAATAGTTGGAATTCTTTATTTTACAGGAATAATTTCGGGAACTTTGGGTCTTATCCTTTTGATTCTTGCAGGTATTTTCGTTTTAACTAGTTTAATTAGCTTTTGTCCACTTTATGCACCATTTGGCATTCGTACATGTGCTTTAAAAGAAAAAAAATAGCTATGAAAAAAGGACTTTATTTCAGCTTTTTAGTGATGTTAAGTTTCTCGCTAATGTTGTTAGCATGCTCAAGTGACGATGACGATGTTAAAGATAATAGTCAACAAATATCTCAAATTGAAAATATTGTTGAATCAGGGACTTGGCGAATAACTAATTTTATAGATTCTGGAAAAAATGAGACATCAGATTTTACTGGATATGATTTCTTGTTTAATTCTGACGGTTCTCTTATTGCTACAAATGGAACCAATACTATTGATGGCACATGGTCAATTACGGACGACAGTAGTAGTAGTAGTAGTAGTGACGATGATATTGATTTTAATATTTTCTTCCCAGTACCTGACACTAATGATTTTGAAGATTTAAACGATAATTGGGATATTATTTCATCTACATCTACTAAAATTGAACTTATTGATATAAGTGGAGGAAATGTAGGTACTGATACCCTAACATTTGAAAAAAATTAAGGTAGCACACAACAACGTGTATAAGTAATAGTGGTTTAGGTACTAACTCAAACCGCTATTTCATTTATTTTAAATATATTCCATACTAAAAAGTAGTCGCACGCAAACCGCAACTATTATTATACGAGACCGTTAAACGTGCTTACTAAAATAACACACACTCTTC
This sequence comes from Flavobacteriaceae bacterium, assembly GCA_043557195.1. Taxonomy (GTDB): domain Bacteria; phylum Bacteroidota; class Bacteroidia; order Flavobacteriales; family Flavobacteriaceae; genus Jejuia. The sequence goes on along the minus strand of CP121314.1, from coordinate 2,353,161 downwards.
TATAAAAATAGCTAACAAACACCTGCGTTAGGGATTGAACGGCATGTTTGAAATCCCCGACGAAGGAGGGATTGAGTAGTGAAATGTTTACATTCACGAATTCATTAATTTAAAATGTAAATCAATGAGTAAAGCCCGACCCTTTCGGTAACGCCCAAATAGAAATTAGAAGTTAAACATATTCTTGAATAATACCGATAAGCGTATCGGCATCTTGCTCACCACTTTGGCGCCATTTCATTTCACCATCTTTATAAATAATTAAAGTTGGTAAGCCTTTTACGCGAAGTGCATCGGCTAGCTCTTGGTTTTTTTCAACATCAATTTTAATGACTTTTGCCTTATCGCCAAGGGCTGCAGCTACATCGCGAAGAACAGGATGCATTGCTGTAGATTGTTCGTTCCATTCTGCATAAAAATCAAACAGAACTGGAATTTCAACGTCAATTAGTTCCCCAAATTTTGACATGTGTTAATCTATTGTTTTAGAGTATTGATTGTTAATAATCACTTTACTTATTTATAAAAATAAGTAATTTCCCCATAAATATAACATTTCCACACAATTAAACTGTTTTTGTCTCTTTTTTGAGTTCAATTACTGTAATCTCTGGCCAAATCCCCACACGCCCAGGAAATCCCAAATACCCAAAACCTCTGTTTACATTTATAAACTGTCCTAGCTCTTCATAAATACCTGCCCAGTATTTGTAACGCCATTTTACGGGGCTCCATTTAAACCATCCTGGAATTTCTATACCAAATTGCATCCCGTGAGTATGACCACTCAAAGTTAAATGATAATGATAATCATCTTGAATTACTTGTTTTTCCCAATGAGATGGATCGTGACTCATTAATATTTTGAAATCGTTTTTATCAACATTAGATACAGCTTTCTTTAGATCACCGGCTTTTTTAAATCCGCCTGCGCCCCAGTTTTCGACACCAACTATAGCTATTCTTTGTCCGTTTCGCTCAATAAATCGGCTTTCATTCAGTAATACATCAAACCCTATTTCTTTTTGTATAGTTTTTAAATCTTCTAAATTTTTTGCTTTTGCGTCTCTAGAAGGCCATCTCAAATAATCTCCATAATCATGATTTCCTAAAACAGAATAAAGACCGTCTTTTGCGTTAAGTTTACTAAAAACATCAACGTAAGGTAACATTTCTTTAGCTTCATTGTTTACCATATCACCAGTAAACAAAATCACATCACTTTCTTGTTTGTTGATTAAATCGATGGCATAATCTACCTTCTCCTTATTATCAAAACTTCCTGAATGTACATCACTAATTTGCGTGAGTTTGTAGCCATCAAAGGCTTCTGGTAAGTCTTCAAAACTTAATGTATATTTCAAAACTTTGAAATTGTATTTCCCTTTATAAAGCCCATATAAAATAGCTCCGAAAGGAATAGCGGCAATACCTAAAGTGATTTTAGAAATAAATGCTCTACGTGATGGCATATATTTAACGCCTTCATTGGGGCCTTCAGTAAAATATCTAAAAATAGCCTGTGGTACCCTAAAAACATCTTCAGTAAACATTATAGCCATAATTATCATTTTAGGAACTAACAGTGCAATTAAAAACCCAAAGGCAAATGCTTGAGGGTTCCCATAATCCGACCTTGATGCAAGACCATACAAACGATAAAAACAATTACCAATAACTAAAAGTGTTACACTCCAATAGAGTATACTTAACCATACATTTTTTGATATGGCTCGAAACGCCTGAAATGCATAAACTTCAATAACTGCAAAGATGAGGAGTAAAATAATCCAGCGCACGGTTTTCTTTTTTTTATCAAATATAAAGCTATTATAAGTTAGCCTTTTAAAAGCATTCTATATTTAACTTATAGTTAAGAATTTATCTTAAAACGCATAAAAGGCAATTTATAACCGTTCGATTTCCAATTAACTTTTCGTAGCTTTGGTTTTCTATCAAAACAATCAAAATGTCAGACCAAAAACGCCTTTTTTTAGTAGACGCTTACGCTTTAATTTTTCGTGGTTATTATGCCTTTATAAAAAACCCTAGAATTAATTCAAAAGGAGAAGATACCTCAGCTATTATGGGGTTTATGAATTCACTTCTAGATGTTATAAAACGTGAACGTCCAGACCATTTAGCCGTTTGTTTTGATAAAGGCGGAAGTGCTGATCGCGTTGAAATGTATGAAGCGTATAAGGCGAATAGAGATGAAACACCTGAAGGCATCCGTACTGCAATTCCTCATATTTGCAACATTTTGAAAGCGATGCATATTCCTATTATGGTAAAGGAAGGCTATGAGGCTGATGATGTTATTGGAACTTTGTCCCGACAAGCTGAAAAAGAAGGTTACAAAACCTACATGGTAACGCCTGATAAGGATTTTGCGCAGTTAGTAACCGAAAATATTTTTATGTATCGCCCTGTGTTTGGTGGCGGTTATGAAACTTGGGGCATTCCTGAAGTTCAGAAAAAATTTGAAGTGACCGACCCTATGCAAGTGATTGACTTCTTGGGTATGATGGGAGATTCTAGTGATAATATTCCTGGTTTGCCAGGAGTTGGTGAAAAAACTGCTAAAAAGTTTTTAGCGCAATTTGGAAGCATGGAAGGATTATTAGCAAATACCGACCAGCTTAAAGGAAAAATGAAAGAGAAGGTTGAAGCCAATGGCGAATTAGGTTTGCTTTCAAAAAAACTAGCAACCATAATGCTAGATGTTCCTGTTGAATTTAATGCAAAAGATTTTGAGCTAGATCATCCAGATGTTGAAAAAGTAAAGCAAATTTTTCAGGAATTGGAGTTTAGGCGCTTAACTGAAAACTTCTTAAAAACATTTGCTACAGAAACCTCAACTGCAACTGGCAATCAAGAAGGTTCAGTACAAAAAGAGGATACTAAACCAACACCCAAAGAATCTAAATCTGCTGGAGCAGGTCAATTTTCTTTATTTGGAGCGGATCCATCTAATGAGACTGAAACGGTTTCAGAATACACAAGAAAAACTTCCGAGACCACATCACATTTCTACCAAAGTGTAGCCTCTGGAATAGCAACCAAACTATTCATTAAAAACTTGATGAACCAAACATCGGTATGTTTTGATACTGAAACTACAGGATTGAATCCACTTACTGCAGAATTGGTTGGTATTGCATTCTCTTGGGAAGTTGGCAAAGGATTTTATATGCCGTTTCCTGAAGATAAAAATGAAGCTCAAGAACTTATTGAGCAACTACGTCCGTTTTTTGAAAGTGAAACCATAGAGAAAGTTGGTCAGAATTTAAAATACGACATCAAGGTTTTAGCAAAGTATAATATTGATGTAAAAGGTAAGCTCTTTGATACCATGTTGGCACATTACCTCATCAATCCAGATATGCGTCATAATATGGATGTATTAGCTGAAACGTATTTAAACTACACACCTATTTCTATTGAAACGCTAATTGGTAAAAAAGGAAAAAATCAATTATCGATGCGCGATGTTCCATTAGAAAAACAAACCGAATATGCGGTAGAAGATGCGGATATCACACTTCAATTAAAAGAACATTTTAAAAATGAATTAGGTGCAGCCAATACACAAAAGTTATTCGATGATATTGAAATTCCATTGTTACGGGTTCTTGCTGCTATGGAATTGGAAGGCATTAATTTAGATAAGGACTTTTTAAATGGTTTGTCTGAGCAACTGGATAAAGACATTAAAGCTTTAGAAAGTAAAATTTATAATGAGGCTGGTGAAGAGTTCAATATTGCTTCGCCAAAACAATTAGGAATTATTCTATTTGAAAAACTAAAATTAGTTGACAAGCCCAAAAAGACAAAATCGGGACAATATTCAACAGCAGAAGATGTACTAAGTTATTTAGCGAAAGATCATGATATCATCCAAAATATCTTAGATTTCAGAGGTTTATCAAAGTTAAAAAGCACTTATGTAGATGCGCTACCTCTTCAAGTTGAAGAAGCTACTGGTCGTGTACATACAGATTATATGCAAACTGTTGCGGCTACTGGTAGATTAAGTAGTAACAATCCTAATCTTCAAAATATTCCAATTCGAACCGAACGTGGAAGACAAGTACGTAAGGCCTTTATTCCGCGAAACGAAGATTATATTTTGTTAGCTGCTGATTATTCGCAAATAGAACTACGCATTATCGCTGCATTGAGTAAAGAGGAAACTATGATTGAAGCTTTTAAAAATGGTGAAGATATTCATGCGTCTACAGCTTCAAAAGTATTTAATGTGGCTTTAGATGAAGTAACTCGTGAGCAAAGAAGTAATGCTAAAACGGTAAACTTTGGTATAATCTATGGCGTTTCGGCATTTGGATTGAGTAACCAAACCAATTTATCGAGGGCAGAATCTAAAGAATTGATTGATACCTATTACGCCACATATCCAAAGTTGAGAAACTTCATTAGCGAGCAAGTCGATTTTGCTAGAGACAATGGCTATGTACAAACCGTTTTAGGACGCCGTCGTTATTTAAAAGATATTAATTCTCGTAATGCTGTGGTTCGTGGTGCAGCAGAACGTAATGCGGTAAACGCACCCATTCAAGGTAGTGCTGCGGACATTATCAAAATTGCTATGATTAAAATCTATAACAAACTACAAGAAGGCGATTTTAAAACTAAAATGCTACTACAAGTACATGATGAATTGGTGTTTGATGTTTATAAACCAGAATTAGAAACCATCAAAACCTTAGTAAAAACAGAAATGGAAAACGCTTATAAATTAGAAGTGCCGCTTGATGTTGATTTGGATGTTGGTGATAATTGGTTGGAGGCTCATTAAATTTTATGAATCTACTTTTTTAATTAAATATTAAAAAAGTAGATCCTGTAGGAACAAATTCATTTACCCATTACCCAATTTTTCAAAAACAAAATCTCCTTGTCCATTTATTGGTAAAATTGCTCCGAGTGGAACATCTTCCCAAATCATTACGCTAGATTCTAATCTAATGGAAAAATAGTTGGACTCATCCTCTTCTCCTGAAATAACAAGTTGACCCTCCTGAAAATCCCATGTGCCAGTAAATATGTCTATATTTTCACAATTTATAACATACTCTACTTCTTCTTGTGAAGGATTGTAATCATTCACATCATATTGCTCTAATATAAATGATTGATCAAGTCTAAATTCAAAAGCCATCAATTCGCAACCCTCATTTACTATTAATTCTACAACAGCACGTATTTCCTGAGAAGTTTCAGCAGGAACAGCATTACCGTCTAAATTAATATCAGTAATATCCCTTAACACCCAAACACCTTCAATAGCTGCTTCTTTGTCTTGTATTTCTTCCTCATCTGATGATGTTGAACATGATAGTGTAATTAGTAATACTAGTAAGACTGTAATAGTTTTAATGGTTTTCATATGAAATAATTTATGTGTTTTAATACACATCGATTCAATTAAAAAATGTCACCATAAAAAAATTAATTTTATTTGCCTTTATACACCTGAATTGTCCTATTGGAGGGACACACCCTATCCTTTAAAAAAATCAACAGGAATCTTAAAGCATCTGTTTACATAATCAAACAACCAACTTATGATGTGATTTTTAACTAGAATACACATTAAACCCCGACTAATTTCTCAAAAACAAGTTCTGATGCTAATGCACCCAATTCTTCAAAGGGCTCACCAGATATTATAGCAATCGATGGATTATCAAATTTAACCGTAGTAGACTTTGAGCCACTTGCTAGTGTGAGCGTAAGCACTTCTCCACTAAAACTCCAAGTACCTTCTTGACTTTGTCGATTAACACATTGATAACTTGGCTTGTTAGGATCTAAACTAACAAATACTTCCTGATATTCGAATTCTTCTAAAGTAACCGTATTATCTGCTCGTATGTCTAGAGATATTAAGTTACAGTTTAAATCTAGTAAAGCATCCTTTAAGTCTTGGGCATCAGCTTGCAGTTGTATTGAATTGTTTGTATCTACTACAATATCTGTCAATACCCAGACCCCAATAATATTATTCTCTCCACCAATAACTTCATCATCCGATGATTTTGAACATGATAGTGTAATTAATAAGAGAGATAAGGCAACAATTTTAATAGTTTTCATTTTGGTTTAATTTATGTTCATATATATACATACATCAACATAAATTAAAAATGTCATCATTAAAATTTGAAAAAATTAAGCAGCTGTAGAATGTGAATTAACGTCGCTTCTTCTTACTCTTAAACTTAGCCTTATTCTTTCGTTGATTAAAAGGCACTGCATCATCAAAGGTATGCTTAGGTTTTCCAGGTTTGTTTTTGCGCCATTTCTCTTCCTTTTTAGGAAGTAAAACATCAAGTAAATCTTGGCGTCCCAGTTTATTCAACGTGTTTTTAATCCACGCTTTGTTTTCATCCTTGTACCAAAAGAAAAATCGATGCTGTTCATCTTTTTCTTTTCTAGTTTTTGGTGTTTTTACTTTTTTAAGCGTGTAAGGGTGATAACCGCTATAGTAAATTACAGTTGCCACCGTCATAGGTGTTGGTGTAAAGCCTTGTACTTGCTCTAACTGAAACCCCATATCTTTAGTTTCGGCAGCTAAATTTGCCATGTCTTCGGCTTCACAAGCTGGATGATTTGAGATAAAGTAAGGTATCAATTGCAGTTTCAACCCTTTCTTGATATTTATCTTATCAAAACGTTCCTTAAACTTATGGAAATACGTAAAAGACGGTTTACGCATCAATTTTAAAACGGGGTCGCTTGTATGTTCTGGCGCCACTTTTAAACGACCAGACACATGCTTTGTCATTACCTCTTCGGTATAATCGTCTAACTCCTTAGCATCAGCATTTTTATTAAATTCTGGCACTAACATATCGTGACGAATACCAGAACCAATAAAGGATTTCTTCACTTTCGGATGACTATCAACCGCCTGGTACAATTCTGTTAAAGGTTTATGAGACGTATCTAAATTGCTACATATTACAGGCGAAATACAAGATGGTGCTACACATTTATCACATATTTCCTGCACCTTTCCTTTCATCTTGTACATATTAGCACTTGGGCCACCAATATCAGATAAATAGCCTTTAAAATCTGGCATGTTAGCCACGGTATCTACTTCTTTTAAAATAGACTCCTGACTTCGAGAAGCAATGAACTTTCCTTGATGGGCAGAAATGGTACAGAAGCTACATCCACCAAAACATCCGCGGTGCATGTTGATCGAAAATTTGATCATGTCGTACGCTGGAATCGCTCCACGCTTTTTGTATTTCGGATGAGGTAAACGCGTGTAAGGCAAATCAAATGACTGATCAATTTCTTGCTCACCCATACCATACACCAACATATCGGCTTTAGAAGTCTCTAAAATGGTAGGCATTAGCTTGTCACTCCAATAATCGTAATGCGTCACACGCCTTAAAGAACCTTCAATACCACCAATCAATACAGGTGTATTAGGCCACTTTTCTTTTAAAATTTTACTGTAAACTGTAGAGGCATAATCAGGTCTAAAACCAATATCGCCATTGGGTGTGTAAGCATCCTTATCACGTCGCTTTTTATTGGCGTTGTAGTTGCTCACCATCGGGTCCATACAACCACCGGTAACACCAAAAAACAGCCTGGGTTTACCCAACTTTACAAAATCTTGAAGATTGTCATTCACATTGGGTTGGGGTACAATTGCCACTCGCAATCCAAAACTTTCTAATAACCGTCCAATAACTGCAGGCCCAAAGGTAGGATGATCCACATAGGCATCGCCGCTAAATAGAATAACGTCTAGCGCTTCCCATCCGCGAATTTTCACCTCTTTGTTTGTGGTAGGCAACCAACTTGAAAGTTTTAACTCTTGCATAGCGCTGCAAAAATAGTTAAAAATCAACGCTTCACCACAAACAACTGTAATTCGGGGTGATAATTAGTTTTTGGGCGTTACCCTCCTAAGGTCGGGTCGGGCTTTCCGTTAAAAGTTTTGGCTCGATGCGCGCCTCGCCAAAAGCTACCACTGCAATCCCTAACGCAAACCTATCTGCTAGCTATTTTTATAGACGATTGTAATTTTATTATCTGCTAAGGATTGGCAAAATAAAGAATATACAGCACAAAGATTTGATTATATTTGGTATAAACACAATTGCGTTTATACCACCGTTGTGCGTCATACTGGCTCAACCAAATGAAAATTGAATTTAACTACATATTAAAAGAACACGGTTGGGCAATCGGAACGCTAAAATCAAGAGATTTTAAGTCTGAATTTAATGCCTCATATCTTCACGATACTCTGAATTCTATTATCAATGCGCTTATCGGACTTATGACTGACAGAAATAGAGTTGTGATTCCATTCTACGACGAACCTGGAGAACACCAAATAGTAGTTGAAAAAATTGATTCCAACAAAATTACGATTGAATTAAAATGGTACGAGGATTACGCAACTGAATATATGATTGATGCGGATAAATATGAATCGTTATTCAAAGGAGAAACAACTTTAAAAAGTTTTGTTTCTAACGGATTTGACTCAATAAAAAGAGTATTAGACGAAAATGGGATAGATGGATATAAAGAAAAATGGAGACACGAATTTCCTGTTTCTGACTATAAAAAACTGACTAAATTAAAAAGTACGAACGCACAACAAAGTATATAAAAAATTGCTACTTTTAGTTTAACCAATGTTAGTTGCTCGTTTGCTAGCTTCCGATTTTCCTTCGGAAAATCCTCGCCCACAAACACGCAACTTTCCATATACCAACCGTTAGCTGTAACTCAAAAACAGCCGAACACATTTAAACAGATGACAGTAAAAATATACATACTACTATTTTTTAACGCATTAATTTTATTGACATCTTGTAATGGAAAGACCTCAAATAAACAAGTTAAGACTGAAAATAATATTTATGGGAATAACGTGTCAGTACTTGGTAATAGCGTAATGGTAATCTTTCAAGACAGCAATAAAGATTATTGGTTTGGCAGTTGGAAAACAGGAGTATATAAATACGATGGAAAAACAATAGTTAATTACACAACAGAACACGGTTTGTTAAACAACAGGATTGATGAAATAAAAGAAGATAAATTTGGTAACATTTATTTTTCCAGCGCCAACGCAACTTCGGAAATATCAAAGTTTAACGGAAAGACATTCGAAACATTGAAAGCAATGCCAAGTGAAAATTGGAAGCTTGAACCCACAGATTTGTGGTTTAAACACTCTTATGAAAATACAGGTAAAGTATATCGTTATGATGGTAATTCTTTATTTGAATTACAATTACCAAATCCACCAAATCTCTCAAACCCTTTTGCGGTTTACAGTATTTACAAAGACAAAGAAGAGAATATTTGGTTTGGAACCAACCCTGTAGGAGTATGCCGATATGATGGGAAATTATTTGAATGGATTACTGAAGAAGATGTGACAGAATTCCGAAATGAAGGTGCAAACGGAGTGCGTTCAATTACTGAAGATAAAAATGGGGACTTTTGGTTCAATACCGAATATTGTTATAGTGTTTACGACAATGCGACATTGAATAGTAATAAATTATACACAAGACAAAAAAGTATAGGTGGTTTAGATGGTAAAAAGGATAGCAATTTGGACGAGTATCTATCAAGCACAATAGACGATAATGGTAATTTATGGTTTGTAACCTATCTTGATGGTGTTTGGAAATATGATGGAACGAAAATCACACATTATCCAATTCAAGAAAAATCCAAACAGATAGCTTTGTTCAGCATTTACAAAGACAATAATGGAAAACTTTGGGTTGGGACTCACGAAAACGGAGCATATAAATTCAATGGTAAAACATTTGAGAAATTTAATAAATAACGAACAAAAAAAGAGCTACAGCTAACAATGGCTATAAGTAATTGCTTGTTCTCTTCTACTTTTGCAAATCCTCGCGGATTTTCAGCTAGATTCTACTTGTAAAGTTTTAGTTTTACCAAATAACTTTTATACCAACTTAAGCTCACCAAGTTTCATTGGTGTTTCTGGATTTCTTAATTTAAGCTTATCCACCTGTAATCTGTCTTTTATAAATTTAGTACCAAACACATAGGCTTTAGCATTATTTACAGCATCTACAGCCAACAATTCATCATCTTTAAAATACCAAACTGAAAAGCTTTTTTCATCTGCTTCTTCCCTTTTAATCACTTCGTTGTAACCTTCAGAAAGGCCTACCATTTGTAACTTTACATCATATTGGTCGCTCCAAAACCAAGGAATAGTATCATATAAAGGTTCACCTCCACAAATAGAAGCTGCTGCTATTTTAGATTGGTCTACCGCGTTTTGTACAGACTCTAAACGTACATATCTATCAAAATGAGGATTGTAATGAAACGTACAATCGCCAATAGCGTAAATATTTTCATCGTTAGTACGCGCTTGGGCATCTACTAAAATTCCGTTTTTTATGGCAATTCCTGCATTTTCCGCCAACTCTTTATTTACAAAAATACCAACGCCTACGATTATCATATCTGCCTCGAACGTTGCTCCATCTGCACATGTTACCGTATTTGAATCACCTGATGTTTCTATTAATGTTACATTTTTACTAGTGAGCACCGATACACCATGATTTGCATGCAATTCATGAAAAAAACCAGACATTACAGGCGCTGTAACACGTTGTAAAATGCGCGATTCTCGTTCTAAAACAGTGACTTCTGCTCCTAATTTCTTCAGTGAAGCCGCAGTTTCTAAACCAATATAACCGCCACCTATAACCACAACATTTTTACTCCTAAGCGATTGAAATGTGTTTTTAATATTGGTAACGTCAGTAGCTGTACGTAAAGGAAAACAATGTTTAGCATCGGTAATACCGGGAATTGCAGGAATAATTGGTCTTGCTCCCGTAGCAAGTACTAATGTATCATACGATACGGAACTATTATCATCTAAAACAATAGTTTGATTTTCTCTATTTATGGAGTTCACCTTTACACCAAGATTCAAATCTATCTCTTCCTTTTCGTAAGCTTCGGCAGATTTTAGTAGATTTTTATCCAACCCATCTTCGCTGGTTAAATAGGCTTTAGATAAAGGTGGACGATGATACGGTAAATAAGGGTCTGCATCAAATAATTTAATCTCGCCTTCCCATCCTTCTTTTCGTAAATTAAAAGCACAATTTACCCCTGCATGACTCGCACCAATAATGACACAAATCTTGTTTTTTGTTGATTCCATAAAATGAAAAGTCTATTTTGCTACCTGAAGTACGATACCGTCTAAAGCATCACTTATTTCTAACTGACAGCTTAAACGACTATACTCGTTGGCATTGTCGTCTAACTCTAACATATCTTCTTCAATATCACTTGCTTTTCCAGTAGTTTCAATATCCTCTGGAGCTACAAATACGTGACATGTTGCGCAAGAACATACGCCACCACAATCGCCATCAATTCCTTTAATGTTATTTTCTACAGCTAGTGCCATTACAGACCCAGACTCTCCTTCTACTGTTGTACGTTCGCCGTCACTTGTTACAAATGTTATTTTTGCCATACCTTTTATTTTTTTCTTTGCTTAAATTAACTGTTTTATTTTTAATTCTAGACGATTACCGCGTTAGGGATTGAGGCATTTGTTGAAGCTCCTCGACGCAGGAGAGAGCGACTGCCGAAAGCCCGACCCTTGTGGTAACGCCCAAAAGCTATTACTTGCTATTAATTTTTACCTTTAACATATCGAAACCAACTTTACGCTTAAACTCGCCAAGTTCCTCTATATTTTCTTTTGCATCCAATATTTCAATTGAGCTTACTTTCTCAGTGAGTGCCAAAATAAGCACCTTCATAATTTGGCGTGCATGCGTTGCGCCCAAACAGTTATGATGACTAAAGCCAAAACCTACGTGAGGATTGATTTTTCTATCCAACACCACCTCATTTGCGTTCTCAAACACATTGGCATCGCGGTTTGCAGATGCCCAACATAGTGAAACTCTCGTATCTGCCTTCGCAGCATATTCACACACCTGTGTATCTTCGGTAACCACGCGCCCCATCTGGGTTAATGGTGAAAAATAACGAATAAATTCTTCGGTAGCGTTACCAATAATCTCTGGTTCTTCGCGTAACCTATCTAAAGATTTTGGATGTTCTGCAAAATAGGCAAGTGTATTGGTAATGGCGTTAATTACCGTATCGCGACCACCCGCAAACGTTAAAATCATCACCCCTTTTACTTCTTCTTTGGTTAGTTTTTTGCCGTCGACTTCTGAATTCAACAACACCGAATATAAATCGTCTCCAGGATTTTCGATTGCCTTGTCTATTTCGGCATCGATATAATCGTATAAAATCGAAGCTTTGTCACCATCTAAAGCAGTATCTTCACTCCTAAACACATGTGTTCCCCAAGATATCCAAGTTTGAGCTTCTTCGTATGGAATATTTAATAATAATGTAAGGGCTCTTGATTGTAAAACCAATGCAAATTCGCCGATAGCATCGAGATTATCTTTATCTAAAATACTATCGATTAATTCATTAATCTGTCTTGTTAATTTTTCTTGATATTCTGGTTGAAGCGGACGTTTAAACCAAGGTTCTACTATATTTCTGTATTCCTTGTGCATTGGCGGATCTACCTCAAAAGGAATCTGTCTTGTATCCCTAATATGTACTTCGGAAGGAATTACAATCCTTCCCGGAGCTGCTCCGGATTGAAAAGTTTTCCAATTATGTGCTGTTTTACGAACGTCTTTATGACGCAATAGCATAGTAACAGGATCGTTTTGATCGTCCATTGCACCAATTCCTGTTTCTACCCTAGCTTTTTCGAACGGATCTGGAAATTCACTTTTCTTCATAATTGAATACCTTTATTTGTATTGCAAAAATTACCATAAATATAAGTACTTTGATTGCTTTTTTTCGCATATAAATAAACTATTCTGTATGATTTATTTATATTTTGATATTTTTACGACAAAATAAAGTATAAATGAAACCAATTCTTGAACCGATACATCTTGGACAACATCAGAGTATTACTGGTTTTATTTATGAAAAAGACAATTTTGAAACGCCTTGGCATTTTCATCCGCAACACGAACTCACCTACATAGAAGAAAGTGTTGGCACCAAATTTATTGGTGATTATGTGGGGCCTTATGAGGTTGGAGAGCTGGTATTACTACGGTCAAAACTCCCGCATTGTTGGAAAAATGAAATTAATGAAACTCGAAAGGCAAAATCCTTAGTCATACAATGGAACAAAGGTATTTTTACGCATGTTCCAGAATTAGCGCCTGTATTCAACATGCTGAAAACTGCTTCAAAAGGTATAATTTTTAATAAAGCTGAAGTAGCGCACTTGATTCCAGAATTTAAAGCTTTGGTACATTTAGAAGGACATGAACTTTATGTAAGCCTTTTATCTCTTCTGGTAAAATTATCTGAATGCACACACAATACCCTATCTGAAGCTAGTTTTATTGATGATTTGCCATCAGAATACGGTAAACGCATTGCCAAAGTTCATGATTTTGTAGAAATAAATTACAATCAAAAAATCTATTTAAAAGAGGTGGCGGATTTGGTTAATATGAGTGAACAATCCTTTTCACGTTTTTTCAATAAAATGATGGGGCGTTCTTTCTTTACATTTCTAAATGAATATCGTGTAAATATTGCTACAAGAATGCTTATTGATTCTGATGAGACGGTCTCCCAAATTGGATTTGCTTGTGGTTATGAATCTTTACCTTTCTTCTTTAAAAAGTTTGGAGAAATACATAAAATGACACCTGCAAAGTATCGAAAAAAACATACGATTTAATGTTTAGAAACTATCTCATTGTAGTTTCGAGTCATAATTCCATAAAACAATGTATTTTTGCAGCGTTTTTGGGTAAATAATGACAATCATTTCAAAAGACATATCTAAGGCTGTAGCGATTCTTAAAAAAGAATCGTTGGTTGCAATTCCTACGGAAACGGTGTATGGGTTAGCAGGTAATATTTACAGTGAAAACGCTATAAAATCTATTTTTGAAACTAAACAGCGTCCGCTTTTTAATCCGCTAATAGTGCACATACCATCTGCTAATTATCTTGAAAACATTGTTAGTTATATTCCTAAAAAAGCCAAATTGCTGGCAGATAAATTTTGGCCTGGGCCATTAACTTTAGTACTGCCAAAAAAAGACAACATTCCTGATGTAATTACCGCAGGAAAGACTACTGTTGCAGTTCGTGTGCCAAATCATCCTGTTACGCTGGAACTTTTAAAACAGTTAGATTTTCCTCTAGCCGCACCTAGTGCGAATCCTTTTAACCGTATAAGCCCCACAACGGCGCAACATGTGGAAAGCTACTTTAAAAATAAGATTGAAATGGTTTTGGATGGTGGTGCATGTAAAAATGGTATTGAATCTACTATTATAGGATTTGAAGATGACACACCAATTGTTTATCGTTTAGGTTCTATTTCTATTGAAGACATTGAGGCAGTTGTTGGCGAAATTTCTGTAAAAAATAAAAAAGAAAACAATCCTGAAGCACCAGGTATGTTAAACAAGCATTATGCGCCTTCAACACCAACGGTTTTATCAACAAATGTTTCAGAAGAACTCAAAAAACACCCTAATAAACGTATTGGTATTTTATCATTTAAAACCTCTTTTGAAAATCATGCTGTTCAGCATCAAATTATAGTGTCTGCAAAAGGAGATTTAGCTGAAGCTACTTCAAAACTATATGATGCACTTCATGAATTGGACAATTTAGATTTAGATATAATTATTGCTGAAATTTTTCCTGATTTTGGTTTGGGTAAGTCTATAAATGATAGGTTGCAACGTGCTGCACATTTGTCTTGATGAATACAATCCTTGTCAATACTTCCTTTTTTTAGAATGTCGCTTTTATTTTAGTAAGTTATTGCTAAGTTACTCGACTATAAGCTAAGTGACTATTTAATTTATATGCATTTAAAGAAGTTCATCTTTATTTTTATGCTTGTTTGTTATGCTTTTACTAATGCACAAACATGTTGTTCAGGAGGGATTCCTCTTGCGAATAATGTAGGCATGTCTATTGAAGAAAAAGGCACTTTTCAGGTAAGTTTAAATTATGATTATAATAATTTGAACACACTTAATAATGGCTCTGAAAACTTAAACGACAACTCGAGATTACGTATTACTCATTCTATATTACTTAATACTAGTTATGCCATTACAAATCACCTTTCTATTGAAACGTTATTTACATGGGTAAACCAACGTAGAAAAATAACTCAATTTGGTAACGAAAATTTAGATCAAACTTCTGGAATAGGTGATGGTTTGGCGTTATTAAAATACAGTTTTAATACTATTTTAGGAACAAACAGCAATGTAGCTATAGGCTTAGGGGCGAAAATTCCTTTTGGATCTTCGACCGAAACTAATGCTCAAGGTATTACGCTTAACGCAGATTTACAACCTGGAAGCAATGCTTGGGACCTAATTTATTTTTTATCAGCTTCTAAAAACCTAAACTTTAGACCAACATTAACTGTTTCATCTAGAATAATATACCGTAGTACCGGTACAAACCCAACTTATTTTGGAGATCAAACATATCGATTTGGCAATGAGGTTCAAGCTTTTTTAAGTTTTACAGATCAATTTTCAATATTAAAAACACTAATAAACCCAAGTGTTTCCTTTAAATTTAGAGATGCGAAACGTGATAAAATATCTGGATTTGATTTAGATAATACTGGTGGGGATTGGTTGTTTCTTATTCCAAATTTATCATTTAACATCAACCCCAACCTGATGTTTACAGCTGGTGCAGAATTACCGATATACAGCAATGTAGATGGTACTCAATTAACTCCAACTTACAGGTTGATGAGTGGTCTTTTACTTAAACTAAAGCCAAAACAAAAATTGTTTAATACTATAAATTAATAGCTATGAAAAAATATTTCATTTACTTTTTTTCGCTTTTAACTTTTGCTGCGTGCACAAACGAAATAAGCGACAATGCTATTGAAGGAGAAATAAATCCTAGCAATCCATCTAATGAAGACCCAGACAACCCTAGCAGAGTTGATGGATCATGGCTCATTCCTAAGGATCAGGTGCGGGATGGTGGTCCTGGTAAAGACGGAATTCCTTCAATAGATAACCCTAAATTTATTAACGCTACTGATGCCACTTTTTTAAGCGAAGAAGAATTGGTAGTTGGTATTTTAGATAATGGCACACCAAAAGCTTACCCACATCGTATTTTAGATTGGCACGAAGTAGTTAATGATGGTGATATTGCCATTAACTATTGCCCTTTAACAGGAACAGCATTTTCATGGGATGCTAAAGATGTAGATTTTGGTGTTTCTGGCTTGTTATATAATTCAAACCTTATCATGTACGACAGAAATACTCAAAGTAATTGGTCTCAATTACGCTTACAATGCGTAAATGGCGAAGAAATTGGTGAAAGACCATCCTTAAATAAACTTATTGAAACTAGTTGGCGAACATGGAAGAGTTTATATCCTAATACATTAGTTCTAAGTTTAAATACTGGATTTCCAAGAGATTATACTACTTACCCATATGGTGATTATAAAACCAACCATGATAGATTTATATTTACAGCTTCACCTCAAAACGATGCTTTACCAAGTAAACAAAGAGTTTTTACGCTTGTAAACCGCGGCTCTTCAAAAGCATATAAATTTTCAGACTTTAATGGAGGAAAGGCAATTAAAGATAATTTTAGTTTTGAAGATTACATAGTTGTTGGTAATGAGGATCTCGTTTATGCATTTGAGCTATCCGAAAATCAAAAAAACTTAAACTTTGAATACAATAATAGTTCGTTTGATGAATTCTTCAAGGATGATGAAGGAAATGTATGGAATGTTTTTGGTGTGGCCATTGATGGACCAAGAAAAGGAGAAGCACTAGGAACAGCCAATGCAGTAGTTAGTTTTTGGTTTGCTGTAGCCGCTTTTTACCCTAATATACAATTATATTCAAATCAATAAACGTTGGTTCCTTTTTCATAATTAAAATCTTTTTTATCCATAACTAAAAAAAAAATGTTCAGCATAAAACAATAGCTGTGAAAACATATATCATTTACATTTTAACGCTTTTAGTATCAACTGCTTGCAGCACAGAAGAACTGAAAAATGGCACTCTGCAACAAGGTGTAAATCCTGGGAATTCCTTTAATGAAGAACCCAACCAAAATTCTGGAGAAAATAACTCTTGGCTAATCCCAAAAGATCAAGTTAAAGACGGCGGTCCCGGAAAAGATGGGATCCCCTCTATCGACAACCCACAATTTGTTAGTGCTACCGAGGCTTCTTTTTTAAGTGATGATGATTTAGTAGTAGGTATTTTTCAAAACGGAGTAGCTAGAGCTTACCCTCATGTAGTTTTAGATTGGCATGAAGTTGTTAATGACGAAATTAACGGTACTTTTTTTACCATAAACTATTGTCCTTTAACAGGTACCGCTTTTGCATGGGAAAGCAGAACAAACAATTCCAGAACAACATTTGGTGTCTCTGGATTATTGTATAATGCAAACCTTATTATGTACGATAGAAACACAAACAGTAATTGGTCTCAACTAAGATTAGAGTGTGTAAATGGTGAATTAATCGGCACAAAACCTAAATTATATAATACCATAGAGACCGATTGGCAAACATGGAGAGAACTGTATCCAAATACACAAGTGTTAAGCACCCAAACAGGATTTTCAAGAAATTACGGCACGTCTCCTTACGGCGATTACTCTATCAACAACAACCGCTTTATTTTTAGACCAGAGATTACAAACCCCGCCCTACCCAATAAGGAACGGGTATATGCTATTATTAATGAGGGGACTTCAAAAGTCTATCAATTTTCAGATTTCGATGACGGTAAAGCCATAAGAGACAGCTTTAATGAAGGGGACTATTTAATTATTGGCAACCAAAACCTGATATACGGATTTGAGCTGGACGGCGATTATTTCAACCTCAATTTTGAATATGACTTTAATGGTTCCGAAACATTTTTTAAGGATGATGAGGGCAATATTTGGTCCATTTTCGGGGAGGCCGTTTCAGGGCCAAGGACTGGGGAAACTCTAACGCCTGTAAAATCGGTAATGAGCTATTGGTTTGCTATTGCGGCCTTTTATCCAAATCCAGAAATATATGCTGAGCCTTAAGAGAAGTATCTTTAATTAAACTTCACGTTTTATAAAATTAATGATGACATTTTTTCATGATGTCGATGTATTGATAACTAATCAAACATAGATCATCATGAAAATCTATTTCAAAATTCTTTTATTCGCTTTCTTATTATTTTCTTCTTTAATAAGTCATTCTCAAGTTGATTATTATAATCCAACTCATCTTTTTGGTATTTTTTATGGGCAACCATCCAGTGCTAGAGCAACAGGAATGGGCTTAACTACAATCACTTTAGAAGGTATTGAAAATGCGTTTTACAACCCTGCAACTATTGGTTTAACAAAAGAAAAAGTTAATGTGCATCTAAATTATGCTTTAGGAAGCCCTGTATATAAAGGCAGTCAATATCCTTTTTTAGGTGCTTCCTATCGTATAAATGATAAACTTATAGTTGGTCTTAGTAATTTAAACTGGTGGGACGAGAAAAACTCACCATGGACAACAACAATTGGCGGGTTTGACGAAAGTGTAGAAAGTAGGAGTCAGTCAGTATATACACTTAGTGCCGCATATAATTTTGTTACTGGGTTACAAGTGGGGGTCTCAGGTAATTACCTTATTGGTAGATCTGTAGATAGTAACGTTACCAGTTCAGACTTTATACTATCCGTAGGAGCCATCTACACAAAAGAAGTAGATTTTATTAAATCTGAGAATATTTCAAACCAACGTATCAGATTCGCTGGTAGCTTGGTAAATGCCCTTATGAAAAACAGAATTGAGCAAACCTATCTTGATAACTTGAATTATCGGGACTTGCCTATTCATTTATCTTTTGGAGCTGCGTACAAAGCAACGGTGGCAATCCAACCAAATTTTACTGAAAGCAAAAGCTTTTTTAAAGGTGCGCCAAAAACTTTAGATTTAGCGGTTCATTTACAATACCGAGATGTTCTTGCTGGTCCAGAAGAAACTATTAAGAATGCAAATCATGAATATAATTCCGCTTTTGGTATTGGAACCGAAGCTTGGTTTATGGATTTAATAGCATTACGTATAGGGTATTATCGTGAAAAAAGACCAGTTGGAGATGACAAAGATGAAGGGATTTGGGCTACCGGTCATAAAAAGGGTATAACTTGGGGGTTTGGTGTCAACTTACCACTAAATAGATTAACTAATGGGAGTCTTCCATTTAACAGTGAAATAAATTTTGTCACAAGTAGAATTTTAGACACCTATGCTGATAACTATACACCTCCCGCATATTTTACTGATAGAACGTTTCTGTTTTCAGTAGGTGTTAACCTAAAATTTGTAAACAAAAACCAAAACTAATCTATCATAATATGTTTAGTTTGGTTAAGCCCGATTCATTTGTGAAATCACATCACAGATGATTGGGTTTTATATGTAATTTTTAGCTAAAAAAAACACGGTTCTATTTATCTAAAATAATACACCACACTATTTGCTAATCAAATATTTAATCGTAAATTTGCAAACTCTTTTTCGGAAGAGGCATGTTTAATCAGAAAAATAAATAAGTGTGGACACATTAAGCTACAAAACGATTTCTGCTAACAAAGCTACTGTAGATAAGCAGTGGGTGGTTGTTGATGCAGACAATCAAACGCTTGGTCGTTTAGCTTCTAAAGTTGCAAAACTTTTAAGAGGTAAGCACAAGCCAAACTTCACGCCACACGTTGATTGCGGCGATAACGTAATTGTTATTAATGCAGAAAAAATCAACTTATCTGGAAACAAGTGGAACGATAAAACATACATTCGTCACACGGGTTACCCAGGAGGTCAAAGAAGTTTAACTGCTACCGAGTTGTTTGGAAAAAACCCTGCTCGTATAGTAGAAAAATCAGTAAAAGGAATGCTCCCTAAAAACAAATTAGGTTCAGCTTTATTCCGTAACCTAACAGTTGTTGTTGGTACTGAGCACAAACACGAAGCTCAAAAACCAAAAACAATTAATTTAAATGAATTCAAGTAAATGGATGTAATTCACAAAATCGGCCGTAGAAAGACGGCTGTTGCTCGTGCCTATGTTTCTAAAGGAAAAGGAAGCATTACGATTAACAAAAAAGACTTAACCGATTACTTTACTACAGGTACGTTACAGTACAAGGTAAAGCAACCTTTGGTTTTGACTAACAATGACGGCAACTTTGATATTACAGTAAATGTATATGGCGGTGGTATCACTGGTCAAGCAGAAGCTGTACGTTTAGCATTATCTCGCGCAATGTGTGAAGTTGATGCTGAAAACAGAGGTATCCTAAAGCCAGAAGGTTTATTAACTAGAGACCCAAGAATGGTTGAGCGTAAGAAATTCGGTCAGAAGAAAGCGCGTAAGAAATTCCAGTTCTCTAAACGTTAACATTCCAAAACTCTTAATTCAGAATCTGTTTTTCCAGATTCTGAATTATTTTATTAAGAACGCTGAAAAGTTCAGCAAAATTAAAACCAGTTATTGTTGTCTATCACGTAAAAGCGTGAAGATTTAGTTTAGCATCTAAATGGTTGAGGCGATTTGAAAAATGACCACTTAATCATTGCTAATTCAACAGAACGTAAACTATTACAAAAATGGCAGTAGAAGTAAAAGAACTACTAGAAGCAGGTGTGCACTTTGGACACCTTACACGTAAGTGGGACCCAAATATGGCACCTTACGTTTATATGGAGCGTAACGGCATCCATATTATCAATCTTTACAAAACAGCAGCTAAAATTGATGAAGCTGGAGCAGCATTAGCAAAAATTGCTGCATCAGGACGTAAAATTTTATTTGTTGCTACTAAAAAACAAGCAAAAGATATTGTTGCTGAAAAAGCAAGTGCTATCAACATGCCTTACATCACTGAAAGATGGCCAGGTGGTATGCTAACAAACTTTGTTACTATTAGAAAAGCAGTTAAAAAAATGGCTGCTATTGATAGAATGAAGAAAGATGGGACTTTCAATACACTATCTAAAAAAGAGCGTTTACAAGTAGACCGTTTAAGAGCTAAATTAGAAAAGAACTTAGGTTCTATTAGCGATATGACACGTTTACCTGGTGCTTTGTTTGTTGTTGACATTAAGCGTGAGCACATAGCGATTAAAGAGGCTCAAAAATTAAACATTCCAATTTTTGCAATGGTAGATACAAACTCTGATCCTCGTCAAGTGGATTATGTAATACCAGCAAATGATGATGCTTCTAAATCGATAAGCAAAATTTTAACTCACGTTACTGATGCAGTAGCCGGAGGTTTAGCTGAACGTAAAGCAGAAAAAGAAGCTGTAGCAGCGGAAAAAGAAGCTCCTAAAGCAGAAGCTAAAAAGGCAGCACCTGCAGCAAAAGAAGAGGAAGAATAAACAATATTATTACAACATAAATAAGTCGTTTAGTTCTTTTCTTCACCGAAATAAATTAAACGACTTTTTTAAATTATAAATACTATGAGTACTACAGTAAAAATAACAGCCCAAGAGGTTAATAAACTAAGACAAGCTACTGGTGCAGGTATGATGGACTGCAAAAAAGCTTTAGTTGAAGCTGAAGGAGATTTTGATAAAGCTATCGAAATCCTTCGTAAAAAAGGACAAAAAGTTGCAGCCAAAAGAGCAGATAGAGAATCTAGTGAAGGTGCTGCTGTGGCAAAAGTAAATGCTGATAATACTGTTGGTGTTGCAATTGTTTTAGGTTGTGAAACTGACTTTGTTGGTAAAAATGAAAACTTTTTAGCATTAGCTAGTCAATTAGGAGATATTGCTTTAACAACATCTTCAAAAGAAGAGTTTTTAGCTGCTGATTTCGATGGAATGACTGTTGCTGAAAAATTAGTTGAACAAACTGGTGTTATTGGTGAAAAATTAGATATCAATGCTTTTGAGAAAGTAGAAGCTGCTTATGTTGGTTCTTACGTTCACATTAATAAAATTGCCGCTATCGTTGGTTTTTCTAGCGTTGTAGATAACGTTGAAACTTTAGGTAAAGATGTTGCAATGCAAATTGCATCAATGGGAGCAACTACATTATCTTATAAAGATTTTGACCCTGCATATATTGCATCTGAAACTGAAGCTAGAATTGCTGTAATTGAAAAAGAAAATATTGAATTAGGACGTTTAGGTAAAACACTTAAAAATGTACCACAATATATTTCTCAAGCGCAATTAACACCTGAAGTTATGGCTAAAGCTGAAGAAGCTGCTAAAGCAGAATTGAAAGCTGAAGGTAAGCCAGAACAAATTTGGGATAGAATTTTACCTGGTAAAATGCAACGTTTTGTTTCTGATAACACAACTTTAGATCAAGAGCAGTGTTTATTAAACCAAAACTTCATTAAAGACGAGAAGAAAACCGTTGAAGCTTATGTTTCTTCTTATGGTGATGTTGAAATTACTGGTTTTAAACGTGTTACTTTAGGATAATATTCTGAATAATTAAAATAAAATTAAACCACTAATCAGTTTTGATTAGTGGTTTTTTTTATGCTAAAAATCAGAATAACAATAGATTTCAGAAATAAAAAATTTGTGTAGTTTTGTTAAACTTCAAATTTCACTATGAAATACAAAAGAATACTCCTCAAATTATCAGGCGAAGCCTTAATGGGAACACGCCAATATGGTATTGACCCAGAACGTTTAGCAGAATACGCACAAGACATTAAAACCATTACAGACAAAGGTGTTCAAGTAGCCATTGTTATTGGTGGTGGTAATATTTTTAGGGGCGTTTCGGGCGCAAGTAATGGCATGGACAGAGTGCAAGGCGACCACATGGGAATGCTTGCAACTGTAATAAATGGTTTGGCTTTACAAAGTGCATTAGAAGATGCTAAAATTCCAACGCGTTTACAAACTGCGATAAAAATAAATGAAGTTGCAGAGCCTTTTATTAGAAGGAAAGCTATGCGTCATTTAGAAAAAGGTCGTGTTGTCATTTTTGGTGGTGGTACTGGAAATCCTTATTTTACGACAGATTCAGCTGCCGTATTGCGTGCTATTGAGATTGAAGCTGATGTGATTTTAAAAGGTACGCGTGTTGATGGTATTTATAATGCCGACCCAGAAAAAGATAGTAGCGCCGTAAAATTCAACTCTATTTCTTTTGATGACGTGTTGAAAAAAGGATTAAAGGTAATGGATACAACGGCATTTACGTTGAGTCAAGAAAACAATTTACCAATTATTGTTTTTGATATGAATAAACCAGGTAACTTATTAAAAGTAGTTTCTGGAGAATCAATTGGTACAGAAGTTAACATTTAAAATGTGGCGCAATTTTTGAATCTTTATTGATAATTAAATTTTTAAAAAATGAACGAAGAGTTACAATTTATACTAGATACAGCTAAAGAAGCTATGGATGCTGCTTTAAAGCATTTAGAAAAGCAATTGGTAAATATTAGAGCAGGTAAAGCATCACCAGCAATGTTGGGTAGCGTAATGGTGGATTATTATGGGTCTCAAACTCCATTAAACCAAGTAGCAAATGTTAATACTCCTGATGGTAGAACGATAACCGTACAACCTTGGGAGAAAAGTATGCTGCAAGAAATTGAACGCGGCATCATGGTGGCAAACTTAGGTTTTAACCCAATGAATAATGGTGAAAGTATTATTATAAATGTACCACCATTAACAGAGGAGCGCAGAAAAACTTTAGCAAAACAAGCCAAAAGTGAAGCTGAAGACGCTAAAGTTGGTGTAAGAAATGCGCGTAGAGAAGCCAATAACGATATTAAAAAATTAGACGACGTTTCTGAAGATCTTCAAAAGAATGCCGAACTTGATATACAAGAAATGACGGATAAGTACGTTAAGAAAATAGATGATATCTTTGATAATAAGGAAAAAGAAATCATGACTGTATAAAATAGAGCGACAACAAAGTCGCTTTTTTTCTTTAAACTATAGCCTTCATTCTAAATAATGCTGAAATTTTGTGCCTTTGTCTTTTGTTTTTCTTTTGGTTTGGCACAAGCGCAAAATGCTTCTTTAAACTTTTTTGAAATAGAACAAGATTCATTAAAAAAGAATTTTTTCTTAAAACAATTGGGGAACGGATACTTCCCTACTAAATATTTTGATTTTGATTTGAGATATTTGGTGAAATACAATCAATACGAAGGTTTAAGAACTGGTCTTGGCGGTGTTACCAATAAAAACTTTTCTGAAAAATTTAAAATAAATGGATATACAGTTTATGGTTTTAGAGATGACGCCTATAAATATAGTGTTGGAGGAAGTGTTCGTTTATCTGAAAACACAAATACTTGGTTATCC
Organism: Flavobacteriaceae bacterium; assembly: GCA_043557195.1. GTDB lineage: Bacteria > Bacteroidota > Bacteroidia > Flavobacteriales > Flavobacteriaceae > Jejuia. The sequence continues at coordinate 2,328,662 of CP121314.1, read as the reverse complement.
TTATCCTATACAGACGATTTACAAGAAACAGGAAGTTCTAAATTTTTAACTGACACGCGGTTTTTTCAATTTTTTGAACCTCGCCTTTTAAATATTGATTTGTTCCATAGGCATATTACTCAAACTGTGGCCGTAGCGCATCAAATACATCCAAAACTGTCTTCAGTTATACAATTTGCGAATAGCAATGTAGACCCAACCTACAACTATGAATATGTTATTGATGGCAATACGTTTAATAAATTTCAATTTAGTACTGCTACGGCATCCTTACAATGGAGTCCTTTTAACAAATTTAAGGCTATTGAAAATTTACCTAACGAAATGAAGGAAGGTTACCCTAAGTTTACCCTTCAATACACAAAGGGTATTAAGGATGTTTTTAAAAGTGATTTCAACTTTTCTAAATTAGATTTTAAGACCATTCATCGTATCCGTCATAAAAACGAAAATCTTTCAGAAATCACCTTAGTCTCAGGAATTGCTGGTGGCAATATACCCCTCACTCATTTATATCACGCATACCCCAATAACATTAACAAAGAAACTATCCTACAGCGTTTTTCGGTAGCTGGAATTACCAGTTTTGAAACCATGTACTTTAACGAATTTTTTTCTGATAAATTTACAACCATCCAGTTTAAACATTTTTTAAAACCTTTTGATGTTTCACATCGATACAAACCGCAATTGGTGCTAATTTCACGTTTTGCTATAGGCGACATGAATAACCCACAACGTCATCAAAACATAACCTTTGGCTCTTTACGAAAAGGCTATACAGAATCTGGTTTCGAAATTAATAAATTGCTCTTTGGTTTTGGTTTAAGTTTCACATATCGCTATGGTGGTTATCATTTACCAAACTTTGAAGATAATATTGCGTTTAAGTTCACTTTTAACCTAACATTATAGTGATTTTCAGCACTTAATACATTGTTTTTTCTACCTTTGCGCATCTTTTAGAAAACGCCATGTTTAAATTGTTTAACAAGAATTTCTGGGACGTTACAGCACGATTAATTCTAAGGAATAAAATTAGTATTCTTATTGGAATTATTATTGTTACCTACCTATTTAGTACCCAATGGGATTACATGCGTTTTAGCAATACCGAAGCTAATTTATTGCCCGATGATCACGAAGCAAATATTACATATAACAACTTTTTAGAAACCTTTGGAGAAGAAGGAAATTTAATTGTTATCGGTGTAAAAGACAGTTCGCTTTTTACAGTTGAAAAACTTAATGCTTGGAACAAATTTTCTTCAGAATTTGAAAATTATGATGCCGTAGAGGCTGTTATTTCTATAAAAGATCTTCAAAAGCTCGTTAAGAACACCGATGCTCAAAAATTTGCTTTAGAGCCTTTTATTAAAGACTCAATAACAAGTATTTCTGAAGTTGAAACCCTTCAAAACGAACTTTTTAACAAATACCCTTTTTACGATAATTTTTTATTCAATAAAGAAACTAAAACAGTTCGTAGTGCTATTTATTTTGAAAAATCTTTAGTAAACACTTCTACGAGAAAAGAGTTTGTACTCAATATTTTAGAACCTAAAATAGCTGCTTTTGAGAAGAATTACGACTTAGACGTTCGCGTTTCAGGTATGCCTTACATTCGCACCAAAAATGCCGAAAATATTATTGATGAAATCGGGAAATTTGTTGTAGCAGCGCTTTTGGTAACCTCTTTAATTTTCTTTTTCTTTTTTCGATCGTTTAGAGCAACATTCATTTCATTAATTGTAGTTTGTATCGGTGTGATGTGGACTTTAGGAATCATCGGTTTATTACGCTACGAAATCACCGTACTTACCGCTTTAATTCCGCCTTTAATCATCGTCATTGGCATACCCAATTGTATTTTCCTAATCAACAAATACCAGCATGAAGTTAAGCTTCATGGTAATAAAGTAAAATCGTTGCAACGCGTTATCACAAAAATTGGTAATGCTACTTTAATGACCAATGTGACTACAGCATCAGGTTTTGCTACGTTTATTCTAACAGAAAGCACACTTTTAAAGGAATTCGGTATTGTTGCATCGCTAAGTATTTTGGCCATTTTTATTCTGTGCCTGCTTATCATTCCAATAATATACACCTTCCTACCCTTTCCAAAAGATCGACATCTAGAACATCTAAATAAAAGATGGATTGGTGGTTTTGTTGATTGGATGGAATATATGGTGAAGCAAAAACGTATTGCTATATATGCGATTTCTGTTTTATTATTAATTGTGAGCATGATTGGTATGTATCAAATTAAGATTTCTGGTAGTTTAATTGAAGACATGCCACAGGAGTCTGAATTTGTAAATGACATTCGGTTTTTTGAAGAAGAGTTTGATGGTATTTTACCAGTTGAAATTATGGTAGATACCAAGCGCAAAAAAGGCGTTATGAAACTCTCCACGCTAAAACGTATGGATGAAATTGAGGAGTTTATTGAAGAAACACCTGAACTTTCAAAACCAATTTCAGTAGTTGGCTTAGTAAAATATTCTAAGCAAGCGTATTATAATGGCAACCCAAAACATTATCAATTACCAACTTCGCAAGAAAACAGTTTTATTTTATCGTATGCTAAAAACTCATCTTCAGATGTAGATTTACTTAAAAATTTTGTGGATAGCACCGGCCAGTATGCCCGTATTACAACTTTTATGAAGGATATTGGTACCGATAAAATGGAACGAATTCAAGAAAATTTAGGTGAAAAAATTGACAAAGTTTTTCCAAAAGAGCGTTACAATGTTACCATGACAGGTAAAGCTCTTGTATTTCAAAAAGGAACAAAATACTTGGTAAAAAACTTAGCAATTTCACTATCACTTGCCATTTTACTAATATCATTATTTATGGCGTACATGTTTAGATCGGGTATAAACCTTCAACCATTTTAATTTTTAGTATAGCATTTGGAATTTCGGTCGATGATACTATTCACTTTTTAGCCAAATATCGACAAGAATTACAGGCAAATAAATGGAAAATTAAGCCTTCAGTTTATGCCGCTTTAAAAGAAACAGGTGTGAGTATGTTTTACACATCGATAGTATTGTTCTTCGGGTTTTCAGTATTTACCATTTCAGATTTTGGAGGTACTGTAGCTCTAGGGGCTTTAGTTTCAGCAACCTTATTATTCGCCATGTTATCCAACTTATTGTTATTGCCTTCGCTACTATTATCTCTTGAAAGAAGCATTGCCAATAAAGAAGTATTGCGAAAGCCACCAATTAATATTATTCCAGAAGAAGACGATGATGATGAGTCAGAACTACCTGAAAATCAATACTAATTACAGTTTAAAACCTTTTTCATTAAAATATTCTAAAATTTTTTAATTTTTAGATTTTATTATTTGAATTTTAAACATTGAAACTATTATATTTACTGTTCAAAACCCTTAATTATGCAGTTGTATTCCGTCTCTCAATTATTAAAACAGGAAAATAAGTTACCAGAGGTAGAAGTTAAAGGTTGGGTAAGAACCTTTAGAGCAAACCGATTTATTGCTTTAAATGATGGGTCAACTTTAAAAAACATTCAGTGTGTTGTAGATTTTGAAAACACTGATGAAGCCCTTTTAAAACGAATTACCACAGGTGCTGCAATACATATTAAAGGAGAATTAGTTGAAAGTCAAGGCAAAGGTCAAACAGTTGAAATTCTCGTAAGTGATTTAGAAGTTTTAGGCGATTCTGACCCTGATGAGTATCCTATTCAACCAAAAAAACATTCATTTGAATTTTTAAGAGAGAATGCACATTTACGCACGCGCACTAATACGTTTAGTGCTGTAATGCGTTTGCGTTCTACTTTATCTTACGCCATCCATAAATATTTTAATGATAATGGATTTTACTACATGCACACACCAATCATTACAGGAAGTGATGCAGAAGGTGCAGGAGAGATGTTTAAAGTCACCAAACTTTGTGATAAAAATCCACCGTTAGACGATAACGGAGAAGTAGATTACTCAAAAGATTTCTTTGGAAAAGAAACTAATTTAACGGTTTCGGGACAGTTAGAAGCAGAAACATATGCTATGTCTCTTGGCAAGGTTTATACATTTGGTCCAACGTTTAGAGCTGAGAATTCTAACACTTCAAGACACTTATCTGAGTTTTGGATGATTGAACCTGAAGTTGCTTTTATGGACCTACCTGGAAACATGGATTTGGCTGAAGATTTCCTAAAATATGTACTAAATTATATTCTTGAACATAACCGAGATGATTTAGACTTTTTAGAGCAGCGTTTGGTAAATGAAGAAAAAACAAAGCCACAAGCTGAACGTAGTGATATGACGTTGATTGAGAAATTAAAATTCGTTATTGATAACAATTTTAAACGTGTAAGCTATACGGAAGCTATCGATATTCTTAGAAACAGTAAGCCTAACAAAAAGAAGAAATTCAAATTTCCAATAAATGAATGGGGCGCAGATTTACAAAGTGAACATGAACGCTTTTTGGTTGAGAAACACTTTAAATGCCCTGTAATTTTATTTGATTATCCAGCTAACATCAAAGCATTTTATATGCGATTAAATGAAGATGGTAAAACGGTTCGTGCTATGGATATTCTATTTCCAGGCATCGGAGAAATGGTTGGTGGTTCGCAACGTGAAGAACGCTTAGACGTTTTAAAAGAAAAGATGGCGTCTCTCGATATTCCTGAAGAAGAATTGTGGTGGTATTTAGATTTGCGTAAATATGGCACTGCTGTACATTCTGGTTTTGGCCTAGGTTTTGAGCGTTTGGTAATGTTTGTAACTGGTATGGGGAATATTAGAGATGTGATTCCTTACCCGAGAACACCTCAAAATGCAGAATTTTAGTCAAAAACTCATCTTTTTTAGTTTGCAAATAACCTATTAATTTGGGTTTAATAACTTAGTTAGCAGATTTTAAATGCGTTAGGGATTGAGGCATCTGTAGAAGCTCCTCGACGCAGGAGAGAGCGACTGCCGAAAGCCCGACCCGACCTAAGGAGGGTAACGCCCTAATTATAATTCACAATACAATTATTTGGCACGACCTTTGGTTTACGTATTGCTTTTTCTATCTTTGATTAACACCAAATAACCATGTTAAAGCAACATTTACAATTCAAATTATCGCAGAAGTTATCTCCGCAACAAATTCAATTGATGAAATTGATACAGTTGCCTACACAAGCTTTTGAGCAACGTATAAAGCAGGAATTAGAGGAAAATCCAGCACTTGAGGGTGGAAAAGAAGAAAAAGACACGGATTTAGATGCTGATTTTGAAAATAGCTCAGACGATTTTGACGATAACGACACCATAAATGCAGAAGACATTAATGTTGATGAGTATTTAAGTGATGACGAAATACCCGATTATCGTACACAAGCCAATAATTATAGTAGTGATGATGATGAAAAATCTATCCCGTATGCTGCTGGCACATCGTTTACCCAACATTTAATTAATCAGTTAAACACCTATAGACTCTCGGAAGAAGAGCGAGATATTGCGGAATTTTTAGTGGGTAGTGTGGATGAAAGTGGCTATATAAGACGTTCACTTTCTGATATTACAGATGATTTGGCATTCACGCAAAATGTATATACTACCGAAGATAAAATTGAAAGTGTTTTAAAAATTGTACATCAGCTAGATCCTGCTGGTGTTGGTGCGCGAAACCTTCAAGAATGTTTGAGTATTCAATTACATAGAAAAGAAAAAACGGCTGATACCGATTTAGCTATTGATATTATTGATAAAGCCTTTGATGCGTTTACTAAAAAGCATTACAAAAAATTACTTCAAAAATTTGATATTTCTGAAGTACAGCTTAAAGATGCTATAACTGAAATTGAGCATTTAAACCCTAAACCAGGCGGTTCTTACGCTGGGAATAATCGTATTGTAGAGCATGTAGTTCCAGATTTTGCTATAAAAATTGTAGATGGTGAATTAGAGTTAACGCTTAATGGTAGAAATGCACCAGAATTGCATGTCTCTAGAGAGTATAACAATATGCTTAAAGGCTATAAAGATGCTAAAGACAAGAGCAAATCTCAAAAAGATGCTGTGCAATTTATCAAGCAAAAACTAGATGCTGCAAAGTGGTTTATAGAGGCCATTAAACAACGTCAACAAACTTTATTTGTTACCATGAGTGCGATTATGCATTACCAAAAAGACTATTTTTTAACTGGTGATGAACGCCAGCTAAAACCTATGATTCTTAAAGATATTGCAGATGAAATTAATATGGACGTTTCTACAGTATCACGAGTGGCAAACAGCAAATATGTAGACACGCCTTATGGCACAAAATTAATAAAGGAATTCTTTTCGGAATCGATGAAAAATGATCAAGGTGAAGATGTTTCTACCAGAGAAATTAAAAAAATCCTTGAAACTGTTATTGAAGAAGAAAACAAAAGGAAACCCCTTACTGATGAAGCCTTAGCCAAAATTTTAAAGGAGAAAGGTTACCCTATTGCAAGAAGGACTGTGGCTAAATACAGAGAACAACTAGATATTCCCGTAGCACGTTTAAGAAAAAAGATATGACGCATCATATCTTAAAAAGTATTTCGGTTATTTTTCATCCGTTACTAATGCCTATTTTAGGTGTTATTTTTTATTTTGCGAAAACACCGAGATTTATTGATAAGGAAGTTATTTGGGCAAAACTTGTATCGCTTTCAATACTTACCATTATTTTACCTATACTCTTATATTTCTTATTGAAAACCTTGGGTAGGGTAAATTCTATTTATTTAAGAAGTACTAAAGAGCGCATTATACCCCTGATTTTAAATGCAATAGTAATAATTCTAGTAATTCAAAGGGTTTTAAGGCCTGATCCTTACATTGAACTTTACTATTTTTTTGTGGGGATATTAATTTCAACTTTAACGTGTTTAATATTGGCTTTTTTCAAATTTAAAGCAAGTATTCACATGATTGCCATTTCTGGAGTATTCATGTTTTTTATTGCGTTAAGTATTCACTTCAATATTAATATTAATGGCACTTTAGCCTTAATGTGCATTGTTACTGGAGCAGTAGCAACATCCCGATTACACTTAAAAGCGCATACATATCCAGAATTGATTATGGGTATTGTTGTTGGCGTATTTCCTCAACTTATTTTAGTGACGAAGTGGCTTTAGAGATTCCCTTCATGATATAAATGAAAACATTTATTATAAGATATAGAACATCAATCCAATCTTAAGAGCATTTAAATCTAAGTTTTCGCCATTTAATTGTGCTGTATCAGAAAAAATAGGATTCAAGCCATAATACACAAATATATTCCAGGTGTTATAGCCAACACTTAAAGTAAGGCCGTATTGAAATTCATTAAAATCATCAATATTGCTGTATTTTAATTCACCTAAACTTCCTTCAAATTTACTTCTATTTGAAAACACATAACCGAACTTAATACCAGTATAAATACGCCAAAACTTATAATCTGTAGCTGTTGATGTTCGCCATCTGAATTCTATCGGTAATTCTAAAATATGCTCAGAAAATTTGTTCTTAGTGAAACTTACGGCATCTTCATCTATAATACTGTAACTAAAATTTCCAGAGTTATCTTGCTGAATCAACATATTTTGAATATAAGAGTTTGTGGAATACCCCAAACCTATACCGATGGATTTATTGCGTCGTTTGTTAACTGGCATATCCTTAATATAACCCAAATGAAACCCAAGTGAAAAACTATTTTGTTTTAATCCTGAAGGTCTGTTTTCTAACACGTTATAAGTTGTCCCTATGTAAAACTGATCTTCTTTATATAATGAATCTACAACTTTACTTGTGATTTCCTGAGAAAATACAGCTATTGTAAAAAAAACAAAAACTAGAACTATAAAAGGATTTTTCATGTTTAGAATACTCTTGGACTACAAATATACTGCAATAGAACTATATTATTTCACCTCAATAATTTCATTGATATTGTTGGCAGTCTCAGATATAATGAAGAATGGCAAAACCTTGAAGATTTAAAATACATATCGGTATTCCATACCTCAAAAGGGTATGCAATAAACATGTGGTATAAACGAAATAATATTTTGAATTTGGCGGCTTTAAAAGATTTAGAGGATGCAATAAAAAAGGGACTTTTCTTTTCAGAAAAACTCAATATCGATTTACTAGATGCCAGAAAACGAGGTCATCATAAATGGGTTGATAAAGAAAAGACAAAATCTACGGGACGCATTAGACATAGAGCCTAAAACAACTTCCCTTTTTCCATTATTTTTTGCCCATGACGTTTATAAAATACTTTCTTTCCGTTAGCACAAAATGTATAGTTGCCGGTCTCTTTCTTTTCAGAAGCCGATAAAAGTGTTACATCTTCAACAGTACATTCATAATCTTTAGCTACTTTCTTTTTAATATGATCAATGGTTGCCCTCCCCTTTTTAAGTTGCGCTTGTATTCTACCATTAAGTTTAGGTTCTTCAAAACCTTCTGGAAGATTACAGGTGTTTTTTGAAGTATCTTTGGTCACTGTTTTTCCATTTTCAGGGGTTACTAAATCAATATATTCCCAAGTGAAATCGGCTTTAAGTAATACGCGGCGTCCATCTTCAGTTTTTACAATATGATTGTTTTGAGAAAAACCGATGAACGACACTAATAGTATTAAAACAAACAGAAGATTTTTCATAGTGTATTATTTATATGGATGCTAAAAATACAGATTTATTCTTCAACATCCTGATAGTGTGTTATATTTACATTATAATTTTTTTTCATGCCACAAACCTTCACAACTATAGCCAAATATCAATATTCTAGCGAAGCTCAAATTATAAAAGGCCGTTTAGAGTCAGATGGTATTCAAGTATTCTTGAGTGATAATTTAACTATAGATACAGATCCTCTAGTAAGCAATGCAATTGGTGGAGTAAAACTTAAAGTGCTTACCGAAGATGTTATTAAAGCGAAACACATCCTTGATAGTATTGAGCAATATTCTGTAGATGATGAAGGCAACCCGATTACTTGTCCAAATTGTAATAAAACTGAAGTGCAATTATTCTCTACGATAACAGATTTAAAATCTTTTTTTGCATTTCTGCTTGGTTTTATTTCTGGAACCTTACCATTTTATTCAAAAGACAAATACCGTTGTAATAATTGCAAGACGGAGTTTGATGTCGAGAAAACTAAGTAAAACTAAGCAATATCATAGAAGATTATCCTTCATCACTTTGTCATAAGCCTTTCTTAAATTTTTAAGAACCGCCTTTATCTCATCTTCATTTAAATGCCCAAAACCAAAACGAATAGCGCAGGTAGTTGCATCTTGGTATAGAACAGTTTTTGGTAGAAACACATTGTTTCTTTCAGCTTCTTCGGCTAATTTTATTAATGAAATTTTAGGTTGAAATTGTAACCACAACGCTAATCCCCCTGAAGGTGTTTGCCACTTTACACGTTTCCCAAAATATGTTTTAAGATATTTACACAAACAATCACGCCGTTGTTTGTAGACCATAATATTCTTTTTTACTAGACGATATATTTCACCTTCATAAATTAATTCTGAAAGCATTTGTTCTTGAATTACGTCACCTTGTGTGTCCAATAATTGCAAGTAGTTTTTTGCTTCTAAAATCAAATTTTCTGGCGCCACAACAAACCCCGTTTGAAAACTTGGAAACAGCGACTGTCCTAGCTTGCCTAAATAAATTATCATACCATTGGCATCGGCACTAGCCATCGGTAACATGGCGGAGCCTTCAAACTGGAAATCATAATCATAGTCGTCTTCAACAATGGCAAACTGATATGCTTTTGCTAACTCTAATAATTTAAGACGTCTTTCAACACTTAGTGTTTGTGTTGTTGGATAGTGCCTATTGGCGCATACATACACACAACGAATACTATGTTTTACAACATGTTTTTTTATATAATCAATATCTAAGCCTTCTGTATCTACAGGAATAGTTTTTATGACGGCTCCTGCTTGTTGAAAAATCATGTTAGAGGCGTAATTACTTAAACTTCCAACCAATACAACGTCTCCTTGCTTGATTAAAAGCTGTGAAACAATGTAAAGACTCATTTCTGTACTGCGCGTACTAATCAAATTATGAGGTTTTATATGAAACCCTCTCGTAGCATTTAAATAATTACAAAGCTGTGTTTCGAATACTGAAGTAGATTGCTCTTTCGGGTTCCATTTAGACACCAGAGACTTTCGCTTCATTACGGCACTATACCATCTGGAAAACTCATGAACGGGATGCAATCGTAAATCTGGCTTACCGTCATTTATGCTATATTTTGCCTTTGTTTCTTGTAATGTAGACGCTAAATTAAGTGATGGTTGAAATGGAAAACCCGTGTGTTTTGAATATACATAAGCTTGATTGACATGTTGAATGGTTGCTTTAATTGCCGCCGTAGTTTGCTCTGGCACTAACACGAAAGTGCCTTTATTAGGAATAATCTCCACCCAGCCCTGAGATGCTAATTCATCATAAACGGCTACAACTGTATTTCTATGGATGTTTAATAATTCACTTAAAATACGCGTACCTGGTAATACAGTGCCTTTTTGTAAATATCCGCGCTGAATCGCGTTAATAATCTGTTGTGCTATCTGTATATAAACAGGTTTGGTATCTGATTTATCAAAATGAATCAACTGCTCTAAAATGTCAACAACCGGACTATTCATTGTTTTAAAACTGGACTACTTAACTCGTCCGGAAAGTTACGACTTTTGCAGCGTTTTAAACTCATTGATTTTTATGCAAACTAAACTTACTTTTTTAGCGATTATATGTGCTTTTGTTATCGGCCATTCTCAGGAAAAACCTCAAAAACAAAAACTCGATACGGTAGTAATTTCTTCAACAAGAATTGATCTGCCGTTTAAGGAAAACTCTAGAACAATTGATGTTATTACTTCTGAAGACATTAAAAACAGCGCCACAAACAATATTGCTGATTTATTACAGCAGGTAGCTGGTGTTGATATAAGACGTCGTGGAACAGCTGGAAGTCAAGCTGATTTATACATTCGTGGTGGAAGTTTTGATCAAACTTTGTTGCTTATTGATGGTATTAAAATGGACGATGCGCAAACAGGGCATCACACCATGAATGCTGCATTACCTATTGAAGTTATTGAGCGTATAGAAATTATAAAAGGTCCAGCTGCACGTGTATTTGGGCAAAATGCATTTACTGGAGCTATTAACATTGTTACCAAAAAACAATTGAAAAACACGGTCTCTACAAATCTAGAAACTGGTTCGTTTGGGCAGTTAAATGGTTCTGTTACGGTTGGTTCAGAGTTAGAGAATTCGTCTCATATTATTCATGCAGGAAAATTAACCTCAGCGGGTTACAGAAATAATTCAGATTACAACAATTCTAATTATTTCATCAAAAGTGTGTTTAATAAAAAAGGACAAGCCGTCGAGATGATTGCGACATTTTTTGATAGAAAATTTGGTGCTGAAAATTTTTATACCACAAACCCAGATTGGAACGAATATGAAGAAACACAAAACAGTTTAATTGGATTTACTACAACTTTTAAATCCAATAATTTAAAAATAAGACCTCGCGTGTATTGGAAACGTAATCAGGATATGTTTCTTTTAAAACGTGACGAACCTAACTTTTTTAGAAACCTACACATTACAGATAAAATTGGTGCAGAGGCAAATGCATCCTACAGTTCTAATCTTGGTGTAACCGGTTTTGGAGTTGATATGTCGAAAATATACATAAGGAGTAATAATCTTGGGAACAGAAACCGTTTTATGACCAATCTATTTTTAGAACATCAATTTAAGTTATTTAATGATAAACTTGATGTTACACCTGGTTTAGCTGTTACTTACTTCTCCGATTTTAAATTTCATGCCTTCCCTGGGTTAGATATTGGATATCGACTAAACGACAGCTTTAAAATTTACGCCAATACTGGAAATACCTATCGTATTCCAACGTATACTGATTTATTTTACAGTGACCCTGCAACGGTTGGAAATGAAAACCTAGAACCAGAAGAAGCGCTTTCGTTTGAATTTGGAGGGAAATACTTTTCACCTAAATTCAATGGTTCGTTTGCCGTATTCTATAGAGACGCCAGTAAATTAATAGATTATGTAAAAGAAAATGAAGCAGATCGTTTTATGGCTACCAACCTTCGCGACTTATATACGAAAGGATTTGAAATAAATACAAGCTACAACTTTAAAATAGGAAGTTTGCCTCAAAACTTATCAATGGGTTACACGTTTATCGAAGATGAAGTAGGCGATTTAAATATTAATTTTTCTAGATATTCCATCAATTCTTTGAAACATCATTTTACATCGCGTTTGAGTTCTCAAATATGTAAAAACTTTAACTTTAACATTATCTACAAACATGCGGAGCGCACCGCAGGCTTAAGCTATAATGTTTGGGATGTTTCATCTGTAATTACAGCTAAACAGTTTGAATTTACACTTACCGCAGCCAATATTTTTGACGCGGAATATATTGAAACTGGTTTTGTACCAATGCCTCCAAGTAATGTATTGTTTGGCTTAAGATATAGTTTTAATTAGATTTAAAAAATTATCTACAAATACTAAAGACCAGAGGATAACCTCTGGTCTTTTTTTGTTTATATGCTGTAACAAAAGTTATATTTTGACTACAGATAAAGTAAATACAAGTGTACTTTACATTAATCTTACACTGATTTTCATTGTCAAAAAAATTTGCGGAGTCTTACAAATAAACTTACATTTAATTCATAATATTTAATACTATGCTAGAGTGGTTTTCAAATTTGGATTTTATTTCTAAATTCTATTGGCTTATAGCCTTACTAGGCTCTTTTGTATTCATTATTGTAGTGATTTTAGCCTTTATTGGAGGAGATGCAGACGATATTAATGATATAGAGTCTGATACAGGTATCGGATTTCAATTTATTTCTTTTAAGAATTTAGTTGGATTTTTTACCATTTTTGGATGGAGTGGTGTGGCTTGTATTGATGCCGATTTACCCTTACCGCTAACGTTCATAATTTCTACCTTTTCTGGGTTAGTTATGATGACTATAATGGCTGCCATGTTTTACTTTATGCAAAAACTAAGTGATAGTGGCACCTTAAAATATAAAAATGCTATTGATGCTGTTGGCGAAGTGTATTTAACCATTGGAGCAAATCGTTCTAAAATGGGGAAAGTTACCGTAAGAGTTCAAGGCTCGCTTCGCGAATTAGATGCGTTAACTGATGCGTTTGAACCTTTAAAATCTGGAACCATTATTAAAGTTTTAGATGTTACCAACAATGGTATTTTAATAGTGGACAGAACAACAAAACCGATTGAACCTATAAAACAAAAAACTTATGAAATTACTGATGGCTCAGGAGAGCTTTAATTTTGGATTACCGCTTGCCCTAATCTTTGGGATATTATTTATATTCTTATTCCTAATCATTTTAATAAGACGTTATAAACGCTGTCCCTCTGATAGAATTTTAGTGGTTTACGGTAAAGTAGGTGGTGGGCAATCAGCAAAATGTATTCATGGTGGTGCTGCCTTTATATTTCCAGTAATTCAAGATTATGAGTTTCTAGATTTAACTCCAATTTCTATTGAAGTGAATCTAGTAAACGCCTTATCAAAACAAAACATACGTGTAAATGTGCCCTCTCGTTTTACCATTGGTGTTTCTACAGAACCTGGTATTATGCAAAATGCTGCTGAACGTTTATTAGGTTTAGGGCAGAATGAAATTCAGGATTTAGCTCAAGAAATTATCTTCGGACAATTACGTTTGGTTGTGGCTTCCATGGATATTGAAGAAATTAACTCAGATAGGGATAAATTTTTAGCTAATATTTCTCAATCAGTAGAATCTGAATTAAAAAAGGTAGGTTTAAAACTGATTAACGTAAACATCACAGATATTGTTGATGAATCTGGATATATTGAAGCCTTAGGAAAAGAAGCTGCTGCACATGCAATAAATGCAGCTAGAAAATCTGTAGCAGAAAAAACTAGAGATGGTTCTATTGGTGAAGCTAACGCTTTACAAGATGAAAGAACACAGGTAGCTGCTGCCAATGCACAAGCAGTTGAAGGTGAGAATACTGCGAAAATTGCAGTAGCAAATTCAGATTCCTTACGTCGTCAAAGAGAAGCAGAAGCAGAACGTGTTGCTATTGCAGCTGAAAAAGTACAAGGAGCAAAAGCTCTGGAGGAATCTTATGCTGCGGAAAAAGAAGCTGAAACTGCAAGAGCTGAAAGAGAACGCTCTTCTCAAATGGCTGACGTAATTGTTCCGGCAGAAATTGATAAAAAGAAAGTTGAAATTGACGCCGAAGCTGAAGCTGAAAAAATTAGAAGACGCGCTAAAGGTGAAGCCGATGCCATATTATTTAAAGCGCAAGCTGAAGCTCAAGGTTTATATGAAGTATTAACAAAACAGGCTGCTGGTTTAGACCAAATTGTAAAAGCGGCTGGCAATAATTCCAAAGATGCCGTTTTATTATTAATTGCAGACAAACTACCTGAATTGGTTAAAACACAGGCTGAAGCCATTAAGAATATTAAAATTGATAAAGTAACTGTTTGGGAAAATGGTGGTGGAAAAGATGGAAAATCGTCTACTGCAAATTTCCTTTCGGGAATGTATCAATCGGTTCCTCCTTTGCAAGATATGTTTAATATGGCTGGAATGGAATTGCCTGAGTATTTAAAAGGTAAAAGTTTAAAAGAAGAAGATAATACCACTTCTGAATCTAAAAAAGCAGAAAAACCTAAAGAAGAAAAGTAATAGTCTTAACAAAGCCTAAACCTCGCGTTAGGGATAGAAGCGGCATCCTTTTTTGAGGCACGAGAAAAAGATATAGCGGATAGCCCGACCCGACCTTAGGAGGGGAACGCCCAAGATACTATTTTACATTTGGGAACGTTTTCTTAACTTTGTTTCACTAAACTAATCAAACTTTGTCGTTGAACCTACAAGACATTCCGCGTGTAAAAACGATTACGAAAGTTGAGTTCTTAAAGGACTATTTTAAACCTCAAAAACCCGTAGTTATTGAGCGTTTTATAGAGGATTGGCCTGCTTACAAAACATGGAATTTAGATTATTTTAAGGACATTGGTGGCGATTTAACGGTGCCTTTGTACGACGATAGACCGGTAGATTATAAGGATGGGTTTAACGAACCACACGCTAAAATGAAGCTTAGTGAATATATAGATTTACTAAAACGCGAGCCCACAAAATACCGTATTTTTCTATGGAATGCTTTAAAGGAAATTCCGCAATTACAACAAGATTTTACGTTTCCTGATTTTGGGTTACGGCTTATGAAAGGCATCCCTATGCTGTTTTTTGGTGGACGCGATTCGCATACTTTTATGCACTATGATATTGATCTGGCCAATATTTTTCATTTTCATTTTGCGGGAAAAAAAGAGTGTATTTTGTTTGACCAAAGCCAGAACGACTACCTTTATAAAATTCCACATTCTCTAATTACACGAGAGGATATTGATTTTAACAATCCTGATTTTGAAATATGGCCACTGCTTAAAAAAGCTAAGGGCTACAAAACCGAATTAAATCATGGTGAGGTATTGTACATGCCTGAAGGGTATTGGCATTATATGCGTTACGTTACTCCTGGGTTTTCAATGAGTTTAAGGGCTATTGCCAGAAATCCAAAAAACTTTGGGAAAGCCGTTTATAATGTATTTGTGATGCGAAGTTTTGACAACGTAATGCGTAGAATTAAAGGTCAAAAATGGATAGATTGGAAAAACGAGCAAGCCATTATTAGAACACATAAACATTTATAAAATCTTTGCAGTTATAAAACTTGTAATATCTTTGCGCACTTAAAATAAAAACTCAAATCATGAAAAAAATAATTTTAGGAATAGCTTTACTAAGCGTGCTGTTTATTGATGCACAAGCTTATATCGGTAAAAACGATAACAAATTTCAGGTTGGTCTTAATGCTCAAGAAAACGGAACAGGTATTAACGTAAGTTACGATTACGGTTTTGGCGATAATATCTCATTTGGTTTTAGCTCTACATATTTATTAGGGGTTGAAGAGATGATAAACGCAGATTTTGGAGATCGTTTTGATATAAGAGCTCGCTTTAATGCAAACTTAGGAAACGTAATCAATGCTGGAGATAACTTTGATATTTATCCAGGTCTAAGTTTAGGTTTAAAGAATTTTGGTGGGCACTTAGGAGCACGCTATTTCTTTAGTGATGGTTTTGGTATTTATACTGAATTTAATACGCCTTTTGCAAAATACAAATCGGGAACTTTAACTCCTGCTGAAATGCTTCATAACCAATTTACGGTTAATTTTGGAGCAAGTTTTAATCTTTAAGAAGTATCTCAAAATATTGAAAAAAGCGGATAGGTTTTAACACTTCATCCGCTTTTTTATGGATTTACCCGAAAAGCTCCCTAGCCTTTTCGTACACTAAGTGCGATTCCCAGCCTCTATAAAGCAGATAATCGATTAATTTTCGCTTTTTTTTATGTTTGTTACTTTCGGTAATAGAATTTGCTTTTTTTTCGGCTAAACTATTGAAAACCTCGATGTACTCCGATTCTTCTATTTCTGCAAGTGCTTGATTTATATTAACTTTGCTGATGTCCTTTTTCTTTAATTCAAAAGTTAATCGACGACGGCCCCAAGCCTTAATTCTAAACTTACCACTTACAAATGTTTTGGCGAACCTTGTTTCGTTAAGATAGTTATGTTGCAAAAGATGGACTATAATCACATCGATAGCCTCAGGTATCATGTGCATAGACTTTAACTTTTGTTGCACCTCTTGATGACAACGTTCTTGATACGCACAATAGTGCTCTAGTTTTCTAGTAGCCTCTTGTACGGTATATGTTTTTTTGGTTTGCATTTTAGGGAATCAAAAATAACAATTGAAAATGATTAAAACATTATAATTAATAGATCCAAATCTAGTTTTAAAACTTAACATGATGAAAAAAATTACCTCAATATTAATATTGCTTTTAGCTTTTAGTTTTGGTTATGGGCAGACGACTTTATCTGTTGGTGATATTGCGATTACTGGAATTAATACTCAAAACCCTGACCAGTTTTCTTTTGTTTTATTGACAGATGTAACTGCTGGCACTACTATAAATTTTACAGACAAAGGATGGTTGGCTACGGGAAGCTTTAGAAGTGGCGAAGGTGTTGTTACTTGGACGGCTACTGCCGCTACAAGTTGTGGTACAGAAATAATAATAACAGATATTGGTGGAAATAACTATTCCTCGCTTGATTTTTCAGGAAGCGCAATAGGATCCGCAGCTGAAACAGATTTAGGGTTTGGATTCTCTGCTGGAGGGGATCAAGTTATTGCTTACCAAGGCACGCTTGCATCTCCAACACTGTTATATGCTGTACATGTTGCTAATAACAATGGTTGGACAGATGCAACGGATACTCAAAATAGTGCTGTTCCAGCTGGCTTAACAGATGGTGTTAACGCTATGACCTTCGATAGACAAAACTGTGTTTATAACCGTTCGGTATTAGCAAATCAAGCCTTAATTATCAATGCGGTTGCCGACGCGACTAATTGGTCTGGTGCTAATGGTGGTGGTGCTAATCGTCAAACCCTTGGCGGTGTAGCTTCTTATACTTGCGTTGCTCCAGGAACATGCTCATCAACTGTAACATGGAATGGAGCATGGAGTGGTACGCCAGATTTATCTACTGAAGTTATAATTAACGGTAACTATAATACTGCTACAGATGGAAGTTTTAGTGCTTGTACTCTAACCGTAAATGGTGGTTTCAACCTAAATGTTAATGATGGTGATTACGTTGAAGTTGAAAACGAAGTTACTGTAGATGGTCAATTATTTGTACAATCTCAAGGTAATTTTATTCAAAATAATGATACTGCTA
Source organism: Flavobacteriaceae bacterium (assembly GCA_043557195.1). GTDB lineage: Bacteria > Bacteroidota > Bacteroidia > Flavobacteriales > Flavobacteriaceae > Jejuia. Next base: position 2,310,679 of record CP121314.1, on the reverse strand, counting down.
CTTTTACAGATAACTCCACTAATGGTGTTTTAATGAATAAAACAAAAACAGTAGCAAATAAGTTTGTGTATACTTATTGGAGCTCCCCAGTTACAGGTGAAACAGTTGAAAATGTATTTAGTACAGTGCCAGTTGACAAACGCTTTGAGTTTATTGCAGCAAATTTTGTGGATTTATTAGAAGAAATCGGAAATTCTAATCCACCTGTATTTGCTAATAATCCAGGGATTGATGATATTGATGATGATGGCAATGATTGGAATTTCGCTTCTGGCGCCCTAGTTCCAGGTGTTGGTTATGCAATGAGAACAAATGAATTTGGACCAGCATTCCCGCGTCCAGAAACTTTTGTATTTAGAGGTGCTTTTAATAATGGTGTTATCACTGTGCCTCTAGTAAATAATAGTGGAGGGGCTTATAATGATTGGAATTTAATTGGAAACCCCTATCCATGTGCTATTGATGCAGATCGCTTTTTTGCAGTAAATACCGGAGTTGTTGATGCTATATATCTATGGGATCAATTTACTGCTCCAAGTCAGGCAGCAAGTGGAAACGAAGGCTATAATTTTTCAGGTGCTGATTATGCTATGATTAATGGCTCAGGATCAGTATCTAATGGAGCCTCTGGAACAATTCCTAATAGGTTTGTGCCTTCTGGTCAAGGATTTTTTGTTGAAGCATTAAGTGCTAGTAATGTAACATTCGATAACTCTATGCGCTTAATTACTAATGATAATAGCCAATTCTTTAAAAATGAGAGTTCAAAAAACAGTTCTATTGATAGTGCTAATAAGCTTTGGCTCAATTTGGTTTCGGATAATGGCGCTGCCAACCAAGTATTAGTTAGTTACATTGATGGTGCCACAGATTTTAATGATGGATCATTTTACGATTTAAAACGCCCTGTATCAACAGGCAACAAAGCATTGCTCTATTCATTGATTGAAAATGATAATGGTAAATTCGCAATACAAGGTAAGGCAAGTAATAGCTTAGATACTGATGAAGTTGTAAAACTTGGTTTTAAAACTTCGATAGATGTAGCAACTATTTACACGATATCTGTAGCTCAACTACAGGGTGACTTTTTATCAAACAATACCGTGTATTTAAACGACAACTTAACAAATACAGTTCATAATTTATCTGATAACGATTATAGTTTTACTTCTGAAGTTGGTGAGTTTAATGAGCGCTTTGAAGTTGCATTTAGTGCAGCCGCATTATCTAAGGACGAGTTTACTTTGAATGCTAACGACATTAAGATAGTGCAACTAGATGATAACAACGTTCAGTTTACCAGTGAAACTTCAACCTTTAAATCTATTGTAGTTTTTGACCTTTTAGGAAGAACATTGTATAATCTTAATGGGCAAAACAGTAAGGAAACTTATAATCTGAGTACGTTAAAAAATTCAGTTTATATAGCGAATATAGAATTAGAAAACGGCGCTACTGTGAGTAAAAAGTTTATTAAAAGATAATATTATTTAATACCGTTTATCAGGATTAATATTTTGCACGTCATTCTAATTTAAGAATGACGTGTTTTTATAAACTATATTTTAAGGCTAGAATAATATTTCTTCCAGGAGCGGCAATACCAGAAGAATAAGCTCTGTAACGTTGGTCTGTGATATTTTCTAAAGCTGCAGTAAGTGTAATTTTATTACTTACTTTATATTGTGTTCTAAAATTCAACGTATACCAAGAAGGCGAATACGGATTACCATTACTGTCTGTAGCATAAATATAGTCCTTCACTTTTTCTGAAGGCGCTAATTGGTTAAAAGATAGTTCTCCATTATAATTTGCAAAAGCATCTAGAGTTAAGCCTTTGTACTTCCAAACTAAGTGTGTATTCCCAAAGTTTGGTGCTACATGACGTATAGGAACTTCAATATTGTCATTTTCTTCCGTGCCACCTATTACGCTATATTGTGATATCAATTCTAAATTATTAGTGAGTAATACTTTCAACCCAACTTCAAAACCATAAATCCATGCTTTGGAAGCATTTTGTATAGCTTGTACATTACTTAACTCGCCATCATATAGTATTTCAGTAGTTCCGTTTAAATTGTAATCTCGTCGCACAAGCGCATTATCTAAATACGTGTAAAAGGTACTTACATCTAGAATTAATTTTTTATTAAAATCAAGTTTTAAACCTACTTCTCCTCCATACGCATACTCTGGCCGTAGTGTTTCGTTTGGCACTACTACTGAGCCTGCTTCAGAATCGAACACTTTGCCAATATCATCAATATTAGGCGCTCTAAATGCAGATGCTGTATTTAGCTTCCATTGTATGGTTTGGTTTGGAGACCAGGTTAAACCAGCGGTTCCTGTGAGAGCACCTGCTGTATTTTTTGAGCTTTGAAATGGTAAATTCAAAAACTGGTTGTTTTCAGTAAAATCTGCTTCTGAGGTTACATGATTAAATCGCAACCCTGATTGAAATACAAACTTTGTATTCGGCTTATACTTTAAACTCGTGTATACTGCTGCCGAAGACCATGTAGCGTCATTTGGATATCGAGACACTGTATTTGAAAGAATTCCTGTTGCAATATCTTCATTTGTTCCAACCGATGACACTTTATTAAATACATATTCCGCACCATAAAATAGTCTTGTTTTTTCGCTTAATCTTTTTTCAAAATCTAAATTAAACGAATATGCATCTACGGCTTCTTCTCTAATTCTTCTATCTACCGATTGATAATCTCTGTCTATCCTACTCTCTTGAAAATTTTGATATGCCAATGTTACTTTAACCTTGTCGTATAAATTAGAGCGACTACTTAATTTTGTAACTTGAAGGTTAGACATAAACCATTTTTGTGGACCATAATTCCATTCCGTAGAGCGTAAATCATCGTCTCGATAACGGATAAGCCTATCGTACCTAGGAATATCAGATGATTTTGAATAATGAATGCCTAAATCAAAACTCAAGTTTTTAAAGGGTTCGAACCTTACTTTTTGAGTGATGTTCAATTGATTATATCCAGAAAACTTCTGAACTCTTGGGTTTGGGTTGGTGACTATAGCATCATTTCCATCGTTTGAAATCACAAATTCTGGTCTTAAATAATCATCAGGCCCATGAGTGCCCATTTCTAAATCATTAAAACCGGTATAACTTGCACTAGTTAAAAAGCCCCACTTTTTATAGCCTAAATTAAGATCAAAATGCCCTGTTTTTTCATCACTAGCTGAAGCATAACGTACTATTGAATTTGCTTTAACTAATAATGTGTCAGCATAAGATAATTGAGGGTTTTTTGTGTAAAAACTCATCACACCGCCAATAGCATCACTTCCATAAATAACCGAACCTGAACCTAAAGTAACTTCAGTACTTTGAATTGAAAAAGGGTCTACCGCTATTACGTTATGCACATTTCCACCCCTAAATATGGCATTATTCATTCTCACACCATCTACTGTTATTAACAATCTGTTCGTAGAAAACCCCCTAATCATTGGGCTTCCACCTCCCAACTGGCTTTTTTGGATGAAAACCGATCCCGCGTTTTGTAATGCATCCGCACTGGTTTGCGGGTTTGTAAACTCAATAATTTCGGCATTAGTGTTTACAATTTTTTGTGGAATATCCCTTTTATGTTGCTCAAATTTTGACGCCGAAACCACAATTTCTTTTAATCCTTGGGTATTAGCATCTAAGTAAACAACACCCGTTTTTATAATTTCAGATTTTGTAAAGGTTTTGGTAACGTGAGATAAATGTTGAAAATAAAGTGTATCTGTTAACGCAAACTTACTTAAACTGGCAACACCTTTAAAGTTAGTGATTACGCTTTTAGTTTTTTTCGCATCAAAAATTGCAACACCAAAAATAGGTTCTTCGGTAATTGCATTTAGTACTTTTATATCTTGTGCTTCTACTACTTTAAACAGTAGTAAAAACAACAAAAGCATATAATTGCGCTTCATTTTCTAATTAAAAACCTGATTAAAAATTTGCAGTGACTTTGGGGTTCTAAAACTGCCCAAATGTAGTTCAAAATAAAGCAAAATCATATTTAAAAATGATTGTCTTTTTTGTGCATTAATCTTTACAGTATGCAATGCATCAAATTTTATACCTAAAAGCTGTTTTAAAAGTATTAAATTTTCACCTGAAACACTATATTTTCCAAAATATTTCATTTGAAAACTACCATCCTCTAAATTAAAATAGCTACCATCCACATTAGTAATATCTGGGAAAAAGCCTAAGTATTTTGTGAGTTTTAATAAGAATAATAAATGAAAATTAGCGTATTCGTCTTCGGCATCAAACCATAATAATGTGGTTTCCAAAAAACTGTAAAGGGCTTCGTTCTTTTCTTCTTCCTGAAGTGTAATAGATAGCATTTCTGAAAGAAACATAACAACGGAACTCTTTAATATATGAGAATGTAAACTCGTATATATAGTATTAGATTTTACTTCTTTTAAAGTATAAAGCGAACGTGTTTTAGTGTAATTAAAAACGACCTGTATCTGCGATAACAATTGAAAATACGCAGTTTTCGCAGAAGATTTTTTAGATTTTAAAACACCACGAACCAAAAAGCTGATAACCCCATGTTCTTGTGTGTAGCATTTTACGATTAAATCGTTATCTCGATACTTTAATTTTGATAATACAATGGCATTTGTAGTGCTTAACATTACCTTACTACCATTAGTTTAAGTACTTTAGTTTCAAAACTATCTAAATCAGAAAGCATAATAAGATATACGCCTGAAGCCACAATATTATTTGCTAAGTTTTTACCGTTCCAATAGGCTGTACCACCGTCAATTTCTAAATTGTAACCACGAAATCTTTGATTAGTTCTAGATTGCGCCTCTGCAACTAAATTTCCTTCAATATCGGTAATTTTAATATTGACATTTTCAGGAAGGTCTATAATTTTAACTTTCTCTTCAACAATATCAAAACCAGGTCTTACTGGATTTGGGTAGGCGTGTGCTCTAGCAAAATCTTCTCGTATGGTCGTACTGCCTGCTTTATAGGATACCAGCCCCCTCTCTGTTCCAATATAAACTAGCCCATTAGTATTATCAATAGAAATATCATTTACATCATTTGATGGCAATGGTGAATTATCTGTTGTGAAATGAAATATGGTATTTTGCCCATCTGGAGACAAATAGAACACGCCTGCACCAATTGTTGACACCCACTTATTATTAGATCCATCAACTTTGATATCAGATATAAACTGTTCATCAAATAATTCCCGAGCCACTCCATCTTCCTCTATTATTATTTCTTCTGCTCTCGGATTTTCTTCTTCTAAAAAATTTGAAATATTAAACAATACACGTAGTCCACTTGGAGTCCCTATCCACAGTTGGTTCCGTCTATCTAATGCTAATGCTTTTATATCAAATGTTGGCATATTTTGCGATTCTTCACTTATATTATTCATTTGATTATTGCCGTTGTTTTCGTTAAAAGCGATGACACCATTAAAGTGCGAACCAATAAATTTTGTACCATCAGCATCAATGATAACATCACTAAATCCACGATCATCATCAGTGGTGGGAATAATCTCCTCAAGACCATAAGAAGTCCACTGTCCATTTACAAACTTATTTAATGGCCTTTGTACTCGCCCATTCATTAACCATAATGCACCATTAGAATCATACGTTCCAGAAAGGGTTAGATTAATATTACTAAAGAAAGGGTCTAATGTGCTATTAGTTTCATCATATAACCCAATAACCTCATTATCATTTATTTCTATTAATCCTGTGAAAAACGAACTTATAAAAACTTGATTTGAATTTAAGGGATTTATAGCAATGTGAGATAAATTCCTAGGATTTTCAATTTTTGCACTTATTGAATCATATGGTATATTTAACCATTCACCTTGTTTCAGATGACTTATCCCAGATCGAATAATACCTCCTCCAAAATTATAGAACCTTGAATATCCCCCGGAAACCATCCATAACTCGCCGTTAAAATTTCTTATTTTAAAAACCCTATTGAGTAATGGTCCATCAGGGCGTATTTCTTCAAAAAGCGCAGGGTTTGAAATATTTACCCTTAAAACACCTTCATCACTAGTTCCAATATATAAGGCTTCTGAAAAAATAGAAGTTGCACTAAATTGGGTATTGAATCCAGTATCTGCAACAGAGGTTTGAAAAATTAAATTAAAATCGGAGTCGTAAATAAAAACATCAACATTAGTTGTTATCGTGATGTTGCTTTCTACCGTTTTAAAATCAATTATATCATTATTAAAAGTAAATACGCTTACCAAAGCATCATTAACTACTTCGTATATTCTTCTGTTTGTTCCTATTACGTAAAGTCTATTTTCTAATGCCGTAACGCCACTAAAGTTACCTGATGCAATGGTTTGCCAATTTCTAAAATCGATTAAATTTGGGTTTGAAAGTGATGCTTTTTTCAAACCATTATTACTTAGACATGTGGCATAAATATTATCATTAAAAACAGCAACCTGTTTTACAGGAATTTGAGAACCACCCGCTCCGATAAAATATGTATCACCAAATTCTAATCTTTCCAGATCAAAAACAGAAATACCATAATTGGTAGATATATATATGAAATTTTCGTAGGCAAAAAAGTGATTTATCCTTCGATCGCCTGATGGAATAGTAAGTTTATTTATTATATCTACAACCGTTAAGATCTCATCATCATTATCAAATACTATTTCCATTAGTCCACTTTCGTAACCAATAACTAGTAACTCATACGCTTCACTATAAAATATTGTTGAAATAAGTTCTCCCGAAAGACCATCTATAGTTGTAATTTCACTTATTTCATCCGTTTGAGTATCTACACTAAAGATAGTGTTTTCCCCTGCCGCATAAATAGTATTATTCCCTCTAACTACGTCCTTTATATTATTATAGGAAAAATGACCGTTCCAAGATTCTGAAAAATCCTGACTAAACTGTAGTAATGGTAATAATGTAAAAAGTAAAAGAAGGTATTTCTTCAAAATTAAAAGCTTTTTTAAATTCTTTTGATGCTTAAACGTATTTTCAATCTATACAGTATATGGCGCTCACAAAATTATACTTTCACTGTTCTGCTGAACAACTTTCTGTATCTTGATTTTCTGTTTTCCGATAGATATCGCAATTCTAGAAGATACCATGATAATATAGAAGCAACTAATACTATAAACAATACCGATAAACTAACCAATATATAATTATATTTTTCAAACAGATTATAATAAACAAAAATTTGGATTATGGGAAAATGATAAATGTAAATCCCATATGTAAAATCGCCATACTTGCCAAAATTGTTCAACCACTTAAAACTATAAGCAATGTAAAACACCATAAACCCATAGCTAATAGGTTTTAAAATATGTGTTGTATAAACATATTGTTCTAAAAAGAACAGTAATAGGCATGGAATTATAATATGGTGCCTCCATTTATATAAAAAGCTAAAGTTGCGATAAAAAACAACACCAGTTAAAAAAAATGCTAATGCTCCAGGTAATTGTTTAGCAATTCTATACATATCAGCATGCAAGAAATAGTTAAAATAACCTATTGAACATATATAGATAAATATACTTAGGGCATAAATATTCATCTTTTTTGAATCGATTAAATAATAAAAAACGGGAAGTAACAAATAGAATGCTTCTTCAATTTTAATAGTCCATAAAGCTCCATTTACGGCACATACTAAATTCCCTTCAAATACACCGGGTAAACACGGTTCAATATAATTTTGAAACGAGAGATTTGCTACTAAATATTTCCAAAATTGAGTACTCAAAAAATAATTAGAAAAACTATGCGTGGATAAGAAACTAAAGAAAACTGCACAAACAAGAATTAAAAAAAAATAAGCAGGTACTATTCTTTTTATTCTCTTGGTAACATATACTTTAAAATTTTTATTGCTTTCGTAGCTTTTGGCTATTAGAAAACCACTTACAACGAAAAAACCATCTATAGCTAAACGGGTATTAAAAAAAACGTTATAATTTTGAAATGCATTTATTTGACTTAATTCAATTAAATGAGCCAAAGCTACTGTAAGTGCAAAGACTACTCTTAAAAAATCAAAATTATTGGTATTGATCTTATTCACAACTCCTAAGTATACAGATACTTTTATCCATTTAGAGCAAATATATTTATAAGTAATGAATATTAATTAGATTATATCGTTGAAATAAAAAAGCTTCCTGTTTCAGGAAGCTTTTTCTATACTAATCTTTTTAATAAAAGTTATACAACTCCTTGAGCCAACATAGCATCAGCTACTTTCACAAAACCTGCAATATTTGCACCTTTAACATAGTCAATATAACCATCTTCATCCGTTCCATAGTCAATACAAGACTGGTGAATATCTGCCATAATTTCTTTGAGCTTTTTATCAACCTCTTCCCTAGTCCATTTGTAACGTAAGGAGTTTTGAGTCATTTCTAAACCAGATGTTGCAACACCTCCAGCATTTGAGGCCTTACCTGGAGCAAACAAGATTTTAGCTTTATGAAATTCGGCAATTGCTTCTTTTGTAGAAGGCATATTTGCACCTTCACTCACACACATACATCCGTTAGACAATAAAGCTTTTGCATCATCACCATCCAATTCATTTTGGGTGGCACATGGTAATGCTATATCGCATTTCTCGTTCCATGGCGTCTTACCTTTATGGAATTTAGCATTAGGATACTCTTCTAAATATTCACTTATCCTACCTCTCTTTTCATTTTTAAGCTGCATTACAAATTTTAGTTTTTCAGTATCTATACCTTCTTCATCATAAATATATCCTGAGGAATCCGATAGTGTTACAACTTTTGCTCCCAACTGAAGAGATTTTTCGGCAGCATATTGCGCTACATTTCCAGAACCAGATATTACAACTGTTTTGCCTTCAAAACTATCGTCTTTTGTTTTCAGCATATTTTCTGCAAAATATACTGTACCGTAGCCAGTTGCTTCAGGCCTAATTAAAGAACCTCCCCAAGTCATCCCTTTACCTGTAAGAACGCCTGTAAACTCATTTCGTAATTTTCGATACATTCCAAAAAGAAATCCTATTTCTCGCTGGCCTACACCAATATCTCCCGCAGGAATATCTGTATTTGGACCAATATGTCTAAACAATTCACTCATAAAAGCATGGCAAAATCTCATAATTTCGTTATCGCTCTTTCCTTTGGGGTCAAAATCGCTCCCTCCTTTACCACCGCCCATTGGCAATGTTGTTAGGCTATTTTTAAACACTTGCTCAAAAGCCAAAAACTTTAAAATACTTGCATTAACTGTAGGATGAAAACGCAGTCCTCCTTTATAAGGCCCAATGGCAGAATTCATTTGAATACGATAACCTCTATTAACTTGAATTTCTCCATCATCATCAACCCAACACACTCTAAATGAAACCAATCTTTCTGGTTCTACCATACGTAGCAGAACATTTTTACCATAATAAATATCATGCTGAACAATATAAGGAATAACGGTTTCAGCTACTTCTTCAACCGCTTGTAAAAATTCTGGTTCGTGAGCATTACGCTCTTTAACCATGTCCAAAAATTCTGCAATTATTTCTTTCATAGATTAACAAATGTTTAAATTTTAATGAAAATACAATTTTGAAGCGCAAAGATACGTTATCTTTAAAAATAATGCGATTTTTTTTAATATTTCGCAATACAAGAGAAAAGCTAAATGCACTTTATCAGAATAATTTGGTGGTTCATCGGGTTTTTATATATTTGTTGCGTTAACGCCTCGAAAACATAACATTATGACGCTTAGCTTAAAACGTTTAGCTCTTACTCTCTGCGTGTTTGCAATTTGCAAAACGTCATATGCTCAATTGGGGTTCTCCCATGAAATAGGCGTTATTGCTGGCCCTGTACAATTTAGATCAGATTTTGGTAGTCGTGATAATGAAAAAACTAATTTTGGAAACTCAGGAATAGGTATAGGCTTAGTTCATTATATCAATTTCTCATATCGAGCTGATTGTAACTGTTACACTACTGACACTTATTTTAACGATCACTTTAAACTAAGAAATGAAATTTCTTGGAACAAAACTAAACTAGAACACTTAGGTAGATGGGTGCAACCTGATAGAACAAGTGATGAAGCAGATAAATTAAGAGGTCATACAGGTTTTGCAAAAAATTTAGATATAGGCACACAATTAGAGTTTTTCCCACTTAGCATTCGTTCTTTCCAAGCCTATGGATATCGCGTAGCTCCTTTTGTAAGTTTGGGGGTTCACTATACATCTTTTAACCCTGAAGTTATTACAACTTATGATAATGGAACTAATGATGTGGGTAATGTTGGAGACCCTAACAATTTTTATAAACATTGGGCACCTGGATCTGTTGACCCTGCACCAGGAAGTACTTGGTCTTTAGTATCAAGTGTGGGTTTCAGATATAAAATTGGGAAATTATCTGACCTAATGTTAGACTTAAGATGGCAATACTACTTTGATGATTGGGTTGATGGTCTAAACCATGATTTGGTGTATAACAAGAATAACGATTGGCTACTTTGGCTAAATGTTGGTTATATTTATTACCTAAATTAAAATTCACTTTATATATTTTCAATTGACTAAAAGAACTTTTTTGTTGCTTTCAACTATCTTTTTAATAATTTCTTGTAAAAAAGAAGTAGCGCAACTTTCTTTTTCTGAAGTTCAAATTACAACAGAAAATAATAGTTTAGTTGAAGTTTTTATACCTAAAGCTTTAGGGAACACTAGTGCTAGTGAATCTATAAACCTTAAAATTGAGAACTTTGTAGCATCGGTTCTTACAATTGGAGAACCTGAAGTTAGTAACAAACTGTTATCTATAACTAAACAAATTGATGCGTTTAATACGGAATATCAGAATTTCAAAAAAGATTTTCCAGAAACACCACAATATTGGGATGCACAAATAAATGGTGAAGTAACCTTTCAATCTGTTGAAGTTATAAGTATTGCAATAACATCATACTTAAATACTGGTGGTGCTCATGGTAATACCCTTATTACATTTTTAAATTTTGATGCTGTAACGGGCAAGGAAATTTTAAAAGAAAAGCTATTTACTGATATGGAATCGTTCCAAACTATTGCCAAATCATATTTTGACAAAGAAGTTACAGATAAATCCATACTTTTTGAACCTGATAGTTTTCAACTCCCCTCAAATATTGGGCTTTCAGAAGATGGTGTTATTCTATTATATAACGCTTATGAAATAGCTCCTTACTCAACTGGAATTATAGAATTTACAATTCCTTTTGAAAAATCAAATGACTACCTAGTTTTTAACAGCCTTTAAAAGCGCCAATACATAGCCATAATGTAAACCTTCGTGTATGGCTACAAACTCTAGAGCCTCATCAATATTGGTTAACGTATTACCAGTTGTAGAAACCGTATAAGGGTTATAGTTTTCAAAGACATCATCATAGTAATCTTCCTTTGTTTTTTCTAAGGTTGTTAATAATAAGTCTTTTATTTCATTAACCTCAGCTTGAGACAAATCTCCATTTGGCTTGCTATCCTTTCTATATTTATTAATCATTTCATCTGATAATGAAGATTCTAAACCCGATAATTTATAGGCCAATAATTGCTCTGAAACCACAACATGCCCAATATTCCAAATAATATTATTATTAAAGCCTTTAGGTATTTTATTTAAGTTTTCAAGTGAGTTGTTTTCAATAATTTTTTTAAAAATACCTCTAGCATTTTCTAAAACCTTAAATGTAAAATCCATATCGTTTATTTTTTTGATAAATATAGTTTTAATTTGCTTTTTGAAACAGATAACATCATGAAAAAAGTATATTATTTAAAGACTTGTGACACGTGTCGAAGAATTCTAAAAGAACTAAATTTATCTTCAGAATTCGAACTACAAGACATAAAAACTGAAGCGATTACTGTGAATCAATTAGAAGAAATGAAAGCACTTGCTGGAAGCTACGAAGCGCTTTTTAGTAAAAGATCTCAACTCTACAAGAAAATGGACTTGAAGAACCAAGAATTAGCTGAGAAAGACTTTAAACACTACATTTTAGAACATTATACATTTTTAAAAAGACCAGTAATTATTGTTGATGACAACATTTTTATTGGTAATTCTAAAAACACTGTTGAAGCTGTGAAAAAAGTTCTAAGCTAGAACAATATCTATTTTTTTAATCTATTTTTTAGGTGAAATACGTAGGTAGCGTTAAACCCAAAATGTAAATTAGGGTCTTTGAAATTGAAATTATTTCGCGTTTGCGTGATAAATCTATCTTCTGCCATATTTCTAGTATTGGTTAACATAAATTGCAATAAAATGTCGCCCAATTCCCAATTTACACCTATAGCAAAAGGATCATACGTATTGAAAGATTCTATGGGATTGAAGGTTCTGTAATATTCTGAAACCAATTCAAGATGCGGTCCTAATTTGTATCTTGCCCCAAAGCCTAGAGCAAAGAAGTTATTGTCATCTATATCAGATAAACCTAAGCTTCTATGAATAAATGTAGGAGCTATTTGCAACGAAAAATCTGAAGACATCTTTCTAGAGATTAAAACCTGAGTTGTATACCCTAATCTGCTTGAAAAATCATTTTCTGCCGCCATGTAAGGTAAAGCGCTGCTGTTATAACTAGCTGCCTGTAACAAGGTAATATTGAAAAGGCTTGGTTTTTCTCCTTTCTTCTGAGCAAGTAATTTATATTTGAGGTATCCATCAAAAAGCCCATCAAAAGTTGTTCCACCAACACCAAAAGACAAACGATCTGTTATACCATATTCTAGTGCTATTCTTGTTGTTAGTTTGTCTGCAACAAAACTTTCTGAACGGTCTCTTGGGAAATTCCAAAAACGTGTGGCAGTGAAAAGTTCAAGTACACCTTTTGCCCTTACCTCGGTAGAATGTCCAAAAGCAACTCTAGTCATTTTAAACGCTGGAGTTATATAGCCTACTGAGTCTTTTTGTTCACTCTTTAGAATTTCTAATAAATCTTCTTGAGCTATTGACATCTGAACACATCCTAAGAGCAACATACCCAAGCATATAATTTCTTTAATCTTCATAAGGCTGATATTCAAATTTAAAGTCAACTTTTATACTTTTTGCAATATTCCCAGCCAATAATGGCGGTATATTAATTTTATAATTACTCACCAAGGTTTCAAAACTCCCAGAAATTTTGTAAACCCCTTTACTCTTTTCAATCTTAGCTTTTATCTCCAATTCTTGAGACTGACCGTGCATCTCAAAAACTCCTTTTATCATTTTAACTTGAGTACTTTCTAAATTAGGGTTAAAATCTAATATTTTACCCTTAAATGTTGCTCTGGGATAGATATCAGATTCAATATAACTCTCATTAAAATGCTCCTTCATCAATGCTTTTTCAAAAATAAAGGCGTTCATAAGCATACTTACAGCTATACTTTGGTCCTTTAAATCTATAATACTAAGTACTTGATTGTTTTCGGCTTTAATATTCTCTACTGAAGTGTATGAAAAGAAGGAAACCTGCCCCTGTCTTGCTATTATCTTTTCAGAATTTTGCGCAGAACTGAAACCAAAAACAAATAATAATGCTATTAAAAATTTATTCATTATGCACAGGGATTATACAATTTAGAAGAATTACATCTTTTAAAGTACCTTTAAGAATACCTTTTATAGTTACTGTATCCCCAACATTTAGAAGCGCTAGATTTTCACTTTTCTGCATGTCGCAAATTACAAATCTTTTGGTGTCTCTACCTTTTAAAATTACAGTATTTCGATGATTTAAATCATTAATATCTTCAACAATTCCTTCAATTAAAATAACATGCTCTATTAAATCTGTATTTATAGCTAAATCTTTATGGTTATGCGCTTCGATATCAAATTGCTTTACTGCCTTGGTATCTTTTACTAAATTATCTGAATTTTCGACGCAACTAATTAACACTGTAATTAAAACCATAAACGCAACGACAGTATAATTTAAGGTGTGTAAATTATGTACCGTTTTTGGCATGTATTTCATCATAATACAAATTTAACAACTCTTTTCTTTTTATATATCGTAATGCAAATATAATCCCCAAAGACATAACGTACTTTGGGAATTATTTTAAACAACAAACCAAATTAAACTTAAAACCTAATGAATTCTTAAACTAAGGGGGCAAAAAAAGATTAACACCTACATAAAGATGGTAAACATCCATTATGATTAATACGCTCGCCTTTTTCTGGATAACCTAAATTAGACAATACGTTTAATACTGCAGATAGTTTTTCAGCATTTAAAAAATTAAATGTGATAAGGGAATCTTTTGGGTATAGTCTTACATTTTTAACGTTTTCGATAACCTGTAACTCTTTTTTTATAGAGGAAGAACAGTTTTTACAAAAACCCTGCTGCACTTCAATTCTTGCTGTTGATGTCATACCTTTTTTGTTTTAATTAAAATACTCGTGATAAATTGAAACCAAAGAAAATATCACCTTTACCCCAATCGCCTGTAGCTTGCCCTAAAAATGAATTGGTATTCATAGGTTGTGCATTGGTAAAATGCAACTGAAATACGTGTCCGCCAGTTTCTAAATCGAAACCTATTGATAGTGGATTTTTAAATGGCGAAGTATCTGCTCTATTTAAATGTGCGCCATAATCAAAATTTATAGACCATCGCTTAGATAGTTTATGCCTGCCACCAAAGCCTATAACGTATTGAGAATTATCCTGTTCGTTAATATCTACATAATTATCATGAAAAAATGTTGGCATTAACTGTAAAGAAAAATCTTTATTAAACTTTTTAGAAATTAACAATTGTGTGGTGTATCCTACTCTGTGCTTAAATTCTAACCCTGGCAAAATAACATCATCTAAAGACGTGTTAATTAAAATATTGCTAGAACTTACAATAGTAAATGGAAACTCACCCTTTTTCTCTCTTAGCAATCTTACTTTAAGTGAAGATTCATAAATTTTTCTGAAAGAGCTTCTAGAAACCCCAACATTTATAGCATCCGTTATACCATAAATAAGATTAAGTCTTGTAACAGCTTGATCTAATCCAAAGAAATCTTTAAAGCCCGTTTCTATAGAACCAAATCTGTGTGATACTACGAAATATAGCTCCTGTTTAGATATCATTTTAGTGGATTCGAAATTTACGATTTTAAGCCCCTTAAATGCTGCGGCTTTATAATCTTCTTCTATGTCGCTGTCTATTTCGTCTAATAAATCATCTTGTGAAAATACTGCCAAAGGCAGTAAAAAGATGACTATGTAATATATGTATTTCATGGGTTGTTTAGTTTTTAATTAGGGTAGATTGATCGATTTTTACAACTTCTAAAAGCTCATCATAACCTACGCATCGTCCTTTAATGGTTATTGTATCTCCTTTTTTAAGCTTGAGAGTATCTTTAGCACTTATGGTGGCTTGCGCACCGTTGCTTAATACGATATCCAAGCCTTCTAAATCTGTAATTTCTCCTTTTACTTCTACAACTTTATCTAAAAAGGTTGTTGTGGCCAGTGCCTCATTTGATTGAAATTGATTAAACATATTTTTGGCAGAAATTGATGTTGTAGCCTCTTCGCTAGCAATATCTCTATGCTCTGCATTAAAGACATAGTTATATACAGCTATTGCAGAAACAAGTGCTATTACCAATACGCCTAAAGCTATTTTTGTTCTCTTTTTCATTTTGCAACAAGGTTAAAATCTAGAGTAACCACAATCTCGTTAGCAATTTTTTTCCTTACAATGCTTGGTATTTCAATATCAAAATCTGCAGGAGCCACTTTAAAAGACCCCTGCATGATTATTGAGCCGTTAGATTTCTTAATACTGAGTGTAGTGCGAATTTGTTTTTCTTTTCCACGCAATTCAATTTTCCCATCTACAACAATTTCTGTATATATATTCGATAAACTCGAATAATCGAAATCTAACAGCTTTCCCTTAAATTTTGCTTTTGGATAGATTTCAGACTCTATATAATTCTCGTTGAAATGCTCTTCCATTAAAGAATTTTTAAATCGAAAACCTTTCATTAAAGCCAATGCCGCCATCTCTCCTGTATCTGTATTTAAAATTGCAGTTACCGATGCATTGGTCGCTTTAACTGGCTCAAAAGTTTTTTCTGAAGCTTCAAAAGTGATATTCCCCTTTTTGTCTACATATTTTTGTGCATATAGTGTAGTTGTTAAAAAAACTAGCGCTACAAATAAGATTTTATTAGACATATATTGTTTAGTTTTCATGTACTTGATTTGTTTTTAATAATAAAGGGAAGGTTTTTTGATAAAAAGATCCTTAATTTTCTTTTTTACCATCATCAATCCATTGTTGAATCTTATCTATTGTAGCTTGTGGCAACCTGCCAGATGGTGGCATTGCGCCAGCAGATCCATTTTGTAAATTCATTCTATTAAATACTCCCGTTGCCCTTTGATTTACTTGAGAAAAATTTACAAGACTAAAAGGCGCACCATTTCTTGGAGGGTCTGCATGACAGCCTACACAAGAGGTACTCATTATAGGCGCTATATCGTCAACATAATTTACAGGAGTATCACCTGGCTCTTCCATAGGAGGATCTACATTTACTAAATCGTCTTCACTATCATTTGAACAATTAAAAACAAATAGTGTAATACATAATAACATGATAAATTTGATTGCTTTCATTTCTATTGGGTTTTTATAATTAATTTAATTTTTGAATGATTAGGTTTCGGACATTCATATTGCAATACTACACTGATAGTCCTATTGATAAAAAAGAACCTGTGTGAAGAGGAAAAATTCAACTTAAGAAGGAAAAAAAGGAATTGAAATACACGCTATTCTATACTAAAAAGGAAAAGTAGGCTGTGAAAAAGCACTTGTTCAAATTTTATATATTCGCAAAGTATTACTTAAGCTATGCGCAAAGACCGACTTTATTTACTTACGTTCTTATCACTATCCTTAGTGTTTTTAGTTATCTCTGGTATTGCGATACGGTATTTTGTAAATGAAGCCGCAGAGAATATATTAGACACACAATTAGAATCTAGTAAACGTGAAGCAAAACAAGTTGCCATATTAATTGGGCATCAACTTAAGAGTGGTATTTCAAAAGAAGAAACTATAAAAAACATCCAAGCAAGTATTGAAAACTCAAATTTAGATGCTGGTTTTATAAGTGTTTTTGATTGGTCAGGAAAAATTGTGTGCCATCCTGATGTAAAACTATTAGGACAACCTATAAGCTCTAAAAAATCATTTATCTCTTCGGTTTCAGATGAAGTTACATCAGAAGATTTATATAAGTTACTTCAAGATAGCGATGTGAATTTAGATATTAAAAAGAATAATTCTGAAGTTATATATCTACACCCCGTTGCAAACTCCGATTGGATAATTGGTGCACATACCAATACTGAAAAAGTATCTCAACAAATAAAAGATTTACGTAGCAACTTCCAAATTATATTGCTCGTAATGGGGCTTTTATTTACACTAACAGCTGTAGCTGTGGTAAGGGTAATTGGTAGTACATATGAAAAAAGGCTAGAACTTAAGAATGAAAAACTATCAGATGAGATCATTAATCTTTCTAAACTAAATAGTGCTTTAGATAATTATCAACAAGAAGTATCTCAACTTACCGAAACAGAAGATGATACCGACAATAACACTAAAAAAAGAATTCTTACATATATGAGAAATGAGCTTTTATCGGTTTCAACAACAGATATTTCTTATATATATACTGATACGGGTATTACGTATGTGGTTTGTTTTGATGGAAAACGCTCAGTATCTAACTCTAGTCTTGATGAACTAATTACCAATCTTGATGAAACCTATTTCTTTAGAGCTAACAGGCAGTTTATTATTGCTATTTCTGCTATCGATAAGATCGTTAAATATGGCAATAATCAACTCAAAATATTAATCAACCCAAATTCTGAAGTGGATATTATTATTAGTAAAAATAAAGCTGCTGAATTTAAAAAATGGTTAAACCTCTAGGTATATAGAGTTTTTCAAAAACAAAAAAGTCTAACATTTCTGTTAGACTTTGTAAGCTCCTCAGGCTGGGCTCGAACCAGCGACCCTCTGATTAATCCCGCAGGTGCGGGACTCTAACCAACTGAGCGAGTTTACCAGTTAAAACAAAATTAGAATCAATCATTTTTAGTAACAAAGTTTTGCTCTTTTGCTTTTTAATGAATTTCTCAATCTCTTCAGCTTCACTTCTTGTAATACCAACTTTAAATACTGCTTTTAAAACCCATGGTCTGTATTTTGAAGTATAGGTGTTAAATATGGTTGTATTATGTTTTTCCAAACGACTCCATGGATTGTGTGATGAACCAACATAAAACTTATTAAAAGTCTCTGAATAAATGATGTAGAGGTAGTACATAACTAAAAAAAGCCTAACATTTCTGTTAGACTTTGCAAGCTCCTCAGGCTGGGCTCGAACCAGCGACCCTCTGATTAACAGTCAGATGCTCTAACCAACTGAGCTACTGAGGAAGGTTATATTTCGCTTTTGCGAGCGCAAATATATATTAATTTTTATTTACAACAAATATAATAACTAAAAAAGTTAGTCAAAAATTGCCTTGTAAATATCGTTGCCATTGGCAAATAAAACCAGTGCAATTAAAATAAAGAAACCTACCATTTGCGCATACTCCATAAACTTGTCTCCAGGTTTTCTTCCTGATATCATTTCATATAATAAGAACATCACATGCCCACCATCTAAAGCCGGTATGGGTAGTAGGTTTAAAATTGCCAACATTATCGATAAAAATGCTGTAATTCCCCAAAAGGCTTGCCAGCTCCATGTATCGGGGAAAATATCAAATATTGCCTTAAATCCTCCAACACCTTTATAGGCTCCTGTACTAGGGCTAAATATCAACTTTAATTGATTGAAGTAAGAACCTATTTGGTTCGTGAATTTATCAAACCCAACACCAAAACTCTCTCCAAAACTGTATTCCTTTTTTGAAATGGCTAAATACCCTAGTTCTTCCATTTCATTATAAGTTCCTGTTAATGTAAAACCAAAATTTCCATACTTATCAACTTTCAAATCTGTTTGAAAATTTTCTCCTTCTCTTAAAACATCCACGGTAACCGTTTGTCCTTTCAAAGTATCTAAAACAGGTCGGTACTCGTCAAAATACTTTAGTTTATTACCATTAATACCTAAAATTACATCACCTTCTTTTAGGTTAGTACCTTTATTTAGAGAAGTATCTGTTGCTTTTCCAAAAATAAAAGGTATTCTAATTTCAAAAAGGCTTCGATCTTTACTAGTAGAAAGTTGACCTAAGATATCTTCTGGAAGCTCAATCGTTTTTTGTGTTCCATCTCTATTTATTGTTACTGACTCAGCTCCAATAAAATTTTGTTTTATATCTGATACGTATTCTACCTCATAATCACCCACTATAACAATATCATCTCCTGTTTTAAAGCCTAAATTCGTTAATAAAGGATTGGTAACTTGGTAACCATCTTGTATGCTTTTAGCAGCAATATCTGTATCTCCATAAAAGAACGAAGCAAATATGTAAATCAATAATGCTAATACAAAATTTACCGTAACGCCACCTAACATGATAATCAATCGTTGCCATGCAGGTTTAGACCGAAATTCCCATGGCTTAGGCTCTTCTTTCATAGCTTCGGTATCCATACTTTCATCTATCATCCCAGATATTTTTACATATCCACCTAAAGGCAACCAACCTATGCCGTAAACTGTATCTCCTATTTTCTTTTTGAAAAGTGAAAACTTTACATCAAAAAATAAATAGAATTTTTCTACTCTTGTTTTAAAAGCTTTAGCTGGAATAAAATGCCCTAGTTCGTGAAGAACAATTAGCAATGATAGACTCAATAAAAACTGAGATATTTTTATAACAAACTCCATATAATCCTTTTCAGATTTAAAATAACCGCACAAAAGTAAGGTTTTCAACCTAGTTTAAAAAGCGATTAAACGATTGCGCTATGTTTTAACAGTAATTTAAGTGAACACTAGCTTTTCTACGATTTAAAATCGCCGTATTTTTGCATGAATTTTAAACGCTAAACCTGTAAAATGCTATCGTTTTTTAAGGATTATAAATTGTTTGCTATAGTTTTTGGTGTTATTTCAATTATCATTGTTTTCCTAATTTACAACACCTTAAATGTATACCAACCCTTAGATATTTACACCCCTTCTAGGGTTGATCCTGTTTTAGTAGACAGTACTATTCAATATAAAAAGAAATACCATACTATTGCCGATTTTAGTTTGGTTAATCAAAATGGTGATACGGTTACCCAAGATACTTATAAAGATAAAATTTACGTAGCTGATTTCTTTTTCACAACCTGCCAGACCATTTGCCCAATTATGACCGACCACATGGGGCAAATTCAAAATAAAATTATGGACGATACTGAAGTAATGCTCTTATCGCATACGGTAACTCCTGAAATTGATACTGTGGCGCAACTAAAACGCTATGCGAAGAAAAAGGGCGTAAATGATAAAAAATGGAATTTGGTTACGGGTGATAAAAAGGTGATTTATAAACTGGCTCGCAAAAGTTATTTGGCGGTAAAGGAAAATGGTGATGGTGGCCCTTTTGATATGATACATACTGAAAATTTTATGCTGATTGACAAAAAGCGACAAATACGAGGATTTTATGATGGTACTAAATCTGAAGACATTGATCGTTTACTTGAGGATATTGCCATTTTAAAAGAGGAATATAAATAGAAAAATCCTGATTGCGCTTTGCGTTAGGGATTGCAGCGGCAGCTTTTGGCGAGGCGCGCATCGAGCCAAAACTATTAGCGGAAAGCCCGACCCGACCTTAGGAGGGGAACGCCCAAATAAAATAAAACTTTAACCGCTATAACTTTTATACTTCTAAACAATTGTATTATTTTTGCTTCTTTAAAATCAATCTAAATAAGCTTGAAGCAAACTTTAGCACATTTAAAACGAGGGGAACACGCTGTAATTGCTGATGTTTCGTCGATTCATATACCTTTAAAACTTCTAGAAATGGGATGTTTGCCCGGGAATTCTGTGGAGTTAGTGCAAGTTGCGCCGTTTCAAGACCCTATGTATTTGAATGTGAATGGTACGCACTTAGCAATTAGAAAGGAAACTGCTGCGCATATTTTAATTGAAAAAGTAACGCATGAGTAAACAGATAAACGTTGCTTTAATTGGGAACCCTAATACTGGTAAAACCTCAGTATTTAATGCACTTACTGGCTTAAACCAAAAGGTGGGAAACTACCCTGGTATTACCGTTGAAAAGAAACAAGGGGTTTGTAAGCTTCCACGTGGTGTTAAGGCACATATTATTGACTTACCGGGAACCTATAGCCTAAATGCATCGTCGCTTGATGAAAATGTGGTTATTGAGCTTTTACTGAATAAAAATGATAAGGACTTTCCTGATATTGCTGTAGTGGTTACTGATGTTGAAAACCTGAAACGTAACCTATTACTTTTTACTCAGATTAAGGATTTAGAGATTCCTACGGTGCTGGTTATAAATATGGCAGACCGTATGGGCTATAAGGGCATTTCTTTGGATATTGACTATTTAGAAGAAAAGCTTAATACTAAAATAGCTTTAGTAAGTACGCGCAAAAATGAGGGTATTGACAAATTAAAGCATCTCATTGCGCATCATAAAGAAGTTTCAGTTAAACCTTGCTTAGACACTACCAGCATTGACCCTGACTATTTTGGAAACCTGAAAAAAGCGTTCCCAAATCAATTGTTATATAAACTTTGGTTAGTAATTACTCAAGATGTAAATTTTGGTAAAACCGATAGAAAGGATTTTGATGCAGTTGCCGATTTTAAAACTAAAAGTAAAGGCGATTTAAAACGCTTACAGCAGAAGGAAACTATAAAACGGTATCAGTTTATCAACAAGGCTTTAGAAAAAGGGCAAACCGTTGATTTAAGTCAGGCCAAAGATTTACGAATAAAACTAGATAGAATTTTAACTCATAAAGTTTGGGGTTATGTGATTTTTGGTGTTATTCTTTTAACGATTTTTCAAGCGATTTACGATTGGGCGGAAGTCCCAATGGATTTAATTGATGGCGCATTTGCTAGTTTGAGTGAATGGGTGAAAAACACGTTACCACATGGCGCATTTACAGATTTAATAGCCGAAGGGATTATCCCTGGGTTAGGCGGTATCGTTATTTTTATTCCGCAAATCGCATTTTTATTCCTGTTTATTTCAGTGCTTGAAGAAAGCGGTTATATGAGTCGCGTAGTGTTTTTAATGGACCGCATTATGCGTCGTTTTGGACTTAGCGGAAAAAGTGTTGTCCCCTTAATTTCTGGAACTGCATGTGCAATTCCTGCTATTATGGCAACACGTAATATTGAAAGTTGGAAGGAACGCTTAATCACCATTTTGGTGACTCCTTTTACCACTTGTTCCGCGCGATTGCCTGTATACCTTATTATCATTGCTCTGGTTATTCCCGAAGGACGCTTTTTTGGTTTAAGCTATCAAGCGTTAACCTTGATGCTGTTGTATTTAATTGGGTTTGGAACGGCTATTCTTTCGGCATACATTCTGAATAAAATTTTGAAAATTAAAAGCAAAACGTTTTTTGTTATTGAAATGCCTAATTACAAATTACCGCTTTTTAAGAATGTAGCTATTACAGTAATTGAAAAAACAAAAGCGTTTGTGTTTGGTGCTGGAAAAATAATTCTTGCCATTTCTATTATATTGTGGTTTTTAGCCTCTTATGGTCCAGGAGAACAGTTTAACAATGCGGAAACTATTGTAAAAACCGAATATGCTTCTCAAAATTTAAATGAAGAGGATCTTCAACAAAAAATAGCATCTCATAAATTAGAACACTCTTTTATTGGTATTGCAGGACACGCTATTGAACCAGCTATTAGACCATTAGGATACGATTGGAAAATTGGTATTGCCATTGTAAGTTCTTTTGCGGCTCGTGAAGTTTTTGTGGGTACTTTAGCAACTATTTATAGTGTAGGAAATGATGACGAAGCTACCATTAAAAATAGAATGGCTGCGGAAGTAAATCCAATTCTTGGTGGTCCACTATTTAATTTTGCGTCGGGAATTTCGTTATTGCTATTTTACGCTTTCGCTATGCAGTGTATGAGTACACTTGCCATCGTTAAAAAGGAAACGAATAGTTGGAAATGGCCAACATTACAACTTGTGATAATGACGGCCTTTGCCTATATTGTTGCTTTAATAGCGTTTCAATTTTTGAAATAAAATGAAACAAAACGCGACTATATAATTATGAATGATATTTTTCAAAACATATTAGTATTTACATCAGTTGCTTTGGCTTTATCATTTTTGATTAAAAAGTTCTTCTGGAAAAAATCCAAACCGAAAAAAGCTTGTGGTAATGATGGTTGTGGATGTCATTAAGTATTCACTTAAATTTTAAGTAACTAACGCTAAACGTTTCTTTTCATTTCTTTTTGTTTCAAAATTTATAGCTAATTTGTTTCAAAATTGAAAACACTACTAATACATTTCAAAAATGAAATTAAAGCTTTTTCTATTCGCAATTACTTTAATATGTGTTGCGAAAACATATTCACAAGACAACATTAAAACTATTAACTTACTAGATGCTAACCTTACCAAGTTTACAAAATTTATTGGGGTACCACACACCACGGTAAATGGCTTACCTAAAGGAACATTTCAATCTGATGATGTTACAAAAGGTACTCCTCTAGGTGCTGATAAAGATGTAAAACATGTTTTTACTACAACCAATATTAGTGGTGAAACCATCCTTAATATTAGTGGTGAAATTTACGGTTGCATTACCACAAAAGATAATTATAGTAACTACCATTTTAGCACCATGTTTAAATGGGGTAATAAAAAATGGGAACCCCGCCTGGATAGAAGAAAAGATTCTGGTATTCTTTACCACAGCTATGGTGATTATGGAAGGTTTTGGAATACTTGGAAAACCTGTTTAGAGTTTCAGGTACAAGAAACCGATTTGGGTGATTTTATATCCTTGCCAGCTAATGCCGTAACACCAAAAGCTGGCGGACCTATAGTTGATATTAGAGGTGACCATAAAGCCGAAACTAAACAATACAATCCAAACTTTGATACGTATTTTAAAGGCAAAGGCTATATACATGCCTACCTAGAACCGCAAGCGCCGCATGGTAATTGGAATCATTTAGAGTTATATGTTGTTGGCAATGATGCGGTTCATGTTGTAAATGGTAAAATTGTTATGGTAGTTGAAAATGCAATAAATCCAGAAACTAAAAAACCATTAACGGAAGGGCAAATTCAAATTCAGTCGGAAGCTGCCGAGTGTTATTATAAAGACATGACAATTACAGCAATCACTGAGTTTCCTGAATTTATTCTTAACGCAGTAAAATTTAAATCGTAATAAGATTCGTTATTGTAAAATTGCTTTAACACTACTCTAAACTTTTCCTGTCTGAAATTTTACTAACTTTGTTTAAGTGAGTAAAATAACCGCAATATTATTATCAGGATTTATTCTAGTTCAAAGCTTTCATGTTTTGGCAGAAGATATTCTGCAATTAGATGAGCTCTTGGAGCATGCTCAATTTCATAAACAGGAATATGGGGATAATTTTTTTGTGTTCATATCTAAACACTACGGTGAACTTAAAACTGAACACAGTAAAAACCATCAGGAGGAACAGAACGAGCATGAACAATTACCGTTTCAATGCCAAGGTCATTGCATCACAATAATTGCTTTTTTACCTTTTAACAATTCTAATCATTTTTATGATTATGAAAACCCAAAATCAATAGAGTCTAGTTTTTATTATTTAAACCTATACTCTTCTCTTCACAAGAAAGAACTTCTTCAGCCACCTAGGCACGCATAATTTATTTCGTCTTAAAATTTTCTGTTTCAATTTATTACAAAATAGGTTGACCTTACTTTTATCTATGAATTATGCTATCACACGTTATCAAATTTAGCTTAAGGAATAAGTTTATTATTCTAATATTTACGTTGTTCATTATTGGATTTGGATTGTACTCACTGTCTCAAATTTCTATTGGCGCCGTACCTGATGTTACTAATAACCAAGTACAAGTTATTACAACCTCTAGAAACCTTTCCACTCAGGATATGGAACAGTTCATTACTTATCCTGTGGAATTAGAGATGGCTAATCTGCCGAGTGTAGAAGAAATTCGTTCTGTATCTAAATTTGGTTTGTCAGTCGTTACTATTGTATTTAATGACGACATAGGTACTTATTTACCTCGCCAGCTTATTGCAGAAAAAATAGAATCAGCCTCTGAAAAAATACCTAGTGGTTTTGGCAAACCCGAAATGGGGCCTATTACAACAGGATTGGGTGAAATCTATCAATACATTCTAGATGTTGAGCCTAAGTACAAGAATAAATACACAGCACAAGATTTACGCACTATACAAGACTGGATTGTAAAAAGGCAACTATCTGGCATACCTGGCGTGGTAGAAGTAAATACTTGGGGAGGGTTCTTGAAGCAGTATGAAGTTGCTTTAAACACTAACAAACTGAACGCAATGAAAATTTCAGCACGTGAGGTGTTTGATGCTTTAGAACTTAATAATAGTATTGCCGGTGGGGGTTATATTGAAAAGGTTAATCAAGCTTATTTTATTCGTGGCGATGGTTTAGTATCCTCACTTGAGGATATAGGTAACATTGTTATAAAAAACACTGGGGGTGTTCCAATTTATGTTAAAGATGTTGCCAAAATAGGTTTTGGTAATGCTACACGCTTTGGTGCCATTACGGGAAATGGTGAAGGCGAAAAAGTTCTTGGGCAAGTTATGATGCTTAAGGGTGCAAATTCTAAAGAAGTTATAGAAGCTGTAAAAGAGCGTGTTGCGTCTATTACTAAATCATTGCCAGAAGGTGTTTATATCAATGCTTTTCTAGACCGTAGCGAATTAATTGCTAAAACCACCTTTACCGTAACTGAGAATCTCGTTTTAGGCTGTCTTATTGTAGTATTTGTAGTTGTTCTGCTTTTAGGAAATTTACGTTCTGGTCTTGTTGTAGCTTCTGTTATTCCGTTATGTTTATTGTTTGCTATATCATTAATGTACGTTTTTGGTGTGGATGCTAATTTAATGAGTCTTGGTGCTATTGACTTCGGGATTATTATCGATGGCGCTGTAATTATAGTCGAATTTATTGCATTTCAAATTACACGAAATCAAACTGAAATGGCAGCTTTATCGAAACAGGATGTGCAACCATTTAAGGATAATATCACTTTCAATGGCGCATCTAAAATGATGAATTCTGCCATATTTGGTCAGCTTATTATTCTCATTGTTTTTATCCCAATTTTATCTTTAAGTGGTGTTGAAGGTAAGATGTTTAAGCCAATGGCTTTAACTTTTAGTTTTGCGCTTATTGGCGCCATGCTTTTTTGTTTTACCTATGTGCCAGTTGCAGCTTCTCTATTTCTTAAACCAACCAAACAATCTGATAAAAATATCTCTATTCGCTTAATGTATTGGTTGCACAATTTGTACACTCCAACA
Source organism: Flavobacteriaceae bacterium (assembly GCA_043557195.1). Lineage (GTDB taxonomy): Bacteria > Bacteroidota > Bacteroidia > Flavobacteriales > Flavobacteriaceae > Jejuia. The sequence goes on along the minus strand of CP121314.1, from coordinate 2,283,984 downwards.
ATTGATTGGGCTCTAAAGAGCAAAAAACTTGTACTTAGCATAGCAACAATTTTATTGGCTATTTCAATTTACATCTTTACAACTATGGGTGGAGAATTTGTTCCCACTTTAGATGAAGGTGATTTTGTTATTCAACCTGTACTCAAAACAGGCACATCTTTAAAAAAGACCGTTGAAATAACTACTGAAATCGAAAAAATATTATTAAAAGAATTTCCAGAAGTAAAACAAGTAGTTACCAGAATTGGTGCAGCAGAGGTTCCAACAGACCCAATGTCTATGGAAGAGAGCGATGTTATCATCGTATTAAAACCAAAGAAGGAATGGGTGTCTGCTTCTTCAAAAGATGAACTTGCCGATAAATTTAAGGAAGCATTAGCGATAATTCCAGGTATGGAAGTAGAATTTACTCAACCAATTGAAATGCGTTTTAATGAACTCATCACAGGTGTTAGGGCGGATATTGCAATTAAAATATTTGGTGAAGATTTAGAGGTGCTTTCAAAAAAAGGAAGCGAAATAAAATCATTAATAGAAAACGTTGAAGGAGCAGCAGATATTACTGTAGAGAAAATTGATGGCTTACCGCAAATGAGTGTGGAATACAATCGTGAAAAAATAGCACGATACGGTCTAAATATTGAGTACCTCAACAATATGCTTTCAATGGGGTTTGCAGGTAGAACCGTAGGTAGTGTTTTTGAAGGTGAAAAACGCTTTGACCTTGTAGTAAGATTAGATGAAGCTAAACGCACTGACATTGAAAACATTAAAAACTTATATGTGGATTTACCAAATGGTGGAAAAGTACCTTTACAAGAGTTAGCAGTAATAAGCTATAAGAAAGGAGCCGCAAAAATTGCTAGAGATGATACAAAGCGAAGAATTGTTGTTGGTATTAATGTTAGAAATCGTGATTTGGAATCTGTTGTAAATGATGTTCAATCATTAATTGAGAATAATATCAGTCTTCCTGTAGGTTATAACATCACCTATGGTGGTCAATTTGAAAACTTGCAAACTGCAAAATCCAGATTATTAATTGCTGTACCAATTGCACTTATACTCATCTTTATCTTGCTCTATTTTGCATTTAAATCTATTAAAGAGGCACTTCTGATATTTTCTGCAATTCCATTAGCTGCGGTTGGAGGAATACTACTGTTATGGCTACGAGATATGCCGTTTAGCATTTCGGCTGGCGTTGGTTTTATTGCACTATTTGGTATTGCTGTACTCAATGGTATTGTACTTATTGAACACTTTAAAGAATTAAAAATTAAAGACTTTGACAATATGGAAACATTAATTAAACAGGGCGCTAAAGATCGATTACGTGCCGTATTGTTAACAGCTTCTGCCGCCGCATTAGGGTTTTTACCAATGGCTATTTCTACAAGTGCTGGTGCAGAAGTTCAAAGACCTTTGGCCACAGTTGTTATTGGCGGCTTAGTTACCGCAACTTTGTTAACACTTGTGGTTTTACCTGTGCTTTATACACTATTTAGTAAGTATCAAAAAAATGGAATAACATTAAAAAACAATAAAGTAAACTTATCTGTTACACTCCTGCTTTTAGGACTGTTTTCAAACTATAGTTTTGGACAAAGTCATAAAAAATCACTTGAAGATCTTATAGTTATCGGAATAGAAAACAATGCTGGTTTAAAAGCAGGTCGTTTAAAAGTGAGCGAATCAGACGCATTGATTGGTAGCGTTTTCGATTTCGATAAAACCGAAGTCTATTATGGTTACGACCAAAATAACTTGGCAATCAACGAACAGCCAATAGGTGTTTTTGGAATTCAACAAGAGTTTTTGTTCCCAACGGTTTATGCTTCTCAAAAAAAATTGAATCGCGCAATTTACAACTCTGAAACCTCAAGATATGAGATAAAAGAAAAAGGGTTGAAACGCGACATCACATCAGGTTATTACCAATATCTATATACTAAAGAAAAAGAATTTATACACAAGGCGCTAGATAGTTTGTATCGAAATTTCTCTAATACAGCTCAAAGACGATTTGAGTTAGGAGAAACTAACTATCTTGAAAAAATAACTGCTAAATCTAAGCAAAGACAAGTCAGACTAAGTTATATAAAAGCCAAAGAAGATGTTTCCATTGCTTATCAAAAATTGATGAGTATTGTACAAGGCAATGGTAGTTTAGATGTTTTGATTCACCCCTTAAAAAAGGTAGTTTTAGAGATGACGAATTTAAATCTAAATCCAGAGATGTCCTTTTTCTCAAATAATGTTGCTGTTGCCGAAAGCACAAGAAAATTAGAGAAACAACAACTGCTACCAGACATCACTCTTAACTATTTTCAAGGTAGTAACTCTGGAATCAACACTAATTTATACGGTTATCAAATTGGATTAAAAATCCCCTTGCTTTTTACTGGTAAATCTGCGAAAATTAAAGCTACTAAAATTGCAGAACAAATTGCTAACGAAAGGTTACATGAATATACCATTCAATTAAAAACAAAAAACAATGTATTGTTGTCGCAATTAAATCAACAACAAAAAGCTTTAGACTATTACGAACAAGAAGGATCGGCACTTTCAAAAGAAATATTAAAAACTGCCAATAGTAGCTTTAAAAATGGCGAAATAGATTTTTATCAATATATCTTAAGTTTAGAAAATGCTTATGAGATTCAACTCAATTATCTGGAAAACCTTCATGCATATAACCAAACAGTTATAGCAATAAACTACTTAACATTATAAAAAAGTTTCATGAATAATATATATAAAATATCAGCCATTGCTTTCTTTTTGTTGATTTTAGGTTGTAAAAAATCGGAAAACAAAGCAAATCTTAATCCCGACATAAAAAGAGACCAACGCATTGAAATTACCAAAGCACAATTTCAACAAAACAACATGACATTAGGAAATCTCGAGTCTAAACCATTTCCCTTAAGCATAAATGTGAATGGTGTAATAGATGTACCGCCAGAAAACAAGGCCATTGTAAATGCGATTACCGGTGGGTATATAAAAACTATTCCGCTGTTAGTTGGCGATAAGGTTAAAAAAGGACAAGTCTTAGTTTCACTAGAAAACCCAGAATTCGTAGAACTACAGCAAAAGTATTTAGAAGTGAAAGAACAACTGAACTACCTAAAAACAGAATATGAAAGGCAACATACAATGTTTATAGAAAAAATAATTTCTAAGAAAGTGTATTTAAAAGCAGAAAGCGACTATAAAACTGCTAACGCTAGATACAACGGTCTTAAAAAACGATTATCATTGCTTAATATTAATCCCTTAAAAGTCGAACAGGGTCATTTAACTTCAGTCGTCAACATATACGCACCAATAAGCGGAAGTATTACTAAAGTTAACATCTCTAAAGGCTCATATGTTTCGCCAACAACATCAATATTAGAGATTGTTGATAATAGTCATATTCATTTAGAATTATCAGTGTTTGAAAAAGATATAATGACTATTAAAAAAGATCAAAGCATATTGTTTAGCATACCAGAAGCATCCAAAGAAGTTTATGAAGCTTCTGTGTATTTGGTAGGTACATCTATTGAAGATAACAGAACTATTAAAGTACATGCACATCCAGAAAACGAGTCGCATAGCTTCTTAACAGGTATGTTTGTTAATGCAGAAATAGTTACCGAAGAATATACAGCGAATGCCTTACCTGAAACCGCTGCTATAGAAGCAGAAGGAGATTATTATGTATTGGTTTTAGATGAGGAAACTAATGGCAGTTATTTTTTTAATCAAGTAGAAATTGACGTTGGAAGAACATATAATGACTACGTAGAACTTAAAAATTCGGAAGTATTGCTTAATAACACCAAGTTATTGACAAGAGGAGGTTTTAGTTTGATAAACTAACGTAATTTGAATGTAACTTTTACAGTACATATTTGATATTTAAAGCGTTAGATTTCTTATACTATATATGCTTTAATCAATGTTGTTTTTCAAATAAAGCTTCCAAATAATTGTAAGTAGAAAGGTATTCTTTCCGCATATCTTGTAGATAGTTAATAATATGTTGCCTTTCAGGATATTTATCAGATAAGGCATCCTTAAACACCTCATCTTCTAACGTAATCACCAGATACCAATTCCCTTTCCTTGATACATAATTGTCTTCAAACATCGGTTCTAAATCACTCTTGTAAAGTGCTAAATCAACAAAAATTGGTAAAATATTAAATGTTTTATCTGGTATTTCAACTTCATGGAATGTAAAATAATACGTTTTACCCTCTATGTGCATTGGCGTATTCATCCCTACATCCATATGGTTTAATTCATACATCGTATTGATGTAATTATAAAACTCATTAGCATCCTTGGGATCTTCAAAAATAAAGGCATTTTGCTTTGGTAATTTTCTTTTAAACCTTTTGGCCACCATTACCTTATCTGTCTCAATAGTTGGTGCAACACGAAGCGGGATACATGAATAAAAAAGTAAAAATAATACGAACAGCAATGTTAACCTCATAGTTAGAGTTTGCCAAAATGCATCAACTATTATACCACCAGCTGCTAACTAAGAGACTTTAACAAACAAATTATTTGATATTACATTAGATATCACCAATTCTCTATCCTTCAATTTTATGGTTATAGAATTATCGAAAGGTTCGCGTTGCAATACTTTTAAGTGAACCCCTAAAGCTATATTGTTCTTGTCTAAATATCGTAAAAATTCGGTAGAAGAATCCTGAACGCCAACACAAATACAATCATCGCCTTCTTTTGCTTCCGAAAGTAAAATTTTGTCTATTTTTTTAATATTTCCGGTTTCATCAGGTATAGGATCTCCATGGGGATCATGCGTTGGGTAACCTAAAAATGCATCTAGCTGGCTGATTAACTTTTTCGATTTAATATGCTCTAGTTGTTCTGCTACTTCGTGAATTTCATCCCAAGAAAAATTTAATTTTTCAGCTAAAAACACTTCCCACAATCTGTGCTTTCGCACAATATTTATAGCAATAGTCTTTCCTTTTTCAGTTAAAGAAACACCTTGATATTTTTTATAATCTGCATACCCTTTTTCCGATAGTTTTTTCACCATATCGGTAACAGACGACGCCTTAGTTTCCATATCTTGAGCAATTGCGTTGGTACTTACATTAGTAGCGCCTTGCTTTCCTAAATGATAAATAGATTTGATATAATTTTCTTCGGTAAGAGTAATCACATTAAAATTTTAAACAAAACAAAGATATAGTATTTTTTGCACTAAAAATAATTTTTTAGATTAGTCTAAAAATATATTTATATTTGCGTAAAAATTAATTAGTGAAATACTTTACCTTTTTAATAATCATTCTATCTAGCACATCCTTTTATGCTCAAAACGTAAAAGGAAAAGTTATATCTAATGGTGAAAGTTTACCATACGTAAACATATACATAAAAGGCACTACAAAGGGAGCTATTTCTAAAGAAGATGGCTCCTACAATATAGGGAACGTAAAAGCTGGCACATATACTGTTGTGGCTTCGTTTACAGGTTATCGAACCCAAAAAAAAGTAATCACTATTACTACTGAAGATAGTATTGTGAATTTTGATTTATTAGAATCTGAAATTCTCGATGAAGTTATTGTTACAGGAACACTAAAAGCAGTTTCGAGATTGGAAAGCTCTGTTCCTGTTGAAGTTTACTCTCCTACGTTTTTCAAAAAAAACCCTACACCTAATATTTTTGATGCTTTGCAAAATATAAATGGTGTAAGACCTCAACTTAATTGTAATGTTTGTAATACAGGCGATATTCACATTAATGGTTTAGAAGGGCCTTACACTTTGGTAATGATTGATGGTATGCCCATTGTTAGTGGTTTATCTACAGTTTATGGTTTATCAGGGATTCCCAATTCTTTAATTGAACAAGTTGAAGTTGTAAAAGGTCCAGCTTCCTCACTTTATGGTAGCGAAGCAGTTGGTGGTTTAATCAATATCATTACAAAACTTCCAGAGCATGCACCATTAGTTTTTGCTGATGGCTTTGTAAGTAGTTGGGGGGAAGCTAACTTAGATGTAGGTCTTAAAGCGAACATAAACAACAAAGCTAATATGCTTCTAGGTGTAAATTATTTTAATTATTCCAACCCTATTGATAATAATAACGATAATTTCACTGACGTAACGCTTCAAGATAGAATTTCAGTGTTTCAAAAGTGGAGTTTTAAGCGTAAAAACAATAGGTTGCTTTACTTGGCTGGTCGTTATTTTTATGAAGACCGATGGGGTGGAGAAATGCAATGGAATCCTTCATTTAGAGGAAGCACCGAAGTGTATGGTGAAAGTATCTATACATCGCGTTTTGAGATTATCGGAAATTATCAATTACCCATTTCTGAAAAAGTGAATTTTCAATTCTCATATTCCGATCATGATCAAGATTCGTTTTACGGTGATACTGAGTATAAAGCAAAACAGCGTATTGGGTTTAGCCAATTAATTTGGGATAAACCCCTTGAACATCATGATCTACTATTTGGTTTAGCTGCTCGATATAATTTTTATAATGATAATACTGCGGCCACAGTTCAGGCAGATGAAGTTACTATACCCTCAATTTTTGTTCAAGATGAAATAACTTTATCCAAGAAACAGCGAGTTTTATTAGGCTTACGTTATGATTATGACAATAGGCACGGTTCAATCTTAACACCTCGAATCGCATACAGATTTAAACCCACTGAAAATGATATCTTTAGAATAAACGCAGGAACTGGTTTTAGAGTTGTTAATTTGTTTACCGAAGACCATGCTGCATTAACGGGCGCAAGAGATGTTGTAATCACCGAAGCTCTCGAACCTGAACAGTCGTACAACATCAATCTCAATTATTTAAAGAAGTTTTATACTAAAAGCGGATTTTTAGTTACCCTAGACGCTTCAGCGTGGTACACCTATTTTACCAATGCTATTATTCCAGATTACGACACTAATCCAAATCAGATTATTTATGATAATCTAGACGGCAACTCAATCTCAAAAGGATTTAGCCTAAATTTAGATGCTGTTTTCGCTAGCGGAATTAGCGCCTCTGTAGGTACTACGTTTCAAGATGTATCCCAAAAAGAAAACGATATAAAAACAAGGCAAATTTTAACCGAACGCTTCACAGGGGTATGGTCGCTTTCCTATAAAAATTTTCCAACACATCTTACTTTTGATTATACCGGAAATATTTATGGTCCTATGCGATTGCCTTTATTGGGAGAGCTAGATCCAAGACGTGAATACTCACCAACATGGAGCATTCAAAACATTCAATTGACATATGGTGGTATCAGTAATTTTGAAATCTATGGCGGCGTAAAAAATATTTTAAATTGGACGCCAAACAGAGGCAATCCTTTTATTATTGCTAGGGCAAACGATCCATTTGATAAAGATGTTACGTTTGATGCTGAAGGCAATGCTATTGCCACAGCTAACAATCCTTACGCCTTAACTTTTGATCCTACCTATGTTTACGGCCCAAACCAAGGCAGACGTGTGTTTTTTGGATTACGGTATACTTTAAATTAAATTAGCGCAAAATAGGCAGCATAAATATGAAAAAAGCTCTACTCCTAATTATCTTAAGCATTATCCTTATTAACTGTAAAAATGTTAAAGACAACAACGGAAAACTAAATGTTGTAACCACCACAACCATGATAACAGATTTGGTTAAAAACATCGGTGGCGATCATATTAGTTTACAAGGGTTAATGGGTAGTGGTGTAGATCCACATTTGTATAAAGCAAGTGAAGGCGATGTTACTAAGCTATCAAATGCTGATATCATTTTTTATAACGGCTTACATTTAGAGGGAAAACTTGTAGAAGTTTTCGAGAAAATGAAAAACAAGAAAACCATTGCAATATCTGATGCTTTAGACAAAAACACATTGATTGGTTCAGAATACTTTGCTTCAAATTATGATCCTCATATTTGGTTTGATATAGAATATTGGAAACAAGCCACAAATTTTGTGGTAAAGACACTTTCTGAGGCTATTCCAGAGCAAAAATTAGCCTTTGAAGAAAATGGCAAAACATATATTGATAAATTAAACAATTTAAAAGCTGAAATAGATAATACAATTTCATCTATTCCAGAAGAACAGCGAATTTTGGTAACAGCGCATGATGCTTTTAATTACTTCGGAAAAGCCTTTGATTTTGAAGTTGTTGGTTTGCAAGGCTTATCAACAGCAACAGAAGCTGGTGTTCAAGATGTTCAAAAACTGTCCGCTTTCATTATAGAACATAAAGTAAAAGCCATTTTTGTAGAAAGCTCTGTACCAAAACGCACTATTGAGGCGCTCCAAGCAGCGGTAAAATCAAAAGGTCATGAAGTTTCTATTGGCGGGACTCTATATTCTGATGCACTAGGAAATGCAGGTACTATTGAAGGGACTTATATTGGAATGTTCGAATATAATGTGAATACTATTGTAAATGCATTAAAATAAGTTTTCAGTCGCAGTCGCAGTGTTCAGTGCTAACTCAGATAAAGTATGAAAAGTTAAAACTAATTTTGTTAGAGAAGATACCATAATAAAAAGTCAATACCCGAATCAATTCAAAGAATTGAACGTCAAGGCGCAGAATAGATGAAGAAAAGCTCCGAGAACAGGAGAACGATAGTTCGACGCGGAGTTTTTAAATCGGTTTCCAGTTTTTTTTAAAACTGGAAAATTCCTCGGCTTGATTGTGATTTTTTGGTTCGTTTTGTATCAAGACAAAATGAACATACAAACACGAAAGAAATGAAAGATAAAATAGCCGTAAAAGTAGATGACCTCACCGTAGCCTACAACTACAAACCCGTATTATGGGACATCGATTTAGAAATCCCAGAAGGCGTTCTTATGGCTATTGTTGGACCCAATGGTGCAGGTAAATCAACCCTAATAAAATCTATTTTAGGTATTCTTAAGCCAATTGCTGGAAGCGTTAGCATTTATGACAAACCCTATGAAAAACAGCGTCAACTTGTTGCATATGTGCCGCAAAAAGGAAGTGTAGATTGGGATTTCCCTACCACAGCCTTAGATGTTGTTATGATGGGGACATATGGCAGTTTAGGTTGGATAAAACGCCCCGGACAAAAACAGAAAAAAGCAGCTTTAGAAGCTTTAGAAAAAGTGGGAATGTTACCTTTTAAAGGCCGACAGATTAGTCAACTTTCTGGTGGCCAACAGCAGCGTATATTTTTGGCGAGAGCCTTGGTACAAAACGCATCTATCTATTTTATGGATGAACCTTTTCAAGGTGTAGATGCTACTACAGAAATAGCAATTATTAATATCTTAAAAGAACTCAGAAAAGCAGGAAAAACAGTTATTGTAGTACATCACGATTTACAAACTGTTCCAGAGTATTTTGATTGGGTAACGTTTCTCAATGTGAAGAAAATTGCTACTGGTCCAGTAAAGGACATTTTTAATGATGATAACCTTACTAAAACTTATGGGATTAATTATAAAGTAAGTATTCAGGAATAGCAATGGATGTTACTGAATACATAAAACTAGTTTTTACAGACTATACGCTTAGAACCATAACCCTAGGTACTGCCATACTAGGCGCAGTAACTGGTATGTTAGGGAGTTTTGCTGTTTTACGAAAACAAAGCTTATTAGGTGATGCAATTTCCCACGCAGCTTTACCAGGAATTGCAATAGCCTTTTTACTAACTGGGGCAAAAAACAGCAATGTCTTGCTTTTGGGCGCATTAGTAAGCGGACTCATTGGTACATTTTGGATTCGTGGTATTATTAAAAAAACACATTTAAAATCGGATACTGCTTTAGGCTTAATTCTATCCTTATTTTTTGGTTTTGGGATGTTATTACTCACATTTATTCAAAAACAACCCAATGCTAATCAGGCAGGATTGGATAAATATTTATTCGGACAAGCGGCAACATTACTAGAAAGTGATGTATGGATGATGGCCATAGTAACAGGAATATGCTTATTTGTGTTATTACTGTTTTGGAAAGAATTCAAAATTCTATTATTTGATGCAGATTACACCAAAACTCTTGGGTTTAACACAAAAGCGATTGATATTTTAATCACCTCATTTATCGTTTTAGCCATTGTTTTAGGTCTACAAACCGTAGGTGTGGTTTTAATGAGCGCTATGTTATTAGCCCCAGCAGCTGCAGCGAGACAGTGGACTAATAGCTTGAGTGTAATGGTTTTTTTAGCGGCTATTTTCGGTGCGTTTTCTGGTGTTTTTGGAACAGCAATTAGCGCCAGCCAGAATAACTTATCCACTGGTCCCGTAATTGTTATTGTAGCCAGTGTTTTCGTATTATTCTCTTTTGTGTTTTCTCCAAGTAGAGGTTTATTATTTAAACAGATTAGATTTATTAAAAACCGTCGTGACTTACAACTTCATAAAACATTAGCATTTATGTATCATATTGTTGAAAGTCATGAAAATGTTTCACACCCACATGCTATAAAAATCCTTAATAATTTTCAAGGATATACAAAAAGTACACTTCAGAAGTTGGTAAGTAAAAATTACGTAACCCTTGAAGGTAATATGTGGAGTTTAACCGAAGAAGGCTTTAAAGCAGCATCAAATTTATACAATCAACAAAACGACAACAATGAGTAGCGCACAAATTGAAATACAGTTGATTGCAAGTTTGGTTGCCATAGCCTGTGCTATTCCAGGAACGTTCTTAGTGCTAAGAAAAATGGCTATGATTAGTGATGCAATTAGTCATTCTATTTTACCTGGAATCGTTATTGGTTTCTTTATTACTCAAGATTTAAACTCACCACTGTTAATCCTTTTAGCTGCATTGACCGGAATTTTGACCGTTGTTTTAGTGGAGTATATTCAGAAAACGGGGCTTGTTAAAGAAGATACCGCTATTGGCTTAGTTTTTCCTGCGCTATTTAGTATTGGTGTGATTATGATAGCCAAAAATGCTAATGACGTACATTTAGATGTGGATGCAGTATTATTGGGAGAACTTGCTTTTGCTCCTTTTGATAGATTAATCGTTTCTGGAGTTGATGTAGGCCCGAAATCACTGTGGATTATTGGAACTATTTTAATCATAACTATCGGGCTATTATTCGCCTTTTTTAAAGAACTAAAAGTAAGCACCTTTGATGCTGGTTTAGCAGCTTCTTTAGGCTTTTCTCCTGCCATAATTCATTATGGATTAATGACTGTTTCTTCCGTTACAACCGTTGGTGCTTTTGATGCCGTGGGAGCCATTTTAGTAGTTGCGTTAATGATAGCTCCCGCCGCAACCGCTTATTTATTGACCAATGAGTTAAAACGCCTGCTCATTTACGCTATTTGTTTTGGCGTTTTTAGTGCGATTTCTGGATATTGGGTAGCACATTGGTTGGACGCTTCCATTGCAGGATCTATTACTACAATGCTCGGGTTAATATTTTTAATAGTGTATTTGTTTGCACCAAGTCGCGGTATTATCGCTGTGCTTTATAGAGAAAAACAACAACGTACAGAGGTGTCACTTCTCACCTTTTTATTGCATTTAAAAAATCATACAGAAGAACGAGAGCGTCATGTAAATCACCTCAACGAACACATCAATTGGCAAAAGGTACGCTCAAAATCAGTTTTAGATTTGGCTTTGAAAAATAACATGATTCAGTTAGATAAAAATATTGTATCCTTAACTGAAAAAGGCGACGAATTTACTTCAAAAGCTATTGATTATATCATCACCAACAAAGATGCACAGATTGAGGATATGAAAGATGACTTCTTTTTGTTTAGGGGGTAATTTAATTCATACGATAAACTACTACTATTCCATTCCTCATTACAACCACGTAGTTCATCTAAAAAATGATTTTTTCGGCATAAAACTGACGACAAAGCGGTGAAGTTTTCGTACTTTTATTTGTCTAAACAGACCCAATGAAGAATATTATCTCCCTAGCGGTGTTGCTACTATGCATCGCTAAATTTTCTGCACAAGAAAAAATTCCATTTATCGATCTTGATGAAATCTACGAACAAATATCTGACAAGTCTTCTTTAGAAGATTATGCTAAAAACGTCGAATTATTAAATAAGATTAGTGAAAACGACTCTTCGTATTGTCGCATACTAGTATCTAAATCCTATTATCAGTTGAATTCTGAAAAATATGATGACGCATTACAAACCGTAAATGAAGGTTTAGCAAGAGAATGTGGAGATTTAAATCTGTCATTCTACATTAACAAAGGGCTTACCTATACACTCATGGAAGAATACGATAAAGCCATTGAGGTGTATAACACCGCACTTAAAACATATCCAAAAAATGCTGAATTATGGTGTAATAAAGGTATTGCTTATGAAAAGGCCTCGAAAATTGATGAAGCCATTGATGCTTACCAAACAGCCATAACATTAAAACCTACTTATGGCAGACCGCATTTACAACTTGGTAATATTTGCTATAAACAAGAGCGTATAACTCAAGCTTTGATGTGCTTTAATATATATTTAATCTTGATTATTGACGAAGAAAATGCCTTTAACACGCTTCAGTCTTTAAATAATGCGGTATCTAGTAGAAATGAAAATGAAGCAAATCCTGACTTAGAAATTTCGCTTGATGATGACGCTTTCGATGAGCTTGATTTGATTTTGAGTAATAAAATTGCACTCAATAAAAAATATAAAACAGGACATAACATTGAAATTGCATTAACTAAGCAAAATCATGCTATGTTAGAGCAAATAAAAGAGTTTGAAGGCAACGAGGGGTTCTGGGATAAAAAATACGTGCCTATATACAAATGGATTGCCGAAAACGACCATTTTGAAAACTTTATATATACGCTTTGCTATTCTATTGAAAATGAAAAATATGCAAAAATCATAAAGAGCAACGAAAAAAATATTATTGAATTTCTTAAAAGTTTCTATAATAAGTGGCGTAGTATATTAACTAACAATACTCTAGAATTTGAAGGCAAAACTCAAGAGGTTAGTAACTTTTACTATGATAATTACACGCAAGCAGTGGGTAAAATGGATGGCGAAACCTCTGTTGGAAAATGGCAAATTTATCATGAAACTGGGCAATTAGCTTCAGAAGGTGTTTATGACAAAAATGGAGAACGTGATGGCACTTGGACGTGGTATCACATTAATGGAAAAGTTAAAGAAATTGCCAACTATAAAAATGCTAAACTAAACGGAGAGAACTTAATTTTCTTCGAAAATGGTAAACCTAAAATTACAACAAACTTTAAAGATGGTAAATTAGAAGGGGAATATTTGTTATATAATGAGAAAGGAGCTTTATACGAGAAGAAATACTTTAAAGTTGGTAAACTTGATGGTTTATACCAATCTTATTTTGATGTTGGAGCCTCTCTTTTAGAATGGCATGTCCCCTATAAAAATGGAGATGTAGAAAATATAGCCAAAGAATACTATGCAAACGGAGATATTTATGCAGACATCCCTTTTGAAAATGGTAAAAGACATGGTGTTGAGAAAAAATATCATTTCAACAAAACATTAGCTTCAGAAATTAGTTATGCTAATGGAGAATTGAACGGTCCATACGAAGCATATCACTCCAATGGTAATATCTGGAAAGAGGGAGAGAGCGTAGACAACTTCTATAACGGGCCATTTAAAACTTATTATAGAGATGGTACGATAGAAAGTGATGAGATTTATCATCAGGGCTCTTTAGATGGCGAGAATAAATACTACGATACCGATGGGAAGCTTCATAGTGAGTTCTTATACAGAAAAGGAGAAGTAATTGCATATAAATATTTTGATAAAGCTGGTAAAACCTTAAAAGAGGCCAGAAAAAAAGGCGGTAAATTTGAGTTTAATGGTTATTCTCCTCAAGGCATAAAATTTTCAGAAGGACTTTATGATATAAAAGGTGGTAAAGAAGGGCATTGGAAGTATTATTCTGATAATGGTGTGCTTACTGGTAAAGGAACATATTCTGACAATAAATTATTTGGAGAGTATACCACATATTACAATAATGGAGAAATAGAATCCGTATCACAATATGAAAACGATTCTTTAAATGGTTACTACGTGCAATACCATAAAAATGGCAACATGAAGCAACAAGGGTGGTACAAAAAGAATGCTGCCCAAGGCGAATGGCACACTTATTATATTAATGGCACGTTGCAGGAAATCAACTTTTATCATAACGGACAATTATATGGTAAGCAAAAATTGTTTGCAGTAAATGGAAAACCTGAGCGCGACTACTTATATAAAGAAGGAAAGCTTTATTCTGAAACCTATTTTGATAATCAAGGTAACACACTAGGCACGATCAATTATCAACCAGAAACCAATAATTATCAGGTGATTTATAAGTTTAATAATGGAAAAACCGATTTAGATGCTACCTATGTTAACGGCATTAAACACGGACCATATATAAGTTATGATTACTATGGAAACATCTCTTTAGAAGGCATATATAACAATGGGGAAATGGATGGAAAATGGACATGGTATAACTCAAACGGCGATATCAGCTACGTTAAGAATTTCAGGGATGGTAATTTACACGGAGAGCTTTTAAATTATTTTGAAAATGGTAAGCTTAAAGAGAAAGAGGTTTACGAATTTGGAAAAATCATTAACACCTCAACAGAGTACTATGATAGTGGTGAAATATCACAAACCACAGAACATGATTATGGTGATACTCACGGAAGAAAAGTATTTTTCGACCACTCTGGAAAACTACAGCTCATTCGCTTTTATAACCATAGCAGACTAATTGGTTATAGTTATTTAGACAGCAATTCTGAAGAACTACCAATGATTCCTATAGAAAACGAAACTGGTAAAATAAAGGCTTATTTTGATAATGGCAAAGTATCTCGTGAAATGGAATATAAAAATGGAGTACTTGTAAATGAATACAAGGCTTATTATTATTCTGGCCAATTAGAACGTGAAATGACCTTTATAGATGGTGACTACAACGGCCCTCTTACTAACTACTACGCTAACGGCAATAAAAAAAGTGAATATCTATACGAATACGATATCCTCCAAGGGTTAAATACTATATATCATGAAAATGGTAAAGTAAAAGAAGAAATACCTTATGTAAATGGTACTATACATGGTGCCAATAAATATTACGACACCAACGGTAAATTAACCAAAGAGGAATTATATTTTAATGGTGATATTTACAAATCTCAAAACTTCTAAATATGCGCGTTTTATTTTTTTTCATTATATGTTTTAGCATTAGCTGTTTTGGGCAAGAATCTGAAGAGTTTAAGCGCTATAAAGATTTATACCCTAATGCTTATTCGGTTACTACAAATAAAGAAACTGTAATTACTATTAAGTTAGAAGATGAAAACCTAAATGTTACACAAGAGTTTTTAGAAGAAGATTTGTATTTAGATGAAGGCGCCAGCAGAAACTCTAAACGCTCCTTGCATTTTTCATCATTTTTTGAATTAGATAATGTTGAAGCCTCTTCGTTTGTGTTTTCTGATGGAAAATATCGCGAAATGGAAGTTAAAGAATTCACCGAGAAAGATGAATTAGATCAATCTTTCTACGATGATTCAAAATCATTAAATTTTATTTTCCCAAACCTTCAAAAAGGCGCTAAATCTCGTTTAAAATATTCCGAAAAGGTAAAGAATCCACGCTTTTTGAGCCCTTTTTATTTTGGCGATTTCTCTCCTATTATCAATAATAAAGTTACCATCGTTGCCGATAAAAATATCAATCTAAAATTTAAAGAATTTCATACTGATGATTTAGATATCAAGTTCAACAAACAAGAGAAGCGCAATAGTGTTATCTATACTTGGGAATTAAAGAATATGAATAAGTTTAAATATGAATCTAATTCGCCAACTTATAAAAAGATATTTCCACATATAGTTCCGATAATCACATCATACAGAACAAAAAACGATACCGTTGCCTTAGCGAATGAAGTAGATGATTTATATAAGTGGTATTACTCTTTGGTAAAAAATATCAATAAAGATGCGCCAGACGAAGAACTTGTTGCCGTAGTAAATGACCTTACCGCAAATAAACCCAATGATTTTGAAAAAGTGAAAGCTATATATTATTGGGCACAGAAAAACATAAAGTATATTGCTTTTGAGTATGCGTTGGGAGGATTTATTCCCAGGCAAGCAAACGATGTTTTTAAAAAGAAATATGGCGATTGTAAGGACAATTCTAGCATACTTTATCAAATGCTAGAAATTGCAGGTATAAAAGGAGACCTTACATGGATTGGCACTAGAAAAATACCATATAGTTATGATGAAGTGCCAACACCTATTGTAGATAACCATATGATTTTATCGTATACTGATGAAAAAGACAATACTTATTTTTTAGATGCTACAGGACGGTTTATTCCCATAGATTACCCAACTCCATTTATCCAAGGTAAGGAAGCCTTAATTTCGCAAGGAGAATCAGGCTTCGTTATAAAAAAAGTACCAGTTGTGCCTGCTAAAAAAAATGCCGTTATTGACACAACGGTTGTTAGTTTAGAAGGTGAAAACCTCGTAGGTTCTTCTAAAGTAGAAATATCTGGTTATAGAAAATTAGATTGCTTTAATGTTTTAGAAAACATAACCACCGACGATAAAACTAAAACCTTCTATATTAAACAATTTGAAAAGGGCAATAATAAATTTATAGTGGATAGCTATGAAGCCACTAACATGTTTGATTATGACCAAAATTTTATTGTGGATTACACATTCAATATTGATGGTTATGCTAAACAATTAGGCGATGAAATTTATATAAACCTTAACCTAAATAAGGAGTTAACACCTTATAAAATGGATGATGACCGTAAAAATGAGATTGAATACGAGTATAAAAATTACTTTAACTATACTACCACGTTTAATATTCCTGAAGGCTACTCTATCGATTACATTCCTGAAAATATCTCGGTCTCTAATGATATAGTATCTAGCAATATTACGTATACTAAAAACGAAAACACTATTACTTACAAACATGATGCACTATTCAATTTTATTAATCTAAGTTTAGAGGAACAAAAAGAATTAAACAGCATTGTAAAAACCATAAATAAAGCGTACAAAGAAGTCATTGTACTGAAAAAAAATTAACACCATGATTAAACCTAAACTTCTACTAATAGTATTGTTTATTGCCCAAGCAACCATTGCACAAAATGAATTATTTTTTAAAGATTATGATTGGGAACAATCACCAAATTACACAATTGAAGAAGGTACTGAAGACCCTATAATAGCATTAAAAGACAAAATAACCACAGAGTTTTATTTTGAGGACGATGGTCTTGTGGAGTATTACATGGAGCATAAAGTATATTGGTTAAATTCTGATGAGAAGATTGAATCTTTCAACAAAGTGTATTTACCCTATAACAATACTTCAGAATTAAAAATAAGTAAAGCCCGTGTTATCACTAAAGCAGGCGAAATTATTGAGCTTGACGATAGTAAAATATTAACTGCAAAAGATGAAGAAACGGGTAGAAACTACAAATATTTTGCTTTTGAAGGTGTTACAAAAGGTAGTTTTATTGAGTACTATTACGTAGTAAAAAGGTATCCTAGATATAGTGGTAATCGGTTAATTCTTCAAACGAGCTATGATAAAAAGGAAGTGGAGTTTGATTTGTTTGCACCAAAAAACCTGGTTTTCGAATTTAAAACTTACAATAATACACCAGAGGTTGAGCTCGATACCATTATGGAAGACAAATTACATTGGCAACTAAACATGAAAGATGTTAAAGGGCTTTTAAATGAAGAGTTTTCGGCTTACGATGCATCTAAAAGCTCCGTAATTTATAAGTTAGATCGTAACATTGCTAGTAATGTTAAAGACATTACTTCGTATAGTAAAGTTGCCCAAAACATTTATAATTTTTATTATGCTGAAATAAGTGATAAAACTACAAAACAACTTAAAAAGTTTATTGAAGATGCCACTGAAAAGAAAAACCTTGAAGGTGAAGCCTTAATAAGAAAGCTTGAGTTTTATATAAAAAGTAATATTTATATAACAGAAGGCGGTAATGAAAATTTAAAAGACCTTGATGAGGTTATTAAAAACAAAGTAGCCAGCGAAGCAGGTGTTTTAAAACTTTACATAGCCCTTTTTAAACAACTTGGTATTAAACATGAAATAGTACTGACCAGCGACAGACAAGACTTGAAATTTGACAAACAGTTTGAAGCGAATAATTTTCTAACTGATTTTCTAATATATTTCAACACACATAAAACATACTTATCTCCTGTTGAATTGGAATCTAGATATGGGTTCCCTCCAGCATACTTAACGGATAATTATGGGCTTTTCATAAAAGAAGTTAAAGTTGGAGATTTCACTTCTGGGCTAGGTAAAATAAAATATATTAAACCTATACCTTCGGAAAAAACCGTTGATAAAATGATTCTTGATATTTCTTTTGAAGAAGATAATATTGAAAATTGCAAAGTGAACTTAGAGCGATCTGTATCAGGATATTACGGCATGTATTTCCACCCTGTAATACACCTTATTAAACAAGAAAACAAAGACGAGTTAGTTGAGAGTTTTGCAAAACGTTTAGATGAAAGTGTTAACATAAAAAGTCAAGAAATTTTAAATGCTGACCCAGAACTCTTTGGAATAAAACCAATTGTGTTTGCTTTAGATTTTGAATCTGAAGCCTTTACTGAAAAAGCAGGGCGAAAATATCTTTTTAAAGTAGGTGAGCTTATAGGAAGGCAAATAGAGATGTATCAAGAAAAGGAGCGTGTTTTGCCTGTTGAAAATGAGTTTACTCGTAGTTATTTTAGAACGATAAACATTACCATTCCCGAAGGTTATAAAATAGCTAACCTTGAAGATATTAATATTAAAAATACATTTAACGAGAACGGGAAAGACGTATTGATATTCGATTCTTACTATGAACTAAATGGTAATCAACTTAAAATAACGGCAGATGAGCATTACCATAAAAACATTATTGAAGTTGAAAACTTTGAAGCCTACAGAACCGTAATTAACAGTGCTGCAGATTTTAATAAAGTGGTTTTAATTTTTGAACCTATATAAACGTTGCGCTTTATATTATGGCACAACACAACGAACTTGGTAAAAAAGGCGAACAATTAGCAGTAGATTTTCTTCTGAAAAACGACTACGATATTATAGAACGTAATTATCGCTTTGAGAAGGCTGAGGTTGATATCATTGCTAAAAAAGACGATGTTATAGCCATTGTTGAAGTGAAAACCCGTTCTACAGCCGATTTTGGAGATCCTCAAGATTTTGTGAAACCAAAGCAAATAAAAAACTTGGTTAAAGCTGTTGATGAATACGTAACAGTGAACGATTTAGATGTAGAAGTACGCTTTGATATTATAGCGATTGTAAAAGAAGGCAAAAGGTATAGTATTGAACATTTAGAGAATGCTTTTTATCATTTTTAAAATGTTATTAAGAGCATAACGAAGAATCATCAATGTGTTAACTATAAATATCTCAGTCGTTCCTCCTGAAGAATGACAAAACAGGAAGAAATGGTTGTTATACCTCAACTATTGCTAGTTTCTATTTCTATTTCATGCCAATAAATTGCTAAAGAATAATATTTTGTAGATATTTGAAAGACATAATTCATATTCTTACTATGAAAAAACTTTTATTATTTGCGCTGTTCTTTTTTGCATTCTATATCCTCTGTAGCCATGACATGTTCTTAAAATTAGAGAACTATTTTTTAGAACCTAATACGCAATCTCTAATACAACTTTATAACGGTACGTTTGAAAAGAGTGAAAATGTTATAGAAAGAGACAGAATGGTTGATGTAAGCTTAATTGGTAACGGAAAACAAACCCCTGTAGACGCTTCTCAGTGGTATGAAAAAGACAGTATTACATTCTTAAATTTTAAAACTGGCGATGCTGGTACATGGGTAGCTAGTGTATCTACTACACCTAGACATATAGAACTTAAATCTGAAGACTTTAACCGTTACCTGAAACATGATGGTATACTGGATATGCTTGAAAAGCGTAAAGCAAACGGAACGTTAGGGAAAGATGCAGTAGAAAAATATTCTAAGCATGTAAAAACAATATTTCAGGTGGGAGAACAACTATCTAACGATTGGAATGTTGAATTAGGATATCCCATAGAATTTGTTCCTTTAGAAAATCCGTATGGAATTCATAAAGGCCATGTTCTTCAGATAAAATTATTAAGAGATGGTAAACCCCTCCCCAATCATCTTGTGTATGTAGGTTGTAAATCAGAAGACATTTCTAATGATAGTCATGACCATGAAGATGATCATTCACATAGTCATAATACTAAAAATAATACGCATGAGCATGAAGATGAATCCCATCATCATGAACATGATCATAATAGCGATCATAAACATACGCATAAAGCAGAAAGCCAAAATCTTAAACATGGTATAAACGAAAAACATGAACACAAAGCAGAAGATTACGACCACAACCACAATAGTATCACACAACTAAAAACTAATGCGGAAGGGATTGTAGATGTTACTATTAACAAACAAGGTGTTTGGTACTTGCGTACTATACAAATGGTAGAATCTAAAGAAGAAACATTAACTCATGAATCTAATTGGGCTACACTTACCTTTGCAATAGGACCTGGTTTAGGGCATTCTCATGAGCCTAAACCAAAACACGAACATGATGAGCATTCACATTCAGAAGACGAGTTTCCAACCTACCTTTTCCTGATAATAAGCGCAATTATTATCGCTATATTATTCTTTTGGTTTAATAGAAAAAAATAATATGAGTTTGAAATTTAAACCGATTGTTTTTGCTTCGCTTTTAATATGTCCTGCACTATTATTTGCTCATGATGTTACTTCTCATGACCAAGAAATTTTAAATAACGGTGGACTGTTGTCTTACATTTGGGTTGGAGCAAAACATATGCTTACGGGATATGACCACCTACTATTTTTAGCTGGCGTCATTTTTTTTATTGATGGGTTTAAGGACATTGTCAAATTTATCACTGTTTTCACCATAGGACATAGTATCACATTAATAGGCGGAACATTTTTGGGCATTCAGGTGAATGAATATATGATAGATGCTATTATTGCTCTTAGTGTTTTCTATAAAGGCTTTGAGAATCTTAAAGGCTTTGAGACGTTTTTTAAAACCAAGTCTCCTAACCTTTTACTAATGGTTTTTATTTTTGGAATTATCCATGGTTTGGGCTTATCTACGAGATTACAATCTTTTGATATTGGGGAAGACCAAATTTTAATGAAGATTATTAGTTTTAATATTGGCGTAGAGCTAGGGCAAGTTATAGCCTTAATTCCTATAGTTTTTATCATTTCAAAATGGAAAGGAAAATCTAGTTATCAGTCTTTTTACAAAGCGTCGAATTTATATTTAATACTCGCAGGAGTTGCATTATTTTTATGGCAGTTATATCTCTATTTAAAATAGAAAACGCATTTAATTGTTAATATACTGGCACTTCTTAAGTTTTAAGGAAAAAAGATTAATTAATGCTTCTCAGAGTTTTTGCCCTCCTCGTTTTTAATATCAAAAAAGGCTTTCAACTCTTCTAAATCCTCAGGTTTTGAAACTATTTTTTTATCCTTATCTAAAATAAAATACGTTGGCGTAGCAGTAACGCCATAGTTATTTCCAATTTCGTTATCCCATTTCCCTTCACCATAAACATGCATAAAGTTAGCATAATCATAGGTTAAATTTTTCCATGCATATGGCTCATCTTCCAAACCTATAGCAATAACTTTCAACTTTTTATCTTCAAATGTTTTTGAAAAATCGTGCAGCTGTGGAATTTCGACTAAACAATGAGAACACGTGCTACTCCAAAACGCTACAATATAATGTTCAGCAATATCAAGTTTGCTTAACAACGTTTTTGTAGTTTCTTCTTTTTTTACCATTTCAATTGCAAAATCTGGAGCTTTGGTTCCAATAGACGTATTTTGATATAATATCAACGCTTGTAAAAGCTGTTGATCGTTTAGCTTAACCGATAAGTCCATGAGGTAGTTTTCGGCTATAAAATTGGCAACAGACTCTATTTTTAAATCTACCATCTGCTCCCATAAATCAGTATATAACGATTTTTTGATATCATCAGGAGCATCAGTCATCGCTTTACTAAAAACCTTTATATTTCGTTTATAATCTGCTTCCTCATTTCCATTTTGCGAAGACATGCCAAATATATAATTCAGCATACGCTCTGTAAGAAACTTAGAGCGTTGTAATATTTCATTATTGAAATCTACATGATCGAAATAATGCGTTTCCAAACCTTTAACATAAGTTTGAACATCTACTATCTTCTCTGGAATATATGGGCTATTTGCCTTTATAAAATTAAAGGCTAATGTTCCTTTGGAAGCTTCTTCAAAACCCTGTTGTGTTTCTCGCTGTGTTTTAAAAATTGCTCCTAAAGCCAGCGAATCCCTTGTTTCACTTTTATCTCTAAAATAGTTACCTATACTATTAGTAATCATCAACATGCTATTCGTATAAGATTCTAATAACTTGTTTTCTCTTGATGCTAAAAACTCCACTCCTGTTTCAGAATTAAACTTGAGCTCAATATCTTCCTCTCCATTATAAATCACATCAAAATTATATTCTTCCTGCGGCACAGCATAAGTTATGCGGTACATGCCTTTAGTTACAGTTGAATCTAACTTTATTTCAAAACTACCATCGGTAGTAATAGGTGCATTTGTAACGTAATTTGAATGTGTAGGAGTAACTTTGTATAGCAATGCTATTTCAAATTCTCCTGCAGGTGTAAATGTGCCTTTAATACTATGTTGCCCCAAGCATACAGCTGGAAAAAAAAGAAGAGGAAAAAGTAAATATTTTATGTTCATTTTAATTTTTAGATTCTGAATCTCCCGATTATTCGGTACAGAATGACAATTCTTGTTATAAATTCTGTTGTGTTCAAAACAATAATTAAGCCACAATAGGTTGTAATGCTTCTAAAGCTTGTTTTACTGATTTTATATTTTCAAACGTTAATAATAATCGTAATCCGTTTCGGGTTTGTTTCTCTTTCATTTTGCAAGCTTGTGAATGCGTTTGCACAAACTGCAATACTTTTGTAAAGTTAGGACTTTGATAAAAACTACTTTGCTGATCTTGAATAAAATAACCAATCAATTTATTTTGTTTCATAATCACTTTTTCAAAACCAATTTTGCTAGCCAACCACTTTATTTGGACACTATTTAATAAATCGGTCACTTGTTTTGGTAATTCTCCAAAACGGTCAACCATTTCCGTTTTAAATTTTTCTAATTCCGCTTCGGTTTTTAAATTGTTAAGCTGCGTGTACAAATTTAAACGTTCTGCAATATTATTAACGTAACTATCAGGAAATAAAAGCTCAAAATCTGTATCGATAGTTACATCTTTTACATATACCTTTTCTTCGCCATCGTCTTGATACAAGTCTTTAAACTCATTTTCTTTAAGTTCTTCAATGGCTTCATTTAGAATTTTTTGGTAGGTATCAAACCCTATTTCGTTAATAAACCCACTTTGTTCACCACCCAATAAATCGCCAGCACCACGAATTTCTAAATCTTTCATAGCGATATTAAAACCGCTACCAAGTTCCGTAAATTGTTCTAAAGCGGTGATACGTTTTCGTGCATCTTCTGTCATTGCAGAATATTCAGGCGTTATAAAATAACAGAATGCCTTTTTATTGCTTCGTCCTACACGACCGCGCATTTGGTGTAAATCGCTCAACCCAAAATTATTAGCGTTATTGATAAAAATGGTGTTGGCATTTGGCACATCTAAACCGCTTTCTACTATAGTTGTACTGACCAAAACATCAAATCCGCCATCCATAAACTGCAGCATTAACGACTCTAATTTCTTGCCTTCCATTTGTCCATGACCAATGCCAATTTTAGCATCTGGCACCAAACGCTGCAACATGCCCGCTACTTCTTTGATATTTTCTATACGATTATGAATGAAGAAGACTTGCCCGCCACGTTGAATTTCATAGCTAATCGCATCGCGAATAGTTTCTTCTGAAAAACGAATCACATGACTTTCGATGGGATAGCGATTTGGTGGTGGCGTAGTAATTACCGATAAATCTCTTGCCGCCATTAAACTGAACTGCAATGTTCTAGGAATTGGAGTTGCTGTTAAAGTAAGTACATCTACATTTTCCTTTAAGGTCTTTAGTTTTTCTTTTACGGCTACGCCGAATTTTTGCTCTTCATCAACAATTAGTAATCCTAAATCTTTAAACTTTACATTTTTATTTACCAATTGATGTGTGCCAATTATGATGTCGACTTTTCCGGCTTCTAAACCTTCTAAAGTTTCACGCTTTTGTTTGGCAGTTCTGAAACGATTTAGATAATCCACCACTACAGGGAAATCTTTTAAACGTTGCTTAAATGTTCTAGAATGTTGATATGCTAAAATGGTTGTTGGTACCAAAACCGCTACTTGCTTTCCGTTATCCACAGCTTTAAAAGCTGCACGAATTGCCACTTCGGTTTTCCCAAAACCAACATCGCCACAGATAAGTCTATCCATGGGGCGCTCACTTTCCATATCGGCTTTAATATCAGCCGTTGCTGTACTTTGGTCGGGTGTGTCTTCGTAGATAAAAGAGGCTTCCAACTCGTGCTGCATGTAACTATCTGGGTTGTACTGAAACCCTTTTTCAGTTTTACGTTTGGCGTAAAGTTTTATCAAATTAAAAGCAACGTGCTTTACGCGAGCTTTGGTTTTCTGCTTTAGGGTTTTCCAAGCAGTACTACCAAGTTTGTAAATTTTGGGAGGCTTACCGTCTTTACCATTAAACTTAGTGATTTTATGCAGCGAATGGATGCTTAAATACAGCACATCACGCTCACCATAAATCAATTTTATAGCTTCTTGCTTTTTGCCTTCAACTTCTATTTTTTGAAGCCCGCCAAAACGTCCAATACCGTGATCGATATGGGTAACATAATCACCAATATCTAAATTGGTCAACTCCTTTAAAGTTATGGCCTGCTTTTTAGCGTAGCCATTCTTTAATTGAAATTTATGGTAACGTTCAAAAATTTGATGGTCTGTGTAGCAGACTGTTTTATTGTCGTGGTCTACAAAGCCTTGGTGTAGTGAAAGAATTACCGTTTGATATTCCTTTACATCTAGTTTTGCATCATCAAAAATATCGTGGAAACGTTTAGCTTGTTGTTCACTTACACATGAAATGTAATTGGTGTACCCTTTTTCGTGATTTGCGTTTAAATCTTCTATCAACAAATTGAATTGTTTGTTGAATGCGGGTTGTGGGGTAGTGTTAAAAACGATTTGAGATTCTTCGCTTTGCTCTGAATGACAAAAGACACTCTGTGTTCCAAATTCAATAATTGAAAAATCGAGTAATTGTTTTTTTAATAATGCTGAATTACAAAATAGTTCGTGAGGTTCTGCATGTTTAATATCTTCTGAAAGTTCCTTGAAGGCCTCTTCGGCTTTTTCATAGAAATCATCTATTCTTGAAAACAGCAAGTCGGCATTTTTAATACCAATTACCGTTTTTTGAGCGATGTATTTTAGGAAACTTTGTCGTTTTTCCTCAATCATTTTATTCGCCACATTGGGAATAATATTGATTTTTTTGATTTGCTCAACAGACAATTGCGTTTCTACATCAAAGGTTCTAATGGAATCTACCTCATCACCAAAAAACTCGATACGATAAGGTTCATCATGCGAAAATGAAAATACATCTACAATACCACCTCTAACTGAAAACTCTCCAGGTTCGGTAACAAAGTCTACTCGTTTAAATTTGTATTCGAAGAGAACTTCGTTTACAAAATCAATAGATACCTTATCATTCACACCTACTTTAAGCGTATTGCGCTCCAGTTCTTTTCGGGTTACCACCTGTTCAAAAAGCGCATCAGGATAAGTAACAATTATCGCAGGTTTCTTTTGAGAATTAATGCGGTTTAACACCTCTGCCCGAAGCAACACATTAGCATTATCTGTTTCTTCAATATCGTAAGGTCTTCGGTAACTTCCTGGATAAAACAACACATCTTTTTCACTTAATAATTGTTCTAAATCATTAAGGTAATGTGCCGCTTCTTCTTTATCGTTAAAAATTAAAAGAATTGGTTTTTGTATTGCTTTGTAAACACTTGAAACTACAAATGAAAATGCCGAACCTACAAGGCCTTTTACATGTGTTTTACTTTCGGATTGAGCAATAGCATTCTGCAGATTTTGCGTTTGCAAAGCCTGAGTATAGGTTTGAGAGATACGAGATTTACTCACCTAATTTTGTTTTGAGGTGCAAATATAACTATAGGAATACTTTAATAGAATAATTTTTTAACTAAATGTTTGTTTAGTTTAGTAGCATAATTGTTTTTGAATTTTGAAACTAATAAAACGCATACTAAAATGGCTATTATACATCTTGTGCATACCCATCGTATATGTACTGATTTCATTACTACTAGCTGCCATAACAGTAAATAAAAACGATGTTTCACCTGAAGATTCGTTTACCGTATACTTGAATACTAATGGCGTACATCTTGATATTATTATTAATAAAAATGATATTAATCCTGACTTACTAAAAAGTCTGTATATCCAAGAAAACGAATACTATTTGTCGTTTGGTTGGGGTGATGAGAACTTTTATATCAATACACCAACTTGGGGAGACTTAACTTTAAAGAATGCGTTTTCGGCAATGTTTTTAAAAAGCACATCATTGATGCATCTTACAAGATATACGCAAATTGGGAACGACTGGACACCAGTTACTTTAAATGCAGATGAACTTCACAAATTAAATGCTTTTATTTTTGAAACCTTTAAACTAGATGAAAAAGGAAATACCATTATTTTATCAGGCTTTTCCTATACTCTAACCGATGATTTTTATCAAGCTAAGGGTAGCTACTCTTGCTTTAATACTTGTAATTCTTGGGTAAATAGAGGCTTTAAACGTTCTGGATTAAAAGCTTGTTTATGGACGCCTTTTGATTTTGGACTACTTAATAAATACTACTAACATAATTTTCTTCTGCGTTAGGGATTGAGGCATTTGTTGAAGCTCCCCGACGTAGGAGGGAGCGACTGCCGAAAGCCCGACCCGACCTAAGGAGGGTAGCGCCCAAAAAAGTGAAAATTTCAATTCAAAATCTTAAAAAAAATATGTAGGTTTGCAGCACTAAAAAAGAAGTATATATGTCGTTTTCAGATTTGTTTGATAGTGGTTTTAAGAAGCGTAATGAGAGTCATTTTGCTGCAATTGTTCGTGTGGCAATGGCCGATGGTGTGATTACTGATGATGAAAAAGCCTTTTTGGATAGGTTGGCGCAGCGTTTGGAAATTGGTGAAAACGATTATAAAGCGATATTGAAAAATTACCAATCGCACCCGATTAATCCGCCAGTTTCTTACGATCAGCGTTTGGAGCGTTTATACGATTTAGTGCGTATGATTCATGTAGATACCATTACTGGCGAACCAGAAATGATGTTGTTGAAGAAAATTGCTGTTGGGCTTGGGTTTCATGCGGTGAACGTAAAATACATTATCGATAAAGCATTAACTCTTGTAAGTAACGGTGCTGATTTGGATGATTTTGTGGACCAAATAAAGAATATGAATAGATAAAATTAGAAATTCTATAATATTTAAAAGCGTCCAACATGTTGGACGCTTTTTTTATTGAAAAAAATTAAAATAATTTGATACTGAAATTTAAAAACTAAAATATTAGGCATTGAAACGTAAGCAACTGGGAGACAAACTTTTGCCATTTAACGTAAGTATCTGTTGAAAAACGGACAGCCATTTCTATATCTAAATTTTAATATAACTATTTGATTATCAATAAATTAAATTGAATTTTTATTTGGAAGTTTAAAAAATTCCACTTTATATTTGCAGCGCAGTTTTAAATGAACAACTGCAAGAATTAATAATTAAAAAACTATAAGCCATGTTGAAGCATTATATAGCATTTCAGGATTGGAGTTACGAACCGCAGGGTTTATGGCTCAGGCTTCGGTTTTTTCTGTAGATTACTTTCCTCAGAAAAAAAATCCGAAGCAGAACAAACTGTTTCGGATTTTTTTATTTCGACAATTTGAAACGGTGTAGCGTTCGCAAAACCTTTGCATACGCTTAAAATAGTAATGAATTAATTAGAAAGGAGGTTATGGAAAATAATTTATACAACAACTACCTGTTTAGAGCAATTGAAGCTTACCCATATCAATTGGAGGAAGCCGTAGAAGCTTTAAACTATGCTTTAGCTTACGAGCCAAACAATGTAAAAGCTTTGTGTTTGATGGCTAAAGTACAATATGATCAATTAAGCAATTACGAATTGGCTAAAGAGTATTATAATCTCGCCATAGCAAGCGATATGTATAACCCAGATATTTATCCAGATTATATTCGCCTGTTAACTAACAATGGTGATTATACTGAAGCGGAAAAGTTAATTGACTTTGCCCTTGAATTCAAGGGGACAAAAAAGGCAAATGTTTTGTTGGCTCAAGCATCTTTATTAGAAGCTATAAAAGCTTATGAAAAAGCTGAAACTGTTCTGGAGGAAGCAAAAATAATTGCCTTAAACAACGAATTTATAAACTATGTTGACGCTGAAATTGCTAGAGTAGTAAAAAAGCGTAAGACAGCGCATAATAAAAATCGAGTTAAAGAACCCGCTGAAAAAACGGAAGACAAACCAAAAACTAGCTGGTTTCAAAATCGATTGAATAATTTGTTGTGATACCATTTCTAGGAAATGCGTAGGTGTTTTTAGGCATAACCCCGCTTTTAGTGGCGGGGTCGCGCTTTACGCTATATCTTTCTGCGGAGCAGTCCCGAACTTGTTTCGGGATCTCATCCTTGAATTGCCAATTAGTTTTTACTTAAAAAAAATCTCACTTATGGCTCCACACAAAGGATGCCGCTGCAATCGCTTACGCGGGGCGTACTTGCTAGCAGCGTAATCAATGCCAAAGTGATTTGGTGTCAAAAATAATTAGACCAAATCATATCAAAGAATTGAATGATTTAAAAATCACAATTTGCTACCTTTACCACCCTTATGAACACCCATTTCAAATCCATCATTTTACAAAAAACTGGTGCATCTTCTTTAGTTGAAAAAGAAATTATTCAAGAATTATGGAGTGGCTATGGTAAAATTATTCGTGTTGGATTAGAAAACGCCTCTTTAGAAAGTGTTGTGGTAAAACACGTGCAGTTGCCCAAAAGCCAAAATCACCCAAGAGGTTGGCATACAGATATTGGTCATCAAAGAAAATTAAAATCTTATGGTGTAGAAACTAAGTGGTATCAAACCTATAGTAAACATAGTAAGGCGCGTTTGCCAAAGTGTTTTGGTGTCGAAAACTACCAAGACGAAACCCTTATTATTCTCGAAGATTTGGATACAGCAGGTTTTCCATTACGAAAACAAAACGTGGAATGGGAAGATATCGACAGGTGTTTAGAATGGTTGGCGCAATTTCATGCGAGTTTTTTGGGAAAAACACCTAACGGACTTTGGGAAGTTGGCACCTATTGGCATTTAGACACCAGACCTCAAGAACTAGATGTTTTAGAAGATAAAACCTTAAAAAACGCTGCTGCTGCCATTGACAAAAAATTGAACAACTGTAACTTTAAAACGTTTGTACATGGTGATGCAAAATTGGCAAACTTTTGTTTTTCTAAAAACGCAGAAGTTGCTGGCGTAGATTTTCAATATGTAGGTGGAGGATGTGGGATGAAAGATGTTGCTTATTTTATAGGCAGTTGCCTCAATGAAAGCGATTGCGAAGATTTGGAATCAACAATATTAAACACCTACTTTGCATATTTGCACAAAGCTCTTGGCAAAACAGATGAAGCCTTAGAAAACGAATGGCGACCATTATATCGTGTAGCTTGGGCAGATTTTCATCGGTTTTTAAAAGGCTGGAGCCCTGGCCATTGGAAAATCAATAGTTATAGCGAGCGCATTACTGCTGAAGTAATTAAAAACTTATAGTAATGGACCTAAATATTTTAGCAAACATTGCCATTGAATCCGCACTTTCTGCTGGAAAAATCATTCAGAAATATATAGATGATGATATTATTGTGGAGCAAAAAGAAGGAGGTTCTACCTATGCCTCTCAAGTCGTCACAAAAGTAGATCGTGAATGTGAACGTACTATTTTATCAAATTTGCAACCCACTTGTAAAACCTATGATATTGGTTTGTTATCTGAAGAAACAAAAGATGACGGCAGCAGGTTTGAGAAAGATTACTTCTGGTGCATAGACCCTATGGATGGTACACTAGCATTTATTAACAAACAACCCGGGTTTTCCGTTGCAATCGCTTTAATTGCCAAAGATGGTACGCCTGTAATTGGTGTTGTATTTGACCCTAGCACCGAAACCTTATACCATGCTATTAAAGGACAAGGCGCTTGTAAAAACAGAAACCCTTGGAATATTAAAAACACTAACGACTATTTGACTTACAGTACAGATAAAACATTAAGTGACACACCAAAGTCTTACGAAATACAACAAATACTAAATAAACATAAAGCTACTTTAGGGTTAAAAAACATCAAAGAAAGTTCTGGAACAGGTGCAGTAATGTGCGCTATTTCAGCTTTAGAAAATGGACCCGCTTGTTTTTTGAAACTTCCTAAAAAAGAAAAAGGAGGCGGTAGTATTTGGGATTATGCGGCCACGACTTGTATATACAATGAACTCGGTTTACCTGCTACAGATTTTAATGGTTCACCATTGAATTTAAATAAAAAGGGAGATACATTTATGAATGAAACAGGCGTTTATTACTCCAATTTTAAAAATTGCAGTTGACTATCGGCATTGAACAACACCAAATGTAATTTGCCATTTATCCGAATCTGTTCTATAGCCTTAGTTTCGGTATTAGAAATTGTCTGTTCTAAACTTTTGAGTTCAGAATTACTATCTGACTTAAGAATATAACCTTGAGAAGCATCATAACGGATAGTTTCCACCTCAGCATCATAAATAGCTCCTACGCCAATAACTTCTAGCTTTTCATCTTTATTTACATATAAAAATTCAAAATCTAGGGTTGGTCCAAATTGTGCTCTATGAGGTAAGCGGTGGAATTTAAAGTTACCGCCACCTTCATTTTCAATATAATAAGAACTAAATGTTGTAGCTTCTAGGTGTAATGCCGTATCAATATTTTGCTTTCCGTAAACATCTATAATTGTAGCGTTAGCAAAATCTTTATAAGTCCCAATTTTATCCTTTAAAAATGGGGTTTGTTGGGTGGAACATTCTTTTCCGCGAAGCGGAAATAAATTGCCATCATAAGATTTACTTAACGCAATATCATAACTGTTATTATCATCAAAATAATTAGCATAAATATGTAATGGCTTTGACTCTGTAGGATGAAATTTATTGTTTTCACCAATGTTACCTACAAAATAATCTTGGTCGCCATCGTTATCAAAATCAATCGCTTTTATAGTTTGATACCAACCTGTTTTGGAATCGCTGGGTAATTCTACTTTTTTAAAAATGCCGTTATCGTTATTGAAAAATGTTACTGACATCCATTCGCCAACTGCAATTAAATCGTTATCACCATCACCATCATAATCTGAAAACACCGCATCATTGACTAAGCCCAAATTTTTTAATGCTTTTGCTCTTTTGTTCGTAGCATTTATAAAAATGCCGTTTCTATTTTCTAGCAAATACGATTCTGGTGCTTTGGGGTATTTTCCGGGAATCACTCGTGCCCCAACAAATAAATCTACATCACCATCGTTATCAAAATCGTCTGCAGTAACGCCTTTTGTAACACTTAACATGTTTGGCAATCTTCCTTTTGAAAATTTACCTTTACCATTATTTATGTATAAGCGGTCTTGTAATAGTTTATCGTTTTCAGGCAAACTATAATTTCCAGATGCCACGTATAAGTCTAAATCACCATCTGCATCAGCATCAAAAAACAAAGCATTATTGTCGTTATAATCCTTGTCTTTTTCAAATATGGGTTGATAAGACAATTTGAATTTCCCTGAATTATTTTGAAGATACATTTCCGAAGGAAAACCAGTGGTATTGCCTATAAATAAATCCTCTAAACCATCATTATTTACGTCTGATACCGCTATAGCCGCATCAATGGTAGATTGTTTTTGTGGTAATAAGACTTGAAGATTGTAGTCATTAAATTTAACTGACTTATGCTTATAGTCTATACCTAAGTTTGAAGCTAAAACAGTTTCAAAAATTGATTCATTTTCTTCCTTGACTTTATGACTATTTTTAGCATCATTATATGAGAGCTTTATATTTTGATTCGCCTTAATATTAGTCAAAGTTGCTTCTTTGCCATCATTCCAAATTACTTTTAAACTATCAACAAGTTTTAATTCACCCAAACCAAAAATCAAATTATTAGTTACCGAAGATTGATAGCCTCTAGTTACATACATGTCTTTTACCTGTGTCATACCATTGGCAAACACTAATACTTTTGCTCCTATTGCATTTCTGTTAGTTTTAGAGCCTTCTATATTTAACTTCAAATAGTTTGATGTACTGTTATTTCGGTATATCGAAGCTTCATCAGACTGATTATTCAATACCAAATCTAAATCGCCATCATTATCAAAATCTGCGTAAGCAGCGCCGTTGGAGTTTACTTTAGCATCAAATCCAAGGGCTAAAGACATGTCTTTAAAAGTAGCATCTTTGTTATTTAGAAACATGTAATTTTCTAGTTTTGCCGAAGGAATCAGTTGCAATGCGGTTTCTAAGTTTTTCTCTTTGTCATAAGTAGATAGTTTTTGTTTCATCTGTTGCCTAAAATCCTGATTCGCAATATCTCTTTCAATACCATTAGTGACAAACAAATCGTTGAAACCATCATTATTAAAATCAGCTACCAAGGGCGCCCAACTCCAGTCGGTTTTAGCGATGCCCGAAAACTGACCAATTTCGCTGTATACGCCATTGCCAGTATTCAGCTGTAACATATTAGCCATATATTGATGATGCCAACCTCTATTCACCATGCGGTTAAATTTGGCAATATCCATAGAAGCCATGTTTTCTTTACCTCGTTTTCTATCGGCTGCCGACATATCTAAAACCACCAAATCGGGTTTCAAATCATTGTTGATATCAGCAAAATCAGAGCCCATACTGTTGTTTGAAATATGCTTAAATCTGGTTAAAACTTCATCCGTAAATGTGCCATCTTGATTGTTTATCCATAGAAAATCGGGTTCTAAAAAATCATTTGCTACGTAAATATCTGGCCAATTATCATTATTAAAATCGCCAATAGACGCACTTAAGCCCCAAGCTACTTTTTGAATACCCGCTTCTTTGGAAACATCAACATATTTTCCATTATCGTTTCTAAATAAACGATCTAAATCATCTTTATTTATTCTAGTTTGCAAACTGGGGTTCAACAAGGTTTGCAATTTGGCTTCTAAACTGTGATTTACCAAATACATATCTAAATCGCCATCTTTATCATAGTCGAAAAAATAGGCTTGGGTAGAAAATCCGTTTTCTTTAAGACCGTATTCTAGGGCTTGTTCCTTGAATTTGTTGTTTTTTTGATTGATAAATAACTTGTTTTGTCTAGCATTTCTGTTTTTTATTGAAGCCGATTTACACACATAAATATCTAACCAACCATCGTTATTAATATCAATCATGGTAACACCTGTAGACCAACCGTTATCATCTGCAACTCCTGACGACTTTGTGATGTCTTCAAACACAAAATTGCCTTTATTGAGGTACAACGCATTTGAGTTTTGATTGGATGTGAAGTAAATATCCTCTAACCCGTCATTATTAATATCACCAACGGCAACACCGCCACCATTATAGATGTAGGAGTAGTTTAAAAAGTTGAAATCTGGCGTTTCTTCTACTTTATTTCGAAAAGTAATATGTGAATGACTTGAAGGAATATTGGTAAACATAATGCCCTTCCCGTCCTCATAAGGCGGTGGTAAATCATCTTTACAAGACCAATAAAATACTACAATGAGAAGACATAAAACCGTTCTATGAGCCATTAATTTTTCAACTTTTAAAGCAAGATAATAAAATCCTTTTGGATGTATCTAAAAGAAAA
Organism: Flavobacteriaceae bacterium; assembly: GCA_043557195.1. Lineage (GTDB taxonomy): Bacteria > Bacteroidota > Bacteroidia > Flavobacteriales > Flavobacteriaceae > Jejuia. The sequence continues at coordinate 2,249,696 of CP121314.1, read as the reverse complement.
TCTCCTGAGCCAACCGAAAGGTATTGGCATGTGCTTCAATTATAATTTTAATATCTGGGGAATAACCGCCGCCCATGGAACACATTACTGAGATTTGAAGCTTTTTACAAGTTTCTAATACAAAACGGTCTCGTGCTTTACAACCTTCTAAAGTCATACCTAGTTTTCCTAATTTATCAGATGCTACAACATCTACACCGCATAAATAGTATATAAAATCTGGTTGCTCGTTCTTAATTAATCTTGGTAGAGTTTCTTTTAAAATTTTAAGATACATGTCGTCGTTTGTATCATTTTCAAGTGCAATATCTAAATCGCTTTTTTCTTTTTTAAACGGATAGTTGCCTTTACCATGCATTGAAAATGTAAATACACTATCATCGTTTTGAAAAATTTCAGCGGTTCCATTGCCTTGGTGTACATCTAAATCAACAATCAATACTTTTGAAGCGAGTTTTTTGCTCAATAGATAACGTGCACCAATAGCTTGGTCGTTCAACAAACAAAACGCCTCGCCTCTATTAGAATAGGCATGGTGCGTACCGCCTGCAATATTCATAGCAACGCCATGTTTTAAGGCAAATTCACTTGCTTTTATGGTGCCGTCTGCAATAATCACTTCGCGATCCACAAGCTCCTTACTTAATGGAAATCCTATTTTTCTGGCGGCTCTAGCATCTAAGGTTTGATGTTTTAAATGTTGAAGATATCCCGATGTGTGAACTCTTAAAATATGAGCGTCATCCGGAATATTGGGTTCAAAAAAATTATTTGGAGAACATGTGCCTTCGTGCAAAAGTTGCTGCGGCAATAGCTCATACTTTATCATTGGAAAGCGATGACCCTCAGGCAGCGGATGTTTATAAATGGGGTGGTAGGCTATTTTTAGCATTCACTAATCTGTTATAACTATTGTTTCCCAGCCTTCATATTTTGCATTATAGTGTTTTACCATTTCTAGCAATGAAGATGTAATCGCATTAATAGTATCTATATCTGCCTTATTATATTTGTAAAATTGTAAACTATAAGGAAATTTAGCAACACCCTTCCTTCCAGAGAACTCAATTTTAAAATTCAGATTAACTATTGCTTCAGTGAAAAGCTCTAAATCTTCCTTATTTTTAAAATATACCCAATGATCAACACGTCTCTCTTTTATTAGTTTATCTCCTGCTTCCTTCAATTCATCAATAAGACGGATATCAGTCATATAATTTTGCGTTACTTCATTTGGATACAAAAACTTGGTATAATACTCCCAATTTTTGTCTTCTTCTATCTTCAGATAATACTTTTTATTAGGGTAGTTAGTTTTATAATACGCTTCAATCTTTTCTTTAATGCCTGAATCAGATTTTAAATAAAAATATTCAAAACGCTCAAAATCGAACATAAACGAGCCAACTAATATCCCCTCTTGCATTTTTAGAAGCTCTTCTAATTCATTCCCGATTTTATGCAGTAATTTAAACGTTTCATCTCCTTTTGGCAAACCATCATCCCGTTCACTTTCATAGGTAATCCCTGTAACTAAAACATAATTATAATCTACAATTGGAGCCTTTTCAATTAAATCCATTCTAACTGTTGTAGAACCAGGTGTATTCCCTTCATATGCTGCCATATATGTTTGCCAATCCTCTTGGGGAGATTGACCATAAAAGAGAAATGGAAGTAAAAAAAATGTGCGAAAAATAAATTTTTTAATCATAAATATAACTGTAATGGAAATCAAAAAAAAGCATTAAAAAACAGTAAAATAAAAAATCCGTGTTATAACTAAGTTACATCTATTTAAAGATAATAAAAGATAAAGAACAGAAATTTATTTATGCAAAAAAAGACCACCTTCACAATGGCTTAATAAGCCCTAAAATTATCTTTTTACTTCTTTTATTAAAACAAGAAAAAACATAAAAATGTAAGTTTTGGTCAAGTTAATTTGACATTATTATCCTAACAAAAACCCAATAGTTACCTTATAAAAATCATAAATCGCCAAATAAAACCAGTTATTTGTAGTAATTTGTGTCACGATTTAACCAAATTAATCACAATTTTAAACATGAAAAATTTATTTAAATGTTTCTTTTTGGTTTTACTTTTTAGTTCATGTAACGAAGAAAACACTAAAACTATAGCAGAAAAAGAAACAACGTCTTACGAAGCTAATTGGGAATCACTTGCAAAACATACTGCAGATCCTGAATGGTTTCATGACTCCAAGCTTGGTATTTACTTTCACTGGGGGGTGTATAGTGTTCCTGCTTATGGATCAGAGTGGTATCCTTACAGATTATATCGTGTAAACGAATATCCTGACTACAAGGAATATCACGAAAAAAATTATGGGAAGCTAGAAGAATTTGGATACCATGATTTTATCCCAATGTTTAAGGCTGAAAATTTTGATGCTGAAGATTGGGCTGATCTATTTAAGACAGCTGGAGCAAAATTTGCGGGTCCTGTGGCACAACATCATGATGGTTTCGCGATGTGGGATAGTGAAATAAATCCTTGGAATTCAGCTGATATGGGGCCTAAAAAAGACATCACGGGCGAAATTTTAACTGCCTTAAAAAAACGTGGTTTAAAAACAATGACGTCTTTTCATCATGCAAGATTAAGACAACGACATGATGGAGACTCTACAAAATGGGATACCTATAATAGTCATTTTGCATACCATCCAAATTACCCAACATCAACAGAAGATCCAGAACTCAAAAAATTCTACGGTAATTTACCACAGGCAGAATTTGATCAGTATTGGTTAGACCAAATAAATGAAGTTGTAGACAAATATTCTCCTGATATGCTATGGTATGACGTATGGTTGAATCATGTTGCTGAAGATAAGATTCAGGAAATGTCTGCGCACTTTCTAAACAATGGATTAAAGACTGGTCAAGAGCCTGTTTTAATTGCCAAACATGACGATTTACCAAAAAACATGAGTGTTTTGGATATCGAGCAAGGTGGAAAAAAAGATGTTTCTGAAACCGTTTGGATGACAGACATTACAGTAAGTGATAAAGGTAGTTGGTGTTACACGCACGGGCAAGTTTATAAATCTCCTGAGTTACTATTAAGAAATATGATTGATGTTTGGGCTAAAAATGGTGTAGTATTACTTAATATTTCTCCAACGGCAGATGGTACAATTAATAAGGAACAGCGTGAGTTATTAACTAATGTAGGTGGATGGTTAGATACATATGGAGAAGCAGTGTACGGCACAAGACCATTTCATATTTACGGATTTGGACATGCAAAAGCAGCAGATGGTGCACATGGGGGACAGTCAGCAAAAGTAGAATATAATGCAGGTGATATTCGTTTTACAACCTCTAAAGATAAAAAGGCGCTTTATGTGTTCTTATTAGGAAAACCAAAACCTGGTGAAGTTGTTCATTTAGGAAAATTGAATAATATAGGTTACGGACCAGCAACTCCGGTAAAACGCGTGGTTGAACTAAAATCTGGAAAGGAAGTAGAATGGGAGAGAACTGAACGCAGCCATACTTTTACGATTCCTGATGGCGTTGAACTTAGTGAGCTAGCTAACGTATTTAAAATGGAACTAGAATAATTTCAAGATATTTAAGTAACTTAAAGCCTTTGTAGAAATTTCTACAAAGGCTTTTTTTATATAATACTATTTACAATCATGAAAAATACTCCTCAATTTATTGTAGTAATTTGCTTTTTCATTTTAGCCTGTGGTAAATCCGACACTTCAGATGTTGACAATGCCAAGGATTTTAAAGCTGTAGAAGACTTAGTTCAAAACATTTTTGATGACATTTGGAGTGATAAAAAAGCTGAGCTCCTTACTAAATATCATACCGATGATTTCATCCTTTTAGAACATGGTGAAGTTTGGACAAATGACACCATATCTAACTGGTGTAAACGTGCAAAAATTAGAGACAAAGGAATGAAACGCATTAATAGTTTTGATTTTTTCGAAGCTAAAAGAGAAGGTAATCGTATTTGGATGGCATATCATAATTATGCAACTATTAAAAAAGATACTTTAAAAAGAAATTTGCAATGGCTGGAGAGTATTGTAGCCATTAAAAAAGATAGTATTTGGAAATTAGAAATGATGCATTCCACCAGAGTGAATAAACGTTAAGCCACTTTCTTAATCAAATCAAAACAAGGGCATTTTTTGCAACGTTTGTTTTCGCCCTTCTTAAACTTTTTACAGCAACTAGATTTTACTTTTTCAGGAAGGTCAATACCTAACTTTCTTAGCTTTTTAATTGCCTTTTTTTGTTTCTTTTTTTTGCCCACAGTGAACTACAGTATTCAAATCTGCGGGCAAAAATAAGTTATTTTTATTAAATCTAAATAAGCTTAAATGTTAAAATTATTCTGGATTATCAATAGCAGCAGTAGTAACTGTTAAATTTTCAATATCTCTATCAAATAGATACAGACCACCTTTATCATCACCAATCATATTAATTTTGTCAAGAATAGTGCGGGCTACAGCTTCTTCTTCAATTTGTTCAGCTACGTACCATTGTAAAAAATTGTGCGTTGCATAATCTTTCTCTTGGAGTGAAATATGTACCAATTCATTGATACTCTGAGATACAAACACCTCATGATCAAATAATTTTTCAAACATTTCCTTAAAAGATTTAAAGGTAACGTTCGGGGCTTTCAGTTGTGAAATTTTTGCATGTCCACCACGTTCATTAACAAATTTCACTAGCTTCAGCATATGTTCGCGCTCTTCATCACTTTGTGCATACATAAAGTTAGATACACCTTCCAACCCCTTAACTTCTGCCCAACATGCCATGGCTAAATATATTTGAGATGATTCTGCTTCTACACGTATTTGATTATTTAAAGCTTCTTCTATAGTTTTTGATAACATAATTTCTAGTTTTTTGTAAAGTTAAAAATTTCTGTTGGCTCATTTAATTTCTAATCATAAAAAAAGGTTATTCTTTAATTAGAATAACCTTTCTCCACTATTAATCAAACTTCACTTTACTGTACAGTAAGCGTATATTGTGGTGTAGGGTTTAATGGGCAGAAATACACATATTCGCCTTTTGTTAATTTTGTGGCTTTAGATGTTTCAACAGTTCCATCTTTTACAACAGAAGTTACATAAGCTGTTTGAATATGGTTTTCTGGTTTACTTGCATCTTTTCCTTTTGGCACTAAAACCAAACCTACATCTTTCCCCACATGGTTGTTAGATACAGCAAATACGTAAGTACCTTCGCTAACCGTTACCGATTTTTGTGTAAACTCACCAGCAGTTTGTTCTAAAGCAATGGTTTTAACTGCATCTTTTTTCATCATTTTATCCTGTGCATTACCATTTAATGCGAAACTTAATGCTACTACTAAAATTGCTATTACTTTTTTCATTGTTTTAATTATTTTGAGCTTCTTGCTCTGGTTATTGATTATTTTTTATTGTTATTAATTTGGGCGTTACCCTCGATTACTATTTTCGTCAATCAAAAGAAACAGTCGTTCTCGGGTCGGGCTTTCGGGAGTCGCTCCCTCCTGCGTCGGGGAGCTTCAACAAATCCCTTAATCCCTAACGCAACCAACCCTGAACATTTCTTTCTGTCTTTACACTAATTCAGCATCCAAAGGTTGAGCTACAGGAAAATCCACTGGAACTTGGGTTGTACTATGTATGTAATTTGAAATAGTTTTATCACCCACTAATGAAATCACATCAATTAAATTCCCTTTAGAATATCCTGCATTAAAGAAATTTTCCAAAACAGCTTCATCTGTTTTCCCTCTATTTTCTGTTACATTTTTAGCTAATCGTGCTAAAGCATCCAGTTTATTATTGAAAGAAGCTTCTCCAGCTCTTAATTCAAGAATTTGTGCATCTTTAAATCCATTCATTTTTCCAATAGCAGTATGTGCAGACAAACAGTAAACACAGTTATTTACTTCACTTACGGCTAAGTTTACAACTTCCTTTTCTTTTGCTGATAATGATGTTTTTGCATTTGCAAAATTCAAATAGTTCTCTAAAGCTGTATCGCTATGCGCATAGGTTGCATATAAGTTTGGTACAAATCCTAATGCTTTATTTAAATTATCAAAAATCGCTTGATTGTTTTCGCTTACTTGATCTCTTTTTGGTACATTAAATGTGCTCATTATTTTAATTTTAAATTGTTATTATTTTAAATTTTTGCTGTTTTATTTTGTTGGTACAAAGATGCAACCGTTATAAAGGTTACACCATGATTGCATTTCCCTTTAGCTTGTCAATTTTTCCTTTATACATTTGAGGCTATGGTATTTGCTTCAATGTGAGGTCTTTCAGCATCACAATAATAATCGTGAATATGTTTCTGCTCACAATGTGTTTTAGGCGAAATGGTATTAACAATGTTTCTTCTTTTTCCTCTGAATATTTCAATCAAATTGAAAATTGATATATGTTTTAAATTCATGACTTTGTTGTTTTAATTATACAGTGCAAAGATGAATCAAAAGGAAAGGTAATAGAATAGTAAGATTGCCCTACGGATTGTCAATTTTTCCCTAACCGGACTTTTGAAGCTGTTTTTTGAAGTCTGAAGGTGATAAAGTTGTGTGTTTTTTAAATAATCGACTTAAATGTGAGGCATCGTCAAAACCAACTTCGTATGCAATTTCCTTTGCGGTTTTATCTGTATAGATGAGTAAACGTTTCGCTTCAAGAACAATGCGCTCGTGAATAATTTGTAACGGACTCGTATTTAATTTAGCAAAGTTATTAGATAAAGTTTTGGGAGATTTAAAGAGTTTATCGGCATAAAACGACACACTGTGTTCAGTTTTAAAAAACGATTCTACTAACAAGTTAAACTCACGTAACAAGTCAATTTTAGTGTTTTTGGTAGTTTCCACAAAACCTTCTTTGGCTTTTAGCAATCTGGTACTAATTATAATAAAACGTGCCATAAGCATCCGCAGCATTTCTGCTTGAATGGTGTCTTCAGTTTCTAATTCATCTAAAAACACCTCATGCAGAATATTGAGTTTTCTATGCTCTTTGTCATCCAATTCAATTATGGGAATATGCACATTTCCAAAAAACAACAAACCTGCACAACTTACCTCTTGGTCGTGGTCTTTAATACAATAAAACTCTCTGTTGAATTGGTACACCACCAAATCTTCACCAGAAATATATTGAAAATATTGCACTGTGGTTAGGGCAAAAATACTGTTGGCTTCAATTGTATAAGGAATGCTATCAACTACAATTTCAGCCTTAGAAATTGTGGTTCTTATAAATGTATATAATTCTGGCTGTTTTGTAGTTGTATAAGATTCTAGAAGGGTTTCATCCCCTATTTTAAGAATTGCGTTGGTAGAAAACTCGGTGAATGTTTTTTGCATTATTCATAAGTCGCAAAAAACACAAAACATTACGTTTGTATCAACATCATTAAATGTGCGAGCCCATAACAATAGATAAGTCCTACAACTAAAATAAGAATAACATGAAACGAAAACTTTGTTTTCTTTATATCTGTAAAAAGAGTTTTTAATTTTTCCTTTTCTGAAGGTACAACCTTAGTGTAGGCAAATATATCTCCTAACCTTCTTGCTGGACTAAACACAGATATAAGGACTTCTAGAGGCCAAATTACTATGAATAAATTCCTTATGAAACATTGAAAAGTGTTTGCCGACTCTCCAGTTTTGAAATTGACCACTTGCAGGCCAATTGTGCGTTTACCAATACTTTTGCCTCTATAAGAATCCTTGAGAAAATAAACCAAAAAGGGAATAAACCCTATAGTATATCCAATTCCATTGCTTTGAAATAAAAATTCTGGATAAGATTCCTTTTCTAGCAATTGCATTATCACAAAAACCGTTATCATCAAGGGAACTAACACAAAAGTCATAGTGATATGGTCTAGTAGCATTGATGCCAAACGATTTATTCTTCGAGCCATGAAAACCTAATTTATCTGCAAACCATTACCCACCTTAGCATCATCAGGATTAACAAACACCAACTTCCCTTCGGGTGTTTCCGTCATTAAAATCATCCCTTGGCTTTCAACTCCTCTTAACGCTCTTGGTGCTAGATTTACCAAAACAGTAACACGTTTACCTATAACTTCTTCAGCAGTAAAACTTTCAGCAATTCCAGAAACTATGGTTCGCGTGTCAATACCAGTGTCCACTTTAAGCTTTAATAGCTTTTTGGTTTTTGGCATTTTTTCAGCTTCTAAAATAGTACCTACTCTAATATCTAATTTTGTAAAATCTTCAAAAGTTATGGTATCCTTTTGTGGTTCAACAGTTTTGTTTGCCGCTTCGTTTGCTTTTTTACTAGCTTCTAATTTATCCAATTGTTTTTGAATTGTAGCATCTTCTATTTTAGAGAATAGCAATTCTGCTTTTCCTATTTGGTGGTTGGCAGGTAGTAATACTTCTTTAGTAGAAACTTCATTCCAAGACGTCTCGACTGCGCTCGACGTGACATTAAGAATCTTTTTCAACTTTTCAGAAGTAAATGGTAAAAACGGCTCACTCAATGTTGCCAAAGCTGATGCTATTTGAAGCGCCACATACATTATGGTTTTTGTACGTACCTGATCTTCTTTAATAACCTTCCAAGGTTCAGCATCAGCCAAATATTTATTTCCTAAGCGCGCCAAATTCATCAACTCTTGTCCTGCTTCCCTAAAACGGTATCGCTCAATAGAACTGGCTATCACATCTGGGTATGCTTTTACCGCCGCAAGCGTTTCTTCATCTACTTCATTAAATTCTGAAGGTTCTGGAACAATACCATCGTAATATTTGTTCGTTAGCACCACTACGCGGTTAATAAAGTTCCCAAAAATAGCTACCAACTCATTGTTATTTCTCGCTTGAAAATCTTTCCAAGTAAAATCGTTATCCTTAGTTTCTGGAGCATTTGCATTTAAAGCATAGCGCAATACATCCTGCTGTCCAGGAAACTCTTGTAAATATTCTGGCAACCACACCGCCCAATTTTTAGACGTTGACAATTTATTCCCTTCTAAATTTAAAAACTCGTTTGCTGGCACATTATCTGGTAAAATATAACTGCCTTCAGCTTTAAGCATCGCTGGAAAAATAATGCAATGGAATACTATATTATCCTTTCCAATGAAGTGTACCAACTTTGTATCCTCATCTTTCCAATATGGCTCCCAATCTTTTCCTTCTCTTGCAGCCCATTCTTTAGTTGAAGAGATATAGCCAATAGGCGCATCAAACCATACATACAATACTTTACCTTCCCCTCCTTCTGCTGGCACAGGGATTCCCCAATCCAAATCTCGTGTTACAGCTCTAGGTCGCAAACCGTCATCAATCCAAGATTTACATTGCCCATAAACGTTTGGTTTCCAATCTTTTTTGTGGCCTTCTAAAATCCATTCTTTTAAAAAGGCTTCATGCTTATCTAAAGGCAAAAACCAGTGTTTCGTTTGCTTTAACGTTGGAGTATTTCCAGTAATAGCTGATTTTGGGTTAATCAAATCTGTAGCATTATGACTGGTTCCACAGTTTTCGCACTGGTCGCCATAACTTTCTTCAAATCCACATTTAGGACAAGTTCCTACTACAAATCGGTCTGCTAAAAACTGATTTGCTTCTTCATCATATAATTGCTCAGTGGTTTCCTCAATAAATTCACCTTTAGCATCCAAAGTTCTAAAGAATTCTGAAGCTGTTTCATGGTGAATCGGCGCAGAAGTACGTGAATAATTATCATAAGTAATCCCAAAATCTTCAAACGACTTCTTAATAATCGCATGATATTTATCTACGATATCTTGAGGCGTGACACCTTCATTCTTAGCCTTAATAGTAATTGGCACACCATGTTCATCACTTCCGCCAATAAACGCCACATCATTTCCTGTTATACGTAAGTAACGTGCATAAATATCTGCGGGCACGTAAACTCCTGCTAAATGCCCAATATGAATAGGACCGTTAGTATAAGGCAATGCAGTGGTAATCGTATATCGTTTTGGTTTACTCATCAATCTTAAATTAAGCCGTAAAAGTACACATTTTGAAGCCTTTTTAGAAAAAAAATGTACATTTACAATATGCGGAAAAACCTACTGATTTTAAGCTTGCTTTGTGCTGTCTTTTGTTTCTCATCGGAAGCATTGATATCTCAAAATAACATCAATAAAAAACACTTAACAGATTTGAAACAACCACCATTTTTAAAACAAGGAGACACTGTTGCTATTGTTGCCCCTGCTGGTATTTTAAAAAACAGAGAAGGCGAAATAAATAAGGCCAAAGCATTACTTAAAAGTTGGGGGTTACACGCAGTAGTTGGTAAGCATATTTTTAATCAAGGTCAACATTTTGCTGGAAGCGATGATGAGCGTTGTGAGGATTTTCAAAAAGCTTTAGATGACAGTTCCATAAGTGCTATTTGGTGTGCTCGTGGAGGCTATGGAAGTGTGCGTATTCTGGACAAATTAGATTGGACTAACTTTAAAGAAAACCCAAAATGGATTATTGGGTATTCTGATATTACAGCAATTCATAGCGAAGTGCATAATTTAGGATTTCAATCCCTGCATGCCATAATGTGTACAAGTTTACAAGATGATGCAGAAACAATAAAAGAAACTATCTCGACATTTAAAGCTGCTATTTTCGGCAAGCAGCTAGGTTATACTTTGGAAGGATCAAAATACAATCTACCAGGAACAATTTCTGCACCTATAGTTGGAGGTAACTTAACCATTATGCATACCATGTTGGGGTCTAAAACCAGCATTGATACTTCTGGAAAAATACTATTTATAGAAGAAATAGGAGAATACAAATATCATATCGATCGCATGCTGCTAAGTTTAAAACGAGCCGGATATTTTGATAATTGTAAAGGCGTCATTATTGGCGATATGACAAAAATCAAAAGAAATACTACACCTTGGGGCTCATCAATTGAACAATTAATTTTAGATGTACTATCTGATTACAACTTCCCAATAGCCTTTAATATGCCTGCTGGTCATGAAAAGGATAATAGGGCTTTGGTTTTTGGTAAAACCATTGAATTAAAGGTAACTAAAGAACAATCTTCATTTAAATTTATACGTTAAACACCCAAAACTTGCTGGGTTTTCATCGAACAAAAAAGTCTTTCATAGAACGTATGGTGTATTGAACGTTTATAACGGTGCAATCACCTATTATATTTAAGTATTGCTGATATCTGCTGTAAACTTGCATGTAATTAGTAACTTTTAAAAAAGTCCCAATATGAAAAGAATTTTACTCGCAAGTGCAATGATTTTATTATCTATCGGTATGAATGCTGAAGATATTATTAACACTGATTTAAACCTTAGCAACCCTGACGTAAGAAAGTGTTTGCTTGAAGCTTCTCAAGAAGATGGCTGGAAATTAAAATCAGTTTACATGAGCTCTAGTGAAAAACTAGTAATGGTATTTGATAAAGGAAATACCACAAAAATTTACAAAAGCAAATAACTATTATCAACAACAATCCCTCATAACCAACTATTCATCTCTCGTTTAGTTGGTTTTTTTATACCCCAAATTGAGTTAAATGATGGTCTAAATGTTTATAAAACATATTATTCCATTCCTGCTTTGTTAGCTTCCCAAAGGAGTGAGATTCTCTTCCATCAAAGTAATCTGCTCCCAGTTCTTGAGTTTTTTTCAAATAGTCAGTCAATCGCTTTTTCTCTGTTTCAAAATTTTTGGCATCAGTAATTAAAAACTGTGGTGCTGTTCTTCCATTTTTCTTGTAGGGTGTATCATTTACTACGGTATTCTTAACAAATAGTTTCAACATCATTTTTGTGAAACCGCTTGGTTTTTTGTGTTTGTCCTCAAAGGCCATTTCATAGGTCACATTGCAATGTGCCAGCATTTGGTCTACACTCATTTTGCCCCAATGTGGTTTAGTTGAAGTTTCAAGTTTATTTACTCTATCGATAATTTCTTGTGTTACTTCGTTGTTAAAGATATTTTTCATAATATTTAATTTTATTATTAAAACCTTACCTCCTTCTGCAACTGCTCATAGGCTTCTTGTACTTGCCTAAATTTTTCTTCGGCGCCTTCTTGATGTTCTTTCCCTAAATGAATCACACGGTCTGGGTGATATTTTTTCGCCATTCTACGGTAGGCCTTTTTAATGTCATCAACCGTAGCATCCTTATCAATTTCTAAGATTTTATAAGCATTGTCTTTGCTGTTATAAAACATAGCTTTAATGCTTGAATAATCTTTAGAACTAATCCCCAAGTAACCCGCAATTGTATAAATTTGTCGCTCTTCATCTTGAGTAACAGTACCGTCTGCTTTTGCAATTCCAAATAAAAAGTGAATGAGTTGTAAACGAGATGGATGATCCATCATTTGTCGTATTTGTAAACACACAGGTCTTACAGATACATTTTGTTTACTAATCCCTTTAAACAATTTAAACGCATGATTTGCGCGGTCTTTGCCATACATATTTACAAACTGCTTTCGCACAAAATCTAGTTCACGTTGGTCTTGCACGCCATCCGCTTTGATAACTACCGAGGCTAGCACCAATAAACTCACTTCAAAATCTCCAGATTGTGTTTGAGGACGTTGTCTAGGTTGTTTTCTGTAGGTAGTTCTTCTTCCTCTGGTAGATTGTCGTTCACCTAAAAGCGGGTTACCTCCAGCATCTGCCATAGAATCTATAACACTGCCAATTGCTAAACCAATTATAGCTCCTATAGGCCCTCCAAAAGACCATCCTAAAGCACCTCCTATCCATTTTGAAAAACTCATGTAAGAAATAGATTTTAATTATGACCAAATATAATATTTGTTAGTTGATTGATTCACTATTTTGTTACACAATTGGTATCTTTGCAACTCCAAATATTGTTAATTATTAAAATATAAAAATATGTATCCAGCAGAATTAGTAAAACCAATGCGAGAGGATTTAACCAATGTTGGTTTTGAAGAATTACAAACTGCCGAGGCTGTTGATGCTGCATTAGCAAAAGAAGGAACAACTCTTGTAGTTGTAAACTCTGTTTGTGGATGTGCTGCAGCAAATGCAAGACCAGGAGCTAGAATGAGTTTGCAAAATGCAAAACGACCAGATAACATCGCTACTGTGTTTGCAGGAGTAGATAGAGAAGCTGTTGAAAAGGCTAGAGAATATATGATTCCGTTTCCTCCAAGTTCACCAAGTATGGCATTGTTCAAAAATGGAGAATTGGTACACATGCTAGAGCGTCATCATATTGAAGGTAGACCTGCAGAACTAATTGCAGAAAACTTAATGGATGCTTATAATGAGCACTGTTAATCCTTAAAAGAATAAATCTAAAAAAACCACGATATAATCGTGGTTTTTTTATGCCCTTACCTCATATTACATTAATTTTGGCGCATGGAAAAATTACTTTCATATCCCATATCATTTGTTTATTATCTGTTTTTTGGGCTAACACTGGTTATTTTTCATCCTATACAATGGTTTTGCTTCAATGTTTTAGGGTATAAAGCCCATAAATTGAGCGTAGATGCTCTTCAATTTTGCCTCATGCGATGTGCAAATGTTTTAGGCACTAGATTTACATTCAATAATCCGCATAATATCTCAACAGACAAGCCACTTATCATTGTAGCAAATCATCAAAGTTTATATGATATATCGCCTATAATGTGGTTTATGCGAAAGCATCACACCAAATTTATAAGTAAGATTGAATTGGGTAAAGGTATACCTAGTGTATCTTATAATTTACGCCATGGAGGATCGGTTTTAATTGATAGAAAAAATCCGAGGCAATCGCTTCCAGCAATTATGAAATTTGGAGAATATATTGAACGTACCAAAAGAGCTGCTGTTATTTTCCCTGAAGGCACTCGCAGTAAAGATGGCACACCTAAACCCTTTCAAACTAAAGGACTAGAGATTATGTTTAAAAAAGTGCCTTCGGCTTTAATAGTGCCTATTTCAATAAATAATTCTTGGAAAATGCAACGATACGGACAATTTCCTATGGGTTTGGGTACTCATATTAAATTTACTGTGCATAAGCCTTTAGAATTAGCTACCTTTGATGATAAACAAGCCCTAATTGAACAAATTGAACAAACTATTAAGGCTCATATTCACCCCTAAACATATATTATGTCGTTGAAAAATGTAAGATTGGAAGTAATGCAGTTTTTGGAAAAAGACGTCGCATCCTTAATGGATAAATATTTAATGCCTATTGAAACAATTTGGCAACCAACCGATTTTTTACCTAATTCTGAAAAAGATTCTTTTTTTGATGAAGTTGAAGAAATACGCGAGTTAGCCAAAGAGCTACCTTATGATTTTTGGGTAGTTTTAGTAGGTGATATGATTACAGAGGAAGCTCTTCCAACCTACGAATCGTGGTTGATGGATGTTGAGGGAGTAGACCAAGTAGGTGAAGGCGGAAATAGCTGGAGTAAATGGGTAAAACATTGGACTGCTGAGGAAAATCGTCACGGTGATGTATTGAATAAGTACTTGTATCTATCAGGGCGTGTAAATATGAAAGAAATTGAGAAAACTACACAATATTTAATTGCTGATGGTTTTGATATTGGTACAGATAGAGACCCATATAAAAACTTTGTTTACACAAGCTTTCAGGAATTGGCAACCTATATTTCACATAATCGCGTTGCGAAAATTGCAAAAAAAACTGGCAATAAGCGTTTAGCAAAAATGTGCCAGATTATTTCTGGTGATGAGATGCGTCACCACAATGCATATTCAGAGTTTGTGGAACGTATTTTTAAGGTAGACCCTAGCCAAATGATGATGGCGTTTCATTATATGATGAAACAAAAAATCACCATGCCTGCCCATTTTTTAAGAGAGTCTGGAGGACAAATTAGTAGTGCTTTTGAAGAATTTTCGAATACTGCACAGCGCATTGGAGTGTATACCTCAACAGATTATGTAGATATTTTGCAAAAACTGATTGAACGTTGGCAGATTGATAAAATCACTAATCTTACCGAAGAAGCAGAAAAAGCAAGAGACTATCTTATGAAACTACCTGCGAGAATGTATCGCTTATCTGAGCGCATGAAGATTCCTCAAAATTCGTATGAGTTTAAGTGGGTAACACCTGCTATTGTAAAGTAACAGTAATGACTTCAGAAGAAGAAATCATAAACAAAACCATTGTTTTCGTTAAAAAAACACTTGAAAACGCCGAAGGTGGTCACGATTGGTTTCATATAGAACGCGTTTATAAAAACTCTTTATTAATTGCTAAAACTGAACCTGTTGATCTCTTTGTTGTGTCATTAGGGGCGTTGTTACATGATATTGCCGATAGTAAATTTCATAACGGAGATGAAACTGTTGGCCCCAAAGTAGCGAGAGAGTTTTTGTTTAAAATGAATGTTGATTCTGCGGTTATTGAACATGTTATAGCCATTATTGAGAATATTTCTTTTAAATCAAGTTTAGGCGCTGAAAAAAAGTATCAGTCAAAAGAATTGGATGTAATTCAAGATGCTGATAGGCTCGATGCCATTGGTGCTATTGGTATTGCTAGAACTTTTAATTATGGTGGTTTTAAAAATAGAGCTATCTATAATCCTGAGATACCACCAAATTTAAACATGACTAAGGCTGAATATAAAGCCTCAACTGCACCAACCATTAATCATTTTTACGAAAAGTTACTGCTTTTAAAGGATAAAATGAATACCAAAACTGGTAAAAAACTTGCTGAACAAAGGCATAATTTTATGGAATTATTTCTTAATCAGTTTTATAATGAATGGAATGGTAAAACTTAATACCAATCTTTTAATGTAAATTACATTTTATTTTACATAAAATCTGGTTGTCAATTTATTACTTCTTATATATTACCCGAAATATTTGCTCATTTAACTTTCAATGCCAATTTAGCATAGAAACTCATCAAAATTGATGTTTTCATACATATCATTCTAGAGTAATTTTAAATTATTGAATATTAAATACTTATAGAATGAAAAAGACAAATGAAAATTCAATTCAGAAAGAAGACTACTTTAAAATAACGCACAACATTTTGTATGCGATTACTTTTCTAGCAGCGTCACCATTAATAATAATATATTATTTGATATCACAAAAGCTGAAAACTTTAAATTAAAAAAACCTCCAATATTTTGGAGGTTTTTTTACACTTAAATTTCAAAGAGTTTTAATTTTCTTTAGCCACCTGTAGTGCTATTATCTTATATTCTAATACAGCAAGTTCTTCGCCTTTTTCTATAATTTCTTCTACACCAAGAGCATTATTGCCATTTACGAAATCAATAATCACTTTTTGTTTAGACAAATAATAATCTAAAGCTTCATCAATTTTATTGTCCATAGTAAAAGTGTTACTGAATTATATGCTTTATTTCCTTTCGGTATTGAGAGGCACTCTTACCAGTAAGTTCATTAAACTGTTTGTTGAAGTGAGAGAAGTTGTTAAATCCACATTCATAACAAATATCGGCAATACTCATTTCGCTTTCATTTAATAACTTAGTGGCATGTACAATTCTATATTCATTTACGATTTGAGTAAATGTTTTTCCTGTAGCCCTTTTAAAGTATCTACAAAAGGCAGGTACCGTCATACTAACTTTATCGGCAATTTCATCTAAAGTAATATGATGTTGAAAATTAGAATTCACATATTTAAAAATGTCTCTAATTTTAGAACTTTCCTGAGCATCAGTTTCAAAAGCAACACCATTTGCATTTAAAACTTCATAATCATCAGTAAGAGCCAAGTACCTCAAAATTTCCATTAATTTAATAGATCGCTCTAAACCTTGGTATTCTGAAAGCTTTTCAATTTTAGGACCTATATACTTTTTTGTTTCAATTTTAAAACGAATCCCTTTTTTAGCCAGCTCAAATAAAGAAACTAGATTTACAGCTTCAGGAATGTTTAAAAAATCTTCTCCTAAAAAATCAGTTCTAAAATGTATAGTAGTTTCGGTTCCAGAAGCGGTAAGTCTATCTGTAAATCCATTGTGTGGTAAATATTCACCAATTAATATTAACTGACTATTATTAAAATAAGATAAGTGATTACCAATATGGGTTTTTCCTTGTCCTTTATTTATATATATAAGTTCTAATTCTTTATGAAAATGCCAGTATGCGTCGTTTCTATCGAGCTTATCTGTATGTTGCTTCACCATAATTGAGCTTCCAATACTTGGCGTCAACTTTTTTAATGTAGGTTTCTTATTCATCTCAAGGGCGATTTTTAAAGCAAAATTACAATTTATTATGCATACATTATATATTCTATTAACACAAATATATGCTATATTAACTTAACGTTTGATTAACATTAACTTAACAGTTAAAATAGCACATAAATTAGCCAAAATTGATGTTTTTTAAGGAGGGTTACAGGTATATCTTTGCAGTGTAAAACGTTACAAAACCCAAATGATGAAAAACGTATTTAACACCCCAAAAAAAGTAATCTTAATGGTAGCCATATTAGCTACGGTTGTGGGTTACGCTAATAATGAGAAAAGAGACATTATTAATGATGCTAAAAAAACAGCAATCACTTTAAATGTAAAACAAGGAAACTCATTATTTATTAAAGATGCAAATGGTATCATTCTTTATAAAGAAGTAATTGAACAAGAAGGTATTTACTCTAGAGGATTCGATTTATCTGCTTTACCAAACGGAAACTATCTAGTTGAGTTAGAAAAAGATGTAGAAATCAAATTAATACCTTTTAAAGTTTTAGAAACACGAGTAATTTTTAATAAAGAAGAAGAATCTACATTCTTTAAGCCTGTAACAAGAGTAAAGAACGATCTTATTTACGTATCTAAATTAGCTCTAGACAAGGAAAATTTAAATGTTGAGGTTTATAAAAAGTCAGAAGATTTTGCTTCTGAAAGCTACGAGCTAGTTTTTGAAGAAAGAATGGTAGATACAAAAAACTTAGAACGCATTTACAAGCTATCAAACGAAGGCGATTACAAAATAGTGTACTTCACAAAAGGAAGAACATTTACAGAATACATTAATAATTAATTTTAATGTCTTATTTAGTTTAGTTGGTTAAAGTGGGCTGTGGTGGCCCACTTTTTTTATGCCTAATTTTTTGGGTGTTACTCTCCTTAGGTCGGGTGGCGCTTATAGTTTATCCTGAGCGCAGCCGAAGGGCAATATCTTTTGCTTTTGTCTGTACTGCTAAAGCAGGACTCTAAAATACAGTTAAAAACTATAATAAAAATACTATCAGTTTCATTAAAAAGCAAAAGGATACCGCTGCAATCCCTAACGCAGTAAAATCTGCAAATGTCAGTTACAAATCTCAATTTCGGTAGTGCTTGCTTGCCTTATTTAGTTTCCAAAAATAGTTCCATAATAAAATCACATGAGTTGCTAAAAATATGTGAAATTAACCCTACAATATACCATATTGACTTTACTATAAAATAACATAAAAATAACAGATAATTTTGCACATAAATTAGTCAATATCAATGTTTTACTGCGTTTTGTTTTACTATACTTTTGAAGTGTAAAACGTTAATAAATCCAAATCATGAAAAACGTAATGAACAACTCAAAAAAAGTATTTTTAATGGTAGCGCTACTTGCTACGGTTATGGGATACGCAAACGACGGAACATTCTTTAGTGTTAGAAGTAAAGCAAACAAAACTGTGCTTTCTTTAGACGTTAAAGTAGGTAACCTCTTTACAATTAAAGATGGAAATGGGATAACACTCTATAAAGAAGCTATACAGCAAACAGGAATTTACACGAAAGGATTTGATTTAACATCACTTCCCGATGGTAGCTACTTTTTTGAACTTGAAAAAGATATGGAGATAACTACAATTCCATTTACTGTAGCAGCTAAAGAAGTAACTTTTAACAAAGCACTTTCTAAAACTACGTTTAAGCCTTTAACTGTTGTAAAGAAGGACTACATTTTAGTATCACAACTTTCACTTGAACAAAAACCTCTAGAAGTAGAGATTTATTATGAAGATGGAAGTTACACAGAGCCTTATCAATTGATGTACTCTGAAAAAATTACCAATACTAAAAACATTGAACGTGTTTATAAACTGTCAAATTTTGTAAAAGGTAAGTACAAAATAGTTTATAAAACAGATGGTAGAGAATTTGTAGAATTTATTTAATTACACTAACTCAATTATTTTCAAAGAGCGGGCAAATTGCCCGCTTTTTTATTTATCTAATTTTGATGTTCTATAATCGTCCATTCGCTTCATAGCATTTACTTCGTATATACGTTTAAGCATAAACATAGGGCGTTCCAGTTCGCTTTCCCAACTCCATAACGCCTTAAACATTTCTCTTACCTTTTCAGGATATTTATAAGCTAGATTTTTTTCTTCTGAAATATCTTCTGAGAGATTATACAATTCTGCTGGTCGATCTGGGAAACGCAACAGTTTCCAATCGCCCTGTCTTACAACACCTCTATTTTCCTTTTTCCAAAATAAAAACTCATGTGGAGCTTGCTTATGTTCACCTGACAAATATGGAATTAAGTCTACACCATCTATCCCTTTAACTCCAGAAGCATTAGCCTCAGCAATATTTACAAAAGTAGGCAACATATCGAGCATACTAACAGGGTTATTGTATATGGAATTTGGTTGAATTACACCAGGAAGTTTCACAATACAAGGCACCCGTATACCACCCTCCAAATGATTTGACTTAGCACCACTTAATGGGTAATTACTTGTTTCTGTTCCTACAGGCCCTCCATTATCATTCGCAAAAACTACCAGAGTATCATCTTCCAATCCCAATGCCTTTAATTTACCCAGAATTTCACCACAAGCCCTGTCCATAGCCAAGGTCATAGCTGCGAGAATCTTGCGCTTTCCTGTTAAGCCTTTCACCTTTTCTAAATCTTCTGGAGTTGCTTGTAGCGGACTATGCACCGCATTAAAGGACACATACATAAAAAACGGATTGTTTTTGTTTTGCTCCATAAAACTGCAAGCTTCTTTTGCAATTGCATCTGTTAGATAGTCTTTTGGCTCTTCAAAATTACCAAAGCCTAATTCCCACATGTCTTCAGGTTTATCGCTTGCCTCTTTTTGAGTTAACTCATAAAAACTTCTTGCACCACCTCTAAACCCATAAAACTCATCAAAACCTCGCTTTAATGGATGATATCTATCTGCATTTCCCATATGCCATTTCCCTAAAATTATAGATTTGTATCCATGAGGTTTTAAATAATCTGCAATTGTTTTTTCTTTTAATGGAAGCCCCATCTCATCTCCCATATCTTTGGAAGATGCACTCATATATCCTGGGACATTGTTCTCTTCAAAACCAAAACGTTGCTGGTATTTTCCAGTTAACAAACCTGCTCTAGATGGTCCGCAAACAGCGGCGGTAGTATAGGCCTGTGTGCAAACAATCCCCTCAGAAGCTAGTTTATCTAAATTGGGAGTTTTAAATGTTTTACTGCCTTGAAATCCGAAATCATGGTAACCTGCATCGTCAGCAAATAATAAAATGATGTTTTTCTTTTGGCCAAAAGCAGTATTAAAGCCAATTAAAACAACATATAAACATGCTAAAAAACGTAAAGAACTTGTCATAGTTTAGTATAATTAATATCCCAAAATTAAAACAATTTTAGTTGCCCACTTTTATGCTTTTCATACAAAGTAGTATGCAATTTAGGCATGCCTTTATCTTTAAAATACTTGAGGCGTGCTAATTTTACCAAATTATTAAGCTGTTCAGCTATTTTACCTTCACCTCGCATTCTTGTCCCATATCGTGAATCGTTTAAACTCCCTCCATGGCAACTTTCAATTTGGTGTAGCACTTTTTCTGCCCGATCGGGCATGGTTTTTTTAATCCAATCTGTGAAAATTTCTCCTATTGCACCATTTAGTCTCACAATGGTATGCCCTATGGATACCGCACCATGATCTGATGCGGCTTTTGCTAGTGGTAAAATCTCATGACTATTTATTGATGGAATTATGGGGGCAATCATCACATTTACGGGAATACCATGTTCGCTTAATATTTTAACTGTTTCTAAACGCTTTTTTGTAGTTGCGGTTCTAGGCTCTAAAATCCTTCTGGTTTTTTCTGAAAGTGACGTAATTGAAACATTTACACCTACCAAATTATAGGTTGCCAATTCTTTTAGTACTTCTAAATCTTCTAAAATTCTAGCGTTTTTTGTGATAATACCAACAGGATGCTTGTATTTTAAAAACACCTCTAAGCACGCTCTGGTAATTCTAAATTTTTGTTCCGCGGGTTGGTAACAGTCAGTGTTCCCAGACAACACAATGGTTTGTGCTTTCCAGCTTTTCTTTTTTAAAAGTTGTTCTAAAAGTTTAGGCGCATCTTTTTTAACCAAAATGCGTCGCTCAAAATCTAATCCTGCACTGTAACCCCAAAATTCATGCGTGTTTCTCGCATAACAGTATATACAACCATGTTCGCAACCTTGGTAAGGGTTCATAGAATATTGCATACCAACGTCTGGACTTGCTACTTTATTGACTATAGTTTTAGGAAACACATCAATATAAAGTGTTTTGTTTTTATCGGCGTTTTCACCTTCTTTTTGGCAAAATTCAAGGAAATCGTCACGTATTTCGTGGCGTAATTCGAAGAAACGATTAGGGACGTTTAGCTGCGCGCCACGTCCTTTTATGGCAGATTTTGGGTTCATTTTAATAAAAATATAGGTTGAAATGCTTTGAGAAGCTCTCTAAAATTAGATAATATTTCTTTTGAAAACTGTTAAAGTAAAAATGGGTTGTTAACAACTTGAGTTACGCTTGACTTTGTAGAAATTTTCTGCTACCTTCGTTTAATGGCGGATATAAACCATTAAAAAACGGCGCATTTCCGTCAACCCATTGGCACCAATTTGAAAAATGACAGTAGAACAAAAAACATTATGGGATAAATTAGAAGAATTCCAATTGGATAATTTTGATTCTACGTTCACTTTTACCGACAGATTATGTAGAGAAAATGGTTGGAAATACAAATATGCCGTTCGGGTAATTAATGAATATAAAAAGTTCATTTTTTTAATCTGTATTTCTGACCACCCGTTAACACCTTCTGACCAAGTTGACCAAGTTTGGCATTTACACCTTTTATATACACGTTCGTATTGGACAGATTTTTGTAAAAATACTTTAGGAAGAGAAATACATCACGGACCAACTAAAGGCGGAAAAAGTGAAAAAGAAAAATTTGGAGATTGGTATTCTAAAACAAAAGAATTGTATTTGAAAACATTTAATAAAAATACGCCATTAGATATTTGGCCATCTTCAAAAGTAAGATTTGGAGAACTAAACTTTAGGAGGGTTAACCTTCATAGAAATTGGATAGTTCCAAAAATTAGAAAAGTATGATTAAAAGAACTAACTAATTTATCACCAGCAGAAATCTTGCTTATTGAAAATCCCCAAGTAAAAATTGACAAACTTGCAAGAGTTACTTTCTTTGATTTAATATTAAAAGAAGTACTCAAAATATCAACTAATGAAGAATCGTCAAAAAAGGACAAGAAAAACCCAACCGTGAGCTTAGGGAAAGCATTTTACAGCTATCAACCATTAAAACATGAATCCATATTTCTGGCAGTATTCGAAAAAGATAATGAACTAAAAGTAAAACTCTCAAATCTTTTAAAAACCGCATTCGAAAAGATTAAAAATAGCGAAGCCTATAAATTAAAATATATATATTCTGACCACCGAATGAAACAATATTTTAAATCTAATTTTTTTCAAAGATTGTTAGGAGTAAAAGTCATTTCAGAAAACGGAATAAAAGTCCAAAAAGAAATAAAAAGGGAACTAAAACGAATTAAAACCAATACGACCAAAAAAGTTAAAGGTATAGAAGAAACTCTACTTTCTCTTAATGGAAATATTGTTCTTATACCCAAAATACCGACAGAAATTTTCGAATTGATAGAAGAAAAGAAATCTAATTTTAGAAAAGCAAACAATGATTCAGTTTGGGTTGATTATGGTTACTCAGATTTGTACTACCAGAATACAACTAAAAATCAATTCGATTTAATGGCTATAAATGATTCTGATTTTATGCCAATCATTGAATCTATTAACGGATTTGATGATTCATCAGGTGATAGCGGATGCGGTTCAGATGGAGGTTGTGGTGGTTGCGGATAAAAAACTGGTGCCAACAACGTATATAAAAAATCACCTCCCAGGAAAATCAGCCTTTCGTTTTTCTAAAAACGCCGTTGTACCTTCTTCAAAATCTTCAGTACCAAAGCAGTTACCAAATTCAGTAATTTCGGTTTGGTAGCCGTTAACACCTTCTTTAAAACTAGCATTTACAGATCTAATTGCAGCACTAATAGCTACTGAGGAATTCTTTATAATTTTTGCTGCTAGGGTTTCGCATAATTCTAAAAGTTGGTCTTGTGGTACCACATGGTTTACTAGACCATAGCTTAAAGCTTTATTAGCATCTATCATGCCTGCTGTCATAATCATCTCCATAGTACGCCCTTTACCAACCAATTGCGTTAAACGTTGTGTACCTCCATACCCTGGAATAACACCCAGAGACACCTCGGGTAAGCCCATTCTAGCGTTATCGCTAGCTACTCTAAAATGGCAAGCCATAGCCAATTCTAAACCGCCACCAAGCGCAAAGCCATTTACTGCAGCAATTACTGGTGTAGACAGGTTTTCTACAAAATCGAAGAGTAATTTTTGTCCGTTTGCTGCTAAATGCATGCCTTCTTCAACACTATAATCGGCAAATTCACTAATATCGGCTCCCGCCACAAATGCCTTTTCGCCACTACCAGTAACTATAATCACTTTTGTGTTTTCGTCAGTATCCGCAGCTTTAAAAGCCTCATGTAACTCGTTTATGGTTTCTTGGTTTAGTGCGTTCAGTTTTTTTGGGCGATTAATTGTAATCGTCGAAATATGCTGTTCTGAATTTACAATAAGGTTATTATACATTGTTTTGTGTTTTATCAAGATTTACCTTTAGGGAATACTGCTTTGAACACCGTTCCTTTATCAGTTTCAGAAGTAAAGGAAATAGTGCCTTTGTATGTTTCTATAATATTTTTCACCATGGCTAAACCTAGCCCCATGCCGCTTGTTTTTGTGGTAAACTTTGGTTCGAAAATCTTACTTCTGTTTTCCTCAGAAATTCCCGCGCCGTTATCTGCTACGGTAATGACAACATTAGTATCATCTTGCCCCACATTTACCAAAACTTGTGGTGTTGTATCTTCTGGAATAGCCTGTATACCGTTCTTCACTAAATTGGTAACCACTCTAATTAATTGGGTTCTATCAAATTCTGCAATAATTTCTTCGGCATCCGCAGTAAATACAATATAATTTTCATTAAAAATATCGAGTGCCAATTTGGTAATATTCACCACATTAAGTGTTTCATTTTGTTGCGCTGGCATTTTTGCAAAGTTTGAAAATGCCGAGGCAATAGAACTCATGGTATCAATTTGCTGAATAAGGGTTTTACTATATTCTGAAACCTTGGTATGGATATTCTCATCAGTAGGATCAAACTTTCTTTGGAAGTTTTGTACCGTGAGGCGCATTGGCGTTAGCGGGTTTTTAATTTCGTGTGCTACTTGTTTTGCCATTTCTCTCCACGCCTGCTCACGCTCGCTTCTGGCCAATTGCACTGCACTATCTTCTAACTCATCAATCATACTGTTATAAGAATCAATCAACGTTGAAATTTCCTGACTGGAGTCTTCTATCACAATTTTTTCGTTGCGTTTTTCTAATCGCGTTGCTATAATTTTATCGCTAATGGTTTTAAGTGATTTTGTAATATATTTTGATAGAAAAAACGCGATACCAATGGCAATAATTAAAACGAAAAAATAAGCAATTCCCAATCTACCCAAAAACTCATTTAACTCTTTGGACAGAAAATCATCGCGCTCTAAATACGGTAAATTTAGAATAGCTAAAGGCTTAAATTTGTTATCGTAAATAAAGGTATAAGAGGACTGATATGTTTGTCCGTTTTCGGTAAGTTTATCTACATAGCGATGATCTACCGTGTTAGAAATAGCGTTTAATATATTTGTTTCAATACATTTTTCTTCTTCATCTGGTTTTAAATCTGCTTTTGACGTAATGAGCAAATTACCATCTAAATCGTAAAGGTTAATTTGTAGCTTATGTATTTCTGCAATACCACTTATTTTGTCTTTAAATATTAGGGGAATATTTCGGGTTTTTACCTCCCACGTATTTTCTCTTGCATTCAATACTTGCTTAAGATGCGCTTTTATATTTTGCTCTTTACGGTTGAGTCGCTGTATATGATAATCGGTAGTTTCTTCGTTGTACTGATAGATGGCTACGGCTGCTATAAACACCGAGGCAATTAATACCAGCACTATCATTACTATAAAAATACGGGTACGTAAGGAGAGTTTTTTTAGTTTCATCCGCAAGATGGCATTACCGATTTAAGATATTTCTTTGAAAATGTTAATGGACTAAAGATAGCAATAATCGCACCAAAGACCTTATGGTAGTTTTCAAAATAAAATTAGCAAAAAGAAACTATAGTTTGGTGTTTAAATAACATTGGCAGATAGATGCGCTAGGGATTGAGGCATTTGTTGAAGCTCCTCGACGCAGGAGAGAGCGACTGCCGAAAGCCGGACCCTTGGGGAGCGCCCTAGTTATTAAGCTTCTGGATTTTTTTCTCTTATGTTTTTATAGAGTTTGTACCCTAGCATGATAAGAACTCCTAAAACAAAAATTCCGATAACGCCCCAAATCCAGTTTATGGCGCTTTTGAGTATGACTAAAAAGATGACTGCGAATAGGATAAAGGTGGCACCTTCGTTCCAGATACGCATGTAGCTTGATGTTTTTTTTACCACATCGTTTTGCAATTGTTTGTAATACTGATGGGTTTTTATGTGGTAGATGAACAGGAGTAATATGAAGCCTAATTTAACTTGCATCCAAGGTTGATAAAATAGTGTGGGATTGATGTAAAACAGTGACAACCCAAAAACTAGCGCTAAAATTGCCGATGGCCATGTGATGATAAACCATAGGCGTTTTGCCATAAGTTTGAGTTGTTTCCCTAAAATTTCTTTATCTGGCGATGGTTTGTGAAACGCTTCTATTTGATACACAAAAAGCCGCGGAATGTAGAACAAGCCTGCAAACCAAGTAATGACAAAAATGAGATGAAATGCTTTTAAATAGAAATATGCCATTGATAATTTATGCGTAATTACTTTGAGTTTTTAAATTTAAGCATAAAAAAACTAAGCGGTAACTGAGGTTTTATCTGTTGTCCACTCTTCTGCCATATTAGCGATAACTTGAGCAAAATCTTCACGTTCGTTTAAACAAGGAATAACCGTAAAATCCTTTCCGCCTACTTCATGGAAAATTTCTTCGCCTTCCATGGCAATCTCTTCTAAAGTCTCCAAACAATCGCTCACAAATGCAGGTGTAACAATGGCTATTTTTTTAATGCCTTCTTTTCCCATACGCTCTATAGTGCGATCTGTGTATGGTTGCAGCCATGGATCAAAACCAAGTCTTGATTGAAATGTAGTGGAATAGGTGCCGTTTTTTAAGCCTAATTTTTTAGCAACATTTACAGTAGTGATTTCACATTGATGACGGTAACAAAATTCGTGTTGCGGACTTCCTTTTTTAAAGCAACATTTACCATCCATTTTGCAATTACCATTTGTAACATCACTTTTACGAATATGACGCTCAGGAACACCGTGATAACTAAACAGGATATGCTCATAATCTAAACCATCAAGGGTTTCAGCTATACTTTTTGAAAGTACATTTATATAATCTTCGCGCCCGTAAAATGCTGGTGTTCGCGTAATTTTTACTTGTGGAAAATACTCAGCAACCAGTTCATCTACTTTTACATCAATAGTTTCGGTAGTGGCCATTGCAAATTGTGGGTAAAGTGGAATGGTTTTGATTTCTGTACAGCCTTTATCAACTAATTCTTGAAGTCCTTTTTTAATGGTCATACTGCCATATCTCATCGCTAATGCAACAGGATACTTCACCTTCTCTTGCACTTTTTCTTGAAGTCTTTCTGATAGTACAATCAATGGTGACCCTTCTTCCCACCAAATTTTCTTGTAAGCTTTAGCTGAAGCTTTTGGGCGTGTGTTTAATATAATACCTTTTACAAGCAAGTTTCTCGCCCATAATGGCACATCAATAACGCGCTCGTCCATTAAGAATTCACCTAAATATTTTTTAACATCTTTGGGTTCTGGACTGTCGGGAGAACCTAAATTAACTAAAAGTATGCCTTTCATATCTCTTTTTTCATTCGCAATTACACAAAGAAACGTTTATTTATTCTGCTTTTAATAGTGCAGTTCTAACCGATTCAGGTACTATAGAATCTACAAAAGCACCCATATTTTTCTCGTTACCTAAAAACTTCCAACCATCAAAACTTGGGTTTTTAATGGCGAACATAGTCGAGTTGTTGTTAACCACTAACGACATGGTTTCTTCATCTACAGAAACATTTTCAGCACCAAACTGAGCTGCCATGGTAGATTTCATTAGTTCTAAATAGTCTTTTTGTTCTTCAGCAGGTTTATCTTTTTCTGATAAAAAAGTCATTCGCATTTTACTATTGTAAAACACAACAGCATAAATTACGCCTTCTACATCCATATCATCACTCACACTAGTTACATCATTAGAGATGAATTCAATTTTCATTTGTGGTGAATTAAACATTTGCTCCATACCTGCTTTCATTTGCTCTCTAGAAGCCATCTCAAACATTTTTGGATGCATATAATCTAGCACGCCATCAAGATTCATTTCCGTCATATAATCATAATACGTTTGTGCTTCTTTTTCAATCTCTTTTGTATGAGTTTGTGAAAAACTTTGTATTGTAATTAAAAAGGCGAAAACTAGTGTAGTGAATAATCTCATAATGATTTTTTGTTTATAGCAAAAATACGACACATAATTTACAATAGCGTAATTATTTATTCGTTCACTCATTGATAAAATCTATTCCCTCATTAGGATTAGGTAACACTCTTTTTATTTCTATATTTATCAATTCAAAGCTGATTTATGAAAAAATTACTGTGCCTTCCACTGCTTTTACTGTTGTATAATTTCTCGTTTTCACAAGAAAAAAGTTTGCTTTGGGAAATCTCTGGAAATGGGCTACAACACCCATCCTATATTTATGGCACAATGCACGTAAGCAGCAAAGTTGCATTTCGATTAGATGATGTGTTTTATGAGGCATTGAACAAAAGTGAATGCGTTGCTTTGGAGTCAGACCCAACACAATGGTTAAAGTTTATGCACGAAGACTTTAGCTTTAATTATGACTTTGACAGTTTTATGTATGGCAGTGATTTTTATGGCAACCTGTTTAGGTTATCGCCGT
Source organism: Flavobacteriaceae bacterium (assembly GCA_043557195.1). Lineage (GTDB taxonomy): Bacteria > Bacteroidota > Bacteroidia > Flavobacteriales > Flavobacteriaceae > Jejuia. The sequence goes on along the minus strand of CP121314.1, from coordinate 2,221,151 downwards.
TAGACCCTGTACAAATGCGCAGTGTTATTAGGGTTGACAATTATTTAATTAACAGCTATCTCTATCGCAAAAACTCTTATGTTGATGATTTTGAGGAAGAAACCTATCTGGATATGTTTATTTATCAGGCTGGGAAAAAGAACAACAAGCCCGTAATCGGTCTTGAGGATTTTAGAGAATCTCGCTATCTCACTACAAAAGCTAGCTTTAACATGAACAAGCGTAAACCTGATGATTGGTTTATAAAACTCATGGAAAAGAAAAACATGTTTATGTTTCAAGAAGATGTGTATCGTGAGCGCGACATTGAGTTGCTAGACTCAATTGGAGCTGCTACTAACACCAATTACTATAGGGAACACATGTTGTTTAAACGCAATGAGAACATGGTGAATGTTTTGGATACACTTATGCATAAAAAAATAGTGTTTTCTGGAGTTGGAGCAGCACATTTAGGTGGTGAAAAAGGTATGCTGAATATGCTTAGGGAACGCGGATATACTGTGAAACCTTTAATATCTAAACAAACCAAATACGCAAGTCTTGAAAAGGATAAGTTAGAGCAAAAGTTTACAGAACCTAAACTGTCGCTTCAATCTACTTCTGATGGTTTTATGAGCATCAAGAGCTTTGATGAACTTAGAGAGTTTAATGCTGAAGGCATAAAATATTATGTAGCTCCAGACATGACAAATGGGGCATACCTCACTATAAATAGACTAAACACTTTTGAGTATTTGCCAAACCAAAATGATAAAGTAGATTTAGCTTTTATAAAAAACTTGTTATACGAGGATGTGCCTGGAACTATTATAGAAAAAGAGGCCTTTAAAACACCATATCCAGGAATTAGTATTTTAAATAAAACTAAAAAAGGTGATTACCAAAAATATCATATTTACAAAACGCCACTGGAAATAATTGTGGTGAAATTTGGAGGTAAAAAGGACTTTGTGTTGTTACATGAAGATGACATATTTAGTTCTATAAGTTTTAAACCTTTAAGTACAGCAATAACAACCTTTAAAGAACCTCATGGAAAATATACGTTTGAATGTCCTGAAAATTACATCACTGCAAATTTAGAACACACAGGTAAAAAGTTGGTGCAAGCCTTAGGAAATAAAAATGATTACTATTTCTTTAAAGAATCGCCTCAACATGATGTAGAATATATTGAAGAAGATGCTTTTGAAGCTAAATACATTCACACAAGTTTTTATAAAAACCTAGATATAAAAGAAGTTGAAACAAAAGCTATAAATGAAAGTTACAAAAGCTACATGTCTTCAGTGGTTTTAGACTCTACATCACAACATAAATTATGGTTAAAATCTATTGTAAAGGATGGTAGTTACTATTTAATGGGGTATTATGGCGATGCTAAAGCCACTGCGAATTCTTATTTTCAGTCGTTAACATTCAAAAATGCGACTTACGAAACCTTTAAAAAAGTTACAGATACATCGCTACATTTTACAGTGAATTCTCCAGTAAAATCGCCATTACCTTTCAATCAGTTTTACAATAACAATCAGCGTAAAAAACCTTATGATGAAACCATAAAAAACACAACCTACACAACCAAAGCCAATGAACAGGTTTCTATAAGACGCACTAAGTTTCATGATTTAAAAATGTATCAAAATGTAGATAGCCTATGGAATCAACTAACTAAAACCCCTTCTTTTTTAAATCTTCCTGGGCTTTCGGGTTTGCCAGAGCGTAAAAAATTTATTTCTGTAGCCGAAAAACGTTTCAGTGAAAATGGATATAACTATCTCATTCACAAATTAAGAGATTCCTTAAGTACCAAGGAAATTTCAGTAAAATATATTCAGAAAAAAGGCGTGTTATATAAGTTAGCGGCCCTAACAGATTCAATTAATAAACCTTCAGCGTTTTTAACTGAGTTTTATAAGTCCTTTACACCATTAGACACGCTTCTCGGTGAAGATATTTTTGAAGATAAAACAGCAAAGTTTTTCGAAGCTTTGAAAAACAATGACAGTATTGTTCTAAGCGGTTATTCTGAAGTAGATTTTTCAAAAAAACACACTTCAAAGATTATAGATGTGATAGATAATTTTAAATTTCCAGAGAATAAAACACAAATTAAAAACCATCTAATTCGTCAACTCATCACCAATGATAAAAGTGAAACCGTTACAAATTATACACGAAAGTTATATTTAAAATCATACTCTACCCCTTCTATTCAAAACATTATTTTGAATGCATTTTTCCAACGTAGAGACAAATCGTCTTACGAGTTTATTTTAGAGTTAATGAATACCGATTTACCACTAGGAACAAAAACGCCGTCATTTTCGGCATATAGTCAAAAAACAGATTCGTTAAAAAGTGCGAAAGTTTTGTTTCCAGAATTGCTTAATTTTTCAATAGTTGAAGAATATAAATCACCTATTTATAGATTGTTGACCAAATTACTAGACAGCAACACTGTAAAACCCAAGATTTACAAGAAGTTTAAAAAACAGATTATTAATGATGCTAAAATTCAAATAAAACGCAGTTTAGGGAATAAACAGCGGTATTCTTATGCGTCAAGAAATAATTTTTCTTTGGAAAACTATGTAAAATTGCTCTTCCCTTACAGAGAAGACAAAGATGTAAAATTGTTCTATTTAAGGCTTTTAGAAACTGAAGATTGGGAGGCATTAACTACGTATTATGCGCTTTTGAAATCTAACAATGAGATGATTACCGACAAGCTAAAAAATAAAACGCTTTTAAACGAAGCGGCGCAACACATGCTTATTCCTAAGCTTAAAAATCACAAACTTTTGGATGAAAATGAAACATCAGTAGTGGATTTAAAAGCTTATGCAAAGTCAAAATTATTTGCCAATAGCAACTTTAAAACTTCTGAAAATACGATTACATTTATAGAAGAAAAAAACTTTAAAACCGATAATGACAAATCCATTCGTTTATTTCTTTTTAGACGTACTGATAAACGGCAAAAAGAAGAAGATGCCTTTTTACATGTTATCGCTTTTGAAGATTCTGAAAGTAAAATTTACAAGCTGAAACCCTACTATACAGGATTAAAGCGAGGCGCTTCAATTTCAGGATACAAAACTGAGAACGACGTTATTGATGATATTGTGCTTCAAATAAAACACAAAACACGCAAGCGTATTAAAATAAATATGTATTAAAGCGTTTAGCTCCCTAGTTTTCGATATTGCTGATAAGAATCTGAGTGATTTTCTAGAGGATTACAGTCTTGAAAAATACCGCAAGATGCACTCGGTTTTGCTAAGGATTTACCTTTGACATACTGTTTTGATAAGGCTTCAATTTCTGGGGTTAGAAATTTCATAATAAATAGGTTTTGGGGTTATTTATTTATCAAATATAAAGAAAAATGATTATAAATCGTTAGTTTAAGGACATCACGTATTTTTTTGGCGTTGTACCATACTTCTTTTTAAAAGCTGCTATAAAGTGACTGGAAGTGCTATATCCCACTTTTAGTCCCACTTCATTTACGTTATTTTCACCAGACTCTAATAGTTTTCTTGCTACTTCCATTTTGTAATCAAACAGAAAACTAAATACTGAATCTCCATAAATTTGCTTAAACCCTTCCTTAAGCTTTTTTATATTGAGACCAATTTCATCTGCTAGCTCTTGTAAACTTGGTGGTTCTGCCATACGAGCCACAACAATATCTTTTGCCTTTCTTATTTTTATAACATTGGCTTCATCTACTAAAAAAGGACATTGTTCAATATTGGCATCTTCACTTCTATTAAAATACAAGCTCAATAACTCGTATGCTTTTCCTTTAAAATAGAGTTGTTTTATAGATGAGTTCAAACTATAATTTATCAATTGATTGAGAACAATTGCCATAGAAGGTGTTATCGCACCATCTTTATAATATTTCTTGTCTTTATTTTCAGAATTTAAAAATGAAATATAGTCGGCTTCTTGTGAAAACAAGCCATGAAATTTCTGTATCGATATTAAAATTGAAACTATCCAAGAATTAGGTGCCACTTGAAGGTCAATAGGCAATTCGCGTTGTGGATTGTATAATAACAAAGAATTCTCTTCATGAATATCTAAACTATAACGCCCTTGATTAAACACAAATTTTGTCCCTCCCTTAATACAAAAGTGAAACTGAATAAAACTACTATCTATTTCTTTTGCAACATTTTGAGCGACACTTTCATCATTTTTAAACATCAAAATCAAAAACCCGTCATCAACCTTTGTTTCTTCAAAAATACTTCGAGCGACACTTTTCATATTATCGTTTGCATCCATTTTTTTGTTTTTATTTAGAATAGTTCTAAATTAAAGCATTCAAACCTGCCAAATTCACTACAAAAATATGACATTTATCATGTTTTTTATCGAAATAACATTAAAAAACCACAAACGATATTAAAAGTTCTTTGAGCGTTATTTTTTAATCACTGTTACATATATTTTTGTTTCGCAATTTCAGGTAGAGCAATGCATAAATACAATATTAGTAGAAGTAGTTCTTTTTATGCCATTGGCTTAAGTTATAAAAAAGCTGATGCCAACATAAGAGGCCGTTTTAGTTTAGATGAAGAATCTAAGCATGCATTGTTGGTGCAAGCCAAAGAAAATGGCATTGAAAGTTTAATTGTGACTTCAACATGTAACCGTACGGAAATATATGGTTTCTCGCAACATCCATATCAACTTATCGAATTATTGTGTGATAATACAAATGGTACAGTTGAAGAATTTCGTGATGTTGCCTATATCTATAAGAACAAAGAAGCGATTGCGCATATGTTCCGTGTAGGTTCTGGATTGGACAGTCAAATTCTTGGTGATTTTGAAATTATCAGTCAATTAAAAGCAAGTACAAAAATTTCCAGAAAATATGGGTTATTGAATCATTTTTCTGAACGTTTGGTAAATGCTGTGATTCAAGCAAGTAAACGTATAAAAACTGAAACTAATATTTCATCTGGAGCAACTTCAGTATCTTTTGCTTCCGTACAATATATTTTCAATAATATTGATGATGTTTCAAACAAGGATATCCTGTTATTTGGAACTGGAAAGATCGGTAGAAATACTTGTGAAAACTTGGTAAAGCATACCGAAAATGAGCATATCACTCTAATCAATAGAACTAAAGACAAAGCAGAACGCATTGCTGGAAAGTTCAATTTAGTGGTAAAGGATTATGCTAATCTGCAAGAAGAAATCAGTAAATCGGATATTTTGATTGTAGCAACTGGTGCACAGCGTCCTACAATAGATAAACACATTATTCAAACTAAAAAGCCGCTTCTAATTTTAGATTTATCTATTCCTAAGAATGTAAATGAAAATGTTCAGGAACTAGATAATGTGTCTTTAGTACATTTAGATCATTTATCTAAGATTACGGATGAAACTTTAGAAATGCGTAAAGCGGATATTCCTTTAGCTGAAGTCATTATAGAGGACGTAAAAACAGAGTTTAATGGTTGGTTAGAAACCAGAAAGTTCGCGCCTACCATAAAAGCATTAAAACATAAACTGACTGATTTTGCTGCTGCGGAATTGGATACTCAGAGAAAAAAACTGAACGATTTCAATGAAGAGCAAGCGGAATTAATCAGTAATAAAATCATTCAAAAAATCACCAATCATTTTGCACATCATTTAAAAGATGATGCTGTTTCTACGGATGATAGCCTGGAACTTATTAAAAAAGTATTTCAGTTAGAAGAACCTCAAAAAACAAATGTCTAAAACCATTAGAATTGGTACGCGCGATAGTGAATTAGCACTTTGGCAAGCCAAAATTGTACAAAGTTTACTCGAAAAAGAAGGGCATAAAACCGAATTGGTCCCCGTAAAATCTACAGGTGATTTAGTTTTAGATAAACCACTTTACGAATTAGGTATTACTGGTATTTTTACGCGCACTTTAGATATTGCCATGTTAAATCATGATATCGATATTGCTGTGCACTCTCTAAAAGACGTACCAACAGTTTTGCCAAAAGGTATTATTCAAGCTGCCGTTTTAAAACGTGGTAATGTAAACGATACTTTGGTTTTTAAGAATAATGAAGAGTTTTTAAGTGCAAAAGACGCTGTAATTGCTACGGGTAGTTTACGTAGAAAAGCACAATGGCTTAACAGATATCCAACGCATACCATTACAGATTTACGTGGTAACGTCAATTCCCGTTTGCAAAAACTTCAAGATAACGACTGGAATGGTGCTATTTTCGCCGCTGCAGGTATTGGCAGAATTGGTATTAGACCCGAAGAAGCCATTAATTTAGATTGGATGATTCCAGCGCCAGCTCAAGGAGCCATCATGATTACAGCTTTGGAAGAAGACGATTTTGTTAAGGAAGCTTGCGCCTCTTTAAACCATGAGGAAACCGAAATCTGTACAACTATTGAGCGTAAGTTTTTAAACCGACTAGAAGGTGGGTGTACTGCACCAATTGGAGCCTTAGCTTACATTAAAAATGAAGAAGTCAACTTTAAAGGCGTGCTTTTAAGTAAAGATGGGTCTAAAAAAATACAGGTAGAACGCACTGAACCTCTAGGCAAACATGAAGATTTAGCAGTGTTTTGTGCAGATTATATCATAGAACGTGGCGGTAAACGCTTGATGGATGATATTAAATACTCGCATAGGGTAACTAATGTATTTTCAACCAAAAAGTTAACTGAAGATCAAAGGAAACTATTTCACGAAAAGGTCACCTCTAAAAGTGATGATTTCATCAAGATAAGTTTGAATCGCATTCGTCCACAAATCTTAAAATCTGAAATAGAAAATGTGATTATCACAAGTAAAAATGCTGTTGAAGCATTAATTACAAACTATTCAGCAGAAGAGTTACAGTTCAAAAATATTTATTGTGTTGGCCGCCGCACAAAGCGCCTCATAGAAAAGAGAATTGGTAAAGTAAAACACTCAGAAAAGAATGCTAAAAAACTCGCTGAATATTTAGTAGAATATCTTGAAGGTACTGAAGTGACCTATTTTTGTAGTGACATTAGATTAGATGCTTTACCAACTATTTTGAGTGACAACAATATCACAGTAAATGAGGTAGAAGCCTACCAAACAAAATATGATGGACGCAAGGTTGAAGATACTGTTGAAGGCGCTATGTTTTATAGTCCGTCAACTGTAGAAGGTTTTGTACGCAGTAATAAAAGGGATGTCATTGCTTTTTGCATTGGTGAAACCACAGCCAAGGAAGCCAAAAAATATTTTAAGGATGTTAGGGTAGCAAAAGTGCCAACTGTGGAGAGTGTAATTGAATTAGTAAATAGTCATTATATATAATGATTTATCTAACCGCATTAATGTTTATAAAAGAAGGAAAAGAGCATGTTTTTAATGAATATGAATCATCGGTACTTCCAATTTTAAAAGATTATAACGGTAAATTAATGTATAGAATAAGACCAAGAAAAGAAGATTTTATTGAATTCGAAGGTGAAAAACCTTATGAGTTACATTTAATTTCCTTTCCCACAAATGAAGATTTTATCAATTTTACAAAAGATGATAAAAGAAACAGTTTTGTGAATCTAAAAGAAGACGCAATAAAAACAAGCTTCATAGTTAAAGGAGAAACTATATAACGCATGATTAAAAACGATTTATTTTTAAGAGCATTAAAAGGAGAAACTGTAGACCGCCCACCAGTATGGATGATGCGTCAAGCAGGTCGTTACTTGCCAGAATTCATGGAAATAAAGGCAAAATACGATTTCTTTACACGTTGCCAAACACCAGAATTAGCTAGTGAGATTACTGTGCAACCAATACGCCGTTATGGTATGGATGCCGCTATTCTATTTAGCGATATTTTGGTAATTCCACAAGCAATGAACATTGAGGTACAAATGAAACCTAATTTTGGACCGTATTTGCCAAATCCTGTGCGTTCTCAAAAAGACGTTGATAATGTTATTGTGCCAGACGTTACTGTAGAATTAGATTACGTTTACCAAGCCATAAAAGCTACTAAAGAAAAGCTTAATGATGAAATCCCTCTAATAGGTTTTGCAGGTTCACCTTGGACTATTTTATGCTATTGCGTACAAGGTCAAGGCAGTAAAAACTTTGATAAAGCCAAAGAATTTTGTTTTACAAACCCAGTTGCAGCACACCAATTATTACAGAAAATTACAGATACAACTATTGCTTATCTTAAAGAAAAAGTAAAAGCAGGTTGTAATGCTGTTCAGGTATTCGATTCTTGGGGAGGGATGCTATCACCGGTTGATTATCAAGAATTTTCATGGCAATATATCCAGCAAATTATTGATGCTTTAAAGGACGATGCGCCTGTTATCGCTTTTGGAAAAGGCTGTTGGTTTGCACTTGGAGAAATGGCGAAATCTGGTGCTTCGGCTTTGGGTGTAGATTGGACGTGTTCCGCTAGAAATGCTCGTTATTTAACAGGAGGCAACATTACGCTACAAGGCAATTTCGACCCTACCCGTCTGTTTTCTCCACCGGCAGAAATCAAGAAAATGGTACACCAAATGATTAACGAATTTGGTAAAGACAAATACATCGTAAACCTTGGCCACGGTATTTTGCCCAACATTGGCTTAGATAATGCCAAGGCGTTTATCGATGCCGTTAAGGAATACGGAAATTAAAATATTTCGGGCGTTACCTACTTTTTTGTGTAACATTAGGTTTAAAAAGTAAACTAATTGCTGTAAAAAAGTAGGTCGGGCTTTCAGGAGTCGCTCCCTCCTACGTCGGGGAGCTTCAACAAATCCTTCAATCCCTAACGCAAAATGAAGGTTATGATAAAAAACATCATTTCAGGAATTAAAGCATACTTCGGTGCTTTCAGTTTAATTTCAAAATTAAAACTCTGGAAGTATTTTGCTATTCCTATGCTTATCAGTTTCATTACTGCCATTGCTGTATTTGGTTCAGCTTACGGATTATCTGATAACATTGGTGGCTTCATTTCAAAAATTTGGATTTGGGATTGGGGTAAAGACACCTTTTCGTCCATTAGCAATTTTATAGGCGGACTTATTATTATAGTTATCGGACTCATTCTATTCAAACACATCATAATGGCATTATCAGCGCCTTTTATGAGTCCCGTTTCAGAAAAAATTGAAGCTCACTTTACAGGAAACCCACCGCATTCGCATAGAAACACGACTTTTATGCAACAACTTTGGCGAGGTATCCGTATTAATGGTAGAAACTTATTAATGGAATTATTGCTTACTATTCCTATTTTACTTTTAAAGTTCATTCCTATTGTCAATATATTTTCAACCGTTTTGTTGTTTATGGTGCAAGCCTATTATGCAGGTTTTGGTAATATGGATTATACATTAGAACGTCATTTTCAATATAAAGAAAGCCTACAATTTGTGCGTAAAAATCGTGGTTTAGCCATTGGCAATGGTATTGTGTTTATTCTGTTTTTACTAATTCCAGTTATTGGTGTTATTTTAGTATTACCATTATCGGTTACAGCAGCTTCAACACGAACAGTAGAGGCACTCCAACTTAAAAACAAACCTATACATGCAGCTTAATTTAGGGTCGTATTACATATCACCGATAGAATTAAAAGATGCTTGGAACATATGTAACCTTGTTGTAGCCAATGAAGACCGCTTAAAACGTTATTTCCCAAAAACATTAGAGCAAAATTTAACCCCAGATTTATCGAATATCTTCGTTTCAAAAAAAGTAAAACAATTTGAAGTTAAAGAAGAGTTCTTATTCACTGTTAAGAAAAATGAGTCAAATAAATTAGTTGGTTTAGTGTATTTAAAAGAACTCGATTGGACTAAAAAACAGGGCGAATTTGCCTATTGTATTGATTATAATGTTGAAGGCAAAGGCATAACTACAAAAGCGGTTGCTGTTTTGTCAAACTATGCATTTCAAGACCTAGGTTTAGAAACACTTCAAATTATAGTTCATAAAGACAATCTTGGTAGCCTAAAGGTCGCTAAAAATTGTAATTTTACTTGGATAAAAACCTTAGAAAAAGGATTTGCACCTCCAGGAGAATCACCTTTAGATATGGAGCTGTATGAACTTTACAAGGAAATTGAATAATGAAAGATAAATTTTACCAATACATACAGAATTTACAAGATAGCATTACTTCTAAATTGGAAGACATAGATGGAAAAGCCAAGTTTCAGCAAGATATTTGGGAGCGACCAGAAGGTGGCGGCGGACGCACACGTGTTATTGAAAACGGTAACGTTTTTGAAAAAGGTGGCGTAAATATTTCAGGTGTTCATGGGAAACTTCCAAAATCAATGCAAGCTTATTTTAAAGTAGGTGATGTTGATTTTTTTGCCTGTGGACTGAGTTTGGTGTTGCATCCAAAAAATCCAATGGTGCCAACCGTTCATGCAAATTGGCGTTATTTTGAAATGTATGGTAAGGATGGTGAAATTATAGACCAATGGTTTGGTGGCGGACAAGATTTAACGCCTTATTATTTGTTTGAAGAAGATGCTAAACACTTTCATCAAACCTGCAAAACAGCTTGTGATACCCACAACCCAGAATTCTATCCAGCCTATAAAAAACGTTGTGATGAGTATTTTTATAATGCACACAGAAACGAAGGCAGAGGTATAGGCGGACTATTTTTCGATTATTGTAAAGCTTCAGAAACCATGACCATGGAAAATTGGTATAACTTTGTAACCGAAGTAGGCGATAGTTTCTTAGAGGCATATGTTCCCATCGTTGAAAAACGGAAAGGCCTACCTTACACAGAAGTCCAGCGCAATTGGCAGGAAATTCGTCGCGGACGTTATGTAGAGTTTAACTTAGTACATGATAAAGGCACGCTGTTTGGATTAAAAACCAACGGACGCATTGAAAGCATTTTAATGAGTTTACCTCCGCATGTACAATGGGTGTACGACCACCACCCAGAAGCTGGAAGTGACGAAGAAAAATTAATAGACGTTTTGAAAAATCCAATAGATTGGGTTTAACTTTGTCATTCCGAACGAAGTGAAGAATCTCAGAACCCTAGATTCTTCGTTTTACTCAGAATGACATAAAATAATAACTATGTACCCATTAAGAAGAAATAGACGCTTAAGAACCAACGAAGCCATTCGCTCCTTAGTCCGTGAAACCATAATAACACCAAACGATTTTTTAGTACCACTTTTTGTAGTAGAAGGTAAAGGCGTAAAAGATGAAATTCCATCAATGCCAAATTACTTTCGTTACAGTTTAGATTTATTAGAAAATGAGGTAAAAGAGCTTTGGAAACTAGGTTTAAAATCGGTATTACTTTTTGTAAAAGTTCCTGATAATCTAAAAGACAATAAAGGTACTGAAGCACTGAACCCAAACGGGCTGATGCAACGTGCTGTAAAAACCGTAAAAAATGCTTGCCCAGATATGCTAGTGATGACTGATGTGGCTTTAGACCCATATTCGGCTTACGGACATGACGGTATTATTGAAAACGGACAAATTATTAATGACGAAACTGCTGAGGTCTTAGCGGAAATGAGTTTGTCGCATGCAGCAGCTGGAGCCGATTTCGTAGCACCAAGTGATATGATGGATGGCCGTATTTTAACCATTCGCGAAGCTTTGGAAGATGAAGGCTTTACCAATACGGGTATTATGAGTTATTCGGCTAAATATGCCTCTGCCTTTTACGGCCCTTTTAGAGATGCTTTAGATTCTGCCCCTGTTGATATACAAGATATTCCAAAGGACAAAAAAACCTATCAAATGGATTTCGGCAACCGTTTTGAAGCCATTAGAGAAACCGAAATGGATATTGATGAAGGCGCCGATATTGTCATGGTAAAACCAGGTATTTCTTATTTAGATATTCTTAGAGGAATTAAAAATGAAGTAGATATACCTGTAGCTGTGTATCAAGTTTCAGGAGAATACGCCATGATAAAAGCTGCTGCCGAAAAGGGTTGGCTAGACCATGACCAAATAATGCTAGAAACCACCACAGCTTTTAAGCGTGCAGGAGCAGATATTATAGCGAGTTACTTTGCAAAGGATGTTGTGAAATTGATTTCGTAAATTAGCCCTCAACTAAAACTTATTCAATGAGTGCACTAATTTTTTGGGCAACAATTTCAATTTTCTTTTCGTTTTTATGTTCTATACTTGAGGCAGTTCTACTCAGTGTTACTCCAACATTTATCAATGTTAAAAAACAAGAAGGAAAAGAGTATGCAACTACTTTAGAGAATTTAAAAAAGGACGTAGATAAACCGCTTATTGCAATTCTAACTCTCAATACCATTGCACACACTTTAGGCGCAATGATGGTAGGTATTGAAGCTGAAAGCCTTCCCTATAAAATTGAACTTTGGGGTATCAATACTGTTGGTGTTGTTTCTGCAATTATGACGTTTTTAATCTTGGTGGCTTCAGAAATTATTCCAAAAACCATTGGTGCTACATACTGGAAGGGGTTGGCGAATTTTGCTTCTAAAACATTACTAATTTTAATTTTTCCTTTAAAATGGACTGGGATTTTATGGTTACTACAATTAACTACTAAACTAATTGGAGGTAAAGGTCATGGTAGCGTTTTAAGTCGTGAAGGCTTTATGGCAATGACTGAAATAGCACATGAAGAAGGTGTTTTTCAAGAAAACGAGAGTAAGATTATAAAAAACTTATTGACGTTTAAAGAAATTTTTGCCAAAGATGTGATGACCCCTAGAACGGTAATGAAAACTGAAGATGAAAAAACTACAGTTGAAGATTTTTTCAAAAGAAATTTGAACCTCCGTTTTTCTAGAATTCCCGTTTACACCAACGATCCCGATAACATCACTGGACTGGTCCTTAAAGATGAAATTTTTAAAGAAATGGCATTGGACAACAACACAAAAAAACTATCCGATTTAAAGCGAGATATTATTGTTGTAGATAGAAACCTGCCTATTCCTACTTTATTTGAAAAACTGGTTGAAAGTAGAAATCATATGGCTTTGGTAGTAGACGAATATGGTTCAGTAAGCGGTTTGGTAACTATGGAAGATGTTATAGAAACCTTATTAGGTCTTGAAATTATGGACGAGAGTGATAACGTTTCAGATCTTCAGCATCTTGCCAGAAAAAGTTGGGAAGCACGAGCTAAAAAGCTAGGAATTATAGAAGAAGACAAGTCTGCTGAATAATGGAGGAGTGCATCATCAATTCACCTTTAGGATTTACCAAAATTACTGGTGATGCTGATGGTATTTCTTCTGTTACTGTTCTAAATTCCGAAGAAAAAACAACAGATATTATTCCTGTGATACTTGAAGATTGTGTGATTCAATTGAATGAGTATTTTGAGGGTTCTCGTAAGCAATTCGATTTAAAACTAAATCCACAGGGTACTGATTTTCAAAAAAACATTTGGAAACATCTTGAAGATATTCCTTATGGAAAAACCACAACGTATTTAGAACTTTCAAAAGAATATGGCGACGTAAAAGCAATTAGAGCCGTTGCCAATGCTAATGGTAAAAACCCGCTTTGGATTATAGTGCCTTGTCATCGTGTTATCGGTAGCGATGGGAGTTTAACTGGATATGCTGGTGGCTTACATCGCAAGCAATGGTTATTGGAACATGAGAGTCCTTACAAGCAGCAATCCCTTTTTTAGATGTACAGAACACTTAGTCGTATAGCCAAAACGTTTTTTACCGATGCTCAAATCTATAAGTATGGATTTAACTGGTCGCCAATGTACAGGCGCACTACCGCTAGAATTATTGAGGTTTCAGAAGATCTTAATTTTATAAAAATTAAAATACCATTAAATTGGAAAAATAGAAATTACGTTGGTACTATCTTTGGAGGAAGCATGCTTTCTGCTACCGACCCTATTTATATGATTCAGCTAATGAATATTTTAGGAAACGACTATGTAGTTTGGGATAAAGCCGCAACCATAAACTACAGAAGACCTGCAAGAACTACAGTTTTTTGTGAGTTTATTTTTTCTTCAGAAGAAATTGATAGTATTAAAAAACAGATTAAAGAAAAAGGAGAAATAGATGTTATTAAAAACCCTAGCATCATCACCAAAGAAGGAATTATTATCGCTGAATTAAGTAAGACTATTTATATTGCTGATAAGACCTTTTACAAGGGAAAACGTAAAAAGAAATCTGCTAAGTAATTTTGTGATTTTCTAATCTTGTAAAATCCATATGAATTTTCATATCTTTAAGTTCTACTTAAAAATTTTCAATGAAACTTCTAAGAAAACTCTTTAAATGGTTGGTAGTACTTATCGGGTTACTGATTATCATTTTATACATTACGGATACAGACTACCTCATTAAAGCCGTTAGAACTATTTATTTAAAAGGACACACCACTGCTTATTTAGAAGATTACAAGCACTTTGATAATCAACCTATTGAAAATGGTACACCTCAGCCATGGCCAAATCACAACAACTACAATACGGTTTCTGAAACTGAAGTACTAAGAAAAGTTAACGACGACTACGGAACGGTAGCTTACGTTATTATAAAAAATGACAGTATTTGGTTTGAAAATTATTATGAAGATTTTAATGAAAAATCAAAATTCAATTCCTTTTCTATGGCAAAAAGTTACGTATCGGCTTTGTTGGGAAAGGCAATTATGGAAGGACATATTGAAAATTTAAATCAACCCGTTTGCGACTTTCTACCTGAGTTTTGTGAAGGAAAAGCAGGAAAGATGACAGTGGGCGATTTATCTTCAATGGCTTCAGGTACAAATTGGGATGAAGCTTACTACTCTCCTTTTTCAATCACAACACGTGCGTATTTTGATGATGATTTAGAAAAAGTAATGTTAGGACTTAAAGTGATTGAAGAGCCTGGGCAGTATTTCAAATATGCTAGTGGTGATACACAAATGCTCGCCATGGTTATTGAAAAAGCGACAGGTAAAAAATTATATCAGTATTTAGAAGAAAAGTTTTGGAAACCTCTAGGTTCTGAAAATGAAACATTATGGCAGCTGGATAGCGAAGACCATGATTTGGTGAAAGCTTATTGCTGTATCGCTAGTAATGCCAAAGATTTTGCGCGTTTGGGTAAACTTTATAAAGACTATGGTAAATGGAATGGGCAACAACTTTTAGATTCTACTTTTGTTGAAAAATCTATTACACCTCGCTTTCCTGAAAGTCCGCAATATGGTTATGGTTGGTGGCTATATAATTCAAACGGCAAGGATTTTTTTGTAATGCGTGGCCATTTAGGGCAGCTAGTAATTGTAAACAGAAAAGACAATCTCATAATTGTTAGATTGGGGCATAAACGAGTACCCCAATCATTTGTTGGAGAATTTAAGGCAGACGTTAATATTTATATTGAAGAAGCTTATAAAATGTTGAATAATGATTAGTAAATTTAATCTTGAAGACATATTATTTCTGGATATTGAAACAGTACCAGAAACACAATATTTTTCAGAGTTAGATGAAACTAAACAATCACTTTGGGAAAACAAGTCTAAATATCAGCGAAAAGATGAATATACTCCTGAAGAGTTTTATGACCGCGCTGGAATTTGGGCAGAATTTGGGAAAATCGTTTGTATTTCTGTTGGTTACTTTAACTTTCAAGGGCAACGACGTATGTTTAGAGTAACGTCATTTTATGGTGATGAAATTACAATTCTAAAGGATTTTAAAAACTTATTGATTACTCATTTTAGCCAAACAAAACACTTGTTATGTGCACACAATGGAAAGGAATTTGACTTCCCCTATATTGCTCGCCGTATGATTATTCATAATATTGAATTACCTTATAAACTGAATCTTTTTGGAAAAAAGCCTTGGGAAGTTCCGCATTTAGATACTTTAGAACTTTGGAAGTTTGGTGATTATAAAACTTATACCTCTCTAAAGTTACTAACCCATGTTTTAGGAATTCCATCTCCAAAAGATGATATAGATGGCAGTGAAGTTTACAGTGTTTACTATGAAGAAGGTGATATTGATAGAATTATTACCTATTGTGAAAAGGATACTATTGCCGTAGCTCAAATTTTCTTAAGATTAAGAGGCGACGAATTACTGAATGATGATGAAATTATACAGATATAAAAAAAGTCCAGACTTTTAAATCTGGACTTTTTGTTTTTACAAAAATTGCTATCAACTATTCTTTAATAAAACGTTTTGTAAGCAGTTCATCTCCATCAAAAACCTGAAGCATATACACACCGCTCTCAATTCTATCAACTTGAACCTTCCCAGTAGATTTACCTTCAGCAACAATTTGACCAATCATATTCATTATTTTATAATCAAAACTTGAAGCTCCTGGTACAGTAACATTTAAGAAATCTCCCTTAACAGGGTTTGGGTATACTATAAATTCCTCTTCCTCGTCTATCTGTTTATCAGTTCCCGTTTTTGTTGTTCCTCCCAAATTCACTAAATTATTACTACTCCCTGTAGGAGATCCAAATCCAGTAATTGTAACTTGATCTATAAAGATTTGATCATTATTTCCTGAAGCATCACATTGGAATCTAAATCCAGAGTTTGATGCAAAGTTGTAAACAGAGGCTGGTATTACAACAGTTGCATTATAAAATGTATTGTTATTAATATCTGCAGGTTGAACCCAAGTTTCAACAGTACCCCATGAAGATCCATCAAAATAACGTAACCAAAAATCTTCATTATTTTCCATACTTACAACGTAGAAATAAAAATCTACTTGTACTTCTGCAAATGAGGTTAAATCTACATTAGAGTAGGTCATCGCTGAAGCAGTTCCCGAATTATCTCTTATTCTAATAGAATAGTTTCCTTCATAAGACCTAGTATCTAATCTTCTAGCACAATCGGTTCCGCCATCTATCCATCCGTCCAAGCCAGATTCGAAAAATCCTTGATGAATAACTACATCAGTTGGTACGCTGATAACATTTACAGTTCTTGTTACTTCAGTAGCAGTATTGCCTGCTGCATCGCTTACATTGTAAGTTACCACATAAGTACCTGCTACATTCGTATCTACTACATGTCCACCAATAACAATACTTGAAGTTATATTTCCGTCAATATTATCCATTGCTGTTGCACCCTGTTCTGTATAAACATCTCCCACATTTAAATCTATTGGTGAAGCGCCCGTTAGGGTAATCACTGGAGCAGTAGTGTCTGGTATTACGTTTACTGTTCTAGTTACTTGTGCCGCTGCATTGCCTGCTGCATCGCTTACATTGTAAGTAACGACATAAGTGCCTGCTAAATTAGTATCTACCACATCACCGCTGATAACGATGCTTGATGTTATATCTCCATCTTTATTATCAGTAGCCGTTGCGCCCTGTTCTGTATATACATCTCCTACATTTAAATCTATTGGTGATGCTCCTATTAAGGTAATTACTGGTGCAGTAGTGTCTGGTATTACGTTTACAGTTCTAGTTACTTGTACCGCTGCATTGCCTGCTGTATCATTAACATCATAAGTTACAACATAAGTACCTGCTACATTCGTATCTACCACATCACCGCCGATAACTATACTTGATGTTATATCTCCATCTTTATTGTCACTAGCCGTTGCACCCTGTTCTGTATAAACATCTCCTACATTTAAATCTATTGGTGATGCTCCTATTAAGGTAATTACTGGAGCGGTAGTGTCTGGTATTACGTTTACTGTTCGTGTAACCTGTACAGCTGCATTTCCAGCTGCATCACTTACATCATAAGTTACTACATAAGTACCTGCTACATTAGTATCTACCACATCACCGCCGATAACTATACTTGATGTTATATCTCCATCGATATTATCCGTTGCCGTTGCACCTTGTTCTGTATAAACATCTCCTACGTTTAAATCTATTGGTGATGCTCCTATTAAGGTAATTACTGGTGCAGTAGTGTCTGGTATTACGTTTACTGTTCTAGTTACTTGTACTGCTGCATTGCCTGATGCATCGCTTACATTGTAAGTTACCACATAAGTACCTGCTATATTGGTATCTACTTCGTCTCCGCCTACAACAATGTTGGCTGAAATATCTCCATCGATATTATCCGTTGCAGTTGCACCTTGTTCTGTATAGACATCTCCCACATTTAAATCTATAGCTGAAGCACCTATTAAGGTAATTACTGGTGCAGTAGTATCCGGTATTACGTTTACTGTTCTAGTTACTTGTACTGCCGCATTACCTGCTGCATCACTTACATCATACGTAACAACGTATGTGCCTCCAGTTCCCGTATTTACAACATCACCTGCTATAACTATATTTGCAGTGATATCTCCATCTAAATCGTCTGTTGCTGTTGCTCCTTGTTCAACATAAACATCGCCTACGTTTAAATCTATCGTTGATGCTCCTATCAATGTAATTACTGGCGCAGTGGTGTCTGGTATTACGTTTACTGTTCTGGTTACTTGTGTTGCTGGATTTCCTGCAGCATCACTTACATCGTAAGTCACCAAATAGGTCCCTCCTGTATTGGTGTCTACCACATCGCCGCCTACAACAATGTTAGCTGAAATATCTCCATCGATATTATCCGTTGCAGTTGCACCCTGTTCTGTATAAACATCTCCTACATTCAAATCTATAGGTGAAGCACCAACTAAAGTAATTACTGGCGCTGTGGTATCTTCTTCAACAGTCGTTAAGTTAATATCATCAATTGCAATATCAGCTTGCCAAGTACTTCCAACAAATCTGTTGAAACGTAATTGGATACTACCTCCAGCATAAGAATCTAAATCAATATTAACCGTTAACCAAGAATTACCTTGATTTCCAGATTGACTCCAAATACTCGTCCAATTAGCCCCGTCATCATTACTGACTTCTAAATCTATTGTACCCATATCTGTCGCCCCAAACATATGGTATTGGAAACTAAAATCTGCGCCACTAGCCGCAGATAAATCAAAACAAGGTGAATTTATTATTGCTCTTTTATTTGGATATCCTGTTCCATTTCCTGAAGCTTCAACATAAATATAACTGCTACCTTCAACTGCTCCAGATGGTCCGGTATTATTAGATGGGGTGTTGTTTGAAATGACTAACCAATCTAAATCATCAGCAGAAGATTGACTCCAATCTCCAATCGAGCCTTCAAATCCTTCGGCATATGGAAAGGCCGTAATACCACCTGAACATCCAGGAATTACATCAACAATATTTACAGTTCTGGTTACTTGAGTAGCTGCGTTTCCTGCGGCATCACTTACATCATAAGTAACTACATAGCTACCTAAAGTATTGGTGTTAACTGTATCACCACCAACAACTATATTTGCTGAAATATCTCCATCTATATTATCTGTTGCAGTAGCGCCTTCTTCTGAATATGTTCCACCGATTGTAACGCTTACTGGGGATGCTCCATTTAAGGTAATAACAGGAGGTGTAACATCTGGACCAGCTCCTTCAATGATTATTGTATAATCTTCTACCTCACCATATTGAAAGGTTTGACAAGAAGTTGGTATAGCATTATATTGCATAGATACACGCATTCTTGTTGAATTTTCCACCGCTCCTGCAGGAACTGTAAAACTTCCGCTAACACTTGTTGCATTAGTAGGACTTTGAGTAAAGACTTGTTCCCCTGCATCATCAAAATCTCCATCTCTATTGTAATCTATCCAAACAGAATATGCTTCAGTATATACCTGTCCAGTCCAAGTTGGGGTAATAGATATAGTATATTGAGTGCCTTTTTCTAATGATGTAGAAATATTAGTGAAATCTGAATAAAACAAGCCACCAGAGGTATTATCGATAGTGTTTAATTGCACTCTGCTTATAAACTCATCACTTACATCGGTACTTGCCGAAGCACAATAATTTAACTGAACATCTAGAGTAGTAAATATGATTGAAGCAGAATATGCAGAGTTGTTTACGCCACAATTTGCGCGCACCTGAACTTCATAATCAGTCAAATTTGCCAACCCTGTTAACGTTGTTGTAGGTGTAGACAATCCGTTTACATCTGTCCAGTTTTGAGTACCAACTTCACGATATCTTAAATCATAGGTTGCAGATGCTATGTTATCCCAAGTAATTGTAGCTTCGGTTTCAGTAACATTACTGCTAGCTGTATTTACAGGAACAGAAATAACACAAGGAGTTTGAACGCTTGTCACTTTAAAATCGTCAAAAGTGAAGCCATCAAAAACTGTTGGGTAACCATCTGCTCTATTTGTATTATCAGAATCGAATACGAAACGAAATTGTGCGTTTGTAGCTCCAAACAGAAAGCTGTTTTCTGTTGCGTCAATTAGTATTTCTTCAAGAACCCATTTATTCATGGTATTAGAATCGTACAACGACTCACCAGTAGGTTGGTTATTTTGATCGGATGTTGATTTACCAGTACTTGTATTAGAACTATTACCGCTACTATATCTATTGGTAGAAATACTAGATCCTGGTTTTGTGTATTTTCCGCAAAGCGGAATCCATGTTGATCCATTGGTAGAACCTTCAATTTGAACATAATCAAAATTTCGCTCTAAATCCCATTTTGCAAAAAATTGTACAACTGTTGCTGTCGCCGATGATAAGTTTACCGAAGTATTTAACGTAAGCGTTTTTGATTGATTATTGCCGTATGCACCAGAAGGTGAATCAGTAATTGCTGCAGAGCCAGAATAAGCATCTGAGGTTACTCCCCATGATCCACCAGAAGCAGTCCAATTACCTAAATTGTTAACATCAGGATTATCAGAAAATAAAACTGTTGGATTATATAATTTAATGATATTGGCTTGATACATTACATACCCATCATCATTACTTAATGTCACTTGAAATTCTATTTCTTCATTTGGCTGAATATTTGCATCTAGAGTGTAAGCTGCAGTAACAGTGCGCTGCTCTAATTTTGACCATCCAGACTGAGTAGCTGGTGGCGTAATAGACGTAATATTTGAAGATACAGGAGTTACATTAAGCGTAATATCTCCTAATGTTTGACCTAAATATTCTATACCAAACTCTAAACTTCCAGAAGTAGAAGTAATATCGCTAGCATTCAAATCATGAAACTGCGCAAATTTTCCGCTATGATAGGCGTTTACAAAATTCATTCTTACCGCTCTTTGAGCAATTTCAACAATTTTAGTAGCATTAGGCCAAAAACTACCCTCGCCGTCACTAGATATCCAAGAACCATTTTCTGGAGCCAAAGCCAGAATACTTTGTCCAGAACCTGTAGAACCATTTACATCAGCAACACCTCCAAGCATCCAATCGCTCATATCTCCATTAGCAATCGTTAAAATATCTGGAGCTTCTCCATAAATGTATCTGTTAAAACGTGTCATATCATGACAAAACTTGTGATATTCTGCTTCTCTTCCTGATGCTGGTGCATTTGGGTATCCATTATAAGCATGTGGAATTAGATTTGAAGTCGCATGATGGTTCATTGCTGTTTTAAAATTCCTTGTAGCCGAAAAATCCCTAACAATTTGGGTTTCTGGTTCCGAAAAAGCAGATGGCCCTCTATAAACATTACTACTTTGAGTTCCCGAAGACCCACCGTATATAGGATTTGGCCCCCAGAAATAATCATAATTTCTATTTAAATCTACACCTCGTAAATCGTTATTTCCAGTATTATAAGGACCTAAGTTTTTACGTTGCAAACCACCTCCGCTAGGAGCTATTTGTTCATTCCACAGTAATCCATCAGGATTAGCCACTGGAATAAAATACATCTCATGATTATCTACAAGGTTTTTAATACCTGGATCTGTATCATAGTTTTCCAAAACATACCACATATAATACATGAGGTTCATCAAACTACTCACTTCACGAGAATGTGTCATCCCAGAGTACAGAGACTCTGGTTCATTCGGTTCGTCAACATCTGGATTGTCAGATATTCTTACGTAATAGATTGTACTTCCAGACCAAGCATCATATTGCCCGTTATTAGTAAAGGAATTACCATGTGTTACTTGGTTTGTGGGTGATGCATCTGTTTTAACTGATATTAAGTTAGGATATAATGCACGCATTTGGTCTAACTCTGCTAAAACCTCGCTGTAAGTTAGACAACCGCCCATGCTTCCTAAATTAAAATTATTAGGTACTGCCCAATTAACTTCAGAACAGCCTTCATATTGAATAAAATTATCTATTGCTTCGCTTTTTGTACTTAAAGACTTGTTTGCACTTCTTTGCAACTTTTTAGCCTGTAATTGCGCCTTGGCCAATGGAAGCTCTACCTCAGCCTTTTTTCTGTAATGGTCAATTAAATCATCTATTAATACAGAATAATTTAGATTTTGACTATCAAGTAGCTGCAACTCACCTTCGCCTACCTCTAAAATTAGGCTATTATTAGTGAAAACTGCTCCACAAGATAAATCTATTCCTGCGTCTTTTACTTTTAGTAATTGTGATTTGGTTGGATTATTAATTTTAATTCGTTTGGAAATTGGATTTTGAGAAAATCCCATTGCTGCGCATAAGCATACAGCTAATAAAAGCTTAATCTTTTTCATGAGGGTTGGTTAAAAAAAGTTAATATAATACGATGAATGTAATATTTTTTATTCAGAAAACCCTCACTTTTTTTGCTGATTTTGAGGTGTTTGGCTATTTTATGGGAAACCCATATACACGTTAAAGAAAAAACTTACGTTTTTATTTGACGCTAAATATTATGAATACATCAAACTTCTATTTAGTATATTTGATTTCATTACTTTAAATATTTAAATGCTTCCCATTTTATCTGTAACAAATCTTTCCATTGCGTTTAATGACAATGAGGTAATTCACAACATTTCATATCATTTAAATGAAAATGAAATATTGGGAATAGTAGGTGAGTCTGGTTCAGGAAAATCAGTATCGTCTCTTGCAATTTTGGGATTATTACCAAAACAGGTTTCTACCATTCCAAATGGCAGTATCTATTACAATGAGATAGATTTAATACAACTATCAAATAAAGGATTTCAAGATATTAGAGGAAATAAAATCTCGATGATTTTTCAAGAACCTATGAGCTCATTGAATCCATCGATGACATGTGGTAAGCAAGTTCAAGAAATATTATTACAACATACAACACTTTCAAAAACTGAAACTAAAAACGAAACACTTTCATTATTCGAAAAAGTAAAGCTACCCAATATTGAACGTGTCTTTACCTCTTACCCACACGAAATTTCTGGAGGGCAAAAGCAACGCGTTATGATAGCTATGGCTATTGCTTGTAAACCTGATATTTTAATTGCTGATGAACCCACAACTGCTCTAGATGTTACCGTTCAAAATGAGATAATAAGCTTATTAAAGGAACTACAAGAGGAAACCAAAATGAGCATTATTTTTATCACACACGATTTAGCCTTAATTTCTGAAATTGCCGATAGAGTACTCGTTATGTATAAAGGGGAAATTGTTGAACAAGGAGATATTGAAAGTATCTTTAAAAATCCTGAAAACGATTACACCAAGGCGCTTATAAATTCTCGACCATCTTTAGATGAACGCCTCAAAGTATTGCCAACTATACAGGATTTTTTAGATAACAATTCCAAATCTGAGGTTATTACTTCAGAAGAAAGAAAAGAATCACATGACATATTATATAGCAAACCTCCACTGCTAGAAGTGATTAATGTTGAAAAGGAATATATTTCGAAATCCGGCTGGTTTTCCAAACCACAGACGTTTAAAGCTGTAAATGATGTGAGTTTTAGACTCTACGAAGGCGAAACCTTGGGGTTGGTAGGTGAGTCTGGATGTGGAAAATCTACTCTTGGTAATGCAATACTACAACTCGATAAAGCTACATCTGGAACTATTTTATATCAGGGTGTAGATATTACTAATTTAACATTATCTGAAACTAGAAAACTGAGAAAAGACATCCAAATTATTTTTCAAGATCCTTTTGCCTCTTTAAATCCAAGAATTCCTGTAGGTAAAGCGATAATGGAACCAATGAAAGTTCATAAACTTTATAATTCTGATTCAGAACGAAAAGAAAAGGTTTTAGAAATTTTAAAACGTGTCGGTTTATCGGAAGCATATTTTAATAGATACCCTCATGAATTTTCTGGAGGGCAACGCCAGCGTATTGGTATTGCTAGAACAATTGCTTTACAACCAAAATTAATTGTTTGTGATGAGTCTGTTTCTGCTTTAGATATCTCAGTACAAGCACAGGTTTTAAATCTTTTAAACGAGTTGAAAGCTGATTTTGGATTCACCTATATATTTATTTCTCATGATTTAGCTGTTGTTAAATACATGGCAGATCAATTATTAGTGATGAATAAAGGTGAAATTGAAGAATTAGGTGATGCCGATGATATATACGCAAACCCTCATAAAACTTATACCAAAAAACTTATTGACGCCATTCCAAAAGGCATCTAAAAGAAAAACTTGCTTTTAACACCTTATGTATCAAAGCAAGTTTTATCAAAATATTCATGCAATCCCTCTTAAGATTAAAGCATGAATATTTTTTTTGTGAGATAAAGAAAACCTTTTACAAATCGTATTTGATCATTTAGAGTTTCCTTAAATTTACTATCCTTTTTCGTAGGTTGTTCAGGTAGATTTGGTGCCATATCTAAAAATTTTAAGTTTATGATAGATTTGGGGGAAATCTATTTTAATAGGTTAATTTGGGGACAGCTAATATCTACTTTTTTTTCAAAATACACGATTAAAAACATATAAAATCGATAAAGTGTAATTTATTTTAACATTTCGTCGACTCTTCTAAGATTTAGATTTCAAAGGAGATTAGAAATTAACAACTTTTAGCACTTATAAATCTTTATCTTTGGTAAAGAAAAAATATTATTCTATGAAAAAACTTTGGGAAGGTTCTGATGAGTTTAAATCAAAAAGTCATTTACATGCTTACAGTAAATGGCTTGAAGAAAACCACAACTTAAAGTTTAAAAACTATCATGACTTATGGAAATGGTCAACAGATAATATTGAAGATTTTTGGGAAAGTATTTGGCAGTATTTCAAAATAAAATCGCATTCACCTTACTCTAAAGTTCTATCATCTTATGATATGCCAAATTGTAACTGGTTTGAAGGTGCTACTTTAAATTATGCTGAACATATATTTAGGGTTTCAAAACGAGATGAAACCGCTATTTATTTTAGTAACGAAAATGGTGCTCATCAAGAAATATCTTGGCAAGAATTAGAGCATAAAGTAGCGGCTATGGCTAGTTACTTAAAGTCTTTAGGCGTTTCTAAAGGTGATAGAGTAGTAGCATTTCTCCCGAATGTTCCAGAAGCTACCATAGGTTTTCTCGCAGCAAATTCAATAGGAGCTATATGGTCTAGTACATCTCCTGATTTTGGCACTGAGAGCGTCGTAAATCGTTTTGCTCAAATTAAACCTAAAGTACTCATTGCTGTTGATGGTTACAGCTATAATGGTAAACCCTATGATAAAACCGATATTGTAAAAGATATCGTTTCAGAATTGCCAACCCTAAAAAAGGTGATACTGCTGCCTTATCTTAAAAAAAATGCTTTGGATAATTTTTCAGAAACATACATCGATATCAATACTGTTTTTGAAACCAAAGGGGATAAATTACAATTTCAACCGGTAGATTTTAATCATCCTATTTGGGTACTGTATTCTTCGGGTACAACGGGTCTCCCAAAAGCTATTGTGCATTCTCATGGTGGCATTCTTTTAGAACATTTAAAATACATGGCGTTTCATAATGATGTGCATAATGGCGAACGCTACTTTTGGTTCACCACAACTGGCTGGATGATGTGGAATTTTTTACAATCTGCACTTCTTATGGGTGCATCAATTGTATTGTATGATGGTTCTCCAACCTATCCAGAATTTGATACCCTATGGCGTTTTTCAGACAAACTTAACATCAATCATTTCGGGACTAGTGCACCATACTTAGTTGCCAACATGAAAAAGGAGATACAACCAAAAGTTGACCATAATTTGTCATCTATACGCTCTATAAGTTCCACTGGAGCACCTTTACCTTTCGAAGCTTTTGATTATGTATACGACGCTATAAAGACCAATGTTTGGTTATGTTCCATGGCTGGTGGCACCGATGTTTGTACCGCTTTTGTGGGAGGCACACCAACAAACGCTGTGCATTCGGGAGAAATTCAATGTAGAGCTTTAGGTGTTTCGCTACATGCTTTGAATCACAAAGGTGAGCCTGTTACGGATGAATTAGGTGAAATGGTAATTGATAAACCTATGCCCTCAATGCCTATTTACTTTTGGAATGATGAAAATAATGCACGCTACAAAGCATCTTATTTTGAAGATTACCCTGGAAAATGGCGTCATGGAGACTTCATAAAAATAAACTCAAAAACCGACGGATTGGTTATTTACGGACGTTCGGATGCTACGTTAAACCGCCATGGTATTAGAATTGGTACTAGTGAAATTTATAGTGCGGTAAATAAGATAAATGCTATTGAAGATTCATTAATTGTGAATATTGAGTTGGAAAAAGGCAAGCATTATATGCCTTTATTTGTAAAACTTAAACCTGATTTTGAACTTACAGAAGAACTGAAATCTAAAATAAATAAACAACTGAAAACAGATTACTCACCACGACATGTACCTGACGAAATCATTGAAGTTAATGACATTCCATTTACCATAAGTGGCAAAAAAATGGAAGCTCCTATTAAAAAGATTTTAATGAAAATGCCTATAGAAACCTCTATAAATTTAGATGCCATGCGCAATCCAGAATCAGTTGACTTTTTTATTGAATTTGCAAAACAGATGTAGTTAAAATTCCAAATCTTCAGGAACCTCGTCATCTTGCAAGTCATCTGCATCAATTACCGTTTTGCCAGTAGCTTTTGAACAATCTACTACAATCGAAAGATTTTTAGGTTCTTCAAAATCTTCTTTTGAAATATTTAAAGTTTCGTCAGCATAACAACTCTTCATATATAAAGCCCAAATAGGTAGTGCCATTACCGCTCCTTGTCCGTAAGTAATTGTTTTAAAATGAACCGATCGCTCTTCACCGCCAACCCAAACACCCGTAACTAAATTAGGTACCATGCCCATAAACCAACCATCACTTTGATTTTGAGTAGTTCCTGTTTTTCCAGCAATAGGATTCATTAATTCATAAGGATATCCTGTAACAACTTCTTTATATTCTGCTCTATTTCTTTTATAAGTATGACGTAAGCTAGCTCCCGAACCAGATTGTGTAACACCCTGCATAAGCTTTGTAGCCACATAAGCGGTTTCCTCACTTAAAACATCGCGTGTCTCCGGTTTAAATTGATACAAAATTGTACCGTTTTTATCCTCAATACTCGTTACCATTACAGGCTTAGTATATACACCTTTATTAGCAAACGTAGAATAGGCGCCTACCATTTCATAAACGCTAATATCGGGTGTTCCTAAAGCAATAGAAGGTACTGGTGGAACTTCAGATTCTATCCCCAATCTAGCAGCTAAATCTGCCACGGTTTGTGGACCAACTTTATCAATTAAACGAGCCGTAACTGTATTTACAGAATTTGCAAGTGCATTTTTTAAGCTGCGATTTCCACCATAATCGTTATTGGAATTCTTAGGACACCATTCTTCAGGATTTCCATATTTATTGGCTTCAATACAAAAAGGTGTATCTGGAAACTCATCACATGGAGAAAAATGTAATTGATCAATAGCAGCAGTATACACTAATGGTTTAAAGGTAGAACCAATTTGTCGCTTCCCTTGTTTTACCATATCGTATTGAAAATGCTTATAATCCATTCCACCAACCCATGCTTTTACATGACCAGTACGTGGATCCATAGACATCATACCTGTTCTTAAAAAGGACTTATAATAGCGCATAGAATCCATAGGTTTCATAATGGTATCTATCTCTGAAGGCTTACCATCTACCCATGCAAAAACTGACATTGATACTGGTTTTTGAAACGACTCAATAATTTCTTTATCCGATTTTTTTAAATCATATTTCATATGTCGCCAACGCTCAGATTGTTTCATAGAACGGTTTAACAAACCTTTAATTTCTTCTTTTTCTAATTCTAAGAATGGTGCTGTTGGATTACGTTTTGGTGTATTCTGTACAAAGAACTCTGCTTGTAACCTTGGCATATGTTGTTGCACTGCGTCCTCTGCATATTTTTGCATACGAGAATCGATAGTTGTATAAATAGTAAGTCCGTCATTATATAAGCTCCACTTAGTCCCATCTGGTTTCGGATTCTCTTTTATCCATTCCTTCATAAAACCAGATAAATACCCTCTAAAATATGTTGCCATACCATCTCGATGTGATTGTGGAGTATATTTTAAATCTAGCTCTGTTTTTTGAAGTGAATCTTTCAGTTTTTCATCGATATAGCCATTTCGCATCATTTGAAACAACACAACATCTCTTCTATTTTTGACTCCTACTGGATTGCGTCTGGGATTGTATAGTGATGAGTTTTTGAACATCCCAACCAACATAGCAGATTCTTTCAGACTTAATTCGTTTGGTTCTTTATCAAAATAAATTGCCGCTGCACTTCTTATACCATCCGCGTTATTTCCAAAGTCGTATATATTAAAATATTGCGCTATTATTTCTTCTTTAGTATACTGGCGTTCTAAACGCGTTGCAATTATCCACTCTTTTATTTTTTGAGTAATTCTACCCAAAGTCTTTTTAGAGCCCTCTCCATGAAATAGTTGTTTAGCTAACTGTTGCGAAATAGTACTGGCACCACCGCCTCTGCCTAGTTTAACAAAAGCCCTTAAAGTACCTCTAGCATCAATGCCAGCATGATCCTGAAATCTTTCATCTTCAGTAGCAATCAAAGCATCTACCAAATGTTTTGGCAATTCTTCAAACCCAACTGGCGTTCTATTATCATTAAAATAAAATTTCCCCAAAGTTTTGCCATCAGAAGATATAATCTCAGTAGCTAAATTCGTTTTAGGATTTTCCAATACAGTATGATCAGGCATCTCTCCAAAGACATTCCAAGAAGCTAATAGAAATAACAAAATAACTGCTAGAACTCCACCTAAAAACACCATCCAAAACCATCGGATGTATTTTGAAAACCCCTGAACTGTTGTAGTTTCTTTTTTTGCTTTTGCCATGTAATGCAATTTTAATACATCTCGACACTATTTCGCTTGGGCGAAATCACTCGATGTGACATTATATATTATTGTTGTGGTTTTTCAACTCTAAAACCAACATCTGTAATACCTTCTAAATTAGTAACGCCATTTACTTTCCCGCTTTCTCGCATAGCATGTTGAATATGTACGACATACTCGCCAGATTCGTTGAAAACAACACTTTCCTTGTACCACAATTTATTTTCTTTAGTATCCGTAATGCCAGTGCCTAAAAGTTTTCCAGTAGGTTCTGCCATTCGATATTCCAAAGTGTCTTTAATAGTTTTTCCATGCGGAAAATTCATTTCAACAATTAAAAATAAGTTGTTGTATTTATAAGCGTTAGTATTTCTAAGGTTTACAAATAAATTATATGGGTTAATAGTATCTGGTGGGTTAATTTTAAAACTTATTATTGAGTCTTTATGCCATCCATTTGGAACTGCTTTGTATTCATCAAAAACACGACCCTTATCACAAGACGCGAAACAAAAAACCAATACCAATACTAAAACGCTATTTTTGATTGTTCTTAGCATTCTGCGGTTTTCTTTTATTGTTTCGTCTTCTTTTATTTTGATTTGAATTACCGTTTGTACTTGACGCTTGCTTTTTATTATTACTATTTCCTTTGCGTCTATTATTTCTACGTTTTTTATTACGTTTTGGACTATCAAAACGCGTTAAACTATCTTGACCAACAACGTTTTCAAATTCTACTTTAGTATCTTCAGCAAGGTCTAAAGCGTATTCTTCAAGGCTAGTTACTGTTTTGTTTTGTTTGTTTAACTCAATGATTTCATTGGCTTGTTTTGTTGTTATTTTATGCCAATTCATCCATTCACCTTCATAGGCATACCACATATGTCCTTTAAAAATATCGGTTTTTTGACAAACAGCAACCCCTTTTTCAGTTTGAAGTTTTATATCAGTTTTAGGAAATTCTTTTAGTGCATCAAGATAAGTATCCAACTCATAATTTAAGCAGCATTTCAGTTTACCACATTGGCCTGCTAACTTTTGAGGATTTAACGACAATTGCTGATAGCGCGCTGCCGATGTACTTACAGAACGAAAATCTGTTAACCATGTAGAACAACATAACTCACGGCCACAAGATCCTATACCTCCAAGTCTTGAAGCTTCTTGACGGAAGCCTACTTGTTTCATTTCAATTCGCGTTCTAAATTCTCGAGCAAATACTTTTATAAGTTCTCTAAAATCTACGCGTTCCTCTGCTGTGTAATAAAATGTGGCTTTACTGGCATCTCCTTGAAATTCAATATCAGAAATTTTCATTTGCAATTTTAAATCTATTGCAAATTGGCGCGCCTTAACTTTCATTGGCTCTTCCCTATCTCTAGCCTTTTGCCATACATCAATATCTTTCTGACTCGCCTTTCTGTAAATTTTTAAAATATCTTCACCTTCTGGTGCAATATTTTTACGTTTCATCTGTACACGCACCAATTCACCCGTAAGGGTTACCATACCAATATCATGACCAGCTTGTGCTTGCGTAGCTACAATATCGCCAATACTTAACGTTAAATTTTCAGTGTTTTTGTAGTAGTGTTTTCTACCGTTTTTATAACGTACCTCAATCCAATCAAAAGGTTTTTCACCATTTGGAAGAGACATGTTTGCTAACCAATCAAAAACAGTTAGCTTATTACAACTGTCTGTTCCACAAGTACCATTATTTTTGCAGCCCTTTGGAGAGCCGTCTTTAGTTGAGCAACTTGCACAAGCCATATGTTATATATTGAATTCGTTAATAATTAGATTATTACGAATGGAAATTCATACCTGATTCTATCGTAAAGCACTAAAATTGCTTTAATGATGTAAATATAGGATTATCTAAGTACTTAAAAAAGAGGATTAACAATCTATAACGTTGTTCATGTAGAAAATGCACCTTATCAAAGCACTTATGACGTTATATTTTTGATTTATCCACCTTTAAAGTCTCAAAAATATTCCTCAAATCTTTCTTGTAAGGCAAATGATCTGCTCGTCCTTTTTTAAATATGTCGTTACTATTGCCTTGGCCTTTACGCAAAGCTTTTTGTTCTTCAAAAGGTAGCGCATGTATGTCTTTACAGGCTGTAGAACAACAATTATCCATCTCTTCTTTACAGCTATCGCACTGAATAAAAAGTAAATGGCAAGCATCATTCGCGCAATTGGTGTGAATATCAAAAGGCGCACCACACTGGTGGCACTGCGCAATTACATCATCACTTATTTTCTCAGCGCGACGCTCATCAAACACAAAATTTTTACCAATAAACTTATTCTCTAGTTCGTGTTCTTTCACCTGTCTGGTATATTCAATAATACCACCTTCTAACTGAAATACATTTTTAAAACCTTTGTGTTTAAAATACGCACTGGCCTTTTCGCATCTTATACCTCCTGTGCAATACATCACTAAGTTTTTATCGGCTTTGTGATCTTTTAAATCATCTTCAATAATATCCAGAGATTCTCTAAACGTATCCACATCGGGCGTAACTGCATTTTTAAAATGCCCTATCTCACTCTCATAATGGTTACGCATATCCACCAAAACGGTGTTTTCATCTTCAATAAGTTCGTTGAATTTGTCAGCCCCAACATGAACACCTTTGTTGGTAACATCAAACGTATCATCATTCAAACCATCTGCCACAATTTTATGGCGTACTTTCACTTTCAATTTTAAAAACGACATGTTGTCCTGCTCCACAGCAATATTCAAACGAATACCTTTTAAAAAATCAATGCTATCTAAATGAGATTTAAAGGCGTCAAACCGATCAGCAGGAAGCGATAATTGTCCATTTATGCCTTCAGTAGCCACATAAATGCGCCCTAAAACATCTAATTCATTCCAAACTATAAACAGCTGGTCTCTAAATTCTTGAGGATTTTTAATGTGCGCGTACTTATAAAAAGAAAGTGTTAATCGTTCCTTACCGGCCTTCTCGATTAATTCAGCTCTTTCCTTCGCGCTTAATGTATTGTACAGTTGCATGCTATACCAATTTTAAGATTAAAGAAATATTTTAAGCCACAAAAGTACAATTTATTAGTAATTACCCTAATTTCAGTATAACAATTTGGGCGCTACCCCAAAAGGGGTCGGGCTATCCGTTACAAGTCCTCGCTGCGCTGTGGGCTTTCCACTACTATCCCTAGCGCACCTATCTGCCAAGGCAAGTTTCAAAATCAAAATGTAAAGGACATTTGCAAAAATAAGCGCATAAAAAAAGCACCTCTATTAGGAACGAAGTGCTTTTTTTGAGTAACTCGTTATTAAAAATCTTTCTTTTTCATATTGAATTTAACAAGAGCTATCTGCAACGGGCTTAACAACTTTCTATAATCTGATATACAACAATTGAAACGCCTAATGCTTTATATAAATGGGATTTAAAGTCTAAATTTTTTCTTTTTCACAGCAAAATTTCGCCCACTTTATTAAGTAGATGCAAAAAAAACAAAAAGGTTGCGTCACTATCTAAAATTTATTTTTTCAGCCTAAAAAAACACTTCCAAAATGCTTTAATTTATGTTGAAAACTATTATTGTAACATCTAGAAACTTGTAGTATTTTAGCGTGAATAATTTTACAGAAAACGATACAATGAGCAGCGAAAAAGAAGCAAAATTAAAAGCACTAAAACTTACTTTAGATAAGCTAGATAAAGCATACGGTAAAGGTACCGTAATGAAAATGAGTGATGCCGCAGTGGTTGATGTAGACGCTATCCCGTCCGGATCATTAGGCTTGGATATTGCATTAGGCGTTGGGGGTTACCCTCGCGGACGTGTAATTGAAATTTATGGTCCAGAATCATCAGGTAAAACTACATTAACCCTACACGCTATTGCCGAAGCACAAAAAGCAGGTGGTATTGCAGCATTTATTGATGCAGAACATGCTTTTGATAGGTTTTATGCCGAAAAACTAGGCGTTGATATAGATAACCTTATCATCTCTCAACCTGATAATGGCGAGCAAGCGTTAGAAATTACCGATAATTTAATCCGTTCTGGAGCTATTGATATTGTAGTAGTAGATTCTGTTGCTGCATTAACTCCAAAAAGCGAGATTGAAGGGGAAATGGGAGATTCTAAAATGGGCTTACACGCGCGTTTAATGTCTCAAGCGTTAAGAAAACTAACAGCTTCAATTAGCAAAACCAATTGTACTGTTATTTTCATTAACCAATTACGTGAAAAAATAGGCGTAATGTTTGGTAATCCAGAAACTACAACTGGTGGTAATGCCTTAAAGTTTTATGCTTCAGTAAGATTAGACATTCGTAGGTCTACACAAATTAAAAACAGTAACGGTGAGGTTTTAGGAAACAAAACCAGAGTTAAAGTGGTAAAAAATAAAGTAGCACCGCCATTTAGAATGTGTGAGTTTGATATCATGTATGGGGAAGGCGTATCAAAAGTTGGAGAAATACTAGATGTTGCTGTAGAGCATGATATTATTAAGAAAAGTGGTTCTTGGTTTAGTTACAGTGATACTAAACTTGGACAAGGTAGAGATGCTGTAAAAGCCATTATAAAAGACAATCCAGAGCTCTTTGAAGAGTTGGAAGAGAAAATAAAAGAGGCGCTGAAAGGCGAATAAATTCAATTAAATAATTCAAAAAATCCCGTCAACGCGGGATTTTTTACTTTTATACGCAACCTTTTAACGCATTTTGCATCTATAAATAAAGATTATAGTAACCCAAATTGAATTGTTATGCAAAAGTTTTTTGTTTTAAGCTTTCTAGTAGCACTGTTTTTTTCATGTAGTGTAGATGATGATAGCGTAAGTTTTAGTGTTGACATACTTCCTATTGAAAGTGTTGATATTCCAGATGAATTTACGTTAGGAGAAACCTATCCAATAACGGTAACATATGAAAAACCTTCTAGTTGCCATGTTTTTAGAGATTTTTATTATGCGAAGCATAATAACGAACGTACTGTTGCAGTTGTTAATACAGTATTTGAGCAAAACGATTGTCTAGATTTAACTGATACTATGCTCACAGCTACTTTTAATTTTCAAGTAACAAGCAATGGTTCTTATATCTTTAAATTTTGGCAAGGAAAAGATGATAATGATGAAGATATATATTTAGAAATAGAAGTGCCAGTAACCAACTAAACGGAGTATAAAATTAATCTTTGTATCACTTGAGTTTAAACCAACTCATAGAAAAATGTAAAAGTAATGATACCAAAGCACAGGGGGAATTATATAAGCTCTTTTCGGGCAAGTTGTTTTCTACGTGCTTAAAGTATTCACGAAACTATGTTGAAGCACAAGATAATTTACAAGATGCGTTTTTAACGATTTTTAATAAAATTGATCAGTATAAACACAAAGGCTCTTTTGAAGGATGGATGAAACGCGTTACAGTAAATACCGTATTACAGCGTTACCGAAGTGAAAAAGTTTTTGATATTATAAATGAAAACATAACCGAAGATGTAGAAATAGAAGTTGATGAAGAACAAGTCTCCATTGATTTCCTTTTACAAATTATACAAGAATTACCTGATAGATACAGATTGGTATTTAACCTCTATGCTCTTGATGGTTATTCGCATAAAGATATAGCAGAAATGCTAAAAATTACTGTAGGTACTTCAAAATCTAATTTGGCCAGAGCAAGACAAATTTTGAAGCAAACTATAGAACAATATAACGAAAAGCAAAACCTACGATCCTTATAATGGGAGATAAAAAACATATAGATAGATTATTTCAGGAACGCTTTAAAGATTTTGAAGTGCAACCTGATGATGCGGTTTGGGATAACTTAGAAGCTAAACTTAACGAGAAGAAGAAAAAACGACGCGTAATACCTATTTGGTGGCGTTACGCTGGTGTTGCAGCACTTTTATTGTTAACGTTTACTATTGGTTCTTATATTTTCAATGGTGATGTTTCAGAAGATATAACGCCGCAAGTAGTGGACACTGAAGAAACAGATGTAAAAAACACAACTGATGAAAATCTTCAGAAGAAAAGTCAAGACATTATCAATACCGATAATACTTCTGTGATTTCTAACGTTGATGAATCGAAAGACAAAACCGTTTTACCTTTAGATACTTCAAAAGAAACGTTTAAAAACACCTCGAAATCAGAACAGCAAGAAAAAGTTATTGCTAAATCAAAAGATAATAGTTCAATTAAAACAGCTTCTGAAGCTTCTAAAATTAAATCCAAAGCATTGTTTAAGAATGATGCTTCTAATTTAATTGCAGATAATACCATAAGTAAAAGTAAAACTGAAGTTAAAGACAATTCAACTTTAAATAAGAATAACAGCAATGTTATTATTGATCAGGGTAATCCAAAACAAAAAGCAACTACAATTGCTTCAGACAATGCTAAAATTGAAACAAATACTTCTTTAAATACAGGTGCTATTGAAACTAAAGAAGTAGCAGAAAATAATACTAAGAAAGAAGAACAATCTATCGAAGAAGCTATTGAAAAAAATAAGTCACTCCTAGAGGAAGAGAAAACTGAAGTTGCTGATCTTAATAAATGGAGTATTGCGCCTAATGCTGCTCCAGTGTACTTTAGTAGTTTAGGTAAAGGATCGTCTATCGATGCTCAGTTTAACGAAAACTCTAAAAGTGGCGAGGTGAACATGAGTTATGGTCTTAATGCTAGTTATGCCATAAATAAGAGACTTACTATTCGCTCTGGGGTCAATCGTGTGAATTTAGGATACAACACTAACGATGTGGTTGTATTTAATTCTGTAAGCGCAAATGCGGCTAGCACCAAAACATTACATACGTTAAGTAATACAGTAGCCGATAATACTGCCGCTAGTTCGTCAATAAGTGCTGGTGAAAATGTATCGATTATGAGTGCTACATCTTTTAAGTCCAGCAACATAGCTGCTTTTGAAACTACAAACACAAGCATAAATCAGTCATTTGGTTTTATTGAAGTGCCTTTAGAGTTACAATATGCTGTCTCTACAAAGCGTTTAGGTGTAAATGTTATTGGTGGTTTTAGTTCGTTGTTTTTAAATAATTATGAATCTATTTCTATTATAGAAGGACAACCTACACGATTGCAGGAAAACGATAATATTAATAATACAAGTTATAGTGCAAACTTTGGTTTGGGCTTAAATTATAAAGTATCAGAAAAGATTAATTTGAATTTAGAACCTATGTTCAAATATCAAATTAATACGTTTAAAAATACGTCTGGTGATTTTCAACCCTTCTTTATTGGAGTGTACACCGGATTCGGAATTAAATTTTAGGTTTTTGGTTAGATTGATGTCGGCTTTCCTTAAGCTCGAAAGCTGATGTCTAGAAAAAACTGCTCTTCCCCCAAGAGCAGTTTTTTATTTGCTATAATTTTGTAATTGATTTAAAATTATCTCTCTTGAAGATTCATTTAGCGCTCTTGTATCATCTGTAGTTAAACCTTCTGTGGGAATAAATTTATGAATCTTAGCTCTCATTTTCCCGGGGCCTCCACTGAAGAATGTATATGAAAATCGTTTTTTATTATCGGCAAACGTTAAAGGCACAATTGGAATTTGGTGATTTATGGCTAATCGAAAAGCCCCGTCTTTAAATTCATCTAAAAGAATAGATTCGTCTGGTACTCCACCTTCAGGAAATATACAAATACTCAAACCTTGCTTCAAGCGTTTTTGTGCTCTTAGAAAAACAGCACGCCTACTTTCTGGAGAACTTCTGTCTACCAAAATACAAGTACGCTTGTAGAAAAAACCAAATAGCGGAATTTTAGCTAACTCCTTCTTCCCTACAAAAACAAAAGGGTTTTTAACTGCAACAAGCATCAACATAATATCGGCCATTGAAGTGTGGTTTGCTACAAACATATAGCTTTTACCTTGCTCCGGTGTTTGTTCGCGTTCAATATTATAACGAAAGCCCATGCCTATTAAAATGAATTTCGCCCACCCTCGTGCTAATTTAAAAAAGTGAGGATACCAAGATTCCTTCGAAATAGAAATCAACAGCAATGGGAACAGTATTAAAATTGGCAATGCCACAAGGATGTAAAACCAAATACGGTACAACACCCAAAATATGTATTTAAAAACCATCATTACTGCCAAAAATAAGCAATTGTATTGAGGTTTTTATGAAATCATTTACCTTTGCTTTCGGTTTAAAATTTGAGTTTAATTTAAATTAGATTCTCGCCTTTGCGAGAATGACGAAATGGCAAGAATACTTACAGGGATACAAAGTACAGGAACACCACATTTAGGAAACATTTTGGGCGCAATTATGCCAGCAATTAAAATGGCTGAAGACCCAAAAAACGACTCCTATTTGTTTATTGCAAATCTGCACACCTTAACGCAAATTAAAGATGCTGCTACACTTAGAGAAAACACCTATTCTACTGCTGCAACTTGGTTGGCTTTTGGTTTAGATATTGAAAAAACTGTGTTTTATAGACAAAGCGATATTCCTCAAGTCACCGAATTATCTTGGTATTTAAGTTGCTTTTTTCCATACCAACGCTTAACACTTGCTCATAGTTTTAAAGATAAAGCTGATAGGTTGGAAGATGTAAATTCTGGATTATTTACCTACCCGATGCTTATGGCTGCCGATATTTTATTGTATGACGCCAACATCATTCCTGTGGGGAAAGACCAATTGCAACATATTGAGATGACACGCGATGTAGCCTCTCGTTTTCATGCGCAAGTAGGCGATACTTTTGTAATGCCTGAAGGGAAAATTCAAGAAAACACCATGTTAGTTCCTGGAACTGATGGTGAAAAAATGAGCAAGAGTAGAAATAATACGATTAATATATTTCTAGCGGATAAAAAACTGCGTAAGCAGATTATGTCTATTAAAACGGATAGTACTCCGCTTGAAGACCCTAAAGATTGGACAACCTGTAATTGTTTTGCAATTTATAGTTTATTAGCAGATGATGCTCAAATTGCTGAAATGAAAGCTAATTACGAAAAAGGTTGTTATGGCTACGGACATGCTAAACAAGCCCTATATGAATTAATTATAGAAAAATTTGCTGAACCTCGCGAACGTTACAATCACTACATGAATAACCTTAACGAAATTGACAAAGCTTTAGCTATTGGTGCTGAAAAGGCAAAAAAAGTGGCTGACAGCGTTTTGGCTAGGGTTCGCGAGAAAGTTGGATATTAAATTATTTCAAACAACTTACCAGGTAAAGGTCTTACCACGCCTTTTAATTCCATATTCAATAAGATACTTGCAGTTTTAAAAATGGGTAAATAACACCCTAAAGCAATCATATCAAGTTGTGCTTTTTCGTTGTCTTTTAAATAATTGTAAATAAGCTTTTCAGTATCATCCAACTCAAC
This sequence comes from Flavobacteriaceae bacterium, assembly GCA_043557195.1. Lineage (GTDB taxonomy): Bacteria > Bacteroidota > Bacteroidia > Flavobacteriales > Flavobacteriaceae > Jejuia. The sequence goes on along the minus strand of CP121314.1, from coordinate 2,182,570 downwards.
AAACAATTGTTTTTGCACAACTGGTTTTTCGTTTTCTTCCAGTTGCCAATTCAAAATATAAGGCACATCCAAAGGCGAAGTCATCATATGTGCTTTTTGGTATTTTATTAAGTTGTTACAGCCAATACTAAATTGGTCTGTAGTGCGCCCAGGAACTGCAAAAACATCGCGGTTGTAGGAATGGGCAATATCTGCAGTAACCAAACTACCGCCTTTTTCAGCAGATTCTATCACAATTGTAGCTTCACTTAGGCCTGCAATAATACGATTTCGTTTTAAAAAATTGGTTTTATCAAACTTACTTGTACTCCAAAAATCAGAGAAAAAACCTCCGTTTTTCTCAACATCAGCCATATACTTTTTATGCACTTTTGGGTAAATTTGGTTCAATCCGTGCGCTAAACAACCTATAGTTTGTAAATTATGTTTTATCGCTAATTTATGCGCCGTGATATCTGTTCCATATGCAAAACCTGAAACAATTATAGGGTTATAGGGTCGTAAAGCTTCAATCAATTTTTCGCAAAAAGCGATGCCATTAGTTGTAATTTTTCTGGTACCAACAATACTAATAATATGCTGCTGCTCTAAATTAATATGTCCTGTTTGAAACAATAAAATAGGGCCATCAATACAATGCTTTAATTTTTCAGGATAATAAGTGTCTTCAAAATAAGACACTTTTATAGCGTTCTCCTCGATGAAAGCAATTTCCTTTTCGGCCTCAACTAAATGTTGCGGATCAAAGAGTCCACTTAACACATATTCGCCAATACCATCAATCTTTAAAAGGCGTGCTTTTTTTTCTTTCAATACCGCTTCAGCAGAACCACAATGTGCAATGAGGCGTTTCGCAATAATGTCTCCAACATTTGGCACATGCTGTAAGGCTAAGGTGTAAAGTAGGTCGTTTTCTGTCATTTAAACATCTGAAATTCTACTGCAAGAAAAGGATTTTTCCATTGTTAATAAATAGTTAAGTCAAAAATTTAATAGAAACCATATTTTTTTAAATTTGCCTTATGCAACTGGAAACCTTCATTAGCGATTTATTATACCGATACGAATGTGTGATTGTACCTGACTTTGGTGCGTTTTTAACTGAGCGTCAATCTGCTACCGTAAATGAAACTACTAATTCGTTCTATCCACCAAGAAAAGTCATTGCTTTTAACGAGCAAATCCAAAATAATGATGGTTTGTTAGCACGTTATATTGCTGATGTAGAAAAAATTCCTTTTGAAGTTGCAGTAAAAAAAATAAAAAAACGTGTAAAAATCTTAAAGTCGTATTTGACACAAGGAGAAACCATCACGTTTAATAATATAGGTGAAATTATTTTTAACTCTGAAGGAAAAATAGTTTTTGAACCTTCGTATAACCTCAATTATCTTACTGACGCTTTTGGTTTATCTCAATTTGAATCTGAAGTTGTTACGCGAGAGGTTTATAAAGAAACCGTTGAAGCTATTGAGGAAACTGCACCTATTACAATCACTCCTGAAAAGCGTGCTTCGACAGGCTCAGCAACCAATAGAGGGTATTTAAAATATGCCGCTGTTGCATTGATTGCCTTAACATTAGGTGGTGTAATGGCATCAAAATATTACGTTGGTCAAATTGAAGCCCACAATATGTTGGCTCAAGAAGAAGCAAAACAGCAATTAGACAATAAAATTCAAGAGGCTACTTTTAGTTTAAATCCACTTCCAGCGATTACTTTGAACGTTACCAAACAAACGGGCAATTATCATATTGTTGCTGGTGCTTTTAGAATTGAAGAAAACTGCGATAAAAAGGTAGCACAATTAAAAGCTGAAGGCTTTAGTGCAAGAAAAATTGGTGCAAATCGCTATGGTTTACATCAAGTAGCTTACGCGAGTTACGAAGGCAGACTTGATGCGCTTAAAGCATTGAGAACTATCAAAAAAACGCATAATAAAGATGCGTGGTTACTGGTGCAGAAACTGGACTAGTTTAACAAAAGATTACTGTTTACTTTATTGCTTTAATACGTAACTTTGCAGCATCAAAATTTAGAGATGCAAGCAAAGACTCCGGAACAATCGAAAACTACAATGACCGATATGGTTTTACCTAGTGAAACCAACCCTTTAAACAACTTATTTGGTGGTGAACTTTTAGCGCGTATGGATCGTGCAGCTAGTATTGCTGCAAGACGCCATAGTAGACGTATTGTAGTAACAGCCTCAGTAAATCATGTGGCGTTTAATCGCGCAGTACCTTTGGGGAGTGTGGTTACTGTTGAAGCTAAAGTTTCTCGTGCGTTTAATACGTCTATGGAAATTTATATTGATGTGTGGATGGAAGATAGAGAGTCTGGTGCTAGAACAAAGGCTAATGAAGCTATTTACACATTTGTAGCTGTTGATGAAACTGGACGCCCTGTAAAAGTGCCTGAAGTTACTCCTGAAACCGAACTAGAAAAAGAGCGTTTTGATGCAGCATTGCGACGTAAACAATTAAGTTTATTGTTAGCTGGAAAAATGAAACCAAACGATGCAACTGAGTTAAAGGCGCTGTTTGATTAAACCTTTTTATTTTACCAAAGTCTTATAAGCATTAAAGAACCCAAAATCTTAATGCTATGAGAACTTTTGTTATTTTATTTTCGGCTATTTGTATGATGAGCTTATCGTCATGCGCTACTAGAGTGGTTACAAGACCAGCTTCTGTAACTGTTGTTAAAATGCCTCCAAGACATTACAAAATTGTAAAGGTTAAAGGTAAACGCTACTATTTCTGGAACGGAAATCATTATAGAAAAACGAGAAGAGGCTACGTAATTACTAGAGTATAATCTAATAAAGTACGTATTCAACAAGGCTTTTGATGAAATGTAAATTTTAGACGAATCTCTGCGTTAAGGATTGAGGGATTTGTTGAAGCTCCCCGACGCAGGAGGGAGCGACTCCCGAAAGCCTGACCCCTTGTGGGTAACGCCCAATTTCTTTTATTTTGAGAGATACTGAAACGAGTTCAGTATTACACACTTCGAGTTACATCTTATAAATCCAGCTTGCAGGATTCTGTGTTGTTGCATCCTTAAAAATGGAAAAACTGAGGATGGTATCGCCTTCTAAATTTGTAGAAACTTCGCCAATAACATCTTTTGTTTTAACAGTATCGCCTTCTTTAACGTAAACTTTGGATAGGTTTTTATAGACCGTGATGTAGTTACCGTGCTTAATCATCACCATAGGATTGGAATTTCTAATGGCGGTTACCTTAATTACGGTACCATTAAAAATCACCCTTGCTTTTGCCTCTTTTTCAGTGGTAATTAAAACACCATTACGCTGAACGGTTAAAGACCTATCAATCAACGAGGGTTGTTTGCCGTAACGGGCTTTCACAAAGCCTTTCTCAACTGGCCAAGGCAGTTTCCCTTTATTGGCAACAAAATTACTTGCCAGCACCTTTTCTTCTGCGGTTAAAGCAAAACTGGAACTACTGGATGTGTTTGTTTTTTTGTTGGATTTTGCAATTTCTGCTCTAACAATACGCTCTATTTCTCTATCTATTCTAGCGGCTTCTCGCTGTTTAGATTTTATTTGAGCAGTGTATTTATTCAAGTCCTTTTGAATGGACGCCATGATAGAACGATGTTGCGCACGCTCCTTCTCAAGTGTTTTTTGTGTTTTTTTGTTTTCGGCAACTAGCTTTTGCTTTTCCTCTTTTTGAAGGAGTAAATCTTTATTTATTTGCTGTAATTCGGCCGTTTTTGCCTTTATAGTTTCACCTTGTTCTTTTTGATGGCTTGTATACTGCTTCATGTACTGCAAACGCTTGTAGGCTTGCTTAAAATCGTTTGAAGACAATAAAAACATAATACGACTTTGCTGGTTTTTACTTTTGTATGATTTCACAATCATGGCAGCATAGTCATCTTTTAAAAGTTTTAGCTCATCACGAAGGTTACCAATTTGTTTTTGGTTATTATTGATTTCTCGCGTAAGTAAATTTGCTTGTTGATTGGTGACCTTAATCAGATTATTTAATACACTTATTTTATAATTGAAGTCCTCAATGAGTGATAGTTGAGATTTCTCCTTAGATTTATTTTCGGCGCGTAATGCATTAATTTTTTGAATTTCTCTACGCAATTCCTGTCGACGCGTCTCTAATTGTTTTTGCTTATTACTTTGGGCAAAACCACTTAGACTACCTACAAAAATAAGGAGTAGAAAAAGACCTCGAAATATGTGGGTTTTAGAACGCATTACAATTCTATCTTCTTAAAACCTGACGGGATTTTAAACGGAAATCGTAAATCTTCATTAAGCGACACCGATTTGAATTCTAATTCTGCAATCATTTCTTCTGTACCTTCTACAGCAATTACTTTTACATGTTCTGGCAGTACTTGTTTATCAACTTCTTGATGCGCTAAATAATCAATTTGTAAATGCCTTTGTTCAGACATTTGAGATAACTGTTGCGAGGTAACTTTAAAAAGTGATGGGTTTACAAGAAAAAATATCTCGAACAATTCTTGTTGCTTTTTAGGATGTAATAAATACTTGCCTTCGTGAACAGAAACGCTGTAGGTTTCATCTTTTAAGTTAAACAAGGCTTCCCCTAAAATGATATTTTGTACTTTTTCAAAGTCTAGTTCCGTACCTAATAACTGACTAAAATATTCAAAATCGCCTTCAAAATACGTATTGTCTAACTTATTATAAAACGCCACACTTTCTGGAGTTATTTTTGCCCTAATAATACCAAAAGTAGCACTCATCCATAGTACTTTATCCTTTTCCATACGGTAACTTACCGTATGCGATTGCTTTTTATCACCTTCGGAATATGTAATCTTTAATTTAGACTGAAGCGTTTTAAAATCTGGTGTTTGCTTTTTGTTTTCTTTTATTAATTGCTTCGCAGAAAGCTTTAAATTACTATCGCCACCTGCTACCGTCTTAGAAGATTTACACCCAGTAAACCCTAAAAATAACACTAGCAGAAATAGTGATAAAAGATGATTGTTTTTCAAAATTTGAGGTTTCATTTTTGTTTCAATTAAGATTTGAGTGCATTTGCCTTATCTGTAAACGACTTTGCTTTTGCGCTATTGTTCAAAGCACCATAGGCCTTGGCCAATTGTCCGTAAAAATCAGCTTCCATTTTGGTGTCATCAATAATCCAATCTAAACCTAATTCTAAGGTTTCTATAGCCTCTTTTGGTTTTTGTAATGCATTTAAAGCAACACCATGTACCAAATACACTAATGGTTGCGCTGGATACTTTTGAATGGCATGATCGCTTTTAATTCTGGCTTCCTCAAACTGATTTAAATCGATATGAAGTAATAAAACATTTTTTAATACACTAAAATTATCGCTATCTAGCTTTAAAGCTTCTTGAAAATGCTTCAAGGCATTTTGTTTATCCCCTTTTTGCAAATAATATTGTCCTAAATCCGTTAGTGTTTTAGCGTCTGAAGTACCGTCAAGTAAGGCTGTGGCTTCAACCAAATCGGTTTCATATTGTGGATTTAATTTCACAAAATTCACAAAATCTGATAGCACCTTTAATTTAGCATCTGGTTTAATGTCGTTACTCTGAACAATAATTTTCATGGATTTTATGGCGGCATCCGTATCATTTTTATCCAAATAAAACTTATAAAGCGCCAAATGCACCACTTGAGAATTCGGTTTTATTTTAAGTAACTCCTGCGCCGTTTCAAACGCTTTTTCAGTTTTACCCTGTTCGCTGTAGCGATAAATTAAAGCCAAATAATTAGCCTCATTCTTAGGATTGTTTTCAACCCTAGATTCTAAATTTTCTATCTGCTCTTTAGCGCGCCCAGTGGCCTTGTAAATTCTATTACGCAATATATCTCGCGCTACTGAAATACCAAACGACGCATCCAATTCATCCAAAATCTCAAGGGCATCATCATACTTTTCCATCTTTACGTACAAGGTTGCCAAATCTTCTTTGTAATCAGGATGATATTGCACCAACTGTTTTACGGTTTTCAACGCCTTGTTTAACTCATTTTGCGAAATGTAATAGCCATAAAGCTCATCTAAATACCATTCGTTATCAGGTGCTTTATCCACCGCTGTTTTCAATGCATCTTCTGCGGCACCAAAATTTTTGAGTTCCATGTAATTCTTTCCTAACTCAAAATATAATACTGCCGGATTTTTATCAATTGCTATACATTTTTTTAGTGCTTCTACCGCTCTATCGTAGTTTTCTATACCCTTTTGCTTTAAAGCTTCAAAAAACAGCTCTTGAAATTGGTCTTCTACAATACCCAAATCATCATCAGGTGTTTTATTAAAATCCACTTGGGCATAGTTAGAGCAGGGAATAACAAGTATTCCGAAGAAACAAAATATGTAGAATAATCGTTTCATTACATATATTTTGGGCGTTACCCGCAAGGGGTCGGGCTATCCGTTACAAGTCCTCGCTCCTCCTGCGTCGGGCTGTGGGCTATCCACTTCTATCCCTAACGCACTTATCAGCCATCATTTAGTAAACACTTAGTTTATGCTTATCTGCAAATAGATTCCTTTTTTCAAAGTAATTTTATTCCAAAACAGAATAATCGCCAATACTAATGCTCGTAAATTCGCCATTGTACTTTACATTGTTTCCAATCATGGCGTTATTCAATTTAGCATTTTTAATTTCAGTATTGGTTTGAATTAAGCTATTTTCTATAGTAGAGTTTTCAATAACTGTACCATTTCCAACAGACACAAAAGGTCCAATAGTTGTATTCTTTAAAACCACATTCTCTCCAACAAAACAAGGCTCAATAATGTTTGCATTTTCTAACTTAGCTGAACTTGCCACTAATTGCTCTTCCCCATCAGCTTTTAAAAACCCTAACATCCGTTGATTAGTTTCAATAGTTATGGCTTTATTGCCACAATCCATCCACTCGTCAACTGTTCCTGTTTTAAATATTTTACCTTCGGCCATCATGCGCTTAATACCATCGTTAATTTGGTATTCACCACCATTCATAACGTTCTCATCCAATATTTCTTGTAGTTTCTCTTTTAAAACTGCAACATCTTTAAAGTAGTAAATACCAATTACAGCTTGATCACTCACAAATGTTTCTGGCTTTTCAACTAGCTCTACAATTTCATCATTGTCATTCAACTTAACAACACCATAAGCCTCTGGGTTGTCTACTTGTTTTGTCCAAATTACACTGTCTGCTTTAGGGTCTAAGTCAAACTCAGCTCTTATTAATGTATCGGCATAAGCGATGACAGCAGGTCCTGAAAGTGATGGTCCCGCACACATAATGGCATGACCTGTACCTAATGGCTTATCCTGACGGTAGATAGACGCCTTTGCTCCTAAACTTTTAGCTAAATCTTCTAAACTGGATACCACTTCATCTCCAAACCATGCTGGATCTCCTAAAACAAAAGCTATTTCATCAATAGGTTGCTTTAATACTTTGGCAATGTCCTTAACCAATCGATGCACTATCGGTTGACCTGCAACTGGAATTAATGGTTTTGGTACTGTTAAACTGTGTGGGCGTAATCGAGAGCCTCGACCTGCCATTGGGACTATTATTTTCATACTTACTACCCGCGAAAGCGGGTATCTCTTTTTAGTTAAACTTTATTTTATTCTCGTAATTTATTATAATTTAGATTCCAATTGATACTTAAATCTAACCAACTAGAATTCATATCTTCAATCAGTTCAATCTTCCAATCTCTTTTCCATTTCTTAAATCGTTTTTCTCTCACAACTGCTTCCTCTCCATTTTCAAACTCTTCAAAGTAAACCAATTTATCACAATTATACTTTGATGTAAATGATTTAGGATATACTTTTAATTTATGCTCCTTTATTCTTTCTTCAATATTATCCGTTATTCCAATATACAAAACACCGTTTGGCTTATTTGTCATGATGTAGACGTACCAATATTTCATGCTTATCGACTAAGAGATTCCTGCTTTCGCAGGAATTTATTTAACTCCTGTACTTCCAAATCCTCCTTCACCTCTATCAGTTTCAGAAAGCATCTCTACCTCAACCCATTCCGCACGCTCATGTTTAGCAATCACTAATTGTGCAATACGCTCACCGTTTTGGATGGTAAAGTCTTCGTTGGAAAGATTTACTAAAATCACGCCTATTTCACCTCTATAATCGGCATCTATAGTTCCTGGAGCATTAAGCACTGTAATGCCCTTTTTAGCCGCTAAGCCACTTCTTGGACGCACTTGAGCTTCAATACCTACTGGAAGCTCTATAAAGAGTCCTGTACCTACAATACTACGTTCTAATGGCTTTAAAACTCTTGATTCGGATATGTTAGCACGCAAATCCATTCCTGCCGAAGCAATCGTTTCATAATGCGGTAAATCGTGATTGGATTTATTTATGATTTTAATTTCCATACTATTTTTTAAGTAATTGTTTTAGTTCGTTTTTCTCTGAAAAATAAACGATTCCCAAAAATACAACTAACAGTGAAATTCCAATAACATAATTGGCTCTAAATTGATAGAAGTACACCACTGATGATACTATGGAAACCATTAAATATATCCCTATCTTCTTCAAATTATACGGAATGGGATAATATTTTCTCCCTAAGTAATAAGATAATAGTACCATAGTACCGTAAGCTGCTAAAGTTGCAATAGCTGATCCTTTGTAACTCATAATAGGAATTAACCAGATATTTAGTACTAAAGTAATTATGGCACCAACTACAGAAATATAAGCTCCGAATTTCGTGCGATCGGTTATTTTATACCAAACAGACAAATTATGATAAATACCCAAACAAAAACTAGCAATAAGGATAATAGGAACAATCCACATGGCTTCCCAAAAGTCTTCATCTCGAATGATTATGATTTTTAGAATGTCTGAAAACACTACAACAGTCAATAATATTCCTGAACCAAAAACCACAAAATACTCTAAAATTCTAGCATAATTTTTTTGAGGGTTTTTACTTTTTGCATGACTAAAAAAATAGGGTTCTATCCCCAAACGGAATGCCGTTGCAAACAACGTCATAAATAATGCTAGCTTGTAACAAGCCGAAAACATACCTACTTCATCCTCTGGGTTTTCAGCGGTTGACAAACTACTATCTAATAAAATGCGATTAAATGTTTCTATGGTGGTGTATGCTAACCCAGCAATTAGTACGGGAAGCGCGTAACGCAACATCTGTTGCCATAATTTAGTATCAAATACATATTTGATTTTAGTGTAAAATGACAGCATTAATAAAAGTGTAACGGCACTTGCAACAACATTAGCAATTAACACATAATTTATTTCAAAATCAGCTTTATAAATGGTTTCAAAAAAACTGCCATTTTTAGCTAAACCAGTTAATAATAAGAAGAAGAACAAGTTAAGTCCAATGTTGATGGCAACATTTGCTATTTTAATTATAGCATATTTTACAGGTTTTGCTTTAGCCCTTAACCATGCAAATGGAATAATTACTAAAGCATCTAGAAGTAAAATCCATATAACAAAACTAATATGTTGAGGCTGAATATCTGTAACTTCAGCTATTTGATTTTTAAACAAAAATGCTAAAACAAATATCGCTAATGATGTAAAAATAATTGATAGTGCAGCTGTTCCCACAACTTTATCTTTTTGATCTTCTTTATTGAAAAAGCGAAAAAATGCTGTTTCCATACCATAGGCTAAAATCACATTAAAAATAGCAAACCATGAAAAAATAATGGAAACCTTTCCATAAACACCTACAGCCATCACTTCTGTGTAAAGTGGCGTCAACAAAAAGGTAAGCATTCTTGGTAACACAGTTGCTAAACCGTAGATAAATGTTTGTTTGAAAAGTGATTTAATGCCGCTCAAGAACAGGTATTTTGTTATGCTAAAAATAGGGCTTTTAAAACAAAAAAACCTAACTCAAAAAAGTTAGGCTTTTGTTAATTATGATGAGATTCTTCGCTTTCGCTCTGAATGACATTAATTATTTAAAGCTTCAGCTCCACCAACAATCTCAAGGATTTCGTTAGTAATTGCAGCTTGACGTGCTTTATTGTATGTTAATTTCAACTGATCTCTTAGCTCAGTTGCGTTATCAGTTGCTTTATGCATTGCAGTCATACGTGCACCATGTTCAGAAGCAAAAGAATCTCTTAAACCTTTAAACAACTGTGTTTTTAAAGACTTAGGAATCAATTGCTCTACAATTTGAGCTTTCCCTGGTTCAAAAATATAATCAGATGTTACATTTGCCTCTCCTTCAACAGGAACAATTGGTAAAAACTGCTCAGTCATTACAATTTGAGTTGCCGCATTTTTGAATTTGTTATAAACAATTTCAATTTTATCAAACTCACCCTCAACAAATCTATCCATCAAATCTTGAGCAATAGCTGCAACATTTTCAAACGTTAAATCATCAAAAACTGTACTATGATTTGCAATAACTTTACCCGTTTTCTTAAAAGCATCATTAGCTTTCTTACCTATTGCAACATAAGACACTTCTTGATTTGCATAAGTATCTGAAGCTAATCGGTTAACTTCTTTAATGATATTTGAGTTAAAAGCACCTGCCAAACCTCTGTTTGAGGTAATTGCAACAATAAGCACTTTATTGACTTCACGTTGGGTAGAAAATTTACTTCCAGAATCAGCATCCAAAGTTGCACTTAAACTTTGTAAAAGCTCAGTTAACTTATCTGCATAAGGGCGCATTGCGGTAATGGCATCCTGAGCCTTCTTCAATTTTGCGGCAGATACCATTTTCATGGCACTGGTAATCTGCATCGTTGAAGATACCGAAGCAATTCTGTTACGTATTTCTTTTAAGTTTGCCATTCTTTAATTTATAAAGACTCTTCGACTATGCGCTCAGAGTGACATTAGTTAACCTTAATATTTACCTGATAAATCTTTAGCTACAGCAGTTAATGTATCTGTAACCTCATCAGTTAATTTTCCAGACTTTAAAGTGTCTAAAACATCTCTATGCTTAGCGTTTAAGAATTCAATAAAATCTCTTTCAAATTCTTTTACTTTATCTACAGGAACATCTCTCAACAAGTTTTTAGAACCTGCGTAAATAATTGCAATTTGATTCTCAACAGTAAACGGATCATTTTGAGCTTGCTTTAAGATCTCAACATTACGCTTACCTTTTTCAATTACATTTAAAGTAACAGCATCTAAATCTGAACCAAACTTAGCAAACGCTTCTAATTCACGGAACTGTGCTTGGTCTAATTTTAATGTACCAGATACTTTTTTCATTGATTTAATCTGAGCGTTACCACCAACACGAGATACTGAGATACCTACGTTAATTGCTGGACGAACACCAGAGTTAAATAAATCACCATCTAAGAATATCTGTCCATCAGTAATCGAAATTACGTTAGTTGGAATATATGCTGATACATCACCTGCTTGTGTTTCAATAATTGGTAAAGCTGTTAAAGAACCGCCACCCTTTACTAATGGTTTTAATGAATCTGGTAAATCGTTCATATCCTTGGCAATAGAATCATCGTTGATTACTTTTGCAGAACGCTCTAATAAACGAGAGTGTAAGTAGAAAACGTCACCTGGATAAGCTTCACGTCCTGGTGGTCTTCTTAATAATAAAGATACCTCACGATACGCTACCGCTTGCTTAGATAAATCATCATAAATGATTAAAGCTGGACGACCAGTATCTCTAAAATACTCACCAATTGCAGCACCTGCCATTGGAGCATATACCTGCATTGGAGCAGGATCAGATGCGTTTGCAGCTACAATAGTAGTGTAAGCTAAAGCACCTCTATCTTCTAAAGTTTTTGCAATGTTTGCTACCGTAGAGGCTTTTTGCCCAATTGCAACATATATACAATATACAGGTTCCCCTGCATCGTAAAATTCTTTTTGATTCAATATGGTATCCACACAAACGGTAGTCTTACCAGTCTGACGGTCACCAATAACCAACTCACGCTGACCCCTACCTACTGGAATCATGGCATCGATAGCCTTGATACCTGTTTGCAATGGCTCGTTTACTGGCTGACGGAAAATAACACCTGGCGCTTTACGCTCTAATGGCATTTCGTAAGTATCTCCAGAAATTGCACCTTTACCATCAATAGGGTTTCCTAAAGTATCAACTACACGACCAACAATACCTTCTCCAACATTAATGGAAGCAATACGTCCTGTACGTTTTACAGTTGAGCCTTCTCTAACACCTATTGAAGCACCTAATAATACAATACCAACGTTATCTTCTTCAAGGTTAAGTACAATACCTTCTAATCCGCCATCAAATTCTACTAACTCACCATACTGAGCGTTAGATAATCCATAAGCACGTACAATACCATCACCTACAGTAAGTACAGTTCCTACTTCATTTAACGAAGCTGAGGCTTCAAAACCTTCAAGTTGCTTTTTTAAGATTGCTGATACTTCAGCTGGTTTTACTTCTGCCATCTTATTTTAATTTAATATAAATTCTCTTTTTAACTTGTTTAATTTGTTAGAGATACTCGCATCAAATTGCTTATCTCCAACTCGTAAAATGAAACCACCGATGATGCTTTCATCTATAATACTTTCTAACTCTACTGTTTTACTAGTAAGCTCTTTAACTTTAGCCAAAACTTTTTTCTCTAAGTCTTTTGTTAAAGGAACAGCAGTAGTTACTTGTGCGGTTTCTTTACCGTTATGCGCATCAAACAATACACTATATTTATCAGCAACATCGTGTAAAATATCTATTCTTTTGTTTGAAATCAAAAGATCGAATAAACCACTTGTTAATTTATTTAGCTTTGGAAATATAGCTAATAGCGACGCTTTTTTAACCTCTGCTTTTATCACTGAATTACTTAACAAAGCAGCCAACTCCTCATTTTCAGAGATAGTATTGGCAATGAGTTTCATATCATCGTTTACCTTATCTGCCTTTTTTTCAGAAAGCGCTAAACTTAATAGTGCTTTAGCATAGCGAATTGCTGCTCTTGTTCCTGCCATAACAATATATTAGTTTAAAGTTGCATCGCCTAACAAAGACTCCACAAGCTTTTCTTGCTTTCCCTTATTGGAAAGTTCTCCTTGAACTACTTTTTCTGCAATATCAATAGACAAATTAGCTACTTGAGATTTTAAATCGGCAATAGCTGCTTTTTTCTCACTCTCAATACTAGCTTGAGCTTGAGCAACCAATTTAGCCGCTTCTGCTTGCGCTTCTCCTTTAGCGTCTTCAATCATTTTGTTCTTCAAGTCTCTTGCCTCTTTTAGCATTGCTTCGCGCTCTGCTCTAGCTTCTTTTAACAATTTATTATTGTCTGCTTGAAGGTTTTCCATTTCTAATTTTGCCTTTTCAGCAGAATCTAATGCATTTTTAATTCCTTCTTCACGATCGTTTAATGCATTAAGAATTGGTTTCCATGCAAATTTTACCAAAAGGAAAATAAGCACAAGAAATAAAATAGTTTGCTTTACAAATAAATCAAGCGAAAAATTATCTAATAACTGATCCATAATAACTTATAAGTTCTTTTTAACTGTTTTAAAAAAACCATTTCCTGCAACCAACCGTTGCAGGAAAATGGCGGTGTTCATTTACGACTTCCCTAAGAAAATCGCCGCGAACGCAAGTCCTTCCAAAAGTGCTGCAATGATAATCATTGCTGTCTGAATTTTTCCAGACGCTTCTGGTTGACGCGCGATACCTTCCATGGCACCTCTACCAATTTGACCTAAACCTATACCGGCACCGATTACAATTAATCCTGCACCTACTAACATAGGAACTACTGAAGGGGCTTCTTGAAGCATTGCTAAAAACATAATTTAAATATATATAGTTAAAAAAATAAATTCAATTTAATGATGCTCAGGCTCTTCTACCGCCATTCCGATAAATAAAGCTGAAAGCATTGTAAATATATAAGCCTGTAAAAATGCAACTAACACTTCTATAAGCGTAATAAATAATGATAATACGAATGATAATAATGTTGAACCTACTGCTGTCATCTGCTCTTGCATAGTAATTCCGATAGCAATAAGACTCATTACTACAATATGTCCTGCTGTTATGTTTGCAAATAAACGCACCATTAACGAGAACGGTTTAATAATTAACGTTCCTGCAAGTTCAATAATAGCTAATAAAGGACGTAAAAAATAAGGCACCCCCGGCATCCATAATTGATGGCTCCAAAAATGACCATTACTACTAAATAAATAAACAACTAAAGTAATTAGTGCTAATGCTGCTGTAACCGCTAACTGTCCTGTCACGTTAAATCCAAATGGTGTTAATCCAAAAAGGTTCAAAATCCAAATGAAAAAGAACACTGTCATTAAGTACCCAGTAAACTTTCTGTATTTAGGACCAATATTTGGTTTTGCTATTTCATCTCGAACATATAATACAAGTGGTTCTAAAACTCTACCAAAACCTGTTGGAACTTGTTTAGTTTTATATTGTTTTGCTAAGCCTCCAAACCAGATTAACATTAGCAATCCTATTAAAAGAATTCCGAAAACACTTTTTGTAATCGATAAATCTATTGGTGTTGATGCATTCACTGGATGATGATCATCATCAAAATTAACCTCTGTTGCACCAGCTTCTAGTTCATAAATTTTACCATGTAGTCTTACAAACTTACTGTCGCCTTTTTCTACGATTTCTTGACCTTCATCGTCATGATGAAAAGCAGAGGACATAAATGCAGACAACCCGTTTTCACCCCATAAAATAACTGGAAGTGGGAAACCAACATGGTGCTCTTCTCCATCAGAAAAATATGAAAATAAGTGAAAATCGTGAGAGTCTCTAACGTGATGTTGTATGTACTCGTTAATTTCTTCAGGTGTATTGACCGGATCTCCGTGAGAGTTTTGACTTTCTTTTTTATCTCCTGACGCAAATGCAGATAACGAGATAAATAGAATGAGACTTATAGATGTAATTGCTTTTGATAATACCTTCATCCTTTAAAATTCCTTTTTGGTCTGAATATCGAGCTCTAAAATTCGGCGCAAAGATAGGTATTATTTTTAGACTAAAAACACCTTATTTATCATTTTTTGAAGGACTATTGTTATTGAGTAATTTAACTATCAAAAACACTTCTAAAATCAAAAATAAAATTATGGGAATCAATAAGTTAACACCTTCAATATTGGTAAAGGCATCTGATTTAAAAATAGGTCTGTAGAAAATAGAAAAAAATAAAATTAGCTTTAAAACCACACTGGCTATATACAAAAAGCCTAATTGGTCTCTATATTTTTGGTTTTCTGAAAGAAACATAATCACCGAAAATAGAACAATAGAAAAACTTGCATGAAACAAGTATAAATCGCTTAAAGCAATAGGTGTTTGGTTTGAAATACTAACTAAGCCAATAGCATGCAAATAGTAAGCAACTACCGAAAACAAGATAAAAGAAATAACATACAGACTTATTTTTTTTATCATTAATTATCCATTCTATTAACGCGGTAAATAATAAGAAACATCGAAGCGAATATAGCTACAAGAGTAACCGTTGTCTCTAAAAAAGTGGTTTCAAGTTTTTCATCTAACCAAATACCCAGTAAATTCCCTAAAAAAATGGTAATTGCCATTTGCAAACCAATTCCAGAGAATACAGCCCAATTTTTAAGCTGTTTTTTCGGTTTCTGGTTTTTTTCTTGCTGGCTCACCGTTTGTCATTGGTTTTACTGTACCTTTCATGGCACAAGTTACATTAAATGTAGCTCCGGGCTCTACAGCCAACTTACCAACTACAACTTCGCCTTCAATAAATGCTGATGATTTTAGGGTTAGCGTTCCCGATAAAGATAATTTACCTGAAAACTTACCTTCAAAGTAAGCATCCGTTCCTTGAATGGTTCCTTTTATAAAACCATCTTTACCAACAACAAGTTTTCCTGAAGTTTTAATATTGCCTTCTACAGCACCATCTATTCTAAAATCGCCTTCACTATTAAAGTCACCAACAATTTTGGTGCCTTGAGCTATGATATTTTGACTTGATTGATTATCCATCATCTGTTTATCCTTTTTATTATCTGCAAACATAACATTTGGGGTTATTGATTATTCAAGTTTAAGTAGGTCTCTAAATTTTTATGTATTTGGAGTATTTGATAATTTGCAGATGATACTGCAAAGTAGGGTTCTTTTATTTTTTTTACGTCTTTATCTAATAATATTTGGTCAAACGTTTTTGCCACTTGTGCATTTCGCAATCCGTGTACTACTACAAAGGTAGTATTTGTATCGTAAATATCAACCGAACTCTTTAATTTATAATACCTTACGTTTTCTAAAACTTCATCTAAAGTTGTTTTAAACGTTTCTATCTTATCGGTTTTTGTTCTATCAAATTGAAATACCACTTTAAAATGATCGGAAATACTATCATTTGCAAACTCCGCATTTTCAAGCTTAGGAAGCATTTCGTTTACCATCTTTTGTGCTTGCTGTCCCTCTGGCGTATTAGCATATGTCACCGCTAGGTAATTTATACCTTTTTTGTAGGCATCAAAACCAAGTAAGCGTCCTGAAGCCGTAGCTTTCAGTAATTCAAACTTAGGCACAATAGGCTCTCCATCAAAGGTTTTAATGTATTCCTCACTTTTCTCAATAACGGTTTCATAATCTTGCGCTACATGAATTTCATACAAGTTTTCGTAGAGTGTTAACGGACTATTTTCATCTTTCGATGCTACCGAATCAGGGTCAGTTAAAATTGCAGTATATCTGCTTTCGGGATAATTCGAAATAATATCGTTTTTAGCAATTGTAGCCTCATCTTTTTCACCTAATAATTCATAGATTTTATACAAATTATATTTTGAAGGTAGAATTAAACGCTCTTCAGGATTACTTTGTAACAACTCCTGAAATTTATCTTTTGATAAATTATACTCCTTAAACTTCTCTTTATAAATCAGCCCTAACTGATAGTAAGCATAATTACGTTCTTTTGAAATACTATCAATTACTTTTTCATCAGACGGTATCTTTGAAATATAAAACTGTGGATCAAATCGTTCTTCTTCTGAGGCAGTCGCCGCTATATCACCTGTAGTACCAGCATTCCCTCCTGAGGACAATGCTTTGTTAGACCATCGCCAATTATCCTCCAAAGGTCTATCACCCCAAACTTTTAAGAATTCATTTTTTCCAAAAGCTACCGTCGTGGAGTTGTAAAAATAAAAACTAGCACCTTGTCCTGGAACTCCAGTATTCGTATTTCTATTGCCTATTTGAGTATTTACAGTAGCTAAACCATTATTACGCTGTAAAGCCTCCTCCTTTTTAGCGGCCTCCTCTGCTTTCTCTTTTAAATCTGTTGTGAATTTTTCAAAATACACCAGCTTTTCAGCATCAGATAAGTTCACTAAATTTAAGATGCTATCATCCACCTTCGCTACACCTTCATAGTAAATCACATCTTCTAGATTATCTCGTTTACGTTTTATGGTACGGTACGGTTTAGTATTTAGCTTAAGATTCGCCAAAGTACTATCGTAATAAGCACCGGCATCAGCATATAAACGTTTATCAAACGTCATATCACCTAAAATCTCATAATTCCTAGCTTTCAACTTTTGATCTCTCGTGTTAGTGCGCAACGATTTATTAAAATATTGTGATGCGAATTCTACCAACCCATTTTTTAAATGATGCGTACCAATTACGTGGTAAATCTTATCCAAAAACGGACGATTTTCGCGGTTAGTTTCTAATTCTTCTAGCAATTCGGCTAAAAGTAATTTGTCACCGTTCTCGTAATCAAAGTTTTTAACTTTTTCAAGATGCGCACTAATCATATAAATACGCGGTGTCTTTCTGTTAAGATCAATCACCTCATCAAACACAATATTTGCACTATCCTTGTAACCCAAAGCATTGTAAAGTTGTCCCTGAATAAAACGATAACGCCCACGTTCATCATTACTTTTTGTAGCTTCTGCAGCAATACCTAACTGAACCACAGCACTATCAATAAACTTTGTGTTAATAAATGCCTGTGCCAACATAGACGTAGCATCAGCCAAATCCTGACCCTCCAAATCCTCTTGCTTCAATAGGCGCTTTAAGTTTTTAATGGCCAATTCATCATTTTCTAAACGAATATTGGTTTTCTCTCGCCATACCTTGGCTTGATTTATCTTATCGCTCGCAGGATATTTATATAGAATGTAGTTAAAGGCTTCTAGTGCTGGCACAAAACGCTGATCGAAATACCGTGCTTTCCCCAAAAGTAAATAGGCTTCATCCATTTGCGGATTGTACTCTTTACTTTCAATATTCATACTATGCTTTTGTATCGCCTTTGCAGCCTTTTCCTCTGCTCTCGTAAAGTTTTCGTTTTTAGATTGCCCTGGTAGTATTACATCTTCATCAATTTGCATGCGCTCAATGGGCAACACCTCCCAATAGTCATCTTCATAACTATCATTTAAAGAAGTTTTGCCTTGCTCCAATGCATTATAGCCATTGTACAACGCATTATACTCCGCAGTAACAGCATGAATATTTCTACTTAAAAACGTGTTTTTTTTGCGCGAACAACTGGTTACAGCAATAATGCTGATAACAATTAAGGCAGTAGGTTTAAAAAGTGCTTTCAATACCTTTTGGTTTGGTGTAATATATAACTACAAAGGCTTACATATAGTATGCAAGTGGGTAAAAATAAACATCTTTTTCGATTAACCTATAATATCATTGTAATTTTGATAGTCATTTCGAGTGATTCCAAAACATTAGGCATCATAACGAGAAGTTGGGCGTTACCCACAAGGGGTCGGGCTTTCGGCAGTCGCTTTTTTGTGTTGCATAGGTGCAACAACACAAAAAGAGCTTCAACAAATGCCTCAATCCCTAACGCACGTTTGTCTGCCTAAATCTTCCATAAACTTAAATGATAGGTTTTTTGATAAACGCACCTACACTCTTTTTAAAAGAAAAAGACTAAGAAACCGGAAAAACTCGTTTGATGTTAAAGTTCATGATTCTTAATTCGCAAAATGAGCCTCCAACTCCTTCAAAGTAGCCTCATTAGTTACTAAATCTTTTACAACTTCACCTTTTTCGAGTACAACAATACGCTCGCAAACATCAGTAACATGCATCAAATCATGGCTCGAAATTAAAACAGTAACGCCTCTAGTTTCTGCTAAATCTTTTACAATACCTTTTAATCGTATTTGTGTTGTTGGGTCTAAATTTGCAAAAGGTTCATCTAAAACCACCACCTCTGGATTTCCAATAAGTGCGGCTACAATACCCGCTTTTTTCTGGTTTCCTTTACTTAAATCGCGCAAATACTTCTTTTTGCCCAAAATTTCACCATGGAAAAAATCTTCAAACTGGCCAACAAAAGCATCAACGGTAGCTTTATTTTGTCCGCGTAATTCGCCAACAAAATAAAAATATTCCTCAGGTGTTAAATACCCAATTAAAAAACTTTCATCTATAAAAGCCGATGTAAATGGTTTCCAATCTTCGCTTTTATTCACTTGAATTTCATTAGAAATAATATGTCCCGTTGTTGGCTGAATTAAATCTAACAATAAACTAAAGTATGTTGTTTTTCCAGCACCGTTATTGCCTACTAAACCAAAACTTTGTCCTTTGGGAATCTCTAAGTTTTCAATATGTAAAACCTGATTCCCACTATATTTTTTTGATAAATTTGATGTTGTTATCATAGCTGTATTTTAATTATCTTGATCGAAAGCATCAATCATTTTATATTTTGATTCTAAATATTTTCCTGTTATAAATCGCATTAGTTTTTCGTGAAACACGATACCTAAAACACCCATTGCAATAAGCACAATACATGCAATTTCAAAACTTAATAACCAGTTGAGAATGGCAAAAAGTAACATTGGAAATAATAGCAATGGTATACCTATAAGCCATTGTACTGCACCAGTACCTTGATAGTTAAATGCTGCTTTTTGACTTAAATCAATCTTTTTTCTATTAAAAGAGCCTCCCCACAAAATAACATGCGTATTAATACCAATATTGTATATGGCAGCAGCAAAATGCGCAAACAAAATTTTCCATCCGAAATAAACATAAGGTATTCCCAAGACAAAAAGTACGACTACGCTCAACGCCATCAAAGTAAATTTTGACTTTAAATATTGTTCGTACTTAATATTTTGGCTCATCAATAGTTTGTAATAACCACTATCCCAAGCGGGTACAAACTGACCAAAGTTGATTAAAAATATTCCTGTTGAAAAAATACCAATGAATATGAAGAAAAAGGTTTTGTCTTGATACATAGGTTGTGGATAGAAAAATAACCCATAAAGTAATCCAATTGCTAGCATCCAAACTGACGATTTTGTGCGTTTATTGCGCCAAATCAATCGTAAATCTAACTGCATAAAAGGTGCAATATCTCCAAAGTTCTTGGTCCAATCTAGGTTTGATGCGTTTACCTCCTTAACTTCAGTTTTTAAACCACTATCTAAAAACAGTTTTTTATGTAATAGTTTAAAATTGAAAAAGTAGATGACTACTAATAACACAACAAGCACCAATATAAGTAGAGGCGATTCGTAAATAGCGTTATAGGCACTACCTATTAGACTTTTGAACGAAATAATCTCGAAATAATCTAACGCAAACAGACCTCCTGTTAGTAGAATAACCGGTAAAAATGATAATTCAGTTTCTGCGGAAAAACTTTCAATTATAAAATTTAGGAAGTTTATGATGACCGTCGTTATAAAAAGTGCCAAAATTAGTATCAACACAGAGCCGGTTGGATAATCTTTAAATAGTAACTTTAAGCCAAATGGAATGATTGCAAAAAGTGGTAAAAAGTTAAAAAATGATAGGGCTGATTTACCCAAAACATAATGTACTATTTTATTTCTACTCACCGGAAGTGTTAATAATGGTTTGACACTCATTACGGGTAGTTTTTGAAAGAAAAAACGAAAAATCAAATCACCTAAAATCCAGTAAAATAATAGCCCGCAAAATGCTGTAATCAAATCTAATTTTGGAAAGACCTTTTCAAGGATTTTATCCATAAAAAACCCACCAATTAAAAAGAAAGTCATAAAATATAGCGCCATAAAGCCCATAAAAATCTTTATACCAAGACTTTTGCCAAAACTTGCAGACCTAAAAAACGCTTTCCATTCTAAATTTAAGAAATGCTTAATCATATCTAAAACGTTTATTAGTTATATTTTTGAGCGATTCCTTGAACTTTCATACCCCAAGATTGCCCCATCATCATTCCCTTTTGGGTTAGTGTAAGTTGTTTCTCTGCAAGTTTTTTTCCAATATCAGATTTGTAGAATTTCAACAATTCTTGTATTTCATCTCTTGTGAATTCACCCATATATAATTCGGCCATTTCTTCATAAAGTGCATCCAAAGTGCCTACAGCTTCTTTTTTATATGCCTCTTTATTTTCGGCGGATACCATATTTCCTATCTGGTCAATGGCACCATCAAATACTTTTGTTGCTCCAGTGAGCTTTAAAAACTCGATAGTTTCTGACTTATAGACTTCATCCTCTTGGGCAGTAATTGAAATTGTGAATACTAAAACGAATACTAGTACTAGTTTTTTCATTTGTGAATATTTTGGTTAATGTGAATTTTTGATATAGGTATAAAAATAGCCAGAAATGTTACAACATTTTCCAGTTTGGTATAATTAAAAGTTATGTATTAATTGATTTTTATTGTTTAAAACTAAGGAAGAGACAATAGAATTAAGCATTTCTGTTATCTGATCTAAATTTAGGATAAACCAATGCTCGCATCGTCTTAATATAATCTTCCAATTCTGCTAATTTATTTACCGTTTCTTGTGTACCCAACTCAGTAAGTTTATAATACTTTCTAGTTCTATTATTTACTTTCGCAAACTCTACATCTACTAAACCCTCTGCTTCTAACTTATGTAAAGATGGGTAAAGCGCTCCTTCTGTAATAAGAAGCTCACCATTGGTAATTTCTTTCACTTTTTGCGTAATTTCATAGCCATACATTTTATCATTCTCATTTAAGAGCTTTAAAATGATGGTGGTTAGGCTTCCCTTATATAAATTGGTGCTTTTCATAGAATTCAAATATACATAATTTAATTATGCATAAAATAATTATGTATTAATTTTTCGACTAAAAACACCGATAAAACGTTAATGCTTCATTATTTTTGTCAAAAAAATATTTCATGTCTGGATTTCATAAACTTTCTGTTAAAACCATCAATAGAGAAACTGACAAGTCGGTTAGCATTAGCTTTAACCTTACTGACAACTTAAAATCTGATTTCTCGTTTAAAGCTGGGCAATACATCACCCTAAAAACCGAAATTAACGGTAATGAAGTTAGACGGGATTATTCCCTTTGCGTATCGCCTAAAAGTGGTGATTTAAAAGTAGCAGTAAAAGAGGTGAGTGACGGCACCTTTTCAGCCTATGCAAACAACGGTTTGAAAGTGGGTGACTCTCTAGAGGTTGCTCCACCTAAAGGGCGTTTTATTTTTGAACCTAACGATAAGAAAACCAAAAACATAGCCTTGTTTGCTGCAGGTAGTGGTATAACACCAATTATGAGTATTATAAAGTGTGCTTTGGAAGAAGAAGTACATAGTAAAGTTATTCTAGTGTATGGCAATAAATCTACCAAAGACACTATGTTCTTAAATGAGCTTTTAGAGTTACAACATCAATATAGTGAACGGTTTTCTATTCAATTTGTGTTTAGTCAAACCGATGAAGATGACGCCATTTTTGGACGTATAGAAAAAAGTACCGTGAACTATGTTATGAAAAACAAACATAAGCACATAGATGTTGATGCGTTTTATTTATGCGGACCAGAAGGCATGATTCATACCGTAAAAGATGTACTAACAGAGCATGGTATCGACGAAAACCGTATTCATTTTGAGTTATTCAAAGCAGCTAAGTCTTCAGAAATTGCAAAAGAAACTTCGGTTTCTAATTCTGGTAAAACTAAAATAACTGTTATAGTAGATGATGAAGAAACCACTTTTGAAATGTCTGCAAAACAAACCATTCTTGAAGCTGCTTTGGATGAAGATCTAGACGCACCCTATTCTTGCCAAGGAGGTATTTGCAGTAGCTGCTTGGGACGTATTAAAGAAGGAGAAGCATCTATGAGATTAAATTCTATATTGACAGAGAGCGAAGTTGCAGAAGGCTTAGTGTTAACCTGTCAAGCTCACCCAACAACTCCGACGATTATAGTGGATTATGATGATGTATAGTTATTCTAAATGTTTGAAAACAGGGTAATATCATACCATTTATTGGTAATATCCACTCATTAAAATACATCATTCTTAAATAAAATTGTACCTGTTTTTAGTTCATAAAATTTTTCAAGGTTTCAAATATAAAACTATATTTATACTTGAAACCAAGCATAAAACGCAATTAACTAGTTTATAAAACACTGTATTTTAGGTGTTTATGTGATTTTTTTGAATAAACATTAAACTAGATTTTGATGCGATTTGAAACTAAAAGATTAATTTTAATTTCTTTTTTTTATGCTAATTAAAAACACATTCTTATATTTAACCCGTGTTTTTTGGTGATTTTCTAAAATTTTTAACCAAAAATTACCAACTACACAAAACAAAACTTCAACTAAAACTAAACATTATGAGAAAACAATGCATTATGCTATTGAGAAGCGGTTTCTTTCTGGGAGCGCTTTTCTTGCTTATGGGATTTCATCAAGCAAGTGCACAACAAACCATTAATGGTACTGTTGTGGATGCCGCTGGGGTAGGGATTCCTGGGGCGAATGTCCTTGTAAAAGGAACAACAACAGGAGCTGTCACCGATTTTGATGGTAATTTCAGTATTTCAGCTTCGTCTGGTGACGTATTAGAAATTTCATTTCTAGGTTATGTTACGCAATCTATTACTGTAGGAAATCAAACTACTATTAGAGTTACTTTGGCAGAAGACACTGCCCAACTTGATGAAGTAGTAGTAATTGGTTACGGTACAGCCAAAAAGAGTGATTTAACTGGTGCCGTATCACAGGTATCTGCTAAATCTTTTGAGAAACAACCACTTATTAGAGTGGAAGATGCACTTCAAGGTAGAGCCGCAGGTGTATCCGTTGCACGTGCTGGAGGTGCTCCAGGTGCAGCAGTTAAAGTTCGTATTCGCGGTGTTAACTCCATTAACGGAGATAACAGCCCATTGGTAGTTATTGATGGAATCATCGGGGGTGACTTAAGTACAATTAACCCTAATGATATTGCTAATATGGATGTATTGAAAGATGCTTCTGCAACTGCCATCTATGGATCTAGAGGATCAAACGGTGTAATTATTGTAACAACTAAGAAAGGTCGTGGCAAGTCGAAAATTGACTTTGACTATTTTACAACCATTGCTACTGTTCCAGAATATTTACCAACACTAGGAGCGGCAGATTTTGCTAGACTGGAAAATGGTAGAAGATTAAGAGGCGGTGGTACAGCAATATTTTCTCAAACAGAAATTGATGTGTTTGACGAATTTGGAGGTACAAATTATCAAAGAGAAATATTCCAAACTGGCATTTCAAACAATGCTCAATTATCCGTTAGTGGTTCTGAAGGAAAAGTAAATTACTTTATCTCAGGTAACTACGTAGATCAGGAGGGTATTGTAATTAACACTGGTTTTGAGAGATATTCGATTCGTGCTAATGTGAACGCTGAAGTGTCTGACAAAATTAAAGTAGGTTTAAATACATTTGCAACTAGATCATCTACTGTTAATGACCTAACAGCTCTTAACCGCTTTCAAGGTAGTTTGATAGTTAAAGCTTTAGCTTGGGATCCAACAACTCCTATTTTTGATGAAAATGGAAATTATAACCGTTTCTCTTCAATGGCGCTGGCTTCTTTAAATGCAAACCCAATTGAAGATTTGAATACGACTAATGTTGAAAATATGAATGACAGATTCAACATCAATATCAATGTTAGTTACGATATCACAGATAATTTCAACTATACTTTACTTGCTGGTGCTTCAACGGTTAATAGTAACACAGAAACTTATCGCTTAGATCACCCACTAAATGATATTGCCTTTGGAAATAGTAAGAATACCACTCATCAGGTAAGTAACATTTTAACTTGGCAAAAAGTATTTGCCGAAAAGCATGATTTAAAAGTTACTGGTGTATACGAGTTTTCTGGCTTCCAAAATCGATTTAATGCCTATAATGGTAATGATGTATCTATTCCATTAGGTTTCTATTTAGGTGAATTGGCTGCTGCAAGAAACTTTAATAATAACTTCTCGGAATCTGCAATAGAGTCGGTAATGGGGAGAGTAGAATATATATTGGATAACAATTTATTCATAACCGGTACTGTTCGTGCAGATTCATCATCGAAGTTCCGTGAAGGCAATAGAACTGGTGTGTTCCCATCTGTATCTGGTAGATATAGTTTCAACAACTTATTAGAAGACAATAACACCTTTAATAGCCTAAGTTTAAGAGCAGGATGGGGACAAGTAGGTAATGAAAATATTGCTGCTTATTCTACATTCCCTACAGTAAATATCAATAGTATTTATGCTTTTGATGGATCTACAGTGCTACCAGGTTCTTCACCTGCAGGGTATGGTAACCCAGACTTAACTTGGGAAACTACAACACAAACTAACATTGGTTTAGATTTAGGGTTATTTAGCGGTAGAGCTTCTTTGTCTATTGATGGTTATGTTAAAAACACAACTGATCTATTACTTAATGTTCCTGTACCAAATACTCTAGGTGGTGGATTTATTACACAGAATGTTGGTGAAGTAGAAAATAAAGGTATTGATATTGCCTTGTCGGGTTCAATTATTCAAACCGAAGATTTTAATTGGGATTCTAGCTTTAACTTCTCATATTCAAAAAATAAAGTGATAGATTTAGGTGGAGTTGATGAAATACAAGGAACTTTTGAAAGTGTTGATGGTAAACAAAGAACTTGGAATAGAATTCAAGTAGGTGAACCTTTAGGTCAATTTTGGGGAGCTACTTTCTTAGGGACTTGGAAAACTTCTGAAGCTGCTGAAGCTGCACAATTAGGTTTAATACCAGGTGATGCGAAATATGTTACTGATGCTGATGGAGATATTACTTTTGGTAATATTGGTAATGGTACTCCTACAACATTCTGGGGATTCAATAACACAATCACCTACAAGAACTGGGATTTCAATATATTTTTCCAAGGCGTACATGGTTTTGATGTGTTAAATGCAGTTCAAGGTATTATTGTTGGCGCTACTGGTAACCAAAGAAGTTTCTTAGCTACCGAACAATTAAATCAGTGGACTTCTACTAATGAAACAGAAATTCCTGCTGGAGGTGAAAATGAAATAGGCTCTACACGTTTCGTAGAAAAAGGAGACTTTATAAGATTAAGTAACTTATCAGTAGGCTACACATTCAATGAGCTTGTTGATGGTATTAATTATGTAAAAGTGTATGCTTCTGGGCAGAACTTGTTTTTAATAACTGACTACAGTGGATATGATCCAGAACATACATCAAGACCAGCTAATAATGCAGGTAATGTAGATGTTGCTGCAGGTATAAATGTAGGTGCATACCCTAACCCTAGAACATTTTCATTGGGTGTTAAAATTGGACTTTAACAATAAAAAAATTGATAAATCATAATATTATGAGTAAAAAAGAAATATTAAATTGGTTAAAACCATTAAGCTTGGTTTTTGCTATGGCACTTACATTTTCTGGTTGTGCCAATCTTGACGAAGATCCGTCCGTAAGACAGCTAGCTCCTGGAGCTTACACTCAGATGGAAGAGCTTGAATTAGGAGTTACTGGTATATACGGTAGATTAAGAAATGCTTCACAATGGTCAACATTCTTTGTACATGGGTGGGCTGGTGATGACATTACAACACATAGAGTAAGTAATAAAGCTGATTTTAGAGAATTCGATCAACGCGTCGTATCTGCAAACAATGGGCGTATAGCTTCAAACTGGAGAGACGTTTACGCTATGGTAAGAGCGGCAAACAGTGTAATTGAAAGTTCAGCAGAATTAGAATTTTCTGGCGCTGAAGATCAAGCTAAGAGAGATAGATTAGTTGGTGAGACTTACTTCTTAAGAGGAGTAATGTTTTTCCACTTGGCAAGAATGCACGGTAGAATTCCACTTCCGTTAGCTTCTATTCCAGATTTTGATATCGGATTAGCAACTCAAGAAGAAGTATATCAGCAAATTGAATCTGATTTATTGAGAGCGGAAGCTTTACTACCAACAATATATCCTAATGTTGCCGCAGGAGCTCCAAGACCTAACTCTGGTTCAGCACGTGCTTTCTTAGCACGATTATATTTAGATTGGGCAGGATTCCCAGCAAAAGACGCTTCTAAATATGCAAATGCTGCTTCTAGCGCAAAACAAGTTATTGATAATGCATCTTCGCATGGTTTTGGTTTAGTTGATGATTTAGAAGATCTTTGGGCGCTTTCAAACCGTTTTAATAATGAAAGTTTGTGGACTATTGCTTACAATAGAGCTAATGGTTTAAATAACCGTAAATTTGGTAAGTTAGGTAACCCATCTGACCTTGCAGGGTGGCAAGAAACTTTCGCTGAGATTAGATTTTTTGAAGACTTCCCAGAAGGCCCAAGAAAAGAAGCAACGTATAGAACTGAGCATGATTGGGAGAATTTCTCTGATCAACCTACACCTGTATTCAAAAAAATTACTGGACCCGCTGGAGATATTCCTTTAGCTGATTTTAATACAGATAGAAACGATTTTGTAATGCGTTATGCTGAATTACTGTTAATTTATGCTGAAGCTTCTGGACGTTCTGGAAACGTTACACCAGCAGCTTGGGAAGCACTTAATAAAATTCGTAGAAGAGCGGCAGGATTGCCATACGCCTCTCCTGATGGATCTGTTGATGTTACAAGCGGTGATATTGCAGAACTAGCATTTACTGAACGTAAATGGGAGCTTGCTGGAGAATGGTTAAGATGGAACGATCTTGTTAGAATGGAACGTGTTCAAGAAGCACTATCAAACAGAGATCCGCAAACTTCTTTTAATTCTTCTGGTCAATTGTTGAGTGTACAAAATCCAATTTTAGGATCTTTAGGTACAGATAATTACTTTGCACCTATCCCGCAAAATGAAGTTGATTTAAATCCAAATTTAGCTAACTAAATTTGTTATAACACTTGAAATAGAGAAAAGGCAAGAAACCAATATTTCTTGCCTTTTTTATATTCAAAATCTGCAATTTATTATCTTTGCTATTATTGTTTCTATACCATCTCTTGAAGCAAAAACAGCTTCATTATCAAATATTTATAATTAAAAAATGAATCGAATAAGCAGCCTTCCAACTTATTACTATATACTTACCTATTTCTGTTTTCTGTTTTTATTTTTTTCATGTAAAACAGACAAAGCAAATAACGATAGTTTAATTGTTGAATCTTCAGAATCCACTCTATTCAGTGTAATGTCTTCAAAAGACACTAACATAAATTTCGTCAATACGTTAGAGGAAACAATAGAAGCTAACTATTTTCAATATAATTACATGTACATTGGTGCTGGTGTTGCTAGTGGAGATATAAACAATGATGGTTTAGTAGATCTTTTCTTTACTTCAAACTCAAATGAAAATAAATTATACCTAAACAAGGGCGATTTTAAGTTTGAGGACATTAGTGAAACTGCAGGAATAGTGCACAAACCGGGATTTGATACAGGCGTTACTTTTATTGATATTAATAACGATGGCTTTTTAGATATTTATGTATCCCGTGGTGGCTGGATAGATAAGAATAACCAATTTTCAAATTTGCTATACATTAATAATGGCGATTTAACATTTACTGAAAAAGGTAAAGAATTAGGTCTAGCTGACGACAATAGAACAATTCAAACCATATTTTTCGATTATGATAATGACAATGACTTAGATGCCTATGTTTCGAATGCTGCAGACATAGTAAATAGAAATCAAACTGAGGTTTTAGACCTTAAAGACATAGAGAAAAATCCGCAGACTATTAAATTAAAAGGTAGTGATAGGTTGTACCAAAATGATGGCACGGGCCATTTTACCAATGTTACAAAAAAGGCAGGTATTACTCCTGAAATCGCTTTTGGCTTAAACCCACAAGTATTAGATATTAATAATGATGGATACCTAGATATTTATGTGAATAATGATTTTAATATGCCTGATTTTGTTTACATAAATAATGGCAATGGAACATTTACGGAGCACAGGGAGGAAGTGGTGAAACACATGTCGTTTAATAGTATGGGTGGCGATGTTGCTGATATTAATAATGATGGGTTTTTAGATTTGATGACTTTAGATATGAATCCTAAAGACTACGTAAGATCTAAAACTACAATGGGAATGACATCTATTAGCCAGTTCGAGAAAATGACGGCAAACGGCTATCATTACCAATATATGCATAATATGCTGCAATTAAATAATGGTAATGGCACATTTAGTGAAATTTCTAAAATAGCAGATATAGGTGATACTGATTGGAGTTGGGCGTTGTTATCTGCTGATTTTGATTTAGACGGCTACAATGATATTTATGTCACAAATGGCGTTTTTAGGGATGTAATAGATCGTGATTCGAACAATGAAATTCTTCAAGAGTTAAGACAAAAAGGACGTAAACCCACTAAAGAAGACTTTTTGCAGTACGCAAAAATGTTGCCACAACAAAAACTAAAAAACTACATCTTTAAAAATAATGGTGATTTAACCTTTAAAGACATGTCTAAAGAATGGAGTAAAGAAACACCTTCTTTTTCAAATGGTGCTATTTATGCAGATTTAGACAATGATGGAGACCTTGATATTGTAGTAAATAACATTAATGATGAAGCCACTATTCTTAAAAATAATGCCACAGAACTTAACAAAGGAAACTATTTAAATGTGTCTCTTTCTGGTCCAAAAACCAATCTATTTGGTGTTGGAGCAAAAGCCATAGTGCACCTAAATGATGAAAATAAGATAATTAGACAACTTATAAATACAAGAGGCTTTTTATCATCGGTAGACAATATTTTACATTTTGGACTTGGTGACAAGAAAAACATTAAAAAATTGGAGGTAATATGGCAAGATGGCAAAACACAAGTTTTAAAAAATATTGATGTAAATCAAAAACTAAATATTAGTTATCCCGACGCTAATATTACAACCAATTCAGAAATAAAATCAGAGGATCAACTGTTGAAAGTATTACCATCTGAATACGCCCACAAAGACCCTTATTTTAACGATTACGACCTACAGGTTTTACTCCCTCATAAATTATCCCAAACAGGCCCTGCTTTAGCAAAAGCTGATATAAATAATGATGGTAATGAAGATATATTTATTGGTGGTGGACGTAATCAAATAGGTCAAATATTATTAGGCAAACCTGATGGCTCCTTCGCCATGAGAATTAATTCTGTGTTTTCAAAGGACAAACAATTTGAGGATACTGGTGCATGTTTTTTTGATGCCGATGGCGATGGTGATAAAGATTTATATGTGGTTAGTGGAAGTTATGAGTTCAACAGGTTTCCGAAACTCCTGCAAGATAGATTGTACTTAAATGATGGGAATGGGAATTTTAGTAAAGCCAACACAGTTCCTGAAATCACTTCAGCAGGTTCCGTAGTTATACCTTCTGACATAGATAATGATGGAGACTTAGATCTCTTTGTTGGTGGTAGGGTAATCCCAGGTAAATATCCCCATGCCCCCAAAAGCTACATTTTAATAAATGATAATGGCATGTTCATCGATTCTACACTTAACGTGTCTCCAGAACTTGAGAATATTGGAATGGTAACAGACGCAAAATGGTTTGATATCGATAAAGATAATGATCTAGACTTGATTATTACAGGAGAATGGATGGGTATTGAAGTGTTCTTAAATACTTCAGGAAAATTAGAAAAAACGGATGCCTTTAAGACATTAAACGCCAAAAAAGGATGGTGGAATAAACTATTAATTACTGATGTTGATAATGACGGAGATAACGATATTATTGCTGGCAATTTAGGCTTGAATTATAAATTTCATGCATCTGAGGAAAAACCTTTTCACATATACACCTCAGATTTTGATTATAATGGCACTGAAGATATTTTCTTAGCAAAGTATTATAACGATAAACAGGTTCCCGTGCGTGGAAAAGGATGTACAGCACAACAAATGCCACATTTAAAAGCTAAAATAAAAAGCTATCAAGATTTTGCTAGTAGAGATATTGAAGGTATTGTTGGACCTGGTATTAAATCTGCTTTACACTACGAGGTAACTGAATTTAGGTCGGGAATTTTTATCAATAATGGTACTTCCGGTTTTGAGTTTATGCCTTTTGAAAATCAGCAACAGCTTTCTCCAATTAATAGTATCTTGTTAGAAGATATAAACAATGACGGTAATAGGGATCTTATTTTAGCAGGCAATAACTATCAGTCTGAAGTGGAAACGACAAGGGCAGACTCTGGAATAGGCTCTGTTTTGTTAGGTGATGGGAAAGGGGCTTTTAGCTCACTGAATCATTTGAAATCTGGTTTTTTCGCAGATAAAGATGTGAGAAACATGGTTTTTGTAAAAGTAGGCACTAAACATTTGATTTTTGTGGCGAACAATAACAGTACGCACGACATTTTCCAAGTAATAAACTAACCTCTACTCTAATTTTAGGGTTGCTGTAATTTTATTGATTATTGTTTCAGGAGAAATTGATGCGCTTGCTTTCTCGTATCCATCAGGGCATTTATTCCCATACACAGAAGTTGGTATCAAAGGAAATTGTTTTCTGTCAGAAAGCAAAGCAAAATCTTGCGGTTGATTAAACGGTGCGAAACCTGCGTAAGGATGGGTAACACCCCAAATAGTAATAACCTTTACGCCTAACATTGCTGCAACATGGGCATTCCCTGAATCCATAGAAAGCATAACATCAAGGTTTGAGATAATATCTAACTCTTCATTTAAGGAGAGCTTTCCAGCGACATTAACAGTATAATCATGAAATTTTTCCCAACGGCTTAAAATGGCTTCCTCATTTTTACCACCACCAAACAATACCACTTTATAGTCATTTGAAAGTAGATTTACTGCTTCCTCCATCAAATTTAAAGGGTACATTTTTCCGTCATGCGCTGCAAAAGGTGCAATTCCAATAAAGCCTTTTTTTCTATCTCCTAGAAGATTTTTTAACCCATTTCCCAAATTAACCTTCTCTGGAAATGAAGGCTTTGATAGATCGATTGTATAACCTAAAACACTAAACACATCAGCATATCTTTGATGTGTTGTTTTTAGTTGCTCAAATAGTTTACCAGAAGTTAATTCTCGCTTTTCAGCACGACCTTTATCAATTGAAATAAATCGTCTGCATTTTATAAATTGTTTTAAAACTTTGCTTCTTAAAACACTGTGTAAATCGGCAATAGCATAAAAGTTATAGTTTTTATTGATTTCTCTGGCCAGTTTATAAAGCCCAAACGTACCTTTATGCTTACCTTTTAAATCGGCAGTAATAACCTCAACATCTTTTAAATCTCTAAAAAACGGTTTGAAGAATGCTTTGGTTAATACCGTTATTTTTAATTCCGAATGTTGCTCAATAGCAGCCCTAATAACAGGAACAGTCATTGCAACGTCTCCCATTGCTGAGAGACGTATGACCAATATATGTTTTTCGGGTTGCTGTTGCATCTCAACTTATATGTTGGATGAGATCCTGAAACAAGTTCAGGATGACAAACGAGTTATTTCTGAGAACGCAACACTGGGTTTAGTTCATCATCATTGTACATCTTCATTTGCTTATACACTTTCATGTACTTGTCACCATTTTCAATATCCTTCAAAAGTGTATCAATCGCCGTAGATAAATCGACACGTTGCTCTAATAAAATATCTAATTTGGTTTTACACGCAGTTCTATGAGCATCAGAAGCATCTGTTCTTGTTGCTTCCTCATTCATATGGTATACTTTAAGTGCTAAAATTGATAATCTATCAATCCCCCACGCTGGACTCTCAGTGTTAATAGTAGCGTTATCTTTAACCGTTACATCCTTATATTTTTCTAGAAAATAACTGTCAATATATTCTACCATATCTGTTCTATCTTGGTTTGAAGCATCAATTTGACGTTTCAATGTTAAAGCAGCTACTGGATCAATTTGTGGGTCACGAATAATATCTTCATAATGCCATTGCACAGTGTCAATCCAGCATTTTCTGTATAATAAATGTTCAATTAAATCACTCTTAGAGTATGCATTTTCAAAAGGTTGATCCACAGTATTAATAACGTGGTATTTCTCTATAACCTCTTGAAATATTTTATTGGCTTTATCAGTAAACATAGGTGTTATATTTAAGGTACAAATATACTTATATTAGTTAACTTTAGCATTCTAAACTACGCTGTAAAACATGCATATCCATAACCTTTCAAAAGAAAACTCGATATTAAATAGATTTATTTCTGAAATACGAGATACAACTATTCAGAATGATAGTATGCGATTCAGGCGAAATATTGAACGTATTGGTGAGGTTTTAGGTTATGAAATGAGTAAAACACTTCAATTTAAACCAAAAATGGTTATCACGCCTTTAGGAAATTTTTATACAAGTGATTTTGATAACGAAATTGTGCTTTGCTCTATTTTAAGGGCTGGTGTACCTTTACATAACGGACTTTTAAATTATTTTGACACTGCTGAAAATGCCTTTATTTCGGCATATAGGCATCACAAAGAAAATCCTGAAAGTTTTGAGATTGTTGTGGAATATTTGGCTTGTCCTGATTTATCAAATAAAACATTGATTTTAGCTGACCCAATGTTAGCTACTGGACAATCTATGTTAGCCACTTTTGAAGCACTACAACCCTTTGGCACACCAAAAGAAATACATTTAGTAAGTGTTATTGGGGCTCAAGATGGTATAGATTTTGTCACGACTAATTTCCCAGAAAACACGCATATTTGGATAGCCTCAATTGATAAAACCTTAAATGATAAGGGCTATATTGTTCCTGGGTTAGGAGATGCGGGCGATTTATCCTTTGGCGAAAAACTACAAAAATAACAGAATTACAGGCACAACTAGAAGTATGGAAAAGAAAACTTCTTTAAACCATTTTTCTCTGATAACTTCTACGTAAGTTGATATAATGAGTGCCAGTGGAGCAAACATAAATAAAAATTCTCCACCGCTTTTTTTAGGTGCTATTATCAAGATTAAGAATGATATAATTACTGTCCAAATTATTAGATAAAACGCTGGACGTAGCCCTTTTTTCTTTAGTTTGATGTTTTTAATATAAAAAAGTAAAGACCACAATCCGAACGAAAACAATAATGTAAGTGCTACCAAAAACCGAGGAGTATTGTAATTACTAAAATCAAAACTTACTTTAAAACCATTCAATACATAGTTCGTCAAATCGAAATTCATAAAAAAACAAATACAATACGAGATAAGTAAAACAGTAATGATGCCTGTTATCGGGATGAGCCAATTTCTAAGTTTATTATCGGTATACAAATAAATAGCAACGGGTATCAACAAGAGAAATAATACCGCCCAAGAATAGAATAGTGTTGAAATTGTAATCCAAAATGCAGCATCAAAAAGTTTCTTTTTAACGTTTTTTAAAGAGCGTAAACTAATAAGTCTTCTTAAACTGAATAGCAATAATATATTAGCTAAAGTAAGTGTTAAACTTGCTGTGGTTTGCGGTACCATAAGTAAAAAAGCCCCATACAATATAATTTCAAAACTATTGGTTTGGGTTAAACTGTTTTTCCCAGATACAAAATTTAGTACTAACATGGAGAAGTAAACTCCCAAAAACAGAACGCTAAATATTAAAAAGCTATTAAAAGTAATAATGTTACTTTCAACTTTAAAGAAAGAAATAAAACAAGCAAGTGCTATAATGAAAAAGGCAATTATAAAATTAATTGGCTTAGATTTATTAAAAATGCTTGTAATCATTAACTGTTTTTGTATTTTTGCATCGTAAATATACTAATCATGAAAGACTTCTTTTACGCGATACAAGATTTATTTGTTGATGTTCTTTTTGCACCTTACGATGCTTTAAGAGCATTAGAATTGGATAATTGGTGGCTTGCTAATACAGTATCTTGGATTTTTACCATTATATGTATTGTTGCTGTAGTTTATTGGATGAAGCAATTAAGAATTTTTGATAACAATAACGAAGAGGATAAAAGTATTTCTTCTCACTCGTTTTTATAAATCAAAACCAATATCTTTACGATAATTCATCTTATCAAAATGTAGTTTTTCTATACTTTGGTAAGATTTTTTTATGGCTTCTTGGTAGGAGTCCCCATAAGACGTTATAGCCATAACACGACCTCCAGAGGTTACAATTTTACCATTTTGTAATTGCGCTCCTGCATGAAAAGGAATAGAATCTGTAATGTTTTCAATACCTGTAATTTCTTTACCCTTTTCGTAAGCTTCAGGATATCCACCAGACACTAGCATGACAGTGGTTGCAGCACGCTCATCAATTTCTATATTAATTGTATCTAACGTGCCGTTTGCCATAGCTTGTAGAATTTCAACTAAATCATTCTTTAGTCTTGGAAAAACGACTTCGGTTTCAGGATCACCCATACGGACATTATATTCAATCACTTTTGGGTCGTCTCCTACTTTAATTAATCCAATAAATATAAAACCAACATAAGGTAAATTGTCTTTCTTTAAACCATCAACAGTAGGTTTTACTATGCGTTCTTCAATCTTATTTAAAAAGGCGTCCGTGGCAAAAGGTACTGGAGAAACTGCACCCATACCACCTGTATTTAAACCTGTATCGCCTTCGCCAATACGTTTGTAGTCTTTTGCGGTTGGTAATACTTTATAATTTGTACCATCAGTTAATACAAAACAACTTAATTCTATACCATCCAAAAATTCTTCAATAACTACTTTAGTACTGGCATCACCAAATTTGGCGTCAACTAACATGCTTTTTAATTCAGCTTTGGCTTCACCTAAATCATTTAAAATTACGACACCTTTCCCTGCGGCTAAACCATCTGCTTTAAGTACATATGGAGGGTTTAAAGTTTCTAAAAACGCATATCCCTTTTTAACTGAATCCTTAGTGAAACTTTCGTAAGCAGCCGTTGGTATATTATGACGGTATAAA
Source organism: Flavobacteriaceae bacterium (assembly GCA_043557195.1). Classification (GTDB taxonomy): domain Bacteria; phylum Bacteroidota; class Bacteroidia; order Flavobacteriales; family Flavobacteriaceae; genus Jejuia. The sequence continues at coordinate 2,146,250 of CP121314.1, read as the reverse complement.
AACTCTTTGGCAAATTCTTTACTACCTTCAAGTTCTGCAGCTACTTTTTGTGGCCCGATAACCGATACGTGTTTAATAGCATCATCATTCAAAAAATAATCATGAACACCCTTCACTAAAGGATCTTCTGGTCCAACTACAACCATATCAATTTGCTTATCTAATACTAAGGCTTTTATAGCTTCAAAATCAGTTACACCAATATTTACATTGGTTGCAACCTCTGCGGTACCTGAATTTCCTGGAGCTACATAAAGGTTTTCACATGTGTCGCTTTGTGCAATTTTCCACGCAAAGGTATGCTCTCTTCCGCCTGAACCTAATATTAAAATATTCATAGTTTGTAAAGTTTCCGCAAAAATAAAATTAATGCCTCTAATACACGAATATTTTTTATTTACTTTACATCAATATCGTTTTTAGGTGAATTTATTTAATCTTACATTGAAATTAAAAGGCTTTCCTATTGAGAAAGCTAAACGTGACTTAGCCGAAATTCAATCTAAAACGGATACTGAATTTAAAATATATTTAAACTCTAGAAAAAGGACAATTGTTGACTATCATCTAAAAAACAATCGATTTTATAAAAGCCTAACTCAAAATATTGACACTAGTGAATGGCTAAACCTTCCAGTAATTAAAAAAAGTGATTTACAAATTCCGTTGAAAAATCGCTTATCAGAAGGATTTACTCCCAAAAACTGTCATTTTCATAAAACATCAGGCTCTTCGGGAACGCCTTTAATTTTTGCTAAGGATAAATATACTCATGCGCTCTCTTGGGCGAATTTCATAGATAGATATTGGTGGTATGGTATTGATGCTGCCACGTCAAAGCAAGCAAGGTTTTATGGTGTTCCGCTAAAAGGTTTCGGGCATTATAAAGAACGTTTTAAAGATGTTTTAGGCAATAGATTTAGGTTTTCAGTTTTTGATATGAGTGATGCGCAATTGGAGTGTAATCTCAAAAAATTTAAAACAACACCGTTTGAATACATTAATGGCTACACCAGTGCCATAGTACAATTGGCTAAATTTTTAGAGAAAAAAAATGTGGTTTTAAAAGATGTTTGTCCAACTTTAAAAGTGTGCATTGTAACTGCTGAAATGCTTTTTGAAGATGATAAAGCCTTACTGGAAAAGCATATTGGAGTACCTATTGCAAATGAATATGGTTCAGCTGAATTAAGTTTGATTGCCTTTAATAATGCTCAAAATGAATGGCTAGTTAATACTGAAGATTTGTTTGTTGAGATTTTGGATGAGAACGATAACCCTGTTTCAAATGGGAAAGAAGGACGAGTAGTGGTGACTTCACTTTATAATGTAGCACATCCCTTTATTCGTTATGATCTTGGTGATATAGGCATACTCCATGAAAATAGTACTGCTAAAAAACCAATATTAAAAAGTGTACAAGGAAGAACAAGTGATATAGTTATTTTACCTAGCGGAAAAAAAGCTGCTGGTTTAACATTTTACTACGTTACCAAAACAGTAATTGAAGATGACGCCAATGTAAAAGAATTTATTATTGAACAGCACCAATTAGATACTTTTAAAATACTCTATACAAGTAAAACATCACTTTCCGAAGCTAAAATAAAAACCATTAAAAAAGAAATTGAGAGATATTTAGAAGCTGGTTTAACTATAAGTTTTGAAAGAAAATCAGAATTAAAACGCACTAAGGGTGGCAAATTAAAACAGTTTACTTCTTTTGTGAAGTAACTGTTTGTTTCGATTTCACAAAAAAGTATTCGAATAGAAAAACAGTTAGATAATACAATGATTTTAGAATTGAATAACCCAACCCTACTCTGTAAACCAAGTAATTGTATTTTAAGAGATTGAATTTATTTGAAGATATTGAGTTCTTTCTCACACGATACAAAGCTAAAGATTCTTCCATCCCCAAAGCAGGTTTATTACTTTCTTTAACTGCTTTTAACCATAATAACCAATCTTGACGTTTACGTAAATCTGGAGCGTATATTTTTCCTAAAGTTTTGGTGTTGTAGATACCTGTTAGATTACCGATGTAATTACACTTTAAAAATTTCTTATATGAGAGTTTAGGTAAAGCTTTTACAGTTTTACATAGGAAATTTCCACTTTCATCCATCAAATCATAGCTAGAAAAACAAACATCTGCATTATTGTCTAGCATAAATTTGAGTTGTTTCTCAAGCTTCTGAGGTTTCCATAGGTCATCTCCATCCAAAAATGCTATAAAGTCACCTTTAGCCTCTTTAATACCTCTATTCCTTGTGATTGCTGCGCCTTGGTTATTTTCGTTATGAAATATTTTAATATTTGAATGCATTGAGGCGTATTCTGATATAATTGTAAATGTATTATCGTTAGAAGCGTCATCAATAATGATAAGTTCCCAATTTGTGTAGGTTTGATTTAAAACACTTTGAATAGTATCTTCAATGAAATCTTCTGAATTATAAGCTGCAGTAATTATAGAAACTAGTGCTTCCATTTAGTATGCTTTCTTCTCTCCTCTTAACGCATTAATAAAAGTTTGAACTATAATTTTTATATCCAGAAGTAATGACCAGTTTTCAACATAGAAAATGTCGTATTTCACTCGATTTATAATGTCCTTATCTGTTTCTATCTCACCTCTAAATCCACTAACTTGAGCCAAACCAGTAATACCTGGTTTCACAAAATGTCTTACCATAAATTTATCTATCTTTCGAGCGTACATATTAGTATGACTTACCATGTGAGGTCTTGGTCCAACCACAGACATATCGCCAAACAAAACATTAAAAAACTGAGGGAGTTCATCTATACTGGTTTTTCTTATAAATGCTCCTATTTTAGTAACCCTAGCGTCACCTTTTGTTGCTTGATGTAAATGTGCATTTTCATTAGGAGTCATAGATCTAAATTTATAACAATCAAACTCCTTATAATTAAATCCGTTTCTTGATTGTTTAAAAAATACTGGCCCTTTTGACTCAATCTTGATAAGAATGGCTAATAAAGGTGTTAACCACGATAGAATAAATATTATAATAAAAAGTGAAAACAAAATATCAAATAATCGCTTAACAAATTTATTTAAATGTTCTTGTAACGGAATATCTCTAAGGGATAAAACGGGAATATAATCGTAATATTCGTATTTAAGCTTTTTAGAAAATATCTCCTTATTATCAGGGATAAACTTTAGTTCTCTTAAGTTATTATCTGCAAAATCTATTAATTCGTTTATTTGTTTATTAGAGAGTTCGGCAACTGAAAAGTAAATTTCGTCAATATCATTATCTATTATATAATCAAAGCACTTACTCAAAGAAAAACCCTCTTCTTTTACACTGAATTGTGACATGAACTTATATCCAAAATCTTGTCTTGTTTTAAAAATATTTATTAGTTGTCTTGTTTTTTCGTTTTTACCAATCACTACTACCAATCTTATATTTCCTCCTAATACACTTCTATATTTATTTAATAGAAAGAATGTTAAGATTTTAAAAAAAGTCAATAAAATAAACACTAAAAACAAATAATTAAATATTTGAGTGCTTTTTATATCAGACGATTTAAAAAACCCTATAAAAGCATAAAGAACAACAGCAAAAAGCACTATTTGCTTAGATAATAAAGTCAATATTTGAATAATTCTGGTGTTCCTTTGTACTTCATAAAACCTGTTATAAAAAGAGATAATAAACCATAAAATAGTTATATAGAGAAAAAAGGCTGTTTTATTATATAAAACTATTCCTATTAAAAAAAAAGCACCAATAACAATACCCAAATCAATTAAAAATGAAATTGGCTTAATAAATCCTGAATATCTACCTTGCTTAAATACCTTCAATTTATCTTTTTATGTGTTCTTCAAAGTTTTTATGTTCGCTTTTGTGTAAATCTTTTAATGAAAGGCTCTTAAAATAATTAAAAGTTACTCTCATCCCCTCTTCTCTATTCACTTTAGGTTCCCAATTTAGAATTTTTTTCGCTAATGAAATATCAGGCTGTCTTTGAAGTGGATCATTTATAGGTAAATCCTTGTATATGATTTTTTGTTTGGTTCCTGTTAGTTTTATAATTTCTTCTGCAAATGCTTTTATTGTAATTTCGTTAGGATTTCCAATATTTACGGGATAATCGTAATCACTAAATAAAAGCCTGTAAATCCCTTCTATTTGGTCGTCTACATAACAAAAAGAGCGTGTTTGAGACCCATCTCCGAAAACCGTTAAGTCTTCTCCTCTCAATGCTTGCCCCATAAAAGCTGGAATTACTCTGCCATCGTTTAAACGCATTCTTGGACCGTAAGTATTAAAAATTCTCACTATACGAGTTTCAATACCATGAAATCTATTATAGGCCATTGTAATTGCTTCTTGAAAGCGTTTAGCCTCATCATAAACTCCCCTTGGCCCAATTGTATTAACATTTCCAAAATAATCTTCAGTTTGGGGGTGTACTAATGGATCTCCATAAATTTCAGAAGTAGAAGCTATTAGTATTCTAGATTTTTTAGCTTTAGCCAATCCTAATAAATTATGTGTTCCTAAAGCCCCAACTTTAAGTGTTTGTATTGGTATTTTTAAATAGTCTATTGGACTAGCTGGTGAGGCAAAATGAAGTATATAATCTAAATCCCCCTTTATATCGATAAAGTTCGTAACATCATGAGGTACAAATTCAAAACTTTCTTTACCTATTAAGTGTTCTATATTTTTTTTATCACCAGTTATAAAATTATCCATGGCAATTACATAAAACCCTTCTTTGATGAATCTATCACATAGATGAGACCCTAAGAAACCTGCTGCACCTGTTATTAGTATTCTTTTATTTAATCCGTAGTGTTTCATTAGTATGCTTAACAAATCACCCTAAAGACAAAAACCTCGAGGGAAAATATTCTTGATGTTAGGTTTTATGAAAAATAAACTTCTAAAAAATTTTTTTACTATTTAAGAAATTAGTGCTAGTCATCCAATCAGCTAACCCGTTCTTAAGTCCAAATTTCATTTTATATTTATCATTTAACTTTTTTCCATCAATACTATTAGAAATCATTAGTTTTCTCACCCGATCTGGGTGCAAACTTTTAATTCTTAAAAAATTAAATGCAATTTTTGATATAAAAAGCAAAATAGATGATGGCAGTACAAGTTTAGGTTCCTTTACCATTCCTTCCTTTGCTATATGACTACATATTTCATTTATCCTTGGAGCAGGTTCGTAAGTCATATTATATGTATTCACACCAATTGGCTCTTTTTCAGACATTTGAGTCATAGCTAAAACTAAATCCTTTACATAAATACAAGCCTTAATAGTATCCTTTCTCCCTGGATAAAAAAACTTTTTCTTTGTTATGGAATTTATTAGTCTAGTAAAATTCCCTTCCTCAAAATTTCCAAAAACAACGCCTGGTCTTACAATAATAAGTCTACGGTTTATCGGGTCTTCTTCTTGCCATAGTTTATGTATATACTCAGCTGTTAATTTAGAGATCCCATAAGGTATATCTGGCATTGGAATAGTATGCTCAGACTTGCTTTCTTCATATGTTCCATAAGTAGCTATTGAGCTGGTGAATACTATTGTGTTTATATTATTTTCTCTTGCATAGTTACAAACGTTTTCGGCTCCCAAAAGATTAGTTTCAAAATACTCATTTGAAGGATGTCCTGGTGTCCGGTGAACCGCTGCAAGATTGAATATAATAGCGTCTTCTGATATTTTTGTCTTAGTTGCTATAGGTTTTCTGACATCAACATTTTCAAATACCGTTTGTGTGGTTCGAGGCTTCCTAATGTCGAAAACAAAAGGATTGCCTAAATTCATTTCAGTAATCAAATTCGCCAAATGAAATCCTATAAAACCACTACCTCCAAAGAGTAAATAACTTTTATCCATTAACTTAAACAATTTTTTTAATCATAGAATCTATACTAAATAATTCCTTAGCAACCCGTTTTTGGTTATCACAATCTCTATTATTATCGAGTAATTCTCTTAAATTTCTCAGCAATATTTCCTTATTCCAGGAAGCTACCACCCGTTCTAGTTTGTGTTTTTTGAAAAGTAACTCAATTTCACTTTCTGGATCTGTAATAAAAAGTATTTTACAGCCTGATGCTAGTAAATTTGGAAGTTTAGATGGTAGTGAACCTTTTGAGGTTTCTGGTAATTGAGGGATCACTTGTACTGAACTTCTATAATAAAGTTCTTCAAGATTTTCTCTTGGAACTAAATCATGAAAACGGATTAAACTGTTTTTATTATTATTTTTTAAACTATTAAAAAAATTTCCTTGCGAAAAAAAATGAAACTCAGTATCTTTTAAATATGTTGAAGCATAGTCAAAAAAATCATAAACTGATTGAGGATTTTGTTTTTCACCTAAAGCACCGGAATAAATAACATGCTTCTTGCTTGTAGGTAATATTTCTTCTAAATCAGTTGTTACTCTATCCATGTTTATAGTTGCGAAAGGGTACTGAACAAATAATTTATTTTCATTCAAATTGTAAAGTTTCTGAGCAGTGGACTTCATTTCTTCAGACAAGAAAATTAATTTATCACATTGCCTAAACGTTGATCCTTCAATTCTGTTAATAAAAAAACTAATTATTTTATTTAAAAAACCTTTTTTTCCACTTGAATACACTTCTTGCAAATCATGCACCATTCCAATTCTTTGAGTGCCTTTTTTTATAAAGGGTAGGATTACATAAAATGCTAAACTAGGTGGAAATACAGGAATTATAATATCAGTGTTTTTTCTATATTTAAAAATATTTATTACAATGTAGACTGAAAACCATATTTCGAGTACTGCTCTTCTAATCAATGTATTATTTGAATATCTAATAAAGCTACCTCCCCTCTTTATCTTAACACCTGGAAGTGTTTTATCTGTTTTTTCAGGAATCCATTTAGGGTATAATGGGTGAGAACATAATACAGTTACTAAGTGACCTTTTTTGACCAAAGCTAAAACCACATCCGTATTGAATTTTCCCGTAGATATTAGTTCGGGGAAAAAAAATGGAGATATTACAACAATTCGTTTTTTATCTTGATTCAAGGTTATCTGTCTTTAATAATTTTAGCAGGATTTCCAACACAAACTTTCCCAGAAGGCAAATTCTTAAAAACGCTACTTCGGGCTCCTACAATGGTGCCTTTACCAATAGTCACATTGGGCGCAACATATACATCTGTTGCTAACCAACATTCATCCTCAACAATTATTTTTTGGCTAAAAATGGAAAAGTCCATTTTTTTATAATCATGAGAGCCTGTGCAAAGATAAGACCTTTGTGAAATTACTGAGTTTTTCCCTATAGAAATTTCTCCCAAAGTGTAGAGAACAACATTATCACCAACCCAACTGAAATCTCCTATTGAAAGCTTCCAAGGATAAGTTACTGTTGCAGAGGGCCTTATAATAACACCCTTTCCTATTTCTGCTCCAAAACAACGTAACAAAGTTCGTCGCCAACCATAAAGAACCTGCGGAGACAATTTAAAAAGTGTAGATTGTACAATCCACCATAGCTGAACCACAATTTTTGATTTACCCCTGAAATCATCCGGTGTATTATATTTGGATAAATCTTGAAATATTTTATTCATTTAAGTTTGAATTATATCTTTAAAACCTTCAATAAAATTAATTGTTTTATACTTTTCAATTGCGGTTAAAAAATTAGTTTGCCTAATTTTCTCAGCAATATTGGTGTTGTTATTGGCCTTCTTTATCTTATCAACTATACTTTCAGGGTCTTGCTTATTTATATAAAACCCATTGACATCGTTTTCAAAAACATCAGGAATACCTGCATGCTTTGTGGTTATAACTAGGTTAGCAGTTGCCATCGCTTCTAAAATAGATATCGGTTGTCCTTCCATTGTGTAAAAAGTTGGTAAAATAAACACATTTCCCCATAACAATAAATCTTTCTTTTTTTGCCCTGAGACCACCCCTATGTATTTAGTGTGCTTTAGTTTTTTGAAATACGATAGTATCCTTTCTTTATGCGTGTCATCTATATTTCCAGCTATTTTAGCTTCATAATTAAATCCATCTTCTTCCAATTTTAGCAGGGCTTCTAAAAGATTAAAAATGCCTTTTTCCTCCATCAAATTACTTAAAAAAAATATTCTTATTCCCTTTTCCTTGGATTTTTTTATAAGTATGGACTTGTCTTCAAATAAATAATCCTCTACAAAATTATATAAGATGAATATTTTTGAAAATGGAATAAAAGGAGACATGTTACCAATTAGTGACTCAGATAAAACTATTCCTTTTGAGGTACATGATAATAATGTCTTAAATACTTGTTTCTTTAATCCAGATAATAATGAATACTCCTTACCTAAATGGTTTCCATGTACATGAACTATTAATTCTTTATTTAACAATTTAGTTCCACAAATAAAAAGTGCATATTTTAAAACCCCAAAAAAAGTTTGTCCAGGTGTAATATATACTATGTTAGATTTAATTATTTTATAAGCATAAAAATTAAGCCTTAAGTAAAAAAGCAACTTTGAGAAAGAAAATGCGCCTAATTTCTCATCAAACTTTGCAAAAGAGGTGTTTATTTTTTGAACTTTAATCTCTTGATGCCTTTTTATATTTTCAGCAAGAACTTGGTTAGCAAGAGAAACACCTGTTGTAGGCTCTGGAAAAGGCCCTATGAATAATATACTTTTCATATTTTATCTGCTGTATTTAAAACTGCATTTTTAAATGCTAAAAAGTTTACAAATAATGAAAAAAGAATTACTCCGTTTTGCCTTTCAAGAATATTCTCTATTAACAATACACAAGCAAATAAAACAATTATAGCTGCATAAATAATGTCCTTAGACTTAATACTTTCAGTGATATTGTAAATCAACATCGTTAATAAACTAATAAACGCCAATATCCCTCCTGAGAGCCATACTCCTATGTATTGGTTATGCGAGTTATAATATTTTAATGAAAATATATCAGTATTCTTATTGTAAAGCTCTTGTAGAACAGGTTTTACATCACCAATTCCATATCCAAAAATTGGACTTTCTGATACGGCTTCAAAACTTTGTTTTAAAATATTTAATCTTAAACCAATAGATCCAGTGGGGTTTAAATTACTTAAAAGGAGTATAAATTCATTAAACCTATTTGTTATATTAGGTATAAATAGAATTGCAATAACTGCAAAAACAAAAATACCTAATACATATATCGCTTTCCAAATGAACTTTATATTTCGGAATTTGAATTGATAAATTACAAAGAAAATGAGCATAACGATAATTATACTTTTTCGCGCCATTAAAACAAGGTTAAAAACCAGAAATATATTTAAAACAATTAATAATACTTTGTTAACTAGATTTTTACTATACAGAATCGTTGAAATCAACAAAGCTATTGCTGCATACAAAGACCCATAAATAGGATGTAAATTGTAAATACCAAGCTTTACATTTATACGCTCGCTATAGTGCTTAAAAAAGAATATTGTGATATTGCCGTTTAAATAAAAGTATATTAAAAATGAAAAAAACAAAAGAATAGTACCAAAATAAAAAAACTTATAAGCATTTAACACCTTGGTTTTAGTTAAAAACCCTTGACTTCCTATCAGATAAAATATTAGAGGAAAAATAAATAGTGGAGACATTCTAAAAATTAAAGTAAGTCCAAAACTATAATTTTTACTATAACAGAGACTTATCCCTAAAACAACGAATAAACAAATGTTTATAAAAAATAATTTTTGATTTTTTATAAAATTTACTCGCTCTATTCTTGGTGTACTGTAATAAATAAGGCTAGCCAATAACAATAAAACAACTAAGGAAGGCTCTAAATTATTTGGATAAAGTGGAAATAAAAAAATATTCAGAAATGCAAAATAAAGTATATTATTTGAACTTATTTTTTTGAGTATAGAATAATTCATCTATTTATCATTTAATAATCCTCTCAATCATCTTAGGAATAAGATATACTGCAATTAAAGGACCTATAAAATACGTAAATCCATTCGTTAAATCTCCTCTTAGGAAAAAAATCAAATGTACAGAAAAATAAAAGGCAATAACTTCTTTCAAGTAATCCCCCGATTTCATCCATTTTATAAAGACTACAATAAAATAAGCCAATAAAATCGCAAATAAAAACACTCCCAACAATCCAAAATTAATATACCCTTCAGAAATTAATGGGTTTGAAAGATTGTCGAACGAAAAACCGAAATCATCTAAGTAAATTCCAATTAACTCTCCTGTTGATATAGGTTTTTCGGACCATACCCCTCTCGGAATAAAAAACAATAAGGTACCTAATAATTGGAATCCAAAAGAAAGCCCGTTAACACCAACATAATCTACCGTGGCCAATATGTTTGCAAAAGCATCATAGTGGAGTGTACTATAGGAAGCGGAAATACCTCCATATTTTAAGTAAGAATCAACAACTAAACTGGGATCTTCAATAATTTCATTAAAATTAGCATTAATATGAGTAAATGTAGACATTGTTGGGAAAACAATAACTAAAGCCAAAAACATGAAAAGAAAAAACTTTGCATTGCTGTTTATAAGCCTTGGTGAAAACATATAGATAAGTAAAATGTAAATAGGCCCAAGAGCATTTCGTTTCTCTGTGAAAGGGTTTTTAAAAAAGAATAAGATTAAGACCAAAGAAAAAAAGATACATAAAGAAATTATAGTATTATTATTTATTTTATTCCTCTTTTTTAAGTAGTTATAAGTTAGTGCCATTGCGCCTAAAGGAATAAAAAATATAACCTTTTTTCTTATTAATTGACTAGATACAGATTCTTCACTTTTAATGTAAATTTTTCTTGATATGTCTTCAATTAAATAATCAAAATTCATTACTAAGATGATTAAGGATAATATAAATAATACAAGAATAACTATTGGTTTTCTTCGATATTCTGGTGTTTTCGTTTTTTCTGCAAAATTGATTTTACTCTTACCCTTAAAAAAAAGATAACTAACAAAAAATATAGCGCAAAAACTAAAAATTAAAAAATTTACAAAAACCACTTCCAATACATCAAAAGGGTATTTATTAGGGAAAGTATCATTTGTAATATCAAAAGAAGAAATTTGGATAATTGGAGCTACTATTCCAAAAAGATAAAAAAATACGATAAATGACGTTAAAAAGGGAGAAAAGGTTTTTTCGATATTTAAGTGAAAATATGTAATTCCAGTAATAAGTGAAAAATTGATGAAAAACGAAATCCAAACTATTACATGGGCTCTAAAAAACAAAAACACGAGTGCACTTGTTAATAAATAAATAAATGTCAAAATAGTTTTTAACTTCATGATTTAAACCAAAATCTTTCTTTTTATTGAATAATAAAATCTTACAAAACACATCAATACGTCACCAAATACCCGAAGATAAACTAAATTCCAAAAGGTAATTATATCTAATGCAAATAAAACCAATAATATCAGCATGTATGCTATAGATGTTCCAATTAATGAAATATTATATTCTTTATAATATCCAAAAGCAACTAGTGAACAGGAGCCTAAAATAAAAGTGAGCGCCACAAATGGGGCTAAAATTGTTAAAACTTTTAAAGTGCTAACAAATTCCAGCATCACCTCTCCTCCAAATAATAGAATTAGTTTATCAGATAAAAATAAAATAATTAGACCGATAAGTAATCCTAATAAAAACGACCCAATAACTAGTTTCTTTAATAGTTTTTTGTCCTTTGTTCTAGCTAATGTGGGAAACACAGCCTGCTGAAGCATCTCGAAAGGGATAACACTTACCATGATTATTTTTAAACAAACATCAAAACCTGATACTTGTTCTAACAAACAGTACTTACCAATAAGAAAAATAGTTCCAAAATTAAAAACAAGTGATAGAAATCTTCCTAAAAAAAAAGGAAAAGCTTCCTTAACATAAAATACTAGTTTTTCAAAAGGGATAGAAATAAATTTAACATTGTAGTGAATAAAAATATAGATAACCCCAACAAGGCCCATTAATAGGGATGACAAAACAAGAATAGCAATGTATTCTATAACATGGTTAGTTGACTTAACTAAAAGTAAAACACCTAAAACTAATAATAATCTTGAGATGAAAACTATTATAGTGGCAGGCTTTAAGTTTTCCTTTCCCTGAAAATACCATATGGGAAATAACACCTCTCCTATGCCACAAAAAATAAATAACACTAAGGCTTCTTTGTAAGAACTAAAATCACTTAAAAAGCTCAAGCATACAACAATTAATAATGATAGAATAAACAATATAGTTTTAATAACATAAATTGAAGACACTATTTCATTAATTTTAGTCGAATCATTTTTATAATCAACTATATATTTTGCGGCATATATATTAAACCCAAAATTAATAATCATTAAAAAATACTGGATAACAGAGTCTAGCCAAGTAACTAATCCATAGTTTTTCTCTCCTAAAACCCTTATCAAATAGGCTATAAGAAAAAACTTAAAGCCTATGTTTATAAAGCGCATTAAGCTCAAATAGGAAAAATTCTTTGCTATAATCCTATGGTCTTTATTTTTAATGATTTCTTTTTTAGTCATCAGATTTTATCAATCTTTTATTGCAAGTTTTTCCATAAGTTCTTTTGAAAAATCCTTACTATAATGATGAAACTTATTTTTTATAGCCTGTCTTTGCTTAATGAACTTGTCTGCTTTAGAATTAAAAATATCTGATAAAAACTCTTCTAGCTTATCTTGAGTAGTAATTATTTCCCCTGGCATGTATTGCCTCGGATCATCAAACAAAAACCCTCTAGTGTTTTTAAATGCATCAAAATCAGAAAACACGAACCCTATTGGTTTATTTAACAAAAGAAAATCTATATAAATCGAAGAAAAATCGGTTAATAGGATATCTACTGTGCTAAAGGTAGAATACATATTTATTCCCTTGCTTTCAAATGATGTATTGTCTATAAAACGTATATTAGAATACTCTTGAAATGAGTTTACAGTTCTGTAATCCATAGGGTGCAGTTTTACATAGCACATTGATTCTTTTTGTCTTAAAAAAAGGTTTAAACGATTCAAGCTTTTTTCACTTAAAAAATCATTCGCGTTAGTAATATCTCCATCTACCCTAATGTCTCCTATTACAGATTTTCTGTACGTTGGCATCCATAGTACAGTGGTAGAATACTGGTTACTATCATTAAATAATTGATGTAAAGTGAACCTAGTATCATATAATAAATCATTTCTTGTTTGTCCAACAATAAGAACCTTTTCTGGCTTTACTCCAAATGCTCTAGATAATATTTCCTGATAGAAAGTAGAAGTTGCTGTATGATAATTAGATAATTGAACATCGGTTTTATCTGGATTATCTAAATAACCGATATTTTTAATTGGCATACCATGCCACAGATTAACTTTTTTTTGATTATTTATTATACCAAGAACGTTATACAACCCATGAGTATGAAAAACTAAATTTGATGTTAAATAATGATAAACACCAATTAATGATTTCTTTTTAACAATAACAAGGTTAGAGGAGTCGGCATAATTTGAGGTAATATGTAAGTATCTCTCCTTCAATTTAATATTGTCTACCAGCCAAATATTCTTATAGTTTTTTAAATTTTTAGTGGCATATATAAAGGTCGCGAAGCTATTGTCTGAAAAATCAGGAAAACTGTGATAAACAATTTTTTTTTCTTTTTTAGATAACAACTTACATAAAAAAATTATGCCCTTAACGATTATTTTTTTCAAAATGACTAGGTCTAAAAATTAGTCTTCTCTTAGCTTTTTGAGAGTAGCATTTATAAGCGTAGAGGAAGTTCCCTTAGTATAAGGAAAGTATATAATTTTAACACCAACTGCTTTAAACTTCTCATCAAGTTCTTTCCATTTTTCACTCTCAAACCAATCATCTCCAACAAACATAACATCAAACTTTAAACGTTCCCACATTTTGAATTTATCCATATCATTCTGAGGAACAACAGCATCTACCTGTTTAATATTTCTAACAATTTCCATTCGTTCAGAATGGTTTATTACTGCTTTTTTATTTTTATATGCGACTAACTCATCAGAAGTAACTCCCACGATCAACTTATCACATAAACCTTTAGCATTTTTTATTAAATTCAAATGCCCGATATGAAATAAATCGTAAACACCTGAAGTGTAACCTATGGTCATTTTCTCATCTCCTCTTTTGTACATAATCTAAAATTTTACCACTTCCAATTTTTATTAAAATAATTTTTTCTAAATATCTCAATGTTAATAAACATCCATAAAATTTGTCCTGCTCTAACCTCTGTTTTACTTTTATCTATCAAATCAGAGACAACTCCATCTTTTAACCAATTTGCTTCTGGTAAAAGTTCCTCTGCTAGAGTTTCTAAATTAGAGAACCATTCAGTCAAAGGTACAGGAAATCCAACTTTTTTTCGTTCAATAATTTCACTAGGAAGATAATTATAAGACATTTTTCTTAAAAGGTATTTAGGCGTGTCTAATACTTCACTATATTCGTCGGAACTTATATTTCTAGCTTTCTCTTTAGAAGCAGCATCTTTCCAACGTAACTTCAAATCTAACGGAATATTTCGATAAGAGTATTCTATTAATTTATGATCTAAAAAGGGAACTCTTGCTTCAACAGACGTTTGCATGGTAGTCATATCTACCCGCTGTAAAAGTCCTTTTACATGATATTTATGAAAAAATTTAAATACGTTTTCTTCATTACTTTTTCCTTCAAATTCTTTTCTAATTTCAGTGTCAAATTTTTTCCTGTAGTTTTTAGGTGTATTAATCAACTCATCTCTCATTGACCTCGGAACATAATCATATTTACCTATAAAGTAATCATAAAATGACTCATCCCTATTCTGATTTTCATAATCAAAAGGAGCTCTGTAAATGCGACCATACCCTCCCATCAATTCATCTGCACCCTCTCCAGAAAGCACAACAGTTATTTTTTCCTTTAACTTACTAGACATTACTGCTAGTGGTATTTCGTTCGGCACACCTAAAGGAGCGTCTTTAAAAGTAATTAGGCGCTCCCAGTTGTCTATATAGTCTTTCTTGGTCATCAATATTTCGTGATGCTCAGTATTATATTTTTTTGCAATAATTTCAGAATACTCAAACTCATTAAGCTCCTTAAAACCAATTGTGTATGTGTTTGTTTTCTCCTTTTTATTTAGTGCCGTTATGGCGGTGATAAGGCTTGAATCTACACCTCCGCTCAGGTAAGTCCCAAGAGGTACATCAGCAATAAGACGATATTTTATGGCCTTATTTAATTCATTATCAAGTCCTTTTAAAACCTCAGCTTCGTTAAACGTTTTTGATGTATTAAACTCTTTTGGAATATCCCAATATTGATTTTCCTTTTTTGCTAAATCTTTATTTATTTCAAGATATGTTCCAGGTGAAACTTGGTATATGTTTTCAAAAAAAGTATAAGGTGATCTTATATATCTGTTTGCCAAATACTCATCTACCGCTTCTTCATTAAAATGCGCTTCAACCAACCCACTTGATAGTATGCCTTTTATTTCAGAAGAAAATATAAAAACATCTTTATCATGAAAGAAATATACCGGTTTAATACCTAGTCTATCTCTGACTAAAAACAGATCATTTGTTTTTGCGTTGTAGAGAGCAAAAACAAACATACCATTAGCTCGTTGCACAAACCAGTCCAATCCTTTTTCTTCTACTGCCGCGAGAATAACCTCTGTGTCAGAAGCTGTTTTAAAATCATATTTAAGTTCTGATTTTAATTCTTTGTAATTATAAATCTCACCGTTAAAAACAAGATGCCATACTTTACTATTTGAGTGCATAGGTTGATTAGAAACCTCTCTAGTGTCAATAATACTTAATCGTCTATGTCCAAGAACAAGATTATTGTCTCTGTAAACTCCCCCAGCATCAGGACCTCTATGCCTAATTGAAGAATTCATTTTGTGAATTCTTTCCTCAATATTAGAAATGTTATTAATAGAATAAATTCCAGTAATTCCACACATTTATGTCTCGTTTTTTTAATTATAAAAATATAGTGTTTGCTATGTTCAAATATATTCAGCATAAAAGGTTAAACCGTTGTTATTTCATAAATTAACCTTTTTAGGAACAATTCGGCCTTTCAAAAGAAAGGCTTCTTTGCAATATAATTTCTTGTTTACTTTTGTTGTTTTAGTTCTAACAACTTTTAAAAAAAACCAATAATTAATTATTTTGATTTTTTATACCAATTATAAATTTCTCTAATCCCCTTTTCCAACTCCATCTTATATTTCCACCCTAAATTATTTAATTTAGATACATCTGTTAGTTTTCGCATTGTTCCATCTGGTTTATCTGTATTGAAGACTAAATTGCCTTTAAAACCTATAGTGCTTTTTATAGTTTCTGCTAATTCTTTTATAGATACATCTTTACCAGTTCCTATATTAATATGAGTGTTTCTAATTTCTTTGTCACCTTCATTGTAGGTGTCAGAGAAATTTCTGTTTTCCATAATAAATACGCAAGCATCTGCCATATCTTGGCTCCACAAAAACTCTCGTTTTGGCATCCCAGAGCCCCAAATTTCAACTTCCGTTGAAGTTACACCAAAACCTTCTAAATATGTCTTAGCCTCCTTAATAGAAGATACATTTAAATCTTTAACAACAGCTTCTTCGTTTCCTTCAAACAGTAATTTAGCTAAATGGATTTTTCGTATTAAAGCAGGTAATACATGAGATTTTTCTAAATCAAAATTGTCATTAGGGCCATATAAATTTGTAGGCATTACTGAAATAAAATTTGTGCCGTATTGTAAATTATAGCTCTCGCACATTTTAATACCCGCAATTTTGGCTATGGCGTAAGGCTCATTAGTATACTCTAAAGTATCAGTTAGCAAACTGTCTTCTTTCATAGGTTGTGAGGCGTTTTTAGGATAAATACAAGTACTACCTAAAAACAATAACTTTTTTACATGATTTACATAGCTTTCATGAATCACATTATTTTGAATCATCATGTTTGCATAAATAAAATCTGCTCTATATACATTATTCGCTATTATACCACCTACTTTTGCAGCTGCCAAAAAAACATATTCAGGCTTTTCTGATTTAAAAAACTCGGCAACATCTTTTTGTTTAGTTAAATCTAATTCTTTATGAGTTCGCGTAATTATATTTTTGTATCCCCTACTCGTTAGGTTTTCTAATATCGCACTCCCTACTAAACCTCTATGTCCCGCAACATAAATTTTGGCTTTTTTATTCATAAAACAATCTACTCGAAGTAATTCATAATTTTATAACCACCATCTTTAAGAAAACTATCCTTCTCCATCAATTTAATATCGCTAATCATCATATCATCAACTAAAGCTTGCAAATCATACTTTGGCACCCATCCTAATTTCTCTTTTGCTTTTGTGGCATCACCTATTAATAATTCCACTTCTGTTGGCCTAAAATATTTTGGGTCTACAGCAATAACTTCTTTTCCAATTTCTAATTGGTATTTAGGGTTATTACAACTTTTTACATAGCCTTTTTCATCTTCTTCTGTGCCTTTAAATTCTAATTCAACACCAACATGGGCAAAACACATTTTTACAAAATCTCTTACAGTTGTAGTTTTATTAGTAGCAATCACCCAATCCTCTGGTTGATCTGCTTGAAGAATCATCCACATCATTCTTACATAATCTTTTGCATGTCCCCAGTCTCTTTGGGCATCAAGGTTACCTAAATATACCTTTTCTTGTAAACCCATTGCTATTTTTGATGTGGCTCTAGTAATTTTTCTTGTTACAAAAGTTTCTCCTCGTATTGGCGATTCGTGATTAAACAAAATACCATTACAAGCAAACATACCATAAGCTTCTCTGTAATTTACTGTTATCCAATAGGCATACATTTTTGCTACTGCATATGGGCTTCTAGGATAAAAAGGTGTTGTTTCGGTTTGAGGTACCTCTTGGACTTTTCCGTATAATTCTGAGGTAGATGCTTGATATATTCTTGTTTTCTTTTCTAAACCAAGTAATCGTAAAGCCTCTAAGAGTCTTAACGTTCCAATACCATCAGCATTCGCAGTATATTCAGGCATTTCAAAAGAAACATGTACATGACTCATAGCAGCTAGATTATAGATCTCATCCGGCTTTACCTCTTGGATAATTCTTGTTAGGTTCGTGCTATCTGTTAGATCTCCATAATGCAAAAAGAAGTTCTGGTTATCAACATGAGGGTCTTGGTACAAATGGTCTATCCTATCTGTATTGAATAATGATGATCGTCTTTTCACACCATGCACTTGATACCCTTTCTTAAGAAGAAATTCACTTAAATAAGCACCGTCTTGTCCTGTAACTCCTGTTATTAAAGCTATTTTTCTCTTCATTTTACTAAATCATATTTTTTAATGAACTTTTCACTTTTTTAATTCTTTAAAACCGAATTTTTTGGTCGCTTAGCAAAAGTACGATAATTGTTTACTTTAACAAGATTTATATTATCAAGTAGATTGTTTTCTGTCAGAATTTGTTTGGCAAAATCATACCAAGTCATAATTCTTTTATCACTAAAATGATAAACACCAAAATTACTACACTTTTCTTGAATTAATTGAACAATATATTTCGACAAATTAATCGTATTTGTCGGGCAACCTTGCTGTCCTGTTGTGATCGAAAGCGTTTCTCCTCTTTTTGCTTTTTCAACAATGAATTTATAAAAATTATTTCCATACTTTTTACTATACAACCAAGATGTTCTAACTATAAAGTATCTTTTTAAGATTCTTCCAATATGCTTTTCACCTTCTAGTTTAGATTTACCGTATTCGTTTATTGGATTTGTCTTGTCTTGTATTGTGTAGGGTTCTTCTTTTTCACCGTCAAAAACATAATCTGTTGAAATATGTATTAGAACGGTGCTGGTCTCATTGCAGGCATTTGCTAAATTCTCAACCCCATCTGCATTAATTTTATAAGCTATTTCAGGTGTTTTTTCTGCCTGTTCTACATTTGTATAAGCGGCACAATTGATACAATAATCAAAATCATTATTCTTAAAAAAAAGACAGAGGTTTTCTTTATCAGTAATATCTAATTCAGATTTAGAAACAAAAATGAAGTTTATTTCAAGGTCATTAACATAAAACAATTCTTTGATAGTTCTTCCTAATTGACCATTTGCTCCGGTTACTAAAACAGACGTCATTAATTGAAAAGTTTTTCAAAAGTGTTTAAATTTCTATCCTTTTCAGATATAATAATTTTGTCTTCAGGGAAAACCCAATCTATATCCAAATATTTGTCGTTAAAGAGAATGCCTGATTCCGATGATTTATCATAATAATTATCACATTTGTATGAAAAAATGGTATCATTTTCCAAAGCAATAAAGCCGTGAGCAAATCCTCTTGGTATGTAAATTTGATTTTTTTTTGAATCATCTAAATATGTAGAAAAGTGCTTTCCGAATGTAGGAGATCGTTTTCTAATATCAACACAAACATCTAAAACTCTTCCTCTAACAACTTGTACTAATTTCGCCTGAGCAGCCGTACCTTCTTGAAAATGTAACCCTCTAAGAACGCCTTTTGAGGATTTAGACATGTTGTCTTGAACAAAATTAACCTCGATACTTGTTTCTTTTAAAAAAGTCTTTGCATTAAATGTTTCTAAAAAACACCCTCGCTTGTCTTCAAATATTTCTGGTGTTATTATATAACAACCTTTTAAGTATGTTTCTTCAACCACCATATTTTTTAATCTAAATGTTGAAGATAATCACCATAACCACTTTTAATCAATGGTTTAGATAATTGGTGTAATTGACCTTTATTTATATATCCCATTTTATAGGCGACCTCTTCAATGCATCCAATTTTTTGACCCTGGCGCTCTTCAATAACTTGAACAAATTGAGATGCTTGCATTAAAGACTGAAATGTACCAGTATCTAACCATGCAGTACCTTTATCTAAAATTTGAACATTCAGTCGGCCTTCATCTAGATACATTTTGTTAACATCAGTTATTTCTAATTCTCCTCGTTTACTTGGTGTTATACTTTTTGCTTTTTTAATAACAGAATTATCATAAAAATATATACCTGGAACAGCAAAATTAGATTTAGGTCTCTCTGGCTTTTCTTCTATAGAAATCGCTTTATTACTGTCATCGAATTCAACAACCCCATAACGCTGAGGATCTTGTACGTGATACGCAAAAATAACGCCACCTTGAGGATCAATATTACCCTGTAAGGTCTTATCTAGGCCTGATCCATAAAAAATATTATCACCTAAAATTAATGCTACAGAATCCTTACCTATAAAACGCTCTCCAATAATAAACGCTTCAGCTAAGCCTTTAGGTTCTTCTTGTGTTTCATAATCAAATTTGCAACCATAGTCTTTACCATCACCTAAAAGTTCCTTAAATTTTGGGAGATCTTTTGATGTTGAAATAATTAATATTTCTCTTATACCTGTAGATAACAAAGTAGTTAATGGGTAATAGATCATTGGTTTATCATATATAGGCATGAGTTGCTTACTCACAACTTTGGTAAGGGGGTATAGTCTTGTTCCTGATCCCCCTGCTAAAATTATTCCTTTCATTTTTCTTGATATTTTTTGATATACCAATCAATGGTTTTCCGTATCCCAGATTCAAAATTCTCAACAGCATTCCACCCTAAATTCTTTTCAATTTTAGTCGCATCTATAGCATATCTGAAATCATGTCCAGGTCTATCTTTTACAAAAGAGATTTGATCTTTATATGATGTTGATTTTGGTAAAACTTCATCTAAAATACTACATATAGTATTGGCAATATATAAATTATTACGTTCGTTATTGCCGCCGATGTTATATGTTTCTCCACTAATGCCTTTGTTGAATACAAGTTCAATTCCTATACAATGGTCATTTACATACAACCAATCTCTTATATTTTTCCCTTCACCATAAATTGGGATATCTTCACCCTTTAATGCCTTTCTTATTATTGTTGGAATTAATTTTTCATCATGTTGTTTAGGTCCATAATTATTAGAACAATTAGTAGTTACAACATTCAGTCCATAAGTATGATGATAACTTCTAGCTATAAAATCTGATGATGCTTTTGAGGCACTGTACGGGCTATTTGGGGCATAGGGTGTGTCCTCTGTAAATAACCCATTTTCTCCTAAACTACCATAAACTTCATCTGTTGAAATATGTAAGAATCTTGATTTCCTATGATAAACTTTTAATTCATTAGGCCCTGTCATCCATTGATTTTTCGCTACATCAAGCAAATTAAAGGTACCTAGCACATTGGTGTTAATAAACTCTTCAGGCACTTTAATTGAATTATCAACGTGAGACTCTGCTGCAAAATGAATAACACCTTGAAAATTATATTTTGAGAATAATTTTTCAATTAATATCCTATCGCAAATATCACCCTTAACGAAGGTGTAATTTTTTAATTTTTCTACCTCTTTTAAATTAGAAAGCTCACCTGCGTAAGTGAGCTTATCAATATTTATAACTTTAATAAGAGGGTGTTTATTAAGAAAATAAACTATAAAATTTGAACCAATAAAACCAGCTCCTCCTGTTATTAAAATATTCATTAATTATATTTCGTTTTTATATTTTTCTAAAAACTTGATAAAATGTAAAGTTAAAAGTATCAAAGAAGCAAGAAATATGAGAATTATTGCGAAATAAATTTTCACATTCAGTGTTTTTCCTAATAACTCTCTTGTATTATCGATCGTTCCTTGGTTTTCTTGACTAGAAACTACTTCAATAATAAATTGCTTGTCTTCTTTTTGTCTTTGAATAGCAACCAATTCTCTCCTAAGCGCAACATCATTATTATATAGTTCGAATTCTTTTGTAATACTTCTGTCCTCAGTATTATCAATACTAATACTTGTTTGAGATCCAGATGGAGTTTCAATTGGTGCTTCTAGTACATTCTTATATACTTGTTGTAATTCTTGAGATGCCTCTAGAGACACTTTAATAGATTTTTCTAACCGCTCTAATTCATCCAAATCCTTTTTTTGCTCTGTCTGAAAATAATCTGTTGAAACTATTTTATCAACAATTTTTGAAACCACCGTTCCGAATATATCTTTCTCACTAGCTTTCATTATAATCCTTTGTACGGGATAATGGTATTCCTTAGAATTTTTAATATAATTCTCAAAAGTTACAGTAGTAGCAATAACAGAATCTAATTCCTTTGTATATTCGTCAAAACTTTTTAACTTATCGTTTTCCGTAATTACGGATTCTACTTCCAATTCAATAAGAGATGCAGCTTTTGACGGATCAATATTAAGTACTGTGCCTAAAGTTATCGAATCACCTTCATCAATTAATTCGTTATAATAATCTATCGCCCTGTATAAGTTTTCTCCTGTATCATAATTCTGTTTAATTACTGTAGTAGATCTATATAATGGTTCTCCTTTATTTTGTTTAAAATAACCATAAATAAAACCAATAATACCAGCGATAATGATTTTAATGATATGCTTTTTGACAAAAAAAACGAACCAAACGAATGATAAAAACATTTTTTTCAAAAGATCGCCAATAAACTTAAAAAACCTATCGAACATATTTCCAATTATCTTAAAAAGTTGACCTAAATCAACTTCTTCGGATTGCTGTGGTTGTTGCGGTAAATTATCACTCATAATTAAAAATCTATTATTTTAATATTTGTTCTAAAATTGTTCTAGTTATTAAATACGTGGGCTTAACGCCCGAGGCTCCTAACCCTCCCGAAGCAAGTGTGCTTCCTGTCTTTAAAGGGTTATCGCTGGCATAATACGCATACCTTACCTTAACATCTTCTCTTATGTTTCCTCTTACTTTAGATGCCGCTTGAATAGCTTTCTGATAATGTGCACCTTCCATTTCTAAACCTATCACACTCCAAGTAGATTCAAAAAAGAACTTCAAAATATCTTTATTTTGAAGTGATGTTCCTAAAACCGTTATCATTGCGCCTTCACAGACTTTTACACCTTGG
Source organism: Flavobacteriaceae bacterium (assembly GCA_043557195.1). Classification (GTDB taxonomy): domain Bacteria; phylum Bacteroidota; class Bacteroidia; order Flavobacteriales; family Flavobacteriaceae; genus Jejuia. Next base: position 2,123,128 of record CP121314.1, on the reverse strand, counting down.
CATTCTAATTCTTCTTTTTTTAATTCATTATGGAATGGATAGTTATCTGCTGTCCCTTCAAAAATATGTGCCGAAGGAATCATAATATCACCTTTATCTCCTTCTAAAATACCTGCTTTACCCATTATGGATACAGATTCAACGTTTAAATGCGTATTTTTATCTTTGTCAACAAATGGCTTCAGCAATTCATCTATTGTTTCGTAAGCCTGCTCTCCAAAAGCATAATCCATCACTAATATAACAGGTTTTTTCGATTTTAAAGTAATTTCATCTACTTTAATATCTAGTTTTGAGACGTCTATTTTTTGAGTATCAAATATTTGTACGTCTATATTTGCCCCAGATGTATCATCAATATACAACATGCCTTGTTTTAATGCTTCACTTTCTACTTTTTTTCTAAGCTCAGCGTTAGTGTTGTTACTAAGCATTTTATATATGTCAAAAACATCATGTTTTGATGTTAGAGACTTCAGAGAGCAGGGTGCGAAAAGGGTATTCATCACACTATGCATATTTGCGCTAATCACATGTATTGGTCTGCCTAATAGTTTATTTTTATAAAGTGTTTGCTTTATAGTATTTGCCCAAACCTCTCCATGAATATGATGCCCTATTTCTTCCCGTAATACAGGACTAAATTTCACCTCTCGTTTTTCGTTTGTTATTTGTTCCTTTATAGCTAATTTCCCAAGCCAATACACAATATATAACAATCGTTCTGGTTGCGACGGAATAGCAAACTCGTTGTAGATTTTACTTATTTCTATAAATGTTCTTCCTAAAATATTCGCTGCATGAGTGATGGCTACTTCGCGCTCCTTTTGAGTTAGCTTTTTATTATTATTTACTATACTTTCAAGCTTATTCCAGTCTCTTGTAGTCTTTCCAATATCATCGGTAAGAGCACTTTTACTAATTTTATGAGATTCAATAAACAGAAATGTGAGATGCGTTAAAATATCATAAATCTCAGAGCGTCCTCTAGTGATTTCAATATTCATTTGCTCTTCATCAATCCTATAACAATTGCGTCGTCGTTTTTCAGGAATTATAGGTTTAAAATGAGAACTCGAATATCCCTCATCACTAGTAAGGTTTATTACAGTACATTCCTCAATACCACGTGGTAATCGATCTATTACATACAACAAACCATCGAGTTCTACTTTTTCTTCAGCAATTGACCCGTAAATTTCAGGTCGTAATAACAGTAAAGATTGTCTTAATGTTTCACCAGAAATACCCATTGGTTTGTAGAATCCACGATTGAACAAATGGCGCATAGTAATATACATGCGCTCAATGGCGTTTGAGCTTTCTTGTGCTCGCGTTCGTTCGTGGCGTTTGGTTTGTTTCATTTTAATAAAAAACGCTACAAATGTACTATTATTTTTCTATCAAACTAGTAAGTGCGTCTGCAATCTTCCTGTCATTAGATAGTCTAGGTATTTTATTCTGCCCCCCTAGTTTTCCAACAGATTTCATATACTTCTGAAAACCATTTTCTCTCACTTTTGAAATTTTCAATGGCTGCAATACCTTACCTTCAATCAAATCAAAATAATAAGAGTTTTGTTTTTGAAGTGATGTATCTATTTTTTTTGCTAAAGTTGAAAGATCTTTAGGTTCATTTTCAAATTCAATAAACCATTCATGATAAGGCAGGCCTTCATCTGGATTTATTTGTGGTGCCACAGTAAATTCTGAAATTCGAATATCAGTATCTTCAATTGCCTCTTGCATGGCCTGTTCAACTTCTTTACCAATAACATGCTCTCCAAATGCTGAAATAAAATGTTTTATCCTCCCGGAAACAATAACCCGATAAGGGTTTGTTGATGTGAATTGCACAGTATCACCTATATTATATGCCCAAAGCCCCGCGTTTGTTGAAATCAACATCACGTAATTTACATCAAGCTGCACATCTTTAATGGTGATACGTTTTGGGTTGTCATTAAAAAATTCATCGGCTTTTACAAATTCGTAAAAAATACCAGAATTTAGTTGCAACAGCATGCCTTTCTCGTCTTGTTTATCTTGAAACGCAAAAAACCCTTCGCTAGCCGGGTATAATTCGATACTATCTACTTTTCTGCCAATTAAATTTTCAAACTTAGCACGATAAGGCTCGTAGTTGACACCTCCAAAAATGAATAAATTGAAATTTTTGAAAACTTCCCCAACCTTTTTTCCTGTTTTTTGCTGTAATTTCTCAAAATACATTTGAACCCAAGAGGGTATGCCCGCAATTACTGCCATATCTTCATTTATAGTTTCCTCAACAATTGCATTTACTTTTGTTTCCCAATCTTCAATACAATTTGTTTCCCAAGAAGGCAATCGGTTTTTTTGAAGGTATTTAGGAACATAATGTGCAGAAATACCTGAAAGCCTCCCTACATTAATTCCGTTTTTCTTGTTAAGGACAGGACTTCCTTGTAAAAATATCATTTTGCCATCAACGAATTTAACATTCCCTGTTTCGTATATATACATTAAAATCGCATTACGAGAAGCCTCAACCTGTTCTTTAATAGATAGTTTTGTAATAGGAATATATTTAACACCTGAAGTCGTACCCGATGTTTTAGCAAAATAAATAGGTTTACCTTCCCAAAGTACGTCTTCTTCTCCAGCTACTACTCGCTCTACATAAGGCTTTAACGCTTCATAATCTCTAATGGGAACACTATTGATAAAATTTTCGTGCGTAGTAATGTTTCCAAAATTGTGGTCCCTACCAAACGCCGTTTGTGCTCCGGTTTCAATCAAATTGTGAAACACCTTTTCTTGAGTTTCAACAGGGTTGCTTGCCCATTTCTTAATTTTTTTTGCAACTATTTTGGCAAAAGGTTTGGCTAGTACTGATTTTATGGACATTGCTTATTCGAAATCTATAAAATTAGTAGGATTGATGGGGTAACCATCGCTCCAAAGTTCAAAATGTAAATGAGGGCCTGTAGATAATTCTCCTGTATTTCCTGAGGTAGCAATTACTTCTCCAGCTTTCACCAAATCCCCTTGGCTCTTTGTTAAGCTAGCATTGTGTTTGTATACTGAAATTAGTCCGTAACTGTGTTCTAGAATAATAACATGCCCTGTCCCTGCTGTCCATTCTGAAAATATTACGATACCATCAGCTGTGGCTTTTATTGGCGTGTCTTTTGGCACTACAATATCAACGGCATAGTGCTTTTCTTTTACATTGTAGGCTTCACTAATAGTGCCGGTAACTGGAGGAAATAACACAAAATTAGTAACCGAAGTAGCCGATTCAAATAAATTGTATTTATCCTCTTTTTCTACTTTAGCTCTTAATAATGAATCTTCTTTTGTTGGATTTAAATCTACTTCGCTAATTTCAAGCTTCGTTGCTTCTACAATGGAATCTCTGTTTAATTCTTCCGAAGTAACATCACCCTTAAGCACCTTTTTAATAGAGCTAAAATAACGCTCATTCATAGCCAATACTTGTTGTAACGAGTCGGTTTTAAAACTTAAATCTGTAGCTTGTTTTTTTAAAGCCGTTGAGGAATATCCTGGAATGTATTCTTTTAAAGGTGAATAGGCAATTAATAAAATGGTGAAACCAACTAATAAAATACTAGATAAGGTTACAATAACAAATACGTTAAGTCTGGTAAGTTTTAATGATAAACGTTCCTCGAAGGTGTTTTCATTAAGTATCACCAATCGGTACTTGTCTAGTAGTTTTCTCTTAATTTTTTTTGGTTTTTTCTTTGCCATGTTGCTCGCAAAATTAAATAAAATAATTTCAAGGACTTAGTTTTCTTTTAATCAAACATCCAGTAATAGTGTTAAAAACGATTTTATTAAACATTAATTATTAACTTTGTACTCTAAATACATTCGTTATGAGTTTATATGCATTACCATTAGCTATTGGCGCCCCACAAATTATCTTAATAGTTGTTGTGGTATTACTGTTGTTTGGAGGAAGAAAAATTCCTGAGTTAATGCGTGGTTTAGGCAGCGGCATTAAGGAGTTTAAAGATGCCAGTAAAGAAGACGAACCAAAAAAAGATAAAGCTGAATAAGTTTTAATCTAGATAATATTTAAAACCAACACTGATAGTGTTGGTTTTTTTTTGTTTTATTTTGAATTTGACTTTAAGAAAAAATTCGGCTACTTTAGTTAATGAGTGATATTAGACACTAAAACAGAGTAATTCATGTTCTGGAAAAGAAAAAAAAATAAATCGAGTGAGTTTAAATGCTCTGAATGTGGAAAAATTCATTCAGAATGGCCAGCTTTAGCTTTTAAATCACCAACGAATTACGATTGTCTTTCTGAAAATGATAAGGTTGAAATTGCAAAATTAGATACTGACTTTTGCGAAATTCAGTATGAAGGTCAAATTGATCGTTTTATAAGAGTAACACTTAGTCAAAAAATAAAAGACGCTTGTGAAACTCTAGAATATGGGCTATGGGTTTCATTAAGCGAAAAGAGTTATTTAGATTATAAAGAGAATTACAATAATCCAAATCATGAAACTGGATATTTTGGTTGGTTATGTAGTGATATTCCTGAATATGAAGATACAATTTCAATTCCTTGTGATGTAATGACAAAATGTGGAAATGATAGACCTGAAATTTTTCCTCACGAAGATTTTGAACATCCATTTGTTCGAGATTATTATAAAGGGATTTTAAAAACAGAGGCAGAAAATAGAATACAACAAATGATAAAAACCGTGAGGTATTAGTATATATAATTTGTTGCCCTTATAACCCTAAATCAAATTAATCCCCAATAGAAATCGTCTTAATTATAGCCTCTAACTCAAACATATAATCGCGCTTTTCAACCGACGGCGCAAATGCAAATCCTTCAGCAACAATCCAACGTTTGTTTATTTTATCTTCTATGGCATAATTAATATATGGCCCAGACATAAACGCATTGGTTACTTCCCACATACCCTTAGTTTCTAGCGTAGGCTTGTTATCTAAAATCGTTTCACCATGAAACGGTGTGTATGCCATTTCGGTAGACATATAAGAACCTTCCACGGGGCCTTCAATATGTTGCTTCCCAATAGAATCTCTAATAGTTACAATTCTATTTATTACGCTGTCGTTCTTTTGTATGGCTTCATAAGGCAATTCGTAAAGCATAATGTTTAACGTTCCTGTGCGTATATCTCTTCTTATCCAGAAAAAATTATCATCATCTTTAGCTATTCTGTAAGCATTATTAAATTCAATACTTACGCCTAATTTTTCCTTAATAACTTTAGAATCGTATAACGCCTTTCGTATCAAGTTCTGTCTTTGGGCCAACTCAATGCTTCTAAACGTCTCAATTATTTTTGCAGAATTTTCATTTAAAAGTGTAATCACCTCATCTTTAGTTTGTCCTGTTATCAATATTACTTTTTGAGGTTTGGCATAGACGTTATCCCGTATAATGATACCCGCCTTTTTCCCCATTTCAATTTTTAAAACAGTCCGAGTTCTTGTGATAAAATCTGTAAAAACTTGCGGTGGAATTTGATTGATATTAAATGTAGGTTCATCTTGTGGCAGTCCGTAAACAGGCTCAGTAAGCACTTCTCTTATAGTTTCGCCTAAACGTCCCTTCCAGTTTTCATTATCAATAACTACAGAGATATCATTTATTTTTCCTTCGGAATCAAAAAGAATTCGTTTATTTTTGGATTTACCGTCTTTACACGATACAAGCAGTAAAGCAATTATTAAAATACTTACTATTTTTCTCATTGTCTTTGTTTTTTTGAAGTTAACCTTTACCGATTTTCAACTTCATTCCTGGTTTTAATTTACTACCACTAATACCGTTCCAATCTTTAATATTTTGAATAGAAACTCCAGAAAATTTTTGCGAAATGCTCCAAAGTGAGTCACCACTCTGAACAGTATAGATCACCACATCACCAGAAATAGGCTTTGGTTTAGGTTTATTTACAGCAACTGAAGGTTGCGACACTACAGGTTTTCTAGGATAAATAGAAAGTCTTTGTCCTATTTTTAAATTGTTACTACGTAATCCATTCCAACGTTTAATATCACTTACACGAACACCATAAATCCTAGCAATCTTCCCCAAATAATCACCAGATTTTACACGATATCGAATTCTATCATTCGCATTGAAAAATTGAGGTAATGGTTTTTCGTGTTGCTCTAATTCCTCTTTGGCAAAGGCATAAATTTTATCTTCATTATTTACAAAGGTTCCAATCACATCAGTAGGTAATCGAAGCGTGTAATTTTCACCTTTTACTACAGGAATAATATCTAATTTATAAGACGGATTTAAAAACTGAAGCTGCTCAATGGGAGTTCCTGTAATTTCAGAAACTTGATCGAGTGTTATCATTTGCTTAACTACCACCGTATCTGTTTCAAAATATACAAGTTCTGGTTTATAACGTTTAAAACCGTGCTCCTTGGCATATTCAAAAATATACATGTTTGCTAAAAATGCAGGTAAATATCCTGCGGTTTCACGTGGTAAATTATGGCGGATATTCCAATAGTTTTTATAACCTCCTGATCTGCGAATGGCTTTTGTTACGTTTCCTGGACCCGAATTATAAGCCGCTAAGGCCAAATCCCAATCCCCAAAAATTCTGTATAATCTAGCCAAATATTTTGATGCTGCTACAGTTGATTTTATGGGGTCACTTCGTTCATCAACATAACTACTTACATCTAAACCATATTCTTTTCCTGTGCCGAACATAAATTGCCATAAACCTGTAGCGCCAACGCGAGATTTTGCATTTGGTTTTAATGCAGATTCTACAACTGCCAAATATTTAATTTCTAATGGAATATTTTGATTGTCTAACTCCTGCTCAAACAGCGGAAAATAAAAGGCACTCATGGTCATAAGTTTCTGTAAGTGCTTGCGTCTGTTTTTTAAATAGGATTTAATAACACGCTCCAAAGAAGGATTGTATGATACATTAAATGGCGTTCTAGCATCTAGCTCCTTTAAGCGTTTTTTTAAGGTATCGGTAGGTAATTCTGGATAATCAACCTCTTCAAAAGTCATTTCTGTAACCGACTTATAAATAGTATCAAACAGCGTATTGTTATATAATTCTTCTCGCCATTTTTTGTCTATTTCTGCAAGATGCTCATCATCTTTAAGCGCTTTAATGCTAAGACTATCTTCAACAGGAATTGCTTCAATAGGCGTCACCACACTTTGTTTGGTATCCACCAAAGTGTCTTTGATTATTTGTTTAGCAACACTAGTAGAATCCTGATTTTGTGCTAAACAACAACCCGTAGCAAAGAAAAAAAATAAGATATAAAAACGAAATGCCATAACTTCTAATACGTCGATTGTGAACGATATTACGGCTAAAATCGTATTTTTTAGTTGAAATAAAAAATAAGACCTCACAGAGTTTGAAAATCTATGAGGTCTTTTTCAATTTATATTTCTCGTGTTCTAGTTGTTCTCGATACAATTTCTACTATAAAGTAGAAATCACTCGAACTGATAGCATATTGATGTTTACGCTAAAATCGCAGCAATCCCTGGCAAAGTTTTTCCTTCTAAACTTTCCAACATGGCGCCACCACCAGTACTCACATAACTTACTTTATCTTGAAAACCAAACTGCTTAACTGCTGCAACAGAATCGCCTCCACCAACTAATGAAAAGGCTCCATTTTCAGTAGCTTCTGCGATAGAATTTCCAAGTTCTATGGTACCACCAGCAAAACTCTCCATTTCAAAAACACCTAGAGGTCCATTCCAAAGGATGGTTTTACTTTCCATTACCACTTTGTGGAATTGCGCTCTAGATTTTGGTCCTGCGTCAACACCTTCCCATCCATCAGGAATTGCATTGATATCACATACTTGCGTATTGGCATCATTACTAAAATCGTCTGCAGAAATAGTATCTACGGGAATGTGAATTTGTACATTTTTAGCTTTAGCTTGCTCTAAAATTTCTAATGCTAAAGGCATTTTGTCATCTTCACAAATAGAGTTTCCAATTTTTCCACCTTGAGCTTTTACAAACGTAAATGCCATACCGCCACCAATAATCAAGTGGTCCACTTTATCTAAAATATTTTCTATAATGGTAATTTTTGAAGACACTTTTGCACCACCAAGAATAGCCAATACAGGCTTTTCTCCAGTTTCCATTACTTTTTTGATGCTCTCAATTTCTTGTGCTAATAAATTCCCGAAGCATTTTTTACCTTCAAAAAACTGAGCAACAATTGTTGTAGATGCATGCGCTCTATGCGCTGTACCAAAAGCATCGTTAACGTAGATGTCGCCTAGTTTTGATAGTTTTTCAGCAAATCCTTCATCACCAGCAGTCTCTTCTTTGTAGTATCTTAAGTTTTCCAATAATAAGATTTCCCCAGGTTGTAAATTTGCGGCAGCAGCCTCAGTCTCATCACCAATACAGTCTGACACAAACTTTACACCAACACCTAAAACATCTTCTACTTTAGATACAATATGCTTTAACGAAAACTCATCTTGAAATCCTTTTGGGCGCCCTAAATGAGACATTAAAATACAACTACCACCATCTTCTAAAATTTTAATGATTGTAGGTTTTGCAGATACAATTCTTGTAGCATCAGTTACCTCAAAATTTTCGTTTAGCGGTACATTAAAATCTACACGGATAAGTGCTTTTTTATTTTCGAAATTGAAATCGTTTAGAGTCTTCATTATTATTGTTTTATATCTAATTAGAACACAAATGTAACTAATTAAACAGCCATAAAAAATGACTTTTTTTACGAAAACGTTTGAAGTCTTAAAGTTTTTTTAAGATTGTAATTTTTAACTCAACAATTACAACTTAGCTTTGTTAGGAATAAATATCAATTTCTTTCAGAAATCAAAAAAAATTAGTTAAAATAGAACTTTAGTTTTTCATTAGCAGTAAACTAAACTGAACGTTTACTTTGAATACTTCTCAACCACAGAATCGCCCCAATCCGCAATAGACTGAATTAATGGAATTAAGGTTTTACCGAAATCAGTTAGAGAATATTCAACTTTTAGTGGTGGTTTTGAAGTATAAACTTTTCTTTTAATTAATCCGTCTTCTTCTAACGCTTTTAGCTGTAAGCTCAATGTTCTTTCGGTAACAGTAGGCATTGATTTTCTCAACTCGTTATACCTTAATTTTTCATTCATCAAATGAAAAAGAATAACTGTTTTCCATTTTCCACCAATAATTCCCATCGTTAAGCTCGCACAACAAGGGTATTCATTACCTCTAAAATTGAGCATTTTTGGTTCTGCAGTTTCCATATAATTTATACTATCATTCTTGACCGTTATTGCAAAGATAAAATACTATACATAGTTTTGCAACTATAATTTTTATAGTAACTAAAAACAATATATGATGAAAGCAATAACAATTAATGAATATGGAGAAAACGCAACCTTTGATTCCAGAGAAGTTGAAATGCCAATTTTAAACAGTGGTCAAGTACTTATTAAAATTTCTGCATCGAGTGTCAATACCGTAGATACGATGATTCGAAGTATGGGTAAAGACTTGCCTTTTTCGCCTGAAAACCCGGCCATATTAGGAATGGACTTTGCCGGAACAATTGAAAAAGTAGGAGCAGATGTTACTGAATTTTCCGCAGGAGATGAAGTATATGGTTGTGTAGGTGGATTGGCAGACTTGCAAGGAACTCTTGCTGATTATGTTGCTGCTGATAGCAAACTTATTGCACTAAAACCCAAAAACCTATCGTTGAAAGAAGCTGCAGCTCTTCCATTGGTTGGAATAACCGCTTACGAAGGTTTAATTCGTGCAAATGTTAAAAGTGGACAGAAAGTTTTAGTACACGGTGGAACTGGTGGGGTTGGACATGTTGCAGTTCAATTGGCCAAACATTTTGGTGCTGATGTTTATGCAACTTGTGGTGGAGAACATCAAATGGAGATTATCAAAAATTTTGGTGCTGAACCCATAAATTACAAAACAGAACAAGTTGAAGATTATGTAAACAAATACACCAATGGAGTTGGTTTTGATATTGTTTTTGATTCTGTAGGTGGAGAGAATTTACTTAAATCCTTTGAAGCGACTGCTTTAAATGGTCAAGTTGCAACAACAGTTTCTTTGAGCGAACTTGATTTAAGTACAATGCATTTTAAAGGATTATCACTACACGTAGTATTTATGTTGATACCAATGCTACATAATTTTAAAAGAGAACAACACGGTGAAATTTTGAGTAATATTACCAAAATTGTTGAAGGAGGAAATTTAAAACCTTTACTTGATGAGTATCAATTTTCATTAGAAAACATAGGCGAAGCTTATACAAGACTTGAAAGCAAAAAAGCTATTGGTAAAGTTGTTGTGGAAAATTAAAAAATAACAATATGAATATAAGAATTGCATACACATCTCTTATAGTTACACTTTTATTATTAGTCTCGTCGTGTAATGATAGTAAACGGATTAAAAATGAAACTGAAAATAATATTTCTGAACAGATTCAAAATCCAACGAACAAAGTTCTTTTGAGTTCAGAAATCATTTGGGAAAAATTAAATCCGGCAAGAGGAGACCAAAGTCCACAAGCAGGGACACTTTGGGGAGATAGAAAAGAAGAAGTTGCGACTGGGTTTTTAGCAAAGTTTGTTGACGGATTTTCTTCACCACCACATATTCATAATGCAACTTATAGAGCGGTTGTCATCAAAGGAAGCATACATAATGATGATCCGGAATCAGCAATTATGTGGATGAAATCTGGAAGTTTCTGGACGCAACCATTAGGCGAATCCCATATTACGGCTTCTAAAGGTGAAAGTATCGCTTTGGTTGAAATAGATAAAGGTCCTTATTTAGTTCAACCTATTGAGGAAGCATTTGACAACGGAGAGCGACCAATCAACATAGATGCCTCTAATTTGGTTTGGTTGAATAGTAAAAAGACAAATTGGATAGATACTGAAAGTAAAGCAGAAATATGTTTTCTTTGGGATGATTCAGATTCCAAAGGACTATTTATAAAGCTTCCAAAAACGTTTAATGGAACAATAAAAACAGATGGAACCGTTTTACATTCCGTTGTCATACAAGGTGTATTGAATTATACCTTACCTCAAAATCAAGAAACCCAAACCCTCGATGTAGGAAGCTATTTTAGTGCAGCCGACAAAGCAATTCATGCAGTTTCAAGTGCAGACAATGAAGTTATTTTATACATAAGAACTAACGGAAGTATTAAAATTAATGAACTATGAAGACTATATTAATAACAGGAAGTACAGACGGCGTTGGTAAGTTAACAGCAATAAAACTAGCTGAAAGTGGACATCAAATACTTTTACACGGAAGAAATTCAAAGAAGTTAATAAATACTATTTCAGAGATTAAGAAAAAATCAAACAACGTTAAAATTAGCGGTTTCGTATCGGATTTGTCAGACTTCAATAGTATAGAAAAAATGATTGCCGAAATATCAAATGAATTTTCATCCATTGATATTTTAATCAATAACGCAGGAGTTTTTAAGAGCTCTGTTAACCAAAATAAAGATGGGCTAGATATGCGGTTTGCAGTAAACTATTTTGCACCTTACCTGCTCACATACGGATTGTTGCCCATTCTAAAAAATAGCAACTCACCAAGAATTATTAATTTAAGTTCGGCAGCACAATCAACTGTTTCGATAGAAGCATTAAAAGGAAACGAGCTAATTTCAAGTAATGAAGCTTACGCTCAAAGCAAATTAGCTTTAACTATGTGGAGTTTCGGTTTTGCAAAAGAGAATTCAGGTATAACAACCATTGCTGTAAATCCTGGTTCTTTATTAAACACAAATATGGTTAAAGAAGCCTATGGCCATCATTGGTCTTCGGCAGACAAAGGAGCAGATATATTATACGAATTAACCATATTAGAAGAATATCAAGAAAGTAACGGAAGATACTTTGATAATGACAAAGGAATATTTTCTGATGCCCATAATGACGCTTACAATCAGGAAAAAATAAATCAATTAATTTCTGAAACGAACAAAATTTTAAACTCATAGATGAATGTTTATTCTAAAATAGCATCCAAAGGCAAATTAACCTTGGGATTGGTGTTTCCATTAGAAGCGTATAGTGGTTCTATTGCAAAAATGGAAAATCAAGAACAACTTGCCAAACGAGCAGAAGCATTGGGTTTTAAAGCACTTTGGTTTAGAGATGTCCCTTTTAATGATCCAAATTTTGGAGATGCTGGACAACTGTATGATCCTTGGATTTATATGACGCATATAATGAATCACACAAAGGACATTGCTTTAGCTACAGGAAGTATTATTTTGCCTTTGCGTCATCCAGTACATACCGCAAAATCAATTAATAGTCTTCAAATACTTTCAAACAAAAGATTGGTTTTAGGTGTAGCATCAGGCGATAGACCCATAGAATATCCTGCTTTTAATCAAAACTTGGAAAATAAATCTGAGTTATTTAGAGATAGCTTCTTCTACATAAAAGCGTTACAAGGAGACTTTCCAAACTATACTTCAAAATTTTATGGAAGCACAAATGGTGGCGTAGACTTACTGCCAAAATATTATAAAAGAACACCAATGCTTGTAACTGGACATTCTGGACAATCATTAGACTGGATTGCAGAGCATTCAGACGGTTGGTTATACTATCCAAGAGATTTCAAAACACTACAAATGGTAATGTATCAATGGAGAGAAGCATTGTCTAAAGCAAAAAAGATTGGAAACCCTTTATGCAATCCTTATATGTCGACATCACTAAAGATTCAACGGTTAAGCCGACACCAATTCATCTTGGATTCAAATCGGGAACCGATTATTTAAATGCGCATTTGAAATTATTAGAATCGTATGGTGTAAATCACGTAATCCTAAATTTAAAATATGGCTCTAGACCTGCTGAAGAAATGATTGATGAAATTGGAGAAAAAATCATTCCAAATTTTTCTTAAGCCAAATAATCACTAAAAAAAACAATATCAAGCAACTCGCGTTAGGGATTGAACGGCATGTTTGAAATCCCCGACACAGGAGGGATTGAGTAGTGAAAGCCCGACCCCTTGTGGGTAACGCCCAAATCATAAAACGTTTACGCTTTATCTATAGTAAAACCAGAATCGATGAGTAATACGAGGTCTTTGATGCTTTGCGAGATGTTTTGTTTTAATTTGGACTTTAAAAGTGGCTTCATGAAAATGCCAAATGGTTTAAAATCTGCAAAGGCTTCGATATTTAGTTTTGTTTTGCCATCCTTTGTTTCTTCTAACACGAAATAACTGTTAAACCGTTTTGTGAAAGGAAAATTAGTTGTAGATTCTCCGTAGACTAATTGTTGGTTTTTTACTTTTTTAGTGACCGTGGTTTGTATAACATCGTCGTTTTTATTGAAGAGGCATTTATGCTTTTCTCCTATGCGATTTACTTTATTTTTTTCGTATTCTAATTTGTTCACACCTTTTGTCCATAGCAATCTGTAGTCAAAATTACTGATGACTTCGTATAAATCGTTTATTGGAAGATTGATGATTTCTGTTTCATCAAACAGTTTGTGTTTGGGTACATCATCTGGAATGGGATTTATTTCTGGAAGTTTTTGTTTTAAGGTTTGAAGCGGACTGTAGATAAACGAAATTTCCCCAAAATCGTAGGTTGCGGTGATGACTTTTTCAGAATTTTTATCGAATTGTTTCACCGTTTCGGTAAATAAGGCATACTCGTCTATTGGCACTTCGTTTTTTAGCAAACGATGTACTTGAATTACGTGGCTTCCGTAAGGTTTTTTAGCATCTTTTACTTCTATAAAGTCTATTTCGCCGTAGTGCACAACAAACTTCAATTTTAAATTATAGGCTGATGAACATGCGCCACAGTGGCAAATGCGCTGATATTCGTAGCGCTTTAGATGGGTGTGAAAAGCCACATACATTTGCTCAATTTGTTGTTCTATTTTAGATAGGTTAAAGTTATCTTCGAGCTTATACAAAAACAGGGCGTCGCCTTCAATTTCGGCAAGTTCTAAATTCATACTATTATTGTCAATTAACAACTCTAATAACTCTGAAATAATATGACGACTATGGCTCAAAGAGGTATGATGTACAAACTCTGTAAAGCCCGAGATGTCTGGGATAAAAAGTATGGCGTTTTGCGTCATTATTTAGTTTGAAATAGACAGTTGAAGCTATAAAAGTAAGTCGATTTTAATTGAATTTATTACAATGAAAAGTTAAAAACAATTGGCGTTAAAAGATTTAAAAAAAATATGTAGGTTTGTTCAATGCTGTTTCAAGACGTTTTAGGGCAAGAACATATAAAATCGCACTTAACTACAAGTGCGGATAATGGACGTATTCCGCATGCGCAGTTGTTTGTTGGCCCCGAAGGAAGCGGCACTCTACCCATGGCTATTGCTTATGCGCAGTATATTTTGTGTGGTAATAGTAATGGTGAAAACACTTCTGGAAACGACTCTTGTAACCTAAAGTTTAAAAACATTTCGCATCCTGATTTGCATTTTGCTTTTCCTGTAACTACCAGCGATAAGGTAAAAAGCAAACCAGTTTCTAATTTCTATTTAGAAGAATGGCGACAATTGTTGAACGAGCAACCTTATGGCAATTTATTTGATTGGTATAAATTGCTGGGTGTGGATAATAAACAAGGGCAAATTGGTGTGGATGAGGCACACGAAATTGTAAAATCTTTAACCCTGAAATCTTACGAAGGCGGTTATAAAGTGATGCTGATTTGGATGGCTGAAAAAATGAATATTGCTTGTGCTAATAAATTGCTGAAGTTGATTGAAGAGCCACCAAATAAAACGATTTTTTTGTTGATTGCTGAGGATGAGGAACAGATTATAAATACGATTAGATCGCGTTGCCAAATATTACATTTTCCACCATTAGCTGAAGAAGTAATTAAAGACGCTATTATAAAAAACTACAATTTAGAAGCATCGATTGCTACAAAAATTGCACACCAAGCCAATGGTAATTTTAACAAGGCTTGCGATTTGGTGTATCATGATTCTGAAGACACCCAATTTGAAACTTGGTTTATTGCCTGGGTACGTAGTGCATTTAAAGCTAAAGGTAATAAAGCTGCCATTCACGACTTAATCTCTTGGAGTGAGGAAATAGCCAAAACAGGGCGCGAGACTCAAAAACAGTTTTTGACCTTTTGTTTGGATTTTTTCCGTCAGGCTTTACTACTGAATTACAATGCTACAGATTTAGTGTATCTAGAACCAAAAACCGAAAAATTTCAATTAGAAAATTTTGCGCCTTTCGTGCACGGAAACAACATTATGGACATTAGCAACGAACTACAAGATGCTATTTACCATATTGAACGTAACGGGAATTCTAAGATTATTTTAACGGATTTGTCGATTAAACTTACACGTTTGCTTCATAAAAAGGCTGAGTAAACTGTATTTAAACTCAACATTATTGATTTGTGAACCATTTATTATTAGTTTAGGTCGATAATTACCCTTAAAAAGTCAGTCATAATTGTAAATTTATCGTCCATTAAAAATATGCGTTTTCGATGAGGCTTTCATGTATATTATTAACTCTGCTGTTTTGCAGTATAATCCGTGCTCAAAAAAAGCCTTTAAATTCATCACAGCCCAACGTTATTTTAATACTTACGGACGACCAAGGGATTGGTGATATTGGATGCCACGGTAACCCATGGATTAAAACACCCAACCTTGATAAATTCCATAAGCAATCTGTAAGGATGACCGACTTCCATGTGAGTCCTGTGTGTACTCCAACTAGAGGTGCTATTATGACGGGGCGATACCCTATAAATAATGGAGCTTGGGCAACCTACAAAGGGCGTGATGCTTTGTCTGGTAATGCAGTGACTATGGCCGATATTTTTAAAGCTAATGGTTACACAACGGGTATTTTTGGCAAATGGCATTTAGGTGACAACTATCCTGTACGCCCAACGGATAAAGGCTTTGATGTGGCCATTCATCATAAAGCTGGAGGTGTTGGAGAACTTTCTGATTATTGGGGGAATACCTATTTTGATGACACTTACTATGTGAATAATAAACCAAAACAATTTAAAGGTTATTGCACAGATATTTGGTTTGAAGAAGCCATTAAATTTATTGACAATAATAAAGATAAACCCTTCTTTATATATCTACCAACTAATGCGCCACATGGTCCACTTTATGTTGATGAAAAATACGCGAATCCCTACAAAAATCTCGTAGGAAAGGAAATAGTAAGTGCCGAATTTTACGGCATGATTACCAATATTGATGAAAATTTTGGCAAGCTCGAGAAATATCTTAAAAAGTCAAAACTGGCAGATAATACCATTCTCATTTTTATGACAGACAACGGTACACATCACGGCTACAGTGCTGACGGAACCCTAGGGCATAATAACGGTTTTAGAGGCAGAAAAAGTGGATATCACGAGGGTAGTCATAGAGTACCTTTTTTCATTCGTTGGAAAGATGGCAAAATTTCTGGAGGTTTTGATATAGATGAAGAAACCGCCCATGTCGATATTTTACCTACGCTGGCTTCTCTTTGTAAATTAAATATTCCGAAGGAGAAAAAACTTGATGGTTTGGATTTTTCCAAACTGTTGACGAAAAAGCAAAGTGCTTTGGAAGACCGAAGCATTTTTGTGCATTTCCGTCAAGATTGGCGCCCGCCAACCGATGTAAGCAGAGCCTCATTTATAAAAGACGATTGGAGATTGGTTCATGGAAAGGCTTTGTACAATATTGAAAAAGACCGCATGCAACAAAATGATGTATCTGCGGATCACCCTGAAGTGGTAAACGCAATTCTAGAGGATAATGCGAAATTCTTGAAAGTTTCAAAAACCAACCCTGAATACAGCAAATTTCCTGTGAGCATTGTAGGCAATGAACATCAAAAGGAGATTAAATTAACGATTCAGCATGCCATTGGAGAAAGCGCTGGGATTTGGAAAGCAGAACATGTGGCTGAAGGCAAAAGAAGTTTAAACGATACACATGCCATTGAAATTGAAAAAGATGGCCTTTATCAAATAGAATGCAGACGCTGGCCAAAGGAATGTCCGGGTGCTATTTGGGGTATTCCTGAGAAAAACCCAAAAAACTTTTATACCTACGAAAGTATAAAACCTCAAAAGGTTCAAATTCAAATTGAAAATCAAATTCATGAGAAAACCATAACGGGAGATGAAGATGCCGTAGTTTTTAAAATTAATCTAACCAAAGGAAAAACCTTTTTAGTAAACAATTTTATCGAAGACAAGGAGGCATACGGTGTTTACTATACCTACATCAAATATTTAGAAACTAACAACTAAACTAAAATGAAGCTTAAGTTATTACTATTAACACTAATTGTAATGGTTTGTTCATGCGAACAAAACCAAACTGAAACCTCTCAATTTGAAAGAGCTACAGATTTCAATTTCGATTGGAAATTCACACTGGTAAAAGACACTACTTTGCCAAAGCAAGTGCCGTTAAAAGATGGTGATTGGAGAGACATCCGCTTACCACACGATTGGAGTGTAGAACAATCTTTTAGTGATGAATGGGAAGGTGCTACGGGTTATTTGCCTGGTGGCGTTGGTATTTACCAAAAGCATTTTAAAACGCCCGCTTCTCCTGATGAAAAAAGTACATTTATCAATTTTGATGGCGTTTACAATAACGCGACGTTTTGGCTCAATGGTACTAAGTTAGGGTTTAATCCGTATGGGTATTCGCCTATCAATTATGATTTAACCGATTTGCTAAAAACCGATGGTTCTGATAATATTTTAACTGTACATGTAGACCGCTCAAGATATGCAGACAGTAGATGGTACACGGGTAGCGGTATTTATAGAAATGTAAAACTAGTAGTTGTAGATAAATTACATATTCCTATTTGGGGTACTTTTGTGACTACACCCAAAATTGCTGAAAATTCGGCGGAAGTTCAAATTAAAATTGATGTTGAAAATCAAAATGACGATACTGCAGCTTTCAATTTAGAAACCAAAATTTTAGATGCTTCAGGAAGTGTCGTAGCTCTAAGTTCGGACGCACTTTCATTAGCTTCAAAAGCAAAAGAAACATTCACTCAGAATTTAGAAGTGAGCAACCCACAACTTTGGGATATAGAGACTCCAAACTTATACAACGCAGTAACCACGGTAATAAAAGATGGAAAAACTGTTGATGAATATACCACCAGATTTGGTATACGTAGCCTTGAATTCAGTAAAGATTTCGGATTTAAATTAAACGGTAAAATCACTAATGTAAAAGGTGTTTGCTTACACCATGCGGCCGGTTTAGTAGGTTCGGCAGTTCCTAAAGGCGTTTGGAAAAGACGCTTTGAAAACCTTAAAGCTTGTGGTGTTAATGCGATTCGTACCGCTCACAATCCGTATTCAAAAGAGTTTTTAGAACTGTGTGATGAAATGGGCATTTTGGTTCAAGATGAATTTTTTGATGAATGGGATTATGCAAAAGATAAAAGAAAGAATTATCACGACCGTAGTTTCGATTATATCACGCGTGGCTACGTGGAACATTTCCAAAAATGGGCCAAAACTGATTTGACTCGTACCATGTTGCGTGATAGAAACCATCCTTCTGTATTCCAATGGAGTATAGGCAATGAAATTGAATGGACCTATTTGCATTATAGATATGATACAGGCTTTTGGAAAGATCCAAATGACCCTCAAAAGTCAGGTGGTTATTGGGGTAGTGCTCCTATTTTAACTCCTGAAGAAATTAAAGCTAACTATGACAAAGCTGAAAAAGGGGAGTATATTTTGGCAGAAACAGCTCATAAATTAGCCAAATGGACTAGAGAATTAGACCCAACTAGAGTGGTGACCACGAATATGGTTGTACCGCAAACCAGTATGGTGAGTGGCTATGCAGATGCTGTAGATATTTCTGGATTTAGTTACAGAAACCTTGATATTCCATGGGCTATTAAGCATTGGCCTAATCGACACATTACTATTAACGAAAACCCTGGTACTTGGGACGATTGGAAACAAGTTGAAGAACACCCAGGTGTGTTTAGCATTTTTATGTGGACCGGTATTGATTACATGGGTGAGCGCCATGGGGATTGGCCCGAAAAAAGTGGTTGGGGCGATTTATTAGACTTAGCTGGGTTTAAATACCAAGGTTGGAACTACTTTAAGAGTATTTGGGTTGATGAACCTCATATTTCGATTGGCACCTTGCCAGTAGCAAAATCAGGCTTTAAGCAAACCAGTATTTCTGGACAACAATTACCAGAAAACAGTAATGCCTATAAATGGAGAGACTCTAACATGCATTGGAATTATAAAGATGGAGAGACTGTTGTTGTTGAAGTTTGTTCAAACTACACAGATGTTGAACTATTTCTTAATGGGAGGTCCTTAGGAACCCGAGAAGCGAGTCCAGATAAATTATTTAGATGGACCATGCCTTATGAAGCTGGAACACTTACTGCAAAAGCACGTTTAGGTGGCAAAGAAATATCTACTGAATTGCAAACAACTACAAAACCAGTAAGTATAAAATTCACCTCGGACAAAGACGTTTTGAAAGCCGACGGTTATGACGTAGCACACTTAATAGTTCAGCTTTTAGATGAAAACGGAAATGAGGTTAAAACGGAAAATGCCAATCTTGAATTTAGCGTAGAAGGTGACGCCCGCTGGTTAGGTGTTGATAATGGAGCAAGAAGTAATATTCAAGATTTTAAGTCGAAAAAACTAACCACTGCAAAGGGAAGGGCTTTGGCTATTGTTCAATCTACTAAAGAGGCCAGCACAATAAAGGTGACAGTGAAAGCTGATGGATTTGAACCGCAGGTGATTACTATTAATTCGAAGTAAATTGAATACGAAACTAATCATCACACTTTTGCTTGGAAGCATATTTTTATATGCCCAAAAACCAAAAGTGTGGTTGATTAGTGATGGTGGGCATAACATCAACGACCCCGATGATATTTCTGCGATAGCGAGTTACATCTTAATGTCCAACCATTTTGATACGCGTGCCATTGTAATGGCGAGTACAGTGCATCCGTGGAACAAAAACACACCAAACCAGCAGAAGTGGGCGCAGGAAACATTTGGACAAGCCTACACCAAAGACCTGCCAAACCTCAACAAATATATTGGTGGTTATCAGAAGAGTTTTCGGTTTTTGGAGTCTTCCGTGAAAGGAATGGGTGAAAATTTTCAATGGGAAAAAAGGTATGATTTAAAAAACTTTCCAAGCATTTTAGCATTGTACAAAGAGCTGGAAAGAACCAAAGGCACTTTAAATATTTTGTGTTATGGCCCACTAACTGAACAGGCTATTTTGGTGAGCTATTGCAAACGTTTAGGGCGAAGAGATTTACTCAATAAAATTCGCTTTATCAGCCATTGGACAAGTTCTAATTTTCATGTCGGTAGTATTAAAAATCCTGAGCATACGCATAACTGTTTTGGGGATCCTATTGCCTGCGATTATATCAAAAAAATGGCGTTGAATGGTGATTTCAAATTTTATGAATGTGGGGGTATCGGGCAATACGGAATAGTTGAAGGTGGTCAAAAAGGAAAAATGTTTTATGACCAGTTTTATGAAAGTAATTTAGGAACCATTTTTAGAAATGGTAAGTTTACCAAAAACAGAGTGGATGATTCCGATTCTGCGACCTATTGGGCATTATTGGGTAATTATGGCGTGTCTCTAAATGACCTAGCGGATAATGGGTTGAATTTTCCAGAGGTTGAACAACAAAATGAAAATGCCTTTACATTGCATGCTAAAGATATGCGCAATGAGTTATTGAGACGTTCCAATGCTGGAGCGGGCTATAACCCCAACGCTATAAAAGTAGATATCATGGTTCCGGAACATGGTATGGCAGACCCACATGCTTGGGTAGAAAACGACACGCTTTGGTTTGTTTGCGGGCATGACAAAAGTTGGGAACCCGAAGGCACGTTCCCTATGGATAGATGGGAAATTTGGTCGAGCACAGATTTACGAACGTTTAAATATCACAATAGTATTCACCCTAAAGATTTATACATTGGGGATAAACCCAACTGTTGGGCAGGCGATATTACCAAGCGAAATGACAAATATTACTGGTTCTTTTCTAACAGAAATATAGATACAGGCGTAGCTGTTGCTGATAAAATTAACGGGGATTACAAAGACCTTTTGGGTAAACCTCTGTTGCCAAAAGATATCATACCCGAACATCCTTACGACCCCGAAATATATGAAGCCGAAAATGGTGAATACTACATCATTTTTGGAGCAGGTATTTACTATATCGCTACACTTTCTGAGGATATGAAATCTCTGAAAACAGAGCCAAAGGTTTTGAAACTTCAAGATAAAAATGGTGAAGCCTTTCATGCTGAAGATAAACCCACATTATTCAAACAAAACAATAAATTTTATTTGGTATTTGGGGGGCGTTATGCCATGGCCGACTCACTTTATGGCCCTTATACCTTCGAGGGTAAATTCTTAAGCGGTGGCCATACCAGCTTTTTTGATTGGCATGGACAAAAATATGTGCTTCAAGAAAATCATGATATCAGTGCATTTTATCGTGGGGCTAGTTTAAAACCGGTATTTTTTAATGCTGACGGAACAATTAGAATCCCTAAAAGTGATAGTTGGTATCCAGGACCTGGTCGCCCTTTCAAATTTGAGAACAGCACCATGGGCTGGAAAGCCCTAAACGGTACAAATATTTATATGAGCAATGGTGCTTTGGGAGGCAATATCAATGAAACCAAGGCGCTTATTCAAAGTTCGCCTTCCTTATTTACAGACACAAAAGGATGTGATAAAATCACCATCAAACTTAAAAATAACAGTCACGCTGATAAATTGAAAATCGCAATATTTTCTATAAATAAAACCGGTAACAAGAGATTTTGGAATGACGCTTCAACACTAGTAAATTGGGAAGAACAGGAGTGGGTGACGGTACTAATTTCAAATAATGATACTGATTTTAAAAGTTACACTGTCCCGTTTTCCAAGTTCAAAAATATTAACGAAAAAGTAATGCAGATTGCGGTTCAACCAGCTGTAAACACCTTCAATGGCTCTTGGGAAATAGACGAAATTATTATTGAATAGACTAAACTTAAAATAAATGAAACAACTAGCTTACTTAATAGCTTTTTTTGCTATCGTATCATGCAAACAACAACCAAAAGAAGAAATAGTTACTCTTGAAAACCAAGACGGTTTCCCGTTTGTGCTTCCAGATGAAAAACCTAACCGCAAAATGAGTGCCGCTATGGAACGTATTTATACGGATTATGAGGCGCCACAACCTCAAAATAACGAACTGTTCAGTCAATTTAAATATACCGATTTAAAAGGCTTTGATTACAATAATTTTGATGGTACAATTACTAGAAGAGACCCTTCCAAAATATTACTTCATAATGGAAAGTATTATCTATGGTACACCTACAGGAATACCCCTACACCACCTATGGGTGCTGCAAAAAGTAATGACACTATTCCTTCTTCAGATTGGGATTTAGCAGATATTTGGTACGCAACCTCTACAGATGGGTTTAACTGGGAAGAACAAGGTGTTGCTATAAAACGACCTGAAAAACCAATAGTTGGTTGGCGCTCAGTAACTACCACCGATATTTTAGAATGGGAAGGAAAATTTTATTTGTACTACCAAGGCTTTATGGAAGCGAGTGGTAAACGTGGTGACGATTGCCCCGTAGCAGTTTCGTATGCAGATTCTCCCGAAGGGCCCTGGACACCATATAACAAAATCGTAATTCCTAACGGTGCTGAAGGTGAATGGGACCAGTATTCTATACACGACCCATACCCGCTAGTTCACGATGGTAAAGTTTATATTTATTACAAATCTGATTTTGGCGAAAGACCAGACTTAGTTAGAATGCAAGGTTTAGCTATTGCAGATAATCCTCTAGGGCCGTTTAAAAAACATCCTTTAAACCCATTAATTACCTCTGGACATGAAACCTCTTTATTTCCTTTTAAAGAGGGTGTAGCGGCTTTAGTTTATAAAGATGGACCAGAACACAACACCATTCAGTACGCTAAAGACTGGGTGAATTTTGAGATTGCATCTATAACAGAACTTATGCCTTATGCAGCGGCACCTTATGTTCCAGATGCCTTTACAAATACAAAAGATGGGCGTGGCATAACTTGGGGAACAGCACACTTCATAAATGCTACAGGAAACTGGAGTAAATTCTGTTCTAAATTGGTGCGTTTTGATTGTGATTTAAGTAGAGATGTACACGACCCTGAAATGAAAGAACACCGTGTTAAGCACAAACCAGATGTATACTATCGTCAGGGTTTAAGTAAAGAACAGAAGGAACGTATTGCTAAAGAAAATAATAGCTTAACTGGAGAAATAAAATAACAAAGTAGTCTAGAAGTTATCCTTCACTTTCTTTTTTCTGCCCATATTGAAAATTCCAATTTTCAAACCTGCACCAATAGAAAATCCATTCAGATTTCCTGTGTCATATGGTGATAAATCGAACTGGCTTGTAAATCGATATCTAATTCCTGTTTCAAAAAACGAAAGGTTGCACAAACCCAAAATTATTTTGAAAATAAAAGAACTATAATTTCATTTTTATTGTGAATTCCTTTACAAATTAACGCAACCATTTAACCCCATTTACATCTAAAACATATACTAGCATTCACAATAATTAAACTTTAAAATATTTAAACACCAACGCTATGAAAAATCTACACCGTAATTTTTACATTCTATTTGCCCTACTAATACTTGTGGGCTGTACAGTAAATGACACGTCAAAATTTGTTACTTCTGATAATTTTGGTTTTAATGACCTTGACCCCATTATTCAGGAAAAGTATAAAGATCACGGCGAAAACCCGTTTATTGAAACTAGTGAAGCTCCTGTATCCACATTTTCTGTTGATGCTGATGGTGGTTCTTATGCAAATATGAGACGCTTTCTCAATTTAGGTCAGACGCCTCCAGTTGCTTCAGTAAGAATTGAGGAATATATCAACTACTTTACTTTTGATTATGCTGAACCAGAAAATGGCAATCATGTTAGTTTAAATTCTGAAGTATCTACTTGTCCTTGGAATACAGAACATCATTTGATGCGTATAGGTATGAAAGGTAAAACCATTCCAGAAGCACAATTACCAAATTCAAATTATGTGTTTTTAATTGATGTGTCAGGATCTATGAGTTCACCTGATAAATTGGGGGTTTTAAAATCAGGGTTTAAAACGTTAACCGATAACTTAAAAGATGACGATAAAATAGCCATTGTAACTTACGCAGGAAGCGCAGGTGTTTTATTACCATCAACTTCAGGAAGCGAAAAAGACAAAATAAAACAGGCTATAGATAAACTTGGCGCAGGAGGATCAACTGCTGGAGCAGAAGGCATAATTACAGCATATAAAATTGCAGAGGAAAACTTTATTACCGATGGTAATAATAGGGTGATTTTAGGTTCTGATGGTGATTTTAATGTTGGTCCATCTTCTACAGAAGAACTCGTAAAACTCATTGAAGATAAAAGAGAAACAGGAATATATTTAACCGTGCTTGGTGTTGGCGGTGGAAATTTGAATGATCACGGTATGGAGCAAATTGCAAATAAAGGCAACGGTAATTATGAGTATATCGATAATGCGAAACAGATTAAAAAGGTGTTTACTTATGAGTTAGGAAAGCTTTATACTGTAGCAAAAGACTCTAAAATACAAATCATCTTTAATGAAAATAAAGTGTCTTCTTACCGTTTAATTGGTTATGAAAATAGAGCTTTAAACGACGAAGATTTTGAAGATGACACCAAAGACGCTGGGGAAATCGGGTCGTCTCAAACCATTACTGCACTATACGAAGTTGTTTTGAAAGATAATAGCAATGAAGACGTGTTTGCCACATTTGATTTTAGATATAAGAAACCTAACGCTAGTGAAAGTATTCCGTTAACTCACGAAATTAAAGGAGGTATAGGCAACACCTATTCTGAAAACATGAAGTTCTCAACAGCGGTTGCTGGTTTTGGTTTAATGATGAAAAACTCCGAATATAAAGGAAGTGTTTCTAAACAAATGGTTATCGATTTAGCCAGTGGAGCAACATCATTTGATCCTCACGGATTTAGAAAAGAATTTATTGAACTTGTTAAAAGCTGGAACGAGTAAAATAGCTTGTTTTAAAAACACAAAACCCTTATAATCAATTGATTATAAGGGTTTTTATGTATTGTCTTATATGCTATTCTTTTTTATACTCTGCATTTAGAGCGTCCAGAATTGTTTGTGTTAAGTCATTTTCTTCAGTACCATAAAGTACAGAAGCGGCAGCATCACTTGTACCTAAAATGTAGGTGTAGCCATTTTTCTTACCATAATCTTTTACAAAGCCTTTTACTTTTACAATAAGCGTATCAATTTCTGTTTGAAAAGATTGCTGTATAGCTTGTTGCTCTTGTTGAATTCTTTGAGAAAGTAATTGTTCCTTTTGCTGAATTTCCTGAGATAACTTCTGGAGATTTGCTTGAGACATTCTTTGTGCTTTTATCTGAGCTTCTTTTAAATCTAACTGATAAGCATTAACCATACTATCTCTTCTTAGACTAAAAGTTTTCTCTTTTCCCTTAAATTTTTCTTCTAGATCAATTTTTTCCTGGAAGTCATTTATTAATGTTCCATTATCTACGTAACCAATTTTGGCTGGCTTCTGGCAAGATGCTACAATTAATAATAGCATTCCAACATAAAATATGTTTCTCATTTCTTTTAGTTTTTAGTTTGTATTGACTTTTTTTCAAATCCGCACAAATGTAATAAAGTATGTGAAATTGAAACCTCTAATTGGTTGGATTTTAACTTATAAGGAATAATTATACTTATTTAAATTTAAAATAAGAATTATCTATTACAAACGAAGCTAAATAAAGCGATTTAAGCAACTATTATATTTTACTCTTAGAATTTAGCGTCTAATTCAAGAAGTAAGGAAGTAAGCCTATTAAAATTGATTTTGACTGTTTTTAATAATATAAACTAAAGATGAAGCCTCTTTCGAACTTAACGCTTTAAAGTTTGATAGCAGTCCGATACAAAAACCTTTGATTGGATTCATCTTTCCGTTTTTATATTTTTCAGAAAGCATGCTCACATAAAATGCGTCAAACCACATTGGTTTAGTTTTTACAACATCGAAATCAAAATTTGAAACTAAACTTGTAATTGAATCTCGATTAAAATGCCAAAGATGTCTGGGTACATCATAAGCAGCCCAAAACTCTTTGTAATATTTTGCATCATAGCTTTTATAATTTGGAACAGCAATTATTAAAGCGCCCTTTGGTTTCAAAAGGTTTTTAAAAATTGCTATATGATCTTCTAAATTTGGCAAATGTTCTAACACATGCCAAAGAGTAATCACATCAAAACTTGACGCTTCAAATTTTAAAAGTTGATCAATTTCAAAAACTGAATTATTAGTTTTTTTATTTGCAATTTCTCTAGCCTGCGCATTAGGTTCTATTCCTGAAACTACCCAATTATTTTCTAATGCTGTTTGTAAAAAATCTCCTGTTCCGCATCCAACGTCTAAAAGTTTTTTCTCTTCTGAAGAATACGAATTAATTAAATCTAATTTCTTTTTCAAGGAAATACTTCGAACTACATGATAGACTTTCTCAAACAAATTTCTTTTAGAATCTGTATGAGAAATATAATCTTCACTCTCGTAATATTCGGGTAATTTATCTTTTGAAGGTTGCGGTGATGTTTCAAGAAAACCGAATTCTGAATTCTCAATTAATTGAAATTCTTCTCTCGAAACCGAATGGTCTTTTACAGTTAAAACAGCAGTCTTATTTTTCATTTGAAATAGATTCTGAACTTGATTCAAAATGACAAAAAAAGAAAATTAAATTAGATGTTCCACGTGGAACGTTTAAAAAATGATTCCTGTTTTGAAAGGAATTTAGCGCCCCATATAAACCAATAATACCGAAATATCATTTGGGGAAACACCACTTATTCTAGATGCTTGAGACACTGTAGTGGGCTGAATCTTTTTCAACTTTTCTCTCGCCTCAAAACTCATAGATTTGATTTGTGAATAATCAAAATTTTCTGGGATTTTTACATATTCCAACCTATTTAGCTTATCAGCGTTATTCTTCTCCTTAGCTATATATCCAGAATATTTAACCTGAATTTCTGTTTGTTCAATCACTTCCCTATCCAAATTATTTTCCTGAATATATGCCTCTACAGCTTCTACCTTTCTCACATCATCCATCTCAATATTAGGTCTTGCAAATATCTTAAATAGCTTTCCAGACTGTTTCACTGGCGATGAACTATTCGCTTCCAAGATTGGATTTATCTCTTCTGGTTTTACACTTTGCGTTTCAAAAAAGTTAACGAATTTTTCAGCAGCTTCGTGCTTTTCTTCCATACGTTTTAAACGCTTTTCTGAAGCCAATCCAAGTTGATAGCCTTTTGGTGTTAATCTCAAATCTGCATTATCCTGACGTAACAACGTCCTATATTCAGCTCTAGAAGTAAACATACGGTAAGGCTCTTCAGTTCCTTTTGTTATTAAATCATCCACCAAAACACCAATATAAGCTTCATCTCTTTTTAGAGTAAACGGCTCTTTTTCTTGGACTTTTAAACTTGCATTAATACCAGCCATCAGACCTTGCGAAGCGGCTTCTTCATACCCAGTAGTGCCATTAATCTGTCCTGCAAAATATAACCCTTCAACAAGCTTAGTTTCCAAAGTATGTTTTAATTGCGTAGGAGGAAAATAATCGTATTCAATCGCATAGCCTGGTCTAAAAAACTTAACGTTTTCAAAACCAACCACTGATCGTAATGCTTTAAACTGAACATCTTCTGGTAACGATGTAGAAAACCCGTTTACATAAACCTCAACAGTATTCCATCCTTCTGGCTCAATAAATAATTGATGTCTATCCTTAGTTGCAAAACGGTTTATTTTATCTTCAATTGAAGGACAATAACGAGGCCCTAAACTTTTAATTCTACCATTGAACATAGGAGATCTATCAAAACCTTCACGTAGCAAATCATGTACTTGCTGGCTTGTATAAGTCATATGACAAGAACGCTGATTTTGGAGAGGTTTTGTAATATCTAGATACGAGAATTTCTCTGGATTGTCATCACCAGGTTGCTCGATCATTTTTGAATAATCTAAAGACCTTCCATCAACTCTTGGTGGTGTTCCTGTTTTCATTCTACCCGAATCAAAACCTAAATCAACTAACTGTTCTGTAATTCCTGTAGCAGCTTTTTCTCCTGCTCTACCACCTCCAAAATTCTTATCGCCTATATGAATTAATCCATTTAAAAACGTACCATTAGTAAGTACTACAGATTTTCCTTTTATTTCAATTCCTAAAGATGTTTTAACACCAACAACTTTCTCGCCTTCAATCAATAATCCTGAAACCATTTCCTGATAGAAATCAAGATTTGGTGTTTGCTCTAAAAGCAACCTCCAATCTTCAGCAAAACGCATTCTGTCACTCTGCACCCTCGGACTCCACATTGCAGGCCCTTTAGATTTATTAAGCATTTTAAATTGAATGGCTGAGGTATCAGATACAATACCACTATAACCTCCAAGCGCATCAATCTCTCGTACAATTTGCCCTTTCGCTATACCGCCCATAGCCGGATTACAGGACATTTGGGCAATGTTCTGCAAGTTCATAGTAACCAATAAGGTTTTACTTCCCATATTGGCAGCAGCAGCGGCAGCTTCACTACCAGCGTGTCCAGCTCCTACAACAATAACATCATAAAGGTCGTTAAACATTATCTCTTTATTTATTACTCAAGACGCCTTGATTTATCTTGACGTGACTTTTTTTATTATAATTAAAATGTTCCACGTGGAACACTGTTTAAATTTCGGTTTGCAAATATACATTGAAATCTTTAATTCTTAGATAGTTGCTGTAAGTAGTGATTTTCCTTTTCTCGCATTACTTTCGCATCATCTTCTGTCTTGTCTTTATAACCACAGTAATGCAACACACCGTGTATAATAACGCGATGTAATTCATCTTCAAATAGAGCTCCAAAATCTTTGGCATTATCTTCTACTCTTTCTACAGATATATAAATATCTCCTTGTATTATTTTTCCTATAGAATAATCGAAGCTAATAATATCTGTAAGCGTGTCGTGATTCAAAAATTCAACATTCAACTTATGTAAATACTCATCATCACAAAAGACGTAATTAATCTCTTCTAATTTATAACCCTCTTCAGAAATTGTAGTCTCAATCCATATTGAAATGTCTTTCTGGGAAGTTAATTTAAAATCAGTTTCGTAATTGAAATTAATCATTGGTTTGCTTAAAATATTGCTGCACTTTCTTTTTGTAAACTTGCTGCAAAGGTAAAGCTTGTCGGGTTAATATTTCCGTAGTTTGAAAATATTGTTTTGCCTGCGGAATTTGATTAGTAGTAGTATTATCAAATCGGTTTTTGTTTGTTTCAGATTCGCGTTTATTCTCTTCTCCCTGCTGGAATGTAGCATTCTCTAACTTCAATAATTGATGCTTTAAATTGGTCATCTTTTGAAGCGTTTTATTTGTAAAACCTTTATTTAACAAATCCAATTCAATGTCCTCCATTTGTCTAGACAACCTATCGCCAATACCGCCTTTTCCTTCTTTCTCCAAACGTTTATCCAATGCTTCGCGCAGCTGTTGTTGTTTTTGGTATATTTCATAAAGCAATCCTTCATTATCAAAGTAATCACCTTCGCCTTGACCCTCACCTCCATTTTTATCGCCATCTTCTCCTTCTTTACCTTCCTTTCCGTCTTGCCCCTGTTCTTTTCCATTTTCACCCTTCTTCCCTTTCTCTCCATCTTCTCCTTCTTTTTCACCTTTACCCTTTTCCCTACCTTCACCCTCTTTAGGCTTGCCTTTTTCACCCTTCTTCATGCCTTGTTGCATCATTTTATTGAGTTGTTCCTGGCTCATAATGATGTCGGGCAATTGCATGTCGCCTTGTCCGCCTTGACCAGCTGACATGCTCATACTTTCTTGCATATTATCTAAAATATCACTTAGCATATCGGCTAAATTATTAGTGGCTGTAATGGCAAATTGCTGACTAGAAACCCCTTGATACAGTTGATTTTCAGCCAAACGCTCTAAAGCCTTTTCAATATTAAAATACACCTCAGAGATTTCCTTATTAACATCTTCAGACATTTTTGGCTGTCGCAAAGACAACGCAAATAAACTATCATCAATATGTTCAAAATGTTCTTTTAAATAACTTTGTTTCTTCAAATAGGTGGCATATTTGTTATGATTCACATCAATAGATTTAAATTGTTCCATTAGTGCTTCTTCATCAAACGAAAACAATACCAAATTATCTAAAATCTGACGTAACATTTCAGTATCTTCCTGCATCTGATCTCCACTCATAGCTTGCATAGAACTTTGCATATTATTAGCCATCTGCTTCATTTTTTTCGCAGCATTCTTCTGGCTTTTTTGTGCATTTTTTAAACTTTGTTTTTGCTGTTCACTTTGTTCTTGTGGCTCTTGCTTCTGTTGCTCATTTTGTTGCTGCTCCTCTTGTTCTTTTTGCTCTAACGCTTCTGATGCTTTCTGTTGCTCATCATTCACTTCTCTCTCATCTAATTTATCCTGTGGAATGTCAATAGGCTTTTTTAATGCTTTACTATCTTTTTGAAGTTCTTCAAGTGCCTCTTGAAATTTTTTGAATTCTTCATTCAAAGCGTCCTGCTTTTCTTTAGTATTTTCTTCTTCAGACGCTTCAGATTGTTGTTCTTGTTCTTTAGCTAATTGTTTTAAATCTTCCGCCAATTTTTCTAGCTTCTTTTCAACATAAAAACGTTTTGTAAGCTCCAACAACTGTTCCAGACTGCGCTTTTTATTCTTATTTTGCTTCGCAACATCTTCAAGTTTTTTTATGAGTTCTTCGTTATTAATCTTCTCTTGAAGTTTTTTTAATTCATCCAAGATCTTTTCATCCTTCTTTAACTGAGCCTCATTTTCCTCTAAGCGTTTCTTTAAGTCTTCCTTAAATGGGTCTTCTTTTTGACTTTCCTTTTGAAACTCCTCAAGATTCTCTTTCAACTTCTTATTGAAACTCTTCATCATTTCATCTTGCTGCTTCTGGCGCTTAAAAAATGATGCTAGCTTCTTCTTATCATTAAAATTTAAATTCTTCTTCTCACGTCCTGTCTTGGTTAACTCTTCCAATCGTTTTTCTTGCTCTTCAAACTTTTTAAGTGATTTATTTAAATCCTTAATGGTTTCACCTTGTTGCTCTAGCTGCTTTTCCTTCTCCTCCTCTAAAGTGCGCTTGCGATAACTAAATACTGGACTCTTCTTACTTTTGTAACGATTCACGCGATCATTATCAAACACTTGAAAATACAATTGATACGGCACACCAGATTCTATCGCTAAATTATCAGGAAACGCCGTTATAAAATCTTGTACATTAGATGATGTAATCGAAAGCGCTTTTGTTTTTTTATCACTCTCATTTTCAGAAGGATAATATACTAATTGTAACTTGCTTAAGCCATAATCATCACTAACCTGTCCGTAGAAATACAGCGTTTGTAAATCTAAACTATCAACCTTCATCTGAATATTCAATTCAGGAAATTCGTCCTTTACAACATCAATAGAAAATGATAAATTCTCGTAATCTTTTAAATTGGTGTTGCTAGTACTAAGCGTATAATCGTAATTTCTAAAAAGACTTTTAGAAGTTTTAAAAACATTATCAGCTTCGGCATTAAAACTCACAGTGTCTTTAGAATATAAAAATACATTATCGGTAGATTTTGTTTTAAGTTGCCATGTTACTTTTGTACCCTCGGGCACTACCGCATTACCAGTACTCTTTAAGGTTTCGTCTCGCTTTTTCGTGTGACTTGGATAATCTAAAGCCATTTCAAAGCCTAATAAAGACGGTACTTCAATAATATCAATTTGATAGGGTTTAGAATTCACATCATTAGCAGATAAACTAAATTCTACCGCCTCCTGAAGTTGAGGAAACACATATTCAAATTCCCCAATACCCGTTTGTTGTAGAAAATACGTATCGCCATTATAAATTATTTGAGCATTTTCTGGTACAACATCACCAGCAGTTTTTACCAAAAGCTTATAATCTTTCCCTTCAATACCTTTTAAATCGTCATTCACCACAAAAAACTGAAACGGGGCTGGTGGCTCATAAGCCGTTTTATAATCCACCACACGTTTGTAACTATCGCTAAACCAATTAAAATTACCTGTAACATAAACCAGCATTAAAATAATGATAGGGATTACGGCATATTTTAAATACGAAAGGTTTTGCCTAAAATTAACTGCTAATTTGAATGGGATGGGATTAAGTTCTACCGATTTTTGATCAATGCTCGCCAATAGCAATTCTGACTGCTCATTACTATCTTTAAGTTGAATAACATTCAGCAATTTATCATCAACCTCAGGGAAATGTGTCCCAATAATTCTGGCAGCCCTTTGGTAATCAATTCCTTTTTTCAGCTTAAATAGTTTCGCTAAAGGTATAGCCACAAACTTGATAAGTAAGCCTAATTCTACAGCAATAAACACCCAAAACAAGATGGTTCTGGCAGTGGTATTTAGCCATAAAAAATGCTCAATCAATAGTGTGAATAAAAAATACAACAAGCCAATGGCAAAAAACAAAATACCACCTTTCAGCAGTTCATTAGTGTGATATCGCCTAATAAAACGCTCTAATTTTTGTTGTATGTTCTTAAAGTTATCCATGATTTGGGGATAAATGCAATGGTAATAAGCTATTTAAGCTACTAAACTACAATTTTATTTTCTTCGGTCTTTATAATAATGTGTTAATTGTATCTTTGCCAAAAATAACAAAACATGACCAAAAATGTTCGTGTGCGTTTTGCACCAAGCCCAACAGGGCCTTTACATATTGGCGGTGTTCGTACCGCTTTATTCAACTATTTGTTTGCTAAAAAACATAACGGTACTTTTATTTTACGCATTGAAGATACCGACCAAAACAGATATGTTGAAGGTGCTGAACAGTACATTATTGATGCATTAAATTGGTGTGGCATGCCTCCTGATGAAAGCCCCGTGAATGGTGGTGAATTTGGACCATATCGTCAAAGCGATCGTAAAAATTTATATAAACAGTATGCCGATGAATTGATTGCTTCGGGTAATGCCTATTACGCGTTTGACACAGCCGAGGAGTTAGATTTCCATAGAAAAGACCATGAAGCTAAAGGCAAAACCTTTATTTACAATTGGCATAACCGTTTGAAGTTGAAAAACTCCTTATCGCTTTCTGCTGAAGAAGTTCAAGCTAAATTAGATGCTGGAGACGATTTTGTAATTCGATTTAAATCGCCTCAAGATGAAACATTATACCTTAAAGACATCATTCGTGGCGACATAAAAATTGATACAAATATTTTAGATGACAAAGTACTGTTTAAAAGTGATGGTATGCCTACATATCATTTGGCCAATATTGTTGATGACCATTTAATGGAAATTACACATGTTATCCGTGGAGAAGAGTGGTTGCCTTCTTT
This sequence comes from Flavobacteriaceae bacterium, assembly GCA_043557195.1. GTDB lineage: Bacteria > Bacteroidota > Bacteroidia > Flavobacteriales > Flavobacteriaceae > Jejuia. The sequence continues at coordinate 2,089,386 of CP121314.1, read as the reverse complement.
AGCATTGCATTACCAATTATATACTGCTTTTGGTTGGGAAGCACCAGAATTTGCACATTTACCATTAATTTTAAAACCTACAGGAAAAGGCAAACTAAGCAAGCGTGATGGTGATAAATTAGGCTTTCCTGTATTTCCTTTAGAGTGGACAGACCCTAAAACAGGTGATGTGTCTAGAGGTTATAAAGAAGATGGGTATTTCCCAGAAGCTATGGTTAATTTTTTGGCCTTTTTGGGATGGAATCCTGGAACAGAACAAGAGATTTTTAGTTTAGAAGAGCTTATTGCTGACTTTGATTTAGAACGTGTCAACAAATCTGGCGCACGTTTTGATCCTGACAAAACTAAATGGTTTAATCACCATTACATGCAAGAGCAAGATAATGGTATGCTGGCAGAGGCATTCAAATCGCAACAACCTCAACTTGATGAAATTGACGTGAATTATATCGAAATGGTAGTGGCTTTGATAAAAGAGCGCGCTACCTTCATTTCAGACTTTTGGGAGTTGAGTCACTTTTTCTTCACTCCTCCAACGTCTTATGATGAAAAAGCATTAAAAAAAGCATTTAAAGACGGCACAAAGGAAATTTTAGAGCAGGTTATTTCCATCATAAAAGATATTGAAGAATTCTCTGTAGAAAATCTTCAAACGGAAATAAAAGGTTGGATTACAAGTAATGAGATTGGTTTTGGAAAAGTAATGATGCCACTACGATTAGCCTTAGTTGGTGCTTTACAAGGTCCTGATGTATTTGATATTATGTATATGATTGGGAAAGCGGAGAGTGTTAAGCGGATTGAGAAGGCTATGAGTGTTTTACAGTAAACTTATTTAATGTAAAATTTCAATTAATCTGGATTCCTGCCAACATAGATGTTCTCATATGGTTATAGCTAATTTGAAAAAAACCTAAATAAAAAATAGTGGGAATATTGGACTTTCTGAAAAAGAAATCACTAATTAATTTTTCTGATGAGAATATTTCAGAATTGACTTTGAAATCAGATCTACTAGGGCAAATTCTAATTGAAAACGGAATGGGGTTTTATGTAGATTATTTGTTACAAATTAGGCTTTCTGCCGACAATAAAAATGACAAGGAATTTAGAAAATTAGTTCTAAAAAGTGGTTTGTTCAGAGGTAATGGATCACTCAGGGATATACAAATGAAAAACCCTTCTGAAAATCAGAAATTTAATAATCAATTTTCCGAATATATAAATCTAATTATTCGAATGGGAATTAAGAAAAAACACATTTCCTGATTTTAGTATCTTCACCTTAAATATTTAATTTCATTATGAAACCGCTCACATTTGCTCTTTTTTGTATGGTGCTTATTTCTATCACTTCTTGTAAAACAAAAGAAGAATCCGACACCCTCCCACTCCACAACAAAAAAGTCCTAATTCTTGGTAACAGCATCACTCAAAACGGAAAATATGTTGATTTTTTAGAATACTATTTGCGTAAAAACTATCCAAACGAAACACTTGATATTATAAGCATTGGATTGTCAAGTGAAACGGTTTCTGGCGATTCAGAAGCCTCTCATGTATTTCCTAGACCTTGTGTGCATTCTCGATTAGATGATGCGCTTAAGCTCATTAAACCAGACTTGGTTTTAGCCTGTTATGGTATGAACGACGGTGTTTTTTCAGAAAAAGATGACACTCGTTTTTTGAACTACAAAAATGGTATTCGAAATCTCATCGAAAAGGTAGAAAATACAGGGGCTAAAATCATGCTTCTTACTCCAACACCTTTTGATCCCGACCCTATTAAAGAGCGTATTGCTTTTGATGACGAACCACAATCGTATCAACATCCTTATTACAATTACGGGCAAGTTTTATACGATTATGCAACTTGGTTAAAAACTATTGAGGACGTCAAGGTAATCGACTTGAATTCATATTTAAATCATCAACTTGTTGCAATAAAAACGCAAAAATCAGACAGTACTTTTATTCCAGATGGTGTTCACCCAAATGACATTGGGCATTTCTACATGGCTAAAAAAATACTATCAGATTTATATCCAGAAATGGCTATTGGTGATGCTACATCTGAAATAGCACCTTTAAAAATTGATCCACTTTTTGCGATGAGTAGTCAGCGCAGAAAATTACGCTCTGAAGGCTGGTTAAAGTATATAGGTTATACAAGAGGTGACACCGTAAAATCAGCGGATATAAATACTACTATTGAAAACGTAAAAAAAATGGATGTGGTGATTAAACAAACTCAGAATTATACCAGAGAATAGATTAAAAAGAAATCATAGCGCCTAAAACTAACATGCTTTGATTGCCTTTAAATCGGGCATTGCCACCTGTGGCATCTAAATTTTCGTTTTCTAGTTTATTCAAGATGTTAGTAAACCCATAAATATATTGGGCTCTCAACTTAAAATTTCTAATCCCAAAAGACGCACCAACCACTCCATTTAAGTTAAATTGAGAAATGTTGGTAATATCTTCAGCAGCTAAATTCGTGTAATTATTTATGTAGTAGCCTTCTTGGTCTTTATTCTTAAATTCAAGCTTGCCATTGTATTGCAGCGTAGGGCCAACGTCAATAGTAAAATGATTTTTAATAGCCTTTATATTAAGTAACATAGCTACTTGTGCTGCAAACATTTTATAGTTTACAAATTCGCTCTCAGTACTAACCAAAGCTGGTCTTCCTAAAATATCAATATTACTTTCTGACAATTGCATCCCAAAACTTACATTATACCAGCGTAAAGGAATATCAACGGTGGCAGACATTCCACCTAAAAAACCATCACCTTGTGAGGTTACAAAATTATCGGTAGTAATATCAAATTTCGTAATGCCACCGAAAACAGAAAAACCATTGGTAATAGGGTAATTACCTTTTTGAGCGTAGCTAGATGTAACAAAACCTATGGTTAATGCTACTAATAGAATAAGTTTATTAATTTTCATCGATTTAGGGTTAATTGCCTCAAATATAACGTAAATTAGTAATTCCAATTTTATAACCATTAAAAAAGACTAATATGAACTTCTTTTACATCCCATTTATCGTCTTGGGATTAATTATTTTAATCTCATCATTTTTCATTGTAAAACAACAAACAGCGGCAATTATTGAACGTTTTGGTAGGTTTCAAAGTATTCGCCACTCTGGTTTACAGCTAAAAATTCCGTTAGTTGATAGAATTGCCGGTAAACTGAGTTTGAAAATTCAACAGTTAGATGTTATTATAGAAACTAAAACTTTAGATGATGTGTTTGTACGTTTGAAAGTTTCTGTACAGTACAAAGTAATTCGCGAAAAAGTGTATGATGCGTTTTATAAGTTAGATTATCCTCACGATCAAATTACATCTTACGTGTTTGATGTAGTGCGTGCGGAAGTACCAAAAATGAAGTTGGATGATGTGTTTGTGCGTAAGGATGATATTGCCATTGCTGTAAAATCAGAACTTAACGATGCGATGATGGAATACGGTTACGACATTATTAAAACATTAGTAACTGATATTGATCCTGATGCACAAGTAAAAGAGGCTATGAACCGTATTAATGCCTCTGAACGTGAAAAAATAGCGGCTCAGTTTGAAGGTGATGCTGCTAGAATTTTAATAGTTGAAAAAGCAAAAGCGGAAGCAGAAAGCAAGCGTTTACAGGGGCAAGGTATTGCAGATCAGCGTCGTGAAATTGCACGTGGTTTAGAGGAGTCTGTTGAAGTATTAAATCGTGTTGGTATAAACAGTCAAGAAGCATCGGCTTTAATTGTTGTAACCCAACATTATGATACGTTACAGTCTTTAGGAGAAGAAACTAATAGTAATTTGATTCTTTTACCAAATGCACCACAGGCAGGAAGTAATATGCTAAATGATATGGTGGCGAGTTTTGCAGCAAGTAACCAAATTGGTGAGGCTATGAAACAAGCTAAAAAGAATCCTCCTAAATAAGTAAATCCATTTTATTGATATTAAAAAAGCCTTTTAGATTTTCTAGGAGGTTTTTTTATAAATGTTACTTTAAGTTCAAATCCACTTCGTCAAAATAAAAATCAAATACTTAAAACTTTAGTGTAGATTTAGCTAAAAGGATGTCTTTCTTCCCAATCTTGCGAGGGGTTCATTAACCTAAATACCTGTTTTAATATAGCATTCAAAATACTATTGGTATGCTTTAAATATAAGCGCATTGCTTTAGGTTTTGCACCAACCGAACTCTTTATTTCCATGGCTGTTCTGGCGTAAATAACATCTTTAAATTTATGCTCGATACCAAATTTTGCCATCTCATATAGCATGTTTAAATACAGTTGATTTGGATATTGGTGTTTAGAATCATAGCCCAAAAAATAGGTTTCTAATTGATCATTATTCAGAATTAAAGTAAAAAATCCTATAAGTTCATCCTTTAGATAATATCCAAATACCCTAAAATTTTCTTTAAGCTGAAGTTTGTATGTATAAAAATGATTTTCAGGCAGTATAAATGTGTTAAACTTTGCATTATTGGATACATTTAGATATAGTCTATGCAATAGATTAGAATTGAATTTAATCTCCTCCAAACTCATCTCTTTGCAAACAATACTATTTAGCTTCTTTTTAGCACGCTTATAGCGCGTTCTGTACTTTTTGTTCATACAGCCTATATAGTCGTCGTTACACCCCCAAACGTCTCTAATATTCATTATCATGTTAGGTTGTACAATGGCTCTATGTAATTTTTCCTTTTGAAAAAATGTATCGTCTAGCATGACATCATCTTCAAAGAAATCTTTAAGCATTATCAATCGAATAGTTTTGCCTTGATTCTTTTTAATAATAGCTTCTATTTCTGAAATCCCTTGAAAAATGATGGAATAAAAATCTGATTTAGAAATTTCTTCAGAATTGAAGTGCATCCCATGCTGTCCAGTATGCGTTAGATTCCCCACGACGAGAATATTGCCTTTAAGCACTTTGGATATGGTGTCTTTTAAAAACGTTTTTACGCAAGACACCTTGGTGTCTCTAAACATATCCTTAAGATATAATTGAACACGCTGCACTAGAGCAACACCTATCAAAATATCTGCTTTAAACACGCCTATATAAAACGGATTTATATTTTTAGGAGAAGCCTCTTCTAAAGCTTTGAGATACCCCCGATTTAGAAGTATGTCGTGTACTACTAAGTCGTCCCATTCTTGCGGAACTTCATCTATACTCTTAAAAACACGATACTGTATCAATACAAAAAAGAAAAGACTGAAAAATAAACATCTTCAGTCTTTAAATATGTTAAAAATTTACAAAATATTAATGCCAACCACAAATAATAGCTCCCATAATTGCCATAACTACCATCCAATAGCCGCTATTTATAAGAATATACTTTGCCCCTTTTCGTTCAAATAAAGCATTTGTACCCAGCACAGGAAGTACTATAAACACCGCAGCAAAAAAGCCATGTAAAGCACCATGTCCGAAAGTTCTATGCACTGTACCATAATCTGACATAAAAGCGGTATAGGAGGGAAGTGCATTTTCAATATCACCACCTACCATACCCATCGCTCCTGTTTGATGAATAGTTAATGTGAGCATACTCATAGCTAAAAGAACAGCAAAAATAAATGCCATAGCAAATATTTTCCCCATGTTTGCGCCTTTAATTTTCTCGTCAGTCATATCAGCTGCTTTCATCCAAGCAGTACCAAATACCTTTGGATTGTACCAAACAAAACCGACAACAAGTGCTGAAATTGCAGCAACCAAAATTGCTAAAAAATTGATTTCCATGATTTTTAAAGTTATAGTTAGTACCTAAATATAGCTAAAAATAAAATGGAGTGTTTTTTTTAACGTTTATTGAAAGGGAATACTACTACAAAAGCGTTGCTTCTTGAACCAACAAATCGTTTTTATCTTCAATCCCTTTAGTAATAAAATCCTCAATATCCTGATTTTTGTCTAATCCATTTTTTAATAGAACACTTAGTACTAAAACAACAGCTATTCGAGTTCCAACCTTTTTAACAGCAGTATTAAATAATGGCTCAATCTCCTCATAAGACACGTCTTTGGCGAGTTCTAGAATTTCAGCTCGTACCTTTTGCTGCTTAGCTTCAGGTAGATTGGTGTATTTCTTTCCCAATTGTTTTATCACATCAATAGCTTTACGCTTTGGTTGATTATTTTGAGGTTTATGACCCTGGTTTTGGTTCTGCTTTGGTTTTACTTTTGCCCAAGTATCGCGTAAACCAACTGTTTTATTAAATACGTGCTTATCAGATGTAGTATCGTCATCAACATTGAAATATCCTAATCGTTGAAATTGATATCTATCACCAATTTTGGCTTCTTTTAAACTTGGTTCAACAAATGCTTCTATCGTTTTAAGGGAATTCGGATTCAGGAACTCCATAAAATCTTTATCCTGATGACTATCTGGAGCTTCATCCATAAATAACCTATCATACTCTCTAACCTCAGCTTTTATAGCATGTTCAATCGAAACCCAGTGCAGTGTGCCTTTTACCTTTCTATCGGTATCTTCAGAATAGGTGCAATGTATCTCGGTAATTTCACCATGTACATCTTTCACAACGCTTTCCGCTTTTATAATGTAAGCGTTTTTCAATCTTACCTCTCCTCCTAATTTCAATCTGAAAAATTTATTACTAGCTTCTTCTTTAAAATCTTCCTTTTCAATAAATAACTCTCTTGAAAACGGTACTTTTCTATAACCCGCACTTTCATCTTCCTGATTATTTTCTGCATCCATCCACTCTACTTTGTCTTCAGGATAGTTTGTTACCACCAGTTTTACAGGGTTTAAAACCGCCATGACGCGAGGCGCTGTTTTGTTTAAATCTTCACGGATACAAAACTCTAAAAGAGACACATCAATCACATTATCGCGCTTAGCCACACCCACAGTCTCCACAAATTTTCGCAAAGCGGTAGGAGTATAGCCTCTGCGACGTAATCCAGATATTGTTGGCATTCTTGGGTCGTCCCAACCGTTAACAATACCGTCTTCTACCAATTTAAGTAGCTTACGCTTACTCATAATGGTATAGCTTAGGTTTAAACGCGCAAACTCACGTTGTTTAGGTCTAAGTTTATTAGGGTCTACTACTTGGTCTAAAAACCAATCGTAAAGCTCTCTGTGTGGTTTAAATTCTAAAGAGCATAGCGAATGTGATATTTGTTCTATGTAATCACTCTCACCATGAGTCCAATCGTACATTGGGTAAATACACCAATCACTTCCTGTTCTGTGATGTTCTTTTTTTACAACACGATACATAATGGGGTCGCGCATCAACATATTGGTATGTTTCATATCTATTTTAGCACGCAAAATATGCTCGCCTTCATCAAATTCTCCGTTTTTCATACGGCTGAACAAATCAAGGTTTTCTTCAACTGTTCTGCTGCGGTATGGGCTATCGACTCCTGGTTCTGTTGGCGTTCCCTTTTGTTCTGCCATAGCTTCACTAGATTGAGAATCAACATAGGCTTTTCCTTCTTTAATGAGCATTATTGCCCAATCATAAAGTTGCTGGAAATAATCTGAAGAAAACAACACCTTGTCCCATTTATAGCCTAACCATGCTATATCGCGTTTAATAGCATCGACGTACTCCTGTTCTTCTTTTGCAGGGTTTGTATCATCAAACCTAAGGTTAACCGGGGCATTGTAATACTCGCCTAGACCAAAACTAATACCTATGGCTTTGGTATGCCCTATATGTAAGTAGCCATTTGGTTCTGGAGGGAATCTAAAACGTAAATTATCTTTAGACATTCCATTAGCCAAATCGTCTTCTATAATTTGCTCTATAAAATTGAGTGATCTTCTTTCTTCAGACATAAAACATGTAACAATTACAGTAATTAATTAGAAACTGTTGCTTTTCAACAAAAATATTAGCAAAATTAGGTAATTTTACCGACTTAAAATCTGTTAAATGGGAATTATAAAAGTTGAAAATATTAGGGTTTTTGCGCATCATGGTTGCCTAAAGGAAGAAACAAAAATAGGAAGTGATTACCGCGTAGATCTTGAAGTAAAAGCGAACTTACAAACTTCCGCGAAAACAGATGAGCTTAACGATACAGTGGACTATGTGTTTCTAAATAAAGTAGTTATAGAAGAAATGAAGGTTCCGTCCAAACTTCTAGAAACAGTTGCAAGACGAATTTTAGATAGAATTTTTAAAGAGGATATCATGGTGAAGAAAGCAACGGTTAGCATCAGCAAATTAAACCCTCCAATTGGCGGTGATGTAGAAAGTGTAACGATAAAAATGACTGATAAACGTAAAAAGTAGATTTTTGTAAGTAAAAGTCCCAATTTTTTATACATTTGCAGCACTATTATAAGGCGTCGTGGCCGAGTGGCTTAGGCACAGGTCTGCAAAACCTGCTACAGCGGTTCGATTCCGCTCGACGCCTCAAAAAAAGCTTTCAGTTTATTCTGGAAGCTTTTCTTTTATAGGATTAATTCTATCTAGCTGTTCTTTAATTAATTCTTTTTCTTTTGGAAAAAATCCTTGAGCTAAAAGTAAAATACCAAACCCCAAGATTACTAAAGCAATTATTTTCTTCGTTTTAAATATTAACCTAGGCGTAAGCCTGTTTTTAAGTTTTTTGGCGATTACTATTTTCACTAAGTCTGTTAAAAAATAAACGACCAGTATGGTAGATAGAAATATTACAACTCCATTTTTAGATTCCGTAAGGGTGTTTGCCAATACAATAAAGGCTACCCACCCAAGTAACACACCAATATTTATAAAATTGAGTAAAAATCCTTTAAGAAACAGTTTGCCGTAACCTTTCTTTATTTCAACTTTATGGTACTCTCTAACAATTTCTCGGAAAGACTTTGATGTTTTTACGAATGAAATTAGTCCGTATGCTACTAAAAGCACACCTCCAAAAATTAAAAAATTAGGGTCGTCCTTTATTTTTTCTAATAGCTTATTTGTACTGAAGAAAGCCACAACAATAAACAGAATGTCGGCAAGAATTACACCGCAGTCAAAAATTAATGCACTTTTAAAACCTTTTGTTGCGCTAGTTTCTAATAGTACAAAAAAAACAGGGCCAATTGTAAAGGCTAAAATGATACCAAAAGGAATAGCTGTTATTATATCGTCAAACATCCAAAAGAATAATACTTTACAAAGTAAAGAAATAAAAGACTAAACAAAAAAAAGGGGTGCTTTTTAAAAGCACCCCCTTCAATCAACTAAACTTTGCAATTATTATTGCTTAACCAACTTAACACTATCAACACCTAATAAGGTTTTAATTTGTGCAAAGTATATGCCCGATTTTAAATCAGAGCCATTAATGGTGGCTTCACTGCTATTAGGAGAAAGAGAAATCACTTCTTTTCCTAAGATATCTATTACTCTAATACTCTCTATTTGACTTTCTCCTCTAAGTGTCCAACTATCTTGTGTTGGATTAGGATAAGCCCTGAAAGCTGTTTTTGAGAATTTGTCATTGCTTAAAACGGTATTACTATGAAAGTACATGTTATCGTACCAAATTGTTCCTAAATCAGAGGTAATAATAAACTGTACAAAATCATTTTTCAAACCAGGTGTCCAGTCCGTAAGTGGAATATCATATGAAATCCATGTTCCTGGATTTGGGTTCGGTAAACTTGGACTACTTGCATTAGTCAATGAAAACTCTATGGCATTATTTTCACCAGCACCGTTATCCCAGTTAGAGATTTTTAAGTTTAAACTCTTATCCATTGTAGTAGATTCTGTAAAAACATCAACATGGAAGTGTGTTAAACCTAGTGCTGTTGGATCAAACCTTCCTGTAACAAATTCAATGCCTTCGCATCCCAGTCCTGTTACTTTTTTAGTTGCGTTGCCAGCAATCATTACATCCGTTGTAGTTCCAGGGCACCATCCAGTATCATACGTATTCATAGCCACAACGGATTGTGGATCAGTATAGGCATCACTAAAAATAGACTTAACACTAGAAGCTGCTCTTGCTGGTGGCGTTGGAGCTGCTGTAGCAGGGCCTTCTTCAATAATTGAAATTGTATAAGTTTCCATTGTAGATGAATCACTTGATGTTACAACTACAGTTGCATCTCCTGGTATTGCAGATGCTTGAGTAATTACTCTAGAAGCTCCTCCTTGTGTAGTCGTAGCTGTAGTAATCTGAGGTACTGTAACAGTACCAGATGGCACAGTATATATATAGTCTGTAATAGCCCCACTAAAACCTGCTATAGTTGCACCATCAACCTGAAGATCACTTAAGGTTGCGTCTTTTGCTGGGTCTGCAGGGTTTTTCCAAAAGTAGATGTTATCCAAATAAATACTTTGAGAGCCACTACCCATATCAAATTTAAACTGAATGATTTCTGTAAAACTATAACCTGTAAAACTAGATAGAGGAATGTCGACAGAACTCCAAGATCCCGAAACAATAGTTAAATTAACACCAAACTCTGCCACTCCTGGTTGGATAGGGACAAGTCTTACGGTTGTGGCATCATTGGTCCATAAATCAACATGGATAAATTCCATATCTGCAACATTAACACCTGGCTGTCCATCTGGTGTAATTTGAATACCCTGATAATTCCAATTAGGATATGCTAATATAGCATTTGTAAGCTGTCCGCCATTGGTATAATTACTATCTGCAGAAGCAAAACCATTTTGTCCCCAATTAGGATTGTAATTATTTGCTGTATCAGTATATGTGCTAGAACTATTAAATACGGATAATACTTCAGAAGCTCCCTGAGTAGGAGCTGCAGAATTTGAAGTTGGTTGAGCATAGCTTAGATATGCTGTCAACAAAAAAAGTAATAATGTAATTTTTTTCATAATAAATGTTTTAATGAATAATTAATGAATTCTTAGTTTATGTTGTGTTTCAAATTTAACCCCTAAGTACTGATATTTTGCTATTTGCAACCCCTACAAAAAACATACATATCAAAAAATGTTTGTGTTTTTTATTAATTCCTCAAAAATAGGCTGTTTTCATTGAGGTTTTCTCGTATCCTATGTGTAGTGAAACAAGTAACTATGCATAGACAAAAGGAGAATGTTGTGGTAATGTTGTGGTTAACTTTATCTGTGTATTGATAATTCTACAAGGCAACTATTCATGTCGCTTTCTGACAATCTTGAAGGTATATGACTTGATATTATTTAGCGAATATCTTCGCTTTTTTAAAATTTAATGAATTGTTATAAAATTTAGGTGTTTCATTCTTGTCCCAGATGCCCCAATAGGCGCCTACATCACCTTCAGCGCCGACCTTCCAAGATTCATCAAAAGACGAAAAATAGAAGACATCAATACCTTCTTCTTTAGCCCACAATTGGGTATTTATAAAATACTTCATCGCATTTTCGTTCGATGGGAATGCTCCATTTAGCCCTTCTCCTTCACTAGGCCATCCGGTCTCAGAAATAATAACCTTTTTGCCATTTCCTGCTTTTACAGCTTTGTTATACATATCCTTCATATAAATTAAAGAATACTCTATACTACAGCCTTCCCAATAAGGATAACAATTAGCCAAAATAACATCGCATGCTTCTGTGATTTTTGGTCTTAAAACAAATTCATAATACGCATCTACATAACCTACTGGAATGTCTGTTATTTCACTTTTTACATCGTAAATAAAACCTAAAAGCTCATCTTCGGTTAAATCACCTCTATACATTACTTCATTTCCTACTGCAGCAATATCTACACTGCCTTCATTCGCTAACTTTTTTAATCCCACAATCTCCTTTGCATTAATTTCGGCATCATCTCCCAACCAAGCACCTACCATTGTTTTCATACCTAATTCTTTGGCAATCTTTGGAATTAACTCATTTCCTTCAGTGCAAGAAAAAGACCTCACCCAGTTTGTATAAGGTTTAATTACTTTTAAACGTCTCCGAATTTGTTTTTCTGAAAGTTGATCTCCAGGTTCTTGCCCTTCTTGATAAGGGCTGAACCCTATACCGTGCATGCCACTTTTTAAAACTCTTTTAAAGCAGTTTTGCAATCCTTTAGGTGTCTTATTATCTAAATCATATCCAGATAGTGACATTAATTTATCTGATCTGTACGACATACTTACTTATATGTATTTAGGTTTTTCGTTTTTATCCCAGATACCCCATTGTTGTCCAACATCACCTTCGTGATGGACTTTCCATGATTCGTCAAAGGATGAAAAATAGAATAATTCTATATTGTTTTCTTGTGCCCAATTATTCGCCTTTATAAAATACGACATCGCATTTTTTTGAGATGGAAAAGCACCACTTGTTCGTTCTCCTCTATTTGGCCAGCCCGTTTCTGAAATTATAACAGGCTTTCCTTTGGCGATACCCTTGGTAGCACTGTACATATGTTTTAAATATGTTAATGCAATTTTTATGTCGCTTCCTTCCCAAAACGGGTAACAGTTTACAAGAATAACATCACAGGCTTCTACTAATGCTGGTCGTTCAATAAATTGATAATACGCGTCTACATAACCAATAGGCGTATTGGGTATTGCCTTTTTTACTCTTTTTATATAATTTAAAATATCTGATTCGCTTAACTCATTTCTTAGCAAAGTTTCATTACCCACAACAGCAATATTTACAAGACCTTTCTTTGCCAGTTTAATCAACTCATTAATTTCTTCTTCATTTTTTTGCTTGTCTTCTCCAATCCAAGCGCCAACCATCGTTCTTATTCCAGACTCTTGAGCAACTTTCGGTATATTCTCATTACCATCTGTACAAGAGAAGGAACGGACCCATTTAGCAAATGGACGAATTACTTCCATTCTTTCTTTAATTTGCGCCTCAGATAATTGATCACCTATATTTTGACCTTCTTTATAAGGACAAAAACACAAGCCATGTAGGCCATTGTTGAGCGTATCCTTAAACATACTTTTTAATTCAGAATTCGACATGGAGGAAAAATCTAATTCTGCATCGTCCTCAAAATCAATATTCCCAAAAGATAATAGTTTATCTACCTGGTAAAAGGATGTGGACTTTGTTGTTGTTTTACCTTCTTTTCTTTTATCTAATTCCGCTCTTATCTCGTTAGCGCGCTCTTCAGTAATATTATAATTACGCATAATATACATAGCAAGTAGAGTACCCACCATAGGGAAAAAGCAAAAGAAAGCATGTAATCCATCAACCGCAGACTGTTGCTCTGTGGTTGCGAGATCTGGATTAAATCCAACAATAGCTATAATTACTCCGCTTAAACCTCCTGCAATAGCAAACCCAATTTTTACCATCCACCAGTAAATAGCACCAAAAATACCTTCTCTTCTTAAACCTGAATTTAATTCATCTATATCAATAACATCAGCGGTCATGGACATCATTATAGTGAATAAGCTACCTATTCCGAAAGAGAAAAAAGGAAGCGCAATGATATACATCCATGGTTTTCCAGGAATAAATAGAAACCATAACATAACGTATCCAATAACAGAAATACCTTGAGATAATAAAAAAGCATTTTTCTTACCCATAATCTTAGACATCCACGTTACAATAGGAATTACGATAAAGGTGGTTCCCAATGCACCCAAGCATCCAAATAGTGATACCCAAATACCACTAGCAGAAGCGTCTCCGTTAAATAGTTTGTAAACAATTACAAAAAATGTAAGAGCAGCTACTGTGTTAAACGCATTGAAGATTAAAAACGTTGCGGCACACAGCATTCTGAACTCCTTAATTTTAAAAGCTTCTTTGACAGTCGTGTGAAATATTTTCTTTAAGCTACCAACAACTTTTGAGAAACTCAATGGTTCATAATCTTTATCTATGGTTGATTCACTTTTAATAAATATAGCAGGAACTAAAGCGCATAAAGTGCAAGGAATGGCTACCCATATTGCTAGTTGTCTCACTGCAACATCAGCAGAGGGGAACCATTCTGGATCATACATAATAATCCAAAATAAAGGTGCAATTACCCAGGCCCATTGACCAATCCATTGAGCTATTGCCATTATACTTGTACGCTCATGAAAATCATCACTCATCTCGTACCCCATCGCAACATAAGGGACACTAAAAATTGTAAGACCTATATAGAACAATAAAGACCATAAGAAAAAATACCAAAAATTAAATTGCAGACTGTTTTCCCTAAAAAGCTGCCACATGATTATATATGCAACTCCCATAACTATTCCCCCTATTAAAACGAATGGTCGTCTGCGGCCCCATTTAGACTTAGTGTTATCAGAAATATAGCCCATTATTGGGTCTGTGATAGCATCAAAAATCCTTGGAAAAAAATAAATAATACCCCAAACCCACCCAGGAAAACCTAGATCTTTAATTAAAACCACCATAAATATCCCAAGAATAGCAGGAAACATTTGGTTGGCAAGCATACCCACACCAAAGGCAATTTTTTGCCCTAAGGGCACTTTATTTATTGTGGCTGTACTAGTTGTTGCCATAGTTTAGTGTTGTTATAATTTAGTCTTATTTTTTAATTAATTGGTGCTACCATAAATGCAGGTTGACACTGTAAATGCCAATTGCAATCACAAATTACATTTGAAAATTTTTAGTTGCTTACCTGACTTTATTACTAGAACTTTAAATTCTCGTGTTTATCCCAAAGTCCCCAATAGGCACCAACATCGCCCTCATCATCTGTTTTCCATGATTCGTCGAAAGATGAAAAATAAAATATTGGTGTTTCGTTCTCTTTGGTCCATCTAATGGTATCAATAAAATATTTCATAGCGGCCTCATCGCTGGCAATTGCACCATCGAGTCCTCCTCCTTGACTTGGCCATCCTGTTTCAGTAATTATAATAGGTTTTCCTTGAGCGGCATCGACAACAGAGCCATACATAGCCTGCATGTGTCCTAAAGCATACTCTATAGGGCAACCTTCCCAATATGGATATAAATTTGCCAAAACCACATCAGTACTCTCCACTAAAATTGGGTGTCTTGAAAATTCATAATAGGCATCTACATAACCTACTGGAATATCTAATCCTGCTAAAGCTTCCTTCACACGGTTTATGTACCCAACTAATTCTTCTAAAGTCAAATCATTTCGATACAAAACTTCATTCCCTACGGCAGCAACATCTACATTACCAGATTTAGCAAGCGCTATCAAACCTTCAATTTCTCTTTCATTATCCGCTTTGTCATCGCTAAGCCATGCACCAACCAGTGTTTTCAATCCGTGTTTTTTTGCCATCATTGGAACAAATTCATTCCCTTCAATACAAGAGAACGATCGTATAGCGCCAACATATGGTTTCAAAATATTGATGCGCTGCTCTACTTGTTCCATGCTAATATCATCACCAGGTGATTGCCCATCTTTATACATGCTAAAGCATATACCATGAAATCCGTCTTGAATGGTTTTGCGCCATAAAGCTTTCAATTCGTCCAATGAATACTCAGAAAGGTTAATACCTTGTGTTGCTATTTGACTATAATTAGACTTATAATATGATTCTTCTCTATACGACATTTTCTTTCTAGTTTATTTATTTCTTCTTTTCCAATTTTGAATAACCTACACAAGCTTAAAATACCCCTCTACAGTTTTTTCTCGTGAATATTTTAATTTTATCTACTTCTTTTGCTCCAGAAGGTATTTCTTCCAGTTGTAATCCAGGATAATCTTCATTTTCTTTCCATTTTGCAATTGTGGCGCTAAAAAATTCAGAAGCTGCGGCATCGGCTTCATAAACGATTAAATCATAAACCTCACCTAAATCTCCGCCAAAACGTGTTACAACTTGCCATTCTCCATCTCTTTTGTAAGAAGTATTGGTATGGTCTGATTGTGGATAATAACGATCGTCTGTTGGCCTAATCAATACCCAAATATCATTTTTATTAGATTCAGGATACACACCCATTGTTAGAATTCTACAATCGACTGAATCCTGATCTATTGGGGAAATAACTTTAGTAGCGTTTACTACACCTTCAACTTTCAGCTTATTTCCTATTGAAATTTGCTCAATTTGTCTATTATATTTGACAAGATCAGATGAATAGCTAGCGTAAATCAACAATAAAACACCTATAATTCCAGCTGGTATTCCAAGCTTGGTACTAATAAATCTTCCGTCTGAGCTATTTTTTATACTGCTAAGAATTGCGATTAATATGAGTACAATTCCTATTATGATTAATACTTTTGTTGACATTTTCTTTTAGTTTATTTGTTAGACGATACAATTACATTACGCCTCTTCGTTCCTCTAGTTCGGCTTTAATTTCTCTTGCTCTTTCTTCAGATAAGCTATATTTCCACATTACCCAAATTGCCAAAGCCGCCGTTACTACCGGAATTACAATATCAGCTATTCTAAGCTGAGTAAGTGTTTCTTCGGTTTGCGTTGCTGCATTACCGTCAAAACCTATTAAACTCAATACAAGACCTCCTAAAACTAGTGCTAAACCTTGACCTAGCTTTACAACCCACCAGTACAAGGCTCCAAAAGTTCCTTCCTTTCTTGGTCTACCGTTTCTAAGCTCATCTAAATCACAAACATCAGCCGTCATACTCATCATTAACGTGAATAAACTTCCTAAACCAAATGACATAAGAGGAATTGGAATAAAAGACAACCAAACGTTATCTGGTGTAAACGACCACCATTTTAAAAGATATCCAACAATAGAAAGTGCTGTTGAAACAATAAAGGCTTTCTTTTTTCCCCATTTTGTAGCCATTTTTGAAACTATAGGAATTACTAAAAATGCTGACACCAAAGCTCCAATGGAACTAAACCATGCTGGCCATGTTGCTGTAGCTTCGTAACTACCATTAAAAATGTAAAACACGAAAATAAAGAAGCTAAAAGATGCCACAATTTGATAACCATTAAATACTAAAAAGGTTGCACCACATAACTTCATAAAAGGCTTATTTTTAACAGCTTCTCCTATACTCTTAAACAAGTCCTTCATATTACCTACTATGTTTTTTAAGGTAAGAGGCTTTCTATCTCCCATATTACCCGTATCCATGCCTCTGCAAAAAATAGCTGGCAGAAGCCCTAGTACTAAACATGCTACTCCTACGTAAATAGCCATGGTTCTTACACCTTCGGCTTGGTCTTCGAATATTTCAGGGTCTGCAATAATTACCCAAAACCATGGTACAATTACCCAGGCAATTAAACCTACCGTTTGAGAAAACGCCATTAATCGTGTTCGTTCGTTATAATCAGAAGTCATTTCATACCCTAAGCCTACTAAAGGAGTAGCAAACATGGTGTTTCCTATAAGGAATACCATAGACATAATTAGGAAGTACCAAAAATTATAGTTAGAAGAATTATTCTCATCAAGTTGCCAAAGTAACACAAAGGTTATAGCGCTTAAAATTCCTCCAATAAAAATGTATGGTCTTCTTCTGCCCCATTTTGAACTTGTATTGTCTGAAACAAAGCCCATAATTGGGTCGGTAATTGCATCAAAAAATCTAGGTAAGCCTCCTAAAAGTCCTGCTAAAAATGGATCCATTCCAAAGGCTGTTAGTAAGAAGAACATAAAAAACCCTAATGCTCCTGGATACAGGTTTAAAACTAAATGACCAGCACCAAAAGCCGCTTTCTGACCTAATGGTACTCTATCACTCGCTGCTGTTTTTACATTTGCCATATTATTTTGATTTAGTTAGTTAGTTACATTTTTATTCTTTCGGAATTACAATAGTTTGAATTGCTTGCGCATCTATTGCAAAACCAACGGTTTTACCATTTAGCGATAGGCTTATAGATTTAGGGGTTTTTGTTTCATTAAAGAGTACTAATACTGTTGAACCATCAGGGTTTATTGCCGCAGTTGCCATTACATCTTTATCTGAGTTTTCTATTCCGATTACTTTGGCTTCAGGCCTGATGTATTTGCTAAAATGCGCCATAGTGTAATACAAAGGTGTGAAGTACAACTCATCAGTATCTGGATTCACAATTACAGGCGCAATACACCAGTTTTTAAACCAGTTTGGGCCTCCTTTTGTATCTAATACCATGTTCCAGTCTACCCATCCGTCAACCCAATTATTTAGACAACCGATAATATCTCTGGCATATCGATTCACAGGAGCATATTTAGGATGCATATGTTTGTCTTTTTCTGGCGCCCATTGAAAACCCCAGTCGGTAGCTTCTTTTTTCCAATACCACGCATCGTCATTCCAAACAGGAACCTCAGCATCCACACAGGCTTCAGATTGAATTAAAAGTTTGTTTGGGGCTTTGTTATGTGCATACTGTAATTCTTCAGGAAATACTTCAAATGTGCTTGCATACCAATGAATAGCTGTACCATCAAAATATTTAGATGTTGCTTCATTTTTATATTGTGAATCTATCCATTCTTTTAAGTGTTCTCTATTTTGGTCGTATCCTAAAATCTTTAAATCACCTTTACCATCTGCTTCTAGTTTTGGTCCCAAATGATTCATAACAAAGTTGGTCATTTCATCAGGTGAGTAATGCATGCTTTCCCAATTGTTGCCATTCCCTAAAGGCTCATTTTCAACCGTAAATCCCCATATATCAATACCTTCAGCTTTATAAGCGTCAACATATTTTGAAAAAAACAACGCCCAAGTATCATAGTACTCTGGTAATAACTTACCGCCAACCCAAGCATTATTATCTTTCATCCATGGTGCTGCAGTCCAAGGTGAACCAAAAATTTTAAAGCCATCTGTAGAAGCTGCCATAGCCTCTTTTATAAATGGTATTAAATCATCTTTATCTTCTTCAATGGTAAAATGCTCTAAATCTTTATCACCTTCAATAGGAGTGTAAGAGTAATTACTTACCGAGAAGTCACAAGAATTCATATGTGTTCTTGTTAACGAATAGTGAGCACCATCTTTACTGAAATAGGCATCGATAATCTTTTTACGATTTTCTGTACTCAATTTGTTTAACAAGTATGCTGATGCCTCTGTAAATGCGCCTCCAAAACCTGTTATGGTTTGAAACTTTTGTTCAGGATTTAAGGTGATGACAACTTTCTCTTCTGCATTTTTAAACTCAGTAATTTTAGATAATTTATGACCCGCCTCTGAGGTTTCAAAAACTTCAATTACCAATGTTTTATCTTCTGTATTACAACCTATCATAAGTAATGCTACCGTAAAAACCGTTATGTATTTTATAACCTTCATTTAACTAAATTTATTAGTGTTGATTTGCATGCCATTCCTCAGCAGTTGGAGGTACTTCAACGTCTTTCATTAATGCCTCCTTATCGCCGCTATATGTTTTTGTAATAGGGTTTCCATTTCTAGTAAGCCCTTTAAACGTGCCTTTATCCACTTCATCCCAAAGTGCATATTTTGCTTTTCCATCAACCTTGAATAGTCCAAAATGCTTTTCAGAATTTCCTGAGTTTTCGCCACCTTTCCATGGTTCATCAAAGCCTTCAAAGTAAAAACATGCCATACCAGCTTCGTTAGTCCAATCTCTCATATGCTGATAGTACAATGCTTCTTTATATTCATCACATGCTTTTGAGCCTGTTATGCCATAATGACCAGAGGAGAAGCTTGCCCATCCTGTTTCACCAATGTGAATTGGCTTATTAATTCCAAGGCTTTCCACATATTTTTTGACATTTCCAGTCTGTATTATAGCGTAATCCTTGGCTCTCAACATGGAAATTTCAATTTTTTCCATATCTGTTTTTCCTTCAAGACCATCTTGATTTAACCAAAATTCAGGTTGATAATGCGTATCATGCATAGGGTAGGTATGAACTGAAAGAAAATCTACTGCCTCGATTAAATTATTCAAATCTTCAACATGGTATTCGCTACCACCACCTCCCCAAGAGGCGAAATTGTCCGAACTTGTTACCCATAAATCTTTTGAAAGTTTGCCTTCTTTTTTTAAATCTTGCAAATAGTTAACCCATTTAAGGATTACCCAAGGCTCAACATAATAACTGGCTGCCCATTTTACCATAGCTTCGTTACCTACAGCAATAACTTTTACGATATCAGGATACTGATTTGCCAAAGCAACAGCCTTTTCCATTTGTGCTTTATTAGCTTCACTTTCTTCATTATGAATTGGTTCTTGGTCTGTCCAAGCGTTTTTACAATCTATCCAAGCGCCAAGCATCACATACATTTCAAAACTTGGGTCTTTCTCCTTTAACTCGCTAATAGCTTTTAAAAGATTTTCCGCTTGAGGTAAATGCACCTTGTATGTACGCACTATTCTGATGCCTAAAGCGTGCAAAATTTTCATGTCTTCTTTAAGCTCGTCTAATGTAGGCTCAATACTGTGGTCTGCATGCCTGTAGCCGCCATAAGACATGGCTAAGTACTTTGGGTTTCCCAAAATATCTTTTGCGGTTAGCTGTTTTTTTTCTTCTATTTGATTTTCTTCATTCTTCTTAGAATTATTACATGAGCACATAAAACAAGCTAATAGTATGATTAGAAAATTTTTCATAATTAATAATTTAAAGTAATTTCTTCTCTTCTAGGAGGAATATGAACCTCTCTCAGTAAATCTTCTTCTTTACCTTTATAGGTTTTAGTGATTGACTTCCCGTCCCTAGTTAAGCCTTTAAAAACTCCTTCATCTACTAAATCCCAAATAGCATATTTAGCTTCTCCTTTGAGATTAATTAATCCAAAATGATTTTCTGATCCTAGGGGGTTATTTGCGTCTTTCCATTGTTCGTCAAATGCCTCAAAATAAAAACAGGATATCTCCTCACTGTTTGTCCAATCTCGCATTAGCTGAAAATATCGTCCCGATTTATATTCATCCGCAGCTTTTGATCCATCAGCACCATAATGCTCATTAGAAATTGTTGCCCATCCTGTTTCGCCTATATGAACTGGTTTATTAATTCCCAAACTTCTCATGTATTTTACCACCCCGTCATATTGTTGTTGAGAAAACACTAAGGCACGCTGCATTGCAGATTCTATCTTTTCTAAATCTGACAATTCTGTTTCTTTTTCTGGAACCAGCCAAAACTCAGGATTGTAATGCGAATTATGCATCGGGTAGGTGTGCATAGAAATGTAATCTACTGCTCTAATAAGATTGTTTAAATCTTCGGTATGATAAATAGGATCGCCACCGCCCCAAGAAGAGAAGTCGTCTGAACTTGTAATCCATAAGTCTTTTGGCAATTCTCCGTGCTGCTTTAAATCTTGTAAATGATTCACCCATTTTAAGATGACGTTTGGTCGCACAAAATAACTAGTGGCCCAATGTACCATTGCCTCATTACCAACTGCTATAATCTTCACAATATCTGGATATTGTTTTGCTAGAGCCACAGCTCTATCAATTTCACCAACATTTTGTTTGCTTTCTACTTCATGATTTGGCACTAAATCTGTCCAGGCGTTTTTACAATCAATCCAGGCACCTAGCATCACATACATTTCAAAATCTGAATCTTCAGCTTTCAATTCTGAGATTGCTTTTAGTAGGTTAGGCGCTTGTTGTAACTGCACATTATAGGTTCGTAGTATTTTAATACCCATAGCAGATAATATTTTCATATCATCTTTAAGTTCGCTAATGGTGGGTTGTATATCGCGCGTTTTTTCGCGGTACCCGCCATAGGAAATGGCTAAATAATTAGGGTTTCCTAAAATATCGGCAGCAGTTAACTGCTTTTTTGTATTTGGTTTTCCGTTACGTCTCATTATTCTTTACACCTTAATTGAGCGTATAATTTTCGTTCTATTTCTATTTTACAACAGAAACAATAATTTTATTTACTTCACCTTTTCTTTCAAAAAGCGATCTTGATATTTCTTTGTCTAAACTCATGTTTTTAGACTTTTCCTTTCTTCCATCATTAAATACAACTTCCATTTCCTCTGCATCAGATAATTGATAAACAATAGGTACTTGGCAATACATAAAGCATAATGAATTTTCCAAAACTTGAACTTCCTGAAGATCTCCTTTTACATTAGGAAACTTAAATGTAGATGGTTCTTTTAAAAACTCTTTGGTTTGCAACAAGCTTGGTTTAAAACTTAATTTTCCATCTTCAACAAACACACCCAATTCTCCAAAACGACTTAAAATATCCTCTTTTACCTGTCCTGTCATTCCTGGTTGTTGTGCGCCTTTTGTAGCTGGCGTATGCGAATACGGATCGGTTGGGAACGCGCCATATAATTCTGGTGATTTATGCACACCAATTCCAGCATTTATTTCGTAATAATGATCTAATAATTTGCCTATTATCTCTGGTGTTTCGTTTGAGTTTATGGCTAGCAAACAATTTTCTTGAACTGCCAATAACAACTTAGATACCATGTGCCAGTAAATAGAGCCTAAACCTTCGTAACCAAAGAATGTACCTGAGCGTCCTGTAAAGGATTTATGGTCGAAAATATCTTCGAATATTTGAAGTAATACACCTTCTTCTTTTTCAACTAAAGCTTGATAAGATTCATCTAAATTTGATAGTGCTTCTTTTAGACTATTGGCGTTGTTAAAATTACCATTAAAGTGATAGCCTCCTTTAACATCTTTCTCAATAACTTGTCTATTACCATCGTCAACCAAACGTTTTAATAATACAGATTGATGGACTCTTTCCGAAGGAATATTATTCTTTTTATCAAATCTTGGTAAATTCTTATTCGGATATAAAATATAGCTGTACTGATCTTCTCTAAATAACGCGCTTTCTTTTAAACCATCCAATAAGTTGAGTGCCTGAGTAGGAGAGAGGTAACCTGAACTTAAAGCTGCTACTTGACCTTCTAACATTTCCGATAGGTAAGAGATAGAAACTTCATCATTGTTCTCAACAGTCATTAAGTTATAGGCATGATACATGTTATCATCTCGCCTATTGGCATCAATACTATGCTCTAAATACGATTTTGTAACCTCAATGAAACTAGAGATGTCATCTAAACTTAATGTAGATTTTTTACTTGTGAATCCTTCGGTATAGATGGTTTCTCTGTAATTACTTCCTGCATTTCCTAAACCATCAAGCACTGTCTTTCTGTCTTTATCAGAAATTGACCCTGATAAAACACTAGCATTATTCTGAAGCGTTTGTGCAACTTGATTAAAAAACGTTACCAGTTCTTCTGAAATAGCAACTTCACTTACTTCAGCTTTAGCAACGATTTTTTCAAAGAAATTTAAAAACCTGTAGATGTAATACAGCGTTACCATTGACACCCCATTACCAACCAAGGCATTATTAGCATCGTTCCATTCTGGGCGTTGGGTATTTAACCAAATACCGCCTTCTGGAATAAAATTTGAAATTTTAGAAAGTACAGTTGTTAGTAGTTTTTCAATAAAATTAACTTTATGAATACCGTCCTTTTTATCTCTTAGCATTGCGCCGTCTGCACCAATTGCTTCACGTCTTTCATTAATTAACGCATCCAGCTTATGGTCAAAATCAATCGTGTCTTTTGGGTTTTTTAATGTATCCGCATAACTTTTAATTTTGTACGGTACGTTTGCATATACAAAGACATCTTGATTGAAACGTTTTTCTAAAGCGTTAGGGTAGTGGTTCTCAATAATTTCTAAGAACTTGAGTAGGTAAATAATTTGATGATCGCCCCAGTAGCCAATGTAAGACCACGGATCGTTTTCTTCAATAATTTCCCAATCAAAACCATCTTTCGTTACGCGATATGGATTATAACCTTCAAAAGTTGTAGCATTTAAAAACTTATGAATCATCCCCTCTAAAAACTCAGGATAGGATAGGGATAAGGCTTCCCAGTTTTGGAAAATATCGCGCCAATTGCCTTCGTAGTCTAAAATTTTTGACCCATCTACTTCACTTCTTGTGTTAATAGAAAACTTATTCCAAGGCCTACTTGGGTCTCCATGTCTTCTACTGAATTTTAAAGGTAAATACTCAAAGCATAAACGTTTGAAATTGGTATTGCTACTTTTCTCAGCAAAACCATAAATATCGTTTACACTAAATGTGTTAGGTAAAGCGTTTAAAGTGCTTTGCTTTTGTTGATAAACTTGATTATTTGCTTTTGAAATATACTTGATAAAGTCGCCCTTTTCAATAGTATAACCATCATCAAAAATACCACCCCGCATGATATTGAAGAGTGTATTTGAGAAGTGTCTCATATTGATTAACGGGTCTGCGCTTAATTGTAAACCATCTGAGGACGCCGTTAAATCTATTAAGTTTTGAGTGCCTTTATCAATGTTTTCTTGAACAAGGATTTCTAAACCAGAGGAGTTTTTTATTAATTCTGAAATACGAACGACATCAGAAATTGACTGATTTACATTTGCTACAAACATCCAACTTTTAGAATCTCCTGAATTCAATGTAACATCAGAAGAAATAAAATAGGCTCCTTTCTCAGCTTTCATATCCACTTCTTCAGTGATGCTTTCTCCTCTTCTAAAATTATCTAACTGCAAAGATGAAATAAGATGTGTGGGGTTTTCTAATCCAGTAGACCAAACTGTATTTGCTTTTAAAGCCTCACTCGGTTCTGCTTTATCTACTATTACCGCACTAAGCGCATAAATACCTAAGCCTGCATCTTTTTGTAATTCACTTTTTTTGTAGGCATCAACAAGGTTGCTTCTGCTATTTTGTAAATCGGCAGTAACACTTGCGGGCAAAATATTTTGTAACCCATCTAACACCGTTACTTTAACAGCTTCTTCAGAATTGTTTATTAATGTAGATTTTTTTACAAAACCAAATTGATTACTTGAATTCCATTGGTACCTAAATGTTAATCCTAAGTCCAAGTTATTCTCCTCAAACACTACCTTGTTCCCATATCTGTTTTTATACAGGTTGGTTTGCGTATTGTAAATACCTGTTTGACGCATTGAAAATGGCTCCCACAACTTTGTTTTTCCATTTTTATATACTCGAAAAATGGCTTTACTTCCAGTGGTTTCGACCATTTCAGTAATCTTATCATCAGTGTAATATGGAAATAATGAATATTCCGCATTTTTTCGTCCAGCCGTTAAACCGCCATTACTAGAGATAAACATCCAATGGTTAGAATCGCTTACGATACTCATAAAAAACGGACGCATTTTATCGCTATTGGCAATTTTATAATACGTTTCGCTTTCAAAAGTGATTAACTCGCCTTTTATCGCTTTAGTTTCGTTTGAAACATTATGTGCCTCAGTAACTATCATAGTTTGGTAATAAAATCAGTGTAAAATTTTAAAGGGTTAGCTGATCAAAGAGGCTAACCCCTTAATATAAAGTTGTTTATTCTGCTGCGTATACTCTCACGTAGTCCACATACATGGTTTGAGGGAATACTGTTTGTGGTGATGGATTTCCATCGAAATTACCTCCTACAGCTAAATTGATAATCATATAGAATGGACCATTATCAAAAACCCAGTTTGATCTATCAACCTCTTCTTCCTCTAAGCTATCTGGAGTTACTTGAAAATACAGTACATCATCGATGTAATAGTTGATATATTCAGGGCCCCATTCAATACCATAAATATGAAAATCTGAATCTACACGAGAGCTTTCAAATTCATACTCCTTCAAAATAGGATTTCCTCCAGAATATCCTGGACCATGAACAGCACCACTTACTTTTGTTGGTTTAGACCCTGCATTTTCCATAACATCAATTTCACCACAAAATGGCCAACCAATGTCATCAATGTTTGCACCTAATAGCCAAAATGCAGGCCACATACCTTTACCAAAAGGTAATTTCATTCTTGCTTCAAATCTTCCATATTGTTGTTGAAACAGTCCTTTTGTTAACAGTCTAGCTGAGGTGTAGCCAGAACCTTCAAAAGATTCTTGAATCGCAGTAATTTTAAGCATTCCATCTTCTACAACTACATTTTCAGGTCTGTTTGTATAATATTGTAGCTCGTTATTGCCCCAACCATTATCGCCTGTTCCTATATCGAAGCCCCATATTGAAGGGTTTGGTGCGCCATCAACATCAAACTCATCACTCATTGTAAGCGTCGTAAAATTAGCTACTGTTTGTGTTTCATCTGGATCACAACTTAAAACCGTACCTCCAATTACAACAAAGCTTAATGCCGCAACCAGTAAATACACTGGTATTGATTTTATTTTATTTTTAAAATTCATCTTTTCTTGTTTTTTAATTTTCAGCATAGAAATAAATATTATCCAAAGACACATTGGCAATTGTAGCATCCGATACAAATATGATAGCTCCTAGAGCATCTGTAGCGCTTAAGCCAGCAAAATCAGATAATGGAATATCAAATTGCGCCCAATCATTACTCACCAAATCAGTACCAGGAATGGTATATGCACCTGAAACACTATTGCCTAAAGTGAAATTGTTGAACACTTCAATTCTGAAAAAATCTGTTGGATCCACATTTTCATTTACTCTTACATCGATATGCATATGTGTCATTTCACTAGCATCAATAGGTTGTACGCCACTTCCACCTCTACCATAAAACTCGATAGCAACAAAATTCAATAAGGTATAGTCTATAATGTTATTACCATCTTCTTCAACAGCGCCACCTAGTGTGGTTTGAAAACCATCCAAGTAAAAACCATTGTAATTGTCTACAGGAACGTTAGCAAATACATCGCTAAATAATGAAATTACGTTAATGTTAACCGCTTCAACAGTTAATGATCCTGCTGCCTCAATACCACCAACACTGGCTGTAATTGTGGCCATATTATCAATCTCACCTGTGTTTGGATCTACTTCGCCCGAACCTTCAACTGTAACTAAACCTTGCTCATTTACTGAAGCAACAAACGGATTTGAGGTTTCAAAGTCAAAATATGCCGCAGTTGCATTTACAGTGGTGTCTAATCCATTAGGAAGATTAAAGGTTTGTGTTAAACCTATAATAGGCACCGAACTATCAACATTTGCCTGAGCAGTTTGATCTTGGCCTCCTAAAATTGCGGGTCTAGGTTGCCCTATTGTTCCTAGTTTCTCAAAACGAATTTCATCTAACCAAAACGTAAAACCTACACCGTTTGTGCTTTCAGTTCCAGCAGAAAATAGAAACATTCCTTTTTCCTGAACTAATTTTGATGGATCTGGTATTGGTATATAATACTTTTTCCACTTTGTAGAAAGTTCAACGTTATTTATAGAAACAGCATATTTACTTTCAACAAAGTCAGTACCAAATCCTACAGTTCCAATTTCGGCAGTTGTAGAGCCTTTTGCCCAAAATGTTAGAGCATCATATCCTGTAAGATTTCTACCTTGTCCTCTATCTGTAAAGATTCCTCCAATGTATGACCCATTTGGGTCTGTTGGTGATGGTACATCAATTCTAATTGATGTGGTACCAGCATAAGCTTCATTTGCATCAGTTCCAAAACCTTCCGTATTGGCGCCTGTAGCGGGGTCGAAAGATTCAAAAAATTGATCAGTAATCCCTACAGGTGCATCCGTAAATATATCAGGGCTACTTGGAAACGTTGCAAATTCTATCTCATCAGAGTAGCCTCTTTCACAACTTATCACAGCAACACATATTAATCCTAAAACAGGAAGTAAAATGTGATATTTAAAGTTTATTTTTTTCATAATTACAATACTTTTATTTTCCTATGTTAATATGTATGTATGTTCTTATCTCCCATTCTGAACCATTAGGAAATCCAACTGGACTAATGGTTGGTGCTTGGTTAGGATTAGCTGCATTAGCAGGTGTAGCAAGTGGAGAATACCTAGGTGAGAATTCATTTAAAGAACGCCACATACCTCTAATACCTATTTGCGTACTTGGTAAAATAAACCAATCTGGTTTACCTAAAGTTGTAGATACATCTAACATTAACTGAAGTGGAAATGTTAAGTTGAAGTCACGATGATAATCAAAAGGTCCCCAATCATTCACTTTTACATGAGATTGTAACTTGAATTTATTGTATAACATTCTTACATCACCACCAAAACGCTTGATTGTTCTTTGAGAATCACCATTTGCTTGTCCGTTTCCATAGTAGAAGTTACCTATGATACCCACATCACGGTTAACCTTTGAAACTATACGTGTATGTGCTTCCCATAAATCTTGAGCAGGAGCAGATTCACCAAAAGCAAAAAATGTACGATCTGCTAGGAATCCAATATGACCATCCATAGCCGTTGGGTGATGCTTATACACAAACCCTGCACTCATAGCAAACTTAGCATCTTCAGATCTATCATTATCCCAAGCGTACATCCAAGTTCCTGGTGTAGGATCGAAAGTGAATAAGATTTCACCTGCTGTAGTTTCTCTATTTCCTTGTCTTACGGCAAACGGGTCATCTATAACATTTCTTAAGCGCCCTGGTCCTGGTACTCCGTTAGGCATTGGGTCAACCAATGGCTTTTGGTACATGAAATTAGGAGCTATTTGTAAATTCCCAGCAGAAAATGTAAGTCCTGTTAAGAAATTAGTCATATTACCGCTTCCTGAATCTTTAAGTCTCCAACCAGTAAATGTTCTGGTTTGGTCTACACCACCATTCGCCACAAGCCCCATGTAAGACCCTTGGGCATACCAATTAAATGCGCCTTTCTGGAATGTGATTTTTCCTTTAGCACCCCAATTGTCATCACTATTAATTTTATCGACTAAAACAACATCTGTCTCTTCATTAAACACTTGGAAAGAACTACCGTTTAATGGATTACCACCCCACATACCTCCTAGGGTTATCCCAAAATTACCAAACTCTCTTTCCAAAGCTAATGCTGCTCTTTCAGTTGGCCAAGGCGTAATAACACCCGAACGTACTTGATTTGTGTTTAGTACACGACGCCCTGTATCATCAAACTCCAAATCTGTATTAAAGTCTCTGTTGTATATACCTGTTACATCCCATTTGGCTATATGCGTTGAATACTTTAACAGCATCGTAGGGTTAGCACCCCACCATAATTGTGGACCAAAAGCGGCTTTAAGCCCTTCGAGCTCTCCTTTAGCATCAACTTCAATACCTAAAATTTCACCGTTGTAAATATCTAAATTAGGACCATAATTTGCTTCAGGGTAAAGGTTAAAGAAATCGCCTTCATACGCCCAATGGTAATGCCCTGTTCTGTAAAATCCTCTTAAATCAAACTCTTTTGCTTTCCATTCAAATTCTGCTTGATACACTCTTAATCGATTATTATCAGCAAGAACAACGTCTTCGCCTTCAGAATTGGTTACGGTTACTGGTCGCCCAACATTTTCATAAAATATTTCATTTATAGGATTTGCTGCAACATTACCTAAAATATTAAAATCTACATTAGCTCTCATATTTGAAGCTGGCTTTCCTTCGATACCAACGAAATAGGATTGCATGTGGTCAAACCCCAACTGATTAGGAAACGTTTGTGCATCGTCAGGGTCTGCTGTTTCAGGGGTTGTAATTAAACTTCCTCCTGTATTGAATGTTGTAAATTGAGCGGATAATCTACTTATACTCAATTTTTCTGAATCACTTCCGCCTAAAGCCGCTTTATCTCCACGTGCTCTTAAAACAGCATCCATGATATTGATATTTTTGAAATAGTTTTGAACAAATTCCAAATCAACACCTTCGCCATAAGGGTTTAAAGCATGGGCATCTTTCAAGGTGTAGTAGGATGCGCGAGGATATAAGTCGTATAAACCACGAGCATCTGTAGGCCCCTTAGCACATATACCAAACCACTCTTCGTTCATGTTATTAGAGCCATCTTTGGTATCATGATAATACCCTCCGTTGCTCCACGAAGCTCCAGTATCATGTTGATCGGCATTTTCTCTATCGTCAAAGCCTAATTTCCACCAACCATCACTAAATTGAAACGTAAAACCACCTATGGAGTTCCCAACTTTACCTAAACCAGCTGCATTCTCATAGATTTCTTTCCAATTCGATAAATTATAATGTGCCTGCCAATATTGGTCTTCTTTATCTGCCAAAGCATTATATGCATCTGCACCAAATTCAGTAAACATTACCGGTATGTCTAATTGATCCTTCACTACCTGAAAGAAATCTCCAAAAGATTCTCCCCTGTATGTGTTCGCGCCATAAACATCCACATCTTTACATTCTTCAGCAATAATATCAATGAACAACACATCCCCGTTACAGATAGCAACTGGGTGATTTGAATCCATTACTTTCATTTTTTTAGCAACGTCATTCATTAAACGGTACATTGGGCGTCCTCTTTTTTCCCCTACAGCTCTTTTTTGTTCTTCGCCCTCAGGAAAATCTTCGGTTTCTGCTCCTTGCCAGAACAATCCATAATTGTTTTCGTTACCCATCATGTACATGAGAATCCCAGGAACATCTTTATACTCTTCAACCAGTTGAATCATTTCCGATACTAGCTGTTCTTGTGTTTTTTCATCTGAGTAAATTGTAACAGGGGTCCAAACACCATCTAGAGTTAGTCCATAACGCCCAAATGAGTGGTTTAATAAGGTGTAAATGCCGTACTTTTCGTAAATATAGGTTATCCACTTTTTTGGAACACCTGTATACTGTCTTATAACATTGACATTCATGTTCTTTAAAAGCGCCATTTCAGTATCCAACCCTGCTTTTATAACATCATCAGATTGCTTGTAGAAATTTGCGTTAGTCACATCCGTCCCTATTGGAACATAATCCCAATTCATACCATTAATCATAAAGTCTTTACCATCTACGACTAATTTAGTTCCCTGATCGTTCTTTACTATCTCCACTTTATTGGCTTGAGCCAAAATAGCAGAGGTAAATAAGAGAAAGACTAATCTTAAGAAATTGTTTTTCATATTTATTTAGTTATGTTGATATCAGTTGATTCTTATGATTTTAGACAAAAAAGTGGTACCACAGAACGATACCACTCTTTGTATCTAAAAAAAGTTTTATTAGTGGTTCTCTACTGTTTTACTAGTTTAAAAGACCAATGTCCACCGCCAGCTATTTCAATGTCAAGCTCTAAAGTGTCTCCATCTAAAAGCGTCATATATGTTATTGAATCAGGTGCATCAGCAGGGTTTGCTAATTCTGCCCCATTTATAACTTTTGCTAAACCTAAGAAAGCACCTTTTCCGTTTAATGTCACTGTTCCTGCGCCTTCATCATAGGTATATGTTGCTGAAGTACTGCCATCATGTGGGAATACTGGTGAACCACAAGCTTCAGGATCTGTTCCTTGCCACGCTTCTAACCATGTTTCGCTTCCAAGAATATTTTCGAAAGTTCCATCTGAATTAAACACATACTCGTCATCAAAAAGACAAGCTCTGTCTGTAACAGCTTCACTTGGACTAGACCACCAAGACACATCATTAAGCGCTGGACCTACTCCTAAAGCACCTGCTTCTGGAGCTAATTTCCATGTTCCAACTAAAGGATTAGCAGGAGGCACATCTTTAACAAGTTTGAAAGACCAGTGGCCTCCACCCGCTATTTCAATATCAAGTTCCATAGTATTACCGTCAATAGCGGCGATATATGTTATTGAGTCTGGTGCATCAGCAGGGTTTGCTAATTCTGCCCCATTTACAACTTTTGCTAACCCTAAGAAAGCACCTTTTCCGCTTATAGTAACTGTTCCTGCGCTTTCATCGTAGGTATATGTTGCTGAAGCACTTCCGTCATGAGGAAATACTGGTGAGCCACAAGCTTCAGGATCTGTTCCTTGCCATGCCTCTAACCATGTTTCGCTTCCAAGAATATTTTCGAAAGTTCCATCGGCATTGAATACATACTCGTCATCAAAAAGACAAGCTCTGTCTGTTACCGCCTCGCTTGGGCTAGACCACCATGATACATCATTAAGTGCTGGACCAACACCTAAGGCTCCTGCCTCTGGCGCTAACTTCCATGTTCCAACAATAGCATTAGATACTTCTTGCTTCACAAATTTGAAAGACCAATGTCCTCCTCCAGCTATTTCTATATCAACTTCCATAGTATTACCATCTATTGTAGCAATATATGTAACACTATCAGGCGCATCGGCTGGACTTGCTAATTCTGCTCCATTTATAACTTTAGATAGTCCTAAAAACGCACCTCTACCGTTAATGGTAACCGTTCCCGCAGCCTCATCAAATGTATATGTTGCAGAAGCTGTTCCGTCATGCGGAAATACAGGAGCTCCACATTCTTCAGCAGCAGCTCCTTGCCATGGCTCTACCCATGTTTGGTCTCCTAATACATTTTGAAATGTGCCATCTTCCTTAAAAATATATGCATCATCAAATAAACATGCTCTAGTAGTTACATCTGCTTCGTTATTTGACCACCATGATACATCATTAAGTGCTGGACCAACTCCTAAAGCTCCTGCTTCTGGAGCTAATCGCCAAGTACCAACAATTGGTGAAGCACCACCACCGCCACCAGGATTAACAACCACAGGGCTAAATACAACTGTATGCTCTTTTGTAATAACAACGTCATCTCTACCTGCTAAAGAAGCAGTTACTGTAATAGTGTAAGTGGCCGATTCTTCTGGATATTCATAAGATACCATTGGGCCACTTGTCATTTGAATTACGTCTTTTGGGTCTCCATTTCCATCTACTAAATCTACTCCATTTGGGTCACCAAAATTAACCGTATACACAATTCGTCCGTCACCTGGCACCGTTGTAGGGATAACCCCTGCTTTTGTACCCTCTGGATTTAATTCTGCAACGTTAAAATCTAACCCTGCAATAATGTTTAATTGATCATCGTCTTCACATGAAAATGCAA
Organism: Flavobacteriaceae bacterium; assembly: GCA_043557195.1. Classification (GTDB taxonomy): domain Bacteria; phylum Bacteroidota; class Bacteroidia; order Flavobacteriales; family Flavobacteriaceae; genus Jejuia. Next base: position 2,056,634 of record CP121314.1, on the reverse strand, counting down.
TGCCTAACAAAAGCAATACTGCTAAAAATTTGTAAGCTCCTTTTTTTAATAAATTCATCTCTTTAATTTTTTATTTTAATGTTTTAGTTTAGTTTTTAATATCCTGGATTTTGTCCCCATGTATCCTCTGCTAGAGCCAGTTTAAGCTCAATTTGTGGAATAGGGAAAACCTCATTTTTATTCTCTACAAAAGTGATAGTCTCAAAATCATCTGGTTTATTGGCGTTGTAAGCATCAAAAGCTGCCTTAGCTCTTCCGGTTCTTACTAAATCGAAAAAACGATGTCCTTCACCAGCTAACTCTTTTCTGCGCTCTTCATAAATTGCTTCGAGTAACGGCCCTTCAGCAGATGTATAATCCATGCTGTTATCACCATAGGCTCTTGCTCTTACCATATTAAGATAAGTTTCAGCATTAGAGCCTCCGCTTTGTGCTTCGGCTTCAGCAGCCATTAACAATACATCAGCATAACGAATAGCACGATAATTGTTTTTGTGAACCAATTCAGCAGTACTTGCATTTCCAGCCTTATCAGCTTTTCTTGGCATATATTTATGATTGTAGAACCCTGTATCTTCTCTTGGAGCAGAATAATTTCCGCCAGAGTCTCTTAGTTCTCTCAAATCAAAAATAGTAACGTCTCTTCTTGCATCATTTTCATCATATAAATCATACAGCATTTGAGAAGGTAATAGGAAGCCCCAACCCGAGGCATACACTGAATCATCAAAAGGTGATCTTGGGCCATTAAATTGGACAAAGTATGAACCTTCGCTGCAATGTAAGCAACCCCATCCGGCTCCCTCAACGTTAGTGTATTGTACCTCGAATACCGATTCTGGACCATTTTCACCAGCAGTAGTAAACATGTTTACATAATCTTCACCAGTTGTGAGCGTGTATTGATTGCTTGAAATTACTTGGTTTAAAACCGTTGCTGCTTCAGCATGCTCACCATCATATAAATATACTTTTCCTAATAAAGCCTGAGCGGCGCCTTTAGTAATTTTATACGGTTGATCTTGAGTCACTGGTAAATTAGGAATCGCTTCTTTTAAATCCTCTTGAATCAAATCATAGGCGGCAGAAATACTAGACACTCTTTCCATACTAAGTTCGTCTCCAGCCAAAACTTGAGCATCAGCAATTCTATTTACACCATTTCGTTCTTCTACTTTTAAAGGTATATTTCCAAAAAACTTTACCAATTCAAACGTATAAAAAGCTCTTAGAAAATAACCTTGGGCCATAATCTAATCCTCACCTGCAAAATCAAGTTTTCCTTTATTTTCTAATAAATAATTTGCTCTGTTCATTCCTGCGTACATTAGTTGCCAAATGCTTCTTAATTGTTCTTGATCTGCAGGTGTTTGAATCATGAAGTTTACATTTTGAACAACTGGCTGGTCGTAGTTGAAAGCATCACCACCAGATCCAAAATCATCGGAAGCTGATACAGCTATTAAATTGTTCCAAAATGTACCTTGTAATAAATCGTAGGCACCGATTAACGCATCTTCATATTCTTCTTCAGTATTGAAGAAGTTATCTGCGTTAGGTCCTATAGGGTCAACTTCTGTGAATTCATCACAAGCTGCCAAAGTAAATAGTACCGTAAATAACACGTACTTTAATTGTTTTATCTTTTTCATAGATTTAAAAGTTTAAATTAACACCAAGTAAATAAGTAGCTGCAACAGGGTAGAAGCCCTTATCTATTCCTCCGCCAATAGGCGCTCCATTTGTAGCTGAAGGATCATAGCCTTTATAGTCTGTAAGGGTAAACACATTATTACCTGATACATATATTCTAAGTTTATCAATACCTGTTTCAGCCAAAACATCTGGATCTATAGTGTATCCCAATTGAATATTTTGTAAGCGCAAGAAAGAAGCATCTTCTACAACAAAATCTGAAAACAAATCAGTGTTTATATTTGCACCTGCAACTGCTCTGGGTACAGAATTGCTTGTACCACTACCTTGCCAACGCTCTAACATAAATGTGCCTCTATTAGCAAATAAATCTTTACGCTCGTAATCTCTTATCATATCATTACCTAAAGACGCAAAGGCATTGGCACTAAAATCAAAACCTTTGTAAGAAAAGCCAATGTTAAAACCAAAGGTGAAATCTGGAATGGCATCTCCAATATTGGTTCTATCATCATCTGTTATTTGTCCGTCTCCGTTAGTATCTACGAACTTTAAATCTCCAGGAGCAACATCGCCAACTGTATTATAAGTACCTGTAGGAGAAGCAGCATCTAAAATATCTATTTCTTGTTGTGTTTGATAAATTCCGTCTGTTTTATAGCCATGGAAATAACCTAAAGGCTGGCCTACAACCATTCGAGAAATATCATTCTGACTTATACCAACACCAAACTCACCGCCCGGAGGTACATCTCTTCCATTTAATGACGTCACTTCGTTTTCAAGATATGTCATATTAAAACTCATATTAAACTCGAAATCATCAGAGAAGTTATCGTTGTAACCTATCAAAAATTCAACACCTTGATTTTGTACAGTACCTGCATTAATAAATGGCGACGCTGCACCAGGTGCACCTACACCTAAAATTCCAGGTGCTTGTGGTTGAATTAATAAGTTTTTAGTTTGTTTTCTAAACACATCAGCAGTAATATTTACTTTGCTATTAAACAAACGCGCATCCAAACCAATATTAGCAGTTTCTTGCTCCTCCCATTTTAGATTAGGATTACCAATAGTACCTGCACCAACCCCGTTAAGTAAATCGTCTTCTGTAGCAGTATTACCAGAGTCTATTGTTGCTTCACCATTTAATCTTGTAAGAAAAGCAAAATCATTTATCCTGTCGTTACCAATAATACCATAACTAGCTCTAAATTTTAAGGAATTAATCAAGCCTTCAGTATTAAAGAAATCTTCATCAGATACATTCCAACCGATAGAACCAGAAGGGAAATAACCAACATTATTATTGTTCATTGTTGAAAACCTAGAAGATACATCTCTACGAATCACACCTGATAATAAATATTTGCCTTTATAACTGTATTGCAATCTTGCAAAAGTTGAAGATAAACGTGAATCAAACTGATCTCCTCCAAGTGCTTTGGATGCATCATTTATTCTGTCGGAAAGTACGCCTTCAACTCTATCTCCAATCCAGCCATCAGCAAAAGCATCTGATACTGAATTGCTTCCGTTTCTTAATTGTTGTCCTGTTTCACCATAAAAGTGACCTCTAGTTCTAAATACAGACATACCTAGTAATGCTGTTATATCATGATTTTCACCGAAGGTATTAGAATAGTTAATATAGTTATCCCAAGTATAGTCTGTGTATAAGTCACTAAAATCTCGAACCTCGTTAATGTCTCTATTATTAGACTTACCATTTCCATAATTCGCAATAGGAACAAATACATCGTACAATACATTAGAATAGTTAATTTGAAATTTAGAACTTACAGTAAAGTGTTCTAAAAATGTATAATCTAAACCTAAAGTACCACTATATCTATCTACTCTAGTCATGTCATGAGTATTAGCAATTTGAGCCAAAGGGTTGATAATTTCAATTTGTGAAATATCATTCGCTAATGAAAAATCACCATTCTCATCTCTTGCTGGTAAATCTGGATTAATATTTACAGCACTGTATAGCACAGAGCCAATACTTCCTTCTGGTAAATTTTGCTTTGTAGAATTAGTATATAATGCTGTAGCAGAAAGTTTCAAATTATCTAAAATATCATACTGATATCCTAAACGAGTAGTAATCCTTTCATAATTATTTTTACTTGCTCCAACAATACCGTCTTGATTCAAATATGATACTCCAAACGTATATGCTGATTTTTCTGTACCACCACTACCACTAAAGTTGATGTTTGAGATGGCAGCAGTTTTAAATACCTCGTCTTGCCAGTCAGTACCCTCTTGAGGATACACAAAATATCTTGTTTCGTCTGCAGCATCATTCACATAAATTGCGAAATTCAAAGGATCTAATAAGTCTATTTTGTTACTTGTTGCTTGGAAGCCAGTGTAAGCGTCCACCTGAAATTTTAATTCAGCGTTTTTTCTACCCGTTTTAGTAGTAATTAAAATAACACCATTGGCACCACGAACCCCATAAATACCAGCAGTAGCATCCTTAAGTACATTTACACTTTTAATATCGTTTGGGTTAATTACCGACAAGTCTTCGATAACGTTACCATCTACTAATATTAAAGGTCTGTTATCACCGTTTGTAGTAATACCACGAATTCTAATATTAGCTCCAGCACCTGGCGAACCAGAAGTTGATGTTACATTAACACCTGCTATTTGCCCCTGAAGAGCTTGCTCAACGCGTTGGGGGTTTAGCTTTTCAATAGCTTCGGAATCAACTACAGAAACCGCACCCGTTACTTCTTTCTTCCGTTGAGTACCATAACCTACTACGACAACTTCGTCTAGTTTTGCTATGTCTTCTTCTAGTTGAACAGTAAGTTGTTGTGCGCTTGTTACAATTACCTCTTTAGTAATGTAACCAATGTAGCTAAATGTAAGTGTTGCTCCATTTTCTACATCAGCTAACGTAAAGTTTCCGTCAAAATCGGTAACAGTACCTTTAGTGGTATTTTTTACGATAACATTTACACCTGGAATAGGGAATCCTGAATTGTCCAGTACAGTTCCGTTAACATCAAAATTTTGTGCGCCAACTTGTGCGAAAAAAAGAAGTGTTAACAATTTAATTAACGTGTGTCTCATATTTAGTTAGTTTTGAGTTTTAGTCATCATAAAATTATGTTAATCACTTTAAGAATTCTCATTTTTAGCCTCAACAAAAAACATACATGATAAAAAAAGTGCTGCTTTTTTGTCAAATACCCAAAAAAATGGGGGATTACGAGGGTTTATAGTATGTGAGAAAAACAATAACCATACACGCGATACTGGCAATGTTGTGGTAATGTATAGGTAGTGGAAAGCGGTGTTGTACTCTTAAATTTCTAAAATGTAGTCTGAAAGGCTAGATTCGTGGGGTAGTTCCATTTTTTTTCTCAACCTGTAGCGTTTCACTTCTACACTTCTTGGAGAAATGTTCAGTAATGGAGCTATCTCTTTTGAAGACAAATTAAGGCGCAAATATGCACATAAACGGAGGTCATTAGAAGTAAGTGATGGATGGATGCTTTTTATTTTTTTCAAAAAGTCTTTGTCTGCGTTATTGAACGCCTCTTGGAATAAATTCCAATCATCATTATTATTTAAATTTCTGTCAATAATCTTAATGACCTTTCTTAAGTTTTTAGCATCATCGATATCTTCCAGTTCGCTTTTTATAGTACTTAAGAATTCGTTTTTCTTAATTAAATTCATGGTAGAAATTCCTAGCTCTCGATTTTTGGTTTCAATATCCTCTCTAAGCTTGTCATTTCTAAAGCGCATTAACTGTTGTTTATTTTCTAGCTCTTTAAGTTCAAACTCTCGTGTTGTTTTTTGCAATAATCGTTCTTGTTGATTTTTATAGTAGCGCTTATACACATGGTGCATAAATACTGAAAACAACAAGATTGCTAAAACATATGCTCCAATCGCTATATTAGATAAAAACCAAGGTCTGTTAATACTAAACTTATAAGTGGCATTATTAAGTGTTAATTGATTACCAACCCTTCCCCGAACTAAAAATGTATAGTAGCCATATGGCAAATTTTCAAACAAAACACTGCCATTAGTGGTCCATTCACTCCAGTTCTCATGTCGGCCATCCAACTTATATTGATATTCTGGTTGTTGTGTTTTTAGAAATTCTGTAATGCTATATGAAAATATTATATTGTTTTCGTTATCCTCAAATTCTGGAGTTTCATTAATCTTTACTAATCTATTAGTACTATTGTCTTTTAATTTTCTAACAGAAATTTGGTCTATATTGATTTCATGATCTTGCTTTTCGGTTTTATCTAGATCGAGTATGATATATCCTGACTTAGATCCCAATAAGAATTGTTGGTCCTTAATATGTGTAACGCTTTCAAAACCAATTACATCCTTCCTAATAATTTCTGGAAATGGCACCGTATCAATTTTCATTTCCCCGCTAAGCTTTGCTGCAGTTAAATAGTTAATTCCTTTTGAAGAAAAACCCCAGAGGGTATTTGTTTTTGGTTCTGAAACCAATTTTGCAGAAGTAAAGTTATTCACATTCAATAAGCCGCTTCTTAAACTATCTTTTTCAAATACATCTCTTTTCTCATTGTACTTAAAAACACCTTGCCGATTAGAATACAATATCTGCTCCCCATGTTTTACAAGGCTAGAGTTTTGACTCTTTTCTAAATTTATATCTTTCTCAAAAGATAAAACTCTCGTAAGCTCATCATTCAATTTCAACCTGTAAACACCTTTGTATTCGTGACTGACAGCTATCTCCTTGTTATTCAAGAATTCGAAAAATCGACTCGAAATATCAAAGCCTTCTATTTTATTCCGCAATTGCCATTTGGAGTCAGAATTTTGTAGAATATAAAGTCCATCGTAGTTGCCTTGAACCAATAAACTCTGATTATCTTCAATAGTTTTTATTTGCCATGTGCCTTGAATATTAGAAATCTTAGTGGCTTTTTGACCATCAATTATAAACGTTCCAAAATTATGACCACAAAATAGCTTGTCATCAAATACACCCAAAAACCAAACCTGCCCTTGTGTTCCTTGAATAAACTCATAATTTTCGTCACTTTCTTTAGGTTTATAAAACAACCCTTGGTTAGTACCTAAATACAGCATTCCTTTATAAACTACTGAAGTATATAAGCTACCAATAACACCCGATTTATCATGATATATGTTGTAAGGCGATACAATGTTTATACAATTGATACCATTATCTAAACCTAGCCATAAATTATTATCAACATCTTCGTGTATTGATAATATGGTATTATTACTTAAGCCATTTATTTGTGCAATATGAAAATCGATATCTCCATTTTCAGTTAAATGAATTATCCCATCAGAGATTGTCCCTAGAGCAAAACCATTATCCTTTAATTTAACGGCACTAAAAACACTAACATCACTCAATAACTCTTTTGATGGTATATCCCATGGAATAACTTCACTATCATCTAGTGTGTAAAACCCTCTATCTTGAGTAAGCACTAACAACTTTCCGTTATGCTTAAAAATGTTTACAACAGGATTATCCTTAAAAACTTCTTCATTTAAAGTTAAAACAGGTTTTCCACTTTCAATTTTATATATACCATTATTTAAACTCTGAAAATAAAAATCGCTATCAACTTTAAATAATTTAGTTATGTTTTCTTTAAAATCTACTGTGTTATATACTTTAGAGGATACATTATAAATATGTATTCTATCTAGGGACTGAAATAGAATAACATTCTCATAGTGTAATATATTCCAAAACTCTTCATCCTCTAGAAACTCAACGTTCAGTTCTTTTGATAATGAATTGTAGTTTAAAACTCCATAATCGTCTTTTTTCCAATACCCAAATTCATGATAGCTACCTGTATAAATTAAGCCATTTATAAATGAAACAGCTCTTATTATTGTTTCGTTTGGTGAGGGGTATAAAGTCCATTTCGCACCATTATACTCTAGTAACCCTTTATTATTGGCAACATATACATAACGATTTTCTGCTTGTGTAATTGACCAATTTTGAGGTTCTCCTCCATAATCTGAAGGTGAAAATATATTAATAGGGGGGCGTTCCTGAGCGGAAATACAAAGGCATGAGAAAATTGCCTGAAACAATAGTATATAGACAATATTTTTCAATAGTTTAGTGATTGTATGGGTAGAAAGGTACTAAAAACAAGAGATATGTGCAACTTTGTATAGTACCATGTATGACTGCATTTATTTATTGTAGTAACACAAAGTAATAAAAAAGCTACTAATAATAGCAGCTCTAATAATTTTATTTAGGTTTTGGTTAACTTATTCTTCCATACGCTTAATTCTACCACCAAGCACCCTGCTTTCATCAATATTATCTGGGTTTCCATATATAAATATATCACCTCCTGCGCGTACTTTAGCTGTTACTTTTTTTGTGGCATTTACATAAGCTTCACCAGCAGCTCTAATTGAAACCTCTGTATGTTCTGTTTTTAATTCTTCACCGTGATAATCACCTCCAGTATAAATAGAAACATCTTGATGTTTTGCAGTTCCGGAAGTATGGATATCACCACCTGTAACCGCTCTAACATTAATATATTTTACATTAACTTTCACTTTTATTTCTGCCCCTTCTTGTGCATTTAAATCAATTTCAAATTGTTCAATTTCATCGTTTGAATAAATTTTCGCGCCTTCATTTCCATCAATTACATCAATTTTTGTATAGTATAATTTCACCTTCGTATTGCTGCCATCAAAGACTTCCTCAAGCTTCATTTTAATTTTTAAAGTGCCATTCTTGTTATTAACAATAACATCGTTTTTGTTTTTACCTGAAATCACTACTTTATCAGTATCAGATTTAATCAATTCTACTTCAATTAAATCATATACTTTAAGCTCACTAAATTCTCCAACTGTCTTTTCTATTGGGTTTTGAGCTAATGTGCTAAAAGAGATTAATAGTACTAATACGGATGTTACATATTTCATTTGAAAAAAATTTAGTTTCATTGATAACGCAAAACTATCAATTATTATTCCGTTGTTTTTTACTTTAGGAAAACTTTATACTTTTTAATCTATTCCACTTTTACAGCTGTTCCTGTAATAGAAACCATAATATAATTTCCTGTAGTAAGTTCTATATCCACTTTAATGCCTACAATAGCATTTGCTTTAATCTTCTTAGCATTTTCCGAGAGTTTTTGGAAAGCTTCTTCTTTTATATTTTCGATATTCTGTTCTAAAGCAGTATAGTATTTTGACATACTAAAACCCATTGCTGTTGCTTTTTTACTCATAGCCACACCTGAAACTACCGATAGATAATCTTTTATAATATGTCCTTCAATGGAATTTGTTGTGGTTAAAATCATGGCTTTTTATTTTCAGTGGCTCTAAGATATAAATAATCGTTAACTGTTTTAGTGGAATTGATTTTATAGATATTTTAAATTAACTTCGTTCAAATTGAATTTTTAACATCTATAAAAAAACATATGCTATCAAAATTCTACAATATTAAAAACTTAAAAGGTGATTTTACAGGAGGTTTAGTTGCTGGGGTTGTTGCATTACCGCTAGCTTTAGCTTTTGGTGTACAATCTGGTATGGGTGCAACAGCTGGTTTATATGGCGCTATTGCTGTTGGTGTTTTTGCTGCTATGTTTGGTGGTACAAAAACACAAGCTAGTGGACCAACAGGACCTATGACGGTTGTTTCTGCAACTCTAGTTGCTGTAGCCATAGAGATGACTGGAAGCTTGGAAAGTGCAATGCCTATTATTTTGCTTACTTTTTTACTCGGTGGTTTGTTTCAAGTTATTTTTGGATTTCTAAATATTGCTAGTTATGTAAAATACTTTCCTTACCCTGTTGTTTCAGGGTTTATGAGTGGTGTAGGTCTTATAATTGTGATACTGCAATTATTTCCTTTTGCTGGTTTGGGTTCCTCAAAATCTACTATAGCGGTCATCCAAAACTTTTCTCAACTATTTACTGACGCTAATTTATATGCACTCATGTTAGGCGGGATTACTATTCTTATATATTTTGTTTTTCCAAAAATAACCAAAGCCATTCCAAGTGCATTGGTTGCTTTAATTGCTGCTACCTTAATTGCTTATTTTTTCAAAATAGATGTGCCTTTAATTGGTGAAATTCCTTCTGGTTTACCTTCGTTTCAATTGGGTGGTATTCTAGAAGTAGATTCTAGTGTGTATGGAATAATTTTAGAATATGCAGTAGTTCTGGCTGTTCTTGGGAGTATTGATTCATTATTAACCTCAGTAATAGCGGATAATATGACCAAAACAAAACATAATAGTAACCGCGAACTTATTGGTCAAGGTATAGGAAACATGATAGCTGCAGCTATTGGTGGTATTCCTGGTGCTGGTGCCACAAAAGGTACTGTCGTAAATATTAATGCCGGCGGTACATCAAAATTATCCGGTATTTTACATGGGCTTTTTCTACTAGCTGTTTTGTTAGGCCTAGGGCAATTAGCAGCTCATATTCCTCTTTGTGTTTTAGCTGGTTTATTGATTCCTATTGGGTTTAAAATTGTTGATTTTAAAGGTTTGAAACATTTGCTTAAAGTGCCTCGTGCTGATGCTGTTGTGCTGATTTTAGTGTTACTCATCACCACTTTTGGAAGCTTAATTCAAGCTGTAGGTATTGGTGTTGCACTAGCTTGTTTATTATTCATGAAAAAATCTGGAGATATTAGTGAGCAAGGTTTAGAAATAGGCGCGGTTGCTGATATTAATGGTAATAAACCATGGCAAGACGAAAAAGAATTTTACGAAGCCTATAAAGATAAAGTGATTATTAAACACTTATACGGTTCGTTATTTTTCGGGTTTACGTCTTATTTTAAAGATCAAATATCTGAATTACCAAATGAAGTAAAAGCTGTAATTTTTAGGATGGACCGTGTGCCCTATATGGATCAATCTGGATTGTATGCTTTAGAGGATATTATTTTTGATTTGCAAGAAGAAGGTATTGAAGTGCTTTTGGTAGGGCTTAAAGAGCAACCAAAAGACATGCTTGAAGCTGTTGATATTATTCCTGATTTGGTGCCTGAAGACGATGTTTTTGATGATATTGATGATGCTTTTGATTATTTAAGGGGAAAGTTAAAAGGATAATTTTTTGATTGCAGTTTAATCTTGATTGACTTTGCTAAAATTTTCAGCTACTTTGTTAACGACAAATATTTAATGAACACATTACCAGTAATTTGAGAAATGAAAATACGAACCAACAACTTATTTCTACTATTAATAATTTTCATTTATTCTTGTAAACAGGCAAATCAACCGAATTATGCCGAAAGTTCAATAGATTTAGCGGAGGAAATTTTAATTGACTATATGAAATTACCAATTATGAGTTCTAGTCTATCAGTTAATGGACTTGGTTCGTCAGAATTTAACAGCATTATGTCTAAAATTGATTCTTTAAAGAAAACAAATTATGGAAAGGATAGAATGGGTATTATTAAAGTAGCGGAATTCAAAATATTGTATTTATTCAATGAAAAAGACAAAGCATTGAATAAAATAAAGGAAATTCAAAACCCTGAATTAACTATACTTAAAAACCTATACACAGGAATTTATTTAGAGTTGGAAAACAAAGAACTACAAGCTCTTGAAAATTTCAAGAAAGTATTTTATGATTTGAAACAACAAGGAATTGACGAGTCAAATTGTTCAAATTACAATACAATTATCATTTTAGCCGAAATGAATGATTATAATTTTAGAGATTGTGAGATTGAGTTTTTACCAGAAAACCATTTTCAAGAATTAAGAAAAAAGGACAAAAAGGAATTTATCAAAGACCATTTTTTTAACTCATTTGAAATTTAAAAAACTAAACTACTCCACCTTCCCAACTAAATTAAAATCCAAATGCTTCTTCACTAAATCGGTGTTCTTCACTTTTACAATAACTTCGTCTCCTAACTGATATGTCATTCCAGAACTCCTGCCAACCATAGCATATAAATCTTGGTCAAAAGCATAATGGTCGTCTTTCATATCGCGAACACTTACCATCCCTTCGCATTTATTTTGGATAATTTCTACATAAATACCCCAATCTGTCACTCCTGAAATTACACCTTTAAATTCTTCATCTTTATGATCCTCCATAAAACGAATTTGCATGTATTTTATAGAATCGCGTTCTGCTTTAGTGGCTAACATTTCCATGTTACTGGAGTGTTGGCATTTTTCTTCATAATCTGCTTCATTTGCAGATTTTCCACCATCTAAATATCGCTGTAATAAACGATGCGCCATCACATCTGGATAACGACGAATGGGTGAGGTGAAGTGGCTGTAATAATCAAACGCTAAACCGTAATGCCCAATATTATGTGTGGTATACTCTGCTTTACTCATGCTTCTTATAGCTAAAGTATCCACCAAATTTTGCTCCTTTTTACCAACAACCTCTTGCAATAAATTGTTTAACGACGCAGTTGTAGATTTTCTATCTTTAAAATTAAGTTTATATCCAAAGCGGCTCACTACATTCTGTAAAGAAGCTAATTTACTTTCATCTGGTTCGTCATGCACACGATACACGAAGGTTTTCTTCGGACTTTGTTTTCCAATGAATTCTGATACCTTTCTATTAGCTAACAACATAAATTCTTCAATCAGTTTGTTAGCATCTTTACTTGTTTTAAAGAATACACCCTCCGGATTATTGTCTTCATCTAAATTAAATTTTACTTCAACCTTGTCAAAAGAAATGGCACCATCTCGCATACGTCTACCTCTCATTATTTTAGCCAGTTCATCCATTTTTAAAATAGCATCTGCCAATTTTTGATTGGTTTCATATGTTTTTCCTGTTAAAGAAACTTCTTCAGGAATTGTATTTGTTTTAGATTCTATAACAGCTTGTGCTTCTTCATACGCATAACGCGCATCACTATACGTTACCGTTCTACCAAACCATTCGTTTTTAATTTCAGCTTTATCATTCATTTGAAAGACTGCTGAAAATGTGTATTTCTCTTCATGTGGACGTAAAGAACACGCATTATTTGACAACACTTCTGGAAGCATGGGTACTACACGGTCTACTAAATACACGGAAGTTGCACGTTCGTAAGCTTCATCATCTAAAACAGTACCTTCCTGTAAATAATGAGATACATCTGCTATATGAATTCCTATTTCGTACAAGCCATTATCTAACACTTCAAAAGATAAGGCATCATCAAAATCTTTTGCATCTTTAGGATCTATTGTAAAGGTTAAATGGTTACGCATATCTCTACGCTTTGCTATTTCTTCTTCGGTAATAGAGGTATCTAATTCGTTTGCGAAAGCTTCAACTTCATACGGAAACTCATGTGGTAAACCATATTCGGCTAAAATTGCATGGATTTCAGTATTGTGTTCTCCTGGTTTTCCAAGAATTTTTAACACCTTTCCATAAGGAGAATCGGCTTTTTCTGGCCAATCTTCAAGCGATACTAGGACTTTATCTCCATCTTCTGCTTTTAAAGTTTTATTAATTGGTACAAAAATATCTTTGTACATCTTGTTGCTATCAGGAATTACAAAAGCATAATTACTATTCTTTTGAATTTGGATAACACCAACATATTCAGATTTTGCACGTTTTATAATATTGGTAATTTCTCCTTCAACTTTACCGCGCTTTCTACGTTTAAAGGCGTAGAATTCTACTTCGTCGCCATTTAAGGCTTTATTGATATTGTTTGATGCGATAAATACATCTTCTTCAAAATCATCTGATATAATATATCCAGATCCTTTTGCAGACATATCTAAAATTCCTGTATGATACTCCGTATTTATTATGGCTTTAAATTTACCTCTCTCAACCTGCTGGATTTCTTGTTTTGTAGCAAGTTTTGCTAAGGTTTTTATAATTTGGTTACGGCTACTAGCATCATTTACACCAAGTTTTGCGGCTATTTGTTTGTAGTTAAAGGCTTGGTTTCTATCTTTTTTTAATATACTTAAGATTGTATTTGTGAGGTTGGAAATCCCTTTTTTTCTGGATTTACCTTTTCTTTTTTTACTCATTTAATTTTTGTAATCATATTCATTTCCTAAAAGTGTTAGGAATTCATTCTAAATAAACTCAATAGAAGGTGAAGTGAAGCTATTAAGTTTTTACAAAGCTACGGTTTTAATATTAAACTATATAAATTCTTTGTTAAATCATAGTTATCCACATTATATATCATATTAATATTTTCTTTTTAAAATTTAAAAAAATAAATGATGGTTATTATAGTGTGTTAATATCTAGTATAACTTTTTTTGAGTTTATTTTGAATTGTATCTTATTGAATGTTATTGATAAGAAATTAACAGATTTTAAAAGTGTAACTCATTACATTTTAATAGTATTATAAATACTATCAACAATTGTTTACAACCTAAACTAACACCTAATTTTTAATAAGTATTTTAATTAATAACACTTAAAAGTACATGTTGAGGTGCTGATAACTTAACTAAAAATTTACATTAACTTATTTGCATGTTAACTAAAGGTTATGGATTGAAAATTTAAAGTGATTTTCCTAATTATTTTTATAAAAATCCGTCAAGAGATATTAACAAGTCATTAAAAGTTTAGTGAACAGGATTTGCTTTTAGTAACTTTGTAACGTAAAACTACATATTAAATATTATCATGACAATATCTATAGGAAATGATCACGCTGGTACAGATTATAAGTTCGCTATAAAAGAATATTTAGAGAGTAAAGGATATACCGTTAATAATTATGGTACTGATGTACATGATAGTGTAGACTATCCAGATTTTGTGCATCCTGTAGCAAAAACAATTGTAGATAAATCGGCCGATTTTGGTATTTTAATATGTGGAAGTGCTAATGGTGTGGCAATGACTGCTAATAAGTATCAAGAAGTGCGAGCTGGTTTATGTTGGACTAAAGAAATAGTAGAGTTAATTCGTCAACATAATAATGCGAACATTCTTTGTATTCCGGCGCGTTTTACTGCTATTCCACAAGCTATACAAATGGTAGATACCTTTTTAAATACCGATTTTGAAGGTGGAAGACATCAAAACCGTATTGATAAAATTCCATTATCTTGCTAATAGATGTCACATTCACATGGTCATAACCACTCACATCATCACCATGACGACTTAAAAGGTCGTAACCTTTTCATTTCTATTTTACTTAATATAGTTATCACCGTAGCTCAGGTTATTGGTGGTTTAATTTCTGGAAGTTTATCACTTTTAAGTGATGCACTACATAATTTTAGTGATGTTTTATCATTAATTATTAGTTATGTAGCGAATAGACTCACTAAAAAGAAAGCCTCTACCCAGAAAACATTTGGATATAAACGTGCTGAAATTTTAGCAGCTTTTATAAATGCAGCAACATTAATGGTGGTTGCTATTTTGTTAATTATTGAAGCTGTGGAGCGTTTTCAAAATCCGCAGGTGATTAAGTCTAACCTCGTTATTTGGTTGAGTATCGTAGCTATTTTAGGTAATGGTTTTAGCGTATTATTAATAAAGAAAGATGCTGAAGCTAATATGAATATGAAAAGCGCATATCTACATCTATTAACAGATATGATGGCAAGTGTGGCAGTATTAATTGGTGGATTATTAATGAAGTTTTATCAGATGTACTGGGTGGATAGTGTACTAACCTTTGTTATTGCATTATATTTGGTTTGGATGGGTTGGGATTTATTAAAAAACTCTACAAAAGTATTGATGTTATTTACACCTGAAAATATTCCAATTCAGAAGATTGTAGAAGAAATAAATGCATTTGCTTCTGTAAAGAATACACACCATGTGCATATATGGCAGTTAAACGAAGAAGAAATTCATTTGGAGGCGCATATTGATTTTCATAATGATATCAGCTTATCAGAATTTGATGAAATTTTACAAGAGATAGAGGAGTTGGTGTTTAGAAAATACGATATTAACCATGTAAATATTCAGCCTGAATATGGAAAGGATGATGCAAAGGAAGTGATTGTACAGGATTAAGAAATAACCTAAGCAGATAATTGCGCTAGGGATTGCAGTGGTAGCTTTTGGCGAGGCGCGCATCGAGCCAAAACTTTTAGCGGAAAGCCCGACCCTTGTGGTAGCGCCCAAATAAATACTATTGAGTTTGAACATACAAATAAAAACATTTGAAGAGCTTTCTACTACTGAATTATATAATTTGCTTCAATTACGAAGTGAAGTGTTTGTAGTGGAACAAGATTGTGTGTATCAAGATATTGATGGTAAAGATGAAAAGGCATTGCATATTTTAGGTTTTAAAGATGAAACCTTAGTGGCATATACACGGCTTTTTAAACCAGGTGATTATTTTGCTGAAGCTAGTATTGGCAGGGTAGTAGTAAAAGAAAACTACAGGAAATTTAACTTTGGTTATGCTATTATGGAGGCTTCGATTAATGCAGTTGAAACACATTTTAGTGAAACTGTTATAAAAATTTCTGCTCAAGAATATTTACAACGGTTCTATGAAAATTTAGGATTTAAAAAAGAAGGTGAATCTTATTTAGAAGACGGTATTCCGCATATTGCTATGATTAAATCTTAGCGTTTTAAAGCAAAAACACCTTTTATAACTTCTCTATCATTCAATATTATTTCGTACCAATAACTATCGTTTGGTAAAAATTGCCCATTAAAGGTGCCGTCCCAACCTTGAGAATTTTTAGGTAAATATTTGATAAGTTTTCCATATCTGTTGTAGATAGAAATAGTATTCACAATATTATTAGTGTCTATTACTTTCCAAAAATCGCGAGTGCCATCGTTATTAGGTGTAAAAAACCTTGGAATAAAAACACCATTGTCTGATATTAATACACTAAAACTAGATTGGTTTTCGTAACAACCATTATTTATATAAATGTATATGGTTTGTGTTGTAGTAATAACAGTTCCAGCACTAAGCTGTGTGCCATCACCAAATGATCTTGTAAAATAATTACCAAAAGACAGGTTTGGAAGTGTATACAAAGGTGCAACAACATCATCTAAATCATCAACTTCTAGAAAATCGTTTAAAACAGTAGTACATTCATCTCGTGAGGCCACAAACTTAGATTGAGCATCAATGTTGGTCCAATTTGTTTCACTGTAAGCAACATCGTCTACAAAAATGCAAACTAATTCGTTGTTTAAAGTAGCATCAAATAATTGCATATTCGTATTATTGGAGTTTTGAATATTTAATTGACAAAAGATATTATTACTGCAGTTTAAGCTATTTAATAATGTATTAGATGAAACATCAAGATCTTGGAGTAAGTTGTCTTGACAATACAGTTCTTCTAGATTATTGTTTGTGTTTAAGTTGAGTTCTGATAGTTGATTTTCACCACAACTTAAAATCATTAAATTACTGTTGTTGACGAGATTTAGAGAGTTAAGCCTATTAGATAAGCAGTATAATAATCTTAGTTCCGTATTATTTGATAAATCAATTATTTCAAGGTTGTTGTATTCAAAATTAAAGTCTGATAATAAAGGGTTTTTTGAGACATCAAGAGTATTTAAATTATTATTTCCGCAGTGAAAAATAGTTAACTCTACATTAGAAGTAACATTTAAATTAGTAAGTTGATTACCTATACAGAGTAGTGTTTTTATAGAAGGATTGTTAGAGACATCAAGTTCTATTAGTAAATTATTACTACAAATTAAGGATATCAAGTTAGGGTTATTTGAAACATCTAAATTTGCAATTCTATTAAAGTTACACCATAGAATTAGCAACTCAGAGTTTAAAGAAATGTCTAAACTTTCAATTACATTAAAGCCACAAAATAACTGTTTAAGGTTTACATTTTGAGAAATATCTAATTGTGTTAAATTATTCTCTGAACACTCTAAAACCTCTAAAGCTCTAAAATCTTCTATTCCTGTTAAATCACTGATATTAAGAAGCGAAACATTTAATTCTGTGATTGTATTAATATTTGCTGTAGGTACAAAATCATCTAAAGGAGGTGTGTCAAAACCTAAATCTATTAGCGCTTGTTCAAAATTATCATCGGGCACAAACGTGTTTTGGGAAAACCCGATTAAAGTAGAAAGTGGTAATAAAAAAGCGAGGAGCCATAATCTATTGTAGGATATCACCATGTTCTATTTAGTGTTATCACCAACATAGGTGATGACAATTTCTACACGCCTATCAAATTGAGGATCTCCACCTAATGGAAATCTTCTTCGCATACCCACAAAACGCATACGATTTTTGTCTACACCTTTTTTAGCAAAATAATCGTAAACGTATTTTGCTCTAGCGACTGAAAGATTGCGTTTTTTTGTTCTCTTATCAACAGCATCTCTAGTGTATTTTGTACAACACACATGCCCTTGAATGGTAAAGTAAATATCTTCTCGTTCTACTAAGGCTTTTGCTATTTCTTCGAGTGTTTTTTTAGATTTTGGAACAACTGTACTGTAGCCCGTTTTAAACAGTATATCCTTGAATATAATCTTATCACCAACATTTAAATCACCTTTAATTTGTTCTGTAACAGTAGGGTTTTCAATTATATCTTCTTTATTTGATTCAGCTTTAGCTTGAGGTTCCGGTATTTTTTCAGTTACAATAATCTCTACTTTTCTATTGAGCCCTCTAATTTTCAGAATGTCTTTTTCACTTACTATTTTAAGTAGAATTTCTCCTTTGCCGTCTACATTTCTAATTAGAGATTCGCTAATTTCATTGTTAGAAAAAATAGTTTTAATAGCATCTGCTCGTTGTTGTGATAGCACCATATTGTATGAATCTGCGCCTACATCATCACAAAACCCATATATAACAATAGATTCAATCTCAATATCTTGTAGCTTAGAAATAAAAAGAAGTAACCGGTTTTCCTCGGTTTTAGGCACTACAAATTCATCAGTATTAAAATACACATCATGCGTGTATTGAGTTTGAGAAAACCCGATACATATTTGAAAGCATAACAATATGATTACTAGTAGTCTATGCATTCTTGGGGAAGCTATTAAATGATAAAGATAGTATTTTTCAGAAATCTACCTTAAATAATCCATGTATGTCATGGTATTACCGAGGATTTGCGCACTTTTCTGAATATGTTCATCATTAGACTTATAATATTCATACAAACCTTCACGATATGCATAGCGTTTAACAATTTCTTCTGTGAGCGATTGCAGGATAAAATCCTTATGCTCGTCAATCGCTTGATCTTTTGATGTTCTCAATCCCGAAATAAGTGCGTCATAATCGGCTTTTATATTATCATTTAGGTTTTCTTTTATTGAAGCTTCGTAAGCCTTATAAAAGGCTTTTTCAGTATTTGTGGTGAAAGAGAAATTATTTTGATCTAAATATTTTTTAAAATCCTTAAAATCAGTATCAGTTAATTTGAAATTGTCGAGGCTTAGAGATGAGTTTTTATAATAGTAATCAGTTGCAAAATCAAAAATTAAATCACTATTTAAGATAGCTTTTGTAATTGTTGTATTCTTTACTTTATTGATGGTAACATCAGGAAAAACACCACCACCATCAAATACTTTACGCCCGCTTTTAGTTTTAAACTCGTTATAATTTTCTTGTTTTACACGAACGGCTTCACCGTTTTCGTTTCTATTCCAATAATCTAAAGATTGAATGCATCTTCCTGACGGCGTGTAATATCTAGATATTGTGATTTTTACCTGTGTGCCATAGGTTAAACGTTTGGGACGTTGTACTAATCCTTTCCCAAAACTGCGCGTGCCTACAACCACTGCACGATCTAAATCTTGTAAAGTTCCGGAAACAATTTCGCTGGCGGAGGCACTAGAACCATCAATTAAAACCACCAGTGGAATCTCTGTATCTAAAGGCTCTCTGCTTGTAAAGTATTGCTTGTTGTATTTTTTTACTTTAGATTTAGTAGTAACCACTAATTGCCCTTTTGGTACAAATAAATTCACAATATTAACTGCTTCATTTAATAAACCACCAGGATTACCTCTTAAGTCCAAAATAATACGTTCAGCACCTTGAGCTTTTAAATCTCTAACCGCATAACTCGTTTCTGCTGATGCTTTTCGATTAAACTTATTCAATACCACATACCCAGTTTTTTTGTCTACCAGAGAATAGTGCGGTACCGCTTTTATTTCAACCTCAGCACGCTCAATAGTGGCTGTTTTTGTTTCATTATTTCTTTTAAAAGTTACATTTACAGTACTTCCTGAAGAACCTTTTAGCAAGTTACCGCTATCTTCTTTATAATCTGAAACTAGAATATCTCCAACTTTTATAATTTCGTCACCAGCTTTTAAACCAGCTTTATCAGCGGGGTAATCTTTATAAGGCTCTATAATTACCAATTTGTCTTTTAGTGTTTTTACACGCGCACCAATACCCGTGTAATCTCCAGTATTATTAATTCTAGCAGCTTCTACATCCTGCTCGTTCATAAAGCGCGTATACGGATCTAAATCATCTAACATACTTTTAATAGCGGTGTCCATTAAATCTGCAGGATTGGTTTCATCAACATAATTCATATTGATTTCTTTGTATAGCGTAGTGAAAATTTCAATTTGCTTAGCTATTTCAAAAAAACCGTTTTTGAACGCTGTAGTGCTTATAAATACTATCACCAGAATAGTAGGAACAATTATCTTCTTTTTGAATATTATCTTCATAAATATTTAGTCTTTATTATCCTTGTCTAACAACTTTTCAAACAGGTGTTTCATGCTTGTTTCAATTTGGGTAAATGTGGGTTTCTCTTTGCCAATGTACAAAATCATAAACGCGTGTTGTGTTGTTAAATTGTTAAAATAAGTGGCTTTATTCAATCTGTAAGCTTCTCTTAACAAACGTTTTATACGATTTCTATCTACCGCCTTTTTAAAATGACGCTTACTTACTGAAACCCCTGTTTTTAACAACACATCTTCATCAAAAGTAGTGCCCAAATATACTAGGCGTAACGGAAAAGCAGAAACCGATTGTCCTTCAGCGAACAATTGTTCTATCAGTTTTTTGCTTTTGAGTTTTTCTTTTTTTGGGTAGGTATATTTCAAGTACTTCGTGTTATGGGGCTAAAGGTAATGAAATGTTGGGATTGGTAATTTGTTGTCATTATAATTGAATTTAGCTGATATAAAAAACCTCTGCTTTTATTAAAAGCAGAGGTTTGATTTATGTAAACTATGATATTTTACCCAACAATATGTAACTCAGTAAACTCCTTTTTAAGAACTAAGGTATTATCTCCATTAATTTTTAAATCTTTTAATGAGATATCTACATTGTCTACCTGCACCTTTTTAATCTTAAATGGTAGCCCATGTAAATTTAATTTAAAGGTTTTATAGGTGGTCATGAATTTACCAGTTTTATGTTGCTGAATAATCAATTCTTTCTTTTTACCTAACAACCTAAAGTTTCGCAAACTATACCTGCCCTTTATGTAATCGTAGCCATCGGTAGCGTCTTCATATACCATAGATTCTTCTTTACCTTCTGTATAATATACATCAAGAGATAATTCATCAATGGTTTTCTCACCAACATACTGCTGAATAGGATATTTAGGTATTATAGCGCCTTCTTTTACAAAAATAGGCATGCTATCTAAATCAGCATCAACCCAAACTTCTTGCCCTCCAGTTATTAATTCATCGGTCCAGAAATTATACCATTTCCCTCTTGGAACATACATACGACGCCCTTTTTGGTTTGGACCATTAACAGGACATACCAATATTTTTTCACCGAAAATAAACTCATCATTTCTATAATGCGTTTGAGGGTCTTCTTGATCATAAAGCACTAGCGACTTTAAAATTGGAATACCTTCTTCAGCATATCTCCAAAAAGCGGTGTATAAGTAAGGTAATAACTGATATCTTATTTCGATAAACTTCCTAACCACATCCGTAATGGTATCATCAAAAGCCCAAGGTTCTTGATCTCCGTGATCACCAGAAGAGTGCGTTCTACAAAACGGGTGGAATATACCTAGCTGTATCCAACGCGCATACAACTCGCCATTTGGTTGTTCGGCAAAACCGCCAATATCTGACCCAATAAATGAAAATCCTGACATAGCCATACGCTGTGCCTGTAAATTTGCAATATTTAAATGATCCCAAGTGGCTATATTATCTCCCGTCCAACTAGATGTGTAACGTTGTGTTCCTGAATATGCAGCTCTTGTAATTACAAAAGGACGTTTTGGGTATGAGAATTTCTTTAAACCTTGGTAGGTTGCACGAGCCATTTGCATACCATAAACATTATGCGCTTTTCTATGGCTACATGGGTTACCATCATAGTCATGCCTAACATCATTAGGGAATGTTTTTCCAGGAACGTCCATTACCGCAGGCTCATTCATATCGTTCCAAACACCTTTTACACCTATATCTTCAACTAGTTCCTTGAACAAGTCAGACCACCAGTCTCTTACTTCTGGTTTTGTGAAATCTGGGAAATAACATTCACCAGGCCATACTTTACCTTTCATATAAGGGCCATCTGCTCGTTTACAGAAATAATCTTTTTCTAAACCTTCTCTGAAAACATCATAATCCATATCAATCTTGATACCGGGATCAATAATTACGATAGTTTTAAACCCATCATCTGCCAATTCCTTTACCATGCGTTTTGGGTCGGGGAAATATTCTTTGCTCCAGGTAAAACACCTAAATCCTTCCATGTAATCGATATCTAAATAAATAGCATCACAAGGAATTTGTAACTCTCTGAATTTCGCAGTGATTTCCTTTACATTCGACTCTGGATAGTAGCTCCATTTACACTGGTGATAGCCTAAAGTCCAAAGCGCTGGCATTTCATGAGGTTTTCCTGTTAAGTCGGTGTAATTAGCAACAACTTCTGACATGTCTGGACCGTAAATGAAATAATAATTCATTTCACCACCGTGTGCCCAAAAACTGGTAATATTTCTTCGTTCTGCACAAAAATCAAAAAACGAACGGAAGGTGTTATCAAAAAAGATACCGTAAGATTTTTTATGATGCAGTGCCGTATAAAACGGAATAGCTTTATAAATAGGGTCTGTTTCTCTGCCATAAGCATAAGAATCTGTTACCCAGTTTTCAAAACGCTTTCCTTTTAGGTTATTATCTACTGGCTTATCTCCAAGCCCATAGTAGCTTTCACCGGGTTGTGCGGTTTTAGACATCTTTACTACATCACCACCAAATTCGTAACTCTCTTCCCAATGGAAACCAAGTTCATCTTCACAAATTAAAGTTTTGTCTTTTGCATCAAAAATTGAAGTTCTTAAATCTGTTTTTGATACGTTACAAATTAATTTTGCTGTGGTTATAATATAATTATTATCATCTTCGGTAACCTCTAAATGGTTGTAACCTCTACTAGCATATTTGGTGATGGCATAAGAAAAATCATTTTCAAAAATACCAGTTGTTGTAAATCTAAAACGCAGAATGCTATCGCGACGCACTGTTACTTCTAAAACAACGCCATTTTCTGCAGTAAATGAGAGAACGTTAAGGTTTTTTTCGTACTTAACTATTTTTGAAGGAAATAAGTTTCCTTTATATTCTAATTCGGTATTTAATATCATGTAAACAAGTATTAAAATTAATCAACGAAAGTACTAAATTTTAAATGCTTGCATACTTTCTTTTTGTCAAAAAAAAGGTTAATTGATTGTACAAAATTTAATAATATCAGGATTAAATTACTAAGTTTTTAAGAACGTGCTAGTCAACAGGTTTTTATGGTTTAAACCGATAACAGTATTTGATAAAAATCGTAACAATTGGTAAGAAATTATTATATAATTACCTTAGAACGCGCGGTTTTAAAAGTATTCAATAAAAAAGTGCGCAATAACTTTTTATTGCGCACTCAATAAAATACTGTCGTTTTTATTTTTTAAACTCGAAAACTGTTATTGCTAATGGTGGAAGAGTGATTTCTGCTGAAAAAGCTTTACCATTCCAATCTTCTTTTTTAATGGTAATCTGTTTTTTATTCGCAATACCACTACCACCAAATTCCTTGGCGTCACTATTAAAAACCTCAACTAGTTTTCCTTTAAGAGGTACACCAATTTTATAGCTTTTTCTAACTGAAGGCGTTAAATTACATACCACAGCAACACTTTCTTCTTCCTTATATCCTTTTCTAATATATGAAATCACACAGTTTTCATGATCGTCATAACTAATCCATTCAAAACCTTCATGACTAAAACCTTTTTCGTAAAGTGCAGGTGTGGATTTATAAAGTTTATTCAAATGCTTAAAGTAGTTTTGAGCATCTTTATGCGGTTTAAATTCCAGTAAATTCCAGTCTAGGCTACCTTGAAAATCCCATTCGTTATATTGTCCAAATTCACCACCCATAAATAGTAATTTTGTACCTGGGTGCGTAAACATGTAGCCATATAACAATCTTAAATTAGCAAAGCGTTGCCATTCATCACCTGGCATTCTTCCTAAAATGGAATTTTTACCATAAACCACCTCATCGTGAGATAATGGTAGCATGAAATTTTCAGTAAATGCATAGGCTAAACTGAAGGTGATTTCATTATGATGATACTTTCTATATACAGGATCTTTGGCAAAATACTCTAAAGTATCATGCATCCATCCCATCATCCATTTCATTCCAAAACCTAAACCACCTGTAAATGTCGGCTTAGAAACCATAGGGAAAGCTGTAGATTCTTCGGCTATGGTTTGTACATCAGGGAAAGATGCGTAAACCTCTTCATTTAATTGTTTTAAGAAGTCAATTACAGCAAGATTTTCACGTCCGCCATAGATATTTGGTTCCCACTCGCCATCTTCTCTAGAATAATCTAAAAATAGCATTGACGCTACAGCATCTACTCGTAAGCCGTCAGCATGATATTGGTCTAACCAAAAAATAGCATTACTAATTAAGAATGAACGCACTTCATTGCGCTCATAATTAAAAATTAAACTCTTCCAATCTTGGTGATACCCTTTGCGTTTATCAGGGTGTTCATATAGATGCGAACCGTCAAAAAAACCAAGCCCGTGTGCGTCTTCAGGAAAATGTGAAGGCACCCAATCTAGAATAATTCCTATATCATTTTGATGCAGTTTATCAACTAAATATTTAAACTCTTCAGGGTAACCATAGCGTGATGTTGGCGCAAAATACCCTGTTAATTGATAACCCCAAGACGGATCGTAAGGAAACTCCATAATTGGCATTAATTCTACGTGAGTGAAATTCATTTCTTTCACATAATTTACCAAATCGTCAGCCAATTCAAAATAAGACATGAATCTATTTTCCTCAACATTCTTTTTCCAAGAACCTAAGTGAACTTCATAAACAGAATAAGGTGCATCTATAGCATTATTCTTTTTACGTTTTTTCATCCATTTACTGTCTTTCCACTTATAGTTGTCGTCCCAAACAATTGAGGCTGTTTTTGGTGGATGCTCGCAACGTCTTGCGTAAGGATCTGCCTTTTCTGTTTTTACATCATTATGATGACTTTGTATTTTGTACTTGTATATGGCACCTTTACCAACCATTGGTATAAAGCCTTCCCAAATACCACTGGAATCCCAGCGTACATTTAGTTGATGCTCACCTTCCATCCAAAAATTAAAATCTCCAATTACAGATACTTGTTTTGCACTTGGCGCCCAAACAGCAAAATAAGTGCCTTCTATACCATCAACGGTAACAAGGTGTGATCCGAATTTTTCATAAAGACGAAAATGCCTTCCTCCTTTGAATAGATTAATATCGAATTCTGTAAATAAACTATACGGTTTAACGTGTGCCATGGTTTGTTGTTAGTTGTTTATAATATTTGATATCCCCTTTAAAGGAATTATTGCCCATTGTGGACGAGAATTAAGCTCGTAACCTAATTCATAAACTGCCTTTTCTAATAAGGCGTATTTTAATAAAAATATGCGTTCTTGATTATAGCCGATGTTTAAATTTGCGTTTCTTACCTCTGTGATATAAGTACCCAAGAATAGACCGATAATATAATCATATAAAAGTTCTCCTGCTTTAAAAAGAGCGTCAGATGTGTTTTCAGGATTATTAAAAAGAGTTGTGTAAATGGCGTAATGAAAACTTCTAAACAAACCGGCTACATCCTTTAATGGTGGCTGTTTTACTTTTCGATCTCTAATAGTACTTTCGGGTTCTCCTTCAAAATCTAAAATATAAAAATCGTTGTCTTTAACTAGAATTTGCCCTAAATGATAATCCCCATGAACTCTTATGCGCTGGCCTTTTAGCTTCGTCCAATCAAAGTTTACAAAACGCTTTCTAATACTATTCTTTTTATCTAAAAACTCTTGAGCTAGTTCTAGAGCCACACCGTCTAACTTATGTAGATTGTTTTCTACCGTATTCAATCTATTTTGAAACTGATATAGTAATCTGTTTTTTAACCAAACTTCGTAATCTCCATTGTAGTGTGCTGGGGTAAAAGCCATTTCCTCAAATTCAGAACCCAGAGCAATGTGCATTTCTGCGGTACGCTTTGCTAAAGTTTGAATTTTCTTTAAAAAATCTAAACCTACCCAATCTATTAAAATTGGAGGAATATCATTGATGCTTAATTTCAAAAATTGTTCTGTTTTTGGAACAGTATTTATATCGATATTTTTGGTGTGAAATGCTTTAAATATCCTTTGAAACTCCTTCAACATGTATTCCCACGCATCTCCTTCATTTGGAATCATTTTTTGCATCAAAGCAATAGTGATAATATCTTTTTCAGAATCTATAATATTGATACTTCCTAAATACGGAGGTGTGTTTTTAAAATCTTGTTTTTCAGATAAATACCTGCTCATTTCATAATCAGGATTCTTATCAGAATAAATCCTTCTGAAAAACTTTAGTACATATTTATCATTATAAATGATGGACGTATTACTTTGCTCTAAGCCCATAAATCTTGAAGAAACATATGAAGTATCTTCAAGCAGCGCACTTTTATGATATCTTACTTTTGTGCGATCTATGGGTTCTGCAGTTATTATGCGCTCAAAAGCAAGCTTTCTAAAGGCTTCAAGGTTTACAGCATCTATAATATAACCCTTACTACCGTTAATGGAAATAGGCAATATCCTGTCCTTTTCAGCAAAATTTTCATCGGTTACAAAGGCAATTGGTAAAAAATAATGTTGGTAAAAGGCTTCAACAAAATTTACTTCTAAGATGAGTCCATAATACACTTCTTCATTTTGTTGAATTCTAAAATATTCAGAAAGTTCGATGTATTTTAACTTACTTGCCTTACCACCATACCAGCGTTGTTTCTGGATATATTCTTCTAAAACATCAGATAAAAACACAGAAATAAAGTTTGAATCGTCTAGAAGTTGTTCCCAGGCAACATCAAAAACTAAAGGTGTTTTTATGGTATGTTTAGAAGTGGTTTCAACCATATGTTACTTATTTATGTTGAAAATATGGAACGGTAGTGTAGGGTGTAATTCCACAAAATTCCATTCATTGTGCCAGTTGTAGCGACTATCAGTTATTAAATCATGCATTTCTAAGTTGTGCCCTGCATGCACACCCAATTCCTGTAACGGCATTTGTATGGTACCCTGTTGAGAATTATGTGCATCTAAACTAACCACCACTAAAACGTGATTGGTTTTAGCATCGTTCCACTTATAAAACGCAATTAAATTATCGTTTTCAACATAACAGAATTTAATATTATTTGTTTGTTGAAGCGCCTTATTATTGTGTCTTATATAATTGATTTTTGCAATTACAGTGGTGAGCTTATTTTGAATATTCCAATCGTAATGTGCAATTTGGAATTTTTCTGAATTTAAGTATTCTTCTTTTCCAAGAAGGGAATCAGATAGCATATATTCGAAAACAGGACCGTAAATACCAATGCTTGAACTTAATGTTGCAGCTAGAGCATAACGTTGTATGTGCATAGACTCACCTGAGCCTTGTAAATGAAACGGATTAATATCTGGTGTATTTGGCCAGAAATTAGGTTGCATATATTCTTTTAGCTCAGTTTTAGTTAGCTCTTCAACGTATTCTATTAATTCATGCTTGTTGTTTCTCCATGTAAAGTACGTATACGATTGTGTATAGCCTTGTTTTGCCAATTGTTGCATCACTTTTGGCGCCGTAAAGGCTTCCGCTAAAAAGATAATATTTGGATGTTTTTCCTTAACTTTTGTAATAATCCAATTCCAGAAATAAAATGGTTTTGTGTGTGGATTATCTACTCTAAATATTTCTATGCCGCAATCTATCCAATGCAATAAAATATCTAGGCACTCTTCCCAAAGGGCTTCATAATCTTCACTTTCCCAATAAATTGGTAAAATGTCTTGGTATTTTTTTGGTGGGTTTTCAGCATATTGCACGGTGCCATCAGGTCGCCACTTAAACCATTTTGGGTGTGCTTTAACCCAAGGATGATCTGGAGCAGCCTGTAAAGCATAGTCCATTGCAATTTCTAAATTTTGCTCTTTTGCTTTTTGTATTAAAGCTTTAAAGTCTTCTAGATTCCCTAACTGCGGATGAATAGCTTTGTGTCCTCCATGTTTTGAGCCTACACCCCATGTAGAGCCCACATCACCTTCTTTTGCTTCTGTAGTGTTGTTTTTTCCTTTACGATTTACCTCTCCTATAGGATGAATTGGGGGTAGATACACTACATCGAACCCCATATTTTTAATACGAGGCAATAAACGTTCGCAGTCCTTAAATGTACCATGAACCCCTTCTTTTTCTGAGGCTGAACGTGGGAAAAACTCATACCATGTGCTAAACCTAGCTCTTTTTCTGTCTACATACACCTGATACTCTTTAGAATTGTTTTCTAGAAATTTTATCGGGTTATTGTAGAAAATATCATGAAGTTTATCTGAAACAGCTTCATTTATAGCTTCGCCGTAAGCATCTTCATCTTTAAAAACAGTTTCAAGATGTTTTAAATACTCTTTATCCTCTTTTGTAGATACTTTCTTTAAGATTTGACTAACGTATTCTGCACCTTCTAATAGCTCAGAACGTACATATTGACCATCTTCAATTTTCCGTATGGTTCCATGTTGCCAATTTAAAGCATAATCTACCCAAGCTTCAACTTTATAGTTATAAAAACCTTGCTTCTCTAAAGCAAAAGAAGCTTGCCATTCATCATTGAAATCTAAAGACAAACGTGTTTCTTGCCATTGCTTATCATTTTCATGTTTATATAAAACTGAAGCTCCTAAAACATCATGGCCATCAGCTAAAATAAAGGCTCTTACATTTACAATTTCATTTACAACACGTTTAATATAAAAATCACCACAATTTACGCTAGGTGAAACATAGTCTATTACAACTCTTTTTTGGTCTTGCATATTAATTGGTTAGTTAAAATATGATGGTATTATTGAATAGTAAATTTTTTAGGAAGAATAGCACCCTTTTTAATTACTACAATACCATCTTTTATTAAGTAAGTATCGGTTTCGGTATCTTTCAGGTGTTTTCCTCCATTAATTTTCACATCATCGCCAATACGACAATTTTTATCAATAATGGCATTTTTTATAAAACAACGTTGACCTATACCCATTAAAATCTCTGTTTTCTTATTGTTAATTTCTTCTAAGGTTTCGTATTTATCGCTTCCCATCATATACGTATTGATAACGGTGGATTCATCCCCAATTCTAGAACGAATGCCTATGACCGACTTTTCTATTTTAGCCGCACTTATTATACAACCTTCTGAAATAACCGATTTTTCTACTACAGTATTTGCCAATTTGGTTGTTGGCAGCATGCGTGCTCTTGTATAAATACGCTTCTTTTTATCGTATAAATCAAATTTTGGAATATCGTCGGTTAAACCAAGGTTGGCCTCGAAGAACGAATCAATGTTTCCAATATCTGTCCAGTAACCTTCATATTGATAACTTAATGTTTTATGTTTATCAATAGCACCTGGAATTATTTCTTTACCAAAATCATTAGTATCTGGGTTTTCCATGAGCTTGGTTAGTAAATCTCTGTTGAAGATATAAATACCCATTGATGCCAAATAGTGACGCCCTTGATTTTTCATGTCGTTACTTACCTCAGAGGTCCAATCAGGAAGTAACTCTGCATCTGGTTTTTCGATAAATGATGTAATAACATTTTTGTCATCAGACTTGAGAATTCCGAATTCTGTTGCTTCCTTGGCGGTTACCGGAATAGTAGCTATAGAAATTTCTGCACCACTTTCCTCATGTGCATTTATCATTAAATCATAATCCATTTGATACAATTGGTCACCAGAGAGAATCAAAAAATACTCAAAATCATGTCTTAAAAAGTGATGCATACTTTGGCGCACAGCATCAGCAGTACCTTGAAACCATGTTTTGTTTTGAGGTGTTTGTTCTGCGGCTAGTACATCTACAAAAGCACTACTAAAAAAACTAAAATGGTAGGTGTTTTTAATATGACGATTTAATGAAGCAGAGTTAAACTGTGTTAATACATACATTCGTTTAATGTCTGAATTAATACAGTTTGAAATAGGAATGTCTACCAATCGATATTTTCCTGCAATAGGAACTGCTGGTTTAGACCTGTCCATAGTTAAAGGATATAACCTTGATCCTTGTCCGCCTCCTAAAATTATTGACAATACCTTATTGTTTATCATATCTAGTTGTTTTAGTTATTTTTATATCAGTGATCTGTATAGTTCTTCTACCTGTTTTGCAATGGCTACCCAATCAAAATAATCTTCTACACGTTTTCTACCTTTTTTCGCCATAGATTCTCTTAAATCTTTATCGGCAATTACTTTATTTACACCATTAGCCAAATCTCTTGCAAATTTATCAGGTTCAATAGGTTCAAAAGGCGCTTCGGTTTGTTGTTCTAGAGGAATTAAAATACCAGTTTCTCCATCAACTACCACCTCTTTTATACCACCAACAGCGCTTGCTACAACAGCTGTGTTACACGCCATGGCTTCAATATTTATAATACCAAAAGGTTCATAAATAGAAGGACAACAAAACACGTCAGCATGCGAGTAGAGCTGAATAATTTCTTCTTTGGTTACCATTTTATCTATCCAAATCACATTATCACGTGTCTTCTTTACTTCATTTACAGCATCCTCCATTTCTTTACCTATCTCTTTTGTGTCAGGCGCGCCAGCACAAAGTACAATTTGTGTATCAGGATCGATGTATTTTATAGCATTTACTAGGTGAATAATACCTTTTTGTCTAGTAATTCTACCCACGAATAACACGTAAGGCTTGTTTTTATCAACGCCATAAGCATCAAGTGTTGATGTTTCAGAAGTTTGAATGTATTGTTGCAAGTTAATGCCATTGTATATCACCTTAACTTTATTTTCATCAACATTAAAATGTTTCAAAACATCTTCTTTGGTTTCTTCAGATACGGCAATTAAAGCATCTGCCATTTCAATAGCCGTTTTTTCTACCCAAGAAGAGGCATCGTAACCCCTACCGAGTTGCTCACGCTTCCATGGGCGTAATGGTTCCAATGAGTGTGTTGTAATCACCAATGGTGTGCCGTAGCACAATTTTGAAACTATACCAGCAAAATGCGCATACCACGTGTGGCAGTGCACCACATCAGCATCAACAGCATCAGCATTCATATGAAGTGATGTGCTTAAGGTTTTAAAAACTGATTTTAATTTATCATCTGAATTTTCAAAAACACCATCATCAAATGGAAAGCCTTTTACACTTAAGTTATCATCTTTGGAATTTTGGTCGCCAAAACACCTAACATCTAACTTCATGAGTTTTGATAGTTCGTCGGCTAAATATTCAACATGTACTCCTGCGCCGCCATAGACGTAAGGTGGAAATTCTCGAGTGTAAAAAAGTGCTTTCATATAAAATTTTGTGTCAGTTATTGGTCAAAATTCTTATCAAAAGAAAGGAATTTGCATGACACATTATTCCTTTTTTCACCATAACTTTTAATAATTGTTAAATCAATTTTTGAACGTTGTAATCGTTTGAAATATAATAAAGTACACCCTAAAAGAATGCGAAATTGTTAATAACAAATTAGTGCCAATTACAGTAAAAACTAAACTATGCCAAGTGATTGTATCATAGTATTTTTGGGATGTTTTGCTACTTAGCACTTGTTTTAACAATGCTAGAGATGTAATTTACAAAATATTTATTAACAATTTTAGTTCAAAAAACTTTTACGAAAAAAAAGGTGTTTTAGAGTTAACATAAAATATTCTATAAAATTTTCGGACTATTGCTAAATACCGTTGAAGAATATTGATGATTTACTTAAAAACCTTGAAGAAAAATAAAAAGCTATCCTTACAGTTAAAAAAGGAATAGCTTTTTATTGAAATAGTGTTCAAAAAGACTAGGAGGCTAACGGTTTGCTCCACCTAAATTCCACACCAAGGATAGTACTAATAAATTATTCTTATTTATGTATCCCCACGTATTATTGTCCTTAAATTCCCCGCCACTTTCTGGCTTAAAAGTATCTCTAATATGGGCAAGTACATTGGTTTGCAACATTAACGATAGTGTTGATGTTAGGATAATTTGAAAACCTACTACCAATGCGAGGGTAAGCCTCGTAAAATCTGTTTTACCACCACTATCAAAACTATCAGCACCAAATGCGTAAGCTAACATAAGTCCATATATAAAATTTACTTGCTTATATCTTGTTATAGGTGTAAACATTAATGCTCTAAACTGTAATTCTAAAAAAGATCTTGAAAAACTATCATTACTAAGGCCACTATAAAGCACTCCGAGTGAGACATACAAAGCAGTACTGCTAAACATTGCCGCTCTTAAATAATAAGCAGCATGCAAACACCATAAGGTGTCATCATTTCCAAAACCAATACCAGCGCCCAATGCTAGTAATGTTCTAGCAAAAACAGCGGCTACTTCTTGTGTATTTTGGTCTTCAAGTTCATATGTTTCTCTAAACTCTTCTGAAACACCAAATAATTCATTCGAGACAATATCTATATTGTCTTCAATATAAGATTCAATTACAAATCCGTCTTTTGTAGCTTCTGCAATGGTTTTAAAAATGTTGTCTTGTGAAAATAAATTGCTTGAGAAAAATAAAAGCAATGCAATGTAAACGATGTTAGAGTGTTTTGTTTTCATAATATATGATTTTAAATTGATTACAAGTAAATTTAGTTTGAAATATTGCTAAATAGCAATACCAGAGTTCAGGTAGATTTTAGAAAAAAAGAAGTAAAAAGAGGCTTCTAATTTTTAAGAAACCTCTTGTCTATGGATTAAAAACTAAACTTAAAAATTATATCTTATTCCTATTTTTAGAGGATTATCTTTATTCAATAGTAGCGTAGTGCCATCGGTTTTAAATTCTCCACCCGAATCTGATTTAAACGTAAAGCTCTCATAGATAAAAAATGGAAATTGCCCAAATAGAGACCAATTTTCACAGACTCTAATGTTTACACCAGCATATGCACAAGCAATAATACCTGTAACATCGTCTTTTGAAAACCCGTTGTCGTTTGTACCAAAATTATAGCTCCCCATAATTCCTGCTACTAATTGAGTTTGATTGCTTGGGGTAATTGCTGTATGGTATTGTAATTTAGGGCCTGCTTTAAATCTATTGGATGAAGCATCATTAAGAGACCAATTGGAATATCCGGCTTCAGCACCCACATACCAAGCGTTTTCATCATTACCACTCATTTTTAGCAAATATTCTCCAAAAAGGCAATACGTTATTTCTTCAAAATCTTGTTCTGCACCAAAACCTACGCCACCACCAATGTATTGATCAGGCATAAGGTCTTCAATATTTTCAACCTTAGGTTCAGAGTAAATTGGTTCATCTTCTTTTTTTGCACAACATTCAAGAGATTGTATAGTAATTTTGGAATCTTTAGGCTGTTCAAAGGTCATTTTAGAATGTGTGAAAACACCATTTAAAGTAGCCGAATAGGTATAACTACCGCTTTTTACTTCAGTGGGGTCTAAGCCATTATTACAAATGCAATTTACTGACACATAAGTGATTATTTCCCAAGTTATTTTAGGGTAGTTGAAGGTTTTAACTTTGACATCTGATGTAGCGCTTGATCTACAGTTACCTTTCACTTCATTATCATGATTAGGCGTGAACTCTAAACCACCAATGAAACTTTTTAATGATTTGTAATATCGTCTGATTTCCTCAATATCCTTGTAAACCATGCCGCTACCCGATGTGCGTTCACCTTTAATATCTCCTATATCTTTACCTGTAAATCCATTAACGAAATCAGCGAAATTTTTACTTTTATTAATAGCGTTTAATGCTTTATCTTCTAGAGTATTAAAAAACCCCTTATCAAAAGTTTCCTTTGTAAAAGGGGGCTTTATCAAACTATATATGCCATTTACGGCAAAAGCTATACTGCTTGTATCTATTGCAATTATTGAAGGAGATACTTTGCTCATTAGGTCTTTCACCTTGCAGGGTTTAGTGTCTTTCCAGTTTACTATATTTTGGGTTTTATGCATTGTATTGAATGCACTTATTAAACCAGCCGCAGCTTCTCTGTTTTTGGTGTATTGGTAATTTTGATTTTGTTGCGTATGACCGAGAAAATAGGTGCACAAAAAAATTGAACAAATAATCGTTGTTAGGTTTTGATTTGTTTTCATGATGAACTGTTTTAAATTGATTAGGGTAAAATTAGGTTGAAGCGATGGTTGAATGCAATACCAGAGTTCAGGTAGATTTTGAAATAAAGTGAAATTAAAAGAGGCCTCAACCTGGGTTGAAACCTCTAATTCAAGATAGGTGTTTAATCAATTTAAAACATACATCTCGATGGTTAGTTACATTGAAATATTGATTAATAGCATTATTGGTTTTGAGAGGAGTCTTAAATTGATGGGCTAAAATTAGAATATGAAACCATGATAGCACAATACCAGAGTTCAGGTAGATTTATGATTTATTTTGGAATTGAAATAAGGATAGAGGATCCTTTATTGTGTGCGCTATCCAAAGAAAAAGCACCACCAATTTGCTGAATTCTAGATTGCATATTTTTTAAACCAAGACCATTTTCAGCCTTTAAAACATTAAAACCATCACCATCATCTTCTATGGATATGGTTATTGTATCTTCATGCCCAATAAGCTGCACATCCACATGTTTTGCGTTTGCATGTTTAAAAATATTATTAAAAGCTTCTTGAATAACTCGATAAAGTTGAACGGAAATATCTTCATTTAAGATTTCTGGGAATTGAAAACTACTAAACTCTATGTGTAGTGAGGTTTGTTCAGAAAGTGTTTTTGTAAGGTCTTCCACAGCATTTTTAAAACCAACAATTTTTAAATCAGATGGTGATATTTCATGAGACAGGTTTCTAACATCATTGCAAATAGTATCAATGGTTTCGGTAACTTCATCATCCTTAAACTTATCAGAAACAAAACGTTTTAAAAAACTTAGTTTGCTACCAATATTGTCATGTAATTCTTTACCAATGCGCTTTCGCTCTTCATCTTCACCTTTTATAAAAGCAGTTAAATTTTTCCGTTCTTCAATTACAATTTTTTCTGAGAGCATATTACGTTCGTCATAAATATCCTTCACCATAAAAACTACCGTAAATGTTAAAAACAGTATTTCTAAAAACGAGGTATAAAAAAGCATTGGTAAATCGTAAAAGTATGTTTCTAGTAATCCATAACTATGATATAAAATACTAGCAAATGTCCCAAAAATCATAAAAATATAGGCAAGTGCAAATAACGAAGTACGCTTATTATTTTTCCTGTAATAAATCATGATTTCTATGAAGATTACGACTATTAAAATTAAAAATATAGCATACCAAATATTCATAAACAGTGATACGGCATTTTCAAAAACTTTGTTAAGTACAAAATGTAATAACAACCTTAAACCAATAAGCACGACTAAAAACACATCAATAAAACGTTTTAATTTAGGCATATAGGTTTTGGCCTCAAGTATTTTTTGAGAGAATAGGGCAAATAGAACTAGCGAAACTTCACTGAAAAGTACATAGTGAGTGTACTTGTTTATTTTTTGGTTTTCAGATAGAAACAATTGTGAAAACACTCCAATGTACGAGCTTATAAAAAGACCTAAAAAAATGATGTAAGCCCCATAAATTAGATACGTGCTTTTCCTTAGGAATGAAAAAATAAATAAACTAAAAATCACTGATAACAGGCTTATTCCAAAATAAGAACCAATAATTATTTGCTGAATAAAACTCTGCTTTGCAAATGTTTTTTCACTTTTTACCAGAATAGAAGTTGCTATTGGTTTTCCTTTCTCTTTCTTTATTTTAAGTTGATAGGAAGCTATTTCATTAGGCTTTAATTGAACAGGAAGCGTAAATAATCTATGTTCTAAAGGTTTTGTAGAAAGTTTGTGTTCAATACCTGTTCTGTAAATTGGGACTAAGCTGTTTTTTTCAAGTCTGGATAGTACAATTTCATTAATAAATACATAGGTAAATTGTAAGGCGATATTTTGAATGTTATTTTCCTCGTTTTTAATAATGAAATCAACGGTATTATATTCATTATTAAAGCTGAAATAGTAAAAGTCTTTTTTGTCTGTTTTAGATTTATCAGAGGTTTTATTGACTAGGGAAACAAATTTTAAATTGGCTGAAGTAAAATTTGAATCTATGAAAAGCGTATCAACCTGAGCGTTTAAATTTAGGCAGTAACTTAAACTTAAAATCAGAAAAAAAGCAAAACAGTTATGACAGCAACTTTTTTTCATTTACAAATTTTACTAGGTCTATGGAATTATGAATATCTAGTTTTTTAAAAATATTCTTCTTGTGGGTTTCTACGGTATAGGCGCTAATAAATAGGTTTTCGGCAATTTGCGGCACGTTGTTGCCTTTCAATAATTCGGCAATAATTTCTTTTTCCCTTCTAGTAATTTTTATTTTTTCTACAAATCCATCCGTTTCAGAAACTACGTTTTTAACACCTTTTCCAAGATAAAACTTAGTACTATTAAAAACAGCGTCTAGGGCGTTTAGCAAATCGTTAGATGAGCAATTTTTAAGTAAAAATCCGTCTGCTTTAAACTGTTTTGCACTTTTTACAATACTTTCCTTATTGTACATGGTTAAAATAATAACCTTAATTTTCGAGTTAAATGCTTTTATCTCTTTCAGAATATCTAGCCCATTTTTCTCAGGCAGGTTAAGATCGAGTAAAATCGCGTCTGGAGGGTTTGTCTTTATAGTCGGAAGTACATTGTTGCCATTAGTAATATGGCCAATAACCCGATAATCATTTTGGGTTTTGAAAATAGACAACAGACCATCTATTACAATTTGATGGTCTTCGCAAATAAGGATTTGTTTTGGTTGGTACTCCATGTAAGCAATCTACATGAAGAAAGATACAAAAAAGATTAATCACTCAACTTTAAAACACTCGCAAAAGCCTGTTGAACTAATATTATTTACTAGATAATGTGCACGTTTATTAAACCCCAAAAAAACCAATTCACCTGTTTTTTCACCCATTTTAAAAGATTAGGATTCTATAGTACAATCATTTTGATGAGTTTTACATTGTCAAAAAACGATACAATTATGAAATCAACAATCAACTTTATTTTAATCCTATTAGTAAGTATTTTTTCTAGTTATGCCCAAAACACCATTTCTGGAACTATTAAAGAAACGAATAACCGTGTTTTAGAATATGCTAATGTGATATTGTATAACGCCGATACCAAAGATGTAATTACCGGAGTTATTTCTAATGAAAAAGGGATTTATCTTTTTGAAGATGTTGCTAATGGCACATACTATATTGAAGTATCTACATTAGGTTTTAAAACTAATACATCTAAAGTTTTTGAGCTTCAGAATACTAAAACATTAGATTTTACTTTAGAAGAAGAAACACAAGTTTTAAATGAAGTTGTTGTAAAAAGTAAACGCCCCGTAATAAGACAGACTGCAGAAAAACTGGTTGTTGATTTAGAACAATCAGAAATGATAAATTCTAACTTACAAGATGTTATAAAGCGTGTTCCTGGATTATTGGTAACCAACAACGGGATTAACTTTGCTGGACGTAGCGATGTTAGAATTTTAATAAACGGCAAAACAACAGATTACATGGATATGCGTACGTTGCTACAAGATTTGCCCGCAGATAATATTGCAAAGGTAGAATTGATAGAGCAACCAGGAGCAGAGTTTGATGCTGAAGGTTCGGGACCAATCATTAATATTATTCTAAAGAAAAACGTAAAGTTAGGTACTCATGGTAGTGTAAATGCGTGGATTGGTGAAGATGAAGGTATAGAACACGGTACAAGTTTTTCAATTGCCAGTTATAAAAACAAACTAAATTGGCAAGCAAATATTGGGCAATCTAGCCCAACTTGGAGAGACGATTTGTTTATCAAGCGACGCGTTCAAGACCCTAACTCAATGGAAGAAACTGTATACGATCAAGCAACAATAGAGCCTTACGACCCTAAAACTTTTAGAGTTGGTGGAGGTTTAGACTATTACCTAAACGAGAAGCATTCTATAGGTTTCAGTACACGCTATATTAGCACTAATTCGGATAGAACATCTAGAAGTAACACATCAATTTCTTCACCGAGTTTTAGTGAGATGTTGGTGTCACAAAATGCATTTGATAGAGAGCGTCGTACATTAAATATAAATCCGTACTATGAGTTTAAAACAGAAGGGCATAAGTTGGTAGCAGATTTCAATTATGTAAACTTTACTAATAATAATATTGATGAAGTTTTAGGTGCAGAAGGGAATACGGTGCCTTTTACAAACCAACGCTACTTACAGGATGGGGAATTTACTATTAACACTTATAAAGTAGATTACATCAGGACGTTTTCAGATGATTTTAAATTAAGTTTTGGAAGTAAGTTTGCAGCTGTAGATACGGATAGTGATTTAAAATCGTTCACTCAAAATAATACTACGGGCGAGTTTGAGTTTCAAGAAAGCAATAGCAATCGTTTTTTAATTGATGAAACCATTTTTGCTTTATACACTAAATTAAATGCGCAATTCGGAAAATGGTCATTCTCTGGAGGCGTACGTTTTGAAGATAGTAATACGGAAGGTATTTCAACAAATGCGAATGATAGTAGAACAAGAAAAATTACAAGATTCTTTCCAAGTGCTTCAATCGGTAGAAAGATAAATGAAAATTTAGGAGCAAATATCGCTTATAGTAACCGTATAAGAAGGCCTTCCTATAACAGTTTAAATTCATTTGTTCAGTTCTATGATCCCTTAACATCAGAGGTGGGAAATCCAAATTTAAAGCCATCATTTACTAATAATTATCAGTTTAATTTAACCTTTGATAGTCAACCATTTTTCACAATAGCTTACAGTGAAACTAAAGACGATTTGTTTTTGTTCATTTCGCAAGATGATGCCACAGCACAAGTAAGTCGTACTACAATCAATTTATCAGAAAGAAGAAACTGGAATTTTAGACTATTTGGCCCTCTAGATTGGATAAAAGGGGTAGAAGGATTTTCTGGTTTCATAGTAGATTATAACGAGTTTATGTCTTTCGATTTGAATCCGCAGTTAGAGCTTTCTAAATGGAATATTGGCTGGTATACTCAAGCGAGTTATGAGTTACCTTGGGAAATCAATGCTGAAATGTCTAGTTACTTTGGCTCGGGTGCTTTAGAAGGACAAATAGATGTGGGTTGGATAGGAGATTTAAGCTTTTCTTTCGGTAAAAAGTTTATGGACGACAGGTTAAAAGTAAACTTGGGTATTAATAAGGTGTTGAATAGGGGTTTTGTAGGAACTGTAAATTACGACAATATTGATGCAGATATAGAAAGTAACGGCTCAAGACAGAACGTGCAGTTAAGATTAGCTTACAGTTTTGGTTCTAAGTTTGGGAAAAAGAAAAGTAGAAGAAATTCTTCAAGTGAGGAACAAAACAGAATTGAAGATAATAATTAATAGATTACTATTTTTGAAGAGATGAATACAAAATTAAACAGATCAGATTGGATCATTTTAGCAATTATCTTTGGTGTAACGACCCTGTTAAATGGTATTGATTATTACAAGGAAGATAATGTTTTAATAGAATACCTGTTTGATTTTCCGACAAATATAATCTTGTCCATATTTGCTATTCTCATTTTTATACAAGTGTTGGTACCAAAATTTTTAATTGAGAAAAAAAATTATGTGGCGTTTTTTCTTTTTGGAATAGTCGTGCTCACTCTGGCGGGCACAATAGAGAATATTGTTGGTATTTACACAGGTGGTGGAAACTTGTCAGGTATAAAAAGTAGTATTCAGTTTTTGCAAAGAGGCTTGTACAATGGCTCTGACATGGTAGGGCTGCCTTTGGGTGTATTATTGATAAAAAAGTTTTACGAATCTCAAGTTAAAATTACCACCATAGAAAAGCAGCGAAAAGAGAACGAACTTAAATTATTACGCTCTCAAATAGACCCTCATTTTCTATTCAATAACCTAAATACTTTAGATTCCTTAATAGATAGCAATACTGAAAAAGCCAAGGAATACATCAACAGATTGTCATTAATTTACAGATACCTAATCCAAACTAAAGACGCCGAGGTTATGGAGTTATCCAAGGAAATAGAATTGGCAGAAAACTATATATTTTTAATAAAAACTCGTTTTGAAAACGATTATGATTTTAAAATAGATATTAATACTCATATTGAAGATAAATTTATTCCCACAGGAGCTTTACAAACACTTCTCGAAAATGTAGTAAAACATAATAAACCACAAAACGGAAATGCCATAAAAACAGATATTATTGTAGAAGATGACGTTTTAAAAGTAATTAACGCAAAATCGAATATAAACCCAAAAAGTGAGTCTTTTGGAACGGGTTTAGACAATTTAAAAACACGCTATCAATTGCTTTCTGATAAAGAAGTCATCATCATAAATACAGATAAAGAATACAATATTTCTATTCCAATTATTAAACTTATTGAATAATATTTCAGATAGGAAATAAGCTATAAGAACCAAATAATAATGCACATTGAAACATTTAATTGCGAATTACATCTGACCTACACGAAACAATAAAATTTAAACAGATGAAAATTTTAATTTTAGAAGACGAAATACCAGCATATAAAAAACTTCAAACCTTCGTAAACGAATATTTTGAAACCGAAGTACCGCACGATTGGGCAAGATCAAATAAGGACGGGAAAGCATTTCTCCTAAAACACCAATACGATTTTATATTATCAGATATCCAACTCTTAGATGGTATTTCTTTCGATTTATATAATGAGATTGAAATAACATCGCCAATAATCTTTTGTTCAGCACACGACGAGTATTTATTTCAAGCGTTCAACACCAATGGTATCGCCTATATTTTAAAACCCTATACCAAATTAGATTTTAAAAAGGCTATGGAAAAGTACCAAGCACTGTTTCAACAAGGCGATTACAACACCCTGAACAAACAAACGATTACCGAATTAAAATCAGCCTTAAAGGAGGAACATACAAATTATAAAAAGCGTTTTGTTATAAAAAAAGCCAAAGGCATTCAGTTGTTAAGCGTGTCAGACATCAATCTCATTGAGGCTTCTGGAGATTTTTGTATCGCTACAGATAACAAAGGAAAACGGCACACTATTTCCCAAAATTTAGGGGCTATACACCAACAATTACAACCCACAAAGTTCTTCAAAATCAACCGTAGCGAAATTATAAATATCGATTACATCGAAAACATAGAAAGCCATTTCAAAAATAGGTTACTTATCCAGATAACTCATGTGAAAGAGAAAGTAATGACGAGTTCTTCCACAACGTCAGATTTTAGAAAGTGGTTAGAGCAATAGTTTTTGGGCGTTACCCACAAGGGGTCGGGCTTTCACTAATCGCTCTCTGCGAGGAGCTCCAACATATAGCTTGTACTGAGCGCAGTCGAAGTATTCAATCCCTAAGCAATTTACGCTTACGAGAGATATCACCACCGTAACATTTCGCAGTTACATCCTTACGCAATGCTTTGATCGTTTCACGCGCAATAATTTTCGCACCAATAGCCGCTTGAATTGGAATTTCAAACTGCTGTCTTGGAATCAATTCTTTCAACTTCAAAATCGGTTATGGTATCACCAACTTTTACTTCTTTTGCTGTTTTTATCCCAGTAATCAAGTAACCAACATCTCCCGTTTTTACAGTTTGTTTAGCAACTTGGGTCAGTTTTAGCGTCCCAATTTCATCTGCATAATAATCTTTATCAGTAGCGACAAACTTAATGTGCTGTCCTTTTTTAATTTCACCATTAAAAACTCTAAAATAGGTTTCTATACCACGAAACGTGTTATAAACCGAATCAAAAATTAAGGCCTGTAATGGTGCATTTGGGTCGCCTTTTGGTGCAGGAACACGTTCTATAATAGCTGCTAAAATATTGTCCACCCCAAAACCTGTTTTTCCACTGGCGTGAATCACTTCTTCTGGATCACAACCTAATAAATCTACAATATCATCAGTAACCTCTTCAGGGTTCGCGCTTGGTAAATCTACTTTATTTAGTACTGGAATAATTTCCAAATCGTTTTCTAAAGCCAAATACAAGTTAGAAATAGTTTGCGCTTGAATGCTTTGTGCTGCATCAACAATCAATAATGCGCCTTCGCAAGCAGCAATAGATCGAGATACTTCATATGAGAAATCTACGTGACCAGGAGTATCAATTAGGTTCAAAATATATTTTTCGCCTTCATATTCATAGTCCATCTGGATGGCGTGACTTTTAATGGTAATTCCACGTTCGCGCTCCAAATCCATATTGTCCAATAATTGATCTTGCTTTTCTCTCGCTGTAACCGATCCTGTATAGTCTAGTAAACGATCGGCAAGTGTACTCTTACCGTGATCAATGTGCGCAATGATGCAGAAATTTCGAATATGAACGGAAGATTATTTTTGTACCATCAGGCGAAAAGAAGGCGCCACCATCATACCCTAATTCATTGGTAATTTGCTTTACATTGCTGCCATCTAAATCCATTGTATACAATTCTAAATCCCCACTTCTTGTTGAGGTAAATACAATTTTATCACCTTTTGGAGACACTGTAGGTTCTGCATCGTACCCTTTTTCGGTGGTTAATTGCTTTACAATATTACCTTGTAAATCTGCTACAAAAATGTCGAACGTATCATATACAGGCCATATGTATTTTCCATTTTTCCGCAATGGGGTATCAGGACATTTTTCATCTCCCAAATGTGTTGAAGCATAAATTATATGCTTATTGTCAGGTAAAAAATAAGAGCAAGTAGTTCTTCCTTTTCCAGTTGAAATCATTGGTGGTGCTATACTATCAGTAAACGTGTCATCAGCATTCATTAAAAACATTTGGTCACAACTTACATTCCATTTTTTGTTATTCGATTGAAATACAATTTGTTTATCATCAAAACTCCAATAAGCTTCAGCATTATCGCCACCAAAAGTTACCTGTCTTATAGACTTAAAATGTTTTTCGCCTGGATAAATTAAGGAGTCTTTGGCTTCAACAGTTTCATTCGTAGCATCTGTAGGTTGCTTTTTTCCATTTTTACAACCAAAAAACAATGTTACACAAATAATGAGGATAAAATATTTCATTCTAAAAATGTTATAGGTAATGATTAAATTTGAACAAAATTAATACTTAAAAGGATGAAATACATACTAGCACTTCTTTTTTTAGGAATTCTCAGTTCATGCAAAACAGAAAAGCCACAGCCTGTAACAATAGAAGAGGATGTTGCTTTT
The DNA here is from genome assembly GCA_043557195.1 of Flavobacteriaceae bacterium. Taxonomy (GTDB): domain Bacteria; phylum Bacteroidota; class Bacteroidia; order Flavobacteriales; family Flavobacteriaceae; genus Jejuia. Next base: position 2,013,048 of record CP121314.1, on the reverse strand, counting down.
TTAGCAGCCGATTCATTGGAAGGAAGACAAACAGGAGCAGCTGGTGAAAAAATGGCGGCATCATATATCGCAAAGCGTTTTAAAAACTTAGGTGTTGCTGCAAAAGGCACAAACGGATATCTGCAAGATTTTACGTTTAAACCAAAAACGAATCCACATCAAAAAGTGAACTACTCAGTAAAAGAAGGAGATAGTACCATTACAGGCACAAATGTAGTTGGATTTCTAGATAATAACGCTGAAAATACAGTTGTGATCGGTGCGCATTTCGACCATTTAGGTTATGGTGCAGAAGGATCATTGCATAGAGGTGAAAAAGCCATACACAATGGTGCTGATGATAATGCAAGTGGTGTTGCGGTAATGCTAAATCTAGCTGAGAAATTAAAGGGTAAAAACACAAATAACAATTATTTATTTATTGCATTTTCTGGCGAAGAAATGGGCTTGTTAGGTTCTAACTATTTTGTAAAGAACCCAACTATAGACACTAAAAAAGTGAGCTATATGATAAATATGGATATGGTGGGTAGATTGAAGGCCGATAGCACTCTAGCAGTTTACGGTGTTGGTACATCGCCTATTTTGAAGCAGACATTGAAGGCGCATAACGACAGTTTTAAATTAATTCAAAAAGAATCTGGTATTGGTCCGAGTGATCACACGTCATTTTATAATGCTGATATTCCTGTGCTACATTTCTTTACAGGCCAGCATGAAGATTATCATAAACCCAGCGATGATTTTGAAAAGTTAAACTATAAAGGGATGCAAACTATTTCTAATTATATTTTTGAAGTGATTTCAGATTTAGACGATAATGGAAAATTACCATTTAGAAAAACTAAAAATGAAAGTGAAGATGTGCCAAGATTTAAAGTTGGGTTAGGAGTTGTTCCAGATTACTTATTTGATGGAAAAGGTATGCGAATTGATGGTATTAGTGAAGATAAACCAGCGCAGAAAGCAGGATTAAAAAAAGGTGATATTGTTGTGAAACTGGGTGATAGTGCTGTTATAGATATGATGAGTTATATGAAAGTTTTAGCCACCTTTAAAAAAGGCGATAAAACTAAAGTTGTAGTAGACAGAGGTGGAGAAAAGGTTGAAGCCAATATAGAATTTTAAAGACCACATATGCTAAAAACCAAACAGGACTTCACTTCTAAAATACATTTGATTATCTCTGTTTTAATCGTTGTTCCTGTAGCATTTTTATATGGGTTTAATCCAAGTTCAGAATTTGATATTCATCTAGATACTGTAGACGAACTCAATGCTTTTAAAGCTATTATGGGATTATATTTAGGGTTTTCTATACTTTGGATTTTAGGTGTTTTCAAATCAAATTATTTAAAACTTGCCTTGGTAAGTAACATGATTTTTATGCTAGGTTTAGGTTTTGGTAGATTATTAAGTTTAGCTATAGACGGCACACCAACATTTGCCTATATTTTTGGAACTTTTGGAGAATTAATTTTAGGATTTTATGGACTTTGGGTGCTAAAAACCCGCTATTAAAGCACCACAAATACCTAAGCTAATTATAAGATATACTGCAGCAAGAATAAATAAAACCTTAGCTGCCTTTTTATTTTTTTTAAACAGAAATGCCCCTATTATGGCCAACAAAATTGCTGGACCAAACATAATGGCAACAATCATCAAGAGTAAACCATCAAAATTCATATTTGGACTTAAAAGCAATGTCATATTTATCATTTTAAATCATCATTGAACCACAAATACCTAAGCCAATAATCGCGTAAACTGCTGTTATAATTAGTAAAATATTCGAAGCTTTTTTATGTTTTCGTCTTACGGCAATGCCAACTGACAGAAGTAAGGTTGGTACACCAAATGCCAAAAAAATCATTAAAATGATATACCAGCCTAAAGCAGAACTCTCTAATAGCATGTTATGTATCATATTTCATTTCTTAATTCCTCCAAGCGTTCCTTCTTATCATCCCGATAAAACAAATTCATCGTTTCAAACGGAATAATCTTGTTGTCCTTATCTACAATATGTACACACGATTTTTTTATAGCGCGCACATCAAAGTTATAAGCATCAATAAATTGCATGATAATAATACGAAATAAATTGTCGTAACCTAAGTTTGGCGCATCAATATTTGGCAAACAGCACATAATGCTTTTTAGGTTTTCTTCGGCAACTTCCACCGAATTTCCTGTACTAAACAGTTCAATCATTTTGCCATGTAGCTGTTCGTCTTGCTCATAAATAATGGTGTTTTTGCTGTTATCTAACAAATCATTTGGGTTGATATACCGTGTTAACGGAAACACCTCTCCGTCCAATTTTAACGCATAACCCATTACCAACGCATCAGGATTACAAGGTACAGGCAACAAATCGTCTGAGGTAAAAATATCAGTTTGCTCCATGATATTTCGTCGCACTTCGGTAAGCGTCATTCTATCCGTTTCGGGGTTAAAATTATCTAACCGTCCCGCAATTTGTGTGGGTTGAAACGTTACCCCTCGTACACATTTTTGTTGCAATGCATAGTCAATAATTTTCCCAATTTCTTGGTCGTTCAATCCTTTTTGGAGGGTTACTACCAAGGTTGTTGATAAATTTAAAGTGTTTAAATTATCCAGCGCCTGTTTTCTAATATCATTCAAATCTGCACCACGCAATTCTTGCAATACCGAATTTTCAAACGAGTCAAACTGTAAATAAATTTCAAAATCGGGGACATAACTTTTTATGCGTTCTGCAAAGGCAAAATCTTTAGCAATTTTAATGCCGTTGGTATTTAACATCAAATGCCGAATAGGTAACGATTTCGCATAATCCATAATCTCCCAAAACTGTGGATGAATCGTCGGTTCTCCACCCGAGATTTGCACCACATCAGGCTCCTTTTCGTTCCTAACAATGGTGTCCAACATCGCTTTAACCTCGTCCAAAGTTCGGTGTCGCCCATAAGTTGGCGACGACCCCGCATAACACGTGGGGCAAGTTAAATTACATCGGTCAGTAACCTCCACAACCGTAAGGCACGAATGCTGCTCATGGTCCGGACACAACCCACAATCATACGGACATCCATAATGCGTTTTCGTGTTAAAGGTATACGGCGTCTCACTCGGCTTATTGTAATTCCTAATGTTTTTGTAGTACTCAATATCGTCGGCAATCAACACCTTCGAATTTCCATGCACATTGCAACGCTTTAGCATATACACATTCCCGTTTTCAAATACAATTTTAGCATCCACACGCTGTAAACACTCAGGGCACAAACTCAAAGTAAAATCGTAATAGGTATATTTTCTTGTTGGCATTGTTTATTTTTTATTTGGGCGTTACCCACAAGGGGTCGGGCTTTCCGTTCCAAGTCCTCGCTTCTGCGCTAAGGCGCAAAAGCTGTGGGCTTTCCTCTACAATCCCTAACGCACTTGCTTGCTAGCTTTTAGGCTAAAAAGAGTGGTTCGGTAATACACCCAACAAACTACACATAAAATTTGAATCGTACTCAACCCAAACACGAAAAACACATTCGGTTTTAAAAATTCAATACAAAACCGAAACGTAAAGTATAAAATCATAAACCATTTAAAGAGGTCGCCATTTTTTAAATTAGAGTTGTTTTGAAGCTGTTTCAAACCAAAAAACAAGGCAATCAAAAACACCAATTCATATAACGACGTTGGGTGTCGCAGAAGACCATCACCTAAATCTATCCCAGTAAAAAATGATGTTTCCTTACCATAGGTAAATTCGTTGATTCCAGATAAAAAACAACCAATTCGCCCAATAAAAATCCCGAGAATAATAGGAAACACAAACAAATCTCCAGACGATTGTGTTTCGCCAATATACGTTTTAGCAAGTTCTACACCTAAAAGCCCACCAAATAAACCACCCATAATGGTTTTTGTATTCAGCAATTGAATGAGATTCTGTTGCGACAATTCAAATACAGGATTCTCCAAAATTCCAACTACTCGAGAGCCAATTAATGCTCCCAAAGCTGCCCCGAGAATAATAGATAAGCGGTTGTTTGTGGAAATACTATCGATACTTTTTCGTCTTAAAACCACATAATATCTAAACGCTACAAAAAACGCGAGATATTCTAAAACCAGATGAATGTTTATGTTATAGCCGAATAATTGAGGCTCGAAAGGGATTTGCAATAGTCCATTTTTTTATAAATATAGATAAAAGCTGTAGTTTTGCCCCAAAAATTGAACACTTGGTTAAAATAGACAACATAGAACTCCCTGACTTTCCATTGCTTTTGGCACCAATGGAAGATGTAAGCGACCCACCGTTTCGTGCATTATGCAAAGAGCAAGGTGCCGATGTGGTGTATACCGAGTTTGTGTCTAGTGAAGGATTAATTCGTAATGCTGCCAAAAGTGTTATGAAACTTGATATTTATGAAAAGGAACGTCCTGTAGGGATTCAAATTTTTGGAGCAAACTTAGATAGCATGCTTCAAACCATCGATATTGTTGAAAGGTCTAATCCAGACATTATCGATATCAATTTTGGTTGTCCTGTGAAAAAGGTAGTGAGTAAAGGCGCTGGTGCTGGTATTTTAAAAGATATCTGCTTGATGGAAAAACTCACTGCAGAAATGGTAAAACGTACCAATTTACCAATTACCGTAAAAACCCGTTTAGGTTGGGACCATGACTCTATTAGAATTGTTGAGGTAGCAGAACGTCTGCAAGATGTAGGCTGTAAGGCGATTGCTATTCATGGTAGAACCCGAGCACAAATGTATAAAGGCAGTGCCGACTGGAAACCTATTGCGGCTGTGAAAAATAATCCTCGAATGCACATTCCTGTGTTTGGAAATGGCGATGTAGATACTCCTGAAAAAGCGGCTTTGATGCGTGATGAATTTGGACTAGATGGCGCCATGATAGGTCGTGCAAGTATTGGGAACCCTTGGTTTTTTAAACAGGTAAAACACTTTTTTGAAACAGGAGAGCATTTGGCACCAATTTCGTTGGAAGAACGTGTGGAAGCAGCCCGCAGGCATTTGCAAATGTCCATCGACTGGAAAGGCGAAACCTTAGGTGTTTTTGAAACCCGTAGGCATTATACCAATTATTTTAAAGGTATTCCTCATTTTAAAGAATACCGTATGAAAATGGTAACAAGCGACCATTCAGAAGATGTGTTTGCTGCTTTTGATGAGGTGTTAGAGAAGTTTGCTGGCTATCAGTTTACAGAGTAGAATCTCTCATAAGTCTTATCATTTTTATAATTTAGCTTTTCAAGTATTAAACACATATCTGCTATGTTAAAAAAAGCACTTTTTTTCTTCGGAATTTTAGTTTCATTAGGTACAATTCAAGCGCAAGAACCCTATAAATTCACTGAGGTTATCGATTTGGAAGCAACACCAGTTATCAGTCAAGGACGAACAGGAACATGTTGGAGTTTTTCAAGCACCTCTTTTTTAGAATCTGAAATTATAAGACTCACGGGAAAACAAATTGACCTATCTGAAATGTATACCGTTAGAAATACCTATCCTAAAAAAGCTGATAATTTTGTAATGCGACAAGGTAAAGCCCAATTTAGTGAAGGTGGATTAGCACACGATGTATTGAATTCTGTTGCGGAATATGGTTTGGTGCCTAACACAGCTTTTAGTGGTTTATTTGAAGGTGAAACTAATCACAACCATGCAGAATTAGTTACCGTTTTAAAAAGTATGGTAGAAACGTATGTAGATAATCCAGGTAAAAAATTAAGCAAGAAATGGAAACCTGCTATTGATGCCGTATTATCCACTTATATTGGAAGTAATCCTGAAACTTTTGAGTATGACGGTAAGAGTTATACGCCACAGTCGTTTTTAGAAATGACCAAATTAAACCCGTCAGATTATGTAAGTATTACATCGTTTACACATGCGCCATTTTATTTAGAGTTTATCTTGAATATTCCTGACAATTGGAGCAATGGAAGTTTTTACAACGCACCTCTTGATGCTATGATGGCAACAATTGATAACGCTCTTGAAAACGGATTCACCGTTGAGTTAGATTGCGATGTTAGCGAGCTTACCTTTTCTTCAGTAAGTGGCGTAGCCGTAATTCCAGAATCAGCCGATAAAAATAAAAAAGCATTAAAAGCTATTTACCCTGAAACGCAAATTACTCAAGATTACCGACAAGACGAATTTGAAAATTTCACCACAACCGACGATCATTTAATGCACATTACTGGGCTGTTAAAAGACCAAAACGGTACTAAATATTACAAAGTAAAAAACAGTTGGGGAACAGATGCCTCAAGAAATGCCAATGGTGGCTATGTGTATTTTAGTGAAAGTTATATGCGTTTAAAGGCTATAAGTATTACGGTTCATAAAGATGCTGTGGGAAAAGAATTGGCTAAAAAGTTGGGACTATAAAAGTTTTATTTTTTGTGCAAATGGCAAGCCACCGCGCTATCCGTTACTAGTTTTGGCTCGATGCGCGCCTCGCCAAAAGCTAACCACTACTATCGCTTTTGCGTATTTTTGTTAAGAGTTTCACTATCCTAATTTTGTTGTTTTAATAAAAATAATTATTGCAAATGCGATAATAAATGATATTATCATGAACAAAATAAAATTAACGCAATATACCATGGTAGTGCGTAAAACATTTAATAAACGATTACCCTTATTAAATACTTGCCAATACACCCAAAAATTATAAACTACGGATACCAAGAACGGCAGCGCCTCCAAAAAAGGATTATTAATGAAAAGAGTTATAACTATAAACAAGCTATATAATATGGCTTGCTGTCCCATGATATACGCATTTATTACAATATGTTCTAAGTAGTTATACTTGTGCTTAATAAATAAAAGATATGACGCTAAAGAAAAAATGGGAATAGAAATTAATGTAGCATAAGCAAAATTGTTTGAAAGCCAAGTAAAGAGATAGATTGCTTCATTATCTACACTTGATGATTTTGCTCCATTAGTAAAACCTTCAATAAAGTTATTCATCCAAGTTTTACCATCTAATAATTTCGATAAGATATAATAAACAGTAGATAGCGTTAGCACATACGTAATGGGCTTAAAGTATGGTTGTCTTTGTCCGTTTAAAAATGCTTTTATGCTGTCTCCAGGGTTTAAAAATAGCATTTTAATAGTGTAGAAAAAACCTTTGTTTACTTGAAAAACACTTTCTGATAGTTCTTCTAAAAAGGACGATAGATTTATTTTTTTTATGCTAGATTTTTGTCCACAATGGCTACAAAAGTTTCCGCTTATTTGTTTTTCGCAGTTTTTGCAATTCATACCCAAATAATTAATAACCTGTAACTAGTTTTTCGGTAACTCTAGTGGCACTAATTTTAGACGATAGAATGCCTAGAACCGAAATGGTGAGGAAAACGATGATGAAATTTTCTAGCTTGATGCTTACAGGGTAGGCTAGTGTTGGTGTGATGGGAACAAGGCCAAACGTTTGCTGAATAAGCACGATGAGAAACCCTAAAAACAGACCTACTACACAACCAATGAGTGTGATGGCAGACCCTTGAAGGAAGAAAATTTTTCGCATGTTTTTTATAGGAACACCTAGGTTGAAAAGTGTGTTTAATGAGGGCTTTTTTTCTAAAATCATCATGATGATGGAGCCGATTACGTTAAAGATTAACAGCGCCGAAACGAGTGTAAGCAATAGATAAATTAGGAGGTTTTCGCTATTGAGCATTTTATACAATGCATCGTTAAGTTGCACACGGTTTTTTACGACGATGTTGCTTCCTAAAATGTTTTGAATTTGAGCTTGTACTGAGGCTTCATCGGCATCTTCTTTTAGTTTAAACTCTATGGCCGAAATTTGATTGGGCTGGTAATTCAACAAACGGCGTGCTAAACTTATGGAGGCGTATACGTAGGTGTCGTTTAGTTTTTCGTTGACATCAAAAATACCAACGTTAATGGCCCTTACTGTATTAAATGCATTTTTTGTGGAGGCTATTTGTCCTTTTCCAGGTTTAGGTACGTAAATGTTCACAGCTTTCCCATAGTCTAAAACGCCAAAAGATAGGTTTTGCGATACGCCCCAACCCGCCACAATTTGATTGGTTTTTTGTTCGAGCCAGCTTCCGTGAGGAATTACCGATTCTATACTGCTTACCTCATTGTAATTTGCATCAACCCCTTTTATACTGGCGAGATAGTTTTTACCTTCAGAATATGCGATAACACGTTCTTCAATAACTTCAGAATATAGCGCGATATCGTCAATGGCATTGAGTTGCTCTCGTTGTGATTCGGTAAAGTTGAACGACTTTCCAACTACGGTTTCAGCTTTTAAATCAGGATCTATAATGGTAGAGAATTGTAATGTGAAATCCTTTAATCCTGCAAAACCAGAGAGAACTACAAAAAGAGAGGCAGCACCTAAAACCACACCAATAAGTGCTATTATGGTAATAAAATTAATAGCATTGTTACTACTCTTAGAGCGTAAATAACGTTTGGCTATATATGAAGAAACATCCAATTATGACTTCTTTCTTTTATCTAGTAAATCTGGATTTTCAATAGGGTTTTCTTTTCCTTTTAAAGACTGTTCTATACGGTCGATATACTCCAAAGAATCGTCAATAAAAAACTCTAGGTTAGGCATACGTCGCAACTGATTTTTTGTACGTTGTGCCATCTCATGACGAATTAAAGGCGTGTTACTTCTAATACCTTCTATAAGTTCTTTGGCTTTATCGTTTGGAAAAATACTTAGATACACTTTTGCCACCGATAAATCTACGGTAACTTTTACCTTTGATACCGATATAATAACACCTCGCATACCGCCTTGAGTTGCTGCGCCTTGCAATACATCAACTAAATCGTGTTGTAAAACCGAACCTATTTTTTTTTGTCTTTGACTTTCTTCCATAACATTTAATGTAGCATAAATTTTGCCACGATGCAAAAATAGCGGATATTTTGTATCTTTCTATAAAAGTAATAAGGTAATGAACAAAATAGAGCATATTGGCATTGCGGTAAAGAGTTTAAAAGACGCCAATACATTGTTTGCAAAACTTTTTGGTGCCTCACATTATAAAGTTGAAGCTGTGAAAAGTGAAGGTGTTAGCACGTCGTTTTTTAAGGTTGGCGAAAATAAAATTGAATTATTGGAAGCTACGACAGAAGATAGTCCTATTGCTAAGTTTATTGAGAAGAGAGGAGAAGGGATGCACCATATCGCTTTTGATGTAGATGATATTGAAGCCGAAATAGAACGATTAAAAAAAGAAGGCTTTAAAGTCTTAAATGAAACACCAAAAAAAGGTGCTGATAATAAGTTGGTGGCCTTTTTGCACCCAAAATCGTCTAATGGAGTACTTATAGAGTTATGCCAAGAGATAAAGGGATAAAATATCTTGGAGGATTTTAAAATATATAGTAATATTGCACACTCTTATTTTTAGAGAATTGCAAATTTTTGCAATGGGTCCTATAACTCAGTTGGTTAGAGTATCTGACTCATAATCAGAAAGTCCCTGGTTCGAGCCCAGGTGGGACCACCTTAAAGCCTAAACTATTTTTAGTTTGGGCTTTTTTTATTGTAATTCCCTCACTTTTAATTGGTTCAATTATTCTGGTACATATTTTGTGGCATTATAAGAATTAGCAAAACATTAATTCTTAAACTAATCCACTATGAAACCTCTCCAACTTTTATTATTTGGGCTTTTATTTTCTGTAGCAAATTTATCCTATACACAGGAAAACTTAAACGAATGTAATACGAAGCTCTCCATTTTTCACGAATATGTGAAGGCTAAAAATTACGATGCAGCTTATGAACCATGGGCTTTTGTTAAGGATAATTGCCCTAAACTTAACATAGCTATTTATAGTGATGGAGAGAAAATATTGAAGCATAAAATTGAGACCTCTAACGAGAAAAAGAAGTTTTTGGAAGCATTAATTGATGTTTGGCAAATGCGGATAGAATATTTCCCTGATAAAACAGCAAAAGGCGTTTATGGAGCAAAGATTTGTCAATTAATGTACGACAATAAAGAAATGTTTCAGAAAGAAGATAGTGAACTTTTCGATTGTTTTGATACTGTTTACAAAACAGATAAATCAACCTTTACACACCCTAAAAACTTATACACCTATTTTTCATTGATTGTAGATTTGTACAATGATGGCAAAAAACCAATACAAGAGGTGTTTGATACTTATGATGAGGTTATTGAAAAAATTGAAGAAGAGATAAAAAACTATTCTGAAAAGTTAAACAAGCTAGTTGAAAAAGAAGAAAATGGTGCAACATTATCAAAAAGAGAAACACAACAAAAAAGTGTTTATCAAGACTATTTAAAAAACTACGATTTAATATCTCAAAGTATAGATGTGAAACTGGGCATTATTGCTGATTGCAAAAACTTAATTCCACTCTATGAAAAAGGTTTTGAAAGCAACAAGACAGATGCTATTTGGTTAAAACGTGCTGTAAGTAGGATGTATCAAAAAGAATGTACAGAAGATCCACTATATGAAAAACTCGTAAAGGCTTATGATGCCTTAGCACCATCAGCTGAGACCAAAATCTATATTGTAACAATTTTGATAGCTAATGGAGGAAGTCAATCTGAAATAGACAGGTATTTGGATGAGGCGTATCAGTTAGAAACGGATACCTATAAAAAATCAAAAATAGCATACAGAATAGGATTAATTTTAAAGAAAAGAAATAGCTATGCAAGGGCTAGGAATTATTTTAGAAGTGCTTTAAAATTAAACCCTTCAAACGGAAGACCTCATTTAGCAATTGCGTCTATGTATGCTGAAAGTGCAAAAAACTGTGGAGATACTAATTTTAATAAAAGAGCTGTGTATTGGCTAGCTGCCAGAGAAGCAATGAAAGCCTCAAGAGTAGATCCTACATTACAAAGAGATGCAGCACAATATTCTGCTAGATATAAAACTTTGGCACCCTCAAAAGAAGACATTTTTAAGTGTGCCTGCTCTGGTAAAGTAATTGAAATTGGATGTTGGATTAATGATAAGGTTACTGTTCCTAAATTATAGACTGATGGTTATCTTTTAATTATTAACTTATCATTTGTTAATATTTTGATTTAGTAATATTCAAAGTCATCAAATCTTTTATATATTTGTCTTGTAATTATATAAAAATTAAGGGATTAATTTATAAGTAATAATACTTTAAGGGTTATTATTGCGTTAATAAAACTGGAATAGAGTAAAACTAAAACGCATTTCGTCGATGATTTTTAGCACTTTGTAGATGTTTTTTTAACAAAAACCTTTTGCTAACGCTCTTTTTTTTATACATTTGCGTCCCAATGATGATACAAAATAAAAGAATATTAGCCTCAATCTTATTTGTATTAATAAGCTTTGTATGTGTTGCCCAAGGGCCACCGCCTCCGCAACCCCCACCTCCAGTAGGTCTTCCCATTGATGGCGGCGTACTTTTAGGTGTGCTTGTTGCTCTTTTTTACGGAGGAAAGAAGATGTTAAAAAGATAGTATTGTATTTATTGCTGTAGTTCCATAAGTTTTGCTACGTACTTACCCAGAACATCAAATTCTAAATTTACTTCAGTTCCTTTTTTAAAATTTTTAAAGTTGGTATGCTCATACGTGTAAGGTATAATGGCTACATTAAAGGTGTTTTTCCCAGAATTCACTACCGTTAAACTTGTGCCATTTATCGTAATTGAGCCTTTCTCGATAGTTATATTACTTTGAGAAGGGTCATACTCAAAAGAGAAAAACCAACTACCATTGGCGCTTTCAATATTAGTGCAAATAGCGGTTTGGTCTACATGTCCTTGTACTATATGGCCATCAAGTCTATCACCAAGTTTCATTGCACGTTCTAAGTTAACCACATCTCCAATGTTTAAAGCATTCAAATTGGTTTTATCTAAAGTTTCTTGAATTGCCGTAACGGTATACACGTTATTTTCAATATTAATTACAGTTAAACAAACGCCGTTATGTGCCACACTTTGGTCAATTTTTAGCTCATCAGTGATATTGCTTTCAATAGAAATATGGAGGTTGTCTTTATCTTTTTCTAATTTGGTAACAGTACCAAGAGATTCAATAATTCCTGTAAACATAGTATTGTCTGTTTATTTGGTTAAATTTGCACGATCAAAAGTACATGAATTTTTTCATTTCAAAATTTGAAAAAAATGAAATGAAAGAAATTTTATGTACTAACGAAGAGGTTAATGAAGTAAACTAAAATTTTGCATTTTTTTAATTAAAAATTTTAGTTTTTACTGAATAAAATTACAAACAAAATTTAGGGTATTAATGAAGAATGATGAAAATATTGTTGTAGGTATTTCGATTGGAGATTTAAATGGAATAAGTGGCGAAATTATTTTAAAAACCTTTGAAGATTCTAGGATTCTTGAACTATGTACGCCGGTAATTTTTGGATCTATTAAAGTGATGAATTTCTTTAAGAAGCACTTTAATTCCTCAATAGAATTTAATGGTATTCATGACATTAATAGCCTAAACCATGGAAAAGTTAATGTGCTGAATTGTTGGAAAGAGCCAGTAAACATTAACTTTGGTAAAGAAGAAACCACTATTGGCGAATATGCTCTTAAGTCTTTACAAACAGCTACCAAAGCATTAAAACAAGAACAGATAGATGTTTTAGTTACTGCCCCTATAAATAAGCACAATATTCAGTCTGAAGCATTTACCTTTCCTGGACACACCGATTATTTAGCACAGGAGCTAGGAGGAAATAGCTTGATGTTTATGGTGACTGATACTTTAAAAGTTGGATTGCTCACCGACCATGTTCCTGTTAAAGACGTATCAGAACACATCTCAGAAGAACTTATCGTTGAGAAAATAAATACTGTTTACAATACCTTAATAAAAGATTTTAAAATTATAAAGCCCAAAATTGCTGTCTTAGGAATTAATCCTCACACAGGAGACAATGGTGTAATTGGTAGTGAAGACGACGATGTGATGCGCCCTACGTTAAAAAAAATTAAGGAAGATGGTAAATTAGTTTACGGCCCTTATGCTGCTGATAGCTTTTTCGGTTCAAATAATTATAAAAATTTTGATGCTATAATTGCGTCCTATCATGACCAAGGCTTGATTCCGTTTAAAACACTATCCTTTGGTCAAGGTGTTAATTTTACAGCAGGTTTAACAAGGGTTAGAACGTCTCCCGATCATGGAACTGCTTACGAAATAGCAGGTAAAGGAGTAGCAGATGAAAGCTCTTTTAAAGAAGCGTTGTTTATGGGAATTCAAATTTTTAAAAATCGTATTGATTTTGAAGAACTTACGGCTAACCCATTAAAAAAACAACCTAGAAAAGTTGGCTTAAAAAAATAACATTCAGCAAGTTGGCATAAGCTAAAAAATTTATATATTTGCAGGCTCAAAATAGATGTGATCATGAAGCCAATGAAAGAATATGCAATCTCATTCGTGGGATTAAAGATTGGAAATCACGATTTTGAGTACAAAATTGACCAAAAGTTCTTTGATTATTTTGAGTTTGAAGATTTTAATGATGTAAACATTAAAGTTGATGTTCTTTTGAACAAAAAATCAACCTTATTGGAATTACATTTTGAAATTTCTGGACACGTAAATATAAATTGTGATGTTACTAACGAACCTTACGATCAAAACATAGAAAATAGTTTTGATTTGGTAGTGAAGTTTGGACAAGAATACAATGATGAAAATGTTGATATTCTCATTTTGCCACATGGCGAGCATGAAATCAATATTCAACAGTATATTTACGAGCTTATAGTACTTGCAGTACCTGTTAAGCGTGTACACCCAGGAGTTGAAGATGGTACATTAAGTTCAGAAATACTCGAAAAATTGGAAGAGTTGAGTCCAAAAGAAGAAAAAGAAAAAACAGACGAGGATATTGATCCGCGTTGGGATACATTAAAAAAACTATTAACGGATAAATAACATAAAAAATGGCACATCCTAAGAGAAAAATCTCTAAAACAAGAAGAGATAAAAGAAGAACACATTATAAAGCAACTGCGCCACAGATTGCTACATGTCCTACAACAGGAGAGGCTCATTTATACCATAGAGCACACTGGCATGAAGGGAAATTATACTATAGAGGTCAAGTGCTTATAGATAATTCTGAAGAAGCTGAAAACTTAGCATAAGAAATATGCATGCATATAATAAAACGCTCACTTGTGGGCGTTTTTTTTATGATATGTATTTCTTTACGGTAAAAAAGCCTTAATTTGCATTTAATTATTCAAAATTGCTTATTTTTCAACGAAAATTAATCAATTTTGATTCATTTAGAGCGTTTTTCGTTCAAATTTGTTAAAAAGTATGAGTAAACCCTCAGCAGCAATTACCGCAGTTGGAGCTTATGTTCCAGAGTTTGTATTAACCAATCAAATTCTTGAGACCATGGTTGATACAAACGATGAATGGATTACGACACGAACAGGAATTAAAGAGCGTCGTATTCTAAAAAAAGAAGGTGAAGGTACTTCTTATCTCGCCATAAAAGCGGCACAAAACCTTATAGACAAAAAAGGTCTAGATCCCAAAGATATAGAATTAGTAATTGTAGCTACGGCAACGCCAGATATGAAGGCCGCCTCTACCGCAGCTTACACAGCAGCCAAAATTGGAGCAACAAATGCATTTACTTTTGATATGGATGCAGCCTGTTCTAGTTTTTTATATGGTATGTCTGTTGCAGCATCTTATATTGAATCTGGACGTTATAAAAATGTACTTTTAATAGGTGCTGATAAAATGTCGTCTCTTATTAATTATAAAGATAGAGCCACATGTATCATTTTTGGTGATGGTGCTGGCGCTGTATTGTTTGAACCAACAACCGAAGATTTAGGGCTTAAAGACGAGTATTTAAGAAGTGATGGTACAGGGAGAGAGTTTTTACAAGCTACTTATGGAGGTTCGGCGCATACTTTAACACCTGAAGCTCTAGAAAAAGGAGGACATTTCGCTTTTCAAGAAGGCAGAACCGTATTTAAAAATGCTGTTTTTAATATGGCAGATGCAACCGTTAAAGTTTTGGAGCGTAACAATTTAGATAAAGACTCTGTTGATTGGTTGGCGGCACACCAAGCCAATAAACGTATTATAGACGCTACAGCACAACGTATAGATTTAGCAGAAGAAAAAGTGATGATGAATATCCATAAGTATGGAAACACAACATCTGCTACGTTACCGTTATTACTTGCGGATTACGAATCACAACTTAAAAAAGGAGATAATATTATATTTGCTGCTTTTGGCGGCGGATTTAACTGGGGTGCCATTTATTTAAAATGGGCCTATAACTTTAAAAACTAACCATTAATTAATACCAATAGCTGAATTATGGATTTAAAAGAGATTCAAAACTTAATCAAGTTTGTTGCTAAATCTGGAGCAAGCGAGGTTAAATTAGAAATGGATGATGTAAAAATCACCATCAGAACAGGATCAGATAACGATGCACCAGCAGTACAATATGCACCAGTTGCTGCACCACAAGTAGCTGCAGCTCCTGTTGCGCAAGTTGCAGAAACATCAGCTCCGGCTGAACCTGCTAAATCAGAAGCCCCTGCAGCGGCGGCTGATGATACTTCAAAATACATTACCATAAAATCCCCAATAATAGGAACATTCTACAGAAAACCATCTCCAGACAAACCATTGTTTGTTGAGGTTGGACAAACCATTGCTGAAGGTGATGTGCTTTGTATTATTGAAGCTATGAAACTATTTAACGAAATAGAATCTGAAGTTTCAGGGAAAGTAGTTAAGATTTTAGTGGACGATTCTTCTCCAGTAGAGTTCGATCAGCCGTTATTCTTAGTAGATCCATCATAACCTATTAAAAATTCCAATACACAAATCTCAAAATCCAATATTTGGAATTTGGCGATTGGAATTTGAAATTTTTAATGACAAAAGTTATGTTTAAAAAAATATTGATTGCCAATAGAGGGGAAATAGCGCTTCGTGTTATTAGAACCTGTAAAGAAATGGGGATTAAAACCGTTGCGGTTTACTCAACAGCTGATGCTGATAGTTTGCATGTAAAATTTGCAGACGAAGCGGTTTGTATAGGGCCTCCTTCAAGTGCCGAATCGTATTTAAAAATGTCTAACGTTATATCTGCTGCAGAAATTACTAATGCAGATGCGATTCACCCAGGATATGGTTTCTTATCAGAGAATGCAAAGTTTTCTGAGATATGTGAAGAACACGGTATCAAATTCATAGGTGCTTCTGCTGAAATGATTGACAGAATGGGAGACAAGGCCAATGCCAAAGCAACAATGAAAGCTGCGGGTGTACCATGTGTTCCAGGAAGTGAAGGCATTATAGAAGATTTTGAAGAATGTAAAAAATTAGCCAAGGAAGTAGGTTACCCTGTGATGCTAAAAGCCAGTGCTGGTGGAGGAGGAAAAGGGATGCGTGGCGTTTTTAAGGAAGAACACTTAAAAGATGCTTGGGATTCTGCAAGACAAGAAAGTAAAGCGGCCTTTGGTAACGACGATATGTACATGGAAAAACTTATCGAAGAGCCAAGACACATCGAAATTCAGGTGGTTGGAGATTCTCGAGGTAAGGCATGTCATTTATCAGAAAGAGATTGCTCGGTACAGCGTCGCCATCAAAAGCTAACAGAAGAAGTGCCATCACCTTTTATGACGCCAGAGCTGCGTAAAAAAATGGGAGCTGCCGCAGTTAAAGCAGCAGAATATATAAAGTATGAAGGTGCAGGAACTGTAGAGTTTTTGGTAGACAAACACCGCAATTTCTACTTTATGGAGATGAATACGCGTATACAAGTAGAGCATCCAATTACGGAACAAGTAATAGATTTCGATTTAATTAGAGAGCAAATTTTAGTTGCCGCTGGCGTACCAATTTCTGGTAAAAATTACGATCCAAAGTTACACTCTATAGAGTGTCGTATCAATGCAGAAGATCCTTATAATGGCTTTAGACCATCACCAGGAAAAATCACAACATTGCACGCTCCTGGAGGGCATGGTATACGTTTAGACACCCATGTGTATGCTGGTTATACCATTCCGCCAAACTACGACTCTATGATTGCTAAATTGATAACTACAGCTCAAACTAGAGAAGAGGCTATCAATAAAATGAAGCGTGCTTTAGATGAGTTTGTAATTGAAGGGATAAAAACCACAATACCTTTCCATAGGCAACTCATGGAGCATCCAGATTATTTGGCTGGTAATTACACCACCAAGTTCATGGAAGATTTCACGATGAAACCACCTGTTGAAGAATAAATAGATAAAACTCCGGAAAATTTTTCGGAGTTTTTTTATGGCGTTACCACAAGGGTCGGACTTTCACTACTCAATCCCTCCTGCGTCGGGGATTTCAAACATGCCGTTCAATCCCTAACGCAGCTTCGAACTTCAATTTAAAATTCTAACTTAGCATTATGCAATGGTCTTACTGGGAAATAAAATCTTGGTTATCCAACATCGATTTTTGTGTTGTAGGTAGTGGTATTGTGGGGCTTAATTGTGCCTTGCAATTAAGAACGCATTATCCGCAGTCAAAAATTATTATTCTAGAAAAAGGAGTGCTGCCCCAAGGTGCAAGTACAAAAAATGCAGGATTTGCTTGCTTTGGTAGTTTAAGCGAAATTTTAGAAGATTTAAAAACACATTCAGAAGAAGAAGTTTTTCAACTTGTAAAAAAACGAGCCGATGGTTTAAAATTATTGAGAGAAACCATCGGCGATAAACAACTTAATTTTCAACAATTAGGCGGTTACGAATTGTTTTTGGAAACAGATCAAAAGCTATTTGATGCATGTGTCGAGAAAAAGGAATATATCAACAAATTACTAAAGTCTATTTTTAAAGACGATGTGTTCAGTCTAAAAGACAATATTTTCAATTTTAAAAATGTAACGGGAGATTATATTTTCAATCAGTTTGAAGGACAAATTGATACAGGAAATATGATGGAGGCCTTATTACAAGCAGTGCAATCAAATGGTATTAAAATTTTAAATACTACATCAGTTCAAGGGTTTTCAGAAGGTAACAATTCAGTAAAAATAAAAACCAATCATTTTGAGTTTACAGCTTCAAAATTGTGTATTGCTACAAACGGGTTTGCTTCACAACTATTAAATGAAAATGTAAAACCAGCGAGAGCACAGGTGCTGATTACTGAGCCTATACAAAACCTCAATATAAAAGGCACATTTCACTTAGATAGAGGTTATTATTATTTTAGAAATGTAGATAACCGAATTTTATTAGGAGGCGGAAGACATTTGGATTTTAAAGGAGAAGAAACCACAGAATTTCAGCAAACGGAAATCATTCAAAACGCATTAGAAACGCTTCTAAAGTCAACTATTTTACCTGAAACATCGTTTGAGGTTGCTCATAGATGGAGTGGTATTATGGGCGTTGGGCAACAGAAAAAAGCAATCGTAAAACAAATTTCAGATAATGTGTTTTGTGGTGTGCGCTTAGGTGGCATGGGTGTTGCCATTGGTAGTTTAATTGGTAAAGAGTTAGCAGATTTGACTGTATGAGTATAAAACAACAACTATACAATCAATGCCTTGAATTTGTAGAACAGCGTTTGCAAACCATTCAGAATACCATTCAAGACATTCAAAAATCATTACAATCAGAAACCAAAAGTTCTGCAGGTGATAAGCACGAAACAGGACGCGCTATGTTGCAATTGGAGCGTGAAAAAGCGGGTCATCAATTAGCCGAAATTCAAAAATTAAAAGAAGTATTGGCTAAGATTGATGTTATAAAAACATCAAAAGCAATAGGTTTAGGCAGCTTAGTATACACTACCAGTTTCAATTATTTTATTGCGGTAAGTGCCGGAGAAATAATCATTGATAACGAAAAGTTTTTTGCTATTTCATCGTCTACGCCAATAGCAAAATTACTATTATCAAAAAAAGTTGGTAACGAAGTGAGTTTTAGAAGCCTTACCTTTGCAATCACCAAAATAGAGTAATATATGGCCAAAATCTTTGCTGTTTTTAAATGAAGCGTTTAGAAAACCTCATAAAGCAAATTATTAAGTTTAGACTTGCCATTATTGCGGTATTGGCTATTTTAATGGGGCTTGCTGGTTACCAAACTGCTAATAAATTAAGTATAGACAACTCGCTATCTATTTGGTTTTTAGAAGACGATCCTAGCTATAAAGCATATATAGATTTCCAAGAAGAGTTTGGTTCAGATGAGATTTTTATTGCAATGTTTCCAGTGGATAATGCTATTGGCGAGACAGAACGCAATACGCTTTTGCAACTTCATAATGATATAGAAGCGCTTTCTTTTGTAAAAACATCCTTTAGTCTAGCCAAAGCAAAATATCCTATTTATAATAATGGTAAAATCGTATTCGACGATTTATATAATACCAAGAGAAGCGACAAAGGCTTAAAAAATTTACTTAGTAAATTACCTAGTATAAGTTCTCAACTTATTACAGAAGATTTTAAACATCAGTTTTTCTATATTCAGCTTAATCCAACACCACAAATAGAGGAAAAGCGTCAAGTGATTGCTGGAGAAATTAGAAGTACCATCGAATCCCATTACCAAGAGTATTACTTAACAGGGCCACCAGTTTTAAATGAAGCTTACAGTAAAGGGATTTATAAAGAGAGTTTGCTTTTTGGGGTTTTAACCGTTTTGGTGATTACCTTAATGCTATTATTTTTACTACCTAGCAAGCGTTATTTAATAGTCTCTTTACTATCGGTAGCAGTGCCTGTTTCCCTTCTTTTTGGCATCATTACATCACTTGGGTATGCTTTGAATATGATTTCAATGCTTATCCCAACAATTTTGATGGTTTACAGTGTAAGTGATGCGGTACATATCATTAACATCTATCACAAAGAAGGACTTTTAAATAAAAGCCTTAGCAAAGTAGAGCTACTAACACTAGCAGTTCGCAAGAGTATCACACCTTGTTTTTATACGACTTTAACCACTTTTGTTGGGTATTTTGCTCTATACATATCGCCGTTACCAGCCTTTAAAAACATGGGTGTTTTTACGTGTATTGGTTTGGTATTGAGCTTTTTGTTGGTGTATGTAATCACCATTATTGGGTTTAGTTTTATGAACTTAAATTTTGAAAGTAGTAAGCCGGTATTGTCACTAAAACTATTTAGTCAAACTAGATTTATAAATTGGGTAAACCGTATAACATCTCAATACAAAACGAGTATAATTATAGGTTTCACATTGGTGTTGCTTTATGGTTTATTTTCGGTGTTTCAAGTAAAAATTGATACAGATTCTTTAGATCTTTTAGCCGAAGGAAAAGCAAAAGAAGATTTGCGTATTGTAGAAGCACAACTTCACGGAAGCTCAAGATTGCAGTTGGATATTTCCATGGTAAACGGTAGTAGTATTTTGAACAAGCAAGCGATGAAACAACTAGAAGTGTTTCAAAATAAATTAGAAGAAAATCCAATAATTACTGCACCAGTTTCCATCGTAAATATCAAATCATTTTTAGAGAAGCGATCACCTGTATTATTTCAGGCTAATATTTCAGAAGAAAAAATAAAGAACACCTTAGCTTCTGTTGAAAATGCAGAAAATAGCTTTTTTAAATTATTTGCAGATGAC
Source organism: Flavobacteriaceae bacterium (assembly GCA_043557195.1). Classification (GTDB taxonomy): domain Bacteria; phylum Bacteroidota; class Bacteroidia; order Flavobacteriales; family Flavobacteriaceae; genus Jejuia. Next base: position 1,992,348 of record CP121314.1, on the reverse strand, counting down.
TTAAGTTCAGCGGGAATTACAATCAGCTTTAAAGAAATTAAAACATCTCAATTAGAACAACTGCTAGAAGACATTAAAGCCGCATTTAAAGCATCTTTTGATACGGATACGTATAACCTCAAGATAAATGGTTTTGCAGTAGTTTTTGCTCAACTAAATAATTTTATATTAGAAACACAGTTTAAGTCCTTTTTTGCAGCATTTTTTGTGGCGTTTTTATGTCTTTGGTTTTTTATAAAAAGTTTGAGAACCACAATTTTGGTATTGATTCCAAATGTATTACCGCTTGCTATTTTAGCCATTTTTATGAGTTTATTAGATATTCCGCTAGATGTCTCAACCGCAATGATTACGCCAATAATGTTGGGAATTGCAATGGACGACACCATACACTTAGTGCATAAATACCGAAAAAGTAAAAGTGTACAAGGTACTGCGGAGGTGCGCATGAATAACGCTATGCATTACACAGGTAGCGCGTTACTATCTACTACTATCGCTTTGGTTGGTGGGTTTTTAATTATTGCATCTAGCGCAACACCTTCGGTTAGGGATTTTGGAGCCTTGTGTGCCATAACTGTAGCTATCGCTTTAATTACAGATATCTTTTATTTGCCAGCACTTTTGAAGAAGTTTGACAGGTAATTACGTTTCGATATTTAAGTAAACTGTTTTCTCTCTTTCAAGAGAATTATTATGCTCAAAGAAAATAATATCACCATTTAAATCCGCGGCAATTAAATAAAAATGTCCTTTAAAATAAGAGTGCTTTACGGTAGCTTTTAGTTGAGATGTATCTGTTACTTTTAGCTGATGCGCATAAACAATTTCACCATCAATCTCGTTGAATTCTCCAAAAAATGCTGCAATTAATGGTGATTCTGGATTTTCATAAAGGTCTTGTGGTTTTGCATTAGCTACGATAGTATTGTTATGCAAAACAACCATTTTATCTGCGAAACCAAGTACATCTTCTTTATCATGAGTAGCCACGATACAAGTGATATTTTTTTCTTTTAGATATTTGAAAACGTTACGTCTTAAACTTTGTTTTTTAAAGTTATCAATATGGCTAAAAGGTTCATCCAACAATAAAATTTCAGGGGCTTTTGCCAACGCTCTGGCAAGTGCAACACGTTGTTTTTGTCCACCGCTTAACGTCTTTGCTTTAGTTTTAGCAAACGCTTCAAGCTGTACCACTTTAATTAATTCATCTACGCGCTTTTGAGCTTCCTCTGGAAAAAATCTAGATAAGTGTTTTGCTATATTTTCTTCAACAGTAATAAAAGGCATCAAATCAAATTCTTGGGCGACGTATTTCATAAAATCGTATCCAACAACAAGGTTGTATTTAGGGCCTAAAACTTCTGTGTCTTTCCAAAAGATTTGCCCGCCATTCAAATCATACTCACCGTACAATAATTTGAGTAACGTACTTTTCCCCGAACCGCTTTCTCCAATTATAGCCACGTTTTCACCTTGTTGCGCTTCAAAAGAAATGTCTTTTAAAACGGGTGTTTTTGCGTAAGAGAAATTGAGTTGTTTTACCTTTAACATGAATCAAAAAATAAGACCTGCAAGTATTTTATTGACTTGCAGGCCCAAAAATAGTGTTTATTCTTTTTTTAAATTACCCTTTAAGTTTTTCATTAGTTTTACTTGGTAAGGTTTCAAAACCCATATTGTAAAGTGTAAACCCAAAAATATCAGCGTATTGTTCAATGGTTTTACTTACTGGTGTTCCTGCACCATGGCCAGCATCGGTTTCAATGCGTATCAAGGTTGGGTTGTCCCCCGTTTGTTTGCTTTGTAATTCTGCCGCAAACTTAAAACTATGTGCAGGCACAACACGATCGTCATGGTCTCCAGTAGTCACTAATGTCGCTGGATATTCCACACCTTCTTTCACGTTATGAACAGGAGAATACCCTTTTAAATACTCGAACATTTCTTTGTTGTCTTCTGCAGTTCCGTAATCATAAGCCCAACCGGCACCAGCAGTAAATGTGTGATAACGCAGCATATCTAGAACACCAACAGCAGGTAATGCCACTTTAGCTAAATCTGGGCGCTGTGTCATTACAGCACCAACCAATAGTCCGCCATTTGAGCCACCTCTAAGCGCCAAATAATCTGAAGATGTGTACTTGTTTTCAATTAAATATTCACCAGCGGCAATAAAATCGTCAAACACATTTTGCTTTTGCAATTTAGTGCCTGCAATGTGCCATTTTTTACCATATTCGCCGCCACCACGAAGGTTTGGTACAGCAAGAATACCACCTTGCTCCATCCAAACAGCATTTGTTATACTGAACGACGGATTCAAACTAATATTAAACCCACCATAACCATAAAGAATGGTTGGGTTTTTGCCGTTTAATTCAAGACCTTTTTTATGGGTAATTATCATTGGCACTTTGGTACCATCTTTAGAGGTATAAAACACTTGGTTGCTTTCATAATCTTCACTATTAAAAGCAATAGATGGTTTCCAATATAATTCTGATGTTCCTGTTTCTATATTATATTTATAAATACTGCTTGGGGTGTTATAATTTGTAAATGAGTAATAATCTACCTTCTCTTCTTTTTTGGCTCCAAAACCATTGGCATTACCTACACCAGGGAGTTTAATTTCTCTCACTAATTTTCCATTGTAATCGTATTGTAGCACCTTAGAAATAGCATCCACCATGTATTCTGTTATAAAATAGGTACCACTAGTTGAAGGAGATAGAACGTGTTCCGTTTCTGGAATAACATCCACCCAATTATCAGGCGTAGGGTTTGAAGCATCAACGGATACAATCTTTTTATTAGGCGCGTTTAAATTGGTAACTAAAAACAGTTTACTTCCCACGTTATCAATAATGTAAGTATCACTATCGGTATGATCTAAAATAGTAGTTAACTTACTGTTTGGTTTTATTAAGTCTTTGATATATAGTTTATTTCCTGAAGTAGAGACTTTAGGTGAAATAACTAAATAGCGGTCATCTTCAGTAACTGTACCATAAATATAGCGGTGTTTTTCCTCTGGCGTTCCTCCAAAGATGAGTTTATCATTTTTTTGAGGTGTACCTAACTTATGGTAGTAAACTTTATGCTGATCTGTTTTAGCGGAGAGCTCACTACCTTTTGGTTTATCATAACTAGAATAGTAGAACCCTTCATCTTTATACCATGAAATCCCACTAAATTTAATATCAACCAATGTGTCTTCAACAATGCCTTTACTTTCAGCATCCATTATTAGAATTTTTCGCCAATCACTACCGCCCTCAGAAATGGAGTAAGCTGCAATTTTTCCGCTTTTTGAAAAACTTAAATTCCCCAAGGATATGGTACCATCTTCGGAAAATGTATTTGGATCTAAAAAGACTGTTGCTGTACTTGGGTCTTCACCTGTTTTATGACGATAAATAACGTATTGGTTTTGCAAGCCATCGTTCTTATAAAAATACGCATAATCACCTTCGATAAAAGGCGAACCTACTTTTTCATAATTCCATAATTTAGATAAGCGTTCTTTTAAATCTTCTCTAAACGGAATATTATCTAAATACCCAAAAGTGGTTTTATTTTGTGTTTTAACCCATGCTTCGGTGTCTTCACTTCTATCATCTTCCAGCCATCGGTAAGGGTCTTTTACTTCAACACCAAAATACGTGTTTAAAGTATCAACAGTTTTTGTTTCAGGATAGGTAACCACAATAGTCTCTTTGTCTTGATTGTTTTTACAGCTCATCATAATAGTTAAAATGAGTGTCGTTAGTAGTATTCGTTTCATAATGTCGCATAAATTTTATCAAAAATAGCGCATTTATGAAGTTTAAACTGTTTATGTATTGTTAATGTTTTACAAAGATAAAATGCTAAAAAACAGGTCCTATTAAAACAAAAAAAGCTTCTGAACATTCAGAAGCTTTCTCAGTTTAAAATTGATAATTACACTAAATTATTATCGATTAAATATTCAGCAATTTGTACTGTATTTGTAGCAGCACCTTTACGTAAGTTGTCAGCAACAATCCACATGTTTAATGTGTTTGGTTGTGTTTCATCACGACGAATACGTCCTACAAAAACCTCATCTTTCTCATGTGCAAAAATTGGCATTGGGTAGCTATTGTTAGCTGTATCATCTTGAACAACAACTCCAGGCGTTGCACTTAAAAGTTCGCGCACTTCAGCTAAATCAAAGTCATTTTCAAACTCAACATTTACAGATTCTGAATGCCCACCAGCTGTTGGAATTCTTACAGCAGTGGCAGAAACAGAAAACGTTCTGTCATTCATAATTTTCTGTGGCTCTCTTGCCAACTTCATTTCTTCTTTGGTGTAACCGTTGTCTTCAAACACATCACAATGTGGTAAAGCGTTCCTTCCGATAGGATAAGGATATGCCATTTCGCCTTCAACACCAGCAATTTCATTTTCTAACTGTCGTACAGCTTTCACACCAGTACCAGAAACAGATTGGTACGTAGAAACGACCACACGTTTCATTTTATATTTTTTATGAAGTGGATTCAATGCCATTACCAACTGAATTGTAGAACAGTTAGGGTTTGCAATAATTTTATCGGCTTTAGTCAATTCATCAGCATTGATCTCCGGAACTACCAATTTCTTAGTTGGGTCCATTCTCCAAGCTGAAGAATTATCAACCACAGTAGTACCAGCCTCGGCAAATTTAGGCGCCCATTCTAGAGACGTACCACCACCTGCAGAAAATAAAGCGATATCTGGTTTCATTGAAACAGCAGTTTCTAAACCAACAACCGTATAATCATTTCCTTTGTAAGAGATTGTTTTACCCACAGAGCGTTCAGACGCTACAGGGATTAATTCCGTTATAGGAAAATTACGTTCAGCAAGAACTTTTAACATCACTTCGCCAACCATTCCAGTGGCACCAACTACAGCTACTTTCATTTTTTTAATTTTAATAAATGCGTGCGCAAAACTAAGTATTAATTACAATTCTCAATACAAAAAAAGCCCTCATTTTCAGAAAACAAGGGCTTTTTAACAACAAATAACAGGTTGTTATTTAATTAACACTTTGTTATTTTTTGAGTAAATCTCTAATTTCTGCAAGTAAATCTTCTTGAGATGGTCCTGCTGGAGCTGGCTCTTCAGCTGGCTTTTTAGTTTTGTTGTAAGCCTTCACAATTAAGAACATAACAAAACCAACTATAATAAGGTTTACTATAGTGTTAACCCAAGACCCCCACATAATAGCATTTTCTGGAGTAGTAACAACACCTTCTGCATTTACAACAGCATCAGATAGAACTACTTTTAACTCTGCGAAATCCATTCCACCAGAGAAATGACCCACTACAGGCATAACTATATTATCAACAAAACCTTTAACAACACCTCCAATAGCTCCAGCCATTATAACGGCAACTGCAAATTCCACAACGTTACCCGTCATGATAAATTCTTTAAACTCTTTTAACATATTTTAAAAATTATTAGTTAGTGAATTGCTAATTTAATTAAAAAAAGAGAAATTTTAACATTTGTTAAAATAGTTTTGTGTAATTGGGCGTTACCCTCCTTTGGTCGGGTCGTGCTTTTCGTTAAAAATTTTGGCTTCTCGAAACTTCAGGATTGTCTCACCAAAAGCTACCACTGCAATCCCTAACGCAATGGTCAGCCAAGGCCGTTTCTCAATAGCAACAAAAAGCTATTTCAAAATTACTCGCTTTACCCGTTGAGAAATACCTGTAATCAACTCATAAGAAATAGTACCAGCACGTTCTGCTAAAGTTTCAGCCGAAGTTGTACTACCATTAAAAAGAATAACCTCATCACCTTCCTTACACTCAATACCAGTAATATTCACCATAATCATGTCCATACAAACATTACCAATTATGGGCGCTTGTTTACCATTTATGGTTACAAACCCCTTACCATTGCCATAAATCCTGCCAATACCATCGGCGTGTCCTAAAGGTAAAGTAGCCGTTTTGGTAAACAATTCTTCACTTTTAAAAGCTCGATTATAACCAACCGATTCACCTTTTTCTATCTTGTGAATTTGAGAAATCACCGTTTTTAGAGACGCAATGGGTTTTAAGTTTTTACTTTCTTTTTCAGAATTTCCAAAACCGTATAAACCAATACCGCAACGCACCATATCAAAATGAGCCTCTGGATAATTTAAAACACCCGATGTATTGCTCATGTGAAGTATAGGTTGATATCCAACAGCTTTAGAGAAATTTTCCGCAATAGTTTTAAAACTGTTTATCTGGGTTATTGTAAAGTCCCGTTCATTTAAATCTTCACTCGCTGCCAAATGAGAAAATAACGATTTTACTTTTACAGAAGTTGTCTTTTTTAGTTTAGAAACGACATAATCCACATCGTTTTCCCAAAACCCTAAGCGATTTAAACCTGTATTAAATTTTATATGGATAGGGTATTCCTTTTGGTTTTTATTTTCTGCAAACGCAATAAATTCATTTAGAATTTTCGCGTTATAAAGATTAGGTTCTAAGCAGTTTTCAAGAATAACATCAAAATTCGTAGCTAAGGTATGTAACACCAAAATAGGCTTAGTAACACCAGCTTTTCTCAATGCAACGCCTTCATTGGCGTAAGCTACAGCAAAATAATCGATGTCTAAATCTTGTAAATATTTGGCAATTTCTTCTGCATCATTGCCATAAGCAAAGGCCTTAACTACCGCCAAAAAATTAGTGCCGTTTTTCAATTTCGATTTTAAATACTCAAAATTGTGTTTAAGCGCTTTTAAATCTATTTCAAGAATGGTTTCTTGGGCTTTTGGCATTAGGATTTCTTTTGTTTAGAAGACACATCTTCAACATCTTTCACCTTCATTGTTTTAATCTTTTCGCTCATAGTCGCTTTGTAGTAGGCGGCTCTACTCAATGGTTCATATTCATCAACTTCACCCAACATTACTATATCATCATTTTTAGATTTTCGGTAGCTGTATTGTGCCAAATTTCCTGTTCTGGTACAAACGGCGTGCACTTTGGTAACATATTCTGCAGTTGCCATTAAATTTGGCATAGGGCCAAACGGATTTCCTTTAAAATCCATATCTAATCCAGCTACAATTACGCGAACACCTTTATTTGCTAAATCATTACAAACCCGTACTATTTCGTCATCAAAAAACTGAGCTTCGTCAATACCAACAACATCACAACCATCGGCCAGAATAGGAATATTGGCAGCCGCAGGAACAGGTGTAGAGCGAATTTGGTTTTCATCATGACTCACTACCATATCTTCGTCATAACGCACATCAACCGTAGGTTTAAAAATCTCAACCTTTTGTTTTGCAAACTGCGCACGTTTAAGACGACGAATGAGTTCTTCGGTTTTCCCAGAGAACATAGAGCCACAGATAACTTCTATCCATCCAAATTGTTCTTTATGATTTACGGTATTTTCGAGAAACATTTTGTAATTTTAACACTAAAACCAAGCTATTGCCCGTTTTGTATAAAGGTGGCGTAAATTTATTAAAATCAAAAGTGTAAAACGCATTAATTTTTAAAATTGTATTAAGATGAAGAAGAAGCTAGAATCTGAGTTGGTAAGTATCGCACACAGAATTCTTAAATTAAAAGGGAAGGAAGATGTTTTAAAGATGCATGAAGAAGCGCGTGCGCTTTATGAAAAGCTTTCGGTTTTAAAATTTGCACACGAAAATTTTGAGGATGATATACCCACCATTGGAAATAATTCTTCATTTTTTGACATGCTGGATACTGCATTCAATAATAAGATAAGTGATAACATAGAAGTTGAAGATAAAATTTATATCAATCTTGATGATGTTGTTGACGATGAGATTTCTGAGCCTGTTATGAACAAAATTAAGGACATGGTAGAGTTTATGCCAGAACAACCAGAGCAGGACGAGGTAGATGCTATTATTGAATCGATTGTACCCAAAGAGCAAACCCATAAAGGGGAGTTGGAGGATTTAACAGCAGATTTTAGGGATTTGCCTGTTTTTGAGCCAATTTCTAAAGTGCATAAGCAAAACGGACAAGAGAAAAAATCGTTAAACGACCGCATTAAAAGTGGCGGATTAAGTATTGGTTTAAACGATAAAATAGCATTCATTAAGCATCTATTTGATGGGAATAATACGGATTATGATCGTGTGATTTCGCAGCTAAACACCATCCAAACTTTAGAAGACGCCAATCGTTTTGTTGAAACTATCGTAAAGCCCGATTATAATAATTGGGAAGGAAAAGAAGAGTTTTCAGAACGCTTTATGGAAATTATTGAAGCTAAGTTTAGTTGATATTTGGGTGTTACCACGCCTGAAAAAGGCGCGGTCGTGCTTTCCGTTATATCTTTTTCTCGTGCCTCAAAAAAGGATGCCACTTCAATCACTAACACATGAGTAAACTTTACCTTGTTCCCACACCAATAGGAAATTTAAAAGACATCACCTTTAGAGCTATTGAAGTTCTAAAAGAAGTGGATTTAATACTAGCAGAAGATACCCGAACTTCAGGTAAACTACTGAAGCATTTTGAGATTTCTACACACATGCAATCGCACCACATGCATAACGAGCATAAAACGGTTGAAGGCATCATTCAAAAGTTAAAAAGTGGAACATCGGTAGCATTAATAAGTGATGCAGGAACACCTGCAATTTCCGATCCTGGATTTTTATTGTCTCGTGCTTGCATTGAAAACGGCATTGAAGTAGAATGCTTACCAGGAGCAACCGCTTTTGTGCCTGCTCTTGTAAACTCTGGATTGCCAAATGATAAATTTGTCTTTGAAGGCTTTTTGCCGGTTAAGAAAGGGCGGCAAACACGACTATTACTTCTAGCCGAAGAAACTAGAACCATGATTTTTTATGAAAGCCCCCATAAATTGGTAAAAACTTTGGGGCATTTCTGTGAGTATTTTGGAGAGGACAGACCTGTTTCAGTATCTCGAGAGCTAACCAAATTATACGAAGAAACCATTCGTGGAACAGCGAAGGAGGTTCTGGAATATTACACCAATAAACCTCCAAAAGGAGAAATTGTTATTGTAGTTGGTGGTAAAAAATAGTTTTATAATTCTGAACTTGATTCGGAATCTTATCGAAATAAATAATGGAATCTCTTTTAGAAAACATAAAACAATGTACTATCTGTCAGGACCATTTAACCTTAGGTCCACGGCCAGTAGTATCCGCACATCCAGATTCTAAAATTGTGATTATAGGTCAAGCACCTGGAACAAAAGTACATGCTTCAGGAATTCCTTGGGACGATGCCAGTGGGAAACAACTCCGAAAATGGCTTGATGTAACGGATGAAGATTTTTATGATGAAACAAAATTCGCAATAGTCCCAATGGGGTTTTGTTACCCTGGAAAAGGAAAAACAGGTGATTTACCACCACGGCCAGAATGCGCTCCGCAATGGCACAAACCTTTATTTGATGAACTTAAAAATGTAGACCTAGTAATTTTAATTGGAATGTATGCCCAAAACTATTATTTAGGAAAACAAGCAAAGAAAACCTTAACCGAAACGGTAGCTAATTTCAAAGAATATTTACCAAAGTATTTGCCATTGCCACATCCATCACCGAGAAATAGATTTTGGCTGACTAAGAATCCTTGGTTTGAGGTTGAGGTGTTACCCGAACTACGAAAAAGAGTTAAAAAATTTACTTCGTAAATCTAAACATGCTTCCCTTTCTCCCAGCCATGTTTTCCTAAATACTGCTCACCACTTTCAACAGCGCCTTCTTCAATAGAAGTTCCCATAGAATCGTTCCATCTATTTAAATATCCAAATAAAGAAATAACGCCTAACATTTCAACAATTTCACCTTCATTCCAATGCTCGTAAAGTCGTTTTTTAATAGTTTCATCAACCCCATTTGGTACTTGCGAGGCGGCTAAACTAAAGTCTAAAGCTGCACGCTCTGCTTCGTTAAACGCAGGGTGTGTTCTGTATTCCCAAATATTATCTAATTGTTCCTGCTCTGCACCATAACGTTCTGCAGCGCGAATGGCATGTGCTTGACAATAACGACAACCAGTGGAGTTGCTACTTACCCAAGCAATCATACGTTTTAATGCTGAAGTTACACGACCTTCATTTGCCATAACGGCTTTGTTCAAATTAATAAATGCTTTACTAATTGCAGGGCGTCGCTGCATGGTTAATACCGAGTTTGGACAAAATCCTAAGGTTTCATTGAAGAACTTTGCGAGTTCCTTCGTTTCTATATCGTGGTCTGAAGATAATGGTGTTACTAAAGGCATATTTTTAGTTTTTAAGTAGTATTTTTGAGAACTACAAGTAACAAAAATATTTAAAGATGGCAGTAAAAGTTTCCACAAAATGGTTGGGAGAAATGCGATTTGAAAGTACAAATCCGTCAGGGCACAATTTATTTATCGATGCTGGCGAAGAAAATGGAGGCAAAAGTGAAGGCTATCGCCCAAAAGCTTTAATGCTTTCTGGTTTAGCTGGATGCTCTGGACTTGATGTAGCGGCATTGATAAAAAAAATGAAGCTAGATGTGGATGATTTCAATATTGAAATTGAAGCAAATTTAACGAATGAGCATCCCAAATATTATGATAAAGTAGCGATGCATTTTCATTTTTATGGTGAAAATTTAAATGAAAAAAAGCTACAACGTGCTGTAGATTTATCTATTGAAAAATATTGTGGCGTTATGGAAATGTTTCGTCAGTTTTCAGAATTAAGTATCGAAACGTTTTTTCATAAGAGTTAACTTTGAATTTTTAAACCATAAAATTTTACTTTAGAGCACTTTAAGTACTTTTAACTTAAAACTTTTTAAATGCGTTGGACGCTTAAACCAAAACCAGATTTAGAAAAGGTAAAACATTTACAGGAAACCCTCCAGGTTGATGAAACTATCGCTACACTTTTGGTACAAAGAGGCATTGAAACCTATGATGAGGCCAAGGCTTTTTTTCGCCCTAGTTTAAAGCATTTACACGATCCATATTTGATGAAGGATATGGATAAAGCTGTAGCTAGAATAGAACAAGCCTTTACCAATAAAGAAAACATTTTGGTGTATGGTGATTATGATGTAGATGGCACAACGGCCGTAGCTTTAATGTCTACCTATTTGAAAACCAAGCACGGTTTGGTTTACACCTATATTCCGAACAGATATGATGAAGGTTATGGTGTGTCTAAAAAGGGTATCAACTTTGCTCTAGAAAACGATTTCACTTTAATAATAGCTTTAGATTGTGGTATTAAAGCCATAGAAAAAGTGGAATATGCAAAATCTTTGGGCATCGATTTTATTATTTGCGATCATCACAGACCTGGAAGTAAAATTCCAGACGCAGTAGCTGTATTAGATCCAAAACAAGAAGATTGCAATTATCCTTTTAAAGAATTATGCGGTTGTGGCGTTGGTTTTAAATTGATTCAAGCACTAGCGCAAAAAGATGGTGAAACACCTGAAGATTTATTACCTTATTTAGATTTGGTAGCTACAGCAATTGGTGCAGATATTGTTCCTATTAATGGAGAAAATAGAGTGCTTGCGTATTTTGGATTACATGTTATCAACACTAAACCAAGACCTGGGATTAAAGCGATTTTAGACCAGATTGAAAAAACCGAACTTACCATTACCGATGTGGTCTTCATAATTGCACCAAGAATTAATGCAGCAGGACGCATGGAGCATGGTAACTTTGCGGTATCATTATTAGCAGAGGATGATTATGAGCTAGCAAAAGTGCATGCCGCAAATATTGACAATTATAATTTAGAAAGGAGAGCTACAGATAAAGAGATTACCGAAGCGGCACTGCAGCAAATAGAAGCATTAGAAGAGCAAGATCGATTAACAACTGTGGTGTATGATAAAGATTGGCATAAAGGCGTTATTGGTATTGTAGCTTCTAGACTTACGGAAACCTATTATCGCCCTACATTGGTGTTTACCAAAAGTGGTGAAACACTAGCTGCTTCAGCACGCTCAGTTAGAGGTTTTGATGTTTACAATGCATTGGAAGCTTGTAGTGAACATATTGAACAATTTGGCGGTCATAAATATGCTGCAGGTTTAACTTTAAAAGCAGAAAATTACCAAGCATTTAAACAAGCTTTTGAAGATGAAGTTTCGAAAACCATTGATAGAAACTTATTAATTCCTGAAGTTAAAATTGATTCACAGATTGATTTAAAAAATATCACTCCCAAATTCTACAGAATTTTAAAACAATTTGCACCGTATGGTCCAAATAACATGACGCCAGTATTTATGACTGAGGATTTGAAAGATACAGGTTATGGAAAATGTGTTGGCGCAGATAAAACACATTTAAGATTAACAGCTAAACAAAACGACTCACAAAGCATTGTTTGTATTGGCTTTGGTATGGGAGATAAGTACGATTTAATTTCTGAAGGAAAGCCATTTCATGCGGTCTATTCTATTGATGAAAACGAATGGAATGGGAATGTATCTTTACAACTGAAACTTCGAGATATTAAAGCGTAACTATGGCAAAAAATGACCCATATGCTGCACTAAGGATAAGAGAATTCAATATTTTCTTATTGTTGAGATTTGCTCTAGTTTTTGGCTGGTCTATGCAATTTGTAGTTATTGAATGGCAGGTGTATACACTTACTAATGATAAATTAAGCCTAGGTATTATTGGTGCTTGCGAATTTATTCCAGCCTTTTTTATGGCGCCATTTGCCGGTCATATTGTAGATAGAAAAGAAAAACGGAATCTATTTGCATTAATGATTGCCTTGTTTTCTCTAATTAGTTTTGGATTATTTTGGTTGACTTCTCAAACCATTGAAACATCATGGCAAACAAATAACATTGTATTAGGAATCTATGGTCTTGTATTTTTTGGAGGTATTTTAAGAGCATTTTTTGGTCCAACTATATTTTCATTGATTGCTTTACTAGTTCCAAAACAGATTTACCCAAATGCTGCTACTTGGAGCAGTAGTACTTGGAAGGGTGCTTCTGTAACTGGGGCATTAATTGGTGGTTTTTTAATTGCTTGGATTGGGGTGCACCAAACTTTAGGTATTATATTTTTATTGGTACTTATTGCTCTAGGATTAGTATTCTTAATCAAAAAGAAACCAATTTTAAATACAAAAATTGACGAGTCAGTAAAAGAGAGTTTAAAAGTTGGCCTTCGGTTTGTTTTTAACGACAAGGTGATTTTAGGCGCTTTAACTTTAGATATGATTGCAGTACTATTCGGTGGTGCAGTGGCCATATTTGCCGTATTTGCTAAAGACATTTTAGATGCAGGACCAAAAGGGTTTGGGATACTAAATGCATCTCTTTCTTTAGGAAGTATTTTAACTATGCTGGCCACAACCTATCTCCCGATAACTAAAAATACAGGAAGAAAACTACTGATTTCAGTCTTTGGGTTTGGTCTAGCAATGATTGTTTTTGGGACTTCAAAATTATTTTGGTTGAGTGTAGTTGCCTTGTTTATTGCAGGTATATTTGACGGTGTTTCTATGGTGATACGCCAAACTATTTTACAACTTAAAACACCTGACGAAATGCGTGGACGGGTTGGTGCAGTAAACTCTATGTTTGTTGGTTCTTCTAACGAACTGGGTGCTTTGGAAAGTGGAATTGCCGCAAAAATATTTGGCGCTCCTTTAGCTGTGGTTTTAGGGGGTTGTGCAACGCTTATTACCGTTACTGTAATGGGGTTTAAAAATAAAGCCCTTAGAGAATTAGATTTAACAGAAGAGATTGAAGCTAGTGAGGTTTAGATTTTTTTAAGAGCAATAAGAACAACTCCGTTTTTCCCTCTAGAACCGTATATAGCACTAGCTGCAGCTTCTTTTAGAATATTAATTGATTTAATCTTTGAAGGATACAAGTTTTTTGCATTTTGTAAAGAAGAAGGAATACCATCTATTACAAACAGATGAGCTTTGTGTTTTTCTAAGAAATCAAAATAAGGCTTTTTTGTTTGAACTAGAATAACTCCATTTTTTGCTGCATCACCATATTTTGTGGCTTTCGCATCTGTTGCCTTTAAAAATTTAAAAGATACTAGATCCAGTAAAGGAATTGAATCAATAATTTTTTTATTGCTTATATTCTCGTCTACTACAATTAAAGCTTTTTTGATATTAAGCGGAAAACCTGGTTTATTCTTTTGTGTTTTTAAAAATGAATAGATTGACCTATTTTGGTTAATCTTAACTACCTTACTGACCTTCCATTTTTGTTTTGTTGTTATTTCAATAGCACCATTACTGGCTTTTTTCCCATATTTATTAGTAGCGCTTTTACCTTTTAGGATATAAATTGATTTTATGGCTATGGTATCTAATTCAGATACTGCTTCCTTTGTCACTTCTTTTTTATTAATAAGAAATAGTAGACGTTTAGTATCCTTATTTGCTTCTAGAAAATATTCTAGATAAGAGGTTTTTAGATATCCATTTGACGTTTCTTGACTAACACCTTTAGTACAAAAACAAAAGACAAATAAAACAAGCAAGATGTTGCTTTTATAAAATTGTATCAAACTAATTATTTTCAAATTCTTTTAACTCCAAAGTATCCCCATCGAATTCTGCATAAGTAAAATACTGAATCCAATCGCCAAGGTTGATATATTTTGAGTTGTCGTTAAGATTGATATTAAGTGGTAAATGCCTGTGACCGAATACGAAATAATCGCGATGTTTGTCTTCTAATTTTCGTTTGCAATACTGCACAAGCCATTCATTATCTTCTCCTAAAAATGTAGCATCATCATCTCCTGAAATGAGTTTGTTTTTTACTGAAAAGTATTGTGCAATGCGCATTCCAATATCTGGATGCCCCCATTGAAATACCCATTTAAAAAACGGATTAGTAAATACTTTTTTTAATCGCTTATACCCTTTATCTCCTGGTCCTAAGCCATCGCCATGACCAATAAAAAATGACGTATCGTTAAACGTGAATTCTTTGGGTTTGTGATATACGGGAATATTTAATTCTTCTTCGAAATACCCGTTCATCCACAAATCGTGATTGCCAACAAAATAGTGGATTGGAATCCCCGAATCTGAAATTTCGGCAAGTTTACCTAATGTTCTTGTAAAACCTCTTGGAACAACGGTTTTATATTCAAACCAAAAGTCAAACAAATCGCCTAATAGAAATATTACTGCGGCATCTTGTTTTATCTCATCTAACCATGCAACGAATTTCTTTTCGCGGGGCAGTGATGCTTCTCTTGTAGGTGCACCTAAATGATTATCTGATGCGAAATATATTTTCTTGCCTTTTGGTATTTGCATGGTGTAAATATAAGAAGTTTCATCCCCAAATATAGTAAACGTACTTTCATATATTTGTGAAAGCTAATATATTATAGTCAATAACTCTATCAATCAGTTTATGCGAAATTTTATTATCAATCTTTTATTCTTTTTTATAGTTTATACTGCAAACTCTCAATCGCAAGATTTATTTAATCTAGCTAACGGGACTTTTATAGATTTCAATATTCTTTATAATAATTATGACCCTGAAAACACTTGCTATATATGTACTAAAACAGATGATGTTTATGGATATTACTCTCTATATAATAACGGAGAAGTTTCTGAGAATTTAGAAGAAATTGAATATATATTATTAGATAAAAACTTAAACAAATTTGCGAATGGCACCTTTAAGAAACTAGCAGCACCACGAAACGCATCATCTAGATTAAGAGTTTTTAAGAAGAAAGATACTTTAGTCATTTATAATTCTGTGTATTCTACGGCTGTATTTAGTTCTTTTAATTTCCTTGGGGTATATCAAAAATTAGTTTTAAAAGACAATACACTCTTACCTGCTTATTATTATGATAAAAGAGGAAAACAAAAACATATTAATTTAGATAGTTTAGCCAAAACATTTACCAAAAAGAGGTTAAAAGAACTTGATAATGAGAATGAATTTTCTAAAGAAAAAAAAGACTCAATAGAATTACATAAAACGCTTTTTTCGTTTAATGATAAAAAGAGTAGAGTGGTTTTAAATAAGGACGGCGAAATTAAAAAACGGTACATAAAAAATAAATATGATAAGTCTCTTTCCTTTATAGATAATGATGACTTAAAATGGGAAGTGTCACTTTTACAGGCAGATAAAAGTGAGTATGTTGGTCACTTTGCTTTATTCTTAGAACAAACCAAAAATAACATAGGCCTTATAAGATATCACGCTAAAAAAGGTGAAAGTTTATCAGACATCTTAATATACGATTTACAAAATGGTGAACAGAAGCATACTTTCTCTTATAATTCGAACAACGATTACAGTTATAAAGACTACTTTAATTTAGACGGTGAAACCCTAACTATTTTATCTTCTGTAACTTCTGGTTTATACTTACAAGGTTTCAACTTTAATACGTTTAATATTGAAAAGGATGACTCAAGACAAAGTGGTAGCTTTAGATGGAAAGACGCCTCTAAATTTATTGATATCAGTAATAAAGGTCTTGTTGAAAACGGATTAAGATTAAGGTTTCTTAACTATTTTTTCTTAAAAAATGGGGATATAGGTATCCTTACCGAAAAATATAAAATAAACCTAAACAGTAAAGTTGTAACTACAGATTATGTTTTTTTTATGTTTAACAAAAGGTTTGAACTTGTAAATGCAACTGTAATTGAAAAAGATAAATCTAAAAGTTTTGCTAGCAATGTAGACTATTTGTTTTCTCAAGAAGTGGAGGGCGGTTCTATAATTTTTTACCGTGATTATAAAAAAGACTCTGAAACTAAAGACAGAAATTGGGTTTTAGGCATCATAACCTATATTGATGGCGAGTTTGGACATCAGACTTTACCAATAACGTCAGAAGATTTTAGCATCATTCCATTTTCGGCCAAAGAAGGCTACGTACTATTAGCTGAATTTAATGCTAAAGAAGAAAAATATAATAAAATAAGATTGGAAAAAATCAACTATTAAGGATATGCTGACGTGTAGTAGTCTGCTATTTTTTTCATTTCTGAAAGTCTTAAATTCCAAATAAAATTTAAGAACAAGCTGTAGCTTTCTCCTTGTTCTTGTGGATTTAACTTTTCTACATACCGGTTTAAAGTATACGCTTTTTGGGCATTGTATATTTCCTTGAAATTTAAGCCAACGTATTTTAATAAATACACGTTATCAGGATGCCTTTCTAATAAAATTAATGTTGAGTATAGACTAGCACCGTACTCTTTTAAATCAAATAAATTGGCAATCTGTTGAAAAACTGATTTGTATTGTAGGTTGGCAAAGTTCTCGGTAGGTTTAACTATTGTAGAATCGTAAGCCTTAGTCATAAACGACTTTATTTTTGCAATTCTATTGGCCAATTCTGGATGAGATGCTATTGAATCTTCGTTAATTTTTTCTTTGAAATGGCTGTAATTATAAGCACTAAAATCTTCCTTTTTTAACCATTTGGCTTTAAATGACTGTTTTTCTAAATTGAATAGACGGTAATAAATTGTAGAATCTAAAACAAAACTTGAAGCGTCTTCAAATTCTTTTAATCTAAGAAAAGAATTAGCAAATGATTGCTTTGGCCATTTGGTATTGTTATACAATACATATCCTAAAGAGTCTGCTTCTAACTCTTCTTTTTGATTTTTTTGACTTTGGCTAATCAGCAGTTCTTTCATCCTTTTGAAAGCTAATCCTCCCTTGTTATATTTTGCATTATAGATATCTTCAAGTGCTTTTTTTGAATTCTTAGATAGATTTATTTTTGCAATATTTAAAACAGTATTAAGGTTGTGTTTTTTCATGTCGTGAGCCAATTCATGCATAATAACAGAATGTAGTTGATGCTCATTTTCTAAATATTTAAATAACCCCATATTTACTATTACTGTATTGTAACCTATACTAAACGCATTCGGAGAAGGTGATTTTGATAATAAGAGGGTATAATCCTCTTTTATTTCTGGATTATATATTAAAATTGTATCTAAAGATTTTTCTAAGAATTCATTAAATTCATTATTGAACAACAAGCTTTTATCTGAAAATATTTTTAAGACTTCCGCTTGTTGTTCTTCAAGAAGGCGAATAATTTCTTTTTTAAGTTTCCCAGAGTAGTCTTGAGAAATATTTTTATTATACTCTTTAAATTTAGTTTCGTATTTCTTTTTTAATGCTTTGGTTTTATCGTAGCTTGTTGTATCTAAAGCAGTGTAGTTTTGGGCATTGCTAAACGTTGTAAATGCTAATATAAATACAAGAAATATTTTTATATGAGTTTTAAGTATCAATTATTTGAAGCTAAATGTGTTTTACGTTTGGTAATTTGTATGATATAAATATAGATGTTTTATACAGAAGAGGGAAGACCTTTGGAAAGCATATACTTTGGTGGATAATGCGCTAGGGATTGCAGTGGCAGCTTTTGGCGAGGCGTGCATCGAGCCAAAACTATTAACGGAAAGCCCGACCCGAAAGGGGAGCGCCCAAAAACTAATCTTGATCGTTAGCGAACCACTCTGCAAAACTCGTAGCGGTTTCTTGCAGTTTTAAAGAGTGCAGCTTGATGTTCAGTGGCAAACGTGCTTTTATTTTTTTTGCAAAATCTATAACCATCATTTCGCTTGTAGGTTGGTAATCTACTAGCAGAACATTATGACCTCTATCTTCTAATTCTTTGGCAAGCTCTACGTGTGGCGTATTTTTGTTGAACACTGTGGCATGATCAAAAACATTTACGATTTCTTCTTTTACAATTTTTTTTAGGTCTCCAAAATCGATGACCATACCGTATTTTACATTGTTGGTATCGGTAATGGGTTGACCAATTACAGTAACATCGAGACGATAGCTATGACCGTGTACATTTTTGCATTTACCGTCGTAACCATAGAGCGCGTGTCCTGTCTCGAACGAAAATTGTTTGGTGATGCGTATATTGCTCATTTGCGTATTGTTGGTTGGCAAAGATACTATCTTCTTCGTTTTTTATTTACAAAATACACGATTATTAATACTAGTGCGAGCAATAAAAATAGTCCGTTACCACTTAAAAAATTTAGTATATCCATGAGTTATGAGTTGTTATTGCTATTGCGTTTTTTACTGTAATAATAAATCATGTAGGCAATAATTACAAGCACTACAAACGGAATCATAGAGCCAATAAACACACCTATTTCATAACCTTGATCGGGTGCATTTTTAATTTTTTCTTCTATATCTGGA
This sequence comes from Flavobacteriaceae bacterium, assembly GCA_043557195.1. Taxonomy (GTDB): domain Bacteria; phylum Bacteroidota; class Bacteroidia; order Flavobacteriales; family Flavobacteriaceae; genus Jejuia. The sequence goes on along the minus strand of CP121314.1, from coordinate 1,973,094 downwards.
GTTTGAAATAGACTTAGTATCATATAGATTTTAGGTATTATTATGCTGTAAATTTAGTTGTTTTTAGCGAGTGGTATAAATTGTTTTCTAAAATTAATGAGTAATGGTAAGGCTCTGGCAATCATCCAAAAGGTTAATGCTATAAAAATGCCGTTGAGTTTAAAATTGAAATAGTCTAATGCGTATAATATTGGAATAAAAACTAAAAATGTAGCTCCCAGCAATACGTTTCTTAGCGTCTCCATTTTTCCTAAACCTTTAAAAATACCATCAAAAATAAAGGCTATGGAACATATGGGTTGCATAACAAGTACTATCCAGAATACATCGTAAAACTGTTCTAAAACTTCTGGTTCTTTGGTAAAAAGTATGCCAACAGGTTTGTAGATGATAAATCCAACAGCTGTTAAAACGAAACCGACTATGAGTCCGATTTTAATCAGTTTTATATTCAGTCTCACTAAATCTTTATAGTTTTTTGCGCCGAATAATCTACCTGACATTATGTTTCCTGCACCTGCATATCCATCGATAATAAAAGCACCCAAAAACCATAAATTGATGGCGATGGTATAGGCAGCAATGTAGTTTTTGCCATAACCTGTGGCGAACCGGGTAGCAAAATATAGGGTGATGTTTAGTGCCAATGTTCTTATGAATAGGTTAAAAATCATAAGGATAAATCGGTTTATCTCTTTATTAAAAGGAAAGGTTGGGATTAAAGGGATACTCGTTTTTTTAATCAAATAATAGGCAGAAAAGAATGCCATAAGTATTTGCGCTACTACACTTGCGTAGGCAGCACCTTCAATATTCATAGGGGCTACATATCCAGGAATTCCATAAACTAAAACAAAGTCTAAAACAATGTTTGCCGTAGCACCAATAATAGCAATTATCATGGGGTGATACGTGTTTTGTAATCCTCTAAATGTGCCAAAAACTGCAATAGTGAATAATGTGAAAGGAAACCCAAACACTCTAATTTTATAGTAAACAACACTGTAGTCGAGAATTAAATCTGAAGCGTTGTAGAGTTTGAAAATTTGACTAGCAAATGGATACGTACCAACTATTATTAATAGGCTTAAAGATGTAACAATAAAAATAGCTTGGGCTGGAAGGTTTTTTACGGCACTTAGGTTGTCTGCTCCGAGATATTGTGATACGATGGCGGATATGGCACTACGGGTTTGTCCTAAAATCCAAATTAACATTGATAAAAATGTGCCAACTATTCCAACTGCAGCCAGAGACTCGACCGGATTTACATCAATATTTCCAACAATTGCTGTATCTGTAATCGACAGAATAGGTTCTGATATTCCAGATATGAGTGCTGGAATAGCTAATTTGTTAATATATTTTAAACTGATGTTGAAATTCACAAGACAAGTTCGTAACAGTGAAAAGGATGCTCACTTTGTTTAGGGAAATAAATATCACCTAGTTTTTTATAGCCCCGACGTTCGTAAAACTTTTGATTTCTTTTATTCTGCGAAAATGTATCAAGTCTTATGGAAGCATAGGTGTTAGTCTTAGCATAATCTTCTGCAAAAGACAATAGTTGTTGTGCGTAACCTTTACCTTGATATTCTGGATGCACTGCTAAACGATGGATGTAAATGTTGTTTTCATTAGGCGTTAACCAATCTATTGGCACATATTCTTCATCCATTAATGTTGAAATAGTGACACAACCTATAACTTCATTTTCAATCTCTAAAACATAACATTCATCGTGCTCAATATCTCTTTCAAATGCTAAAGCATTAGGATAGAACTCATTCCATTGTAAAATATTATTACGAATCATGTGAGCAGCACAAGCTTTGGTGATTTTCAAAATTTTGTTTACATCTTCAAGTATTGCTTTTCGTATCATTAAATTGTTTTACTTTTGCCTCAAAATTTATTGTAAATTTAAGCTTTAACTTTCATCAGATGAAAAATATTTTAGTTCCTGTTGGTTCTTCAAAAAATGCAGTAAGTCATTTACAGTATGCAGTAGATTTTGCCCAAAATTTTGGCGCGAAGGTATTTGTGGTACAGGTTTATAATGTATTCACAAAGGCGGGAACTATGATTAAGGTTGACAAGATCATCGAAAGAGAAAGTTTAGAGTTTTTGAAGGGTCTAGTGACTCAAATTGATACCAAAGGGGTAGAAGTGATTACTAAAACTTTAAAAGGAGATTTAATTGACACACTAGAATTGGCTTGTAAGGCCGCTGATGTTGATTTAGTTTTAGTAGAGCCCAGAACTAATTCTATAAAAGACGAGGTTTACCTAGGAAAAACTTCTGGAAGAATTATAAAACAGATGGATGTCCCAGCTTTAATCGTTCCTGAAGGCTTTAAATTTTCATCACCTGCAAATATTTTAATGGCTATTAAATCGGCTATTATTAAAAAGGATAATGTTTTACAACCGCTTAAGGATATTAAAGAAAAGTTTAGCGCTGCTATTGATTTGTTATTGGTTAAAACGCCTTATCACAATGAAGGTGATTTTGATTTAAATGATGAATTTACTGCTCTGGTTAGAAATATTACAAAATCAGAAAACGCGACTACGTTTCAAGGTGTTTTAGAACATTTTCGATCCCATAACCCAGACATGCTATGTGTTGTAAGACGCAAACGTGGTTTCTTCGCCAAGAAATGGGAAAAGAATACCATTCTTAAAAAAGATTTTCATAGCTCCATCCCAGTATTGGTATTGAGCGGACTGAAATAAACGCCTGTTGTTTTATTTAGGTATTAAATTTGAAGGAATTTCAAGTTTACCATTATGGGTGCCTTCGGCAAAATTACTGATGTTGTAAACGTTTTCTTGAGACCAATCACATTCTACACGTCCATCACCTAAAACAATATTGCCAAGTTTGTTCCTGAACCAAACCGCCAACATTTTATATTTTTTATCAGTAGCAACATTGTTTCTTTCTAATGGGTCGTTTCGTAAATCGTATAAAGCTAATTCAGCTTCTTCAACAGGACAATTCAATGCCCATTTAGCATTTATATTAGGCACTAGCTTCTTCCAGTTTGTTGGTCTGGTTTTCATAGAAAACGCAAAATCTTTCGATCTTAAATAAGCTCTATGCCCTACAATTACATTAGTTTCACCCACTATGTAATCCCGTTTTTCAGCTTCACCAGTAATGATTTTATGTAAGTCAACACCATCCAAATACTCGTATTCTTTGTTGTCAATAGGAATTCCCGCTGTTCCTAAAACGGTTGCAGAGGCATCCACATATTCAATTAAATCTTCATTTACAACACCCTCTGGAACTTCTTCTTTATTGGAAGAAACTACTATCATCGCGCCATGTGTAGATTGTTTCCATCCTGTAAATTTAGCTTCGATCCCTTGCTCTCCCAAATGCCAACCGTGATCACCAACAACGAAAACAATTAAGTATTCCTGATTGTTCTTTTTACAATACTCTTTAAAGGATTTAACCGCATCACCAATCAAGGCATCACCATAAGCACAAAACGCATAATAATCCTGAATGGCCTGTTGCTTTTCCTTTGGTGTCATGTCCGTAAAATTTAGCATGTTGTAAAGTTTCTCTAATTGAGGCGTAAATGTTGCCCTTTCTTGGTTATCAAATGCAGGGATTTTATACTTGTGCTTTTTGAATTTGTCTCTAAAAGACTTGGGTGGCAAAACTGGAGTATGTGGCAAATGAAAGCCTAAATAGGTCATTATTGGCTTACTGCTATCTACGCCTTGTTTGGTTTTGCCATACGTATTGGTAAACGTTGAGTTTTGATTTTCTAAGTATAATTTAAATTCTTCTACGATTTTTCCATCTATGGTTTCACCTGCAGGCATAGGGTTTTCACCGCCAATAATTAAATCCTTATTTCCGGAGCGGGTGTAAGAACGAAGAATTTCGTATTTGTCCTCCATATCTTTCCTCAATCGAAGATCCACTTTGCTCACATCGCCCATACCTTTCTTCATATTAAGCATATATTTCACAACCTTTCCATCCACAGTTTTAACTCGTTCTTCAGTCCCCAAAGATTTCCATGTGCCTTCGGCATATGCTGGTTGCCCCCAATAATCGCCAACATTATTTTTTTGTAAATCGTGTTTAAAACTTACTTTGTAATCATAGTGACCAGGATCTCTAAATGTTTGTTGCCCTTCCCATTTAAAAATATAGGCGCCCTCTTTTCCAAAAGAAGTGGTTGTGTATCCGTTTTTCCTTAAAGTTTGTGGAATAGATGGTCTTACAAAATCTGGCTCTTGATGCGTTTGCTCAAATTGATAGTGACCATTCCTGAAGGGGTAACGCCCACTTAACATAGAACCTCTAGAAGGACCACAAACAGGAGAGTTTGTAAATGCATTTACAAATAGCACACCTTCACTCGCTAATTGATTAATATTGGGCGAGGACACATAACCAAGAGCGCTTTCTTTTTTCCCCGTTGTGGCTTCATTATAACATTCTAAAGCATCGGCTCTATGATCATCCGTAATAATCCAAAGTATGTTTGGTTTGTCTTGAGCTAAACTTATAGCAGCTGTAAAAACAACAAAATAAAATAAAAAAACGCCTCTAAGATTTAGCATGGTAAGAGTTTAAAATATTACAAGATAAAGATAGTATCTTTTTTGCCTTTCAAGTTTTGTATTGCTCCGTGTTTGCTGTTATTTGCAACAAAATTGTATACATTTGCAAAACATATGGTTAATGGGGATGTAGCTCAGTTGGCTAGAGCGCTTGACTGGCAGTCAAGAGGTCGTCGGTTCGAATCCGATCTTCTCCACAAAAGGCAGAATCTAACAGATACTGCCTTTTTTAGTTTACTTTAATGAATTGTAGGAAATCATCATTTTTAGCAGAAATAATATAAGCAGCCTTACCAACTTTAATTTTTTCCAAATCTTTCACATCACCTGTTGTAAAGAACCCGCTTTCCGATGGCGTAATAGGTTTAAAAGACCCATCACCTTTACCTTTTAAAAACAGTCCAAATCCACCATCATTTCTTGGAGTTTCTACTTCTGAAGAATATAGGTTGCCAGCAATTACAGCATCCAAATTGCCATCATTGTCATAATCATCCACAAGGATTTTATTGATGCTTGAAATTTGAGCTTCTACTGGTAATTTGTGTACTATGAATCGTCCGTCTTTATTTTCTAAATACACACTAGCAAAGGACTTTACTTGATAGTGTGTTGAAGATTCCAAAGCTTCTTCTTCATAAATATCAACTAGCGTCGCATTTGAAAACTCTTCATAATTTTTGAACTTTTCTTTTATCTGCGGTATTTGTTGCGAAGAACATTCCCGTCCACGAACAGGATATTGCTTTCCGTTATTATAGTAACTTAAAACAATGTCGTTTTTATTGTTGTTATCAAAATCGTTCACATAAATATCAAAGGTTTCATCTTCCGTGGCTTTGTATTTATAATTCTGTCCATTATTCCCCACGATATAATCCATATCGCCATCACGATCAAAATCTCCTTGATTGATGCTCCACCACCAACCTGTAGTGTCTTTATTCAACCCTAATTGTTCTGAAACTTCAGTAAAAGTTCCATTTCTATTTTCAAATACACGGATAGGCATCCACTCACCAACGATGATGATGTCTTCGACGTTATCATTATTATAATCAGTAATTACCGCTGAAGTTGCCATTCCTAAATTTTGAAAGGCTTGTGCTTTGGTTGAAGTAACATCTTCAAATTTGACAATTCCGTTTTCGGTTTTGTTTTCTAAAAGATAAGTGTTTGCTGGTGACGGATAATTTCCTGGTATTTGTCTGCCCAAAACCAACATATCTTCTTTTCCGTCTTTATTAAAGTCTAAATTATAAGCATTGGAGCCACTGGTAATCATCTCTGGAAGTGCATCAGATTTTGTGAAATTTCCAGAACCATCATTAACGTACAATCGGTCTTGTAGCATTTTAGATATAGATGAAAACTCATAACCTCCACTAACTACATATAAGTCATTATCACCGTCATTATCAGCATCAAAAATTAAAGCACCAACGTCTTCACTTAGTTTGTCTTCTTCTAAAATTGAAGCCTCTTGTTGTTTAAATCCATTTTTAGTTTGAAAAAATAAACTTCCAGTTCTGTTAAACGCACCACCGACAAAATAATCGTCTTTTCCATTATTGTTTAAATCTCCAACCGCTAAAGCAGGCCCAAATGTTGACATTTTATGTGGCAAAAGCACTTGATATTTAAAGTCGTCAAATTTGTTTTCACTGTGTTTGTGCTCTGGGAAAATATCAGTGATGTTTGAATTGAATAACTGTTCATTTTCTTTAGCAATTGATTCAGTTGACTTCGCATTAGAATATTTGAAAGTCAATATTTCATTAACTGGAACACTCGTTTTCGTTTCAGTTTTTCCATCAGCCCAAACTACTTTTAATTCATCTATAATTTCTGAATCATTTAAACCAAAATGCAATTCTGGAGCTACCGAAGATTGAAACCCTCGGGTTAATGTTAATTCCTGCATCTGTGTTTTGCCTTTGGAAGTGACAAATACACGATTGCCCAAACCAAATTTATTCTTCGGAGTACCTTCAAATTTTATGGTAACATGGTTAAGGTTTTCAGAAGCATTATTCTTAAAAAGTGAAGCTTTATCGTCGATGTTATTCGTGATAATTTCCAAATCGCCATCGTTATCCAAATCGGCATAAGCCACACCGTTTGAAAAGCCTTTAAATTCGATGCCCCAATCTTTGTTAGTCTGTTTGAACTTTAAATTACCTTTATTTTTGTAGATGAAATTATCAATGCGCTCCGAAGGAATTGCCAAACTCATCTCCAAAGTTTTATCACTATCAATTGAAAATGCATCATCAATTTGATTGAAGAAGTCTCGGTTGTTCACCTCACGCCGTGTTCCGTTTGAAACAAATAAATCTTTTAAGCCATCGTTGTCAAAATCGGCAAATAATGGTCCCCAACTCCAATCGGTAGAAGACACGCCTGTAATACGCGATACATTTGAGAAAAACGGATTCCCCTCCTTAAAAACCCCAGTGTTCATTTGTAAACAATTCTGCATGTACTGATAATGAAAACCAGCATCCACCACACCCCAAAACAGGTCTGGATTCATGCCCGCCATATTAGCTTTTTTACGTTTGTTGGTTTTGGCATCCATATCCACTTGAAAAATGTCGAGATTACCATCATTATTGAAGTCTGATATATCTGCACCCATGCCGTAAAATGCGGTATGGCTCATACTCTCTTTTACCACCTCTCTAAATGTACCATCTTGATTATTCATGTAGAGATAATCAGGTGAGGCAAAGTCATTTGAAATATAAATATCAGGGTAAGAATCGTTGTTCAAATCACCAACTGTAGCGCTAAGGGTTAGACCAAAACTTTTTACACCAGCTTCATTCGTAACATCGGTAAATATGTCGCCATCATTTCTGTATAAATGGTCGGTTTCAACTTCGGTTACCGTTTTCATTTTTTGCTCATACACATAGACCGAAGCGTTGAATTTTGTAATCGGATAATTACCTACATATACATCCAAATCCCCATCTTTATCATAATCGAAAAACGTGGCTTGAACGCTTTGGCCAACATCTGCAAGACCATATTCTTCAGCCTTTTCTGTAAAGGTGCCATCTTGATTATTGATGTATAATTCATTCGTTTTAGGCGTAAATTTCCCAGCTACTGAACAATAAATATCCAAATAACCATCAGCATTTACATCTGCCATAGTTACGCCAGTATACCAGCGTTCATCACCTGAAACACCAGCACTTTCAGTAATATCTTCAAACTGAAGATTTCCTTCATTTAAGTACAATTTATTAGAAACTTGATTGCCAGTAAAGAACACATCCTTTAGGCCATCGTTATTGATATCGCCAACAGCAACACCACCTCCCATATATAAATAGGAATAGGTGAAGTAGTTTAAGCTGTCGTTTTCCGTCAACGTATTGTTGAAATCTATGCCAGAATTCGACGCTTCAAGGGTTTCAAAAATGGTTTTTGAAGTAGATTTTGATTTCTCTTTTTCACAATTGAAAAAGAGCATCAATATAAATAAGCTTGTTATAAATTTTAATGCTCTGTTTTTCATGTTTCTATTCAATATGTTATTCAAATTCTTTATCGTAATAGGTACTAGCGTCTTGGATTAAAATATTCAAATTTTTCTCTTCTGAAGCTAATCGTTCTGCATCCCAATTTAAATAATATGCACAGTCTTTTGAAATGATTTTCATATAGGTTTTCACACTAGGGATATCAAAATACAGTCTCCCTGTGCGACGCACAAAGAAATCCGTTAAGCTATTAGTCATTTCATGATGCATACAAAACCAAAGTTCGGCACGAATCAGTCTTTCTAAAGCATCTTTATTATCGAATTCATTTGATTTTTCGATGATGATGTCAGCTTGTTTTCCATAGGTGGTGCATAGATACCAGGCATGGTAACTTTCTGAAATGCCCTTTGAAAGTAAGCTTATCTCCAATTCTTTTTGATAAACATTTACGGCATGTGAATTTTCAAGAGCAGGAGTTACCAACGGAATTTTTTCGGTTGATGACTTTTTCAAATGCTCTTTGTGTTTGTTCTTCATGGTTTTTAAAACGGCTTCAATAACCCGCTGAGCCATGCGTCTGTAGCCGGTTAATTTTCCACCAGCAATAGAAATTAAACCACTATCGGAAATAAAAAGCTCGTCTTTTCTTGATAATTCCGAAGGATCTTTGTCTTCTTCATGAATTAAAGGTCTCAATCCTGCCCAATTAGATTCGATGTCGTCATTATTCAAATTTACCATTGGGAATGTACTATTGATGGCATTTAGAAGGTATTCAGCATCTTCTTTTGTAGCTACAACGCGTTCTAAGTTTCCTGAGTAATTGGTGTCGGTAGTGCCAACATAAGTGGCGCGCCCTCTTGGAATAGCGAAAATCATTCTTCCGTCAGGGACATCAAAATATAAAGGTTGTTTTACAGGTAATTTTTCATAAGGGAACACAATATGAACACCTTTGGTTAGGTGTAAATATTTGTTGTTCATGGATTGGTCCTTGGTGCGCAATTTGTCCACCCATGGACCCGCGGCAGACACATAATTTCGTGCTTTTATTTTGAATACATCACCCGTATTGCCGTCTTTACAATTAAGGCTTTTAATTTTGGAATTATCGTTATAGTTAAAGGATTCCATTTCGCAATAATTGATAACTGTAGCCCCGAAATGCACGGCTTTTTTCAATATTTCAATAGTTAAACGGGCATCATCTGTTCTGTATTCCGCATAAAGTCCGCTACCTAATACTACATCTTTGTTAAGTAAAGTTTCCTTCTCTAAAGTTTCTTCTTTATCGAGCATGCGTCGTCTATCGTCGCCCTTTACATCTGCTAAAAAATCATAGACTTTTAGCCCGATGGAGGTCATCATTTTTCCATAAGTACCACCTTCAACTAAAGGTAGAAGCATCTTTTCAGGAATCACTAAGTGTGGTGCCAATTTATGCACAATAGCACGTTCTGAACCCGATTCGCGAACCAAACCAATTTCAAATTGTTTCAAATAGCGTAAACCGCCGTGAATGAGTTTTGTGGACTTATTGCTCGTTCCAGAGGCGAAATCATTCTTTTCTACTAAACACACCTTAAGCCCTCTAGAGGCCGCGTCCAAGGCTATTCCAGCACCAGTGACACCACCCCCAATGACGGCCAAATCAAACTTTTGCGTTTGTAATTTTTCTATCTGCAAAGCTCTATTTAAAACTGAAAACTCAACGGGTTTTTCCATCACAAGCATCTTAATTTCTTTTTGTTCGTTTTATGGCCTTTTTCCAGCCTTTATAACTCTTTTTTCGTGTATTTTCATCCATTTTTGGACCGAAAACAGTATCAATTTCCCGAATGTTGGAAATATCCGATTTGGTCCAAACACCAGCTTTTATTCCTGCCAATAATGCGGCTCCAAAAGCAGTTACTTCTATCATTTTTGGTCGGTCTACATCAACGTTCAATATATCAGATTGAAATTGCATTAAGTAATTATTTGCCGTGGCACCACCGTCTACTTTTAAAGTGCTTATCTTCTCGCCACTATCTTTTTCCATGGCGCCAATTACATCTTTGGTTTGGTAGGCCAAGGCATTTACTGTGGCTTTAACCAAGTGTTCACGACCCGTATCCAAGGTCATACCATATACACTTCCCTTTGCTTTTCCGTCCCAATGTGGTGCGCCTAAACCTGCAAAAGCAGGAACAACATACACCTTTTTAAGCGGTGGAATGCTGTTGCAAATGGCTTCCGTTTCGCTGGCACTATCAATTACTTTCATTCTATCCCTTAGCCATTGAATGGAAGCACCTCCGGCAAAAATACTACCCTCCAATGCATAATTTACGGGTTCGTTTTCTAAACTACAAGTTAACGTAGTTAGTAATCCTTTCTTTGATTTTACTTGTTTTTTGCCAGTATTTGAAAGAATGAAACACCCCGTACCATAAGTGCTTTTGGCAATTCCTGCTTCAAATCCCCCTTGTCCGAATAAGGATGCTTGTTGGTCTCCGGCAACGCCGTAAATGGGGATTTTTGTGCCTTTGTAATCAATCGTTCCAAAATCGGAAGATGAGGTTTGTACTTTTGGGAGTAGTGATTGTGGGATATTCAATGCTTTGAGCAATTTTTTGTCCCAATCTAATGTTTTGATATTATAGATTAATGTTCTGGAAGCATTGGTATGGTCGGTAACATGTTTTGCCCCATTGGTGAATTTATAAATCAACCAGCTGTCAATGGTACCGAACATCAATTGTCCTGCTTCAGCTTTTTCTTGAGCACCTTCAACATTATCTAAAATCCATTTGAGTTTGGTTCCCGAAAAATAGGAATCAATTACTAAACCCGTATTTTTCTTAATGTATTTTGAAAGCCCTAAATCTTCTAGATCCTTACAGATACCTCGAGTTCTTTTATCTAGCCAAACAATGGCTTTATGAATAGGTTTTCCTGTTTCTCTATCCCAAACTACCGTAGTTTCGCGTTGATTTGTAATGCCTATGGAAGCAATATCCTTTGGGTCAATTCCCGAATCGGAAACGGCTTGCTGGAAAGTTTCCAACTGGTCATTATAAATCTCCTCGGCATCATGCTCTACCCAACCCGATTGCGGATAGTATTGCTTCAGTTCTTTTTGGGAAATAGATACAATATTGCCTTTTACATCAAAAACAATAGTTCTGGTACTTGTAGTACCTTGGTCGAACGCTATGACGTATGTCTTACTCATATTTTATTCGATTCAATTTAGAAAATTAAATAGGTGCTTAAAACTAAAATGGTAATTGCTAATCCTACTACTTTGGCATACTTCCAAGGTGTGATATCGATTTCTTCGGTGACTTTCGGCTTGTACACTTTTTTACTTGGGTTTACCCATCCTAAAACGAGCATAAAAAGAACATTAATAATGAATAAAATAAACATGATATGTAAAAAGTGCGGATATGCTCTGGCTTTTATGATGCCCAGTTGTTTGGCGTCTGTGATACCGCTAGCTGTAGCTTCTGCCAAAGCGGTTTCTACAAAATGAGGAGCCAATACAAATTGACTCACTAAATACATTAAAACGCCAATCGTTAGTACAATTTTTGCTCCGACAGCAGGTACATTTTTAGTCGCCATACCCACTGCAACTACTGCCAAAATAGGAACACTTAAACTTCCCAAAGATTCTTGAATGTAGGAAAATAACCCATCAGGTGCATTTGCAATAAAGGGTGCAATGGTCATTGATATAAGAGCCAAGAGCATACCAAAAACCTTTCCAGCTTTTACCATTTTTTTCTCCGAAGCATCTTTATCAAAGTACTGAGGGTATAAATCCACACCAAATAAGGTGGAGCTACTGTTCAATAAACTATTGAAAGAACTTAATATCGCTCCGAACAATACAGCCGCAAAGAATCCTAAAAAGGCCCCAGGTAAAACTTTTCTAACCAAAGCAGGATAGGCGGCATCTGCATTGGCCAAATCGTTTCCAAAGACATGCCATGCAATAACCCCTGGTAATACAACAATTATCGGAATTAAGAATTTTACAAAGCCGGCAAGTATCATTCCCTTTTGTCCGTCTGCCAAACTTTTTGCACCAAAAACACGTTGCAATATAGATTGATTCGTGCCCCAATAGTACATTTGGGCAATCATCATACCAGTGAAAATTGTACCGAAAGGAATAAAAGAATCAATCTCACCTTTAACGTTGAATTTTTCGGGGTTTTGGCTCCATAATTCACTTAAACCATCTGAAACACTGCCGTCTCCAATAAGCATTAATCCAAAAACAGGAATTAGTAATCCTCCTATTAAAAGCCCAATAGCATTTACCAAATCTGAAACGGCTACTGCTTTCAATCCGCCAAAAATGGCATAAATTGAACCAATAATTCCGATAGACCATACGCTAATCCAAATCACTTGGGACTGCGAAATGCCTAAGGTGTTTGGTAAATCAAACATAGTGCTAAATGCCAACGACCCTGAATACAAAATGGTGGGCAGTAACACGATTCCAAAAGCCACTAAAAATAACAGTGATAAAATAGATTTTGTTTGTGCATCAAAACGTTCTTGGATGAATTCGGGGATAGTTGTGATGCCCGAACGCATATATTTTGGTAACAAATAAATGGCTGTTGCAATCATTGATATGGCGGCTAAAGTTTCCCAGGCCATAACCAAAATACCTTGTGCAAATGATTGTCCGTTAAGGCCAACGATTTGTTCTGCAGAAAGGTTGGTCAATAATAGGGAGCCTGCTATAGTAATAGCGCCTAAGCTTCTTCCGCCGAGGTAGTAACCATCAGCCGAACTTTCGTCTGTTTTTCTAGTAGCATACCATGCGATGAAGGCTACCAAAAGGGTGAATCCAAGAAACGAAACAATTGATAGCGTGTCCATATATTTAGTTTTTAGTGAGTTGTACTAATCCACAAGCAGGTATGGTTATTTCAACAATGCCTTGGTTTAGCGTAATGTTTTTTTCGTTAATAATTTCACCTTTGCAATTAAAGATAGTGCAATTATAGTTTCCTAAGTTGGTATTAATTTTAAGAATTGTGCTTTCAGACAATTTAGCGTTTAGCAAATCAATATTTTCACAAGGTTGATTGATTTGAACAACATGGTCATCATGAACACCAATCAGCATTTTTTCAGTATTATTTACCGTTTGAACAGGGTAGTTGGCAAGTGGCTTAAATGGGGTAAAATGCCCTTTGGTAATCAGTGCTTTATTGCTGTTCCAATACTCTGTATAGAATTTCACCATTTCAAGGTGGTCTTGAGGGATATCATCCAGAACCACTGAAATTTGAGGTACGCCAAACAAGGTATTCACCATTTGCAAGGCGGCCACTTCTAAGCGCTCATCGTTATGCCATGTAATCATATCGGAATGTACAGCGGTATTACCTGCCAACATTCTTATATCAGCTATTCTTACACGGTTCATTGTGGCATCCCCAGGGCAATCAAAAGCCCTAAACATATTGCCGTATTTGCGCATCGCAGGGCCTACATATTTTTGCCTAAATTCAATGAACACATCGGGATTGATTCTTTTTAAAGTTGTAATAACATCTGTTAACAATCTATCGACGGCATCGTTTATTGATGTGAAATCCATCTCAGAATTTACCTTTGGTGTATCAACGTACAACCTGAAATCATCAATAAAATCCAATTTAAAACCATCAAGATTCCAATCTAAAATAGCACTTTTATAAATATTAATTAAGTATTCGCGAACTTCAGGATAGCGTGGGTCAAAAACTGGTGCCCAACGATGATTTTCCGTTAAAAACTTGCCCTTAAATCGTTGGTATGCTTTTGATTTTTTTCCGCAAAACGGAACAGAGTACCAAAAGCCAATTTTCATACCTGTATTGTGAATGGCTTCTACAAATTCCTTGGTTTTATTTAAACGTTCGGGTTCCCAATCACCAGTATAATCATAACCTCTATTGCCGTCATTAGTTTGCCAGCCATCATCAATAATTACGGAACGATAACCTAAACTATAAGCTTTTTTGCATTCTGAAATTAAAACGTCTTCTTCTAAACTTTGATGAAAATTATACCAAGTAGAATAGAGTGGGGTTAACGCGATATCTGGAACAGGAGTTGGTTTTAGAATTTCAAAACTTTCCCACCATTTTGAAACCCCTTTTAATGCTTCAGAGAAATGTTTTTCTCCTTCATCAATTCTCAATTGAATTTCGAAATCACTTACTTCGGATTGTTTTTCTAAGAACAACGTAACATGGCAGTAAAAACAATCATCTTCCTCTCGAATTCGGGCATTCAGTTCTAACTTATTTATTGCATTAGAACATGCGAAAGTGTGTACATTACTATCGTCGTGACCAAACAAACTGATTACGGGCGCATCAATAGAAATACGCGATTCCATATGATCTAATTCCCAGTCGGCCTGAATGCGTTTTGCAAAATCGGTAGTTGGTTTCCAAACTCCTTTGACATTATGTGCTGGAATCCTCCATTTTAATGTTATAGGTTTTGGTATTGAAGGTTTTTCTGAAGTAAATGCTATTTTATATATAGAAATACCATCCTTTTTTGAAATACAAGATATTTCAGTTTTAAAGGTGTTTGAATCACCTTCAATCGTAATATTTTTTTCAGAGATTATATCTAGAATACGAGTCATTATCTTTTTAAGAATTAATCTGATTAGTGATTAATTAAAAGTCATTTAGCTTGAGAAAAAAGCCGAGTTAGAAGATTAAAACTCGGCTTTATTCAACTACATTCAAACTAAACTAAACAAAATATCTTATTTTAATTATATCCAGGGTTTTGTCCTAAATTAGGATTTGCATCCCTTTCTGAATTTGGAATCCATACCAGTTCGTGTTTCCCACTTTGGAAAGTTCCGCCGCTTAGAGATTTAGGGTGATACGATTGAGAGCCATTTGTTACATGCATTGAAGTTGTTCCAATGTAGTCATCTGCTAACCCCCATCTTACCAAGTCGAAGAAGCGATGTCCTTCACCAGCTAGTTCCATAGCACGTTCTTCAATTACGGCTTGACGCATATCGACTTGCGAAATACCTGGATTTGTGTCAGCTATTAATGTTAAACCAGCTCTATCTCTAACCATATCAATATACTGTACTGCATCTCCCGTTCTTCCGTCTTCATTCAAGGCTTCGGCAAGCATTAATAACACATCAGAATAACGAATTATTCTCCAGTTATTTCCAACATTTGTTCCTAAGAAATCTACATCACCTCTAGCTCCCAATTCCATTCCAGAATACTTTCTTGTAAAGATAGGTTCTACACCTGCGTCATTAGCTGTGGCGATATCTTCAGCCATATCTGTTGCAAAAGGTACTCCTCCATATCCAGTTGCTCCTGGAAAGTCATATACTAAAGTTTCATTTCTTCTAGTGGTATCACCATTGTCTTCAAATAATTGTTTCAACCATGGATTTACTACATGACTTTGATCTGGAGATTTAGAAGGTGGTGCATAATCAATATGAAAATTACCCATTGTTCCAGTACCAGGAATATCTGTTCCCCAAACAAAAGTCTCTTGACCTAAGTATTGTAATTCGAAAACAGACTCACTGTTGTTTTCATTAGTTGTTGAGAAATTATCACCATACTGAGAAGCTGGTAATAAGCTGTATTTACCAACTAAGCTTTGTAATGCAGTAACAGCATTACCGTATTGCTTCATATATAAATAACTTTTACCTTTTAAAGCTGTAGCTGCACCAGATGTTGCTCTACCTAAATCTTCACCTGTCCAACTTTCTGGAAGCATGGTTTCGGCCATTTCCAAATCAGCAATAATTTGATTCCAAACATCTTCTGGAGTAGCTTGCTCCACTAATAGGTTATCTAAATCTGGTAAATCTGTTATTAATGGAACATTTCCGTATAAGTTTACCAAATACCAATAGTCAAAAGCACGTAAAAAATACGCTTGCCCAACTAAATTATTTCTAGTAGTGGCATCTGGGATTCCTTCTTCATTTACATTAATAATAATGTTATTACATCTTGCAATAGACTTGTATAGTTCTTGCCAAGGTTCAGTAGCCCAACGGTCTCCAGGGTTTCCTAAAAAAGTAGACATTGCTGTGTTTGAGCCAAATGGGAATACATTAAATTCATCTGAGCGTAACAATGCTCCCGTATGCACAATCCTTCCCCAAAAAAATGTTCCTGTTACTGGATGAAAAGCTCCATTAATAGCAGCCTTTACCTGATCTACTGATGTACCGAAGTTGGCAGTAGATGTTGCATTGTTATTTTGCTGCTCCAAAATATTATCTGAACATGCAAATAATACGAGCACTAACGACAAGCAAACTATGCCGATGTATGATTTTAATTTGAATCTATTTTTCATAATTTATTTTTTTAGAAAGTTACTTGTAATCCTAACATGAATGTTCTTGCGTTTGGATAGGCACGTTGGTCGATACCTCTACCAAGTAAAGGATTAACATCTGTTCTTACTCCAGGAACACCAGAATTTATGTTTGCTCTACCACTGTTTGTTGATGCCACATCAGGATCGTAACCAGAGTAGTTTGTAATTACAAAAGCATTCTGAATGTTAAGTGATAATCTCGTTTTCTTAACCCAATCAACCCCTAAGAAGCCTTCTTCGAAGTTATAGCCAATCTCTAAATTTCTCAATCTGAAATATGAACCATTTTCCACAAAGAATGAGGAAGGTGCTTTGTTTCCAGCAGGGTCATCTACGGTTGCTCTAGGAATATTAGTATCTGTATTTGTTGGCGTCCAAGAATTTAAAACGTCTGTAAGTTTTCCACCATCTTGCCATAAGATGTTATAGTATCTACTTAAGTTATAAATTTCATTTCCTGAAACACCGTTGAAAACTACATTGAAATCAAATGCTTTATAATTTCCAGTAAAATTAAAACCGTAAGTAAAATCAGGTGTTGGATTTCCAATAATAGTTTGATCATCAGCAGTGATACCATTAACACCATCGGTATCTACTCTTACAAAGTCTCCTGTTACAGGATCTACTTTATCTTCAACAATATATCCATAAAACGCCCCAACAGGACTATTAGCCTGAGTTCTATTAACCACACGTAAATCTTCATCTACACCAGGCCCTAATATCGTCGCTGGAATATCTTTTGCTTCATTTTTAAGATTGAAAGAGAAGTTTGTACCAATAGAATAGGTGAAGTCGCCTTCTGATTTTCTGTAAGTGACATCAAATTCAAAACCATTGTTTATTAATGTACCAGCATTTCTTGTTACAGGTAAACTTACTCCAGCTGTTGAAGGAATATTAATTGGTACTAAAGCATCTTCAACATCTTTTGAATAATAATCAGCTGATAAAGTAATTGCATTATCTAATAAAGACATATCAATACCAATATCAAAAGTTTTAGTAGTTTCCCAAACCAAATCTTCATCTGCTAGTGTAGTTTGTGCCAAACCATTTGCGCTTGCTCCACCAAAACTTGTATTAGATTGATTTGCTAAAAATACTGCCTGCGTTGGATAGAATACATCAGGGTAAGACCCTAATTCACCGTATGACATTCTTAATTTAAAGAAGTTTATAGTTTCTGATTTCCAGAAGTCTTCATTAGAGATGTTCCATGCTCCAGAAACAGATGGGAAATATCCAACTTGGTTATCTTTTGCAAACCTAGAAGAGGCATCACGCCTTACTGTACCTGAAAAGATATATTTATCATTGTAATTATAGTTTACACGTCCGAAATAAGAAATTAACCCTGCTTGATTATCTTCTCCTAACAAAATATTTTGAGCGCTTGATGGTAAAGCACCAACTACCCTGATACTATTTGCTGGGGTTCCTTGTCCATAAATACCACTACTGTTTTGGTTTTCAATAAATCTTGTATAACCTAAAACGGCAGATACTTTGTGAACTTCGTCAAACGTTTTTTTGTAAGATAGTGTAGGCTCAAATAACAAGTTAACATCTTCTTGATTAAATACTGTTAAATCATTAAGATTATTAACATTTCTTACAGCATCTACATTACTCATAAAGTAAGTAGGTGTAAATTGAAAACGTTTTTGTGTTGTATAATCTACACCTAAATTAATAGCAGCAGTTAAATCTTCTGTAATATTATAATCTAACTTTAAGCTTCCAAATAGTGTACGAGTGGTTTCTAAATTATCCTCTAGTGTAGCTAGAGCATATTGATTAACACCACCAGGACCTTGAACATCTGTTGAGGGGCCTTCAAACCCACCATCATTGTTTGCGTTTCTTAAGGCAACAGTTGGCGCTGTAGTTCCATCAAAACCATACCAGTTGTTGTCTTGCAATTTTCCTTCGGCTAAACCCAAGGATTGTGTTAGTTTAAATTTTCCGAATTCATGTGTACTATTAAATCTTGCATTTAATCTTTTAAAACCTGATCCTACAAGAATACCATCTTGATTAAAATAATTAATGGAAGCAAAGTAAGCTGATTTTTCACCACCTCCAGACAAGGTTAGTCCATAGTCTTCAACAATACCGCTTTGTAAATTCTCTTCTTGCCAATCGGTATTAACACCATTTGAACTTACTGTTGTAGAACTACCATCATTTGCAAAACGCTGATTTAAGTAATTTGTATATTGTTGTCCATCAATAAAGTCTAATTTTTTACTTGGTGTATCAAAACCAATTCTAGTATTAAGTGTTACTTCGAGGTCTCTATTTTTTCTACCATGTTTAGTTTTGATTAAAACCACACCATTGGCAGCTCTAGAACCATAAATAGCTGCAGCTGCTGCATCCTTTAATACAGAAATGTTTTCTATATCCAAAGGATTTACATAGTTCATGTTATCTACAAAAAGACCATCTACAATGTATAGAGGGTCAGCATTACTCAAGGAGTTTACACCTCGAATAAAAACATTCCCAGTACCACCTGGTCTACCACCAGGGTTTTCTACTTGAATACCTGTAAGTCTACCTTGTAATGCTGCAGTTGGGTTACCAGCTACAGTTGTAGAAATAGCATCTCCCTTAATAGTACCCACAGAACCTGTAAGCTCTCGTTTATTTGAAGTACCATAACCTACAATTACCACTTCGTCTAATGCTGCAGCGTCTTCTACTAAAACAACATTTACTGTTGACTGATTGCCTACGGTAATTTCTTGAGTTTTATAACCCACATAGCTAAATACTATTACATCACTAGCGCTTAGGTTGTCTAGGGCGTAATTTCCATCAAAATCTGTTGTTGTACCATTACTAGTGTTTTTTACAAGGATGTTAACACCTGGTAAAGGAAATTGTCCATCAGTAACCGTTCCCGATACTGATGATGTTTGAGCATAGGCACTAATTCCTGAAAGGAAGAAGAGTAAGCCAAAAATTAGTCTTGAAACGTTTTTTTTCATAATCATTAATTAAGTTAGTTGTGTGTGATACAGTATGCTACTTTAAAAATTAAAAACTATGCTACTGTATGCTACTTTGCAAATATATAAAAAAAAACTAAATAGAAATGAAATTATAAAAATTTACTACTATTTCTTTGGGAATTATTAAAAAATACTGCTTAGAACAAGTGTTAAAGTGAATTTCTTTGGATAAGTGCTGAAGGAATAATTTTATGAATTGCCTCCTTATTTTTAACAAAATGTGCCGCTTCTTTAGCCATTTTCTTAAAGTCTACAGATATTGTTGTAATGCCTCCAAAAATAATTTCTTTTATGGCATTATCATTATGAGCTAAAATACCAATATCACTTCCTATTTTAAAGTTTTTAGGTTTGCTGTCACTTAATAACTTCCATAAGTTACTATCACCAATAAAAAAGTAAAGTGTATTTTTCTTGACACTTCCTTTTATGTAATGATCTTCTATCTCGCCATTAATATTGAATTCTTCTGTAAAACGTTTAAAAGCATTTAATATTCCTATTGGGTAATCTGAATTTTCTTTGAAGAATAAAATGAACTTTTTATATCGCTCTATTTTGGGCAAAAGTTTTACTAATTGCTTATAAGTAGAATTTTCGAATTCTTGAGCTATAAATGAATAATCGGGTGGCAGAGAAATATGTCTATCTACTACCAATAATTTATCTGAAGGAATTTTTTTTAGCAAAGGTTTTACTTGTGGATGTTGAATAGGAGCGATTACATACATACCATACCTACCAGAAATTCTTCTTAAAATATCATTAAACACATCTAAGTTATTGTGATGAAAAAAGACATTTATTACATAGTTACTTCCCATTTCCTCTCTAAAAGTATTGTAGAAATCTTGCTGAAATTCATGGAATGCATAAAGCACTAAGGCAACTCTAAGTTTTGTTCCCGTTTTAATATCTGCTATATAATAACCTTTAAAGTTTTTTGATTCTACGATACCTCTACCTTTTAATTCCTCATAGGCTTTTACAATAGTTTTTCTTGCAAAACCTACCTCTTTCACCATTTTATTTATTGAAGGTAGTTTGTCACCTTTAACCAAGTCTTTAGATTCAATAGCATTTGTTATAGCTTTAACAAGCTTTTCGTGCTTGGTAAGGGTAACAGCTTCTTTTAATTTGTTAATGTTTTTAAACAGGGAATCCATAAATAGAATAGCGCAAATATTTTTAGAAATGTATTAAAAATTAAAAAAAGGCTAAAATATTATGAGTGTTTTTAATTATAGTTTTTGAACAAGATAGTTTTTAGTAAGAAAACTTATCTTTGGATGAGGTATTTTTTAAAGTGCAATAAAATGAAAATCAACCTATCCCTATTTATACTGCTTACTAGTTTAATGTCTTTTTCTCAAGCGTTTGATTGGGAAAACCCTGAAGTTATTGAAATTAATAAAGAAGCACCTCATGCTTACTTTATTTCATATGATTCTGAAGTTAATGCCATTAAAGACGAGCTTAATTCATCACATTATAAATCTTTAAATGGGATTTGGCAATTTAATTGGAGCGAGAATGCAGATAAACGTAACAAAACATTTCATGAATTAAATAGTAAGGATTTAAAACATAAAATTCCAGTGCCATCAAATTGGGAAATGCAGGGGTTTGGTTACCCTTTTTATGCTAATATTATTTATCCTTTTGCTAAAAACAAACCTTTTGTACCTCACGATTATAATCCAGTTGGTCAGTATAAAAGAGTATTTAATATTGATGCGTCATGGGCTGATAAAGAAATTTATATTCATTTTGGGGCAGTAAAATGTGCATTTTATTTATGGGTAAATGGCAAAAAAGTAGGCTATAGCCAAGGTAGTAAATTGCCTGCGGAATTCAATATTACCTCATATGTAAAAGAAGGTAAAAATGAAGTCGCGGTTGAAGTTTATAAATTCACTGATGCTAGCTATATAGAGGATATTGATTTTTGGCGTTTGGCAGGCATTGAAAGAGATGTGTTTTTACATGCAAGACCAAAATTGATGCTTCAGGATTTTTTTGCAAAAACTACCTTAGATGAATCGTTTGAAAAAGGACTTCTTGATGTATCTGTCAATCTTAAAAATATAAGCTCCAAACAAGCAGCAAGCGTTGTTGTTAAGCTTTATGATGGGAATAATATTCTTTATCAATCAGAACAGAAACACACAGTTAAGAAAGGCGAAATATCATCGCTTGATTTTAAAACTTATATTGGTAATGTAAAAGCATGGTCTGCAGAAACACCTAATTTGTACACCCTTACTATTTCCTTAAAAGATGATAATGATAAACTCTTAGAATGTACGTCGCATCAACTAGGATTTAGAACAGTGGCACTTAAAAATGGGCAACTATTAATTAATGGGCAACCTGTTTTATTTAAAGGTGTTAATAGGCATGAACATGACCCTAAACTTGGACATGTTATGACTAAAGAGATGATGCTTAAGGATGTTGAATTAATGAAAAAGTTCAATATTAATGCCGTTAGAACATCACATTATCCAGATGACCCTTACTGGTATAAACTATGCAATAAGTACGGACTTTACGTAATAGATGAAGCTAATATTGAGGCTCATGGATACGGTTGGATTGTCAATGAAGTTGCAAGAGATCCTAGTTATTATAAATCGATAACTGATAGAATTCAGCGTTTGTTTTATAGAGATAAAAATAATCCTTCGGTAGTGATATGGTCGATGGGTAATGAAACTGGAACGGGACAACCGTTTGTTGATAGTTATAATTGGTTAAAAAAAATGGATGACACACGTTTGGTATCCTATGATAGAGCTGAGGTAGATCCAGATTTTGACCATGTGCGTCATACCGATATTATAGGTTATATGTATGCCCCAATTATTGATATTAAGAAAGAACATCTACCAGCAAACCCTAATCGTCCTTTTATTTGGGTAGAGTATGCGCATTCAATGGGCAATAGTACAGGGAATCTCAAAGAATTATGGGATTTTGTTAGAGAAGAACCCAGAGTCCAAGGTGGTTTTATTTGGGATTGGGTAGATCAAGGCATCACTTTAAAAAGCGATACAGGTGAAGAATACTGGGGATATGGTGGTGATTTTGAGCCAGAAGGCAAACGGCACTCAGGAGCTTTTTGTTTGAATGGATTAATTTTTCCAGATAGAACGGTGCAACCTGCACTTTGGGAAGTTAAAAAACAATATCAAAACATCCATATGAAATTGTTAGATCCTAAAGATTTAACATTCGAAATTTACAATGAAAACTTCTTTACCAATTTATCTGATTTCAATTTGGAGTGGGAACTGTTAGAGAATGGCGTTAAGGTTTCAAACGGGAGTCTAAATATAGACGGAACCCCTCTATCAAAACAAAGTATTAGTTTAAAAGATAATATTTCAAATTTTGAAACAAATCGGGAATACATAATCAATTTTTATTGGAAATTAAAAGAAGCCAAAAGTCTTCTAGAGAAGAATCATGAGGTGGCAAAAGACCAATTCATTATTCAAAAACCAAAAGTTGCTTCTATCGAACCAAATACTTTTGATGTTATTAAAGTTGAAGAATCAAATAATCAAATACATATTTCAAGCGGAAATAATATTGTCATCAAGTTTGATAAATCATCAGGCAATTTAATCGCTTATGAAGTTAACGAAAGTAACTGGCTCACTGCGCCATTAGTTTTGAATACATGGAGAGCACCGGTAGATAATGATTTGGGGGCAAAAATGCCGGAAAAATCATTTAATTGGAAGAACATAGAATCGAATTTGGAAGTTAAAAGAGTGTCTTGGAAAAAGCTACCTGATAACCGTATTATGGTGAGTACCCAAAAATCAAATCCTGATATTGCAAACTTTTTTATTAACTACACTATTGGCGACAAAGGAAAAATTAAAGTACAGTATGTTTTTGAAAGAACGGGCGGTAAGGGATTGATACCTCGCATGGGAATGAATCTTAAATTGGTTAGTAACAAGAAAGATGTGAGTTACTATGGAAGAGGCCCTTATGAAAATTACCCGGACCGTAAAACAGCTGCTTTTTTGGGTGTTTATAAGGCTCCTGTAGAAGACTTTTATGTGCCATATATTCGTCCTCAAGAAAACGGTTATCGCACGGATACAAGGTGGTTAGAAGTAAAAGACGATAAAAATAATGGCTTACGATTTTCGAGTCAGCAGCTCTTAAATTTCAATATCAATCACTATAACAATGAAGATTTTGAGCTAACAGGGATAAACAGACATACCATTGATATAATGCCTAGAAATCATGTAAACCTAAATATTGATTATAAACAAATGGGCGTTGGTGGCGATACTAGCTGGGGGCAATTACCATATCAAGACTATTTAATTACGCCAGAACCTATGAAGTATACATTTTTTATTGAGCCTATTATTGATTAGAATTGATAAATTGAATCATTGTATCGGTTGCTGTTTTTAATTCAGGTGACAATGTAGTTTTATGCCATGGATGTTTGGTATTAAACACATGGTCTGCACCAGCAATAATTTCTAATTTGCTTTTTTCGTTCCATTTTTGAAGTTGATGCGCTTCGTCTATTAGCACACTTGTATCTGCGTCTCCATGAATGATGAGATATGGAATTTTTAAATTAGAAACAGCCCGTTTTATGGTTAACCTTTCCTCATTTGCTTTGAAATCTTCATAGAATTGATAGAAGTGCGGCATTTGCTGCTTTGTACGCCCGTTTAAAACATATTTTACGCCATCTTTTTTCCATTGCTCTAAATCTCCAACTGTGGACGTTCGTTTACCATAAGCACAAACTCCAGCAAGACTAATCACTTTAGTAACACGAGGGTCTTCTTCAGCTTTTATCGTTACAATACCACCGCCTCGACTATGGCCTATTAAATTGATGCTGTTTGTATCAATATTAACTGAGAACTCAGAGTTTTGATAAATCCAATCCAGTACAGACTCTAAATCATCAAGTTCTTTTGTGTAATTATTATTCCCAAAAGCTTCTAAATCTGGAAAATCAATAGGCTGTTCTACAGTACCGCCATTGTGTGAAAAGTTAAATTTTATAAAGAAAAAACCAGCTTCGGCAAATGTTTTTGCCATTATATCCCAAGCGCCCCAATCTTTGAAACCTTTATAGCCATGACAAAAAATAACTATCGGTTTTTGTTTTCCATTTTCACTATAAAAAACATCAGTCAATATCGGTTTTTCGTGTTTTCCTTCAACAATTATATGTTTGGATATTTTCATAATTAAACTTCTTTTTCTTCGAAATTAATATCCTGATTACAAATCTCAGAAATTAATGATTTCAATTCAATTTCAAACGCTAAAATAGTATCTTCAGTAATCAAGGTGTCTTTTTTCCCTCTAGAACTTTCTTTTTTGGCAAACTGAAGGAATCCAGAATTTAGATTTTTAAATGAGATAATTCCAGCCTCTAAGGGTAAACGAATTTGATGCGATTTATACATCATGTAAGCGTAGGTTAGCACTTGAAAACTCTTGCTATACTTTTTGTAGTCTGAAGTGATATCTTTCCAATCCACAACTTCCACTTGGTTTTGCTGTACGTTACCTGTCTTATAGTCGATTATTCTTGTAACGCCATTATAACTATCAACTCTATCTACTTTTCCAGTTAACTTTACTGGAAATTCTAAGCTTGGTATGTTTATTTCAACTTCATTATTCGCTTCAATTTGAAGAATTTTTATCTCATTTCCTGCTTTGATATCCTCGATTTCAGCATTTAAAAAATTTAATACGTATCGTTTTGCTATTTCAAATACTATAAGGTTTTTACCTTTTGAAATATCACCTTGCTTGTATTCATTTTTAAAATGAAAAGCAACTTGCTTTTCAATTTTGGGCTTTAAACTTTTTATGCTGTCAACCGTTAATGTCTGGTTGATAAAGGGCTTATAAAAATCTTCTAAGGTATTATGAACAACGGTTCCCAACGTATTTGCAGCAACGGTTTCCTCTACATCTTCATATTCCCTGATTTTCAAAATCTTTTGATAATAAAAATCAATAGGGTTTCTCATATAATTGGTCAATGAAGATGGCGAAAATCCTTTCTTTGCTACTGCGAAAATGTCTTTTAGTAACGCATTAGTTTTTTTTACAATCTTTAAGTTCTGTGTAACAACTGGCACTTTTGGCACAACTATTTGATGGTTTATGTTGTGAATCTCTTCTAATTCTAATTGGGTTATAAATCGGCTTTTTTCTCCTCCTGTTAGCACATCAGCTTCAGTATTGTATAATATAAAAACATGTTTTGCGCGTTGCAAAAGCCTGTAAAAGTGATAGGTGTATACTGCATCTTTTTCCTTGTAGGTTGGCAACTTGTTTTCCAATTTTACATCAAACGGGATAAAAGAATTATTGCTTTTTCCGGCAGGTAAAATACCTTCGTTTACTGAAGAAATAATTACGGTTTCAAAATCCAAAACACGAGACTCTAGCATTCCCATAATTTGTAAGCCTTCAAGTGGTTCTCCTTGAAAATCTAAAGTTTCAGAACTTAATAGCTCTTTATACACGCTATGTAGAGATGAAATATCTTTAATATGCTTGTATTCTGAATTCAACCTTAATATCTCATTAAATAAGGTGTTGAATCGATATAAATATTCTAAAGATAATCTGTTGGAAGGCTTGTCTTTATCTAGATATGCTTTTAGAGTAAAGATTATATCAGTACAGTTGGATATGGCGTTTTCTGCTGAAGATTGCCATCCTGAAAACAGTAAATCTATTATTTTGACATGCTTTGGCGCAAGTTCTTTTAATTGTTCTATTTTAAGGTAAGCTAAATTATTATCGTTAATATATGTAATAAGCTTATTGGCCGTATCTATATGCTCTGAGAACAATAGAGGCCTTACAAATTGATGAGATAAAATTGCAATGACATCTTTGTAGTAATAACTATTTGAAACAGTTTTGTGGATGCGGAATAGATTTTCAAAAAGAGAGGCTAAAGGAATAGATTTTAAAGGAAAGCCCATAGTAATATTGAGCGCCTCTATACTTGACGGTAATGAATTTAATACCGGTACAAGAAGGTTTTCATCGCCTAAAACTACTGCAGTATGTTCTAAATTTAAATTCTCAAGTAGTTCTCCAATGTATTTTGCTTGCCCTACATTTTTTGGAATGCCGTAAACCGATATGTTTTTTTCTTTGGAATAATGTTTAGAAACCCAATTAAACGGATGGGTTTTAAAATATGTCCAATTTTCTTTGTGTGCTCTTGTAAAGAGACCAGCATCATGTTTAGGGTTATTAATAAATACATCATCAATATCCCAGTAAATCTTAGCTAAATCGTTTTGTAATAACTCTTGTATAATCGTTTCTTCTGCAGTATTTAATGCATTAAAACCTAAAAAAATAATTTTGCCGCTATTTAAACTTTCAATATAAGATTCAATATTTTCTACTGCTTCTCTATAGATTAAGCCTTGATATCCAATATTTTTATTAACGAGTGCAGTAGTAAAATGCTCATAATAGGAAGGTAGCTTATTCCAAAATGAAAGATAGTTTTTAATAAAGTCTGTTTGGTTTTGTTCAGAAGACCAATGATTTATTTCTTGAATGGCACTTAAATACTCAAAAATTTGTTTCTGCGGAATGAGGTAGCGATCAATTTCATTAAAGTCTTGTAATACTATTTGCCCCCATTTAGAAAAGGATTCAAAGGAGTCTTGTTGCGATTTTTCAGTTAATTTTTGGTATGTGGAATAGAATTCAAAAAGCAAATCAGTATTTGCTATACTTTTAAGTTGAGACAACTCTTCTACAAATTCTTCTATACTTAATATGTTTGGAGCAAAAATTGTTTTCTCACTTACTTTAGATATTTGGTGTTTTAAAAACAACCCAGCCCTTTTACTAGGTAGCACAAACGTTAATTCGGAAAGATTATAATGATCTTTTTGTAGATCTTTTAAAACATCAAAAATAAAATTAGTCATATGTATAAAAGTAAAAAACGCTTCGGATATCCCGAAGCGTTTTTCAACTTATTCTATTTTTAAGAATTAACTAGCTTTTTATTTTGCTAAGTTAATTTCTACACGTCTGTTGTTTGCTCTACCAGCTCTAGTTTTGTTAGTGTCGATAGGCTTAGACTCTCCGTATCCAAGAGCAGATAATCTGAATGCATCGATACCATTCTTAACTAAGTATTCTTTTACTGAGTTAGCTCTAGAATCAGATAATCTCTGGTTTAGTTTCTCACTACCTACGCTATCAGTATGACCTTCAACTGTAAATTTAGCAGTTGGGTACTCCTTAAGGATATTGATAATGTCTCCTAATACAGCTTCAGACTGAGCTTTGATAGTTGATTTACCTGTGTCGAATAAGATAGTTTTAGCATACTCATTCAAAGTAGCTTGAACTTCTTCAGTTACTTCAGGACAACCGTTGTTTGCAACAGTACCTTTAACGTCAACACACTTGTCATCTTTATCTAATACACCATCACCGTCAGTATCTGGCCATGGGCATCCTTTGTTAGCAGCAGGACCAGCGGCATCTGGACACTTGTCGTCAGCATCAGTAACACCGTCACCGTCAGCATCTGGACAACCAGCTAAAGCTTTTAATCCAGCAACAGTAGGACAGTTGTCATCTTTATCAACAACACCATCACCATCACCATCAGGACAACCGTTAAATTCAGCTGCACCAGCTTCATTAGGACAATCATCTTTACTATCTTCAATACCATCACCGTCAGTATCAGGACAACCGTTGAATGCTTCTAAACCAGCAACATCTGGACAAGCATCATCTTTGTCATATATACCATCACCGTCAGTATCAGTTCCACCGAATCTAATAGAAAGACCTGCAGAATGCTGGAAATGTGTATCTAAATAATCTTCGAATGCATGCTTATAAGAAGTTTGGATAGTTAAACCGATGTTTTCGTTAAACCAAAGGTTGAATCCTAAAGTTCCGTTTAAAGTACCAGCTCCAACTTCATCAATCCATGTGTAACCACCACCGATGCCAACGAAAGGATCGAAAGTTTTCCAATCTAGTGCTTCTCCAATACCGTATTTGATAGTACCATCGATACCATAATATGATAAATCGTCTACATTACGAGTTTCTTCTGGGATAGATCCTGGAACGTCTCCCCATTTATCAATTTTGTTTAATGATCCAGCTACTCCAAAAGAGAAACCATCACCAATGTACTTAGAAACAGAAATAGTAGATAGGGAAGGTAAAATGTTGTAGTGATCTTCTACATTAGCAAATTCATCAAAGATAGTTTCACTAAAAGCGCCACCATCTCCATTAGGGTATGCATCTACTGCATTAAGCCCTATAGTAATTTGCCAAGGGTTGTTTTTGTCTTGCGCATCAACGTTGCTATAACCTAGTACAAGCAACATAGCGAACAATAATCGGCTAAGATTTTTCATATTCAAAAGTTTAATTTTTAAGTGTTAATTGTGAACAAAAGTAAGTTGTTAAATGTTATTAACAAAGACAAATATATAAAAAAATTGAAGATTACCTTTATTCATGCGTATTTCAGAATGATTTTAGATAACTTTTTTCGAAATGAGTGCATTACTGGGATAATTATTCTTGATTTTGTTTTAAAAAGTTCTTATCACTATCTCATCATTAATATAAACAAGTACCTTTTTCGCTATTGTATATCCCATGTCCTGTAATGTAAACGCGTAATTATTCAGCTGTACAAGATGATTTTTCCGCTCTTCACCTGTTTTATAATCTATAATTGTTGCTGTTTTGTCTTCATCTCGTATCACTATTCTATCCGGTCTTAATATTTCACCAGAACTGGTAATAATGTCGCGTTCATTATATATGGTATAGTTTGATGTGTAATAAGGTTTTAATTGAGGGTGATTGACTATTTCTAACACTTTACCTTTAATTATGTCTTTTTGTAATTCTGTAATTTCAGATAAATCATAAGCTTCGTTAAGTGCAGTAACTATATCATCTTCAGTCCTTATTTTTGCCATAATATCATGGATAACATTACCCTTTTCAATGGCATTTTGCTGATGCGTATCCCATAGAGAACCAGATTTTGTAACAATCTTGATATTCAAATCTTCTTTTGAGTTAGATATAAAACGCTGTTGTTCTAAAGTAAAAGATTTGGTGGTAGTTTTAAACACCTCAGTGTTATTATCACCAAAACGATAAGTGTTTTTATTGTTATCCCAATTCCCTTGGTTTTTTAAGTAGTTTATCAATAAACCAGAGTATTTTTTATGTTTTGACTCTTCTTTTAAACCATCGTCATTTTTAGAAATAATATACAATTGCACTTTTGCTCTAGTTAGGGCGACATATAATAGATTGATGTTATCTAGTTCTTGTTGTGATTTATGCTGGTTGAATACTTCTAAACCTTGAGCTCCAAAGTATTCCATATCAGAATTGAAATTTAAAAGTGTATGCGTAAAGCCAGCATAGGCACTTTCATCTAAATGAAACCATTCCTTAGGTTCGATTTCTTTGTAAAGGTCTAAATCGGCATAAGGAAAAATCACCACATTAAATTCTAATCCTTTAGATTTATGAATGGTCATTATTTGGACAGCATTTTTACCCTCTGGAGATACAATACTTAATGCATCTTTTTTCTTCTCAAAATAGGTAAGAAAAGATGAAATATCAGAACCTTTTTTATGGTAAAAATCTAAAACAAAATCAAAATAACTTTGAATGTAAGCATT
Organism: Flavobacteriaceae bacterium; assembly: GCA_043557195.1. Lineage (GTDB taxonomy): Bacteria > Bacteroidota > Bacteroidia > Flavobacteriales > Flavobacteriaceae > Jejuia. The sequence goes on along the minus strand of CP121314.1, from coordinate 1,942,809 downwards.
CGGGTTTTTAAGCAAATTAAAACATCTTGCTATAGTTTCAACCAAATCATATAAGGGTAATTGTATTAAGTCAGTTATGTTTACGTAAACATCATATTGTTTTAACCCATCAAATAGCTGAACTAAAGAAAGATTAATGTTATTATAAAAAAACTGATGTTTGTCTTCAATACCAAACACATCACTTAAAAACTGTAGCACCTCAATTTTCACTTCATTATTTTCTGGCTGAATAAGAAGCCTTAAAACATTAGTGATAAAAGTAACTTCAGGTGCATTTGCAACCAATAACGTTTCTGATGATAGTATTGGAATATTGTTTTCGCTTAAATATTTGGCAATGGCAACACCCTCTTTTTTCTTTCTTACTAAAACAGTAATATCTGCAAATTCACAACCGTTTTCTAAACATGTATTAATGGTATCTAAAACTTTAGATGTAAACACCTCGTCTCTGTCATCATCTTTATCAATATTCAAAAACGACAATTCAACATAACCACCTTTTTCGTGATGTGCGTTTTGGTGCGCATTTCTGTACAGTTGCGCATAATCTTCATTTTGAAAAACAGTAACAGCTATAAATTTGAAAAGCCCATTATTAAATTCAATGATTTTCTCGTGGCTTCTGTAGTTAGTTTCTAAATTATAAACCTCTTGGTCAATAAAAAACGGACGATCTTTTAAGTTGAACAAGTCAATAAACTGTTCAGCTTTTCCACCGCGCCAACGGTAAATTGCCTGTTTAGCATCGCCTACTAGCATTGTGCTTCCGCCTTGGCTCGATAAAGCACTATTAATAAGCGGTACTAAATTCCCCCATTGTTTTACTGAAGTATCTTGAAATTCATCAATAAAATAGTGCTTAAATTTTTCACCAATACGTTCATAAATAAAAGGTGTGGGTTGGTCTTTAATTTCTTCGCTTATTATCGTATTAAATTCTGAAATCAACATTTTGTTTTGGTCCTCTTTCAAAAAGGTTAATTCCTTATTAATAGCATTTAAAACCGATAGTGGTGTAATATTTTTATAAAAAGCTTTTAAAAATTTTAAATGAAATACATTCGCTTTTACCGTTTTATACAACACTTCAATTTCAGGAAGAATGCTATCTATTGTACTTGCCAGTGCCGTATCTAAGGTTTTGTTGTAAATGCTTTTGCGTTCTGAAATATTTTCCTCAAGCTTATTGTCATACAGACGATAAAATTCAAGATTCGCCGCTTTTTTAAAATGGTTGGGAAGTGTACCTCTAGAAAAATCAGAATGCTCTAAGCCAGATTCTTCTATCAAGGTTAAAGCAGCCTCAGCGTGTGTTTTAATAGATGTTTCAGAGTCAGTTATTTTCTCTTTTAAAAGCTCTTTTAAAACCTTAAAATCTTCTAAAGATTTATCCTTTAGTTTATTGATGTAAGGGATGTCATTCTCATTCACCAAGAGTTTTGCTATTTTATTAAAGTCTAGCGATACATCCCAACTTTTATCATCGTCCGCCTTTTCTATGGCAAAATCTACCAAAACATTAGTAAGTTGCTTATCGCTACCGGCCCTATTTATCAAACTATCTACAGCTTCATTCAATAAGGCTTCTTGGTCTAATTCAACTTCAAAATTCAAAGGCAATTTTAAATCGTATGCAAATGTTCTAATAACTCTATGGGTAAACCCGTCGATGGTAGACACATCAAATGCCGCATAATTATGAATAATAGTATCTAAAACCGATTTTGATTTATTGTGAAGCCCCTCAGACGATAGGTCTAACTCTGAGCAAAGATCAGCAAACATAGCATTGTCAGACGTTTTTAAAATGGCAGCATCTGAAAACGCTTTAAGCATTTCAATAATTCTGCTTTTCATTTCGGCTACAGCTTTATTTGTAAACGTAATAGCCAAAATGCGCTTAAAAGTATCTTGATTTTTAGAACCCAAAACAATTTTTAAATACGATTTTACAAGCGTGTAGGTTTTACCACTTCCGGCGGAAGCATTATAAATGGTAAAAGCGCTTGATTTTGTCATATCAAAAATTTGCTTACAAGATAAAAACTATCAATGAGTTCATAACGATTTATTATTTTTAATTGATGCCTTTTATGTCTAACTTTGTTGAAATTAGATATTAATATTTTAAACAAATAATTATGGCTTTTGAATTACCAGAATTAGGTTACGCATATGATGCTTTAGAACCTCATATAGATGCAAGAACAATGGAGATACACCATTCTAAGCACCATGCAGGATATACAAGTAAATTAAACGCTGCTTTAGAAGGCACGGATTTAGACGGAAAATCTATTGAAGATATTCTTAGCAATTTGGATATGAGCAACGGCGCTGTTAGAAATAACGGAGGCGGATTTTACAACCACTCATTGTTTTGGAGTGTTATGAATCCTGAAGGTAAAGGCTATCTTTCAGGAGAATTAAAGGACGCTATTGAAGCAGAATTTGGTTCTAAAGAAGGGTTTATGGATGCATTCTCTAAGGCTGCTGCAACTCAGTTTGGCTCAGGATGGGCTTGGTTATGTGTGCATAAAGGTGGTAAAGTTGAGGTATGTTCTACACCAAATCAAGACAATCCATTAATGTCAGGAGTAGGCTGTGGAGGTACACCCATATTAGGAATCGATGTATGGGAGCACGCCTATTACTTAAACTACCAAAACCGTCGTCCAGATTATATCAATGCATTTTTTAATGTAATTAACTGGAATGAAGTTGAAAAACGTTACGCTGAAGCAAAGTAAAACGCCTACAGTAAGTTAAATAATTAAGCAAGCTCTTTTTTGGGCTTGCTTTTTTTTATGGCGTTACCCTGTCGGGTCGGGCTTTCCGCTATATCTTTTGCTTTTGTCATTTTTGCAAAGGCAGGAATCCATAATACAGCTAAAAGCTTTATTAGAAAGACTATCTACTCAATTAAACAGCAAAAGGATGCCGCTGCAATCCCTAACGCGCTCACTCCTATGGGCTCACTCAACACTTGAAAAGTTTATTTGTTTTATAAGCATGTTGTGCCTAGTTATTTTAAACGGTAGATTGTTTTATTTTTTTCTCCTATTTTTTCAAATAAACCTAATTCAGCTCCTTTCTTTAAATCTCTACTTGCTGTTGCCGAAGAAATATCTTTAAAAATAGCCATATAATCTTTTCTAGTAAATTCAGTTTTATTTAAGGAAACATAATATTCTAATCTGTCTTTTTCGCTCAATGTTCTGTTATTGAAATCTAATAATTCACTTATTGAAATGTTAATTACGTTTAGCATATATTCAATAAACTTAGTTGATTTTCCAGATTTATCACTCTCAGCCAACGCTTTATAATATTTTTCTTGGTCGTTGCTAATTAAAGTTTCAAATGGCAAAAACTCAAAGATTGGGTATTTTCCCATTAAAATTAAAGTTTGCCATAATCGTCCCATTCTGCCATTTCCATCCAAAAATGGATGAATGAATTCCATTTCGTAATGGAAAACACAACTTTTAATTAACTCAATTTCATCAGACTTTTTCAAATATTCAAAAAGTTCTTTCATTAAGTATGGCACATTTTTAAAAGGTGGCGCCAAATGCTCAACTTTTGAGCCTTTTACAATTCCGACACTTTGTTCTCTATACTTTCCGGAATTTTCAATTAGACCTTCCATTAAGCTTTGATGCGCCTTTAAGAAAGATTTTTCATTAGTAGGGTTGTATTCTCCTAAATTTTCATAGATTTTAATTGCGTTTAAAACTTCAAGAACATCTTTTTTAGGACCGATAACTCTTTTGTTTTCAAGAAGCGCTGTAATTTGTTCTTCTGTTAGTGTGTTTCCTTCTATTTTTAAAGAAGAATGAATAGTTTTGATTCTATTCTGTTTTCTCAATTTAGGTGAAGGCCTGTTTAATAAATTAGCATTTATTTCTCCTATTTTCTCTGAAATAGAGGTTATTAATTTTAAAATGGAAGATGTTATTTCGTAAGGTGGTTTCATTCGTGATACTATCATTTGATACTATCAAAGATACAATCATTTAACCTGAATTATGTTATGAAACGGAATTTTTTAATTGGGCACAACGCCCGAATATGCGTAGTGCGGAATTTCAAGGCACTTCACTATCAAACCGCTACATTGTTTATTAATTGCTCTAATTTTCAAATTTATAAAATGGCCCCGCATTACGTATATTTATTGTTGGGCAAAGTAATTTATTGGTAATCAAACTCTATGTATTTATATCGGGTCTTTCCATATTCATTCATATATTCCTCAAACTTTTTATTTCTTTTGTCACTCCCAAATCCAGCAAGTACAGACTTTAATGTTTTATTTTTAAGAACAGGAATCAAATCCTCTGGCTGAAAGTTTGAGCAATCAACGTATGCAAATTCCTCCAAGTTTTTCACATTTTCTAACGAATCTACATTTTTTAATCCCTTAAGATTCTCAAAATAAATCCTTCGTAATTTTTCATTTGCTGTCAAATCAGGTACTTTCTCAATATTAGGTAAAGATTGTAGAAATAGGTATTGTAAATCAGTAAGCTTTGAAATAAAATCAATGTCACTTAATTTTCTCACTTGCCATAATTCAAGATATTTAATTCCTGTCATTTCTGTCAATGCACTAAAGTCTTTTATCCCTCCAAGCTTTATCTCTACCGACCAAAGTTTTTTTAGACCTTTTAAATAATCAATATTCTCAGACGATACAGATCGTAATACAATCTTTTCCAAGTTTTCTAATTCAGAAATTGCCTCAATGCCTTTATTTTGTCCTTCAATGTAAACATATTCCAACTCTTTAAATCTCGAAATCACAGAAATATTCGGCTTTTTTGATTTTGTCTGTCCGATAAATAGACTTTTTAATTTAGAGGAAACTTCATTGAGAAATTCAAAACTTGTCAGATCAAAAACCCCCAATCCAAGAACTTCAAGGTTTTCAAGAAGAGCAAGATTCTCAATGTTTTTGCATTCCATTAAACAATCAGCAGAGAATTTTTTTGCGGATGGAACATATTGCAAAAAACTCAAATCACATTCCTTTCCATAATGTCCGAATACTCTCAGTTCTATATCAGGTCTCTTGCTTATTAAATAATTTTCGAGATTTTTCCATACAGAATTATCAGTTACAGGGTCTACAAATTGTATTACTGATAAATTATCAATCTTGGCAAGTTTCTTAATCTCTCGTTTTGAGATTTTATTACTCACACTATATCTTCCTAATATTTTATTTACTACTTTAAAGCTCATGTAGGTCGTTCGTTTTTATTTTGCCCAACACGTTATATAATAACTTTTGTCACTGATATCTGGAAATATATTAGGATATGGTAAGTTTTTTATCACTGTTATACCGTAAAGATAATTTTTTATGATAAAGAAATAATACAAAAAGATCTCAGAATTTATGAGAATATATAAAATGAAAAAGGTGAACTAGAAAGTTCACCTTTTTGCCCCAAATCTACCATAAACTTAACCTACTTATGTTATGGTGAGTCAAATATATATTGATGCTAAAGCATGGGAAAATATTTTGGCTGAACTACTTATAAATTGGCTTAAAGGAAATAAGGTTGTAAAATATAGATGAACGGCAATAGTAAAAGGGAATGCAACGTTTAGAAGAGTGATGTATTCTTAACTTTTGTTAACTAGATTATATAAAAAAAGGCGAACAGATGTTCACCTTTTTTTGCCCCAAATCTACCATGAACTTAACCTACTTATGTTATGGTGAGACCAATTTATATCTATTTCGGACAACCCGAATATTTATTAGATGAATTGCGCATTTATCAGACAAAATGCATCGTTTACGGTTAAACCGTAAATGAGATTATTAAATTGATAATTAATAGGCTCTTTCTTTATTGCCTTCGTAAAAATTAAGGAATGCTCTATTAACAACTCTATTGCCTCCATCAGTTGGATAATCACCTGTAAAATACCAATCCCCTAAGTTATCAGGACAGGCTTTATGTAAGTTTTTAACTGGTTGGAATAATATTTTAACTTCAGCATTAATTTCTTCATCACTTAAAAGTTCAGAAATCTTTAGAGAGATTTCATCATCTGTAAATGGGTCGTAAATTTCCTTAACAAAATTCTGAACATTTTTATCCTTAAAATCTTCTTGAGCTTTACACTTATCGTAAACCTCGTCAACTATATGATATTTGTTGTGGTCTTTTAATAAAGCCAAAGCAGCCCTAAATGCCACCAAATCTTCAAGTCTTGCCATATCTATACCATAGCAATCTGGATAGCGTATTTGTGGTGCAGAGGACACTACAACAATACGTTTGGGATTTAAACGGTCTAACATTTTTAGGATACTCTTCTTTAATGTGGTTCCCCTAACAATACTGTCGTCAATAATTACCAAGTTGTCGTTTGGTTTTATCACGCCATAAGTAATGTCGTAAACATGCGCTACTAAGTCATCACGACTACTATCTTCAGTAATAAATGTTCTAAGTTTAACATCCTTAATGGCAATTTTTTCAACGCGAATGCGCTCAGATAGAATTTCAGTAACCTTTTCTGCTGAAATATTTCGTTTACCATTTAAAATAGTATCGGTTTTCTTTTTGTTGAGCTCAGATTCTGCAGTTTCTATCATTCCATAAAATGATGTTTCTGCAGTATTTGGGATATATGAGAATACGGAGTTTTTTAAATCTCCATCTATAGCTTCTATAACTTTAGGCATCAAAAGTTTACCTAACATTTTACGCTCTTGGTAAATTTCGGCGTCACTTCCTCTGGAAAAATAAATACGCTCGAAAGAACAGGCCTTTCTTTCTAAAGGTTCTAATATTTTCTTAATTGAATATTCTCCCGATTTTTTTGTGATGATTGCATGTCCTGGAGGCAGTTCATTTACATCTTCAAACTTTACATTAAAAACTGTTTGTATTACTGGGCGCTCAGATGCCACTACGATTACTTCGTCATCACTATAATAATAACAAGGTCTTATGCCAGCTGGATCTCTCAATACGAAAGAATCACCATGGCCAATTAATCCTGCCATAGCGTAACCACCGTCCCAATTTTTAGCAGCGCGCTTTAATATTTTTGAAACTTTAAGGCGTTCTGCAATTAGTGGAGATGCTTGTTGTTTATTATAACCTTCCTTTTTTAAATCTTTATAAATTTTACTTACCGCATCATCTAAGAAATGACCGATTTTTTCCATTACCGTAATGGTATCTGTATATTCTTTTGGATGCTGACCTAACTCGATTAGGTTCCTAAACAGTTCTTTAACATTGGTCATGTTAAAATTTCCCGCCATAATTAGGTTTCTGTGCATCCAATTATTTTGTCTTAAAAATGGATGAACACTTTCTACGCTATTTTTACCAAAGGTGCCATAGCGTACATGACCTAAAAGCAACTCACCAATGTAAGGGATATTTCTTTTTTGTGCAGCAACATCATCGTTATATTCAGGATGATTTTTAAACTCGGTGTTTATACGCTCATTAATTTGATCGAAAATATCTTGAATAGGTTGTTGCGCAACAGACCTAACTCTACTTATATAGCGTTGCCCAGGTTTTGTATCTAATTTAATACTTGCAAAACCAGCACCATCCTGCCCACGGTTGTGCTGTTTTTCCATCATAAGATACATTTTATTAACCCCGTAAAATGCACTACCGTACTTTTCTTTGTAGTACTCTAATGGTTTTTTAAGTCTTATGAGTGCAATTCCGCATTCATGTTTTATGGCGTCGCTCATGCTTTATAAATTGTTGTTTTCACGCTTTCGCGGAAAGTGTCATTATATGAAACAAAAACACACTCGGTTAGAGTGTGTTGGTTTATGTTAATTCTATTTCAAACTGCGTTAGTTGTTTAAACTGTAACAGTCGCTTTTCTACTTCTTTTTTTGATAGATGCTGCATGCGTTCCGTACCAAACTTCTCTACGCAAAATGATGCTAAGGTTGAACCGTAGATCACAGCATTTTTCATGTTTTCGAACGACACATCTTGAGTTTTCGCCAAATATCCTGCAAATCCTCCTGCAAATGTATCTCCTGCTCCTGTAGGATCAAAAACTTCCTCTAGTGGTAAAGCAGGTGCGTAAAACACGTTTTCATTATGAAATAATAATGCACCGTGTTCTCCTTTTTTAATCACCACATATTTGGGTCCCATATCGTGAATTTTCTTTGCAGCAACAACTAGAGAATATTCTCCTGTTAGCTGTCTTGCTTCTTCATCATTTATGGTGATAACATCGATACGCTTTATAACATTCATCAAATCATCTAGTGCGCAATCCATCCAAAAATTCATGGTATCTAAAATTACCAGCTTAGGTTTTTCCGTCATCTGGTCTAAAACACTAGCTTGGACGAGTGGATGCAAATTTCCTAACATCACCACGTCGGCATCGGTATAACCTTTAGGAACAACAGGATTAAAATCAGCAAGTGTGTTCAATTCTGTTACTAAAGTGTCACGAGAATTCATATCGTTATGATAGCGCCCACTCCAAAAAAACGTTTTACCGTCTTTTACAACTTCAATACCGGAAATATCAAGATTTTTATCAGAAAGTAAGTCTAAGTATTCTTGTGGAAAATCACCGCCAACAACTGACACAAGTGCTGCGTCTACATTAAAGTGAGATGCTGAAAGCCCAATAAAAGTGGCTGCTCCACCTAAAATTTTGTCGGTTTTACCAAACGGTGTTTCAATAGCATCAAAGGCTACTGTACCAACAACTACTAATTTACTCATAAACGCGAGACCTGATTTATTTTGCAAATATAAGTCTTTTAAGCACTAATACTAGAAAATTTTTGCTGCCGTTTTTGTTTCAAATGAAGACGTTACTTTCTTCCAAAATCCGCAGGAATTTCTCCCCAAGCTTTGGTTTCCCATTTTACAATTACGGTATTGTAGGTATTGGTTTTTAGCCATTCAATGGCGCGATCTACTAAATCAAAAACAGGTTTGTTTTTATCTGTGCGTTGCAGTTTAGTGTTACAATTTTTCTTTTTCACCCAGCTTATAGCAGTTTTAGAATCGGTATATATAATACGATTACTATTTTTCTTTTTTAGAAATGCCAAAGCATGAACAATAGCTAGAAATTCACCAATATTATTAGTGCCTTCTTCAAAAGGCCCTTGAATAAAGAGTTGCTTTTTGGTTTTTGTGTCTACGCCACGGTACTCCATTTTCCCTGGATTTCCAGATGAAGCCGCATCAACCGCAATGGAATTATAGTTGGGTTGCCCTATTTTTTTAAGTTGTGCTTCAGATAATTCGGAAGTAAACTTTTTGCTTTTACCTATATAATCCTTGTAGTTGCCTTTTAGTGCTTTTTTAGCGGCTTCAAACGTTGAAAAAGATTTGTATTGTGCGCCTTCAAAATTTGTGATTTGCGCTTTACAGTCGTCCCAAGATTCAAAAACGCCAGTGTGGTGGCCTTTCCAAACAGTGTAATATTTCTTTTTCTTTTTAGATCCCATTTTTGTCATTCCCGCGAAGGCGGGAATCTCATAAATCAAAGTTCAAAATTTTATTATTGTCATTCAGAAGGAGGAACGACTGAAGAATCTGCTAAATTAAAATGTCGAGATTCCTCTTAAGATTCTTCGCTTCGCTCTGAAGGACATTTATTTTCTTAATAATTCATCAACCACCTTCGGAAAATATTCCATTTCCAATTCGTGAATTTTAGCAGCTACATCTTCAGCAGTATCAGTTGAAACTACATCACATTTCGCCTGAAAAATTATAGCACCTTCATCATAATTTTCATTTACATAATGTATGGTAATACCAGTTTCACTTTCATTATTGGCTACAACTGCCTCATGCACGTTCATGCCATACATACCTTTTCCGCCATATTTTGGCAAAAGCGCGGGGTGTACATTAATAACTTTATTAGGAAATGCTTCTAAAATAAACTCTGGAAATTTCCATAGAAAACCCGCCAAAACAATCAAATCAGGTTGTGATGCTTTCAATATATTCAAGACATCTTCACTTTTAGAAAATGCTATTCTGTTGAATGATAGCGCACTAACTTTTAGTCTTTTGGCACGGTCTAAAACTTTGGCATGGGGATTGTTACATAATATTTGAATAACAGACGCATTATCGCTGTTGTGAAAAAACTTAATTAAATTTTCAGCATTACTTCCACTTCCGGACGCAAAAATTACAACACGTTTCATTTACAGACTTATAATGTTAAAGATTATTCAAACAAAAAAAAGAATAATTATTAACAATTAGAAGGTTAATTATAAATACTTCAAAGTAATTTTTTGTAAATTACAAACACATTTTTTTTACAAAACTGTGTATTACAATAAAGTTTTTTATTTTTGCCAACTAATTAAACCTTTAAAATTAAAAGATTATGTCAGACATTGCATCAAGAGTAAAAGCGATTATCGTAGATAAGTTAGGCGTTGATGAAAATGAAGTAGTTGCAGAAGCAAGCTTCACTAACGATCTAGGAGCGGACTCTTTAGACACTGTGGAATTAATTATGGAGTTCGAAAAAGAATTCGATATTCAAATACCAGACGATCAAGCAGAAAACATTGCTACTGTTGGTCAAGCTATCTCTTATATAGAAGAAGCAAAATAAGCAAAACATTTTTATGGAAATAAAGCGCGTTGTAGTTACAGGACTAGGAGCTTTAACACCAATTGGCAATACCAAAGATGAATATTGGGATGGCTTAATTAGTGGAAAAAGTGGTGCTGCGCCTATTACATATTATGATACTGAGAAGTTTAAAACAAAATTCGCTTGCGAATTGAAAAACTTCAATGCAACTGATTTTCTTGACAGAAAAGAGGCTCGTAAAATGGATAAGTTTGCGCAATATGCAATGGTAGCTTCAGATGAAGCAATTGCAGATGCAAAACTTAATACCGATGAGTTAAACAAGTTGCGTGTAGGTGTAATATGGGGAGCAGGTATTGGCGGACTAGAAACATTTCAGCAAGAAGTTTTAAACTTTGCTGCAGGTGATGGTACACCAAGGTTCAACCCGTTCTTTATTCCAAAAATGATTGCAGATATAGCACCTGCAAACATCTCCATAAAATATGGTTTTATGGGGCCTAATTACACAACGGTTTCAGCATGTGCTTCTTCGGCAAATGCTATGTTCGATGCTTTAAACATGATACGTTTAGGACATTGTGATGTAGTAGTCACGGGAGGAAGTGAAGCGGCTGTAACTATTGCTGGTATGGGTGGTTTTAATGCAATGCATGCACTATCTACTAGAAATGAAAGTCCAGAAACAGCTTCTCGTCCATTTGATGGTACAAGAGATGGTTTTGTTTTGGGTGAAGGTGCAGGCGCACTAATTCTAGAAGAATATGAGCATGCCAAAGCAAGAGGCGCAAAAATATATGCTGAAGTAGCTGGTGGTGGATTATCATCAGATGCATATCATATGACGGCGCCACATCCAGAAGGCGTTGGAGTAGTTGAAGTCATGAAAAACTGTTTAGAAAATGCAGGTTTAAAACCTGAAGATGTAGATCATATAAACACACATGGTACTTCAACACCGTTAGGCGACGTAGCAGAGTTGAAAGCGATTTCTAAAGTATTTGGAGATCATGCTAAAAACATAAATATTAATTCTACAAAATCAATGACTGGGCATCTTTTAGGTGCAGCTGGAGCAATTGAGTCTATAGCTAGTATTCTAGCTATAGAAAATGGTATTGTGCCTCCAACTATTAATCATACAACAGTTGATGAGAACATAGACCCAGAATTAAATTTAACGCTTAATAAAGCTCAAAAACGAGATGTTAAAGTTGCAATGAGTAATACCTTTGGATTTGGCGGACACAACGCCTGTGTATTATTCAAGAAATTAGATTAAATCCCGAATGACAATCATTCGCAACATATTAAATTCCCGTTCCAAACGAAACGGGAATTTTTTTGTTCAATTACATAAGATTTTAGGCTATAAACCTAAAGATATTTCCATTTTCAAAAAGGCATTTACGCACCGTTCTATGAACATAAAAGATAGTAAAGGTAATGCTATCAATTATGAAAGGTTAGAATTTTTGGGCGACGCCATGTTAAGTGCTGTAATTGCATCACACTTATTTCAAGAAGTTCCTAGTGGAGACGAGGGTTATCTTACAAAGATGCGTTCTAAAGTAGTAAGTAGAGAGCATTTAAACGAATTGGGAAGAGAGCTAAATCTTATAGATTTGGTGCAAAGTAAAATTCCTCCTGGGCAGTTTGGAGATAACATTCATGGTAATTTATTTGAAGCTTTAGTCGGCGCAATCTTCCTAGACAAAGGCTATAAATACTGCGAAAAATTTATCTATAAGCGTGTTATAACACCTCACGTAGATATCGAACAATTAGAAGGTAAAGTTATTAGCTATAAAAGCCTTTTGATAGAATGGTGCCAGAAAGAGAAAAAGATATTTGGTTATAATGTTTACGAAGATACTGGTAATGATGATGTAAGGCATTTTTCGGTAAAACTATCAATAGATGATAAAATTGTAGCTAAAGCTAGAGCCACTTCTAAGAAAAAAGCAGAGGAAAAGGCATCAAAACGTGCATTTTTTGCGTTTCAAAATAAGATGTCTAAAATGATTTAGTTTTTTATAGGCTAGAACTATAACGTTTGAGTGGGGTTTTGGCACTAAGAAATCGTAAATCCCTTTACTTCTAAATATTTTAAACACTATATTTACACCGCTAATAAGTCAGGTTATGGCAGTACACAAACTAATACTTGATGATATTTTTGAGGATGTGTCTTGCACTTTAATTGCCATTCATTGCGCAATTGAAGATTACAGGTTAGCCTATCTTTTAAATAAATATTTGGATATCACTTTAACACGAAAACTAGATGATTTAGATTTTGATAAAGGAAATACTAAATATGCTGTTTTTGAGTATGAAGATAAAAAGAAGCTAATTATGTGGAATTTAGTATCCAATATTTGTAAAATAGAAACCGATTCTCAATTAGTGCAGCAATCATTATTTAGTACACATCACAAGGTAATTAAAACGTACAATTTAATTCCAGAATACAGGAAAGTAAATTACTTTTTAAAAATAGATAATGAGTTTAATAATAGTAAAGAAAAACAAATAATAAATAACCTCCTTAAGATTCCGCAAATTGCAATGGCTTACAATGTTGATATGAGTTTGCTAAAGTCTAAGGAGCATTTAATTTTTGATTAATGGGATTAAGAAAAAAAACTAAAATAGTTGCAACATTAGGTCCAGCAACCAGTACAAAAGAAGTACTAAAAGGGATGCTTGAAGAAGGTGCTAATGTATTCAGAATAAACTTTTCACATGCAGATTATGAGGACGTGAAAGCGCGTATCAAAATGATACGAGAACTCAATGAAGAGTATGGTTTTAACGCAGCAATTTTGGCAGATTTACAAGGGCCAAAACTACGTGTTGGCGTAATGAAAGAAGAAGTTGAGGTGAAACCTGGTGATGAAATTATTTTTGAAACAGGAGAGCGCTTTGAGGGCACAAAAGAACGTGTTTATATGACCTATGATAGGTTTCCGCAAGATGCAAAAGCAGGTGAACGTATTCTTTTAGATGATGGAAAATTAATCTTTGAAGTTGTTTCTACCGATAAGAACACCCAAGTAAAAGCAAAAGTTATTCAGGGAGGCCCTTTAAAATCTAAAAAAGGGGTAAATCTTCCCAATACTGATATTTCGCAACCTGCATTGACAGAGAAGGATATAGAAGATGCTATTTTCGCGATAAGTCAAGATGTAGATTGGATTGCACTCTCTTTTGTACGTCATGCAGAAGATTTAATGCAGTTACGCGACCTTATCAAAGAACATAGTGATCATAAAATTCCAATCGTAGCAAAAATAGAAAAACCAGAAGCTGTAGAAAACATTGATAAAATTGTAACGCAGTGTGATGGTATTATGGTAGCTCGTGGAGATCTAGGTGTAGAAGTTCCTGCTGAAGAAGTTCCGTTAATTCAAAAACAATTAGTGTTAAGAGCAAAAAAGGCTAGAATCCCAGTAATTATTGCAACACAAATGATGGAAACCATGATTTCTAGCTTAACACCAACTAGAGCAGAGGTTAACGATGTGGCAAATTCAGTGATGGATGGTGCCGATGCTGTAATGCTGTCTGGTGAAACATCTGTAGGTAGTTACCCAGTTCAGGTTATCAAACAGATGAGTGACATTTTAAAAAGCGTAGAAGATTCCCCACTTATTAAAGTACCAGAAATGCCACCACATATTCGTACCAATCGCTACATCACAAAATCTATATGTTATCATGCTGCAAATATGGCAAACGAAATAGATGCAAAAGCCATTTCAACGTTAACCAATAGTGGGTATACCGCATTTCAAATTTCAGCTTGGAGACCATCTTGTCATATTTTAGTATTTACTTCAAACAAACGTATTTTAACAAGATTAAGTTTATTATGGGGTGTAAAAGCATTCTATTACGATAAGTTTGTAAGTACGGATGAAACCATAGAAGATGTAAATGCTATAGCTTGTAAAATGGGTTATCTGGACGTTGGCGATATGCTTATCAGTTTAGCCGCAATGCCTATTCAAGATAAAGGTATGGTAAATACGCTTAGGGTTACAGAAATTGAAACTTGTAGCTTTTAAATTATAAATATTTGGGCGTTATCCTGCGGGTCGCGCTTTTATTCATGCGTTCTAATTTTAAATTAAAGAATTCATGAACATAAATGTTTCATTATATCTTTTACACACAAAAACCTGCTAAAAAAGCAGGTTTTTGTGTGTAAAAGGACACCATTACAATCTCTAACTCGGGTGTGTTTTCTAGCAGTTTTTTAATCCTTTTTTGTTTACTGTGCAGTTGGCGTAGCTTCTGGAACGCTCAATGGTTTCCCCATATATACTAGCTTATAACCATCTTCTATGGTTTCAATCATTTTATTGTGGGAAGAGATAATTTCCAATACGCCTTTTTTGTCTTTTACCAATAACGGTACGATATCGATATCTTTGTTTGTTAAATCAATCAATTCTTCAAAATGTTCCCTGCTTTTTATTTTGGTTTCGTGTATCTTAGGATATTTACGAGCAACTTCGGTTAACGTATTAAAATCATCGGTTTGAGAAAATAAGCCTTCATCAGGGTTGTTTTCTACATCGTCTATTTCATCCGAAGTTATCAATCGGTAATATCCACTTTCACCAAATTGTTCTCTAAATCTATTAATAGCATAAGAATTAATTTCCTTACTTCCCGTTAAAGCCATAAGGAAACCCACATCATTCAATTCAATATTATTATTTAATTCTTCAGAATAAATATCGGCATTTATAGCTTCGAGTCCTTGTTCTTGGGCTAATTGTACATTAGACTGGTTGCTGTCAATCAGCACTACATGTCTGCCATTATTTTCTAAATATTCTCCTATCAACCTTGAAAAATGAGATGCGCCAACAATTAATATACCTTCAGATCTTTTCAAAAATACACCAACAACTTTTGCAAACATACGTGCCGTGGTAGCATTTAATAAAACAGTACCTAGTACAATCATAAATACTAACGGTGTGATGTACTCTGAACCTTCTACCCCTTGTTTAATAAGCTTACTTCCAAAAAGGGAGGCGATACCTGCCGCTACGATACCACGAGGTCCTACCCAGCTTATAAATAGCTTTTCGTTAAATTTTAATTTGGAGCCATGTGTACTCGTAAATACAGCTAGCGGCCTAATTACAAATACAACTAAAGCAAACAAAAGTGCTGTTTTCCAAGTGTAAAGCAGCTCTAAATCTTCAAAATTAATATTTGCTGCTAACAGAATAAATAATATTGAAATAAGTAAAACACTTAGCGATTCCTTAAAATATAACAGTTCTTTTATATTCTCAAGTTTTCCGTTACCCAAAACCATTCCCATCACAACAACGGCTAATAGACCAGACTCATGAGCAAAAATTTCAGATTCCACAAATACCAACAAAACAGTTGACAAGGACACTACATTCAACAAGTAGTGAGGTATAAACTTTTTGTTAACCGCAAAAGCCAGAGCATGCGCAAATGTAAACCCAAAGGTGGTTCCAAATAAGAGAATTTTACCAAATTCTATAAGTGCTGTTTTTGTAAAACCGCTGTCACCTCCTACACTTATAAATTCAAACACTAATACGGCAACTAAAGCACCAATAGGGTCTATTAATATACCTTCCCATTTCAAAACTGTAGATATATCTTTTTTAAGGGGAATATTCCTTAAAATTGGTGTAATTACAGTTGGTCCTGTAACTATAATCAAACCTGAAAATAATAAAGACAACTCCCAACTCAAACCAAAAATAAAATGGGCTAACGCACCAGCACCAAAAAATGTTATTGCAGACCCTACGGTAATTAATTTTGTTATTACTGGGCCTACATTTCGAATTTCAGAACGTTTTAATGTTAAACCACCTTCAAAAAGAATAATACTTATAGCCAGCGAGACAAAGTAATATAGTCCTTCTCCAGGGAATAAGCCTTTTTTACCATTCCAAATAGGTTCTATCCATTTACTATTGTCTTCACTTAAGTATGCCGCAGCAATTGGCCCAACCAAAAGGCCTATTAAAATCAATGGTAAAATAGCAGGGATCTTAAGCTTCCAAGCCACCCATTGTGCCAATATTCCAAGAATAATTATTCCAGATAGTTCTAACATTGTCTATTTTTCAAATTGAAAAACACTAATATAAATAAAATGATTTGCTACCAATGTATTTTTACATCTTTTATTAGGAGTATTTTCTTAATAAACTCTTAACATTACGGTCGATTTTACCCATATTTTGTAAATTCGTTCACTATGAATTTATACCCCATTAATTCAGGAAATTTTAAGTTAGACGGTGGTGCTATGTTTGGTGTGGTTCCCAAATCGCTTTGGAGCAGAACCAATCCTGCAGACGAAAGAAACATGATTGATTTAACTGCTAGATGCTTGCTTATTGAAGATGGCAATCGATTAATTTTGATTGATACAGGAATGGGTAACAAGCAGTCAGATAAGTTTTTTGGGTATTACTACATGTGGGGAAATGACACCTTGGATTCCTCATTAAAAAAATACGGATTTCATAGAGATGACATAACCGATGTATTTTTAACTCATTTACATTTCGATCATTGTGGAGGTGCCATTGAATGGAATAAAGACAGAACTGGTTACCAATCTGCTTTTAAAAATGCGCATTTTTGGAGTAATACGGCTCATTGGGATTGGGCAACAAACCCTAACGCTCGTGAAAAAGCATCTTTTTTAAAAGAAAATATTTTGCCCATTGAGGAAAGTGGTCGTTTAAAATTTACAGATATTCCAAAAAATGATTTACTTAATAATTCTGCTTTAGGGTTTGACATTTTTTTTGCTAATGGGCATACAGAAAAACAAATGATTCCTATGATTCAATATAAAGGCAAAACCATTTGCTTTATGGCCGATTTACTACCAACCGCTGGCCATTTACCACTACCCTATGTTATGGGCTATGACATGAGACCTCTAGTCACATTAAGTGAAAAAGAAAAGTTTCTAAATTTAGCTGCAGATAATGGGTATTACCTTTTTTTAGAGCATGATGCTTACAACGAAATTATTACTGTAAAGCATTCTGAAAAAGGTGTAAGATTAGAAAATATCTTTACAGCAGAGGAGGTATTTAATTAAGAAGGACTAATTCAAATATAAAAATGAGAACAATTAAACATGTAACGTTAACAATAGCTACTTGCGTATTGTTATTTGGGTGTGGAAGTACAGGTGAGATTCTTTTAACTCCTGAAGAGAATATTGACGCCATTCCATTAAAGGTTTCAGAATTAACCGAAACAGAAAAACTAAAATGGGCCCATTTAGATTTATTGAAAGACACTGTACCTGGAATGAGTTTAGAGAAAGCTTACACCGAGATTATAAAAAAGAGAAAAGGTAAGAAAGTTATTGTTGCTGTTATTGATTCAGGAATTGATATAGACCACGAGGATTTAGATGATGTAATTTGGACCAACACAGATGAAATACCAAATAATGGGAAAGACGATGATAACAATGGTTATATTGATGATATTCATGGATGGAATTTTATAGGCGATAGTTATTATGATCAGTTTGAATATGTTCGCCTTTTGGCTAGTGGAAACTCATCACACCCAAGGTATGCAGAAGCTCAGGCTGAGTATGATAAAGAATATAAAAAGACGATAGAGCTTAAAAATAATTATGAACAAATATTAGGAGAAGTTAAAAGTGCAGATGAAACCATTTCTAAACATCTAGGTAAAAAAAACTATACTAAAGAAGAGGTTAATGCCATCAAAACTCAAGATCAAGGATTGCTTAGATCAATTAGTATTATAAATTATGGTTACTCTTTTAATCATAACACAGCAGGTGAATTCATTGGGCAATTAAAAGACGGTATAGAGAGTTTTAATGAAAAACTAAACTATCATTTGAACAAAAACTTCAAGGGCCGTAAAACTGGAGATAATCCAGATGATATTACTGATACTAAGTATGGTAATGGGAATGTTAAGCCAATGAAAGATAGTGAAGATCATGGAACACATGTTGCAGGGATTATTGCTGCAGAACGTAATAATGGAAAAGGTACTAATGGTGTAGCAAATAATGTACAAATAATGGCAATTCGTTCAACTCCAAGAGGAGATGAGTACGATAAGGACGTTGCTTTAGCTATTCGGTATGCTGTTGATAATGGTGCTGAAGTCATTAATGCTAGTTTTGGCAAAAGTTATTCTCCGCATAGTGATTGGGTTAGAGATGCCATAGCATATGCTGGAAAGAATAATGTGCTTATTGTTCATGCTGCTGGAAATGACGGTAAAAATGTTGATGTGGAGCCTAACTTTCCTGATGACAATGCAAACGGAAAAGAGGTTTCGGATACGTATTTAAGAGTTGGTGCTTTGTCTCCTAAGTACGGTTCTGGATTATTAGCAGATTTCTCCAATTATGGAAAAAATAATGTAGATATCTTTGCCCCTGGAGCTGAAATTTATTCTGCTGTTCCAGGAAACAAATATGAATCGTATGGTGGTACATCTATGGCAGCTCCTGCAGTTGCTGGTGTTGCTGCTTTAATTCGCTCGTACTATCCAACATTAACTGCAGCGCAGATAAAAAAAATAATAATGGATTCAGGTCTGGATATTAATACTAGAGTTATTGTTGGAGGCAGTACAGATAATATTCAACCATTTAAAAACATTGTAAAATCTGGTAAAATTGTAAATGCCTACAATGCCCTAATTATGGCATCGAAAATGGCTTACTAATTTAATTGAAAAAACGGGTTGTTTGAAGAATTACTATTTAAGCAACCTTTTTTAATTGTTATAATTATGAAAAGAATCCCAATCTATATTCTCTTTTTAATGTTTTTTGGCGCATGCTCCGGCCCTAAAGAAGTTGCTACAACTCCAAATCCTCCAGAAGCACCTCTACCTTCTTCGTCATCAATTTCAACATCTGCGTATTGGCAACAGCATGTAGACTATAAAATGGAAATTGATATGGATGTAAATACCTATCAGTATCAAGGTAAGCAAGAATTGGTGTATACAAATAACTCACCAGACGTTTTAGAAAAGGTATTCTATCATTTATACTTTAATGCGTTTCAACCGGGAAGTGAAATGGATGTACGTTCGAGAACAATTGCAGACCCTGACGGAAGAGTTAAAGATAGAATTAGCAAATTAAAACCGAACGAAATAGGTTATATAAAAGTAAAGTCTCTAAAGCAAAATGGTGTTAAATTAAATCACAATACTGTTGGAACTGTTTTAGAGGTTGATTTAGCATCTCCTATTAAACCAGGTGAAAGTGTAACCTTTTCTATGGATTTTGACGCTCAAGTACCTGTTCAAATTCGTCGTTCTGGAAGAAATAATAATGAAGGTGTTGCGTTATCCATGGCGCAGTGGTATCCAAAATTGGCTGAGTATGACTATGAAGGTTGGCATGCTGATCCATATATCGGGCGAGAATTCCATGGTGTTTGGGGCGATTTTGATGTAAAACTCACCATTGATAAAAACTACATAGTAGGAGGAACAGGGTATTTACAGAACCCAAATGAAATAGGTCATGGATATGAAAATTCAGAAGTTAAACCTGGGAAAGGAAATAAATTAACATGGCATTTTAAAGCGCCAAATGTTCATGATTTTACTTGGGCAGCAGATCCTGATTATATTCATGATACTACTCAGGTTCCTGATGGTCCACTTCTACATTTTTTCTATAAGAGCACCATGGCAAAAGAAAAGTTAAATAACTGGAAAAGGCTTCAGCCCAAAGCAGTAGAGTTAATGCAGTTTTACAGTACTAATATCGGAAAATACCCTTACGAACAGTACTCAATTATACAAGGAGGTGATGGTGGTATGGAATATGGTATGTGTACACTTATTGTTGGCGAGGGCACATTTGGTGGATTATTTGGGGTTACTGCGCATGAAATGGCACATTCCTGGTTTCAGTTTTTATTGGCTACTAATGAGTTAACTAACTATTGGATGGACGAAGGTTTTACAGAGTATTTTGGTGAGTTGGCAGAATGTGAGATTTTCGGCAGGTCTTTTGAAACTCCTACACAACGTGTTTATAACATTTATTATTCATATGTTAATTCTGGCACAGAACAACCGCAAACAACACATGCAGATAGGTTTTACTTTAATCGCTCTTCTGCAATTTCTGCCTATTATAAGGGCTATGTGTTTTTAAACCAATTGGCCTATGTTATTGGTGAAGAGAATCAAAAGACTACTATAAAACAGTATTTCAAAGATTGGGCGTTCAAGCACCCTACTAGAACCGATTTTATAAGAATTGCAGAAAAAGTATCTGGCTTGGAGTTAGATTGGTATTTAAACGACTGGACAAGAACAACGAATACGATAGATTATGCCGTAAAATCAGTTGAAGGTAACACTGTTACTCTAGAACGTAAAGGTTTAATGCCAATGCCAATTGATGTAACTGTTAGTTATACTGATGGAACTTCAGAAGATTTTTATATTCCGTTACAAATGATGCGTGGTGAAAAGCCAACTTCTGCTACTATAATTAAAGATTGGGCGTGGGCGTATCCAACCTATTCATTTGAAACTAAAAGAGAAATACAAAATGTACAAATAGATCCTAGCGGATTTATGGCTGATATTGACCAAACGAACAATAAAATGTAATTATGAAAAAAGAAGACCTTAAACTAGTAGCCACCGAAGAGTTGCAAAAAAAATATAAAACCTTTAAAATGGCATTTTACGTTTTGGCAGGTATTGTTGGTATAATGTTCATCGTTAGTTTTTTTAATTGGAAAGAAGGCGGTTTTAGTGCGGTAGTTTTAATGCCTGTATTTTTTATTCCTATGGTTTTTAATAAACTACCTTAATCTCAGAAAGATTGGGCAGGAATTAAAGTCTAGAAGTGACATTTAACATTACTTGCTCAACCTATTTTGTGTTTACACATGATATGATATGAGTAAAAATGAATTCTATTTCGAAACTCAAAAAAGCCACTTCCTATATAACGAAGAGGACTTTTTATGGTATTGTTGAAATTCAAATCTCTTTAAACGATTATTAGTTATCACTTAGATTTTGGTAAATTAACACCTTGTAGAAGTATAAGCACACCCATAGCTATCAACCAAATCACTTTAATATGAAATAACGGTTTGTAAATCTCATAATTGTCAGGAATACCCATTACAATACCCATAGCCGTAAGCCCTAATAAAGCCGTAAACCAGCCCAACCATTTAGCAACAATATGCCATCTAATTAATCCATAGCCCAACAAAATTAAACCAACACCTGAGAAAACACGACCAAATCTTATAAAGCATGTTACATATTGATTCGTGTATAAAATATCATTTACAAAAGCTTGAATTTCTGCCGCAGACTTTCCTGCTGTTTGACCAACACCCCAAGCGCCAAAATTATAAAAATAAGCGTTGGCAATGGCTAGCGTAAATGTGCCAATAATAAGCATGCCAGCACCTGGTAAAATAAGCACACGATAAGGCTTTCTTGCCGTTACCGAGACCAGAGCAAATAAAGCAATAGCCATGGTAACCCAGCCAAAAATATGGATACGATACATCCATATCCAAGTCCAAACATTTTCGCCTATAGCTTCAAAATCTGAAGCAACAATATATTCTCCAATATGGTGAGGCGATAGTGCCCAACCTAACCATAATAATAAGGCTGCCACAATAAATGACCAGCCAGTGAATTTAGTTTCAAAATCTTTTGTCATAATATTCATCTTTGCTTATTTTAAGGTAATAGCGCAATTTAGTGTTAGCTAGGTCTTTATAATGTAACATTAGTTACAAATAGAGAGGCTTAGAAGTTGTAAATTAGGTAGTTGTTTATTTAAATCTTTAATAGAAAATTTTGAGAAGAAGAGACTTTGTTAAAAAAGGAACACTAGGTTCGTTCGCAGTATTAATAGGCACAGAGCTTGTTTTTGGCTCTAAAATGTTAGATGGTTATACGCCTCTAGCATTACAAGAACCTGATCCTTTTAAACTTTTCAACAAACACAAAGACATGGTGGTGCTTAATGATAAACCGTGGAATATTGAAGCACAAGCTCATTTATTAGACGATAAGATCACACCTAATTCGTGCATGTTTGTTAGAAATAATGGATTAGTACCTGAAAATATTGATTCAAAAACTTGGACATTAGAAATTGATGGCGAATCAGTAAAAAATAAAAAAACATATACGATTTCTGATTTGAAATCTAAATTTAAGCAACACACCTACCAATTAACATTAGAATGTGGAGGTAATGGACGTGCAGAATTTGATCCGCCAGCAAAAGGAAACCAATGGACAATTGGTGCCGTACATTGCGCCTCATGGACTGGTGTTCGCTTACGAGATGTTTTAGAAGATGCAGGAATTGAAAGTAATGCTGTTTATATTGGATATCACGCCGTTGATAAGCATCTCAGTTTAGACCCTAAAAAGGAACCAATTTCTAGAGGTTGCCCTATGAATAAAGCCTTACAAGATGAAACCCTTTTAGCATTTAAAATGAATGGGGAAGATATTCCACTTGTTCATGGATATCCTTTGCGTTTAGTGGCTGGTGGTTGGCCAGCATCGGTTTCTGGCAAGTGGATAAATAGAATTAGTATTCGCAATAAAGTGCACGATGGCACAAAAATGACAGGCACTGCCTATAGAGTACCTTGTAAACCAGTTGCGCCTGGAGAAAAAGTAAAAGATGAAGACATGTGCATCATAGAGTCTATGCCTGTAAAATCAATAATTACTTATCCTAAAACTGGAGCGATAATAAAAAAGGGACAGCCTTTAAATATTAGGGGGCACGCTTGGGCAGGTGAATTGGAAGTTGCTAAAATGGAATATTCCATAGATTTTGGTTCTACTTGGATAACATGTAGTGTGTCAAAGCCAGCAAACCGTTTAGCATGGCAACATTTTACAGCCACAGTAGATTTTCCAAAATCTGGTTATTATGAAGTTTGGGCAAGAGCAACAGACACTAACGGTATAGCTCAACCAATGCTTTTACCAGGATGGAATCCAAAAGGCTACTTAAATAATGCATGCCATAGAATAGCTGTAAAAGTTGCATAAATGACCAAGAAAGAAAACGCTTTTAGAATACAAGTGAGAAAAGTATATCGCCTTTTGGCGCTTCTTTTTGTATTGTTTGTTGTTACCGGAGGCGGGCTAGTGTATTATATGGTCAATCCAAATATGTTTGATTCAAAATCTGAATATGTGGTATCAGAACCCATCGAAGTTGATGAAGATAGAATTGAAAATGGCATTCATGTACGAACAGGTTTAATTGATGCCGAAGGATTGATGTTGGTAGTTAATAACTGTACCAATTGTCATTCGTCAAAATTAGTGACACAAAACAGAATGAATGCTGAGCGCTGGAATGCAACGATTAAGTGGATGCAAGAAACCCAAAATCTTTGGGATTTAGGAAGGAACCAAGAGGTTATTGTTAATTATCTAGTTACTAACTATCCGCCAAAAACTAAAGGAAGACGTGCCGTTTTAACAGATATTGATTGGTATGAATTGGAGAATTAGCACTATAATATTTCTACTATTCATTTCAGCTTGCAAAGAGAATAAAACAAATAATTTAACAGAACCTGAAACAACATATTTAATATCAGTAAATGAATTAAAAGCAATTGTTAATCAACCAAATATTAAGATAATAGATTTCAGAAAAAGAGAAAATTATGAAAATGAACATATAATTGGCGCATTAAATATTTGGCGACCTGATATTGAAGACGCTTCTTATCCTTATACAGGAATAATGGCAAGCTCAACACAAATTGAGACTTTATTTGGTAAACTTGGTATTCAAACTAAAGATACTATTATAATTTATGATGATAATGGATTATGTGAAGCCTCTAGATTATGGTGGATATTGGAAAACTATGATTTTAAAAACACGAAACTTTTAAATGGTGATATTTCTAAATGGAAATCAAACAAGGGACAGGTAAGCTCTGAGATACCGAAGGTTAACAAAACCGTATTTAAACTTACTAAAAACCCTAAGATGCACTATTATGCTTCAAAAGAAGAGGTAATTAAAGCCATCGAAAACAGTACTGTTATTATAGATACTAGAACTGCAGATGAGTTTTTTGGCAAAAAACTAAAAAAAGGCGCTACTAAAGCGGGAAGAATAGCCAAAAGTATTCATATAGATTGGGTAGAGGCTATAAACTATAATGGTGATAAAGGTTTTAAATCCATAGAAGATTTAGAAAACATCTATAGTAAATTAAATAAGAATGATTCTATCATTTTGTATTGCCATAGTGGTGTTCGTTCAGCACATACCACTTTTGTGCTAACGCAACTATTAGGGTTTAAAAATGTAAAAAACTATGATGGCTCATGGGCTGAGTGGAGTTATTTTAACGATTTACCTTTTGAGAGTGACAGCATAATATTAAATAATTAAAAAAATGGAAAAGTATTTAGACGCATTTATTAACGCCTTTCAAGGTACATTAGATTGGACATGGAAATCGATACTATTCGAGGTGCCATGGTACACGAATTATTTTTATGGACTTATAGCTATCTCACTTTTTGTGTGGTTATTAGAAATCGCTTTCCCATGGCGAAAGGAACAATCTATTTTCAGACGTGACTTTTGGTTAGATGCGTTTTATATGTTCTTTAATTTTTTTATATTCTCTATAGTAATTAGTGGCGTTTATGAAATTTTAGGCTTGCTATTTGCTGAAATAAATATTACTGCAAAAAGTTTAGCGATTTTTGATATCTCAGAATGGACACCTTGGTTACAATTATTAGTGTTTTTCATTATTCTTGACTTTGTACAGTGGTTTACACATGTTTTATTACATAAATACGGGTTTCTATGGAAGTTTCATAAAGTGCACCATAGCGTTAAAGAAATGGGTTTTGCGGCACATTTAAGATACCACTGGATGGAAAACGTTTTATACAAACCGCTTAAAACTTTTGGCGTTATGATAATTGGCGGTTTTGAACCAGAACAAGCTTATATCATTCACTTCATAACAATTGCTATTGGTCACTTTAACCATTCTAATATAAAAATTACTTGGGGCCCATTAAAGTATATTTTTAATAATCCAGTAATGCATCTATATCATCATGCTTATGTTTTACCAAAAGGAAAATATGGGGTGAATTACGGGATTAGTTTGAGCTTATGGGATTATATTTTTAAAACTGATTACATACCTGAGGACAGCGGTACGATAGAGATTGGGTTTAAAGGAGATGATAAATTTCCAAAAGATTTTATAGGACAAAACACGTACGGTTTTAAAAAGGGCCAACGTTAATTGAGATTGGAAGAGAATTTATAAAACCTTGCAGTTTGCTTCCATTAAATATATTCATTCAATTGTTAAATAACGGTTTTTAATTTTTAGCAATTGAATGAATTAATCTGTATAACTCCAAACTTAATACCAAGGTTCTTTTTTGTAAATTTTGCTTTTAGCAACACGCTCTCGATTATATAACAACACGCTATCTTTCTCTAAAGTTCTACTCCTAAAACCAAATAAGTGAAATATCGGTTTTGCTAAAAACTGAACCACTTTTAAATTTGCTTTTAAAATCCCTTCCTTTTTGTTTTGCCATGAAATCCCTGGAAGCACTACTAGCAGTGAATCAACCTTATAACGCCGTAAGACCTTAGAAAGAAAGAGAAAAAACGGTAAAATAGATTTGATGATAAAAAACCCTTCATTTCCTTTATTTTGATACAATGGCATAAATAAATACCCATTATAGTTAGAATAGATTTCTTTTTTATTATAAGTCGCAATTGGAGTGCCTTTTTTTATGGGTTGAAAGCTTTTAAAACCTGCTTTCATCTTAAAATTGTTGTTGTTATTTATCTTTAATAGATGCACAATTTCATAGAATTGATCTGAATCTTTAGAAGCAGATTTCAATGTATTCAAATGTGCTTTTGCATTTGTATCATTTTCATTCAATACTCCAGAAAACACTAATGCTAACTGTATAAAAGCAATATTATTTTCAATAGAACGGGAGTCAGTATGTTGTCCAGATTCAAAACCAATAGAAACATAGCCTAATGTGTTGATGTAGCTTAAAAGGGCGCCTTCTAAATACTCCTCAATACCTAAAACTATTGGCACAGGAAATAATTTTGAGAACTCTCTATTAATCAATGCATCGTTAATAGTGATAAAAGGTAAACTTTGGCTAGATGTAGTGTGTAAATCTATGAAGTAAAACGGCCCTTCATTTCGCGTTAATATCTGCTTTAAAACTTTAAAAAGTTGTTGCAGTTGTAGTTCTTCATTATTAACTGAACTTTTGGTAATAATAGCTTCAATTTTATCTCTGGTCCATAGTCTATTTAAATCCTCATTGATATAGCGTTGATTTTCATCCAAGGCTTTTAAATTTCCTAATACACCATAAACATTGCCATTCAAAAGAGAGATATCCAAAGATTTATACACATATTTTAACGCTGTAACACCTGCTTTCTCATTACCATGAATTCCGCCAAAAAATACAACGGTTGGTAATGCTAGGTCTTTTTCAACTTGAAAGAGTATACGCGTATTTTTATCCGTAGATGGTAGTTTGGTTTTTATAGTATCCATAAAATTACAAGTCTGTTGAAGTGATTAAACCAATCAACTTATTGTCTTTTACAATAGGTAAAAAATGAATATTATTGGCCTCCATTAAAGATTTAGCTTCTGGTATTTTGGTTTGATCATTAATAGCAATAACATTCTCAGTCATGATGCTTCCTACAGTTTTAATAGCGCTTTCTTTTACATTTTTAAAATCCTTGATATCACTCCAAGATAAAACACCTATAAGTTCTTTTCCATGACTAATAACCGGCATGTGATGTATGTCTTTCCATTCCATAATATTCAATACTAACTCAATACTATCGGTTTCATATACTGAAAACACATCAGTGCGCATAATATGTTTTACTACTTTACTCTCTTTGTCAGGCAATTCTGTGGTTTCTTGTAAAATGCGCCATGTGGAAACGGGGTAATCATGCTTCTGTTTTTCATATAATTTTGAAGTTAAAATTTGCATTGCTTCAAAACGTTTGTGGCTTTTTAGTAAATGCCTGTAACTTCTTATTGTCCATTCAGACCCATTGAGGCCTCTAACTCTATTTTTTATGATGGCCAAGTAGTATTCGGCATCTTTTGGAGATATACCAAACTTATAAAGCCCTTTGTACGCCATTGGCAAGAGTTCATCTAGAATTAAATCTAAACATGAAACGTACTTTCCGTTCCAGTAAATTTGCGCTGCCATACCATAGCGTGCAGCATTAAAAAAGTTGGTTTTTACATCTCTAAAATCCCATTGTTTATGAATGTTATTGTACTTTTTTGGTTTACCCATCATTACACCTACCCAAAATACCATATTAGCTATTTCATCAACAATGGTGGGTCCAGATGGAATATATCTATTTTCTATTCTTAAATGAGGTATATTGTTACCAACCCCATAACATACCCTATTCCATGGGTAAACGGTACCATTGTGTAATTGCAATGCTAATAGTCGTGGTGTTTTATTATTCTCAATAAGATCAACACTATCTTTTATATATGCTGAAGTTAAAAAACTTCGAAAACGGGAAATATTATCTTTAAAAATATCGGTTACCGAACCTGTATACCAGTTTTTACCAAAACTGACACGAGATTGATTTTCATTTAGTAAAAAAGAATTTGCCCTAGTATCAATACTTTGTGTGAAAAGTGCAATTCTTGTTTCACTCCATAGCTCTTTACCAAATAATAGGGGTGAATTTGTACATGCACTTAAAACAGGACCTGCAATGGCCTGAGCCCAATTGTATGTGTCGATAAACTCGTTGGGGTTTACTTGTAAGTGCATTTGAAAACTGGTATTACAACCTTCTAGCATTACAGAATCGAACAATAAATTTAGTTCATCTACGCCTTGAATATGTATATTAAAATCCTGCTTTCGGGAGTCCTTTATAGCTTCATTTAAAACGGTGTAACGCTTAAGCGGCGTCATCTGGCTTTCACCAATATTGTCTAGTCCAATTGAAGGTAAAATTCCTGATAATACTATTTTTGTGTTTTTCTTTTCTGCAGCTTCCTTCGCTTTTTTTATGAGTCTTTTTAGTTGTTTATGTAAATGAGAAAAGCAATCGCCTTTAAGTTCTATAGGGTCTAAGTTGGCTTCCAGATTGTAATTGCCTATTTCTGTAGTAAAATGGTCGTCGTTTATATCGTGAAGAATTTCTAAGGCATTATTACTTGGAGAAAAATTAGGTTTTACTAAACAAAACTCTTGTTCTGCTCCAATGCGAATAGGCTCGGTCTCAATCATTCCCTTTTGTAGCATGAGATCTAACGCCTTAATATCGTTTAATAAATGATGGACATAATTAGCCCTATCCTTTTTCTTTTTTAGCTTTTTAACATTCATATCTCCCATGATCTCAATAGTTTAGTTGATATTAATACGTTAATTTACTGCTATACTGCGTGTTATTCTATGATTTTTATCATGGGAGGAAATGCTGAGGTTTTTAAAGAATATAGGTGTGAATTAAAATTCAAACTTTAATTGCACACTAACACTTTCCTTTTCTTTAGGCTTTTCTTTCTTTTCAGTATTCAAATTTGATAATGAAATACCTAATAAGCGCACCGAATTATTCAATTTTTCTTGATAAAGTAGGTCTTTGGCGGTTTCTAAAATCACGCTTTTGTCACTAATGTAATAAGGCAGCGTTTTACTTCTGGTTTGCAATGTAAAATCACTATACTTAATTTTTAGCGTCACTGTTTTTCCAGCAACTTTGCTTTTAGTGAGGCGTTTGGCAACTTCTTCGGCAATATGTTCTAACTTTTCTAACATAAAAATTTCAGAAGAGAGGTTTTCATTAAAGGTGCGTTCTGCCGCTAAACTTTTTCGGGTGCGGTGTGGTTTAACTTCACTATCGTGAATACCTCTAACAATGTAATAGTAATAGCGTCCAGATTTTCCAAAGGTTTCATCAAGGTATTCTAAAGACTTTTCTTTTAAATCTGCTCCAGTAAAAATCCCTTTTTGATACATTTTTTCGGCAGTTACTTTACCAACGCCATAAAATTTTCTAATATCTAACTGCTCTAAAAAAGCTAAAACTTCTTCAGGATTTACAGTTTTTTGTCCGTTTGGCTTATTATAATCGCTCGCTACTTTAGCTACGAATTTATTAATGGAGATTCCAGCCGAAGCCGTTAAACCTACTTCATTAAAAATGCGTTCTCGAATCTCTTTTGCAATCAAAGATGCGCTGGGGTTTCCTTTTTTATTTTGGGTGACATCCAGATATGCTTCGTCTAAAGACAAAGGCTCTACTAAATCGGTATAATCGTAAAAAATTTTACGGATTTGTTTAGAAATTTCAGAGTAGCGTTCAAAATTAGGTCTTACAAAAATAAGTTCAGGACATAGTTTTGCAGCCAAAGTTCCTGCCATAGCACTTTTAACTCCAAATTTACGGGCTTCATAACTTGCTGCGCTAACTACACCTCGCTTTCCGCCTCCACCAACCGCAATAGCTTTTCCTTTTAACCCGGGGTTGTCCATTTGCTCCACAGATGCGTAAAAGGCGTCCATATCTACATGAATTATTTTTCGTATTGGTAAATTGACAGACATAGCGTAAATTTAGACATTAAATGTCTTTTGTTTCAATATTTGATGGTAGAAATAGAACGTAAGTTTTTAGTGAAGTCTGATGCTTTTAAGAATGAAGCTAGAAGCAAAACAAGATTAATTCAAGGGTTTCTAAATACACATAAAGAAAGAACTGTTAGAGTAAGAATAAAAGGAAAACAGGGATATGTAACAGTTAAAGGAAAATCTACTGAGAACGGGTTAAGTCGATTTGAATGGGAAACGGAAATTCCTAAAGAAGATGCTGAAGCACTGCTAAAACTTTGCGAACCAATAGTAATTGATAAAATACGTTATGAGATTAACGTTGGAAATCATGTATTTGAAGTGGATGAGTTTTTTGGAGAAAACGAAGGTTTAATTGTTGCTGAAGTAGAGTTAATTTCTGAAAATGAGACTATTATTAAACCCGATTGGTTAGGGGAAGAGGTAACTGGGCAAATAAAATATTATAATTCTCAATTGAGTAAGCACCCATATAAAACGTGGTCATCATGAAAAAAACGATAATCATTCTTAGTGCAATAGGTCTCTTTTTCAACTGTAAGGAAGAAGCAAAACCACCAGTTTCAGAAATTAATACGTCTATTGAAGTTGAAGAAACATTAAAAAATCCTGTGGAGGAAAAAGTAGATATTAAAGAAGAAGTAGTTGAAACACCTAAAACAGCAAAACAAATTAAAGAAGAGTTAACAGCAAAAGGGTATAAAATTTTTTACGATATCGATCTGGTAAAGCAAGACACCTTTTTAATGCAACAATACTATATGGCTTTCCTAAAGAAGGGACCCATTCGAGGCCAAAACGAAGAAGAAACTGCCGATTTACAAGAACAACATTTAGCACATTTAACTAAAATGTATGAGCTGGGTTATGCTGATATTTCTGGACCTTTTGGAGACGATGGTGATATTCGTGGTATTACCATATACAATGTACCAACTTTAAAAATGGCGGATAGTTTAGCAAATTCTGATCCTATGGTAAAAGCAGGTAGACTAGAAATTGAAATGCATCCTTGGTGGGCAGCTAAAGGGTTTCCGTTGCGATAATGCTAAAAAAATTAAGAAGTCATTATCGAAGCATCAATATAGTAGTTATCATTTTATTACTGCTAATTCATTTTGTTTTTAAAGAAGTGAATTATATTTTCTCGTTACTTTTTTATGCATTTCCGTTACCTGTAATCGTTCTGATTATTTTGGGCTTTTCATGTCTTATTAAAGGAAAACAAAAATATTACAACCTTATTTTAGCTTCTGTTTTGTTTGTGATTTGGCTACAAAGTAGTTTTAAAATAAACGAACCCGATACTGTTAAAGACAGTGATGTTGAAATAGTTTTTTGGAATGCCACTCATAAAAGGGAATTTAAACATGTTTTTGATACATTAGATAGTTTGCCAGATGTGGTAGTTTTGGTTGAATATCATGCTGAAGAAATAGAAATAATTAAAGCAAAGTATCCAAATAGCCATTTTTACTGGCATGATGAAAGTGAAATAGGTGTTTTTTCTAAGGATTTGATTTACTTAAAAGAAATATTTACATCTGAAAATAAATCTACAGTAATCAACTTTTCCACTTTTAAGACTGATTTTTACGCCGTTGATGTTAATTCAAGCCTTCTTGTTCCCAGAAAAGAAGAGTTGGTATTTTTAAATTCAACTATTCAAAGTAAGAAACAGTCGGTAATTTTAGGGGATTTTAATCTACCTTACGAATCTAAATTTTTTAAACACGTAAAAACGTTATTTAATCACGCATTTACAGAAAAAGGTAACGGTTTTAGAGAAACTTGGTTTTGGAATTTACCACTTTTGTCACTGGATCACATTTGGGTATCCAAAGATTTAAAAATTGTGAAAGCAGAAATTATTAATACTTGGAAATCAGACCATAGTATGGTGAAAGTGTTTATAAGAAATTAAGTGGTTGGTGTGTTCTCAATACGCATAGCCTTAAGCAATAGTTCATTACGGCGGTAATACTATCCATTTCGTCCGAATGTATAGGTTTTGTATAGGTTTATTAATTTTTTAGATATTCAAATTAGTCTAATATAGCTTGATAACAAAATATGATACTTAAATCATATTTAAAAAGTTTATAAAAATTAAAAAACTAATAGTTTATTTATGGTTTGTTTTATTTCTGTTGTATTCTCAGAAATCATCAGGACAACTAGGGTTTTGCACTGGGAATTCTGGAGACCCTATTTTTAGTGAAGATTTTGGCACAGGCACAACAAACAACCCACTTCCTGTTGGCACCACAACATATCCTTACACATCAAGTTATCCAGGTGACGGTTTTTATACGGTGTCTAATGGTACTTTCGGAAATGGATTTGATTGGCATCAAACTGAAGATCATACGTCTGGAGATATTAATGGTAAATGTCTAATTGTTAATGCCGCAGCTTCTCCCGGGGAGTTTTACAGAACAACAGTAACTGGCTTATGCGAAACAACGACTTATGAATTTTCAGCATGGGTATTAAATGTTGTTATTGCTAATAGTTTTTGTTCGACTGTTCCTGGTGGTACTATTCCTATAAATGTTAGTTTTGAAATTTGGGATAGTACAGACACTAATTTACTAGCTAGCGGTAACACAGGAAATATTGTTGAACAATCATCACCAAATTGGCAGGAATACGGATTAGTTTTTCAGACTTTAGCAGGACAAAATACTGTAATTCTTAAAATGATTAACAACGGTCTAGGTGGTTGTGGTAATGATTTAGCAATAGATGATATTGAATTTAAATCATGCGGAGATACCGTTGTTGTATCAGATTCGGCAAATAACAGTGCTGCGAATTTGTGTAGCTCTCAGATTCCTTTTAATACCATATTAAATGCTACGCCTGATTTCGTAGTGTATAGTTCACATTTCTATCAATGGCAATCAAGCACTGATAATGGGGTAACTTGGGTTGATTTATTAGGAGAGACCAATCAAACTTTAAGTATTTCAGTCTCTAATACCACGTACTATCGAGCTAAAATTGCAGAAGTAGCCATAAATTTAACAAATGCTCAGTGCGTTTCATTTTCAAACGAATATCAAGTTACGATTAGCCAACTACCCCCAATGCCTGTATTGGAATGTTGGGAAACTGCAGTAATCAATAACACAGCGTGTTCTTGGGATGTGTCTGGAACGCAACCTACACAGCCAAGTATTGAGTGTTGGGAAATAGCTACATTTAATAATATATCTTGTATGTGGGAAGTATCTGGTGTTCAACCAGCACAACCTACTTTAGAATGTTGGGAGACTGCTACATTTAATAATACAACCTGTTCTTGGGAAGTATCAGGTACACAACCCGTACAACCAAATATTGAGTGTTGGGAAACGGCAATATTTAATAATGTGTCTTGTTCTTGGGACGTGTCAGGGACTCAGCCCGTACAACCTACTTTGGAGTGTTGGGAAACCGCTACTTTTAATGATACCATTTGCTCATGGGATGTGTCTGGTAGCCAACCAGAACAGCCTATGTTGGAGTGTTGGGAAATAGCTGTTTTTAACAGTTCTAGTTGTTTATGGGAAGTATCAGGTACACAACCTGAAGAGCCTAATATTGAGTGTTGGGAAACAGCAGCATTTAATACTACATCTTGTATATGGGAAGTATCGGGAACACAACCTGAAGAGCCTATTTTAGAATGTTGGGAAACAGCAATATTTAATACGAATAGTTGTCTTTGGGAGATTTCCGGTGTACGCCCAGGCAATACATTAGAAGAAGATATTGAATTTTGTACATCAGACGACAAGCAGTTAATAGCGCAGTCGAATATTACAGATCCAACGTATCTTTGGAATACAGGAGAAACGTCTCAGGGTATTGATTTAAATACAGCTGGTACATATACTGTAGAGATAACAGGTGGTGTTTGTTCTTTTGAAACTAGAGTATTTAACGTTACTTTTTTAGAAGATCCAATTATTGATAGTGTTATATCTGATGGAAGGTCTATTATTGTAAATATAGGAAACTTAGGAGATTTTTTATTTTCTTTAGATGGTGATATATTTCAAACAAATAATACTTTTTTTAATATCGAAGGAGGATTGTATACTGTTATGGTTAAACAGAGAAATTGTCCAGAAATAATTGAAACCGAACACTTGCATTTTTTTATTCCTAAGTTTTTTACACCAAATAGTGATGGCGTAAATGATACTTTTAATTTGGCAGGCATAGAATTTTACAACTCATCTGAAGTTTCAATTTTTAATAGATATGGGAAATTAATAAAGTACTCTAAAAATAGCTCTTTTAGTTGGGATGGGACGCAAAGTGGGAGATTCTTACCTGCTGATGACTATTGGTATGTTGTTATTATTGAAGATCAGAAATTCGCAGGACATTTTACCTTAAAACGTTAATTAGAAATCTCAAACCAACGCTTAGCTTCATTCCCAAATTCATCCACGACGGTCAAAATATGTTTCCCAAATTTCGGCTGTACGCCTAATTCATGAATATCCTTTGTGCTACCAATAAACGTCTCGTCAATATACCAAAACACGGTACTTTCAGGTTTGGAGTGTGCAATTTTCAGAATTAAATCATTGGTTTTTCCATCAAAATCCTTAGGAAGGAAAATGGTATTATTTGTTTTGGGATATATAAAATCAATGGAAACCGTATTTTCTCCCAAGCAGTCCTCCCTAAATTTAGGTAGAGGCTTATAAAACGGATTCTTAGTTTTGTAATAATGGGCCATTAAAGGAGGTAACACAAACCAAGATTTATTTTTGATATTAGATAAGTCCTCACAAGATGTATTTACCTGATAGGTTTCAGTAGAATTGAGGTGTACCAATTTGTGATACGGACAAGGTCTTGTTTTCAGTCCGCTTTGTTGAATGTATTTTTCTTCAGTGTCATCACAATCTGGAGAAGCACGATAACCACTCAATTTACAAATAGAAACTTGTTGCATTTCATCAAAGGGTTTGGTAAACCATTCACTATTTGGCAACACATCAAACACATCAAAAAGAATTGGTGCTGCGGTTTGCACACCAACTAGACCTGGACGCCCTTCACCATCAGCATTTCCAACCCAGACACCTACTACATAATCTCTTGTAGTACCAATGGCCCAAGCATCGCGAAACCCGAAACTAGTACCTGTTTTCCAAGCAATTTGTTTAGAGCCATCAAAAAACTCCCAATTGTCATCACTTTCAGGACGATTTACCTTTTTCATGCTTTCATAAGTCAAATAAATAGAAGCCGCATCAAACAAGGTTTTATCCGAAGTTTTTTCTCCAAAATCAATCACTTCAGAGGCCAAAAAAGAAGGTTCGCTAAATTCATTTTGATAATACTCGCTAGAGGTTTCAGAAAAATGATTTAAGGCTGAAGACAGTGCTGCGTAACTTTTACACAAATCCCAGAGGTTACTTTCTGCACCACCCAACACCAACGATAATCCATAATGATTTGCAGTATATTTTAAATCTTTCAGCTGTAGCTGCTTCAAATAATGATGAAATCGATCTAAACCAAAACCTTGTAGCATTCTAACTGCTGGCACATTCAATGAACGTGATAATGCGCGACTTGCAGGAACAGCACCGTCATAGGTTTTGTCATAATTTTCTGGATTATAACTTCCAAACTGTGTAGGAACGTCAGCCACCAAAGTATGGGGTAACAAATCGCCACTATCCAACATAGCGGCATATAAAAAGGGTTTTAAAATACTGCCTGTACTTCTAGGTTTATCAATAATATCAACTTGGTTTTGATGTGATTTGTCCGTTGGTGTGTTCCCAACATAAGCTAAAACCTTTCTGGTTTTTACATCTAAAACTAAGACCGCAGCATTATGAATTTCATTTTGATTCAGCTGATTATAATGTGTTTTTATAATACGATTCACCTGTACTTGTAGTGATTTATCAATACTGGTTTTTACAAACTTTCCGTAATGACTTTTGCACACTTTTTGTAATAAGTGTGGTGCTATTTGTGGCAATGGATAAGGCTTTTGCGGCAATCCTTCAACAATAGATAATTCGTAAGTCAACGTATCAATTATAGCATTGCTCAATAGTTTTTCTAAAAGTCTATTTCGTTTTTTGAGTAACCGTTCTTGATTTTTACCTGGGTAAATCAAACTAGGAGCATTCGGTAAAACTGCTAACGTGGCACTTTCTGCCCAAGATAAGTCGTTCGCATTTCTATTAAAGTAGCGCCATGAGGCAGCATCTAAACCTACAACATTACCGCCAAAAGGAGCATTGCTTGCATAGTAACCCAAAATAGCATTTTTAGATTCTCGAAATTCTAATCTTGTGGCAAGTATCAGTTCTTTTAGCTTTTCAAAATATGTGCGTTTTTGACCTTTTCTCGATAACCTTATAACTTGTTGAGTAAGTGTGCTTCCGCCACGTTTTATAGCACCTGATTTCCAATTGCCTCTTAAAGCCTTAAAAATAGAAATAGGGTTAAACCCAGGATGTTTATAGAAATATTCATCTTCAAATTGAAGAATACAGGTTTTAAACTTCTCAGGAATACTATCGTTATGCGGAAATCGCCATTGACCGTCTTTTGCAATTTGAGCACCTAATAATTCATCATTAAAACTTGTAATTACTGTAGCTGTGGGGTCTTTAAAAAGCTGCTTCGGTAAGCAGAAATAATAGCAAATTAAAAGAACGAGCATAACCATACTCTTCATCTTGTGTTTTTTAATATACCTTACAATACCCATTCTTATAATATATACTCTTTGTTTTACTAATTTAGATGTTTATAGCGTAAAAATTGTGCTTACTATTAATTGAGTACTAATTGTTCCGACTAATGGCACATAAGTTGCGGCTATTTCATAATGTGGAATACTATTACTATTTATTTTGGTGTATAGTAGCGTGGTAAAATAATTGCTATTAAAAAGATAATTTTCATAACGTTTAGTTTTGTATTTATTTACAATGTTAACGCGCAAATAAACTTTTGTACGGGTATTTTTGGTGACCCTATTTTTACTGAAGATTTTGGAAATGGGACAACAGATGCTCCATTACCATTTGGAAATACTTCATATGCGTTTACATCTGATACTCCAAATGAAGGTTTTTATAAAATATCAAGTAATACTAATTATTTGGGGTGGTATGATACAGAAGACCATACCCTGAACGATACTAATGGTAGGATGTTGATAGTAAATGCCGCCACTACGTCTGGAGAGTTTTTTAGAATGACAGTGCCCGATTTGTGCGAAAACACAATTTACGGGTTCTCTACGTGGATAACTAATCTTATGCCCTTTAACCATGTTGGGTGTGGTGCTGATGGTTTCAGTATTCCTATTAATATAAGATTTGAAATTTGGGATAGTACGGACACAAATTTACTAGCTAGTGGTAACACGGGAAATATTCTTAGTACACTTACTCCTGAATGGCAGGAGTATGGAGTAGTCTTTAAATCACTTCCAGGGCAAACTTCCGTAATACTAAAAATGTTTAATAACGAATCGGGTGGTTGTGGTAACGATTTTGCAATAGACGATATATGGTTTAGGTCTTGTGGAGATAGTGTTCCTATTGTAGATTCTCAAAATAACACATCACTTTTTAGTTGTAATGGTGATATTTTGTCTAGTACAACATTAACAGCCGTACCAGATTCTTCTATTTTCTCAGAGCATTTTTACCAATGGCAAGAAAGTAGAGATGGTATAAATTGGGTAGATATACCAGGAGAAACTAGTGATACTTTTGTTACGCCTATAATTACTAGAGAAGTATTTTATAGAACTAAAGTAGTAGAGAACCCTTTAAATCTCTTAAATTCGTCTTGTAATACCTTATCAGATGTATTTGAGTTTGGTGTAGGTAGAACACCGGCTGCTCCAGAAATTAATGAAAATTTATCACTATGCGATAATGCTTTAGAACCACTGGAAGTTACGGTTGGAGATGGTGTTACAGTAAATTGGTATGATGCACCTACAAGCGGTAACCTACTTCAAGCTAATAGTACAACATTCACACCAGATGTTACAGGAACGTATTATGCAGAAGCTGAAACTATACGCAGCGGTTGCACTTCTACATCAAGAACTGCAGTACAATTTACTTCTTTTGAAACACCTGTAGTAACCGATGAAACCTTAGTGTTTTGTGGCAATACTACCATTATTTTAAATGCAAGCACTAATATTGCTACAGTAACATATAGTTGGAACACGGGAGAAGTTACTGAAGAAATAACAGTTAATACACCAGGAATTTACACAGTAGATGTAACAAATATAGGCTGTACTGTGACCAAAACCATTGAAGTTATACAAATTGAAAACCCAGTTATTGAAAACATTGAGTCTAACGGCAAGAACATAATTATCAACCTATCAAATCTAGACGATTTTTTATATGCTTTAGATGGAAACAACTTTCAAACAAGCAATACATTTTTTAATATTAGTGGTGGTTACTACACGATTTACGTGAAACATCAAGAGTGCGATGAGGTCCTCACTACAGAATATCTACATTTTTATATTCCAAAGTTTTTCACACCAAATAGCGACGGATTTAACGACGCTTTTAATCTAGCAGGCATAGAATTCTACAACACATCAAGTGTGTCAATTTTCGATCGCTACGGCAAACTTTTAAAGAGCACTAGAAATAGCCCATTTAGTTGGGATGGCACATTCGCAGGCCAACTACTACCCTCAAACGATTATTGGTATGTTATCACAATCGATGGACAAAAATTTACAGGGCACTTCACCTTAAAACGATAAATGTTTTGGGCGTTACCCACAAGGGGTCGGGCTTTATTCATTGGTTAACATTTCAAAATTAATGTATTCATGAATGAAAACATTTCGGCAGTCGCTCCTTCCTGCGTCAGGGAGCTTCAACAAATGCCTCAATCCCTAACGCACTTGCCAAAGCAATTAATTATACACGGTGTTGGCAATTAGCTTTATTCTGGATAAACTACTTTCCATTCTTTTCCATCAATATCATTAAATTGAATTATTCCGAAATCGTAATCATACAAAATCTGATTTACGTTTTGAATTAAAGGACCGAAGAGAGAACTGTTTTTACTTTCTTCACTTTCCGAATCAATAATAATGACATTTTCAAATAAATGTCCATTGATCATATAAGAAATTCTCGTACCATGGTTATAATTACTCAAATAAATGTTAACGTTATCTTGTATCTCATTTATAAAGGAGAACAATGTAACATTCCACATCGGAAAGTTTAATCCGTAATTGAATTCGTCCGCATTTTTGGAAAACACATAGTTGACAGCCGAATAATCGCCTGAACCATCAGCACTTCCTTGATTTTCTATAACCTCAATCCTTATTATTTTACTGTCATAATAATTTTCCAAAATGCCTCCACCGCCTGAAAAAGTTCCTTGTGAATAATAACCTCGTTTTTTTCTTTCGTTTAAATTTACTCTGAATTGTATTTCTTCGCCGAATTGATTTTTATATGTAATAACTTGGTCGGGAACATAATTGTATTTAATAATTAGTAATTCGTCTTCGCTATTAAATTTGTAATATGGATATCTGTCTTCATTTGAATCCGTCGAACATCCAGCAAAAAAAACGACTCCTATGCTAACAATCAAAAATTTCAGTATTTTTCTCATAATTCTTAGTTATATGTATTTAATAATCTAAGATTACATTAAACATTTTCAATACTGTTTTTAAAATATCAGAAAAATTCATTCATATTTTTGCATTATTTACAAAGCTAGCTGAATTTACATCTAATTATTTGCAACAAATACAGATCTAATGGATTAAAACATTTGACGTCAAAAGAGTCAGGACTTATAGTGCTAAAACATTAATCTATTTCAGGATAGCTAACAAGTCAGGCTTGTTGCCAATGCAAAAATAAAGTTCCGTTTTAATGAACTTTATTGATTGTTAAACGAAGTTGTCTTTTTTCTTACAAAATTAAGTTACTCAATGATGCAAAACCTTGGATAAGATTCCTGCGTAAGCATGAATATATCACTTCTCAACAGTAACCCATTTCCCTTTAGTCCTAACCAAAAACTCATCATCATACATCGCTTCCGCTTGTACTCCAGGTAAGTAATACGTCCCTAAATACGAGGCATTCAACATCACAGTAAAGGTTTTGGTGCTGTGGTTGCCTTTTGCAGGTAAATCAAAATAGAAATTCACACGGTCGTCTCTAATATCCGTATGGCGCGCGTTACTTGTGGTGGAGCTTCCAAAGGCAGTAAAACGCGTGTTTACGATTTCCCAACCTGATGGGAAAATTTGCGTTAACGCCACATCATTAACGCTACTGTTTTTTAAATTACTCACGCTAACGGTTGCTACAAAATCTTGACCTTGCATTAATTTAGAGACATCAATAGAGTTGCCTTGTAAATCTTTGTATTGCACCGAGACGCTTAATCCGCGTTGCTCTACCAATTCTTGCCCGAGTGGTAATTTCCCAGAGTTCAATACTCTTACATAAACCACATTATCCTTTTCGTTTATTAAGTTGATGCTATTTGCGCCATCAATAATAGTAAGTTCACGCTGCGCAATGGCATTTTTAGTGTCTATATGTTCTGTTTTTCCGTTAATTGAATAATTTAGTTTCAGTGCTTTTCCGCCCTTAGCATTTACTAGTTTCGCCATAGCTAATAAACTATACGCTGTGGTTTGTGTACTCATCCATCGGTTGCTCGATAAGTCTTTAGCAATAGTTTCAGCTAATTCTCTGGTTTTAGAATTTTTGGTCAACACCATAGTTTCCAGAGCCATCGCGCGATTTCTATCCACCGAACCATAGGTGTAATAATTATAATGCTGCGGTTTAAAGTTAATATTTGCCGATTGTGAAATCTTATCACTAGCCTCTTTTTGTCCTGCCAAAGCATACGCCGCTGCCAATCGCCATTTAGCCTCATTAGAAATTTCACTGAATTCACGCAAGCGGTTCATACTTGCCAAATCAGGATTACCAGCTAAAGCTAAGGTATACAATCGGTAAGCCTGTGCTAAATCAGAATTATAACGTCTATAACTTGGGCGCCAATTTCTAGCCGCCTGTTTTTGATATTTTAACCAATTATTTTTAAAAGTTAATGGCAATACATAGCCTTTCTTTTCGGCTTCAATCATAAAATGTCCAGCGTAACTTGTGCCCCAATCGTTGGCCCTAGATTCTCCTATCCAATAGCTCAAACCGCCATGTGGCCTTTGAAAATGCCCTAAACGTTTGATGCCTTTTTCAACATTATCACGAATTTGTTTTTTCTTTTCCAAAGTCAAATCAAAAACATCTTCTAAAAATAACTGAGGAAATACGCTTGATGTGGTTTGCTCTACACACCCATGAGGATAACGGATTAAGTACTCCAAACGTCTCGTAAAATCCATCGGAGGCAAGGTTGAAAACTCCACTGTTGCCGAATTTGTTCCTGCTACACCAAAGGTTGAAAAGTTTAAATTTGCAGAGGCATTTGCAGTCAAAGTTTTATCAATGGCTTTGGAGGTAATCGGATTGGTATTCACCACATCCAACTCTACTTTATAGGTAGATTTTTCACCATGTCCGGTCGCAATCACCTCAACAGTATTGATACCTTTGGCTTTACTCACATCCAATTCAAAATATGCCATTTGTTCGTCAGGTTTTGCAAAACTCAAGGTCTTTTTAGTATCGCCAACAATCGAAATACCATCACTTAGTTTCAAACTTATATTGACGCTTTTCACTTTGGGTTCCATAGCAAAAACGGTAACGGGTAGTGTTACTTTTTCACCAGGGCTTAACTTCCGAGGTAAGGTAGCCAAAACCATTAAAGGCTTTTTAACAGGAACGGTTTTATCAGTGCTTCCATAAGCTTCGTTATCGTTATTTCCAGCCACAACCATTGTTCGCACCGAACCTATATAATTTGGTAATTTTATTTGATGTGTTTTTGTTTTTCCAGCATCTAATTTAAACGGACCCAAATATGTTACCACAGGTTTAAAACGATTTGCTTTTTTGTTTTTATCGCCTGCTGCACTACCATCGCCACCAATTGC
Source organism: Flavobacteriaceae bacterium (assembly GCA_043557195.1). Classification (GTDB taxonomy): domain Bacteria; phylum Bacteroidota; class Bacteroidia; order Flavobacteriales; family Flavobacteriaceae; genus Jejuia. Next base: position 1,900,310 of record CP121314.1, on the reverse strand, counting down.
AAATACTTGGTCTATACTACCAGAATACGCCCCAATAAAATCATCAAACACATCCCAAGTTTTTACGCCCAAAGCTTCCCGTTTGTAAAATTCATTCCAAGCATTTGGTGTTTTAAATCGGGTTAAATCCAATAAACCTTCTTCAACCATAGCAATGGTGTAGGTCATTGGTTTATTGTTTTTTTCGGATACTTTTACTTCAAAAGTCTGTTCCGGTTTTAGCTTTTCAGGCATCTGTAATTCTGGATGCAATTTGGTGTTCGGGTTTTCTACCATTATCGGGATAACACCATACAGACGAATTGGTAAATCGTTGGCAGTAATCGCATGCGGTTGTAATAATGAAATATTAACGAACACATTTGGTGCCATTTCTTCGGTAACAGGAATATCAACTGTAGTTTCGCCTTTGGCAGTTTTTACCCATTTATAATCCAAGACTTCAGTGCCGTTTTCAATACTCACTAAGGCACGCCCTTCGCTTCCGGAAGCAAACGTAACTTTAGCGGTTTCGCCAACATTATAATTTTCTTTATCTGCTGAAAAGACTAACATTTTGGCCGCTTCTTTATCACTAGAAGGCGCTTTTTGCCACCAGTTTTTATAGAAATACGCTGTTCGTCCTGTGGCATGTCCACTTTCAGAATCAAGAACCCTGATTAGGTAACGTCCACGTTCTTCATCTGGAATATTTACAGTGAAATTGGCTTTACCATTGGCATCGGTATTGACTTTCATAGATTTAAAAGGGCGGTGATAACTACTAGATACATAGTTTGCCAAGTCATCATAGGAGGAATTCCACCACCAGCGCCATTCCACTTTATAAATTTTAACTTCTAAATTATTGCGCTTTACAGGTTCGCCGTTTTCATCAACCACAACAATGTCAAACGTCTGATTTTCATCTGTAAAAAATGACCCGTATGCATTTCCTTTTGGAGAACGCAAACCAACAAAAGAACTGTAGGGCGCATATTTTTTAGTAAACGCATCCATAGAGAAATCGCCACCGTTTTCAAAGGCACGCACTAGAAATTGTACGTTTAGCATGCCCGGAGCATTTTTCCCAATGTTCAGTTTTTTATTTATGGTAGCTAAACCTTCTTCATTCACTTTACCCTCAAACACATTAATTTCTTCGGTTTGAAATTTTCGAGTCGGGTCGTTAAACGTGTAATTTTTATAATTTTCAAAAGCGGTGTAAGAGGCACTGAATTTTGCTTTTACTTCAGCTTTTAATTTTTTTCCAGGTGCTCCATGAAGCCATTTCACATCCAAATCGCCTTTAAGAGGCTTTTTGCTAGAAAGTATATCGTCATCAAAATCAATTTTAATTTTTAGTCGATTAGGCTTTACCGTTTCAATTTTAAGCGTCTTATTAAAAGTAGCACCACCAACCGAAACTTTAGCATTGTAATTGCCCGTTTTATCTTCGGTAGAAGTCGGAACCGTAAACTTGTAAAAATTATTGAGATTATCTGACGTTACATTTTTATATACTAGTTTGCCATTAGGGTCTGTAATCTCCAATTTTATAGGATGACGTTTTGGAAGTGGATTCGCATTGTCATTCAACATAAAGATTAAGTGCAACGTGTCTCCAGGTCGCCAAACGCCTCGTTCACCGTATAAATACCCTTTAAGTCCGCGCTGTAAACGATGTCCTGAAACATCAAACTTACTCAATGACAGAGAATTGCCATCTTGTAGTTTTACATAGGTAGTATTATTTCCTTTTGAAACGATAGCAAAATTGGCATGCTTATCGGCATCAATTGTGGTTAAGCCTTCTGCATCCGTAGTTCTGCTTGCCAATTCTTGTTGCTGAAAATTGTACAACGATACTTTAGCATTAACTTCAGGTTCAGTATTTAAAATATTTGTTACAGCAAAATAATAGGAGTTATTAGCGCCTCGTTTTGCAATAACTCCCAAGTTTGAAGTCAATAAATTCTGCGATACAATTTTACGTTCATTATAATACGCATCGTGACAAGGGTTTTGTTCCTCGCGCCAATTGTATCGGTGGTTTTTGTAACGATACAGTAGATTATCCCAATACATTTCTTCACGTAAATCTTCGTCTTCTGATGCTAAATCATCAAATTCTTCATCATAATACTCGTCTTCGTAATAGTCGTCATAATCATCATTTTCTGAATTTGATGTGCCAGCATTGGCTTCACAATTGTATAAAGAATAGCGACGTTCGTAACTTAATTCAACGCGATAAATTGCACCAGCATCGGCTTTAAAAAACTTTGATAAATCGATGCTATACGCTTTCCATTTTCCAGTATTTTCAGAAGGGGTTTGCAGTTGAATAGTTTGTTTTGCAATACGACGTCCAACCTTTTTAATATCATAGCGGTTACTGCTATTGAGATTATTGTCTTGCAAAAACTGAAGTACATTGTCTTCAAATATTTTAATGACGCGTACATCAACAGCACTTAAATTCACAGCTTCAAAATTGAATTTTAATTCTTGGGAATTTGGTAAAATGGTGCCATTGCTAACTAATCGTACTTGCGGTTTTAAATCTTCAAAAGCGATAGTTTCCGAAAATGGTTTTTTCAGTTTATAACCATTAGTGTTTTTTATGCCTTGAAACACATCCACTTGAATATTGCCAACCAATTTACTATCTGGATATACTTTTAGCACATTCCCTTCAACAATATATCGTGGGTTTTTAACTTTTTGAATAGAAACTAAACCCTCAAAATTCTGTTGTTTTTTTAAAGGATCTGAAAAGTTAATGGATAGAAATTGTTCTGGGGATTGTGTAACTTCAGTATCCACAATCGTGAAGTGATTTTTCCCAGGAATCAAGACGGTATTTTCACCTTTGTTTTCGGCTTTAATTGTTTTTCCGTTCCATTTTACAAGAATTTTGCTGTCATCAACTAACCGATTAATACTATCAATTTTAAACTCGAAATGTTTGGAACTTTTATTCAATTCATTAAAAACAATTGCTAATTTTTTTCCATTTTGCGAGGCTTCAACCAAAGTTTTGGCGTCATCAATTGTAATAATATCTGCAGATTTTATTACGCCTTCTAGATATTGCCATTCTTTGCTGTATGATTGTAAACTCCTAGTAACCAAATTAAAACTTGGGGTTATGGTTTTAAACTGAAAGGTGTAATTTTCAAAACCATCCGGCATATTTTTATAAATGTCTTTTAGTTTTACTGTAACCGTATATTCGGTATTCGGTTCTAAATATTCATCGGGTGTAAATAGTAGTGTGTGTTTATTAGCAACTTTTAACACACCTTCAACATGTGGTTTTATTGAAACAATATTATCGGTTATTTCAGCACCCATTTCCCAACCTTCAACTTCGTTGGCCAAATTAATTTGAATAGGATTTGCTACCGAGGTTATTCCCGAAGTGGTGTAACTCACATAATCTCGGAATTTGAAAATATTATCGGTTTCTACAGCTTTCTTTTTACAGGATGTTGCTAGCCCAATGATGAAGACTAAAACAAAGATTTTCTTTAGAGACATTTAGTTTGAAGATTTAGATGAACAAATTACTTAAAAAACGAAAGCGTAGGTAGAATCTCGTTAATTTAATTACGTTGGAATTTTGGAGTTTAGTTTTTAGCAGATGTTAAATTAGTCTTAAGGTTTTAGTTGAAGTGTAAAATCACCGATGAATGGCATATTTAAGTGTTCAAAGGACGATTTTCTAAAATTTATCCATCCCTAAAACGTTGATACTCGTATATTTCAGTACCCATATCTACTTGTATTATGAAAACACTTCATTTAAAAACCTACGCAATTCTATGCTGTTTTATTCTGATGGTTGCTTTTACATCTTGTTCTAAAGACGATGTTTCGGAAGAAGACATTGAATTATCTGAAACACTATCAATGGCGGATGAAATTCTACAGATTGTAAATGCACACAGAGCCAGTATTGGAAAAACTCCTTTGGAATTTAACACTTTGGCAAACGATTTAGCTTACGAACATACCTTATACATGATTGAACAACGTGATATTAGTCATGATGATTTCGACAAACGATCAGATAGATTATTCGCAGAAGCAAACGCTTCAAGAACTGGTGAAAATGTGGCTTACGGACAACGGTCTGCGCAAGACGTAATGAATGCTTGGTTAAACAGTTCTGGTCATCGCAGAAATATTGAGGGTGATTTTACTCATATTGGAATTGCTGTTGTGAAGAATAGTTCTGGGACGTATTATTTTACTCAGATTTTCTTTAAGCGGAGAAATATAAATGCCTAATTTTTTATTTTTTATATGAGTGTTCCCCTCCAAGGAGGAGAAACTGTAATGTTAAAAACGCATAGTTATTCTTTATTCCTTATACAAACCAATATACAATTCACCTTTATCATTCATTGTGGCGCGAAACATTCCAGGAGTATTAAATTCCATTACCATATTTCCTGAAGTGTCTAAAGCAATAATACCACCATTACCTTTGCCATCACCAACACTTGGTAATTTATTTTGAATTACTTCTTTTGAAGCCTCTTTTAAGCTTAAACCTTTATATTCCATGAGGGCAGAAATATCATAAGCCACCATACCACGGATAAAATACTCACCCCAACCAGTGCTAGAAACTGCACAGGTTTTATTATTGGCATAAGTTCCGGCTCCAATAATGGGCGAATCGCCAATGCGCCCCCATCTTTTATTAGTCATACCACCTGTTGAAGTTCCTGCTGCTAAATTACCATGCTTATCTAAAGCGGCACAACCTACGGTACCAAACTTTGAGTTTTGGATATCTGTATCATAAAATGAGGCTACTTTTTTATTCTCAGAAGCCTTCACTCGCTCTAAGGCTTTCATGCTTTTTTCAGTATAAAAGTAGGAGGGGTCTACAATATCCAAACCTTGTTCTTTGGCAAAAGTTTCGGCACCTTCACGGGCAAGCATTACATGAGGTGAATTTTCCATCACTACTCTAGCTAAATTAATCGGATTTTTAACGGTTTTTGTACCCGCTGAAGCACCCGCATTTAAAGAATTACCATCCATAATTGAAGCGTCATGTTCACAAGTACCTTCATTTGTAAAAACACCACCCTTTCCAGAATTAAAAAGAGGAGAATCTTCTAATACATTGATGGTTTTTTGTACTGCATCTAAGCTAGTACCTCCATTTTTTAAAATATCATAACCAACTCTTATGGCCTCTTCTAGTTTTTGACGATATTCAACTTCTCTTTCTGGGGAGATATTATCTTTTCGAATATATCCAGCGCCACCATGTATTACAATTGAAAATGCCGCTTTTTCAGGTTTTTCTTGGCCTGTTATTGCAGTTTCCTTTACGTTCTCTTTACAAGAATAAAATGCAAGAATAGTGATAAATAAGACTATGATTTTTTTCATAAAGGAATATGATTTTTTAGCTACTAAAGTTACTGATTTTATCATTAGTAAAATTTAACAAAAACGACATTTTATTAGTATATTCGCAAATAATTTTGAATTAATTAACAAATCAATAATTAATGAGTAAGATAGCGACTGATTTCGGTATAGATAAGGCACTTAAAACTTTGGGTATAAAAGCAATTAATGAAGGCACTTCTACAGGCTCAAATAATTTTTCAAATGGAGACATTATTGAAAGTTACTCGCCAGTGGACGGTCAATTAATTGCCAAGGTAAAAACCACGACAAAGGAAGATTATGAAAAGGTAATGACTGCTGCAACCGAAGCTTTTAAAACATGGCGATTAATGCCAGCGCCTCAGCGTGGAGACATCGTGCGTCAGTTTGGAGATAAACTACGTGAAAAGAAAGAAGCTTTAGGTAAGTTGGTGTCGTACGAAATGGGGAAAAGCTATCAAGAAGGTTTAGGCGAGGTTCAGGAAATGATTGATATCTGCGATTTTGCCGTGGGTCTGTCTCGACAACTCCATGGTTTAACCATGCATTCTGAGAGACCAGGACATCGTATGTACGAGCAATACCATCCACTTGGGATTGTTGGTATTATTTCAGCGTTTAATTTTCCTGTTGCTGTTTGGTCTTGGAATACAGCTTTAGCTTGGATTTGCGGTGATGTTTGTATTTGGAAACCATCCGAAAAAACACCTATTTGTGGTGTGGCTTGTCAAAATATTGCTGCTGAGGTTTTTGCTGAAAACAACTTACCTGAAGGTATTTCTTGTTTGATTAATGGTGATTATAAAGTGGGTGAGTTTATGACGAAAGACACAAGAGTTCCATTAATTTCGGCAACAGGTTCTACCAGAATGGGGAAAATTGTAGCGAAAGAAGTAGCTGGACGTTTAGGAAAATCGCTCCTAGAATTAGGTGGGAATAACGCTATAATCGTCACTCCTGATGCAGATATAAAAATGACAGTTATTGGTGCTGTTTTTGGGGCTGTTGGTACAGCGGGACAACGTTGTACATCAACACGCCGTTTAATAATTCATGAATCGGTTTATGGTAAAGTGAAACATGCAGTAGTTGATGCTTATAAACAATTACGAATTGGAAATCCTTTGGATGAGAACAATCATGTTGGTCCTTTAATCGATATAGATGCTGTAAATATGTACAATCAAGCTTTAGCAAAAGTAGTTGAAGAAGGTGGAAATATAGTGGTTGAAGGCGCTGTACTTTCAGGCGAAGGTCATGAAAGTGGTTGCTACGTTAAGCCGGCCATTGCAGAAGCAAAACCAGATTTTAAAATAGTACAACATGAAACTTTTGCACCTGTTTTATATCTGTTGAAATATGCTGGAGATGTTGAAAACGCCATTGAAATTCAAAACAATGTGGCTCAAGGCTTATCTTCTGCAATTATGACTAATAATTTGCGTGAAGCAGAACGTTTTCTATCGCATGCTGGCTCAGATTGTGGGATAGCCAATGTAAATATTGGGACTTCTGGTGCAGAAATAGGTGGTGCTTTTGGAGGCGAAAAAGAAACTGGTGGCGGACGTGAATCAGGCTCCGATGCTTGGAAAATTTATATGCGCAGACAAACCAATACTATCAATTATACTTCTGAATTACCATTGGCGCAGGGGATTAAATTCGATTTGTAATAGTCAAAGGTTAATTAATAATTAAAGTCACATTTTCTTAATTTGTGACTTTTTTTGTTTTTGTGTTTCTTAATTAAGGGGCTTAAAGTGTTATCTTATAAGTACTTATATTATCATTAACCATTAACTATAATTAAAATGAGTAAAAAAACATCCTATCTCTTAGGAATTCTACTCACTATTATTCTCGGAACAATCTTGTATTACTTTCTATGTTGTAGCGCATGCTGCGGAGAAGGAAGTTGTGAGCACAAGCAAGATGAGACTAAAAGTGCTGTAATTCCAGAAATTAAGGACGCCACTAAAAACGCGTTTTTAATAAGTGATTCTAATGGAGATTTCAACATTAAGTTGAATGAAAACTTCAATTTCAAAACATCAACCTTTTCGATTTTAGAACCTGTTTCTACAGATGTTGAAAGTGGTGTATTAAAGCTAAAAGACTATTTGCTTAATAATCCGCTAAAAGACCTAGAAATTACTGGGTTTTATAAAAGTGATGAGAAAAATAATTCTGCTTATCCTAATCTTGGTTTGGCACGTGCAAATTCAGTTAAAAACTATTTAGTCTTGCATGGTGTACCATCAAAACAAATAGATACTTATGGGCAATTGAATGACGATATCCATCCTGATGACAAAGCAACATTGTTCGGGCCTTTAAAATTTGGAATGTTAACCCTAGATACAGCAGACACCTCTGCAATGGAAGCGTTAGAAAAAGCGTGTCAATCTGTTAGAGAAAACCCTTTAGTGCTTCATTTTAAAACAGGACAAGCTGCCATTGCTTTAACTAATGAGCAACGTCAAAAAATTGCTGATATTTCTCATTGTGTAGACAAACTTGGGGTAAAAGTTCAAGTTGTTGGGCATACTGATAATACTGGAGATGCTGCAAACAATGTTATACTTGGTCAGCAACGCGCAGATTTTGCAAAAGGCTATTTAATTAAAAATGGCATTTTAGGCGGCAACATAGAAACATCTTCTAAAGGGCAAGCGGAACCTATTGCTGATAACGCAACCGATGAAGGAAAAGCACAAAACAGAAGAACAGTAATAACAATTAATTAAAAACTTAAAATAAAGATTATGAATTTTTTAGCAATACATATACCATGCTGGCTTATTCCAATATTAGTCGGAATTATTTCAGCAATATTAGGATACTTATTAGGAAAGCTTTTAGGCGTTGGAAACCACGACGATTGCAATAATAGAATTACAAAACTAGAAGCAGAATTAGATGCTTGTAAAGCTACCAGAACATCTTTAGAAGGCGATTTAAAAACAACTAAAGATTCACTAGCATCATCATTGGCCGCTGCCTCGACTGTCGCTCTAATTCCTTTTGATGCTGCAGCCGCAAAAGCAGTTTTTGGGAAAAAGATAAAAGAGAACGATTTAACAATTGTAGAAGGTATTGGTCCAAAAATTCAAGAGTTGTTTCATAATCATGATGTAAAAACATGGAAAACCTTATCAGAATGTACCATTGATAAATGTCAAGTTGTATTAGATTCTGGAGGCGATCGTTTTAAAATGCATAGCCCAGGCACATGGCCAGAGCAAGCTAAAATGGCCTATGAAGGTAAGTGGGAACAGCTTTTAAAATGGCAAGATGAGCTAGATGGAGGAAAATAACCTCGCTTAAATAAGATTAAATTCCTAAAACCGTTTCTTAGATAGAAACGGTTTTTTTGTATCTTCAAAGTTCAAATTAAACCTTTTTAATACATTCAAGTCTAATAACTTAACGCATCTATTTTGATGAGGTTTATTTAATTTTCGGCATATGAAAGATAAGCATATACAACATTTATACAGGCGTGTTGGTTTTGGAATTCTACCTACAGATCTTAAAAAGATGTCTGGAAAAGGCAGAGCAGAAATTGTAAAAAACCTGTTTGATAGTTCTAAGGCTTATACCCCACTAGAAGTAGATACTTCAGAAATCAAGGCTATTTTCTCTGGGATGATGAACGAGAAGTTGGAGCCTCAAACCCGAATGAAAATTCAAAAAATAAGCCGTAAAAAACAAATAGAGCTTAATGGTGCCTGGATAGATAGATTAACGTCTTCAAAAGAAATTCTTAGAGAAAAAATGACGTTGTTTTGGGCAAATCATTTTGTATGTGAAGATAATTTTATCAATTATATTCAGCAGTTCAACAATAGACTTCGCGAACATGCTTTAGGGAATTTTAAAGATTTTGTTAACGCCATTTCAAAAGAAGCGGCAATGACAAAGTATCTAAATACCAAGCAAAATAGAAAGAAAAAACCCAATGAGAATTTCGCACGAGAATTGATGGAATTGTTCACTTTAGGGGAAGGCCATTACACAGAGGAGGATATTAAGGAAAGTGCAAAAGCCTTTACTGGGTATTCGCATAATGTAAGAGGTGAGTTTGTGTTTAGAAAGTGGGCACACGATTATGGCGATAAAACTTTTTTTGGTAAAACAGGAAACTTTAATGGTGAGGATATAGTAGATATCATTTTAGAGAAGAAGCAATGTGCCAAATACATTTGTAGTAAGCTTTACAAGTATTTTGTAAATGAAAATTTAAACGAAACCCATGTAAATGAGTTGGCAGATGTGTTTTACAAGGATTACGATATTGAAAACGTAATGCGCCACATGCTTTTGTCCGATTGGTTTTATGATGAAGACAATATTGGTAATAAAATAAAATCACCAATAGAGTTTTTGGTAGGTATGAAAACCATAGTACCAACCAATTTTAAAAAGCCGAAACAACTACTACATATTCAAAGGTTACTTGGGCAAACCTTATTAGACCCGCCTAATGTTGCTGGCTGGAAAGGCGGTAAAAATTGGATAGATAGTAATACCATTGTGCTGCGCTTAAAGCTACCATCACTGCTATTAAATAACGCCTACATTTCTAAAACTAAAGAAGGGCAGTTCGATAGACAAATAGACACAAAAAAGCAAGCGTTTAAGAAAAACTACGGTAAATACTTTAGTACAGAAACCGATTGGGTTTACTTTACAAAACACTTTAAAAATGTAAAGATTAACGATATGGAAAGTCATGTTTTAGCATGCCCAATAAGTGATGAAGCTAAAACATATCTCAATAGTTTAGAGAAAGTATCAAAACAAGAATATTGCGTGCAGTTAATGTCGTTACCAGAATATCAAATGTGTTAATTATGGACAGAAGAAAATTTTTAAAACAGTCGTCTTTAGCTAGTAGCCTATTTTTTGTCCCTAGCTTTGTAAGAGCGTTCGAGCAAGTAGCGAGTGCCTCCTTGGGTTACAAACGTTTGGTAATTATCCAACTTTCTGGTGGAAACGATGGGCTTAATACTATTGTACCCTTTAGAAACGACATCTATTATAAAGAACGCCCAACGATAAGCATCGCCAAAACTGATGTTATAAAATTAACTGACGAGGTAGGGCTAAACCCTAGTTTAACACCATTAAAACGACTTTACGACCAAGGGTACTTGTCTATTATAAACAACGTAGGATACCCAAACCCTGTACGGTCGCATTTCAGATCTATGGATATCTGGCAAACCGCAACCGATTCTGATAAATTTTCCCAGAGCGGTTGGTTAGGGCGCTATCTAGATAATTATGGTAAAAACCCCTACGCTGCAATAGAGGTGGACGAAAGTTTGTCGCTAGCCATGAAGGGCGAAAAAGTAAATGCCATTGCCACTAAAGATCCTAGAGCATTCCATAACATGTCTAGAGATCCCTACTTTAAAAACATCAATAAACATCAAAACGATGCGCATTTAAGCGAGCATAACTTGGGGTATTTGTACAAATCTATGATAGATGCACATTCATCTGCAAAGTATATTTATGAAACCAGTAAAACAGTGTCTACGTTGCAAGAATATCCGCAAAACAAGTTTGGTAAGCAACTAAAAACCACCGCACAGTTTATAAATTCTGGATTAGACACCAAGGTGTTTTACACCTCGTTAAATGGTTTCGATACACATGCAAATCAGTTAAATACGCAAAAACGTTTGTTAAAACAATATGCAGATGGTATTGAAGCTTTTGTAAAAGACCTCAAGGCAAATGGTACGTTTAAGGACACCCTAATTTTAACTTTTTCAGAATTCGGGCGTCGTGTAAAACAAAATGCAAGCGTTGGTACAGACCATGGTACCGCAAACAACGTATTCATCATTGGCGAAAACCTTAAGAAAAAAGGGTTTTACAACAATGCTGCCAACTTGAGCAATCTAGATGATAATGGCGATTTAAAATTCGAAATAGATTTTAGAACCATTTACGCCACAGTATTAGATAAATGGCTAGAAGTTGATGATAAAAAAGTGTTGAACAAATCGTTTAGCCAGTTAGATTTTATTTAGAATTATTTGGGCTTTACTCATTGATTTACATTTTAAATTAATGAATGTAAACATTTCACTACTCAATCCCTCCTTCGTCGGGGATTTCAAACATTTAGCCTGTGCTGAGCGTAGTCGAAGCATTCAATCCCTAACGCGGGCTACTTTGCCGTTTTGGGTTTTCAAATTGGTTTTTTCTGTTGCTTCTTTCAGTTTCTCCGAATTAAATCCTTTAGTCAATTCAGTTAAAATTAGGCTTTCTTTTATTCCACTTTCCAATCCGTTTAATGATTTGTCATCATCGATGATTAGAAAGTCAGACACTTTAAATTCCGTTATAAATTTATGAATTTCTTCTTTTCGGTTTTTACAATCCGAGTATTCTGGTAGAAATCCGACGATTTTTTTATTCATTCCACGATTTTTGAAAATCAGATTGAATTCAGTCAGAGTTTTCACAGTTCGTCGAGTTGAACTTAACCAAATATCAAATTCTGCAAGAGTCAGAAGTCGATTTAAGTTTTCAACACAAGATTTATTAAATTCAGAATATCCATCCGAGTGAATTTGGTCAGCTTTCCACGATGGATTTGTTATTAAAACTCCATCTAAATCTAAAATTAGAATTCTATTATTCAATTTCTTTAGTTTTTAAAACTCCGTTGTCATTAATAAATTCAAATTCGTAATCTTGATTTAATTCTTTTCCTCCCGCTGCTATAAATGAGCCAAAAATTCCACGCCAATCTTCTGTGTCATTTTCTTTGTTTGTATCCCATCTTATAACTCCATAGTTTTTTGATTGAATTCCTTGTTTCTTTTCTCCATCAACATAATAAACACCATTCCAATCATTAAAATCATCAAGGACAATTCCAACCTCTCCATCGAGTGAAACTTTCATTTTCGGATAAAAATCGTTGGTTGTTTTCAAATTGTAGCTAATAGGTTGACGGATATGCGCCATTGTACTGCCTTATATCCGCCGTTAAACGAAGTTAGCTGAAAATTTTTACAAAGTCAAGTTGTGAGAGTATTCAATATAGTAGTTAGAGAGCGTATTCATCAAAAAAAGCAATAAAAAAAACCTTGACTCTGTTTCGATTTGGAGCACAAGGTTTGTTTAAATGATTAATAGCGGTGCAAACATACTATTTTTTCAGAATATAGGAATACCCAAATGTTAAGTTATGGTTAAATTTATTAACAAATGTTAATTGTACTTCACCTTTCTTAAAATCCGCATAGTTTCTTTATACAATAGGTAAACGCCATTGCCTTGAGCCTTTAAAAACGATTTTGCTTCTTGTAATTTATCAAGAGCATCTTGAAAATCATTCAAATAGCAAATCAAATAATTTGATGGTAATTGATTTAAATCTAATAATTCGTTTTCAGTTAAGGTGAGCCCTTTTTTCAATTTCTCTAAAAGCGCATTGTTGGTGTTGTAAATATGGTGCAACGTTTTCTTATTAAACTGTGGCGGCTCAAACAATAACTTGGTTTCAATATTATAATTTGCATTGTCTTGAAAATTAATAATAGTTTCTTCTAAAGGGTAGTATTTAAAACTCTTTTGGTAACCAAGATTTACATATTCAATAATCTCAAACGTGTCTTCAGATATTTTTATAGAAACTTCATCTAACGCAGAAAAAAACAAACGTACCTGCTCATTTATTAATTCTATATCTACTCTAGAATAGAACACTTCGTTTTTTACAGTTTTCTTTTGTCCAGCCCAACATACCACAAAGTATTCCTTAAATACTTTGTACTGCGCATTGAAATCCTTGCGCTTATTCATAAAATCTATAACACCATCTAGCGTATGCTCAATATTGTTTTGCGCGTTTATTTCTATCGCTTCAACAATTTTAGAATTTACATCTTTAATATCACTTTTAAATACTTTGGGCATGCTCATGCTGCCATCTCTAAAAAATACAGAGCCTCCATAATACTTCCAGATATTTTTTCGCAAAGAGGTAAGTATTCCTGTTGGCCTTATAGTTACCAATCCCACTACTTTATCATCTGGTAAATGTGGAAACGGAATATTCTCGTATTGCACTATTGGTGGATGGGTTAAGTAGGCATTAATCAAATTTTGAATTTTACTATCATCAAAAAAATCAACACCAATAATTTTATTGTCCTCATCTTCAACACCAATAACAATATAGGAGTTGTTTTTAGGATTACTATTGGAAAGTGCACAAATATGCTTTAAAAACTTAGCCTTACCTTCTTTTTGACTAATATCAATTTTTCGTTTTTTATCATAAAAACTGTTCTCATCATTATGAGCGAGTAAGTGTTTTATTAAAAGACGTTTGTTAATCATATTTGTTAAAACTCCTTTTTAACCGTAACACTATTCGCCTGCGCCGTACAAAACATCAACACATCAGCAATATTGACATGAGCAGGTCTAGACACTGCAAAATGAATGACTTCTGCAACATCCTTAGCTTGTAATGCTTTGAAACCTGTATATACAGAATCTGCAGCTGCACCGCCTTTAAAGCGTACTTTAGAGAATTCGGTTTCTACTAACCCAGGGTTTATTGCGCCTACTTTTATTCCAAACGGATTTAAGTCTACACGCATACCTTCTGTAATGGCTAAAACCGCATGTTTACTACCACAATACACATTGCCTTTTGGATATACTTCCTTGCCAGCAGAAGACCCAATATTAATAATATGCCCAGATTTACGTTTGGTCATTTGTGGAATAATAGCTTTACTAACGTACAATAACCCTTTTACATTTATATCCATCATGGCATCCCAATCGTCTAAACTACCTTCTTGTATTGGGTCTAAACCATGTGCGTTTCCAGCATTATTGATTAATATATCAATCTCTTTAAAATCATCAGGTAAGGAAGCAATAGCATTTAAAGTTTCTTGTTTGTCTCTTACATCAAAATTTAAAATATGTACATCGGTTAATCTACTTAAAGCCTCTTTAATGGTATTAAGCCTATGTAAGCGTCTTCCGCAGAGTACTAACTTAATACCGTGTTTTGCAAACTCATATGCTGTGGCTTCTCCAATACCACTTGTAGCTCCTGTTATAAATGCTGTTTTCGTCATTGTAATAATTTATTGACCCTAAAATACTCAAAAGTGTGATAGGTTTACCGTTTATCGAATTTTTAATCAAATTCAATACGATTTTTGCGCGATTTAGTCATTAGTAGACATCTACATTCTTAATTTTGACGTAATTACCATTGAACTAAAAAACAAAAAGTATGAAATTCTTTAAGTATTCGAAGCTGTTTTTATCATTAACAGTTTTAACGGTTTTCTTTTCTTGTGACGATTCAGAATCTAATAATGTTAGTGCAACGGCTCCAACCATATCTGTTAGGTTAGTAGATGCTCCTGGAGACTTTGAAGAAGTTAATGTAGAGATTGTTGATGTGATGATTAAAATGGATGACGATAATGGCTGGACGTCTTTAAATGCAGAAAGTGATATTGTAAACTTGCTCGATTTCACCGGAGGGATAAGTAAGGTTTTAGTGGATAGATTCCCTGTTCCAGAAGGAGAACTAACCCAAATGCGTTTGGTTCTAGGAGATGGGAATACCATTGTAATTAAAGATGAAAATGATGAAGATGAAACTTTTGATTTAAAAACGCCAAGTGGACAACAGTCGGGGTTAAAAGTTAAGATAAACACAGAGATACAAGAAGGTTTTGCCTATGATTTTATTCTTGATTTTGATGTTGAGAAGTCTATTGTAATTGCAGGAAATTCTGGAAATATTATTTTAAAACCAGTACTTTATGCTAGTGCTGAGATTAATTCTGGAATTATTGAAGGTATGGTTAGTCCTAGTGATGTTCCAGTTATGGCTTCAGTTTTAGTTGATGATATGGGCACTCCAGAAACAGATGATGATTTTGTTATTTCAGCTTATACCGATGACACAGGAAAATTTGCGTTATGGGGCGTGCCAGCAGGAACATATGATGTTGTAATTACGCCAATGGATGATGATTCTAATTATGCAGATGTGGTAGTGGAAGATGTGACTGTTTTAACTGGCGAAGTTACAGTTATTGCTGATACTATTGAGTTGAGTTTGAAGCCAGCTACAGTAATGGGTAATGTTTCTGGTTTAGCTACCGATGTTGTTGCAACCGTTGCTATTAATGATACAGATGCAACTTCAGTAAATACAGATGCCAGTGGAGCATATAGTATAGAAAATATTGTTCCTGGCGATTATAAAATTACATTTAGCGCAACAGGCTATGTTACCCAAGAAATTGATGTAACGCTTGAGCCAGGTGAAGAAAAAGAGTTAGACGTTACTTTAGTTTTAGAATAGATTCTTTTAAAAAAGTAAAAGAACTTGCAAATATTAAAAAGCAATACATAACGCTGTATTGCTTTTTTCTTTTTTATATCTGAGTTGACTTGAATTGATTGAATTTTTTGTCATTTAAGATAATCTTATCATAATTATTGGTTAAAGTCAGGATTCATCGACTTTAGCCAATTTTTTTAACCAATTTTTAACAGGTTTCAAATAAAAATTTTAACAATTTGCAATGCTTAAAATATGAGCCGCATATTTGATCTCTAAAACTTAAAAATGATGGAAGAAACTAGTACAATTGATATTAAGTCTATTAACGAGAAAATTGAAAAGGAAAGTGCCTTTGTAGACTTATTGACTTTAGAAATGAATAAAGTCATTGTAGGTCAAAAACACATGGTAGAACGATTGCTAATTGGCCTTTTAGGGCGAGGGCATATTTTATTAGAAGGTGTTCCTGGATTAGCAAAAACTTTAGCCATTAATACCTTGGCGCAAGCCGTGGATGGTAGTTTTAGCAGAATACAGTTTACTCCGGATTTATTACCTGCAGATGTTACTGGTACTTTGATTTACAATATGAAGGAGAATGACTTCTCCATTAAGAAAGGACCAATTTTTGCAAATTTTGTTTTAGCAGATGAGATAAACAGAGCGCCTGCAAAGGTACAATCGGCACTACTAGAAGCGATGCAGGAAAAGCAAGTGACTATTGGAGACGAAACGTTTGTTCTAGATAAACCATTCTTAGTAATGGCAACGCAAAACCCTGTAGAGCAAGAAGGAACCTACCCGTTACCAGAAGCGCAAGTTGACCGTTTTATGTTGAAAACAGTAATTGACTACCCTAAATTAGATGAGGAACAGTTGATTATGAGAGCTAATATGAAGGGTGCTTGGGATAAGGTAAATCCTGTAGTTTCTGTAAAACAAATTTTAGCAGCACAAGAAGCCATCAAAGACGTGTACATGGATGAAAAAATTGAAAAGTACATCCTAGACATTATTTTTGCAACGAGATATCCTGAAAAATATAGACTTACCGATTTAAAACCATTAATCTCTTTTGGAGCATCACCCCGTGGAAGTATCAATTTAGCTACAGCTGCTAAATGTTATGCATTCATCAAACGTAGAGGTTATGTGATTCCTGAAGATGTTCGTGCTGTGGTTCATGATGTGTTACGTCACAGAATAGGCATTACTTACGAAGCTGAAGCTGAAAACGTGACTTCAGAAGACATCATCAATAAAATTGTAAACGAGATAGAAGTACCATAGGATTTCAGATTTTAGAATGACGAATAGCGATTTCAGAAATCGTAAATCAAAAATCTACAATCGATAATTGAATAGATGGATACTAAAGAATTACTAAAAAAAGTACGCAAAATTGAGATTAAGACACGACGGTTGTCTGATCATATTTTTGGAGGAGAATACCATTCTACCTTTAAAGGGCGTGGTATGACATTTAGTGAAGTTCGTCAGTATCAATTTGGGGATGATGTTCGAAACATTGATTGGAATGTTACCGCACGTTACAGTGAACCTTTCATTAAAGTGTTTGAGGAAGAGCGTGAACTTACCATGATGCTTATGGTAGATATCTCAGGTTCAGAACTATTTGGTACAGAACAGCAATTTAAAAATGAAGTAATTACTGAAATAGCAGCAACCTTAGCATTTTCGGCAACTCAGAATAATGATAAAATTGGTTTGATTTTATTTTCAGACCAAGTAGAATTATTTATTCCGCCTAAAAAGGGGCGTTCTCATGTATTGCGTATCATTCGGGAACTTATAGAATTTAAACCAGAGAGTAAACAAACCAATATTGCCGAAGCTTTGAAGTTTTTAACCAACGTGATGAAGAAGAAAGCCATCGTTTTTATGCTTTCCGATTTTATTGCGGATGATTACGAACGCACCATGAAAATTGTCTCAGGGAAACATGATGTTACAGGAATACGAGTGTATGATAAGCGCGAAGAAGAGATTCCAAATATTGGCGTGGTACAAATGCAAGATGAAGAAACTGGCGAAATGATGTTGGTAAATACCACTTCAAAAAGGGTGCGACAAAACTATGCGAAGTTTTACAGAGATAAGGTGAATTATTACAAGGAAACATTTTCACGTTCCGGCGCAGGGGTTATAGATTGTCGTGTAGATGAAAGTTACGTTAAGAAGTTATTAGGATATTTTAAACGAAGAGGCTAAAGGAGTAACGATTTATGATTAACGATTTCAGATTTATGAATTTTGAAGTAAAGAGTGAAGGTAATTTGAAAGGATTACTTCTGTCTTGTGTTTTCTGCTTTCTGTCTGTTTTATCTTTTGCCCAAGTAACGTCTTCTATAGATTCTACATCAATCAAAATAGGAGAACAAATCACCTACAACATTCAGGTAGAATCAGATTCTACAAATTTAGTTGTATTTCCAGAAGGGCAAACCTTCATGCCTTTAGAAATGATAGAATCCTACGCTATTGATACTATCAAAAATAAAGACAAATTCAGCTTAATTAAAAAATATGGTTTAACACAATTTGATTCTGGTGCGTATACAATTCCGCGTCAAAAAATAATTGTGGGAGATAAAACGTTCTTCACAGATTCACTTAAAGTTGAGGTAAACACCATTGCCGTTGATACCACAAAACAAGGGCTTTATGATATAAAACCCCTTATAGAAGTAAAGAAACGCGGTGGCAATTGGTGGAAGTATCTTTTACTTACTTTACTTATAATTGGGCTAATAGCAGCGGCACTTTGGTGGTTTATTTGGAGACGAAAGCCTCTAAGTGAAGAAGAAAAAATCGCATTATTGCCACCATATGATAGAGCTAAACTAGCACTACAAAAACTAGATGAGAGTCATTATTTAGAACACGAGCAACTAAAAGATTACTATTCAGAGCTGACATTAATTATTCGTAAATATTTAGATGAAAAGGTGTACGACCATGCTCTGGAAAGTACAACGGATGAATTGATAAGTAAGCTGCGACTATTAAAGGATGGTAATCAAATAGATTTAAGCACAGAAACCATTAAGAATTTAGAAAGCATTTTAAGACGTGCCGATTTAGTGAAGTTTGCAAAGTCTGCTCCCGATGTGGCTTTAGCAGAACTAGATAGAAATACTATTGATGCTGAAATTGATCATGTAAAAGAAGTATTGCCAGAGCCTACCGAAGAAGAAAAGCTTTTAGATGAACAATATAGAGAAGAACAAGAGCGCAAAAAGAAGCGTAAAAAAGTATGGTTAACCGTTGGGATAAGTGTATTCTTGTTGATGGCTACAATTGTTGGATTTTCAATAAAATATGGTTTTGATTATGTAAAGGATACCATCATTGGTCATGAAAGTAAAGAGTTGTTGGAGGGCGAATGGGTAACGAGTGATTATGGTGTGCCTCCAGTTACTGTTTCAACGCCTAGAGTTTTAAAAAGAATGGAACCTCCAATTCCTGAGGAAGCAAAACAACAGGTAGATATGACAATGTTTGGTTATGGAAGTTTGTTTGAAGGGTTTCATGTGTATGTTATCACAACAAAAGTTAAAAATCTTGGTGATAATAAAATTGAATTAGAACAAATTGCGGAACAAAGCATAAAAATGATAGAACAGCAAGGCGTAGAAAATATGTTGGTTAAGAATGATAAATTTTCTACACCAAATGGAGCAGAAGGACTTAAAGTTCATGGTTCTGGAGATTTTCCAACGTTAATTGAAGGCAAGAAACAAAAAGGTGAATACACTATTTTGCTTTTTAATTCGGGCAATGTGTTTCAACAAATAGCTATAACAGCTGAAGAAGATGACACTTATGCAGATGACATTGTAGAGCGTATTTTAAATTCTGTAGAATTACAAGACGAAAAACAAGAGCAAGACTAATGTTAGAAGGGATTGAGTTTTTAAATAAAGAATTATTTTGGTTTTTTCTGTTATTGCCTTTAGCAATGGCTTGGTATATTTTTAAGAATAAAAAGCAAACTGCTGAACTTAAAATATCAAGTTTAAAAGGCTTTAAGGTCACCAATTCTATATTGCCAAAATTAAAACACATACTTTTTGTATTTAGGCTTTTGGCATTAGCATTACTAATTACAGCACTGGCAAGACCTCAATCTGTTGATGTGTCTTCAAAAACAAAAACAACGCGCGGTATTGATATTGTTATGGCAATTGACGTTTCTGCAAGTATGCTAGCGAAAGATTTAAAACCAAACCGACTTGAAGCACTTAAAGATGTAGCATCAGAGTTTATTAAAGGACGCCCGAATGACCGCATTGGTTTAGTAGAATACGCTGGAGAAAGCTATACTAAAACCCCAATTACTAGCGACAAAGCAATTGTATTGCGCTCGTTAAAAAGCATAAAATACAATACCATTATAGAGGGTGGAACCGCTATTGGCATGGGTTTAGCCACTTCAGTAAACCGATTAAAAGATAGTAAAGCACAAAGTAAAGTTATTATTCTACTAACTGATGGTGTTAATAATACTGGATTTATAGACCCAAGAACTGCAAGTGAACTAGCAGTAGAATACGGCATAAAAACTTATACTATAGGACTTGGAACAAACGGAATGGCATTATCGCCAATTGCCATAGACCCAAGAACAGGTAGATTTCAATATGGGCGTATTCAAGTTGAAATAGATGAAGAATTGCTAAAGGAAATAGCAGATGCCACAGGTGGAAAATATTTTAGGGCTACCAATAATGAAAAGTTAGAAGAAATTTATAAAGAGATTAATAAATTAGAAAAAACAGAAATAGAGGAGTTTAAATTTTATAATTACGAAGAAAAGTATCGTCCGCTTGTGTTATTAGCAGGATTATTACTGCTTCTGGAGTTATTATTACGCTTTACTATTTTTAGGAGTTTTGTGTAGTTTGGAATTTAGAGTTTTAATATTGGAATTTTAGAAAAATGTATCAATTAGATGAAAAAATATGGTTTTGGACTTTAGGGATTATCCCGGTAATCGTCCTATTCTTTTTGGTGCTTCAATTTTGGAAATATAAAACCCAGAAGAAATTTGGCGATAAGAGTTTACTAAAACGCTTAAGTCCAGATACATCATTTTTTAAATCGGCATTGAAAATTGTACTGTTGTCTTTAGCTTTTTTGTGTTTATCAATTGCGCTGGTAAACCCTAAAATTGGTACCAAATTAGAAACTGTAAAACGTGAAGGCGTGGATATAGTTTTTGCTGTTGATGTATCTAAAAGTATGTTGGCTGAAGATATTGCACCAAACCGTTTAGAAAAAGCGAAACAATTGGTAACGCAAATAATAAATAATCTAGCAAGCGATCGCGTTGGTATTATTGCCTATGCCGGAAAAGCATTTCCGCAGTTGCCCATTACAACAGATTATGCATCGGCAAAAATGTTTTTAAACAACATGAATACCGATATGTTGTCGTCTCAAGGAACTGCAATAAATGAGGCGATAAAATTGGCGACCACATATTTTGATGATGAAGAACAGACCAATAGAGTACTCATTATTATTTCGGATGGAGAAGACCATAGTGAAGCTGCTATTGATTTGGCGGAGGAAGCAAATGAAGAAGGTATTCGCATTTTTACTATTGGAGTTGGTGATGTTAAAGGAGGTCCTATTCCTTTAAAAAGAAATGGGGTTGTAGTTAGTTACAAGAAAGATAATCAAGGTGAAACGGTAATTACTAAGCTTAACGAAGAGACCTTAAAAGGAATTGCAGAGGAGGCTAATGGTGCATACATTAATGGAAAAATAACTAATGATGTTGTAGAAAATATTAGGGAGATTTTAAACCAAATGGACAAAACCGAATTTGAGGCAAAACAGTTTGCTGATTTTAAAGACCAGTTTCAATGGTTTTTAGGGTTTGGTATTTTCTTTTTGTTTCTAGATATTTTCTTATTAGAGCGAAAAACAGCATGGTTGAAAAAATTGAATTTGTTTAATGA
This sequence comes from Flavobacteriaceae bacterium, assembly GCA_043557195.1. Taxonomy (GTDB): domain Bacteria; phylum Bacteroidota; class Bacteroidia; order Flavobacteriales; family Flavobacteriaceae; genus Jejuia. The sequence goes on along the minus strand of CP121314.1, from coordinate 1,878,554 downwards.
GAATTTCTAGATGAGTTGGATTTTTGGGAGAAACACGAACTTTGGTTGGTCTGCCAGCGTTAGGGATTGCAACGGCATCCTTTTTTGAGGAATGAGAAAAAGATATAGTGGAAAGCCCGACCCGATAGGGTCGCGCCCAAATTTATAGTTTATTTAACGCAATAAAAACGTCAGTTTTATAACTTAGAAATATAGATGTTTAAAATGAAAAAGTTAGTCGTATTAATCATATTTTGTATCTCATTTCTTGGGTTTTCACAGGAAAACAAAGAACGTATGCAGGCCGAAAAACAAGCCAATAATTACGTTTATGAGGCGAATGAGCTGTTAAGTGAAGACTTTGTGGCTGCAGAAATGGAATACCGAAAAGCGCTCTCGAAGCAGTCGGACAATATTGCTGGAATGTATAATTTAGGAAATTCTTATTATGAAAAGGGCAATTTTGAAGAAGCATTATATCGTCATCAGCAAACTGCGAAATTAGCGACATCTAAAACCGCTAAACACAAAGCGTTTCATAACATGGGTAATGTGTTAATGAAGAATAAAAAGTGTAAAGAGGCCGTAGAGGCTTATAAAAGTGCACTTAGAAATAATCCTTCTGATGATGAAACGCGCTATAATTTGGCTTTAGCAAAAGAATGTGCGAAACAACAAGAAGACGAAAACAAAGACGACGAGAATAAGGAGGATAAAGACAATAGCGACGACAAGAAAGACGAAGACAAAGAAAACAAAGACGACAAGAACGAGGAAAATAAGGATAATAAAGACGGCGAGGATAAAGAGGACGAGAAGAAAGATGGTGAAGATAAGGAAGATGAAAAAAAGCCTGAAGACAAGAAAGACGATAAGAATAAAGGGGATAAAGAAAAGGAAGAAAAGAAAAAACCACAACCAAAACCAGGGCAGTTATCACCGCAACAAATTAAAAGTTTGTTAGAGGCAATGAATAACCAAGAACAAAAAGTTCAGGAAAAAATGAATGCCGAAAAGCAAAAAGGTGTAAAGGTTAAAACGGAAAAAGATTGGTAGTGAGTTCAAATTAGCAAATGAAACTATTAAAGGGATTACATATAACTATTTTTGTTTTAGTAGCTACTTTAGCTTCAGCTCAAGTTAAGTTTGAGGCTAAAGTGAGCAAGAAAAAGCTAGGTGTAAACGAACGTTTACGCATAGATTTTGAAATGAATAAAGATGGAGATAATTTTAATCCACCAAGTTTTAATGGTTTTACCGTTATTGGCGGTCCAAATCAGTCTGTAAGCAATTCATGGATTAACGGTGTTCGTACCTATAAAAAAACATACAGTTATTTTTTGGCCCCTAAAAGCAGAGGTAATTTCACAATTGGACAAGCAACAATTGAGATAGAAGGTGAAATTTACAAAACAACTCCTGTTAAAATCGAAATTACGGCAGCCATAGACAAACCTAAAGACCCTAATGATCCTGATTATGTTGCGTCAAATAACATTCACTTGGTTGCTGAAGTCTCAAATTCAAATCCTTATTTGAATGAGGCTATTACTGTAGTTTATAAACTTTATGTAGCCCCAACCACAGGTGTGGATAATTGGCGAGAAATTGATATCCCTAGGTATGATGATTTTTGGAGTCAGAATATCGATACCAAAGGTCAACGTGTACAAAACGGCACGTATCAAGGAGAAGATTACAGGTATTTGGTATTGCGTAAAACCGTGCTTTACCCGCAACGTACGGGAAAACTTAACATTGAGCCATTATCATTAAATGTATCTGTACAGGTGCCAACAAATCGTCGAGATATTTTTGGCAGTCGCTTAATGACGCGTGTAAATAGAACGGTTTCTGCTGGTAATAGGACCATAAATGTAAAGCCATTACCATCTGTAGGTAAGCCAGCTGATTTCAGCGGTGCCGTGGGCGATTTTAGTTTTAAAGTAACGACATCAAAAACAGAGTTAGACGCCACAGAGTCTTTACAAGCAAAAGTGGAAGTTCGGGGAAAAGGGAATTTAAAATTATTTAATCTGCCAAAAATAACACTTCCAAGTTCTTTAGAAGTGTATGAGCCAGAGCATAAGGAAAATGTTAGCACAACTACACGCGGAATGCAGGGTAGTATTTCAGATAGTTATACCATAGTGCCGCAATACAAAGGAAAGTATCCTTTACCCAGTATATCATTTTCTTATTTTGATTTAGAAACTGAAACTTATAAGCGTTTATCTTCTGATGAAATAATTATCAATGTATTAAACGGACCAGCAAATACAAATTCACAAGCCAGTACATCATCTAATACTAACGTAAAACAAGCTGTGGTTTCTAATAATAATCCGTTTGCTTTTATAAAGACTAAAACAGACTTAGTTACAACACAGAGAGCCTATTTTTTCAAGTCTAAATTATTTTGGAGTTTGTTATTAGGGCCTTTTTTATTGATTCCATTGGTAGTTTTAGTTAGAAGGAAAAAAGCAATTCGTGATGCCGATGTCACCGGAAATAAAATAAGAAGGGCAGATAAACTTGCTCGAAAATATTTAAAAGGCGCTAAAAAACAATTAGGTAAAAAAGAGGCGTTTTATGAAGCTTTGGAAAAAGCGCTACATAATTATTTAAAGGCAAAATTGCGAATTGAAACTAGCGACTTAAGTAAAGACAGAATAGAAAGTTTACTGTTAGAACGTAATGTTGAAAATGAAGTAGTAAGTGATTTTATAGCCATTTTTGAGAACTGCGAATTGGCGCGCTATACGCCTATTACGAATGTTACTATGCAGGCTGATTATGATAAAGCAGCAAAAACCATTTCTTTAATTGATAAACAGGCACGTTAAGATGAAAAACCTCTTTTACATACTGATAGTTCTGTTGAGTTTTACAACAATTGAAGCCCAAAATAGCACACTGTTTGAGCAAGGTAACGCATTGTATAATGAAGGAAAATATGCTGAAGCTATTGATAAATACATGTCTGTTTTAGAAACTGATGTTCATTCTGCTGAATTGTATTATAACCTTGGGAATGCACATTATAGGTTGAATAATGTTGCCCCAAGCATTTACTATTTTGAAAAGGCATTGCTTTTAAACCCAAAGGACAAGGATATTAAAAACAATTTGGCTTTTGCTAATAACATGACTATTGATGCTATTGACAATATCCCGGAAGTGGGGTTTTCAAAGTTAATTAAGAACATGACAAACACCTTTAGTTTTGATATGTGGGCTAAAATTGCAGTACTATTGGCATTTGTTTATGTCGTATTGGTATTAATGTATTATTTCTCATATGCTTCAGGTAAAAAGCGTATAGCGTTTGTAACTAGTGTGGTGTGTTTGTTGTCATTGTGTATCGCTTTAGCATTCGCTTTTAATAAATTCGAACTAGATAAAAAGGATAACCCAGCAATAGTTTTTGTGCAAGAATCTCAGGTAAAGACTGAACCAAACTTACGTAGTGAGGAAGCTTTTAGACTGCATGAAGGCACCAAGGTTCAGATAATAGATACGGTTAACAATTGGAAAAAAGTGAAGCTTTTAGATGGTAAAACAGGGTGGATTGATAGCGAGGATATTAAATTGTTGAAAGAATTATAAACCTTAATAAAAAATATTATCTTTAGTGTTTTGAAAACAAATAATGATGTTAAAAAATGTAGTTGCTATAACGTTATCTTCAATATTTATATTGATTGCTGTGGTACCTACTGTTATGATTGTTATAGATGATTCCGCGGATATTTCTATATTCTATGACGCTTCAGAAGAAGAAAAGGATAAAAATCAAGACAAAAATAAAGAGAAGGAATTTATAATATTAGATATAAAGAAAAGCTTACTCACCCACATTAGAGATTTTGAGAAAGCGAATTTAGAATACTATTTTAAAAGCTATAACAAGCCTCATATTAAGCTTAGCTTTCCTCCACCAAAATTATATTTTACAACTTAATTTTATTCAACTTTTTTACAAACTAAACTGTTGCTTACAGCAACGGCTTCAAACGAATTATTTTTATGTTTAAATATTTAAAAAACGACCTTCCTGCTAGTATAGTAGTATTTTTTGTGGCATTACCCTTATGTCTTGGAATAGCACTTGCTAGTGGTGCACCATTATTTTCTGGACTTATTGCTGGTATTATTGGGGGTATTGTGGTTGGTAGCCTCAGTGGTTCCAATATTGGTGTAAGTGGTCCTGCAGCTGGTTTGGCAGCTATTGTTCTTACAGCTATTGGTGCTTTAGGTGGTTATCAAAACTTTCTAGTAGCTGTCGTTATTGGAGGTGCTATACAATTACTATTAGGATTTTTAAGAGCAGGAATTATCGGATATTATTTTCCTTCTTCAGTGATAAGAGGAATGCTTACGGGTATTGGAATTATAATTATTCTAAAACAAATACCTCATTTTTTCGGTATGGATGAAGATCCTCAAGGTGATTTTGCATTTCTGCAAATAGATGGTGAAAACACTTTAACTGAACTTTTAAAGGCTATTAATGCATTAATTAGTGGTAATGTTAGTATGGGCGCAACTATTATTGCAATAATAGCTATGGCTATTCTATTGTTATGGTCTAACGTTTTAAGTAACAAAGGAAAAATATTTCAACTAATACAAGGACCTTTAGTTGCTGTGGTAGTAGGTATTATTTTTTATGTTACAACTAAAGGAGGTTCACTTGGTATAACGGATAATCACTTAGTTTCTGTGCCAGTTCCAGAAGATTTCGATAGTTTTTTAGGTCAATTTAGTTTTCCAAATTTTGCAGCAATAACTAGAATGGATGTTTGGATAACAGGATTTACAATTGCCATAGTGGCTTCACTTGAAACCTTATTATGTGTAGAAGCTACGGATAAATTAGATCCGCACAAAAATGTAACGCCTACTAACAGAGAGTTATTGGCCCAAGGCACGGGTAATATAATTTCTGGTTTTATTGGAGGTTTACCAATTACACAGGTAATTGTTAGAAGTTCTGCAAATATTCAGTCTGGAGGGCGAACAAAAATGTCTGCCATAATTCATGGGTTTTTCTTATTAATCTCCGTAATATTAATACCTAAACTTTTAAATATGATTCCGCTATCTGTTTTAGCAGCGGTATTATTTATTGTAGGCTTTAAACTAGCAAAACCATCAACCTTTAAAACAATGTTTAGTTTGGGTTGGAAACAATGGATTCCTTTCATTGTAACAGTTTTAGGGATTGTATTTATCGATTTACTTTGGGGTATTGGTTTAGGTCTAGCAGTTGGTATTACTGTAATATTGATTAAAAGTTTCCAGAATTCTCACTTTTTACATAAAGAAGGAGAAGATGTTGATGATGGTAAAATAAAAATGACACTTGCTGAAGAGGTAACCTTTTTTAATAAGGGCGCCATTCTTAAAGAATTAGATAATCTTCCACCCGATTCTTTTTTAGAATTGGACGTAAGTAAAACCAGGTATTTAGATAACGACATTATTGAAATATTAGAAGACTTTGCGTTTAAGGCAAAAGAGCGAAATATAGATATTAAGCTGGTGTCTGAACGTGGTGTTGTAAAAAACCCAGATAGTTACATAGAGTTTTTTAAACTAACCAAGCTTAATAAATAAAAAATAAAGATGAAAAATATAGCAATTACAAAAGAGATACAGGATGGCTTAAGTCCTGCAGTAGTTTTAGAAGACTTATTAAACGGTAATAAAAGATTTGTTGAAAATAGTATGCAGGCTGTAGATAATTCCGCTTTGGTAGAACAAACTGTAAGCGGTCAACACCCCAAAGCAGTAGTATTATCATGTATAGATTCTAGAGTTCCTGTTGAGACAGTTCTCGATCAAGCTATTGGTGATATCTTTGTAGCGAGAGTTGCAGGGAATTTTGAGAATACTGATATTTTAGGAAGTATGGAATATTCTTGTAAGGTAGCGGGAAGTAAATTGGTTATGGTATTAGGTCATGAAAGTTGTGGGGCTGTAAAAGCGGCGTGCGATAGAGTGGAGTTAGGTAATATCACACCATTACTTTATAATATACTTCCAGCGGTAAAAAAATCGGAAGGTGAAGTTGAAGGAACGCACGATTCAACCAATAAGGCGTTTGTCGCAAAAACGGTAGAAAACAATGTAAGACTTACTATAGAACGTATTCGAGAGCGTAGTGCCATTTTGAGACAAATGGAACTCGATGGAGATATTAAGATAGTTGGCGGCGTGTATATGCTATCCTCGGGAAAAGTCGAGATGATATAACAACATAAAAGTCGTCTTCGGGCGACTTTTTTTATGCATTTTGAGAGTTCTCTGCATCTTCTTTATCTTTTTTCAAAATATTTGGGAAAATAGTCGGTGCTAACGATTTTACGGGTGTGTAAAGTATCGAATCTTCTAAATCCTCGGCACTAGCAAAAGGAATGGTTTTGTTCAAGCCATCAAAAACAATAAGAACCACACTTAAAATTAATCCAATTTTTAGTCCTCCAAAAACGCCTCCAAGTAGTTTGTTTATAATGCCCAAAGCCGCAAAATTGGCGAGTTTTGTCAAAGCTTTTCCAGCAAGTGCAATAGCCAAAACAATAATTACAAACGTTATAGCAAATGCTACTATGTTAATGTATTTCTCATCCCAAGACACTTTTTCCATTAAAAACTCAGCAGCAAAATTGCTAAAATGTATGGCGCCATAAACACCAGCAACCAAAGCAGCAAGAGAAGCTACCTCAACAAAAAGGCCTTTCATAAAGCCACGAATAAGCCCAAACAAAATAAGAGCGCCAAGAATAATATCAATAACTGCCATAATTTAATATTTAAACAAATATAGAATAATACTAATATTTAGGTTTACTAACTTTGCAACTTTAAAATTAGTATGTCTAGAGACGAGAAATTAAAAGAACGATGGGATTTGGTGGTTGAAAAACTCTCTAATCAGTTTGCCGACGGTGATACTCTAGATCTCGATGCCATAATTTACCTTATCGGTGTGCAGGAATTAGGGCAACTAAAGAGAACCTTTAAAAAAGACCAAAAGCTAGATTTAATGCACATTGCCATTTGCAAGCTCCTTACGCCTTATGGTTACTACGAGCTAGATTTTGTGGATGAAGAAGGCTGGCCACACTACAAAGCCCTTGAGGCCTTACCATTTTTAAAAGCAGGCGAGCAATCTGTTTTAATGAAGGAAGCGATCGTTAACTATTTTTTAGAGACGGAGTATATTCATTAGGGCGTTACCACAAGGGTCGGGCTTTCGGCAGTCGCTTTTTTGTGTTGCATAGGTGCAACAACACAAAAAGAGCTTCAACAAATGCCTCAATCCCTAACGCAAATGTTGATAATTTCATTAAATTTGCCATCATTTTCAAGTTATCATGATAGAGAAAATACAAGAACTTATTGCAGAAGCCGATGCGTTTAAAGCGCAAACTAAAGAAGAGGTAGAAGCATTCAGAATAAAATATTTAGGCAAAAAAGGGTTGTTAAACCAATACTTTGCCGAGTTTAAAAATGTGGCTAACGATCAGAAAAAAGAATTTGGTCAAACCATCAATAAACTTAAAAAAACGGCTGAAGAAAAAGTAAACACCTTAAAAGAAGAACTTGAAAGTAAGGAAGAAGTTAAAGGCGTTTATGGCGATTTATCTCGCCCAGGGCAACCTATAGAAATTGGTGCGCGCCACCCAATTTCAATTGTAAAAAACCAAATTATTGAAATCTTTTCTCGCATTGGATTCAATGTGAGTGAAGGCCCAGAGATTGAGGACGATTGGCACAACTTTACAGCATTAAACTTACCAGAGCACCATCCAGCTCGCGATATGCAGGATACGTTTTTTATACAAACCGATCCTGATGTATTGTTGCGTACGCATACCAGTTCTGTGCAAGTACGCTACATGGAAAATAACAAACCGCCTATTAGAACCATTTCTCCAGGGCGTGTGTATAGAAACGAGGCAATATCTGCACGTTCGCACTGTTTTTTCCATCAAGTAGAAGGCTTGTATATTGATAAAGATGTAAGTTTTGCAGATTTAAAGCAAACCTTGCAACACTTCACTACCGAAATGTTCGGAAAAAGTAAAATACGTTTACGACCAAGTTACTTCCCGTTTACAGAACCAAGTGCTGAGGTTGATGTGTATTGGGGACTTGAAACCGAAACCGACTATAAAATGACCAAAGGCACAGGTTGGTTAGAAATTATGGGCTGCGGTATGGTAGACCCTAACGTTTTAGAAAACTGCGGTATCGATTCTAAAGAATACTCTGGTTTTGCTTTCGGAATGGGTATAGATCGTATTGCTTTATTACTGCATCAAATAAGCGATATTCGTTTATTAAGTGAAAACGATGTTAGATTTTTGGAGCAGTTTAAGAGTGCTTTGTAAAGTTTTTCCGAATAGACGAGAACAAGCAATTACTTAAGACTATTGATAGGCAACGTTATTTTGTTTTAATCGGAATAGACAATTCAATATTTGTTCCTACAGCTTTTTTGTCAGCAGTTTTGGTAGGAATAAATTTAGGTAGTGATTCTATTATTTTTTTAATTTCTTTTCTCGCTTGGTTTCCACCTGGAATTGAGTTCAAGGTTTCCACGTTAGAAACATATCCAGTTTTCGCAATGCTTACTTTATATTTTAGGATTCCGTCTTCTTTTGGTGTTTTGATATTTGCAGTTTTCAGTTTGTCAATAACATAGGAATGAATAGATTTCATTGTACACTCAGTTATTTTATCCTTATCTGTTTCATTTTCACAACCTGCATATGATAATGGTTGAACAAGTGATTCAGCTTCTTCTTTGTTTGGTAAGCAAATTCCTTTAATCCCTTTTTTGCTTGTTATAGCCACAAGTCCCAATCCTTTTTTGTAGTAACGTTTTTCTTTAGTGCCATTTGAGTATTTATTTTCAACAACAATTAGGTTTTCATAGTTACAATAAGGCGTCTCAAAACTTCCGTCAATTTCGGCAACTTTTCCAGTCTCCCATTTAATTCCTTTTTGAGGTTTCGCAATTAAAAGTATTTGGTCTTTTTTATTACCCTCATTATACATAAAAATTGTGTCATTTTGATTTCTCAGCAATAGGTCATATACAGTTCCATTTCCGAAATCCTGCTCGTATTTGAAATATTCTTTTCCGTCAATCTCTTTTTTTTCAGTTACTTTTTCCACATAAAATGCATTTCCCCAAGTGATATGTTTTTCAAATCCGATTTCAAGTGGAAAATAGCTTTCTCCGAAACTTTTGTCGCAAAATTCGCTTTGTCCGAAAGTCAGAATTGGTAGAATTGCTGATAATAGAAATATTGTTCTTTTCATTCGTTGATTTGGTTTTAATGTTGCTTAATGGGTTAACGGATATCCGCCGTTAAACGAAAGTAGCTGAAATTTTTTACAAAGTCAACTATCTAAATAAGCAAAAGAAAGTGATATTCTATAGGTCATAAGCTTTTTTAGCACTTTCAATCTGCTCCTGTTCTGTAGTTTTAGGATACAAAATGTATTTTGGAGCAATTATTGTTTTTGTGCTTTCAACAGAGATTTTAAAAATTGAAGAGAATGGAAATTTGCCTTCTGTTATTTTTAAAAGTGGTTGTTTTAATGTTTCAAATTCGGGTTGATGCTTTGAAATAACTTCTGCTGCCCCTTTTACTTGATAGCCTTTTTGCACCAAAATATCAATAAAGCTTAAACACACATTTGGGTTCTCTTTAATGTTTTTTGCAGATTGTGGAGACATAATGTTGGCAATAATAATATAATCCTCAAAATAGGTAAACACTTCTTTTGGTGATACATTAGGGATATTGTCTTGAGATGCCGTGGCTAGCCAACACAACACACTTTGGTTCATGTATTTTTTAATATCCTCATTCATAGTTTAAATCTGTGAAAAGACTTTCATTAAAATCTTGCTTTACAACCACATTTTTAGGTCCGAATTTGCTTCTATCAAACGATAACAAAATGTTTCCAACTTTTTGGTAGTTGTCCCAAGGCATTGTAAAACGAGGTGCTTCATCATTAAAATTTGTAAAAAACGCCCATTGCTTTATCAAATGGTCGGTTTGATCTACAAAAATATGGTACTTGTTATCTGGTGTAACACCAACATCACTAAACGTAAGTTGTAATACATCTGCAGTATTTCCGTTTTCCAAAACTTCGGTTTTTACATGTTTCAGGGTGACTCCAGGATCCTCGAGTTTCCAAGGCATTACTAACCAATAGCTATCGTTTATCCACCAGTTTTTGCCTTTTTGAAGTAGCTTGTTTAATTCTACTTCATCAGTAATTGGTGTGTCATCTTTAAAAGCTTTTCCTTTGGTGGTATTAATATTAACAAGTATGGTAAGAGAATCTTGCGGACTTTCAATTCTAACATCTCCCGTCCATTTATTCCAAAACAATACACGTTTGCTAAAATCCCATTTTATGAATTTTGTATTGTTATAATTGTCCACACCGCCCATGGCTTCTTCTATGTGTTTAACAATTTCGGAAGTGCTTTTAGACACTTGTGCATTAGAGGAGGTATAGGTAAAACTTAAAAAAAGTATGGCAGCCGTAAGATTTAGAATTGAAGGGAATTTCATTTTATAATTAAGTATATGTGTTTCTGGAAAATTACATAAAACTTTTAGAAATAGGTTATTTTTGCTGCTTAAAATATGAGTTTTGAAGAAAGATATTGAGATTCCGAAAGTTGAGGATGTTTACATTGCTGTAGTGCTAGAACATAACACTATTTACAACACTGAAGATTGGAACGCCTACATTATTAACGATAAGGATACCTATTTAGAAATGGTGATTATTGTCTCCGAAGGCTATTCTGAAACCAAAAAGACAGCTACGTTTAGAAAACGTATTGATAAACTTCCTGCGAAAAGCTACGCCAAAATAGAACTATTACAAGAAGATTTATTTGCGCTGAATAATAGTTTTAAGGTGTCCTTTTTTGAAGGTAACCAAATGTTGGACAAGACTTATGTATTTAGAAAAAATACAATTAACCAAAAGGCATTACAAACCATACCGCTAATGAAGGTAAAAGGTGTTTTAGTGAAATAAATACGTTAACAAACAGGTGCGTTAGGGATTGCAGAGGAAAACCCACAGCGAGGCACGAGCGAGGATTTGGAACGTAAAGCCCGACCCGACCTTGGGAGGGTAACGCCCAACTTATTATTTGCTTAAGAGAAATTGAAACTGCTAGAAACAACAGATTAATCTAGCAAATCTGTTAGTTTCTTAAATACCTTTTTGGGGTTCTTGTTGTCGTACAGGATAGCATAAACAGCGTCTATAATGGGCGTTTGTGCTTTTTTCTCATTGTTTTGATTTATTAGGTAGGCACTTTTTGTAGCATAATACCCTTCGGCAACCATACTCATTTCCATTTGGGCAGATTTTACAGTGTAGCCCTTACCAATCATGTTGCCAAACATTCTATTTCGAGAAAATGTAGAGTAGCCAGTTACCAATAAATCGCCTAAATATGCGGAATTATTAATGTTACGTTTCATTTTATGAACGCGCTTGATGTACCGCTTCATTTCTCTTATGGCGTTACTCATTAAAATGCTCTGAAAGTTATCGCCATAGCCCAAACCGTGTGCAATTCCGGCAGCAATAGCGTAAATGTTTTTAAGCATTACACCGTATTCTACACCAATAACGTCATCACTTATTTTGGTTTTTATATAGTCGCTAGACAAACTATCGGCGATGTGCTGTGCTTTTTTAGAATCCCAACACGAAATAGTAAGGTATGATAAACGCTCTAGTGCCACCTCTTCTGCATGACAAGGACCAGCGATTACTGCAATATTTTCAAAAGGAACTTTATAATGTTCGTTGATATGTTCTCCTAATAGTAACCCGGATTCTGGTACGATACCTTTTACTGCTGAAACCACTGTTTTACTTGAAATATCTATGGTGAGTTTTTCTAATTCAGCGTGTATAAAGGCTGATGGAATTACAAATATTAAAACATCTGCCCAAGCTGCCATTTCATTGATGTCGTTACTCAATTTGAGTTGTTCCAAATGAAACTCAACAGAACTAAGATAATTAGGATTATGCTGCTCCCTTAACAAATGCTCTTTTGTGTAAACACTGCGCATGTACCATCCAATTTCGTTTAAGTTTTCACTTAACATTTTAACGATAGCCGTTGCCCAACTTCCTGCTCCAAAAACCGCATATTTTAAAGGTTCGCTCATAAAAAACTAAATTTTTTTCTACTTCAAAAGTACATAAAATATGGAAGAATGTATAAATGGAATTGATTGGGTAAAAATTTTGGCACGCTGTTTGGATATACATAAACAGAAACCCTAAAACGGATGATTATGAAGACTGCAAAATTACTTTTAAGCCTTGTGTTGGTATCAACACTTTTTACATCTTGTTATACAGAAGTTATTGTTGATGACTTTGTAGATGAGCCAATTGTAAACGTAAATCAAGTATTAAATTCTCATGAACTTTGGTACGTAGATATAAACCAAACTATTGGATTTGGTGAAATACCATTTTTACAAAAAGCATTCACTATTTCGTTTATGAATGGTGTGGTTTATGCCAATAATAACTTGGTTGGTATAGGAAGCAGTGGAGATGGGTTTGGTATTGACGTGGCAACCTATGATGCATATAATATGATTTTAGATGTAAACCATGATATTGATGGATTTGTAACCTTTGATGTATTTGTGGTTGATGGTAATACTATAGAATTATATAATCCTAATTCTGATACATCCTATTTTTTAGAAGGCTATCAGCGTAGAAATTTTGATTATGATTTCGTGTTCTATGACAATATTCATTATTTCCTACAAGAATATGAAGCTTGGGAGAAAACCTATACTAGTGAAATGGGTGTGTTAAATGAGTTTGATAACGAGAATTATTTACAATTCTTGGCTGGCGGGAATGACTCTGAATTTAGAAGTTCTCAAGATGATTTTGGAATGAATCCAAACAACTTAATCTGGGATTATACAGGAGTTTATGGTGTTGGACATATTGCAGGAAACGACCTTTTAAAAACTTTAACATTAGATTATGATTCCTTCGACAATGAATTCTTTGAATTGAGCGTTATAGATGACGGAACCATAGAGTTGTATCACGCATCTTCTGAAACGATATATGAATTTAAGGGAAGAGGTTACATACAATACTTAAAGTCTGGTAGTACAAAAGACAAGAGTACTGCGAATAAAGAGAAGAAACGTAAGTTTAAAAGCGAAAGAAAAGAAAACCCTAGAGAAAATACTAGGAAGTAATATAAAAATTTTGGTTGGTTATTTAGTTTAGAAACCGTTTAAAGCGACTTGCTTTAGGCGGTTTCTGTTTTTATGATAAATTATGTGACCTTTCAGTTCTTTTAGTGTCTAAAAATTGTGTAGCTTTAAAGGCTACATAAAACAAATCATTAACCCTTAAAATAGATTAACATGGGATTATTTTCATTTATTAAAAACGCAGGAGCAAAAGTATTTGGCATAGGCAAGACAGATGCAGAAGAAGCTGCCGAAGCTGCTGCAAAAGAGCTTAAATTAGAGCAAATAGCTGCTCAAAAGCTAGAAGAAACAATTAACGATTTACAATTACAGGTTGAAGGCCTAAATGTATTTATAGATGATGAAACAGCTACAGTAAGTGGCGCTGCTTACGACCAAGCTACAAAAGAAAAAGTGATTTTAGTTGTTGGAAATTCTAACGGTATTGCTTTTGTTGACGACCAAATGACGGTTGAAAATGTTGAACCAGAAGCACAGTTTCACACAGTTGAAAGTGGTGATACTTTAGGAAAAATAGCTAAAACATATTATGGCAATGCCATGAAATATCCTGTGATATTTGAAGCGAATAAGCCAATGCTTACTGACCCTGATAAGATTTATCCTGGGCAAGTATTGCGCATCCCTGCCTTAGACTAAAAGTCCTACACATATTTATGTTATGAAGAAACCCAACGAAATGTTGGGTTTTTTTATAATTTTTTTGGCTTACTACCATTCAATACTTAAATACTAATTCTACTTATAAAAATTCATCTCATCTAAATATTCCCAAGTATGTTGCGGTAACATAGGCTGCACATTTTTCCCTTCTTTAATAGACTTTCTTATGAAGGTTGAAGATAATTGCATAATGGGTGCATCAATAAAATGAATTTTTGGATGATTGTGGAATTGCGTTTCTATTTTGTTATCGGAAATTCTTGGATACATATAAATATCATGATTTTCTAAAATAAACTCATAGTTTTTCCATTTATGGAAGCTTTTTAAGTTGTCTTCTCCCATTATTAAAGCGAACTCATGGTCAGGATATTTTTCCTGAAGATACGCCAGAGTATTTATAGTATAATTGGGTTGCGGTAGATTGAACTCAATATCGCTAGGTTTTAGTTTAGTGAAATCTTTTGTGGCTTGATACACCATTTCCAATCGTTGGTAATTATCGAGAAGGGAGCTCTTTTTTTTGAAAGGGTTGTGCGGTGTAACTACAAACCAAACTTGGTCTAAATCACTAAATTCAGCCATATGGTTACCAATAACCAAATGCCCTACATGAATGGGATTAAAAGAGCCAAAAAACAAACCAACCTTCATAGCTTTAAGAATTAATAAATTGTCTTACTTGAGTTTCGGCGTCTTCTAGAGCGTTTTCTAAAGTGTCATTAACAATAATTGTATCAAATAAAGGCGCAGTTGCCAATTCTGCAGATGCTTTTGCAACACGCATATTTATTTTATCCTCACTTTCAGTTTTGCGTTTTTTTAATCTGATCTTAAGCTCATCAATACTTGGAGGCTTCACAAAAACGGCCAAAGTTTCGTTTGGGAATTTACGTTTGATACGCAATCCTCCAGAAACATCAATATCAAAAATCACGTTCTTACCCAATGCCCAAATACGTTCAACTTCAGTTTTTAAAGTGCCATAAAAGTTGTCACGATATACTTCTTCCCATTCTAAGAATTCTTCATTCTTTATTTTTGATTTGAACTCTTTTGCTGATAAAAAATAATAATCCTCTCCATCAATTTCCTTCCCGCGCTTATCTCGTGAGGTTGCTGAAATGGAAAATTCTAAATTTAAATCTTCAATACCTAATAAATGTCTTACAATGGTAGTTTTTCCAGAACCTGAAGGTGCTGAAAACACGATGAGCTTACCTTGTTTGTTTTCTTTAGTCATGTTTAATTTTACTGTATACTGAGACTGCAAACTGAATTAAAGTACATTCAATAATTGTTCCTTAATTTTTTCAAGTTCATCTTTCATCTGTACTACCAACTGTTGCATAGGCGCATAATTACTTTTTGAGCCTATGGTGTTTATTTCACGACCCATTTCTTGACTGATAAACCCTAGTTTTTTCCCGTTGGAATCTTTAGAATTAATGGATTCTATAAAATAGTTAAGATGATTTTTTAATCGTACTTTTTCTTCAGTAATATCAAATTTTTCAATGTAATAGACTAATTCCTGCTCAAAGCGATTTTCATCATATTTTTCACGTAGTTCTGCAACACCTTTTTTCAATCGTTCTCTTACACCTTCAATACGTTCAGGGTCCATTTCAATAACTTTATCAAGAATATCTCCTATGCTCGCAACACGATTATTAAAATCTTTTTCTAAAACTTTGCCTTCATCCAATCTATGCTTTATTAAATCTTCAGTCGCGGCATCAATGCTTTCTGAAATGGCTTTCCATTCATTATCATCGATCTCCTCTCTTACAGTATTTAAGGCATCCGGAAATCTAACAGCCATCTCCAAAAGTTTAGCTTCATCAGCATCAACAATATCGTTTAATTGAGACATATACTGTTTTACTACTGGTGTATTCAATTGGGTAGAGGTGTCCTCAGCAGTTGCTTCTACAAATATTGAAAAATCAATTTTGCCACGAACTAATTTATCAGCTAGCGATTTTCTTATAGCCAATTCCTTCTCTCTATAAATCGAAGGCATACGAGCATTTAAATCTAAATTTTTGCTGTTAAGAGACTTAAGCTCAATAGTGATTTTTTTGGTTGGTAATTGTAGAACAGATTTTCCATAACCCGTCATTGAATAAATCATATAGAGTGTATTTAGTAATGCAAAGGTAATTAAAACTTAAGAACAGAAATTGATATAAAAGCCTTTAATATATACAAGATTCGGGCTTGTCTTTTACGTAGTAAGATTTGTAATTTTTTGCTTTTGGGTCTGTACAACCACATAAATCCAACAATTCTAAATTTTTAAAATCTATTGGATGACTTTCAGCTTGAAGCGAAATATAGCCCTCAGTAAGAATTTCTCCTGCCTTATTTTTCCAATCCTCAGGATTCATACCCCAATTTGTCCAGTTTTCACCTTTGTAATAGGCGTTAGGTTCCGTGGCCCCGATTTGCGGAAGATTAAATTTTAGCACAGTATCTTGTTCAATAATAAACGTCATTGATTCTCCTCCTAAAACAATAGCTTCAACATGCACCCATTGGTCGCCAAAGTAGGTTTTAGAGTTTGATTTAATACAATGGTTATAATTAATCGTATCACCCATTACAACAGCTGTTCCTGGAGTACAAACATTTCCTGTAGTGCGTTCTTCATTGTTTTCTAAACCACCTAAAAGCTGCAATTCAACCGACACAGGGAAATTTTGATTGTAGGCATTACTTTTTGCTGATTGAGAGTGTAACATCACACCGCTATTTCTAACATTCCAATGCGAGCCACCTTCAGTTTGCTTTCCTGTAAAACGATAATCAAACTTTAATCTATAGTATGAAAAAGGATTATTGTAATAAATGTGAGCGAATTTATTATTGAAGTTTTCATAGTTGTCATATTTAATTCTAATCATACTGTCTTCAACTATAAATGTTTCTTTGTAATTTTCGTTTAAATCTTCGCCAGTAAATTTGATAGTCCAATTTGATAAATCTTTACCATTGAATAATGAAATCCATTCTTCATTATTTACAGTTTTAATAGGAGCTTTCTTTTCTGATTGGCATGAAAAGATGCCAAAAACAAAAAGTATTAAGAGAATTTTGGTTTTCATTTTGGGTTGAATTAGTATCGAAAAATACAAATAAAAAACCGTAAAAACTCAGTTAAAAGTCTTTACGGTTTTATCAAGTACTCAAGGTGGGAATCGAACCCACACTTCCGAAGAAACTGGATTTTGAATCCAGCGCGTCTACCAATTCCGCCACTTGAGCAATTTTGGACTGCAAAAATATATATTTTTTCGATATGATACATGAAAATACTAGGCAATATACTTTTCAGGTTAAAATAAATGTCTAAATTTGCACCTCGTTTTAAAAAAGATATCTTTTAATTCCTAAAAAACAACTAGTTAACCATGGCCGTTGTAAATACTGAAGCTAAAATTTTTGCTTGTACTCAAAGTAAAGTGTTGGGAGAAAACATAGCCAAGGCTTTTGGAGCAGAACTTGGTAACGTTATCACTTCTACTTATAGCGACGGTGAGTTTCAACCTTCATATGAAGAATCGATTCGTGGTACTAGAATTTTTATCATAGGATCTACGCATCCAGAACCAAGGAACTTAATGGAGATGTTGTTAATGATTGATGCCGCTAAACGTGCATCAGCGAGACACATTACGGCAGTAATGCCTTATTTTGGTTGGGCTAGACAGGACAGAAAAGATAAACCTAGAGTGCCAATAGCGGCAAAATTAGTGGCTAAAATGTTAGAAGCTGCCGGAGCAACTCGAATTATCACAATGGACTTGCATGCTGATCAAATACAAGGGTTTTTCGAAAAACCTGTAGATCATTTATTTGCATCTACTATTTTTCTACCGTATTTAAGAAGCTTGAACTTAGAAAATTTAACTATAGCTTCTCCAGATATGGGAGGCTCTAAGCGAGCATATGCTTATTCTAAAGCATTACATAGCGATGTGGTAATTTGTTATAAACAACGTGCAAAAGCAAATGTGATATCTCACATGGAACTGATTGGTGATGTTACTGGTAAAAATGTTGTTTTAGTTGATGATATGGTTGATACGGCAGGAACACTTACCAAGGCTGCAGATTTAATGATGGAAAGAGGAGCATTAAGCGTTAGGGCCATTTGTACACATCCTATTTTATCTGGAAATGCCTACGAGAGAATAAATGATTCTAAATTGGAAGAATTAATAACAACAGATTCTATTCCACTTAAAGAACAAAACGACAAAATTAAAGTATTGAGTTGTGCAGATTTATTTGCAGAAGTTATGGATAAGGTTCATAATAATAGATCAATCAGCTCTAAATTTGTGATGTAAATCACATTGTATTAAGAATATTAATAATTATTTATATAAACAGAAATGAAAACGAAGTGAATTATAAATTTTAATTAAGCATAAAATTTATGTTCAACGAGTTTGCATAATACAAAAGAAAAACAATAAACAACAATTATGAAATCAATTACAATCAACGGATCTCAAAGAGAAAGCGTGGGCAAAAAAGCAACAAAGGCCTTACGTAATGCTGGACAGGTTCCTTGCGTATTATACGGAGGAGACCAACCAGTGCATTTCTCTGCACCAGAATTGGCTTTCTCTAAACTTGTATACACGCCTAATGCGCATACAGTTGTGATTGCTTTAGACAATGGAGTTACTCTTAATGCAGTACTTCAAGATATTCAATTTCATCCGGTAACGGATAGAATTTTACATGTAGACTTCTATCAATTATTTGAGGATAAAGAAATTGCTTTAAACATTCCAGTACAACTTGTTGGTAATTCAAGAGGTGTTAAAAATGGTGGTGTTTTAAGAAAAAATAATAGAAAACTTCGTATTAAAGCGCTACCTGCTAATTTGCCAGATTTTATAGAGATAGATATTACGCCTCTTAAAATTGGAGATAAAGTAGCAGTTGGAGATTTACCGACCGAAAATTATACATTTTTACATTCAGATAACACTGTGGTTTGTCAAATCAAAACGGCAAGAACTGCAATTGTTGACGATGAAGATGAAGAAGAAATTGAAGGAGAAGAAGGAGCAGAAGCACCAGCTGAAGGAGCCGCTGCAGAAGCACCAGCAGCAGAGGCTTCTCAAGAATAAAACTATCTTAAATGATATTGAAAAGCACCTTCAAATTGAAGGTGCTTTTTTATTGCAAAAAACCTTTAAAGTTGACTTAATTTTTAAATTAAAAAATATATCTTTGCACGCGAAAACTAAAAGAGGTTTTTATCAATTAAACCGCATAATATTAAATACATAAGTAATGTCTAAAGTTACAGGTAAAGTTGCACAAATAGTAGGACCAGTTATTGATGTTGCGTTCGCAGCAGGTTCAGAACTTCCAAAAATTTACGATTCATTAGAAATTAAAAGACCAGATGGTTCAACTTTGGTATTAGAAGTACAATCTCATATTGGAGAAGATACTGTACGTACCATTGCAATGGATTCTTCTGATGGTTTAAGTAGAGGAACTGAAGTTCACGCAACAGGTGCTCCTATACAAATGCCGATTGGGGATGATGTTTACGGACGTTTATTTAATGTAATTGGAGATGCAATTGATGGTTTAGGTGATTTACCAAAAGCTGGTAAAGCAGGTTTGCCTATTCACAGACAAGCACCTAAATTTGAAGATTTATCGACTTCTACGGAAGTTTTGTTTACTGGAATTAAAGTAATCGATTTGATTGAGCCTTATGCAAAAGGAGGTAAAATTGGTTTGTTCGGAGGAGCAGGAGTTGGTAAAACAGTATTGATTCAAGAGTTGATTAACAACATCGCGAAAGGGCACGGTGGTTTGTCTGTATTTGCAGGTGTTGGTGAAAGAACTCGTGAAGGAAATGATCTTTTAAGAGAGATGCTAGAATCTGGTATTATTAAATATGGTGATGACTTCTTACATTCTATGGAAGAAGGTGGATGGGATCTTTCTAAAGTTGATAAAGGAGCTATGAAAGACTCTAAAGCAACTTTCGTTTTCGGACAAATGAATGAGCCTCCTGGAGCTCGTGCTCGTGTAGCACTTTCAGGATTAACTATAGCAGAGTATTTCCGTGATGGTGCAGGTGAAGGTCAAGGAAAAGATGTTCTTTTCTTCGTGGATAACATTTTCCGTTTTACTCAAGCTGGTTCTGAGGTATCTGCACTTCTTGGTCGTATGCCTTCTGCGGTAGGTTATCAGCCAACGTTAGCAACAGAGATGGGTGTGATGCAAGAGCGTATTACTTCTACTAAATCAGGATCTATTACATCTGTACAGGCGGTTTACGTTCCTGCAGATGATTTAACTGACCCTGCTCCTGCAACAACTTTTGCTCACTTAGATGCAACAACTGTATTATCTCGTAAAATTGCAGAGCTTGGTATCTATCCAGCGGTAGATCCACTAGATTCTACATCAAGAATTTTAACTGCTGATATTTTAGGGGCAGACCATTACGACTGTGCTCAGAGAGTAAAAGAGCTATTACAACGTTACAAGGAATTACAAGATATCATTGCGATTCTTGGTATGGAAGAATTATCAGAAGAAGATAAATTAGCTGTATCTAGAGCACGTCGAGTACAACGTTTCTTATCTCAACCTTTCCATGTTGCTGAGCAGTTTACTGGGATTCCAGGAGTATTAGTAGATATTAAAGAGACAATTAAAGGATTTAATATGATTATGGATGGTGAATTAGATCACCTTCCTGAAGCAGCTTTCAACCTTAAAGGCACTATCGAGGACGCTATCGAAGCTGGTGAGAAAATGTTAGCTGAAGCTTAATCTAAAATTAGATAAACATGCATTTAGAAATCGTATCGCCTGAAGCGACATTGTTTAGTGGAGAAGTAAATTCTGTAGCTGTTCCTGGAGTTAATGGTGAGTTTGAAATGCTCGAAAATCATGCGCCAATTGTTTCATTATTGAAAGAAGGGCATGTTAAAATATCTGGAAACATAGCTTTAGAAGAAGAAGTAGAGGCAAAATTTAAAAAGTCTGATAAAGGATTTTGGTTGCCAATTACGTCTGGTACTATAGAAATGAAAGACAATAAAGTTATTGTTTTAGCTGATTAAATAGTATACAAAAATTATATAAAAAACCCCGTGACATGAAGTTACGGGGTTTTTCATTTCAACTAACTAAAATAAAAATAAAGTTTAAAAAATAATAACCAGTAGGTTTATTGCAATTGTTGCAACCACTAAGATTGCTAACCCAATTGCGAACGAAGTGTCCAGGATAGTTTCTGTAGTTTTCATAATGGATTAATAATAAGTTAGGGTTTCTTCTGAAATTTAAAAAAAGAAACTCTGCGCTATTACCACACAGAGTTTCTGGTAATTCTCTCTCAAAAGAATTGATTAATAGCTTTTGTAAATGTATAACCCAGAGTTGAAAAAAAAAATACGCAGTTGTACGTATTTTTCAGAAAGGCAATATTTAAAGTAAAGTATAAAAAAGGCGAAAGCCCTAGAATATAAAACTCTAGGACTTTCAATAATTCTCCCTAAGAACTAATTAATAGCACTGTAAAAGTAACTTATAAAAGCGTGATAAAAAATACGTACTTGTACGTATTTTATAAAAAAGGTTTATTCAAATTAGCCCAAATTGATAGAGAAGTGGGCTTGTTATCTAGCTCTAACTTTGAAACAATGTTACTTCTGTGCTTATCTACAGTTCTTGGCGATATAGATAAGTCTTCTGCAATTTCTTGAGATGTTTTGTTTTGAGCTATTAGCTGAACAATTTTAAGTTCAGACTTTGTAAGTAATTCTAATTCTTTTGGTCTTTTATCACTACTATGTTTCAAATAATCTGCAATTTCTTCACTAAAATAAGGTTGATTATTTTTTACATGCGCAATACAATTCTCTATTTCTTCAATAGCAAATTCCTTAAGTATGTATCCGTAAACACCATATTCCAAAGCTCTATCATATAGCTCTTCCTCTTTGTCAAATGTAATTAAGATGACTTTTGTGTCAAGATTGTTTTTTTGAACCTCTTCTGCAATTTCTAAGCCTGTTTTGTACGGCATTCTAATATCTAGTATAGCAATCTTTGGCTTGTGTTTAACTATAAGATTATAGGCGCTTTTACCATCTTCAGCACTTCCTAAAATGTTATAGCCTTTGGAAGTTAGAAAATCAGTTAAACCACGAAGCATTAGCGGATGGTCATCTGCTATTACTATAGATGTATGCATTCAGTCTAGGGATATTTGCTATTAATTTTACCTATGCGATAAGTTCGGTCTAAACTTATAATTTTAAATATAGATATTTTTTCTCATAATCAATTATGGCTTTCCCTTTTTTTAAAATATCTGCACCAATAATACCATCTACAGGTTTTGAATTATGATTTGTCAAAGCAGTATTTACATGAGTCATATTAAATAAAACTAAAACTAGCTTGTCGTGATTCCATTTTCCGATTTTAACTTTATTTTTTTTTGACATTTTGGTTTCCATATCCGTAGCACCTGCACCAGCAGCTAAAATATTAGAGTCTTTAACTTTTAGGTTGAAGGTATCTATAGCTTCAAAACCTACACATGAGCTTGAAGCACCAGTGTCTAAAATAAAATTACCTTTTACACCATTAATAGTAGCTTTCATTTCGAAATGATTCGTTTTCGTGAGTTTCAGTTTGATTTTAGTGTATTGTTTTTCAAGAAGAAAATTTTGAAGAGAAATATCCATCAGTTCTATTTTAAACAAATATAGTTCATAAAATCATTTACTTTTACAGGATAAATCATGTTAATTAAATAAACTTTGGTAATAACAGATACACATACACATTTGTACAGTGAAGCTTTCGATGAAGACAGACACGACATGATTAATCGTGCAATTGACAAAGGCATCACAAGGTTTTTTATTCCAGCCATTGATTCTACTTATACTGCTTCAATGCTTCAGTTGGAAAGGGATTTTCCAGAGCATGTTTTTTTAATGATGGGATTACATCCAACACATGTAAAGGAAAATTATTTAGAAGAGTTAAAGCATGTTGAGGAGATGTTTTCAAAGCGACAATTTTATGCGGTTGGTGAAATTGGGATTGATTTATATTGGGACAAAACAACACTTGAAATACAGCAAAAAGCGTTTAAGCATCAAATTCAATTAGCAAAAAAACATAAATTGCCTATTGTTATTCATTGTAGGGAGGCTTTTGATGAAATTTTTGAGGTTTTAGAAACTGAAAAAGGAGATGATCTTTTTGGGATTTTTCATTGTTTTACAGGAACGTTAGAACAGGCGCATCAGGCACTTTCTTATAATATGAAATTAGGTATTGGTGGTGTAGTAACATTTAAGAATGGAAAAATTGATCAGTTTTTAAATCAAATTGATTTGAAGCATATCGTATTAGAAACCGATGCACCATATTTATCGCCAGTACCATATAGAGGAAAGCGTAATGAAAGTGCATATGTTATAAATGTGTTGGAAAAACTATCAAATATATATAATATGTCAATGGAAGAGATTGCAGAAATTACTACTCAAAATTCAAAAGACATTTTTAAAATATGAGTATTGCCAAACCTAACATATTGTTAATCTATACCGGTGGTACTATTGGTATGGTAAAAGATGTAGAAACAGGAACGCTACATGCTTTCAACTTTAATAATCTATTAAAGCAGATTCCAGAATTAAAACTGTTGGATTGTAGTATTGAAACTGTTTCTTTTGAAAACCCTATTGATTCTAGCAATATGAGTCCTGAATATTGGGTGCAAATTGCAGATATTATTGAATCAAATTATACTGCTTTTGATGGTTTTGTAGTTCTTCACGGTAGTGATACCATGAGCTATACAGCTTCAGCTTTGAGTTTTATGTTAGAAAACTTATCAAAACCCGTAGTCTTTACAGGAGCGCAATTGCCAATAGGGGATTTAAGAACAGATGCAAAGGAAAATTTGATTACTTCTATTCAAATAGCTTCCTTGCGAAATGAAAATATGGAGCCAATAATTAGAGAAGTCTGTCTGTATTTTGAGTATAAATTGTATCGAGGAAATCGTACAACCAAAATAAATGCAGAACACTTTCAGGCTTTTAATTCTTTAAACTATCCCTGTTTAGCAGAATCTGGAGTGCATTTAAAGATAAATTATCAGTATTTATTGAAACCAAATTTAGAAGCTTCTTTAACAGTTCATAGAGAGCTTGAAACTAATATAGCTCTAGTCAAACTGTTTCCTGGAATCACTTCTTCTTATCTTAAAAGTGTGCTTAATACACCTAATCTAAAAGCATTGATTTTAGAAACCTATGGTTCTGGAAATTGCACAACAAACGATTGGTTTGTTGATGCCTTAAAAAAAGCAATTTCAAAAGGGATACATATTATTAATGTTACACAATGTGTTGGCGGCGGTGTAAATATGGGACAATATGAAACGAGTAGCCAGCTTAAAAGTATAGGTGTAATTTCTGGGAAGGACATGACCACAGAATCTGCGATTGCCAAATTGATGTATTTACTAGGTAAATCAGAGTCGGTAGAATTGCTTAAAAACAGTTTTGAGACATCGCTTAGGGGAGAGATAGCCTAAAATTAACTGCAAAATCTTTATTGTTTAATTTTTTTTTTGTTATTTGGTCTCCCTTAAAAAATACGATTAAGTCATAGAGAGGTGGCCGAGTGGTCGAAGGCGCACGCCTGGAAAGTGTGTATACCTCAAAAGGGTATCGAGGGTTCGAATCCCTTCCTCTCTGCACAATTATATTTAGTTTTTAATTGTATTTTTTATATCTTTAACACTTTAACTAATAAAATTAAGATTTAGAACATGAAAAGATTATTTTCTATCCTTGCCATTACAGGAATGATGGTATTCGGAACTGCAAATGCAACTACAAGTGCAACAGTAAACGCTGCTGCAACAACTGTTGTAACTACTCAAGATGCCGATGACGCAGCACCAGCTGAGGAACTTGGTTTTCATCAAGGATTAAAAAAGCGTTTTATTGAAGGAGGCCCTGGCTTTATGGGTATTGTATTGTTGTGTTTAATTCTAGGATTAGCAATTGCTATTGAGAGAATTATCTTTTTAAATTTATCTACAACAAACACAAAGAAACTAACTCAAAATGTAGAAGACGCATTAGCCTCTGGTGGTGTTGAAGCTGCAAAAGAAGTTTGTAGAAATACAAAAGGACCTATCGCATCTATTTTCTACCAAGGTTTAGATAGAACCGACGAAGGTATTGAAGCTGCTGAGAAAACTGTTGTTTCTTATGGAAGTGTTCAAATGGGTCTATTAGAGAAAGGAGTTTCTTGGATCTCATTATTTATTGCACTTGCGCCAATGCTTGGTTTCATGGGTACAGTAATCGGTATGATTGGAGCATTTGATGCGATTGAGGCAGCGGGAGATATTTCTCCATCATTGGTAGCCGGTGGTATTAAAGTAGCACTTTTAACAACTGTATTTGGTTTGATCGTTGCGATGATTCTACAGGTATTTTATAACTACATTGTTGCAAAAGTAGATAGTATCGTAAATGATATGGAAGATGCTTCTATCTCTTTAATGGATATGCTTATCAAACACAAGAAGTAATAATTTAAAATTGTAACTATTATGAAAAAAATATTAACCATAGTATTAGCTGTTGTTGGAATACTTTCTATAGCGTTTCTAGCGATGATAATATCAGCGGGAGATGAAGCCGTAAAAGCTGGAGAAGCTAGCGGTTCAGTTGATACCATTATGTATATAGCATACATTGTACTAGGATTAACACTGGCATTTGTTGTTGTATTTAGTTTGAAAAATATATTGACTAATCCAGACACTCTAAAAAGTACTTTAAAGGGTGTTGGTGCCTTTGCTATACTTGCAGCAATTTGTTATTTCGGACTAGCTAATGGTGTAGAAACACCGTTAAAAGAAGGAGGTACATTATCAGCAGGCGGATCAAAATTATTAGGCGCAGGATTATATTTGTTCTATGCTCTTATATTAGTTGCTGGCGGATCAATGTTGTTTTACGGAATTAAAAAAATGATTAAATAATATGGCAAAACGAGCAGCACCTGAAGTTAATGCAGGCTCAATGGCCGACATTGCCTTCTTATTATTGATATTTTTCTTGGTAACAACTACCATTGAGAAAGATTCGGGAATTAACCGAAAGCTTCCCCCAATGGAAGATAATACAGATCCACCTATTATCAAGCAGAAAAATATTTTCACGGTTTTAGTTAACAAGCAAGATCAATTACTTGTTGAAGATGAGCCTATGGAAATTAAAGATTTGAGAAAAGCGGCTAAAGAGTTTTTGGATAATAATGGAGATGGTTCTTGTGGATTTTGTCAAGGCCCTAAAGACCCGAAGTCTTCTGATAACCCAGATAAAGCTATTATCTCTTTGAAGAATGACCGTGAGACTTCTTATGCAGCATATATATCGGTTCAAAACGAGTTGGTTGCTGCATATAATGAGCTAAGAAATAGACGCGCTTTAGAGATTGGAGCTTCAAAGGGCTTTCCTAATATGAATTATCAGGAAATGAATGTTTTACATGATGATGTAAGGTGGAATGGAAATAGAAAGAAGCTTGGAGACCTTATAGATCAAATTAAACTAGAGATTCCTCAAAAGCTCTCTGAAGTAGTTGAATAAATAATTTAGAATTAAAAACTTAAAAGTATGTCTAAGTTTAAAAAGAAAAAAGATGGTGGATTAGCGCCAATTAATACGGCGTCTTTACCAGATATTGTTTTTATGTTATTATTCTTCTTTATGGTTGCTACCGTGATGAGAGAGGATACCTTAAAAATTAAAAATTCACTACCTGTTGCAGATCAAATTGAAAAACTTGATAAGAAAAACCCTGTGAGTTATATCTATATGGGTAAGCCAAGTGATAACTATAAGAAGTATGGTACAGAAGCTAGAATTCAGCTAAATGATGATTTTGCTTCTGTTAGTGATGTAGCTGCTTTTATTGCTGCAGAACGCGCTGCTTTGAGAGAAGAGCTTATACCATTCTTAACGGTATCGCTTAAAGTAGATAGAGATGCAAACATGGGTATTGTAGGTGATGTAAAGCAAGAACTTAGAAAAGTAAATGCTTTAAAAATTAATTATACTACAGGTTCAGGTGATGCTTTGACCAATATGCAGTAAGTAATAAATAATCTTAATATTTATAAAAAAGTCGAGATACGTATCTCGACTTTTTTATGTAATAAATGTTGTAAAGCTAGCTTGTAGATACAATATTTATTAACTTTATGCGAAACTATACTTCGGTTTAATTAACCTATAAATGCTACTACATAAGTCCCAAACTTTAACATTTTTTAATCCAAAGGTTTTTAATAATTCGGGAGCTCCTTTTTTTGATATGGGTATATCCGCTGGATTCCCTTCTCCTGTCGATGATTTTGAAGAGCAGCAACTATCTTTAGATAGAGAACTTATTAAAAATAAAGAAGCTACTTTTTTTGCAAGAGTAAGTGGTCAGTCTATGATAGGTGCTGGACTTGATGATAATGATTTGCTAGTTATAGATAGAAGTCTAGAGCCTACAAATAATAAAATAGCTGTATGCTTTTTAGATGGAGAATTTACAGTGAAACGATTGAAAGTTGATGGTAATAGTGTTTGGTTACAACCGGAAAATGTCAATTACAGCCCAATAATGGTTACCGAAGAAAATAGTTTTATTATTTGGGGTATAGTCACCAATGTGATTAAAAAAGTATAATCCACTAAAAAATACTTTTATCTGCTTATGAGTACTTTTAGGATTTATTTCATCTTTATTCTAATTCTTACCCTTGGATGTAATAACGAACCTAATTATCCTGAATATCAGAGTGAATCTAATACTATATTCACTAATATACCTGCATCATATTCAAATATAAATTTTGAAAACAAAGTAAAAGAGAGTAAGGAACTCAACTTTTTAAATTACACATATGTCTACAACGGTGGTGGAGTTGCAGTAGGTGATATAAACAATGATGGATTAGAAGATATTTACTTTACTTCAAATCAAAATTCAAATAAATTATACCTGAATAAAGGCGGATTAGTTTTTGAGGATATAACTCAAACTGCTGGAGTTGAGGATGATAAGGGCTGGAGCACAGGTGTTACCATGATAGACATAAATAATGATGGTTGGCTAGATATATACGTTTGTAAATCAGGAAGCCTTAATAATATGGTTTTGCGTAGAAATCTGCTCTATGTAAATCAACAGGATAACACCTTTAAAGAAGAAGCTAAAAAATATGGCTTAACTGGAGGTTATGCCTTTTCTACTCAATCTTACTTTTTTGATTATGACAAAGATGGCGATTTAGATATGTACCTGGTTAATCATAGACCCGATTTTAACAGTCAAATTTCAATTGATTTAAACTTAAAAAAGCCATTAACCCTTGAACACTCTGACTTGCTATTTAGAAATGATGATGGACGTTTTTACAACATCACGAGACAAGCTGGTGTAGGTAACAGTGCATGGGGATTAAGTGCTTCAATTGGTGATTTTAATGACGATGGGTGGACGGATATTTATGTGGCTAACGATTTTTACGAACCTGATTTTCTATACATAAATAATCAAGATGGCACATTTACAGAAATGTGTCAGGAGTATTTTAAACATATTCCAACAAATAGTATGGGTAGTGATTTTGCGGATGTTAATAACGATTTATTACCAGATTTAGTTGTGCTAGATATGATGGCAGCTGATAGAAAGCGTGGTAAGGAGAACATGGCAACTATGAGTACAAGTAACTTTAATTTAATGATTGAAAACGACTATCATTATCAATATATGGCTAATATGCTTCAGTTGCATAACAATAGAAATTCTTATAGCGAAATTGGGCAACTTGCTGGCATAGCAAAAACAGATTGGAGTTGGGCACCACTAATTGCAGATTTTAATAATGATGGTTATAATGATTTATTTGTTACCAATGGGATTGAAAAAGATTTAACCAATCAAGATTTCAAGCGTCAAATAGCCGAAGACATCATGAGTAATAAGAAATTTAGTCTTGAAGAGGCCATTAGAATGATGCCTTCAACGAAGCTGAATAATTATATGTTTTTGAATAATAAAGACTATACATTTAAAGATGTTAGTTTGAATTTTGGTTTTGACACCAAAGTTAACTCAAATGGTGCTGCATATGCCGATTTTGATAATGATGGTGATTTAGATTTGGTGCTTAATAACCAGTCTGAAATAGCTTCCTTATACCGTAATGATATTAGTGAAAATAATTTTATTAAGTTTTCATTTAAAGGACAACAGTATAATACTAAAGGTGTTGGCACCAAAGTAATAGTCTATACAAAAGGTAATACACAACTAAAGGAGGTCAACCCAATAAGAGGGTATCAATCTTCTGTAAGTTATAATTTGAATTTTGGTTTAGGAAAGTCGAAAAAGATAGATAGCGTTCGAGTGATTTGGCCAGATGATAAATCGCAATTACTTACTGATATTGAAGCAAATCGTATATTAAATTTATCACATGAAAAAGCTTCAGATAAATTCCATTTGAAAACAGCTTTAGTGCCCAAATTTAAGAAGCTCAATACTTCAGATTTGAGTATAAACTATAAGCATCGAGCCACAGATTTTAATGACTATGATGTACAATTGCTGTTACCTCAAAAACAGTCAACTATTGATGCTGCCTTGGCAGTGGCGGATGTGAATAATGACGGTTTAGAAGACGTTTTTATTGGGAACACCAAAGGTTATGCAGCGCAATTATATGTTCAAAATAAAGGGGGTAAGTTTTCGCTAACTCCAAATAATATATTTGAAATTGATAAAAATTTTACTGATAATAATGCACTTTTCTTTGATGTTGACGGGGATTCAGATTTGGATTTGTATGTAGCTTCAGGAAATTACTCAGATACTGAAAACAGTAAATTACTTCAAGATAGATTATACATTAATGATGGTAAAGGTAATTTTTCAAAAGGGAAACTACCAAAGATGCTGAGTGTAACTAAAGCTATTGCTATCGATGATTATGACAATGATGGTGATATGGATGTGTTTGTTGGAGGACGTGTAATACCAAGTAAATATCCCAAGGCTCCAAAATCATATCTATTAGAAAATAGAAATGGAAACTTGGTAGATGTTACCAAATCATCCGCTCCTGACGCACAAAGGATAGGAATGCTAAATGATGCGACGTTTTCTGATTATGACAATGATGGTGATGCTGATTTAATTGTGGCTGGAGAATGGCTCCCTATTACTTTTTTTAAGAACGAAAAAGGCAAATTCATTAAAGCAGATTTAGGAGTTAATAATATTACTGGTTGGTTTCAAACAATAAAACCAGTCGATTTTGATGGTGATGGTGATGAAGATTATTTTGTTGGAAATTTTGGAGAAAACAACAAATTTCATCCTAAGAAGGATAAGCCATTGCATATTTATGCGAATTATTTTGATGACAATAAGAGCTTTGATATTGCCTTAAGTAAAGAATCTGATGGCAATTTATTTCCTGTTAGAGGGAAGGAATGTTCTTCAGAGCAAACACCTTTTCTCAATGAAAAATTTAAAACTTATAAAGCATTTGCATCTTCAAACATTTATGATGTTTATGGAAAAGATAAAATAGATGAGGCTTTACACTTAAGCGTTTCAAGTTTTCTTTCTTACTATATCGAAAATAAAGGTAATGGTCGGTTAGAATTCAAAGAATTACCGATAGAAGCTCAATTTGGGCCTGTGTTAGATATAGAATTTTTAGGTATGAATAAAGACAACATATTAGGCGTTGTAGGAGTAGGCGCTATTTATGATGCCGAAGTTGAAACTATTCGTTATGATGCGTCTAGAGGATTTGTACTGACCGCAGAGGAGAAACAATCTAATACAATTTCAGTTTTAGATCGAAATTTCACAGATAAAGAGACTAAGGCTATTGAGAAAATAGTAATAAATGGTAAGGATCATATCATATTACTAAATGCCAATGACGAACTTTCAATTTTAGAAATTAAATAGTATCTATTTTTTCAGAAATAAAAAAAGCGAAACAGTACTGTTTCGCTTTTTTTGATTCGGTATTATTTTAATTAAAGCTCTAACGCTTTTTTAACTTCATTATCCATTAGCAATTCTATTGGATTTTCTATAGCTTCTTTTACAGCAACTAGGAAGCCAACGCTTTCTTTACCATCAATAATTCTATGGTCGTAAGAAAGCGCAACATACATAATTGGTCTAATCTCAACTTTACCATCAACAGCAACAGGGCGTTCAACGATATTGTGCATACCTAAGATTCCGCTTTGTGGAGGATTAATAATAGGCGTAGATAGCATACTTCCAAATACACCTCCATTAGTGATTGTAAACGTCCCGCCAGTCATTTCATCAACAGTAATTTCACCTTCTCTTGCTCTAATAGCTAAACGTTTTACTTCAGATTCTACGCCTCTAAAACTTAAATTTTCAGCATTTCTAATTACAGGAACCATTAAGCCTTTAGGGCCTGAAACAGCAATACTTATATCACAGAAATCGTATGAAATCATTTCCTTCCCATCTATCATAGAATTAACAGCAGGATACATTTTAAGAGCTCTTACAACGGCTAAAGTGAAAAAACTCATAAACCCTAAGCTAACACCGTGTTTCGCTTTAAAAGTTTCTTTGTATTCTTTTCTTAATGAGAAAATAGGAGACATATCAACCTCATTAAATGTGGTTAACATTGCTGTGGTATTTTTAGCTTCCACTAGACGTTCTGCAACCTTACGACGTAGCATAGACATTTTACTTCTTGAGTTTCCTCGGGAGCCACCTGTTGGTGTTCCCATAGAAGGAACGGCTTGTACAGCATCTTCCTTGGTTACTCTACCATCTTTCCCTGTACCTTGAATAGCCGAAGCATCCATGCCTTTTTCAGCTAAAATCTTTTTAGCGGCAGGACTTGCAGTTCCAGTAGCATACGTTTTAGTTTCAGTAGCTTGGGGTGTTGCAGCCTCTTGTTTAGGTGCGTCTTCCTTCTCATCTTCTTTCGCTGGTGCATCTCCTCCTTCAGGTTTTGCAGCACTAGTATCAATATGGCATACCACCGCACCAACAGCAACAGCATCACCTTCTTCAGCTTTTAATGTTATAGTACCGCTGGCTTCAGCAGGAAGTTCTAATGTAGCTTTATCACTATCAACTTCTGCAATCGCTTGATCTTTTTCAACATAATCTCCATCTTCAACTAACCAAGCAGCAATCTCAACTTCTGTTATAGATTCTCCTGGAGACGGTACTTTCATTTCTAAAATCATGTGTGTATAATTTTAATTGTATTTTAATTTGTTTTTATTCTATATCGAACACCTTATTGATAACGCGTTGTTGTCTTCTTTTATCTCTTGTACTAGAACCTGGAGCAGGTACAGAATTAAATGGTCTAGAATTCACTTCTAGTTTCACTAAATTCATGCGTTGTAGCATATAGCTCCAAGCACCCATGTTTTCAGGTTCTTCTTGAGCCCAAACGTACTTTTTAACATTAGAGTATTTATCAATTATCTTTTGAATTTTATCTAAATGCAAAGGGAATAGTTGTTCAATTCTCACCAAAGCAACGTTATTAGTTCCTAATTCTTCTCGTTTAGCTAATAAATCGTAGTAGAATTTACCTGTACAGAACACTAGTTTCTCAACTCCTTTTGCATCAATGGTATCATCAATAACTTCTTCAAAAGAACCAGCAGCTAAATCACTTATAGATGATACAGCTTTTGGATGTCTCAATAAACTTTTTGGAGTAAATACAATGAGTGGCTTTCTAAAATCACGTTTCATTTGTCGTCTTAACAAGTGAAACATGTTTCCGGGTGTTGTACAATCTGCTACAATCATATTGTCGTTTCCACATAATTGGAGATAACGTTCCATTCTAGCTGAAGAATGCTCAGAACCTTGACCCTCATAACCATGAGGTAATAACACCACAATACCGTTTTGTGCTTTCCACTTGTCCTCAGCTGCTGATAAATACTGGTCAAAAATAATTTGAGCACCATTACTGAAATCTCCAAATTGAGCTTCCCAAATGGTTAGAGTGTTGGGATTTGCCATGGCGTAACCATAATCAAAACCAAGAACACCATATTCAGATAAGAATGAATTAAAAATATCCATATTACCCTTATTGTTAGGGTTGGTATTTAAAAGATTCACGCGTTCTTCTGAAATAATATCTCGTAAAATTGCATGACGGTGACTAAAAGTACCACGTTCTACATCCTGACCAGAAATACGAACATTATAACCTTCCTCAAGTAAGCTCCCGTAGGCCAATGTTTCTGCCATTCCCCAATCAAGAGTATCAGTTTCAAAAACCATTTTAGCTCTACCATCAAGAATACGTTCAGCTTTACGTAAAAATTTAACGCCATCTGGTACCGTAGAAACAACTTTAGAAATATGCTTTAAATTATCTTCTGGATACGTTGTGTTTTCATCCACTAACATGGCATCAACACCTCTTCGAGTAAAACTTTCCCAACGTTCTTGCATGAATTCGCGAACTTTAGAGGAATCTGCCTCTTTTGCCTTCTCATATTCACTTTCTAAAGTGCTTTTGAATTCAGCAACAATATTTGCAGAATAGGATTTATCAATGGTGTTTTCTGCAATTAACTTGTCAGAGTAGATTTTATATGGATTTGGGTGTTTTGATATGTTCTTGTATAAATTAGGCTGCGTAAAACGAGGTTCATCACCTTCATTGTGTCCATATTTACGATATCCCAATAAATCGATATATACATCTTTTTTGTAGCGCATTCTGTAATCAAGTGCCATTTCTACCGCGTGCACAACTGCTTCAGCATCATCAGCATTTACGTGCATAACTGGCGACAAAGTTACTTTAGCAACATCTGTACAATAGGTGCTTGAGCGACCATCAAGATAATTTGTAGTAAACCCTATTTGGTTATTCACAACAATATGAATAGTACCGCCTGTTTTGTATCCATTTAGTTGACTCATTTGGGCAACCTCATAAACAATACCTTGTCCTGCAACTGCTGCATCGCCATGAACTAGAATAGGTAAAATTTTAGAATCGTCCCCATCATAATCGGCATCAATTTTTGCTCTGGTGATTCCTTCTGCTACAGGGCCTACGGTTTCTAAGTGTGAAGGATTTGGAACCAAATTCATTTTTATAGACTTACCGTTTTGATAGGTTTTATCCAAGGTAAGCCCTAAATGGTACTTAACATCACCATCAATATTTTCATCTTCAAAATCTTTACCTTCAAATTCGCTAAAAAGTTCATGCAAAGGTTTTCTAAAAATATTAACTAGCGTGCTAAGACGTCCACGATGTGCCATTCCTAACACACATTCTTTTACACCATATTTTTCTACAGCATTATAAAGTGTATTACTAATTGCAGGAATTAATGACTCTCCTCCTTCTAAAGAAAATCGTTTTTGTCCTACATATTTTGTTTGCAAAAAGTTTTCAAAAGTAACAGCTTGGTTTAATTTTGAAAGAATATACTTTTTGGTTTCAGCTGAATAACTTGGGTGGTTATCATTTACATTCAGTTTATCCTGCCACCACTTTATAACATCAGGATTACGAAGGTACATATATTCAACCCCTAAAGAATCGCAATAGATGCTTTCTAGGTGTTTTATAATTACACGAAGGCTTTGCGCACCAATACCCAAAACTTCACCAGCATTAAATACAGTATCTAAATCGTTTGCGGAAAGACCGAAATTTTCAATATCCAATGTAGGCGCATAAGTTCTTCTATCTCGAACAGGATTGGTTTTGGTGAATAGATGCCCTCGGCTTCTATAACCATCTATTAATCGAGCAACTTGAAACTCCTTTTGAATGTGTTCAGGTATTTGTGTAGTTACACCTTCTACAATTTCACCATCTAATCCATAATTTTCAGTACCAAAATCATAGCCTTGAAAAAAGGCTCTCCAACTAGGTTCTACACTGTCTGGATTTTGCAGATACTGATCGTACAAATCTGCAAAATATGCTGTGTGAGCAGCGTTTAAAAAGGAAAATTTATCCATTAGTTTCTTTTGCTATCACTTTAGAAAAAACATTCTTCAAAAATACAACTTTTACTAAAATTAGATACTTGTTTAAAGATATTTGTAAAGGTTTGTTGAACTTTTAACGAAACCTATGGAATAGGCGTTAAAATTTTAACAATAAATGGAATGCGCTGATAAAATTGAGAAAAACAAAAACACCTTCAATTTTTGAAGGTGTTTATTATATTGAAAAGATTTATTTGAGTTATTGCAACGTAGGCGAATAATTAGTTGGGTAATTATTTGCTTTAGCAACATTTCCAGATTCTATAAAGTTTGAACCGAAAGATTCGTCTATAGCTTCTAAAAATTTATTAGCCATAAACGCATAACCTCTAGCATTAAGGTGAATACCGTCTAAACTAATTGCACCTCCAGTAACTAAATTTGCTGTCAGATTAAAGCCATCAAAATTAACTCCAGTGCTTGCTACTTCGCTAAGAATTGCATTTAAATCTACTAAAGCGATGCTTTCGTTAGAACCTGCTACACTCGCTATCGTAGCATTGTAGGCATCAGTTGCAGTTTTAATTTCAGCAAGCTCATCAGCATCCAAGGCATCTTTATCATCTATACCGTTAACGGCAGAAATGACTAACCCTGCTTGCTCGGGTGTTGGCGTTCCTCCTTGTTGTAATAAACCTAAAACTTGTAACACTTGCGGTGTTAAAGCTACGGTACCATAACCTTGCGCCAAAGCCGCTTGATCTATACTTAAAACCAATAGTTCTTCCTCCGTCATCTGTCTAAACCCTAATGGATTAGTTTGCGTAACAGGAACATCAATAATCCATCTATTCGGGCCTTCGTTAAAGGTAATTGCATATTGAGCAGCTAAAGCTTGTGCTTGAGCAGGTGGAACACCCTGTAATATTGCGCCTTGAAGAAAAATACCACTCACAGCTTGAAATACAGCCGTTAATTGACCAGCGGTAGCAGCGTCTAAAACTAATGCGTTATTTGGTACCGTTGTAAAAAATGGTAAATCTGTAACGTAAGGTACATTTGTTACAACACCTTTTGCACCGTTTGAAGTTAAAGTGCTAACCAAAGCATTAAATGAAGCATCAAAAGTGGCTGAATCCGTTATTGAGTTTGAACCATCTCCACCAGATGTGGCAAACCCCAATACATCATTTCCACCAACTTCAGAAAGCGTGAAAAACGTTGGATTTTGCGCCATGGCATCACCTAATACTGTTGCTGTAGGGCTAGTAGCCATACGAACATAATATGGATTTGCAAGTCCTAACGCTAAATTTGCTGGGTTACCAAGACCATTAAATAATAAATGAAAGCTTTTGGCTCCTGGGACACCCATATTATGAAAAGTACCTCCTATACTTGCTGCTCCTTCAGTAGTAGGAGTTGCAGGTAATCTTACTGGTCCAGCACCATTAAAAAATAACCTAGGTTGAAATCTAGGGTTAGTCATACCACCAATAAGTAGTCCTCCAATATTATCATTCATTAAAGGCTGATTGAATGCACCTCCACCTAATTTTGCAAATTGTTGTGACAAAATATTTGGGAATGAATTTTCTTGACTTGCTTTAAATAATGCGCCATCTGTAAATCCAGCAGTAAAAGAAGCTCCAACAGCCACATAGTTTGAGAAATCTGCCGTTCCTGTTGTTAATTCTGGTAATACAACTTCTTCTGGAATTGGACTTTCTACATCTTCACATGATAAAAAACCAATTAAGAGTGCGAAAAGGGATATATATTTAAATTTCATAGTTTCTTTTTTATAGGTTATTAATTGTCCAAGACACATAGTATTGAGACCCGATAAATCCAGTTCCAGCAGCTGTGAAGTATTCATCTCCTAAAAGATTAGTAGCTCCAGCCTTGAAGGACGATTTTAAACTTGGTACTCTAAAGTTTATTTGTGCATCTAAAACATGATATGCTGGTACATCAGCAGTTAAGAAAGAGGCTTCCCAAACGTAATTATCACTCCATCTCCAAGCAAGATTAAAACCAAAGTTTTTGAATAAATCAGTATTTCCAAAAGTAGCTTTAAACTTATGCTCTGGAGTGTTGAAGTTAGTTTGGAAGTCAGAATTTGCTTGTCTATCAAAATCTAGTTTAGCATACGTATAATTGGCTCCTAAGTCAAAATCACCAAAAACTTTAGTTGATACTCCTAAAGATGCCCCATAGGAATTAACTTCTTCTGTTGTATTGGTGTAAGCTCTATAAGCTTGAAAATCACTATTGGCCAAGGCAATTACAGCTAATGGAGTAGGATTCCCGCCAACAGGGAAAGTTTGCGACAGTTCAACATCTCCATAGTAAGGGTTTACTACATCAACCGTTGTAATAAAATCTTGATATTGATTGTAATAAGCACTAAAATCAACAATAACTCTGTCTAATTTACCTCGGTATCCCACCTCAAAAGAGCTAACTTGCTCAGGATTTACTAAACCTGGATTTGCAATTTGTAAATCTGCTGGGTTTTGCGATGCTGCAAACGCTGTTACAGAACTTCTGGTGAAAGAATTGTTGTAAGCTCCAGTTCCGTTATAAGTAAATGTGTCTGTACCTAAAATAGCTTGACCAGTAGGCGATATTTGAGTACCGCTCACAGTTCTGCTAAAACGCTCCGGATTGTCAAATGCACTTCCTAGTAAAGTAATTGGACCGACATTAAACCCAATATATAAGGCTTGTGTATCTGGGTTTCTAAATCCTGTTTGGAACGATGCTCTTACATTATGATTGTTATCTTCTCCAATGTTATACCCTAATGAAATCCTAGGTGATAAAAATGCATCAAATAATTCTGACTTGTCATATCGCATTGAAGCAGTTACTTTTAAGCGATCATCTTCCAAAAATTTCTTTTGAATTTGAGTGTAAAGTCCAACTTCAGAATAAGGTATTTCACTCTCTCCATCTGTATATATTGATCCAAATGAATTAAGTACATACTTTCTGTAAGACCCCCCAACTTGAATTTCAGCAAAGTCAGTTAAATGACTAAAATTATAATTAGCATCAGAATGATAGATTTTAGATTCATCCTTAAGTTGACTTCCGGTTAATATATCCGGATCGTTAGTTACAGTTTCAAAAGCACGTTGAAACTCTGGCGTCCCTGGTTCAAATCTTCCTATATCCGCTGCTTGTCTTGCAGCTGCGTGAGCTTGATCTGCATTTAAGCCAGCCAATGTTCCTTGAATGAAAGCGCCAGCATATTCACCAAACCATTGATTGTCTGATTTCCATTGTCTATTAATATTTACACCTGTAAATACCATATCGTAAGAATCACCAGCATTATCAGCAGTAACATAACCTCTAATAAAGAAATTATCATTCTTTATTTCTAATTTATGTTGTTGTAAGAAGAAATTTTTGATAGAGTATCTATTAGAACCTTGATAAATTGTAGACCCAGAACCTATCTTTCCAACGTATTGAATCTCAAAATCATTTTCCCAAGGGCGGAAGAATAATCCCCAATCTGCTTTTATACTTTTGGCGTCGTAATTTGTTAAATCTGCTTCGTCATAACCTGTTCTACTCACATTTACATCTGGTACTAAATTTGCAACAGCAGGATTAATTCCTGCGGCAGCAAGTCCTTGTAAAAAAGTTGGGCTTTCTTTTACATTCCTTAGATTAGTAGAAACTAGGTCTCCATAAACATTAACTCCGTCATAGTCAATATCGTTTTCGCGTGTGCTATTTGATTTAATAAATGTACTGTTTCTATCTTTTCCTCTAGTATCATTAGCAACCCAATCTGTTCCTTGTAAATAGCTGAAGTTTACTTTTGCAGCAAATTTCTCATTGAACTTGTGAGCAACTCTAATACCATAATCTTTATATTGATTATTACCAGCGGCTTCTTGAGATGTTACACCACCTTTTACATAGCCGCTTATCCCAGAATGATCAAAAGGACTTTTACTGGTCATAAACAAAATACCATTAAAGGCATTTGCACCATATAATGCAGATGCGGCTCCAGGAAGTAATTCTACACTTTGCACATCAGTTTCTACCATGCCCAATAAATTTCCAAGCGGGAAGTTTAGTGCGGGTGCTGCATTATCCATTCCGTCAACACGTTGCATAAAACGTGTATTTGCAAAAGTTGCAAAACCTCTGGTATTAATAGATTTAAATGTTAAACTGTTAGTGTTGATATCAACACCTTTTAAGTTTTCTAAGCCATCATAAAATTCTGCTGAAGCGGTATTTTTGATAGACTTTAGCCCGTAACGCTCAATTGTCACTGGTGATTCAAAAATACGTTCTGGAGTTCTTGATGCAGAAATTACCACTTCATCTAAAGCAGTTCCTTCATTAAGGACAACATCAATTTTTTGATTGTTTGCTGTTATTTCTTGTGAAAATGTTTCGAAACCAACACTACTAACCTGAATGGTAAAGGGAGGGTTTTGGTTTGATGTTAGTGTGAAACCACCATCAAAATCGGTTACTGTACCCGTTGTTGTTCCAACAATAATAACGTTGGCTCCAGGAATGGGCTGGCCGTTATCATCATTAACGGTTCCAGTAATTGTTGTTTGCGCATAAGTTATCGCACAAAACAAAAACAAGGTAAGCTTGAGAATTGTCTTCATTTATATTAACTAGTTAAATTTAGGAGTATACCTACTTCGCTAATAGGCATGTTCGGGCTAAAAATATAAA
Source organism: Flavobacteriaceae bacterium (assembly GCA_043557195.1). Classification (GTDB taxonomy): domain Bacteria; phylum Bacteroidota; class Bacteroidia; order Flavobacteriales; family Flavobacteriaceae; genus Jejuia. The sequence continues at coordinate 1,838,709 of CP121314.1, read as the reverse complement.
AAAATTATGCACGCATAGTAGATTTTAATAAAAAAATGCGTTAAAATTTAAATTTTCAGTAATAAAGTAGCTGTAAAAATGAGGATAAGTAAAATAAAGCAAGGATTAAATTTTTAATCCTTGTTTTATATATTGTTATTCAACTGTAACCGATTTCGCAAGATTTCGCGGTTGATCTACGTTTTTATCTAGCATTACTGCTATATGGTAAGATAATAGTTGTAAAGGAATTGTAGTTAATAATGGAGATAAAGCCTCAATAGTATCGGGAACTTCAATAACATGGTCAGCTAACTCTCGAACAACAGTATCCCCTTCTGTGATAACCCCAATTATTTTCCCTTTTCTAGATTTAATTTCTTGAATATTACTTATTACTTTGTCGTAATGTTCTGCTTTTGTTGCAATAACAACAATAGGCATATTTTCATCAATTAGGGCGATTGGCCCATGTTTCATTTCAGCAGCTGGGTAACCTTCTGCATGGATATATGATATCTCTTTAAGTTTTAAGGCGCCTTCCAGAGCAACAGGGAAATTATATCCTCTACCTAAATACAAGAAATTAGCCGAATCTTTATAAATCTTTGAAACGGCTTGAATATGAGCATCTGATTCTAATGCTTTTTCTACTTTTGCAGGAATCATTTCCATTTCTAATAAATAGTTTCTAAAATCAGAACTAGAAATTGTGCCTTTAGCTCTTGCTAAACGAAGTGCTATTAACGATAAAACAGTAATTTGAGTAGTAAATGCCTTAGTTGAGGCAACACCAATTTCAGGACCTGCATGTGTGTAAGCACCAGCATCACTTTCTCTAGCTATTGATGACCCAACAACATTACATACTCCAAAAACAAATGCACCTTTAGATTTTGCCATTTTTATAGCTGCTAAAGTATCTGCCGTTTCTCCAGATTGAGAAATAGCTATTAACACGTCATTTTCAGTAATAACGGGGTTTCTATATCTAAATTCTGATGCATATTCTACTTCTACTGGAATTCTTGCAAGGTCTTCAAAAATATATTCTGCAACCAATCCAGCATGCCATGATGTACCGCAAGCTACAATTATAATTCGATTGGCGTTGAGGAATTTTTTCATATTATCTTCAACTCCAGCCATTTTTATAATGGCTTCGTCTCTTAATAATCTCCCTCTGTAAGTATCGGTTATAGCTTTAGGCTGTTCATGAATTTCTTTAAGCATAAAGTGTTCGTAACCCCCTTTTTCAATTTGCTCTAGATTAAGTTGTAGCTCTTGAATATAAGGGTCAACCAGAGAATCATCTTTGATTTTTCTAACTTTAATACCTTTGTGGAATCTAATAATAGCCATTTCTTCATCTTCAAGATATATGGCATTTTTTGTGTATTCTATAAATGGAGAAGCATCGCTAGCAATAAAAAATTCATCTTCACCAATACCCACGGCGAGGGGGCTGCCTAAGCGGGCCACAACTACTTCTTCTGGTTTGTTTTTATCAAAAACAGCGATTGCATAAGCGCCTACAACTTGATTTAAAGCAATTTGTACTGCTTTACCTAGCTTAACATTCTCTTTGGTTTTTACCTCCTCTATTAAATTGATAAGCACTTCTGTGTCGGTATCTGAATGAAAAGTATAGCCTCTTTTAATTAACTCTTGTTTTAAAGACTCATAATTTTCTATAATTCCATTATGAATAATTACAAGTTCCCCAGAGTTTGATACATGAGGGTGGGAGTTTATATCATTTGGCACACCATGAGTGGCCCAACGAGTATGGCCTATACCGAGATTTCCCGATTTGGATATTTGACTTTCAACACGTTCTTCTAGATCAGATACTTTCCCTTTGGTTTTTGAAACTTTTAATTCTGTACCGTCATATAGAGCGATACCTGCGCTATCATATCCTCTATATTCTAATCGTTTAAGACCTTCTATAACAATTGGGTATGCATCTCTATGTCCAATATATCCAACAATTCCACACATAATTTTATTTGATTTTGGGGTTATTTAATAAGGGGCAAATATGTAAAATAAATATTTATCTACTGTAATTAATTATACGAACGTGTAGTTTTCTACGATAAAAATCAGTTTACATCTTGAAAAGAATGCTTTTGGCATGATTACTTCCCTTCTGTAAAAAACACTTCTAAGCGTAATTTCTTATCATTATTACTGCTGTTGCTACCATGAAGAACAGTTCCTCTTGCAGTAATGACTGCTGTAGAAGGAATGCCGTTTACTTCACCATTATTATTAAGAAGATTCGAACTTTGATTTATATTAACATTATTGGTTAAAACCAATCCTAATTTTGAATTGTCAATATTACGAGCTAAAATATTATTTAATAAATCTGTTACTTTAATTTTGTATTTAGCATTGCCTTCTTCATCTACTATTCTGGTTCCTAGACTAAATCTTCTAGAAATTAAAGGATTAGAAGCTTCAATGGTGGGATCAGAATTATAATCTAATATTGGACTGTTATTTTCAAGATTATAAATGTAAAGCCTATCGTAAGCATGGTAGTCATTACCATTAGGGTCTTCAGGGTTACCAATCGATTCATCTTCGTAAATAGTTAAATGAGCTTCATTAATAAGACGCTTTAATTGATATTGCTCATTTATTACTATAAATTCTCCATTTTCATCAGTTTTTCTGAATCTCTTTTTGAAACAGTCCAATGCATTATCGTTCATTTGCCCATCACCATCACAATCTACCATACCACTAAATAATTCTATAACTGCCATTGAGCCCTCTGTTCCTTTCAAATAAAGTTTTTGATCCCCATTGGTTGTGTCAGGCGTTGTAGGGAGGATATTAGAATCAAAATTGTTAATAAAAGTATTTAACCTATTTCCATTAAAATTTAATACGTAACTCCCGGTTTCCCTATCGCTGTCATCGTCATCTCCGTCATCACTTGAGTAGTTAATAGTTATAGTTGCTGCGCTATTTGCTAGATTCAATAACACCATACTACCATTATTATTTTCGGCAGCAGCTTTTAAATACAACCCTCTAAAATGATTATAAAAATTGTTTGCATTGCTTAAAGTAGGAAGGCCTGCTTGATCTAAGATTAAGGATTTCCAATAAGCTTTACTATCTTCAGTTGTGGCTAATTCTATTTCTTGAGCTGGAGGTAAATAGTTGGTGCTTTCATCTAATCCTGTACCGCTTGTCACTTCTCTAGCATTTGCATCTGGTAGAAAAGATCCATCGTAAAATGTAAAACCAACGTGATCATCAAAATTAATTATACTACCTTCTATTTCAGCAAAATTATCAATAGAATTAATTGAGGCGTCAGCTTTAGAAAAATAATTTTGGGAATTGCTATCAGGATCGTTCGGATTAAAATTCCTTAGAAAAAATTTGTTTTCGTAAATAGTTAGCTTTATTGGTTTAATATTAGCTGGATCGTTATTTTCAACAAACAAGGAATCTAATTTGTATTCTGGTTTCCCTTCAGCATCAACGCCAATCTGTGTACTAAAGAATGGAATAGTTAAGGTAACAGATTCTACTTTTGGATTAACACCAAACATTTCAGAAGTATTTGTAGCAAAACTAGTAGGTATAACTTGAGTAACTATACTTGCAGTGGTTTCTCCGTAAATAGGGTCATCAAAATACCCTAGAAGATTAGAAGACAAACCATTTATCTGTTGGCCTTTTAAATTCGTGTTATAAGTTTTAATTTGGATTTCAAGTTCTTCAGCATTAAAATTAAAATTATTTTCACCTAGAACATCACTCTCAATAGAGCTATAGTCTTTATCACAACTTATTGCCAATAAAACTAATGAGATTGCAACAATGCAATTTAGGGCTTTAAATATCTTCTTCATAAATCTTTAAGTACGACTAGTATTAACCTAAAACTTCAGTATTAAAAAACTGAGTGTAGGCTTCACCAAATTCGTCTTTACTTTTATATTCCAATACAGGTTTATTGGAATCTTTAATATATGTTTCTAAATTTTCGGGTAAAACTTCAGATCCTATAATTAAAGCATCAGAGTAATCTACAGCCACTTGCATTAAATTATTATACGTAGGCTCCTCTAATGGCTTTATAGCTTCTTCGTTTATGTTGTCAAATTTAATCTTATTGACCATATCTTTGTTTAACGTATTGTTAAAACTTTGATTGTATACAGAAGTTACTATTTTGCTTTCATTAAAAAGAGGCTCATCTTTATAGTATTCTCTTAAATATAGAGGCAATAAAGATGCTAGCCAACCATGAACATGTATGATGTCTGGAGCCCAGTTTAATTTCTTAACTGTTTCAATAACGCCTTTTGCAAAGAAAATAGCACGTTCATCGTTGTCAGAAAACAACTCTCCGTTTTCATCAGTTAATGTCGCTTTTCTTTTAAAATATTCGTCGTTATCTATAAAGTAAACTTGAATACGCTCTTTTGGTATTGAGGCTACCTTTATAATCAAAGGCATGTCTAAGTCGTTTATTACCAAGTTAATTCCTGATAACCTGATAACTTCATGCAATTGATGCCTTCTTTCATTAATATTACCATACCGTGGCATAAAAATTCGGATTTGACCACCTTGTTGATTAACCATTCTAGGTGCCTCGAACGACATTGAAGAAATTTCTGTTTCTGGTAAATAAGGCACTACTTCAGATGATACATACAATATCCTCTTATCTTTCATATATGGTTTGCTTTTGGAAATTCAAAAATAAAAACACGCAAAAGTACAAAAATTTATGCAAAGTCCCCGTAAAATCATAAGTTTGCACCCGTTAATTTTTTATTAAACTGTGAAAATTTACACCAAAAAAAATAAGATAAATGATGCTGTCGATGCATTAAAATCTAAAAACTTATCCGTTGGAATGGTGCCTACCATGGGTGCACTTCATGAAGGGCATTTACAACTGGTAATTAGAGCATTAAAAGAAAATGATATTGCCGTTGTTAGCATATTTGTAAACCCTACGCAGTTTGATAACAAAACCGATTTAGAAAAGTACCCCAGAACGTTAGAAAGTGATGTTAAGTTATTAGAAACTGTTAGTAAAACAGATATAATAGTTTATGCCCCAACAGTAGAAGACATATATGAAGGCAATACAGTTTCTGAAGCTTTTGATTTTGATGGTTTAGAGTTTGAAATGGAGGGTAAATTTCGACACGGACATTTTGACGGCGTTGGTACTATCGTGAAGCGTTTCTTTGAAATAGTAAAACCGCATAAAGCTTATTTTGGAGAAAAAGATTTTCAGCAACTACAAATTATCAAAAAGCTTGTCGAAAAACACGATATACCTGTGAAAATTGTTGGCTGTAAAATTCATCGAGAAACTAATGGTTTGGCTATGAGTTCACGCAACACTCGCTTAGAACCAAAATATAAAGATGCGGCTCCTTTTATATATAGAACGCTAAAAACTGCCAAAGTCAAATTTGGCACAAAAAGTGCTACTAAAGTAGTGGAATGGGTTGAGAATCAGTTTAAAAAGCATGATTTGTTAGATCTCGAATATTTTTTAATTGCTGATACCAAAACCTTAAAACCAGTAAAACGAAAATCAAACAAAAAAAAGTATCGCGCATTTATTGCGGTGTACGCTGGCGAAATTAGACTTATTGATAATATCGCATTAAATTAATTACCTTTGCCACATGCAAATTCAAGTAGTAAAATCTAAAATTCATAGAGTAAAATGCACTGGTGCTGAGCTCAATTATATTGGTAGTATCACTATTGATGAAGATTTAATGGATGCTGCAAATATTATACAAGGTGAAAAAGTTCAGATTGTAAATAACGACAATGGTGAGCGCTTAGAAACCTATTGTATTCCTGGACCACGAAAAAGTGGTGAAATAACCTTAAACGGTGCTGCTGCACGAAGAGTTTCGGTTGGAGACACTTTAATTCTTATCACATATGCTTTTATGGATATTGAAGAAGCAAAAGTATTTAAACCTTCTTTGGTGTTTCCTGATGAAGCTACAAACTTGTTAAAATAAGAGGTTGAAACCTAAAATAAAGAGAATATTAACTATTGCACTTCCATTGCTTTTGGGAGTGCTTTTAGTTTGGTATTCTTTGTCGCAAATTTCAATTGAAGAACTTTTAAAGTATTTTAAAAAAGCCGATTATACTTGGATATTTCTAGGCATGTTTTTGGGTTTATTAAGTCATTTATCTAGAGCTTATCGTTGGCAATTTCAGTTAGAGCCAATGGGCTATAATATTAAATTAGGTAACAGTATTATGGCTGTTTTTGCTACGTATCTCATTAATTATACTATCCCAAGAGCGGGAGAAGTTGCTCGAGCTTCTATTCTAACAAATTATGAAGGAATACCTTTTGAGAAGGGCTTTGGTACTATAGTGGCCGAACGTATTGCCGATATGATTGTAATGCTAGGAATTATTGCAGTCACACTTTTTCTTCAGTTTGATTTTATTTATGATTTTTTGATTGAGAAATTCAATCCAACTAAAATCGCAATAGCCATTGGTATACTTATAGTTTCAATGTTTCTCTTCCTGCGATTCATTAAAAAAAGCCCTTCAAAAATTGCTTTAAAAATTAAAGGGTTTGTGAGTGGTTTAGTAGAGGGAGCTTTAAGTATTTTTAAAATGAAAAAGAAATGGGCATTTATTTTTCATACACTTTTTATTTGGACTATGTATGTACTTATGTTTTATGTTACATCTTTTGCTTTGGAAGAAATGTATGACGTGCCTTTCGCAGCCATCTTAATAGGTTTTATTGCTGCAAGTTTTAGTATCGCAGCGACAAACGGAGGCATAGGTTCTTATCCTGAAGCTATTGTCTTGGTATTTACAACACTATTTTTTCTTCCAGAAGATCCAAGTCGCGCTTTTGGATGGATTATTTGGTCTTCCCAAACTTTACTTATTATGATTTTTGGAGGTTTATCTTTGGTGTACCTGCCAATTTTCAACAGAAAGAAATCTGCATAAGCCACATCGCATAACTTTCAATCTCTAGGTTAATTTATTACCTTGCCAATGTAAAATCTCAAATCATTTTAAAATGAAAAAGATTATCAATTTCCTGTTGATATTATTTTTGATGTCAAATTGCATCACAGCGCAAGTAAAATATGAAAACTTTCAATCCACCAAACTGGGGGAAGAACGCCAAATAAAAATTCAGTTACCTAGAGGTTACAATTCAAATGAAGAGAAAAGTTATCCGGTTTTTGTTGTTTTAGATGGCGATTATTTATTTGAAGCTGTAGCGGGGAATGTAGATTATTATTCTTATTGGGAGGATATGCCAGAAGCCATTGTGGTAGGCGTAAACCAAGCAGAAACACAGTATGATGATTGTTTATTTTCTGAACAAAATTCTCTACCTGTTGAAACTGGGGCTAGCTTTTTTGAATTTATCGGTATGGAATTACTGCCTTATATCGAAACTAATTTCAGAACTGTAAATTTCAGGGTGGCAGTTGGCCATGGAAACACTGCAAATTTTATTAATTATTATCTATTGAAGTCCAAACCGTTGTTTCAAGGCTACATTGTAGCTAGCCCAGAATTGGCGCCTCAAATGCTAGAATATATTCCTGAAAGTCTAACCAAAATAGAGTCTAAAACATTCTATTATTTAGCAAACTCTACGGCAGATAGTAAGTCGCTTAAACAAATGACGGAAGCATTACATTCAGATTTATCTGCGATTGAAAACGAAAATCTATCATATAGTTTCAATAGTTTTGAAAATTCCACACACTATTCGTCCCCTGCACATGCTATTCCTAATGCACTTCAAAATATGTTTAAAGTATTTCAGCCTATAAGTAAGAAGCAATACAAGGATGAAATTTTGGAATTAGAGATTTCGCCAGTGGTATATTTGGAGGAAAAATACCAAGCCATAAAAGATTTATTTGGTATTGAAAAGCAAATTCTCATTAATGATTTTAGAGCTATTGCTGCAGCTATTGAGAAAAACGAATTATTTGAGTATTACGAACCTCTAGGAAAGCTTGCCAGAAAGGAATACCCAAAAACGTTACTGGGAAATTACTATTTAGCAAGGTTTTATGAAGAAACAGGAGAGCCTAAAAAAGCGATGAAAACCTATCAATCTGCTTACACTTTAGACGAAATTGCGGGTATCACAAAAGATAAAGTGTTAGAACTCGCTGATGCGATAAAACAAGACTTTGGGTATTAGTTTATGGCGAAAGTAAAAACAACTTTTTTTTGTCAAAATTGCGGCGCTCAATATGCCAAATGGCAAGGGCAATGCAATGCTTGTAAGGAGTGGAATACCATAGCTGAGGAAATCATACAAAAACCAGAGAAAAGCGATTGGAAGACCCCTTCAAAAGGTACCAAACGAGTTTCAAAACCACTAAAAATAAAAGATATTGATCTTTCTGAAGAAGCAAGACTCAACAGTTTAGATAATGAATTTAACCGTGTTTTAGGAGGTGGTATTGTTCCAGGGTCTTTAACACTTTTGGGAGGTGAACCAGGAATTGGTAAAAGTACGCTGTTACTTCAAATTTCATTAAAATTACCATATAAAGTGCTATATGTTTCAGGCGAAGAAAGTCAGAAACAAATAAAAATGCGAGCAGAACGTATAAATCCTGAAAATAATAACTGCTACATTCTCACCGAAACAAAAACTCAGAATATTTTTAAACAGATTGAGGAACTAGAGCCAGAAATTGTAATTATTGATTCTATTCAAACATTGCATACCGATTATATAGAATCGTCTTCTGGAAGCATTTCTCAAATAAAAGAATGTACTACTGAGCTTATAAAATTTGCTAAGGAAACTGCTACTCCTGTGATTCTAATTGGTCATATTACTAAAGATGGCAATATTGCTGGTCCTAAAATTTTAGAACATATGGTCGATACTGTTCTGCAATTTGAGGGTGATCGCAACCATGTGTTTAGAATTTTAAGAGCACACAAAAACCGCTTCGGTTCTACGAACGAATTGGGTATTTATGAAATGCAAGGGTCTGGGTTGCGAGAAGTTTCAAATCCTTCAGAAATATTAATTTCAAAAAAAGATGAAGAACTCTCAGGTAATGCTACAGCTGCAACTTTGGAAGGAATGCGTCCATTAATGATTGAAGTGCAAGCGCTAGTAAGTACAGCAGTTTACGGTACGCCACAGCGAAGTGCAACTGGGTTTAATGCTAAAAGATTAAATATGCTTTTAGCAGTTTTAGAAAAAAGAGCTGGTTTTCGTTTAGGTGCTAAAGATGTATTTTTAAACATTACAGGCGGTATTACAGTTGATGATCCCGCAATAGATTTAGCAGTAGTTGCTGCAATTTTATCTTCAAATGAAGATGAGGCATTGCAACAAGATTTTTGTTTTGCAGCTGAGGTTGGGCTTTCTGGTGAAATTCGTCCAGTTCAACGGGTTGAGCAACGAATTTTAGAAGCTGAAAAATTAGGCTTTTCTACAATTTTTGTATCTAAATACAATAAAATTGCACTTAAAAACACTGTGATTAAAATTCAGTTGATTTCAAAAATTGAAGATTTAGTTGATCTAATCGTATAAATGAAAAGGAAAGTTTTACTATTATTTTTCTGTATTTTTATCTGTAGTAGGGCATTATCTTCTACAGGAAAGGTAGATCTATTTGAGAAATATCATAATTCAACAATCCATTTTTTAGATGGAACATCAATTAAAGGTTACGGAAAACTTATTGGTTTTGCTGTCAGCCCTAATTTAAGACCTATTGCAAGATTTAATGAGAAATACAAGATTATGTTTAAGGCTTCAAAGGATAGTAAGCCAGATATTTGGACTGATTTAATGGTAAGTGGTATTACATTTCACTATGATTCAGGGGATGTAACGTATGTGTATGTAAAACTCAGTAAACAAGCATACTCCAGATTATTGGAAGTCGTAGAAGAAGGTGCTGTTAATCTCTACATTGAAATCGATAGTTATTGGGTACTAGCAAGTTTTGATCCACAAACAGGAACTCCTACTGGAAGTTCATATAAAGAAGAGGAAATATATTATTATCTTATAAAGGAGAAAGACGGAGATTCTTTGGTGTTGTCTCCTGCAAATACTTTATCAGGCTCTTTAAAGGCGATATTTTCCAAATTCAAAAAGAAGGTAAAAAAATTCTTTGACGATTGTGATGGCATAAAAAACAAGATAGACTCTGGAGATTTTAACAGAACTACTATTCCTGAAATAGTTTATTACTATAATGATTTTTGTGCAGAAATAGAAACCGAATAAATTTAGACCGTTTACGGTAATCAGTCTTTTTATCGAAAAAATAATGCTTTTTATCCGATTTTTTGTTGCTTTTGTCGATAATTTAATCTAGATTTGTCGCTGGTATAGGTATTGCTATACTTATATGTGAAATAATTTTACACTCTTCCCTCAAGGTATTATTTCACAGGTTAATCCATTTTATATAAAATTATGTGGCGAGTTTCGGCTTGTTATCTAGTACTGAATATTGAACTGTTTAAGTATTTAAAATAAAATTAATTCGATTTGCCCCAAATCTATTAATTATGAAATTAAAACTACTGTTAGCGTTTTTGTTAACGTGCTGTTATTGTTTAAAAGGAATATCTCAAACTAATGCACCAAGTATTCAATCTGGTGTTACGTTTCAATGGAGTGATACGCAAACTGCAGCAAATCATTCTGCTACTATACAAAGTGTAACAGTAAATGGTATTGTTTATCTAAATTTTGGTTTACCTACCGGATACGAATTAACTCAACTTGGCCCCAACGGACATAATGCTAACCGTATACTGGATAATGGTGTTACAATAGAAAACACTAGCTCTAGTGGTACATGGACGGCATCTGCGTTATCAGCGTTTCAAGATTTAAATTTAAATCATTATTTCAACTCTAGTAGTAATGGACGAAGTATTTGTGACGACTTTGTAAGTGAGGCAACTACTACAGCACAGCGCCAAACTTTAAGTTATGGTACAGGTATCTTAGCAACTTCAAGTGGAGTGATAGCAGTTACCGAACGTAACGCAAATAACTGTTTGCATTTAGAGCTTTTTGGTATTCCAGTGGGAGGTGGAGCAGAGCAATCTTTAGGCGAGACATTTATTAATGAAACTTCGACCAAATATGGTTTTGGGGCTACAGGAACAGGTGGACCAAACGGGCTAGGAACTCCTGGAGCATTAAATCCACCAGATCCCAATTCAGATTATTGGTTAAGTGATCGTGTTGTTGAGAATAAAGGAACATTAGGTATCGCATTATTTTATTTAGATGACATTGCACCCAATGGTTCATTAATTACAAAGGCTCAATTAACGGCATCCACTAATGATCACGCGGATGGTAAACTCTTTATTTTCACTTTGGAAGATGAAGATGAAGATGGTTATAGTGATGTGGATGATTTAGACGATGATAACGACGGTATAAAAGATACAGATGAATCTGGAGGAGTAGACCCTTCAGCAGATCATGATATGGATGGAACGCCAAATAGTAAAGACCCTGATTTTTGTACGCTTGGTGCATCGGGATATTGTGAAAACATGGATCAAGATGGTGATGGTATTCCTAATTATTTAGATTTAGATAGTGACAACGATGGTATCACCGATGTTAAAGAATCTGGAGGTACTGATATAGATAATGATGGTATTGCAGATGGTGCAATCGGTATTACGCCAACTACTAATGGTATACCAAGCTCTGCAGGAACGGGAACAATTCCTATAAATAGCGACGGTACAGGAGATTTTGATTTTTTAGATATTGACTCAGACGATGATGGTATCCCAGATAACGTAGAAGCACAACCTACAATTGGGTATACCGCTCCAAGTGGCACTGTTTCGGTCTTTGGAATTTACACTAATTATAGTACCGGTTTAATACCTGTAGATACAGATTCTGATGGTAATCCAGACTATTTAGATTTAGATACTGATAATGATGGTACACCAGATATAGAAGAAAATGGCATGGTTAATTCTGTTTCTGGAAGCGATACAGATACTGATGGTCTTGACAATGCTTTTGAAGGTAGTAATGTTAATGATGGATTTGATATAAATGATGAAATAAATAATCCTTCAGATTTATCTGTTCTACCTGATGCAGATGGTGATTTAAGTTATGGTGGAGATTTAGATTATAGAGATTTGTTTGATATAAACCCGCCTGGAGATGCAACTATAGACTTTGATGGAATAGATGATTATGCAGTAGGACCTGAATTAATGTCAAGTTTTAATGAAACCAATACTAATGGTATTACTGTTATGGGGTGGATAAAGAACGATTTAAGTGACGGAGATACCTCTACAGTTTTTCTTTTTGGAGAAGATAATGCTTTAGAATTAAAAGCAACAGGGTCTAAATTAGAGTTTTCAGGAAGGTTTAAAACCTCAGTAGGAGGCTCGCATACATCAAATTTTTCAAGATCAAACGGATTAAAACAAGGCATATGGCGACATGTAACTGCTACTGTTGATTTTACAAATGATGAAGCTAGTATATTCATAGATGGTAAATGGGTGCACACTCGAAATTTAGGATATCCAGGAGGACATGATGTGGTTGGTTTTTACAGTGAGCTAACTGCTCAGTCGGAAAAATTTATGTTAGGTAGGGAAAACCAAACGAGCACATCTTACTACGATGGATGTATTGATGAAGTGCGTGTGTTTAATAAGGTGTTAACGGAATCAGAAATTCAAGGAATTGTTTTTCAAGAGATCGAAAATCAAGGAGGTGTGTTAAAAGGCACAATAACTCCAGGACAAGTGTGTTCACGCAATTGGAGTGATTTACAGTTGTATTATCCTATGACCGATATTTTGAGTTCTACATTACCCGATGCATCTGGTAATGGCAATTCTGCTACCTTGTATAATATTAATTCGATTCAAGAGCAAACTGCTCCTATGCCATTTAAAACAAAGCAAGCTGGAAATTGGCATGATAAGAGTACTTGGTTGCACGGTGATGTTTGGGCTTTACCAGGAGACGAACTTTCACAGAATTCATCAAATTCAGATGAACATTATACTTGGGGGATTTATCATATTAGAAATAGCGTAACATTAACAACGTCATTAAGCACTCCAAATAATCCTAGAGCTTTAGAAGGAATGCATGCTTTAGCTGTTATTATTGATGAAAAAGATTGGCTTGATAATACCGATGTTGTGTTTACAGTAGGTAGTACATCCGAAGATTTGCAATTAAAAGTTTCTAATTACCTTGAATTAAATGGCACGTTAGATTTATTAGGAGACAGTCAATTGATTCAGACAGAGACGAGTGATTTGGTAACATCATCCCAGGGTAAGATACTTAGACGTCAGGAAGGAACTTCCAATCCATATTGGTACAACTATTGGGCATCACCAGTAGGGACATTGAGAGCAACGAGTTACAGGGATAACAATACCAGCAGTAACAATACTAATAACTCAGTATTTAACATTCGTATGCTTAAGGATGAGTCAGGGTTTAATTTAGGTTTTACTACAACTTACGCCTCAAGCGGCTATATAAGCACTTATTGGTTGTTTACCTATATTAATGGTGTCACTTACTATGATTGGGCACAGGTAACCCAAAGTTCTGATATAAGCCCAGGAGTAGGCTATACCCAAAAAGGAACAGATGTATTAACACCCGAACAACAATATATATTTGAAGGTAAGCCGAACAACGGAACCATATTGGTAGCTGTACTAGATAGAGGTGGTGCAGGCTCTGTAGCAGGAACTAGTAAAACCGAATTTTTATTGGGTAATCCCTATCCTTCAGCTCTAGATGTACATGCTTTTATAGATGATAATGCAGGTGTTATAGATGGTACTCTACAGCTATGGCAACAATGGAGTGGTGCTTCTCATAATTTGGATGCTTACAACGGCGGATATGCACAGATAAATAAAACAGGAGCAGTAAGAGCATCTCAGTTTATAGGATTGGATGGAGCTAATACCGGTGGACTTGAAGGTACTAATGTGCCTACTAGATATTTACCGATAGGCCAAGGGTTTATTACAGAGATTGTAGCTGATGGGACGGTAGAGTTCAACAATGGTCAGCGTATTTTCATCAAAGAGTCCGATGCCAATGGGAACTACAATAATGGTTCTGTATTTATGAAGGGCGGCAACAAGAAAACAGGAAAGAATACTGAGTCAAAATCAAACGGTTCAAAAACAGATAGTCTCCAAAAGATACGATTGGAGTTTAGTTCTGTTACAGGACCAGACACCAAGCGAGAACTGTTATTAGGGTTTAGCGATCAAACTACAGACGGCTATGATTACGGCTATGATGCAGAGACTCATGATGCGAGCAACAACGATCTAAACCTAGCCATGGAAGGCAAGAGTATGAACATACAGGCGTACAGCAAAATTACAGCAGATAAGGTAGTACCGTTAAACTTTAGGTCATCAGGCGAGCATACGTTTGAGATCAAGATATCAGAATTGGAAAATATACCAGAGGATCAAGATATTTACCTAAGAGACAATCTCACGGGAGAGTACTTCAATTTAAGAGAAGATCAGCCGTATAGGTTTACCTCAGAACAGGGGATATTCAATTTAAGATTAGAGGTTGTATTCCAAGATCAGGCATCAACGTTAAGTACGGAAGAAGCCAGCATAGAGGAGAACTATATTTATTACGACAAAGGCACCAACAGTCTATATGCAAAGCAACTAGAAGGAGAGGTTACAAGATTTACGTTGTACAGCATCACAGGGCAGAGTGTAATGGAGCTAGCAGATGTAGAGCGCACAAGATTAACCAACGGATTGGAATTACCAAACATGGCAAGCGGCACATACATCGCAGTATTTAGAACAGATACTAATAATGTGATTACTAAGAAATTAATAAAACAATAAAAGCGTATATAATCAACAGAAAAGCATTAATAGCCAGAACCATAATGCGAGTTACTATGTGTTTCAACGATAAGACAGTAGTTAAAAGATTTTTTTGAATTTTAAACGAAAAAAACATATAACTATCTGAAAATAAGATAATTTTGATTTACCCAAATCTATTAATTATGAAACTAAAACTACTTTTTAGTGTGTTTTTAGCACTATTTGCGTTTAACCTTTCTTTTGCGCAATATTCAGATGTACAAATAACTGTTGTCTGGAATGGTGACGCCTATGAGAACAGAATTGAAGTGTATAACACATCAAACGATTTGATAGCCACTATTTGCGATGATAATCAGTGTTATGTTTCTTCACAACAAGGTGTTACCAACAGGTATGGTTCTAAATATGATTTAGGTTGTGTTACCAATGGAAATAATTATTACATAAAGTTATATGATATAGCTAATGATGGTTGGACTAGTTCTAGTTACGTCTCAGTTGTAGTTGCTGGCACCGAAGTAATAAACGATAATGGTAGTGGTGCTAGCACTACAGGACAAAATATTTATTTTAATGTATCTGGTGGTGATGCAACGTGTAATGCCCAACCTGATACAGACGGAGATAGTATTATTGATAATTTAGATTATGATGATGATGGCGATGGAATTGCAGACGGCATAGAAAATCTAGGAGAGAATAGGTTTGAATGTACATTACCAGAGTTAGCTTTTGAAAATGGGGTTTATGATGCAGCAGCTAGTTCTGGAGCAATTGACACTGTTGGAGCAGTATACAGATTTGGTAATTCTATCCAAGGATATGATGTATTAATGGAAATAATGGAATTAACAGGTACATCTATTTCAAATATAGACAATGATACAGTAGATAACCCAACATATTTACAAACAGAATTAACATTTGCCGCTGCAGCTACCGGCACACCGGGTGCAACGTTTAAATTCACTATTGTAAATGCAGGAACTACCACGCCTTCAACAGAAATTTTCAGAGTAAATGGGATTACATGGGATTGTGATGGTAGTGGTGGACTTAAAGAATCGGTAGTATATCATGATGTTGCAGCTTATGGTACAGAAAACCCTTCATCATTAGAAGTATTAGATTTAGGTGGGGGAGATATTCAAATTAGTGCATCAGGATTACAAGAAGGTCCTGGGTTTTCAACCTTAAAAGTACTAAGGGCTTATTATCAGTTTGTTGGTAATTCGTTTACAATGCGCATGCAGGCCATTAAAACGGGAACCTACGGATCAACTAGGCAATTTGGAATGTCATTTACACAGTGTCAGTTTCTAGATTTTAATGCAAATTCGTTAAATATAGTTCGTGGAGAAGATACTGATGGTGATGGCTTTTTTAATCATTTAGATATTGATGCTGATAATGACGGTATTCCTGATAATGTTGAAGGTCAACCTACAATAGGATATATTTTACCATCAGGAACTATCGATCCTGTTACGGGTATTGATATTGCCTATGGAAGTGGTATTTATCCAGAAGATACAGATAATGATAAAATTCCAGATTTTATAGATTTAAATTCTGATAATGATAATTATGATGACATACTAGAAAATGGTATGACAAACACTCTTGCTGGTTCAGACGATGATGTTGATGGGTTAGATAATGCATTTGAAACCACAGGAATCAACGATGTAAATTGGGATGTAAATGAAGATATAGAAGACCCTACAGATTTATCAATTTTACCAGATTCAGATGGTGATTTAGTTTCTGGAGGTGATTTAGATTATCGAGATTTATTTAGTCCAAATCCACCGCCGATAGCCTCTATAGATTTTGATGGTGTAGACGATTATTTGTCTAGAGATGCCTTTATTGATGGGTTGAGTAATATTACACTTATGGCCTGGGTTAAGTCTGATACTGGAAACTCAACAGACATGGTGATTGCAGGAGAAGATTCTGGTTGTAAACTATGGTTGGGTAGCGGAAATATTCCAAGTTTTACCATAAAATCAGCAGGAAATTCTGAAGTTACGGTTACTTGTAGCCCTATTAATTTGAATGAGTGGCATCATATTACAGGAACCTATAATAGTTCTACCGGAGAGGTAAACTTATTTGTGGACGGTAAATCATCTGGTTCTGCAACTGTTACCAATACAGGCGCAGTAATTGAAAATACTGAAGATTCCAACGGAAGCTTTGAGGTTGGACGATTATCAACTGAAAATGTTGCAAATCAATTATATTTTAAAGGGGATATAGACGAAGTAAGGGTGTTTGATATAGTGCTTACTCAAAGTCAGATAAGCCAAATGGTTTATCAGGAGATAGAGCAGAATGCTGGGGTTGTAAGAGGGAAGTTAGTGCTAAAGCCTATCCATGATACAGGTACGAGCAATACGGTTCCTTGGAGCAACTTGATCGCCTATTATCCTATGACTAATATTATAACAGGAAAAACCGACGATTATTCTAATTATGGCAATATGCTTTATATTAACTTTATTGATACTGCCCAAGATCAAACGGCACCCATGCCATATGTGGCCTCAAGCTCGGGATCATGGAGCTCACAATCAACCTGGGCCCATGGTGATGTCTGGGATATAGAAAGCATGTCGTCCGTTAATGATCATGCTATTGTACAGATTTCTGATGACGTTACTATTGATGAGGATATTTCGTTTTCGAGTTTGCTTATAGATATTGGAGCTACATTGACAATCGAAAACGACCACTCCATTGAAAATACATGGTATTTTTATTTGGGAGGTACTTTAGATTTATTGGGTGATTCTCAGCTATTACAGACCACTACGAGTGATTTGGTGACATCATCAAATGGTAAAATTTTACGCAGACAAGAAGGTACTCCAAGTGCCTATTGGTATAACTATTGGGCATCTCCAGTGAGTATTTTACGGGCCACCAGTTATAGGGATGAAAATACTTCGGCCAATAACCCAAATAACTCACCATTCAATATTCGAATGCTAAAGGACGAATCAGGGTTCAACGTTAACTTTACATCGTCCCACGGTGCGCCTAGTTCTATAAGTACCTATTGGCTATATACATTTATCAATGGTGTTACTTATTACGATTGGGCACAGGTAACTCAAAATTCTGATATAAGCCCAGGAGTAGGCTATACCCAAAAAGGAACAGATGTATTAACACCCGAACAACAATATATATTTGAAGGTAAGCCGAACAACGGAACCATATTGGTAGCTGTACTAGATAGAGGTGGTGCAGGCTCTGTAGCAGGAACTAGTAAAACCGAATTTTTATTGGGTAATCCCTATCCTTCAGCCTTAGATGTACATGCTTTTATTGATGACAATGTAGGCGTTATTGATGGTACTCTACAGCTATGGCAACAATGGAGTGGTGCTTCTCATAATTTGGATGCTTACAACGGCGGATATGCACAGATAAATAAAACAGGAGCAGTAAGAGCATCTCAGTTTATAGGATTGGATGGAGCTAATACCGGTGGACTTGAAGGTACTAAGGTGCCTACTAGATATTTACCGATAGGCCAAGGTTTTATTACAGAGATAATTGCGGATGGGAATGTGGAGTTTAATAACGGACAGCGTATTTTCATTAAAGAATCTGATGCAGATGGTAGTTATAGCAGCGGCTCTGTATTTATGAAAGGCGGCAACAAAAAAGGAAAATCAAATCAATCTAAATCAGAACCTTCAAAAGATAGTATGCAGAAGATACGCTTGGAGTTCAAGTCTGTAACGGGTCCTGAGACAAAGCGGGAGTTGCTTTTAGGTTTTAGTAAAGAGACATCAGACCAATTTGATTATGGCTATGATGCAGAGACGCATGATGCCAGTAATAATGATCTTAACCTTTCAATGGAAGGTAAGAATATGAATATTCAAGCATATGGTGAAATAACAGAAGATAAGGTTGTACCAATGAACTTCAGATCGTCTGGAGATCATGGTTTTGAGATAAAAATATCTGATTTAGAGAACATGCCAGATGATCAAGAGATTTATTTAAAAGATAATTTAACCGGAGATTACTTCAATTTGAGAAACGATCAATCTTATAGTTTTACATCACAACAAGGGATGTTCAACACAAGGTTCGAGATAGTGTTCCAAGATCAGGCATCAACGTTAAGTGCGGAAGAAGCCAGCATAGAGGAGAACTATATTTATTACGACAAAGGCACCAACAATCTATATGCAAAGCAACTAGAAGGAGAGGTTACAAGATTTACGTTGTACAGCATCACAGGGCAGAGTGTAATGGAGCTAGCAGATGTAGAGCGCACAAGATTAACCAGCGGATTGGAATTACCAAACATGGCAAGCGGCACATACATAGCAGTATTTAGAACAGATACTAATAATGTGATTACCAAGAAATTAATAAAACAATAAAAGCGTAAACAATCAACAGAAAAGCATTGATAGCCAGAACCATAATGCGAGTTACTATGTGTTTCAACGATAAGACAGTAGTTAAAAGATTTTTTTGAATTTTAAACGAAAAAACATATAACTATCTGAAAATAAGATAATTTTGATTTACCCAAATCTACTTAACTATGAGAATAAAGTTACTCTTTAGTCTACTTTTCATTTTTGTAATGTGTAATTTTTCATTTGCACAAAATTCAGGAGTGTGGACCGCTTCTGGAAGTGGAGCCTCTACAACTTGGAGTACTGCTGCTGGAACAGTGAATATTGTTGCTTCAGCAACAAATTATGGTTCTGGAACAGGATATACTTTAAATGATTTTGTAACCTATGACACTATGGGTTGTGCTGGTGCGTATAGTGAGCCATCAATTGGAGGGAATCCTTCTTTAAGTGTAAGACACACTTTTCCTAATACTGCTCAAATTACGTTTAACTTTGATAAATATGTAATTGATCCTGTATTAAATTTAGACAGGTTAGGAGGCGGTATTGTAAATAATTTAACTTCATCATCCTTAATAAAAGTTATTACTCCGGGAGTTACTTTTACAGAATTATCTGAAAACGATGTGCATTTTATTTCAACCAGCACAACAGTAGAAAGACAATCTGGACAAACTTATTCTAGTTTACCTTCTGAATGCGGTCCACCTACAGACGGAACAGCTTCTGGAAGCATTAGGCTTAATGGGGTTTTCAATACCGTTACTTTTGAAATAAGTATGAGTGCTTCGGGTACAACAAATTCTGTAAATGATAGGTGGGAATTAGCTTTTAGTAATGTAGTGCCTCTTACGGGACCTATTTCTGCGACAATAGATTTTGATGGTGTAGATGATTATTTAGACACGGCGCCTTTTATAACCAACTGGACACAGGGAACTATTATGGGTTGGATAAAAATTGAAGGGCCGTCAAGTGCAACTTTACCAAATATTTACAGTATAGCTGGTCAAGAAAGCATGAGGTTGTTTTTAACTGCAGGAAGAACACCATCTTTTGCAGTAATTGATCAAAGTCAAGTTACATCTTCAAGTAATTACCCCTCAAATAATATTCAGGTTCAACCTGATCCGTCGTTGGGCATAAGCCTTCAAAACGACCTATGGTATCATGTTACTGGAGTATTTAATACTTCAAACCAAACAGTTAAATTATACCTTAATGGAGAATTAGTGGGTAGTGCAACTGATGCTAAATTGAATTCGCAATTGATAACTAAAAACTTTGATGGCAGCCCACATATTTATTCAACAAGAGAATTTACCATAGGAAGATACCCTACCAATACTAGTCTTGCTGGTTTTGGACATTTTAATGGAGATATTGATGAAGTACGTGTTTTTGATTCGGCTTTGACGGAAGAACAAATTCAAAAAATGGTGTATCAGGAGATTGAAAATAGTTCAGGTTTTATAAGAGGTACTATTATACCTAAAGATATAATAGATTATAATTCTTCTGCAAAAGTATCATGGAGCAACCTAAAAGGGTATTACCCTATGACAGACATCGCTAATAATTTTACAAATGACCATTCATTGAATGGTAATGACGTAAAGCTTCATAATATTTTAACCATTCAAGATCAAACAGCTCCTATGCCTTATCAAACTGCAGCTGATGGAAGCTGGACTAGTATGACTACTTGGTTACATGGAGATATCTGGGACATATGTGACATGGCTACTAAAAAGAGCCATTCTATTGTAAGTTTATCACATAACGTTAGTATAGCTAGTTCTATTGCCAATCTGGGATTAATGATTGATAACTCTAAAACTTTAACTGTAAACGGAGATAATGAAGTTAAAAATAGTTGGTATTTCGATTTAAGCGGGACATTAGATTTACAGGGAGACAGTCAATTGATTCAGACAGAGACGAGTGATTTGGTAACATCATCCCAGGGTAAGATACTTAGACGTCAGGAAGGAACTTCCAATCCATATTGGTACAACTATTGGGCATCACCAGTAGGGACATTGAGAGCCACGAGTTTCAGGGATAACAATACCAGTAGTAACAATACTAATAACTCAGTATTTAACATTCGTATGCTTAAGGATGAGTCAGGGTTTAATTTAGGTTTTACTACAACTTACGCCTCAAGCGGCTATATAAGCACTTATTGGTTGTTTACCTATATTAATGGTGTCACTTACTATGATTGGGCACAAATTACCCAAAGTTCTGATATAAGCCCTGGAGTAGGCTATACTCAAAAAGGTACAGACATTACTTTACCAGAACAACAATATATTTTTGAAGGCAAGCCCAACAACGGTACAATTTTAGTAGATGTAGAAGATAGAGGTGGTGCGGGATCAGTAGCAGGAACAAGTAAGACAGAATTTTTGTTAGGCAACCCATACCCATCGGCGTTAGACGTGCATGAATTTATAGATGACAATGCAGGTGTGATAGACGGCACCTTGCAATTATGGCAACAATGGAGCGGTACATCGCATAACTTAAGTGAATACAATGGAGGTTATGCGCAGATAAACAAGACGGGAGCAGTACGAGCCTCACAATTTGTAGGGTTGGAAGGCGCTACAACTGGTGGACTAGAAGGCACAAAAGTACCGACAAGGTATTTACCAGTAGGCCAAGGGTTTATTACAGAGATTGTAGCTGATGGGACGGTAGAGTTCAACAATGGTCAGCGTATTTTCATCAAAGAGTCCGATGCCAATGGGAACTACAATAATGGTTCTGTATTTATGAAGGGCGGCAACAAGAAAACAGGAAAGAATACTGAGTCAAAATCAAACGGTTCAAAAACAGATAGTCTCCAAAAGATACGATTGGAGTTTAGTTCTGTTACAGGACCAGACACCAAGCGAGAACTGTTATTAGGGTTTAGCGATCAAACTACAGACGGCTATGATTACGGCTATGATGCAGAGACTCATGATGCGAGCAACAACGATCTAAACCTAGCCATGGAAGGCAAGAGTATGAACATACAGGCGTACAGCAAAATTACAGCAGATAAGGTAGTACCGTTAAACTTTAGGTCATCAGGCGAGCATACGTTTGAGATCAAGATATCAGAATTGGAAAATATACCAGAGGATCAAGATATTTACCTAAGAGACAATCTCACGGGAGAGTACTTCAATTTAAGAGAAGATCAGCCGTATAGGTTTACCTCAGAACAGGGGATATTCAATTTAAGATTAGAGGTTGTATTCCAAGATCAGGCATCAACGTTAAGTACGGAAGAAGCCAGCATAGAGGAGAACTATATTTATTACGACAAAGGCACCAACAGTCTATATGCAAAGCAACTAGAAGGAGAGGTTACAAGATTTACGTTGTACAGCATCACAGGGCAGAGTGTAATGGAGCTAGCAGATGTAGAGCGCACAAGATTAACAAACGGATTGGAATTACCAAACATGGCAAGCGGCACATACATCGCAGTATTTAGAACAGATACTAATAATGTGATTACTAAGAAATTGGTAAAAAATTAATCGCCAAAATACAACTAACCAAAAAAGAAAAGCTAAACGTAATGTTTGGCTTTTCTAATTTTTAAGCACCTCATAATACTAAGGCTGAATAGATGAATTTAATTTACGAATGCTATTCATCTTTTAAGGATAATTCATTAAATTCGCGAACTTATAAGATTTGAGCGTAAATGAGCACTAAATTTGCTGAATATAAAGGACTTGACTTGCCAAAAGTTGCAGAAGAAATTCTTAACTATTGGCAAAAAAATAACGTTTTTGAAAAAAGTGTATCTACTCGAGAAGGTAATGAACCTTATGTGTTTTATGAGGGGCCACCATCTGCAAATGGGCTTCCGGGAGTTCATCATGTTTTAGCGCGTGCTATAAAAGATATTTTCCCTAGATATAAAACCATGAAGGGTTACCAAGTAAAGCGTAAAGCTGGTTGGGATACTCATGGTTTGCCTATTGAATTGGGTGTAGAAAAAGAGCTTGGTATTACAAAGGAAGATATTGGCAAAACTATTTCGGTTGAAGATTATAACGCTGCATGTAGAAAGGCGGTGATGAAATATACCGATGTTTGGAATGACCTTACTGAAAAGATGGGCTATTGGGTAGATATGGACGATCCTTATATTACATATGAGCCTAAATATATGGAGTCGGTTTGGTGGTTGTTAAAACAGATTTACAATAAAAATTTGTTGTACAAAGGGTACACGATTCAACCCTATTCGCCAAAGGCTGGAACAGGTTTAAGTTCGCATGAGTTGAATCAACCAGGAACCTATCAAGATGTAACTGATACAACCATAGTAGCACAATTCAAAGCTAATTCAGAATCATTACCAGACTTTTTACAGAATGAAGGTGATATTTATTTTTTAGCTTGGACAACCACACCTTGGACATTACCAAGTAACACCGCTTTAACTGTTGGTCCAAAAATCGATTATGTTTTAGTTGAAACCTATAATCAATATACGTTTGAACCAATAAATGTTGTTTTAGCTAAGAAATTAGTCAACTATCAGTTTTCAGGAAAGTTCAATAGAGTTGAAGAGAAATCAGAATTATTAAATTACAAATCTGGTGATAAAAAAATTCCATTTTATGTAGTTAAGGAATTTGTCGGTAAAGATTTAGTGGGTATCACCTACGAGCAACTCTTACCTTACACTCTTCCAAATGATAATCCTGAAAATGCATTTAGAGTAATTTCTGGTGATTTCGTTACTACGGAAGATGGTACAGGAATTGTACATACTGCTCCCACATTTGGTGCTGATGATGCTTTAGTTGCAAAACAAGCCACACCAGAAGTGCCACCAATGTTGGTAAAGGATGAAAATGGCAATTTAGTGCCGCTTGTAGATTTACAAGGACGTTTCCGTCCAGAATTAAAAGAGTTGGCAGGTAAATATGTTAAGAACGAATATTACAGTGAAGGTGAAGCTCCAGAACGTTCTGTAGATGTTGAAATCGCCATCAAACTCAAAGAAGAAAATAAGGCCTTTAAGGTTGAAAAATATAAGCACAGTTACCCAAATTGTTGGCGTACCGATAAACCTATTTTATATTATCCGTTAGATTCTTGGTTTATCAAGGTTACTGATGTTAAAGATCGCATGCACGAACTTAACAATACTATCAACTGGAAGCCAAAGAGTACAGGTGAAGGGCGTTTTGGTAATTGGTTGGCAAACGCGAACGACTGGAATTTATCACGCTCGCGTTACTGGGGAATTCCATTGCCAATTTGGAGAACCGAAGACGGTAAAGAAGAATTATGTATTGGTTCAGTTGAAGAATTAAAAGCTGAAATGGTAAAGGCAGTTAAAGCTGGTATTTTAGCTGAAGATATTTTTGCGGATTTTGAAGTAGGAAATAATGCAGAAGAAAACTATGCTAAAATAGATTTACATAAAAATATTGTAGACGAAATCGTGCTGGTATCACCATCAGGTCAACCTATGAAACGCGAAAGTGATTTGATCGATGTATGGTTTGATTCTGGTTCTATGCCTTATGCCCAATGGCATTATCCATTTGAGAATGCTGATTTTATTGATAAGGGGACAACATTCCCAGCAAACTTTATTGCCGAAGGCGTAGACCAAACCCGTGGATGGTTCTACACATTACATGCTATTGGAACCATGGTTTTTGATTCTATCGCTTACAAAAATGTAGTGTCTAACGGATTGGTATTGGACAAGAACGGACAAAAAATGTCTAAACGTCTAGGGAATGCCGTAGATCCTTTTGAAACGTTAAGTACTTATGGGGCAGATGCCACACGTTGGTATATGATTTCAAACGCAAACCCTTGGGATAATTTAAAGTTTGATTTAGATGGTGTTGCCGAAGTAAAGCGTAAATTCTTCGGAACACTTTACAATACATATTCTTTCTTCAGTTTATATACAAATTTAGATAGTTTTAGTTATGCTGAAGCCGATATCCCTTTAAAAGAACGTCCAGAATTAGACCGTTGGATTCTATCTGAATTACATACTTTAATTCAGAAAGTAGATGATTATTATGCAGATTATGAGCCAACAAAGGCGGCAAGAGCAATTTCAGACTTTACGCAGGATTATGTGAGTAACTGGTATGTACGTTTAAGCAGAAGACGCTTCTGGAAAGGCGATTACCAAACTGATAAAATTTCGGCGTATCAAACATTGTATACCTGTATGGTAACTATCGCAAAATTAGGAGCGCCTATTGCGCCGTTTTTTATGGACAGGTTGTATTTAGATTTGAATGCAGTTACCCAGAAGGAAGCTTTTGAAAGTGTACATTTAGCACATTTTCCAAAGTATGATGCCTCTTTTGTAGATAAAAGTTTGGAACGTAAAATGGAAGCGGCGCAAACAATATCATCACTGGTGTTGTCGTTAAGAGCTAAGGAGAAGATAAAAGTGCGCCAACCACTTCAAAAAATTATGATTCCTATTAGCAGTGCACAGCAAAAAAAAGAGATTTTAGCGGTTTCAAATTTGATTAAGCACGAAGTAAATGTAAAGGAAATTGAATTGCTTGAAGACGCGTCTGATATTTTGGTGAAGCAAATAAAACCAAACTTTAAAGTTCTTGGACCTCGTTTTGGAAAGGACATGAAAGCTATTGCTGGTAAAGTAATGAACTTTACTTCCGAAGATATTAACAAAATCGAGCAAAATGGAAGTTTTGACGTTGAAATAAACGGAAAAAACATTACTTTAGAACGCGATGATGTTGAAATTACTTCTCAAGATATAGAAGGATGGTTGGTTGCAAACGAAGGTTCGTTAACAGTCGCCTTAGACGTTACTATTTCTGATGAACTAAGAAAAGAAGGAATTGCGAGAGAACTAGTAAATCGTATACAGAATTTGAGAAAAGATTCTGGGTTTGAGGTAACCGATAGAATAGATGTAAAATTGCAAAGAGACGAGCAGGTTAAACAAGCTGTAGACTCTAATATAGAATATATAAAAACCGAAACATTAACCGAAGAATTAGAAATTATTGACCAAATAAATAATGGTATAGAGATTGCTTTTGATGATGTAAATACCAAATTATTTATTACAAAACATTAAAATTATGGCTTCAAATAATACAGTAAGGTACTCTGATAGTGAATTAGCCGAATTCAAAACGCTAATACAAGAAAAAATTGATAAAGCGCAGCACGATTTAGAATTAATAAAAAGTGCTTACATGAACGATCATAACAACGGTACAGATGATACATCACCTACGTTTAAAGCGTTTGATGAAGGTAGTGCTGTAATGAGTAAAGAATCTAATTCGCAATTAGCAATTCGTCAAGAAAAGTTTATTCGTGATTTAAAGAATGCTTTAATCAGAATTGAAAATAAAACCTATGGTGTATGTCGTGTAACAGGTAAGCTTATCAATAAAAAACGTTTAGAATTAGTACCGCATGCGACTTTGAGTATTGAAGCTAAAAACATGCAGAAATAATATATTCCTTTGAAAAAAGGAATCTCATAAATTAAAACGTCAATTTCTAGGTGTTAGAAAATGGCGTTTCTTTTTTAATTGTCACCCTGAGCACAGTAGAAGGGTCTTGCAGCCATGTCTCTAAAAAAATCCATAGTCTTAATCACCATTATTTTGCTTATCGATCAGATAAGTAAAGTGTATATTAAAACTAATTTTATGCTTCATGATAGTATTGAAGTATTTAGTTGGTTTAAAATATACTTTATAGAAAATGAAGGAATGGCTTGGGGAACGCGTATTAGTGATTTTGTGTCTTTTATATCAGATAGAACTGCTAAAACTTTCCTTACACTTTTTAGAATAGTTGCCATTTTTGGCATAGGCTATTGGCTGTGGAGCGCTACTAAAAAGAAAAGTTCAAGAATTCTTATTGTTGCAATTGCTTTAATTTTTGCCGGAGCAATGGGTAACATTATAGATTCTGTGTTTTATGGTGTTTTATTTAGTGACAGTTACAACCAAGTAGCGCATTTTATGCCACAAAATGGTGGTTACGATACTTTATTGCATGGTAAAGTGGTAGATATGTTGTACTTCCCAATGTATAAGGGGTATCTCCCTGAATGGATTCCGAAATACGGAGGCAAATTTTTTACCTTTTTTGAACCCGTTTTCAATATCGCTGATATGGCAATTAGCACAGGTTTTATTATGCTTATTGTATTTAATAAGCGGGCGTTTTCGAAAACAGACTAGAAATTATAAAATGTGCCTGGAATCACACAATAATCCAGCCCAATATCTCCCTCAAAAATATCTTCAATCGTATCTTCAGCTTCAAAAAATGACAATCCAATCTTAATGGTTTCGGGTCTGCATTGGCTTAAAAAATTATCATAAAACCCTTTACCATAACCAATTCGATTACCTTGTTTATCAAAAGCTAAAAGCGGAATAAAAACCACATCAATTTTATCATTTGGAATTTCTATACCATCTACTGGTTCAGGGATGTTGTAACTGTTTTTTTTGATAACTGTGTTATCAGTTAACAAATAATTTGTCAGCTCTCCCGTTTTAAAATCACTTTTAGGAATAATGATGTTTTTGTCTTTTCCAGCGAGTATGTTTAAAATATAATCTGTGTTGATTTCCTTCTTCTCTTCAATAGTTAAAAAAATGTGATAGTATGAGTAATCCCAAATTGGGAGTTTTAGTAATTGATTTGCAATATCAATGCTAAAGGTGTCCATTTGTTCTTCTGATAATGCTTTGCGTCGCGCTTTATATTTCTTTCTTAAATCTTGTTTTAGCATTTCAAACTAAGATTTAATTTTAGTTGAAATATGAAATAAAGCATCACCTTGATACACAATCGGCAGTTCATTCACATTAATCACATAACCAGAATTTTGTGCTCTTACAAAGTAGTTGAATTTGCCATATGGGTCGGTAATATTACCAATAATATCTTCCTTTTCAACTTTAGCTCCAACAGCAATAGATGCTTTAAACATACCAGAATATTTGGCGCGTTGCCATTTGCTATCTTCAATAAAAACACATTTCTTTTTAGGTTTTGATGACTTGAAAACTGTCTTTAACATACCCAAATGTTTGAGTATGCGTTTTGAACCATTTACTCCAGAATTGGTAACTACATCATCAATATGAAATGATTTTCCACCTTCAAACAGCAACATATCTTTACCCAGTTTTGTACATGTAGTTCTAAAAGATTTCGTTAAGTTCTTAGAATATAAAACGAAAGGCGCTCCAAAAACTTCAGCCAGTTTATTTAGGTTTTTTTGATCTTTGGTATAACGCAATTGTGGCGCATTAAATCTGCCAGAACCTCCTGTGTGAAAATCGATAATTAAATCGGCATGTGGCACTACTTCTTTTATCAATTTATGAGCCACACGACTTGCTAATGAGCCACTAGTACTTCCAGGAAATACGCGATTTAAATCTCTACCATCAGGAAACTCACGCTTTAAATTGATGAATCCAAAAATATTGATAACTGGCATGCAAATAATAGTGCCACATTTAGGTTGGTTAATACCTTTTGCAATTAATTGTCTTATAATTTCAACACCATTTACTTCATCACCATGGATACCTGCGGTAAATAGCACCGTGGGACCTTCTTTTTTTGACCGACTTATAATTACAGGTACATCAATTGGTGATGCGGTATGTAGGTTAGCCACATCAAAATTCACTTCTTTCGTTTCTCCAGGATGTACTTCGGTTCCTAGAATGATAAGGGATTTCTTTTCTACAGTCATTTACAATTTTATAATTAATGTCTGTTACGTTCAATATACGTTATAATACTTTTAGCAATATTTTTTCCAGTGGCACCTTCTATACCTTCCAATCCAGGAGTAGAATTCACTTCTAAAAGTAAAGGCCCTCGGTTAGATTGTAGCATATCCACGCCACATACGGGAAGTTTTAAAGCTCGAGAGGCTTTCATGGCTACTTTTATTTCGGCTTCGGTAAGTTTTATAATTTCTGCTGAACCACCACGATGTAAATTTGAGCGAAACTCGCCCTCTTTTCCTTGTCGTTTCATGGCGCCAACCACATGTCCATCAACCACCAAAGCCCGTAAATCTGCACCTTTGGCTTCACCAATATATTCTTGTATTAACGCTCTGGCTTGTAATCCGTTAAAAGCTTCTAAAACAGATTCAGCAGCATTTTTGGTTTCGGCTAAAACAACACCCAAACCTTGTGTGCCTTCTAAAAGTTTTATAATTACAGGTGCACCACCTACATGTGATAATACTTTTTCTACATCACGAGAATAATTAGTAAACACAGTTTTTGGCATGCCTATTCCTGCTTTTGATAAACGTTGGAAACTTCTCAGTTTATCACGAGAGCGAATAATAGCATCTGAGGTTACCGATGTAAACACATTCATCATCTCAAACTGTCGCACTACGGCACAACCAAAAAAAGTTACCGATGCCCCAATTCTAGGGATAATAGCATCTACATAATCTAAATAGCGATCTTTGTAAAAAATAGTAGGTTTTTCTTTTTCAATAATAATATCACACTTCAGCGGATCAATTACTTCAACATGGTGTCCACGCTTTTCGCCCTCTTCAACAAGTCGGTTAGTGGAATATAAATTGGCATTTCTAGAGAGAATTACAATATTCATGGTGCTTTTTGATTGAGGAAACGTATTCTAGATCAACATCAACTAAAAACTTCTTGCTTAAAAATTGGCGGCCAATTAAAACAGGAAACTTCATATCGTCTCTAGTGCTTAAAGTTAAGTTAATTTTATAGGACTTACCAAACACTATAACTTCAGATTTAATTTTAAATCTATTTTCCTTAAAACCGTTACTACTTTTTACGTCTGTAAGTGAAAATTCGTTAAAAACTATTGGTGTTTCCACGTTTTCGTAATCAAAATAGCAATGCAGCGTATCATTTATAATTTCAACTTTAGCACAATGAATGGCTGAGGTATAAGCACCCGTATCTATCTTAGAAGGCATGTCGTACAAATTCAGTTTCGGAAAGTCTACCTTGTCAACTCTTCCAATTATTTTTTTGGTCATTAAATATGATATAAAATTAAAGTTTTGGCTTCCAGTCATTGGCGGAACCAAAAGCTACCGCTGAAACTCCTAGCACAACTATAAATAACAAAACTATTTGCTAGGGTACTTTTAAGGCGGCGCAATGTAGAAAAATAATCCATTCAAAAAACATGTATTTTAAAAAAATAAAGATTATTTAAAATAGCATTGTATAAATAAAAAAACACTTGTACTGAGTTTG
Source organism: Flavobacteriaceae bacterium (assembly GCA_043557195.1). Classification (GTDB taxonomy): domain Bacteria; phylum Bacteroidota; class Bacteroidia; order Flavobacteriales; family Flavobacteriaceae; genus Jejuia. The sequence goes on along the minus strand of CP121314.1, from coordinate 1,808,090 downwards.
TCGAAGTATTAAAATATTACCTTTACTGTAATGGACACCCCCAACTTAGAGATACAATTAAAAACCCTGCCAAATCAACCCGGAGTTTATCAATACTACGATAAGGATGATACATTGATTTATGTTGGGAAAGCCAAAAACCTAAAAAAACGGGTGAGTTCATACTTTACCAAAAACCATGAGTATGGTAAAACGAGGGTATTGGTAAAAAAGATTGTAAAAATTAAACACATAGTTGTTGAAACGGAGACTGATGCGCTACTTCTTGAAAACAATCTTATAAAAAAATATCAGCCCAAGTATAATGTGATGCTGAAGGACGACAAATCCTATCCATGGATTTGTGTAAAGAACGAGCGTTTCCCTAGAGTGTTTCCAACCCGCCGCGTATTTAAAGATGGCAGCGAATATTTCGGTCCATACACTAGTATGAAAACCGTACGAACTCTTTTAGATTTAATTAAAGGTTTGTACAGTTTAAGAACTTGCAATTATAATTTGAGCAAAGAAAAAGTTGAAGCAGGTAAGTATAAAGTATGTTTAGAATACCATTTAGGAAACTGTAAAGGCCCATGTGAAGGTTTAGAAACCGAAGAAGAATATCATGCTAATATTAAAACCATAAAAGAAATTATTAAGGGCAATTTCAAAGATTCTTTATCCCAGTTTCGTGACCAAATGAAACGTTGCGCCGAAAACATGCAGTTTGAAGAAGCCCAAAAAATAAAGGAAAAGATAGAAGTCTTAGAAAATTACCAAGCAAAATCTACCATTGTAAATCCTAAAATTAGCGATGTAGATGTGTTTTCCATCACAAGTGATGAAGGTTATGGTTATGTTAATTTTTTGCAGCTGTCTTATGGTTCTATCATTCGTTCACATACCTTAGAGATTAAAAAGAAGTTGGATGAAACTGATAAAGACCTTTTGGAGTTAGCGATTACAGAAATTCGGCAACGTTTCAACTCTAATTCAAAAGAAATTTATGTGCCTTTTAAAGTAGATTTAGGTGAAGAGGTAAAGGTGACAGTACCAAAATTAGGCGATAAAAAACACATTGTAGATTTATCCTTGCGGAATGCGAAATATTACAGAATGGAGCGTTTCAAACAAATGAAAATTGTAGACCCAGATAGACATGCCAACCGTATTATGGCACAAATGAAGGCTGATTTGCGACTTTCGGAAGAACCGAGACATATAGAGTGTTTTGATAACTCCAACATCCAAGGTACAAACCCTGTGGCGGCTTGTGTGGTATTTAAAAATGGTAAACCAAGTAAGAAAGACTATCGTCATTTTAATATAAAAACAGTTGAAGGGCCAGACGATTTTGCATCTATGGAAGAGGTGGTTTACAGGCGTTATAAACGTTTAGTTGAAGAAGAACAGCCATTACCACAACTCATTATTATTGATGGTGGAAAAGGACAATTGTCTTCAGCATTAAAAAGTTTAGATGTTTTAGGCTTAAGAGGAAAAATTGCCATTATAGGAATTGCAAAACGTTTAGAAGAATTATTCTATCCAAACGATCCAATTCCATTATATTTAGATAAGAAAAGTGAGACGCTTAAAATTATACAACAATTACGTAATGAGGCGCACCGTTTTGGTATAGAACATCATAGAAATAGGCGCAGTAAAAATGCCTTAAACACAGAATTAGAAACTATTCCTGGGGTTGGAGAAAAAACGGTTGTAGAACTATTAAAGCATTTTAAATCTGCAAAACGCGTGGCGCATGCAAAGTTGGATGAATTAGAGGCTGTGGTTGGGGTGTCTCGCGCGGAAAAGGTTTATAATTATTATCATGGGAAGTGATTTTGTTATTAAGCTGACAATAATTTGAGAAAATGGGAAATAAACGAAAAGGTCAATTGACAACTGACTTTGAATGGCATAAACATTTAAGAAAAATTGGAAAGCGTTTTTTCTGGAAGGGAGAACGTCTTGCAGAAAAGAAAATGATTGAAGAAAACATATCTGAATTGGAAATATATAGTGTTGAAAAGCTATATAATTATTTGATTTTGAAATTACCGAATTCTATAGATTTTAAAGATTTATATAATCTGTGTTTTTCTCTATTTTGTACCCTTGATATTTTACCCGAAAACTTGAGGTCTTTAAAAATCACTAAAGATGTTTTAGCAGTAATATTTATGAGAATAGCCATAACAAAAAATATTTCGGATTATGCAAGTGAAAGAGATTGGATTGAGGTAATTGATAGTTTTTTAAACCTTGAAAACAATTATCCAAATCACGAAAGTGCTAAAATATTGATCGGAACTAAATAAAAACTGTTACGGAAAAAAAGTAAAACAAAATTTGAATCTAAAACCAATCATATTACTACTATTTCTGCTAGTTTACCTTTCCGTGAAAGCGCAAAACACCATGGAAGAAAGCCCCAAGCCAAAAGTAGGTTTAGTGCTTAGTGGTGGTGGTGCAAAAGGTTTGGCACATATTGGGGCGTTAAAGGTTTTAGATAGTTTAGGTGTTAAGGTAGATTATGTTGCAGGAACAAGTATGGGCGCCATTGTTGGGTCTTTATATGCCAGTGGTTACTCAGGCAAAGAACTTGATTCTATTTTCAATAGTATCGATTTTGATAAAATTATAAACGACGATTTACCAAGAGCATCCAAAGCATTTTATGAGCGTAATAATTCAGAGCGTTATGCCATTACGCTGCCGTTTGATAATTTTAAGGTAAAACTACCATCGGCCTTATCTCGAGGTCAGAACACCTATAACCTATTGTCAAAACTCATGTTACATGTCAGTGGTATTAGTAATTTTGAAGAGTTACCCATTCCGTTTTTCTGTATTGCAACAAATATTGAAACAGGAAAACAAGTGCAGTTGGATAAAGGTAATTTAACCCATGCTGTTATGGCAAGTGGCGCATTGCCTTCTTTGTTTCAACCGGTAAGAATTAATGATACTGTTTTAATCGACGGTGGTGTGGTGAATAATTATCCTATTGAGGAACTCCGAGCCAAAGGCATGGACATTATTATTGGTGTAGACGTACAAGATGGGTTGCTAAATATTGAAGAATTAGTGTCTGCTCCAGATGTTTTGATTCAAATAAATAACTTCAGAACCATAAATGATATGAAGTTAAAATCTCCAAAAACAGATATTTATATCAAACCAGATATTAAAGATTTTAATGTGGTGTCTTTTAATCAAGGAAATACCATTATAGAAAATGGTGAAAAGGCAGCATTAGAACATTTAGAGTCTTTAAGCAAGTTGAGAAAAAACAAGTTTTTAGCAGGTAAAAGTATATCTAAAATTGTTAAAGACAGTATTACTATTGGAAGTATTTATGTGAAAGGGAATGATAAATATACACGCTCCTATATTCTAGGTAAACTAAAATTGAAAGGTGGTGAAAAGGTGTCGTATTCAAAATTTTTAAAAGGATTGAATAGTTTAATAGCTACCAATAATTTCGATTCATTTTACTATGATTTAGAGCCAACAGATGACAATGACACATACGATTTAGTAGCTGAAGTTAAAGAAAATGAAACAACTACCTTTTTAAAACTTGGGGTGCATTATGATGATTTATATAAAAGTGGAGCACTAGTTAATCTCACAAAAAAAGGATTATTGTTTGGTAATGATATTACGTCTCTTGACATTGTTTTTGGAGATAATGTACGTTTCGATTTTAACTATTTAATTGATAAAGGGTTTTATTGGAGTATTGGTTTACGCTCTAGATATAATGCTTTTAAAAAGGACGTAAATGCAGAATTATTGTTGGATGATGCACAAATTACTAGTACAGGTTTAAATAAAATTAATGCGTCACTACACGATCAAACCAACCAGTTTTATCTTAAAACATTATTCAGGAAAGATTTTGCGTTAAGTCTTGGAGCAGAACATAAACGTTTAGAAATAACTTCTGAAACCATTGCCAATACCAATCAAGACGAGTTTGTCTTTGAAAGTACCGATTATGGCAGTGTATTTGGTAATTTAAGATTAGATACTTACGATAACAAATATTTCCCAAAACGAGGGGTTTATTTTAATGGTGATTTTCATACCTATTTATTTGCATCGCATTTTAATGAAGATTTCGAAAGTTTTTCGATTGCTAGAGCCACTGCAGGGTATGCCTTTAGTGTGTCGCCCAAACTATCCTTCAATTTACAAACAGGTGGAGGTTTTAAGTTGGGAGATAATTCTACCACTACCTTAGATTTTGCTTTGGGAGGCTATGGAAATAATCTCATCAATAATTTTATTCCGTTTTACGGTTACGATTTTATTTCACTCACGGGTAATAGCTACGTAAAGGCCTATTTTAGTATGGATTATGAGGTTTTTAATAAGCACCACATTACTTTAGAAGGCAATTGGGCAAATATAGAAGACAACATTTTTGAAACCGGAGAATGGTTCACTTTACCCGATTATAGAGGTTATGCCTTAGGTTATGCCGTAGATAGTTTTATTGGGCCGATACAGATTAAATACAGTTATTCACCTGAACAACGAAATAGTGTCTGGTATTTCAATGTGGGCTTTTGGTTTTAACGAATCATTAAAAAATTGGTGTTGTATTTTTTACGATATTTGTGTAGTCATGATACATTTATTTAAAGATTTGCTTCAATTTCTTCACTATCTTATCAAGAGAAATCCTGAATAAGTCGGCATTTCTGTTATTTCTGCATGGTCATAGAACTTATTTAGGCGAAAGCAGGAATCTATAAATTCACTATCTTTAGTATCAATCATTTAACCCATTTAGGGTTAATCACTAAACTTTAAAAAAATGCCATTTTATCATAAATTAGGGAATATTCCCCCTAAACGTCATACACAATTTAGGAAGCCAGATGGTTCGTTGTATTATGAGCAATTATTTGGCACCATTGGGTTTGATGGTATGTCTACCAACAGTTATCATGAGCAAAGACCAACACAGGTAAAAGCTATAAAAAACCAATACAGTGTTGCACCAAAAATTTCAAAAGCAAATAATATAAAATCATATCGCTTTAAAGGATTTCAAGTAAAACCTGAAACCGATTTTTTAGAGAGCAGAAAAACAGTACTTATCAATAGCGATTGTGCGATTATTTTAGCGGCACCAAAACAATCTACTAACGATTATTTCTATAAAAACACTGATGCTGATGAATTGATTTTTATCCATAAAGGCACTGGGAAATTAAGAACTATGTTAGGGAATCTCGATTTTAAATATGGAGATTATCTGTTGGTCCCTCGCGGAATTATCTACAAAATAGATTTTGATACGGAAGATAATCGTTTGTTTATCGTAGAATCTCGCAGACCAATTTATACGCCAAAACGTTACCGTAATTGGTTTGGGCAATTACTAGAGCATTCTCCGTTTTGTGAACGCGATATCCGTAGACCAGAGGAATTAGAAACGTATAACGAATCTGGAGAGTTTCTAATTAAAGTAAAAAAACAAGACGATATTATAGAAATGGTGTATGCCTCACATCCTTTTGATGTTGTGGGTTACGATGGTTACAACTATCCGTATGCATTTTCAATTCATGATTTTGAACCTATAACAGGCAGAATTCATCAACCGCCACCAGTGCATCAAACCTTTGAAACTGATGCTTTTGTGGTGTGTAGTTTTGTACCAAGGCTATACGATTACCATCCGCAATCCATTCCAGCACCATATAATCATAGTAATATTGATAGCGATGAGGTGTTGTATTATGTAGATGGTGATTTTATGAGTAGAAACGATGTAGAAGCAGGTCATATATCATTGCATCCAGCGGGTATTCCACATGGGCCGCATCCTGGAGCTACCGAGCGTAGTATTGGAAAAACCGAAACCGAAGAACTCGCCGTTATGGTGGACACCTTTAAACCTCTTATGGTTACAGAAGAAGCTATGAAAATAGCAGATGATAGTTATCATACATCTTGGTTAGAGTAAGTTGTCGTTCCTGCGAAAGCAGGATCCATAGTATTAAAATTGAAACGATAAGATTCCCGCCTTCGCGGGAATGACAAAACTAAAAACAATGAGTAAAGAAATAAAATCGGTAGAATACGGATTAGAAAAAATATTTGAAGGAGCTCAAGATTTTTTACCGCTATTAGGAACTGACTACGTGGAGTTTTATGTAGGAAATGCAAAACAAGCAGCGCACTTTTACAAAACCGCTTTTGGGTTTCAATCGCACTCATACAGAGGTCTAGAAACTGGAAGTAAAGATTCTGTGTCTTATGTGTTGAAGCAAGATAAGATTAAATTAGTGCTTACTACCCCGCTTAATAGTAAGTCACCTATTAATGATCATATTGTAAAGCATGGTGATGGTGTAAAAGTAATAGCGCTTTGGGTTGAGGATGCACGAAAAGCTTATGAAGAAACTACAAGTAGAGGTGCAAAATCATATATGGAACCAACTGTGGAGAAAGACGAACATGGAGAAGTAGTACGCGCAGGAATTTATACTTATGGCGAAACGGTACACATGTTTGTTGAGCGTAAAAACTACAACGGTACATTTTTACCAGGGTTTACAGCTTGGGATAATGATTATAATCCAACACCAGTAGGTTTAAAATATATTGACCACATGGTTGGCAATGTAGGTTGGGGGCAAATGAATAAATGGGTAAAATGGTATGAAGACGTGATGGGATTTGAGAATTTTTTATCCTTTGATGACAAGCAAATCCATACCGAATATTCAGCTTTAATGAGTAAAGTGATGAGTAATGGTAACGGACGCATAAAATTCCCCATTAACGAGCCTGCGGAAGGTAAAAAGCGTTCGCAGATTGAAGAATATTTAGATTTTTACGAAGGTGCTGGTGTGCAGCATATTGCTGTAGCTACAGATGACATTATTTCTACAGTATCCCAATTGAGAAGTCGAGGTGTGGAGTTTTTATCTATTCCACCAGATGAGTATTACAGAGCCGTTCCTGGACGACTGGAAGAGCATAGCCACGAACTTAGAGAAGATATTGAAACTTTAAAAAGTTTAGGGATTATGATTGATGCAGACGAGGAAGGCTATTTGTTACAAATTTTCACTAAACCTGTTGAAGACAGACCAACGTTGTTTTTCGAAATTATTCAGCGTATGGGCGCAAAAGGTTTTGGTGCAGGAAACTTTAAGGCGCTTTTTGAATCTATTGAGCGAGAGCAGGCAAAACGTGGTACGTTATAGAAAAACAAAACGGCACGATTTACGACTAATTTCATCGTGCCGTTTTTAACTAAACTAACTCAAACTAATTATTATAAAATTCTAAACCCTATACCTACCATCAAGAAGTTTACCTTAGAACTTACGCCTCCTGTACCATTGTAATAATCATTTAACTGAACATTGTACTTGGCTTGTGCATATATTTTTTCGGTTATATCGTAATCGCCACCAAAACCAAGGAAGATTCCTAATGTTTGATAACCGTTAGCGACGTCTTCTAAAATAACGTTTAGTGTTGGTCCAAAAAGTACACTAAATTCTTCAGTAGCTTGGTAACTACCAAGTGCACCAAAATAAAGCGCATCCCCTTCAGCGTTTAGTGCTAAAGCTACTTCAGGCTGCAAATCGATTTTTTCGGCGAGCGGTATTTCACTTTGTGCACCAAAATAAAAGCCACTGCTTTTAAAATCTAAATCGCGTTTTTCGCCATCTACTTTAAAAATGGAATTAATGTTTAAATAGCCTGCGGTTGCAGATAAATTAAAATCTTGCGCAAATGTTGTTGCAGATACTAAGAATAGTAGACAAATTGTTAATGTGTGTCGTCTCATAAGTTTTGGTTTTAATTAATTATACTAGTACATCGCACCACGGCAAAAATGTGAGCATGTTTTTTTGAAAAAAATGACTTTGGCGGATGAGCGCGCTAGGGATTGCAGTGGATAGCTTTTGGCGAGGCGAGCATCGAGCCAAAACTAGTAACGTAAAGCCCGACCCTTGTGGTAGCGCCCTAAAAAATAATCGATAAGCTGTTTTCTAACATAACTATAACACTTGTAAACCGTGGGTTTTGGATAAAATTTCTATTTTTGGAATAGTAATTGTAATTTCTTAGGTGAAAACAATAAAAAGTTGAGAGAGAAGTTACATTATAATTACCCAAATAAAGATGAAAAAATTACTACTTATAATAATAACGTTTAGTGTTGTGCAAGCTTCGGTAGCACAGCAAGAATCGGCTTTTGGAGATGGCGAATGGTTTAAATTTAAGATGAGCTATAGCGGTTTTTTAAAAGCTGGAAACGCAACACTTACTGTTAAAGATTCTAAATTAGATGATAAAGACGTGTACCATGTTGTTGGCAAGGGCTGGACAACAGGCATGATTAAATGGTTTTTTAAGGTGAAAGATAGATATGAAAGCTATTTTGACAAAAATACTATAATGCCTTATAAGTTTGTGCGTAATATTGATGAGGGCGGGCATACTAAGGATATTGAGATTGAGTTTGACCATAAGAACCTTAAAGCTCACGTTAATAACAAAAAGCATAAAACTAAGAAGGTGATTGATACCAAACCTAATATTCAGGATATGGTGTCTACCTATTATTATTTGCGCAATAGCATAGACATAAATACGCTAAAAATTGGCGACGAGTTTAAGGTTGATATGTTTTTTGATGAGGAAAATTATGGTTTTAAACTTCAGTATTTAGGTGTTGAAACTATTGATACTGATTTTGGTGATGTAGTGGCTTTAAAATTTAGACCTTACGTAATGGCTGGTCGTGTTTTTAAAGAGGAAGAAAGTTTAACACTATGGGTCTCTAAAGATAAAAATAAAGTACCTTTGCGCATTAAAGCAGATTTGGCTGTGGGGTCGCTTAGAGCAGATCTAGAAGCCTTTAAGGGACTGAAGCACCCGTTTCAAATAGTTGTTAATAATTAATGAAATCAGACTCAGACATAACCAACCAACTTAAAGTAAAGTACGAGTCTATAGACCAAGATTTAGAAGTTCATTTAGAAGGATTGCTACATAGCAAACCCATCAGTTATTGGGATTACATTCAAACCGATGTGTTGCTAAATCTTCAAAAGCCCAGAACTGACTTCCCAGATGAAATGGTATTTATTATGTACCATCAAGTAAGTGAACTGCTTTTTAAAATGATACTTTCTGAAATTGAGCAAGTTGCTGAAAATGATTTTGAAGTAGCGGAGTTTACGGAAAAAATAATGCGTGTGAGTCGGTATTTTGATGTGCTTACATCGTCTTTCAGCATTATGAAGGATGGGATGGATATCGATCAGTACAATCAATTTAGAACTACGTTAACACCCGCAAGTGGTTTTCAAAGTGCGCAATATAGAATGGTAGAGTTCGCATCTACTGAACTTATTAACTTAATAGATAAACGTTTTAGGGATAATGTAAGCAAGGACATATGCTGCAATAGTGCTTTTGAACAATTGTACTGGCAAGCGGCGGGGAAAGATTATAAAACGGGTAAAAAAACCTATACTTTATCTGCTTTTGAGAAGCGATATAAAGATGAATTTATTAGGTTTTCAAAAAAATATGAGGGCAAAAATTTATGGTCTAAGTATAAGAAATTACCAAAATCTTCTAGAGCAAACAAAGCATTAATTGACGCCATGAGACATTACGATTATACCGTAAACGTAAAATGGGTTATGGCACATTACAATACAGCAAATCATTATTTAAATATTGGAGGCAAAACTGCTGAAGCTACTGGTGGTAGCGAGTGGGTAAAATATATGCATCCAAAATATCAAAAACGAATATTTTTTCCAGATTTATGGACAGCACAAGAGATAGAAGATTGGGGGACAAATATTTAATACTTTTCTTTTTAGGGTTACTCATTATGGGCTGTAAAGACGACCCCAAACCTGAAATACAGGAAGAGGAAGTAGCCATAGTAGAAGAGCCAGAACCAGTTATGGAGTTTGGTTTTAATCTAGATAATTACATTGTAAAACGAGACACAATTAGAAACGGAGATACATTTGGTATCATCCTAGAACGCAATAATGTAGGCTATCCTAAAATTTTCAATATTGCCAATAAAGCAAAAGATACGTTTGATATAAGAAGGGGCTTACAAGTTGGCAAACCTTACACGCTTCTATGCGGTAAAGATTCGTTGGAAACTGCTACGTGCTTTATCTATCAACCTAATTTGGAGGATTATGTAGTAATTAATTTCCAAGACTCTATACGAGCGTACAGAAGCAGAAAACCTATTACATATGTTGAAAAGGTGGCTACCGGTGTTATAGAAGACAATATTTCTTTAACCCTAGAAGAACAAGGATTAAGTCCGCGTTTAGCCTATAAAATGGCAGATGAAATTTATGCATGGACTATCGATTTTAGAAGACTACAAAAAGGAGACAGGTTCAAAGTAATTTATACTGATAAATATATAAATGATACGATTTATACGGGAGTTGACCGTGTAAAGGCAGCATATTTTGAGCATAACAACGAACCATTTTATGCCTTTGAATTTACAACAGATTCCGCTAAAGGTATTGTGGACTACTTTAATGAAGAAGCTAAAAATTTACGACGTGCATTTTTAAAAGCTCCTGTAAAGTTTAGTAGGATTTCGTCGCGTTACAATTTGAAAAGGCGTATTGCAGTTTACGGTTACCGTGTTAGAGCTCATAAAGGCACAGACTTTGCAGCCCCTATAGGTACACCAATTATGGCAACTGCAAATGGTACAGTAACTAAATCTGAACGTAGAGGTGGTAATGGAAACTATGTAAAAATTCGTCATAATGCGACTTACGAGACGCAGTATTTACATATGAGTAAACGACTAGTAAAAGTTGGTCAATTTGTAAAACAAGGCGATGTTATTGGTAAAGTTGGAATGACAGGAAATACAGGCGGCCCTCATGTATGCTATCGTTTTTGGAAAAACGGCAAACAAGTCGATCCATTCAAACAAAAATTACCTGAAGCTAAACCCATTTCAGATTCTCTAAAAGTGCAATATTTAGAGTTTATTCAACCTATAAAATACAAGTTAGATAATATTAATTTTAAACCTCAAATTACAGAAGAAGAACCTGAAACTGTAATTTACCAATCAAATTCATAACATGGCGTTACCTAGCATAAACCCTACTAAAACAGCTTCTTGGAAAAAATTAGAGCATCATTTTACTGAAGTGCAATACTTAAAAATGAAGGATTTATTTGCTCAAGATTCTAAGCGAGCAGATAAATTCACTATCAATTGGGACGATTTTTATGTAGATGTTTCAAAGAATAGAATCACTGAAGAAACCTTCAAATATCTTTTAGAATTAGCTGATGATGTTAAGCTAAAAGAAGCGATTGAAAGTCAGTTTTCAGGTGAAAAAATTAATCAAACTGAAGGAAGAGCCGTATTACATACAGCATTGAGAGCCCCAGAATCTGCAACCGTTATGGTTGATGGTGAAAATGTGGTTCCTGAAGTTTATAAAGTAAAACGTAAGATTCAATCGTTTACAAATGAAGTGGTAAATGGTGATAGAAAAGGCTACACAGGAAAAGCCTTTACTCATGTGGTAAATATTGGTATTGGTGGTTCTGATTTAGGGCCAGCTATGGTTGTAGATGCCCTTCAATTTTATAAAAATCAGTTAACCACTTATTTTGTAAGTAACGTAGATGGCGACCATGTAAATGAAGTCATTAAAAAACTAAATCCTGAAACCACACTTTTTGTTATTGTTTCAAAAACGTTTACAACTCAGGAAACTATTTCGAATGCAAATACCATAAAATCATGGTTTTTAAAATCTGCTAAAGAAGAAGATATTGCTAAACATTTTGTGGCTGTTTCTACGAATCTTGATGCTGTATCTAATTTTGGTATTGACACCAACAATATCTTCCCAATGTGGGATTGGGTTGGAGGTCGTTTCTCATTATGGAGTGCAGTAGGGTTGTCTATCAGTTTAGCTGTTGGCTATGATAATTACGCTAGCCTTCTTGAAGGTGCTCACAAAATGGATGTTCATTTTAAGAATGAAGATTTTGATAAAAATATTCCCGTTGTTTTAGGGCTTATTAGTATTTGGTACAACAACTTTTTTAATGCTGAAAGTGAAGCTATTATAGCCTATTCTCAGTACTTAAACCAATTTGCTACATATCTGCAACAAGGCATCATGGAAAGTAACGGTAAAAGCGTAGATAGAAATGGTAATCCTATTGATTATGAAACTGGAACTTTAATTTGGGGAGAGCCGGGAACTAATTCGCAGCATGCTTTTTTTCAACTTATACATCAAGGTACAAAATTGATTCCTGCTGATTTTATAGGATTTGTAAAGTCATTGCATGGGAATCAAGATCATCAAGATAAATTGATTTCGAATTTCTTAGCGCAAACGGAAGCCCTCTTAAATGGAAAGACCAAAACTGAGGTTGTAGATGAAGGGACTTCAAAAAGCATAAAACCTTTCAAAGTATTTGATGGTAATAAGCCTACGAACACTATTTTTATAAACAAATTGACACCTGAAAGTTTAGGTAAACTAATTGCTATGTACGAACATAAGATATTTGTACAGGGTGTAATTTGGAACATTTTTAGTTACGACCAGTTTGGTGTGGAGCTTGGGAAACAATTGGCAAGTAAAATTCTTAAAGAGTTTAGTGGAGAAGCTAATAACGAACATGATAATTCTACTTCTAATCTGTTGAAATATTATAAGCAAAACTCTTAAAACATTAAAAAATTCTTACCAGAAGCGCCGATATTGTGAATATCGGCGCTTTTTTGTTAATAAGAACTGTTAAATTTCTTAACATTTGGTTAATGTTTATCTTCTAATTATCAGTATTTTTGCCACGACTAATTTCAAATTATTAAATAATTTTTCAAAAATTATGAAAAAAACGACTAATTTATTGATTATGGTAACAATTTTGCTTTTTAGCGTTGTTGCCATGGCTCAAAGTACTATAACAGGTACTATCGTGGAGAAAGGTTCTAATTTACCGCTTCCTGGTGCTAATGTTATTGAAAAAGGTACTTCAAACGGGGTTACTACAGATTTTGATGGAAACTTTTCTATCACCACTCAAGAAAACTCTGGTGAACTTGTAATAAGCTACATAGGCTACAATTCTAAAACAATTGCATTTTCTGGAAACGCTGCTTTAGGTAAAGTTGCAATGGAATCTAGCCAAGTAGGTCTTGAGGAAATCCAAATTATTGCTTCTGTAGCTGTAGACAGAAAAACACCGGTTGCTGTGTCAACTGTAAAAGCTGCAGATATTGAACTAAAATTAGGTTCACAGGAATTCCCTGAAATTTTAAAATCTACACCGGGTATTTATGTAACCAAAGCAGGTGGTGGTTTTGGTGACGGACAAGTTAGAATGAGAGGTTTTGGCTCTGTAAACGTTGCTGTTATGATTAACGGTATTCCTGTAAACGACATGGAAAACGGTCGTGTATTCTGGAGTAACTGGGCAGGTCTTGGTGATGTTACAAGTACTATGCAAACTCAAAGAGGTTTAGGTGCTGCTAAAATTGCTGTGCCTTCAATTGGTGGTACTATCAATATTATCACAAAAACAACTGATGTTGAAGAAGGTGGTAGTGTTATGACTTCTGTAGGTAATGATGGTTATCAGAAGTATGGTTTAACCTATTCTACTGGTTTAATGGATAATGGATTTGCTGCTACAGTTTCAGCTGCAAGAACCAAAGGAGATGGTTACGTAGATGGAACTCAATTCTCAGGAGTATCTTATTTTGTTAATATCTCTAAAGAGTTTAATGAGCAACATAAAATTGCGTTTTCTGCTTTTGGTGCAAAACAACAACATGGGCAAAGACAAAACAGACAACTTATAGAAACTTATAGAAATAGCGAAAGAGGTAGAAAGTTTAATGCCGATTGGGGTTACAGAAATGGTCAAGTAACTTTCCAAGAAGACAACTTTTATCACAAACCTCAAATCTCGTTGAACCATTACTGGAATTTGAATGACAATACTTCTATTAATTCTTCAGCTTATGTTTCTTTCGGAACTGGTGGAGGTGGAGGTATTAGAGGTGTGAATAAATTCACTTTTAATGCTGATGGAAGTAGTGATTATAGAGATGGACTATACGGACCAATTAACTTTGATAAGATTGCTGATGAAAACGAAGCATTAGGGGCTCTAGGTTCTGAAACTATTTTAAGAGCATCTCGTAACGACCACAATTGGTATGGTTTATTATCAAACTTAAAAACTAATTTGAATGATAAAATGGTGTTGCAAGTTGGTTTAGACTTTAGATCATATACAGGTTTGCACTTTCAGGAAGTAACAGATTTATTAGGTGGCCAATATTTTCTAGATAATAATGATGCTAATAATCCTAACAATGCCGCACGAGTTGGAGATGTTATTAATTACAACAATGATGGTATTGTAGGTTGGGTTGGAGCTTTTGGTCAATTAGAGTATGACGTAAATGAGAACTTTAATACGTTTGTTGCTGTAGCAGCCTCAAATACATCTTACAAGAGAATAGATTATTTTAATTATTTAGATTCTGATCCATTACAAGAGACAGACCGTTATAACTTTTTAGGTGGAAGTATCAAAGGTGGTGCTAACTACAGAATAGACGGTAATCATAATGTATTTGCTAACTTAGGATACTTTGAAAGAGCACCAGATTTTGATGCTGTATTCTTAAATTTTAGTAATGACAATATTAATGCTGATGCGCCAAATCAGAAAATCACAAGTTTTGAGCTAGGTTATGGTTATAGAAGTGAAAAACTTGCGGCCAACGTTAACTTATACCGAACTATGTGGAATGATAGGACAGAAATTGCTACATTCCAACAACCTGATGGCACAAGAGCTTCTGCAAACATTTTAGGAGTTAATGCTATCCACCAAGGTATAGAGCTTGATTTTGTTTATAAGGCAACAGATAGGTTAGATATTAATGGTATGGCTTCTATTGGAGACTGGAGATGGGATAGTAATGTAACTGATGTACAAGTATTTGATGAGGAGCAAAACCTTGTGGATACTGTAAATCTATTTATTAAAGATGTACATGTTTCTGATGCGGCACAAACTACATTTGGTTTAGGTGCAAACTATAAATTTGGTTTAGATACCAGACTGGTTGTTGATTATGTTTACAACGCAGATATTTATGCAGATTTCGATCCTAGTGATAGAAATGAACCAGGACCTGATGCTTGGAAAATGCCGGCATTTGGATTATTTGATGTAGCTATGACGCATGGTTTTGACTTTGGCCCTTTTGATGCTACGCTTACAGCTAGAATGAATAATGTATTTGATACGGAGTTTATTCCTGATGCACAAGATGGAGCTGGTTCAACAGCAGAAACAGCGCTAGTTTGGATGGGATTCGGTAGAACCTTTAGCCTTGGAGCAAAACTTAACTTCTAAAAAACTTTGAAAATGAAAAAAATAATTTATTTAATTACGCTAACTCTTGCGGTAACCTTTGTAGGTTGTAATCCGTTAGATGATATTAACGAAGAGATAGATGCCAATAAAGCACCTATTTCTGGCGACATAGAATATACTTTAACAGAAGATGACTATACTGATGATGTTGAAGATGGTGGTTTAGGACTACGCTTTCCTAACTTCGGTTCAGAAGACCAGGCGAAAGAATTAGTTCCTGGGTTATTAACTGATAGATTTCCTGCATTAAAAGATAACTCTAGTGCTTTGGTAACTTACGATTTATTTTTTCCAAAAAGAGATGAAAGAAGCTTAATCGTTTATGAGGTATCAGATCAAGATTATGATGATTTAGGACATAGATTTTCTAACTTTGATAGTCAGTCAGAAATGATTGAACTTTTAGAATTTAAATTTCCAAATCCTGAAGATAGAGTTTTAGTATCTCTAACTTATGATTACTTTGCGGTAGGACAAACAGAGACCTTTAATGATGGTTACTTATATACTGATGGTGAATGGCAGAAAATGATTGGTTTTACAGATGATGAGTATAGAGCTTTAGGATTTAGATTCCCAAACTTTTCAAGTGAAGATGAAGCTACAGAAAAAATTCCTGCTTTGTTAACAGAAAAGTTGAAATTTGAAGGTAAATCAGAAGGAGATATTGTTGGTACAATGTATAAATTATTTGTAACTGATGTTGATGATGTTGATGGCGATGGACGTACAGATGATAGAACTACATATAGTTATGTAAAGTACTTCATCCTTGGTGGTGGAGTTTGGACTGAGTACAATAATGTCATTTCTCAACAATTACAATTTGGTCACGATGGCACTACATGGGTGCCAGATAACACTATCAAATACACACTTACAGGAGATGATATCGCCTTAATTTCTAGTGAATTTGCTTCTATTTACGAAGGTCCAGCAGATAACGTTGGGTTCTTTGGAAGTTTTGACAGACGATCTAGTAGTTCTAATTATTGGAGTGATTCAATGTTATTAGAAGCATTTAATGTGTTATTAGATACTAGAGATCCTGGTGCTGAAGAAGGGCAAAAGTATATTTTAACTTTTGTGGTTTACACCGGGTCTACAGGTAACGAAACAAAAGCCGTTATAAAAGAAGGCGGAGTTTGGGTATATCAATAGTCTTTACATTCTAGAATATAAAAAACCACCTCTATTTTTTTGAGGTGGTTTTTTTTCCTCAAAATTCAATACCTTTATAAGTGTTATGAAAAAGCTTATTTTATTATGTAGTACAGCATTAATTTTTGGCTGTAGTTCAGGAGGTGATGATGCATCTCCTCCAAAAGAAGAGCCAAAAGATGATGGGGTTCCTGTTGCGGTTAATGATACTGCCACTACCCCAGAAGACTCTCAACTTTTTTTAACCACCTTATTAAATAATGATACTGTTGTTGATAATGCTCGAATAAATGCATTTGACAGTGCAACAACTCAGGGAGGTACAGTTGTAGATGAACGCACAAGATATGTGTACACACCAAAAACAGGTTTTGTTGGTGATGATACCTTTACTTATACTTTATGTGATGATGATAGTCCAGCTAATTGTTCTACGGCCACGGTAACTATTACTGTAACTGATGAAGGTAATCCAGTAGCAAGCAATGATGCCTATAGTGTTGTGGAAGGTTCTACGACGGTATTTGATGAACTTTTAATGAATGATGATACCACTGATAATGCTGTTTTAACATCTATAGATGGCGGAGGCACACAGGGAACAGTAGTCTTAAATTCTGATAAAACAGTGTCTTATACCCCAGAAGCTGCATTTACAGGACAGGATTCGTTCACCTATACTATCTGTGATGATGATACACCCACAAACTCTTGTTCTACAGCTACAGTTACAATAACTGTAGTACAAGCTTTAAGTTTTAATATACCTTCTGGGTTACAATCGTACTATTCTGGACTCACATTTACTGATGTTTCAGATATTATGTTTAATAATTTAGAAGCACATACCGTTTCAAATCATACCACTATATTATCTTACGGACAAAGACACAATTACCTTTATGACGCTGATGAGGATTTAGGTAATGCTGATAATGTGATTTTAATGTATTCTAGTGAAAGCAGATATTGGGAAGAATATACATCTGGATCGAATTCCCATACCCCACAAACCTTTAATACAGAGCATGTCTATCCACAGTCTCTATTGAATGCTGCGGATGCCGTTACGGACTTACATCATTTAAGATCTTGTGATGCCAATGTAAATAGCGATAGACTTAACTATCCATTTGTAGATGGAAATGGGACATATCAATTAATTGGTGAAACTTGGTTTCCTGGTGATGAGTGGAAAGGTGATGTAGCAAGAATGATGATGTATTTAAACATAAGATACGGAGAGACGTTTACCAAAGTTGGAACGATTGAGTTATTCTTAAAATGGAATGCAGAAGATCCAGTGTCTGCTTTTGAGGAGCAAAGAAATACTGTTATTTTTTCTGCACAAGGCAATCGAAATCCTTTTATAGATAACCCTTATTTGGCAACCCTAATTTGGGGAGGTGATGCAGCCGAAAACAAATGGCAGTAGGTTAACTTTACAAATAATTTTAAACCGCTTCATTTGTGAAGCGGTTTTTTTATGAATTAAAATCACTATTTTTGAAACTGAAATAAAACGAGCATATCATGTACGAAGTAATTCAAGTATTACACTCTTATTGGGCATATTTAGTATTAGTTATATTAATTATTGCAGTAATTAATGCCATCGCAAAATCTGCTGGTGGAAAAGAATATAGTGCCAAAGATTTTAGAATTTCCTTGTTCACTTTAATTGTATCTCACATTCAATTGTTAATTGGACTTATTTTGTATTTCGTTTCACCACGATTAGCGCTTTTTGGTGAATTAGGTATGGGAGGAGTTATGAAAGATGCTGTAAACAGATTATACTTGGTAGAGCATCCAATGATAAATATTATTGCTGTAGCTTTAATTACTATCGGGTATTCAAAACACAAAAAGAAACTAACCTCTGGACCTAAACTAAAGACCATCGCAATTTTTTATACAATAGCTTTAGTGCTATTCTTATCAAGAATTCCTTGGAGCGCTTGGTTAGATTAGAATAAAAATCAGTTCACCTCTTTAATCAAATACATATAAACCGGAAAATGGTCGCTAAAACCATTGCTAAATCCACCATCATTCCAACTTCTAAACGGATACCCTTTATATCTACCATTTGAAGTAATTAAGTAGTTTCTGTTAAAAATACCTGCTTTATAATATCTGTAAGACGAATAATCTTTTTTAAGTAGAGGTTTGGATATGATAATTTGGTCAAACAAACTCCAATTATCACGATATGCCGTTGTGCCTAAACCATCACGATAATAGTTTTCAAAAGGATTATATAAACTTTTAGAATCTACTTTTTTACGTTTCCGTTTTGTTTTTAAAGCATCTTTTAAGCTTGCATCATGGGGGTTGTCATTAAAATCTCCCATAACAATCACTTTTGCATAGGGGTCTTCGGCTTGAAGAGAATCTATAATACGCCTATTCAATTTAGCCGCAGCTACACGTTTGGGTTTACTTCTTGCCTCACCGCCGCGTCTTGAAGGCCAATGATTAACGATAATATGAATGAAATCGTCTTCCAGTTTACCACTTACCAATAATTGATCTCTTGTTGTTATACGTTTTCCATCTTGGTCATCATAAATCTTCAATTCGTAAGTGCTAGAATTTATGGGTGTGAAGAGGTGTTTTTGATATAACAAACCAACATCAATCCCTCTCGAGTCGGGCGAATCATAGTGTATAATCCCATAATCCTTCTTAATTAACGAAGCGTCATTCACAATGTCTTCTAAAACATTCCTATTTTCAACTTCACAAATACCAATAATTGCTGGTGTATTTTGAGTGACATCATTACCTATTTCAGAAATAACTCGAGCCATGTTTTTAACTTTCTGTTGATAAGCTTTTACACGATTTGTTTTCAGCTCCATAATTGGGCTATACTCATCAAACTTCATCGGGTCATTTATAGTATCAAATAAGTTTTCTAAGTTGTAGAATGCAATAGTGTGAATTTTGAATTTTTTCTCTTGTGTATATCCAGATAACGAAATACTAAAAATGAAAAGAAAAAAAATAGATCTTAAAAAATTCTTGTGGTACATATGAAATATTTTCATCAAGCTAAGAGCAAATCTCAAGCCAAAGTTAGTCCAATGATTTAAATTTATTAGAATCAATCAGTTACTTTTTCTTATTATTGGTGTCTTAAAGGTATGTATGAATAAAATAACCCTCATATTTTTATTCGGATTTTTTTCTTTTTTCAGCTTTTCCCAAGAAACTGTTATCAAAGGAAGCGTAAAAGATGCAGTTTCATTTCAACCTATTTTGAATGTTACAGTTGAATTAGAAGGTACTGATTTGATTGTACTAACAGATGTTCAAGGAGAATTTAATTTTTCTAAAAATATTTCTTTTGGCGAACAGATTCTTAAGATTTCTAAAACAGGGTATACCACTAAACGTTTTCCTATTATTGTAAACGAAGGACAAACGCTTGATATTAGTGATATGACGTTGGAACGCGATTTATCTCAAAGTCAAGATTTATTCACTATAACATTGTCTGATGATGAATTAGATAACGATGCTGTAGGAGCTGATAATATTACAGGATTGTTATCTTCCTCTTTGGATGTTTTTCAGCGTACGGCTGCTTTTGAATTTAGTCAGTCGTTTTTTAGATTAAGAGGTTTAGATTCCGAAAACGGGAGCGTTCTTATCAATGGAATACCAATGAACAAATTGTTTAATGGACGACCACAATGGAGCAATTGGGGCGGATTAAACGATGTGATGCGAAACCAAGAGTTAACCACTGGTTTAGCACCTTCAGATTATAATTTTGGAGGCATTTTAGGAACCACTAATATTAATGTTAGGGCATCACAAGCAAGACAAGGAAGGCGACTTACCTATTCTTCATCCAATAGAAGTTATTCCAACCGGTTAATGGCAACCTACGCTTCAGGATTACTAAAAAATAATTGGGCATATACCCTTTCTTTGGCGAGACGTTGGGGAAATGAAGGCTATCAAGATGCAACACTATATGATGCCAATTCTATTTTTCTTTCTGTTGAAAAGAAACTTAATGACAAACACAGTTTAAATTTTACAGGGATTTATGCACCAAATCGGAGAGGAAAATCATCACCAAATACGCAGGAGGTTTTTGATTTAAAAGGTATAAGATATAATGAATATTGGGGGTGGCAAGATGGTGAACAACGTAACTCTCGTATCAAAGAGGTGGACGAACCTATTGTAATGTTGAATCACTATTGGGACATATCTTCAAAAACTAAATTGAATACCAATGTAGCTTATCAATTTGGAACATTAGGTAACAGTAGATTGGACAATAATGGCACCGATTTGGTAAACGGTGTGCCAGAAGGTGGTGGCGCAAATCCAAGTCCTGCCTATTATCAAAAATTACCAAGTTATTTTGAACGCAATTTTCCTGATGATTTGCAGTTTGCCTATTTAGCACTTCAGGAGTTTCAAAATAATGGTCAAATTGATTGGAATTCTTTGTATGAAGCTAATATTTCGAATGCTCAAACAGGAGGAAATGCGCGATACGCGTTGTATGAAGATCGTGTGGATGATACTCAATTTACGTTTAATTCTATTTTAAATTCAGAATTGAATGACAACGTAATTTTAAATGCAGGTGCAAGTCTTCAAAGGTTAAAATCAGAGAATTTTGCTGAGGTTTTGGATTTATTGGGAGCCTCAACGTATTTGGATATAGACCAATTTGCTGAGGATGTTAATGAAGCACAGAACGATTTACAAAACCCCAATAGATTAGTTGGTGTGGGCGATACCTTTAAATATAATTACAACCTATTTGCAAATGTGATTAATGGATTTGCCCAAGCCCAATTCCGATATAATAAATTAGATGTATTCTTATCTGGTAGCGTTACAAGCACGCAATACCAGCGTGAAGGATTGTATCAAAATGGTGCGTTTCCAGATAATTCTTTAGGAAAAGGTGAGAAATTAAACTTCTTAGGTTTCGGTGCAAAAGGAGGCGTTACCTATAAAGTTTCGGGGAAACATTTATTAAATATCAATAGCGGTTATCTCACTAAAGCGCCTTCATTAAGAAATACCTATTCCAATTCAAGAGAAAACCATAATGTGGTGCCAAATATTACAGAAGAAAAAATACTGTCTGCAGATGCGAGTTACATCTTCCGGTCGCCCATTATAAAGGCAAAATTGACGGGATATTATACCAAGATTCAAGATGCTAATGAAATCTCTTTTTTCTTTGCTGATGGTATTGGTGGCGATAACGTGGCATTTATACAAGAAATTTTGCAAGGTATTGACAAACAACATATTGGTGCAGAATTTGGGATTGAGGCGCAAGTAACACCTACAATTAAATTGAAAGGCGTAGCATCGGTTGGCCAGTTTACTTATGCTAATAATCCTAATTTATATTTAACTACTGAAGCTGATGACGAATCTGTTGCTGCTGGTTTTGTTGATGGTTTTAAAGATTTTGGACAAGCAAATCTTAAAAACTATAAAATTGCTGCTGGTCCGCATCGCGCCTATTCTGTTGGTTTTGAATACCGAGACCCTGATTTTTGGTGGTTTGGTGCAACTGTAAACTTTTTTACAAATACGTATATTGATGTGAGTCCGTTAACGCGTTCTTCAAATTTCACTACGGATTTTGATGGTAATGTATTTAACGATTATGATGAAGAATTGGCAAGAGAACTGTTAAGGCAAGAGCGTTTTGATGATTATATGGTAGTAAACTTAGTTGGCGGTAAATCTTGGAAAATAGGGAGTAAATATATTAGTGTTTTTGCGAGTGTAAATAATTTGTTAGATGAAGTTTTTAAAACTGGCGGATTTGAACAGGGTAGAAATGCCAATTATAGGGAGTTGAGAGATGATAAGGCATTGGGTACTCCAGTTTTCGGACCGAAATACTGGTATGGCCGTGGTGCAACCTATTTTTTGAATGTGAATTATAGATTTTGACAATTCACAAAATTGTCACCCTGAACTCGCTTCAGGGTCTTAAAATATAGCAATATGAAAAATTTTAATAACCTTTTAATCGGAATGCTAGTATTATTAGTATGGTCTTGCGTTCAAGACGACGATTTTGGAGTGCCGAATATCACGAGCGAAGACCCAATGATTCCAGCGGAAAAGTTAACAACGTTTAAGGCTATAAAATCGCTTTACGAACAGACGGTTAATGGTGGAAACGCAACGGTAATTATTGAAGATGATATTTATATTGAAGGATATGTGGTGTCTTCGGATGAAGGTGGTAACTTTTTTGAAGAATTGATTGTTCAGAATAAAACGGATGATAGCAATCCTGATAATGATCCACGATTAGGGTTTAAAATTGATATTAATCAAAGTAGTTTGTCGGACACTTATCAGTTTGGTCAAAAAGTGTTTGTGAAAATGCAAGGGTTGACCATTGGTGAAACGAGCGGAGTGGTTACCATTGGAAAGGGTAATGGGACGAGTGTGGAACAAATTCAACCTGCAGAATATAAAGATATTGTACTACGAACCAATGAAATTGCTGAAATACGGCCTAAAATTACTATCGCTCAAGACTTGTCAGAAGCAGATGAAAATACATTAATTCAGCTCAACAATATGCAACTTAATAGGTTTGAGTTAGGTGCCACATTCGCCAGTGAATCGTTTGATGAATTTGATGGCTTACGACTGATGGAGAGTTGCGATTCTGGAGTGCAAATCATTATGCAGACGAGTACCTTTTCAGATTTTAAATCGCTAATTGTGCCACAAGGAAATGTTAGCATTACTGGGATTTTTAGTCGCGATTTTCGAGATGATTTTAATGTGATTTTACCCAAAAGTTCTTCTGATATTAATTTTGAAAGTACTAACAGATGTGACCCATTAGAGTTTTCTTGTGGTCTTGCTTCAACAATTGGTTCAGAGAATTTGTTGTATGAAGATTTTGAGCCTCAAAGAAATAATAGACCCATTGAGATTGATGGTTGGACAAATTATATTGAGGCAGGAACGGAAGCTTGGGAGGGTTATTCTTCAACATCGTCAAATGCGTCTTTAGGGCGTTCTTGTAGATTTCAATCGGCTAGCTCTGGTGATGAAAGTAATATTGGTTGGTTAATAACTCCGCCAATAGATTTGGATGCACAAGACGGCGAGTCCTTGCGCTTCAAAACCTCTAATAGTTTAGCCGATAGTAGTTATATGGAAGTATTTTATGCCGATGATTGGGATGGCACCGAAGCTGGTGTTACAGCTGCAACATGGCAAATTTTAAGTGACGCTTATGTTGTTAAAGATTCTGATTCTTTTGCCGAATGGTTTAGCTCTGGTAATGTAGATTTATCCTGCCTTTCAGGAACCATTCATATCGCATTTAAATATACGGGAAGCGGGCAATCTACATTTGATGGTGTTTATGAATTAGATGAGATTAGTGTGGATTATACGCCCTAAAACAGTTTAATTTTTGGCGTTACCCTCGATGACTATCCCGATAGTTTTATGAAATAAACGTGCTCGGGTCGGGCTTTCGGCAGTCGCTCTCTCCTGCGTCGAGGAGCTTCAACAAATGCCTCAATCCCTAACGTGGGTCTTATCCGCCAAGGTAATGTCTTAACTAAGCATTTTGTTCATCAATAAAGTTCTCGACAAAAATACTACAGAAGTCTAAATATATCTTGTTCTAAAACCATTAAAAAAATCTTATCTTAACAAGAAAATCTGATGAAGAGAATTCGATCCTTACTGCTGATTATAGGATGTATATTTCAATTTTCACAAGCACAAACCACAATCCAAAAAACAGAAAGCAACTGGCAACTTCTTGTAGAAGGAAAACCTTTCGATATCAAAGGTGTAACATTCGGTTATGACAAAGACATTGCCAATTACGACACTTATTTTAAAGATTTAAACTTTCTTGGTGTAAATGCAATTAGGACTTGGGCAACAGGAGACAACATGCCTCGACTGTTAGAAGCAGCGGAAAAGCACAACATTAAAGTAATGGTTGGTATTTGGATGCGCCATGGTCGCCCAGGAATGGAAGATGATGATAGTTTCAATTATCTAAAAGATAAAGAGGGAATGGAAGTGATGTACAACAATGCTATAAATGTTGTTCAGAAATACAAAAATCATCCTGCTGTTTTAACTTGGGGTATTGCCAATGAAGTCTACCTAAATATGGCGACTGATGAAGAGAAGGAAGCCTATTCTAGACTGTTAGAGCGTATTTGCAGTAAAATGAAATCCATTGACCCTAATCATCCCATTACATCGGTTGAAGCTTGGACATTTGGGTTAGATTGGTGGCAAAAATATGTGCCTTCCATTGATATTTATGGCTTAAACTCTTACGGAGCAGGCGCAGAGTTTTTGCAAAAAGAATTAGAAAAAAGTAATATAAATAAGCCATACATCATTACAGAATTTGGAGTCACAGGAGAATGGGATATTAATGCTGAAAAGTATGGTGTAAAACAAGAACCAACCGATCAGCAAAAATATGATGCTATTGCAAAAGGGTATCCTAATTGGATAGCTAATCAACCTTCAAATTTGGGTGTATTTGTATTTCACTATGGTGATGGAAATCATTATGGTTCGCCTTGGCATCATACCCATCATACTGGAGCGTATCGACCGCAATACTGGGCAATTCGAGAGGCTTATACTGAAGAAAAACCTGTGAATAATGTTCCAGTTATTGAAAATTTTGAGTTGCCTGAAGGTGAATTTAAAAGTGGTTCATGGATTCCTGTAACTTTAAAAACATTCGATGTTGAAAATGAAAAATTAGAATTTAGTTTTTTTTACAATCATCGAAAGGGCAGTAGAATTCGGCGTAATCAAATCAATCCATTAGTTTACAGAGGGAGTTCAGAAAGTGGTTTCGAAATTCAATTACCCAAAGAGCATGGTGCAATAAAAGTTTATATAAACGTCAAGGATAGTTATAATAATATTGGTATTGCCTCCACGGCCATTAAAGTAACAGACGAAGAAGCCAAAAACAAAAAATTTTTAGTGACCAAAGTGAAATTACCATTTTATGTGTATAAAGATGGTGATGATATGCCTTATGCGCCTTCAGCATACATGGGAAATTATAAAAAGATGACCGTAAATACTAAAGACACAACCGATGTGTATTCTGGAACAGCAGCTTTAAAAATAAGCTACGATTATCATTACAATTGGTATGGTTTAGGCATGGTGAATCCAGCAAACGATTGGGGCGATATTCTTGGAGGCTATGATATTTCTGGAGCCACAAAGTTTAGTTTTTGGGCAAAAGCTAGCGAAAGCCCAATTACCGCTAAAATAGGTTTTGGTTTAATTGGAAAAGACAAACCTTATCCTGATACGGCAAAAGAATCCATTGAAATCAAACTAGGTACAAAGTGGAAGAAATATACCATCAAACTTAAAAAACAAGATTTAAGTTGTATTCGCTCAGGATTTACCTTGTTTTCTCAAAGTTATGGTGCAGGGCATGATATCTATATTGATGAGGTAGTATTTTCAAATTGATTTACTAAAGTATTAGTGTAATAGCCATACCTTTGTAACAACACAAACTATATGTCTATATTCGATGTCTTTTTTCTTAATTTAGTTCTTCATTTTAAAAATAAAAAAAGTAAAAAAGCTATTAAAATTGCCACAATTTATGTGTCAATTTTACAATGCAGTTTATTATTGCTTTTAGGTGTTTTTTTTGCTGGCTTTTTTAAACAAATGAATGTACAGACGATGTCTTCGTCTAAAGCATGGACGTTGTTTACTATAGTGGTGATAGGAGTGTTTTTTAAGAATTGGATGCAATACAGTGGGAAGAAACGAAACTTGCTTAACGCAAAACGATTACAACAAAAAAAGCATACGTATAGTATTCGGATGCTTTTGGTACTACCTTTTATCGTGTTGGGTTTAACATATATTGTTTTTCATGCTATTTAAATTTGTACCAAAGCGTGTGTTATTTTTTTGAGAGAATCCAAGTATCTTGTTGCGTTTTATCTAAAAATGTCCAAGCCACTATGCGACTTATTTTATTGCCTTGACCCATTGAAAGCGTCTTTACTTCTTTGGCTCCTACTTTTTTTAAAGTGTTATAAATAGATCGAAGGTTAGACTCTTTTGATACTAAAGTAGTAAACCAAAAGCAAGATGTTTTAAATCTTCTGCTTTCAAATATCATATCTTTTACAAACTTTGCTTCTCCACCTTTGCACCAAAGTTCATTAGGTTTTCCACCAAAATTTAAGACAGGTTTTATCGTTTTTTGCTTTGTGAGATTTTTTATTTTACGAGCTGCACTAGCCTCAGCTTCTTCTAAAGATGAATGAAAAGGTGGATTACAGATGGTAACATCAAATTTTTCATTAGAACGGATAACACCATCAAAAATATGTCTTGGTGTGTTTTGTAATCGCAATTCAATAACACCCTTTAGACCAGGATTTTGCTCCACTATTTTTTTAGCTGAAGCAATAGCAACAGCATCAACATCTGAACCAACAAACGACCAATTATATTCATGGTTTCCTATGATGGGATAGATACAATTTGCACCTACACCAACATCCAAACACGTTATATTTTTTCCTTTCGGAATGACCCCCTTGTTAGATGACCCTAATAGGTCTGCTACATTGTGAATATAATCTGCTCTTCCAGGTATTGGAGGACATAAATAATGCTTAGGAATGTCCCAGTATTTTATATTATAGTGATGCTTAAGCAATGCTAAATTTAGCATTTTCACAGCATCAGGATCAAAAAAGTTTATGGATTCATTCCCATATTTATTAGGGGTAACAAATTGTGCTAACTCAGGACAAGTACCAATTAATTTAGCAAAGTCATAACGACCACGATGCTTATTACGAGAGTGTAATTGTGTTTTCTCTTTGGGTAATTGGTTCTTTTTTGATTGCATCCAACAGAATCCTTATTTCTTCAAAATAGTATACACAGGAAAATGGTCGCTATAGCCTCCTTTATACTTTTTACCAACATATGTTCTAAATGGGGCGCCTTTAAATGGCCCATTAAACTGTTTTAAAAAGTCGGCATCAAAAATATTGGCTTTAAAAAACTCAAATTGAGCATTAGAGCTTTTAAAAAAGTTGGTCGAAATCAGAACTTGATCAAAGACAAACCATTGTCTTCTATGTTTTACTGTGCCACGAGTAAACGAACGTAAGGTTTCAAAAGGGTTGAACAAACTATGATCTTCAACCAATCTTTTTAAACTTTCATTTTGTGGTGTATCGTTAAAATCACCTAAAATGATAATTTTGGCATCGTCATCTTCAGACGTTATGCTCTCAATAATTTCGCTTACCTTTTCAGAGGCAGCTAAACGCTTAAATTCGGTTTCCTTTTGTCCCTCTCGTCTAGATGACCAATGATTCACGATTACATGAACTTTTTCACCATCCAAAATTCCTCCAACAAGTAATATATCTCTAGTATAATCTGGAGAACCATCATCATCAGTTAATGTCACAGAAAAGGTTTCGGTATGCAAAGGTTTAAAAACATTGGTATCATATAATATCGCAACGTCAATACCTCGTTCGTCTAAAGAATCAAAATGCACATAGTCATAATCTAAATCATCAAGATGTTTAGAATCAAGCAAATCATCAAGCACTTTGGCATTTTCAACTTCAGCTAAACCCACAATTGCAGGGTGTTTTCCAGTTTCAAGCCTTCCAATATTAGAAATTGCAAATCCAATTTTGCGCAGTTTATTCTTATAGCGTTTGGGTGTCCATCGCTTTACAGACTCTGGTAAAAAATCACCATCATTGGTAAATCTGCTATCTCGTAAATCAAATAAATTTTCAATATTATAGAATGCCACAGTTTGCATATCGTTGCGTACGGGAATGTCTTCGAAGTCTTCTGTCATGGCTCAAAAATATAAAAATTAAAATGACTTCAATTATGTAACTTTGCATCATAATATTTATAATAGTTGAAAGGCGTATATGGGATTAGAAAAGGCGGTTTTAATTGGGGTAATAACGAAAGAGCAAGATGAGGTAAAGTCTAAAGAGTATTTGGATGAGCTGGAATTTTTGACTTTTACTGCGGGAGGATATGCTGTAAAACGATTTACGCAAAAAATGGATATGCCAAATCCTAAAACGTTTATTGGGACGGGTAAGATGGAAGAGGTTAATCAGTTTATTAAAGAGAACGATATAGATACTGCCATTTTTGATGATGAATTATCAGCAGCCCAGGAACGAAATATTAGTAAAATTTTAAACGTAAAAGTATTAGATAGAACTAATTTAATACTAGATATTTTTGCACAACGCGCCCAAACCAGTTATGCGCGAACGCAGGTAGAATTAGCGCAGTGTGAATATTTGCTACCACGATTAAAAGGTATGTGGACACACCTTGAACGCCAAAAAGGGGGTATTGGGATGCGCGGTCCAGGTGAAACCGAAATTGAAACAGATAGACGTATTGTTCGTGATAAAATTGCACTTTTAAAAGCCAAAATAAAAACCATTGACAAACAAATGGCGGTACAACGTGGTAACCGCGGAAAAATGGTGCGCGTAGCACTTGTAGGCTACACCAATGTTGGCAAATCTACCTTGATGAACGTTATTAGCAAAAGTGAAGTTTTTGCTGAAAATAAACTGTTTGCCACCTTAGATACCACCGTTAGAAAGGTTGTAATTCAAAACTTACCGTTTTTATTGAGCGATACCGTTGGGTTTATACGCAAACTGCCTACACAGTTGGTAGATAGTTTTAAAAGTACACTGGACGAGGTTCGTGAGGCCGATTTACTATTGCACGTCGTAGATATTTCTCATCCTAATTTTGAAGAGCACATTGCATCTGTAAATAAAATTTTGGGTGAAATTAAAAGTAGCGATAAACCAACAATCATGGTGTTTAATAAGATTGATGCTTACGAAGCAGAACCTTTAGACGAAGATGAGTTGGAAACCGAAAAAACGAAAAAGCACTATACACTTGAAGAATGGAAAAGTACTTGGATGAGTAAAATAGGCAACAATGCACTATTTATTTCAGCAATAAACAAAAGTAACTTAGAGGATTTTAAGAAGCGTGTTTACGACGAAGTTCGCGAAATTCATATCACCCGTTTTCCATACAATCACTTTTTATATCCCGATTATAACTACGAGGATATGTCGTAAAAAAAATTTGGGCGTTACTCACAAGGGGTCGGGCTTTACTCATTGATTTACATTTTAAATTAATGAATTCGTGAATTAGCATTTCACTACTCAATCCCTCCTACGTCCGGGGATTTCAAACATGCCGTTCAATCCCTAACGCAAAAAATGCGCTTCCCAGAAAAAGGGAAGCGCATTTTTTATAAAGTATAACTTATAGATTATTTTAAAATCTTTAAGCGTATTTTAGTATTAGAATTTGTAGCTCAAACCAAAGGTGTAGTAAGTCTGCAAATCGTTATCTACAGAATCAAAAGTCTCACCAGCGTTTCCTAGAATATTTCTAGAGTAGTTTAGGGCTTCTTGTTTGTTGTTTCTTAAACCAAAATCAAAACCAACACCAATCATTTTCCAAAGTGTGTAGCTAAAAGAGTTAGTCCATGTCCAATTTGATAAATCGCCAGATTCATAACTTTGGAATGCAGATAAGTTAGTTTTAAACCCAATAGCACCAATTTGACGTGTATAGTCTGCTACAATTTTAGCACCTAAAGAAGAATTAAAAATAGTATCGTCATCAGCAAAAACAAAGTTGTAGTTTAATGGGTGTACAACAACTATTAAATTCTCTATTGGAGTCCATGTAGCACCAATACCAACATCTAAATAACCAGGATCGTTAAAGTTATTTAGAATTGTAGTTCTGTATTCCATTAAACCAGAAGCAGCTAAAGTTTTGCTTAAGTTTCTACCATATAATGAAGATATGTTAAATACATCAGTAGTTGGCTCAAAACTGTCACTATCAGTACTAATATCTTTATTATCTAGTTTGGTCCAGTTTAAATTTGTAGCTAATGCATTTCTCCAAAAGAATTTCTCTTGAATTAAGTTAGCAAAACCATTTACCGTAAAACCAATATTACCAGAACTGTTATTTGGAGCACCTTGTGCATACCAATTATTAAAGTTAGATAAGCTACCACCAATAACACCAAAAGCACCAGTTCTCCATCCTGGAAGTGCATCTATTTTAGCTTGTAGAGCATTAGCTTCCGCTTGTGCTGCATCAGCTTCTGCTTGTTTTTCAGCTTTTTGGGTTTCTAGTTCTTCTTTTGTTTGTGCGCTTATAACAGAAACGCTAAGACATAATACTGCGAAAAAGATTAGTTTTTTCATCATTGTTAGTTTTTAAAATGTGGGCAAATATAAATTAATTTTAACAAATGTTAAGCTGATTTTTTATGATTTGAAGTACATAAAAATCATTGTTTTCTATAACATTAGACGCTTTTAAAGTAAAGAAGTCACTTTATTATTTCTTTTTGTAAAGAGGTACAGAAGAACAGGCTTCTCCATACATGATTGATTTTGCAACAGTTTTTAATTTATTACTGAGCATGATATATGCATTTTGTGGTACAGGCTTGTTAGAGCAGCCTTTTACAATTATTGGTTTGCCTTCATGTGCAGAAACATCAAAGTTATTGATGATATCTTGGTAGATAGACGTTTCTAATTGCTCTAAATCGCCAACAATCACTTTTTTTGTGTAGGGCTCTAGATTAATGCTCAAAAGCATGTAAGCCCAACCTGGAATAATGGCATCTGTACTGCAGGTTAAAGCTATATAACTATCTTGATATTGACTCCAGTTAAACTCAGAAACCTGTTGCCTAAAGTCTTTTTCTCGGAGCACAAAACCTTCGAACAACCAATCTTTGATGTCGAATAATACACGTTTGCCTTCAGGATAAAAATCTTCAAGGTCAATAGTGACTAATTTGCTGTTCGCTACGCGATTAATGATTTCGTCTGGCATTAAATAAGTTTCAAGTTTTATGTTTAAAGTTTTGAGTTACTGTAGACTGCTACTGAGATTGAAAACTAAACTAAAGCATCCCCAACTCTAATTTCGCCTCTTCACTCATCAAATCCTGAGTCCAAGGCGGATCAAAAGTGATTTCAACTTCAGCATCATTTACGTCGTTTAAGGACTTTACTTTTTCCTCAACTTCTAATGGTAACGTTTCTGCTACGGGGCAATTAGGCGTTGTCAAGGTCATTAAGATTTTTACATCATAATCTTCGTTAACAAATACGTCATAAATTAATCCTAATTCGTAAATGTCTACTGGGATTTCAGGGTCGTAAATTGTTTTTAAAACATTTACTATTTTTTCGCCTAATTCGGCTGTATCTATTGTTGTTTCGCTCATTGTATTAATTGTTTAAACGTTTATTCGTTGAGTTGTTTAAACGGTTAAACGCATCAACGATTAAACTTAATTCAATTGTGTTTGGTATGCTATGGCATACATTTTTAATTGCTTCACCATACTTACTAATCCATTAGCTCTTGTTGGCGATAAATGTTCTTTCAATCCGATTTTATCAATAAAACTAGTATCCGCATCAATGATATCTTTTGGGTGCTGATTGGAAAACACTCTAATTAAAATAGCAATAATACCTTTAGTGATTATAGCATCACTATCGGCTGTAAATGCTACTTTATCGTCATTCATTTCGGCGTGTACCCAAACCTTACTTTGGCACCCTTTTATGATGTTGTTATCGGTTTTGTATTTGTCGTCAATTAAGGGTAAATCTTTCCCCAAATCAATCATATATTGGTAACGCTCTTCCCAATCTTCAAACATTGAGAATTCGTCTATAATTTCGTTTTGAATGTCTTCAATACTCATACGTTCAATTTTATGCAAAAATACAACAAGAAATATTGCTATTCAATGTTTTCGGCTGATGATAAGATTTCTTTAACTATGGCTGCTATTTCCTTGGGTGGGTTACCATGATCAAAAGGTGCAGATTCATAGGTGTTTCCGTTTGAATTTATCTTAAGATGAGCTAATAGAGCACCATCAAACTGAAACTTTTTACTAGGAGCTTCTAGATTTGGAATGTTTTCGATATCTAAATCATCACAGAGCTTTGTTAAGTTGTTCCAATAATTTGCATCACAAGCAATCTTTAAAGATTTTGATTTTCTTTTTTTAGAAAAACTGATAGTGTCTATATCTATTTTGATATGCTTGTAAGAACCTCGCGAAACGGCTGAATATTCAAAACTTAGTGTGCTTTTCTCAGGAATTTTTGTTGCTGAAAGCAATGGTTTCTTTTTGTTAAAAAGTGAAAACCCATTTTCCGAAAAAAACACATTATCTGCTTTTTCAAAAGCCTTTAAAAGTTTGTTTTCAATGTCATTTTTATCTTCAGAACATAACATTCTAGTGGTTCCTAAAGGACTAAACTTTAGTGAATTTTCATTTATGGTGTATGAACCAAAAAAGCGATTGCAGCCTGAAAACCCAGAGACTTTTTTAGTGCTATCGTCAAATGATATACTAAGCTTAAAAGAAGACACGTCTTCTTGGTTTAAGTTGGTAATGTTATATGTGCCGTTAAGTTGTTTC
The DNA here is from genome assembly GCA_043557195.1 of Flavobacteriaceae bacterium. Lineage (GTDB taxonomy): Bacteria > Bacteroidota > Bacteroidia > Flavobacteriales > Flavobacteriaceae > Jejuia. Next base: position 1,774,837 of record CP121314.1, on the reverse strand, counting down.
AAAATTGTATCACTGTTTTGTAAATCTTGCATTAACTGATATTCTGTTGGTCCCCAACAACATCGTAAAACTACTATACTAATTAGTATTGTTATATGTTTCATTTATTGATGTTTATTTGTTTAAACATTAACATACAAAAAAGACGCCAAAAATTGACGTCTTTAATTAAATATATATTATTTAGAATTAGTTGCCAGCGAGAGATGCTCTAGGACCACCAGTAGCAAAAATTGCACGCATTCTAGCTTTCTGTCCTTCAGAGAACATGTACATACAATCATCATTAACATAGTCCATGTAATTCATCGTCATATCATTGCTTCTGCAGTGTGCTGTTGGATAGGATGGACAACCATAATTTGGTCTATCAGATGAAGGAGTATCAGCAACAAAATCATCTTGTCTGCATCTTCCATCCCCCCAAATATGGCGAAGGTTTAAATAATGCCCAACTTCATGGGTCATGGTTCTACCGCCATCAAAAGGAGCAGAGACAAATCCTACGTTTCCAAAATATTGAGGTGAGCAAACTACACCGTCAGTGGCTAAGTTTCCTCCAGGAAATTGTGCATAACCTAAAATACCACCGCCAATATTACACACCCAAATGTTAAGATGTGTTTCTGGAGTTACTGGTGGATAAGCACTTTTTACAGCGTTATTCGTTCCCCAAGCAGTTCTAGAATCAGCATATCTAAAGGTGTTTGCTAATGTAAATGTGAATTCAGCGTCAGCTGCGACACCAGCAAATTCATTTGGCACTTGGTTAGCATCATTATTTGTTTTCCTAAAATCATCATTTAAAATTGTAATCTGAGAAGCAATTTGTGCATTACTAATATTCTCATTAGAATTGCTGTAAACCACATGAACATAAACAGGGATGTTAATAACTCCCAGTCCATCATCAACAGGCGGTTCTGGTTCTCCGCCACCGCCACCGTTGTTTCCACCACCGTTGCCGTTACCATTCCCTCCTTTCTTTCCAGCAATAAAAGCACGAGTATGATACTCTATATTGTACATTTTTTTTGCTAGACCAGGGTTAGCATCAAGTTGCCTGTTCAAAACATTCATGGTGTAACATTGTTTTACCTTGTCTTTGCTGTTGGAAGATTTTGAAAGTAAGTCGTCACCTGTATCTGTATATAGATAGAAGTCGCTCATGTCAACTTCTACAGATTGTTCCTCGTTAATTTCATTTTTGTCATTTTCACATGATGTGAATAGTAAGGCTATGGCAGCCATACTTAAAAGAATTTTTCTCATTTAAAAATAATTATTTGAATTAGTCGATGGTGAATATAATTATTTTCTGTTATGTTATTAACGTTTTTTTTGAAAAATTATCACAACTAAGAGTTTTTTTTTAAAAGAATGTTATAAGACGCCGATGAAATGCATAAAAAGTGTAATGCCTTAATTTAAGAAAGCATAATTTTAGCTTTTTTTACACCTTCTACCAAGGCATCAATCTCAGTTTTAGTATTGTAGAACGCAAATGAAGCGCGAATAGTTCCTGGGATTTTGTAGAAGTCCATTATGGGTTGCGCACAATGGTGGCCTGTTCTAACGGCAATTCCTAGTTTGTCTAAAATGGTACCAACATCGTATGGGTGAATACCTTCTAAATTAAAGGAAATTACTGAGGTTTTCTTCTTTGATGTGCCGTATATTTTTAAACCTTCTATTTCCAAAAGCTTTTCAGTACCGTATTTTAGTAACTCATTTTCATGTGCTGCAATATTATCAAAACCAATGCTATTCATATAATCTATAGCGGCGCCAAAAGCGATACCACCACAAATATTAGGTGTTCCAGCTTCAAATTTATGTGGCAAATCTGCGTAGGTTGTTTTTTCAAAAGTAACTTCTGCAATCATCTCGCCACCACCTTGATAGGGCGGCAATTTTTTGAGCCATTCTTCTTTACCATACAGCATACCCATTCCTGTTGGTCCACATATTTTATGTGCAGAAGTCACATAAAAGTCAACATCTAAAGCTTGAACATCAGGTATTAAGTGTGGTGCAGATTGAGCACCGTCAATTAAAACGGCTGCACCTACATCGTGTGATTTTTCAATAATATATTCAATAGGATTGATGGTGCCTAAAGCGTTTGAAATATGATTAACGAATACCAACTTTGTGGTTTTTGAAAGCAGTGCATCAAATTCAGACATAACGAGCTCTCCGTCTTCATTCATGGGAATGACTTTTAACGTTGCTCCCGTGCGCTCGCACAACATTTGCCAAGGCACAATATTGCTGTGATGTTCTAGCGCAGAAACTATAATATCGTCTCCTTTTTTTAAGAATGAAGAAAATCCGTTTGCCACGAGATTTATACCATGCGTTGTCCCAGATGTAAAGATGATTTCATGCGAGAATTTCGCGTTAAAATGTTGCTGAATTTTTTGTCTTGCGCCTTCATACAAATCTGTAGCTTCTTGACTTAAGGTATGTACACCACGATGTATGTTAGCATTGTAATTTGAATAATAATCTACAATAACATCAATTACCTGTCGCGGTGTTTGTGAGGTTGCAGCATTATCAAAATATACTAAAGGTTTACCGTTTACTTGTCTAGAAAGTATCGGGAAGTCTTTTCGTATGGTGTCTACATTGAACATGGCAGATAATTTAGCCCCGATAGAAGCGGCATCCTTTTTTGAGGCACGAGAAAAAGATACAGCGGATAGCGGGAAATAGCTTCAAATAAAAATCTTATAAATCGAATCCGATATTTACCCCTAATTTGTTCGCAATAATTTTAGTGATGCGTTGTTTTAACTCAGGAATTTTAACAGATTCTAGAACGTTGTTGCTAAAGGCAAACATTAATAACGCTTTGGCTTCTTTTTCTGGAATACCGCGCGAACGCATGTAAAACATGGCGCTTTCGTCTAACTGACCGATAGTACAACCGTGAGAACATTTTACATCATCAGCAAAAATTTCTAATTGAGGTTTTGTGTTTATTGACGCTTTATCGCTTATTAAAATATTGTTGTTTGCCTGAAACGCATTGGTTTTTTGGGCTTCTTTTTCTACGACTACTTTTCCGTTGAACACACCCGTAGAACGATCGCCAAAAATGCCTTTGTAATCTTGATGGCTTTCGCAATTTGGCTCGATGTGATGTACCAAAGTGTTATGGTCTACATGTTGTTTTTCGCCAATAATGGTGATGCCCTTTAAAGTCGAATCGATTCGCTCTCCGTTTTGATAGAAGTTTAAATTGTTACGAATTAGCTTGCCACCAAAAGAGAAGGTGTGCACAGAAGCGAAACTTTCTCTGCTTTGTTTAACAAAAGTATTGTCTATTAAGGATGCGTTTGTGTTATCGTTTTGAATTTTGTAATAATCTACAATGGCGCGTTTGCTAGCGAAAATTTCTGTAACGCTATTGGTTAGAACAGGGTTAGCGCCATTTCTTCTTTGATCCAATCGTATCCTTTTTCCTCAAGTTCCAGTGCCAACTCTTTTGGACCAGATTTTACAATCTTTCCGTCGTACAATACGTGTACAAAATCTGGAACGATGTAATCGTACACCATTAGCAACGATACGAAGCGCATCAATATCTAAACCAGAATCGGTTTCATCAAGAATTGCCAATTTCGGTTCTAGCATTGCCATTTGGAATATCTCATTACGTTTCTTTTCACCTCCAGAGAAGCCTTCATTTAAAGAGCGTGATAAAAACTTTCGGTCTATTTCTAGCATTTCAGATTTTTCACGAATTAATTTCAACATGTCTTTAGCTGGCATTTCTTCTAGACCTCTTGCTTTCCGAGATTCGTTAATTGCGGTTTTCATAAAGTTTGTTACCGAAACTCCAGGGATTTCAACAGGATATTGAAACGATAAAAACACACCTTTGTGTGCGCGCTCTTCCGCTGCTAATTCTTCAATATCTTCACCGTCAAAAACGATATTCCCCTCAGTAACTTCGTAATCTTCTCTACCAGCAATAACTGATGCCAATGTACTTTTACCAGAACCGTTAGGCCCCATAATAGCGTGCACTTCACCTGGTTTTACTTCAAGGTTAATACCTCTTAAGATACTTTTATCCTCAATACTTGCATGTAAATTATTTATTTTCAACATAGCTTTTAGCTTCCTAGTTTTATAATATTATTATCTTCTTTTGAACCTGGTTTTACGTCTATAATTTCAACAACTTCAACCTTGTTTTCCCAAAGAATGGTTTCGTGTTTTTCGTTAGTTATTTTTCCGCGAATCTCAACTTGAACATGATCCGTAGGTTTTGTTTTAAAAGATTCTGCACGTTTGCTCAAATCTTCGAATTTGTTGATTAATAATACCCCATAAATTTCTGCATGTGTTTGTAGTACTGCAGCACCATCATAGTATACAAATTCACCTTTTAAGAGTGTAAGACCGTCGCTTTGTTTTTCGGTGCGCTCGTTTGACTCTTCAGAAGTTGAAATTTCTTTAGTTTCAGATTTTGAATCGTTTTTACAGCTTAATAAAGCCGAAACACATACTAGTAGAATTAATACTTTTTTCATTATTTATTAATTTTAACCAACACTTCCCTCTAAACTTATTTCGAGTAACTTTTGAGCTTCAACAGCAAATTCCATTGGCAGTTTATTCAACACTTCTTTACTAAACCCATTTACAATTAAAGCAATGGCTTTTTCGGTATCTATACCACGTTGGTTACAATAGAAAATTTGATCTTCACCAATTTTACTTGTTGTAGCCTCGTGCTCAATTTTAGCCGATTTGTTTTTTGCTTCAATATATGGGAAGGTGTGTGCGCCACATTCGTTACCCATTAATAGACTATCACATTGTGAAAAGTTACGAGCATTTTCGGCTCTTGAATTCACTTGCACTAATCCACGATAGCTATTTTGAGATTTTCCTGCTGAAATACCTTTTGAAATAATGGTAGACTTAGTATTGTTCCCTAAGTGAATCATTTTAGTTCCAGTATCTGCTTGCTGGTAATTATTGGTTACTGCAATTGAATAAAATTCTCCAACTGAGTTATCACCTTTTAAAATACAAGAAGGGTATTTCCAAGTAACCGCAGAACCTGTTTCTACCTGAGTCCATGAGATTTTGGCATTGTCTTCGCATAAACCTCGCTTGGTTACAAAGTTGTAAACACCACCTTTTCCTTCAGCATTTCCTGGGAACCAGTTTTGCACAGTTGAATATTTTATTTCAGCATCATCCAAAGCAATCAATTCTACAACCGCAGCATGTAGTTGGTTTTCATCACGACTTGGTGCTGTACAACCTTCTAGGTAACTCACATAACTACCTTTATCAGCAATAACCAAAGTTCTTTCAAATTGTCCTGTTCCTGCTTGGTTAATTCTAAAATAAGTCGATAATTCCATCGGACATCGTACGCCTTTTGGAATATAGCAGAATGAACCATCACTAAATACAGCTGAATTTAGAGCTGCATAAAAATTATCCTTTTGCGGAACAACAGTGCCTAAATATTTTTTTACAAGCTCCGGATGCTCTTTGATAGCTTCTGAAATACTCATGAAAATAATACCCTTTTCACCTAGAGTTTTCTTAAATGTTGTTGCTACAGAGACTGAGTCTACAACTACGTCCATGGCTACACCTGCTAATTTTTTTTGTTCATCTAAAGAAATACCAAGTTTCTCAAAAGTTGCCAATAATTCTGGGTCAACTTCATCAATACTATCGTATTTAGGCTTGCTGTTTGGTGCGGAGTAGTATGAAATACCTTGAAAATCCGGTTTTTCATAATTTACGTTTGCCCATTCAGGTTCTTCCATACTTTGCCAAACGCGAAAAGCTTCCAGACGCCATTCGGTCATCCATTCTGGCTCTTCTTTCTTTTTAGAAATGGCACGAACGATATCTTCGTTTAAACCATTTGGAAATGTATCCGATTCAATATCAGTATAAAAACCATATTCGTACTCTTTGGTTTTTAACTCTTCGCGAAGATCATCTTCTGTATACTTCGACATAAGCTTTCTTTATTTTAAAGTGAAAATGATTCGCCACAACCGCAAGTTCGGTTGGCGTTAGGGTTATTAAAAACGAAACCTGTTCCGTTTAAACCACCTGAATATTCCAAAGTTGTTCCTATTAGGTACAAAAAGCTCTTTTTATCAACGATGATTTTTACACCATTGTCTTCAAAAACTTTATCACCATCCTGTTGCTCTTTATCAAATTTTAAATCATAAGATAAACCTGAACAACCACCACTTTTTACACCTACTCGAACATAGTCGGTAGCAGCATTGTAGCCATCATCAGTCATGAGTTCAACTACTTTCTTTTTAGCCGTTTCAGAGACTTTTATCATATTATTTTTTAATTAAATTTAGGTTTGAATTAATAATTTTTATTAAGACAGTTTCTAAATAGAGGACAAATATACAATATAAGTCATTGAATTAGGCATAACCTAACATTATATTAGCATATAGTTTTATAGGTTTTTGTTATGATTAAAGATGGGTGCTCTACAGCGTTTGTAGAGAATTTAAAATCAATAAAATAGATTGATTTTATTTGAAGAAATAAAGATGTTTTAAGTAGAAGGCTTTTTACCTATCGAAACCAATAAACTTATTTAAGCTTGATGTTCTTTTGCTTTTGAAGTAATTTGAAAAAGATTTCATTTCCCCGTAAACTGATAGATTCATAATGTTGCCATTATCTGTAGAAATAAAGTGATTTTTACAACATTTACAAACCAATTCGGACGTGTTTTCATCAACTTTTGATACCAATCTAAAGTTGTGACCAAACATGGCGCAAAATCTATTAATAGGTGTTTCAAACATCATTATCATACTAAATTTGGGGCAGTGCAATATCGTAAACATTTGTTTAAATACCGATAAAATGTATTAATATTCGATGAAATGCGTTATTTTGAAAAGGAATTGAAAGAAAAAGCTACTTTTTAAGTTGTTAATTTGAAAATTCTGGGTTGTTTATAAACTCAAAATCTGATAGCGTGAGAAGAAAAGCTTTTAAGTCTGCCTTGTCTTTTTCTGAAAGTCCGACACCGCCTTGTGCTACTTTTTTCATCAATGGGTCAACGGTAGGTGAGTTTTTCAATCCCTCACTATAATGATTGATAACTTCTTCAAGTGTGTTGAATCTACCATCATGCATGTAAGGTGCTGTAAATTCTAAATTCCGAAGCGATGGAGATCTAAATTTACCGTTATCCGAAGGGTCTCCTGTTATAGCTCCTAAACCTAAATCGGTAAATGTTGCATCTAAACCATTATTGTGAAATGCATTGTCTGTCCATAGTGGATTTTTATCACTGCCATGGCAATGGAAACAATCTCCTCTAGCTTCATCCATAAATACATCAAACCCATTTTGTTCTTCTGGGGTTAGTTGTACCTCACCTAAAAGAAATTGATCAAACTTTGAATTTGCTGATATTAGTGTGCGCTCAAACTGAGCAATGGCTTTGGTAACTAATGTTGAATCTATTTTTGATATGCCAAAAGCTCGTTGAAATAATGTAGGATAGTCTGGGTGTTGTTGTAACTTCTGTTCTACTTCAGTCCATGTGCTTTTCATTTCGGTTGGGTCAGTTACTGGGCTAAAAGCCTGATGTTCTAAACTAAATGATTTGCCATCCCAGAAGAATTTTTCATCATAATTCCAAGCAAGATTGAATAGCGGCATCGAGTTTCTATTACCTAACGTGCCGTCAATTCCATCACTGAATCTAGCGTTATCTGTAAATGCATTTGACGGTGTATGACAATCAGCGCAGGCTTGGGTATTATTTCCAGATAGAATCGGATCGAAAAACAGTTTTTTTCCTAAAGCTACGCCTTCAACTGTCTGCGGGTTATCCCTCGGAATTACAGGTGCAATAATATTATCTTGGAATAACTTAGGTATTTCTAAATTATTTGGTGCAGGTGCGTAATTATCAACACTTTCATTAGAACAAGAGGAAATAATGAAAGCCAGAATAAGTACGATATTTATGTGCCATGTTTTCAAAACTTATCAATCTACTGATTTTAAACTGAATACGTTTTGCCCGTTTTCAAACATTAAAACTTGGGCGTCAAAATTAGGCATCAGCATACTGTTTAATGCATTCAAATCCCAAGTACTAGGGGTTTTAAACCATTCAGCAATATTCATTTCTATATTGATATTGGTTTCATTGGCAATAGTAATTTCTCCAAGGTTTACTTGAAAGAACGTATCCTGAAATACAGGTGAACTTCCTGAATTGTCTACAGCCCTAATCGCATGATAAGCGTAACCTGATTCAGTACTGGTGTTGTCAATAAATTTACCTTCTAATTGCATGAAATGATAACCACCTCCTAGTTGAGATGGTACGCTCCATGAAACAGAGTTTAAATCGGGATAGTTATTGTAATTATCGTCATTGTTAAACCCAAAAGTAAAAGACACATTTTTATATTTTTTTGGAGGAATTGTACCTATTGGATTGAACGACAGGTTTTGGTTGTTTGCAACATCAATTAAATGGTATCCATTAAATACTAGTTTTTCATTGTTATTGGTTGTAAAGGATATGTCTGAAATAAGATAACGCAGGCGCTCAATACTCAATTGCTCTCCGTTTTCATTAGTAAATTTTATAGTATTAAAATCTGAATTTGTTACTGGCGTATCATCCCAAGTATGGGTAAAATTTAACGTTACACTAGCTTGAGTGTTACTTGTCGCCGAATCACTTTCACACCGCAGTAATAGTAAAGTTATTAAAATAAGATATCCTATATGTTTCATTTTCAATTTATTTTGAATATCAGCAGGTCGGTAAATCCTTTGTTTTCTGAGACATCTTGGTCTGCGCTACTGGATTCTCCAACAGCTACTATTGAATTGTCATTAAGTTGAACAACATCAAAAGCTAAATCTACGTTTGCACCACCTACAGTGGTTTGCCATTCTAAATCGCCATTAGTAGTAAGTTTTAAAACCAAAGCATCATTTTGACCGTTGTTTTTTAAAATATCACCATTTGAACTTCGAGAACTTCCTGATATTAAAAAGCCATCATCAGATGTTTTTGAAATGGAACGTGCTGTGTCAAAACTACTACCACCAAAAGATTTTCTCCAAACTACATCGCCATTTGGTGTTATTTTTAAAACGAAAAGATCGGCTGCACCTTTATTAATTGTAACGTCTTTATCATTACTTCTGGTATCGCCGACAATAATAAAATTACCATCGTTTGTGGCAACAATGCCCCAAGCTTCATCAATTTCAGAACCACCAAAAGATTTTTCCCAGATTAAATCCCCTGTGTTTGATAGTTTTACCACCCAAAAATCATATGTACCATTGTTGTTTTTTATGTCCACATCATCACTATCAGAAGAGCCAACTATAATAAAGCTGTTGTCTGATGTTTCTACAACATCATAAGGCGTATCGGTAAATGTGCCCCCAAAAAATTGACTCCATTCTTTCTCTCCATTCGCATTTAGTTTAATAGCCCAATAATCACCACCAGCATGAAGTGCAGCCAATAATGTTTTGCTATTGCCTTGTCCGCCAGAAGCAGACACATCCAAAACCCCTGTAATCAGATAGCCGTTGTCATTAGTTTCTGTTAAGGCATAACCGATATCGGCACCTAGAAATCCAAAAGATTTTTGCCAAATGATACTTCCAGAAACATCAAGTTTAGCTATCCAAAAATCATTAGCACCAGCATTTTCAGTAAGATCACCATCTACACTTTTACTATAGCCTAAAATAGCGTAACCATTATCCGTGGTTTGAATAATATCCAAACCTCTGTCATCATCACTTCCGCCATAAGTATTTTGCCATTGCAATGCATCATTCCTATCAAACTTTAAAAGCCAAAAGTCGAAAGAATCATTTGTTTTATTTTGAATGTCACCATTCATGCTTTGTGTATGACCCAAAATAGCATAACCTCCATCTGTGGTTTTAAGAACTGACTGCCCACTTTCATTTAAGCTACCTCCGAGAGTTTTTACAAATTCGGTTGATTTTGCAAGCGGTAAACCTGAAGTGTTATCATCATTCTTTGAACAATTAAAAAGAATGAGTAATGACACCAACAAAAAGTAGGTTTTATGTGAGATTTCGTTTTTCATTTAGAGCATGGTAAAAGTGGTTATTCACTTTTTCTTACCACAAAAAGGCCTCGGTTAATGTCGCTAATTACAATATTTCCGCTTTCAAAATAAGGATATACATTCCATGCGCCGTCAAAGTCGGTGCCATCATTTTCAGGATAAGTATCAAAAAAACCTACTTCAATATAAGACTTGTTGTCTATATTACTTATATCCAAAACACGTAAACCAGCTCTGTAGCTAGCTTGATAATAGGTATTGCCTTTAATGTAGCCGTTGTGATCAATTGAAGGATTGTTAGCCAAATAATCAAAATGATATAAAGGATTGTCTAAATCTGAAAAATCAAAAGTGATAATTCGGGTATTATTTCCAATTCGAACTTCATCGAGTTCATCTCCTAAAATAAAATATCTCATATCTTCAGTAAACCATCCTTGGTGTGCATATCTTACATTAGGATATGATATTGTTGAAATTATCGAAGGATTTGATTTGTCGGTAACATCTGCAATAACAACTTCATTTTCATTACTTCCAATCAAAATTTCTCTACCTGTATAATCCGTATCAGGTCCAGTGTAAGTTACAACTTGTGCGTCGTGAGAATAACCCCCTTCCGAAAAACCGCCTTCAATCACTGGTGATTTTGGGTTTTGAATGTTTATAAAAATAGGACCCCCAGCAAATGTAGAGTTTCGGTTGCTGCCAACAATGTAGGCATAACCGCTTTCTTCATTGATAACCACATTATGTGCTCTTCCAATAATTTCTAATCTCACATCTGCAGTAAAAACTTCTGGAGGGTTTGCAACGTTTCTAAGTCGTGTTAAATCAAAAACCTGAAGGCCATGACTGTCTTCACCTTGATTATTATCTGCAACAATAAATGCATGGTCATTATAGACTTTTACATCGCGCCAAGGACTAGCAATAGTTGCTGTTGGTACATTTCCTAAATAAATAGGGTTACTAATATCTGAAATATCAACAAATGCAGTATTTCGGTCTGTAGCGATAAGAGCGTACTCTTTTCCTGTGTCTGGATCGACCCATCCCCAAGAATCATTTGCAGCAGCAGCTCCAAAAGTAGCAAGAGGAATATGCATCATTAAATCATAGCCGTTGCAAGGATATATGTCAGCAAATCCATTGCTACATTTGGCTAATACTCCTGTTGCGTTGCCTTCACATACATCACCTATACCATCGCTATTACTGTCTTCTTGGTTTGGGTTGGGTGTGTTAATACAGTTGTCTATGTTGTCTGTTATACCATCATTGTCAGTATCAATAGTAACAATACGTTCTACGGGCTCTATATTACAAGAAAATAGTAGTATTGAAACAACAAAAGCTAAGGGTATTACTTTTGAAAAGTTTTCTAAAGCATTCATAAATAGGGTTTTTCTTCTTCAATGCATAAACAAAACGCTAAACACACATTATATATTGCGGTTTTTATCATAGCTAAACAAATTTAATGCATTAAAATTAAATGGTTTAATTCATAAGTTAAATTAAAAAGCCTTCTTATTTTTGTAGCATGATAGAAGATAAAAATCAATCGCGAACAGATTTAAGTAATTTAGGTGAATTTGCCCTTATAGAGCACTTGACAAAAAATTTTAAGATCAACCATCAATCAACCATAAAAGGTATTGGGGATGATGCAGCGGTTTTGGATTTTGATAATAAAAAGGTAGTTGTTACTACTGATTTATTGGTTGAAGGTGTTCATTTTGATTTGAGTTACATGCCTTTGAAGCATCTGGGTTATAAAGCCGTAATGGTGAATTTGTCTGATGTGTATGCTATGAATGCTCAAGCAACTCAAATTACTGTTTCAATCGCTGTTTCGAATAGATTTCCTTTAGAAGCTTTGGAAGAACTGTATGCTGGAATTGAAACAGCGTCAAAGTTATATAATATTGATGTTATTGGTGGAGACACTACATCATCTACAAAAGGACTCTTGATATCCATAACTGCTTTGGGAGAAGTATCTGGGGAAGATGTAGTTTATAGAAAAGGCGCAAAACCAAATGATTTACTAGTAGTTTCAGGAGATTTAGGAGGCGCCTATATGGGCCTGCAGGTTTTAGAGCGAGAAAAGGAAGTATATAAAGTAAATCCAAACAGTCAGCCGGATTTAGAACCTTACACTTATATTGTAGAGCGACAATTGAAGCCAGAGGCAAGAAAGGATATCATTAAATTGTTAAAAGACTTAGAGGTGAAACCTACGTCTATGATTGATATTAGTGATGGGTTGTCTTCTGAAATTATACATTTATGTACCAACAGTAATGTAGGTTGTGATTTGTATGAAAATAAAATTCCTTTAGATCCTCAAGTAATTTCTACCTGCGAAGAGTTTAATTTGGATAGCACTACTGTCGCACTAAATGGTGGTGAAGATTACGAATTGTTATTCACCGTTTCTCAAGAAGATTTTCCTAAAATAAAGGCCAATCCAAATTTGTCTATAATCGGATATATAACTGAAGCGTCTACAGGTATGCATTTAGTTACTAGAGCAGAAACTAAAATTGGACTTAAAGCGCAAGGATGGAAGAATTTTAATGGCTAAAAAGAAGTAACTCCTTATCAGGTTGTTTAGCTCTTAATCTAATTTTATTCTTCTTTTGATGGATCCGTTCTAAAACGTCGTTAATTTCTTTGAACTTAGGTGTTAGTTCTGTTAAGTTGCCCTTGCCGTTAGTGGTAAGTTGTTTTTTGCAGTTGCAACACGTGTATTCTTTTACATGATACGTTACGTTTCGAGACACTTTATAGTTGTGTCCAAATACTTTGCAATGTAAGTGTTTCATTTTGTTCGCATATTAATAATTTTAGTGAGAGGACTGTGAAAATATTAAAAACGAACCACAAAATGTTAATAAGCAGTTAACAAATCGACGAAGCGAATGTTTTCTTCTTTGAACGATTCATTCTTGATTGGTGTATGCGTTCTAAAATTGCATTTATCTCTTTAAATTTAGGAGTTAACTCCACTAAATTTCCATTACTACTTGTGGTTAATTGTTTCTTACAGTGCGAACAAGTATACTCTTTTACGTGACGGGTTACTTTTTTGGTAACTTGGTAATCATGACCAAAAATATTGCAGTACATTTTAGGAATGAAAGCAGTATTAGTACTTTTTTGCATAGGTTAAGTTTTAATCGATTTTGTTAGGTAGCTCTAAAAATATAAAATATTTATCAAAAAATCGATATAAGGTATAATTATTCGATGAAATACATTATTTTTTGTAGTAATTCTTCTTTATTTTCAATTTGGCTCATATGTCCATCTGGGAATATTGTAATATCTATATCTGTGTTATTATATTGATTTTCTAAAATCTTATAATCTAACACGGTATCTTCTTTTCCAATGACAATCATTTTTTTGAAAGATGCTTTTTTGAAAAAGAGTACTCTATCTTTTCTAATCTTCATGCCTTCTAATGCTGCTACAATCCCCTGCAATGGTGTTTTTAGAGCTTCTTGTTTTACAGAATTAATTTCTTCAGAAAAAACAGTCCGATTTTTTGGGCTAAATAAATTTGAGATAGCCAGTTGGATGAAGATTTTATGATTTTCCTTTACAGCAAAAATAGCTCTATCTCTATTTTGTTGTTTTTCTTCGCTATCAGCATTTGCGGTTGAATTTACCAAACATAAACCTTTAACTTTATTGGTATATTTCTCTGCAAAAGCCAAAGCAACATAACCACCCATAGAATGTCCAAACAAATAACAATACTCTATTTTTAAATGATTCAAAACCGTTTTAACAGCTTCGGCCATTTCTTCCATGCTATGTATATAACCGAGGCAACCAGATTTTCCATGTCCTAATAAATCAATACAAACTACTCTATTATTTTGAGACAATTTAGATGTAAATGCATCCCAAATAGTGCTATTTTCCAAAAACCCATGAAGCAATACTATTGCAGGACCTTTTCCATCATCTGAATAAAAAATTGGTGTGCTTTTATGTTCTAAAACCATAATTAATTTATCTTGGGCAAAGATAAAATCAACAAATGAATAAAACTAAGGCATTAGCAATTACTAGTTTTGCTTTATTCTCACTTTTTTTCGGAGCTGGTAATTTATTGTTGCCGCCATTATTAGGGTATAATTCTGGATCTAACTGGTTTTGGGTAAGTATAGGTTTTATGCTTACGGCAGTGTTTGTGCCAATTTTGGGCATCTACGCACATTCAAAATTACAAGGCACTCTATTTGATTTTGGAAAAAAAGTGTCTCCGGTTTTTAGTCTTATATATTGCATTATCATTTATACAATTGCTGTAGCTATTCCTTCTCCTAGAACTGCAGCTGCAACACATGAAATTGCGATTGCTCCTAATTTAGAAATAGACAGTTTATTTACGAGCCTTATATATTTTGCTTTTGTTTTAGTTTTTGTGCTCAATCGCTCTAAAATTTTACAGTTTGTAGGTAAATATTTAACACCAATAATTGTAGTGATATTATTGGTAGTTATAGCGGTTAGTTTGTTTTCTTTAGAATTTGAAACAGCTTCAACTACGGTACAGTTTCCAATCCTAAACGGCGTTCTTGAAGGTTATCAAACATTTGATGCTATAGGTTCAGTGGTTGTTGGTGCTGTTATCATCATTTCTATAAATCAAAAGTTTGATTATTCTTTTGAAGAAAAGAAACAACTCATTAAAAAATCTGGCATCATTGCAGGATTAGGCTTATTTTTAATTTACGTAGGATTAATTGCTACAGGTGCATTTTTTACTACTGAAATTAATTTGGATGATACGTTGAGTAGTGATATGCAACGAGCGAGTTTGTTACGACATATAAGTATTTCTTCCCTAGGTAATTTTGGAAATTCAGTATTAAGTATACTTATAGGACTAGCATGTTTTACAACCGCCGTTGGAATAGTAACAGGAGCAGCAGATTATTTTAAGAGTTTATTTAAAAACTCCAATACCGTATACATTATTACAGCAATTTTATCAAGTGTGTTTGGAGTGATAGTAGGCCAACTAGATTTTAACTCTATTATAATTATTGCAATTCCGTTTTTGTTGTGTATTTATCCAATTACAATTGTATTAATTCTTTTGAATGCTATTCAAGAAAAATTTGCTTCGGTACTAGTATTTCGTTTGGTAGTATTGGTAACTTTTATTTTTAGTATTCCAGATGTTATTGGTTTTATATCCCCTACAGAAGCGTTAAAAGAAATTATCGCATATATACCACTAGCAGAGCACAGTTTTGGTTGGGTTTTACCTGCTTTTGTAACTTTCGTTTTAACGAATCTTTTACAAAAGAATAGTCAGAGTATTTAAGATTTCACCTTTTTAATCGCTGTAAAGGCTTTATCTACAAATTCGTCTTCTACTAAAATCGTAAATTCATTTGTTGTTGAAAGAACTTCGTATAGTACAACACCTTCCCAAGCCAATCGTTTAAAGAAATGATAGTACAATCCCGCAATTTTAGAATTGTCCTGAGGCAAATTAATACTAATGGCCGATAGGTTTTCTTGAACCACAATAAAATGTTCTTGTCGTAAATGCTCATTTACAAAATCATTCAAACTACTGGAAACAATGATGTTACTTTCGTGAATACCCCTTGTAAACGTGTAAAACAATTTATCTTCTTGATTGATGCGTTCTAAAATTTTAGCATGATTATCTATAAGTGTTTTAGAATTTTTTACCGTAAAATCTGTAAGATTAGAGCGCACAGTAATATCACCAAGATTTTGAATAACACGTTTCATTTTAATGGTATTGCCTAAAGTTGGTGGTGGATTATAACGACGTAAAGCCATCATAATAGCTCCTGGTTTTACATCTTTTTTTAGCATTTTACTTATAGGTTCGGTAAGTTCTACAGCCAATGCACTAAAATTAATAATGTTTCTAGCCAACGCTTCTTCCAAATAGGGTTGGGTGATTAAAATGTCTTCAACACAGTTAGATACGGTCTTCATGTTAATTATTTAACAACTTGTGCAAAAATAAACATTTTTTTAAATAAATATGTTGTGTTTATAGATGTGTTCTACTTTTGTGCTTCAAAATAGAGGAAATGAAGGTTTTAAAATTTGGAGGAACATCAGTTGGGTCAGTAGATAACATGACCAATGTAAAGCAAATTATCCATGACGGCGATAGAAAGATTGTGGTGCTTTCAGCAATGTCTGGTACAACAAATAGTTTGGTTGAGATTGCTAAAAAAATCAAAGATTCCAATCCAGAAAAAGCACTAGAAGATATTAATCTACTTCATGAAAAGTATGCCGTAGTTATTAATGAGCTTTTATCAAATAAAAGCTTGAATGAAGAAACAAAGTGCTACATTTCAGAACGCTTTAATTTCTTGATAGAGTGTACTTACAAATCGTTTTCTCAAGTATTAGAGAATGAGATTTTGGCACAAGGCGAGTTGATGTCTACATTTATGTTTAATGCCTTTTTAAAGCAAGAGGGTTTAAGTTCTACTCTATTACCAGCTCTAGATTTCATGCGAATAGATGAACATAAAGAACCATCATTTGAATATATTAGGCAAAACTTAAGCAGAGTCTTACATGAAGCTGATGATGCCGAAATATATATCACCCAAGGGTTTATATGTTTAGATGATAAAGGCGATGTTTCAAATTTACAACGCGGTGGTAGCGACTACACAGCCACAATAATTGGAGCTGCAATAAAGGCTGAAGAGGTACAGATTTGGACTGATATTGACGGGATGCACAACAACGACCCTAGGTTTGTTGAAGGCACTAAACCCATTTCTGATTTATCGTTTGATGAGGCCGCAGAGTTGGCTTATTTTGGAGCTAAAATTTTGCACCCTCAAACTGTCTTACCTGTTAGGGAAGATGGTATTCCTGTGAGATTAAAAAACACGATGGATCCTGCCGCAAAAGGTACTTCTATTACAAGTAATCATGTTGAAACTGGTATAAAGGCTATAGCTGCAAAAGATAATATTACAGCCATCAAAATAAAGTCTGGTAGAATGCTTCAGGCACATGGTTTCTTAAAGAGGGTATTCGAAATCTTTGAGACTTACGAAACTTCAATTGATATGATTACTACATCTGAAGTTGCGGTATCGTTAACTATTGATGATGATAGAAACTTAGAAAAAATCATTTCGGAATTAGAGACTTTTGCTTCAATTGAAGTTGACAAAAACCAAAGTATTATTTGTTTGGTAGGACATTCAATAGTAAATCACGAAGGTACACACAGGTTATTCAAAATTTTGAAAGACGTTAAAATACGAATGATTTCCTATGGTGGAAGTAGAAATAATATTTCTCTATTGGTTGACACCAAAAATAAGATAACCACACTTCAAAAACTAAATAATTATTTATTTGAATTAGTCACTCTGTAAATAGAGATATCTTTAGATTTTTGATCATAAGAGCCGCATTAGCGGCTCTTTTTTTATGCATGCATTAGTTCCTCAATTTCCTCCACTTCAATAGGTATGTTTTTCATTAAATTAAAAGGTTCTCCTTTTTCTTGAATTACTACATCGTCTTCAATTCTAATACCGAAACCTTCATCGGGAATATAAATTCCAGGCTCCACTGTAAACACCATATTTGCTTGCATAGGTTCTGTTAAAATACCATAATCATGAGTGTCTAATCCCATATGATGACTAGTGCCATGCATTAAGTATTTTTTATACGCAGGCCATTCGGGGTCTTCATTTTGAACATCTGCTTTATCAAGTAGCCCTAATCCTAATAATTCTGAAGTCATTATTTTACCAACCTCAATATGGTAATCTGCCCAAATAGTTCCAGGAACAAGCATTTTAGTAGCTTGGTTTTTAACATGTAAAACTGCGTTGTAAACAGTCTTTTGTCTTTCAGAAAAACGACCAGAAACTGGAATTGTTCTGGTCATATCACTTGAATAGTTAGCATATTCGGCGCCAACATCCATTAATATTAAATCGCCTACTTTACACTCTTGATTATTTTCTATATAATGTAAAACGTTAGCATTGTTGCCTGAAGCAACAATAGGCGTGTAAGCAAACCCTTTAGAACGATTACGAATAAATTCATGAATATATTCTGCTTCAATTTCATACTCCATTACTCCAGGTTTAACAAAACTTAAAACACGTTTAAAACCCTTTTCAGTAATATTACATGCCTTTTGAATTAAATCGATTTCTACATCTTCTTTAACCGAACGCAAGCGTTGCAAAATAGGATTGCTTTTAGCTACTGAATGCGCAGGATATTTTTGTTTTAACCATTTTGTAAAGCGGTCTTCACGAGTTTCTACTTCAACATTTGCCCTGTAATGTTCGTTGGTATTTATGTAAACAGTATCACACTGCGTCATTATTTCAAACATTACTTTTTCCATCTCTTGTAGCCAATACACTGTTTTGATGCCACTGGTTTCGAAAGCTTTTTCTTTTGTAAGTTTTTCACCTTCCCAAACAGCAATATGTGCATTGGTTTCTCTTAAAAAAAGAATCTCTCTATGTTTTTTATTAGGGCAATCAGGAAATATCACCAAGATACTTTCTTCTTGATCTACACCGCTTAAATAGAAAATATCTCGATGCTGCTGGAATGGTAAAGTGCTATCAGCACTAATAGGATAGATGTCATTTGAATTAAAAACAGCCAAACTATTCGGTTTCATTTTAGAAGCAAATTTTGCTCTGTTTTTAATAAAAAGTTTGCTGTTTATTCGAGAATATTTCATGTTACGCCTAAGTTAATTTTACTGTTGACGTAAAAGTATAAATAAAAAAGTAGATTTTTATTTGTTATATTTGATTCTTCCCTCAACCGATTAATAAATAATAAAACCCAAAACGAATGAGAAAAATTACATTTTTAAGTTTAATGTTTTCATGCTTATTTGGACTGAGCGATATCACAGCCCAAGTACTTATGGAAAAAATACCTTTGCAAACACAAGTTGAAAATTCAGATTTGGTTATTGAGGGTAAAGTTATCGCAAAAAGATCTACTTGGGATGATAATCATCAACTTATTTACACCATCAATACTATCGAAGTTTATAAGGTGTTTAAAGGAAGTCCAGTATCAACAATAGAAGTTATGACCGTTGGTGGAACTGTTGGCATGCAATCATTAGTGGCACATCCAAGTTTAAAATTGCGCAAAGGAGATATTGGGGTATTTACTTTAGAAAATAACAGAACTTCTTTTTCTAAAACTGTAAACTCAAAAAATCAAAAATTTAAACCTTATGGGTTATCTCAAGGTTTTTATAGATATAATTTATCTGAAAATTTAGCTGTAACCCCTTTTGTAAGAAAGCAAAATATTACTGGTGATTTTTACAATGAAATCAAAAGGTATTCAAAATCTAATGTTGTAGAGCTTAAAGCATTTGAAGCCAAAGAAACATCTGCCAAAAATTCTGTTGGAAAGATTTTTTTACCACCAAGTGCACTTACACTAAATAAAACTTCAGTTTCAGCAGGAACAAAAGATGTTTTAACTATAACGGGCACCGGGTTTGGAACAGTACAAGGTAAGGTTCAATTTAGAAATGCAGATGATGGAGGTGGTACTTTTATTGATGCATTAGACACAGATGTTGTTAGTTGGTCTGATACTCAAATAGATGTTGAAGTGCCTTCTGATGCAGGAACAGGTACTATAAGAGTTAGAGATGATAATGGTGTCTTATCACCAGAATCGGTAACCTTAACAGTAGAGTATGCTGAAATAAATGTTGTTTCAGATGCAGGTGGTACAGATACTGCCTATCAAGTACAGCATGTTGGTCAAAATTTTAGTGGGGGAATGACCTGGCGTATGCAGACTGATTTTTTTGACGACACAGAGTTTCCTGGAGCAAAAGCAGCTTTTATGAGAGCTTTTAATAATTGGATTTGTGAAACAGGAATTAATTATGAAGTAGGCCCTAGCGCTACCACAGTAGATACAGCAGGTTCAGCAACAGATGGGACTAATGTTATAAGATTTGATAATGGCAGTGAACTCGCTTCTAGTACACTAGGCGTGTGTTATTCGTTTTTTTCTGGCTGTGGTGATGGTGCAGGCTCATTTAATTGGTATGTTTCTGAACTTGATTTAGTTTTTAATGACGACACAAATTGGTATACAGGAACTGGTACTCCTGGAGCTGGTGAAATTGATTTCGAGAGTGTTGCACTACATGAACTTGGACATAGTCATCAATTGGGGCATGTAATTGATCCTAATAATAATTCAGTTGGAAATAATGCTGAGGATGTGATGCATTATGCATTCAATAGTGGTGAATTTCAAAGGTTGATTACAGCAAATAACAGTACAGCTGCTAATGCTATTCAAGATAGAAGTACAGCCTCTATACCATGCCCTTCTGTGCTTTCTGCAATGTCTGATTTGGCTTGCCCATTAAGCGTGGAGGATGCTGTACTTGAAAACGGTATCAGCGTTTATCCTAATCCAGCAAATGATAAATTCTTCATAAAAAATTCATCTTATTTGGTTTTAAAGAGTGCCACACTTTACGACTTAAGTGGTCGAAGTGTTATTGAGTTTGATATTTCAAAAGGCTCTAAACTTAAAACCGTAAATCTTTCTAAAATTTCCAGTGGGGTTTATTTTATTAAAATAGCTTCGGATGAAGCATCAGTAACAAGAAAGTTAGTGGTAGAATAAGCTAGAAATTAAACTCATTTAAAAAAGCATTCCATGTAGTTTGGGATGCTTTTTTGTTTTTGCAATATTACGGTTTGCCGACAATAGGAATATTGTTGTACGACCATGGTTACAAAATTTGTTAAATGTTTCTAATCATAAAGTTTTGGTAGTCCAAGTCTTTTTTTAGTGCGTACATAAAATTGTAATATGGCAATCATTCCCTCAAAAGTAAGCCATAGTCTAACTAAAAAAATATCAGGGAATGAAAAAGAGAATCTCCATTAGTTTTTTATTAATAGCAACATTAGTTAAACCAATATTATCTCAAAGCATCTTATTAAAAGAAGTAAATCTAGAAACCCAAATTCAAAAAACAAAAACCATAATTGAAGGTAAAGTAGTTGATAGGCAATCATATTGGGATGATAATTATCAAAATATCTACACTATAAACACCATAGAGGTCTTTAAGGTTTTTAAAGGAGATAGTTCTTCCAAAATTGACATTATAACACATGGAGGAGTCATAGGTTTAGAGGCAGAAATTGTATCACCAAGTTTAACTTTAAAACTGGGCGACATAGGTGTGTTTATGATTAACGACTTTAATGATAATATTTTTAAACAGCTCCCTACCAAACAAAAATTACACAATGTATATGCAGTAAGCCAAGGGTTTTTTAAATATAGTTTAGATGAAGACAAAGCATCTAATTCCTTCCTTACAGTCAATGGTATTACATCTGCGTTTTATCACAAAATAGAAGCTGAAACTAAAAAAAACTATACTGAAATAATTCCATTAACTATAGAGCACTATAAAACTGTAAAAGAAAGTCGGAGCACCATTGCATTGGTGATTTCTAGTCTTTCACCTATAAACGTAACGGCCGGTACAAAATCAATTCTAACAATTATTGGGAATGATTTTGGCAATTCAAAAGGGAAAATAGGCTTTAGTAATGCCGATGATGCAGGTAGCACATTTACTGATGCTATTGATACCCAAATAAAAAGTTGGACTAATACGAAGATTGAAGTAGAAATTCCTTCAAAAGCAGGAACGGGTCCAGTAAGAATCACAACAACTGGTGGGGCATCGCTTTTGTCTTCGCAAGAACTTAATGTAATGTATGCTCAAAACAATATAATATCAGACGCCTTAATAAATGGTGTTTTAGTTGCCTACCCTACTCAGCTCATAAATAATAATTCAAAGGGAGGATACACATTAAACACGACATCTAAACTCAATAATATTCCAATGGCAACAGAGTCTTTAGGGAGAGCTGTTTCTACTTGGAGTTGTGAGACAAAAATGAATTGGGAGCTAGGAACATTTTTGAATTCTGGAGTTGTGCCACAAAGTAAGTCTGCCCGAGATGGTTATAACGTAATTACTTTTGAAGATAGTTCAAGCAGCGATCCTGCTAATGTATTGTCCGATAATGTTCTAGGGAAAAGAATATCATACTATTCAGCATGTTCTGTAAACAATGGAACCGACTTAAAGTGGTATGCAAATGAGTTTGATATTATCTTTGATGACGAAGCCTTATGGAATTTTGAAAAGGATTTGCCTACAGATTCTCAAATTGATTTTGAAAGTGTGGCATTGCATGAATTGGGGCATTGCAGGCAATTAAGTCACGTTATTGATACAGAAAATGTAATGCATTTTGCAATTGCCAAAGGTGAAAACTTGCGTGTTTTAAGTGTGAATAACAAAAATGTTGCAGAAATAATTCATTATAGAAGTACAGGTGCTAATGTTTGCCAACAGCCAGCAATGTTAAGTGCAAATTGCGAACAGCTTAGTGTAACCGATCTAGAGCTTATTGAGTTGGTTGCAATTTACCCTAATCCAACTAGAGGACAGTTATTTATTAAAAACAAATCAAATCAAAACCTTAAGCAGGTTGAAGTTTACGATATACAATCTAGATTGATTACATCTTTACAAGATGTTAAAGATTCCAGAGAAACTCAAATAAACCTAACGAACTATTCTAAAGGCTTATATCTCATTAGATTATATTTTGAAGATACTTTTGTTACAAAAAGGATTGTCCTAAAATAATATTACTTAAAATCATTCTAAATAGAAAAAACATGACATTTGTTATTTGTCTAAGAATGCTACCATAGCTACCTTTGTGTATCTTAAAAACTAACGGTTATAACAATGGGCGGATTTTTTAAATCTTCGGTTGGAAGAAAAGTAGCCATGGCGCTTTCTGCATTCTTCCTCATGTTTTTTTTAATTATACATTTAGCGGTCAATATTACTTCACTTTTTAGTGCAGATTTATTTAATGAGTTATCTCATTTTATGGGTACAAACCCATTGGTACAGTTTGCATTACAACCTGTTTTAATTTTTGGAGTAGTGTTTCATTTTGTAATGGGCTTTATTTTAGAAATCAAAAACAAAAAAGCAAATGGTGTCAGTTACGCTAGAAATAACGGCGCAGCAAATTCATCATGGGTAAGTAGGAATATGATTTACAGTGGATTAGTTATTCTTGCATTTCTTGTATTACACTTTATAGATTTTTGGATTCCAGAATTGAATGTAAAGTATATTCAAGGAGATATGTCTGGAATGCATAATGGAGAGTACAGATATTTTCACGAAATGGTTGAGAAATTTCATAGTCCGTTAAGGGTAGGTGCTTATGTAATTTCTTTTGTGCTTTTAGGTTTACACTTAGCACATGGTTTTACATCGGCATTTCAATCTATGGGTTCAACTGCAGGACGTAAAAAAGGTCTACAGCAAATTGGGAAAGCATATTCTATTTTAATTCCATTAACTTTTATCATCATTGCTTTGTATCATCATTTAAATCCACACCATTAATCTTAAATAATTATGGCTTTAGATTCAAAAGTACCAGAAGGTCCAATTCAAGATAAGTGGACAGATTATAAAAATAAAATTAACCTTGTAAATCCTGCAAACAAGCGTCATATTGATATCATTGTTGTAGGTACAGGTTTAGCGGGAGGTTCTGCAGCAGCTACGTTGGCTGAATTAGGATATAATGTAAAGGCTTTTGCATATCAAGATTCTCCTCGTCGTGCGCATTCCATCGCTGCTCAAGGTGGAATTAATGCAGCAAAGAATTATCAAGGAGATGGCGATTCAACTTATAGATTATTCTATGATACCGTAAAAGGAGGTGATTATCGTTCTCGTGAAGCCAATGTTTATCGATTAGCTGAGGTTTCTGCCAACATTATCGATCAATGTGTTGCTCAAGGTGTTCCTTTTGCTCGTGATTATGGTGGTTTATTAGATAACCGTTCGTTTGGTGGTGTATTGGTTTCAAGAACTTTTTACGCAAAAGGACAAACTGGACAGCAATTGTTATTAGGTGCTTATTCGGCAATGAACCGTCAAATAGCGCGTGGTAAGATCGAAATGTTTAACCGCCACGAGATGTTAGATGTTGTTATTGTTGATGGAAAAGCAAGAGGTATTATCGCAAGAAATTTAATTACTGGTGAAATAGAGCGTCATTCGGCACATGCTGTTGTAGTTGGAACAGGAGGATATGGTAATGTATATTTCTTATCAACCAATGCAATGGGTAGTAATGTTACCGCTGCTTGGAAAATTCATAAAAAAGGCGCGTATTTCGCTAACCCTTGTTATACTCAAATTCACCCAACTTGTATTCCACGTTCGGGAGATTATCAATCGAAATTGACCCTAATGTCGGAGTCACTTCGTAATGACGGACGTATTTGGGTACCAGCAAAACTGGAAGATGCTAAAGCCATTAGAGAAGGTAAAAAGAAACCGACGGATTTATCAGAAGATGAAAGAGATTATTACTTAGAACGTCGTTATCCAGCGTTTGGAAATTTAGTGCCTCGTGATGTAGCTTCAAGAGCCGCTAAAGAACGTTGTGATGCTGGTTTTGGTGTAAATGCCACTGGTGAAGCAGTATATCTTGATTTTGCAGATGCTATCAATCGTTATGGAACTGAGCAAGCTAAAATTCATAATATTTCAAATCCTTCAAAAGGAAAAATATATGAATTAGGTAAAGCCATAGTTGAGGCTAAATATGGAAACCTTTTTCAGATGTATGAGAAAATTGTAGATCAAAATCCATATGAAACGCCAATGATGATTTACCCTGCTGTACACTATACTATGGGAGGTGTTTGGGTAGATTATAATTTGATGACTACAGTACCTGGCTTGTATTGTATAGGTGAAGCGAATTTCTCTGATCATGGAGCAAACAGACTTGGAGCTTCTGCTTTAATGCAAGGTCTAGCTGATGGATATTTTGTATTACCATACACTATTGGAGATTATTTAGCTGATGATATTAGAACCGGTAAAATCCCAACGGATACCAAAGAGTTTCAAGAAGCTGAAAAGGAAGTTAAGAATAAAATTGAATTCTTCACAACCAATAAAGGTTCAAAATCTGTAGATTACTTCCATAAGAAACTTGGAAAAGTGATGTGGGATAAATGTGGGATGTCTCGTAATGAAAAAGGACTAAAAGAAGCCATAAAAGAGATTAAAGAAATTCGTGAAGAATTTTGGAAAGAGGTTACTGTTCCTGGAAGTGCAAACGAAATGAACCCTGAATTAGAGAAAGCTGGACGAGTTGCTGATTTCTTAGAATTGGGTGAGTTGTTTGCGAAGGATGCACTTGTAAGAGAAGAATCTGCTGGTGGTCATTTTAGGGAAGAATACCAAACAGAAGAGGGAGAAGCTAAACGTAGAAAAGAGTTTCAATTTGTTTCTGCTTGGGAATATGTAGGAGAGCCAAGTGATGCAAAATTACATAAGGAGAAGTTGACTTATGAAAATATTGAAGTAAAAGAAAGAAGTTACAAATAAAAAAGACGCTATGAACTTAACGCTTAAAATTTGGAGACAAAAAGACTCGAATGCAAAGGGTCAAATGGTAGATTATAAAGTTACCGAAATTTCAGAACACATGTCTTTTTTAGAAATGATGGATGTGTTGAATGAGCAATTAGTTGCTTCAGGAGAAGAGCCTGTAGCTTTCGATCATGATTGTAGAGAAGGTATTTGTGGTATGTGCTCTATGTATATTAACGGTGAAGCACATGGTCCTGATAGAGGTATTACAACATGTCAGTTACATATGAGAATGTTTAAAGATGGAGATACCATAACCATTGAGCCATTTAGGGCAGCAGCATTCCCAGTTATAAAAGATTTAGTGGTTGATAGAACTGCTTTTGAACGTATTCAGCAAGCAGGTGGATATATTTCAGTAAATACTTCGGGGAATACCCAAGATGCAAATTCAATTCCAATCTCTAAGCATGATGCTGATGAAGCTATGGATGCAGCTACTTGTATAGGTTGTGGAGCATGTGTAGCAACTTGTAAAAACTCTAGTGCAATGTTATTTGTGGGTGCTAAAGTATCACAGTATGCATTATTGCCACAAGGGCAAGTTGAAGCTGCGGATCGTGTAAGAAATATGGTGGCGCAAATGGATTTAGAAGGTTTTGGTAACTGCACCAATACTGGAGCTTGCGAAATAGAATGTCCTAAAGGCATTTCACTCGATAATATTGCGAGAATGAATCGAGAACTTATGAAAGCTTCAATTTAAAATAAATTATTATATATAAATTAGAAGGCTCATGGTTTATAAATTATGAGCCTTTTTTTTATATCTTCATTTGCGTTTGAAATCACCTTTTTATGAGATGTAAAGCTCTTTTGTTTTGTTTGTGTTTTTGTGCTTTGTTTAGTTGTGCACAAAGTAAAACGCTGTTTGATGATACGATGCTATTATCACATATTGAGGAGTTGTCATCTGATTTCTATGAAGGTAGAAAAGCTGGAACTTCGGGGTCTGAAAAAGCTCAGAAATACATTATAAATCAGTTTCAGAATTTAAATGTTAAACCACTATCTACTTCATATAATCAAGAATTTGATTTTTCATATAATTATATAAAATATTCGGGGACAAATATTCTAGGTGTTATTAATGGTTCAACCAAACCCGACGAATACATTGTTATTAGTGCACATTACGATCATTTAGGAATTCAAAAGAACACTATTTATAATGGGGCTGATGACAATGCTTCAGGAGTAGCAGCACTACTAGCTTTTGCCGGATATTTTAAGAAAAACCCTCCTGAACACTCCGTGATTTTAGCTGCTTTTGATGCTGAAGAACTTGGTTTAGAAGGTTCAAAATATTACGTAAAGCATCCTATCGTTTCAAAAGATAAAATTGTGTTCAATATTAATATGGATATGATTAGTAGAAGCAATAATGGTGAGCTATTTATTGTGGGCGCTAAAACGCATAAATCATTAGAAGCACTTTTAAATGAAGTTGCATCAGCATCAAAAAAGGTAAAGCTGACTTTAGGACATGATGGTTTTGACGGTTTAGAAGATTGGACATATTCGTCCGACCATGCATCATTTTATAGACAAGAAATTCCATTTTTGTATTTTGGTGTTGCAGACCATAAGGATTACCACCAATCTACAGATGATTATGAAAATATTCATCCAGATTTTTATAAAGAAACAGTCCGTCAAATTATATTGATGTTTAATAAAATGGACCAAATTACATTTTAAAAATAAGCCTTCAACTGAATATTACCTGTATGAATCGTTTTGCTAGTTTCGGTTTTTCTTCCGAAGTAACTCAAATTCAAATCTAAAAATTTAGTCAGTTTCTTTTGTGCAAGTAACGTCCAAGTAAAATTATTTCCAGGTTGTAAACCTTCTAACATTTGAAACGCCACAGGTGTATTCGGGTTGCCATTAAAGTTGTTTGAAAAGTAATTTACTTCACCATTTACTGCACCTTTTTCGTTTTTAGACAGATTAAACCCTAAGCCAAATTTTTGCTGAGATAAAGTTTCTAAACCGCCAATAGTGTTATCTTTTGTAGTGTATTGGTAAAAAATATCAAAACGGCTATTTTCATTAAACAGGTAGGATAATTTTGGGTTGAGCAACGCTTCATCAAATTTGAAGTTTTTGCTTGTGAAATTTTCACTAGAGCTTTCATTTGAGCCTACTGCAGATTGAAATGTAATCAACCAATTTTCTTGTATTTTATGATTGAAGTTCAATTGATGACTTCTTAAATTGTTCTCTAATAAACCAACAGAAAGCGTATTACTCGATTTGTTAGACAGGTAAGTGTACGATGTAGTGTACTTTTGTTTTCCTCTATTGAAAAACAAAACATTTCTAAAATTTAATTGTAAACCTAATTGGTTTTCAGCCTCACTTTCAAAAGGATTCAAATTGAAATTACTACCATTTCTTCGAATTTTTCTATCGATTAAATAACTGGTTTGATTATAAAAATGAGACCAGAATTTTTTAGATTTCACTTCTGAAACACGCCACTGTGCCGGATTTATAGTCAAGGTTTGACTAAACCTATTTTGATGTGTCCTAATAAACACACGATTAGGCAACAGCACACGAATATAAGCGCCTTGATCTTGAAATTGGGCAATTTCAAATTCTTCCAATTCCTGAATGCCATTTTCATTATAATCAATCCAAGTGTAAGTACCTTGTCCAGGTTCAACTTCAACATAAGTAAAATCTTGTTGAGGTAAAAATCCAGAATTAGTTTCAAAAACCGTATTGCTTTGTACTATGTTTTTAAATAACTTTTGATTGTATTGCAATCTAGAATTTAAAGAGTTTTCGTCTTGAATGGTGTCACTTTCATGAGTTAATGTTCTGTAATTGGCATACAATGAAAGGTTTGTATTTTTATTTTGAATGATGCGCGAATCAATATAAAACGTATTTGAAGTATTTACTTTTTGAAGTTGATTGTTTCTAATACTATCATTTACCCGATGTTTATATCCAAATTGAGCAAAAACTTTAGTGCTATCACCAACTCCAACAAAGGCTTCGTAAGATGTGAACCTCTGACTCAAAGGTGTTAAGGTTTCCGTTGCAATTTCGGTTTGCTCGTTGTCTTCAATGGATAATTTTGCACCAACCCAGCTTTTTTCCAAACCGTAGGTTACAGTATTGTGCGACCTTAAAAACGTTGAGGTATTGATGCTAGATTCTGCATTTAAAAAACTAGTTCTGGAATTTATACTTAAGCGATTTAAAAGTAAATTAGCATTTGCAATATGTCTGCTCCCATTGAAACCTGAAGCAAAATTCAAATATTCAAATTGATAGTTGATGCGCCCTTTTTTTAAGTGTGAAAAATTAAGCCCCGAATTTAAAAAGGTTTGCGTGCCCAAATCGCCTACGCGTTGATTTCCTCGAGGTTGTTCTAAATTCCAATCGCGATTAAATTCTGCATTATACAGAATTTCAATACTTCTAAAATTATCTTGAATATAGTCGGTGTTGATGTATGCATTTAAGTTCCACAAACTATCATTTTTAATGATGCTCTGGCTCATTTTAAATTTGCCTGCAAAACCATCATTATTGTCATCATCTATCGCTGAAAATAAGTTTAAATCATTTTTACTTCCTGCTAATTCAAAATCAATTTGAGTTTTTTCAGAAGGTATATAATTACCATTTACAACAGCCATTTGCAATTTGGTTGGTGCAATAAGTTGCACAATAGGCGCATAATTTCCTTGCAATTCACCAGCGTATTCGTAGATGTTATTTATAGCATTGGTACTACTCAAAATATAACCACCTTCATTGGGGCCAACTAGCGTAAAAGACACTCTAAATAACTCGTCATTTGGATCGTTAGAGAACACAAAAATTTCATTACCACCAACTATCTCCTTTCGATACAAAATTCGATTTTCACTAAAAGATTCTTCAATTTCAGAAGGTGCAGTCATTTGTGTACGGTCATCCCCAGCATCAGATAAAATTTGAACTTGAGCATCAGACAAATTTTGCTGTAACGGTTGATTTTTAGCATCATTTTCAGAATATACCGAAACCCCAATTTTTAGTTTTTCACTTTTAAAATTACCACCACCATAAGCTACTAAACGCGAATAATTTCTATCACTAAATTGATAGTCTACCGTGATACGCATTTCAGAAGTTATTGGAAATGTAGTGTTGAAAATGATTTCGCCGGCGTTATAATCAATAATGTAATCTTTGTCTTCGCCTCGCTCCAAAGGAATACCATTAACATAAACGGTCTCACTTCCAGAGACGATTAACACAAATAATTCACCATTTTGCCCTTGCAATTTATAGGGCCCTTGGTTGCCTTCTTGGGCTATAAACTGACTGGTTGTAAATTGCCCTCGAACCAAAGCGCCAGCTGCAAAAACCTGAGTCTGAGAAGCGTCACCACCCAAGTTTACATTTACCGATAAGCCTTGTACACGTTTTGAAAATGCGCCAAAAAACGAGTTGGTATTCTGTAAATCAATATCCCCCGCACGAATATTCCAATTGTCGCTAAATAGTTCAATAAAAACTTGGTCAAATTCATCCAAACGCTGGCTATAGCCACTTTCTTGTAGCGGAATATTTGCGTCTTGAATAGAAGCTCTTAACGAGACTTTATCATTTAGTTTCCCCGTAATCTGAAGGTCTAATTCACTATTTAATACCGAGTTTTGATTATTTCCAACCGTAACACCTCTAGAGATACTTCCTGAAGTGGTTAAGCCATCAAAAGGCACAAAATTTCTATTGTTGTTTGATTGTGAAAGTTGATATAGTTTCTCTATACCTTCGTTATTTTTTACAATAATACTTTCATCTAATTGTTTATAGGTTTTTGTGAGAAATTCGGGAAATTTCAAATAATTAATAATAATTGAATCTGTTGCAATAGGTTTTTTAAATGTGAGTTTTGCAGTAGAAAAATCAATACTGTAAAATGAGGAATCAAGAATTGTATTGTGCTTTGTTTTAACAGAAAACCAACTAGAATTTATACTTACGCTGTCTACCAATATAGTGTCTCTCACTGCTACTTTTTTAGTTTTGTATTTGCTGTTTTGGTTTTGGGCAAAACCGCCAAAACTTAGCAATACAAACGTAAATAGTAGGACGTATTTCATTAGGTATTTAAACTATGATTAGCTCAAAATATTATGTTAATAGAATTCGTTATAACTCCTTCTGTGAATTATGGTGTAAAAGTAACGTATTATTTATTTTAGCTGAAATACTTAAATAAGCTAATGAAGATTATTTCCTATAACGTAAACGGCATTCGTGCAGCGATAAATAAAGGCTTTATTGATTGGTTAAAAAGTGCAAATCCTGATGTGATTTGTTTGCAAGAAATTAAGGCCATGAAAGAGCAGCTGGATTTAAGTTTGTTTGAAGAAGCTGGCTATACCTATAACTATTGGTTCAGTGCTCAAAAAAAGGGTTATAGCGGTGTGGCAATTTTGAGTAAAATTGAACCTAACCATGTGGAATTTGGTACCGGTATAGAATCAATGGATTTTGAGGGACGTAACCTTAGAGCCGATTTTGATGGTGTGTCTGTAATGAGTTTGTATTTGCCATCAGGTACCAATGACGCAAGACTGCAACACAAGTTAGATTATATGGATATGTTTCAAGAGTATATCAATAATCTAAAGAAGGATATTCCAAACTTGGTAATTTGTGGTGATTATAACATTTGTCACGAAGAAATAGACATTCATAACCCAAAAATGAAAGGTGTTTCAGGATTTTTACCTGTGGAACGGGAGTGGATTGGACAATTTATTGATAACGGATTTATCGATTCGTTTCGATACATAAATCCAGAGCGACAAGAATATAGTTGGTGGAGTTACCGTGCCAATGCGCGCGCCAATAATAAAGGCTGGCGATTAGATTATGCTATGGTTTCGCAACCATTACAAGAAAATATAAAAAGAGCCGTTATACTAACCGAAGCAGTACATAGCGACCACTGCCCAATTTTATTAGAAATCGAAAATTAAATATAAAAACAACCCAAATGAAAATTAAACATAGTCTATTAATTCTAGGAGCTTTAGTGTTTGCAACATCATGCGTGTCACCAAAAGTCTATAAAGATTTAGAGAGTAAATACGCTTCTTTAAAGCAAGAAAATAGAAAACTTACTAAGGAAAACGAATCGCTTTTAGATGGAAAAACGAGTGCTGAAAACGAATTGAAACAATTAAAGGCAGCTTATGATGAAGCGGTTGCAGAACGCGACCAATTGCGAAGCGATTATGCTGCTACAAAATCTAACTTAGACAATTTAAAAGCATCGTATGCTGCTTTAGAAAAAAACAGTTCAGCAGCAATTGCTAAAAACTCTCAAAAAAACAGAGAACTTTTAGCGGAACTGGAAGCTAAAGAACAAGCCTTAGCAGCAGAGAACGAACGCTTAGAAAAATTAAAGAAAGCTTTAGAAGAGCGTTCTAGTCGTATTGCAGAATTAGAAAATGTTATAGCAACCAAAGATGCGGCGATGACGCAGCTTAAAAACGCTATTTCAAGAGCTTTAACCGATTTTGAAGGCAAAGGCTTAACCGTTGAACAACGTGGCGGAAAAGTATATGTTTCTATGGAAAACAAACTGTTATTCCAGTCAGGAAGTTGGGCTGTTGGTACCGATGGAAAAACTGCCGTTAGAAGCCTTGGAAACGTATTGGCTGAAAATCCGGACATAGCGGTACTTATAGAAGGTCATACCGATAACGTACCTTATTCGGGCAACGGAGCGCTTACTAGTAACTGGGATTTATCCACAAAACGCGCCACTGCTATCGTTAATATTTTAAGAGAAAATACTGCCATTAACCCTGAAAATTTAACTGCTGCTGGTCGTGGAGAATATGCACCAATTGCTACAAACACCACGGAAGAAGGAAAAGCAAAAAATAGACGTATTGAGGTAATCCTAACGCCTAAGTTAGATGAACTGTCTCGTTTACTAAATGAGCAGTAGCGTCACTTCGAGTGATTCCGAAGCATGAGGAATTGTTTTGGGAAGTAGGGTGTTCCCCTCGATGATAACCCCGTTAGTTTTATGAAACTACGGTGGCTCGGGGCGGGCTTTCAGCAGTCGCTCTCTCCTGCGTCGAGGAGCTTCAACAAATGCTTCAATCCCTAACACATAAAAAACCGTTAATAAGTGTAATTAGCTTTTAACGGTTTTTTATCTTTGAACTTCTTAAAAAAAATAGCTCAATGAAATACACTACAATACCAAATACCGATATTGAAGTTAGTAAAATATGTTTAGGCACCATGACGTGGGGTAATCAAAACACCCAAGACGAAGGCTTCGCGCAAATGGATTATGCCTTAAGTGAAGGCGTGAACTTTTTTGATACTGCCGAATTATATCCTGTACCTGCCAGTGCAGAAACCTATGCAGAAACCGAAAGAATTATTGGAAACTGGTTTAATAAAACGGGTAATAGAGATAAGATTGTACTAGCAACAAAAATTTGCGGACCAGGTGATTACACCGCCCATGTTCGTAAAACAGGATTTAGCCCCACTGCACTAAAAGAAGCTTTGGAAAATAGCTTAAAACGCTTGCAAACCGATTATATCGATTTATACCAATTACATTGGCCAGAGCGTCAAACCAATTATTTTGGTCAGCGCGATTATAATCATAATCCAAATGACACTTGGGAGGATAATTTTAATGAAGTTCTACAAGTATTAAATGGCTTTGTTAAGGAAGGTAAAGTAAGGGAAATAGGAATTTCAAATGAGCGCTCATGGGGCGTAATGCGTTATTTGGAAGAATCTAGAACAAATGATTTGCCAAGAGTGAAGACAATACAAAACCCGTATTCACTATTAAATCGAACTTTTGAAAGTGATTTAGCTGAACTATCTATTAGAGAAAACATTGGACTTTTAGCGTATTCACCATTAGCATCAGGTTCTCTTTCTGGTAAATATATTGATGGTAAACTACCAAAAAACTCAAGATTTGATTTATTCCCGAGATTTGCAGGACGATATAACAGTCCACAAGCATTAGAAGCCACAAAGCGCTATTTTAAAATAGCCGAAAACCATGGGTTAACCTTAACGCAAATGGCATTAGCTTTTATCAATCAACAACCATTTTTAACAGGTAATATTATTGGAGCTACAACGCTTGAGCAGCTTAAAGAGAATATTGGTAGTATTGATATTGAGTTGAGCGGGGAAATTATATCGCAAATAAATGAGGTGCATAGCGCTATTCCAAATCCAGCGCCTTAGTTTTTTACTTAATAAGAGTACAGATTTATATAAGTATTAATTTGGAAATTATTTATGATTTTAATGGTTATTGTGTAATAGAGTTCAAGCAATTTTAACAAGAAAATTCTCTTTTTAAGTTTTTTTTGTATATTTATTTTTCTTCCTAAGCATACATGTTATTACAAGTTTTTAAGAAAATTTGTAATAGTAAATTAATAGGGCAAAATATTTACTAATTAAATTAATAATATTATGTTAAAAAAACGTAATTGCGCAATGTTTTTTGCATGTTTTGTTTTTTGTGTTTCTTGTCAAGAAGATAATTATGAAGAGCCGAAAATAGTTCCAATCTCCTATTCATTCAACATTCCAAATAAGGTAAGCTTTAATTTTTATCAACAATCACAGAATAGAGAATCTATTGTTCCGTATTCGAATACTTTAATCTTGAAAAATATTAGTAATGATAGCCTTTCTATGGATTATGTGTTGCTTGCGTTTAAAAATGATCTACTAAACTATACCAATCTTAAATTTATAAAACAAGACAGAGTAAACATAAATTCTGGAATAGCAACAGATTCAATAACTCTAGAAACATCCAATACTTTGTTTTCAGATCAAAACCTTATTTCAGCTATTTTGAAATTTAATGATTCTATAAATGATCATAAATTTAACGGTTTATATAATGGAGAGTTAAATATTTTTACTTCAACTGAAACAGATACTATTTTTCAAAGAAGTATAACTTGTGTTGGTATCATTGATCATCAAGGTAAATTTGATTTTTTTATTGAGGATGAAGATAATATTGCCCGTTTGAAAGGAAATTTTAATTCTTCTAACCTTATCTCTGGTGATATTTTAGACAGAGATGCATCAAATATATCCTCAATCCTCAATATTGAAGAAAATATTACGGTTTTTGATAGCTTGAATATAAACCTAAAAGGAAATATAAAATTTACTGAGAACGCTCAAGAGCGTATCCTTAAATTCAATCTTACTAAACAAAACTAAAATCATGAAATTAAAATTCACCATATTATTATTATTCGTTGTGTTTGGTATCTATGCTCAAAAACAACTCCAACCATATAATTATTCTATCTCTGCAGAAAACAGCAATGAAACCGAAACAATAATTATTTACGCTTCGGCCGAAGCAGTTAATAGTTTAACATTTACACTTAAAAATGCTAAGAATGAAGTTTTGCAAAATAAAAAAGATGAAGATATTATATTTAAAGTGTTTCCTTTTACAGAGACATCGTTTAGAAAACAATTAAGTGATGCCATACAAAATATTAAGCTGACCGATAAGACCAAGGATTTTGAGGTTTTTAAGAAAAGAATGGAAAACATTAATAATAATGAAAAGAATAATGTATCAGCAAATAGGCAAAACACAGTTTTGGAAATAAGAAATATCTTTCAGTTTTTTAATGCTTTAGTTATAACCGCTTTCGAGTATGATAATGAGCCAATTGCAGGGATATTGAAGTATAAGTCTAAACTTATTATAAGTAAAAAACAAATACATGGATTGGACACTGAAATGTATTTTAAAAAGCAAGCTAAATCCCTAAGAGATTATATACTAGATAAAGAAAAAAAAGAGCGAAAAGAAGCTAAAAAGCTAGAGGAAGCTCAGGACCAAGAAGAGGCTAAGGAACCAGAAAATGGTAAAGATCGAAAAAAGGCTAAAAAGCTAAAACAGGATTATTTTTTTAAGTATATAGTTAGTGACGAAATTATAAGTGAATTTATTGATTTTAATATAAATACAAGAAGAAAACAAGGTCATAAAGCTAAGTCAAAATTCAAACAGTATGCTAGAAAAAGACTAGGTGAACTTTATAACCAATATGAATTAAAAAGATTATTGGATAGTACATTCTTTGAGAATTATTTCAATCTTAAGAAAGAATTTCACGAAATAGAGAAAAATATAAGCGAGAATGAGAGAATTATTTTGAAAAATGAAGCTAAAATAAATTTTGAATCAAAATATATCGACTCAACTAAAACTCAAAAGACTGCTCTGGATTTAAAGTTAGAACCTCTCATTAAAAATTATGATAGTGAATATAAAAAATTGCGTGTTTATCTCAGAGAACTTTCACAACTGCGTGATGCACTTGATAAAAAGTCAACCGCAGCTGAAGAGGAAAAAATTATGGCGCAGATTGAAAGCCTTCAGGAAAATAATTTGTTACCTAAAGAAAATGAATTAAATGAAATTGAAAATAATATATATTCTCTTGAACAAGATATTAATAGTAAAACTAAGCATATTGATTCATTAAAAACAATAATTAGTAAGCTTAAAAATAAAAACGACACTCTCTCTAAAGTCATTCTAAAAGAGAAAAATAAACTTCTTAAACAACAAGAAAGAATAGATAATAAAATTTCAGTAAATAGAAAATTCATAAGGAAGCTACCATTATGGAATTTCGATGTTTCATCAATTGAAATAGATTTGAATGATGGTTTTATCGAGCACA
Organism: Flavobacteriaceae bacterium; assembly: GCA_043557195.1. Lineage (GTDB taxonomy): Bacteria > Bacteroidota > Bacteroidia > Flavobacteriales > Flavobacteriaceae > Jejuia. The sequence goes on along the minus strand of CP121314.1, from coordinate 1,738,322 downwards.
TAACAGTGCTTGGGAAAGTTGTTTCTCCAAGAATAGAAGAGAGTTCAATTCGTGAGGCAACATTTAGCTACGTAGAAAACAATATACTTAATAGCGAAAAACCTTCATACATTTCAACACTGTTGAATGCGTTTTATCAAGAGAGAATTGTTAGGGAGATTTTTGGAGATGTATTAGACAAAGAATTAATGTTTGTTAATGAATATCCGATAGGTTTTAGCTCAAAAACAGATTTTGCCGATTTATCGAATTATAACTTACATTCATTCCGTGGTTATGAAAAAACTTTCTCGGTCCCTTTAGAAAGCGTAATTAACCTTTTTGTTCAACGTCACCAAAACGATCGTTTAGATTTTAGCCCTAAAGATCAAATAGTAAGGTTGCCATTAGATGATTTAGATCAAAACAATGAAATAGAGCTTAAAAAAGAAATTACCTCAAAGATACTAAGCGCTAACATATTTACAGATTTTAATGGTCTAAAAGAAAGTAAGCCTAATGGATTAGTTCAAGTTGAAGTTGAAAAACAAATTCCTTTATGGACACGAAGAATGGATTTAGGTTTAGGGAGAAGCTCAAATTTTGGATTTATCAATTATGCTAATTTCAATCTTACTTGGGCTAAACTTAATGAAGAGGATAGAGAATTACAAGTTCGTTATGCTGAAAACGTAGCAAATAATAACCCTAATGTAGATAAGTATGTAACCTATCTTGATTTAATAAAGTTTGAAAACGTTTCTGTAGGTGCAGATTTAAACATAGCTTCTTTTGATTTTCCTTTATTGAAAACTAGACTAGAGCTTAATGCAGGTGTTCACTATGGAAGAGTTAAGGTAGTTGACACTTTAAAAAACACAGATGGTAGCCCTAGAACATCCCTTCTTGAAGAGGATATAAATATGATTAGATGGTATCCAGACGCAATTTTAAGAATTCGCCCAGAAGAACGTTTTGGAGGGTATTTACGTTACAGACCATTTAGAACTATAGTTCCTAATACCGATGAGGATTTTTTTGCCGTAAGTTCATCAATCAAATTTGAAGAGGACAGGATTTTATCCAAAAGCTGGATGCAACGATTTGAATTTGGTGCGTTTTATACTCCATCACCAGATAGCGATAATAAATTCTTTTTTAGATACCGTTATACAAATAATTTTGAAATGGAAACCAATGGTTACAGTGAGATACAATTAGGTTACCAAATATTTTTGAAATTTTAGAAAAATATGCTTTAGGGATTGAAGCGGCACCCTTTTATGATATTTCTTCAAAAAAGATATAGCGGTAAGCGCAACCAGAACACGAATTTTTAATGAAACTTTCTAAATTCTCATCTAGCGAACGTCCTGACACTCCTCGTTCTATGGAATAAAAAAACCCGCAAACTTTAAAAAGTAGCGGGTTTTTTAATTATTTAATTTGAGTACCGTCTTTATCGAAAAAGTGGTATTCTAAATATGTGTAAGCATCGCGGGGTAAAATTTTAACCCATTTTTTGTGTTCTAAAAACCATTTAGAACGTATAGATGGAAAGCCCTTGGTTAAAAAGGCTGCTATAAAAGGATGTGTGTTTAAAGTCACCTTTTTATAGTCTTTTTTAAATAGTATTTCAAGATCGTGGTTTATTTTTTGCACCAAACTTATTGGAGCTTCTACCTCAGAACCGTTTAAATCGTTAGGATTCTCCTCACGAGTTTTTATATTCATTTCTGGGCGTGTACGTTGTCTTGTTATTTGTATCAAACCAAATTTACTTGGAGGCAGTATTTTGTGTTTTGCTCTATCGTCCTTCATTTCATCGCGAAGGTGATTAAAGAGTTTCTGCCTGTTTTCAGACTTTGTCATGTCTATAAAATCAATTACAATAATGCCGCCCATATCACGTAAACGCAATTGGCGTGCAATTTCTGTAGCTGAAATTAAATTAACTTCTAAAGCTGTTTCCTCTTGGTTGTTTGATTTGTTAGATCTATTACCGCTGTTTACATCTATAACATGTAGCGCTTCAGTATGTTCAATTACTAAATAGGCGCCTTTTGTCATGGAAACGGTTTTTCCAAAGGAGGTTTTTATCTGTCGTTCAATTCCGAATTTTTCGAAAATCGGAACTTTAGATTGATACAATTTAACTATTGATTCTTTTTTAGGTGCAATTTCTTGCAAGTAATCTTTAATTTGGTAGTACAGCGTTTCATCATCTACTGTTATTCCCGTAAAGGTGTCATTAAATATGTCTCGCAAAATTGACGAGGCTTTATTCATTTCTCCTAATACTTTACTGGGGTGATGCGCTTTGTACAATTTTTTACACATTGCATTCCATCGCTGGAGCAAATTCTGTAAATCTTTATCTAATTCGGCTACTTTTTTGCCTTGTGCTACCGTACGAACTATAATACCAAACCCTTGTGGTGTGATACTTTTTACCAAACGTTTTAAGCGGTCTTTCTCTTCGCGCGATTCTATTTTTTGTGAAATAGAAATACGGTTTGAAAAAGGCATTAAAACAATATATCTACCAGCAACCGATAACTCTGAAGTTATACGAGGGCCTTTTGTAGAAATTGGTTCTTTTACTACTTGTACTAATAGCGATTGATTGGATTTTAAGACGTCGGCAATTTTGCCATCTTTCTCAATATCCTTTTCAAATGGGAAGTTTTTTAAAGAAAAATCTTTTAGTTTACCTGTGCTTACACGTTTTGTGAACTTTAAAAGAGAAGGTAATTTAGGCCCTAAATCATGATAGTGCAAAAATGCATCCTTATCATACCCTACATTAACAAATGCAGCGTTTAGTCCTGGAACAGTTTTGCGTATTTTGGCGATAAACACGTCACCAACTGCAAAATTGTTATCATCTTCATCCTTTTGTAATTCAATAAGTTTTCCATCTTTTAATAAGGCAAAATCAACAGCTTCTGAATTAGATCGAATAATCAATTCTTTATCCATTGTGTTAATTTTAATCCATTACGCCATGGCGTAACAGATGGATTATACATTATTTTTTCACAGGATTTTAATCCGTGGAGTTCAAAATACACCAATTACAGTGTTAAAAATATATGAACTCATTTCAAAGAACTTTGTTGTTTTTAAAATCAAAAAAAGTAGCTAATCTAACTACTTTTTTGATTTATTTTTTCTTTTTGTGACGGTTAGCGCGTCTACGTTTCTTACGCTTGTGCGTCGCTACCTTATGTCTTTTGCGTTTTTTACCACTTGGCATAAATAGTGTCTTTTTTAATTAATGATTTATTTTAAATGCTTTTTACTTAACTTCTACGTTAGTTTTAACACCCTCAACAAAAACTTTTGCAGGTTTAAATGCAGGTATGTTGTGAGCTGGAATTTTTATAGTAGTGTTTTTAGAGATATTTCTTCCAGTTTTTTCAGCTCTAGTTTTAATAATAAAGCTTCCAAAACCTCTTAAATATACATTGTCACCGCTTTCTAAAGAAGTTTTTACTTCTTCCATAAATGTTTCAACAGTTGCTTGAACATCTCCTTTTTCAATTCCTAATTTCTCAGAAATTTTTGCTACTAAATCAGCCTTTGTCATTTTTCAGTCTTTTTAATATTTTGGGTTATATATAATTTTAAAAGGGATGCAAATATATGCATTTAATATTCAATATTTCAAACCTAATTCACTAAAATTTAAGATTATAAACGTTTATTTTAGCACTTGGTAGAAAATTAATCCATGTCTTTCTCTAAAATTTTAACAAGCTGGTATTCAGTTAATAAGCGAAATTTACCTTGGCGAGAAACCCAGAATCCTTATTTTATTTGGCTGTCAGAAATTATTTTGCAGCAAACACAAGTAAAACAAGGGCTGCCATATTACGAAGCTTTTGTTACTCAATTTCCAACTGTTTTTAAGTTGGCAAAAGCCGATGAAAGTGAGGTGCTAAAACTGTGGCAAGGACTTGGATATTACTCTCGTGCCAGAAACCTACATTTTACTGCAAAATATATTGTGAATGAGATGCATGGTGAATTTCCTAATACATATAAAGGTCTTTTAAAATTAAAAGGTGTTGGCGATTATACAGCAAGCGCTATTGCATCAATTTGTTTTGGTGAAACTACAGCCGTGGTTGATGGTAATGTTTACAGAGTATTGTCGCGCTATTTTGGAATTGATACACCTATAAACTCTACAAAAGGTATTAAAGAATTTAAAGCTTTAGCACAAGAGCTGATTGATAAAAAAGATCCTGCAACCTTTAACCAAGCTATTATGGAATTTGGTGCTACGCAATGTAGACCTAAAAACCCAGACTGCATGTTTTGTCCGTTTACCGCTTCTTGTGTGGCATATAATAAAGGTGAAGTTGATGAATTACCCGTGAAGTTGAAAAAACTTAAAGTAAAGCAACGTTATTTTAATTTTTTGGTTTTCCTGTCGGAAGACAAACAAACCGTTTTAGAAAAACGTGAAGGTAAAGGCATTTGGCAGAATTTGTATCAATTTCCTTTAATCGAGACTGATATAAATATGGAGTATGACGACTTTTTAAAATTGATTAAGGAAGATTCAGGTTTAAAAGGAAAAACATTTGAGTTGCATCAATATAATGATATGCCTAAAGTTCATAAACTATCGCATCAACATTTGAATACTACGTTTTGGATCGTCAATATAGATGTGGTTGAAAATGGGATTCCTTTTGAAAGTATTACTGAATATCCTGTGCCTATTTTGATTGGGAAGTTTATTGAGGGGTTTGAGGGGTTTTAACTTTATCCTTTGTTGTGCTTTCGTTATTTACATTCTTTTTCTTTTAATAATCCTATAGGTTCTTGCATTTCCTTTTTCAAATTGGATAAATGCTGTTTCTGTCTAATTAACATGGCAATAAAGAAAACTAGATTATCTTGAAACTTTACGAAAATTGGATTGTTTGGATCATTTGTCCAGTCATTTTTTGGCAGTAGGTTTAATAGTTCTTCGTCGAGTTCTTGATTAAGGTAATCAATATCTTGAAATCCGAAATCACATATTAATTCAAAATCACTCATTCTTTTTAGAATTTCATTCCTATTCTCTTGAAGTAGATTTAGAATATTGTTTAAAAATGTACTATGCTGAATGAGTCTGTTTTTAAGTTCTAAATCCGTCAACAGTTTTAACTGTCCTGACGATGTTATGTCCTCAAAAGCAATATTGCTGGGTACAAAAACGTCTTGTCTTAAAGCAAGTACGAATTTATTAAGTATTTCAACTCTGTCATTAGGTGATTTGTTTAAATCCAATATTAGCTCTTTACAAAGCTTGATTTTATCAGTTGTGAGTTTTGAAGTTTCATCAATTAATTTGTCATTTAACTCAAGATCCTCTAGAATTCTACAGTAATAATCAGCTTCGGCATTTTTATTCTTTCGGTTTTCATTCCAATTATTAATTTGCAAAGCAATTAAAATCCCGATAACGACAAGTATGATTTCTCCAATGGCATATTTAAAATACTTTCCAGTTTTTCCTTCCGAAAGTAAGTTTTGTCTAATTTTCCTAAAGAATTTTATCATTGGTTGAGAATTTCACTAAAGTTAGAATAATTATTTCATTCCATCTGAGTGAGAAATAATGAAGCACAACGGTCTCGTATAACCGTCAGTTACGGGTTAAATTAGCGATTATTTTCGGTTTAGCACAAGCCTTAGCAATTCCGAGTGGATTCGGACGTAGTCGAATCCGCCGTAATTGCGGTTATACATTGTTGTGCTTAGTGTTTTTTTCACGCTGTCAATTTTCGGATTATCATAAAACTCCCATAATCTGCTAAATCTACTCGAAATCTTTTAACTTTTTCCGATATTATTTTTTGTCCGTTTTTGGTCAGTTCCACCTGCCAATCACTTGAAACAGGAAATATGATTGGTTTTGTCAAAGTTTCATTGTCGTCTGCGAAATTCAAGTCCCAATACCATTTTGCGTTTTCCCTGTCCGCTTGATATGGCTCACAATTCCACAGGCTAATTTTTGTGTCAGATTCCGCTTTTTCAGTTGGTTTTAAGGTCTCAACAAGAGGTTTAAACATATTAATTCTTGAATTGTGTGGTAAATCAGGAAAATTTTCAAATCCAATTCTTTTCCAAAAAGGCTCTGAATTTTCAGACGAGCAAAATAGTTCACAAACTAAAACGCCCTTTTGTCCAAAGTATTCTAAAGTGTCGTTAATTAGCTTTTTTGCAATTCCTTTTTTTCTTTCAGTTGGTTTGGTTTCTGCAATGTCGATTACTGCTTGAAATTCATAGATTCTATAAACTACAAATCCGATTGTAAAATCATTCTCAGTTATTACAGCTAAATTATTTTTAGCAAACTCACCTTCAATGATATTCCAAGTGCAATAAAATCCGCTGTTCGTTTTATTCCATTCTTCAATCAGCCAATTTTTTATATCAGCAAGATGTTTTTCGGAAGGATGAAAGTTTGTTTTTAGCACGATTTCAACATTAAGCACAACGGTTCGTGTAAGGATAGTTGCGTGATTAAGCAACTAACTTAGCAAAAATGGAACGAACCAGAGGAAAATCCGCAGGATTTTCCGAGTAGGCTAGAACCAAGCAATTATTTTTACACTTTGTTGTGTGTAGTTATTTTTTTGGTTTAATAATTTTTGGCAGAACACGAGTATAACATCTAACATTCACTTTCCGTTTTTGATAAGTCGATTTAGTCAGATTTAATTCCGTAACAGCTTTCTTAATATCTTTTTCAAATTCAGGTGCACTTGGATATCCTTTAGTGGCAATATCAGATACGTTTCCTTTTTTGTCAACTGTAAACCAAACATACATTTCTCCAGAATATTCATAATCTTTTTCAATCAGATTCAAAATTTGGTCACGTAAACTTTTTTCCAGACATCGAGTTCTTTCTTTACCATCTGATACATTGTCACAGTCACTATCGAAAGGTGTTTTGTCTACCATTGTGAAGTGAACTGTTTGTCCGTTTTTCTTTTTTACAAGTTTTAAGTCAGATTGCGAATAGGTTATCGACATATTTAAAAATCCGATAAAAAAAGTCAAATAAATTAATTTCAATTTCATTGTATTTATTGGGTTTCTCTAATTACACACAACGGTTATGTATAAGAATAGTTGCGGGTTTGTATGCGAGGATTTTCCGAAGGAAAATCTGATGTTACAAACACACAACGACCTTTGATTAAGCACTAAACCGCAATTATTTTTATACGGTGTTGTGTGCAGTTATTAATTTCCGTTTCATTATTGTGTCATTCTCAAAATCCTTAATAATTATCTTTTCGGGATTTCCTAAATTATTGTTTTCATAAATGTATTCAAAAGACTTTTTTAAACTATCATTATCTTTCTTGAATATTTTTCTCGATTTAACATTTTCGTTATTATCATAGTCGTAAATATCAACTCTAAAAGGTTCTTTATATTCGTGAGTTGATTCAACAATCTTTCCATTAAGATATTTCATTTTACTTTTCTCAAGTGTATCGTTATCTATAATTTGATATCTAATTTCAGATTTTTCATTCTTATTATATTTTGTAAAGTTTATTGAGTTTATCGAATCATAAATTGAAACTACAGAAAGGGATTCTTTTTTGCCTTTACTATTGTATGAATAATTGTATTTCATAAAAATAGTATCAACTTTGTTAGGTTCAAAGGTTATCATTTGAGCTTTATCAATAATATTTTCTTTATTTACAAACGTTTGATATTCAGAACCAAATTCAATACTCTTTGTTTTATAATCTGTTTTTTGATAAAATAAATCTTTGTTATCTCTGTAGTATGTCTGTTTTATTGTTTTTCCATATTCATTCCAAGTCTCTTTAAACTCAAACAGAACATTTCCATTCTTATCTGATTTAGTTTTCTCAATCGAAAGAGTGTCAATTATGTTTTCGTTATCATCGATTGAAACTTCGACAATCGTTTTACTAAAATTCAGTTTGTCGATTTTCTTAATAATAGAATTGTTGTCAATTACAAGGTCAGATTTACAAGATTGCACTATTATTAATAGGCATAAAAGTAATAGGTTTTTCCTCATAGTTTGTAGGTTTGGTCTAATTGCACACAACAGCGGAATAAACACAATTGCGTTTATCTAATATATGTTCATCATCAAATATAATCAAATCTCCTATTCGGAAAAGGTTTAAATTTTGATTTTGCAGAATGTAAATGGTGCTTTAGTTTAACCAAAGAGCCAGCAGATAGCTTTCGCGTTAGGGATTGCAGCGGCAGCTTTTGGCGAGGCGCGCATCGAGCCAAAACTATTAGCGGAAAGCCCGACCCTTGTGGTAACGCCCAAAAAGTAAACAAACCATAGAATATTCTTAATTTTTTTACTAATTTTAGAACTATGAAGAATGAATACCTATTTTTGCATTCTCTAATACATTGAAATTATGGCAGGTTCGTTAAATAAAGTGATGTTAATTGGTAATTTGGGAGATGATGTGAAGATGCACTATTTTGAAGGTGGTGGCTGCGTGGGGCGTTTTCCGCTGGCAACTAGCGAAACCTATATGAGTAAGCAAACTAACGAGCGTATTACGAATACCGAGTGGCATAATATTGTGGTTAGAAATAAGGGTGCCGAAATTTGTGAAAAATACTTGAGTAAAGGTGATAAGGTTTACATTGAAGGACGTTTGAAAACCAGAAAATGGACTGATGATAAAGGTAACGATCGCTATTCTACGGAAATACAGTGTACGGATTTTACATTTTTAACTACTAAAAAGGAAAGTGAGAGTAACGCTGCTAATTCTGGAGGCGCTCCGGCTAGTCCTTCGGTAAATCCGTCTACTCCTAGTCAACCTGCTATTGATGACAATGATGATTTGCCATTTTAATTTTGAAGTATAACTAAAACCAAATTAGGTGGATCCTGAACCCCCGAGTTTACATTTTTTAATTTTAGCAATTGATATTCCAATTGTTTTTGGGTTTATTTTGCTCTTTGTATTACTGTGTTGTTCTGCATTAATCTCTGGAGCTGAGGTGGCTTTGTTTTCGCTCTCAAGAACAGATATTGACAACCATCCTGAAGCAGAAAGCAGACAGCTTAAAATAATTCTTCAGCTTTTAGAGCGCCCTAAAAAGTTATTGGCAACCATTTTGGTGACAAATAATTTCATCAATATTGCCGTGGTGTTGCTGTTTGCCTATTTAGGGGATTTTATGTTTGAAAATGTTACAAACCCTACCCTAAAATTTGTGTTGGAAGTTATAGTTGTTACGTTTTTAATTTTGCTGTTTGGTGAAATTTTACCAAAAATTTATGCGAGCAGAAATAACCTGAAATTTGCGGGTATTATGGCATATCCTTTAAAGGTTTTGGATGTGTTATTGTCGCCAGTAAGTTTGCCAATGCGCGGTATTACTTTAGGCATTCATAAAAAATTGGGGAAGCAGAAATCTAACTTAAGTGTAGACCAATTATCTCAGGCGTTGGAGCTTACGAGTCACGAAGATACTTCAAAAGAAGAAAAGAAGATTTTACAAGGTATTGTGTCTTTTGGTAATACAGATACAAAGCAGGTGATGCGCCCTCGTATCGATATATTTGCGCTAAATGTTGAGCAAAAATACACTGAAATTTTACCCGAAATTATTGAAAATGGCTATTCCAGAATTCCTGTATATGAAGAGAATATCGATCAAATAAAAGGGATTCTTTATGTGAAAGATTTGTTGCCTTACATAGATAGAAAACAATTTGATTGGACCAGTTTATTACGTGAGCCATTTTTTGTGCCTGAGAATAAAAAACTGGATGATTTGATGGCTGAATTTCAGGAGAAAAAAGTGCATTTAGCGGTTGTGGTTGATGAGTATGGCGGCACTTCTGGATTAATTTCTTTAGAAGATATTATCGAGGAAATTGTTGGTGATATTAGTGATGAGTTTGATGATGAAGATATCAACTATTCTAAATTGGACGATAGAAATTATGTTTTTGAAGGTAAAACAGCCTTAAAGGATTTTTATAAAGTGATTAAGCTTGAAGATGATGCTATTTTTGAAGATGAAAAAGGTGAAGCAGAAACTGTTGCAGGCTTTGTTTTAGAAATATCAGGAAGCTTCCCTAAGTTGCAATCTAAAATATTTTTTAGAGATTACGTTTTTACTATTGAGGCGATGGATAAAAAACGCATTAAACGTGTAAAGGTGACAATCAATTAGTATGAAACTACAATTTGGAATTTTGATAGGTTTGGTGTTTATGGTAGTCTCTTGCGGAGGCGAAGACTATGTGCCAAAACCTAGAGCATATTTAAGATTAGATTTTCCAAAACCAACTTACAAGAAACAAAAAATGCCTAAAATGCCACTTGCTTTTGAAGTAAGTAATTTGGTTGAGGATATAAAAGTGAAAGATCTTGCGAGTACCACAGAAAGTTATGGTATAAACTTAGATTATAAGCCTTTAAAAGCAACCATATTTTTAACGTACAAAGCTATTGATGGTAGTGAAAAAAACTTAAATGACTTTTTAAGAGATGCCCAAAAATTAACGTTGGAGCATACCAAAAAGGCTGACGAAATCCCCAGGTATCCTTATGAGAATGTGGCGAAAAAAGTATATGGTTTACTCTCTGAAGTAAAAGGAGATGCCGCTTCTCCTGCTCAGTTTTATGTTACAGATAGTGTGAATCACTTTTTAACAGGGTCACTATATTTTAAAGCGAAACCTAACTATGATTCTATCTTGCCTGCGGCTAATTATCTGCAAAAGGACATTCAGCGAATTATGGAGACTATTGAGTGGGAATAAAAAAGCTTCCCATTTCTGAGAAGCTTACTATTTATCAACACTTAATTATTGAAATAAGGGGACTTAAGCTTTTTGAGCACAACATGCTTTTTTGCAATCAGACTTACATGCCATTTTTTTGGCATCTTCTACTCCGTTTTTACAACAGTCTTTTTTGCATCCAGGTTCACAAACTTTCGCTTTTGCTTCGTTTGAAAATGCATCAACAGTTTTCATGTCTTCAACCTTATAGATGTCAGCAACTTTTGTTACTGTTTTTTCTATAGACAATGGATTTACTTTAGCCTCGTCATATTCAACCATAGCCAATTCATTTTCAAAATCAACTTTAGCGAACTTTACACCATCCATTTTAGCAATTTTCTTTTCAATGGTAGCTGCACAACCTACAGCACACGTCATACCTTTCACTGTAAATTCGGCTTTAGCATAAGTTGCGTTAGGGTCTAATTCTTTTTTTGCGGCAGTAGCTTCAACCTCAATTGTCTTAACTTCTGGCTCTTGCTTGTTTTTACAACTTACTATTAGTAGGGTGCATACTGCAACACCAAGGATATATTTTAACGTTTTCATATGTTATCTTAATTTTAAAAATTATGTTACAAAATTACTAAATAATGCTGTTTATTGCTTTAAAAACTTGACTTTTGTGCTTTTAAAAAAGAATACGTCGTTGCTATGGCTACAAATTCCCTAAAGTGGGTATACCTTATTATACTTTCTCTAATATGGGGTAGCTCTTTCATATTGATAAAGAAGGGGTTGATTGGTTTAACACCTGTGCAATTGGGAGCTATTCGCATTATTTTTACTGCATTTTTCCTGTTTATTGTAGGGTTTAATCGCATAAAATCTATTAAACTCAGAGAGTGGAAATGGGTAATTCTTACAGGGCTTTTAGGTACATTTTTTCCAGCATTTTTATTTGCTTTCGCTGAAACTGAAATAGACAGTTCTGTAGCATCTATTTTAAACTCGCTTGTACCTTTAAACACTATAATTCTAGGATTTTTTGTTTTCAAAATAACATCTACCAAAAGACAAGTTTTAGGTGTTTTTATTGGGTTGTTAGGAACACTCTTTTTAATTCTTAACGGTGCATCTATAAATCCAAATCAAAATTACCTATATGTTTTATTTGTGATAATAGCTACCTTTATGTATGCTGCAAGCGTAAATATTTTAAAGCGCCATTTACAGCATATGAATGCGCTTACTATTGCTGTTGGAAACTTTGTTGCGATTATAATTCCCGCACTAGTAATTTTAGCCGCATCGGGATTTTTTAAAACAGAAGTTTTAGAAGCACCTTCACTAAAGCCAGCGTTATTTTACATGTTGATTCTTTCTTTATTTGGAACAGCAATAGCTAAAGTACTCTTCAATAAATTGGTGCATATTGCTACACCTGTTTTTGCATCTTCAGTAACTTACTTAATGACTATTGTCGCAGTTTTTTGGGGTATTTTGGATGGAGAACGCTTTGGGATTATTCAGGGGTTTGCAACCATTATTATTCTGATTGGTGTGTACTTAGCACACAAGCGAAAGTAAGTCTTTAAGCCATGAATCTATCTTGAAATTATTAAAAGTCGTTTTTTTTCACGAACTTTAAGTGATTTGAAAAAGTTAAACAAACCAATCTATTTGAGAAGTATAACCTATTCCTACAGGTAAAATACAATTTAAAAACAACTTAAAATTTAACTTTTTATGAAAAATTTAGTCCTTCCTATTCGTTTTGGTTTAGTAACTAGCGCAGTATTAATTGCCTATTTTTTGGTATTGTCTTTATTTGATAAGCATACAAATCCTGCATTTAGTTTGGTGAATGCAGCAATAACACTTTTTGGTATTTATGAAGCTATAAAAGTGAGTAAATTACAATACCCTAAGGAGTTTTCATACGGTGAAGGTTTTAAAACAGGAGTTGTTACAGGTGCGGTTGCTACCATAGTATTTACTGCTTTTTTCTTGTTGTACGCCACCGAAATTAATGCCGATTTTTTACCTGTGTTATTAGAGAAAATGAATTGGGGCTTTAAATCTCACATTGGTATCATTGTATTTATTGTTGCAATTATGGGGTTTTCCACTTCTATTGTGTCTTCGCTAACTGTCATGCAGCTTTTCAAGAATTCACGAAATATTGCTTCATAATAGAATTAAAATAAAAGCCCAAGAATAAACTTCTTGGGCTTTAACTTATTGGTTAATTAAGTAGAACTTTTTCTTTTTAATTGAAATCAGCGTCAGATACACCTTCATTTACCTTAATACTGGTTATTTTCATAGAGATGTTTTGAGGTCCAGCCATTATACTAAGGTTATGAGGTATTTTAACATCATTTACGGAAGCATAATCACTATAATCTACAATAGAAGTGACTTGCTTTCCTTGCGCTTCAGTTGTTGATTCTTCACGCACTAACAATCCACTTTCAACACTGTAATAGCGATGTGAAGGTTTATCTCCAAGCATTACTTTTACTTTGTAAACATCTTTATCCTCAATTGATGTCATACTTTCTAAAGTAATCTGAGCATCTTTATAATGTAGTTCTGGGAATATAGTTTCGCTATTTTTCTTTTCAGCTATTTCTTCTGGTGTTAACTCTTTTTTCATGCCCTGTTGCTCCAAATAACCATTTTCTCCATCAAATTTCTGCTTCATGATTACACCCATACCTTGAGCTGTCATTTCCATAGATTGCTTGTTTGGAGCCATTTCTTTTATTTCGGCTGTTAAAGTAACGGGTACACCCTTAATGCTTACATCGGCAGTTTTATGAAGTGTTTTTACTAACGTAGCTTTTTCTTTTCCGCCAACAGCTTTTATGTAATTATCAATTACAGATTGGGCTGTAACACCTTCAGGTATTGGTTTAGAGAACTCCGGTTTTGGTACTTCATTGGCATATTTGTCATAGTAATTTATAGGAATACCTGTTTTTTCTAGGTTTGATAAAACATCACTTCCTTTACCCACAACAATAATTCGTGACTGATCTGCCATGAAATATTTATTGGCAGCATTTTGGACATCTTCTATCGTTACTGCATTTATTTTTTCTAAATAGTTTTTATAGAAATCAGCAGGAAGATTATTTAGTTTAATATTGAGCGCATAGTTAGCAATGGTTTGTGGTCTTTCTAAAGCCATAACAAAACTACCTGCATATGCTGCTTTGGCTGCTGCAAGTGTTTCAGCAGTAACAGGTTCTGTTCTGATGCGCTTTACCTCTTTAATCATTTCAACAACTGAGCTATCTGTAACTTCATTTCTTACCTCGGCAGTAGCTAAAAAGCGAGAAGCACCATATCTAGAAGCGCCAACTCTTGAATACGAGCCATAGGTATAAGCTTTATCATCTCTTAAATTTTGAAATAAATACCCAGTTGCTCCACCACCAATAATATAATTGGCTATAAGTGCCGCATGATAGTCTTCATCACCCATTTTCAATTCTACATTGTTTGTTAGTATAATGTTTGATTGAACTGCGTTTGGCATGTCAACAAAATTAATTGTTGTTTTTTGGAGATTTGCATTAGGTTTTGGCATTTCTGGTTGTGCTCCAGCCGAATTTTTCCATGCTCCAAAATGCTTCTTAATAGTAGACTTTATTTTTTTTGCATTTACATCACCAATTACAACTAAATAAGCATTTTTAGGGTTGAAATTCCTTTTATAGTTATCTACAACATCAGTTAAAGCGATATTGTTTAAACTTTCATTGCTAACATATTCGCCATATGGATGACTCATTCCATAAGTTAATGCATCCTGAACACGATCAGCAATTGCTTGTACACTTTTTTCTTGAGTTTTTAAACCTTCAGAAAGCTTGTCTTTTTCTTTTTGAAATTCCTCTTCTGTTAATAGAGGATTAAGTGCAGCATCTGCTAACAATTCTATGATTCTATCTGAGTATTTAGACAGAGAACTTGCAAAAGCACTTTCTGATCCAAAGGATAATCTCGCTCCTAAAAAGTCGATTTCTTCATTAAACTGATCTTTAGGAATAGAGGTGGTGCCATTTCCTAGCATTGTTCCCAAGATATTAGAAACACCTGCTTTATCACCCTCGGTAGAAGGTGTGTTATCTATTCTTAAAGAAAAGGATACTCTAGGTAATTTATGATTTTCAACTACTAAAACTGTGAGCCCATTTTTCAATTGAAACTCTGTAGGAGTATCAAGAGATATTTTTGGTGCAGGTCCTGGCTTAGGTTGTTTAGTTCTATCTATTTGTGCATTAACGCCAACCGACATTAAAAACATAATGATTAAAACGTATATTTTAGATTTCATAATTTTCATGTCTTTTTTTAATTATCTTTTTTTGGCAAATATTCTAATTCTACACGCTGATTAGGATTCAGATATTTTTTGGTAACCCTTTGTATATCTTCTCTTGTGATAGAGCGGTAAATGTCAATTTCAGTATTTATTAAATTGATATCTCCGTATAATAAATAGTAATCTACCAGTGAATTGGCAATACCTGAAATACTTGAGTTAGAGTTTACAAAATTGTTTTCGAACTGATTTTGGAGCTTTTGAAAATCTCTTTCAGATATAAGCTCATTTTGCAATTTTTCTATTTCTTCATCCATTTCAGCTAGTAATTCTTCAAGGCTAACTTCTCCTAGAGGAAGGGCAAATAAAGCATAAATACCAGCATCAACTTGAGTAAGGTTTACGGCTTGCACCGCTAAAGCTTGTTTTTGTTTGTCAACGAGTTTCTTGTAAAGTACAGAGCTTTTGCCAGTGCTTAAATAAGAAGAAATCATATTGAGAACGTAACTGTCTTTTTCTGTTTGTGCAGGAGTTCTATAAGCCGCAATTATTGCAGGAATTTGAATATTCGAGTCATAAAACTTTTTATGTATCGTTTCAGTTATAGGTTGATCTTCTGGAAAGCTTCTAACAGGTTTAGGTCCCGTCTTTATGTCGCTAAAGTAAGCTTCGATTAATTCTTTTGTTTTAGAAGTTTGGATGTCTCCAGCAACTACCATAACAGAGTTTGTGGGTACATACCACTTATCAAAATAAGATTGAAATTCTTCTAATGTGGCAGCATCTAAATGCTCCATTTCTCCAATATTCTTGTTCTTATACGGATGTTTTTTAAACAAACTCTCAGTAACTGCGAATAATATTTGTCCGTATGGAGAATTGTCATAACGCAAACGTTTCTCTTCTTTTACAACTTCATTTTGGGTATCAACCGCATCTTGATCGATGATAGGGTGAAGTAGTCTTTCTGATTCCATCCAAAGTGCTAATTCTAAATTATTAGAAGGAAATGTTTGGTAGTAATAAGTTCTGTCTAAGGATGTGTTTGCATTTCCTTGACCACCATTTGCGCCTCTAATTTTACGCCATGTTCCTTTTTCAATGTTTTTTGTTGGACCAGATGCCAATAGATGCTCGAAAAAATGAGCAAAACCTGTACGTTCTGGATTATTATCTCCTCCAAGATCTTTACCGCCAACATCATGCATTACACCAACGGTTATTACTGGTGCAGAATTATCTTGGTGTAGGATAACATGTAAACCATTTTCCAAGGTGTACTCTTCAAAATCTACTTCCTGGGCAGTTACTGTTAAAGCAGAAAATACCAATGAAGCACATAATACTAAGTGTTTTTTCATAGTAGTTATTATTTAATTAATAAGGTGTTTGTCTTTGCAAAAGGATGATTTGTTACAAAGGGTACTAAAAATATTAAAATAATATATAGTAATCGTGTAATTTTTGATGAATTAATGAATTCTTAATCAAGTTGATTTTTTTGGATGGTCTTATTCACAATAAAATTTGTCAAAATAAGAGGTTATGATTTGTAGATTAATTAATTAGAATTATATTTGCACCCGCCTTAGAGAAATCTGAGGTATTTATAATTAAAAATAATTAATAAAAACGTTACGCTATGTACGCAATTGTAGAGATAGCAGGGCATCAATTTAAAGTTGAAAAAGACCAAAAAGTTTTTGTTAATCGTTTACAAACAGAAGAAGGTAAGAAAGTTTCTTTCGATAACGTTCTTTTAATTGGAGATGGTGACAAAGTAACTGTAGGCGCCCCAGCTATAGGCGGAGCACAAGTTAGTGCAAAAGTCTTGAAGCACCTTAAAGGAGATAAGGTGATAGTTTTCAAAAAGAAAAGAAGAAAAGGTTACCGTGTAAAAAACGGACACAGACAATCTTTATCTGAAATCGTAATTGAAAGCATCGTAGCTTCTGGAGCTAAACCAGCTAAGAAAGAAGCTGCTCCAAAAAAAGAAACTAAAAAAGCTGAACCTAAAGCAAAAGTAGAAACTAAAGCAGCAGCTCCTAAGGCTGAAGCTAAACCAGCTGCTAAAAAAGCAACAGGAAAAGCTGATGATTTAAAGAAAATTGAAGGTATTGGTCCAAAAATCGCTTCAACATTAGTAGAAGCAGGTATTGCAACCTTTGCAGATTTAGCAAAAGCTAAGCCTGAAGCAATTTCTGAAATTATTGCAGGTGTTCGTGGTAACCATGTTACTGATACTTGGCCAGCGCAAGCTAAATTAGCTGCTGATGGTAAGTGGGACGAGCTTAAAAAATGGCAAGACGAATTAGATGGTGGTAAAGCTTAAGCTTTTCATCGCGTTAACAATATAAAATCGAAATAAAATGGCACATAAAAAAGGAGTCGGAAGTTCGAAAAACGGTAGAGAATCAGAATCGAAACGCTTAGGTGTTAAGATTTTTGGTGGTCAAGCAGCAAAAGCTGGTAATATTATCGTAAGACAAAGAGGAAATACACATCACCCAGGTGAAAACGTATATTCTTCAAAAGATCATACACTACACGCCTATGTAGATGGTGTTGTAAAGTTTACAAAGAAAAAAGACAACAAGTCTTATGTTTCTGTAGTGCCTTTTGAGGCTTAAGAAATAATTTCTTTAAGAATTATAAAGACCCTTTCTGGAAACAGAGAGGGTTTTTTTATGGCTTATTAATATCTCTAACAATCTTCAAATGATGTTTTGTATGGATTTCTAAAAATCGAATGGTTTGTTTTTTAGATAACGTACCAAAAATAAAGTGTTTAAAATGTGAAGTTTTAGGCAATGTTTTAATACGCTCAACATGTGCTTTTGCTTCTGTTAATTGTTTCAATAAATTAGCTTCAGTAATTATTTTTGGTGGACGAACAATCTTTGGAGCTTTTGCCTTTCCTCTTGGAATATAACCTAAAGTAAACAATACAATTCTGATGGGTTTTGCACTCGGTTTATAGGTGCTTGGATCAGAGTTTATCATTGTCATACAAACAGCGTTTATTACCTTGAGTGTATGGTCTAATTGCCATCCGATATCGGACGTTGAGACAGACTCCTTTTTAAGGTTTTTATTAGCAACATTATCCTCTATTTCGGTTAATAATTGCTCAATGTTTTTAATACTAGAGTTGCTCATGATTTAAAATATTTCAAAAGGTATTAATAAAATTATTAACTTTAAGGAATAGCAGTTGTTATTTAAGCGAATGTTTAACTTCAAATTACTTAATAATGTTACCGTTTAGATCAGAAATTAGAAACTCCCCAACACAACCTACAATTAAGATTTTTTTGAGTGATGAATCTTTAGACGGACGTATTAAAAAGCATTTAGAGCATTTTAAAGAAATCGAGGAAATAGAAATTCGAGAGAGTATCGGTCAAAATCGTGGTAATGAAAATATCACTGTTTTTTTAAAAGACGACGTAGATATCAATAAAATGAAACAATCTATAGATTCTAGTTTATGGTGGTATTTTGAAGAAGATTTGGTGGATTAGAGAAATTATAGTTTTCAAAACAATATAGTAGAAAGAGTTTGAGTTATGGTTATGATTCAAACTCTTTTTCTATTAAGGCAACAGTATTTATAACAATCTTTATTTTGATTTTTGGATGTCAACATTCAAAAGAAAAACCACTTATCACCGCTACAAATAATATTGTAAAACTTAAAAAAACCAAAAAGGAATACCCAGTTTTAGATTCTACAAAATTGAATATCAATTTTAAAAAACAAGGTAATTACAATACTATAAAGCATAAAGTTCTTGACCAGCGAATATTATTCAAACAACTTTTTGAAGTAAACGCAAATAAGGCAATAGATAGTGCTTCTAATTATATCAGTGACGTATTAATTAATGGGATTATACCGCATTGGTATGGTACAACTTGGGATTTTAATGGATATACTAATATTCCGAACGAAGGTGATATTGCTTGTGGTTATTTTGTTTCAACTACTCTAAAGCACTTAGGCTTTAATTTGAATAGATATAAAATGGCACAACAAGCAGGTTTAATAGAGGCTCAAGTTTTACAACCAAGGCAAGCTTTAAAACAGTTTTCAAATTTGTCTTTTGAAGCTTTAAAACAGAAGTTAAATGCAGTATATTCAGATGGTATATATTTTGTTGGATTGGATAATCATGTGGGTTATATTTTAATAAAGGATAAGGAATTGTATTTTCTTCATTCCAGTTATTATGATGATATGGTAATGATTGAACTTGCTGAAACTTCACCTTGCTTTGGTTCAAATTATTATGTTATTGCTGAAATATCGACAAATAAGAATTTGATAAAAAAATGGATTTTAAATACACGTTTAGAAATACCCCAATCTTAATGAAGCAGGTAGTTTTTATCATATTTTTACTGGTCTTTAATTTAAGTTTTAGTCAATCTAAATCAGAAGTCAGAACGATTCATGCGTTTGTAGCGTTATGCGATAATATTAACCAAGGGATAGTGCCTGTTCCTGCCAAATTTGGAAATGGGCAAGACCCCAAAAACAATTTGTATTGGGGAGCCATGTACGGTATAAAAAGCTATTTTAAGCGGAGTAAGGATTGGACATTTATATCTTCTACCAAAAACCCTAAAACTCATATTTTGGAGCGTATATTGTTTAAACACAATACTACAAACACCTATTTGTTGGCTGATGCTTACGATGGCAAATACATAAAAAATACTACTAAAGATTTTATTGAAGCTACTGCCGGTAGAAATGGAATTACGGTAGTTAATGGAACACAAAAATTAAAGTTTGGTGGTGATGCTAATCTACTAGCGTATATAGGACATGATGGTTTAATGGAGTTTGATGTTGAAGGTGAATTCAAGCCAATTAACAAAATCAAAAGAGATGCAATTATTTTAGCTTGCGTTAGTAAAGACTATTTTCAACCCTATTTGGAACAAACAAAAGCAAACCCTTTGGTATGGTCTACAGGGTTGATGTCGCCCGAAGCTTATACTTTAAAGTGGGCTTTGGATGGTTGGGTGTTAAAAGAAACCGATTTAGATATTCGTGAACGTGCTGCAAAAGCCTATAATTATTATCAGAAATGTGGCATTAATGGCGCGAAACGATTGTTGGTTACTGGGAGGTAATTTCCGCGTTAGGGATTGAGGGATTTGTTGAAGCTCCCCGACGTAGGAGGGAGCGACTCCCGAAAGCCCGACCTGACGAAAGGAAGGTAACGCCCAACTTCTCGATACAATTCCTCATGCTTCGGAATCACTCGAAGTGACAAAAAATCCCAAACATTGCAGCTTGGGATTTGGAATTTATTTTATGAAATTTGAGATTCCCACCTTCGTGGGAATGACAGAATAAATTAGTATCTGTAATATTCTGGTTTAAAGGGACCTTCAACCTTAACACCAATATAATCTGCTTGATCTTTACGAAGTTCAGTAAGTTCTACACCAATTTTAGCTAAGTGTAATTTTGCTACTTTTTCATCTAAATGTTTAGGTAGCATGTACACATCGTTTTCGTAGTTGTCGCTATTGTTCCAAAGCTCAATTTGAGCTAAGGTTTGGTTGGTAAACGAGTTACTCATTACAAAACTTGGGTGACCAGTTGCGCAACCAAGGTTTACCAAACGACCTTCAGCAAGTATAATGATGTCTTTTCCGTTTACGGTATATTTATCAACCTGTGGCTTAATCGTGTTTTTAGTGTGACCGTGATTTTCGTTTAACCAAGCCATGTCAATCTCATTATCAAAATGCCCAATATTACACACAATGGCTTTGTCTTTTAAAGCTTCAAAATGTTTTGCTTGAACAATGTCTTTGTTTCCTGTGGTTGTAATTACAATATCAGCAACAGGCGCAACAGTTTCTAGTTTCTTAACCTCAAACCCGTCCATTGCGGCTTGTAACGCACAAATTGGGTCAATTTCGGTAACTGTTACTATACTTCCAGCCCCTCTAAACGACGCTGCAGTACCTTTACCAACATCACCATAACCACAAACTACCACACGTTTTCCTGCTAACATTACATCGGTTGCTCTACGAATCGCATCAACAGCACTTTCTTTACAACCGTATTTATTATCGAATTTAGATTTTGTAACAGAATCGTTTACGTTAATAGCAGGCATTGGTAGCGTACCATTTTTTACACGCTCGTACAATCTGTGAACGCCAGTTGTGGTTTCTTCACTCAATCCTTTAATACCAGAAACTAATTCTGGGTATTTATCTAAAACCATGTTTGTTAAATCGCCACCATCATCAAGAATCATGTTTAATGGCTGTCTATCTTCACCGAAAAATAAAGTTTGCTCAATACACCAATCGAATTCTTCTTCGGTCATGTCTTTCCATGCGTAAACCGCAGTTCCTGCAGCAGCAATGGCAGCAGCAGCTTGGTCTTGTGTTGAAAATATATTACAAGAACTCCAAGTAACTTCTGCACCAAGAGCTTGTAATGTTTCAATTAAAACAGCCGTTTGAATCGTCATGTGTAAACACCCAGCAATTCTAGCGCCTTTTAAAGGTTGTTCATTTTTGTATTCTTCGCGTAAACTCATTAACCCAGGCATTTCTGCTTCGGCTAGTTCTATTTCTTTTCGTCCCCACTCTGCTAAAGAGATGTCTTTTACTTTACTGGCTACGTAAGGAATTGTTTTTGTACTCATAGTAACTTTTTTCTTTTGTTTAAATACCTAAAGTTGATTGCTAATAGTGCTTAAATTTGGTTAAATTCGCCTATTAAATAATGTATCAAGCCTTAGGCGCTGCAAAGATAACTATTAAGTTTTAGAATATTAAATGCCGTTATATAAAACCATTACTCCAAATTCACAAACTACTGTTAAAATCTGGAAGATTACCGAATCTTACGAGGAATTTATGGCTATTGTAGATTTAAAACCGAACTCTTTAGAGCGTGTTTTGGGTATGAAAAGTGAGTTGCATCAACGCGGGTTTTTAAGTGTGCGTTGGTTACTCAGGGAGTTTGGCTATACCGATCAAGATTTATATTATGATGATTTGGGTAAACCACATTTGAAAGACGGTAAGCAAATCTCAATATCGCATTCTTTTAATTTTTCAGCAGTAATTATTAGTGATTTTGTTATTGGAATAGACGTTGAAAAACAGCGTGATAAAATTGCAATTATAGCTCACAAATTTATAGACTATGAATTTGATTATTTAGATGAAGCTTCTAATGATTATGTCAAAAAACTAACTGTAATCTGGTGCGTCAAAGAGTCGTTATATAAACTGTATTGTACTCCGGGATTGAGTTTTAAAGACCATTGTTTAGTCATTCCCTTTACTATTGAAGAAGAAGCAACCATAGCTTGGATTGATTATAAAGAAAAAAAAGAGCGTTACCATATAGAATTTTTAGAGTTTGAAGGATTTACCTGTGCTTACGCTATTGCTTGATGCCTATTTACCAAAACATATTAGATGCTATTGTTAAGGGCGAAAAAACTATTTGCGGTTTTAATTGACCCTGATAAATTTCAATTAGAGAATACTGAAGGCTTCATTGAAAAAGTTAATACATCAATTACAACACATATTTTTGTTGGTGGAAGTACTGTGGATGAAAATGCTACCGAAATTTTGGTAGAAACTATTAAAAAACACACTGATTTACCTGTTGTTTTGTTCCCAGGAGATGTATCTCAAATAACGGAGAATGCTGATGCGTTGTTATTTTTATCATTACTTTCTGGGAGGAATCCAGAATACTTAATTGGTAAACATATTGAGGCGGTTTCAAAATTGAGAGATAAAGATTTGGAGGTTATTCCAACAGGTTATATTTTGATTGAAAGTGGTGTGAAAACTGCTGTTTCAAAAGTAACTGGCACGAATGCCATGTCTAGAACGCAAGTACAACCAATTGTTGATACTGCAAGAGCAGGACAGTTTTTGGGAATGAGCCTCATATATTTGGAAGCTGGTAGTGGCGCTAAACAGCCCTTAACTAATGAGATTATAAAAGCAGTAAAAAGCGAATTGAAAATCCCATTAATAGTTGGAGGTGGATTAAAAACTAAATCTCAAATTGAAAATGTATATTCGGCTGGTGCCGATTTAGTAGTAGTTGGTACAGCTTTTGAGGAAGATGAAGGGTTGTTTGACAAATTGCTAAAGTAATTTGTCATGCTGAACTTGTTTCAGCATCTCATAAATTACATAAAGATTCCCGCCTTCGCGGAAATGACAAAATATTATTTAAATGAAAATATCGGTAGAATTAACGTTAACACCATTACATGATGATTACGAGCCAGCAATCATTCACTTTATAAAAAAATTAAGAGCTTCGAATTTGAAAGTGCTTGAAAACCCTTTAAGTACTCAAGTTTATGGAGACTATGATGAAGTGATGCAATTATTAACTTCAGAAATAAAAGAAGCTTTTGAACTTATAGAACGAGGGTTACTTTACATGAAAGTCGTTAAATCTGATAGACACAATTATGAACCCCATTTTTGATTTTTTTCTCGAGCCTTATAGAAATAGAGAAGTATCTTTAATTGTTTTAGAAGCGATAGCATTTGTATTTGGTATTGCAAGTGTTGTATATGCTAAACGCGAAAATATTTTGGTATACCCCACAGGGTTAGTCGCCACCATCATCACTGTTTATATTTTTTTTACAGATGAGTTGATGGGAGATATGATGATGAATTTTTACTATTCAATTATGAGTATTTACGGTTGGTGGAATTGGTCTAGAAAAAAAGAAGATAAATATGTGGTGCCTATTTCTAGAACGACTTCAAAAGAAAAATTTATTGGTTTCGGCATGTTTTTGCTAACGATGTTAGTGACTTATTTAGTATATAAAGGCCATGGAACAGAAATAACATCTTCAAACTATATTGACATTTTTACATCAGGTGTCTTTTTCACAGCTATGTGGTTTATGGCCAACAAAAAATTAGAAAATTGGACGCTCTGGATTTTCGCTGATATTATAACAGTGCCATTATATGCCTACAGAGGTTGGGGTATGTTGTCGCTTCAATATTTAATCTTTACTATATTAGCCATCCAAGGCTACATCGCATGGAAGAAAAGTATAAACAACAATCTGCAAACTGCGTAAAAGTAGTTTTGTTTGGGCCTGAATCAACAGGAAAAACAACATTATCTCGTCAGTTAGCACGATATTATAATTCTGTTTGGGTGCCAGAATATGCGCGTGAATACCTTCAAAATAAATGGAATAATGAACGTAAAACTTGTGAGCCAGATGATTTACTTCCAATTGCTGAAGGACAAATGAAATTGGAAAATGAATTAGCACAAAAAACAGATACGGTTCTAATTTGCGATACAGATTTGCTAGAAACCAAGGTGTATTCTGAAGCGTATTATATTGGAACATGCGACCCCATTCTTAAAAAATATGCTTTACAGAATAAATATGATTTATATTTTTTAACTTATATTGATACACCTTGGGAAGCTGACGATTTACGCGATAAACCTAATGATAGAGAGGAAATGTTTGAGGCTTTTCAAAACGAATTAATTAAACAAAATAGACCATATGTTTTACTAAAAGGCAATAAAAAAGAGCGACTGGATACGGCCGTAAAACATATAAATAAATTACTAAATAATAGATAATGTTTACTGAACAAGACATTAACCAAATTCATCAGAAAGGGATAACCTTAGATCAAGTAAATGCTCAAATAAACCGTTTAAAAAATGGGATGACACATTCTCATTTATTAGCGGCTGCAACAGTTGGAAGAGGTATTCATAGTTTTGAGGAAAACGAAATAGATGAACTAGTAGCATTATATGTTGAACATAAAGAGCAGAATGATCTCTTAAAATTTGTGCCAGCTTCTGGTGCAGCAACAAGAATGTTCAAATTTTTGTTTCAGTTTTTAAAACGTTTCAATACGTCAAAAGATAATATCAAGAAGTATGTTGAAAAATATGGAGATGAATTGATAGAAATTTTTGTTTCAAACCTTTCAAATTTTCCTTTTTATGAGGAAGTTATGGAAAGCGTAAAGGAGCAAATTCCAAATTTTGATAGCTTAACTGAAGAAGAACAATACGTTCAATTTGTAAAAACAATGCTAGATGAAAATGCATTGAACTATAGCTTTTTTCCTAAGGGGCTACTACCCTTCCATAAATATAAAGATGAATGTATTACCGCATTTGAGGAACATTTATATGAATCTACTTTATATGCTTCATCAAAAGGTAATGCCAATTTACATTTTACAGTTTCTGAAAAACACTACAATTACTTTGTAGAATTGTTGAAAGAAATAAAGCCAAAGCTAGAGAGAATTACAAAAGTTACATTTAATGTCTCTTTTTCTTTTCAAAAAGAAGCAACTGAAACTTTGGCTTTAACTAAAGACGATAAGGTGTTTAGAAAAGATGATGGGTCTATTTTATTTAGACCTGGGGGGCATGGTGCATTATTAGAAAATTTAAATGATTTAGATAGTGATATTATTTTTATAAAAAACATTGATAACATCACTGTAAAAGATAGAAATAAGAAAGATTCAAAATACAAAGAACTACTAGCAGGTGTTTTGCTAAAGGCTCAAAACCAAGTGTTTGATTACTTGCGTGATTTGGACAAGGGTGATGTTGATGAAGCAGATGTTACAGCAATGGCTTATTTCTTAAGAAAACAATTAAGTGTTTATATAGATTCTGATTTTGGAGATTTTAGTTTTGATGAGAAAATAAAGTATCTGAGACATAAATTTAATCGTCCTATTCGTGTTTGTGGTATGGTAAAAAATGAAGGAGAACCTGGAGGTGGGCCATTTTGGGTTAAGGATGAAAACGGAGAGATATCGCTGCAAATTGTAGAATTTGCACAGATAGATTTTAGTAAAAAGCAACAGCAATCTATTGTATACAAAGCATCACATTTTAATCCGACAGATTTAGTTTGTGGGGTTAAAAACTATAAAGGTGAAAAGTTTAATTTGCTAGAATATGTTGATCCAGAAGCAGCTTTTATTACCATGAAAACACAAAATGGTGTTGATATTCAAGCATTGGAACTTCCAGGATTATGGAATGGTAGTATGGCACATTGGAATTCTATTTTTGTGGAGGTGCCTGTGGAAACTTTTAATCCTGTAAAAACAGTAAACGATTTATTAAAACCTGCACATCAAGGTTCGTAATGTTTGATGAAGACGCATTAATAAAAGAGTTAAGTTTTAAAGCTGTAAGAAGTTCAGGTAGCGGAGGCCAACATGTTAACAAGGTAGCTTCAAAAGTTGAATTGTCTTTTAATTTGATTACATCAGGAGTGTTTGATGCGCCGCAGAAAAGTACCATCCAAGAAAAACTACAAAATAGGTTAACAAAAGAAGGTGTTTTAATCTTGCAATGTGGCGAATCTCGTAGCCAACATAAAAATAAAGAGATAGTAATAAAACGTTTTTTAGAGTTGATAAAACATGCTTTGGTAGAAGAAAAAGAGCGCGTTCCAACAAAAATTCCGAGAGCTGTTATACGGAAGCGACTAAAAAATAAGAAGTATCGCTCTGAAAAGAAGGCAAATAGAAGAAAGCCAGATATAGATTAAAAAAAGAACACATTCATATTTATTAATTCAGAATTCGTTCATACATTTGCACCGTTCTCAAAAAGGGGTGCCTAAAAGTGGCTGAGATCATACCCATTGAACCTAGAACAGGTAATGCTGTTTAGGAAATAGAATTTACGATGTCATTGTGAGGAGTTTGAAAAACGACGTAGCAATCTCTGAAATAAATTCAAAAATTGAATTATTAATATTAAAGAATAATTACCTCTTTTTATTCGATTATAATCTATGTAATCGACATGAAAAATTTATTTCTTTTTTTAGCACTTTTTGTGCTATCGGTCAGTGCCAATGCGCAAAACAATCAAAAACAACAAGATTCTACTAAAACAGAAAAACTAGACGAAGTTTTAGTAAGTGCAGTTCGTGTAAGTGCAGATTCTCCCATTACACACTCCAACGTTTCAAAAGAAGAGCTTGCAAAACGTAATTTGGGTCAGGACATTCCAATTTTATTGAATTATTTGCCGTCGGTAGTTACAACTAGTGATGCTGGTGCAGGTATTGGATATACTGGTATTCGTGTACGTGGAACGGATGCAACCAGAGTAAATGTTACGATTAATGGTATTCCTTATAACGACCCAGAAAGTCAAGGTACGTTTTGGGTAAACTTGGGTGATTTTGCATCATCAACAGAGAGTTTACAATTGCAGCGTGGTGTAGGTACATCAACAAATGGTTCTGGAGCTTTTGGTGCGAGTTTAAATTTATTGACGGATGCTTTTTCAAGAGAAGCCTCGGCAGAAATAGTCAATAGTTTTGGGAGTTTTAATACCAGAAAGCATACTGTGAAAGTTAGTACGGGTTTGTTAAATGACCATTTTGAAGTGTCTGGACGTTTTTCAAAAATAGACTCGGATGGTTATGTAGATAGAGCTTTTACAGATTTGAAATCGTATTTTCTTCAAGGTATTTATAAGGATGATAATACGTTGATTAAAGCGTTGACTTTTGGAAATGTAGAACGCACTTATCAATCTTGGTTTGGTTTAACTGCTGAACAATTACAAGAAAATCGTCGCCAAAATCCATATACTTACGAAAATGAAACTGACAATTATTGGCAAGACCATTATCAGCTACATTGGAATCAGCGTTTTGATAATAATTGGTCTACAAACTTAGGTTTGAATTATACCAAAGGGCGTGGTTATTTTGAGCAGTATAAACCAGAAGAGTCTGCTGCAGATTTTGCGAACTTAATTGAAGAGGATTCTGATGTTATTGTTCGTAGATGGTTAGATAATAATTTTTACGTGCTGAATGCCAACGTAACTTATAAGAACACTGCTTTAGAAATAATTTCTGGTTTGTCTATGAGTTCATACACAGGAGATCATTTTGGAGAAGTAATTTGGGGAAGTGATTTAGCACCCAATACCGAGATAAGAGACAGATATTATGATGGCGATGCTACCAAAAATGATTTTAGTGTATTCTCTAAGGCTACTTTTAAATTTGCAGAAAAGTTTACTGGATTTGTGGATTTACAAGGACGTTTTGTGAGTTATAAAACCAATGGTACAAGTTCTGATGTGGTACCGTTTGTCACCGATGCAAACTTTAGTTTCTTTAATCCTAAAATTGGATTGACTTACCGCCATTGTGATTTTAATAGCTTTTATGCATCTTTTGCTGTAGCGAATAGAGAACCAAATCGGGATGACTTTCAAGGTGGTGTGACTGAACATGAAACGTTGAATGATATCGAATTAGGGTGGCGCTATACCAGTAAAAAAGCGAGTATTAATACCAACTTATATTACATGTTTTATAAAAATCAGTTGGTTTTAACAGGCGAGTTGGATGATGTTGGTAGTCCGCTTAGAGCATCATCGGGAAAAAGTTACAGACTTGGTTTAGAGGTAGACGCCAACGTTCAGTTTTCAAAGTTTTTTAGTACCTCGACCAATGTTGCCTTGAGTAGTAATAAGAATCAGGATTTTACAACCTCATTAAATGGGGAGCTGGTAAATTTAGGTGACACAAATATTTCATTTTCGCCAGAAGTGGTTGTTGGAAATGCACTGAATTTCTTCCCAGTTGAACGTTTACAAGTATCGTTATTAAGTAAATATGTTGGCGAACAATTTATGGGAAATACTGATAATACAGAGTCAATTTTAGAGAGTTATTTTGTGAATGATTTTAATATTAATTATGAAATTAAACCAAATAAACTATTCAAATCGATTGTATTGTCTGGTTTAGTAAATAATATTTTTAATCAAAAATATGTGTCTAATGGCTATTTTGGTTCGTTTGATTTTGATGATAACACAAGCTCAACAGGAACTACTACAGGCTTTTTTGCAGGGTACTATCCGCAAGCTACTACTAGCTTTTTGCTAGGAGCTACTTTAAAATTTTAAGAATTCAATTAAGGGTTGAAAGCGTAGTTGGTGTAATGCTGATTGCGCTTTCTTTTTTGAGAGGAAGAGTGGTGCGTTAGGGATTGCAGTGGTAGCTTTTGGCGAGGCGCGCATCGAGCCAAAACTTTTAACGGAAAGCCCGACCCTTGTGGTAACGCCCTAATATTTTTAATTAAAAACAACCAAGATATTGCCGTTTTGTTCTACGCGGTAACGTTTTAAGGTACACCTTAAATTTCCATTATTTACAGCTTGTCCTGTGAATAAATTGTATTCGTTTTCGTCGTCACAACCACATTTTGCAGTCAGCCCTTCGATGGTTAAAAGCGAACATGTATTGAATATATGGTTTGGGTCGGCCGCATCAAAGGCTGCATAGCCGCTTCCAGTATTGGTGATGATAATGCCACCATTTCCGACATTAGGTATGTACGTTGGATTACTTGGGAATTGTAGTTGACTGAATTGAGGAAAATTTAAATTTATAGATTCGTTGACAGTGACATCTAACAAAAACTGACAGTTTTCATCATTAAGGGAATTACTGCTACAAGTAGTTAGCGTTAACACACAAATAAGGGCGATAAGGATTCTCATAAAATCTTGAAAATTAGGTCGCAATTTACGATAAAATACAGTCTTGATTTAAATATTTTGTATATTTGCCGTACAATCTCGTGAAAGCGGGATTTTTTTGTTGGAATCCCGCCAAGTTCGGGATTTTGTTAATTTAAACGATGAAGTTATGAGTAAAGTATCTTACTATACACCAGAGGGGTTAAAAAAATTACGAGACGAATTACAACAATTAAAGGATGTTGAACGTGTAAAGGCTTCTAAAGCTATCGCTGAGGCTAGAGATAAAGGCGATTTGAGTGAAAATGCAGAGTACGATGCTGCTAAGGAAGCTCAAGGCATGCTAGAAATGCGAATTGCAAAATTGGAAGAAGCTTTGGCGGGTGCGCGTATCATCGATGAATCTCAATTAGATATGTCTAAGGCCTTAGTGCTATCTAAAGTGAAGATAAAAAACCAAACCAATGGTATGGAAATGACGTATACGTTGGTTGCTGATGGTGAGGCAGATTTAGCTTCAGGAAAAATTTCGGTAAATTCTCCTATCGGAAAAGGACTTTTAGGGAAATCAGTTGGTGAGGTTGCAGAAATTCAAGTGCCAAACGGTGTGATGAAATTTGACATAATTGAAATTTCTAGATAAAAGAAAACATGGCTTCAATATTCACTAAAATAGTTAATGGCGAGATACCTTGCTACAAGGTGGCAGAAACGGATGCGTTTTTGGCGTTTTTAGATGTAAACCCAAATGTTGAGGGACATACGCTATGTATTCCCAAAAAGGAAGTGGATAAGCTATTTGATTTAGATGAGGCTACTTATAATGGCTTAATGAGATTTTCTAGAAAAGTGGCTTTAGCTATTGAAAAAACCATTCCCTGCAATCGTGTTGGTGTTTCTGTAATAGGGTTAGAAGTACCACATGCCCACGTACATTTAATTCCGTTGCACTCCATGGATGATGCGCGTTTTATTAAAAAGGTGAAAATGACACCTGAAGATTTTAATAAAATAGCCGCTGCAATACGTGCTAATCTCTAAGATTTCTCTAAGTAAAAGACTAAAAAACCGATTGTAGCGAAAGCTATAATTAATGCTGAAATTACTATAATCCAGAATATTTTTTTGAAGTATTTTGATGCTGGTTTTGGTGTAAATGCTTTTTGCTGATATTCAAATACCCGTTCTATATCATCCGTCCATCGTTCAGGATAAATAATACTTTCGCAGGTGCTGCAATAAATTTCATGACTGATCTCGTTAGAAATTGATTTATAGAAAGATGTTTCAATAAATTTTTGCTTAAAAGTTAGTTGTAGCCCATCTGTACTGAAACATTCAGGACAATTATTTTTTAATGCTACTTTTTTTATCGGTTTTAACTCTTCTGTTTTCATCAGTTTGAGCGTTTTAATCTAATTTGAAACGTTGTACCTTTTCCGAGAACAGACTCTAACACTTTTATTTTTCCGTTATGAAAATCTTCTACAATACGTTTTGTGAGCGATAGACCTAAACCCCAACCACGTTTTTTTGTGGTATATCCTGGCTCAAAAATAGTGTTGAAGTTTTTCTTCGGAATACCTTTTCCTGTATCAGAAACGGTAATCTTAACATCATTTTCTAGCTCTTTAATTTCAATGGAGATTTTACCTCTTCCTTTCATGGCATCAATACCGTTTTTTACTAAGTTTTCGATAGTCCATCCGTAAAGCTGCTTATTTATTTTTACAGGAATATGTGCTTCAGGAGCTGTTATTTCAAATTCAATTAAATTTGAAGAACGCCGTTTTAAATAGTCATAGGCTTCTTTAGTTTCTGCCACTATATCGGCAGTTTCTAAGGTAGGTAAGGACCCAATTTTACTAAAACGTTCAGTAATAGTCTGCAACCTATCAATATCTTTTTCAATTTCTACTATATAGTCTGGATTTACATTTTCAGTTTTTAATAATTCAGTCCAGCCAATTAAGGACGATAAAGGTGTGCCAATTTGGTGCGCTGTTTCTTTTGCCATACCAGACCAAAGCTTGTTTTCGGTGGCGTTTTTATTGCTTTTGTAAAAGAAGAAAATAACACCTGTAAATAGAAAAATAATGAGTAATAGCGCTAAAGGATAGTATTTTAGTTTGTTTAGGAGAGGTGAGTTACCGTAATAGATGGTTTGTAGTAGATTGTTGTCGTAAGTTACTTTAATAGGGTTATATTCATTTTTAAACTTCGTAATTAATTTTTGAATTTTAATGGAGTCTTTAGCTACATTTTCATCAATATTCCTAGTATCATAACTACCATCTTTATGTACAATAATCATCGGAGTAGTTTTGTTACTTTGTAATATTTCAATCGGAAGATTTCCTATGTTGGCCTCGAGATTATCAGTTGTTGTCAATTCTTTCGATGCGAAAGACCAATTCTTCATCTTTACCCGTTCTTCTTCCTTAAAATTCTGAAAAAACACGTAAGTATTCCATAAAATCAGCGAAACGATAATGAATGACACTACTATCATTATCCAACGAAAAGTATTAGAATATTTGGTAAAAAGCATTCAAATTTTGATTAGTCAGTAATATAATGCAAATCTGTTAATATTATTGTCCAAGTTGTTAGTAAATCATTTTTTATAAGCCTACGAGAATAGTTACATTTGTTGAACTTGAAAAATAAATATGGCAACTTTTACACCAAATGCATTATCAACCAGTAAATTACATGGTTACTTGTTAAGTGCTGTGGCGCCAAGACCCATTGCATTTGCAAGTACTATTGATGCAGATGGAAACGTAAATTTATCGCCGTTTAGTTTTTTTAACGTGTTTAGTGCGAACCCGCCTATACTAATTTTTTCACCAGCGCGTCGTGTTCGTGATAATACTACGAAACACACGTTGCATAATGTGGAAGCTACTAAAGAGGTAGTAATAAATGTGGTGAATTATGATTTGGTGTATCAAATGTCTTTAGCAAGTACTGAATATGCCAAAGAGGTTAATGAGTTTGAAAAAGCGGGATTAACTATGTTGAAATCTGATGTTGTTAAGCCGTTTAGGGTTGGAGAATCTCCAGTTCAGTTTGAATGTAAAGTAAATGAAGTTGTGAAACTAGGAACTGAAGGTGGAGCTGGAAACTTGGTGATTTGTGAGGTTGTAAAATTTCATATAGATGATGATTTTTTAAATGAAGATGAGACTATTAATCAGAAAAAGTTAGATTTAGTAGCTAGAGCAGGAGGTAGTTTGTATAGTAGAGCAAATAAAGGCTTTTTCGAGATACCAAAACCATTGTCAAGCTTAGGAATAGGGGTTGATAGCTTTCCAGACCATGTTAAAAATAGTATGATTTTAACTGGGAATGATTTAGGAATGCTTGGTAATGTTGAGGCATTACCATCAAAAGAAGAGGTAAACACATTTGTAGAAGATTTAGGGTCACGATACCCAAAAATAAAAGAAGCAAGCCACAGAGAAAAGCACACTTTAGCAAGAAAGTATTTAAGTTATGGTGATGTGCAAAGCGCTTGGAAAATATTGTTAAGTTAATAAACATCAAATTAAATAATTATAGTAAATGGAAGTACAAGGGAAAATTAAAATGGTAGGTGAGACCCAAACATTTGGGAATAACGGATTTAGAAAGAGGGAAGTAGTGGTAACTACAGAGGAACAGTATCCACAACATATTATGGTAGAGTTTGTACAGGATAAATTGAACCCACAAGGGGAAACTAAATATTTTAACTCTGTACAAGGTTGGAGAATTGAAGCAATACAGCCAGCAGCTTCTGGTGAGAATATGCCACCTGTACCTCCTGCTGATGCTTTTGAGCCTGCAGGAGATTTAAAGGAAGAAGATCATGACGATTTGCCTTTCTAGACCAAGAAAATTGTTATCCTGAGAGCAGTTAAAGGGTCATAAAGAAACCTCATTGTTTTTAAAAAACAATG
The DNA here is from genome assembly GCA_043557195.1 of Flavobacteriaceae bacterium. Lineage (GTDB taxonomy): Bacteria > Bacteroidota > Bacteroidia > Flavobacteriales > Flavobacteriaceae > Jejuia. The sequence continues at coordinate 1,704,687 of CP121314.1, read as the reverse complement.
AGGTTTCTTATTTTTATAAAAAAATTGCAATTATCTTCAAGCTGATTGAGAAAAATTAAAGTATAAGTGAAATTCTTAACTGAAGACTTATGGTTTCCTGATGTTTCTAAAGCATCAGAGGACGGTATTTTGGCTATTGGTGGCGATTTATCCGTAGCACGCTTGCTGTTAGCTTACCGCTCGGGTATTTTTCCATGGTTTGATAGCGACGAACCTATTTTTTGGTGGAGTCCAGATCCTAGATTTGTACTCTTTCCAGAAAAATTAAAGGTCTCTAAAAGTATGCGCCAAGTGTTGCGCAATAAAGGTTATACAGTTACTATAAACAAGGCTTTTGTAGATGTTATAAAAGCCTGTGCTGAAGCTAAACGTGGTGGACAGGAGGGTACTTGGATTACTGAAAGTATGATTATCGCTTTTACAGAGTTACATAATTTAGGGTATGCAAAATCTGTAGAAGTTTGGAATGGCGAAGAATTAGTTGGAGGCTTATATGGTGTAGATTTAGGAAATGGTATTTTTACAGGAGAAAGCATGTTTGCCAAAGAAAGTAATGCTAGTAAGATTGCCTTCATATCTTTTATTCAAAACGCAGATTATAAATTGATTGATTGTCAGGTTTACACAAATCATTTGGCGAGTTTAGGTGCTGAAGAAATGCCTAGGGATAAGTTTATACAATTGTTAAAAGGTGTTTAAATCTTCAAAACAACAGTAGTCAAAACAAACAGGTTGTTTTTAGCCTCTAAATTAAAAGATTCTAATCGATGCTCTAAACCTATTTGAAGCTTCAATTCTTCATTTACCTGCCATCCTATTTGGGTTGCTATCCTAATATCCGTTTCTGGTTTATCAGGTTGGCTTAAACTCAAAAGCGCTTCGACAGTATTGACCAAATAAGTCTCACCAATATCTAGTTTTTCACCATTCAAAGGAAAATCTATAGCAAACCTGTAGCGTTGCCTAAAAATAGTTTTTGTATTTAGAATACGTTGTTCAGAGCGTAAGCGATGTCCATAACGAACACCCAACGTTTGTTTGGTATAGTTGTATTGTTGAGTGATACGCGTTTCGTCACTTCCAGTTTCAAACCAATCTCTGTTTCGGTAATAAATTCCAACACTAAGTTTGTGGTAATAATCTAGTTTGAAGGTTGAAAAGTGGTAAACATCTACCTGTTGCTGCTGGTATTGCAAGCCGTCATCATTATATAACACATATCGACTTCTAAATGCAAAATTCACACTGTAGGTTTTAGATATGTTTTGATTAAGTGATACGGCAGATTCTCCTAGAGAAGAAAAATTGCTCTGTGCCGTAATTGAAAAACACAGAAAATACAATAGTAATAAAGATAAACTTTTAATACAAGGCATGCTCATAGGAGGATGAGGTTACTTTTCTGGATTTTTCAAAAACCCCATATCTGTCAAAAGTAAGTTCTAGTAATTCATGCTGATCTTTAGTTTTTACATCAGCAATTATTTCAAAATGTGTATGTTTATTATAGGGTTTTTCCAGAATATGTTGAATAAATTGCTTGTCAGTTTTATTAGTAGTGTTTATATATTGTTTTTGGACTTTTACCATGGTAAACCTCTTATAATTACTATTTAAATAATCAGAAATAGTATTATATATCTTTTTAGGAATATGCTTTTTCTTAATCACAATTTCAATGTCTTCTAATTGACCCAGGGTATCAAATTCAACACTGTAATGTTCTTTTTTATATTTAAATTTTACTTCAAAGCTTTTTTTATCACCATCAGTTTCTTTATAGTATTTTAAGTAGTTTACATCTTGCGAAATGATATTAAAATAGCTTTTGGCAATTTCTGGAAATTCAGAAGCAGGAATACGCTCCTCCTTTTCATTTTTAGATTGGGAAAACGAAAGGGAGATAAATAAAAATATTAAACTATACTTCATCATATCTAAAACAATTCACTTCGTGGTCGTTTACCATTCCTGTAGCTTGCATATGTGCATAAACTACGGTTGTTCCCACAAATTTAAAACCTCGCTTTTTTAAATCTTTACTAATAGTATCACTTAAAGGTGTATTTGCGGGAGCTTTTTTATAATTCTCAAACGCATTTTTGATAGGTTTTCCATCAATAAAACTCCAGATATACTTGCTAAAACTACCAAATTCTTCTTGTACTTTTATAAAAGCTTGGGCATTGGTAACTGTTGCATTTACTTTTAATTTATTTCTGATGATACCAGCATCTTGTAATAACGCATCTATTTTTTCTAGCTGATAATTTGCTATTTTTTTATAGTTGAAATTATCAAAAGCTTTTCTAAAATTTTCACGTTTACGCAATACGGTAATCCAACTTAAGCCAGCTTGAAAGGTTTCTAAAATTAAAAATTCAAACAATGTATCATCGTCATAAACGGGTACCCCCCATTCCTCGTCATGATAGGCTTCATAAAGGGCATCACCTTCGCACCAACCGCATCTGTGTTTTTCTGTCATGTTTTTTTATTAAAGCTTAAAGTTACTTTTTTTAAATATAAAACTCACTTGATTTTTTGCTATATGCAACCTATGTTACGTTTCATTCGCAAGTTAAATAGTTATTTTGTAATGTATTTTAAATGAAGTAGACAAACCTTAGACATAAAAAAATAAAATTATGCACCCAATTATAAAATCGAGTTTAGAAAAAGCCATATCTTATAAAGAGTATAGAGATTTAGTAAATGATTTAGCTGAAAAGAACGGCACAACAGGTTTAGAACAAACTGAGGCTTTAGTTAATTATACAAAGCTGAATGCACGCCGTATGAAACGATGGGATAAAACTTTAAAGGTTTCAGAAGAAGCTCAGCAAAAGTTATCTGATTTTTCTGGAAAAGTAACATGGTTAGTTATTACCGAAAGCTGGTGCGGTGATGCCGCACATGTAGTTCCTGTGCTGAATAAGCTAGCAGAATTGAACGATAATATCCATTTAAAATTGGTAATGCGTGATGAAAATTTGGAGCTTATGGATATGTTTTTAACTAACGGAGGAAGGGCTATTGCTAAACTAATTATGTTAGATGCCGAAACGGGTGAAGTGTTAAATACATTTGGACCAAGACCAAGTGAAGCCACAACATTAGTTAATAATTATAAAGCTGAATATGGTAAGTTAACTCCAGAATTTAAAGAAGACTTGCAAGTTTGGTACAACAGGGATAAGGGACAAAATATTATTAACGATATTACCCAAATGCTTTGTGAGTTTCATCCAGAAGTATGTTTTTAAAGGTATTACATTAGAATAAAAAAAATGCAATTCTTATGAATTGCATTTTTTGTTTTAGGAAAGTACGTAGATATTTTTCTAAACATGATAAAAGTCAGCGGATTACGAAAACTAACATCCTAAATTTGTTTTTGTTGTTTAAACTATTTTATCATGAAAACTATTATTCAATCTGGTATAAAAAAGAGTATGCCTTATAAAGTATACCGCAATTTAGTGAATGATTTAGCGAAAAAATGTGCAACTACTGGACATAATCAGTCGGCTGCATTAATTAAATATACTAAGCTTAATGATAGGCGTATGAAGCGTTGGGACAAGACTTTAAAAGTTTCAGCAGCTTCTAAAAAGAGACTTTCTGAGTTTGACATGAAGGTAACGTGGTTAGTAATTGCAGAAAGTTGGTGTGGTGATGCTGCACATATTCTGCCAGTATTAAATAAAATAGCCGAAATAAATCCTAATATAAACTATCGTGTGGTGCTTCGTGATGAAAACCCGCAATTAATGGATGCCTTTCTTACCTTTGGAAATAGAGCGATTCCTAAATTAATTATTATTGATGATGCTACGGGAGACGTTTTAGATACTTATGGACCAAGACCGAGTGAGGCTACAGGTTATGTAAATAGATTTAAGGCTATGAATGGTGGACTAACGGATAGCTTTAAACAAGATTTACAGCATTGGTACAATGATAACAAAGGGCAAAATGTAATAGATGATATTACTGAAATACTAAGTGAACTACAATCGTCTACCGTTTACCAATAAAATTAAAAGTAATAGAGCCTATTTGGGTTTCTTTTGAAGTATCACTGCTAAATCTAGCATCTTTGGCATACTGAAGTGCGTGTTCAATAAGGCACTCATTGGATGATGTAGACGAGGTATTAGTATAAGCATCTATAACATCGCCACCTGAGTTTACTGTGATATTTACGACTATTTTACCACTAGTTTCACATAGGTAAACAGGTATCGGGATATAAATGTCATCACGATTTTTTAACGAATAGCTTACCGTACTTTTTGTATTGGCACCTTCTCCCTTTTGTTTTTCAAGCAACTCATTAACTTTACTAAAGGATGATAAGTCTTTGCTTTTTAATTTTGCAGGATTAGAGTCTTTGTATTTAGATTTAAAGCTTTCAATAGCACCAGAATTATCAAGATTACTCGACCGCGGCTTATAATCTTCAGGAGGTGCAATAGGTTTGTACGCTTCTGCAAAATGTTTATTGTTTTTAGTTTCGTTAAACGCCTTATTAGTTTCGGCCTTGGCGTTATTTTGGTTTTCTAAAGCTTCGAGAATTTTAGTTTCTTCTTCGGTAAGTTCAGGCTCAGGTTCCATTTCATAATAACTTTCCGCCATTCTCTCATTCTGTTTTTTAAGACTAAGATTAAAAACAGAAAGCACAACCGTACCTGCAATAAGTAGAGTTAACAATAGGGCTTTATGTTGATTTGTTAGGTTCAAATCGATGTATTAGCAATGTTTTTACATTGAAATATACGTAAATATACAGATTTTAGTTTTTTAAGCTGTTAATGAAGTCTTCAATAGACTTGCCATTTTCAACATTGAAGTCACCAATTTTAGTCCGTCTCAGAGCAGATAAGTGTGCTCCAGAGTTAAGTGCTTTCCCAAAATCATGGGCTAAAGAGCGAATATAAGTACCTTTACTACACACAACTCTAAAGTCAATATTTGCACCATCAATTTTAGTAATTTCAAATTCTGAAATAGAAACGGTTCTTGATTTTATGTCGACTTCTTCGCCTGCTCGGGCAAACTCATATAAACGTTTTCCATCTTTTTTTATAGCTGAAAACACAGGTGGAAATTGTTGAATGTCTCCAATAAACTGTTTTGTAGTTTGATGAATTATAGCTTCAGTAATATGCTCCGTTGGAAAGGTTTCGTTAATTTCAGTTTCTAAATCAAAAGAAGGTGTAGTGCTTCCCAATACAAAAGTTCCGGTATATTCTTTTATATGCCCTTGATAGGTATTAATCTCTTTGGTTTTTTTTCCAGTACAAATCACCAATAAACCTGTGGCTAAAGGATCTAGAGTACCAGCATGACCAACTTTTATTTTTTTTATATTGAAGGCTTGCCGAATTTCCCAACGCAGTTTATTCACTACTTGAAAAGATGTCCAGTTTAAAGGCTTATCTATCAATAAAACTTGTCCAGAAAGAAAATCTTCAGCAGTCATTATCTGTTCATTAAAGCAAAAATAATGGCAATAACACCAACAATAACGCAGTAAATAGCAAAGTAAGATAGTTTACTTTTTTTCACTAAAGAAATCATCCAAGTACAAGCAAACAATCCTGCAACAAAAGCCGCAACAAAACCTATGGAAAGTGCGGTGAAATTTTGGCTATCGGTAGAAATATCACCACTTAAAATATCCTTAGCTATTTTTCCAAAAATTAAAGGTACTACCATTAAAAATGAAAATCGAGCAGCTTTGGTTTTATCATTTCCTAATAAAACAGATGTAGAAATAGTAGCGCCAGAGCGCGAAATCCCAGGAAGCATAGCTATAGCTTGTGAAATACCGATAACAAAAGCATTACTAAAACTTACTTTTTTGTTCGTGTCTTTGGCTTTATCTGCTAAAAACAGAAGTAAAGCGGTAACGATTAGCATGCATCCAACTAGTAAAATATTCCCGCCAAAAAGAGCTTCTAATTGTTCTTCGAAAAATAGACCAACAACTACGGCGGGTATCATAGACACTACAATTTTGGCTAAAAACTGCATGTCTTCATCCCACTGAAATTTTAAAATACCTTTAACGATTTCTAGAATATCTTTTCTAAAAACGACTATGGTACTTAAAGCAGTTGCAAAGTGAAGTACAACTGTAAACAATAAACTTTCTTCAGGTACGGAATTGTCACCCAAAATGGCTTTTCCTAATTCCAAATGTCCACTTGAAGATACAGGTAAAAACTCTGTAAGTCCTTGAATAATGCCTAATATAATAGCGTCAATTACATCCATGGCGCAAAAATATTAAAATACATGAAGTATACTATTAAAATAATATTTAAACTTTAAATGTTGAATCTCTAATTATAAGTGTTCCTTTTATTTCGATATTTTTTATTTGAATAGTTTCATCGGTACTATTAATGTCTTGAACAAGATATTTAACGGCTGTAGATCCTATGTGTTCTCCTGGTTGATCTATGGTTGTTAGATTGGGTTCAATTATTGTTGATAATCTTGAGTTGCTAAAACCGACAACAGCGATTTCATCAGGTATGCTTATATTGAATTTTTTAAGTGTTTGAATTACGCCAACGGCAGAACTATCTGTAATGGCGAAAATAGCATCAGGTCTTTTCTTTAAGCTTAAAAGTAGATTTGCCATTCGCTTACCTTGAACTAAGGAGATGTCCTCAACGGTAAGAATTATCTTTTCATCAATAGACAAATTATGCTCTTTTAAAGCTCTAAGATAACCAGCATATCGTCTTTCTGAATTATAAGAGAATTCGGGTTCTTTAATAATAGCAATACGTTTTTTACCTATATTAATGAGATGCTCTACCGCATTATAAGCTAATTCCTCTTCGTTAATCACAACTTGCGAACAAGGTATCTTGTTCGAGGCTTTGTCAAAAAGAATAAGTGGTACGCTATTTTTTATTTTTAAGATGTTATCAATGTTTCTCGTCATTTTAGAAATGGACATTAAAATACCATCAACGTCAAATTGAAGCATGGTTTGAAGCATTTCATTTTGTTTAGTTATATCATTATTAGACTCTGAGATAATAACCTTGTATCCTAAGGAAGAGGCTTCGTCTAGAATACCTTTTAAAATTGTTGAAGTAAAATAATGAGTAATATTTGGAACGATAACACCAATAATATTTGTTTTATGTTGTCTAAAACCTTTTGCAAATATGTTCGGGACATAGTTTAATTTGAATGCTAGATGTTTGACTTTTTCTTTTGTTTCGGTACTAATATCAGGATGGTCATTTAATGCTCTAGACACTGTTGAAATTGATAAATTTAATTCCTGTGCTAGATTTTTTAAAGTAGTACTGCTTTTTTTCATTTTTTTAAAATAATAAAATTGCAAACGTTTGCGGTAACGTTTGCGTACAAATATGGCAATTTTTAATCATTTTTATTATGGTATTGATTATAAATTAGCACTTAAATTAACTAATTCGAAACAAAATGAGAAAAATTATTATTGTATTAGTATGCTTTTTAAGTGTTTCTTTTGCGTTTTCGCAAACAGAAATATCTGGAAAGGTTAAAGACAACGCAGGTGTTCCTGTTACTGGAGCAAATGTTCTAATTGTTGGTAGTACATCTGGAGCAACTTCGGATTTTGATGGAAACTTTAGCTTTACTACTGATCTTACAGGGACTCAAACAATTAAAATATCTTATTTAGGATATGAAACTCAGGAGAAAACTGTTACTCTTGATGGGTCGCCAGTTAATCTACAAATTGTTTTAGTAGAAGGTGGCAATTCTTTAGATGAAGTTGTACTTACAGCTTCAGCAACTTTTAGATCTCAAAAGGAGACACCCATGTCTATTAGTTCTTTAAAACAGAAAGAAATAACCAAGCTTTCTGTAAACTCACAAGCAGATGTTTTAAGAAGTATTCCAGGTATTACTGCTGAAGGTGGTGGTGGTGAAACTGCATCAAACGTTTTTGTAAGAGGTTTGCCTTCTGGAGGACAATATGTGTTTAATCCTTTACAATATGACGGTATGCCGTTAATGAGTACATTCGGCTTAAATTCTTCAGCGCATGACGTTTATGCAAGACCAGATATAGGTTTTAAAGGTGTGGAATTTGTTCGTGGTGGTGCTGCTGTTCTATACGGTGCAGGTTCTGTAGCTGGTATTATTAACTATACCAGTAAAACAGGAGATTCTAATGATGAGAATATAATCAATGTAGAATGGGCAGATAGAGGTAGATTAAAGACAGATTTCTATACAGGAGGAAAACTTGGAGGTGAAAACTCAAATACGTATTATGCGTTTACAGGTTTTGTAAGAAAGGACGATGGACCTATAGAAACTGGTTTACCTACAAAAGGGGTTCAGTTTAGAGCTAATATTAAACAAAAGTTTGAGAATGGATCTTTTACTATTCATGGGCAGTTTATAAATGATAATGCACAGTTCTTTTTACCTCTTCCTTTAAGTGGAGATAGAAAGAGACTACCTGGAAATGATGGAGAAGATGTATCGCAATTATTATCTGGTGAGTTGGCAAACACGTCTTTCTTAACTCCTGGTGGAGTTTACAATAGCCCAATAGAAGATGGAGTATCTACTAAAGGAGGTTATTTGATGGGAGATTTCAATTATAATTTCTCTGATGATTTGAAATTCAAATCTAAAATAAGATATGCTAATTATAAGCACAACTTTGCACTATATGTTGGTGGTAATGGTGATAATAATAACCCAATAGCTTTAAATCAGTATGTTGCAAATGTGGCACCAGGAAACCAAGGTTTTTCAGCACAGTATCAAGGAACAAGTGCACAAATAAATGGGTCTGACTTAGTTGTGGATAATTTACATATAGACAGATTACGCCCTATGACCGACTATTCTGGAGAAGCTTCCTTGACCAAAACTTTAGAAGTTGAGAATGGTACACATAATATTACAGGTGGTTTCTTTCTAGCAAGAACGGAAGCTGAAGATGTTAACTTTCAGTACAGAGTTTTATCCGAGTTCAACAATAATCCAAGATTAGTAAACTTAAGTTATGTTGATGCTGGAGGAAACGATGTTACCTTTTCTCAAGGTGGTTTGTATAATAGAATTGGTATGACATCAAACAGATTCTTATCCCAAAATAAATCAGCATTCTATTTAACGGACGAAATGGTTTTTGATAGATGGCGTTTTGATGTTGGGTTCAGAATTGAAAATACAGAAGGCACTTTTAGTGATGGAAACATCGTTGAAAGTCAAGTATATGATGATGCTACTTTAACACCAGAATTGGCAAATGTTCGATATGCAGATGGAAGCTTTACAAGAGCTAATGTAAGTGCAACAGATTGGGCATTATCTTTAGCTGGTTTGTATAAATTGAATGATAAAGTTAATCTGTACGCCAACTTCTCAAAAGGATTCTTTTTTCCACAACTTAGAGGATTTGCTCCAATAGCAACAGGTGTAACGGGTAGCAAGTATGATTCTGAAAGAATTATTCAATTTGAAGCTGGTGCAAAAATAGGAACAGATAGACTTAGAGGTTCCTTAGCGGCATACTATGTAGGTTTAAGTGATAGAATAAAAATTGATCAAGGTTTTAGTAATGGAACGTTAGTAGATTTATTTAGATCAGATCAAAGCACTAGAACTATAGGTTTAGAAGCTACTTATGATTGGAATTTTGCTGAGTTTTTTAGTTTAAGAGGTTCGGCAACTTATCAAGCACACGAAATTACTAAAAACGAAAGAACAGACTTAGTGGCAAATACAACCACTACTGCCGATGAAGGAAATGAATTGGCTAGACAGCCTAATTTTATTGGAGCTTTAGGAGTATATTTTGATAATAATAAGTGGGATGCATTATTTTCGTTAAACCATACAGGTAGTAAGTTTGCTGCAGATAATAATAATGTAGAATTAGATGCGATTACTATTGGTCGTTTAGGAGTAGGTTACCAATTCCCTATGGGACAAAATGACAGTGATGACACGATGAGGTTAGGGTTTTCAATATTTAACCTATTCAATAGTGATGGTGTAACAGAAGGTGATCCTAGGAACATTAATCAGTCGGGGAATGCAGAGTTTTTCTTTGGAAGACCAATTTTACCGAGACGTTTCTTCTTAACTGCCACTTTCAATTTTTAGAAGTTTATAATTATTCAATGTTTAGTTTGGTTAGCTCATCACTTATACATTAAGTGTAGGTGATGAGTTTTTTAGAATGAAAAAGAAATTAAAGTTATGGAAGGGTTAAAACAAAAGGCTATAAAAGTACTTAATGACAATTGGAAAGATAAGGTTGGATTCAGTATACCCTGTGCAAATTTATATCCTTTCCAATGGTTCTGGGATTCTGGCTTAATTGCAATTGGATTTGCCCATTTTGATATGGTAAAAGCTGAACGTGAAATAAAAACTCTTCTTGATGCCCAATGGGGTAATGGCTTTATTCCACATATAATTTTTCATACGGAAAGCGACACTTATTTTCCAGGAGCAGATTTCCATCGTTCTGATTTACATCCATTATCTTCAAAAAAGTATAGATCTACAGGAATGACGCAGCCTCCCGTTACTGGGTTTGTTCTAGAAGAAATGTATCGTATAGCAAAAGATAAAACAGCTACGTTACAATTTATTGAGTCTGTCATAGACAAGGTGTATTTTAATCATCAGTATTTTTACAAAAACAGAGATCCTCAAAAAGAAGGCTTGGTCTACATTTATCATAACTGGGAATCGGGTACCGATAACTCCCCTATTTGGGATGATATTTGGGATACTATGAATCCACCAGAATACACTTTTGAAAGGCGAGATACTACACATGTAGATGCATCAGAGAGACCATCAAAGAGAGAGTATGATCATTATTTGCATATTATCGATATTGCGAAACAGCATAACTACAGTGATGAGAAAATAGCAGAATTATCACCGTTTTTGGTGCAAGATCCATTGTTTAATGCAATGTTAATTAAGTCTAATGGAAGCTTAATGAAGCTATATGAGCTATTAGGACGTAATGAATCGAAAATAAATCAACTTAAAAAATGGCAAGAGAAAGCAGTTTCATCTTTTAATTCAAAATTATTTGACAAAGAACTTGGAGCTTACGTACATTATGATTTAAGAAACGAAAGACCACTTCGGTTTTTGTCATCATCATCTTTTGCTCCTCTTTATGCAGGTATTCCAAATATGGAAAGAGCACAATCTTTGGTTGACGTAATGATGAAAAAGTTTGGAGGAGAGCATCAATATTTATGTGCATCTTTTGATCCAGATAGCGAGCGTTTTAATCCTAAAAAATATTGGAGAGGTCCTGTTTGGGTAAATTTAAATTGGATGTTGTACAATGGTTTAAAGGCTTATAATTATCATGATATCGCAGAACGGGTAAAGCAAGACACCATTAGTATAATCGAGAACAATGGATTTTACGAGTATTTTGATTCGAGAAAAGAAGTACATAAAAGTGGGAAAGCAGGATACGGTGGTAATAATTTTTCTTGGAGTGCAGCTTTATTGGTAGATTTATTAGAACGGTAAATTATATGTCTGAGTTAGTTTTTTCTGAAAATTACATTCTGGAAAATAGCAGGGTTAAACTAAGTCCGTTAAAACTAGAGTATTTAGAAGTATTATTAGAAATTTCGAAGGAACCAAATCTTTGGACTTATTTTCTTGAGAAAGGTGATGGTTTAGAAAATTTGAAATCCTATATCTTGGATACTATAAATAAAAGAGAGTTAAAAAAAGAATATGCTTTTATTGTTTATGATAAGCAAAAGCAAAAATATGCAGGAACCACTAGATTTTATGATTATTCGGTAGAGTTGGGAACTATTAAACTTGGCCATACTTGGTATGGAAAAGAATTTAGAGGTACTGGGCTCAATAAGCATTGTAAGTATTTGTTGTTTGAATTTGCATTTGAAGAACTAAAAGTTGAAAGGGTGGGTTTTGGTGCTCATATTCAAAATAAAGTTAGCATTCAGGCAATGAAAAGTGTGGGGTGCAAAGAGGAAGGAGTTTTAAGAAACTTTATACCAGCTATAATAGGAGAAGGAAGAGCAGATATTATCTTACTGAGTATTTTAAAAAAGGAATGGCTAGAAAATGTAAAATCTGAATTACAGCAAAAACTAACTAACTAAAAAAATCAACCATGAATTACATCGATTACATAATTATAGTTGTTTACTTGCTGGCATTTCTAGGCATAGGTTATTTCTTTAAAGAGAATAAAGATTCTAAAGATTATTTTTTAGGAGGACAATCTATGGGATGGTTTCCATTAAGTCTATCAACTATGGCAACACAATTATCTGCCATTAGTTTTATTTCTGCTCCAGCATTTGTTGGGTTAAAAGAAGGAGGGGGGTTACAATGGTTAACCTATGAATTTGGTGTGCCAATGGCCATGGCCTTTTTACTAATAGCTGTTATACCGACCCTATACAATTCTGGAATTGTAAGTGTATATGAATACTTAGAAAAACGTTTTGATGCCTCTTCACGTTTACTTATCAGTTTTGTATTTCAGATAAGTCGCTCAGTAGCAACAGGCGTTATGGTATATACCATGGCACTTATTTTACAAGCCACTGTGGGTATAGATTTTTGGATTTCAATTTTAATAATTGGTGTAATTACAATGATTTACTCCTTTCAAGGCGGTATGAAAGCTGTGATTTGGGGAGACGTAATACAAATGCTGATTTTATTCTTCGGAATAGTGATTTGTTTGATATATGGTTTAAGTGAATTAGGAGGTTTTGAAAACTTTTTGACGCATGTGGATAAAGACCGTTTGACAGCTGTAGATTTCTCAAAATGGGGATTCAATAATGCAGATAAAAATGATGAGTTTGGCTTTTGGCCCATGGTAATTGGAGGTTTCTTTTTGTATGCATCTTATTATGGAACAGACCAAACACAATCGCAACGATTATTATCCGCTAAAGGTATGCCAACCATTAAAAAGTTATTATTGGCTAACGGGCTATTGCGTTTTCCAATTACGCTAACCTATTGTATTATGGGATTGGTTTTAGGAACCTTATTACTACAAGATATTGGCTTTCAAGAAATGATGGATAGTGTGTATCAAAGTAATATTGGAAGTTTAGAAGGTAAAAAAGCCGATTTAATGGTACCCGTTTTCATTATAAAATATCTGCCAAATGGTATTATTGGTATTCTAATTGTGGCAATTATGTCAGCAGCAATGTCGTCATTAAGCTCAACGGTCAATTCATTATCGGCAGTGTCTTTAGAAGATTTTATAAAGCGCTTTAAGCCAGATATGACCGATAAACAATATGTTATGAATTCCAGATTACTTTCCGTTTTTTGGGGCTTAGTGTGTTTGTTTTTCGCGTTTTTCGCTGGTAGTATTGAAGGTACGGTAATAGAGGTGATTAATAAAATAAGTTCGGTATTCTATGGGCCCATTTTAGCAGCATTTATTCTTGCTATCATGACGAAGAAAACACATGCGCTTGGGGCTAATATTGGTATTGTAGCAGGGGTGTTATTTAACATGTATTTATGGTTGTATGTGCCAGAGGTATTCTGGTTTTGGTGGAATGCTATTGGTTGTTTAGTAACCATAATTGTGGCTTACACTATTAGTTTAGTAATTAAACGCGAAGCTAGAGAAGGATTAGAAGTGGTGGTTTATAAAGCAGGGAAAAGAGAGGTTATTATTCTTTTAGGCTATTTTGTAATTATTACCATTGTAGCCATGTCCATGGCAAGAATATTAGGCTAAGTAAATCGATTAATAGTTTTAAAAAGAACCTACAAGATTTTGATAGTCTTGTAGGTTTTTGATTAAATTTAGAGGAATGAAAATTGTCATTGCACCAGATAAGTTTAAAAACTCCCTTACGGGTATGGAGTTTTGTAATGCCGTAGAATTAGGTATTCAAACTATTGCGCCCGATGTTGATATTGTGAAATTACCCTTGGCTGATGGTGGTGACGGCACCATAGAAGTGGTAAATTATTATTTGAAGGGCGAAGTAGTTCATGTAACAGTTAACAATCCTTTTTTTAAACCTGTAAAGGCATCGTATTTATACGCCAAAGGTTCAAAAACTGCTTTTATTGAAATGGCGGAAGCGTCGGGAGTAAAGCTTCTAAAACCTGAAGAATTTGATTGTAAAAATGCTACAACCTTAGGAACGGGTGAAATGATTGTTGATGCTATAGATAAAGGCGCAACAAATATTATTTTAGGTATTGGCGGAAGTGCCACTAACGATTGTGGCATTGGTATGGCGACGGCTTTAGGGTATCGTTTTTTGGATAAAAAGACTGATGAAGTTGTCCTCACTGGGGCTAGTTTACAAGATATTGCAACTATTGATACTTCAAAAGTACACCCTAAACTTAGTGAGGTGGATTTTAGTGTAGCTTGTGATGTTACAAATCCACTATATGGAGAAAACGGTGCGGCTTATGTATATGGCGCACAAAAGGGTGCTACATCAGATGACATAAAAATGCTAGATAATGGTCTTAAACATTTTTCAAGATTAATAGACGGTATATTTGGAATTAATCCGCAACTGCTTAAAGGCGCTGGTGCCGCTGGAGGTATGGGGGTTGCTTCAAAAGTATTTTTGAATGCCACTTTAGAACGAGGTATTCAACTTATAAAAAACCTCGCGCAGTTTGATGCAAAACTTCATAATACTGAGTGGATTATCACTGGAGAAGGCAAACTGGACACTCAAACTATGTCTGGGAAAACGATACAGGGTGTATTGTCTTCCGCGAAGGCGAAAAAAATAAAAGTAGCAGCGTTTTGTGGCGCTATTGATTTAGAAGGAAATCAACCAAAAGAATTTGGAATTCACTATGCCGATGCTGTGATGAATTACGCTAAGAATTTAGATGATGCTATGAAAAATAGTACTGACTATGTAAAGGAAATGGCTAAAAAGTTTGCTAAAAGGAATTTAGTTTAGTTTGTCATTCCTGCTTCCGCAAGAATGTCACTACTTCTTATCCGGATTCAACAAAATAGCATAAATCTGAATGCCAAACCCAATCAGCACTAAAGTAGGTGCTAATCTGATACGCCTCCAAGAGAAAATTTCAGAGTTAAAAACGTTAGGGTCGTCACTACCACCACCGGCCATTAAAATAAAACCAAGTGCAATACAGCCTAGACCAATAAACATCCATTTATAGTTTTTCTTTCCGAAAACAAATATTGGTTTTGTAGCTTCTTTACGTTTTTTTACTCCCATGGTTTAACAGAATTAGTGCAAATTAAGTGATTTATTTAAGATGAAATGTTAATATGAGTTTAAAATTTCTTCTGCGTTAGGGATTGAGCGATTGTTGGAGCTCCTCGAAGAGAGCGACTCGTGAAAGCCCGACCCCTTGTGGGTAACGCCCAAATTATACTAATAATACAACTCATCTGTCTTTAAATTCAAGAAGCGTTGTGTGGCAAAGTGTGTGCTAATCCAAGTGATGACAATGCCTAAAGCAAAAATCACTATAAATAGTAGAACCATTAAAATAGGGTTAGCTAACAATTCTAATTCCGGGAACGTTTTGTTAATGTAATACAATACAATTGCCATTCCGATTAATGCTATAATAGCACCAAGAACACCTAAACGTACACTTTTCCAAACAAATGGGCGACGGATAAATCGTTTTGTAGCGCCAACCATTTGCATAGTTTTAATAGTAAATCTTTTGGAGTAAACGGCAAGACGTAATGAGCTATTGATGAGTAAAACAGCTATTAATGTAAACAGGCCACTTATTACTAATACCCAAAAACTGATTTTTTTGACGTTATCGTTCATTAAGTTCACTAAATCATTATCATAAGTTACCTCGTCCACAAATTTTTTGTTGAGCGCTTCGGCTGAAATTTTCTCAAGGTGTTCTGAGGTTACAAAATCGGCTTTTAAATGTACATCAATAGAATTCTGTAGTGGATTATAGCCCACAAAATCCATGAAATCTTCACCTGTTTCAGCTTTCATAAATTCAGCAGCCTGCTCTTTAGAAACGTATTCGGTGGATTTTACATATTCCGCCATGGCCAAACTTTTTTCAAGCTGTTTGCGTTCTACGTCCTTTGCGTTATCTTTTAGATAAATAGTCACGACTACTTGTTCCTTAAAATGATCGGAAACTTTTTTAGCATTCAGCACCAACATTCCCAGTAAACCTAGCAAAAACAATACAAGCGCAATACTTATTACTACTGAAATGTATGAAGAAACCAATCGGCGTTTTTGGTGGTTTTCAAAAGATGAACTCATATAGGAAACTGGATTAATGCTGTAAAAATAGTAAAACCCTTTTGTTTTTTTGCTTTTCTGTCAATTCCAGTGAATTTTATGAATCAGAATTCATAAAATTAGTATCGAGAATCAATAATTTAGGAATTTTAAAAGGTTCTCGATACGATTTCTCATACTTCGAAATCACTCGAACTGATAAGAATTTATCGGGTTACTATTTATAACAACGTGCAAACTTTCAATACTGGTATAATAAGTTTAAATTTGCGCTTTTATTAAGCGGAAGAGATTAAAAAAGAATGAAATACAATTTCAACGAGATAGAAGCCAAATGGCAAAAATATTGGGCAGACAACCAAACATTTAAAGCTGAGAACAATAGCGACAAACCAAAATATTACGTTTTGGATATGTTTCCTTATCCAAGTGGTGCGGGTTTACATGTTGGGCATCCGTTAGGGTATATCGCTTCAGATATTTATGCACGATACAAGCGCCATCAAGGATTCAATGTGTTGCACCCACAAGGCTATGATAGCTTTGGATTACCTGCGGAGCAATACGCTATTCAAACGGGGCAGCATCCTGCAATTACAACTGCGGAAAATATTAAAACTTACCGTCGTCAGTTAGATCAAATTGGATTTTCATTCGATTGGTCTCGTGAAGTAAGAACGTCCGACCCAAGTTATTATAAATGGACGCAGTGGATTTTTATTCAACTGTTCAATTCTTGGTATTGTAAAGACCACGAAAAAGCGTTTGATATTAAGGATTTAATCAATGTTTTTGAAGAAACAGGAAATGCCAATATAAATGCGGTTTGTGATAATGATACTGAAGTGTTTACCGCTGAAGAATGGCATAGTTTTTCATCAGAAGAACAACAAAAAATATTGCTGCAATACAGATTGACCTATTTGGCTGAGACTGAAGTAAACTGGTGTCCTGCTTTAGGAACGGTTCTAGCAAATGACGAGATTGTAAATGGCGTTTCAGAACGTGGTGGTCATCCTGTTGTACGTAAAAAAATGACTCAGTGGAGTATGCGTATTTCTGCCTATGCAGAACGTTTGCTTCAAGGTTTAGAGACAATTGATTGGACAGATTCCTTAAAAGAAAGTCAGCGTAACTGGATTGGAAAATCTGTTGGAGCACAAGTGAAGTTTAAAGTTGTTTCAAATGAGGTTAAAGAGTCACCAGAAATTGAAGTGTTTACCACAAGACCCGATACTATTTTTGGAGTTAGTTTTATGACGTTGGCTCCAGAACACGATTTGGTTCAACAAATAACAACTCCAGAACAAAAAGATGAGGTTGATGCTTATATTGAAGCGACTGCAAAACGTAGTGAGCGCGATAGAATGGCCGATGTAAAAACCATTTCAGGCGTGTTTACAGGTGCTTATGCCATACATCCGTTTACAGAAAAATTAATCCCTATTTGGATTGGCGATTACGTATTGGCAGGCTACGGAACAGGAGCAGTAATGTCAGTGCCATGTGGAGATGAACGCGATTATGCATTTGCAAAACATTTTAATATTCCAATTCCTAATATTTTTGAAGGTGTTGATATTTCAGAAGAAGCGTTTTCAGATAAAGAAAAAACCGTTATTGGAAATAGTGATTTCCTAAACGGACTCAACTATAAAAAAGCGACCAAGCGTGCTATTTACGAATTAGAGAAAATTGGTCAAGGTGAAGGTAAAACCAATTACCGTTTGCGTGATGCGGTATTTAGCCGTCAGCGTTATTGGGGTGAGCCATTTCCAGTATATTATGTAAATGGGATGCCACAAATGATTGATGTGCAACACTTACCAATTAAACTTCCAGAAGTTGAAAAGTATTTGCCAACCGAAACAGGCGAGCCACCATTAGGAAATGCAACCGTTTGGGCATGGGATACCGAGAAAAACGAAGTCGTTTCTAATGATTTAATTAACAATAAAACCATTCATCCTTTAGAATTGAACACCATGCCTGGGTGGGCGGGTAGTTCATGGTATTTTAACCGCTATATGGACGCGAATAATCCCAATGAATTTGCAAGTAAAGAAGCGTTGGACTATTGGCAAGATGTAGATTTATACATTGGCGGAAGTGAGCATGCTACAGGACATTTGTTATACTCTCGTTTTTGGCAAAAATTCTTGTTTGATAAAGGCGTTGTACCTAAAGATGAATATGCTAAAAAGCTGATTAATCAAGGGATGATACTTGGTGACTCAGCTTTTGTTAAAAGAATTGGTTTTAATCTTTCTTTTATGGGCGAAAATGAACGGAGTAACCAAAAACTAAAAGGGTCTCATCAGAATTTATCTTCATTATCAATAGAAGAAAAAGAAGCTTTGAATAAGTTGTTAGAGAAATATTCTATTATAAAAGACACATTCTTTTCTGAGGATTTAATAAAATATTTTAAAACCTTTTATTCAGAACCAGAAAACGATGAGGAAAAGAAGTATTCTCTAATTCAAAATAGTTTGATTAATCATTTTTTAAAAGATTTAAATGACGAAGTTGAAGAGTTGGGTTTAAAAGGAAAAATAGAACCCATACTAAACCCTTTCAAACCTTTTGAAATATATAAAACTCACGCACCTGTTGAATTTGTAAATCTGAAAAATGAATTAAATACTGAAGAATTTAAGAATTGGAATGAAGTTTATAATGATGCTAAATTTGTTT
The DNA here is from genome assembly GCA_043557195.1 of Flavobacteriaceae bacterium. GTDB lineage: Bacteria > Bacteroidota > Bacteroidia > Flavobacteriales > Flavobacteriaceae > Jejuia. The sequence goes on along the minus strand of CP121314.1, from coordinate 1,685,698 downwards.
CAGAAGAAGGTGTGCCTTTCAAAGTTTCTCGCGACGTTGAAAAAATGTCCAAATCAAAATACAATGTCGTTAATCCAGATGATATCGTTTCAGATTATGGTGCAGACAGTTTGCGTCTATACGAAATGTTCCTCGGCCCATTAGAACAATACAAACCTTGGAATACTGCGGGTATTACAGGTGTACATTCGTTCTTAAAAAAGCTTTGGAAATTGTATGCAGATGATAACGGATTGAAAGTTTCAGACGCTACACCAACAAAAGACAATTTAAAAACACTTCACAAAACCATAAAAAAGGTGCAAGAAGATATCGAGAATTTCTCGTTTAATACATCGGTGTCAACGTTTATGATTGCTACTAATGAGTTAACCGCTCAAAAATGTACGTCAAAAGCCATTTTAGAACCTCTATTGGTTTTGATTTCACCTTACGCACCTCATATAGCAGAAGAATTATGGAGTCAGTTAGGAAATAGCGGTTCAATTTCAACAGCGCCATTTCCAGAATTTGATGAAAGCCATTTGGTAGAAAGTAGTAAAAACTACCCAATTTCGTTCAACGGAAAAATGCGTTTTACTATGGAATTGCCTTTAGATTTAAGCAAAGACGCGATTGAAAAAGCAGTTTTAGAAAACGAAAAAACCCAAGACCAATTACAAGGAAGAACACCCAAAAAAGTAATTGTAGTGCCTGGGAAAATTGTAAATATTGTAGGCTAATGTACATTTATAACGTTACAGTAAATATAGACGCGTCCATACACGACGAGTGGTTAATATGGATTAAGGAACATATTCCTCAAGTTTTAGGTACTGGCAAATTTGAAAAAGCTACCTTAACCAGAGTTTTGGTAGAGGAAGATATGGGAGGCGTAACGTATTCCATCCAATACCGTTCTTATTCTAGAGAAGCTTTGGATGCCTATTATAAAGAAGATGCCGAAAAATTGAGAAGCGACGGTATGAAAAAGTTTGCCGACAAAATGTTAGCCTTTAGAACCGAGCTTCAAATTATTGACGAGTACACCGTGAATTTCACGTAAAAAAAATCAAATTATGTTTTACACTAGTTCTCCTTTAAGCAAGAACCTGTTAGTTTTATTAGGTTTATTTATTTGTATAATTTCATGTAAAAACGATCCAAATAAACAAATTGAACAAGGAGAAGTAAAAGAGAATACATATTACAATAAAGAAATAGGCTGGACGATGGAAATTCCTGATGGATGGGAAGTTATGCAAAAGGATGTTGTTCAAGAAAATTCAGATAAAGGACTGGATGCTATAAGCGAGACAGCTGGTGGAGAAATTGATGTTTCTGGATTAAAACAACTCCTTAATCTTAAAAAAGATAGGCTTCATATATTTCTATCTTCTATAGAAAAATTTGAATTAGAATATGAGGGAGAGTGGGAAGAAAACAATGCAGTACTAAAAGAAATCCTTTATAATACCTATGCTAATAAAGGAATAAAAACCGACACATCTTCTTCAAAAGCGAATGTTAGTGGTTTAGATTTTGATGTTTTCAATATTAAATTATACGGTCCAGATGATAAGGTAATACTATACCAAGATCTATATAGTAAATACATGAAAGGATTCAATTTTGGTGTCACACTAAACTATCTGAATCCAAAAGAAAAAAACGAGATTTTACGTGCTTGGAAAAGTTCAAAATTTGAATAGTACGTCCTTTAGATATGTCAGTTAAAGCAAAAAAACATTTAGGTCAGCATTTTTTAAGAGATGAAAGCATCGCTGAAAAAATAGCCGATACCCTTACGCTAAACGGTTACAAAAATGTGCTGGAGATTGGTCCGGGTATGGGGGTGCTCACCAAATATTTGCTTAAAAAAGACATCACGACGCACGTTATAGAAATCGATTCAGAATCTGTAGAATATCTGCAAGCTAATTACCTCAATCTAGCACCACGAATCATTGAAAAAGACTTCTTAAAGTATGATTTAAACGAAGTATTCAAAGGCGAACCTTTAGCTATTATTGGCAACTTTCCGTATAATATTTCAACCCAAATCGTATTCAAAACTTTAGAAATGCGGGACCAAATCCCTGAATTTTCAGGCATGTTTCAAAAGGAAGTGGCGCAACGTATATGCTCCAAAGAAGGGAGTAAAGTGTATGGAATTCTTTCGGTTTTAACCCAAGCGTTTTATGATGCAGAATATTTGTTTACGGTACCACCTTCAGTATTCAACCCACCACCAAAAGTAGATTCAGGCGTTTTAAGACTTACCAGAAAAGAAAACTACACATTGCCTTGTGATGAAAAATTATTCTTCAAAGTCGTGAAAGCAGGATTTCAACAACGCCGAAAAACATTGCGTAACAGTTTAAAAACATTTGATTTGTCTGATAATTTAAAAGCAAATGTTATATTTGGCAAGCGTCCGGAACAATTGCAAGTTCAACAGTTTATAGAACTTACGCAACTGATAGAAAACGACAGAAAATCATAGACGAATGTCAGGTCGAGTGATTTTAATTTGATTAAAATCGTATCAAGACCCAAACAGATTTTTAATCTATCAAAAGTTCTCGATACAACTATTTTTTGTGTTAGCTTCAAAATAGCAACTCGAACGGACAATAATTTAAACAGTTTCCATAAAAATGGAAGAGGAAGACAAAGAAAACATACAATTTGAGCTTACCGATGAACTATTAGCAGAGGTTGAAGGTCTTGTTGAAGAACAAGAGGATAAAGAACTTCAAAAGCTGTTAAATGAGTTTCATTATGCCGATATAGCTGAAATTCTAGATGAACTTAATCTAGAACAGGCTATCTATGTCATCAAATTATTGGATTCTGAAACGACTTCAGACATTTTAATGGAGCTCGATGAAGACAATCGAGAGAAAGTTTTAAAGAATCTTACAGCCAAAGAAATTGCCGAAGAGGTTGAAGAATTAGATACCGATGATGCAGCAGATATTATTGCAGAACTCCCAGAAGCACGTCAGCAAGCTGTAATATCTCAAATTGAAGACGAAGAACACAAAGAAGAAATACGTGAACTTTTAGCCTACGATGAAGATACGGCTGGTGGATTGATGGCAAAAGAACTTGTAAAAGTATACGAAACGTGGACGGTTGCAGGATGCATGCGCCGTATTCGTGGTCAAGCAAAAGAAGTAACACGTGTGCACTCCATTTATGTTGTAAATAAAGAAGAAAAACTCATTGGAAGACTCTCTTTAAAAGACTTAATTGTTGCTAAAAGTGAGCAAAAAATTTCCGATTTAGTCAAAATCAATGTAGATTATGTTGATGTGAATGAAGATGTTGAGGAAGTCGCTAAAGTCATGGCAAAATACGATTTGGAAGCCATCCCTGTGGTGGATGAAAACAAAACCCTCTTGGGGCGTATTACCATTGATGATATTGTAGATGTTTTAAAAGAAGAAGCCGACAAAGATTACCAAATGGCAGCAGGTATTACCGGCGATGTTGATTCAGACGATAGTATTTTAGAGCTTACCCGCGCACGATTACCTTGGCTATTTTTAGGTTTGGTAGGCGGTATTGGCGCGTTTTTAATCATGGAAGGGTTCGAAGGCTTATTTACAGGTAAAGCAGTTATTTTGTTCTTTTTCACACCATTAATCGCAGCAATGGCGGGAAATGTAGGCGTGCAATCCAGTGCCATTATTGTACAAGGTTTAGCCAATAATGATGTTCGCGGAAGCGTTAACAGTCGCTTAATTAAAGAAATGCTTCTTGCCGCACTTAACGGTGTTATACTCGCCATATTCCTCTTTCTATTTGTCTGGGCGTTTAAAGGTGAAATCAACACAGCATTAGCCATTTCTATATCCTTAGTTGCGGTCATCATCGTCGCAGGCCTCATCGGTACATTCGTGCCGCTATTTCTTAACAAGCGCGGTATAGATCCAGCCATCGCCACAGGGCCATTCATCACTACTAGCAACGATATTTTAGGTATTTTACTCTATTTTTGGATTGCAAAAATGATTCTAGGGATTTAATATTTGGGCGTTACCCTCCTAAGGTCGGGTCGGGCTTTCACTACTCAATCCCTCCTTCGTCGGGGATTTCAAACATGCCGTTCAATCCCTAACGCGAGGCTTGTTTGCTAGCTAATAGTTTAATAAATAGTATTTTCTTTTTTTTGTTCGAAAGCAAAATCCCAAAGATTTTGCGACTTAATAAATATATACAGATCTTGGAGTAAAGACCGAAGTCATTATTAATTATAGGTATTGTTAACGTCTGTTATTTTTCCACAAAGGCGTTTTTCTTTATCAAACTATTATTGATAATCAGATGATTTATTTCTTCAAGATTAAAATCCATCCTTACCTCATAAAGGCACAAACAATCATAAGCAGGTAATACTTCAGCAAAACTATCTCCATTTTCAAGCTCGATTTTATATTCCGTAATTTCCAAGAATTCTATTTTTAAAGTGTCGGAAACTATTTTGTGGTCCGGATATAATCGCACGAGGCAATTGTCCATTACATTAGCCTTGATAACCCATTTATTTTCGTTTTTATATATTTCTAATATTCCCTCGTCTTTTTCAGAAAAGTCCGCCACTTTCTCGCAGAAACTATAGTATTGTCCTAAAGAAGCCTTTTGAGCAAACGAGAATGCAGAGACTAGTATAAGAACAAGTACTAAATTTTTTTTCATGATAGATGATAATGGTCTTATGGAGATAAATTGTATATATCCAACGTTAAACGAATTTATCGTTTTTTTCTCACAAAGTCAAATAACAATAAGGTATTACAATATAAAACTAGTGGCGTTTTCATTTTTATGGTTTAACTAGTATCAACACACCAAATCTTCGTAATTTTACGGTATGAAAACGATAAACATCAAGAAAAAACTATCTAAGTTCAGTAAAAACTGGCATCCACATCAAATTGCAACTGTAGATAATATGCAGGTAATTTTAGCAAAACTAAAAGGCGAGTTTGTATGGCACAGTCATGACGATGAAGACGAGTTGTTTCAAGTGGTTAAAGGCACTTTATACATGCAGTTTAGAGACCGAACCGAGGTAGTTAACGAAGGAGAAATTATTGTTGTACCAAAAGGTGTAGAACATAACCCTTGTACAAAAAACGACGAAGAAGTACATGTGTTGTTGTTTGAAAAATTAAATATAGCACATACAGGAAATGTAGAACACGACATGACGCAAACACATTATCCAAAAATTTAAAATTTCTCTTGTCATTCTGAGCCCAAGCGAAGAATCTTTAAAACATCATATTCAAAATTGAATGAAAATACTCCACTTAGATACCAATCACGAACTATTACTAAATCAGCTTAACGATTTAGGTTTTACCAATCACGAAGACTATTCATCTTCAAAAGATGAAGTTGAAGCTAAAATTGGCAATTACGATGGTATCATCATTCGAAGCAGATTTACTATCGATACCCAATTCTTAGATGCTGCAACTCACCTAAAATTTATTGGTCGTGTGGGCGCAGGATTGGAGAATATAGATTGTGATTATGCCGAACAAAAAGGCGTATATCTTATTTCAGCACCAGAAGGCAACCGAAATGCCGTTGGAGAGCATACTTTGGGAATGTTATTATCACTTTTTAATAAGCTTAACAAAGCAGATAGAGAAGTAAGACAAGGTAAATGGCTAAGAGAGGATAATCGTGGTATTGAGCTTGATGGAAGAACGGTTGGGTTAATTGGGTATGGCAACATGGGAAAAGCTTTTGCAAAAAAGTTACGTGGTTTTGATGTTGAAGTATTATGCTACGATATTAAACCTAATGTAGGCGATGACAATGCTAGACAAGTTTCGCTTAAAGAATTTCAAGAAAAAGTAGATGTGGTAAGTTTACATACGCCACAAACACCTTTAACGCTAAATATGATAAATTCTGATTTTATCAATCAGTTTAAAAAATCATTTTGGTTATTGAATACCGCTAGAGGAAAAAGTGTAGTTACCGCAGATCTAGTTTCAGCCCTAAAATCTGGAAAAATACATGGGGCTGGACTTGATGTTTTAGAATACGAAAAGAAATCTTTTGAAAGTTTATTCTCTTCAGATATGCCAGAAGCTTTCCTATTTTTAATTCAAGCTAAAAATGTATTGCTGTCTCCGCACGTTGCAGGTTGGACAGTTGAGAGCAAAGAAAAGTTAGCACAAACTATTGTAGATAAGATTAAAGCTAAATTTTCCTAATTTTAATCCATGAAAAAAACCATTCTTGTTTTTTCTGGTTTAATATTGGCATTGGTACTTTTATTTCAATTAAGTACATATTCCATCCATTCAGGTAATTTAAAAACCGAAGTCGCAGTGGCTGTAATTGCGGTGGTGTTTTTAATTGTTGGTATATATATCAATAAAAAAAGCCTGCATAAACAACAGGAAGTCCCCAAAGACATCAATCATCAAAAAATAAAAGATTTAGAGATTACAGAACGAGAATATGAAGTGCTTCAAGCTATTTCAGAAGGATTGTCTAACAAAGAAATAGCCGACAAATTATTTCTATCTGAAAGCACTATAAAAACGCATGTATCAAACCTTTTGGTAAAACTAAATGCCAAACGTAGAACACAAGCACTTCAAATTGCAAAAACGTATCAAATCATTTAAAATTCATACATTTAAACAAAAGTACTAGCAGTTTGGTACTTTAGTATGACCTCTATTTCTGCCTTCATTCCTAGTTTTGTTTCAAATCATTAATTAAAATCGAATAGTATGAAATTAGGTGCATTTTCTATTAGTTTAAGTGTGAAGGATATCCACAAATCCAAAGCGTTTTATGAAACTTTAGGCTTTAGTGTTTTTGCTGGAGATATTGAACGTAATTATCTCATCATGAAAAATGGTAACGCTTTAGTAGGTTTATTTCAAGGTATGTTTGAGCAAAATATTTTGACTTTTAATCCAGGTTGGGATGAAAGCGCAAACCCGCTGGAAAATTATGACGATGTAAGGGATATTCAGAAGCATTTAAAAGGTGAAAGCATAAAGCTAGAACGGGAAGCAGACGAAACAACGTCTGGTCCTGCAAGCATCGTCTTTTATGATCCCGATGGTAATACCATTTTAATAGATCAACACGTATAATAACAGTAATATTTTCTCAATTATGAAACAAACAATTTTTAAATATGGCGGTTACGGTGCTATTGCTGGCTTCTTAATTTTTGTCATCCATTTAGCATTAGGAAAGAATTTAGATTTCGGTACATTAGAAATCTTAGGATATGTATCAATTTTTGTGTCACTTTCGTTTATTTATTTTGGGATTAAACATTATAGAGATAAGGTTAATAATGGTACTGTATCTCTGGGGAAAGCAATATCAATAGGTGTTTTAATTTCTGTATTGGTTGGTATTGGTATAGGCATAGCAGATTACATTTATACGCAATATATAAACCCAGATTTTTTTGAAGACTACACACAAATGTTAATTGAAGAAGGTAGAGGCGATGAGGTGATAGAAATGACGAGTACAATGGGCGCATTATTTATGCTTGCTTTAGTAACTGTAATCGGATTTATCATATCTTTAATTTCAGGATTAATTTTGCAACGTAAATAATTGAACTATGCAATACGAAGCTACATCGCCAGAGGATTATATTAGTCGGGTTCCCGAGGAACGTCAAGACACTCTTAAAATACTTAGGAAAGTTATTAAGGATAACTTACCAAAGGGATTTGAAGAGGGTATGATTTATAAAATGATAGGATATTATGTGCCACATTCAGTATATCCAGATGGGTATCATTGCGACCCGAAAACACCTCTACCTTTTATGAGTTTTGCATCGCAAAAGAATTCTGTAAATCTTTACCATAGCGGTATTTATGCAAAACAAGAATTACACGATTGGTTTGTTAGTGAGTATCCTAAACACAGCAAGCGCAAGTTAGATATGGGAAAAAGTTGTATTCGATTTAAAAAGTTGGACGATATTCCGTTTGAATTGATTGGTGAATTAACACGCAAAATGACTTGCGAAGCGTGGATTGAAATTTACGAAAAAGCCATAAAAAAGACCTAGAGTTTGTTGTAATTGCGCAAATCGCGTTAGGGATTGAACTGCATGTTTGAAATCCCCGACGAAGGAGGGATTGAGCAGTGAAAGCCCGACCCGAAGACGGATGCGTCAGGTAACTTTCGTTTTGAACATGGAGGGTAACGCCCAAACTAAAATTAATTATAAAAGTATATTTTGGAAATGAAAAATAGAGTAACAGGTATAGGTGGATTGTTTTTTAAAACGAAAGACCCAAAGGCATCAAAAGATTGGTATAAAAAACACTTAGGGTTTAATACCGATGATTACGGTTGTACCTTTTGGTGGAAAGATAAAGAAGGAAACGAATGCTCTACGCAATGGAGTCCTTTTCCAGAAGATACCAAATATTACGAACCCTCTAAAAAGGATTTTATGTTTAATTACCGCGTTGAAAATTTAAAAGAATTGTTAGCGGTTTTAAAAGAAGAAGGTGTTACTATTGTAGGTGAAATGGAAGAATATAGTTATGGAAAATTTGGATGGATTTTGGACAACGATGGCAATAAAATTGAACTTTGGGAACCGATTGATGCAGCTTTTAAATAGACCTTTTTGGGAATAACCGAAACACTACAAACATTTAATTTATCGACTTTTCAATGGGCTGCTGTTGTATTAGTAGGCTTTATTTTAGGGTTTTCAAAATCTGGGATAAAGGGTATAGGTATTATCGTGGTAATTTTACTTGCTTTTGTTTTTGGCGAAAAATCATCTACTGGCATTTTGCTGCCCATGCTTATTTCGGCAGATATTATTGCAGTAACCTATTACAACAGGCATACACAATGGAAATTTATTAAAAAGCTCATGCCATCAATGGTTGTTGGTGTTTTGGTTGGTGTTTGGGTAGGTGATGTTATTTCTGAGGTAGTTTTTAAACGTCTTATGGCTATTATAATAATTGGGTCCATTGGCATTATGTGGTTCTTTGAAAAACGTAAGACGAGCACCATCCCACAGAATAAGATTTTCTCAAATTCTGCTGGGTTTTTAGCCGGTTTTTCTACGATGATAGGAAATTTGGCTGGACCAATTTCCAATATCTATTTTTTGGCGATGCGTTTACCAAAGAATGAATTTATTGGTACCGCAGCGTGGCTGTTTTTTATTATAAACGTATTTAAGTTACCCTTTCATTTTTTTGTTTGGAAAACTGTAACTAAAGAAAGTCTTGTTTTAAATTTAGTATTAGTGCCAGCAATAGTTGTTGGTTTTTTTATAGGGGCAGCTTTGGTTAAGAAAATTTCGAACGTGAATTATAGAATCTTTGTGATTATAGTTACAGCAATAGGTGGCATACTGATGTTATTCCGATAAATTAATATTGTAACGATTTTAAAGTTTGAAACACATATAGTTAGTAGTAATTATATTTTTTATTACTTTTAAATGCTAATCAAAAAAATTAAAAACAATGTCAGACGAAAAAAATTTAGGTGACGATTTAAACGATATGCTAGATGATGCTAAGGATGGTGCTAAAGCAGCAGCAGATAAAGCAGGGGAAATGGCTGGGGAAGCTAAAGAAAAAGCAAAGGAATTTGCAAGTGAAGCTAAAGAAACAGCTTCTGAGTTTGCTGAAAGTGCAAAGGAAACTTTCAACTCTCAAGACAATAAGAAAATTTTAGCGGGTATTTTAGGTATCCTGTTAGGGTGGTTAGGAGTTCATAAGTTTATACTTGGCTATAATAAGGAAGGAGCTATAATGGCTGTTGTAGGTATTGTTGGTTGGTTTTTATGTGGAATTCCAACAATGATAGTATCTATCGTAGGTTTGGTTGAAGGTATAATGTATTTAACAAAATCAGATGAAGAGTTTTATAATACATACCAAGTAGGAAAAAAACCTTGGTTTTAAAAGCGTATTAAACCCAAGGGAATATTATTCTTTGGGTTTTTTAAATTTATTTATCATCGTAATATTGCAATATTACATTTTATTACTATATTTGTTATAGAATTAAAATCCATGGGAGCGTCAAAACTAGATATTTATTCTGAAGCTATCAATAATATGGCTGCAATGGCAAAGGTGTTTGCGCATCCTGCACGTCTATCTATCTTGCAATATATAAGTAGACAAGAATCTTGTATTTGCAATGATATTGTAGATGCAATCGGCTTATCTCAACCTACAATTTCCCAACATTTAAAGGTGATAAATGATGCTGGTTTGCTAAAGGGAAGCTTTGAAGGTAAAAGTATTTGCTATTGTTTGAATGTGGAACGTTTCCAAGAATTTCAAACGCAATTGAATAGCTTTTTTAATAAAACAAAGTCAAACTGTTGCTAAATCCTAAGAAATAATGGTGTTTAGTGGACTACTCTAACTTATAAAATTTAGAAAAATGAAAACTCAAGAATTATTTTCCATTTTAGAATCGAATAAAGATAAAACGTTGCTTTTTGAATATGCAGAGGGTGCATTTGTAGGGGCAAATTATCACATTACTGAAGTAAAACATATAACAATAGACTCAGTAGATTGTGGTGCCGGTACTGATAGCTGGAAGGAAACTATTATCCAGTTATGGGAAAGTCCGAAAGAACATGAGAAAACAGAGTACATGTCAGTCTTAAAAGCATTAGGTATTTTGAAAAAAGTCGGTAAAATGAAGCCTTATGTTACAGATGCTGAACTAAAGATTGAATATAGTAATGATATTTTCCATACAGCACAGTTATTTGTTAACGATTTCGAAATACAGAATAATAACTTAATATTTAAATTAGCCGTTCAAAAAACGGACTGTAAAGCTAAAGAAGCTTGTGGTGTAAGTGAAGTAATAGAGACATTGACGGCTAAGGAACCATGTTGTTCACCAAATAGTGGTTGTTGTTAAATATGAAACAAGTAAAAGATAAGATGGTATTGGAAAGTATTTACAAAGTTATAGATGGCTTGGACACAACTAAAGTTTCTTTTGAAAGAGAAAAAACGCTTCAACCATTAATAGACTATTTGAAAGGTAAAATTGAATTAGACGCGCCTATCCGATTGAATTTTATATGTACTCATAACTCGCGAAGAAGTCACTTGTCGCAAGTTTGGGCGCAAACTATGGCATCGTACTTTGGTATCAAAAATGTGTCCTGTTACTCTGGTGGTACCGAAGCTACAGCTATGTTTCCTAAAGTTGGTGAAACATTAACTAATCAAGGATTTAAAATTCAAAAGTTATCACAAGGAGAAAATCCTGTTTATAATATTAAGTTTTCTGAAAACGAATCTGGAGTAATTGCGTTTTCAAAAGAATTTAGTTCCGATTTTAATCCGTCATCAAACTTTGCAGCAATCATGACATGTTCATCTGCAGATGAGGCTTGCCCTATGGTTTTGGGTTGTGATAAGCGTATTGCCATTACTTATGAAGATCCTAAAAAATCGGATGGGACACCACAGCAAACAGAAACGTATTTAGAACGCAGTTTACAGATTGCTACTGAGATGAAGTTTGTATTTTCTCAATTATAGGATGTACTTAAGTACTTTATCAGTTTCCCTAAAAGCAATAATATTATAAACCATAATCAAATGGCAATAATTCACCAACACGCTGTTCTCCCATAACTCCTGTAAAGCGAACTTTGTCTACATTGGTGTAATTCCCAAAATAATCTATGAAAATAGAAGGTACTAAAAGCTCTATGGAAGACTGTTCCCATCTTTTATATAGAACATTTAGTTGTTGCGTTATAAACAAACGTTTTATATCAGAATTATTTTTGCTTTCTAAATAAAAATAGTTGAAATAATCTTGAGGATAAATTTTAGTTTTTCCACTGAATATCTCATAACCTCTTTCCTCTAATTTATTAGCATATAGCGCTCTCATGAATTTTAATCTTGAGCCTTGGTATGCTTTTGCTCTGTTTTTAATAGCTTTTTTTTCATCAAATATTTCTAAATTTCTATAATAGGTGGTGCCATGAAAGCCTACAGATTTTACATCCTTATTCAAACTATAAAATCTTAGATTAAAAGTGGTAACATCGTAAGTAATTAAGTATTGCAAAGCTTTGTTTTCTATTTGCAATGGTGCTTTGGAGTAAGCAGTAAGTACTTTTTCTTTTTTATTATAGCGAATAACAATATCATCCTCATTCAATACTTTGCATGAGTTTCCAAATCTTGATGTTCCTAAAAACTCGTTTTTGAAAAATCTTAATTTTTGTTTTCGAGTCATGCCATCATTGGCATTTATAAGTACTTCATCTAAGGCTTCATGGTTTTCTTCTAGTAAAACTGTAATGTAGTTGTTGCTTCTATAGTCAGTAATAATTTGTTTTTTATACCCTAAAAAGGAAATAACTAGGGGCGACTGTATAGCCTTTGTATATTTAATTGAAAACTCACCATCATTATTAGAAATTACTCCCACAGTAGTGTTATCAAAATAGATGGTGGCGGTTTCTATAGGCACTTTAGTTTTTGCATCTAAAACTACACCTTTTATGGTTTGTCCAATAGTAAATTCACAAATAGAAAAGAAACATAGAAAAAGAAGTATGTTACTTAGCTTCATTATTCTCCATGAATTTACGTTCTAATTCTGCTTGAAACTCTTCCATAACAGGACGTACGGTGCTTTCTGGGAGATCTGCTATTTTAATGTACATCAGGCCGTCAACAGAGTTGTTAAATAAAGGGTCTACATTAAATGCCACTAATTTTGCATTTTGTTTTATGTACTTTTTGAGCAACACAGGCAGGCGTAATGCACCTGGCTCTATTTCATCAATGAATTTATCAAACTTGTTTAAATCGGCTTCAGTTTCGTCAAAAACAAAATCTTTATCGGCATCTTTAAGCTTTACTTTGAATTCCTTTTTAGGTCGCACATATTGTGCAATATAAGGGTCGTAGTAGTGTGATTTCATAAACTCAATCATCAAAGATTTAGAAAAGTTTGAAAACTGATTACTTATACTCACACCACCAATCAAATAGTTGTGTTCTGGATAACGCAGTGTTGTGTGTACAATACCTTTCCAAAGTAGGAATAGCGGCATTGGTTTTTGCTGATATTCTTTTATGATAAAAGCGCGCCCCATTTCAATAGACTCACTCATCATTTTATAGAGCTCTGGTTCAAAACGAAATAAATCTTGAAGATAAAATCCATCAATACCATAGAGTTTGAAGATTATAGAACCTAGGCCCATTCGGTAAGCACCAGCAATAAGTTTACGCTCATTATCCCACAAAAACATGTGGTGATAATAGTTATCGAAAGCATCTAAATCGATGGCTTCGTTTGTGCCTTCACCAACTTCTCTAAACGTGATTTCTCGTAATCTTCCTATTTCCCTAAGGATATTTGGAATTTTTTTAGCATCAGCCAAAAACACTTCATAATTTTTACTTTCCAGGAGTCTAGAGTTGTCTTTTCTCAAAGTTTCAACTTCTTCAACCATAATAGAGCTATCAACCGGAGTAACTATGTTTTTAGGAAATTTAGGCGTTTTTAAAGATGATGAAAGGTTATCTAATATTTTCGATTTATCTTCAAAAGTATTCGATAACATATATGTTTTTTTCCGTATGAATTCTGAGAATTCTTCTAAAGATTCATGTTCTTTTTGATCGTTTACAGAAATAGGTTTACCTATACGCACTTTTATAGTACGTCGTTTTTGAGTCAATAATTCTGAAGGTAATTTAGCTGTCCTAAACGTATCGCTAATTTTAGAAAGTTTATAGAATAACTTACTGTTTTTTGCATGAAAGTAAATAGGAACTATGGGCACTTCAGCCTTTTTTACCAGTTTCATAGCAGCTTCTTCCCATGGGCGGTCTACTACCAATTTACCATCGCGATAGGTAGAAACTTCACCTGCAGGGAAAATACCAAGTGGGTGACCTTCACGCAAATGTAAAATAGCATTTTTAAATCCAGCTAGGCTAGACTTAACATCCTTTCGGTCTTCAAAAGGATTCACGGGCATAATGTAAGGTTTCAGTGGCACAATACGATGCAGTAGAAAATTAGCAATAATTTTAAAATCCTTACGCTGTTCAAGCATTAGCTTCAACAGTAGAATACCATCAATTCCTCCAAGTGGGTGATTAGAAATAGTGATATAAGCACCATCTTTTGGTAAGCGTTTTAAATCTTCTTCTGGTATTTCAAACTTAATTTGAAAATCTTCTAAAATACCGTTTAAGAAGTCAACCTCTTCCAGATGTTTATTGCGCTTGTAGATTCTATTAAGCGTAGATATTTTAAGTACTTTCATCAATAACCATCCTATAAAAGTACCTATAAAACCATACTTGTCTAATTGTATGGCCTTTGCGACTTCTTTTGCGGTTACCAAACCTGTATCTTGCTGTTTCCCCATTAGCGTAAAAGTAATAAATAAAACTATTTAGTAACTATTTGCACTATTTCTTGTGTTAATTGTTTTAATAACACGGTTTTACCTTCTTCTAACTTATTTAAAACATCATTATTGTAATGCCTAATGGTATATAATGAAACGTTTTCATGACAAGTTACTTTAAATTTTGCTTTTAGATGTTGTAAAAGCTTTTCTAGGTTGTTAAAGATATTTTCCACACAAACTGAAAAGCTTATAGCTGAATTTTGAATAACATCAACTTTCATTTTATAAGTATGTAACAACTGAAAAATTTCGCTGATATTATCTTCAACGATATATGAAAAATCTAGAGATGATAATGATATTAAAACCTGATTCTTTTTTAGAATGAAACAAGGTATATTTGGCTGTAAAGCAATACCCTTTCCAACCCTTGTCCCGTCATCCTCTGGGTTTAAAAACGACTTTACATGAAGTGGTATTTCTTTGCGCTGCAATGGTTGTAGCGTTTTAGGGTGAATAACAGAAGCACCGTAAAATGCTAACTCTATGGCTTCTTCATAAGATATTTGGTCTAGTAATTGTGCGTTTTCAAAATAGCGAGGATCTGCATTTAAAACTCCTGGAACATCTTTCCAAATTGTAACACGTTCTGCATTTATGCAATAGGCGTAAATAGCAGCAGTATAATCACTGCCCTCTCTTCCTAAGGTGGTTGTAAAATTATTTGCATCACTACCTAAAAACCCTTGTGTAATATTTAGTATTTTTTTATCAAGAGAAGAAATTATGTTTTTTTGAGTGGCCTCCCAATTTACGTTAGCACGCCTATAGTAATTGTCAGTTTTTATATGAGTTCTAGCATCAATCCAATTATTTTTTATTCCAATATTATTTAGATACGCACTGATTATGGTTGTAGAAACCAATTCGCCATAACTAATGGTTTGATCGTAAACATAGTTATAATCAGGAGATTTGTTGGTTCTTAGAAAGTCATCAAGTTCTCTGAATAAATTCGTTGTTTTTTTAAAAATTGGGTGAGATTCATTTTCAAATAAGTCCAACAAAATATTATTATGGAACTTAATCACATCTTGTATAGCACTATTTAATTGGGCTTTATTTTCAAAATAGTTTTTAATTACAACTTCTAAAGCATTGGTAGTTTTCCCCATAGCAGAAACTACAATAAGTACATTTTTATAGCCTACGGTTTTTAATACTTCAGCTAAATTTTTAACGCCTTTGGCATCCTTTACTGATGCACCACCAAACTTGAATATTTGCATTCTATAATTTTGAAATATAGTTTTTTATTCCTTCTTCATTAAGTTGTACAACATCCCAATCACGCATCACGTTAGCTCCATTTTTTTCATAAAATGCTATTGCGGGTTCATTCCAATCTAGTACTTCCCAGTTAATGCGTCTTACGCCTAATTTGTGGCCATATTTAACGACTTCATCCAACAATTTAGAACCAACCCCTTTTCCGCGCATTGACTCGCTCACAATTAAGTCTTCTAAATGAATGGCTCTTCCTTTCCAAGTAGAATACCTATTATAGACTAACGCAATACCTTCAATATTAGAGTTTACCTCGGCCACAAAACAATGAAATTGAGGATGAGTACCAAAACCATCTTTTTCTAAATCTTCAACAGTCACTTCAACAGCATTTGGTTCTTTTTCAAACGTAGCCAGTTCTTGTATCAAACTTAGAACTTTTGGCATATCCTCTTTTTTGGCGTCTCTAATTATTAATGTCATATTTTTTTGAATTGAATTCAAATATAGTTTAAAGTTCAGCATTTCTCGGCATTTATCTTTAACGAAAACGTTGTAGTTCAACAAAAAATATTGATATTTGTGTCTATAAAATTAGAGATACATGTCGCATAAAAAGCAAACTTTAGGAGAATTTATCATCGAAAATCAAACATCTTTCCAGTACTCTTCTGGTGAACTATCTAGTCTTTTAAACTCAATACGACTAGCTGCAAAAGTTGTAAATCATGAGGTTAATAAGGCGGGTTTAGTCGATATTATTGGAGCAGCTGGTGATACGAATATTCAAGGTGAAGATCAGCAAAAATTGGATGTTTATGCGAATGACAAATTTATTCAAACCCTTACTAGAAGAAATATTATTTGTGGATTAGCGAGTGAGGAAGAAGATGATTTTATAGCTATTAATAGTCAGGATGAAAACCATCAAAATAAATATGTTGTCTTAATTGATCCTTTAGATGGGTCTTCAAATATTGATGTAAATGTATCTGTAGGAACTATTTTTTCTATATATCGAAGAGTAACGCCAATTGGCACACCGGTGCAGTTGGAAGATTTTCTTCAAAAAGGAAGCGAGCAAGTTGCTGCAGGTTATGTGGTTTATGGTACATCTACAATGCTGGTATATACAACTGGAGATGGTGTAAATGGGTTTACGTTAAACCCTGCAATTGGCTCTTTCTATCTGTCGCATCCAAAAATGGAATTCCCGGAAGACGGGAATATATATTCAGTAAATGAAGGTAACTATATTCACTTTCCACAAGGCATAAAAAACTATATAAAATACTGTCAGCAGGAAGAAGGAGACAGACCATATACCTCTAGATATATAGGTTCATTAGTTTCAGATTTTCATAGGAATATGATAAAAGGCGGTATTTATCTTTATCCACAAAGTTCAAAAAACCCCAATGGAAAACTAAGATTGTTGTACGAATGTAACCCTATGGCATTTTTAGCAGAACAGGCCAATGGAAAATCTAGTGATGGCTTTACAAGAACTATGGATGTAGAGCCAACTGAATTACATCAGCGTGTGCCTTTTATCTGTGGTAGTAAAAATATGGTAGAAAAAGCTGAGGAGTTTATGCGTAATGCTAAAAGCTAAAACAAAGCTCTTAAATTATCATTATCAAATAAAAATGCGAACTGAAAAGTTCGCATTTTTTATTCAATTAAGTTTTATTTGTTAGTGCAATCCAACCAAATCTCCGCTTGCATCCTTTGTTGGTAAATCTGATTTACCCATCAAATAAATATCTACTTGACGCGCAGCTTCTCTACCTTCAGAAATAGCCCAAACAATTAAGGATTGTCCTCTACGCATATCACCAGCGGTGAATATATTTGAAACATTTGTTTGATATTTACCATAATCCGCTTTGTAATTAGAGCGCGCATCAGTTTTAATACCAAGTTTATCAGCAAGTGTAGATTCTGGACCTGTAAAACCTAGAGCCAATAATGCTAAATCACATGGCCATGTTTTTTCAGTGCCTTCGATTTCTACGAGCTGAGGGCGTTGTCCTGGAACCATTTTCCATTCAACATTTACAGTTTTTAACCCTGTTAGTTTATTGTTTTTATCTGTAATAAATTCCTTTGTATTAATCAACCAATTACGCTCAACACCCTCTTCGTGAGAGGACGATGTTTTTAATTGTAGTGGCCAAAAAGGCCAAGGTGTTGTAGGTGAACGATGCCCTGGAGGCTTCGGCATAATTTCAAAATTCACAACAGACTTTGCGCCATGACGATTAGATGTTCCTATACAGTCAGAGCCTGTATCTCCACCACCAATAACAATTACATTCTTATCGGTAGCCATTATCTGGTTTTCTACTTTTTTACCAAACAATACTTTGGTTTGCTGTGTTAAGAAATCCATAGCTTGTACTACACCATCAGCATCAATTCCTGGTGTTGGTAAGCTTCGTCTTTCGGTAGCGCCACCACACAATACAACAGCATCAAACGCTTTTAATTCTTCAACATCATAATTCACACCAACATTTACATTGGTTTTAAATGTGATGCCTTCTGCTTCTAAAATAGCCAAACGACGATCAATAATTTCCTTTTCCATTTTGAAATTAGGAATACCGTAGCGTAATAATCCTCCGATTTCATCATCGCGTTCAAAAACCGTAACGGTGTGTCCAGCTCTGTTTAATTGTTGTGCAGCTGCTAAACCTGCAGGTCCAGAACCAACAACAGCAATAGTTTTTCCTGTTCTAGTTTTTGGAGGTTGTGGTTTAATCCAACCTTCTTGAAATGCACGTTCAACAATTTGTTTCTCAATGTTTTCAATAGAAACAGGATCTTCTATAATACCTAAAACACATGATTTTTCACATGGAGCAGGACATAATCTACCAGTAAATTCTGGGAAGTTATTCGTGGAATGTAATATCCATGAGGCTTTTTGCCACTCGCCCTGATGTACCATATGGTTGAAATCTGGAATAAGGTTTCCAAGCGGACAACCACTATGGCAAAACGGAATACCGCAATCCATACAACGCGATCCTTGTTTTGTAATTTCCTCTTCAGAAAGAGGTACTGTAAATTCTTTATAATGTTTTATGCGGTTTTCTACAGGAACGTATTTTTCGTCCTGTCTTTCAAATTCTTTAAAACCTGTTACTTTCCCCATGATTCTAAGCTGTTAATTCTTCTACCATTTGTTCTTCAGTCTCTAAACGCTTTAGTGCACGCTTGTATTCAATTGGCATTACTTTTACAAAATTGCCTAAAGTGGTATCCCAATCAGCTAATAATGTTTTAGCAATTTGGCTATTTGTATATAATTGATGTTTTTCAATTGAAGCTTTTAATTCATTTGCGTCTTCACTAGTAATATCTTCAAATTCTATGGTTTCAGTATTACATAAACCATTTACAAATTTGTTGTCTGGATCATACACATAAGCGATTCCACCACTCATACCAGCTGCAAAGTTTCGTCCTGTTTTGCCAAGTACAATAACGCGACCTCCTGTCATATATTCACAACAGTGATCTCCAACACCTTCTACAACTGCCGTGGCACCAGAATTACGTACTGCAAAACGTTCACCAGCAATACCGTTTATATAAGCTTGACCATTTACAGCACCAAACAAACAAACGTTTCCAACAATGATATTTTCATTGGCTTTGAAATCTGCATTTTCAGGTTTCTTCACTATTAATTTAGCTCCTGATAAACCTTTGCCTAAATAATCATTTGTGTTTCCTTCTAAGGTAAATGTTAAACCGAATGCTCCAAAGGCTCCAAAACTCTGTCCTGCTGAACCTGTAAAATTGATGTTAAGCGTATCTTCAGGTAAACCTAAATGACCGTAGATTTTAGAAAGTTCATTACTTACAATTGCCCCAACGGTACGATTGATGTTGCTAATAGGATATTGCAGCGTCATTTTCTCTTTGCGATACATGGCACGGTGCGCATCCTTTAAAATTGTAAAATCTAATACGTTATCAAGATTGTGATCTTGTTGTTCTGTATTTCTAACAATCAACTTACTATATGCAGAAGGTCTGTGCAAGATACTTGATAAATCTAGCCCTTTAGCCTTGTAGTGCTTTATTGCTTTATTGGCATTGATTTTATGAGTTTGTCCCACCATTTCTGCCATAGTTCTAAACCCTAATTGCGCCATAATACCACGCAATTCCTCAGCTACATAATAGAAGAAGTTAATAACGTGTTCAGGCGTGCCTTTAAAGTTTTTACGTAATTCTTTGTCTTGAGTTGCAATACCTACTGGACATGTATTTAAATGACACTTACGCATCATAATACAACCAGAAGCTACAAGAGGAGCAGTTGCAAAACCAAATTCCTCAGCACCTAGAAGCGCAGCAACTGCAACATCACGACCAGTTTTTAACTGTCCATCACACTCTACTACAATTCTACTTCTTAGGTTATTTAAAACCAGCGTTTGTTGTGCTTCTGACAAACCAAGTTCCCAAGGTAAACCTGCATGTTTTAAAGAGGTTAAAGGAGAAGCTCCTGTACCACCATCATATCCTGAAATAAGTACAACATCAGCCTTAGCCTTCGCTACACCAGCAGCAATAGTACCAACACCAACTTCAGATACTAACTTCACATTAATTCTAGCATCACGGTTAGCATTTTTTAAATCGAAAATCAATTGTGCTAAGTCTTCAATTGAATAAATATCGTGATGTGGTGGCGGAGAAATTAAACCTACAAAAGGTGTAGAGTTACGTGCATTTGCAATCCATGGTAATACTTTTTCACCAGGTAATTGGCCACCTTCTCCAGGTTTAGCACCTTGTGCCATTTTTATTTGAATCTCTCTGGCATTCGTTAAGTAGTGAGATGTTACGCCAAAACGACCAGAGGCTACCTGCTTAATAGCTGAGTTTCTACTATCACCATTCACATCAGGATGAAAACGATTTCTGTCTTCTCCACCTTCTCCAGAATTAGATTTTCCTCCAATTCGGTTCATAGCAATAGCTAAATTTTCATGTGCTTCACGAGAAATAGAGCCGTAAGACATGGCGCCTGTTTTAAAACGCTTTACAATTTCCGTCCAAGGTTCAACTTCTTCTAATGGAATCGGGTCTAAGTTATCAAATTCGAATAAGCCACGAATAGTCATTAAGTTTTCAGACTGTTCGTTGATAGCATTAGAATACACATCATAACTTGCTTGATCGCTTAATCGCACTGCTTGTTGTAATTTGGCAACAGTAGTAGGATTAAACATATGGCGCTCGCCATTACGTCTCCAACGGTAATCGCCACCAATATTCAAGCCTAATTTCTTATCAATAGGTTTGTCAGGGTACGCCTGTTTATAACGTTGGTCTATTTCTTTTTCAATTTCATAAAGTCCGATACCTTCAATTCTAGATGCAGTGTATGGGAAGTATTTTTCAACAAAAGCTGAATTGAAACCTACAATCTCAAAAATTTGAGATCCTCGATAGGAGTGTAGTGTAGAAATACCAATCTTATTCATGATTTTAAGTATTCCTTTGCCGATAGCCTTATTGAAGTTTTCAACAGCTTGATCTTCATTCAAATCAGCAATAAATCCTTCTTTAACTTGCATTCTTATAATTTCGTTTACCATATAAGGGTTTATAGCACTTGCGCCATAACCAAATAAAGTAGCAAAATGATGAGGTTCACGAGGTTCAGCAGATTCAATAATAATATCGAAATAAGAACGCTTGCGTAAACGATTCATCTGATGATTAACATATGAACATGCTAATAACGCAGGAATTGGAGCAAATTCTTCATTTACGCCCCTATCTGACAAAATGATGATATTGGTTTTGCGTTCTAAAGCTTTTTCTATTTGAACAATGATAGCATCTAAAGCATCTTCTAAACCATTCATTCCTTGAGCTTTTGGATAAAGCATTTGAATAGTTTCTGCTTTAAAGCTTTCAATTTGAATGGTTCTTATCTTCTCTAAATCCGCATTTGAGATTACTGGATTTTGAATTCTTAGTTTTCTACATTGTCTTTCTGTAATGCTAAAAATATTACGGTCTTTACCAAGATTTAAACTGATATCAGTAACAATTTCTTCACGAATCCCATCTAAAGGGGGGTTTGTAACTTGGGCGAATAATTGTTTAAAGTAGTTTGAAATTAATTGAGGTCTATCTGATAACACAGCTAAAGGCGTATCAATTCCCATAGAACCTAGTGCCTCTTTTCCTTTTTGAGCCATTGGAGTAATCACCTCCTGAATATCCTCAAAGGTATAATTAAACAAACGCTGTCTCGTTTTAATATCAATAGTTTCTATCGGACAGGTTTCATTGGTATAAGGTACATCTCTTAAATGCAAGCGTGTTTTGTCTAACCACTCTTTATAAGGACGTTGATTAACAATTTTAGTTTTAATCTCCTCATCATCGATGATACGACCTTTGTTCATGTCAACCAAGAACATTTTACCAGGTTCTAACCTACCGTGAGATTCAATATCTTCAGGTTCAATATCAACAACACCAACTTCTGATGCCATGATTAGTTTGCCGCTTTTGGTAACAGTATATCTTGATGGTCTTAATCCGTTTCTGTCTAAAAGAGCTCCGATGTAATCACCATCAGTGAATGGTACCGATGCAGGACCATCCCATGGTTCCATAATACAACCGTTATATTCGTAGAACGATTTTTTATCCTCACTCATTGTTGCATGCTTTTCCCATGCTTCAGGAATCATCATCATCATGATTTCAGGAAGAGAGCGGTCTGTATGTGTTAATAATTCAACCACCATATCCATAGATGCAGAATCTGATTTTCCTGGAAGAATTATTGGGAATAACTTGTCAATTTGGGGACCAAAAACATCACTCCTCATAATTTCTTCACGTACACGCATACGACTTACGTTTCCACGAAGCGTATTAATCTCACCGTTTTGACACATAAATCGGAATGGTTGTGCTAATTCCCACGTGGGCATCGTATTAGTTGAGAAACGCTGGTGTACCAGTGCTAAGCGTGTCACAAGATCTTCCTGTTGCAAGTCTGTATAATAAGGTCCAATATCCTCAGGCATTATAATACCTTTATA
This sequence comes from Flavobacteriaceae bacterium, assembly GCA_043557195.1. Taxonomy (GTDB): domain Bacteria; phylum Bacteroidota; class Bacteroidia; order Flavobacteriales; family Flavobacteriaceae; genus Jejuia. The sequence continues at coordinate 1,662,895 of CP121314.1, read as the reverse complement.
TATTAAGGTAGTAGTAGATAAACTCGGCACATAAAAATAGGAGCTTTCCGATATTTTTGATGCTCTTATGGCATGCTCAGTTATTTTTCGCGCAGCATATAGTTTAGCCTTAAAAGTAGCTTCATCTATTGCTTCTGTCTTTCCTATAAATAATTGTTCTATATTAGGTTCAGACGCTAATGCAATTTGTCCTAATTGAGTTGAGTCTACGGGAACTTTTCTCCATCCTAAAACTATAAGTCCTTGGGCATTTACTTCTTGTTCAAAAATAGTTTTACAATAATTGTATTGGTTTTCCACTTTTGGTAAAAAAACCATACCAACAGCATATTCTCTTTGTTCCGGGATATCAAAATCACATACACGTTTAAAATAATCGTGAGGGATATCTATTAGTAAGCCTGCACCATCACCCGTTCTTCCATCTGCACTTACACCACCACGGTGTTCCAGCTTTACAAGAATTTCTAGGGCGTCATGTATAATTTGATTCGTTCGTTCTCCTTTAAGATTACAAATAAAACCCGCACCACAATTTTCATGTTCAAACTCGGGGGAATATAAACCTTGTTTCTTCAACATAATCAACGATGTATTTAGATTAAAAAAAAGCGTCGAACTACAAATGTAGGCATAGAATTTATATTTCTAATAAGCGCTATTTCATTATTTCGATTTTTTAATCGAACTCAACTTTAAAATAGGGTTCTATCAATAATAATGAGATTTTTTAATAAATATTCAATAGATAAAATATAAGGATAAATAAGAATATGTGAATTATTATAATGAATCATTGTTTTTGTTAGAAAAAACCGCATTAAAATGAAACAAAACTTGATAAATATTCAATGAATGGGGTTATTGATATTTCATAAAATTTAATTAAAATAACAATACCCCTAAAAAAAAGGGGGTAAAATTTGAAAAATCATAAAAATACATCAAATACCCCCTTTTTTTTGTGGGGGTAAATCTTTTTTAAATAGTTTAGCCCCGTCTTAAGGAAATAAATTTTAAAAATTAATAACCAAAATTTAAAACAATTATGAAAAGATTATTTACCCTTACAATGCTTCTTTTTGCAACAGTAGTTTTTGCACAGGAAGAAGAAAAGCCAGCTCTAACTGTTTCAGGTAGTGTTGATGCTTATTATCAAACATATTTAACGGCTTCAGATAATGATGCTCCAACTTTTGGAACTGCTTTTGCGGGTCAATCAGGTTTTGCCTTAGGTATGGCTAACGTAGTACTTAGTTATGAAGGTGAAAAGGCCGGAGCTGTTATCGATTTAGTTACTGGTCCAAGAGGTGCTGGTGCTACATTTAATACTGATATTGTTGATGGTATCGTAAATCAAGCATATGTTTATTGGAATGTTTCTGAAACTACTACACTTACTTTTGGTAGATGGAATACATTTTTAGGATATGAAGTTATTGCTCCAGCAGGAAACTTTAACTACAGCTGTTCTTACTTATTTTCAAGTGGTCCATTTTCTCATATGGGTTTAAAAGCAGATTTTGCTTTATCTGATGATGTTAGCTTAATGTTAGCTGTTACTAACCCATGGGATACTAACGACATTTCTATGACTGGTGAGTACGGTTTAGGAGCTCAATTAGGATTCTACGGACAATTCTTAAACCTATACTACGATAGTGGAAACAATGGAGGATTAGGTTTTGAAATTGATTATACTGGTGGTTTCGATGTGTCTGATTCTTTCTTCTTAGGAATCAATGCAGCTTATAATGATAATGATGGTTCTGGATTTTACGGTGCAGCATTATATCCGCAGATAGCTACTTCTGATGATTTTTCAATAGGATTAAGAGGTGAATATTTCGCTATACATGGTGATGGTGATGATTTACCATCTGTATTCGCTACAACTTTAACTGGAAGCTATACTGTAGACAACTTAATTATTAAGCCTGAAATTAGATTAGATGCTTTAACTAATCAAGATGATGGTCAGTTTTACGGAAATTTCGTTGACAGCGATGGCGTTGGAACTGATAGTTTAGCTGCATTTACTTTAGCCGCAATCTACACATTCTAAATATATTAATGAGAAACTCTCAAAAATAAAGAATAGAGCAAGTTCTTTATGAAAAAGGAACTTGCTTTATTTCATTTAATTACTAACCATTAAAAATAAAAATTATGTCATTATTAAACATGCCCCTTATAATGCAAGATACCGCCGCTGTTGAAGGCGACATGGGAATGTTATGGATGCTTATTTCTGGTATTCTGGTATTCTTAATGCAGGCAGGATTCACATTGGTTGAGTCTGGTATGACACGTTCTAAAAACGTGGTAAATATTGCGATGAAAAACGTATTGGATATAGCAGTAGGATCTTTAGTATTCTGGTTTATTGGATACTCTTTAATGTATGGAGAATCTGCTAGCGGATGGATTGGATGGAGTGGTTTCATGTTTAATCAAGGTCCAGCAGATTTATTCTTCCAAACAGTATTTTGTGCAACGGCTGCAACTATTGTATCTGGTGCCATTGCTGGTAGAACAAAATATTCAACTTATATTATATTTTCAGTTGTCTTAACCGCATTTATTTATCCAATCGCTGGTGGTTGGGAATGGAATGGAGGATGGCTAAACGATACAGATGGTATTATGCCAGCTGAGTTTATCGATTTTGCAGGTTCTTCTGTTGTACACGCCGTAGGTGGATGGGCTGCATTAATTGCTGCTTTTTTAGTTGGTCCAAGATTAGGTAAATATATTGATGGTAAAGCCGTTAATATTCCTGGGCATAATAAATTATTAGCTGCACTTGGTGTATTTATTCTTTGGTTCGGATGGTTCGGGTTCAACGGTGGTTCACAATTAGCTTGGGGTGGTGATGACGCTACGGGAGCTTCTATGGTAGTTTTAGTAACAAACTTAGCTGCTTCTGCAGGTGCTTTAGGTGCACTATTCCTATCATGGGTAAAATACAAAAAACCTAACTTAGATATGACGCTTAATGGGGCATTAGCTGGTTTGGTTAGTATTACAGCTGGTTGTGGTAATATGAGTGAGTTTGGTGCTATTGCTGCTGGTTTCATCGGTGGTATCATCGTAGTATTCTCTATGGAGTTTGTTGAGCAAAAGCTTAAGATTGATGATGCTGTTGGTGCGTTCTCTGTACACGGTGTAGCCGGTGCTTGGGGTACTTTAGTTATTGGTCTTTGGGGAATTGATGGAGATGCTGGTATTGGTTTATTCAACGGTGGTGGAGCAAATCAGTTTTTAGCACAGTTAATAGGTACTTTAGCTTATGCTATTTGGGCTGTAGTTACATCTTTCATATTCTTATCTATACTTAAGAAAACTCTTGGATTAAGAGTTAGCGAAAAAGTAGAGATAGAAGGATTAGACCTTTCTGAACATGGAGCTTTAGCTTATCCAGGTAAGAGACAAAGAGAAGTATAAAAAGCTAATGAATTATATATTAGTTAGTTTGATAAAAAAGGATGCTTTTTACTATAAAAAAAGCATCCTTTTTACACGTTTTTTAAAAAAGTAATAATAGTTTTTCATTAATAGCTTAATATTCTTAGTAACCTTAATATTTTTCTATTTTTGAAATCTTACTAATCAAAATAAAGGCACATTATGAAGAAAATTGAAGCAATTATTAGAAAATCAAAATACAGCACCGTCAGAGATGCTTTGCATGAAGTTGGTGTAAACTTTTTTTCTTACTGGGATGTAACCGGTTTAGGTAATGAAAAAGAAGGACATGTATATAGAGGTGTATCTTATAGCACAAGTGATATTCAGCGTAGATACTTGTCTATCGTAGTTAATGATGATTTTGAAGAAGTAACCATTAAAACAATTCTAGAGTCTGCAGCTACAGGAGAAGTAGGAGATGGGAAAATATTCGTTTCAGATGTAAGCGAGTGTTACAGAATTAGAACAGGAGAAAAAGGTGGGGACACTTTAAAATAACAACCGATTAAATATATATATAACGAAGATATTATGGAACAAGGATTATTTACAGCAAATAACGTTTGGATGATGATATGTACAGCATTGGTTTTTTTCATGCATACAGGATTTGCATTTTTAGAAATAGGATTAACGAGACAGAAAAACACAATTAATATTTTATTCAAAAACATATTCATTATTACAGTAGGTTTATTATTGTATTATTTGATTGGTTTTAATTTAATGTATCCAGGATTTGAAGAAGGTTCAGCAGGATTTTTTGATTTTGCTGGTTTTGGAATAGCACCACCAGAAAATGGAATGACACCTGAGTATGCTGATGGAGGTTATACGTGGTGGACAGACTTCTTATTTCAAGGCATGTTTGCTGCCACTGCTGCAACGATTGTTTCTGGAGCAGTTGCTGAGCGTATGAAAATAGGGCCTTTTATGATGTTTACAGTGCTTTATGTAGGTATTGTATATCCTCTAGCTGGATCTTGGAAATGGGGTGGTGGATTTTTAGATATGAGAGAAACGCCTTTTTATGACTTTGCAGGTTCTACATTAGTACACTCTGTTGGAGGTTGGGCTGCTTTAGTTGCGGTTTGGTTACTAGGGTCTCGTATTGGTAAGTTTAAAAATGGAAAACCTCAAGCTATTCCTGGGCATAGTATCCCTATGGCAACTGCTGGTGTTTTAATCCTTTGGTTAGGATGGTTTGGATTTAACGGTGGTTCTGTGCTTTCTGCTGACCCAGAATTAACATCTTTAACTTTAGTAACTACTTGTTTAGCTGCTGCTGCTGGTGGTGTTGTTGCTGCTTTTGTATCATTTTTAAAGTATAAGAATTTAGATTTAACGATGTTCTTAAATGGTATATTAGGAGGTTTAGTTGGTATTACAGCTGGAGCAGATCAGATGAGTCCAGAAAATGCTATTGCAATTGGAGCTATTGCAGGTGCTTTAATAGTATTTGCTGTTGCTTTTATTGATGCAATTAAATTAGATGATCCAGTAGGAGCTATAGCGGTACATTTAATTTGTGGTATTTGGGGAACATTAGCAGTTGGTATCTTTGGAGCATTAGCAGGTGTAGATCAATTTATTAGCCAATTAGTTGGTATTTTATCTTATGCTGCAATATGTGTGCCTTCAGCATTTATTATATTCTTTATAATGAAGAAAACAGTTGGTATTAGAGTTTCTGAAAGAGAAGAATTAGAAGGTCTTGATGCTCATGAGCATGGTATGGATGCTTATCCAGATTTCAGATTGAACGAACATTAATATTACTAGTTTTTAAAACTAGACTAGAAAAGAGCCTTGCTATTTGCGAGGCTCTTTCGTATTATATAAGGGTTAGTATATGTTGTATATCGGTATAATCTTTTATTATAGTATTACAACCTACTTTTCTTAGCTTCCCATTCTTCATAAAATCTACACCAATAAAATCTATCCCAAGTTGCATTGTTGTTCTATAATCCCATAAGCCATCACCAAAATAAACAACAGAATCAAAAACATTTAATTTGTGTTTACTCATAGCTTCATCAATTGTAAGCTCTATTATTTTATCTCTCTCGAAGTGGTCGTTTGATGATTTTAGAAGATACTTATCTAAGTTTAGTCCTACTGCATTACATTTAAGTTTAGCTGTTTCTTCCCAGCCACCAGTAGCAAAAGCTACTTCTAAATCATTGTGAGAAGCAATAAGATTAATGAATTCAATAGCTCCTTTTATTGGGGCTATCTCTTTAGTTCTATGACTAATTTGTTTAAAGAATTCTTGTTTAATATTTTCAATTTCTAAAGAATTAGGCTTTCTGTTGAGCCACTTTTCAAAAATTTCAATTGTTAAGCCAGTATCTGTAACGTTTTTGAAGTCGTTCCAATTGGTTTCTGCTAAATCTATATTATGAAGTTTTTTAAAAGTAGATTTAAAACAGTCATCATCAACCTTTACAGATTCTATTATGGTTCCATCAATATCAAACACTATTAATTTCATAGATAGTTAAAAATATAAAACCCCAATCTACAATTTGTAGATTGGGGTTGTTTTTAAAAGCAATTACTTTTTATTTATGCTGAATTTCTACTTGCATTAATATTTCCAAATAAAGATCGCGTTACGATTTTCTCATAAATTACTTTATCTGGGTCATCGGCTGATACACCCGATTTTTCAAGTTCTTGAATTTTCTTCAGCGCATATTGCTGTATAGTTAATAGTGGTAACACTATAGATTCCCTAACTTGAATGGACGCTTTACCTGCAGGCTCGTTTTCCATTAATTCTTCATATCCAGTAATCTTAAGCAGTAGACGCTTTGTTTCGAGATATTCTTGATAAATGATCTTCCAGAACTCTCCAAATTCTTCGTCTTTAGACATGTACTTGGTTAAATCAAAGAAAGACTTTGTTAGAGACATCATACTGTTTTCCAATAAGGTTTTAAAGAATTTTGAGTTGTTATATAATGCTTCAACTTTGTCCCATTCACCTTTATCTTCATATTGTTTAAGTGCTGTTCCTACACCATAAAACCCTGGCACATTCTGTTTTAATTGACTCCAGGAGCCCACAAAAGGAATTGCTCTTAAGTCTGAAAACACAAGTTTATCTGATGTTCCACGTTTAGAAGGTCTACTCCCAATATTTGTTTTAGCATAGTATTTAAGAGTACTCATTCTCTCTAAGTAAGGAATAAACATAGGGTGTCCTTTAAACTCCTTATAGGTTTGGTAACTCACTTCTGCTAAATTGTCCATCGTCGCTCTATCAGCATCAGATAGCCTATTGCGATCGCCATCAATTCTGTTTTTAATACCAGAACTTATGAGTTGTTCTAGGTTATATTGAGAGGAATCGTTTGTTCCAAAATTAGAACTTACAGTTTGTCCTTGAATTGTAATTTGTACTTCTTTATCTTCAATTGTTGGTCCTAAAGAAGAATAGAAGTTATGCGTTTTTCCACCGCCACGTGCTGGTGGTCCTCCGCGACCATCAAAGAATATAGCTGTAATATCATATTTTCTAGACATTTCAGTAAGTAATTCCTTAGCCTTGTAAATACCCCAGTTTGCCATTAAATAACCACCGTCTTTTGTACCATCAGAAAAACCAAGCATGATATGTTGTTTATTGCCTCTAGCTTCTAAATGAGCCCTATATTCAGGATTTTGATATAGCTGCTCCATTACTCCTGGAGCATTTTCTAAATCTGGAATGGTTTCAAATAATGGTGCCACATCAACGGTTAAATCATCTTTAAAAGCTACAATTTTTAACATTGCAAACAATTGCATTACGTTAAGTGCTGTTTGATTGTTGCTAATAATATAGCGGTTGGCACCACGCTCTCCATTACTCTTTTGAATGTCTTTTATTATTGCAATGGTTTTTAATGTATTCCTAACCATTTCATCATCAAAAATATCTAAATCCCCAATCTCATCATTTGCTTTTGATAAAATTTTAATTTGTTCTGATTCAGATAAATCATGATAGTTTTTAGGAAAAGACGAGTTGCCTCTCTCAATTAAATGGTCTATCACTGTGGTAAATACAGAGTGGTGTATACGACTGTCTTGTCTTATATCCAAAGAAGCAAAACGATAGCCAAATAAATGTACACGATTAATCAAGTGATTAATTTCGTTTACATAAAGTGATTGGTGTTCATCTACAACTATGTTTCTTATGTCTAATAATTCTTGACGTAGTTCTTTTTCAGTGATAGCATCTTCATACTTTAGATTAATGCTGTAATTATACATAATGGTTTCCAATCTAATTACGCGATCTTCAACACCTCTAAAAGTTAATTTTTTGCGTAAATCTCTTAAGTCTTCATAATATTTTTTTAGAATAGACCTTTTAAGTTTTTTTGCAACTTTTAAAGTGGTTTTTGGCTTTACAAATGGGTTTCCATCTCTATCTCCCCCTGGCCAAAAACCAATATTTATAATGTCATTATGCTTTTTATCATCAGCATAAATATTATCTTGAATATAATTATAAATGACTCCGAATGTTTTATAAAACACATTTTCCAAATACCACATTAAGCTTTTTGCTTCATCGTAAGGTGTTGGTTTTTTATGTTTAAAAAATGGAGTTTTTCCTAACTGACCGAATAAATTATTGATTCCAGAAAGGTCGTTTTCTTTAATTGCTTTTGTTAAAGATGTAATAATACCTAATACTGAACCAGGATAAAATTGTGTAGGGTGTGCAGTAAGTACAATACGTACCTTAAATTCTTCTAAAAACTCTCTTAGCTCATCAATATTACCCTCAGACATAGCAGTACCCTTCAGGTTTCTAAGAGTACCTACACCATCCATATTATTTACAACTGGGAAAGCAGCGTCTTCAATAGCATCAAATAAAACAACCTGCCTTTCTATGTATTGAATAAATCTGAATAACAGATTAATCTGGCTTTGTTTATTACGTCTAGCTTGGTATTTTTTAAAAAAGGTTTCTACAATGGTTGTTGGATCATCACCATTTTTAAAACCCTTTTCACAAGTTTCATGGAACAGCGGTAATAAAACTCCCGTTTTGGTTACGGCATCAAAAGGCAGTGTCATAAATATACTATTGTATATGTTGTACTTAGACAATACAGTTTGATTGAATCTACTTAACTTTGGTTCTACAGACATAATTCAGCTTTAGTTAAATGAGCAGTAAAAATACTAAAGGTTTGTTGAAACCACTTGCTACTTCTAAAGTTTTGTCAATATTTGCTTTATAAGGAATTCTCATTAAGAATAATTAAATAAAAAACTAACAATACCATATTCTTTTTAATACTCTGCACTTCTTGAGCATAAGATGTTTTTTTTCAATATGTCTCTGTTTAAGTTTTATCAAATTTGATAAGGTTTGTTTAACAATAACTTAATGATTTAATGAAAACATTAATGGTCTTTAATTCAACCTTATTTTTGTTCGAAATTACACACTAGCAAGCTATTTTATTAAGATATTTGTACTTTGAAGCATGAGTAATTTGAACCAACCCTGCTACTCATAAGTATTATTCTAAAGGAAAATGGATTTAGTTAAAGAAATTAATCGCCTAAAAAAGGAAAAGAATGCGGTAATTTTAGCGCATTATTATCAAATCGGTGAGATACAGGATATTGCAGATTATGTGGGCGATAGTTTAGGCTTGTCTCAAAAAGCCGCCGAAACTGATGCAGATATGATTGTGTTCGCTGGTGTACATTTTATGGCGGAAACTGCAAAAATTTTAAGTCCTACAAAGAAGGTTGTTCTACCAGATGTTAATGCGGGTTGCTCGTTGGCAGATTCTTGTCCGCCTGAAGCTTTTGAAGAATTCACAAAGGCTCATCCAAATCATGTGGTAATTACTTATGTGAATTGTTCTGCTGAAATTAAAGCATTAAGTGATATTGTTTGTACATCTTCAAACGCATTGAAAATAGTAGAGTCTATTCCGAAAGAAACTCCAATTATTTTTGCACCTGATAAAAATTTAGGACGCTATATTATTAGTCAAACAGGGCGTGATATGTTACTTTGGGATGGGAGTTGTATTGTTCATGAAGCGTTTTCGATGGATAAATTGATTGAACTTCATAAAAAATATCCCGATTATAAAATTATAGCACATCCAGAGTCGGAAACGCATATTTTAGATACAGCCACTTATATTGGCTCTACTTCAGGTATGATAAATTATGTGAAAGAGCATCAAGATCAAAAATTTATTGTCGCTACAGAGGCTGGTATTTTACACAAAATGCAACAAGAAATGCCAAATACTGAACTAGTGCCGGCACCCGCAAAAGAAGATAATACCTGTGCGTGTAGTGAATGTCATTTTATGAAAATGAATACTATGCAAAAATTATACGATTGCATGTTGAATGAATCTCCTGAAATTCAGGTGGATCCTGCAATTATCGATCGTGCACTGCTTCCTATAGAACGCATGCTTGAGCTTTCAAAATAGATTATGATTATTACAAACTATCTGGTTATAGGTTCAGGAATAGCAGGACTAACGTTTGCTGTTAAAATAGCTGAAGAGTTTCCAGATAGAAAAGTGGTTATCGTCACCAAGGATAGCGAGGACGAGTCTAACACCAAGTATGCGCAAGGTGGTGTGGCTGTGGTATTGGATAAAGACCAAGATTCATTTAAAAAGCATATCAAGGATACTTTAATTGCCGGTGATGGATTATGCAATGAAGCTGTGGTTGAAATGGTAGTAAAAGAAGGTCCAGAGCGATTAAAAGAACTTTTACTTTGGGGTGCTAATTTTGATACCAATCCTGACGGTCATTTTAATCTTGGTAAAGAAGGAGGACATTCAGAATATAGAATTATTCATCATAAAGATGTTACCGGTTATGAAATTGAACGCGCGTTATTAACAAGAGTACATCAGTTACCTAATATAGAATTGCTGCCCTATCATTTTGCTATTGATTTAATTACTGATCACCATATAAAGGATTCTAAAGCAAAACCAGAAACTTGTTATGGTGCTTATGTCTTGAATCAAAAAACAGGATATATTTTCACGGTAAAGTCAGATGCTACTTTGTTGGCTACCGGAGGTATTGGTAAGGTTTATGGCCATACTACAAACCCTGTAATTGCAACAGGAGATGGTATTGCTATGGCATATCGTGCAAAGGCCAGAATAAGGGATATGGAGTTTGTGCAATTTCACCCTACTGCCTTATATGATACAGAAGGAGGTTCGTCATTTTTAATTTCCGAAGCCGTCAGAGGTTTTGGAGCGTACCTAAGAAATAAAGATGGGCATCGCTTTATGCCAGATTATGATGAACGAGCTGAATTAGCCTCTCGAGATATTGTTTCTCAAAGTATAGACAATGAATTAAAAAAATCGGGAGCATCTCATGTGTTTTTAGATTGTACGCATTTGGATATTGAAACCTTTAAAGTACATTTTCCAAACATTTATGAGAAATGTTTAGAGCAACATATTAATATTGAAAACGATTGGATTCCAGTTGTCCCAGCATCACATTATTTATGTGGAGGTATTAAGGTGGATAAAAAAGGAAAAACTACTATTGAAAACTTATTTGCGTGCGGGGAATGCTCCAGAACTGGTTTGCATGGAGCAAATCGATTAGCGTCAAATTCTTTACTGGAAGCATTAGTTTATGCACACAACATTTACAAGTACCATTCCAAACATCATCTAAAACCAGTAGATGTAAATATTCCTCTTTGGAACGAAGAAGGTACTGTGATTTCAAAAGAGCATGTTTTGGTTGAGCATAATTTAAAAGAACTTCAAGCTTTAATGCGGGATTATGTAGGTATAGTTAGAAACAACAGACGTTTAAAACAAGCTGTAAAAAGATTGAATGTTATTTACGATGAGGTAGAGGAGTTATATAGAGAGTCTAAAATAACAACATCATTATGCGAGTTACGAAATATGATAAATGTAGCACATTTGATAATTCATCAGTCTTTGGAGCGTAAAGAAAATAAAGGAGGTTACTTTAATAGTGACAATATTGAAGTTGTTGTTGGGTAGATGTCTAGTCAAAGGTAATAACCTTAACTAATTTTAAGCTGGTATTTGTTCTATCTTGACCCCTAACCTCGAAAATTGACGTAAAGTATTTGTTTTTACTCAGGAATGTTTTTTGAAACTTTTGAATGCTATCCAGATTTGTAAAATATTCAACGGTAGCACTTACGCCAATATCATGTTGAGAAAAAAACACTAAATGCTCATTATTATCCACAGGGTATTTTGATACCACGGCGTATTCATGTGTAGCATCTCCAGAATTTAAGCTAAAGATTGTGTCTTTTTGCATTGAATGATTAATTAGTTTTAGTTGTGTACCAGATATTTCGAAATAAGGATTAGATGCATTAAAAAAGTACAAAAACTGATTATTGTTTTTGCTAGGTCCAGCATATATTGCGTTTCCTTCTTTAATTTCTGAAGTTGATGTTTGTGTTGAAAATCTAACTGAAAATTTTTCGTCAAAACTTTGAAAAAATGATTGAAATTTTTGAGTTGCTAAAGCCGCCATTCTTGTAGAGTAAGAATAGCTAGAAGGCTTTAAACTATCCCTTAATCTAGGATTATTGTCCATAAACTCGTAGAATTCCGCAGAACTATTAATTGAAAAATCACGCGTCCAACCATTATTTTGTGTGATGGTTTTGCCAGTTACCCCAAAATGGTCGCCAATATAAAGATTGGTTTGAGCGTTTTTAGAAAGAAATGATTTCCATATTCTAGGTTTTTTCTTTGGAATGTTGGTCATGATAATTATCGAAAGAGCTACGGCCAATGCTGAATATAGTAATGCGTTTTGTAAGCTTAATTTTTTGAAGTAATTCTTCGAAGCTTGTTTGTAAAACCGAATTTTATATTGGCCTTTATCAATAGCTAGTCGCCAAACGTCGTCTTTCCCTTCAAGATTATAATACTGATTTATTTTTTTCCTTAAATTATAAACATTGACTCTAACTCTTGGGGTGGTTTTATCAGATGTGTTATTGCTTCTGAAAAATTCGATATCAATGATGCTTTCTTTTAATTGTTCCCCATTGGATGTGGCGTCAAACAAGTACTGAAGTAGCGCCATGCTTGTTGGTGCGTTTTTAAAGGTGTCGCTTTGTTTTACTTTTAATACAATATCCTGTTTAAGATTCTTAGTGAGCTTCATTAGTGTTAAATAGCTTAAAATCAATAATTTTCATGACAACTTTAACCGTTATAGTTACCGTTAAGATAACGTTAAAGTTAATAAAACAAACTTTTGTATTTACTTTTAAGCAATGTTTTATCTCAACACTTAATGAAGTCTATGAAAAAAATAAGACAAATTTTAATTTTATTAATAGCTGTAATTTTTCAACAAGGTATCTCCCAAAACAGCACAGAAACAGAAATTCAATACTTATCAGGAAAAGGAAAGGATAATATGGTAGCATGGGATTTTTACTGTTCAGATGGTATGAATAGCAAAAAATGGACAAAAATCGGGGTGCCTTCTTGTTGGGAGTTACAAGGTTTTGGTTTTTACAATTACGGACACGATGCGAAATTTAAAAAGGAAATACATGACGAGTATGGTTTATATAAGCACAGTTTTTTAGCAACAGACAATTGGAAAAACAAAGATGTAACTATAGTTTTTGAAGGTGTAATGACGGATGCTGAGGTGAAGATTAATGGTAAGCTTGCAGGCGAAATACATCAAGGTGCATTTTACGAGTTTAAGTATAATATTTCTAAGCTTTTAAAATATGGACAAGAAAACCTACTAGAAGTAAAGGTTAACAAAGTATCAGCTAATGCCTCAATTAATTATGCTGAAAGAAATGCTGATTTTTGGATTTTCGGAGGGATATTTCGACCAGTATATTTAAAAATTTCTCCAAGAGAAAATATTGAGCGGGTTGCCATAGATGCAAAAGCTGATGGAACAATCGTGGCTGATATTTTTTCAACATCTAAAAAAGCAGCAACACTACAAATGTTTTTATCTGATGCGGATGGACAAAAAATTCAAGATTTAAAAATTGAAAGCTTATCGAAATCGAATGGGAAATGGCGTGTTTCAACTAAAGCTAAAAATATCAAAACATGGAATCCAGAGCAACCACAGCTTTACATTTTGAACTTTGAATTATTAAATAAAAAGAACGAAGTACTTCATGCAAAAAGAGAGAGAATGGGTTTTAGAACCGTTGAAGTTGCTGAAGGTGATGGTATTTATGTAAACGGCGAGCGTATAAAGTTTAAAGGCGTGAATAGACATTCGTTTTATCCGTCTTCTGGAAGAACAACATCAAAAGCACTAAGTATTGAGCATGTTAAAATGATGAAAGATATGAATATGAATGCTGTTAGGATGTCTCATTACCCACCAGATGTTCATTTTTTAAATGCTTGTGACTCCTTAGGTTTATTTGTTCTAGATGAAGTCTGTACATGGCATTCGCCATATTTAGATAATGAAGTTGGGGCAAAAATTGTGAAAGAAACTGTGATAAGAGATGTAAACCACCCCTCAATTCTGTTTTGGGATAATGGTAATGAAACGGGGTGGAATCCTGAATTAGATGATGATTATGCTATGTGGGATATTCAAAAAAGAGAGGTCCTTCACCCTTGGAATATTTACAATAAAACCAATACAATGCATTATCCTAGTTATCACATTTTTGCTTATGATACGTACGCAAAGGATAAAATTTATTTTCCAACGGAATTTTTACATGGTTTATATGATGGAGGACATGGTGCTGGGTTAGATGATTATTGGAAGCAAATGTGGCATATGCCTTTATCTGCTGGTGGGTTTTTATGGGACTTTGCTGATGAGGCTGTAGTGCGAACCGACAAGAACGGAATTTTAGATACCGATGGTAATCATGCAGCGGATGGCATTGTTGGGCCATATGGTGAAAAGGAGGCGAGTTATTTTACTATTAAAGAAGTTTGGTCGCCAATTTATATCGAAGGCCGCTATATAAAACAGAGCTTTAATGGTGTTTTTAGGGTTGAGAACAGATATCATTATACGAATTTGAATGCATGTGAAATGACTGCCAAATGGATTGTATTTAATAAGCCTGACGACACTAAATCTTTCAAAATACTTTCAGAACACAAAGTAAAACTTCCTGATTTAGAACCTGGAGCGAAAGGAAAATTTATAGTTGAAAAACCTAGTAATTGGAATACATTTGATGCGTTACATCTTACAGCTACAGACCCTCTTGGCAACGAAATATTTACGTGGAGTTATCCAGTTAAAACGCCAAAGCAGGTAAATATTTCTAATTTAAGTTTAAATGAAATTGGAGAAATTAAGACCGAGGTTAAAGACGAGATGATTTATGTAGAATCGAACGGCATAACCTATATATTTTCCAATGAAACAATCCTTTTAAAAGAAGTAAAAAAGAATGGTGTTATTATTCCTTTGCATAACGGGCCTATAATTTTTGATCATAAGGATAAAATAGAATCTTTAAAAGTAAATAGATATAATGATAGCGTTGAGATTGTTGCCGTTTTTGAGGAGACTGATAAATCTCCAAATTGGGCACAACACAAAGAATATAGTTCAGATATAATAAAATGGACTATTTACCCTAATGGATTACTGGATTTGCATGTTGAAATTAAAGGAAAAAAAATAGTGAAAGGGTTTAAAGGGATAACGTTTTCTTTTCCAGAAACCGAGGTTGAAGGTATGAAATGGTTGGGAGATGGACCATACCGCGTATGGCGAAACCGAATGAAAGGCACTAAATTTCAAGTTTGGGAAAACGATTATAACAACACTGTCACTGGGGAGTCAGGTTTTGTATATCCTGAATTCAAAGGGTTTTTCTCAAGTTTATATTGGGCTAAGGTAAAAGGGAGAAATAATAACGGATTTACTGTGTATTGTAATTCTGAAAATACATTTTTAAGAATGTTAACACCGCAACAACCTAAAGAAGATCCAAATCATAGAGTTTCTGTAGATTTCCCAGAAGGAAATATTTCATTTGTAAAGAATATTCCAGCAATAGGAACTAAGTTTCAAACAGGGGATAAAATGGGGCCTCAAGGAAATTCAGAAAACTATTTTGGAAATGATGATGAGCCTATTATAATAAACTTACTATTTCAATTTTAAACAAAAGAAAGATGAAAAGCTATCTCGTATTGTTGCCTGTTTTACTTGTGATGTTTTCTTGTGAAACCAATAAAAATCAAAAACAAGAACAGTCCGATTTTCCATTTTTAATACCTTCTGAAAAACCTAACAGACCTTTAAGTTCAGCCGTAGAACGAAATTATGATATGTATGAATCTGTTAGACCAGAACAGAGCGAATTATACACACAATTTAAATATACCAAACTAAAAGGTTTTGATTATAATGGTGGTGATGGTACAATAACGCGTCGCGATCCATCAAAAGTAATTTTTGAAAATGGAAAATATTATGTTTGGTACACGGGAAGAAAATCACCAGTAAAACCTGTTGGTATGTCTCGAGCTAAAGAAGCAACAGATGTGATACCTTCGGCAGATTGGGATTTAGCAGATATTTGGTATGCCACTTCAGAAGATGGCTTTACTTGGGAAGAACAGGGTATTGCAGTACCACGTCCTCCAAAACCACAGCCTGGGTGGCGCTCAGTAACTACAACAGATATTTTAAAGTGGAGAGGGAAGTATTATTTATACTTTCAGGCATTTATGGAAGCTAGCGGATTGCGTGGGGATTTTTGCCCTGTATCTGTTGCTTATGCCGACTCTCCTGATGGTCCTTGGATACATTCAAATAAAATAGTAATTCCAAATGGTCCAGAAGGTTCATGGGATCAATATTCGATACACGACCCATATCCGTTAGTGCATGATGGTAAAGTCTACTTATATTACAAGGCAGATTTTGACAAACGCCCCGAACTACAGCCATCTAAAATTAGAATGCAAGGTTTGGCAATTGCCGAAGATCCTTTGGGGCCATTTGTAAAGCACCCATTGAATCCCGTAATCAATTCTGGTCACGAAACAACGTTGTTTCCTTTTAGAGAGGGCGTTGCTGCTATCGTTCAAAGAGACGGACAAGAACACAATACCATTCAATACGCCAAAGATTGGGTTAATTTTGAAATTGCTTCAATTACCGAGTTATTGCCGGTAGCAGCAGGACCTTTTGTGCCCGATGCATTTACAAATACTAAAGATGGTAGAGGAATTACTTGGGGAATATCACATTTTATCAACGCCGATGGGAATTGGAATCACACTGTATTAACACGTTTTGATTGTGATTTAAGTTTGGATGTTCACGACGATGATATGAAAAAACACTATTACGCATACCCACAGGACTTCTATTATAAAGAGCATGGTTTAAATGGAAAACAAAAAGGGCGAATTATGGAGCAAAATGAGGTATACAAAACAAAACATAAGTAGCTTTTAAGAATTTAAATGAAAAGAATTGTAGTAATATTAATTACCTTTATAGTGGGTCAGCTATCAATTGCAGAGGCCCAAGAAAAAAAGGTATCCAAACGATACCCAATTTTAATGAACATGGTACACCACAACCCAGGTGAACCAAGATTCAATACAAAATACATCAACCCTGAATACATCAAAACTTTAGGTTACAACGGACAAATCCCAAAGTTTGAAATCCAATGCGCCGTTACCTATGATGATTATGAAAATAATTTGGTACCAGATAAAACTCCTGAAAAATTATGGATTGAGCGAAAAGCGTCTGATGTCAGAATACAACTTGATAAAGCAAAACGTTCAGGAATGCCTATTTATCCATTTACGGATGTCTTTGTTGTTCCAAAATCGGTAATGAAAAAGTATGGTGATGATATGAAGATTGATGGTAAGCTTTCTATTCAAAAACCAAGAACTCAGGAGATATTAAAGGCTCAAATTGAAGAGATTTTTAAAAGATTTCCTGAATTGGGAGGATTAACCATTCGTTTTGGGGAAACGTATTTGCATGATACACCTTTTCATGTTGGGAACAGACCTGTATATTCTCCTGAAGACCATATTAAAATCATCAATATTCTAAGGGAAGAAGTTTGCGTAAAACGAAATAAAAAACTGTTCTACAGAACTTGGGACTGGGGAAAAATTAAAAGAAAATTTCATCTAGTGCCAGAAGTATATCTAAAAATTACGGATGCTGTTGAACCACACCCCAACCTATATTTCTCAACAAAACATGTGAATGGTGATTTTTTAAGAGGACTCCCTTTTAATAAAACGCTAGGAATTGGTAAGCATCAACAAATCGTTGAGGTATCCATCAATCAAGCAGGAATGTATGGAAGAAATGCACATCCATATTACATAGGACAAGGAGTAATTGAAGGATGGCCAGAAATGGAGCAAAAAAAAGGACTTCGGGATTTATATGACAATTTACAAGTGAAAGGCGTTTGGACTTGGACTTGGGGAGATGGTTGGTTTGGACCTTATTTTGGTAACGAATTCTGGATGGATTTAAATGCATATATCATTCGAGAGTTTGCTGAAAATCCTCTAAAATCGGAAGAGACAATTTTTAACGACTACGCTACCAGTGTTTTAAAAATGTCACCAGAAAATAATCGGAAGCTAAGAGAGCTTTGTATGTTATCCGTTGATGCGGTTTTTAAAGGTCAAGCTACTGCACTTCAACATATGCCTCCTTGGTGGATTCGGGACCATTTTTTTTCAGCTCAGGATATGTCAATCTATGTAAAGAAAGGGTTTTCTAAAGAAGTTTTAGCTGAAAAAAAAGAGAATCTCAAAACATGGTACAAAATGGAGGAAATTGCTAATGGTATTAAGCTTCCAAATAAGGAAGATGAAAATTTTATAAGAGTTTCCACCACTTACGGTCGAATCAAATATGAGTTAATCGAATTGATTTTTCGAACCCAGATTATGTTTGCTGAAATGGAGATAAACAATGTGCCTTTTGATAAAAAAGAAGCGAATCTAATTTTAGAAACATATACTAAAAAATGGGACGAATGGCGTACTCTAAAAACGGAAAATGCTAACTGTCCAACGCTTTATGTAGACTATGAAGCAATCCATTGTCAGGGTAACAAACCATTTGTGGTTTCAATTGAAAGATTAGAGCAACTAATTGAAGAATAACTAACCTAAATTTGATTGCTAAATTTTAAGAAAAGAACCGAATGCGAACAGTACAAATAAATCGTCTGATACTAGTTTTATTACTAATTCCATCACTTGTATTAAATGCTCAAGAATTTTGGAAAGACAAACAAGTATATACCGTAGGTACAGAACCTCATGCAACCACGCATTATGTGTTTCCTGATGTAGAATCAGCGTTACAGGGAGATTATAAAAAATCTTCTTATTTCCAAAGTTTGGATGGGGATTGGAAATTCAATTGGACCAAAAATAGTTCTGAAAAACCTACAGATTTTTATAAAATAGCATACGATGATAGCAATTGGAAAACTATTCCTGTGCCTTCGTGTTGGGAGCGTCAAGGGTATGGTCAGCCATCGCATCGCGGTTTAGGGATGTTGGTAAAAGCGGAAAAAATTAAAATCCCCGATGTACCTGAAGATGATAATTCCGTTGGAAGTTACAGAACAACTTTTGAAATTCCAGAAAACTGGAAAGCGCGCGAAACCTTTTTAAATTTTAATGGGGTAGCAAGCGCATTTCACCTTTGGATTAATGGCGAATATGTTGGATATGATGAAGATTCCATGACCAGTTCGTTGTTTAACATCACACCATTCTTAAAAGAAGGCAAGAATACAATAGCAGTACAAGTATATCGTTGGACAACCGGTAGCTATTTTGAATCTGGGGATACCTGGACGTTTAGTGGTATTTTTAGAAATGTATACTTACAAAGTCGTCCTAAAGTTCAAATTAGAGACTATTTTGTTACATCAGATTTAGATGAAAACTATAAGGATGCCGAATTGAATGCTCAAATAAAAGTGTTTAACAATAGTAATGCTGTGCCAAAAAACTATCAGGTTGAAATTGATGTGTATGACGCAGAGGGAAATCTAATATCAGCATCTGGAAAAAACAGTCCAAAAATAGGCTGGCGCATGGGGAATTTGGGTGCAGAAAGTATTTTGGAATATTCTACAACTATTAAGAGCCCAAAGCTTTGGTCTGCTGAATTTCCAAATTTATATACCATTGTTCTTACTTTGAAGGATGCAGAAGGAAATATTCAAGAAGTTACGCGAACTGCTTTTGGTTTCCGTGAGGTTGAAATGAAGGATTTTCAAGTGCACATCAACGGGAAACCTATCAAAATAAAAGGTGCTAATCGTGGTGAATCACATCCAGAAACAGGAAAAACTCTATCGGAAGAATCTATGATTCAGGATATTTTACTGATGAAGCAAAATAATTTTAACGCTGTCCGTTCCAGTCATCATCCAAACGACCCAAGATGGTACGCATTATGTGACAAGTACGGATTATATGTGATGGATGAAGCTTTAGAATCACCAGATTATTTTATTCGTAATAACGGATTACCAGGAAGTGACATCAGTTGGATGGCAACAGCTTTAGATAGGGTTGTAGCTATGGTAGAAAGAGCCAAAAATCATCCATCAATAATTTTCTGGTCACTAGGGAATGAATCTGGTTTTGGGCAAAACTTCGCTTTAATGAGTGATTATATCCGTCGTTTCGACCCAACGCGATTAATTTCTTATGATGGTAGAGAAACCGATTGTTGGGCACAAAAAGATTATTTCGATATGAATAGTTCCATGTATCCATTTATCGAAGACGATGAATCACAAAAACATTGGAAACTACTAAGCTTTTGGGCAGAACCCAAATACGAGAAACCTTATATTATGATTGAATATGCCCATGCTCAAGGAAATTCACTGGGGAATTTTGCGGAATATTGGCGCGTAGTGGAGAAAAATCCATCGTTTATTGGTGGATATATTTGGGATTGGGTAAACCAAACGTATAACGAGAAAATGCCTGATGGACATATTCGTCAAAGTCACCGATTGGACTATCACCCAATCGACAGTCTTCCTGTAGGTGGTGATTTTTCAGAAATTATAGAATTAAAAAACGAGTGCGCCAAAGGTGCGGTGTTTGCCGACCGTACCCCAAAACCAGCGATGGCTGAAATGAAAAAGGCGCAACAATATATTGGAATAAGTGCGGTTGCTAACCAGAAGCATGTATTTCAGATTAAAAACAAATATTATTTTACCAATTTGAATGCATTTTCTGGAAGCTGGAAACTGCTTAAAAATGGAAATAAGGTTAAAGAAGGTGATATTCCAGAATTAGATTTAGCGCCTAGTGCATCAACTGAAATCACACTAAAATTGCCGAAGTTAGATACCGAATCAGAGTATACGCTAAACTTTAGCTATCGTTTGAAACAACCAACCTTATGGGCAGATGCTGGATTTGAGGTTGTAAAAGAAGAAATCATCCTTCAAAAGTTTACACCGAAAATAGAAAAGCCCACAGGAACTGTTTCACTATCAGAAACAGACAATGAAATCATTGTATCAGGAAAACATTTCAAAGTTAGTTTTGATAAATCCGAAGGTAAAATCAGGTCAATAGTTTCTAACAAAAAGGAATTAATTGCCCAAAATGGAGACATAAATGGACCTTCGCTGAATGTGTTTCGTGCGCCAACGGAAAACGACAGACCTTATAAAAAGCCATGGAAGCAGGCAAATCTCAAAAATTTAGAGCATAAGGTGCTTTCGGTTACATCCAAACAGGTAAACAAATCGTTATCTTCTATCACAGTTGTAAGAGAATTTCAATCGGATTCTGGGAGTATAAAACATGAATGTGTATACAATATTAACGGACTGGGCGTCATCACATTGAAAAATATAATGACACCAACGGGCTTTAAAAGCCTAGAGACATTGCCTAAAGTTGGTTTAAAATTAGGACTGGTTGCAGGTTTAGAACAAGTAAACTGGTACGGTCGTGGGCCACAAGAAAATTATCCTGATAGAAATGAATCGGCGTTTTTAGGGAATTATCAATCTACGGTTTCGGACTTATTTGTACCATATGTAGAACCTCAAGAAAACGGTGCGCGTTCGGATATACGTTCATTAGAATTATCGTTCAAAAGTCAAAATAAACCCGCGCTAAAAGTCACATCAGATAAACCATTTATATTTACAGCCTTACATTATGATGCACTTGATTTAATTAAGGCAAGCCGTCCAATATTTTTAAAAGACAGAAAGGAAACTATTTTATGTATCGATGCGGAAATGCTCGGTTTAGGCAATGCCAGTTGTGGGCCAAAACCCTTGCAACAATATTTGGTTCCAGTTAAACCTTATGAATTCACTTTTTCATTTCATTTGAATAATTAATATTAAAAAGCTATATGAAACAAATACTGATACTATTATCAATTATTACGGCTATTCCCTTATATGCTCAAGAATCTATAGAATTTGAAATTTGGGCAGCAAAATTAGATCAAGGAGTTGCATCACCAGTTTTTAGGGTGTCTAATGATATTGTCAACAAAAAAATGGGTTGGCAAAACCGCATTTTCATTCAACCAGAAATTACGTTTCAAACCATTGAAGGTATTGGCGGTGCATTTAATGAAATAGGAGGAGAGGCCTTATTGTCCTTACCTCAAAAGAAACAGAACGAATTAATGCATAATTTGTTTTCAAAAGAAGGTGCAGGCTTTAGTTTTTGTAGAACGGCCATTGGTGCGAGCGATTTTGGTATTGATGCTTACAGTTATTCAGAAGTGCCTAACGATTATGAAATGACCCATTTTTCGATTGAGCGCGATAAAAAATATGTATTGCCTTATTTAAAGCAGGCGTTTGCGATTAATCCTGATTTAACCTTGTTTGCTTCACCTTGGAGTCCTCCGGGATGGATGAAGGAAAGTGGTAAAATGATTGGTTTACAACCTGAAGGCAATCGTATTAAAACCGATGTGAAAACTTGGGATGCGTATGCTAAATACTTCGTAAAATACGTACAAGCTTATGAAAGTGAAGGTGTAAAAGTAGACCGTATTTGTATTCAAAATGAAAATGATGCAGATACCAAATACCCAAGCTGTATTTTTCCAGCAAAGGACATGGTGGACTTTGCTAATATTTATATGGCTCCAGAATTCGCGAAAAATAATTTAGAAACAAAGATTTTTGCTGGAACGTTTAGAGCATCGAACAAGTCGGATTTGATGGATTTTACCCAGTTGAAAGATACATACGGCGTAGAAGGTGTCGGCATTCAATACACCGAAGGAAGAATTCTTGCCGATGCCAGAGAGATGGTTCCGAATCTCAAAATTTTTCATACGGAAGGGCATTGTTACAATGGAAAAAATACGTCAGAACAAGCCAAACACCGTTTGAAAGAAGTGGCGCAATATATTAATAATGGCAGTACTAGCTTCTCGTATTGGAACATGATTTTAAACGAAACTACCAAAAGTGGTTGGGATTGGCCACAGAATTCCTTGGTAAATATAGATCGTGAAAACGGAACGATTCAATACAATCCAGATTACAATGCCATGTATATCATCAGTAAGTTTATTCGTCCCGGTGATGTTCGGGTGGCATCTTTCAATAGAGGAAATCATCATCCAATAATTGTGGTTAAATCGTCGCATGGACACCTAAAAGTATTATTGCAAAATGAAGCTGAAATAGATGGTGTTTTCGAATTGTTTGTTGATGAAAAAAGTATAAAAGTCAATGCACTTGCTCAAGCAATTACGGTAGTGGTGATTAAATCATAGTTTAAATAAACATTTTATGTTAAAACGAAAACTAGGAGTTTTAATAGTTATGGGGCTCCTTATAACTTCATGCAATCAAAAGAAAACTACTGAAACTTCAGAAAACCGAGTAACTAAACATTACAAACCCACATTCGAATCACTTGCAAAACATGGGGCCGCACCCGAGTGGTTTGCGGATGCTAAATTAGGAATGTACTTCCATTGGGGACCCTACAGTGTTCCCGCATTTGGCAGTGCATGGTATCCTCATAACATGTATAAAGAGAATAACCGCGTTCGAAAACACCATGAAGAAACGTATGGAAGTATTCACGAATTTGGCTACGAAGATTTTATTCCCATGTTTAAAGCTGAACATTTTAATCCTGAGGATTGGGCAGAATTATTTAAGCAAACAGGAGCGAAATTTGCTGGTCCTGTAGCGCAACATCATGATGGTTTTGCGATGTGGGATAGTGAGGTAAACCCATGGAATGCCAATGACATGGGGCCGAAGCGTGATATTTTAGGTGATATTTTTAAAGCTTTGGAAGATAAAGGCTTAAAAACCATTGCAACATTTCACCACGCTAGAAATGGACAACGAAATAAGAATATTAAAGAACTTTGGAGTGGTAAAGGATATGATAGTCATTATGCTTACCACCCAGATTTGCCAACGTCAACGGAAGACCCAAAATTGAGAAAGTTATTTGGAAATTTTGAAACTATTGATGCCTTTAACCAATATTGGTACGACCAAGTGGCTGAGGTAGTTGATAAATACAGTCCAGATATTTTATGGTACGACTCGTGGTTGAATTTAATTCCTGAAGAGAAGCGAAACCAAATGGCAGCGCATCATTTCAATAACGGCATCAAACATAATAAAGATGTGATGTTAGCACACAAACAAGAGGACTTGCCCAAAGAATATAGTGTGTTAGATTATGAGCAAGGGGGTAGAAAAGACTCGTGGCCAACGCCTTGGATGACTGATATGACTTTGGGAAAACACAGATGGATGTATGTGGAAGGGCATCCCTATAAAACAGCAGATTTGGTAGTGCGAAATATGATTGATATTTGGAGTAAAAATGGTGTGGTTTTGCTTAACGTTTCCCCAAGAGCAGACGGCGTTATTAATCAAGAGCAAAGGGAAGTCTTGAAAGAAATTGGGGAGTGGATGAAAGTGCACGCAGATGCGGTTTATGGTACAAGACCTCACAATATTTTTGGTTATGGAAATGCAAACACAGGAAAGGGACATAATGCTGGTCAGTCTTCTTCTGTCCAATACACAGAAGATGATATAAGATTTACAGTATCAAAAGATAAAAAGGCAATGTTTATTTTCTTTTTAGGTGTTCCAGAAGTTGGAAAACGAATTCCTTTTAGATCTATTGGAGGTTATCATAGAAATATACCTCCCGGAAAAATTAAAAAAACTACTCATTTGGGAAGTGGAGTTGAGACAGAATTTGAGGTTACCTCAGATAATTTTTACTTAACCATCCCTAACGCAAAAATGAATCCCATAGCTAATGTTTTTAAAATGGAATTGGAGTAAGCGTATTCAAAAAGAGAATGAACAATTAATAAATGAAACAAAATAAACTAAGAATGGTTTCTAGATTTGAGAGGAATAAAAAAAGGTGCTTCCCTCAAAGCACCTTTTTAGTTTTGGGCAAAAAAAGATTTATTTGCTCAACATCAGCAATTCGTTACATAAAATCTCAGTTACATAACGTTTTTCGCCGCTTGCTGTTTCGTAACTTCTATTTGTTAATTTACCTTCAACGGCTATTTCCTTGCCTTTGGAAATATAGTTTTCAACTACATTAACAAGACCTCCGCGAACTACTACATTATGCCAGTAAGCGCGTTCTACTTTGTTGCCGTTTTTGTCTTTGTAACTATCATCGGTAGCCAACGAAAATTTCGCCATTTTGTTGCCGTCGTTGAAGTTAATAATTTCAGGATCTTGTCCTAATCTTCCAATCAACTGTACTTTGTTTCTAAGTGCGTTCATAATTTTAATTTTTTAATGTTTAACAGTTAATACTATCGAGTTCTTATGTTTCGACACTGCAAATATCAAACAGCATCAAAAATTTATTCGGTAATTACACATTTAAATTCGTTTGTAAATATTTGTAACCGTTTGTAAACGGATAAAATTTATTGTACATTGGCATCTATATACAAAAGGGGACAAGAATAAATAGTAATTTAACAAAGCGAGGATTTCGCTTTTTTTTGGTGAAGTCAGACCTTTAATCCATATTCAGGAATCCACTAATTCAGAAACCCTTACATGAGCATCTTGCCGAAATAGTTCTAATCAAAGGTAATTCTATCAAATAACGTGTCGCACAACATTAATACCTACCTCTTTTAGGCTTGGTCTTAAAATACGTCCAATAACGGTGCTATTCCTTTTGTTTTGGCTTAGGAACGGAAGCCTTTAATACGTCGTCTAAAGATGTGTTAATTTTTAACGGTTCTTCTTTAGGTTTTGTTTCTTTTTGTTTCTTTTTCTCCATATAATTTCTAAAAGCAATTAGTCTTAATCTTTCTGACCTTGTTAATCGCTTTTCTTCTTTGCTCATAGTACAAAATTAGTTAAAATTTATGTTAAAGTTATAATTGTTAGTAACAAAAACGTGTTTAAAAACGTATAACTAATTGAACCGCTTAGTGTAAGCGTAAACTGTATAATAAATAAAATCTATTAAAAACATTATTTAAATAGCGTATAAATTAATTTATTTGACTTGTAATTCAAGTTAAAATATCTTACAAAATAGTAATATTGTACCGTTATTATATATAATAACATCAAAACTAAACATAAAATGGCAATTTCAATACGTCCTATACCTATTCTAAAAGGGAAAATTGCAGAAAGATTTGTAAACATTGCAAACAGGTCTAAATCATCTAAACAAACTGTTGACTTCACTAAGGAGGTTAAAACGGCAGGTAGAATATTATCCAAAGCGAAAATTTAATTCAGATTCTTATTTAGCTTCTAAATGTACTTTAAGTATATTTAATGATTCTGTTATATCAAATTGTGAAAATCTTTTTGATTGCGGAGACACAGACTTAAATGAATTCTTCTCTGAAGATTACAAAAATTATTATGATGAGTTATTCGGAAAAACTTATTGTTTTACTGATGACATAACTAAAGAAATAGTATGCGCTTTTAGCGTGTCTAATGATAGCATTAAAAATGTAACATTACCAAAGAGACAAAAAAGGAGAGTAAGGAAAAACGTATCACATGCCAAGCATTTTATAAAAAGTTACCCTTCGGTTTTAGTTGGAAGACTGGGAGTTTCTAAAAATCATAGAAAACTAGGTATTGGTGGAGAGCTCATGGATTTTATTAAAGCTTGGTTTATTAGTCCTTCTAACAAGACTGGCTGTAGATTTATAGTTGTAGATGCCTATAATTCTAAATCCGTTTTAAATTATTATGAAAAAAACGGATTTAGATATTTATTCAATACAGAGAAAGAAGAGATTGAGTACATTGGTCTGGACGAAGGGGCTAAGTTAGACTCTAGAATAATGTTCTTCGATCTAATCACACTTAAAGCGAGTTAATCTCTTATAACTCAACACACTCTCGCTATCTACTAAAAACTTTTCAAATCGTTCTTGACTAGATAATTTACGAGTATTAAAACGTGCGCTAAATTCATCTAAATAACGCTCTAAATGTTTTGCGCTTACTTGGTGGTAAACACCATATAAACCACGTTTCAAAACACTCCAGAAGTTCTCTATCGTATTAGTATGTACACCGTTTTCAACATAAACATTCAATGAGTGCTTAACGTTGTCATGCGTGTAATGCTTTTTTAAGTGCGTGTAAACTGGTGCTTCATCTGAATAAATAGTAGAACCTTTAGGTACGTGCTTAGTAATCAATGCGCCGATATTGTTTAAATCAGCACTTGGCACATGTTTTAAGGCTACTTTACCATTACGCTCAATAATACCAACTACCATTTTTTTGGGTTGGTACACTTCACCACTATTGGTTAAAGTGTTATCCTCTTTAGAACGCTTTTTGCCGTAATGTCTATTTTTATTGTTTCCACCTATGTAAGTTTCATCAACTTCTACCATATTATTCTCGCCTAACATTTGCGGTGCTTTGTCTTTTAGCATTTCTCTAATTCTGTGAAGTACGAACCATGCTGTTTTTTGTGTAATCCCTAAATCCAAAGCCAGTTGAACCGAACTAATACCTTTCTTATGTGTAGTTGCTAAAAATATCGCTGCAAACCATATTCTTAAAGAGATTTTAGAACCATGAAAGATTGTACCAACTTTAACCGTAAACTTTTTGTAACACTCATTATTAGCGCATTTATGCCCTCTATTGGTTTTGTATGTGCGCTCACTACCACAATGAGGACAGACAGGTTTACCGCCCCAACGAATCTGCTCGTAATATTCTATACAAGTACTTTCTTCTTTGAAGTAATCTAAAAGCTGTGGTAGAGATTTAAAATTCATGGTTTCCTGTTATTATTTATACAAATATAAAACAAAATAATTTATTGTCATAGTTAAAGGTAGTAAAGTTATAAATATTTCACATATATTTGTCATTGTTAATGGTAGATATTAAATAAATAATGACATTAGTAGATATTTATAATAAATTTCCAAGTAAAAGGGATTGCATTAATCATCTTGAAGAGCTTATATGGATGGGTACTCCCATTTGCCCCTATTGTAACTCTAAGCACCATACGGAACTAAAAGAAGATAATAGATACCATTGCAACACCTGCAATACTTCTTATAGTGTTACAGTAAATACAATGTTTCATAAAACAAAAATAGATTTACAAAAGTGGTTTTTCTGCATATATCTAATTATGAATACTGAAAATAGTATTTCATCAAGAGAATTAGCAAAAAGATTAAGTACAACTAAGGATACGGCTTGGAGAATTTCAAATCAAATCAAAAATTCTATTTTAAAACAAAACAACTTAATTTTAAATATTTTAAAAGATGTCAGAAATATTGAAAGCAACGCATGAGGGTAAATTAAAACTAGGAGAGACTGAATTAGATGTAGCTGTTTTAGAAGATGGAAAGAGAATAATTACACAAACAGCTGTTTTTAAGGCTTTAGATAGACCCGTTAGAGGTACAACAAGAGTGATCAACTTACCTACTTTTATGGACGCAAAAAATCTTAAACCATTTATATCTAGTGATTTAGCGAGTGTGATCAATAAAATTGAGTATTTTAATCTAAATAATAAAGTACAAGAGGGTTATGATGCCAATATAGTTCCTTTAGTCTCTGAACTATATTTAAAGGCTAGAGAAGCTGGCGCATTACATGCAAGTCAAGCAAACACAGCTTTAAAAGCAGAAATATTAGTACGATCATTAGCTAAATTAGGAATTACTGCGCTAGTTGATGAGGCTACTGGTTATGAAGATGTTAGAGTAAAAGGTGCATTACAAAAGATATTAGACCAATACTTATTAGAAGATGCTAAAAAATATCAAGTTACTTTTCCTTTAGAGCTTTATAAACAATGGTTTAGATTGAATAATTGGGACTGGAAAGAACAAAATGCTCAAAAAAGACCAGGAGTTATTGGGAAGTGGACTAATAAATATATTTACGAAAGAATAGCACCAAATATTTTACATGAATTAGAGAGAAAGAATCCGAAAAATGATAAGGGGTATAGAGAATTTAAACATTTTCAATTTTTAACCGATGAGGTTGGAGAACCAAAATTAAGAGAATTTTTTGGTGGTTTAATTGCTTTAGCAAGAGCCACAACAAGTTGGAGAAAATATACTGAATTAGTTGAAAGGGCATATCCTAAAATAGGAGACCAATTAGATTTATTTTTGGAAGACGAATAATAACGATTTTATTCACAAGTTTTAGTAATATTAAGATAACACTTAAATTTGTATACGGGTATTTGAATACCCCTACATGAGGTCTGTAGTCCGCATATAGGAAACCAAAAAAGAGTGCATTGATTTAATGATTATCTTTGTATTAAATAAGAAAAGCACCCAAAAAGAGTGCTTAAAATATCAAGGCTTCCATCATTAGGAAGTATCAGACTAGCTGTTAAAAGTGTGCCGTCTCTCATTAGGATAGGGCTTTTAACTTAAAGTCGGAAAAGGGAGAGACTTAGCGGTTTGCTCCCTTTTTTCATTTACAAAGATAATAATTTTACAATAGCTAGTTCACCTTGTCAAGACCTATTTTGTGGCTCTGGAACATTTTAATTAGCTTTACTTTATAATATACACGATGCTATTCAACAAAAAAGACAAGCGATACAATACCCACCACGACAACTACATGAGTAAATATGAAGACCTTGTTAAACTAGGGTTTTTCTCTTTAATAATTGGTGGTGTAGGATATGGATTGTATCAACTCTACCTGTTTTTATTTTCTTAAATTTATGCACATCTAAATAAATAATATGATAGAGATAAAAACCAAGAGGGTCAAATACAAAAGTGATTTTGATTTCATAAACGATTTAGCTGAAAAATCATTCGGCGAAGCCTTAGAGCATATAAAGCAAGAGTTAGAAAATAGCCTTAAAAACAGTCAATGCGAAAATCATAAAGACAAATCAAAAGGCACTATAACCCTAAGTTATAACCAGTCTAAATCTCTATCCTTTGATTTATCTGATTTCTGCTGTAAGGACTTTGAAAAAGTTATAGCAAAGTCCCTTAAAAAATAGATTTACCTTTTAGTAATACTTGAAATTCATATTTTTTAAGAAGCTCTTTATTAGAGTCTAGTATTTTCGCTATTTCTTCTATTTTATCAATTTCCTCTTGTGTTTTATTGATGATTTTTTCTAAATGTTTTCTGGTCATAATCTGTAAACGTTTGTAATGATGCAATTTTATTTACCTTTAATTCTGTAAAAATTATTGAATGTTAGGTGTTTGTCCCTCAATGTATATAGATGCCTTGTACATTTGTTAAAACACTAGTAATAATGCGGTTTGAGAATATTTTAAATCAGTTAGAAAATAATAAACAGGTTTTCGAAAACCTTTTAAGATATTTACCCGAAAGCAAATATCTATGGAGACCAAGACCAGAAAAATGGTGTTTGTTAGAAATTGTTTGTCATCTTTTAGATGAAGAAATTTATGATTTTAGAGCAAGAGTAAAACATGCTTTAGAAACACCGGAAAAGGTGTTGGTTCCTATTGATCCTGAAGGCTGGGTTAAAGAAAGAAATTATGTGTCTAAAAATTACCAAGAGAGACTTAAAGCATTTTTAAAAGAGCGAGACACTTCTGTACAATGGCTTAGACAACAAAATGATGTGAATTGGAGTAACACATTATCACATCCTGAGCTTGGTGAATTATCTGCAGAACTCTTTTTAAGAAATTGGTTAGCACATGATTATTTACATATCAGACAGATATTACGGTATAAATTTGAATTTTTAAAATCATCTTCTGGAATAGATTTAAACTATGCAGGGGCTTGGTAAAAACAACTAAAAAAATCTAATAACAATATATGAGAACACTAAAATTTAGAAATAACGACGAAATGCCAGCTTTTGGTTTAGGTACATGGAAATCTGCCGAAGGGGAAGTATACAACGCGGTAAAAACTGCCATTAAAGCTGGTTACAGACATATAGATTGTGCTGCTGCATACGGTAATGAGAAAGAAGTTGGAAAAGCCCTTGATGAGGTGATTAAAGAAGGTGTTGTTTCTCGCGAAGATTTATGGATAACTTCAAAAGTATGGAGTAATATGCATGCTAAAGACGATGTTATTATCGCACTAAAACAAACGCTGAGCGATTTACAATTGGAATATTTAGACTTGTATTTGATACATTGGCCTATTGCCCAGAAAAAGGAAATCCCATTTGTAAGTAGTGCGGCGCATTTTATTTCTTTAGAAGAATTGCCAAACGAGACGACTTGGGAAGGTATGGAAAGAGGTGTAGCGTTAGGATTAACTAAGCATATAGGAGTTTCTAATTTTGGACCAAAAGCGTTAACTAAATTAATTGCCAGTGCTAAAATAAAGCCTGAAATGAATCAGATTGAATGTCATCCATATTATCAACAAAATGATATGTTGAACTTTTGTAAAGCTAATGATATGCATGTTACAGCTTATGCACCCTTGGGTTCGGGAGATAGAGCAGCAAAATTTAAAGCAGAAGACGAGCCTAAACTTTTGGAAGATACAGTTATTTTGGAACTCGCTAAATCTAAAAACACAACACCAGGGCAAATTTTAATAAGTTGGGCATTGCATAGAGGCACATCGGTAATTCCAAAATCGGTAAACCCTAAACGAATTTTAGAAAACTTTGAAGCGCAATCTGTAGAACTTTCAGAAAGTGATATGGAGAAAATAGCAGCTTTAGATAAGAATTATAGATTCTTAACTGGAGAGCATTGGGTGTATGAAGGCAGCCCTTATACGCTTGAAAGCATTTGGGCTTAATTAAAAATTATGACATTTCATATTGAAACAGAACGCTTAATTTTAAGAGAACTCCGATTGACGGATTTAGAAGGAATGTTTGAATTAGATTCAGATCCTGAAGTTCATAAATATCTAGGGAATAAGCCTGTAAAAACAAAGGCAGAATCTCAAAAGATTTTGGAGAGTGTTATTCATCAATATAAAGACAGAGGTATCGGACGTTTTGCGGCTATTGAAAAATCATCTGGAGATTTTATCGGTTGGTCTGGAGTTCGATTAAATACCGAATACAATATGAATGGTTTTACTAAATATTACGATGTTGGGTATAGGTTAATAAAACGGCATTGGGGCAAAGGGTATGCTACCGAATCTGGAAAAGCAGCTGTAGATTATGCATTCAATGTTTTGAAGCTTCAAAGGTTATATGCCACAACTGAAATTAATAATCAAGCGTCTCATAATGCGCTTTTAAAAATAGGATTAAGCTATATTAAAGATTTTTATTTTGAACAGGAAAACCTTCAACTACGTTGGTATAAAATTGAAAACAAATAGGTATGGAAAAACAATGTTTAGAATGTGGTGATAAGATTTTTGGTAGAATTGATAAAAAATTCTGTAGTGATGGTTGTAGAAATGCCTACAACAACCGGATTAATAAAGACAGTAAAAACCTTATTAGAAACACTAATAATAGGCTGCGTAAAAACCATAGAATACTTGAACGTTTAAACCCTGATGGAAAAGTTACCCGCTCTAAAGCAACTCTTATTGAAGCGGGGTTTGATTTTAATTATTTTACAAGTATCTACACGACAAAAGCTGGCAAGGTGTATTATTTTGTGTACGATCAAGGGTATTTGCCTTTAGATGGTGATTATTACGCCCTAGTAAAACGAAAGCGATAAGTTTAATGTAACAAATACCTTAAACAAATTACTAATAACTAAACTTTAACACATTCAATGCCTCCAGAAATTATCATTCCATTAATAATTATAGCAATCATTATTATTGCTGTATGTTCTTATTATTTCGGAAAGAAACAAAGTGTTTTAAGAAGTCTCTCAAAATTGAAGACTAAAGATATTCTTCAATTTAGAATAAACGAACCTTCAAAAGTTACTGGTAAGGTGCTGCATGTGCATGAGCCTTTTGTTGCTCCTTTTAGTAAACGTAAATGTGTTGCTTTTGAGTTTAAAATTCAGCAAAAGAAAAGTTCTGGTAAAAACAGGTATTGGAAAACTTTAATTAAAGAGACCAATATTCAAGATTTCTTTGTGGAACAAAAAGGAGAAGTCGTCATGATAAAACCTGACACAAATCCGATAAATTTTAAAATATATTTGGAAGCTGATAAAAAAGTATCCTCAGGATTTTTAAATGATCCTACACCTGAATTTGAAGCATTACTTTCCGCATACAACATAAACAGTGTGAATTTATTGGGATTTAATAGAACCTTGCGCTACAGTGAACGCATATTAGAGGTTGGTGAAACTGTTACTGTTGGTGGTATTGCAAAATGGAAAGCCATAGACACAACCATAAATGGTTACAGCTATTCTAAAATAGCAGCATTAGAAAGTAATGATAAACAAAAAATTATCATCACAGATTTGCCTGCAGCAAGAACTCAAAAGAGATAAAGTTTTATTTCCAAGTTTGCCCCTTTAATTTCATAGCGGCTTTTAATACATCTTTCTGACTAATTTGCCCTACGAGTTTACCATTTTCAACTATAGGGAAGCGTCTGCGTTTAGCTTCAAGAAACTTTTTGGCAGCATCAAAAATATTCATATTGCCATCTATAGTTTCTACGTTGTTAACCATGTGTTTCTCAATAGTTTGATCTTGCATTGGCATATTGTAGTATCGGCTTTCGCTAATTTGTTTAATACAATCTCCTTCAGAAATTATGCCAATCAATTCCTTTTTTTCATTCACTACAGGGCCACCAGAAATTCTGTTTTTTATAAGTGCTTGCATTACACTTTCAATAGACTGATCAGGTGTAAAGGTTATCAAATTTCTCGTCATGTAATCACTCACTTTTAGTGGTGTGGTATCAGCTGTAGATTGTTGTCTTCTCGACCCTTGAAAGCTCTTAATTCCCATAATAATTAGTTTTTAGTAATTCTAAATATATTTAAAAAAAAGGAGTTTTCCTAAAAGTAAACATCGCAACTTTAAATTATGTACTTTTATAAATACGAACATCTATTTTAAGATTATGGTAAAAAAGACCATTGCTACACTACTAATGATACTCGGAATTTATTGGAGTTTTTCGTCAATTATTCCAAGTGAAATTTCTTCTATTGATGCACCAGATCATCAATTCTCAACGCAACGTGCGCTTATTCATCTCAAAGAAATTTCAAAAGCACCTCATTATTTAGGAAGTGATTCTCATCTTGAGGTGCGAGACTATATTGTTAAGTCGCTTGAAGATTTGGGAGTAAAAACCGAATTACAAACTGATTATGCTATTGGGGAATGGGGCAATTTTTCTAAACCAACTAATATTTTAGGACGTATTAAAGGAAGCGATAATGGTAAAGCATTAGTGTTAATGACGCATTATGACAGTCACCCACATTCGTCCTTTGGAGCTAGTGATGCTGGGTCTGGAGTGGTTACAATTCTTGAAGGGTTGCGTGCATTTTTAAGTAAAAAGAAAACACCAAAAAACGACATTATAATTTTAATTACAGATGGTGAAGAACTAGGATTAAACGGTGCAGACATATTCGTGAATAAACATCCTTGGGCAAAAGATGTAGGACTTGCCATTAACTTTGAAGCACGTGGAAGTGGCGGTTCAAGCATTATGTTTTTAGAAACCAACAAAGGAAATGCAAATTTGATGGAAGGATTTGTGAAAGCCAATCCTGAGTTTCCTTTTGGGAATTCACTCTTTTATAGTCTTTATAAGTTATTGCCAAATGATACTGATTTAACACGATTTAGAGAAGATGGAGACATTGAAGGTGTCAATTTTGCATTTATCGACGATCATTTTGATTATCATACAGCATTAGATACTTATGATAGGTTAGACAGGAATACTTTAGAGCATCAAGGTACATATCTAATGGCAATGCTCAATTATTTTAGTGAAGCAGATTTAGATAAACTTAAAAGTATTGATGATGTAGTTTATTTTAATGTACCATTTTTTAAGATGATTACTTATCCGTTTTCATGGATTTTACCACTGCTTATTTTAGCGATTTTAGCTTTTGTACTACTGGTGGCTTACGGATTTAAAAGACGAAAAATTGAAATAAAACCTGTTGGCAATGGGTTTGCTGCCTTTTTGGGAGCATTAGTGCTCTGTGCATTAGTTGGCATATTTTTTTGGAAATTAATTGTGGCTTCTTATTCAGAATACGGAGAAATGCTTCATGGATTTACATACAATGGGTATACATATATTTCAGCATTTGTTTGTATAGCCATTGCGGTGTGTATGTTGGTTTACAGTAAAGTATATAAACCTGAAAATGCAGCGAGTTTAATGGTTGCGCCGCTTTTTTTCTGGTTAATCATTTGTGGTGCCATAGCTTTTAAGTTAGAAGGCGCTAGTTTCTTTATTATCCCGATATATTTTGGATTGTTGAGTTTCTTTATACTGATGAGGCGAAAGAAACCAAGTCTTATATTACTAGCATTATTATGCTTTCCTGCATTATTTATTTTTTCACCTTTGGTAAAATTATTACCTGTAGGATTGGGGCTAAAAATGTTGGTATCATCAACAGTTTTAGTTGTATTAATATTTGGTTTGTTGCTTTCTGTTTTTGCGTTTTTCCGACATAAAAAACGTTGGGGTTATTTATTTCTATTCTTCGGAATGTATTATTTAGTAAGCGCTCATATGTCCTCAGATTTCTCAAGAGAACGTCCAAAACCAAATAGTTTATTATATGTTTTGGATGCAGATAAAAATACCGCAAAATGGATGACTTATGATAAATTATTAGATGATTGGACAGCTCATTTTTTCAACAAAACATCTAAAGACACCGCAGATATTACATTTAGTAGTAAGTACAATACTAAAATAGAATTTGCAATAAGTACGGATGTGGTAGATATTCCAGAACCTATAATTGAAATAGCCAACGATACCATAATCGGTGAATTTAAATCTTTTGAAATTTGTATTACTCCGCAGAGAAATATTCAACGGATGGAACTTTTTGCCGATACAAGTTATGTGTTTCATGAGTTTAAGATAAATGGGATGCCAATGAAAAAAGATGAGGATGGGACAATACTTAGTAAGCGCAAAATAAAAAAATTACTTAACTACTACGTTTCTAAAAACGAACCCTTGGAATTACAGATTACCATTCCTAAAAATCAAAAGACTGAGTTTTTGCTTTATGAAGCTTCTTATGATTTGTTGGATAATGAAGTATTAGATGTTCCAGATCGTTACGACAGTATGATGCCTAAGCCTTTTGTTTTGAATGATGCGGTGGTTGTGAAGAAGCGGATTTTTGTACCTTAAGTTTAAATCATTTTTATATGACCATTGGTGAAATATTAAATACCACTGAACATAGACCATGGAAAATACCATCAGGAAAGTGGAAGTTTTATCAAGAGTGGAATAATGCAATATTTCTTCATTGGCAAGTTGATTTAGTAGAATTAGAAAAATTTGTTCCTAAAGAGCTAGAAATAGATCTTTTCGAAGAGAATCCATGGGTTTCTGTAGTAGCTTTTACGATGGAAAAGATTAGACCAAGATATCTGCCTTCTTTTCCTCCAATTTCTGATTTTCATGAAATTAATATCCGAACTTATGTTAAATCAAATAATAAAACTGGCGTATATTTTCTAAGTATTGAGGGTGGAACATACTTGTCTTGCAAAGTAGCAAGGTTGATATCTGAACTCCCGTATCGATATTCAAAGATGAAACGAGCCAACAATCAATATGTGTCGAGTAACTCGGAATTTAAAGATAATTTAAATATCGATTTTTTAGTAGGAGAAGAATTAAAAGAAAAAACAAAATTAGATAGTTGGTTGACTGAAAGATACGCCTTGTTTCAGGATACAAAACACTCTATTAATGAATTTGAAATTCACCATTTGGAATGGTCTATAAATCAGATTGATTTAAAAGAATTGGAGTTTAACTATCCAAGATTTGAAAGTTTACTAATGGGAAACCCGAATATGTGTAATTACTCTAAAGGTGTTAAAGTAATAGCTTGGGATAAAAGAAAATTAGGTAGAATTGATAAAAAGATCTTGTTGTAAAACTTCTTTAAAGCGTAATGTTTTTATTCGAATTTGAAACCCAACGAGTGTTTAAAACCTTCTATTGATTAATAATACCTAACAATTAATAAACTTTTAAGAGATTAAGTCACAAATTTTTATAGTTTTGGGCGTTAAATAAAAATTTAAGAACGATGAAACGAATTATGATGTTAGTAGTCTTTGCAGTGACACTACAAATTGGTGCTCAAAGCAATGCCGAATTAATAAAACATTTTGAAGCGTATAATAAACAAATGCGTACACAAGGTGATGTTCAAGGAATGATTAATGCCATGACACACTTGAATGTTTTAGCACCATCAGAAGCTAGAAAAGATACTTTGGCTTATATATACATGAGTGAAGGTAAATATATGCAAGCTTTAAATACTATTGGGATTGATGCAAAAGTAGACGATTCTGATATTGCGGTTGAGGTTAAAGCTATGTCGCTTAAAGCTGTAAAGCAACCAGAGCGTGCTTTAGTACATTTTAATGAAATGTTTAAAAGAAGCCCTAATCCTGAGTTAGCTTACGAGTTGGCAGAACTTAATTTGCAACTACAAAAAATCGATGAAGCACTAAAACACATTAACTATGGTTTGGCTAATGCAAAAGAAGATATGGTGCGCGCTTATTATGAGAAGCAACAACCCTATCAGGTAGAACTTAAAAGTGCTTTTATGTACTTAAAAGCATTGCAATTGTTTCAGCAGGATAGAAAAAATAACATAGATGCAGCTGTAGATATTTTAGACGATACCTTAAAAGCATCACCTAATTTTAATTTAGTTAATCTTACCAAAAATGAATTACTAAGGCAAAAACAGGTAATGCAGGCGCAAGCAGCACAACCAAAACAGTAATTTGTTTTTAAAAGATATATAAAAAAAGAGCATCAAGATATTGATGCTCTTTTTTTATGCTTTGTTTTATTTCTGTTAATTAGGACGCACTATTTTCTGATTATCCTTTTCCAGTTTTTTGTTTAGTTGAAAGTTTAAGTTGGAATACGATATTAAAAGATCTTTTACAGCTTCTGAAAGTTCAGGTTTTGTGGTTGTACCGAGTTTATAGGTTTCATCTAATTTGTAGAGCATATTTTCAACAATAGTAATTCTAGATAAAACCGATTGCGTTTTTAGGGTGTCTGGAATGTCTTTACGCAACTCTTTAACAAGCTGAAATACTGCTTGTTCGTCTTCTTCAAAAAACGAAAAATTTGCTGTTTTTATATTTTCAATCGCAGTTTTAAGTCTTGTGTAAGGTTGCCAAGGTTCGGCTAAAACTTCAACCTTAGGGTCTAAGGCAAATTCAAGGTATTTTAGTTTTGCAATATCAGCTTCTGTAATAGCGTTAGTATCACTAGTTTCACTTGAAGTCTCATCGGTCTGTTGTGGTTTGTTATTGCAGGCAGTAATTACAGCACAAAAACAAATAATTTTAAATAGCCTTAATAGCATAGGTTGTATATTTTAACGACTTGCATTGCAAATATATATTAATCGTATATTTGGTGAACCCTAAAATCTAGTTAAAATGTTCGATAATTTTCTTTTCAATGTAGAGTACGGCGTCAAGCATGTACTGGATATTAACGCCTACGATCACGTTTTATTTTTAATGGTGCTCACCATTCCGTATCTATTTAAAGATTGGAAACGTGTATTGCTATTGGTTTCTTTATTTACAATTGGGCACACCTTGTCTTTGGTTTTAGCGGCTTATAATGTAGTAACCGTAAGTGGAAGTCTGGTAGAATTTCTAATTCCAGTAACAATACTTGTTGTTGCGGTTTACAATGTATTTACCGCAGGTAAGGGTGCTCAGAAAGAACGTGTGGGTGTGTTGTTTTTAACTACGCTTTTTTTTGGATTGATTCATGGTTTAGGGTTTGCGCGAGAGTTTCATATGCTTTTAGGTGAATCGGATAGTAAGTTGGCACTACTTTTAGAGTTTGCTCTGGGTATTGAAATTGCCCAAATTATCATTGTTTTTGTGGTATTGTTTATTGGCTATTTGGTGCAAACTATTTTTAGGTTTTCGAAGCGCGATTGGATAATGGTGATTTCTTCAATTGTAATTGGTTTGGTGATTCCTATGTTGTTGAATAGCGACTTTTTATCGAAATGATTACACTGAAGTCTACTTTTGTAAAAACTTTAACGCACAATTGATTGTATTTACAACATGAACCTGTTATTTTCGTTATGGTGTTTCGCGTTAGGGATTGAGGCATTTGTTGAAGCTCCTCGTAGAGAGCGACTGCCGAAAGCCCGACCCGAGCACGAATTTTTATAAAACCTTTCTGAATGTTCATCGAGGGTAACGCCCAAATAAAAATTAATGCAAGACGAAAAACAGTTAAAATACGATAAGGCTTATTTGCGAATTGCGCAGGAATGGGGAAAGTTGTCGTATTGCAAGCGGAAACAGGTTGGAGCGATTATTGTGAAGGATAGAATGATAATTTCGGACGGATACAATGGCACGCCAACAGGATTTGAGAATTTTTGTGAGGATGATGAGGGTTATACTAAATGGTATGTGTTGCATGCCGAGGCGAATGCTATTTTAAAAGTGGCAGCCTCGACACAATCGTGCAAAGGTGCGACGTTGTATATTACGCTTTCGCCGTGTAAGGAATGTAGCAAGTTGATACATCAGGCGGGTATTGTAAAAGTGGTTTACAATAAGGCTTATAAAGATGATTCTGGACTAAGCTTTTTAAAGCGTGCGGGGATAGATTTACAATTAATAGAAGATTTAAAAGCATAATGCATTTTGATAAAAAATATTTGCCATTAATACTTGGAATAGCTATTGCTGCCGGTATTTTTATTGGTGGAAAGTTAAATTTTTCTGATGCTCCAGATCGACTATTTACGTCTAATAGTAAGAAGGATAAGCTTAATAGGCTGATAGATTATATTGAATACGATTATGTGGACGATATTAATACGGATAGCATTGTTGATGTAACGGTAAATGGGATATTAGAAAATTTGGATCCGCATTCGGTATACATTCCAAGAGATGATATGGAGCGTGTTGCTGAGGAAATGCGTGGTAATTTTGTTGGTATTGGAGTTAGTTTTTACACCTATAGAGATACCATTACGGTAATTAGACCTATTGAAAACGGACCAAGTGCAAAAGCTGGTATTAAAGGAGGCGATCGTATTGTAATGGCGGATGGTGATACATTGTACGGTGATGCAAAAGACGGTGAGTTGGTTAAAAAATTAAAAGGCCCATTAAACTCTAAAGTGGAATTAAAAGTATATCGCAAAGGAGAGCCTGATTTATTAACGTTTAAGGTGAAGCGTGGTAAAATTCCAATTAAAAGTGTGGATGCAGCGTATATGCTAACTAAAAATTTGGGATACATAAAAATCAACAAATTTGCGGAGTCTACATATAAAGAATTTAAAAAAGGCTTAGAAAAATTAATGGATGAAGGTGCGACACAAATCGCGCTAGATTTAAGAGATAATCCTGGAGGGCGTCTAGATATTACTGAGCAAATTTTAGATGAATTTTTAGAGGATGACAAGTTGATCCTATTCACCAAAAACAAGCGTGGTGATATTGAAAAGAGCTATGCAACTAGTAGAGGCGAGTTTGAAGACGGTGAGGTGTTTGTATTGATTGATGAAAATTCAGCATCGGCCAGTGAAATTGTAGCAGGAGCATTACAGGATAACGATAAAGGGACTATTGTTGGGCGTCGTTCTTACGGTAAGGGCTTAGTGCAGCGCGAAATGGATTTAGGTGATGGTAGTGCAGTGCGTTTAACGGTATCACGATATTATACACCAACGGGGCGTTCTATTCAACGTCCTTACGACAAAGGCAACAGAGAATACTACGAAGATTATTATAAGCGTGTGGAGAATGGAGAGCTATCGGACGGTGCTAAAATAGAAGTTGCCGATTCTTTAAAATTTACTACGCCAAAAGGCAAAGTGGTGTATGGCGGTGGTGGCATTATTCCAGATGTATTCGTACCAGTTGATAAATCTATGCAAAATGAAACGCTTAACTATCTAAGACGTAGAGGTGTTATAAGCTATTTTGTGTTTGAAACTTTAGAAAAAGACCGTAAGGCTTTTGAAAACTATACCAAAGATGATTTTATAGATAACTTTAAGGTGAGTGATGATATGGTTTTAGAGTTTCAAGATTATCTAAATGTAAGATTTGGTTCTAACGTTACTTTTGTGGCCTACAACGAAGAAGTAAAGCAATTTATGAAAGCCACTTTTGCCGACCAACTTTTTGGTGATGGGGCTTTTGAAGAAGTCATCAACCAACGTGATATTATGGTTGAAGAGGTGATTCGATTGAGTGCCGGGGAGTGATTTTGATTTTTACCCTCAGTCAGAAATCTTTGTAAATCTTTTTCATAAATAACTATTCTGAGATTTTATCATGCACCTTAGTGTGTTTCCCATCATTCCAAAGCGTTAAAATATCAGTAGCCACATGTGCGCCACTTCCAGAAGCAATAGAAAACTGACTGCGCCATCCAGCAAGAGTGCCTGCTACATAAAGATTTTCTGTAATTAAATGGTCGTTGTTTTTTAACCAAATGCGATCTTTCTCGATAGCAGCTCTCGGATGCGGTTCAACATACTGTTCTAAACCTTTAATACGCATTAAATTTGTATAACCCACAGCTATAACCGCAGTTTTTGACTGGTAACTGTTTTTATTGGTGCGAATGTTAAATCCTTTTTCGGTTTCAGAAATCTCTAAAACTTTTTCTTGATCAATTTGTTTTATGTGTGGATATAGTTCCGTTAACTGTTGTTTGCCGCTTTCTAAAATTGAAACTCCAGTGGTGCCAGGAACTAATCCTAAAACATTATTAAATAATGCTGTTTGTAGATGTGATGTTTTTTGATGTGTAAAAATGCCGATAGTTTTGTTCGCAGCAAAAGCTTTGTTTTTGGCAGAACCTAATACCAAAGCGCAGGACATTCCTGCAGCGCCTCCGCCAATAATTAAAACATCAAACATTACTTTTTTTGTTTTAATTTTTCTTCAATACGCTTAGATGTTAGTAAAATCAACATTAACACTATCGCACAAAGTGATGCTAAAATGGTGATAACACCAACGATACTTTCACCTTCAAAAAGTGCATTAAAATCTAGTTTTGTGGCGTTAAAAATACCTAAGGCTAAGGCTAGTACTATAATGGTGTATGCTATATATTTCATGATTTATATAAACAAGGCTTTAATATTTTGAGTAAAAAGCTTTACGGCAATAGCTAGTAAAATAACCCCAAATACTTTTCTAATAATATTGATGCCGTTAGCGCCTAAAAAGCGTTCGATTCTAGATGATGTTTTTAGTACTATAAAGATAAAAATAACATTTAGGATTATAGCGATAATAATGTTTTCAACTCTAAATTCTGCACGTAAGGACAATAAGGTTGTTAAGCTACCTGGGCCTGCCATTAATGGAAATGCCAATGGAAAAATAGAGGCTGTCATTGGATTGGTTTCCTCTTGTTTATATAGTGTAATGCCCAAAATCATCTCTAAAGCAATAAAAAATAGAATAAAAGCACCCGCAACGGCAAAAGAGTTGACGTCAATGCCAATAAGGTTTAAAATGCTTTTTCCTAAAAATAAAAACAATACCATAATGCATCCGGCTATAATGGATGCCTTTCCACTTTGGATATGACCTACTTTTTTACGTAAATCAATTACAATAGGAATATTACCTACAATATCAATTACGGCAAACAAAATCATAAAAGCGGTAATAATCTCCTTAAAATTAAGCTGCATAACTTTAAACGATTAAAATTTTTGCAAAGGTCTATATTTATTATCAAACCGCAACATCAAAAAAATTGAAAGTTTAACTATTTTTGCAACTCAATATTTCTAACCATGTTTCAGCTAGGAAAAACCATTGTTTCCGAAGATATTATTAAGAAAGATTTCTTGTGCAACCTCAGTGCATGTAAAGGTGCTTGTTGTGTTGACGGTGATGCTGGAGCACCTTTAGATAAAGAGGAAGTAGCTATTTTAGATGAAATTTACCCCAAGGTAAAACCCTTTTTACGAAAAGAAGGTATTGATGCCATAGAAAAACAAGGGGCTTCTATAACAACCGAGGACGGAGAGTTAGAAACTCCTTTAATTAATGGTGCCGATTGCGCATATGTAATTTTTGATGAAAATAAAGTGGCGCTGTGTGGTATTGAGGAGGCCTACAATCAAGGTGAAATATCTTGGAAGAAACCAATTTCTTGTCATTTATACCCTATAAGAGTAAGAGATTATACCGAATTTTCAGGTGTGAATTATCATAAATGGCAAATTTGTGATGATGCCTGTTCGCTTGGAAAAGAATTACAAGTTCCTATTTATAAATTCGTAAAAGAAGCGCTTATAAGGAAATTTGGTGAAGATTGGTATGCCGAATTAGAAAAGGTTGCAAAAACCTTTTAACAACCTGAAAAACTGCACTAAAAACACC
This sequence comes from Flavobacteriaceae bacterium, assembly GCA_043557195.1. Taxonomy (GTDB): domain Bacteria; phylum Bacteroidota; class Bacteroidia; order Flavobacteriales; family Flavobacteriaceae; genus Jejuia. Next base: position 1,619,298 of record CP121314.1, on the reverse strand, counting down.
CTAAAAAGTCTTGTAAATACAAGGTTTGTACAGGAATTAAACTTTAAATTTTTTGTAAACTTTTTGGACTTTAAAAAAACATAAAATATTGATTTTCAATATATTAAGTTATTTTTTTTGTAAACTTATTGATTCTCAAGCAATTATTTTTTTGTTAAAAACTTGTTGAAAACGTTTTTCGACTTATGTAAAAACGTATTAATCATTTTGCAATCTTTGTTCCACTCAATTCTGGGTAAAAACACAACTTTAGCTTGTTAATAAACTTGTTAAAAATGTATTTTAAGTTTCATCAAAATGCATTTTACAATTTATAATCTTTGTTGAAGCCATTTTTATCAAAAGGGTGTTTTTCAATAAAGTTTTAAAAGAATAAGCCATGTTTTTGGCCTATTTTACGGGGTTACCCGCAGGATTTTGTACGTCAATATTTAACCTATACCAACACATGGAAATAACACACATTATTAAAAGAGATTACGAGACTACGCCTTTTGAAATAGACAAAATTACTAGTGCTATTGAAAAAGCAATGCTTTCAGTAAACCATGGGACAAGACAAGACGCCAAAGATATTTCAGATAGGGTTTTTGAATCTCTATTGGCTAGAAAAGCACTAGATGCAAGGTATGTGCCTACAGTAGAACAAGTTCAAGATATTGTAGAAGACAAGCTAATGGATAGCGCATTTCATAATGCAGCTAAAGCTTACATTTTATATAGAGACGAGCAAGCTAGAAAAAGACAAACTAATATTTTTGAGAAGCGTATCAATTTAAAGCCTTACGAATATCCAGATTTATACGAGTATGTAAATGCTATAAGACATTCGTACTGGATTCATACTGAATTCAATTTTACTAGTGATATTCAAGATTTTAAAGCACAACTTAGTGATACTGAAAGATCGGCGATAAAAAACACTATGTTGGCTATTTCTCAAATAGAAGTAGCGGTTAAATCGTTTTGGGGTGATATTTACCAAAAAATGCCAAAACCAGAAATAGGTTCTGTAGGTTCAACATTTGCCGAAAGTGAAGTGCGTCATCATGATGCGTATTCTCATCTTTTGGAAATATTAGGGCTTAATGAAGAGTTTAAGGCTCTAAAAAAGAAGCCTGTAATTATGAGGCGTGTACATTATTTAGAGACTGCTCTTAAAAATTCTAAAAGTGAAAACATACAAGAATATGCAGAGTCTATTTTATTGTTTTCTCTCTTTATTGAGCATGTGTCGTTGTTTTCTCAATTTTTAATAATCATGGCCTTCAATAAGCATAAAAATATGCTGAAAGGTATCTCCAATGTGGTAGAGGCGACTTCAAAAGAAGAGCAAATTCATGGTGATTTTGGAATTGACGTTATTAAAATCATTAAAAAAGAGAATCCAGAATGGTTTGGTGAAGACTATAATGTAAAAATTCAAACTATATGTCAAGAAGCTTACAATGCTGAAAGCGATATTATCGATTGGATTTTTGAACAAGGAGAATTAGATTTCTTACCTAAAGCTGTTGTTAATGAGTTTATTAAGAAACGTTTTAATGATTCTTTAGAGAGTATAGGTATAGACAAAATTTTTGAAATAGACGAAACATTAATCGCTCAAACAGAGTGGTTTGATGACGAAATTATAGGAACAAAACACGGCGATTTCTTCGTTAAAAGATCCATTAACTACAGTAAAAGAACAAAAAGTATAACCAGTGACGACCTTTTTTAAACCATGAAAATTAACACACACCCTCAAGACCAAGACAACAAAACCGAAAAACAATCAAGCTACGACCAACTTGTAAATGCCAGAAAAGAACAGATTAAAAATGTTAACCAAACTGCAGCTAGTCCAAAGTTTGAATGGTTAACCGAAAATAGCCGTAAATTTTTAGCATCAGGGTATTTAACAGATGATGCAACGCCAGAAGAAAGAATTCGTGAGATTGCTGAAAGAGCGGAACAAATTTTAAAAATTGACGGTTATGCTGATAAGTTTTATGGGTATATGTCTGAAGGGTTTTTCTCTTTAGCTTCACCAGTTTGGTCTAATTTCGGGAAAAAGAGAGGTTTACCAATAAGTTGTTTTGGTTCTAATATCGCAGATGATATGGGTAATATTCTTTATACTCAATCAGAAGTAGGTATGATGTCTAAATTAGGTGGTGGAACATCAGGGTATTTTGGAAACTTAAGACATAGAGGTGCACCAGTTAAGAATAATGGGTCGTCTTCAGGAGCGGTACATATTATGCAGCTTTTTGAAAAAATGGTAGATGTTGTAAGTCAAGGTTCTGTAAGACGAGGGCGTTTTTCTCCCTATCTGCCTGTTGAGCATCCAGATATTAATGAGTTTTTAGAAATAGGTACAGAAGGGAATTCCATTCAAGAGTTAACACACGGTGTGAGTGTAACTGATAAATGGATGGAGGAAATGATTGCAGGTGATGTTGAAAAACGTTCTATTTGGGCAAAAGTAATACAACGTAGAGGTGAAATAGGGTATCCATATATTTTCTTTAAGGACAAGGCCAACAACCAAGCTGCAGATGTTTATAAAGATAAAAATCACAAAATTGTAGCAAGTAATTTATGTACTGAAATCATGCTACCTTCAAATGATGAATGGTCTTTTGTATGTGTGTTATCTTCTGTGAATTTACTGCACTACGATAAATGGAAGGACACTGATGCTGTGGAGACCATGGTGTATTTTTTAGATGCTGTAATTACGGAGTTTACTCAAAAACTTGAAGAGTTTAGGGATTCAGATGATTTAGATGACAGACAGACATTTATGTTTATGGAGCGTGCCTATAATTTTGCAAAATCTAATAGAGCTTTAGGTTTAGGTGCTTTAGGATGGCATTCTTTATTACAATCTAAAATGTTGCCATTTGATAGTGCTGAAGCATTTAATTTGAATAGTGAAATATTCAAAACTATAGAAGAGAAGTCTTATAAAGCATCAAAAGAATTAGCCGAATTATTTGGTGAGCCAGAAGTTTTAAAAGGTTATGGCAGACGTAATGCTACCCTAAATGCTATTGCGCCTACAACATCTTCAGCATTTATTTTAGGCCAAGTTTCTCAAGGTATTGAGCCTATTTGGTCTAATATCTATGTGAAAGATATTGCTAAAATTAAAACCACAATTAAAAATCCATACTTAGAAAATGTCTTAGAAGAAAAAGGACAAAATACACCAGAGGTATGGCGTAGTATTCGCGACCATGATGGTTCTGTTCAGCATTTAGAGTTTTTATCAGAGCAAGAACGTGATGTGTTTAAAACCTATTCTGAAATAGATCAATTAACTATTGTGTATCAAGCTGCAAACAGACAAAATCATATAGACCAAGGACAATCAGTAAACATTATTGTGCATCCAGATATGCCAGTAAAAGACATCAATAAGATTTATGTTACTGCGTGGAAATTAGGTTTAAAGTCTTTATACTATCAACATAGTATGAATGCCGCTCAAAAATTCAAACAGAAAAAAGAGTGTGCGAGTTGTGAAGGGTAAAATAAATTAGTATTGGGATACAGTTCCCTCGAAAGAGGGAACCCCAAATTTGTAAAAAAGCATCTCGAATTGAGATGCTTTTTTGTTTGTATTTGTGTCAACTTATTTTAGGGTCTGGACATAAGAATAAAAAAGCATCACGTAAGGGCGTGATGCTTTTTTGATATTAAATAAATGGATTAATTAATCTAATATGTTGTTTTCAGCAACAGTATTATCGTTTTCAGACATTAAAGCAAAGAACTTATTAATGTTTGGTAGAATAATAATTCTTGTGCGTCTGTTTTTTGCTCTGTTTTCTCTTGAATCATTATCAGCAATAGGTTGGTAACTACTTCTACCTGCCGCGATCAATTTTTCTGGAGAAACATTATATTTTTCTTGTAGTTTGCGTACTACTGAAGTCGCTCTCATTACACTCAAATCCCAGTTGTCAGCAAGAAAATCTGTTTTTATAGTTCTAGCATCAGTATGGCCTTCAACCATAACATCTAAACTAGGTTCAGAATTGATAACATCAGCTAATTTTTTTAGCACATTGTCGGCTTTTGAGCTCAATCTATAGCTTGCAGTATTAAACAGCATGTCGTCTGCAATCGAAATCATTACTACAGTTTCATTGATGTTTACAGCAAAGTCTTCATCTTCATCAATATTACTCTCGCTAATTGTTTTTTCTAGGTTGTAAGCTACCGCTAAATTCATAGAGTCTTTAAGGGTTTTGGCTTGCGCTAGTTTTTCAGCGTTAACATTTTTCAATGTTTCACGCATTTTTACTTTGGTGTCGTTGGATATAACTGCTACATTGCCAACAGCATCCAATTTGGTGTCATTTTCTTGCTTAAGTGTTGCGATTTTAGAATTATAGGCATCAACACGTGATTGAATTTTATCAAACTTAGCCTCTAAATCTTCTTTCGCTACTCTTGTTTTCTGTAATTCACTTTTAATCTCTCCATTTTCTTGTTGAAGTGCTAAGTATTTTTTCTTAGCAACACATGAAAATGTAGTCGCTGCTATTAATAGCATAATTGAAATTTTCTTCATAATAATAACTTTAGGTTTGTTGTATGTACGATTAAAGTATCGATATGGACGTTGAAATACGATTTTTTTGTTAATTATATTTTAAATCAAAAAGTTTATCTTGTGTAGCTCATTCTTCTAATATTCAAAAGGTATTACATGTTTAGGAATAGTGTTTTTGTTATACTCTTGGTTGTTTTAGGTGTGTCGTTATATCTAAATCCCAACTTTCAAACCATTTCTGCAGGAGTTGCTATTTTACTTTTTGGTATGATAATGCTCGAGGAAGGTTTTAGAGTTTTTACCAAAGGACCTCTTCAAAATATATTACGAAAAGCTACTGATAAGTTATATAAAAGTATTGCTGCTGGGGCATTTGCAACGGCTCTAATGCAATCTAGCTCATTAGTTTCAGTAATTACAATATCATTTATTAGTGCAGGACTTATTTCTCTTGCTGGAGGTTTGGGCTTAATTTTTGGGGCTAATATTGGTACAACAGCTACAGCGTGGTTGGTAGCAGGCTTTGGGCTTAAAATAAAAATATCAGCTTTAGCAATGCCAATGCTTGTTTTTGGTATCATCTTTTCTTTTCAAAAAAAAGCTACACTTAAAGGTTTTGGAAACGTATTAGCTGGCCTTGGCTTTTTCTTTCTTGGTATTCATTATATGAAAGAAGGGTTTGAGGTTTTTAAGCAATACATCGATTTATCTCAGTATGCTGTTGAAGGATATCTAGGAGTACTCATCTATACAGGCTTGGGAATAATCATTACTACTGTTTTACAATCTAGTAGTGCAACGCTCGCTTTAATTTTAACCGCCTTATCGGCAGGACAAATTGAATATGAGAATGCACTAGCACTTGCAATTGGCGCAAATATAGGAACTACTATAACGGCAGTTCTTGGCGCTTTAGGTTCTAATAGTGCAGGTAAAAGATTAGCTACTGCGCATTTTATATTCAATACAATTACAGGTTTAGTTGCCATTGCTCTTATCTTCCCATTGGCAAGACTTGTGAATATTTTATCTGATAGCCTTCAAATAGTACCAACAAACTATGTCTTGAAGTTAGCATTGTTTCATACCATTTTTAATGTTTTGGGTGTTATAATTATGTTGCCATTTATTAAGAGACTGGAGCGTTTCTTATTGAGATTTTTCAATAAAGCGGAGTACAATAAAGATATTCACGAACCTAAATATCTCAATGCTGCTGTATTAAAATTTCCAGGAACTGCCATTGTCGCGCTGCTAAAAGAATCAAAATACTTATACAAGAAAAGTATTTTTGAAATTGTTGCGCATGCCGTAAATATTCATAGAGGCGATATAACATCTGATGAAAAACTAAAATCAGTTATTGAAAAATCTAAAGATGATTTTCATGTTAATGTGGACGAGTTATATTATTCTAAAGTAAAAACAATTTATGGTGAAATAATTAAGCATGCGTCTATAGTTCAAGGCTCTCTAAGACTCAATAATAAGCAGATAAAGGCAGTTACTGATATTAAAATTGCCAACAGAAAAATGGTCGAAATACTAAAACATTCTAGCGAACTGAATAAGAATATTACTATGGCGCTAAGTACCGATAACTCATATTTACAAAAGGAATATGATACTTATAGAAAAAAGATAACAAAGGTGCTGCGTGTGATACATTTGTTTAGAACAGAGAACGAAGTAGAAAAACACGGAGAAAAGCTAAAAAAACTTAAAGGTGATGCTGTAGCTAACCTTAGACAGAGTAATAAATCTATAGATAGATTAATACGAAAAGATTTAATTACCGCTGAAGAGGCATCATCTCTATTTAATGACTATGCTAACGTAAATGATATAATCAGAAAACTAATTGAAGTAGCCGAATTACTTTATGCAAAGTATGATTCATTATTAGATAAAAAGGCAGAAGTTTAATGTAGCACTTCTTTTGAAATATCAATTTTTCGTGAGATTCAAATTATCATTTATTTTCCCTTAAAATCCTAATATTCTTTACTTAGATTTGCAATCGAAATTATTGAATTAATAAACGGCAATATGTTTAAAAAAACTAAGAATTGGTTTTTGTTATTTTTTTGTTTGGCTAACGTTTATTTTGGGGTATCTCAAATTAAAGGCAGAATAGTTGATGAACAAAACACACCACTGGAGTATGCCACTGCGGCCTTATTTAATTCTGAAGATAAAACACTAATTGCAGGAGTTATTTCCAACGAAAATGGTGATTTTCAGATTGAAGATATTAAAAAAGGTTCCTATTATTTAGAGGCTTCGTTTTTAGGATATGAGAAAAAACGAATAGACAATATTGATGTTAATAGTAAAGGCGAAACAGTTGATTTAGGAACTATCCAATTAGTTTTAGGTACACAACTAAATGAAGTTGTTGTTCAAGCGGAACGTAATACGGTTGTAAATAAAATTGATCGTCAGGTATTTGAGGCTTCAAAATTTAAAAGTGCTCAAGGTGGTTCTGGTATTGATGTGATTCGAAACCTGCCATCGGTAAGTATGGATAGTCAAGGTGAAATTAGTGTTCGTGGAAGTACAGGTTTTGTTGTGTTGCTCAATGGCAAACCTATTCAAGGTAATGCTAGTAATTTAATAGCCCAATTGCCTGCAAATGCTATAGAACGTGTTGAGGTTATAACGGCGCCGTCTTCTAAGTACGACCCAGAAGGAAAAGCTGGAATTTTAAACATACTTACTAAAAAAGGCGCTGCCAATGGTGCTTTTGGTCAGGTAAATATTAAAGGTGGATTGCCATCTATTGAAACCTATGGCAACGATGTGTCCCATAAACGTCATGGAATTGATGCTACATATAATGTGCGCACGGATAAATGGAATATTTCGTTAGGCGCAAATTACCAAAGGAATGATTTAGGTGGTAGGCGAGAAGGCGATGTATTCACTATTATAAATGACACTAAAACGCAGTTTCCATCTACTGGAGAGCGCAGTTTTGATGAAACCAATTATAGCGGACGTTTTACCGTAGACTTTACTCCTAGTAGCTCAGATACCTATTCGCTTGGTTTTTTTGCAGGGAAACGTAGTAAGGCGCGTTTAGCAGATATCGTGTATTTTGATAATCATTCTGTAACACCTGCAGATAGTAATGATAGAGATTATACGTTTCAATATTTTAATCATAATTTAAGAGAACGTAGGGGCGATTTTGTACTAGGAAGTTTAGATTGGGTCCATAGCTTTCAGAATGAAGCTGAACTATCCGCCTCGTTTCTTTATGAATATACGCTTTTGGGCGGACCAACAGTAAATCAAAATTTGGGCGAACCAGATCGTTCTATTCTATATCAAGATGAATTTAATACGAATGATAACCCTTTAAATGGTGTGCGTTTTCAGATAGATTATAAGTTTAAGCCTTTTGATTTTGGCATTTTGGAAACAGGGTACCAATATCGAGATTTAACACACACTGGAGATTTTATTTATGAAAGACGTACCGATTTTGATGACGAATTTGAATTGGTTCCAGAGTTTTCAAGTGAAGTCGATTTAGAAAGAACTATTCACTCTGGATATGTGCAACTTTCAGGTAAAAAGGGCAAGTGGGAATATGCAGCAGGATCAAGATTAGAAATTATGGATCGATCTTTTAGATTGAAAGACAAAACCAATACTATTGATGAGACTTTAATTTATGATTTTGTAAAGCTGTATCCTTCCGTATCTCTTCAATATGAAGTAAACGACAATACTAAAATAAAAGCGGCTTATAGCAAAAGGGTAGAACGTAATTCAACATTTAAAATGAATCCTTTTGCTGAACGTGAACATTCAGAAACTTTAGAGCAAGGTGACAAAAACTTAAGACCAGAGTTTATTGATTTGGTGGAGCTTGGAGTTATAAAAGATTTAAAAGGTGGCAATTCTATTTTCGCAACAGGTTACTTTAGACACATTGATAATGTTGTAAACCGCGTAAACACCATTTATAACGATACTATTTTAAATAGAATCTATTCTAATGTTGGTAACGCCAAAGCTATTGGTTTAGAAGTAGGTGCTGAAATAAAACCTACTAAAAAATGGAGTAACTTTATTGGTGCAAATATTTATAATTACAGTATCGATGGGAGTTTTGATAATAGAGTTATTGATACAGATGCTACGATTTATTCTATTAATTTAAACTCGACATGGCGATTTTGGAATAATGCATCACTGCAGTTTACTTTTAATTATCTATCAGATAGAAATACAGCGCAAGGCGAAGATTCTAGATTTTATTCGCCTAACCTAACATTTCAAAAATCATTTATGGATAATAGGTTAACGGCCACTTTACAATGGCAAAATATAGATTTAGGGTTACTGGATACTAACGAGCAACGCATCACTACATTTAGACAAAATGAGTTTTTTACTACCACTAATTATATCTATGAAGTAGATATGATTATTCTTAATTTATCTTACACCTTTAAAAAAGGAAGCAATAAATCTAAGTTTATTGATAGTGAATTTGGTAAGAAAGAGTTTTAACTTATATCATATAAACAAAAAAAGCACGGAAATATGTTTCCGTGCTTTTTTTGTTTATAAATGGTTTTTATTCTTCTTCTACTGGAACCGTAGCTGGTTCAACAGAGCTATCATGTGCATTGTCATATTCCTCTAAGAGATTCATAGTGGCGGTTAGTAAATCTTTAGTTTCTAAAAGCACACTAAAGTAAAGCGTTGTGTTTTTAGGACTAGACTCGTCACTTCTAGTACGTTCTACTTGTTTTTGAATTTTCTCAGAAATAAGAGACAATACTTCATTCTTTTTGTTTAATACATCACCTATTTTTTCGAAGTCTCTAGATTCGAAAGCATCTCTAGTTTCATTAAATAATGATTCTAAACATTCATCAACTTCTTTCAATTCTTTAATTTGATTGAATTTTAGTTTTTTATGATTGTTGTTGATGTGTTTGTAACTTACCTTAGAGATATATTCTAAAGATTGAGCCATATCTTGTAAATAACCTAAAACATTGATGTAAAAATTACTTGCGCCAACACTTGATTCATCTAAGTTCTTGATAAAATAGAAAATGTTATTACGTAACTCATCAACCTCAAAAGATAGTTTATCAACTTGCTTCTGATTCTTTTTAAGGGAAGATAAATCTTGTTTAGCCAGCCCAAGAATGGCATTAGAGTAAATTTTATTACCTCGTTTCACAACATTCGCAATGTTCCCAGCGCTCTCATGAATAACACCTTGAACAGAACTACTTTCGGCTTTCTTTAAGCTATCTTCAGCTCTTACTACTTTAGATTTTCTACTATGAACAATCGAGCTTCTAATAAGTAAACCAAAAGCAATAACTAATAAGATAGGGAACATTATTGTTAAATTTAAATTTAACAAATAAGCCACTAAAGCCGCAGCTGTAAAAGCACTAAAAGCAGTAAAGAACCACCCGCCAATTACATTTATTACCCCTGCAACGCGATAAACAGCACTTTCTGCTCCCCAAGCTCTATCTGCTAAAGATGTCCCCATGGCAACCATAAAAGTTACATAAGTTGTAGAAAGTGGTAATTTGTAGGATGTTGCAATAGAAATTAAAACCGCTGCTACCATTAAATTAACTGCAGCACGTACTAAGTCAAATGCTGGTAATTCAAGTTGTTTGTTTTTTGATAACTTGATAACAGGAGTTTCAAATTGTTTATCAATTTTTGCTTGCCATGATTCGGGTAACATATATGCTGTCATTTGAGACATTAACATTGCAGACCTTACAAAACCACGAGATAGAGAGTTAGGTTGGAATCGTTCTTTAGTTTCTCCTTGACTAGAGAGGTCTAACGAGGTTTTAACCACGTTTTTTGCCTTAGTTGAGAACCATAACGTTAATACCATTACCATTCCAGCGCCAAATAATAGCCAGTTATTAGTTGGAACTTTTGAAGCTAAAACATCCATTGGAAACGCTGATGCAGCCGTTCCTGAAGCAGACCACTCAAGGAATGCATTATAAGCAGCTACTGGTACACCAATAAAGTTCACTAAATCGTTTCCTGCGAAGGCTAATGCAAGAGCGAAGGTTCCAACAATAATAATAAGTTTATAAATATTTGTTTTAGCAAAGGCAATCAAAAGATATGAAAGGATAGACCAGAATACAGAACTAACCAATACGATTGGTAAAACTTGTGATTCTAAAAAGTCTTTCATTGTACCGCCACCAAGAATATCAAAAGAATCTTTAGCGTAAGAAGTACCTTTTAACCCTTTCATAAATATAAAATACGTAATTGAGGTTAGGGCTATACCTCCAAATATTGCACCTACCCATGGGCCTTTCTTTTCAAAATTATAGGATAATAAAACTCTAGAGACCCATTGTACTAATGCTCCAATAGAGAATGCGACGACTACCGAAAGTAAAATACCAAATATAATTTGAGAAGCTTTTGATGTATTAATGTAATTGATAACATCTGAAAAATCCCCACCATCATGTCCAATTTTAATTAATGCCATTGCTACAGCAGCACCAAGTAGTTCAAATACAATAGATACTGTAGTGGATGTTGGCATACCAACAGAGTTGAAGAAATCCAGCAGCAGAATATCAGTAATCATCACCGCCATGAATATTATCATGATTTCATTAAACATAAATTCACCAGGATTAAAAATCCCTTTACGGGCAACTTCCATCATTCCGCTTGAAAAAACTGCACCAACAGCAACACCAAGGCTAGCAACTATCATAATAGTTCTAAACGAAATGGCTTTGGAGCCAATAGCAGAATTTAAAAAGTTTACTGCGTCGTTACTAACACCTACAACCAAATCAGCAATAGCTAAAATGGCAAGGGCTATAATCATGTACAAGTAAATATTATCCATAGGATTTGATTGTAAAATGTTCGCAAATATCATGACAATTCTTGATTAATATGTTATGTGAATGTTATATTTTAAAAATGGAAATCAAACCCTAATCTAAACCTGATATTATCGTCGTTCCCATCAACAGAGGTGTAGCTGATATCACTTTGTACTTTCAATTTATGCCCGTGCACAAACTTATTTAAGCCTAAGGTATACTGTTTTACAGGAAGCGCATTAGTAATTGCTTCATAATCTAAAGTTGTGAACCTTCCAGCAACTTCAAAATTACTTTTGAATAAATATCCAGCTTGTAGGTTTAATGCGTTACCTGTTAAAACTACATCACCAGTTGGTGTGACACCATCTAGTTCAGTAGCAATTTCGTTATCAGCAGTACGCTTTGCATATTCACCCATAAAAGAGAAACCATTGTGCTTATACATAGCATCTACAAATATGGTTGTTTGGTCTGTTTCATAAATTGTACCATCTGTTCTAATCATATAATCACCAGCAAAACCTCTTTCTCTAACGGCATTTTCATTAAAGTTATAAGTAAAGGTTAGCGATAATTTGGGCTTTTCTTCTCTTTTTAGGTCAGAGCCCTTGTAATCACCTTTGGATTTAAAAGCTCCAAAGGGTAATAGTTCTAAACGTCCTGTATATTGCAATCCACCTTCGTTGCCTTCAGTAACATTCCTTCCTTCACCTTGAGAAAGCGCAATTTTTTCACGTATTAAAAAATTCTTGCCCAAATAAAACTTATGGCGCAATTGAAGGCCAATATCACGGTCTAGTGTAAAACGGCTGTTCAGTAAGGAACGATCAACCAATTGAAGGTCACCTGAAGACACTACTCGCTCTACGTTACCTGGTAACTTGGTTTGTCCTGCCCAAAGTTCCCAGTTTTTAGCAAAATGCCACATTAATACAGCATCAAGAATATAACGCGGTGTATTGCGATTGAATTGATTGCCACCAGATAAATCTCTGTTAGAAAGTCCTAATTCTATCTTATACCTTAATTTTGGACTATAAGCAAATCCATCAAATTTTAAACGCGCTCTACGAATAAGAAAATTGTGCTCTGGACTGCCATATTGGTCACCATCATGATCCCATGAGGATATGTAGCGCATTTGAAATCGAGGTGCGAATTTTATACTAAATGAGCTGTCTTTTGCAGTAAAATTGATAAGACCTTTGCCGAATGATGTATCACTTATTTCTTGAGAGGTAATAGAGTAAATAGTGCTAAGACATAGCACTAAGAAAATTTTTAGTTTCATTAGTTTGTATTAGTTTTTGTCGGCTACAAATAACTTAATATTATATGAACCTAATGTTTCCTAATTGTTAAATTATTTAACAAAAAAAGACTGCTTTGGCCAAAAGCAGTCTCATTAGAAATCATGATAATGTAGTCGACAAAAACTAATAGTTATATGAAATACTAATTATTTTGTCTTAAGACACTTCAAAAGTAGGGTGTAAAGGTAATCTTAAAGTAATCTCAATATTAAGTAATCATTAATATTTCAATGTTAAATCTTAAAATATAAACATTTGTTTATCAGCTTAATACAATTTCAATGTTAATTTAATGTTATGTAAAAGTTGCGTAAATGTTAGCTATTATTTATCTTTGAATAATAATGTAAAAAACCCCCATAATTATGAAGAAGTTATTATTCATTTTTGCCTTTTTAATTACTGCGGTATCTTTTGCTCAAGAACAAAAGAGAGAATTAAAACTTAATAAAGACACAAATTTAATTGATGTTGTTTATTATCATGACAATGGTGTTGTAAGCCAAACGGGGTCTTACACAGCAGATGGTAAACTACACGGTGCTTGGTTGAGATTTGATGAAGAAGGCAAAAAAACGGTTTCTGCAAATTATGATAATGGAAAAAAAGTCGGCAAATGGATTTATTGGATTGACGGAATTAAGAAGGAAGTCAATTATGAAAATAACGTAGCATCTCTATAGTTATTAGAGTGTACTGAAGTAAAAAAAAGCATCCTTAATAGGATGCTTTTTTATTTATTTAGAAATACTATTCTATTTCGTCCAACCTGAACCCCAAGTTGCAAAATCAGTTCCTGTACCGTTACCTTCACCTGAAATAAAATCGGCATCAGTTAAGGTATCAACACCTGTATCGTTTTTAAACTTAGTTGTAACATCAGTAAACGTTATATTGTTAACTTGTAATTCATCATCAACTATTGCTTGTCCAGTTGGGTCTGAAGTGTCATTTCCATCAACATCAAACGCTTCCCCAAAACCAGAAATATTTACATTTGAAAAGATAGCTGCAGTACCTCTTCTTAAACGTACGGCTTCATATTGTCCTGCGTTAATAATTTTTCCGTCTTGGAATGTATTATCAGAACCTACACCAACAATTGTTACATTGGTTACAGTTGGGCTAGAAAAGAATAAAGGATTTGAGTTGTTACCAAAATCATCATTATAACCATCACATTCAAACGCTTTGTCTGAGTTAAATGTTTCTGTTGGGTTTTGGATGTGCTGAATATAAGCATCGGTGATAGTTCCTGAATATCCTTCAGTCCAGTCAATAGAGTCATCCTGTAAGTTCATTACAGCAACGTGGCTTACGTTTACGGTTCCACCGAAAAACTCAACACCGTCATCTTTACCTTCATAAATTTGAATGTAGTCTACTTCAGTACCATTACCAACACCATAGAAAGACAAACCGTTATTCTCTGACTGACCATCAGCTGAACCACCAGAATACTCAATTCTTACATATTTTAAAGAACCAGAATTATCATCAGCAATATTTCCTCCGTAAGGTAAACCAGCAATTTCAGAAGTAGAAGTAGCAGTTCCTGTTACTGAGTTGATAGGTGCTTTTCCTAAAAGGATTAAACCACCCCAGTCTCCAGCTTCAGGACTAGAAGCATCAGAAGTAAATACAATTGGGTTATCTGCGGTACCTTCAGCAATAATTTGAGCACCTTGAGATATAGCGATATAAACGTCTGATCCAGCAGCCAAAGCTTCAACAGTCATACCTGCAGGAATCGTTAACGTAGCACCATCAGCAATTACTAAAGATCCGTTTATTTTATAGTTTTTGGTTGCATCTAATGTTAAATCATCAGTGTAAGTTCCAGATAAGAATACATCTGTATCAACTGGAGTTCCGCCACCGCCATTATTATTCGTAATGTTAAGTACAATGTCCGCTGTATCATCGTTAGCGCATGACGTAAAGATTAAGGTCAATGCCACTAAGCTTAGTAAAAGATTATTTCTCATTTTCATTTTGATTTAGATATTAAAGATTTTGTGTTCGTTTTTGATTGTTTATAGTTAAAAGTTGTATTTAAATTGAAGTCCAATTGTAATACCTCGTTGAAAGCTTGATAGCAATACATCACCATCACCAGTGTTTTCACGAATCATTTCTACTTTTGGATCTAATAAGTTTTTTGCACTAAAGTTTATTTCAGTGTTTTCTCCTAATTTATTTTTTAGAACGAAATCTAAAGTAGGTACCGCTTTTTCAATCACATTCCCTACATCACCAGAACCTAAAGAGAAGATTCTATCAGAAGAATAGTTGAATACCAAGTTTGCAGCGGGTTTAAAGTTCTCGCTAATTGTAGGTTTAAAGCTTAAATCGGCATTTACAATTATTGGAGATGCACCCTCTAATTCATCTGTTGCTCTGTTAAACGATGTTCCGTAAGACCCTTCAATAGAATTGTAGAGGTCTTGCTTTGTGTGCATGTAAGTGAAGTTAAATCCTGAGGAAAGGATAGCCTCTTCATCTTCATTTAAAATTAAATTCTTTCTTAATTCTATTTCAGCTCCTAAAATTTCGGCTTGCTCACCAGTTCTAAAATAACGTTGCGTTCCAGTAGCATCTGCAGCAAGTACTAAGTTAATAGGGTCATTAATCTGTTTTGCAAAAACACCCAAAGAGAATACCTCACTTTTACTGATAAACCATTCGTATTTTAAATCAAGGTTGTAAATATCAGAATAAGACTTATCAGTTAAGTTTACGCCAGTTCTAGTACCTAATAAATCTTGGTTACCACCAATTCGGTAACTAATACCTTCATATACAAAAGGTGCAATTTCTTTAAACTCAGGAACAGATACTGTTTTACTTACAGCAAAACGGATGTTTTGGTCATCGTTAATTGCATACTTTATGTTTAAACTTGGTAACACAAAGTTTTCGTTAGATTCTGAAAAACCAGGATCGTTAGGACGCAGGTTAATTGCATCATATTCTATACGTTGGTTAAAGTTTTCAACTCTAACTCCTGGAATTACTAACCATTTTTCGCTTAAGTTAACTTCAGCAGAAAAATATCCCGCATATATGTTTAATATACCTTTATAGGTGTTTTCTAAATTCCCTGGGAAATTGGTCTGTGTAATACCATTTTCTGAATCAATAGGATTAAATACGTGTGTTTGATACACGCCGTCAACAAAGTTTTGAAGGTTGAAGATGTTACTTAAATTTCTAATATCTGCAATACCAAATGTTGATGTATTGATGTTTTTGTAACCGTAGCGAATGTTATCAAAATGTCTTTCTCTAGTTTTTCCATCGTACCCCACAATTAATTTTACAGTTTCAGAAGGTTTGTATGACAATGATAATCTACTATTCAACTCCTCGTCTTCAATATTTTGAAAATAACGTTGGTTGTTAAAGTTGTTATTTTGGTCAAAACTTGCTACACTATTTGGGTCGTTATCTAAAAGGTTGTCATACCCTAATAACGAAAAACGCTTTCTATCAGGTTCGTGAGCAAATACGCGGTTATGGCCAACGCCCCAATCTAAATCAACTTTACCAAAAGTATGTTCTCCTATTAATTGATTTACTAATACAATGTCTTGGTTAAACTGTAAGTTACTTTGGAAGTATCCACTTGGTTCGTCTGAGAAATCGTATAAGATACCATTACCGCCAGTACCATAAAATCCAACCTGATCTGAAGAACTATTAATTAGTAAAGAGGAGAACTTTAATTTATTATCACTATTTATTCTGTACAATGCAGTTGCCATTGCAGTTGCTGTAGTAGAATAGTTGTATTGCTCAGTCTCGGGGAATAACTTGTTGTATCCTGCAGTATAATCTGCTACTAAACCTTCTCTGTATTCAAAACTGTTATCAAAAGATGCAGTAACAAATAAGCTCAATCGAGAATCATCTTTAAAATTAAAAGATTTACCACCTGAAAGACTTATTCCCATATTTATGGCTGGTGTTTCAGTCTCAATTGGGTCTACACCATGTGATAAGATAACTGCGAACGGATTGTGATTATAGCGTGCATAGTCACCAAAATATCCAGGGCCTTCATTTCTTAAAAATGTTTTACCAACGGCTCTAGAGTTTACAGCAGCTCCAATAGATGCATCAAAAAATCCTTGACCTGTATATTCTTTAGAAGTAATATCAATATTACCCGCAGAGAAATCTCCGTAAAATCTAGAAGAATAGGCTTTACTCACCCCTACGTTTTCAATAACATCAGAAGAGAATAAATTCAAGTCGATGTTCTTTTTATTAACATCGTTTGAAGGCAATGCTAAACCGTTCATGGTACTGTTTAAATAGCGATCTCCTAAACCACGTACATAAACACTGTTAGAACCTTCTTGTTTAGAAATACCAGAGATTTTAGCAACTGCTCCAGCAGCATCACTAACACCTTTTCTAGATAATTCTTCGGCACCAATACTTTGCTTAATTTCAACGGCTTTCTTCTGTTCTAACAATAAAGCTGTTTCACTTTCGCGTTTAGTTGTAGTGGTAATAACTACTTCATCAAGAGAAGCAGCACTTGCACTCATTTCTACATTAACTTCTTGAGTTTCTCCATCTACTATAGTAACTGCGATTTCTTGAGTTTCGTAACCTACAAAACTAAAAACTAAAGTGTATGTTCCAGCGTCTAAATCTGCAAATTCATATAGACCATCAAAATCTGAAGTCGTTCCTTTTGTAGTGCCTTTTATTAATACGTTAGCAAATGCTAAAGGCTCATTATTATATTCTTTATCTGTTAATTTTCCTTTAACAGAACCAGTTTGTGCATTAAATGCAACTGATGTAAAGAGTAGTAATAATAGTATAAAATGTTTCATTATTTTATTTAAATTTCTTGGCGCAAAGAAACTACCGTTTTGTAAATATTGTGTTACCTGACGATTAAAGAACTGTAATAAAAGCGTTAGGTTAATGTTACCTAAAACAAGCTTTTTTATATAAAAGTTTACGGTTAGTTAACATTAGAACAGGAAGAGGTTGTTCTCAAGTAAAATAGCGG
This sequence comes from Flavobacteriaceae bacterium, assembly GCA_043557195.1. GTDB lineage: Bacteria > Bacteroidota > Bacteroidia > Flavobacteriales > Flavobacteriaceae > Jejuia. The sequence goes on along the minus strand of CP121314.1, from coordinate 1,601,520 downwards.
TTATTGGTAATAGATATACTAATAAAGAAAAGCCCTTTTTGCATTTGCAAAAAGGGCTTTTACATATCTGAACCAAAAAGTTCTAGTTGTTTTTTACCGTATTATCTTTTTGATCTGTAGAAGCATATACCAAAGTCAAGTCGTCTAGCGATAAGCTGCTTGCACCTAATGCTAATGTAATAGCGTCATTGTTTTTTGAGTTGTCTACTTCAGCTTTAATTTCTTTCGTTTCATATCCAGTAAAACTGCAAACCAAAGTATAAGTACCATCTTTTACGTTTTCAAATTTAAAAGCACCATTTGCATCAGTCATTACTTTAGCTCCGGTTTCTTTTATGGTTACTTTCGCAAAAAGCAATGGACTATTGCTTTCTTCAGCATCCGTAATTTTTCCATTAATAGTTCCGTTTTGCGCCGATGCAAACATCGTAGCGAATAAGAACATGGTAAATAGAAAATGTTTCATATGTGTTATTAACTTTTATTTGATACAAATAAACAGGTTTAATGTAATTAAGATGTTACCAAAGTATTAATCTTAAATGACCAAAATGTTACCCTAATGTTAACAGATTTTCTTGCCAATTTTTTCTTGAAAACAATTATCTTGCCTCAGCTTAATTATATATGATGAACTGGGAACAACTCCTCTCCTTAAAACGCTACGGCGACACTAATAAAAGACTACGACAAGAACAAGATGAAACCCGTTTGGGCTTCGAGGTAGATTACGACCGTATTATTTTTTCGCAAGAATTCAGGAGTTTGCAAGACAAAACACAGGTAATTCCACTTTCGGAAACCGATTTTGTACACACGCGGCTAACTCATAGTTTAGAAGTAAGCGTTGTGGGGCGTTCTTTGGGGCGTAAAGTGGGGCAGAAAGTGCTAGAAAAACACCCACACTTGCAAAATGTTCACGGGTATCAAGCCAACGATTTTGGAGCTATAGTAGCCACAGCAGCCTTAGCACACGATATTGGGAATCCACCCTTTGGGCACTCGGGTGAAAAATCCATAGGTGAATTTTTTAAATCTGGCTTAGGTAAGCAGTATAAAGACCAATTAACAGACAAAGAATACCAAGACCTTTGCGATTTTGAAGGAAATGCCAACGGTTTTAAAATCCTTACCCAAAGTAGAGCAGGACGCGAGGGTGGACTCCGCTTAAGTTACGCCACACTAGGTGCATTTACAAAATACCCTAAAGAATCGCTGCCCAAAAAACCAACCAAACATATAGCGGACAAAAAGTATGGTGTTTTCCAATCAGAAAAAGAAGCCTTTCAAGATATTGCTAACGAACTAGGGCTTGTAAAACGAAGCGACAAACACCTTAGTTACGCGCGCCATCCATTGGCATATTTAGTAGAAGCTGCAGATGATATTTGCTACACCATTATCGATTTTGAGGACGGTATCAATTTAGGTCTCATCCCAGAAGAATTCGCCCTAGAATACCTGTCAAAAGTTATTCGTGACAATATCAAACCAGAGAATTATTACGCGCTAGCTACCAGAGAAGACCGAATAGGCTATCTACGCGCCTTGGCTATTGGTGCACTCATTAATGATGCGGTAGACATTTTTATGAAAAACGAAGACGCTATTTTAAACGGCACCTTCGATAGTGCGCTCTTAGATAAAAGTAAATTCGAAGCCCAAATAAACGACATCATAAAAATTAGCGTCGAAAACATTTATGAGTCTGAAGAAGTGGTCGACAAAGAAATTGCCGGTTACCAAATCATCAACAAGCTACTCACGGTCTACACCGCCGCGGTAAACCACAGTTTCAACGACACCGCATCAAACTACGACAAGCTCATTCTCAAACGCCTCCCCGAAACTATCAATTTTAGCGCCCCCAATTTATACCAGCGCCTACTGGCCGTTTGCCATTACGTGTCCCTGCTAAGCGATAGCAAAGCCATACAAAATTTCAAAAAAATAGAAGGCGTTACGTTTTAAAACGGCGTCGTATTTGAAATTATTTGGGCGTTCCCCCAAAGGGTCGGGCTTTCGGCAGTCGCTCCCTCCTGCGTCGGGGAGCTTCAACAAATGCCTCAATCCCTAACGCGGGGTGTGTTTGCTAAGGGCGTTTCTTTTTCAATATTCAAGTATTTCTCTTATAAAGTAAAAAAGAATCTTGGCAATACCATAAAATTACTGATATACCCTAACATAATCTACCACCATAGCACCTTCAGTAAACGACGCATCAATTTTAGGTTCAATAGCAATATTTAGGAGTAAATATTGGTCCGTTGTAAATGGCCATGTATCCTTTGTTTTGGTTTTTGGGTTGTAGGTGTAATGTGTAATACCATCAACACTAAATGTGATACTTTCTTTAGTCCATTCCGCAGCATATACATGAAATTCGTTAGAGACATTCTCTATAGTTCTACCACCTAAGTTTTTAACCAAATCGCCATAACTTGAGGCTGTATGTAATGCGCTTTGCACAAGATTTTGCTTACTGCCCCAATGTTCCATAATGTCAATCTCACCGCATTTGGGCCAACTAGCGCTACCAAAACCTTGGGTTTCCCAATACGCCCCTTTTTCATTAATGGTTTTGTTGAGCATCCAAATGGCTGGCCATGTGCCAATGCCTGTTGGTAATTTCGCCTTAACTTCAACGCGACCATAGGTAAATGCAAATTTTGAGTTTAATCTCGCCGAAGTATATGCTTTGGTTTGCCCTTGGTCTTCAAAAGTTTCTTTTTTTGCCACAATATGCAAAAACCCATCTTTTACAAAGGAATTATCGGCTCTATTGGTGTAATGTTGCACTTCATTATTATACCAACTCCCATGTGGTGGCAGTTTCGTTTGGTGAAACCATTTAGTAGTATCAATAGCACCATTACCCTCAAACTCATCGGACCATACAAGCGTGTTGAATTCAGGTTTGGCACTAGTACTTTTAAGTTCGGTGTCTTTCCAATCAATTAAAGGAGACCGATAATAGTTTACATTCATACGTTTTAAGAAAGGTGCTTGATTCGCTAAACGTACTTTATAATGCTCCCAACCTCTATTTTCTTTTGTTGACCATCCAAGTTCGGCATGCCCAATAACACGCGGAAATGCTAAGTATTCTAGTTCGTCTATAGTACTTATAGTTTCAGACCATAATGGTGCATCAATTCCTATGGCATGTCCTTCAGAATAATCTTCAATACTCCAATCATAAGCTTCTTTCACGGTAGTATGTCCTGCCCAATCTAATCCATATTTAGAAATTGAATCATATTTCATGTCTAAATAAGCCTTGTCAGCTGGAGATAAGATAATTTTCATGCCTTTTTCGATGGCTTTCTTTTTATTTTCTTTACTTCTCCAAATTTGTGCAATTGATGTAGAATCGATGTTAGTGTTAGCCACTTCATCCCATCCAATAAGTTGTTTGCCATGTTTTTGTACAATCTTTTCAACTTTGTTTATAAAATAGACATAATCGTCTTTTTTAGTGACATGACTTTCATCTCCACCAATATGGAAATAGGGTCCTGGTGAAAGTGTTGCTATTTCGCCAACAACATCATCAATAAAGGTATAAACTGTATCTTTCTTTGTATCAAAAGTGCTAAAACCAACTCTAGTACCTTTATAAGGTTTGAGAGGTTTGCCATTTCCATTTAAAATAGGATATGACACAGAAGCTGCATTAGTATGCCCAGGCATATCAATTTCAGGAACAATAGTTATATGGTGTTTAGCTGCATAATTAACAATTTCTGTGTATTGTTCTTGAGTGTAAAAACCACCAGGTTGATCGCCCACTTCTGTAAGACCACCAATTTCAGTAAGTTTTGGCCATGATTTAATTTCAATACGCCACCCTTGATCGTCCGAAAGGTGCAAGTGCAGGGTGTTAATTTTATAATAACTCAACACATCGATATATTTTTTAACATCTTCTACGTCAAAGAAGTGTCTTGCAACATCTAGCATTGTAGCTCTATATTCAAATTGAGGCGAATCGATGATTTTTCCTGAGGGAATTATCCATATTTTATTTGTAGCTAAAGTATCGTTACTTACTTCTGGAATTAATTGTCGCAATGTCTGAATACCTCTAAAAGCGCCTGTTGCCGTATTTGAAGTTAGGGTTATGGTGTCTTGTGCAATATCTAGTTCGTATGCTTCTGGGTCTTTTAAATCAGGAATATCAAACTGTTTGATGTTGATAATCGTTTGTATGTCTGAGACCACATTTGCGTTAACTGATAATTCTAAGTCTGTTTTTTTTTGAATTTTTTCTGACAAAAATTTTCCAACAGCATCATAGTCTTTAGAGTTTTGAGATGTTTGTATTACTGTATATTCATCTAGTGTAAATCCACTCTGGGTTGGGATTATTTTTAAAGGTTTCGGAATTAAATTTTCCGTTGATAAATCGGTTTGAGGGAATTTAATAATACGTTTCTTTTTTTCAGTGGAACAAGAACTAAAAGAAGCGATAATGACAATAAAAAGAGCAATCTTGACAATTAGGGTTTTAATCATTATTTCTATTTAAATAGCTTTTAACTTAACTGTTTGTAAGATACTTAATATTTTATACTTTAATTTCTCCTCTGCCTAATTTGGAACTATTGATAGACACTCTAACATAATCCTCCCCAATAGTGTTTTCAGGAAAATACCTGTCAATTTTGGTTGCAATAGACCTATTACCCTCAAATGCAACAAAAACTAAGACAAAATAGTAAAGGCAATTGTAGATATGCGTTTTTTTATCGTTGAGGAAGTTGGTGTTTTACAAAGGCTTACTTTATCTGTAAAAGATAAGCGACTTTATTAATTACTTAAATTTTATTTTTTAATTATTTGTGTATGTTTTTGTTGATGTCAATTTTCCATTTTCAGAATAGTAATTTATAGTGCCGTTGCCATCAACCAATGTGCCTTTGTCAAGACTGTTTCCTTTATTGTCGAAACATGAAACTATTTTCATGGGTTTACCATTGTTCCAAATAATTTTCTGATATATTGAACCATTGTTATGATAAGATCTCCATTCACCGGTTTTCAATCCATTTTTATATACACCAGTGCTCTTTATTTCTCCATTTTCATAGTAATAGTTTACAGTACCGTTACCATCTCTTAATGTGCCTTTGTCAAGGCTATTGCCTTTATTGTCGAGACATAAATCGATATTCATTAATTTCCATCTATCCCAAATTCTTATCTGGTATAAAGACTGGTTAACGTGAAAGATTTTCCATTCTCCGACTGGTTTATCATCTTGGAATTCACCTATTTCTCTAAGTATCCCATTCCAATGATAGTGTTTCCATATTCCTGTCTTTCGTTTATTTTCATAAGTTCCTTCAGAACCTAATTTTCCATTTTTATAATACCCCTTATAATCTAATGTTCCGTTCGTATTATAATAGCCAATATTTTGAATGGTGCCATCTTTATAAAAGTTTTTACATTCTCCCGACGGATTGCCGCCAATAAAGATACCAATGAATTTTAATTGTCCATTTTTATGATATGATTTCCATTCTCCTAGTCTTTTACCATTATCATACTCTCCAATAAATTGCAGTTTACCATTATCATAAAATGATTTGTATAATCCAGATATTTTGTTGTTAAAATATTTGTATTTGCTTTTTAGCTGACCATTTTTGTGGTAAGATGTTCTTATTTCTGTTTTTTCTCCATTACTATATTCTCTTAGATCACTTATTTCACCATTTTCATGATAAAATTTCCATAGTCCAGTGAATTTACCGAGATCAAAATGAGAAATTCTACGAGGCTTACCATTTGAGTAATACAGTTTCCATTCGCCATTTTTATTACCATTTTGATATTTACCTATTTCTTTTAATCTACCGTTTTTATGATAGAACTTCCATTCTCCCTCTTCTTTATTTTCTTTGTAGACTCCAGAACGTTCTGTCTGTCCGTTTTCGTAATAGAATTGCCACACTCCAGTTTTCCTGTCGTTTAGGTATGTTCCTATTTCCTTAGGAGTGCCATTATCATAAAAAGCTTTATGTTCTTGAGCATAAGTTATACCTTTAAAAAAAAGAAGTATACACAAAATTATTCTTCTCATTTTAAATTGATTTTCTTTTTTAGTGTTTCAATAACCTCTCTCAAGCTTCTAGAATCTAAACCTATTAATTTTTGAAGTTCTTCAACGTTGCCATGTTCTACAAAAGCATCAGGAATCCCCAAAGTTTTAATTGTATTTTTATAGTGATGTGTAGCAGCAAATTCTAAAATAGCAGACCCAAAACCGCCTTTTATGGCATTGTCTTCAACCGTAACAATGGTATCGTGAGTTTTAAAAATGGTGTGTAACAAATTTTCATCCAAAGGTTTTACAAAACGCATATCGTAATGAGACACTTCTAAATTAGAAATAGCTTCTGTTACATTTTTAGCAATAGTACCAATACTTAAAATAGCTAATTGATTGCCTTGTTTTAGTTGTTCACCTTTGCCGATTTCTAGTTTTGAAAATGGTTGCTTCCAATCTAAAGTCACACCTCTACCACGTGGATACCGAATGGCAATAGGTTCCTCTAATCCTAATTGAGCGGTGTACATGATATTGCGCAACTCTACTTCGTTTCGTGGCGCAAAAATGATGAGGTTGGGAATGCAGCGTAAATAACTTAAATCGAAAACGCCGTGGTGTGTGGCACCATCTTCACCAACCAAACCGGCACGATCTAAACAAAAAATGACAGATAGTTTTTGTAGTGACACATCATGAATAATCTGGTCGTAGGCACGTTGCAAGAATGTGGAGTAAATATTACAAAACGGAATTAATCCTTGTGTTGCCATACCTGCGGCAAGGGTAACAGCGTGCTGTTCTGCAATCCCTACATCAAAAGCACGCTCTGGAATTTCGTCCATCATATATTTTAGAGAACTCCCCGTTGGCATTGCAGGAGTTATACCCACAATTTTCTCGTTTTGTTTGGCAAGTTCTACAATGGTATGTCCAAAAACATCTTGATATTTTGGTGGCTGTACCTTGGTAGATTTGGCAGCTAAATCACCTGTTTTTGCATCAAACTTCCCAGGAGCATGGTATTTTACCTGGTCGGTTTCGGCTTGTTTTAAGCCTTTGCCTTTGGTGGTAATAATGTGCAATAATTTTGGACCGTTAACCGTTTTTAGTCGTTCTAATTCTGAAATAATTTTATCTAAATCATGACCATCTATAGGGCCAGAATAATCAAAGTTTAAGGCTTTAATAATATTGTTGCGCTTTTGTGTGCCTTTTTTAACGTTGGTTAAGTATTGCTTAAGCGCACCAACGCTAGGGTCGATGCCTATGGCATTATCATTTAAAATTACTAACAAATTTGCATCGGTAACGCCCGCATGGTTTAAACCTTCAAATGCCATTCCGCTTGCAATGGATGCATCACCAATTACAGCTATATGATGTTTATCTTCTCCTTTTAATTTTGAAGCAATAGCCATTCCCAAAGCTGCCGAAATAGAGGTGGAAGAGTGGCCCACACCAAAAGTATCATATTCGCTTTCGCTTCGTTTTGGAAATCCGCTAATACCATCTAATTGTCTGTTAGTGTGAAAATTATCTTTTCTACCAGTTAAAATTTTATGTCCATAGGCTTGATGACCTACGTCCCAAAGCAGTAAATCCTCAGGTGTGTTAAAGACATAATGTAGTGCAATAGTTAATTCTACAACGCCTAAACTTGCGCCTAAATGCCCCTCTTTGGTAGCTACGATGTTTATGATAAACTCACGTAATTCTTTAGCTAAAATTGTAAGGTCATCCTGATTTAAATGACGAAGATCATTTGGTGTACTTATTTTATGGAGTATTGAATTTTGCACCAAACAAAAGTACGAGAATTTATGATTTTAGGTGCATTGTTGAAACTTATAAGTAATTATTACAGTTTTATCGAAATTTGAACTCTAGCATTGCAAATTTAAATCCTTACTTGTATATTCACGAAAAAATTAAATATGGATCTTAGACTACCCTTATTATTTGTTACCTGTTTTATTTTTAGCTTCGTAAATTTTAGTTTCGGACAAGAGAAGTTGTCAGAATCTGCCTTAGGTCAACAAATTTTAGACTACATCAAAAGCAACGAAAAATTAAATCATTTATCTGAATCAGATATTGCAGATATTTATTTGGACAAACAATCCTATTCAAGAGCATCTGGAGTGACACATGTTTATCTTTATCAATCTTATAAAGGTGTTAAGATATATAATGCAATTTCAAACCTAGCTATTAAAGACAATAAAATATTTTATTTCAAAGATAATTTTGTTCAAAATGTAAAAGATAAAGTGAATGTGTTATCACCATCGCTTAAAGCTTTAGAAGCGTTGCAGAATACAGCAACTCATTTTAAAATGAATATGGAGGATACTCCTGAGGAGGTTACATCTGGTGCTTTCAAAAAAGTCTTTTCTTCTACTAGTTTATCTCAAGAAGATATACCAGTGGAGCTCATGTACTTAAAAGATGAAGATGGCAATTTAAAATTGGCTTGGGATTTAAATGTTTACACTACTGATAGTAAACATTGGTGGAGTGTTAGGGTAGATGCTGTAACAGGTAAAATATTAGATAAAGATGATTGGGTCATAAATTGTAGTTTTGAAGGAGAACATACTCATAAGAATGGAAGTATAACCTCTGTTTCACAAAATACTGAGTCTCTTAACATGTTTAAAAAAAGTATGTTTCTTGTAGATGGTTCACAGTATAACGTATTGCCATTACCTTTAGAGAGCCCTAACCATGGTGCTTTTCAAGTGGTAACAGAACCAGCCGATGCAGTTGCCTCTCCATTTGGGTGGCATGATACAGATGGTATAGCAGGTGCTGAACATACCATCACTAGAGGTAATAATGTATGGGCTCAGGACGATATAGATGGAAATAATTTCACTAATGGTAGTTCTCCTGATGGCACAGCAAGCTTAAATTTTAATTTTCCAACACCTAATCTAGAACAAGATGCCGATAACTATCTAGACGTAGCAACTGTAAATTTGTTTTATCATAATAATGTGGTACATGATATTTTTTACCATTATGGTTTTGATGAAGTTAGTGGTAACTTTCAAGAAAATAACTATGGTAATGGAGGAGATGAAGCCGATAGCGTTGTAGCTCAAGCTCAGGATGGGTCAGGTACAAACAATGCCAATTTTGCAACACCTCCAGATGGTAGCGCTCCTAGAATGCAAATGTTTTTGTTCTCTGGTAGTGGAATTGCACAAGATAATTTAACGATTTCTGGAGGAACAATAGCTGGAAATTATGATTCAGTCAAACCTTCTAGAGGAAATGGAGATGACGGTCCAGGAAATATTACGGGCCCTTCTAGTACACCTGTTACAGGATCATTAGTAATTGTTGACGACGGTGGTATTATCTCTGAGGAAGGTTGTAGTCCACTAGTAAATTCTGCTAACGTTTCGGGGAAAATTGCAGTGATTCTGAGAGGAAGTTGCAATTTTACTGCAAAAATTCAAAATGCCCAAGATGCTGGAGCTATAGGTGTTATTATTGCTAACCATAATAACCCATCAAATGACCCCAATTATGTACCATACGTAAATATGTATGGCGTAACGGATCCAGCCTTTACAATACCTTCAATATTTGTTAATTATAATGATGGCCAAACGATTATGAATGCTATAAGAGATAGAGAGCGTATTACGGCAACTCTTGTAGATAATGGTCCTTTTTTCAAAGATTCTAGTTTTGATAATGGTATTGTAATTCACGAATATGGCCATGGTATAACCACAAGATTAACTGGAGGCGCTAATAATTCTGGTTGTTTGAATAACGACTTTCAAATGGGAGAAGGATGGTCTGACTGGTTTGCTCTAATGCTTACTATGAAAGCTTCAGATGCAGCAACAGATGCAAGAGGCATAGGAACGTTTGCTAGTGGGCAAGAAACTGACGGCGGAGGTATTAGAACTAGGCGATACAGTACAGATTTTGCAATAAACGAATATACGTTTAATGAAACGAATGACGATAGAGTTATAGGACAAGATGCTGATACAGGTGAAGATGTTAAGTTGAACGAATCTGTACATTATATTGGAACCATTTGGGCAACTGTATTATGGGATTTAACATGGGCGTATATTGATAAATATGGATTTGATCCAGATTTCTATAATGGAACCGGTGGTAATAATAAAGTAATGGAACTGGTCATTGAAGGTTTGAAATTACAAGGTTGCAGTCCAGATTTCATCGATGGAAGAGACGGTTTGTTGGCCGCTGATACAGCCCTTTCAGGAGGTGCTGACCAATGTTTAATTTGGGAAGTTTTCGCTGCAAGAGGTTTAGGTGTTGCTGCTTCAAGAGGAGATGTTGCTGTAACTACTGATCAGGTTGAGGACTATACAACACCAGACCCATCAGATGTAAGTTTGGCAAACTGTACAACCTTAAGTACCGATACGTTTGATACATCAGATTATAAAATATATCCTAATCCAGCAACAAATAGTATTACTATAAGCTCACAACGGAATTTAGGAGATGTTAAACTCCAATTGGTTGATATAAATGGTAGAGTGGTGTTGGCTAAATCTGCTGCACTATCTCGTGATGTGGAATTAGATATTAGTAGTTTACAATCTGGTCTTTATATTCTTAATATTATTGGAGAATTCAATACAATGAACCATAAAATTGTTAAGGAATAAAAGGTTATTCTAATACAAAAACTATAGGAAGGGCGTATATGGTACTCACGGGTTTTCCATCATATATAGCAGGCTTTAACTGAGGCAACCGTTTTAAGGTTTTAATAGTATGATTTTCTAAACTTGGGTGTGGAGCTCTAACTCGAATATTTTTAATAAAACCTAGAGAATCAATCTTAAAAATTGTATTAATACGTTGCCTACCAGATAGACCAAGATTTGTAGTTGAACTCAACTCAAAATTATCATTCACAAATTTTGAAAGTTTAGCATTAAAAGCCTTCTTTTTTTGTTCAGCAGAAAGTGTTTTGTCTGTATCTTTAAACTCTGGTGGAGTATCTACCATATGATAGGGCATTGGATCATTTTTATCAATATTTGGTACAATAATGCCTACTGTTACAATTTCTCCTTCAACGTTTACAATAGGTGGATCAATGACTTCAATGTCGCCCGTTATGTCAATTGCTTCACTTAGTTTTTTCTCTATATGATTTGAATTATTTTTTTTAGATTTTGATGATGAACATGTTCTTTCTGGAACTGAATCAATTTTTTCAATCACCGGTAAGCCCTCCAAAACATTTAAAACCTTATTATTGTTGAGTGTATCAATAACTTCTATACTATCAATCTTTTGAGAATTGCCGTTTTTGTTGGTGCAATTCATAAGCGATGTTCCCATGGTAATGAGTAAAGCAAGTAAGAACAGTTTATGGAAATTTAAACGTTGTTCTAAAACTTTTGAAGGAATGTGTAAATTAATACTATCTAATTGTGCTTGCTTAAAATGTCCACAAACCCGCTTGTTTTTGTTTTGATGAATGAAATCTTGTATTTCGTAAGTATTCATTTTGGTAAAATCGACCACTGTTTTTGAACAAGAACTACAAAATTTCCCTTTATCTCTTGGAGACATTTTATTCCAGTCCTCATGACAAGGTTTAGGAATGGCAATGGAATAGTGTTTTTTCATGAGTTAATAGCTTTCCGATACAGCATCAAAGTTCTTGCCGAAGTGATTTGAAATCGTATTTTTGTTTTTATGATAGAACCTTTTGACGATACATATTTTATGAAGAAAGCCATTCAAGAGGCGGAAATGGCTTTTGAAAAAGGAGAAATTCCTGTAGGTGTAGTAATTGTAATTGATAATAAAATTATTGCTAGAGGACACAACCTTACAGAAACTTTAACGGATGTTACGGCTCATGCCGAAATGCAAGCAATTACCGCTGCAGCTAATTTTTTAGGCGGTAAGTATCTTAAAGGTTGTACGTTGTATGTTACGCTTGAACCTTGCCAAATGTGCGCTGGTGCTTTGTATTGGAGTCAGGTTTCAAGAATTGTATATGGCGCTAGAGATGTAGAACGTGGTTGTATTAATTTGAAAACAAAACTACATCCAAAGACTAAAATTGAGGGTGGTGTTTTGGAAGATGAAGCCAGCGGATTATTGAAACGTTTTTTTATTATGAAGCGCAATTTGAACTAACCTATGCAAATATTTAGTGTATTTTGTTTTAGCATTTAGATGGCTGATAGGTGCGTTAGGGATTGAGGCATTTGTTGAAGCTCCTCGCAGAGAGCGACTGCCGAAAGCCCGACCCGACAGGGGAACGCCCAAATATTTAATATTTATTTTCTTTTTGACTTTCTCTCATCTTATCAATATTTTCTTTGGTAATCATATAGTCTTTTAGATCTTTATCTTTCCATCGGTAATAGGAGAATAGTGGAAAAACCAATAGAAAAAGGACGGCAACACCTGAACCGATTAATTTTTGGGAGTTTTCGGATTCTATGACAAATCCAGAAATAATTAATCCAACAGAGGCTAATGTTAATATTAAGATGAGGTACTTCATGCTGTTAATGTGTTACGTTGATTAACTGGCGTCTGTAAGCGGTTAGCAATTTAGATTTGGAGATATAGCCGTAATATTTGCCATTTTTAATCACTGGTAAATTCCATGCGCCACTGGTTTTAAATTTTTCCATAATGGTGTTCATGGTGTCTGTTTCGTAGTTAATTATGCCAGCATCGGCGTGCATTAAGCTCTCAACATCTACCTTGTCGTACAATTCGGTATTAAACATCATGTGTCTAATATCATCTAACCTAATAACACCTAGAAATTCGTGGTTTTTATTTACGACTGGAAAGTGATTCCTAGAAGATTTTGCAACTGCATTTTTAAGGACTTCGCGCAGTTTCATTTCTGGTTTTAGGATGATAAAATTGGTTTCAATCACCTTATCAATTTCTAACATCATTAGGACATTTTTGTCTTTATCGTGGGTTATTAATTCACCACGTTGTGCCAATTTTAATGTGTATATAGAATGTGAAATATAATACTTTGTGATAGAGAACGAAATGGCTGCCACCAACATTAATGGGACGAAAAGCTCATATCCTCCAGTAATTTCGGCAATTAAGAATATGGCGGTTAAAGGTGCATGTAGCACGCCTGCCATTAGTCCTGTCATCCCGATTAGGGTAAAATTAGATTCTGAAACATTGAAATCTAACCCTAAGTTATTGATGATTTTAGCAAAGGCATTTCCGAGTGCGCTTCCCATAACCAGTGTTGGTATAAATACACCGCCCACGCCGCCAGCGCCAAACGTGGTGGTCATTGCAATGGCTTTAAAAATTGCGATCCCAAGTAGTAATCCTATTACTATCCAAATATTTTCTAAATCTAAATTAAAAGGTGTTGCCCCTATGGCTGCTATATGGTCGCCTTTTAAAAGATTGTTCATCACACCGTAACCTTCACCATAAAGTGGAGGAATAACATATAGCATCGTACCAATGGCTAATCCACCAATTAAAAGACGTTTTGCACGACTTTCAAATCGTTTAAAAAAGTTAGTAATACCAAAAAACACTTTAGAATAATACACGGACATTAAGCCAGTGACAACTCCTAAAATGGCGTAAAAGCCAATGTCGTTAATTTGAAATGTATCCGTTAACTCAAAACGTAACAACACATCGGTACCTAAGAAAAAATAAGAAGTAACCACTGCCGAAACGGATGCCAATAAAAGCGGAACTAAAGAAGCAAAAGCAATATCTAAACTAAAAATTTCAATCGCAAAAATTATCGCAGCAATAGGCGCTTTAAACATAGATGCCATAGCCCCAGCAGCAGCGCAAGCTATGAGCAATAAACGTGTTTTGGTGTTCATATGAAACAATCGTGCTGCATTCGAACCCAATGCTGAACCTACACTTACGGCTGGCCCCTGTAATCCAACAGATCCACCAAACCCTACTGTTAGAGGTGCTGTGATTAAAGCAGCATAAATGTTATACCTCGGTATAATACCGTTGAGTTTAGAAATAGCATGTAATGTTGTTGAAATACCATGACCAATATGCTTTTTTAACCAAGTTTGTTTGATGATGTACACCAGTAATAAACCAACAATTGGCAGAATAAAATAGAGTGAACTTTGGTAATCCTGAAATACATTAGAAATGAATATAGCTCGAATTCCATGCGTTAAGTTCTTTAAAGCCACAGTACCCATTCCAGCCAAAAAGCCAACTAATATGCTTAGCATGTAGATAAATTGCCTTTCAGAAATATGTTTGTATTTCCAAATTAAGAACTTCCGTAAAAGGCTTTTAAAACTCATTTTATTCTGAAGATTTTAAAATATCAGTACCTAAAAGTTTGTCATCTTTATTAACGTACCACGCTCTAATTTTTGGCATTTTTATACTGCTGATCGTTTCTTCTTCTGAAAGCAGAATATATTCACCATCATTTTTAGATTCGTCATGGTAAAATTGGTAGACCTCCATGGCATAAGTATCCTTATTGAAATAGAAATACCAAGTATCTTTACCCACGGCTTTGTCATAAGTAGCTTTCAATACCCAATAGGTTTTTCCTTTGAAAGTTTTACTTTCCACTTTGTCATGGATAATTGTGCCTGGGTCTTTGAGCTTCATTGGTAAACCATACAAATACGTATAATAATTTTGATAAAGCTTTGCTCGTTTTTTACTTAAACGTTGCGTTTTCAAGATATCTTCTGAAGGGTTATTATCTCCCATAAAAACTATAGAGACACTATCCTTATCAATAATATATTCTGAAATAGTATCGTTTACTTTTGATTTTACTGAAAAGAATTCATTAGGTAAATCTATGACGATTTCGCTATCACGATTTGGTTTTTCTGGAATTTCCATGGTGATATTGAGATTGCCTTTGAAGGTTTCCCAATTACTATTAGGATCATGATACGCAATGGCTTTTTCTAAAAGTTGCTCACCAGTTAGGTTTTGCGAGAATCCAGAAATAGAAAACACTATAAAAAGAAAGAGAATGGAACGTTTTATTTGCATGACTAAAATTAACAAAAAATCCCGCAAAAGCGGGATTTCATGGTTATGATTTTAAATTAAGTTTTAAGCTTAATTCTTCCAGTTGATCATCATCTATAGGTGCTGGTGCATCTATCATTACATCGCGCCCTGAATTGTTTTTTGGAAATGCTATAAAATCTCGAATAGTTTCTTGTCCGCCTAAGATGGCAACCAATCTATCTAATCCAAAAGCTAAACCACCATGTGGAGGAGCACCATATTGAAATGCATCCATTAAAAATCCAAATTGAGATTTGGCTTCTTCTTGTGTAAATCCTAAATAATCAAACATTAAGGATTGTGTTTCCTTATCGTGAATTCTAATAGAACCACCACCAATTTCGTTTCCGTTTAATACCAAGTCGTAGGCATTTGCTTTTACCGCACCTGGATCTGTTTTTAATAATTCTAGTTGCCCTGGTTTTGGAGATGTAAATGGATGATGCATTGCGTGATAGCGCTCTGTTTCTTCATCCCATTCTAGTAACGGAAAGTCCATCACCCAAAGCGGTGCAAATTCATCGGGTTTACGTAAACCTAAACGTTCAGCTAATTCCATACGTAAGGCACTTAGTTGTGTTCGTACTTTGTTTTTGTCTCCCGAAAGGACACAGATTAAATCACCAGCTTTTGCGCCAGTAACTTCTGCCCATTTTGCCAAATCGTCTTGGTCGTAAAATTTATCTACAGATGATTTAAACGAACCGTCGTCATTACAGCGACAATATACCATGCCTAAAGCACCAACTTGTGGACGTTTTACCCAATCTATAAGCTTATCAATTTCTTTTCTAGTATAACTATTTCCTCCAGGAACTGCGATACCAACAACCAATTCGGCAGAATTAAATACGTTGAAATCTTTATGCTGCGCTACGTCGTTTAATTCCCCAAATTCCATCCCAAAGCGAATGTCTGGTTTATCATTTCCATACAAACGCATCGCATCGTCATACAGCATTCTAGGGAATTTCTCAACCTCAACACCGTTGATTTCTTTTAATAAATGACGTGTTAAGCCTTCAAAAGCATTCAAAATATCTTCTTGCTCGATAAATGCCATTTCACAATCTATTTGTGTGAATTCTGGTTGTCTATCAGCACGTAAATCTTCATCTCTAAAACATTTTACAATTTGAAAATATTTATCCATACCTCCTACCATCAACAATTGTTTGAAGGTTTGAGGTGATTGTGGTAAGGCATAAAACTGACCTTCATTCATTCGAGAAGGCACTACAAAATCGCGAGCACCTTCAGGTGTAGATTTGATTAAATAAGGCGTTTCTACTTCTATAAATCCTTCTTTGGATAAGTAATTGCGAACCTCTTGCGTTACTTTATGTCTAAAGATTAAACTGTTCTTTACTGGATTTCTACGAATATCCAAATAACGATATTTCATGCGTAAATCTTCACCACCATCTGTTTTGTCTTCAATCGTGAAAGGCGGTAAGATGGCTTCATTCAAAATAGATAATTCCGATACTAAAATCTCAATATCTCCTGTTGGGATATTAGGATTTTTTGAAGCGCGTTCTACAACGATTCCTTTGGCTTGAATTACAAATTCTCTACCTAAATTTTGTGCTTGTTCTATTAATGTTTTTGAAGTGCGTTCTTCATCAAAAACCAATTGTGTAATACCGTAGCGGTCTCTTAAGTCTACCCAAACAATAAAACCTTTATCTCTTGATTTTTGAACCCAACCTGCTAGCGTTACTTCTGTATTTATATGTGCGGCTCTAAGTTCGCCGCAATTATGACTTCTATACATTATCTTGAATAATTGAGGTGCAAATTTACATAAGTTAGATGATTATATGTGCATTTACAGTCTGAATTTAGTGTGGATTAGAAGAGATTCTGAACTAAGTTTAGAAGGATAAAGTTAAAAATGAAAAGAGCCACAATATCTTAGTGGCTCTTTCCTGCTATTAATTGAATTAGTCAGACAATTAAAAGTCTTTATGTTGTTTGGGCATCTTCAATGCGTTTATCCATATTAAATACTTCTTGTTGTGCAGCTACTAAGCCCACTTCGGCAGTGCGATTTTTGTATATCCACATCTTGAACTTAGTTGCTAAGAAAAATAGAATTGGCACTACAATTAGTGTTAGGAACGTCGCTACAAATAAGCCGTAAATAACTGTCCACGCCAAAGGCCCCCAGAAAATTACATTATCACCACCCATATAAATATTAGGGTTGAATTCACTAAATAATGTAAAGAAGTTAATGTTTAAACCTGTGGCCAACGGAATTAACCCTAAAATTGTAGTAATTGCCGTTAATAATACAGGACGTAAACGGGCTTTACCACCTTTTACAATGGCTTCAATTAAATCATCTTGCTGTAAATATTGTTCGTCTTCTAAATCGAGTAACACCTTTTTTCTGTCAATCAAAAGTTGTGTGTAATCGAGTAATACTACACCGTTGTTTACTACAATACCTGCAAGAGAAATGATTCCCATCATGGTCATCATAATGACGAATGCGCTTCCTGTAATCACTAAACCTCCAAATACACCAATTAAGCTTAGGAAAATTGCCAACATAATAATTGCTGGTTTCGATACTGAATTAAATTGAAATATTAATATGAAGAATATTAAACCTAATCCCGCAAAAAATGCACTCATTAAAAACGCCATTTGCTTGTTTTGCTCTTCAATTTGGCCTGTGTAATCTACTTTTACAGTATCAGGCTTTTCAGTGAACCCTTTCATTTCATTCTGTATTTGCGTGACAATAGCTTGGGCATCAGTAAATCCTGGTGCTAATGCTGAGTACAATGTTACCACACGACGCACATCACGATGTTTTATAGCGCTAAATCCAGAATTGTTATTTTGTTTTGCAACTGTGGATACTGGAATTTCCTTGATTTGACCAGAAGCCATATCTCTAAACGTGATTTTCTGGTTGAAAATAGCACTTGTGTTATAGCGATTTTCTTCATTAAAACGGACATAGATATCATAATCTTCTCCGTCTTTTTTATAAATACCTGCCTTGGCTCCAAAAATAGAATTACGTAATTGTTGACCAACTTGTCCTGCAGTAACTCCTAATTCACCAGCTTTCTTTCTATCTACCAATACCTGCATTGACGGTTTAGACTTGTTAACGTCAATCTTTAATTCATCTATACCTTGAATGTTCTTAGAGTTGATAAAGTCGCGCATCTTTTCAGCAGTAGCGATTAATTCTGCATAATTTTCACCTTCTAATTCTAAGTTAATTGGATATCCAGCAGGAGGACCTACAGCATCTTTTTCAACTGAAATAGCAACACCAGGATATACGCCTTGAAGTGCTTCCTGTACTTTTTTCAAAAGTACATTACTGTCAGCACCATCTCTAAATTTGTACTCTCGCATGGTTGCTGTAATTTTTCCACGATGTGGCATTTCTGCAGCAGAACCACCATCGGTTTGTGGATTTCCAGCACCTTCACCAACTTGAGAAACTGCACTTTCTGTCAAGAAATTGAAATCACCTTTCATATAGGCTTCATCGTTTATAATTTTGTAAACGCGTTTTTCAATGTCTTTTGTAATGGCATTGGTTTTCTTAATATCCGTACCTTCAGGATACTCTATATAAACAATAATTTGATTTGGTGTATTGTCTGGAAAGAACTCTACTTTGGTACGTTGACTTCCGATTGAAGCACCAAATCCCATAAAAGCAATTAGGAGTAATACAAAAGTGCCTATAGCAATAAATGCCGGCTTTCTTCCCTTTAATGCTGCACGTAAAGTTTTTTCATAGAAACGTTCCCACTTTGGAAGAATTTTATTCTGGAAACCATTTGCCCAATTTCTAAGAAATAAGCGATATATCCAAAGTAAACCAACCACTACAATCATTAGTGTTCCAAGACCTCTATAACTTCCGCCAAAAAGGGCAATTAAAAGACCTATACCGCCAACAATTGCTGATATTTTAATGATATTTTGAAGAGGCATTTCTTTATCTTCTGTGGTCATATATTGCGACACTAATACGGAGTTGAAAAAGATAGCAACGAATAAAGAAGATCCTAAAACTACCGATAAGGTAATTGGAAAGTATATCATGAATTGCCCCATAACTCCAGGCCAAAGCCCTAGAGGTACAAATGCAGCCACAGTTGTTAGAGTTGAAATGATTATAGGAAATGCAATTTCACCAATACCTTTTTTTGCAGCTTCAATGCGGCTCATGCCTTCTTCTGTCATCAAACGATACACATTTTCAACAACCACAATACCGTTATCTACTAACATTCCAAGACCCATAATTAACCCAAAGAGAATCATGGTATTCATTGTATATCCTATCAGGTTTAATATCATTAAAGACATAAACATTGACATTGGTATGGCGAATCCAACAAATAAGGCGTTTTTAAATCCTAAGAAGAACATTAAAACGGTAACAACCAGTATGATTCCGAAGATGATGTTATTTACCAAATCAAGCCATCATTTTATAAATATCTACAGCTACTTCAACTTCTTTCTCCTGAGCACCACGTATATCAACTTGCTTAACTTCTTGCAGACTTTCAATTTCATCTTCTAAATACTCACCAAATTCTTTTAGCTTGTCAACTGGGTAATCGCCAGAGATATTAATATTGAGAATTGGAATCTCTTCAGACATACTTAAATCGAAAATATTTGGCTCTACTTTAGCACCGTTAAATGTTGGCCAATCTTCACCTGAAGTTTCTGAATCTACTTCATCTTTTACCTTTTGTTTTGCAGCTTCAACTGTTATGTCTTCATCAAATTCAACAACTACAATAGAGTAATCTTCTTGTGATGTTGAGGTAATTTCAACAACGTTACTTACTGTTTTTAGTTTATCCTCAATAGGATCGGTGATGAGCTTTTCAATATCCTCGGCAGTGTTTCCAGGATATACAGAGCTAATATAGATTTTGGTTTCCTTAATTTCTGGGAAATTTTCTCTTGGCATGCTAAAGTAAGCTCCAGCGCCAAGTGCTAAAATCACAGAGATTAACACGTACATGGTCGTTTTATTATTAATGGCCCACGACGATAACGGAAACTCTTTGTCTACTTTTTTATTTTTGTTGTTTTTTGTCATTACTTTTTGGTCTTTTGATTAGTTAGTAGTCTCCAGTTCCAATATTTTCACATCTTGACCATCTTTCACGCTTCGAGCACCTTCGTCAATAATTTCCTCGCCATTTTCAATTCCAGAAAGCACCTCTATGTTGTCTCCTTGAGTTTTACCAGTTTCAATAATAGTACGTTTTGCTTTTGCTTTTTCACCATCTTTATCTGTAACAGTGTACACATATTGTTGTCCCTCGGCATTCTCTGAAATGATACTTTGAGGAATTAAAATTGCCTTTTCACTGCTGTAATCGTTAATCTTAAGTTTTGCCGTAAGATTTGGTTTTATTGAAACATCCTTTTTAGGAAGCGCAACTTCAACTTTAAATGTTCTATTGGCAGGATTGATAAAGTTTCCTGCTTGACGTACCTTGGCATCAACATCTTTTCCTAATACAGGGAAGTTTACCTGAACCCTTTTTCCAGGAACAATATCGGCAACATAGCGCTCAGGAACATCAGTTTCAATATACATGTCATCCAAGTTTACAATTCTAAATAATTGAGATTGTCCTGGTGCAACCACGGTACCCTGTTCGGTAATTACATCGTCGATGGTTCCTGAAAAAGGTGCACGAACTATAGTTTTTCCAACTTGTTGTTGTAATTGATTTACCATTTGTTCTTGAGATTCATAAGTTGATTTTGCTTGTAAATATTGAATCTCACTACCAATCTTTTGCTCCCACAAACGCTTTTGACGTTCAAAAGTAGTCTTTGATAAATCTGTTTGAATTTTAGCCTGAGCTAACTGCTGACTTAATCCGCCATCGTCAATTTTTGCAAGAGTTTGTCCTTTACTTACTTTTTGTCCTTCTCTCACATATACTTTAGAAAGAACGCCACCATATTCTGCAGTTATTACCACGTTTTGTTTTGTGCTCACATTTCCTTGAAGCTCTACAAAGTGATTGAATTCCGTTTCTTTAGCCTTAAACGTTGTAATTAAAGGGATTTTTTCCTGCGGATCTAAAGTTTTTATTTCTTTCTCTAGAAGTTTTAGTTTAGCTGCTATTTCCTGAGCAGAAGCATCAAGTTCGGCCTTTTTTTGACGAATTTGTTCTAAATCTTTTGAAGCGATAATATCTTCAACAGATTTGTTTTTGTCGCTGCCACAAGATGTTAATACAATGGCGCTAATTAAAGTTATATATAAATATTTCATGGCGGTTGTTAATTTAAATTTAATAGGTTTTTAAGATTCGCTTTTTTATTGATGACGTCTATAATGGATTGTAAATACTCCTGCTGACTGGTATAAAGTTGTAATTGAGCTTGTCTTAAATCAAAACTACTTGCTATACCTTCTTTAAATTTTATGGTATTTTTCTTTTCGATTTTTTCGGCCAACGCTAAATTTTTCTGCTTGTTATCGTAAGTGTCAATTGCTAATTGATATTCGTTCTTGGCATTTTTAAATTCAATTGAAATCTGATTTTCAGTATCAATGAGGCTGTTTTTAGCTTTGTCCCATTCAATCTTAGCGCGTTGTCTCTTAGCCTTTCCACCGAAAGAGGTGAAAATTGGAAAAGTTATACTAACTCCAGTAGAGGTTGTGAAAAACCATTCTTGTTGCGCTTCAAAATAATTCCCGAAGGACTCCGAAATACCTAAATAATTAGAGTTAAGAAAAGCATTTACTTTTGGGAGTTGTTCTGACTTTTCTAGCTTATATTCTAATCGTTTACTTTCGGCGTCATTAGCGGCTATTTTGTAATCAATATTATTGCTTACAGAATGTGTGTCGCTTATCAAGTTCAAGGAAATGTTTTCAACTACAAGAGATTCTAATGTGTCTGTTAATTCTATGGTTTCATCTTGTTCCAAGCCCATCAAAATCTTTAAATATCCTTTAGAAATTTCAGAAAGTGTTTCTAGGCTTCTTAGATTGTTTTCTAGACTGGAAAGTGTTAGTTGTAATTGTTCAACATCTTCTTCTTCGGTTAGTCCGTTCTCAAAAATCTTTCTAGTTTCCTCTAAGTTGTCAGATAACACCTTGATATTGTTTTTAGTAATTTCAATACTCTCTTTGGTCAATAATGCATTATTGTAGGCATTTATAACATTGGTTTCAATGGTATTAACCGTTTTGTCTTTAGCGTTTTTAGAAATTTCTAAGAATACCTTGTTAGATTGTAGACCAACAATATAGCCACCGTCAAATATTAATTGATTGAGCGTTACACTTGGAGTTACTTGATGTTTAGGGAAAATGAACCCAAATACGTCGCCAGGTTCTGGGTCAAAAGCTCTTATTGCATTAAAATTGTAATCAACTTTACCAGAAATTTGCGGTAAACCTCTTGCTGTTGTTTCCCAAACTTGCCGTTCAGCAGCCAAAATGCTTAAATCGGCATTGTTAATATTTTTGTTATTCTCCAAAGCATAATTCACAGCTTCTTGCATTGAGAATGTTTTAGGCGTCTCTTGGGCAAAAAGGCTACAGCCTATGATTAGATTAAACAATAAGATTAAATGATGTTTCATTTTATGATTGATTTGATGTTATAAACTTATTTAATATTTCGAATCCTTTTTCGGTAACAATAGCTCTTAAATGGTATTCTAAGTAACTTTCCATCAGGTAATCCATAGTATATATATCTTGTGGAAAAATAGAACCGTCCTTAATTCCTGTCATACCATTAAAGTACATTCTTGATATAAAATCGATATTAATATTGGGGCGAAATAATCCCGTTTCAACCCCGTTTTTTAGACTGTCTTTTACAGAATCGTGCATTTTTTCAAACTGCTTAACTTTAAGGATGTCGTATATTTTGGGATAGTACTTTTTTAATTGAAATTGAGGAGAAGACTTTTCGCTTTTTAAGTGATGCATTACAAACATTTTAATATCATAAAGTTCTTCAATAGGATTTTTTGATGCATTACAAATGCCATCAATTCCATCGCAAATCGTTTCAAAAAGAGCAAACGTTACTGCTTCAACGAGCTTGGTTTTATTTGCAAAATGGACATAAATTGTTTTTTTTGAAATACCCATTTCCTGAGCTATATCGTCCATTGTAACACTTTTAAAACCTAGTGTTAAAAATAATTCTGCTGCTTTATGTATGATGTTTTCTCTCATATTTTCGCTGCAAATATAACGTAGGAAACTTTAGAAACAATAAAAGTTTCCAAAGTTTTAATGTTTTTTTAACATACCTATTTACTTATAAGACGTTTTACTTAACAAAAGGTTGGACATTATCTTTAATATTTTTAAATTGAATCTGTTAAATAGCTTGAATTGCACTATTTTTGCTCAATGCTTTCCATAGAAAAATACCAACAAGAATTTATTGCTTATCTCAAAGCATATTCTACAGAAAAAGAGCCAAAGAATTTATATGAACCTATAACCTACATTTTAAGTTTAGGAGGAAAACGCTTAAGGCCCGTACTTACTTTGATGTCCACTGATATATTTAATGGTAATTACAAAGACGCTTTAAATGCCGCTTTAAGTATAGAAGTGTTTCATAATTTTTCTTTGGTACATGATGATATTATGGATGACGCGCCTTTAAGGCGAGGCCAACAAACCGTGCATGAAAAATGGGATGTAAACACTGGAATTCTCTCTGGTGACGCGATGTTAATTATGGCTTATCAGCTATTTGAGCATTATGAGCCTAATCAGTTTCAAGATTTAGCAAAACTGTTTAGCAAAACAGCTATTGAGGTTTGTGAAGGGCAACAGTATGATGTAGATTTTGAAACAAGAAATGATGTTACCATCACTGAGTATTTAAAAATGATTGAATATAAAACTGCTGTTTTAGTAGGAGCAGCTATGAAAATGGGTGCTATTGTAGCTGGAGCCTCCAAAGAGGATCAGCATAATATTTATGAGTTTGGTAGAAACTTAGGCATTGCATTTCAGTTGCAAGATGATTACTTAGATGCCTTTGGAGATCCTAAAACTTTTGGAAAACAAGTTGGTGGTGATATTATTGAAAACAAAAAAACCTATTTGTATTTGAAGGCTTTAGAATTTTCAAATGAAAAAGATAAGAGTGAATTAACACAACTTTTTTCTTCAAATCCTGAAGATATAAATACCAAAATTGAAGTGGCAAAACAGTTTTTTGTTTCATCAGGTTCGGCAGATGCTACTAAGCAAGCTATTCAAGATTATACAACCAAAGCATTTTCGGGATTAGAATCTTTAAATATTTCTGAGGACAAAAAACAACTTTTAAAGATCTTTGGGAATAACTTAATGAACAGAACGGTGTAATGCAATTACCAAATACCTTTGAAGATTTAATTGAAGAGGCTAACCAATTAGACTTGTATAAGAAACTCATTTTTCAGCTTAATAAAGATTTTCTGTTAGCAAACATTGATTTGGATTTTCATGAGGACATTTTACCGTCTAGTTTAAAGTTAATTCTACATGAAACGGTTTATAAACTCATTCAAGAGAAGTTTACCGAGTATCTTAATTTACTTTACATTATTGATGTTTCTGAAAAAGAAGTGAATGCATTAGATGGCGATGATATTCTCAAGCTTTCAGAAAATGTAACATTGCTTATTTTAAAACGCGAATGGCAAAAAGTTTGGTTTCGAAATAAATACTCTTAAAAATCTTTTTTCTTTGATTTAAAAACTATTCTTGAAACAGGTAAAATTACCCAAACAATTAGCATAATAAATGAAATAATTAGTCCAAAGCTGGTGCCAAAAAATTGTTTGAATACTGCCCCAGTATACCCTAATAAGGCTGAAATATCTAGCTTTAAAAGAATAAGTGTTCTTGATAAATCTATAGGGTTTAGCATAGTGCCAATTAATGAAACTTTATCGAGCGGGTAATCTTCAAACAGTATAAGTGACATTAAAAATAACCCGTCATAAATAATGGCTAAGAATAACCACATTAATATAGCGTAACCAAATCCCTTGATTTTGTTTTCATGAGATAGCGCAATATTGAAAGCCAATGCACTAAATATGAAGGTTAAAAAAACACCAACAATAAGCAAGAGTGAAAAATCCCAAATAGCCGAAGATTTAAACAAGCCATATGCTATAAATGGTAGTCCCAAACCAAGAATCAAACTCATAGATAGGGACAGGGCAACACCTAAATATTGTCCTAAGAATATTGATGAGCGTTTTAAAGGTTGTGCTAAAAGCAATTCGGTAAACTCTTTAGAATTGTAATAATACATAACGCCAAAAATAGTGCCGATTAAAGGTACTAACACAATGATAACATTCATTAGAGTGATAACGGCTTTTGACAAATCGTTGTTTAAAAACAATAGCACCATACCCAATAGAAGATAGAAGCCAAGGTAAACATAGCTCCAGCTACTGCGCATCAAATCATAAAAACTATATTTTAATATTTTAAACATGATTTTCTATTAAAATGTTAGCAATAGCGTGTTCAAAATCATCCTGATTGGTTTTGTTTTTTAATGCAGAAATACTGCCTCTAAAATATATTTTGCCTTCGAGTATAAACACAACTTCATCAGCAACTTCTTCAACAAAGCTCATAATATGAGAGGTTATTAGAATAGCTTTTCCTTTTTGTTTTTCTGCATCTATTAGCTCTTTTAAACGTATAAGTGAAATAGGATCTAACCCCGTGGTTGGTTCGTCTAAAATAATTACTGGGCTATCGAACATAAACGTTAATAGGATATTTACCTTTTGTTTTGTGCCACCAGAAAGTGTACTGAGCTTTTTGTTTAAAAACGGCTCTAATTTAAAGGTTTCTATTAGTGTTTTATCTTTATCAGTATCACCTCTTAAATCTTTTATCATTTTAACCAGCTCCATAACCTTGAGGTTGCTAGGAAAATTAGCAATTTGTGGTAAATAATCAATTTTATGTCTGTAGTTCGAATTATTTTTAATGTTAGTGTCAAAAACTTTAATTGTACCACTGTCTGGAATTACCATACCTAAAATAGATTTAATGATGGTAGTTTTACCAGAACCATTTGGCCCAAGTATCGCAAAAATTCCTCCTTTAGTAATATTTAAATCAACACCGTTAAGCACATTGTTTTTACCAAAGGTTTTATATAAATCTTTAATTTCTACCATGATACTTGGTTCATTAATGGTTGCTTGTCAATGAGGTTTTCTGGAGTAAAAACCGGTGATACTTTTTCAGAGAAATCAATAATATCTATGAATAAGCTTCTTAGTAAAACAATACTCTCAGGTGTTCGGTTTACTAAGTACGAAAATAGTTTTACTGGTCTGTAAGGTACATCGCCAATACCGTCTTTATTTAAATCGTAGCCGGTATAATTGCTCCAATAGTTATTCTCAAACTTATTACTGTTTAGTTTTCCAGAATAAGAAAGATCGAAGGAGTTGTAGAGAAAATTATTTTTACTGTAGATATTGTCGTAGCAGGCACCATGCACCTTTATGGCGTAACCATTGTTTTTAAAGGTGTTCTCTGTATATGTAATGCGGTTAGTGCCATCGGCATTAATACCTATGGTGTTATCTTCAAAAATATTATGTTTAAGTTCGGCATCGTTTATTTCTTTTAGCAATATACCATAAGACGCTGTTCCCCAATTTTTTTTGAAGATGTTTTTGTACATTTTTATACGTTTTGAAAACATTACGGCAACACCAGCACCATTGGATTCAAAAGTGTTGTCTTGGTATGTATTATCATTGGAAAACATAAAATGTAACCCATACCTCAAATTCTCAGTAGAGTAGTTATTGGCTATGTAGCTAGTACTACCAAATTCTAGGTAAATACCATCACGCATTCTACGTACATCGTTTTCTGTAATTTTTACATTTTTGCAATGCCATAGATGGATGGCATTGCCAGAATCTGCCTCTGCTTTTCCTTCACCAGATATGGTGTTGTTTCTGATAAATCCATCCTTAGATTTTTGAATTAGAAATCCGAAAAAAGCATTTTCAACGGTGATATTTTCAATAACAAAGTCATAAGATTTAAAAAGTAAGATTGCCGCATATTCTTTGGTATAGCTAATTTTAATATTTTTTATGACTAAGTTTTTGATGACGATATCTGTTGCTTCAACTGAAAACCCGTAGCCATTATTTTCCGTATCTATTACCGTACCCTCTTCTCCAGTAATATGAAGCGATTTTTTATAAATAATGAGGTTTGATTCTTTATACAATCCTGCTTTTATAAAAATACTGTCGCCGCTTTTTGAGATGTCTATGGCGCTTTGTATGGTTTTAAAATCGCAACCTGCTTTACAGACTTCTAGGGTTTTTGCCATAGCAAGGCAGGTTGAGATTAAAAATAAAAAAATACTGAAGTGTATTTTCATTCGCGTTTAGTTAGTTCAGTTGTTTGAAAATACCCTCCCAATCAAAATATGCTGCGGATGTGCTATTAATCACTTCTTTGGCAGCATCCATAGAATTAAACCCAGTTAGGTTAGCTCCCATGGGGCTTGTAATTTTTTCACTAATAATGTAGCTAGCTTTTTTAGCATCTATCATTGTACCTGGCGCGTTGTAATCCGTCACTAAAAGATTGCTTTCTGAGACAATATCAGGTTTATCATCTAAAAAACGAATCATACATTCAATAGCATCAAACTTATATTGCTTGCCTTTACTGTTTACCATTTGTGCAGCATGTGTTTTTGTTACAATTGTCATTTTACAATAGTGACACATATCTGTTCCGTAATTTATAGGCTCAGGTGTTTTACTGCAACTAATAAATACACAAATTAATATTATAAGGACGGAATGTTTCATGCTTTTATTAACTTCATTTTTTTATTCCCTATCCAATATGCTACAAAAGTTAAGAACATACCAAATCCCATCATGTAAGCCCCAGTACTTGGATACGAGTGCGCCACAAAGTTAAGAATATGTTTGGTTCCAAATAGAGGTGGCTTATAACTCAGAGGATTTCCATCTGCATCAGTCATTTTCATTATTGCTTTAGGATCTAGATTGGTACCATAATCAATCATCCAATTATTAAAATCGTACATACCTAAAACCCCAAGAATACACATTAAAATAAGCCAGCCTAAAAACCATTTTGGAGAAATACCTTTTAACAAACCTAATAAGCCTATAATAATACCTAAGGCGGCCATACCACCAATTACTTTTGGAAAGGCACTGAACTCCCACATTTCATCGGCTTTTGGTAATTTACGCATACCTATATAGTGGTTAAGCCCATCGATGTTTTGAAGGTCATGTTTTTCTCTACCTTCTAAACCATCAAGATGAATGTTCATGCCAATACCACTTGGGTACTGCGGTGCTTCCAACTCAATACTCCACAACGGAAACACGAATAATCCAAGAAGCAATGCTGAGCCAACTATCATAATTGTACTTGCCAATTTCATAAAAAACTATTTTAAAGGAAAGGGCGAGCAATTACTACTCACCCTATCTGAGTTAAATCTTCTTTTTTAACACTAAAAACTATTTAACTCGTTTTATTCATCAAGAGAATATTTGAGTGGTGTGTTAGAATTTTTACCAGATACTCTAATGTAACCTTGCATTTCTTGGTGTAACGCAGAACAGAAGTCTGTACAGTAAAATGGCCAAACACCTTCGCGTTTTGGTTCCCAAACAATGGTTTTAGTTTGTCCAGGCATTACTAAAATTTCTGATGTATTAGCACCAATTATTGAGAATCCATGAGGTACATCAAAATCTTGTTCTAAATTAGTCATGTGTAGGTATACTTTATCTCCAACCTTGATACCTTCAATGTTGTCCGGTGAGAAATGACTACGAATCATAGTCATACTTACATGTACTTCATTGCCATTACGGGTAACCTTAGCTTCGGATTCACTTTTGGCTGCATATGGATGCTCGTTTTCGGCTAATTCATAGTATTTTTTACTTTTCTCTTTTATGATGTCTGCTCTAATACCTGCAGCATAGTGAGGTTCACCATGCGTTGGGAAATCGGATAGTAACTCCATTTTATCTCCAGAAATATCATATAGTTGTGCAGAGTGCTCTAACTCTGGTCCGGTAGGTAAGTAACGGTCTTTTGTGATTTTATTCATAGCAACCATGTATTTACCAAAAGGCTTACGAGAATTTCCACCAGGAATCATTAAGTGGCCCACAGAATAGAATGTTGGTTGTCTGTCTAAAACTTCCCAAGTTCCTAATTTCCATTTTACAACTTCAGAAGAAATAAAGAATGTTGTATAAGCATTCCCTTTACCATCAAACTCTGTGTGTAAAGGCCCCAATCCAGGTTGTGTTACTACACCAGCTATTGTATTTTCATAACTCAACACTGGAATTCCATAAGAATCATCAACAAAATCTTTGTTTTCTATAGCTGCAAGTATTTTTTCAAATGAGTATACACTTAAATCGGTAGATAGTTTACCACTACCAACGATATATTCGCCAGAAGGATCAACATCACAACCGTGTGGAGATTTTGGAATAGGAATATAGAATACAGCACCTGCTACTTCTCTAGGATCAACCATTGTTACTCCCTCTTTCATTGTTGATGTAGCCGTATGTGTTTTTTCATTGTAAACATTGTGTGCATATGTACCCGCTACTTTTTTTCCGCCACCATTTTTAACATATTCGGCAATTTTTTGCCAGTTTACGGCTGCGATGTAATCTTTGTCATTCTGGGATGCATTCACTTCCATTAAAGTGTTAGCTTCTTCAGTATTATAACTTGTAAAGAAGAACCAGCCGTGAGATTTATTACGTCCTGGATGGGCTAAATCATAGTTAAATCCGGGCATATTTAATTGGAAATCTAAATTCATTCTACCATTATCTGCGATACTTACAAAAGAAAGAGGACCTTTAAATTGTCCTTTCATTTCGTTAATTGGCATATCGCGTTGTGGGTTAGGTACAGCAAAACGAGTTCCTGCCACGATATACTCAGTATTTTCAGTTACGAAAGAAGAGGCGTGATTACCTGCACTATTTGGTAATTCAATAATTTCTTCTGTTTCAAAAGTTTCTAAACTTACACGTGCTATACGTGGTGTGTTATTCTCATTTATAAAAATCCAACGGCCATCTAGTTCTCCATTAGTTTGAGAAATATCTGGGTGATGCGCATCACCCCAAGGCACGAAACCAAAAGATGTATTTAACATTGGTTTAGTTTCTTCAGAATAACCATATCCTGATGTTGGGAATTGAGAGAATACAGGAATTTCTTTTAGCATACGGCCACTAGGTAGACCTGCAACAGTAATATTTCCACTGTAACCTCCAGAAAAGAAGGCGTAGTACTCGTCGTGTTCACCTGGTGCAACATATACTTTTTCTGCCTTACTGGAAGACATAGCACCAGAGCTACTATTAGAGTTATTACCACAATTTGTTATAAAAGCAAGTGTGGTAATTGCTAATATGAATTTACCTATTTTATTCATCTTATATTGATTTATTTAATTATTGATTTATTTAGTCTTTTGGTAGGATAACATCTTCAGTAACATGCACCCAGCCATTACTTACGTTTACAGTTCCTATAATTTTTACACCATCAACGTAAAGCTCGCCTTCCTTTTCTGTAACTTCTAGATATTTGCCTGAAGCCATATATAGTTTACGGTTTTTTTCGGCGTTCTTTTTTAACATTTCAACAGGGTAGTTCGATGGTGCTACATGATTTGTTAGAATAAAAGCTAATTTCCCTTTATTCTCTGGTTTTAGTAAATCATCCAACGTGGATTTATCTATTTTTGCAAAAGCAGTATTATTAGGCGCAAATACAGTTAGTGGGCCAACATTCACTAATGCATTTTCTACACCAGCCGCTTGCACTGCAGCTACTAATGTTGTGTGGTCTTCTGATTGAATGGCTAGTTGTAAAGCATTTGGTACTCCACCTTCATCTTTTATGAAAGCTTGCCCTGTTTTTTCAGTCGAAGCTTCATCAGTAGTAGTTTCATTTGTTGTGCTATTAGATGCTTTTGTAGAGTTGTTACAAGCTACAAAACACCCAAACAGCATAAACAGTAATAATAATTTGATTAGTGTTTTCATTGGTTTGATTTTTAGTATTTATAGTGTCCTAAAATATTCTAGTACAGCCCTAGCTTCTTCTTCTGTTAAGTTTTGGTTGGCCATTGGCGATCCATTAAACTCCATTAAGAGGTCCTTGGCTAGTTGGTCTTCTTTAACCATTTTTTCAGGATTTAAAATCATATTCATTACCCATTCTGGTGAACGACGTTCTAAGATTCCTTTTGGTGCTGGACCAATAAATTTTTTCTCTGCTCTATGGCATGCTGTACACATTTTTTTATATACATCTTCACCTTTGGTTACAAGAGCTTGGTCTATTTCGCCAGACAATTCTAGTGATGTAATAGGCCCTACACCTTTGTTATTTAAATCTATACGCTTAGAAGGTGGAATTGTTTCTGTTTTTTTCTCCACTTTTTTTTCAGTGGTAGATTTTAGTTGAATTTTTTCTTTCTTCTTTTCTTCTTTACCACCACAAGAAATAAGTATTAATAGCAATAAAGCAGTAAAAATTTTTAGTTTATTCTTCATTTCAAAACGGTTTTAATAAAGCAAAGCTATAAGGTTAGTAATCATTATTCTATGATAAAAATCATATTTAAGACAAAAATATCTTTTTTATATTTGTTTGATTTTATTTACTTTAGATTATGCTTTCTAATTCATCAAAGTACGCTCTTAAGGCGGTACTATTTTTAGCTCTTAATTCAACTGAAGACAATAAAATTATGGTAAAAGATATATCGGAGCCCATAAATGTACCTCAAGCATATATTGCAAAATTATTACAGGAGTTATCCAGAGAAAACATTGTCTCCTCTACACGAGGTCCTAAGGGAGGTTTTTACATGAGTGAAGAAAATAGAGAAAAATCTGTTTTTAATATTTTAAAAATAATTGATGGAGAAAAGAGACTTACAAGTTGTATGCTTAGTTTAGAAAAGTGTAACGAAAAGAAACCTTGCCCATTACATAATATTCTAAGTTCCTCAAGAACAAAAATCTTAACGAACTTGAAAGAGAAAACTATTAGAGAATTATCTGATGACGTAAAGAGTGGAAATTCCTTTTTACCATTATAGTTAAAAGAAAAATCTAACGAAAGGCACCCAAGGGTCAATATAAATACTTTTTTCGCTATCGTGCAAGACGTTATATCTAACACCAACAATTACATTGCCGCTCCTGTAGCCAGCACCTAAGAATAAGGCTGGAGACCAATAGTTTTCGTCCTCTGCATTTACCCTAATGTCATATCTTCGGCTTACATTTAACTGCTCGAACTCTCCCGAGAGTTGTATTTCTGGAATGACGTTATATAGTCCCAAAACGCTGCCTCCTAGCACCGTAGTTTTGAAAACATCTTTTTGATTGTTGAATGTTGCGTTGAGCCCTACGCCCAGTGCTACTTGGTTATTAAATTGGTAAATGGCACTTGGTGCGATGGTAGCCCCAAAGAAACCATTGCCAACATTTAAACCTAAACCACCACCATATCTTACGTTTTTCCAAAATTCATTTTGCGCCCCTTGAGCATGAACGTTTAAACCGCTAACTAAAAAAGTAAAAACTAAAACGGCTATAATTTTAGACTTCATAACATTAAATTTTTAATAAAGATAGTAGATTTTAGGCATAAAAAAACCACGTCTAATTGACGCGGTATATTTTTAATGGATATTAATTAATATGTAATGCTTTAGTCTCGATTTCTTGATTGCGATTCAAAAATATAGGTACTCTAATTTACTGGCAAGCTGTTTTATTGCCTTTTAGACTATCAGACAATTTACTCGTTAAAACCACAAAAGCATTTACACTTTATCTATTCATCGATGTTTTGCAAGCGGGAATTAATCTAAAATAATGAATTCTACACGTCTGTTTTCCTGTAATTCGTCTGCAGTACATTTAGATTTACAATCTATTTTAGGCTGTGTTTCTCCGAAACCTTTGAATTCTAGTCTGGTTTTATCAATACCATTTTTCACTAAAAACTGTAATGCAGATGCAGCACGTTTTTTTGACAATCCCATGTTATAGCTTTCTCTACCCTTATTATCAGTATGCGCGTTTATGGATAATTTCATTTCAGGGTTTTCGGTTAATACCTTAACGATTTTATTTAATGATATATGAGATTCTTCTTTTAAACTCCATTTTGCAGAATCAAAATAAATGTTCTCAATAACTATGGCTAGTTTATCATCAATCTTTTCAATTTTAGGTTCAGTGGTTTCAAGTTCTAGATTTTTAGCGTAGGTTGTTTCAAAACCCTTATCAGCACTAAAATCAAATGTTTCATTAATATAGCCATCTTTCTCAGTGCTAATAGTATACTCTTCAAAAGGTAAGACATCAAAATTAAAAGAACCATTATCGTCTGTAAGTTGTTTTGCGACTTCATTACCGTCTTCATCCTTTAAAACAACTACTGTATTCGGTAAATGTATTTTACTTTCAGTATGTAAAACAACACCATTTAAAGATTGTTTTACTTCATCATTAATCGCAATATACATATCATAACTTCCTTTGCCGCTTGGTCTATCAGAAGATAAATAGGCCTTATTTCTTTCAGCTAGAAAATATGCTACTTCATCATAAGGTGTATTAATGGTGTTACCCATATTACGAGGTGCTTTTACACCTTTTACAAGTATTCTACTCACGAAAATATCATAACCACCAAGGTTTTCATGACCGTTTGACGAAAAATACAAATATGCACCGTCAAAAGACAGCGAAGGATATTTTTCATCTGAAGGGGTATTTACATTTGGACCTAAATTGGTGGCTTTACCTAGAGAGCCGTCCTTTAAAATATCAGCAACATAAATATCGTAGCCACCATAAGAATTACTCATATTTGCTGAAAAATAGATTTTTTCACCTTTTGGATCAACAAACGGGTTTTCTATCGAAACGTTATTTGTATTAATCGGTAATAATTTTTGATTAATCCAGTTCCCATGAGAACCTTCTTCAAGCGTGGCTTTGTATAATTTATATTCTAAAGAATTATCTTTTTCACTTCTTGTAAAATACACCGTTTTTTGGTCTGGTGTAAATGTGAGTTGGTCCTCACTATTATTCGTGTTTAAGATTCTTGAAAATAACAGTGGTGAACTTAAAGCTCCATCATCTTTAATATCTAAACAGAATAAATCTTTGTAAGCTTCATTAGTATTTGGGTCAATTTTGGCAAGTGCCCCTATTTTTTTTGAGGATACCATAATGAGTTTATCCATGAAAAATCCAGAACCGAATTCTGAATATTTGGTATTTACACCTGTATCAAGAACTTCAAAATTATAACCGTTGTTGTCAATATCAACTTTAGAGTTTGAATTTATATCGGTAGTTAAATCATTTTCTGCAATTAAATCTGAAGGTCCTTGACTAAAGGCAAACGAACAGCATAATAAAATCAATGCGAATACACTAATTCTCATATTTTGAGGGTTTTAGGGATTAATTAAAGTAAATGTATTATGAAAAGTAGTGTTTAAAAATTTTTTTGGATAAATCGTATGTTAAAATCGTTAACCTATTGAATTAGAGTGTATTCTGACAAAGACAGTATATTTAAACGTTTAATTTCAGCAGATCGTCAAGATAGTCTCTTGTATTTGAAAGCCTTGGTACTTTATGTTGACCGCCTAATTTATCATTTTGCTTTAACCAGTCATGAAATAGCTGAGGTCTTGCAATATTGATAGTTGGTTTATTAAGGGTTATGTTATTATAACGTTTCGCTTCATAATCAGAATTTAAAGATTTTAAAGCATTGTCAAATAACTCATTAAAGTAATCAATATCCTTTGGAGGCGTTTTAAATTCTATCAACCACTCATGCGCTCCTTTTTCTTTGCCTTCCATAAAGATTGGTGCTGCTGTAAAGTCAACAATTTCAGCTTTAGTACGCTTGCAAACTTTCTTTAAAGCGCTTTCGGCATTTTCAATAATCAATTCTTCACCAAAAACATTGATGTGATGTTTGGTACGACCTGATATTTTTATACGATACGGATTTAAGGATGTAAAGCGAACAGTATCACCGATTTTATATCGCCATAAACCAGCATTTGTCGTAATGATAACTGCATAGTTTTTATTGAGTTGTACCTCACTTAAAGGAATTGCTTTTTCTTCTGAAGTGGCATAAACCTCCATGGGGACGAACTCATAAAAAATACCATAATCTAACATCAATAATAATTCATCTGAGTTATTTTGATCTTGGATAGCAAAAAAGCCTTCAGAAGCATTGTAAATTTCATAATACTTAAAACTCTTTTGAGGCAGTATTTTTTTGTACTGGTCTTTATAAGGCACAAAACTTACACCTCCATGAAAATACACTTCTAAGTTTGGCCAAATGTCATGAAGGTTTTGTTTTCCTGTAGTTTCCAGAACATTATTTAACAATACTAGCATCCAAGACGGTACACCTGCCAAACTTGTAACATTTTCCTTAATGGTTTCGTTTACAATAGCTTGCATTTTATGTTCCCAATCGCTCATTAAAGAGACTTTATTGCTAGGTGTGCTACTGAATTCTGCCCAAAATGGCATGTTATCAATAAGTATCGCCGATAAATCCCCGAAAACCGTTCCGTTTTCTTTATATAATTCTTTACTTCCGCCCAAGCGTAAACTCTTTCCTGTAAATAATTGAGAGTCTTCATTATTATTCAAATACATGCATAATAAATCTTTGCTTGCTGCATAATGACAGTCTTCTAAAGATTCCTCACTTACGGGTATAAATTTACTTTTAGCTCTAGTGGTACCACTAGATTTTGCGAACCACTTAATCGGCGTAGGCCAAAACAGATTGTTTTCACCTTTTCTTGCACGTTCTATTACATCTTGCCAACCATCATAGTTTTTAATAGGAATACGTTCAGCAAAGGTTTGATAATTTTTAATTGATGCAAAATCATATTGCTTCCCAATCTCAGTATTTTTTGCAATATCTAAAAGGCTTAACAGTAATTCATCCTGCACTTCGTTTGGGTATTTCAAAAACAATTCTATTTGGTGAAACCGCTTCTTGAGGAACCAGGATGCAATGGAATTAACTAAGGGAATTGGCATAATTATGCTATCTTTATTTTTTTAAAAATAATACTTTTTTTGATATGACCTACCAAGGTGTTTTAAGGAAGATGGAAACAGAATTTTCGACCCCGATTGCCTATTATTTAGTGTTTGAAAATGATTTCATTAATGTGAATCAATTACTAGATAAACGCATAAAAATGGAGTTTGTAAAGTTTCAATGTTTGAATTGCGGATTGGATAAACCCATATACAGACAAGGTTTTGATAAGCAGTGCTTTTATGAAACTGCACGAGCAGGCGACTGGATTATGCGGCCTGAATTAAGTACAGCACATTTGGGTATTGAAGATAGAGATTTGGAATATGAAAAACGAGCGCAATTACAACCGCATATTGTGTATTTGGCAAATTCCAGTAACGTAAAAGTTGGTGTAACACGTAAAAGTCAAGTGCCAACACGTTGGATAGATCAAGGTGCGCATGAAGCAATTGAGATTGTTGAAGTACCAAATAGATATTTGGCAGGTATTACCGAAGTGGCATTGAAAGATCATGTGGCTGACAAAACCAATTGGAGGACTATGTTGAAAAACGATATAAAAGATGAAAATTTGGTAGAATGGCGAGAACGCTTAAAATCTTATATTCCAGTAGAAGCAAAGGACTATTTCATCGAGAATAATTCTGAAACGAATTTAGAATTTCCAGTGCATAAATATCCTGAGAAACCAAAAAGTTTGAATATTCAAAAAGAGCTTTCATATGAAGGTAAGTTGGTTGGTGTAAAAGGGCAATATTTAATTTTTGAAGATGATACGGTGTTTAATGTTCGCGCTAATGAAGGGTTGGTTGTTAATATATCTGTTCTTTAATTCATATTATTTTTAACAAGCCTATAACAGCTTAGAAAGCTGTTGTTTAGTATCTTGTAAATAAAAAAGCTATGAAAATTCCAGTAATGTTCTATGTGGGATTAACCACGATTCTTTTAGTTATGTTAACTTTAATGGTGTCAATGAATATGGCCTTTACTTGGGTGTTTTACACCATGTGTTTAGGGCAAGCGTTGGTTCTTCTTATGGTGTATAAAGTTTTGAGAGATAATTATACTACCGATAAAACGTTTGAACATTTCTACGAAGACCGCCCTGTAAATTACCGTAAATAAATTATAAAAAATAAAGCTGCGCGCTTTGTATGAGTCCAATAAACATGAGTAACACACCCGTTACTCTGTTTACTAAATGCGATATATTATTAATTCTATTCTTAATATGTGCACTAATTTTACTGTATCCATAAAGCGTTAGTAGCTTTCCTAAATACACGCCAGTAAAAAACAAAAACAATACTGAAAATGAAGATTGTAGAGATAGCATGAAATCGTTATTATTCAATACACCAAAAGCAATTACCCAATAAATTAAAACTGGCGGATTGATAATTCCTAATAAAAAACCAGTAGCATATTTAGATTGGGTTAATTTTAATTTTTTAGGCTTTTTTTGTGTTTGTTTTTTGAAAAATAAATAGCCGCCAGCAGCAAAAAGCAATATCACTATTGTAGTTTGTACCCACACATTATCATTAAAAAAACGTCTAATCACCTCATTACAATCTAAGGCATAATAGGAAAGTAAAACTTCTGCAGCTCCAGCAGTAATAGCAATTTTAAAAGCCTGTTTCGCATTCTCTTTAAGGGTAATATTTATTACAGCAATATTTGATGCTCCTAGAGGGAGGGCGCTTAATATGGCTGTAAAAATCCCTATGAATAAATAAATAAAAATCATAAAGTATTTGTAGTTAAAAACTACAGGAACTTACAAACCAAAAAACCCATTCACTATAAGTAAATGGGTTTTTCAATATATAAGTTTGAGCAGGATTTATATATCCTCCTGATCTCTTAAGTTTTGAATATAAGCCGCTTTTTGAATTTCGCGACGTCTCTTAACAGATGGCTTAGTAAAATACTGTCCTTCTCTTAAGTTTTGCATTACTTTAATATTTCTGTGTTTTCTTTTGTAGCGTTTTAAGGCTCTCTCGATGTTTTCACCGTCTTTTACTATAATCTTTAACATAAAAATAATTTATTTTGTTTTAGGGTTTTCCTAAAAAGGGATGCAAAGTTGAGATTTTTAATTACGAAAACCTAATTAATTAGTCTCTTTATTCTTAATTATTACCCTAAATAGGTTTTTAATACTTTATTTCTCGAGGTATGTCTTAATTTTCTAATACCTTTTTCTCTAATTTGTCTTACCCGCTCTCTGGTTAAGCCAATATAATCACCAATTTCTTGAAGCGATTTTGGGTGTTTTACATTGATGCCATAATAGTGTTTAATAACATGAGCTTCTTTTTCAGATAATGTGTCTAAAGCACGATTTA
Source organism: Flavobacteriaceae bacterium (assembly GCA_043557195.1). Classification (GTDB taxonomy): domain Bacteria; phylum Bacteroidota; class Bacteroidia; order Flavobacteriales; family Flavobacteriaceae; genus Jejuia. The sequence goes on along the minus strand of CP121314.1, from coordinate 1,562,786 downwards.
CTTCAACATTTAAAGATTTTTTAATCAATTCCGCATCTGGTCTGGGTGACTCTTCAGATTGAACAACATCATATAGATTAGAAGTTTCACCTTCTTGAAACGGCGCGTCCATAGACAAATGTCTGCCAGAAACACTCATAGATTGTTTTACGTCAGTTAAAGTTAAATCTAAATTATTAGCAATTTCATGGTTGCTCGGTGCCCTTTCATGTTGTTGCTCTAAGTAAGAATACGCTTTTCGTATTTTACTAATCGAACCAATTTTATTCAACGGTAAACGTATAATTCTGGCTTGGTTTGCAATGGCTTGTAGAATAGATTGACGAATCCACCATACCGCATAAGAAATAAACTTAAAACCTCGAGTCTCATCAAAGCGTTTTGCCGCTTTTACTAAGCCAGCATTACCTTCATTTATAAGGTCAGACAAAGAAAGTCCTTGGTTTTGATATTGTTTCGCTACCGAAACCACAAATCTCAAATTTGCCGTTACCAGTTTATCTAATGCTTTTTGGTCGCCTGTTTTTATGCGTTGTGCCAATTCTACCTCCTCTTCGGCGGTAATCATCTGTAATTTACTTATGTCTTGCAGGTATTTGTCTAGCGATTTAGATGCGCGGTTGGTAATTTGTTTCGTGATTTTTAATTGCCTCATAAATTGTAAAAACTATATTTTAAAATTAAACATAGCTATAACTTAACCGAATAATCCGGAAATCCAAAAAAACGAGCATTTTTATTCAAAAACGAGCTAAAATCAACCAAAAACAGCTCGGTTTTTATATTTTTTAGCCATTTTTTGTTAAAATGTGGTTTTCTAGAGGTGATAGGTTTGAAACAAAAAACCTATAAGTGAATTAAGAATATGTAAATGGCAAGTAAGCCCGCGTTAGCGATTGTAACGGTTAGCTTTTGCCGAGGCGCGCATCGAGGCAAAACTATTAGTGAAAAGCGCGACCCGCAGGGGAACGCCCAAAAGATTTATTTAACAGTATCCTTCTGCTTTTTCTTGCCACCAAGTAAACCACCCAAAACATCTTTAATCACTTTTTCGGTAGATTTAGTAGAGTCGACTTTAGTAGAGTCTTGCGGTTTTTTAGAAATAATATCCTTTAACACATTTTCAACCGTGTTACCTTGTTCTTTTTTTATAGAATCGGTTTTCGTTTTATTGCCACCAATTACATCACCAATTAAATCCTTCACGTTATCCTTGCCTTGGTTTAGCAACTTTTGTTTTTGTATTTCAATCAACTGATTGGTTAAGTTTTTAACGCCACTAGTTAAATCGGTTTTAACCGTTGGATTTGTGAATATACCAGTGATATTTGCCGTTACAGGAATGGTAATATTATTCACTTCGGCATCGTTAATTTTACCAATAAGTCGATTTACTTCGCTTCCTAAATATTTCGCAGGCACATTAAATACTGCATTGTAGTTTAGGGTTTTATCAAAACCGTGTGCTCCAGAAACTTCTACTTCAATATCCTTGTATTTAAAATCAAAAGGTTTTACAGCTACTTTTCCATCGGCAAATTCTAGTTTCGTTTTTACGTCTTTCAAATCTAACTTATCAAAGTCGATAAAATTTAGTGAGCTTTCCAATTTGCTAAGAAGCCCATCTTTTGTATTAATTTGAGTGGTCAATAATTCAGCCAGCGCATCACCAGAAACCGAACTTAACACAGGAGAAAACTCATTATCTAAAGTTCCAGACAGGTTTAGTGTGGTATTCAGTTTTCCTTGTAATAATTTAGCAATTGGTGCAAGATTTTGCAATAGATCCATACCTTTAAACGATTGTGCAATATCAAAATCATTGGCGCCTAATTTTAAATTAAATGTAGGCGTTTCGGCTTTGGTAGAAACATCTCCGTTTATAGATAGTTTGCCATCAAAAATGGAAGACGACATATTTTGAAGTGATGCTTTTTGATCTTTAATAAACAGTTTACCACTAACATTTTTTAGGTTTAAATTATCGTACACCACGGTTTGCGCATTGGCATTAATGGTGCAATCTAAAAACTCTGGTATTTTAAGAGATTCAGAATCGCTAGTAGTTTTATTTTCTGCTGAAGTTTCATCTTCAGACATAAAATCACTCACTTTAAACAGGTTAGAGGTCACATTAAAATTACCTTTTAGCGTATTGTCGCTTAACAGAAAACCTAACAAATTATTGATGGTTCCAGTGGCATTTAAATCGCTCTCGCCAGTTTTTGCCTTAAAGTTTTTTAGAGCAACCGTTCCAGGATTAAAGGTCATGTCTGCCTCTGAAATATGAATCGGGTTTACAATATCTTTCGAAGAAAACACAAAATCGGTAATACTTGCAGAACCATTGTTTTTAATACGTTCGTAGGCATTGGTTTCAATGGCTTTCATATCGAATGCTGTATTGATTTTCCCTTTTAGAATTCCGGTTAAGGTATTTTCGAGTTCTACAGGATATACTTTTGTGATGTTGCCCAAATTCAAAACCCCGTCAATATTGGCATTCACCAACATGTTTTTGGTAAGATTCTTTAAAGTAGCGGAAGATTTAAATACATCTTCATCAATTTTAAAGTTCAGGGTTTTAATGTCGATATAGGTGTCATCGGTTTTTCCTGTTTCATTTTTAATACGTGTATCAATCGAGATATTACTCACGCGTTTTGGCAAATCAGGGTATTTAAAAGAGGCGTTGTTCGATGTGATGCTGATATCCAAATTGGGAATGGTTTCATCTGAACTTAAACCTTTAACAATACCTTTCAGCTTAAAATCTCCTGTGGTTTGGACATTTTCAATATTCTTGGAATAGGCTTTCGGAATCACTGCTAAGAAATTTTTAAAATCTGATTCTGGATTTTCAAACGAAATATCAATGTGTTGTCCGTTTTCAACTTGTTGCACGAAACCTTGAAATTCAAGGGGCAAATTATTGATAAACCCTTTGTTGTCTTTGAAGGTGTATTTTTGATTTTCTAAATCAAGGTCAATTAAAGCATCCAACTTTACAGGGTTACTACTCAAATAATTGGTGCTATCTAAAGTAACACTCACATTGGCTTCACTTCTAGTATTTAATTCTGAAGACTCTGCTGAAAACGTACCGTGGCCTTCATGATTCAACTCTGTAACGTGAATTATAATATCGGTCCCTTCATCAATATAAGAAAACGCGCTGTTATTTATTTGGTAATCTTCAATATCAAAAGCGAAACTGCTATCATTTGTAGAAGCAGTTTGGTTTTCGGTTTCCTTGGTGATATCGTAATTATTGTTCCCTAGTTTGTCGGTTTTCAACGTTAAAAGCGCTTCATCAATAGTTATGGTGTTTACCACAATTGGGTCTTCATCTGCAGATTTAAATAATTCCTTAACCGACATGGTAAATGCAATATCTTTTGCAGTGGCGAAAGTTTCGTCTTTAAAGGGTTCGAAATTGGTGATTACCAAATCGGTAACCTTAACGTGGGCTTGTGGAAAACTTCTTATAAAACTTAAATTAACATCGCTAAATTCTACTTTGGCGTTTAGATTTTGATTGATAAAGCGTTTTACAATATCCTTGATTTGCCCTTGAAATGCAAAAGGAATAGCAACTAAAAGCGCGATAATAATCAGTAAAGTAATGCCAATAATTTTTAAAGCTTTCTTCATAAAAAAGTATTTATATAAATATACGAGCGTACTCGCGTTTGAGTTCAATTAACAGAAAAGTTTAATAAAAATTTAACCTAAGCCACAGAAAGATTAGGGGATTTGGTTTAGAGTAAATCTATTTCCTCGTTTACTTTTAAATTGAACCGTTTTCTGAATAAAAACACACCGAGGTATAATAAAGGTGTATCTAAAATTGCAACGAAAACCTTAAAAAGAAATCCGCTAACCAACAAGCCTTTAAAATTTGCCCAATCGATAATGCCGAAGGAGCACAATAAAAATACGATGGTAAAAGTGTCTACAAATTGTGAAAACCAAGTAGAGAAATTATTTCTTAACCATAAGTGTTTGCCTTTGGTTAGGCGTTTCCAGAAATGATAAATTTGAATATCTACAAACTGCGCAAATAGATACGTAAGCATACTTGCAAAAACTGCAATTGTCGAATTTCCAAATACCGTCCTAAACATGTTGTTGTCTACTGGAGCCCATGGTGTTGCTGGAACAATATTGGCTACATAAATGATTAAAAGTGAAAATAGAGAAGCGAAAATCCCTACCACAACAACATCATTTGCACGCTTTTTACCATATATTTCGCTTATTAAATCCGTGATTAAAAAGGTTATAGGATACGGTAAAATCCCAACGGAAATCTCAAAAAGTTTGCTTCCAAAAATTTCTATATCGAACGGATACCAGTAAAAAAACTTCTGAAAAATCAGGTTAGACACTACCAGAGATGTGATAAACAATCCGCCTAAAAGTATGTAAATACGTTGGGCAAGTAATTTGTCTTTTATATTCATGTTTTAGGGTTTTTACTTAACCATTCATCAATGTTTTGAGGAGTTTTTATTATAGATATGAAATGAGTAAAACTATTGGCAATAGTTTGTGAATTCTCTATTAATTCTTTGGCAGAAGTACCACAATCATGGTAAACATAAATCACTTTTGGATTTTTGTCTTTAGAATTTATATAGAATCCATTACCTCCTAGATTTTCATCATTTGCGATACAAATAAATCCTTTTTTTATCAATTCAAAACCAGGAAAAGATTCGGTAGCTTCATATTCAATATCCTCAAAACTGTTAAATGATGTATTTAAAAAGGGTAATTCTTCAATTGATAAACTTTTTAACGATTCCCATCCATAATTAAAAGGAATTCCAATACTTAAATTAGATACAGGATATAGCTGCATAAAAGAAACAAACCATTTAGGAATTTTTCTGCGTATTCTCCATTTCAAACTTTTGTATTCTTGTATTGAAGCTTTTCTCCCATTTTTTAATTCTGGGTGTTTTTCAAATAGGTTTTTAGCTTCTTTGTTTATTTTTTCAAACATTTGTTTTTAGCTTGAATACTTTACAAATAGGTTCTGTAAATATAACCCAAATCCATTTACTTTTTATTATTTTGCTCCTTCTATGGAAAAACCCAGAACGTTTCATATAGCTCTTGGAAGCAATAAAGGCGATAAGTTTAAAAACTTGCAATTGGCCGTTGATGCCATTTTTGAGCGTATTGGGAATATTAAGCTGATTTCTAAAGTATATAAATCCCCTGCCTTTGGGTTTGAAGGAGACGATTTTTTGAATTGTTGCTTGGTTCTTGAAAGTTACTTGGAACCCCAAAAGGTTCTCGAAAATTTATTAGAAATCGAGATAGAATTAGGGCGTACCCGAACCAATGCAAAAGGCTACGAAGCCCGAACTATAGATTTGGATATTGTTTTTTCTGAAGATGAAATCATCAATACTAAAACGCTACAAATACCGCATCCAGAAATGGAAAAGCGAAGGTTTGTATTGCTGCCTTTAAATGATATTGCTTCAAAAGTAAAGCATCCAAAACTAGATACAGCGGTTTCAGTTTTACTACAAGAATGTGAAGATGATTCGGTTTTAGAACCCATTAAAATTTGGTTGAAAAATCCAAGTAGGCAATTCGATTTTTCAAAACTCAATTACATTGCTCTAGAAGGCAATATTGGTGCAGGAAAAACCAGTTTAGCCACAAAAATGGCTTACGATTTTAATGCGAAACTGATTTTAGAACGTTTTGCTGACAATCCATTTTTACCTAAGTTTTATGAAGATGCTAATAGATATGCATTTCCTTTAGAAATGTCTTTTTTGGCGGACCGTTATCAGCAAATATCGGACGATTTATCGCAGTTGGATTTGTTTAAAGACTTTATGGTAAGTGATTATTATGTTATAAAATCATTGATTTTTTCGAAAATCACCCTAGGCGAAGATGAGTTTAATCTGTATAGAAAACTATTCTACTTGATTTATAAGGATATTACTAAACCTGAATTATACGTTTATTTATATCAAAATACAGAGCGACTGCAAGAGAATATTAAAAAACGCGGACGTGACTACGAGCAAAACATTGAAGATAACTACCTAGAAAAAATCAATACAGGTTACTTAGAGTTTTTAAAAACCCAAAACGACTTTAATGTGAAAATTATTGATGTTTCTGATAGGGATTTTGTGGAGAATCGCGCGGATTATTTGTGGGTTTTGGGGGAAATTATTAAAAGTTAGATTTTCTAAGTTATTTGGCAGATATGTTCTGTTAATAAGAACATTATTTATATGACCAAAAAGTACATTTCAGTATTTTTAGCTTTCAAACAACTATGGTGAAAATGAAAATTAAATTAAGTGCCTTTTTACTTGTTACTTTTGCAGTAATGTCTTCCTGTAAGGGAAAAGAAGAAAAGGCAACTCAATCAACTCAACCTAATATTATCTACATCATGTCAGACGATCATACCACACAAGGTATTGGTGCTTATGGCAGTAGGTTAGCAAGTTTAAATCCAACACCAAGCATTGATAGAATTGCAAAAGAGGGCGTGTTAATGGAGAATGTATTTTGTACAAACTCTATTTGTACGCCATCAAGAGCAAGTATTTTAACTGGGCAGTATGGACAAGTAAATGGTGTTGTAGATTTAAGTGGACGCTTAGCAAAAGAGAATCAATATTTGCCGATTGAAATGGGTAAGTTAGGGTACGAAACTGCTATGATTGGTAAATGGCATCTAAAACATGCGCCAGAAGCTTTCGATTATTATAATGTGTTACCAGGACAGGGTGATTATTTTAATCCTACATTATACGCAAGAGATGGAGGTACACCAACAGAATTTCGGTTTGAAGAAGATTTGGTAAGAACGGTTAATGCTACGAAATACGAAGGACATTCCACAGATGTTATTACTGATATTGCTTTAGATTGGCTCAAAAATAAAAGAGATAAAAACAAGCCATTTTTTTTAATGAATCACTTTAAAGCACCTCATGACTTTTTTGAATACGCGCCAAGATATGAAGATTATTTAGCTGATGTTACCATTCCAGAACCAGAAAGTTTGTGGGATAATAAAAATAATGGATCAGTAGGAACAAGAGGTTTTAATGATACACTATTAGATACCATTGGGTCATCTATAGGACATAGAAACGTGATTAGAAATATGGGAATGCATATGGGAATCAATCCGAAAATTCCAGATCCAGAATACAAAAGATTAGCGTATCAAGAATACTTAAAACGCTATTTAAGATGCGTAAAAGGTGTGGACGATAATGTAAAACGATTATTTGATTATTTAGACGCGGAAGGTTTAATGGATAATACTATTATTATTTATACAGGAGACCAAGGATTTATGTTAGGAGAGCATGATTATATTGATAAGCGTTGGATGTATGAAGAATCTATGCGCATGCCATTTTTAGTGCGATATCCTGAAAAAATAAAAGCAGGAAGTAAGGTAGATGCTATAGTAAATAATACAGATTTTGCACCAACTATTATAGCTATGGGAGGTGGTAAAACACCAGCTTATATGCAAGGGAGTAGTTTTAAAGATATTATTGAAACGGGTAAAGAACCAGAAAGCTGGAAACAGGAAACTTACTACCGCTATTGGATGCATATGGCTCATAAACATAATAATCCAGCACATTTTGGCATTAGAACAAAAGAGTATAAATTAATATTTTTCTACGGAAGAGATTATAATACTGAAAGAAATACCGAGGCGCAAGAATGGGCGCATAATCCAGAATCGATGTCTGACTTTAATACGCCGCCAGCTTGGGAGTTTTATGATTTAAGAAATGATCCTAAGGAAATGGATAATAAGTACGGTGATGAGGCCTACGCTGATGTTATAAAAGATTTAAAAGTGCGACTTAAAAACCTGAGAGATGAAGTAAAAGAAGATGATTCTAGATATCCGGAAATTGTTGAGGTGATTGAGGAATATTGGGATTAAAATCTAAAACATTGATAATTTTAAAGGCAGAATAGTTGGGTAACTATTTTGCCTTTATTGTTTTCCAAAACAAACGTATTCAGAATTCGGGTTGCTTTAGTTTGCAAATTAAAAGGTGCTTCCAACAAATCAACTCCACTATTCTGTTTTAACCGAATACCTTGCCCTGAAATCATATCTTTGTTTGCAGTAAACTCGCCTAATGGTATATGTTCAGTAAGAATAATGCATTTGTATGTTTTTAATTTTTGTAGGATGCTTTTTATTTCACTATTCGATAAATGCTGCAATACTTGGCGTACTATAACACAATCTGCTTCTGGTAGTTTATCTTTTGAGATATCTATGCAATGAAACTCTAAATTCTCAGCTTTAAATATGCTTTTATTTCTTTTGATAAGACTTTCAACAATATCAATAGCAATATAGGTTTTGGTGAATTTTACAAGATGCTTTCCAATATTAAAATCGCCACAACCTAAATCGCAAACTACTAAACGCTCTGAGAAGGACTTTAAAAAGTTACTTACAGATTCTAAATAAGGTGTTATAATTTCTGGGTGATGTGAGCCCTCACCTGAATAAAAATCGAAGTCCTTTCCTCCCCAAAGATACTTGTCATAAATTTGATTCATGACATCTTTGGTAGGCCAAGGTTGTTTCTTTTTGTTCATCTATTAGGCTAATATGATAGATGTAATTCAAAATGTTTGTTCTTGATACTTTCATTTGTATCAACAATTACAATCCCTTGTTCGTAAAGATCGATGGTGAAATTGACAATGGTATCTTTCTTTATCAACTCCCAGGCGTCTTTCATGTTGTCGCTCCAATAAATATCATCGAAAACAAAAATAGCAGGTGAGGTGATATTCGATTTTAAACTATTAAAATAGTCTAGAGTAGGTTCTTTTTTGTGATTGCCATCAATAAATAGCAAATTGTATTTATGCTCTTGTTTGATAACCTCAGGAAAAGTGTCATCATATAGCCCTTGAATCACTTGAAATTTTTTTGAAGCTGTAATAGTTTTAAACTGTTGAGATGCAATATCACATAGTTGTGGCAAGCCTTCCATGGTTGAGAAAAAGCTGTTTTTATCTTTGGTAGCTTCCAATAAATAGGTGCCAGAAACACCTAAATTGGTGCCTATTTCTAAAATTGTTGGGTTATCTAATGCTTTTGCTATACCATATAAAAAGTGACACCATGTTTTTTTTGATGCTGCTTTGGCACATATCTCTGAGACTTTAGCGGTATCATCTAATCCAAATATTTCATACGTTATGATGCGGTCGTCACTAAGAAGTGTATTTCTATAGTTTTCACAGCGTTCAAAAACAATATTATCTTCTTCACTAAAATTTTTATGCTTTGCAGATATAAATGCTTTTAAAACTAATTGAAGTGTGCTGTTTTTAATTTCAGAAATAGATTGTAACGCTTTGTATTGACGTAGTCTTCTCTGAGTAATAAGTTTATGTTTAGCTATTTTTTTTGTTATCATTACTATAAGAGTTCAACTATGTGTTCATTTTACTAAAAATATCCCAAACTACTACGCCACAACTTACAGAGATATTTAAAGAATGCTTCGTGCCAAATTGAGGGATTTCAATTACCGCATTACTAGCATTTACAACATCTTGTGCTACACCCTTAACTTCATTACCAAAAACTAAGGCGTATTTCATATTTGGTTCAATGTTAAATTTATCAAGCATTGTAGCATTTTCAGCCTGCTCAATCGCGCAAATTTTTATGTTTTCAGCTTTTAGTTTTTCAACTATATCTAAAGTGTTTTCAACATATTCCCAAGCAACGGTTTCAGTACTTCCTAAAGCTGTTTTATGAATATCCTTATGTGGCGGTATTGCAGTAATGCCACAGAGGTAAATCTTTTCAATTAAAAAAGCATCACTTGTCCGAAATACTGAACCAATGTTGTTTAAACTTCTAATATTGTCAAGAATGATGATGATTGGCGTTTTTTTTGCTTCTTTAAACTCCTCAACATTTAATCTATCTAATTCGCTATTTTTTAATTTCCGCACTCTTCTGCTCTTGTGTCATGCTCAGCGTAGTCGAAGCATCTTTTGGGATTAAGGTTCTTCACTTCGTTCTGAATGACAAGTTATTGTTGAAATCTTTGGTTTATTGTAGATAACTTCTAAAATATCAACTTCAAAAAACATGAAATTAATAGTACATTGCATGCTACAATTTTGGTAAAAATAACACTTAAAAACCACTTTTCCATTGGCTAAAAAAGCAAAAAAAGAAACTCCTTTAATGAAACAGTACAATGCTATTAAAGCAAAGTATCCTGATGCATTGTTGTTGTTTCGTGTGGGCGATTTTTATGAAACCTTTGGAGGTGATGCTGTAAAAGCTGCTGGAATTTTGGGTATTATTTTAACCAAGCGCGGTGCTGGTAGTGAAAGTGAGATAGAGTTGGCTGGATTTCCGCACCATTCCTTAAACACCTATTTGCCTAAGTTGGTAAAAGCGGGAGAGCGTGTTGCCATTTGCGATCAACTTGAAGATCCAAAACAAACTAAAACCATAGTGAAACGCGGTGTTACAGAGCTGGTAACGCCCGGTGTGGCTCTAAATGATGAGGTTTTAGTTTCAAAATCTAATAACTTCTTATGTTCGGTATATTTTGATAAAAAATATATTGGTGTTTCATTTTTAGATATTTCTACAGGCGAGTTTTTAACCTCTCAGGGTAATGCAGAGTATATTGATAAGTTGCTTCAAAATTTCAGTCCCAGTGAAGTATTAGTGTCCAAACAAAAAAGAACACTTTTTAATGAGACGTTTGGGGATGACTTTCATACCTTTTATTTAGAAGATTGGGTATATCAAACCGATTATGCTTATGAAACGTTAACCAAGCATTTTGACACAAAAACACTAAAAGGTTTTGGTGTTGAAGATTTGTATGAAGGTATTATTGCATCGGGTTCTATTCTACATTATTTAGGTGAAACGCAACATCATAAGCTACAACATATCACTTCAATTTCGCGCATTGCAGAAGATGATTATGTGTGGATGGACAAGTTTACTATTCGAAATTTAGAGCTTTATAATTCAACAAATAATAACGCAGTTACATTGTTGAATGTAATCGATAAAACCATTTCCCCAATGGGAGGAAGGTTGTTAAAACGTTGGTTGGCATTACCGCTTAAAAGTGTTGAGAAAATAAAGCAACGTCATGAAGTGGTTGATTTCCTCACTAAAAATGATGAGGTCCTTCAAAAGATTCAAAATCACATCAAACATATTGGAGATTTAGAACGACTGATTTCTAAAACTGCCACAGGAAAAGTAAATCCAAGAGAGGTCATTCAACTTAAAAACTCTTTAGAAGCTATTGTCCCGATTAAAAGTATCGCTTCAAATTCTAAAAATGAATCGCTACGAATTATTGGTGATAATCTGCAGAGTTGTGAGGTACTTCGTGAAAAAATAAAAGAAACGCTGAATGAAGATGCACCTGTAAATGTTTTAAAAGGTAATTCCATCGCAACAGGTTTTTCTTCGGAATTGGATGAATTGCGAGGCTTATCTAAATCAGGAAAAGATTATCTAGATAATATGCTAGAGCGTGAAAGTGAACGCACAGGAATTACTTCGCTTAAAATAGCCTCCAACAATGTTTTTGGATATTATATTGAAGTTAGAAACACGCACAAAGATAAAGTTCCAGAAGAATGGATAAGAAAGCAAACCCTGGTAAGTGCAGAACGTTATATTACCGAAGAACTAAAAGAATATGAAGCAAAAATATTAGGTGCTGAAGAGCGTATTTTAGCTATTGAGCAACAGTTGTTTTCTGAACTTGTTGGTTGGATGAATCAATACATCAAAGCGGTGCAGCAAAATGCATATTTAGTTGGGCAGTTAGACTGCTTATGTGGATTTTCACAATTAGCAAAAGACAATAATTATGTCTACCCGAAGCTTGATGATTCTTTTGATTTAGATATTAAAGATGGACGTCATCCAGTAATTGAAAAGCAATTACCATTGGGAGAAGCTTATATTGCTAACGATGTGTTTTTAGACAGAGCCTCGCAGCAAATTATTATGATTACTGGACCAAATATGTCTGGTAAATCGGCGATTTTACGTCAAACAGCCTTAATTGTGCTGTTAGCTCAAATAGGGAGTTTTGTGCCTGCTAAGGAAGCAAATATTGGTTTAGTTGATAAAATATTTACAAGAGTTGGTGCAAGTGATAATATCTCAATGGGTGAATCTACTTTTATGGTAGAAATGAATGAAACTGCTTCTATTCTGAATAATATTTCAGATAGAAGTTTGGTGTTATTAGACGAGATAGGAAGAGGTACAAGTACTTATGATGGTATTTCTATAGCTTGGGCTATTAGTGAGTATTTACATGAACACCCATCAAAACCAAAAACATTATTTGCTACGCATTATCACGAGCTGAATGAAATGAGTGAAACGTTTGGGCGCATAAAAAACTTCAATGTTTCTGTAAAAGAGTTAAAAGATAATGTACTGTTTTTGAGAAAGCTAGTTGAAGGAGGAAGTGCTCATAGTTTTGGAATTCACGTTGCGAAAATGGCAGGAATGCCGCAACAAGTGTTGAGACGAGCGAATAAAATCCTTGAAAAATTAGAAAAGTCACATTCAAGTGAAGAACTTACCGATAAAGTAAAAACATTGAATGATGATTTACAGCTAAGTTTCTTCAATCTTGATGATCCTCTTTTAGAAAACATCAAAGATGAAATTCTTCATACAGATATAGATACCCTTACACCGGTAGAAGCGCTCATGAAACTCAATGAGATAAAGCGCATGTTAGTGAAGAAAAAACAAGCTTAAAAATAATTTCATTTATTTTATTAAAAGGCTTTGCATTTCCTAGAAATATTTTAAATTTGCATCCGCAATCGAGAGATTGTACGTTCATTACAAAACTGCGAAAGTAGCTCAGGGGTAGAGCATCACCTTGCCAAGGTGAGGGTCGCGGGTTCAAATCCCGTCTTTCGCTCTGAAACTTTCTTAAAATATACCAATTAAGTTGCTGAAGTGGTGGAATTGGTAGACACGTTGGACTTAAAATCCAATGGACATTAGTCCGTACGGGTTCAAGTCCCGTCTTCAGTACAAAGCCTTTACAAGATTTCTTGTAAAGGCTTTTTTTATTCAGGTACAACATAGGTACAACATTTTTGATTTTTTCCTTACTCAAATAATATGTAATGCTATTTGATGTCATTTAGTGTTTAATGAAAATTTTGTTGTTCTTTTTCAGAACGCCATCAATTCTTTTTAATTTATAATAATATTTTTATTGAATACATAGTATTTTTTTTGATTCAAAAAGGAGTAGCTAACTGAAAACTAAAAACCACCCCCAATAAATTGAAGATGGTTCGTATTTCGATACATAGAATAAATTAATCTACTTCTAATTTTATTTCTTTTCCTTAATCGAACAAGTTTTTATTCCGAACGGAGCATATAATGGGCAAAAACTAATAAAACTAGTTAAAACGAATATGCCTGCAAGAACCAGTAATATAACTCCTAATGCTCCAGTAATTATTTCTTTAAAGTACAATACTCCTACTATAGCAGCGATTATTAATCTAATAATTCTATCTGCTGTTCCCATATTTTTTTTCATCTTGTTTTGTTTAAAATTACAATACAAAGATTGTAAATCAAAACAAGCTAAACTGTGACTATAGTCACAACTACCCAATAATTTTTATCTCCCCAGAATCTTGTGCTATCTTTCCTTCTATTTCTAGTTTTTTGAGTACCCTTGTTACTACTTCTCGTGCGGTACCTAGTTCATTAGCTAATTGGGTATGACTTATTTTTAATGAAGAGTTGCTCATTATTTCTGATTTCTTTTTTAAATGCTCATAAAGTCTTTTATCCATTCTATCAGTCAAAAGATGGCCGATAGTATCTAATAGTTCCGAATACCTCAAATTAAACTGGTCATAAAAAAGCTGATTAAAGTCTGGGAAATCTTTTATCCATTTAGGAAGTAATCGAACAGGTATTAATAAAATTTTAGAATCCTCTACAACTGATGCATAAACTTTACTTGGTGTGTTTTTTAGAGATGCATAAAACGTCATTACACAACTTTGAGATGGCTGAATATAGTAAAGTAAAAGTTCTTTATCATTAAACCTAGAATATACTTTTACTAGGCCTTCAAGAACAATAGGCAAAACTTTTACATATTGCTCTTTTCTTAAAATCTCAGTTCCCTTTTGAAAAACCTTTATTGAAGATTCTTTTAAGACTTTTTCAATTAGAGGAGGCCTTAAGAAGGATAAAACGCTTTTGTCAAATTCCATTTTATGAATTGTTTATTGATACATCTAATGTTCAAACATCACATATAGTTAATAAACTAATGCGATGCATTAGCAGTTATTTATTAAAAATACAACCTAACCACAGCATTAGTGGTTAAGCCTAAGGAGAACCTTGAAAATTTATCTACAGCATCTACTTCATTAACTCTGTAATAATTGTTAATGGCATTTTCTCTATTTGATATATTCCATACAGATGCTCCAATTTCTGACCTAAAAGTATCACTTAATTTGAACTTATAAATGGCTGATGCATCAACTCTTAAATAATCAAATAATCGTTCATTATTTGCTTTGTCGAAATTAATATCATCGCCAACTATTTCATTATCTACTATGGGAATAGAAGTAGGCTTTCCTGTTCTGTAATTTACTCCTGCTGAAATATTCCAAGATGTATTACTGAAGGTTGTTCCTAAAGTGATTGAATGGGTGATATCAAAATTACTAGGGAATTCAATTTCATCAAGTGTTTCAAAAGTATAGGTGTTATTTATATAAGAATAACTTAACCAACTGTTTAGTTTGTTGAATTTTTTTCTACATAAAAACTCAAAACCGAGAGCGTCATAACTCCCACTTTCTTTAGCAAACTCATATTTAGTAGTAAGGCTTTGACTTTGGGTTGTTATGCCATTTACGTTTTTATAATATCCCTTTGCATCCAGTAACCATCCGTTCTTTTTGAAAACAATTCCTAATGAAGCTTGTTTGCTTTGAACAATAGGAATACTATCATTATCCGTTAACTGCCATCGTCTTTTCTCTATGCCTAAGAAGTCATTCTGAAAATTCACAATCTGCGATGTACTTTGATGTTTAAATTCGCCCAGTGCTTCTATTTCGATAGATTCGCCAATAGATTTTCTTACACTCAATCTTGGTTCGACTATTAATTTTTCAAAACGTGTTAAGTAATTTGCTCTTACGCCACCCCTAACCGAAAAATCATTAGTGTCATTTTTAAACCAAGCTTGACTAAAAACTGCGTGTTCTCTTAAAATTTCTTCATCACGTCTCACAAATCTGGGTAAATCTATATCGTTTAAATTAATAACCTCGGTTTCTGTAAACTGATAGCCGAGATTAAAATGCCATTGGTTTAGTTTATAGTGATTATTTAGTGTAACACTTGTCTCTGAGACAACGTTTTCTTGTAATTGTAACTGGTTGCTTAATACATCTGCATTTAAAGCTTCAAGCTTATATTCGTTATTGTAGACATTAAAAGTCGAAGAGAATTTCTCATTCCATTGTCTTTTATAGTTAAGCCCAACAGCGAGACTGTTTTGAGATATATTACTACGCCTGGTTCTTGATACGCTACCTAAATTAGCGGTTTCATTGAAGCCTAAGTCATTGTTTATAAGTATAAAATTTAACCGTATTTGATCCTTATCCGAAGGTTGAAACAACCATCTCAAAGAGACGTCGTAGAAATTAAATTCTTGATTAGAATTTGTAACATTATTCACATTATTTTCGGCTTCGGTATCTTGAGTTATCCTATCGAAATAAACCTCATAAGTTGGAGTTCTAACAAAGTTGTCTAAAGACTTTCTAGAGGCAATTTGTAAGGACGATTTATTGCCTATGGGAATATTTGAAAATAATTCTGCATTCAAAAAATTAAGACCAAAAATACCATTGAATTTTGAATCAATTTGTTTGTCAGTCTGCATATGAATTGTTCCTGAAACACCATCTGTAAGTGATACATCTGAGCCGTTATTAATAACGCTTGCAGATTGCGTCATTAGGGGGTTAAAACTAGATATAAGACCAAAAAAGTGTCCTGTTTGATACATTTTTATATCGTCCCAAAGAATAAGGTTTTGATCGTTAGAGCCACCACGAATATTAATATTAGAAACCGTTTCATCAACACTTAAAATACTAGGTAAGGCTTGTACGGTTTGTAGCACGTCAGATTCAATAAGACCAGGTAAGAGTGTAAATCGTTCATAGTCAATTGAGGTAGTCCAATCTTGTCTTTTGTCGATTCCTTTTACTAGATACGTTTCAATGAGTACAGGTGCGATGACCTCTTGTTTAATAGGCATTGTTATTATTCCACACTCTTCTAAATAGAAATACCTTGCTTGACGTTCAATAGTTTTGAATCCAATATGTCTAATAATTAATAATTCATTCTGGGATTTCAATTCTATTTCAAAAAAACCTTCTTCATTCGTTATTGCGTAAGCAAATTTACTAGTAACAGTGACACCCATAAGCGGGTTTTGAAATTCTGAATCTTTTATATAACCACAAAGCCGTATGGCCTTAGAAATAGTGTAAACTAAATTGCTGACTTTCTCAAAAATTAGATTTGTTTGTTTTTCAAGATTCTTAATTTTTGAATTTAAGCTTAAATCTTGTGATATAGGTATTACAGTTACATCTTTTAAAAGGCTACTTTCATAATTAAAAGTAATAGAATGCATTTTTGTAATTTGATCAAGTACTCCAGAAACCGGAACTTTTTGCCCTGAATTTTGCCCTAATGATTTAAGTTGTGGATATAAGCACAGTACTAAAAATATGTAAAATTTAGTTTTGCCCATACCTAATAATGACCTCGTTAGTGTTTTGTATGGTGTAAGTCAAATTAAGAGGTTTTGTTATAGATTTTAGGGCATTTTCAAGGTTGTTATGTTCAAAGGCACCTGTGAAATTTATATTCAGATCAGATGGGTATTGTACTGTTATATTGTATTGTTTTTCAAGTTCTTGAACAACAGCTTTAAATGAAGCATTTTCAAAAGCACTCATATTTTTAAGCCAGTAGGGTTCTGCGATTGTAATAATTGATTTTAGGCCTTTTCCTGATGCTAAAACAAACTCTGTGCCAGCAGGTAGTTTAACTTCGTTATTGTTATAAGTTACCTGTACCAAACCTTCATAACAAGAGACTTTAAAAATACTGTCTCTGGATAAAACATTAAACTCTGTACCAAGCACACTAACTTTTCCAAAATCAGTATTAACATCAAATTGCTTTCCTTTTTCTACATCAAAAAAAGCTTCGCCTTTAAGTTGTAATGACCTATTCTTGTTCCAATTGGAACTGAGATACTCTAGTTCAGATAATTCATTTAGTTTCACTATCGAGCTATCTGGAAGCGTAATGGTTTCGTTTTGAGCTAAATCAGTTTTAAACGAGCTTATTTGGTCTTTATTTATTAAAGTAAACAAAGCAAAACCAACAACAAGAGCAGCAGCTATACTGGAAACAACCTTTATCCAATTTGTAGAAGCAATTTTTTTAGAAACTAATTTGTTATCCAACACATCAAAAGACTCAACTTTAGCATTTATATTGCCACTAAACCGTTGAGATTCCTCAATAATTTCTTTATATAAGTCAGCATCTTCCAACGCATTGAAAGCCTTTGCCTCTGTGTCAGACAGGTCATTATTTAACCATTTTTTTACTAAATACTCTTTGTCCATAACATGCTGTTATATAATTAAAACAACTTACATTACAATTGTCCCAAAATTATTTTCAATTTAGTTCTTCAAGGTTGTCTTTAAGTTTGTTTAAAGCTGCATAAATTCTGTGTTCAGCCACTTTTTTTGTGATGCCTAAAACTTCTGCAACTTCCTTATGCGTTTTACCATCCACCTTGTTTAACAAGAATGCCACACGTTCTTCTTCTTTTAGTTCTGATAAAACCCGTTCAAAGCGTTTTAAAAATTCTTTTTTACGCAATACAAATTCTGGAGACTCATTAGTATAGTTCTTTGGTTTTACTTGTTGATACTTTAAAACCACCTTTTGATGTTTGACGGCATTTAGCATCATATTATTTGCTGTAGTATATAAATAAGATTTAACGGTTTCTGGTTTTATTTTAGAGCAGTTTTCCCATAGTTTGATAAATGCTTCCTGTACCGTATCAGAAGGGTTTAATAGTTCACCATACTTATAAAAAAGAATATTACTCAACGACTGTGCATACTTTTCATAAAGTTTTGAAAAGCGAATTTTATCGCAGATGTTTTGGTGTAGTGATTTTGGCAATTTTTTTTATTTAATGAAGGAAAGATAGAAAAAAATATTGACTAGAATTAATTGGGATAATTTTGGCTTGAGTTGTCTTAAATATAAAAAGACTTTTGGTGTTTAATTAATAATTGGATAACCCATAAGATTCAGAATTTATTATGCCATCTTTTACTTTAGATAGAACTACAAACTTGATAAAATCAATTTCTTCAATGAAAATTGAGGAGCTAGTACAATGTAAAAAAAAGATAAAAGCACTAGAGAAAATCATTGAAAATGATTCTAGTAGTTTAAACCTTTATAGGTATAAAAGAGCAACCGAAAGATTCAATAATTTGAAAGTGGTAATTTTTGATTTAAAAATGTTGGAATTAAGAATAAAGCGAAAATTTTAAAAAATTCTTTGGGACAATCAATTTATGAGTTGTTTTAAAATAAAACCCTCATAATGGCTCGAATAATCAACCTTCAATCAGATAATTATTTCCCAACCAAGGATAATATAGCTTCAATAGATATAAAATTTGGTAATAAAGTTTACAGTATTGCCACTACTAACATCGCTTACATATATAAAAGTGAGGGTGTTTTTTTTATTGTTGATAAAACAAATTTAAAATTACCTATAGGCTTACAATTTTTAAGTCAGCTTCCAATCGATTTAGAGGAGTCCCTTTACTTTCAAATAGACGATGAAACTATTTTTTGCAAGGAGAATTTTGCCATTGTAAAACCAACCCATAATTGCATCGAAGTAATATCTAAAAATACATTCAAAGACAAATTTCAAATCCCTGAACATTTAATTAATCAATTTCAAACATGGTTTGAAAGCTAATAGATATTCAATCTAGTTAAATAAAAACAAGAAACTATGAAAACTAAAAACAAAAAAAAATTGTGTCTTATGCCACTATTGGCGCTAAGTTTAATAATTTATAATGCACATGGTCAATTAAGTACTTATTCGTCTTTTGAAGATTTTTCAGAAATCAAAACCAATACATTTAAAAAAAGTAAAGAAGATGAAGAAGGAAAAAGGGCTGGCAATAATTTTGATGATGATTACGGCTTAATAAATCTTGAGGTTGCCCTTTGGTATGGTGCTACTTTTAGCGAATTAGCAGATGAAAATGGTTTGCGCCGTTTTGATGCCAAATACGAAATTAACAAAAAGAACCTTGTATTTGCATACTATGATAACGCTTTGACATTTGATAACAACTTCTTTGCAAATAGCAATGGCAACGTGCCAATGATAGGTGTTGGGGCTAAACATGATTGGTCAAAAAAATGGTTTTCAAAAGTTGAATTTGGTAGAAGATTTATGATTGACCAAGATGATCAATCTATGTTTAATTTAGAAAACGGATATTTCTTTTCAGATAAAGTTTTAGGAAAAATTGTAACGCAATATGATATTAGGCAAGATGATGATTTGCTTACACTTGGGGCTTTTGTTGATTTAAAAGTAAATAAGTGGATGCGTTTAGAATCTGGTCTTTTTCATTCCGAAAACCTAGCATTTACCAATACTTATAATGAGCGATTTCTTGTTATTCCAAAAATGAGATGGAAAAAAGTAGAATTGAATATGGGTGTTTATTATGATGTGTACAAACTTCAGCAAGAAAGCCTAAATCAATTTAGTGGCGGGTTTTCACATATAATATTCCCTATTATCAAAAATCTTAAAGGCAATGCCTTTTTTAATTACGATAAGGGATTTAAAAATGAAATTACTGTTGTATCAGTTGGGTTAAATCAAAAATTTTAAAATCATGAAAAGCATCTCTTTTACCTTTAAATCATATATAAATAGTAGCAACACTTTAAGTTTACCAGCAAAGTATGTTGATAATTCAAGGTTAATTTCTAAAGCACCTAAACCGTATTTATACATCAGCATATTTGCGGTTTGGCTCTCATCATTAGTTTGGTTTGGTCCTAGATTAGTAGGTTTATTAGATATGGCTTATAGTATTCCAAGTTATATTACTATGGTTCTTTTTATCTTGTTTATTTGTTTTGCATGGCTTTATGGCTTTTATAATGTAAGCATTATGTGTTTTGTTTTTATTTATAAATACTTTAGCAATAAGCCTGAAAAGGAATTAGTAAATCTTCAATTAGAATACCAACCAGAGGTTGCAATTCTCTACACTACATGTAATGATTTTGTTGAAGAGTCCGTAAATTCTTGTATAGATCAAGACTATAAAAACTATAAGGTTTACATATTAGACGATAGTTCGGATGAGGATATTAAGAATAGTATTGACCGATATCAAAGCCTTAATCAAGACAAGGTTAAAGTAATAAGAAGAGACAATAGAGTTGGTTTTAAAGCTGGAAATATGAATAATGCGCTCGAAAATCACATAACCGAGCCTTATTTTGCTATTGCAGATGCAGATGAAATTCTACCAAGAGATTTTTTAAAAAAGTTAGTAAATGTTATAGAGGCCGATGACAAATGTGGTTTTGTTCAAGCGAATCATCGTGCAAGAATTGTAGATAATAGCGAATTGTCTAAATCATTAGGTGTTGGAGTCGACATACATTGGAAATATTATCAACCTTTTAGAAACGACTACGGATTTGTAATGTTTTTAGGTCATGGAGCATTGATTAGAACAAAATGCTGGCACGAAATAGGAGGCTTTCCACATATAGTTAGTGAGGATTTAGGTTTTGCCATTCATGCAAGAGAAAAAGGGTACAGAGGTAGGTTTGTTGAAGATGTTATTTGTTTAGAAGATTTTCCAGAAGATATGCGTTCATTTAGAATTAGACATATGAAATGGACTCGAGGCACTTGCGAGTTTCTAGTTACAAAATTTAAATGGCTAATAAAGGCTAAAAACATTACTTGGACAGAAAAGTTTGATATTTTATTTCCAACACTAAATCTTCCCTTAACATTAGTCTATCTGTTTTTTATGGTGGTGGCTAATTTAATGTTGCCTTATTTCTTTGGTTCACCGCAAGACTTAACTTTTGAATTTGCTGGAGAAACAACTTCATTTACAGTTTATTTGCTAAGTCAAGGATTTGAATCTATTTACACATTCGATTTTTTCTTGATTACTTTAATGACCTTTTTTGCACCTGTGCTTTGCTTTGTTGTGGGGTTACGAAAAACACCGGGTAAGCTATTGCACTTTATTAGCCATAGTACAGCAGCTTATGCAGCACTTGGCCCTTTGTCTGCTATAGGAGTTATCTCTTACCTAATATCAGGTAAAGCTATTTTTTTGGTTACAGGAGATAAAAATCAATCTAATTCAAATAGCAACATAGCAAGTAATCCAAAGGGATTATTGAGAAGGTTTAAGACGGAGTGGAGAAAATTTATTGACAAAAGTCACCCAGACAACTATTTGGTTCAAAGCATTGAGCTTTTTATAGGGTTAGTTTTTGCTATTGCTTGTTTTAAAATGTTTCAGGTATCATTTTTAGGATTGTGTATGGCATTTATTTTCATGCCCATTTTTCATAAATTCGGATGGAAATCTAAACTCACCAGATCTATTGCACATTTACCATTTATATTTATTATACTAGGTATTTTTATGGCATCCCTAAGTTTAATAGGATTGCAAACTATGTTTTTTGGATATGGTTTTCATTTTTAACATATTTTCTTGGGACATTTATTTAACGAGTTGTTTTAATAATAAAGAGGCAATTAAAGGCCATATTAAAAATGAATTTAAATTTTATAATAATACCCATTTCATTATGAAAACCTTGAAACCAATCTTACTATTAGTTATAGGGATGCTATTCACTATGACTTCTTGTAGAACCGAAGACGATTTAAGTATAGACCCACCAGTTGAAGATACTATTGAAGCCAGCTCAAAAATAGCCAACTTAATGAGTAGAACAGCTACTAAAGATGGTTCTAATGATAATATTATCGATAACGCTAGTTGTTTAAGCGTTCAACTTCCAGTTACCGTAACTGTTAACGGAATTGAACTAGAAATAAATGATGACGATGGTTATGAGGATATTGAAGATATTATTGATTTGTTTGATGATGATGTAGATTCTGTTGTTATTTCATACCCTGTAACAATTATTCTAACAGATTTTTCAACAGTTGTGGTTAACTCTGATGCCGAATTAACGGCTCTTGCAGTTAACTGTGCTGGGGAAAATGAAAATGATGACGATATAGAATGTATTGACTTCCAATATCCTATTACTGCATCTGTTTTTAATGAAAACAATGATTTAATCAATGCTATTACCATCAGTAATGATAAAGATATGTACGATTTTATTGATGATTTGGATAAGTTTTCAGCAGTTACGATTAATTTTCCAATCACGGTCATTTTTTCAGACGGAACTACTCAAACCATAAATAGCATACAAGAATTGGAAAACGCCATTGAAATGGCAGATGATACTTGCGATGAAGATGATGACAATGATTTTGATGATGATGATTGTGACAACTGCACGACCAATGACCTTGATACTGTTTTTGCAGATTGTTCTACATGGACAGTTGATAAACTGGAACGCAATGACAATGACCTTGAGGATAACTATGTAGGTTATGTGTTTGAGTTCAATAGCGATGGAACTATCTTGGTAACACAGAATACAAATACTTTTAATGGTACTTGGACTGCTTCTGGAACCGGAAACAATATTTTAGTAGCAATTAGCGTAACAGGATTATCAGATTTTAATGATACGTGGAATTTACATGAGATAGAACAAGAGCCAGGAGAAGTAAAAGTTGATTTAAGACTGGGCGATGACCGTCTTCGTTTTGAAAGTGATTGTTCTTCAGGTGGAAGTATTGATGATTCAGCTCTAGTAAATGCACTCACAAATGGCGATTGGTACGTTACTTACTACTTTGATGATACAGATGAAACCTCAGACTTTGCAGACTATGTTTTCAATTTTGCATCAGACAATACAGCTACGGCAACAGATACGAACGGTACTACAAACGGTTCTTGGTCTACAACATCTGGAGATGAGACCGAACTAGGATTAAACTTAAATTTCGGGACGGGTATGCCACTTGATGAATTAGCCGATGATTGGGATGTTCTTGAAGTAACCAACGACATTATCAGGTTAAAAGATATTAGTGGTGGTGATGGTTCTGAAGACTTTTTAACCTTTGAACGAACACCTTTTGATGGGGGAAATGGAAATGACGATTTAACTACAATTCTATCGGATGGCCTTTGGATAGTAGCATCCTATACAGAAGATGCTGATGACCAAACCGCTAACTATACAGGTTATGAATTGAATTTTAATATAAATGGAACAGTTTCAGCGTCAAATGGTGCAAATACAAATAATGGTACTTGGTCTGTATTTAGTTCTGGTAATCAAATGACTCTGGACTTTGGTACAAATATGCCATTTGATGAATTTAATGATGATGACTGGGATGTCATTTCAGTCTCTAGTACAGAAGTGGTTATAAGAGATATTAGTGGAGGAAATGGTGGAACAGACACTTTAACCCTTCAAAAACTTTAATGTAAAATTTTAATTTAAAAATAGTAGTTATGAAAAAAGTATTTAATCTAGGATTCTTATTAATGTTAAGTTTTTCACTAATGTCATCAATGTGTTCAACAGACGACGATGATGGAAGCACAAATAACAATAGTCAACAAATAGCAGAAATAGAAAACACAGCGCAATCAGGAGCGTGGAGAATTACAAATTTTAATGACTCTGGTCAAAATGAAACTTCTGATTTTAACGGTTATGAGTTTACGTTCAATACGGATGGTTCTCTAGTAGCAACAAATGGTTCTAACACAATTACAGGTACTTGGTCTGTTACAGATGATAATAATAGTAATGACGACAGTAGCAGTAATGATGATATTGATTTTAATATCTTCTTCCCGGTACCGGAAAGTAGTGATTTTGAAGATTTGAATGATGATTGGGACATAGTATCCACTTCATCCACAAAAATAGAATTGATTGATGTAAGTGGCGGTAATGGAGGTACTGATACGCTAACCTTTGAAAAGAACTAAATATAAAGCGTGTTAGTTAGTTAATTCATCCCTCACGCCCTCCAATTTTATGATTAATAGCAAACCAAAAAAAAGAAATAATGTTTGGGACATTAATCTGTGAAGTTGTTTTATTAATAAACCCCAAAATTATAATAAAATGAAAAATTTAGTTTATGTCGTATTATCAGTAATTTGTCTAAGTATTGTTAGTTGCTCTAAAGACAATAATAGTGAAGGAGGTATAAGTTTAAATATAAGAGCAATCAACTCCTCAAGTAGTTCTAAAACTACATTTAGCAAAAGCAAAAATAATGCTACAGTAGTATTTACGGACTTTAGGATTTCAATTCGTGATGTGGTCTTTAAAAATGATGATGATTCAAATAGTAGCCTTGATACTGATGAAATTCAGTTTAGAGGACCATATCAGGTTGACCTACTCGATAACTCTAATGCCTTATCTCAAACCATAGGTTCTGTTTTTGTTCCTGACGGGTTTTATAAAGAATTACGATTTAAGTTCCATAAGGATGAAGATTTACCGTCTAATGATGACTTGTTTGATAGGTCAATTTACATTGCAGGTACTATAGATGACGTACCATTTGTTTTTTGGCACGATACCAGTGAAAATTTAGATGTAGGTCGTAGCACAGGCATATTAGTACAAGATGGGATTGTTGATTTTACCGTTCAATTTGATATTTCACAATTTTTAACATCTCTTAATCAAATAGATTTAAGTTTAGCTACTGATGATGATAACGACGGAGTGATTGAAATTAACCCTAATGATGAAGATGGAAATCAAGATATTGCTGCCGATTTGAAAGAGAATATTAAAATGGCTGCAGATTTGTTGAATTAATTTACAACTATTATTCATATGCACTTTTTAAAAGAATTAGTCAAAACCTCATTGAAAAAGAGAATTTTATTATCAAATTATTGATTAGCGATTTGCCCTAGAACTTTTGATTGGTTAGTAACTGAGCCAATGGTAATTTTACCATTGGCTTTTTGTTTAAACCCAAATTCAACTAGTTTTATTCCGGTCCAACTCTACTCAGTAAATCTGACTTTAATTCAATTTTGAAGACTCATTTATGTACTTGATACAAAATTTTTGTGTTTTACTTAATTAATTTAAAACGATACAAGATGCGTTTTAGCAATCTCTGTTATTGACTAGGAAGATTTTTGCTATACATATAGCACCAAAAATAAATTAGCAAAAGACTTGCATTAATTAGGTTATTGAGATAATTTCACTCCACACATTTCTTTTCTTCTACAAAAACTACAGAAAGAGAAAGAGCATCCTTAAGACAATTCTTGGACACATTTTCAAAGTAGATGCTGTTCTTTTCATATTTGATATAAAATTAATAAAAGCAATTATAAAAGCGGATATTGGTTAACTTTGAAAAAGAGTCCGCAAAATCAAATTCACTTAAACCTTTCACTTCACAAAGTTTTAAAATTTAGCTTGAGACAGACTGCATAATCAGGCTCATACCTTGCTCTTTTTATAAGTCCTTACTCAATCAAAATTTTAGATATAGCTCCCGAAAAGGTAACGGCGATGGCGCTATGGGAAGTAAGTGATTGAAATTGAATTAGATGCTAATCTGTAACATTTTGCTATTAATAAACTTGGTAAATATCATAGCACATAGAATTCAATATCAAAAGAAAAGGAAAACGCTCAAGATATAATAAGTATGTGGTTTTAAAAGGGAAAAGCATGTTAAAATAAATCAAATAAAACCATCTAAAATGAATATGAAAATTATTTTATTTAAATGATTGTCAGTTGTTTGCAAATAATTAACTTCACTTTATTGCTAAAAAAATAATGGTGTTATAAGCCCCTAAAAAAGCTTTTCAACCTTAGTTGAAAAGTATGAAGATCCTGAAATAAAATGAAGGAATCGAAAAGCAAGAGGGTAACACGCTTTGCGATGTTACGATTATGCGATTTTCGTTTTAAACGTAGTGTTTATAGGATTTACCGTAATTCTTGAAATTTTTGTGATTTTGTTAAAAACGCTACTTTTTACTAAAAATATTTGATAACCGCCGAAAACAGGCAATTATTTTACTAAAAACTATGGATAAGGGATTTGAAAAAGAAGAATTTGAAACGCTAAAGATCAAGAGATCTGTAGCGATTGAGTTTAGAAAATTTAGTAAAATGCTCTCGAAATCACAATCAATGACATTGCTTCTAATGATGGAATTTTTCAATGAAAACGGAATTTCCCCAACCGAGAATTTAGGACCTCGTATGGAAACTTTGGAAAACAGAATTTCTATCCTAATCAAAAAACGAATGAACGGAATGATCGCTATTATGAAGGATATTGAAAAGTCGCAGACCAAACCTACTATGGCGATGATGCAAGCTCTTTTTAAAGCAGCAGAACCACCCAGAGAAAAATTGATTTTAGAAAAAAAGTATTTTGAGGAAAAGAAAAAAGTTAAATATACAGCAAAGAAATTCATTGATAAGTATGACTAATGGAAAGAGTAAACTATATTATTCAGCTCAACGCGATTTTTGAATGCTTCAATAAGGACGCTCGAATTAAACAGGGTCATATAACTTTGTATCTAGCGTTTTTTCAAAAATGGAATCGGGAATTTTTCAAGGAGACCATAACAATAAATAGGGGATCGATTATGGAAAAAGCAAAATTCAAATCGAAAACGACTTATCACAATTATCTGAATGATCTTAATAATTGGAGCTATTTAAAATATTTTCCATCATACCATCCAGCTAAAGGTTCTAAAATTAAGATGACCATTTTTTGTGGCCAACCAGTCCAAAATTTGGACAACTACGTCCCAGAACTAGGCCAAAATTTGGTATCTTCTTATAAACATAAAACAAAAGAAAACTATAATAAACTGACAAGGCCAAAAAATGAACTAGTTGTTTTAGAGTTTTTTAAGAAGAATAGTTGGCCTGAAAAAGAAGGACGAAAATTTTATGCATATTATGAAACAAAAAATTGGAAGCTTAGCAGAGGTCTAAACATTCAAAACTGGAAAGAGAGCGCTAAAAATTTTGTTGAGAAAGGTTTTATAATAAAAGAGGAATACACTAGTCCATTTTCTGGCTATGTGGATAACTTGAAGAATAATAACGTTAAAGATTATGATATTCCATTATAATTAGATATCAAAAGTTTATTATACTGTCTAAAGCATCATCAGCATCTTTATGCATAAAGTTAGCTTGGTAGTTGATGGTGGTTGTAATTGAGGAATGGCGATATAGCTTTTGAAGCATCTTAATAGGGATTTTATCCTCAGACATATTGCCAAAGCTATGGCGAGCAATGTGCATGGTAATTTTCTTTTTTATTTTAGCCTTTTCAGCAACCCGTGCTAAATACTTGTTTAACATTGTTGTAGCAGCGTTAATTTTTCTAAAGACATCCTTCGAAACTTTCAGGTTAACCATTTTCATCTCTGGAAAAATAAAATCGTTATCGTCCTGTTTATTACTCGAGTACTGTTCTAAAATTGCAAAAGCTTTCTCAGGAATCTTCAATGACAATAATTTTGAATTTTTATCCATACGATAGTTAAGTCTATTATCTGAAATATCAGACCACTTAATTTTAAGTACATCAGCAACTCGTATGCCAGCAAAATAGAAACTGAAAAGCCAAATATTTCTTGCATGAATTTCGTTTTCGGTTAAACCATTGACACTTTCTAAAGCAATAAGTTCTTCTTTATTTAATCCAGTTTTTTGACTTTCAGGAAATTTAATTTGAATTCCACCCGACCCGAAAGGGTATAATTTTCTATCGACAACCCCTAATTTGATAGCTCTATTATATATAGTTCTTATGACAACAAGATTATTCACTATTGACCTTTCAGATAAACTATGTTTGGTTTTTAAATAAGTTTTAAAATTCCTTAAAAACTGTTCATCAATTTCTTGAAAGGAAAGCTGATTCGATTTTGAAAAATTCAACACATGATTTACTCTTACTTTATCTGCGTAATATCGAGCCAATTTTTTATTGGCTTCAAGTTCATCTAAAAAAGCTTTTGCAATTTCAGAAAAGCTTGAGCTATTTGAGTCTTTGTATAATTTGTCCTTAATACGATTTGATGATAAATCTTGTTTTTCAGCTTGTAAGTCCATAAGCATCTTATTCGCTTCAGATAATTTCTTCACCAACAGATTATTAAGATTCGCTGCATTTGGATGTGATTTTCTAACACGAATATTTTTCTCATCCCAATATTCTAATTCTATATAATGACCGATATAATGATAGTTGGAACGCCTATTTTTTGAAATTCTAATTGCCAAGGGGTATAGACCATTTTTATTTGGCTTCTTTCGAAGAACAATTTTTGCGTTTGAAGTCATTTTTTTGATACTTTGAATCTTAAAGATAATCATTTTTGGTACAACATAGGTACAACAAATATTGATTTTACTTGATTTTAAATGATATCATAAAAAATTAATTACTTGTTAATCAATTGAATATGAATTAGTTCAATGTTATTTAGGTCAAATATGATTGGACTTAAAATCCAATGGACATTAGTCCGTACGGGTTCAAGTCCCGTCTTCAGTACAAAAGCCTTATCAAGTTTAGATAAGGCTTTTTTGTTTTCCATAAGTTTTTTAATAAAAAAACCACCTCTATGAGGTGGTTTTAATTGTATCAAAAAAGGCTTACCTAATTAGTGACCGCCTTTTAATTTGTCAGCTTCTTTCTTTGCGGCATTTGCAGCATCTTCAACAGCTTTTCCAGTAGCATCTACTGCTTTATCTACTGTTTCCCCAGCTTTTTTTGCTGCATTATCAACAGCCTCACCAGCAGCATCAACTGCGTTATCCACAGCTTCACCAGCTTCTTTAACAGCACCTTCAACTGCGTCACCTGCTTTTTCAGCAGCTTCACCAGCGGCGTCAACTGCGTCATTAGCAGCATCTTTAGTTGCTTCTGCAGCATTTTCTACAGCTTCCTCAACTGATTCTGCTTTTTTTGTGTCTCTACAAGACGTAAATGTTAAACCTAAAGCTAAAAATAAAGCTGTTCCTAAAACTAATTTTTTCATTTTTGTTGTTTTTAGTGTTAATTATTTAGTAGTGCAATATAAACTTATATTACTTACTTTTCAAGTTTGTGTTTTTGTTAAAAACAGTTTATATACGTAAATACTCCAGTATTTGGATTACCGCACCTCTATTTTCTTTTACAAACTCTAAATTTTTAGACCCACAAAATTTACGATAGTCACTATCTGACAGTAGTTTTTCAAAGGTTTCATTGAACTGTTCTTGATTTTCTACCGAGAACATACCGCCTCTATTTATTAAGGCTTGAGCTTCGGGAAATTTTTTGTGATTCGAACCTATTATAATTGGTGCGCCAAAAACTGCTGGTTCTAAGGTGTTATGTAAGCCTGTTGTGCCCATTGCACCGCCAACATATGCAATGTCTGCATATGAGTATATTTTTGATAGAAACCCGATTGCATCGATAATTAGAACGTTATAATCTTTTATTGATTTGTTTTCTTTTTCAGAATAAAGAACAGCTACAGTCTGTAATTTTGACCTAAAGTCATTTATTTGAGTAGACTTTATATTGTGTGGTGCTATGATGAATTTGATATCGGTTTGTTTATTGTGATTGATGAAATCTATGAATAAAGCTTCATCTTCAGGCCAAGTGCTGCCAACAACTACACATAATTTATTTTCGATGAAGCTTTCAATAAATGCTATAGAATTATCAATTTTAAGCTGATTGCTAACCCGATCAAACCTAGTATCTCCTGAAACAGTTACGTCTTGGTATCCTATTGATTTTAATAATGTTTTAGATGCTTCATTTTGCGTGAAGATATGCTGAAATGCATAAAGTGCTTTTCTAAACAAACCACCATACCATTTAAAGTAAATTTGATTTTTTCTAAATGCTGCAGATATCAAAATAGTCTTAGAGCTTCTCTTACGAAGTGCTTTCAGGTAGTTAGGCCAAATATCATACTTAACAAAAATTGTTAGTTCGGGATGTACAATATCTAAAAACCGATTTACATTTTTCTTGGTATCAAGAGGTAGGTAAACCACAATATCAGCAATAGGTGAATTCTTGCGTATTTCAAAACCTGATGGCGAAAAAAAGCTTAAAACAATTTTATGTTTATTGTAATGGTCTTTTAGTTGTTCAAACACGGGCAAACCTTGTTCGTATTCACCCAGAGAAGCACAATGAAACCATATCGTCTTATCAGACGAAGAAATGTTTTGTTTTAAAATTTGAAATGTTTGTTGACGCCCTTCTACTCCTAATTTGATTTTAGGATTAAAAAACGCAACAATTTTTAAAATAAAACCAGTAAAACTAATACCAATATTGTATATAATTTGCAAGGGTGAAATCTTTCCTGCTAAAATACATTTCTTTGCAAGAATTCTATGGGTGGCTTTAATGAATTTTGTAATTTTGTAAACTGAATGCTCACACGAGCACAATTAAAATTAGGTCAATAGTAAGTTATAATACGTTGACCTTCAAGTTTTAAACATGAAGAAAATTCAAATGGTTGACCTCAAAGGTCAATATAGCGACATAAAAGATGTTGTTAGCGCTTCTATTGAAAATGTAATTGAAAATACTGCTTTTATTAATGGACCTAAGGTTCATGAATTTCAAAAGAATTTAGAAAACTATTTAAATGTAAAGCATGTGATTCCGTGTGCTAATGGAACAGATGCTCTGCAAATAGCAATGATGGGTTTGGGTTTAAAGCCAGGAGATGAGGTTATTACAGCAGATTTTACCTTTGCAGCCACAGTCGAAGTTATTGCATTATTAAACCTAACACCAGTATTAGTTGATGTTAATGAAGACGATTTTAATATTGATATTGAAGCTGTAGAAAAAGCAATTACTCCAAAAACAAAAGCCATCGTCCCAGTACATTTATTTGGCCAATGTGCTAATATGGAAGCAATTTTAGAAATAGCAAAAAAGCACAATTTATATGTAATTGAGGATAATGCACAAGCTATAGGTGCAAATTATAAATTTAAAGATGGTACAAAAGCAAAAGCTGGCACTATTGGAGATGTTGGAGCAACTTCTTTTTTCCCTTCTAAAAATTTAGGAGCCTATGGTGATGGAGGTGCTATTTTTACAAATGATGACGATTTAGCACATAATATAAGAGGCATTGTAAATCATGGGATGTATGAACGCTATCATCATGATGTTGTTGGCGTTAACTCTAGGTTAGATAGTATACAAGCTGCTGTTTTAGATGCCAAATTGCCTCGATTGGATGGTTACAACTCATCACGCCAAAATGCAGCAAGAACCTATAATGAAGCGTTTAGAAATATTGACAATATAATCACCCCAAAGCTTTCAAATGAATGTGGTGACACTATTTGCGATACCTGTGATTGCCATGTGTTTCATCAGTATACCTTAAGAATTAAAAATTCTGACAGGGATGCTCTGGTAAAGCATTTAAACGAAAAAGGTATTCCTTGTGGAGTCTATTACCCTATTCCGCTTCATAAACAGAAAGCATATGTTGATGAAAGATATAATGAGGAAGATTTTCCGATAACAAATAAATTAGTACAAGAAGTTATCTCTTTACCAATGCATACTGAATTGGATGACGAACAAATTGACTTTATAACATCAACAATTATAAACTTTATAAATGGATAAAATATTAGTAACAGGAGGATTAGGTTTTATAGGATCGCATACTGTGGTTGAATTACAAAATGAAGGCTATGAAGTGGTAATAATTGATGATTTATCAAATTCTTCAATTGATGTTCTGGAAGGTATTACAAATATTACTGGAAAAACTCCAATTTTTGAAAAATTAGATCTTAAAGATAAGTCTGGTGTTGAAACGTTTTTCACTACGCATAGTGATGTGAAAGGCGTTATTCATTTTGCAGCAAGTAAAGCTGTTGGTGAGAGTGTTCAAGAGCCATTATTGTACTACGAAAATAATATTGCCACCTTAGTTTATATTTTACAGGAACTAAAAAAACTACCATCTGCTGGTTTTATTTTTAGCTCTTCTTGCACAGTTTATGGGCAAGCAGATGAATTACCAATCACTGAAGGTGCCCCTGTGAAAAAGGCGGAATCGCCTTATGGGAATACAAAACAAATAGGGGAAGAAATTATTCAGGATACGTGTAAAGTAGTGCCTGGTATAAAAGCCATTGCTCTGCGTTACTTTAACCCCATCGGAGCTCACGAATCTGTTGAAATAGGGGAGTTGCCAATTGGTGTTCCTCAAAATTTGGTGCCGTTTATTACTCAAACAGCTATTGGACTAAGAGAGCAGCTATCTGTTTTTGGTGATGACTACCCAACCCCAGACGGTACATGCATAAGGGATTATATTCATGTGGTTGATTTAGCCAAGGCGCATGTTGTTGCTTTAAACAGGTTACTTAAAGGTAAAAACAAAGCTAATTATGAAACTTTTAATTTAGGTACAGGTAAAGGAAGTTCTGTTCTTGAAGTAATACAATCATTTGAACGTGTTTCAGGTAAAAAGCTAAACTATAAAATAGTGGATAGAAGAGAAGGAGATATTACCGCGGCTTATGCTGATACTAATTATGCCAACAACGAGTTGGGATGGAAATCTCAATTGTCTTTAGATGATGCTATGCGTTCCGCTTGGAATTGGGAACAAAAGGTAAGAAGTTAACACACAATATCCTGTTAAAAGCATTTATATAGCCACTCTAATAAGGAGTGGCTATTTTTATAAATTATACTAGAGACTAAGGTAAAAGATTATCGGGAATTACCTTTTTAAGAATTTTTTAAGAGTTGCTGATATCTTTATTTATAATTTCATAAAAAATAGCTAAAACATCTGCTTTTACTTTTTAGTGACTAACCAAAATTCTTAATGGCTCGACTAACCAATATACTAACCATTATTCTGTGTCTGTTTGTTTTTGGACTAAACTGTAATGCTTTGGGTAAGTTAGATCCTGTCAGATCAATACAGATTGATAGTTTAATTGAGGAAAAAACTATTGACAACAGTTTAACAAGACTCGAGCTACTGGTGCTTTATCAAGATGCATTACTCGAGAAGCCTAATGATTCAATCGATATTTTTAAAAACTTGGCATTATTAAATGCAGAATTAAACCAACCAAAAGATGCCGAAATCTATTCTGAGAAGTACATTACAAGTACTTTAGATTTTAATATTTTGTCAAATAGTGCTTATGACGCTATAAAAGACTCTAAAGAATATTCCAGTTTAAAATATAAATACTTACCCAATGTTAATACGCTTGTATTCATCTATTTCTATTCTGCTTTAATAGGTTTCTTTTTAGCTTTTGCTATCAATTTTACTAAAAGAGGAAATAAGTATGCCAAACTTTTTATTGGCGGGTTTATAGGAATTCATTCGTTGTTTATATTGGAGTTTGTAATGTTTAGTTCTAGGTTAATACTAAGTTTTCCTCATATTTACCGAATATCTTCTTCAGTAGCATTATTGTTTGGGCCATTATTGTTTTTTTATTTTAGGAGCGTTACACAAAAGTTCAAGTTTCAAACGAAAGATTTAATACATTTTTTACCAACTGTTCTTATATTAATTTTTTTGGTACCTGTATATCTTGAGTCCTCTTCGGAGAAGTTAAAAATGATGTTGTTGATTAAGGACACAAACAGAAATGATGTACTAACATTTTTATTAAAAATAACATCATTAATATTTTATGCATTTTGTATTTGGAAGTTTCAATTTTCAAAAATGGAAATTAATAGTTCACTGCCGCAAAGAGCATCAATTAAAAGATGGTTTAAAAACTTATATAGAATACATGTAGCTTACATAATTGCATATATGTTTTATGGTGTTTTTGCTTATGTAATTAAAAGTGATATTTCTATGTGCGTATATCATTTTCAAATTACAGCCATGACAATTATGATATTGTACATAGCTTACATGGCGTTTGTACAGCAAAATATATTTAATGCCGATTTAAATGGAGGACTAGATACAATCTTCACTCCAAAATATGAAAAATCTGGACTTACTCCAGGGCTTTCCAATGAGTTAAAGGAAGAATTGATAAAACTTCTTGTAAAAGACAAAATCTATAAGAAAAGTGATATTAATCTTGAAACACTTTCAGATACATTAAATACAACGAGACATAATACTTCTCAAATTATAAATGAGCATTTTAAAATGAATTTTTTCGAGCTCATTAATAAGTTTAGAATTAAGGAAGCCATCAGGATATTAGAATCTGATATTCATGGAAACCTAAATATAATTGATGTAGCCTATGAAGTAGGCTACAATAATAAGGTAACATTTAATAAAGCCTTTAAAAAAGAAACATCCCTTACGCCTACTGAATATATACAAACCAAGGCAAAGAAATCCTAAAGTAAAAAAGCAGTAAACTTTTATCGGAGCGGTAAGCTATTATAAGGATTACCCTATTTTTTTGTCTTTATCTGTTCCTTTATATCGCAATTGCTAAAAGGTGAGGCAGTAAAGGGCTTTACTGAAAACACTAAGAGAGATCCACTAAACTTTGGAAGTAAGGTTATAATTTTTTGAATTAGTCACTTAAAAAAACTTTTCTGCCCACCTTTTTTCAATCTGCATTAGACTAATTCAAATTCATTTTTTTATGAGATTAAAAAACTACTACGCATTATTAGTGCTTATAATGTTTGGTGTATCACCATTATTTGCACAAAATCGAACTATTTCAGGGCAAGTTGTTGATGACAATAACTTACCGCTTCCAGGAGCAACTGTTCTAGTTAAAGGAACTACCAACGGAACCTCAACAGATTTCGATGGGAAATATTCAATAAACTTAAATACTGGAAATATTTTAGTTTTTAGTTATGTTGGATATGTAACTCAAGAAGTTCAAATAGGAACTTCAAATACTATTAATGTAATACTAAAAGAAGATGCAACAGCGCTTGAAGAAGTTGTTGTTGTTGCATATGGTACTCAAACCCGAGAAGCCATAGTTGGTGCGGTAGACGTTATCAAAGCAGATGTGATTGAAAACCAACAGGTAACATCGCCATTGAGAGCTCTACAGGGAACAGTTGCTGGTGTAAACATTGTTACTGCAGGTGGTCAGCCAGGTCAAAATCCAAATATCCGAATTAGAGGTTTTGGAAGTTTTAATGATCAAATTGGTAATCGTAGTCCAGATACTGGAGGTTTTGCCAGTTCCAACGCGCCCCTGATAATTCTCGATGGAGCACCATTTAGTGGAAACTTAAATTCTATAAGTCAGGATCAAATTGAATCTATTTCAGTTTTAAAAGATGCAAGTGCTGCATCACTTTATGGTTCAAGAGCTGCAAACGGTGTAATTATAGTTACCACAAAAAGAGGAAAACGAAATGCTGGAGCAGAAATAAGTGTTAGAAGTCAATATGGGTTTTCCAACCCTTCTGTAGGTATCCATGATTTGGTAAACTCTGAAGATTATTTAAAGTTAATGTGGACTGCTTTAAGAAACGACAACCTTTATGGTACTGGTCAATCTCCTGCCGACGCTGCCGCAAATGCAAGTGCTGCATTAGTGCCAACTTTAGGATACAATCCATACGGTATAAGTAACCCAATAGATTCCAATGGGAATTTGGCAGCTGGTGCCAATCTATTGTGGAATACCCAATGGGAAGACAATGTTTTAAGAAGAGATGTACCAAGGATTAATCATACACTTACAGTTTCTGGAGGTAGTGAAAAATCTAATTATTTTTTCTCGTTTGATTATCTAGATGAAGAAGGACCTGTTATAAGATCTGATTTTGAAAGAATTGCAACAAGAGCAGCAATAGACACTCAAGTTAATGATTGGTTAAAGACAGGAATAACTTTAGGGTATTCAAGATCAGATTCTAATAATCCAGATCAGACATCTGGTAGTACCACACAAGCTATTTCATGGATATATAGTAACAGTAGTGTTTATCCAATTTATGTGAGAGATGCCAATGGTAATTTGATTTTAGATGCCAATGGTGATTTGATTTATGATTTAGGTAATGGAAACGGTAGGCCAATTGGACAACCAGTTAATAATACTAGACCTGGAATTGCTGGCGAAAATATTTTGGCTTCTATATTATTGGGTACTGAAAAAAGAATCCGTACAAACCTATTGGGTTCAGCGTATGCAGAAATTTCTTTCTTAGACAATTTCACTTTCAGATCAACCTTTAATTACGAGAATTATATGTTTGATAGTCATGAGTTTGATGATGATGAGATTGGAGCAGCTTCGAATGTTCAAGGAAGGGTTACAAAACGAAGAAATGTTACAACAACACGCAACGCTATTCAAGCCTTAAATTATTCTAATGCTTTTGGCAAACACTCAATATCCGTTGATGGAATTTTTGAAGCTAATACAAATACTCTTGATAGCTTTAGGGCTTCATCAACTGGGTTTTTACCTGGGCAGCAAGAGATTGGTAATGGTACTGTTGCCGAGTCTTTTGGTGGATTTAGATCCGAACGACGCATCACAAGTTATTTGGGAAGACTATCCTATAATTTTGATAAGAAATATTTCATAGAGGGTAGTTATCGTCAAGATAAAACATCCCAATTGGAAGAACAATTTAGAACAGGGGATTTCTTCTCTATTGGAGCATCATGGGTAGTTACCAATGAAAGTTTTATGGAGAATGTAGGTTGGGTAAATAATTTAAAACTACGTGCCTCATTTGGTGAACTTGGAAATATTAATATTCCTGGAGGATTTTTCCCTACCAGTTTTGTTTTTGGAGGTGCCAATTTTGGAGGTGTCAGTATTTCTCCTGTTGAAGGCCAGCCAATCAATCTGCCAAATGCAACCTTACCTGACCCTGCTTTACAATGGGAAACATCTAGAGCAACCAATTTAGGTCTGGATTTTAATCTTTTCAATAGTGTTTTTTCAGGATCGGTAGAGTATTTTGAAACGGAAAGTGTAGATCTTATCCAAGACATTACTAATACGCCATCCTCTGGTGTACCAACGCTTAGAGCCAATGCTGGTATTATAAATAACAGTGGATGGGAGATAACATTGAATAGCCGCATCATTAGCAAAGAAGATGTTTCTTGGAGTGTAGGTGGTAATTTTTCTATTTTGAAGAATGAAATAACCCAGATTTCGCCTTTTACTGATAGGCTAGTGCAAGGCTCTAAATTATGGGTGCCTGGTGCTTCAATATTCGAATTTTATGTAAGAGAGTGGGCTGGAGTAGACCCAGCTACAGGGGATGCGCTTTGGTATATCGATGTTACTGATGCGAATGGTGAAGTGACGGGTAGAGATGTAACGAACAATTACGACACAGCTACACGCTACCAAACGGGTAAGGAATCCTTGCCAGATATTCAAGGAGGATTTAATACCTCTTTTAGATACAAACAATTTGACATAAATGCGTTATTTAATTTTAGCCTAGGAGCTTATTTATACGATACCGATTATACAGGTTTGATAAATCCAGCCGTAGGGGGGTCTGCACATCCTGATAATTTCAATGCTTGGTCACAGCCTGGAGATATTACAGATTTCCCACGTCTAACTCAAGGTCAAAACAGCTTTACTTTTCGGTCAACACGTTGGTTGTTTAAGAATGATTATTTAAGGTTAAAGGCTTTAACTATTGGGTATAATCTCCCTCAAAAAGCATTGGACATCATTGGATTAAATCAATTTAGAGTATATCTACAAGCTGATAATTTAGTGACTTGGCAATCTCATAAGGGTATTGATCCAGAACAGGCGTTTAATGGTCTAACGAATAACAGATCACCGTTACAAAGAACATTCACCTTTGGTGCACTTATAAAATTATAAAATAGAAGTTATGAAAAATATATATATTAAAAAATCTTGGAATTTGCCATTTAAGATTTTAACAATGGTAGCGCTCCTCGTAATTTTAAGCTCTTGTAGCGAAGAGTTTGTTGAAGAACCAATTGACACATCAGGAGTTACTGATGCTGCCATTTTTGCAAATAGAAATAATGCTCAAACCTTTGTTAATGGAATATTGTCTAATTACAAAGGACAATATAGAACTGTAGATGTTGGTGGACTTTATGCGATGTATTTTGCGCGAGCAGTTAAGGGTAATGACATTATCCAAGCAGTATCTTGGTATCGTTTTGATTATGGTCATGAAAATAGAGAACCAAATTTTAGACGAACCAATTTCACTTGGGACTTTAACTATGAAAATGTAAACTTTGCAAACACCTTAATTGCTGGTGTTGAAAATAGCTCACTATTAAGTGAAAGTGATAAAAAAGAGTTTATTGCTAAAGGTAAATTTTTTAGAGGGTTCCATCTTTTCGAGCTTTTGTTGGAATTTTGTCCAAACTATAACAATAATAGAGGTTTAGTAAGAATACCTATTTATACGGCGCCTACTAGTCTAGAGACTGCTACTGGAAATGCACCGCTACCTATGAGTGAAGTGTACAATCAGGTAATTCAAGACTTGGAAGATGCGGTTGCAGATTTACCAGACACAAGATTAGGTAAGAGTTTTATAAATAAGTCTGTAGCCCAGGCAGTATTAACACGTGTTTTATCTGTAACTCAAGATGATTGGTCTAAAGTATCATCCTTAGCCAGAGCAGCCTATGGAGGTAATGCGTCTGCAGCCGTACAATCTACAAATTGGGGTAATGGTTTTGGTGATATGACGGATGATGAATGGCTTTGGGCTATGTTCCAAAATGGCTCAGATGAAACAAATTTCTTTTGGGGGCATGCTGCTCCAATGATGGATCACTTAACATTGAGTTATTCTGCCACTTATTTTGATCCAGATTTCGTAAGCGAATTTTCTGCTACAGATTCCCGTAATTTATTTTTTGATATTTATGGTGTATCAGCAACTGAGCCTTGGAGAGAATTTATATCCACAAAATATGCATTTACATTTGCTTCCGATATTCCTATTATCAGAAAATCGGAGATGGTTTTATTCGATGCAGAGGCACAATACCATTTAGGAAATATAGGCGAGGCACAGAGTTTACTGTTTGCTTTACAGTCAGCAAGAGATCCTAATGCTGTTATGTCTGGTAATACAGGGCAGGCTTTATTAGATGAAATACTATTGGAGCGTAAAAAGGAATTTTATGGTGAATTTGGTCCACAGTGGTTCGATGCTAAACGCTATAATCTACCAATAACAAGAAATGACACACATCGTGTAACCCTAACTGTTCCAGCCGACAGTAATCTATTCTTCTTGAAAATACCAGAAGACGAGACAGATTTAAATCCAAATTACGAAGGTTTTAATAATGAATAATAAGGGTGTACTTTTTTATTTATTAGCAATCTTTGCTATAATTAATTTATCTTCTCAAACTGAAGCTGAAAGGAAAAAGATTGCATCTAAGTATAACTTAGATGCAATTGAAAACCTTAAATCTACCTTGGTCGAAAAGAATAAGCTTAAGGAAGACAGGATTTCTACCTACCTTAAAATAAATCAAGATGAAACAAGAAGAATAAAGATTAATGGCAAGGTCCATGCCATTTACGATATTGTTAATGGCAGACCTATTTACAGGACTACTGATAACATAAATAGTGCAAAAGCAACAAAAACTGACAGGTTGCACCCAGGAGGAGGGGTAGGTCTAAACCTAGAAGGTCTTAACATGAGCATAGGGGTATGGGACGAAGAAAGTGTACGTGGTACTCATGATGAGTTTAAAGATGATCAAGCTACTCCCCAATCTCGTGTTATTTATCCTGAATTCCCTGGTTTGTTTTTTGGACCTATTAGTGACCATGCAACACATGTTGCGGGGACACTTCTAGCTAAAGGCGAAGATGCAGATGCAAAAGGAATGGCTCCAAAAGCCACCCTAAGATCTTACGATTGGGAATTTGATGATGCTGAGGCTTTAACTGAAGCTTCAAATGGATTACTTATATCTAATCATTCTTATGGTGTGCCTATATTTTCAGGTTCTACACAACAGGTTTCAGCAGAAAGCATTGGTGCTTATACCTCCGATGCTAGAACTTGGGATGATGTAGCGTATCAGGCACCATACTATTTAGCTGTTAATTCTTCTGGTAATGCAGGTTCAGGACCAACAGGCACGTATTCAGGTGGCCTTGGTGTAGGTTTTGATAAATTAACTGGAAATAAAACAGCTAAAAATAATTTAGTGGTTGCTAACGCTAATCCTATTCTTAATGCAACAACTGGAGTATTATCTATTTTGGCAATAAACTCTACTAGTAGTCAGGGACCAACCGATGATTTTAGAGTAAAGCCTGATATTTCTGGGGATGGAACCGATGTATACTCTCCATTTTCAGGTAGTGACTCTGCCTACAGTACAATTTCTGGTACATCTATGGCATCGCCTAATGTAGCTGGTTCTTTGCTGTTATTGCAAGAGTATTATAATCAATTGAATTCTAATTTCATGAGGGCCGCTACACTAAAAGGATTAGTGTGCCATACTGCTATTGACGATAATACCAGAACAGGTCCGGATGGAATTTTCGGATGGGGCTTATTGAATGCCGAAGCTTCGGCATTATTAATAAAGGATGATAATGAGGGTACAGCTGTTATAAAGGAAGTAGTCCTTAATGATGGTGCTATTTACACCTATCAATTTTCGGTTGATGCAGGTAGTGAGTTGAGAGCAACTATATGTTGGACAGATCCTCCAGGAGCTGTGTCATCAAGTCCTGGAAATGTACTTTCTCCCAGATTGATAAATGATTTGGACTTGAGGTTAGAAGATTCAAATAGTACAATATTTACTCCTTGGAAATTGGATAATACCAACGTTAATGCTGCTGCTATTAAAGGTGATAATAATGTAGATAATATTGAGCGAATTGATGTAGCAAGCCCAGTGAGTGGTAACTATACTTTAACTGTAACACATAAAGGAATATTAACCAATAGCACACAAGCGTTTTCAATTATTATCACAGGTGCTAACCTTACGTTAAGCGCTAGAGAACATACGTTTTCTAACCTAAAGGTATGGCCAATTCCTGCTTTTACTAGAATCAACATCTCTTATAAAACACTTCCTGAAAACTCCAAGTTATCATTGTATAATATCAACGGTAGTTTAGTTTTTAAAGATGTGTTGCCTACAAACGCATCAAAAGATTATTCTATTGATACTTCAAAATTTGCTGAAGGTATTTACTTTTTAAATATCAAAAGCGGAAACTCTAAATACACGAAAAAAATTATTATAAAATAAAACTTTAAGATTATGAAAAAATTATTAACCATATTAACAATAGCGCTAGGTGTTTGTTTGTTCACTAATTGTGAGGAAAATGATGAAAAACCAGCGATTTTAGAAATAAACTATGTAGGCTTTGAGTCCAGACCTTTAATTGGTGTAGACCCAACTGCAAGTATTACTGAAGAGATTAAAATAGCAGCATCAAACACTGCAAGTTCTGATCGTACATTTAATATTGTAGTAAATACTGATTTGACGACCGCTAATGCGTCAGCTTATTCTGTGCCTTCTTCTGCTACCGTTCCTGCTAATTCTAATATGGGGACTTTTGATTTGGGTGTTATAGGGCCTAATATAAATACATCAGGTGACGATATTTTAGCCTTAGATTTTGTTTCTCAAGAAGGCCTACTCCTAGGTGCTACTATGCAAATTAATCTTAAACAAGTATGTCCAAATCCTGAATTATTTGTTGATATTACTTTTGATCAATATCCAGAAGAAGTTTATTGGAGAATTTTAGATGCTGCAGATAACGTAGTTTCTCAAAGCACGAGTATTAATGGAGATGACCCTTGGGGAGCTTATGATGGAGCTGATGAAGGTACCAGTACAACTAAGGCTGTATGTTTAGCTTCAGGAACTTACACATTTGAAATGTATGATAAATTTTCAGATGGTGGCGGACCATTTTCTCTTACATTTAGCGATGAAGTGATTTTTTCCTCAGATGGGGCTTACGGTTTTACTACGAGTACAACATTTACTATTCCTTAAAATATACTCAGTTCTTAGCTAAAAAAGAAGCCGATGATTTCTCTTAATCTTCGGCTTCTTTTTTTGTTTTTTTCTTCTTTCTAAACATCATAACCACCAAAATTATCATCCCTGTTGTAACTGATAAGTCAGCTAAATTAAAGATGCCAGTTCTAATGACCTCTGTGATGCGTATATATAAAAAGTCTGTTACACTACCATAAGCAAATCGGTCATAAACATTTGCGATACCACCACCAATTATACTGGCAAAGGCAAAAAGAGACCAATTGTCTAAGCTCTTGTCTTTAATAACATGTCGTAA
This sequence comes from Flavobacteriaceae bacterium, assembly GCA_043557195.1. Lineage (GTDB taxonomy): Bacteria > Bacteroidota > Bacteroidia > Flavobacteriales > Flavobacteriaceae > Jejuia. The sequence goes on along the minus strand of CP121314.1, from coordinate 1,519,975 downwards.
TACAAAGCCTAATACTAAAACGGGTAGGATAAGCAGGAAAATCAATTTTAATGTTGGGTTCAAATCACCACCCATTCCCAAAAAGGCTCCATCATTTTCAACATTCATCAATTGAAAAAAGTCTCCTATTATTGGAGAAGATGATCCAGCTTCTACATAGGTTCTAACCAATACTTTTGAAATCTGATCAATAGCAATGGTCAAAATAATAGTTGTAAAAATAAAAACAATGCGACGGGTAAGTTTCATCTAGGAGTTAGCTTCAAAAGTTGCAGATTCTGTTTGAGCGTCTCTGTTGATTTTTTTAACTAAACCTTGTAATACTTTACCAGGACCAACTTCTGTAAATAATGTTGCACCATCAGCAATCATTTGTTGTACAGATTGTGTCCAACGTACAGGTGCCGTCAATTGCGAAATTAAATTAGATTTGATTTCATTTTCATCACTTACAGCACTAGCGGTTACATTTTGATAAATATGACAATTAGGCGTATTAAACGTCGTATTCTCGATAGCGGCTGCTAATTCTTCGCGTGCAGGTTCCATTAATGGCGAATGAAATGCACCGCCAACAGGTAAAACTAAAGCACGACGTGCACCTTCTTCCTTTAAAGTTTCACAGGCTTTGTTTATAGCATCAATCTCTCCAGAAATAACTAATTGCCCCGGGCAGTTATAATTGGCTGCTACTACAACACCTTCAGTAGTGGCGCAAACTTTTTCAACAATATCATCATCCAAACCTAGAACTGCAGCCATGGTACTTGGTTGTAATTCACATGCTTTTTGCATCGCTAAAGCACGTTGAGAGACTAATTTTAGGCCATCTTCAAAATTCAATGTGCCATTTGCTACCAAAGCTGAAAATTCTCCAAGAGAATGACCAGCAACCATATCTGGTTGAAAGGCATCACCTAAAGTTTTGGCTAGAATAACTGAATGTAAAAATATAGCAGGCTGTGTTACTTTAGTTTCCTTCAAATCTTCAGCAGAACCTTCAAACATGGTATCCGTTATAGAAAATCCTAGAATATCATTAGCCTGCTCAAATAAGTCTTGTGCCAAAGGCGAGTTCTCATAGAGGTCTAAACCCATTCCTGAAAATTGAGCACCTTGCCCTGGAAATATATATGCTTTCATTTGTTACCGTTTTAGTGCCGCAAAAATAGCAATTTAATACTAATAATAGTAGTTAAGGTATTTATGAAGATTTAAAATTTATAAGTGATTAGTTATAGTTATTTAGTTCTAGTAGCGTTATCCCAATTGTCGGTTCTAAACGAAGAAACGGGTAGTAAGCTTGTGCTATATAAAGTACCTGTAACCCAGTTTTTCCAACAATAGCGGACTTCTTTAGGGTTTGAAACTTTTGAGCTTTTAACTAAAACCTTACTTCTATCTACTATTTTAGCTTCAGCAGGGTAAAACACTCTATCGTTACCAGCTATTTCAAAATCTTTGAGCGTATCAAAAGCGAATAATCCCAAATCCGCATGTTTAAAACTGAGAAGTATGCCTCCATCTTTCTCTTCCTTTTTATCAAATAGAGGTGAAATATGGTCTATACTTTTATAGCCATAGGTTTGGTGTAAAGCATGAAGCAATAACCGATCTGCAACTTCTTTTTTCTTAGGAGGATGTATGTAAAATTCGGCACCAATATCTAATGTGATAGCAATCCCAGAATTAGGGATTAAATCAACACAATTAAGTTGAGATTCTCGAATAAAAGCACTGTTTTCAGAATCTTGGTATTTATCATTTCCTCTGTAAATGAATGGTGCAATTTGAACAAAATAAAAAGGAAAATCTCCAATATTCCATCTGTTACGCCAATCTTTCACCATAGCCGGGAATAGTGTTTCGTAATATTTAGACTCTTTTCTGTTGGATTCACCTTGATACCATAATGCACCTGCAATTGAATAATTAGTAATAGGGTGTATCATAGCGTTGAACAAAACCGTTGGAATGCCTTGTGTTCTTTTTGAAATGTCAGTATTCTCAATATCTACCGTTTCATATTTTGATAAAACATCTTCGCTTATCCAAGCTTGTACCTTACTGCCTCCCCAAGAGGAATGAATTAACCCAACAGGCACATCTAAAGTCTCCTGAAGTTGCTGACCAAAAAAATACGCTACAGCACTAAATTTAATAACACTTTCGGGAGTAGCCTCTTGCCATGATTTATAGTCGCTAATATCACTTTGTGGTGTTTTAGAAGCCACACGTTCTACAGTGAATAATCTTAAATTTGGATTATTTGCTTTAGCGGCTGTCATCGGGCCTTCAAATGTTGGCTGCCCTTTATAGCCCTCCATAGGTTGTTGCATATTAGATTGCCCAGAACAAATCCATACTTCTCCAAAAAGTATATTGCTCAATTCTATGTTAGATGTTTTGCTAGTAATCTTTATGGACTGTGAGGCTTTACTATTTGTAGTTTTTACATTAATATACCAATCGCCATTATCGTCGGCAATTACATTTAAATTATCAGTAAGCCAACTTGTAGAAATAGTAATTGCTTCATTGGCATCAGCCCAACCCCAAAGTTTTACAGTAGTGTTTCTTTGTAACACCATATTTGATGAAACAATTGCCGGCAGTTTTACTTCAGCTTGAATAAAAACACTAAAAAAGCAAAATAAAACGGTTAATATTCTTGAAGCTGAAAACATTATTATTTTGCGATACATTTTTTAAATTTTGAATTATGAGCGCTGGTAAGTTATAAAAGAAAACTCATAATCATGCTCCGCATCCTTTTTATTGAACACATTATTGGTTTCTTTCCAGATAGTTGTATCAATTTTTGGAAAAAACGCATCCGCCTCAAAATCTTCGTGTACGCGAGTTAGTTCAATTTTATCAACTAAATTCTTTTCTAGGGCTTGCTTATAAATCTGTCCACCACCAATTATAAAAGGTTGTTTGTCACTTCTAGCAGCATCAATAGCGTCTTCTAACGAATGTACTATAATAACGCCTTCAGGCGCTTTATAATCTGTTTGACGGGTTATTACAACATGTGTTCTATTAGGAAGTGGTTTAGGAAAGCTCTCAAACGTTTTTCGTCCCATGATAATATGATGGCCGCTAGTAAGTGCTTTAAAACGCTTTAAATCATCACTCAAGTGCCAAATTAACTGGTTTCCTCTACCAATAGCATCATTCTCTGCAGCGGCAACAATAATAGTCAATTCAGATGTTTTAGGTGCTTTGGTTTCTTTTTCAGTATGCAACTCATTAAACACTTCGCTTTTCGCTTTTATTTCCTCCTCTTTTCTAAACCCTTCTTTCAATTTGTCAATTCGTGCTTGTTGTTTAGCAACCAATTTTTCTAATTGTTGTTGCTCCCAAGCTTTTCCCATGAATTTGTGGGTTACAAATACATTGAAAAGGTGATATAAAAACAAAAACAACCATATTAAAATAGCATACACAAACCAATTAATACCAGCAATAGTAAAATCTTTGCCAATACCTAAAACGGTATTAGCAACAATTATAAGAACGCAACCAATTAAAAACAAAACAAAATGTACATACAAGCGTTTCTTTTGCTTAACACGTTTTTGAGCATTTTCAATAAGCTCTAATTGTTCTCTATCAATCTGCGGCTGCTGTTTTTTCTTTCCGAACATACTATAATTTAAAAGCGTAAAGTTAAAGTTTTTTTAGTGAAACCTATAATGCTTAAACCCGAAAACGTTTTAGTTCAGAAATCACTGAAAATCAATACGAAACCAAAAAATTCGCATTATCAATACTATAATTTTGCTCTTAATTTTTTAGCATACTTTAAAAGAAATGGAGTGCATATTAACAAATTGATAATTCTTTCAATATAAGGGCTTTAAATGCATGTAGAATTGCAATCTTTTATAAATTTGTACCATAATTAAACACTAGTATTATGGCTATTAAAAAACAGTATTTAAAGAGTAAACCTATATGTAAAGTTACATTTTCAATTGAAGCACCAGAAGCTAAAAAGGCTGTTGTAGTTGGAAGTTTTAACGATTGGAATGCTAAAAAAGCACCACTTAAAAAGTTAAAAAACGGTACGTTTAAAGCAACTTTAGACTTAGATAAAGATAGCTCTTATGAGTATAAATTTATCGTAGATGGTGAGTATGTAAACGATGCTGCTGCCGATGCTTACGCATGGAACGACTTTGCAGGTGCTGAAAACAGCGTTGTAACTGTATAAGTTTACACTTAAAACATTATTTAAAAGCACTTTCTTTTTTAGAAGGTGCTTTTTTATTTGGGCGTTACCCACAAGGGGTCGGGCTTTTCGCTATATCTTTTTTCGTGCCTCAAAAAGGATGCCGCTGCAATCCCTAACGCGGGTTAGTTTGCTAAGGGTGTTTCTTAAGAGTTATTATTAGTTTTTTTGGGAGATTCGTTTAACGGTTAGTATTTGAAAAGTAGGCGACTTCTAAGCACGGAATTTCCGGCTAAGTACAAGGTTTGATACGAGCCGAACCCCCTGACTTTATTATTTTTTCACCTATTTTTTATATACATTGTTACCTGCTGGCGTTTTTTCTTTTCAATTCATAAACGACACAAAATATTCCGTCAAATTCCCTTTCCTCAATAAATTCAAATCCAAGCCTTTTGTAAAATCTTTGAGCTTTTATATTGGATTTAAGTGGGTCAATCAAAATTCCATCCACAGATTCGTTTCCAAAACATCTTTTAATTGCAAGTTTCATCATTTTTGTTCCATATCCCTTATTCAGATTCCGTTCTTCTCCAATCCAAATATCAATAGCCCTTTTGTTCGGCTCAACTTTCCCCCAATATTTAGTTTCTTCTAACAAAGGGTCAATTATTTGTATAAATCCAATTGGCTCTCCGTTCAGTTCAGCTATCAACTGTTCTCTCCACTTTGGATTGCGGTTGAGTTCTTTTTCCCAATCCCAATCGTCATCAGGGTCACAATCAATTACGTGCTGTTTAGTATCCCAATATTGGACTAAATAGAGGTCTTTAATTGTTACTTTTCTTAATTTCAATCTTCAGTTTATTTTGCTTGCAAGTAATGGGTTGACGGATATGCGCCGTTAAACGAAGTTATTTGAAATTTTTTACAAAGTCAAGAAAAGTAGAGTAGGTCTAGTAAGAATCTAAACCGCCACAACCCCTTTAATATGAGGATGTGGATTGTAGTCCACCAAAGTGAAATCCTCAAAATCAAAATCAAAAATATCCTTTATTTCAGGGTTTAAAATCATTTTTGGTAACGGACGAATATCTCTAGATAATTGCAATTCTAGTTGTTCGTAGTGATTGCTATAAATATGCGCATCGCCAAACGTGTGGATAAATTCTCCAGCTTCATAACCACAAACTTGTGCCATCATCATGGTAAATAATGCATAAGACGCAATATTAAACGGTACGCCTAAAAATATGTCGGCACTACGCTGGTATAATTGGCAAGATAGTTTGCCGTCAGCAACGTAAAATTGAAAAAATGCATGACATGGTGGTAATGCAGCTTTTCCGTTCGCTACATTTTCACCAAAGCTTTTAGAGGTGTCTGGTAATACCGAAGGGTTCCAAGCAGAAACCAACATACGTCTGCTATTTGGATTTGTTTTAAGTGTATGGATTACTTCTTTTATCTGGTCAATCTCATCACTATTCCAGTTGCGCCATTGGTGACCATAAACAGGACCTAAATCTCCATTTTCATCTGCCCATTCGTTCCAAATACGCACCCCGTTTTCAGTAAGATATTTAGTGTTGGTATCGCCTTTTAAAAACCACAGTAATTCATAAATAATAGACTTTAAATGTAATTTTTTAGTCGTTACCATTGGGAAACCTTCACTTAAATCAAATCGCATTTGGTAACCAAATACACTTTTTGTACCTGTGCCTGTACGGTCTCCTTTCTCGTTTCCGTTTTCTAAAACATGTTTTACTAAATCGTGGTATTGTTTCATCTCTATTTCCCGCGAAAGCGGGAATCTTTTTTAATTAAACTTTAGCACAAAGTCTCAAAATTGTGCATCGCAATTTAATAAAAAAGGAATGCATCATTTTTAAATCTAATGCTGTAGATATTAAAAGTTATTAACTGGAATTTATTTTAAGATTCCTGCCTTCGCAGGAATTTGTTAACCAATAATCATACCTGCTATAGTAGCAGAAATTAGCGAAGCAATGGTGCCACCTAATAGGGCTTTCATTCCAAATTTAGATAAGGTTTTACGTTGCCCAGGAGCTAAAGAACCAATACCTCCAATTTGAATACCAATAGAAGCAAAGTTTGCAAAACCACATAGCATGTAAGTAGCCATTATAATAGATTTCTCATACTTTAAGTGCGTAGCATTGGCAACATCTTTTAAATCTGCCAATTGAATGTAACCTATAAATTCACTAGCGGCTAGTTTTATACCAAGAAGCTGCCCCATTAAAGCCATATCTTCTTTAGCTACACCAATAAGCCACATTAAAGGCGCAAAAGCATAGCCTAAGATAAACTCTAAGGAAAGACTATCATATCTGGTGTTTTCTACAATCCATGTATTAATACCTGAATAATGACCTATCTTTCCAAATCCATAGTTAAACATCGCGATAAATGCTACAAATACCAATAGCATTGCACCAACATTAACAGCAAGTTTTAAACCCTCTGTTGTGCCATTGGCAATGGCATCTAAAAAGTTAGAACCAATCTTATCTTGAGAAACTTTTACATCAGTATCTATAGACTCAGTCTGTGGATATAAAATTTTAGAAATTACAATTGCTCCAGGGGCAGCCATTACAGAAGCTGCTAACAAATGTTTGGCGTAGAATAAGCGTAATTCAGGGTCATCACCTCCAAGAAATCCAATGTATGCTGCTAAAACAGCACCAGCAACTGTAGCCATACCTCCAATCATTACTAAAAGCATTTCAGACTTATTCATTTTCTCTAAATACGCTTTGATCAAAAGTGGTGCTTCAGTCTGACCTAAGAAGATGTTTCCAGCAACACTTAAGCTCTCCGCACCTGAAATTTTGAGAAGCTTAGAGAGTAACCAGCCAAAGCCTTTTACCACTATTTGAATGACGCCTAAATAGTATAATACAGAGGTTAGCGCAGAAAAGAATATGATAGTTGGTAACACCTGGAAAGCAAAAATAAATCCGAAAGTATCCATGTCTACCACCAAACCTTCAAATAAGAACTTACTTCCAGCTTTGGTGAATTCAAGAATCTGTACAAACAGACCGCCTATAAACTCAAAAATGCTTTTAATGAACCCCACTTTTAAAACACCAATAGCAATAACAAGTTGGAATGCAAGACCGATACCAACTACTCTCCAGTTTATTGCTTTTCGATTGCTACTGAATAAAAATGAAATAAATACTAAGGCTATCATTCCCAAAACACCACGCCATAAACTTCCAAATGAAAACCCTTCACTTGGAATAATAGTTGCCTTGTTAGGGTTTTCTAAAGTACTGTCAGTTTCAATTTTGGTTGCATTTGTGTCTGCAACAAGTGTAGTGTTTATTTCGTTTTCTGCCTGATTTGCTAGTTCGGTTTTGGTTTCTTCTAAACTATTTAGTGTATCTTGAGAAAAAGAAGGTGTGCTTATTAAACACAATATGAAAACAATAGTGAGGAAAAATTGCTTCATAAAATTAATTAGCGTTTAGAAATTTCGTCACGAATACTAGCGGCTTTTTCGTAATCTTCGTTATTTACAGCTTCTTCCAAAAGTTGATGTAGCTCTTCCAACGATTTTGAAGAATAATCCTCCTTAGATACTGCAGGTTCTAATTCTCCAGCTAAAATATCATCAACTAAAACACTATCTTCAGAAGTATCGTCATCATCTGTTTTGGGGTCAACCTTTAGATAAATACCAGCTTTATCTAAAATATTTTTATAGGTGAAAATTGGCGCATCAAAACGCAACGCTAAAGCAATAGCATCACTAGTTCTTGCATCAATAATCTCCTCAATTTTGTCACGCTCACAAATCAAACTAGAATAAAAGACACCATCTACTAATTTGTGGATAATCACTTGTTTTACAACAATATCAAATCTATCAGCAAAGTTTTTGAATAAATCATGAGTTAAAGGTCGAGGTGGGCGAATTTCCTTTTCTAAAGCAATAGCTATAGACTGTGCTTCAAAAGCTCCAATAACTATGGGCAACTTTCTGTCTCCCTCAATTTCATTTAATATTAGGGCATAAGCACCATTTTGGGTTTGGCTATAAGAAATACCCTTTATATTTAATCTTACTAAACTCATAATCTATTTAAAACGCAAAGAACTGCTTAAATTAGAACTTAACCAACTACAAATACAGTTTTTGGCATGAAATGCTAATTTAAGCAGTTCTACAGTAGTACACAATTTATAAAATATAAATATTACTGTTGTGCTTTAAATGTTTTTAATTTTTCGATAAGTTGTGGCACAACCTCAAAAGCATCACCTACAACACCGTAATCAGCTGCCTTAAAGAAAGGTGCCTCAGGATCAGTATTGATAACAACTTTTACTTTTGAAGCATTGATGCCTGCCAAATGCTGAATTGCACCAGAAATACCAATGGCAATATATAAATTTGACGCAACAGGTTTTCCCGTTTGCCCTACGTGTTCACTATGAGGTCTCCACCCTAAATCTGAAACAGGTTTTGAACATGCCGTAGCTGCTCCTAAAACATCAGCTAACTCTTCAACCATACCCCAGTTTTCAGGACCTTTAAGGCCTCTACCCGCTGATACAACTATTTCTGCATCTGCTATTGTTACTTTGTCTGTAGCTTTATCAACAGATGCTACGGTAACACCTAATTCTGGAATTGAAGGCGAAAAATCTTCGGTAGCAGCACTAGCGCTATTTTCAACCAAACCGAAGGAATTATTAGAAACACCAACAATTTTTACTTCAGATTTAATTTCAGCAACTTCAAATGCTTTATTGGTAAATGCTGAACGTTTTACTGTAAACGGACTGGTGCGTGAAGGGGCTGCAACAACATTTGAAGCATAACCCGCATTTAATCCAACAGCTAAAAGTGGCGCTAAATATTTGCTATCAGCACTTGAGCCAACAATAACTACTTGTGCATTTTCAGCTTCAGCAGCCTGTTTTAAAATATCGGCATAAGCCTTTGCGTTAAAATTCTCCAATTCTGAATTGGAAACTTTTAATACTTTATCTACACCATAGTTTCCTAATTCGGAAGTGTTATCGGCATTTATGGCTAGAGCAGTTACAGTAGTTCCTAATTGATCTGCAACAGCTTTTGCGTAAGACGCCACTTCAAAAGCAGCCTTCTTAAATTTGTTTTGTTCTGATTCTGTATATACTAAAACTGACATAATATTTTCTTAAATTACTTTTGCTTCATTATGAAGTAAATCCACTAACTCATCTAAATTGTCTGGAGAAACTAGTTTTACAGCACCTTTTGGAGCTGGTTTTTCAAAACTAACAGAGCTTGTTCCTGCCGCAACATCAGCAGGTTCAGCAACTGTTAAAGGTTTTTTACGCGCCATCATAATACCACGCATGTTAGGGATTTTCAAATCACTTTCTTCAACTAAACCTTTTTGTCCACCTACCACTAAAGGTAATGCCGTTGTTACAGCTTCTTTACCGCCATCAATTTCTCTTGTAGCAGTTGCAGATGTGTCATCTACTTCTAAACCAATACAATTATTTACAAAATTGGCACCAATTAAACCTGCTAACATACCAGGAACCATACCGCCATTGTAATCTATAGATTCGCGTCCTGCAATTATTAAATCGTATCCACCATCTTCTACAACTTTGGCTAATTGTTTTGCAACCGAAAAACCATCAGTAGCTTCAGTATTTACTCTAATTGCTGCATCAGCACCAATCGCTAAAGCCTTACGAAGTGTAGGTTCTGTCTCAGTACCACCAACATTAACAACAGTAACATTTGCGCCTTGTTTTTCCTTAAACCACATGGCACGCGTTAAACCAAACTCATCATTTGGGTTAATCACAAATTGCACACCATTCTTATCAAATTTTGTATCGCCATCAGTAAAATTAATCTTAGATGTTGTGTCAGGGACATGACTTATACAAACCAATATATTCATAACATTATCTTAATTAAAATATCTTATTTTTTTGCGGATACGAAGTTAGGTATTTTATTTGAAAAATACTATGCATGCATAGTAAATTTTTAAAAGATTCTTTTAGCAGGCTAAGGGTTTATTACTATTTTTGCAACTCGATTTAAAAGCAATTAAATGAAGACAATTCAGTTTAGAGAAGCGATTTGCGAAGCGATGAGTGAAGAAATGCGCAGAGACGAAAGTGTGTATTTGATGGGTGAAGAAGTAGCAGAATATAATGGTGCATACAAAGCATCAAAAGGAATGTTGGATGAATTTGGACCAAAACGTGTTATTGATACGCCAATTGCAGAACTTGGTTTTGCAGGTATCGCAGTAGGTTCTACTATGACCGGCAACAGACCAATTGTAGAATATATGACTTTTAACTTCTCTTTAGTTGGAATTGATCAGATTATAAACAACGCTGCTAAAATCAGACAAATGTCTGGTGGTCAGTTTAAATGTCCAATCGTATTTCGTGGTCCTACCGCTTCGGCTGGACAATTAGGTGCAACACATTCACAAGCTTTTGAGAACTGGTTTGCGAATACGCCAGGTTTAAAAGTTGTGGTACCATCTAATCCATATGATGCTAAAGGCTTATTAAAAGCTGCAATTCGTGATGACGATCCAGTTATTTTTATGGAAAGTGAGCAAATGTACGGTGATAAAGGTGAAGTGCCAGAAGGCGAATATATTTTACCTATTGGTGTTGCAGATATCAAAAGAAAAGGTGAAGATGTAACTATTGTTTCCTTCGGAAAAATAATAAAAGAAGCTTATAAAGCTGCAGACGAATTAGAGAAAGAAGGTATTTCTTGTGAGATTATCGATTTACGTACTGTACGCCCAATGGATAGAAAAGCAATTTTAGAATCTGTTAAGAAAACCAATCGCTTAGTTGTTTTGGAAGAAGCATGGCCTTTTGGAAATGTGGCTACAGAAATCACTTATCTAGTTCAAAGTGAAGCGTTTGATTATTTGGATGCGCCAATTGTAAAAATTAATACAGCTGATACACCTGCACCATACTCGCCAGTATTATTGAAAGAATGGTTACCAAACCATGAAGATGTAATTAAGGCTGTAAAAAAAGTGCTTTATAAATAAAACGGTATTTTTTACGTTATATAAACTTCATTAGCACGATTGTTGCTGATGAAGTTTTTTATTTTAGAATGATTTAGACATTTTTGCGCTATATGCAACCAATTGCAATTTTTTTGTGTCTATATATAAGAATGACAATCTTTAAATGAAGTTAAAACTATTTTTCGCCCTTTTTCTACTGAACGTATGTACAGTTTTGGCTCAAACCAAAGTGAGTGGTTATGTGTTTGATGAGGTAAATCAACCTGTGTCTTTTGCTAATGTGTTATTTTCTGGAACTACAGAAGGCACAATTACTGACGAAAATGGCAAATTTTATTTAGAATCTGAAGAAACCCGCACTGCGCTTACCGTATCTTTTATAGGGTATGAAACCTTGAATGTGACTTTAGACAAAAAGGTAAACTACAATTTAAAGTTTGTGCTAAAAGAAGAAGCGGCGCAGTTAAATGAGGTTGTAATTGTTTCTGGGAAGCAGCCTAAAAAGAATAACCCTGCTATAGATATCCTTAGAAAAATTTGGGACAATAAACGCAGTAATGGGTTGAAGCAATTCAATCAATACGAATACGATAAATATGAAAAAGTAGAATTCGATATTAATACCATTGACAGTGCGCTTATAAAAAGCAAACTCTTCCGAGGTATGGAATTTGTTTTTAATGAGGTAGATACTTCTCGCGTTACGGGTAAAACATACCTGCCAATGTTCATCAACGAGGCGGTTTCTAAAGTATATGGCGATAATATTTTAAATAAAGAAAAGGAAGATTTACAAGGCAATAAAAACTCTGGATTTAGCGATAACCAAGTTATTATTGATTTTGTGGACGACTTGTACGCCGATTTTAATGTGTACGACAACTACTTAAAGTTTTTCGATAAAAGCTTTGTGAGTCCACTTTCTAGAACAGGAATCAGCACGTATAATTATGTCTTGTCTGATAGCTCCTATATTGATAACAAATGGTGCTACAACATCATATACTATCCAAGACGAAAAAATGAATTAACCTTTAAAGGTGATTTTTGGGTAGCCGATACAACCTATGCCTTAAAGGAAATAAACCTTCAGGCATCAAAAAGCGCAAACATCAACTGGGTTAAAGATATTTATATTGAACAAGAGTTTGAAGTGCTAAATGATTCTTTATTTCTGGTGAAACGTGATTACATGATGAGTGATTTTGCATTTAATAAAAAGGAAAAATCACGAGGTATTTACGGTAAGCGTACCACGCTTTATGATAATTATAAGTTTGATGTTCCGAAGGATAAAAAGTTCTATGAGAAAGAAGTGTATAATTATGATAAGGATGTGTATGATAGAGATGATGCTTTTTGGGAAGCAAACCGCTTAGAGGCACTCAATAAAGATGAAAAAGGAGTTTATAAAATGCTCGACACCCTTAAAACGGTGAAAAAGTTCAAGCGCTTATATAACTTGGGAAGTATTCTAGCTTCAGGATATATTGAGTTTAATACGCTGCCTTTAGATTACGGACCAATTTTTTCAACCTTTGGATTTAATGATGTTGAAGGTTTACGTTTGCGTACAGGTGGGAGAACTTATTTTGGAAGAAACGATTTGTGGCGTTTAGAAGGGTTTTTGGCCTATGGCTTTAGAGATGACAAGTTTAAATATGGTATCTCAGGAAAGTGGTTGTTAGATAAGAAAAACCGACTTATTATTTCTGGAGGAAACCGACGTGATGTGGAGCAAATAGGTGCAAGCTTAACAACAAGCACTGATGTTTTAGGACGTAGTTTAGCATCTTCTGCAGTTGTTGGTACAGGCTCAAATGATAAATTAACCTCAATAAATTTAACAAGTTTTGCTGTTGAAGCTGAACCTTTTAGAAATTTGGTCTTACGTTTAGGAGGAAACTATCGCACTTTAGAATCGGCATCACCAACGTTTAGTTTGGATTATAATACACCCGATGGAGTAAAATCTGAAATTAAACAATACGAAACTACGTTTTCAGCGGCGTATTTCCCTGGACGAAAAATGACAGGTTTTGGAGTAGAACGCAAAACAGCAAATGATGATTTTGCACGATTATTTGCTCAAATAAGTCGTGGCGATAAAAGTATTTTAAATAGCGACTTTGATTATACCAAAGTGCAATTATCCTATTTACAGCCATGGCAAGTGGGAGGTTTTGGACGTTTGGTATCATCTATTGAAGTTGGTAAAACGTTTGGAGAAGTGCCATTAGGACTCTTAAATGTAATTCCAGGAAACCAGACTTATTTTTCCATTTATAACACTTTTTCGCAGTTAGATTTTTACGAGTTTGTATCCGACCAATATGCTTCGTTTCATTTAGAGCATAATTTTAACGGACGTTTCTTTTCAAGAATACCGTTTTTACGAAAACTAAATTTAAGAGAAATTATAAGCGTACGTGGAGTAATTGCAAATATTTCAGAAGAAAATATTGCGCTAAGTAATGTGCCTAGTAATCCGGTAAATCTTCAATTAGTGGCACCGAATAAAGAGCCATATTACGAATATAGTATTGGTGTCGGGAATATTTTTAAAGTCTTTAGAATAGATTTTAACTTCCGAGGGAATTATAAGGATGATACGTTATACCCCAATGTCAGAAAGTTTGGAGTTACTGGTAGTTTTGGCTTTTATTTCTAGAATATCTTGTGTTGAACGCTTCAAATTTCGAATATTGAGGCTTTATGATTGACTTACGAAAATATTAAGCGAAAAGTTTAATATCTGCAGCTTGTTTTTGACCAAGATATTTCTAAAGTTTCTAATTTTAGAAACTCATAATTAAACTAAAAACAATGAAGCAATTGTCTTTACCTAAAATAGCTCTCTTTTTATTAATTAACCTTTCCTTGCTTAATGCACAAGTATGGAAAGATCCTAATGCAAGGGTTGAAGATCGTGTAGAAGATTTATTGTCAAAAATGACATTAGATGAAAAAATCAGTTATTGTGGTTCTGCAATTAAAGGTATTGACCGATTAGATATTCCTTCCTTTGTTTGGTATGGTGAAGCGCTACATGGACTAAAGGCCTGGAATTGTACTCAGTTTCCGCAAAACAATGCCATGGGCTCTACTTGGAATCCTGATTTGATGTTTGATGTAGCAACAGCTATTTCCAACGAGGCAAGAGCTCTTAAAAATATGGGACAAAAAGAGGTCATGATGTTTGCGCCAACGGTTAATATGGCGCGTGATCCGCGTTGGGGAAGAAATGAAGAGTGTTATAGTGAAGACCCACACTTAATGTCTGAAATAGCACGTATGTACATTCGTGGTATGCAGGGTAATGATCCAAAATATGTAAAAACTGTTACCACTGTAAAGCATTATGTGGCCAATAATATTGATACTCGAAGAGAATACAGTCATTCATTAGTTAGACGTAAAGATTTATACGAATATTATTTTCCAGCCTACAAAACCTGTATTGTTGATGAAGAAGCTACAGGTATTATGACGGGACTAAACGGCGTTAATGGTGTGCCATGTTCAGCCAATGGCTGGCTTGTAAATGGTGTATTGCGCAATGAGTGGGGCTTTAAGGGTTATGTTATTGCAGATTGGGCGGCAATTCAAGGCATAGAAAAACGTATGCGATTTGCCGAAACACAAGAAGAGGCTGCAGCCATGGCAATTAAAGCAGGTGTAGACCAAGAGTGTTTTAGACATAAAACCAGAGAGGCGCCTTTTGTTAAAGCATTAAAACCTGCTATTGAGCAGGGTTTGTTAACTGAAGCAGAACTAGATGTTTCAGTAAGAAGACTATTGAGGTTGCGATTTATGATTGGAGATTTTGATGCTCCTTTGCTTATCCCATATTCAAAAATTCCTTCAAGTGTGTTAGAATGTGATACCCACAAGCAATTAGCACTTAAAGCTGCTGAACAATCTATTGTATTGCTTAAAAACGATAACATTCTACCACTTAAAAAGGATAGTGGTAAGCTAGCTGTAATCGGGCCTTTCGCAAACCGTTGTTGGTTGGGAATTTATTCAGGCAATCCAAAAAGTAAGGTGTCACCTCTTGATGGGATTAAAAACTATGCAACTGGGGATGTGAGTTTTGCAGAGGGTTGTTCTGTTACTGGAGATGCGGAAGATCAACAAAAAATCGAAGAAGCTGTAGCTTTGGCCAAAACATCAGATTATGTGGTTGTGGTTGTAGGTAATGACGAATCTACCGCTACAGAAACTAAAGATCGCATGTCATTAAGTTTACCAGGTAGGCAGCATGAGCTTATAAAAGCAGTTCAAGAGGTAAACAAAAATATAATTCTAGTTCTTATTCCAAGTGGCTCTACCTCAATTGGTTGGGAACAGAAAAACTTACCAGGGATTATTTGTGCGTGGGCGAATGGACAGGAGCAAGGTACAGCCTTGGCCAAAGTGTTGTTTGGTGATGTAAATCCAGGAGGAAAATTGAATACTACATGGGTGAAATCTGAAAAAGATTTACCGCACATGACCGATTACAACATCCAAACTTGGAAAGACGATTATGCCCCTGAAGTAGCAAGAACTTATATGTATTCAGATAAGAAACCATTGTATCCATTTGGTTTTGGTTTAAGCTACACCCAATTTGAGATTAATGATTTAAAGGTAAGTGGAAATAAAATTGACGCGAATGACGATGTGACGGTTACAGCAAAAGTTTCTAATATTGGTGATAGAGATGGCGATGAGATTGTGCAAGTTTATGTGCGAGATGTAGAATCTTCAGAAATAGTTCCTAATAAAGCACTTAAAGGTTTTAAACGTATTAGTATTCCTGCTGGTGAAACTAAAGAGGTATCTATAAAACTGCCATACGAAGCGTTCTCGCATTACAATGTCAACTCACAACAATTTGAGGTTGAAGCGGGTGATTTTGAAATTATGATTGGGCAGTCTAGTGAAAAGATTGTAGCTACAAAAACAATTCAGGTTGAAGGCGGTATAATTCCAAATATTAAAGTAGGTCAAAAAAGTGGTTATTTTAATGCTGATGATGAGAATCGATCAAAATCTTGGGATTATTTATATAAGGATGAATCCTTGGATACTATTGACACAAATGAAGACACCAATGATTCCTCAAAGTGGATAGAGTATGAAATTACGTTTATTGATCCAGGTATTTATGTAAACACTTGGGATGCAGAATTATCATTCAAATCTACTTCTAAAGATGCTATTATAGAAGCGTCAATGCAGGGTATTAAAATTAGTACCTATGATGTGGCATGGAAAAAAACACAAGCCATTAAAATCCCTATTCCACCAGAATATGGAAAACCTGTACGATTGCGAATTAAAACCTTAAACGGCAATATACAACACGAATCCATTAAAATTATTCCTCCTGGGAAAAAGAAGCCTTTCGTAATATCAAAGTTTGAAAAGTCTAAATAATCAAATACTGCAGTGTTTATTGTTGCAGTATAATAAACATATATGCTTTTACCTTGGTTTAATAAGAATAATTTATGTTTTTCATAAAAAATATAAATAAAAATATATAGAGAGCAAGGTTTATATTTGTATGAGAAAAGGGGGAAAGGTTGCACGAAAAAGTTTTTTCATATAACAGATAGTTTAGTTTGAGTTAGTTAATTAATACGTTTTTAGGGCAAGAAATCGGAATAAAATCCATGAGAAGATAAATTCATGGATTTTATTTTTTGCAATATTTCAGTTTAATCAATATTACCCCCAACGTTCAACTCACTAGGAACATTTTCCGGAATTGAACTATCAAAACTATCGTCATTTAGAGTGTTTAAAAAAGAAACGATTAAAGACATATCTTTCATTCTCAAGGTTAGCTTTTGGGCTAATGTGTCAACTTCAGAAGCTTTAATATTTGGATTTCTAGATTTTTTAAAAGTTAAATCCTCATAAAATTCTAAAACTTTTTCAAGGGTTGGTAAGGTGCCATTATGCATGTAAGGCGCGGTTAATCTCAAATTCCTTAAAGTAGGCGTTCTAAAGCTAAATTGTTTTTCAAAACCATCATCAATAAAGCCAAGTTTATCGTTTTCAGGTACACTCAAAACATGCATTTTATAGTCAGAGAACATCGGTCCGTTATGGCAGTTAATACAGCCTACTTGTTTAAAAAGTTTAAAGCCCTCTTTCTCTGATAAGGATATAGCTGTAGAGTCCCCACGCATATATCTATCAAAATCTGAATTGTTAGAAACCAAAGTGCGTTCAAATGTAGCTATGGCTTTTCCAATATTTTCAATGGTAATGGGGTGTTCTTCATTAAAAGCTATTTCAAACAACTTTGAGTATTCAGGGATTTGCTCAAGCCTTGAAATAACCTTTTGTAAAATATCAGCATCGGTAAAATGGTTTCCTCTCATTTCTTCCAGAGCTTTAATAGGTTCAATAGCTTGGGTTTCTAGGCTTTTAACTCTTGAATCCCAAAACATAGGTGCATCTTCTGGGTTATAATGACCTGAGGAGTTCATGCCATTAAAAGCGGTATTTAGTATAGTATGTGCATTTCGTTTAACAAAGGGGATAGCATTGGGAGAGTTAAAGGTGCGTTTACTAGCAAACCCTCGCCCATTCACGCCTATTGAAATATCTCTGAACTCAGCATATCCATTTTTAGGGTGGTGGCAGGTAGCGCATGCTACATCTTTATCGCCAGAGAGTACGGGGTCGAAAAAGAGAAGTTTTCCTAATTCAACTTTATTCGCATTAGGAATGTTGTTTTTTGGGTGATTAGCATTTAACGGTAGTGCGCTAACAGTTAAATGCTTATTACTTCCCTCTTTGGTTGCTTCATATGGTTTTTTTTTACCGCATGATGAAAAAATTAGCAGCAGAAGAAGAATGGCAAACTTTATAAGTTCCTTAAAATGCAATCCTAAGTATAGTTTATTAGTTGAATTACAAATTAAAGAAACATTTGTTTTAAAGTAAATTAATTCCCTTTGTTATTTTTAAAACTGTCAAATTCTGAATCAGTTTCAGCTTTTGGAAAGACATTATTCGACATGTCAGTATCTGCAAACTCAAAATTGGGATCTAGATTTACTGTTTTTACTTCTTTGTCTTTAATAAAAACCTCTTTTACTTCATATTCGTTTCTACGCCAAATTTGGGCAGGCAGTTTATCAATTTCTTTTGAACCATCAGTAAAAATCCATTCAATAGTTACTGGCATTACTAAACCTCCCACATTTTTTATGGTAACCTCATAAAGGTTTTTTCTAGAAAGTTGTTTTCTAATGGCATCGTCATCTATTCTAGATAAAAATCCGCCATAGCTGTTATCGGGAGTAGAAGTCATATTTATGACTTCTGGACCGCTTGAAAAATCTTTAGGCGTTTCAGAAGCGTTATTACCTTCAGCTGCTACTTGTGTACTTTCAGTTTGGTTCTCGATATTTCTATCTTCTTCATGTACCTTAAACCATTTTACGTTTGAGAGTTCCATATCTACATTATCGGTAGTAAAAAACCAGCCTCTAAAAAACCAATCTAAATCAGTCGCGGTAGCATCTTCTAACGTTCTAAATAAATCTGAAGGATTGGGGTGTTTGTATTTCCAACGGTTTGCATATTCCTTGAATGCGGCGTCAAACAACTCTTTACCAACAATTGAGTTTCTAAGCATCTGGAGGCCAACGGTAGGTTTAATGTAAAAATTCGCGCCAAATTGATTAAACAATTCATTGTCTGAAGTCGTCATAATTGGACGTAAAATGTTTTTATCACCACTCATAAAAGGCGTAATACTTTTGGGTGTTACACTATTAAATTCAGGGTAACGCTCAGCTACGGTGCGTTGGTGCAAAAATGTGTTTAAACCTTCGTCCATCCACATCCATTTGCGTTCGTCTGAACTAACAATCATAGGAAACCAATTGTGACCAACTTCATGGATAATCGTACCAATCATGCCAGCTTTGGCGTTTTTGCTCATTTTGCCATTTTTTGGTCTTCCACCGTTAAAACTAATCATAGGGAATTCCATTCCGATATTGGAAGTGTTTACAGAAATTGCTACAGGATACGGATAATCAAAAGTTGCCTCAGAATACACCTCTAAAGCATGCATGATAGATTTTGTGGACTCTTCTTGCCATACAGGAAGTCCTTCTTTTGGATAGTACGACATTGCCATCACCGTATTTGTTGGTAGCTTTACTGCCTGAGCATCCCACATGAATTTTCGAGATGATGCAAAAGCAAAATCCCGAACGTTTTTTGCAGTATATCTCCAAGTTTTTTGTTTTTTGGACTTCTCTTTTTCGTTTTCAACAGCTTCTTCTTTTGAAATCACCATAACTGGAGTGTCAAATGATTTTGAAGCTTCATTTAAACGTTTGCGCTGTTTTTTTGTAAGTACATTTTCAGGATTTTGAAGTTGTCCTGTAGATGCCACAATATGGTCAGCAGGAACCGTGATTTCAACATCATAATCACCAAATTCTAAAGCAAATTCACCTAACTTTTGAAATTGTTGATTTTGCCAACCTTCAGTGTCATTATACACCGCCATTCTTGGAAACCAATGGGCAATAAGATAAACCGTATTATCATCTTCTGGAAAATACTCATACCCTTCACGAGATAATAAATACATGCTACGATCTGTAATTGGATATGACCAACCGATAGAAAAAGTCAAAGTAGTGCCAGATTTTAAAGGTTCATCCAATAAAACCTTCATCATAGTATTATTTACCAAAGATTTAATGGGTTTTCCGTTTGAATCTTTAATGTATTTTATAGTGTAACCAGCAGGAAAATCTATAGCTCTAGTTAAAAACTGCATTTGCCTAGTATTGATACCATCTTTTAAACTATTATTTATGGTGCCAAAATCTTCATTTTCTTTTTTGTTGACATTTTGCTCTAGCTGAATCCATAAATAACTTAAATCATCAGGTGAGTTATTGTAATAGGTAATGGTTTCTTCACCTGAAAGCGTGTTGTCAGTTTCATTTAAAATAGCTTTTATTTTATAATCAGCACGTTGTTGCCAATAGTCTTTACCTGGAGCACCGCTAGCTGTTCGATAGGTATTTACGGGTGTCATTAAATTATCAATAGGTTCGAATTTACCCTGCCAAGGTTGATTTTGTGCCTGAATTTGAAAAATAAAAAGTGTAAGGCAAAATGCTGCAAAGTACCTCATATTGTATTTAAATTAGTAGTTTTCTTAAAAGTTTCACAAGTTAATAATTCCACATCTAAATATTTGTTAATAAAGCAAATGTTTTCTCTATTATTAATATTATGTAAAATCGACACCTTTTGAGTACCCATAAGTTGTTTACGCTTTAAAGCTTTTCTACCTTTGCAATCCACAAATTTTATACTATGACAAGCAAAAAGAAATTAACTTTTGATGTTTTAATTGAAATACCAAAAGGAAGTAGAAATAAATACGAATACGACTTCACATTACATAAAATTCGTTTCGATAGAACGTTGTTCTCATCTATGATGTATCCTGGTGATTATGGATTTGTTCCAGAAACCTTAGCGTTAGATCAAGATCCACTTGATGTTTTGGTGTTGTCAACAGAGCCATCTTTCCCTATGGTTGTAATGGAAGTAAGGCCTATAGGTGTCTTTCACATGACAGATGAGAAGGGACCTGATGAAAAAATTATTTGTGTGCCTGTTTCTGACCCTGTTTGGAATAAGAGAGGAGATATAACCGATTTAAATCCACATAGACTTAAAGAAATTGAGCATTTTTTCCAAGTTTACAAAGATCTTGAAAAGAAAAAAGTAGACGTTGGTGGTTGGGGTAATGCCGAAGAGGCACGCAAAATTTATCACGAATGTGTAAAGCGTTATGAGGAAAGTGAGCACAAGAAAAAACGAACTTTCACGATTTAGAGACTTATCTAATATCTAAAATAATTACTTTTAAATGCCCACAATTGTGGGCATTTTTTGTCTAAAGAATCTTCAAGAACTGATTTTCATCATTGTTTTATGAATAATATAATTTAGGCGGTATTGTGTTATGAAATCTTTAGTTAAACAAGGCTTTTTTTATCACTTATATTTTCCTATTTTTAGCCCCGTTAAAAAAATATTAACATAACTAACTAATATAGAAATATGGAATTATTAATTAAAGGATTGCCAGCTTTCGGAGTTTTAGCTTTACTATTTGTATTTATAAAAAGTGCATGGGTAAGTAAGCAAGATGAAGGAACGGACAAAATGAAAAGGATAGCGAAAAACATTGCTGATGGTGCAATGTCTTTCCTTAAAGCAGAATACAAAATATTAGCCATTTTTGTGGTGGCTGTAGCTATCTTATTATTCTTCAAAGGGAGTAATGAAGCTGGTTCTGATGGAATGGTAGCAGTATCATTTGTAATTGGAGCTATTTGTTCTGCACTTGCTGGATTTATAGGGATGAAAGTAGCTACCAAAGCTAACGTGAGAACTACAAGTGCTGCAAGAACGTCATTAGGCAAAGCTTTAGAAGTAGCTTTTGCCGGTGGTGCAGTAATGGGACTTGGTGTTGTTGGTCTTGGTGTTTTAGGCCTTAGTAGTCTATTTATGATTTACCAAGAAATATGGAGTGGTCCTGAAAACTTAACTTTAGTATTAAATGTATTGTCAGGATTTTCATTAGGAGCTTCATCAATTGCTTTATTTGCGCGTGTTGGCGGAGGTATTTATACCAAAGCTGCTGATGTTGGTGCCGATTTAGTAGGTAAGGTTGAAGCTGGTATTCCAGAAGATCATCCATTAAACCCTGCTACTATTGCAGATAATGTTGGTGACAACGTAGGTGATGTTGCTGGTATGGGAGCTGATTTATTTGAATCTTACGTAGGTTCTATTATTGGTACAATGGTATTAGGAGCATTTATTATTACACCTGATTTTAACGGATTAGGAGCAGTTTACTTGCCATTAGTATTAGCTGCTGTTGGAATTATAATGTCTATTATAGGTACATTCTTTGTAAAAGTAAAGGATGGCGGGAATCCTCAAACGGCTTTAAATATTGGTGAATTTGGTTCTGCAGCATTAATGTTGGTAGCGTCTTATTTTATCATTGATGCTTTAATACCAGAAACAGTTGAAGGATTGCCAAGTGGTTCTTTGGGTGTTTTTATAGCTGTTATAGCTGGTTTAATTGCAGGTTTAGCAGTTGGAAAAGTAACAGAGTATTATACAGGAACAGGTACAAAACCAGTAAATTCTATTGTACGCCAGTCTGAAACTGGAGCAGCTACAAATATTATTGCAGGTTTAGGTGTAGGAATGATGTCTACCATGATTCCTATTCTTTTAATCGCTGCTGCTATTTTGGTATCTCACCATTTTGCAGGTTTATATGGTATTGCTATTGCAGCGGTTGGTATGTTAGCTAATACAGGAATTCAATTGGCTGTTGATGCATACGGACCAATTTCTGATAATGCAGGTGGAATTGCTGAAATGGCAGAATTAGACCCTGAAGTTCGTGAGCGTACAGATATATTGGATGCTGTTGGAAATACAACTGCTGCTTCAGGTAAAGGTTTTGCCATTGCTTCTGCTGCATTAACAGCTTTGGCTTTGTTTGCTGCATTTATGAAAACAGCTAATGTAATTGCTATTGATGTTTCTAAACCAACTGTTATGGCAGGATTATTAGTAGGTGGTATGTTGCCATTTGTATTCTCTGCATTATCTATGAATGCTGTAGGTCGCGCTGCTATGGCTATGATTGAAGAGGTGCGTCGCCAGTTTAGAGATATTCCAAAATTGAAAGCTGCTTTAGAAGTAATGAGAGCAGTAGATTCTGATATGTCTAAAGCTACGGATGCGCAACGTAAAATATTTGATGAAGCCGATGGTGTAGCGGAATATGATAAATGTGTGGCTATTTCAACCAAAGCATCTATTAAAGAAATGGTACTACCAGGATTGTTAGCCATTGCAGTACCAGTTGCTGTTGGTTTTATTGGTGGTGCAGAAATGTTAGGAGGTTTATTGGCAGGTGTAACTACTTGTGGTGTACTTATGGCAATTTTCCAGTCTAATGCTGGTGGTGCTTGGGATAACGCTAAGAAAATGATTGAAGAGCAAGGTAAAAAAGGTACTGATGCTCATAAAGCAGCAGTTGTTGGTGATACCGTTGGAGACCCGTTTAAAGATACTTCTGGTCCATCTTTAAACATTTTATTAAAATTAATGTCGGTTGTTGCTTTGGTAATTGCACCAAGTATCGCTTTGTCTGCTGATGCTGTAACGGCTTATGTTTCTGATGATAATAAAATCGAACACGTTGAGATTCAAAAGCAAGTTGAAGTGAAGTTAACCGAAACAGAAGAAGCAGGTATTGTAAAAGCAGTGGTAACAACTGTTACAACCGAAAATGGTGAAGAATCAACTACTTATGAAACCATTACAGGAACAAAATCTGAGGTTGAAGCAAAACTGGAAGCTTTGAAAAAAAAGGATAATGCATCCTAACAAAAATAAATTCAACTAAACTAAATAAGCTAACATAGTTTGTTTTTAAGCCACGTTTATCGTGGCTTTTCTTTTATATTTATTTCAAAAGAAAATAATGTTTAGAAAAGACCCACTTCAAATTATAGCGTTTCAAACTTACGGAACAACTAACCACATCTATTTAAGGGGGCGTGCACTAGAGGATGAAAATATTAACCTAGAGCAAAAGAATATTTTTAAATTAATATCTAACGCATGGAAACGTTTTGAATCTGATGAAATACGACATGCTGAATTGGTAGTAAAAATAGGCGATGATAAGTTTTTCTATACTAAAACTGATGATAATGGTTATTTTTTAATCGATGAAACCGTTGAAAGCTTGAGTAATTATATGAACTCTGAAGGCTGGATAAATATGCAATGGTCGTTCAGGGAAGAGTTTTTAGGAAGATCAATTCAGTCGGATAATAAATTTAGAGGTGAAATGCTAGTTCCATCACCAAAATGTAAGTTTGGGGTAATAAGTGATATCGATGATACTATTTTACACACTGGTTTGGTCTCTACGCTAAAATGGCGGGTAATTTATAACACTGTTTTTAAATCTGCTGGAAAGCGAAGTCCTTTGAAAGGTGCTCCAGAATTTTATCATCTATTGCATCAAGGCACATCAAAAGATGAAGCAAATCCTATATTTTATGTAAGTCACAGTCCATGGAACTTATATCGCTATTTAGAATTCTTTTTAAAGAAGAATAACTTTCCTAAAGGACCAATTATTTTGAGGAATTTCCCTGGACCATTTCAAAAGAAAACGGAAGATGAACAACCGCAAAAGCAAAAGGAAATTTTAAATCTACTAAAAACGTATCCAGATTTAAAGTTTATTTTAATTGGAGATAGTGGCGAGCATGATCCTGATATTTATATGCAAATTGCTGAACAATATCCAGAACGTATTCTAGCTATTTACTTAAGAAATGTGATGCATAAAGATAAAATGCTGCGTGTAGAAGGTTTATATGAAAACTACAAAACTACACCTGTATTACTGGTAGAAAGTAGTGAGCAAGCAATAACACACGCCAGAGAGCATGAGTTTATAAACTAAACCAAGTTTTGGTAATCCTTTTTTCAGTAGTAGGATGTGCTATGTGAATAAACTCGTTTTTTGCTGTTTTGTATTTATAATCTTCACACCATATTTTGAAGTTTTGAGCAACATCTTCAATAGCATCACAAATAAAATTGATTTCGGCATTCGTCATTGTCGGATGAATAGACATACGTATCCATCCTGGGCGTTCAATCAAGCAACCTTCCAATATTTTTTCTTCAATAGATTTTGAAGTAGATTGATCCACATTCAATAAGTAATGTCCATAAGTACCAGCACAAGAACAGCCTCCTCGGGTTTGTATGCCGAATTTGTCATTCAATAATTTCACAATAAGATTATAATGTGCGTCATCAATGTAAAAAGAAAACACACCTAATCTGTCTTTATGTTCTGGAGCTAAAATTTTCAGGTTTGGGATTTTAGATAAACGTTCAAATACGATACTATTTAACTCATGTTCTCTTTCTAAAATATTTTGAACTCCCATGTCTTCTTTAAGTTTAATGGAAAGCGCAATTCTAATTGCTTGCAAAAAACCTGGTGTGCCGCCATCTTCACGTGTTTCTATATCGTCAATATAGTCATGGTCACCCCAAGGATTTGTATAGTTTACGGTGCCGCCACCAGGATTATCCGGCACCAAATTTTTATATAATTTTTTATTGAATATTAAAACACCTGAGGAACCTGGTCCTCCTAAAAATTTATGTGGTGAGAATGTTATAGCATCTAAATAAGCTTCCTCGTCATTTGGGTGCATATTAATAGTTACATAAGGCGCAGAACATGCGAAATCCACAAAACAGAGTCCATTGTTTTGGTGCATCACTTTGGCTACCTCGTGATAATTAGTTCTAATACCAGTAACGTTAGAGCATCCAGTGATTGCTGCAATTTTAATGGCAACATCTTTATATTCATTTAAAAGTGCTTCAAGTTTTATCAAACATGGCAGCCCTTCGTCATTCGATGGGATAACTTTAACCCTTGCGATAGTTTCCAACCATGATGTTTGATTGGAATGATGCTCCATATGAGACACAAAAATTATGGGGCGTTTTTCTTCTGGAACTATCGTGTTCTCTTTTAAGTTTTCACATAATTTAAGCCCTAGAATTCGTTGGAACTTATTTACAGCTCCGGTCATACCTGTGCCAACTGTAATTAGCACATCATCTTGAGACGCATTTACATGTTTTTTAATGATAGTTCTAGCATCGTGATAGGCATGCGTCATTACGCTACCGGTTATTGAGGTCTCAGTATGAGTATTGGCTACAAAAACCCCTATCTCTTTACTTATTTTTTCTTCAATGGGTTTGTATAATCTTCCACTGGCAGTCCAATCAGCATATATTATTTTCTTTCTGCCGTAAGGCGATTCAAAATAAGAGTCAACACCCACAATATTATTTCGGAATTTTTCGAAATACGTTTCGAGATGTATTCTCTTTTCTGCTTTTTGATTAATCATTTTAGCATATTTAGAATTATGCGTTATTCGTTAAAAACCTCCAAACCACATTCTAAAAATGCTGCATATTCTTTGGCATCTGGAGTGTAGGGTACTGGTGTGTTTAAAATTGTTTTACCGTTTGAATCCAAAAGCACATAATACGGTTGAGAGTTTGATTGGAAAAATTCTGTTTGAAAATGCGCCCATTTATGCCCATAGTTTTCCAGCTTTCTTACACCACCATCGGCTCGCTTTACATATATCTTTTCTGCTTCTGGCAACTCTTTTTTGTCATCAACATACAGGGAAATTAAAACATAATCGTTTCTCAAGTAATTGTCAATAGTCGTATCTGGCCAAACATGTTCTTCCATTTTTCGGCAATTTACGCAGGCTAAACCAGTAAAGTCTATCATAACTGGCTTGTTGGCTTTTTTGGCATAGTCTAGCCCTTCTTTTAAGTCTTTAAAACAATCTAAATTATTAGGGCATTCATTAGGGTACAAAAAACTATAGCCTACAGGAGGTGCTAAACCGCTTAATAGTGTTAGAGATGTAAAGGTATTTGTGTCTTTATTTACTCTAAATCCTGAAGCCAAATAAATAACAAAAGATGCCACTAAAATACCACCTGCAATTCTAGAAAATGATAACTTTTTTATGGGTGAATCATGAGGGAATTTAATTTTACCAAAAAGGTATAAGGCTAAACCTGCAAAGATTAAAATCCATAAAATTAAGAAGGGTTCAATTTTTAAGATATTCCAATGCGCAACTAAATCGGCATTAGACAAAAATTTGAAAGCTAGGGCTAACTCTAAAAACCCTAAAATAACCTTTGTTGTATTTAACCATCCACCTGATTTTGGTAGTGCATTCATCATATTAGGAAACATGGCGAATAAAGCAAAAGGGAGGCCTAAGGATACTCCAAAACCAGCCATACCTGCTGTGAGTTGCCACGCACCACCATCTGCAGTTAAAGAACCTGCAAGTAAGGACCCTAGAATTGGTCCTGTACAGGAAAACGAGACAATGGCTAGTGTAAGCGCCATGAAAAAGATTCCTATTAAACCTCCAGTGTTTTCGCCTTGTGTTGTTTTTGTCGTCCAACTAGACGGTAATGTTAATTCGTAATATCCGAAAAATGAAAAGGCAAAAAACACAAAAATTAAAAAGAAGATAATATTTAGCCAAATATTCGTTGAAATCTCATTTAGGATATCTGGGTTCACCGAATCTAACAAATGAAATGGTACGCTTAATAGAATATAAACTGCAAAAATAAAGAAACCATATAGCAAGGCTTTTGAGACGCCAGAACCTTTGTTTTCATTACTTTTTTTTGTAAAAAAACTAACTGTGAGAGGAATCATAGGGAACACACAAGGTGTCAATAATGCCAATAATCCTCCAAGAAACCCTAATCCAAAAATACGCCATAATGAACTATTGCTTGAGTCAACATTTAAATTATTGGTTTCATTTCCGCAAGATGTTGTTGGCTTTACAATGTCATCAGATGACATGCCATATAACACTTGATTTACTTTATTACTGTCAACTTTAATTTGTTCATTGGTGTTTTCAGAAGCCGCCTTTGTTGATTCATTCAAAAAAAAAACTAATTCAAAATCTGTTGGAGGTGTACACTTTTCATCATCACATGCCATGAACAATACGCTACCAGTAATTTGATTTACAGTGTTACTAAGCTTTACTTTCTGCTTAAATATTGCCGTATTTTCAAAATACTTAATCTCCATTTCAAATACTGCGTCGTTAACGGTTATGCCTTCTTCTTCTGAAGTATTACCAATAAGCATATAATCGTTGTTGTGGTTATGGTAAGTGAATTCAGTTGGTATTGGACCTCCTTCTTGAATATTTTGCGCATACAAGTGAGAGCCTTCTTCAATTGTGGCAATAGAGATTAAGTTATACTCTGAATCGGATATTTTTTCAACCTGAGTTTTCCATTTCACAGGATTATACATCTGTGAAAACCCTAAACTAGTACATAGTATTAAAAGTAGAAATAGTAATTGTCTCATTTTATTTAGCGTATAAGTAGGTTAGGCGTTTTTATCGTTGCCTAATTACAAAATAACACTATTAAAATAACTTATGTAAAAACTCTTGTAGTTTTTAATAGATTTTTAACTGTAATATCGAAAGGAAAGTTTTAAAACAGTCCATTAATTTCAGCATCAATAGTATTGATAACGTGCCCTAAGTCTTCAGGGTTATCTACAAAATTCAAATTATCTACATCAATAATTAGTAATTTGCCTTTATCATAACCATGTATCCAAGCTTCATAACGTTCATTAAGTCTACTTAGATAATCAATACTGATTGAATTTTCATAATCTCTACCACGCTTGTGAATTTGAGACACCAAATTTGGGATAGAACTTCGCAAATAAATTAATAAATCTGGACCTTGGACTAACGATTCCATTAAATCGAACAATGTGCTGTAATTACTAAAATCTCTGTTAGTCATTAACCCCATAGCATGCAAGTTTGGGGCGAAAATATGAGCGTCTTCGTAAATAGTTCTATCTTGGATGATGTCTTTTCCACTTTCACGAATTTGTAGTACTTGACGGAAACGACTGTTCAAAAAGTAAACCTGTAAGTTGAAACTCCAACGTTCCATTTGGTTATAAAAATCATCCAAATAGGGGTTGTCTACCACATCTTCCAGTTGTGCTTCCCATTTATAATGTTTTGCGAGTAATTTGGTTAGCGTTGTTTTTCCAGCGCCAATGTTTCCAGCAACAGCAATATGCATAGTCTAATTAATTTTTATTCGGAATTCTTGGAGAGTTTCAAAGTTGTAAATATACAAGGTTTCATTGGTTACAAAAAACTGAGGTATCAAAATGTTGTCAGTTTTCACAGGAATGACCTCTTTAGCATCTTCTGCTAAATAAAATAAGCGGTTATCTTTTTTCAAGTATAACCCTTCATTATTTTCAACAACTTCAGAATAACCATCATTTTTTATTTTTTTCACTAAACTTCCAAAGTAATTATAAACTGAAAGGTTGTCTTCCGTCAATAAGTATGCATAATTGTAATTACTTTTTAGGTCTAAAATAGGGCTGTCTATAGGTTTGAGTGTTTGTGCTTTTGTAGTTCTAGTTTTGTAATCAAACACTTCAAGTAACTGTGTATCTTGATTAAAAAGCCATATGGTATTGTCATATCCTGTAGATACATGGGATACATTTTTGTAGTTGTTGATAGTGTTAAAATCAATTTTGAATATTTCAGCTAAACGATTGTCTAAAATAATTACTGTATTTAATTCTTGATAAAACAAATTGATTTTAAGAGGGTTGAAGCTGTTTGCTGTAGTAAGTTTACCTAATTGTAAATTATTGTAACTTATTGTTGTATCCCTATTTTTCTTATAAATAGTACTTTCATTAGCGAAAAAAACAGTACCAAAATTATCGACACCTATAACGCCATCAACTTTTAGAGTTACCTTTTTTATTGGTGTTATTTCAAAGGATTCTTGAGCACCTATTGAAACGCAAATTAATAAAAGAATGTATAAAATTGATTTCATTACAGTTTGAAAAGTACAAAAATCAAACCACTTCTACGAAATTAGCTTGTAACCATAACCGCGTACATTGATGATTTCAATATTAGTGTCTTTTTTTAGTTTTTTTCGAAGCTTGGTAATGAAGACGTCCATACTTCTAGCGGTGAAGAAATCATCGGTTCCCCAAAGCTTATTCAAAATTAAAGAACGATCGAGTACTTTGTTTTTATTCTTTATCAAATGAAATAATAAATGTGCTTCGCGGTGAGTAAGTTGTACTTTATCTTCCGATTGATATTGTAATGTTTGTTTAGGGAAATTGAAGGTGTAATTGCCCAACTCGATAATTTCTGATTGTTGTTGTTCTTTAGTGCGATTTAATAAATTATTGATGCGAACAATCAACTCTTCCATACTAAAAGGCTTTTTTAAATAATCGTTGCCACCAATGGTAAAACCTTCCACAACATCTTGGGTTTGCGATTTTGCAGTTAAAAAAATAATAGGGATAGCGTCGTCAATTTTTCGAATTTCTTTAGCTAAGGTAAACCCGTCTTTTTTTGGCATCATTACATCAAGCACCAACAATTCTGGATTAATTAAATGATATTGTTTTAAGGCTTTTTCGCCATCTTCACAAAGTGTAACATCAAAATTTCTAGTTTCCAGACTTTCTTTAATAATCTGTCCTAAAGCAGGTTCATCTTCTGCCAGTATTAGTTTTATTGGGTTAGCCATTGGGTATAGAAATTTTAAAAGTAGTTGTCTTATTTTCTAAGTCAAGCGCAATCGTTCCATCGTGTTTGTTAATAATAGTTTTGGTGTAATATAAACCAATACCATAGCCTTTAACGTCATGTTGATTACCTTTCGGAATACGATAAAATTTCTCAAAAATTCTGTGTTTATTTTCTTTTTTAAGAGTGTTTCCGTCATCAGAAATTAAAATTTCAACATCTTTAGTTATCGATTTTAACGCAATGGAAATAGTATCACCACCATACTTTACAGCATTATCCAAAATGTTGTTTAAAGCGTTTTCAAAGTGAAATACGTCTGCTTGTATCACCACGTTGTCGCTATCTAAATTTAAGTGAAACGTTTTATCATGATGTTGTGTTTTATAACGATTTACCAAGTTGTCTAGCAAGTTACTTACATCAAGCGGCTCTTTGTTGAATTTTAAAGATTCGCTATCTAAAGTAGCTGTTTCTAGTAATTTTTCAACCATCATGTTTAATTTAGATAATTGGTCTGAAGACATGTCTACATATTTTTTAGTTTTCTCCTTGTCTTCAATAACATTAAAATTACTAATACCCTCAAGGGCTACACCAATGGTAGCAATTGGCGTTTTAAACTCATGGGTAATGTTGCTAATTAAGTCATTTTTCACCTCGGCTAATTGCTTTTGTTCCTTTATCACTTTTAATAGAAAGAACAAGCAACTTATTACTGCTAACACTAAAAGGGTAGAAATTAAAATAGCGCTGGTGCCCTTTTTAAAAGCAATCCAATTTGCGTTTTCAAAAGAGATGCCGAGTGTGCTGCCTTTAGGCAAAAAAGTTGATTTTGAAGTAACGTTTAAATTGGTACTGTTTTTAGTTGTATCAATTATTTTAGTTTTATCTTTTTTTTCTGAAGTGAAAAAATTTGGAAACCGTTCTTTTGGTTTGTCATAATTTATTAGATAATTCAAATCGATTTTTTTGTCTTTCAAATCCAATTGCAATAAGCTATCGATTTTGTTCACATTTAAAGTATCATTATTAATGGATATGACCACTTTAGAAGTTAGCAACTCAAATTTCTTACCCATATCAAGACTATCTCCTCTAATCAAATGTAGTCTTTGATGTGTTTTAGTAGAATCTTGTTCCCAAAACGGGAATTTGTTACTCTTCTTTTTTGGAAGTGTAGTATCTGCTTTTAGTCCTTTTATAACGGTGATACCTTCAATAGAATTTAAGTCTAATGAGTCTAACCCCTTAAACGTTTTATCGTTTTCGTCAATAGATTTTGAGATGTTTTCTAAAATGCCACCTTCTCTAAAGACGTTTTTTTGATTGTCCCCATCAAAAGTTAAACCCAAGGTGGTTTTTTGTGCTAAATCTGTATAATAATCATCTACAACCTTATCCAGGCTGGTTTGCACATCAATAATTAATTGCTGTTTGTTGGACAGGTAATTTTTGTAGTTCCAATAGGCTTGAATACCTATTGTGGCTATAATTACAGCAACTATAATATAAAGTATGTATTGATATCTTTTATCATTCATACTCCAAAAGTAAAGGGAAAAACCCTTAAAAACTAATCGGTTAACACTCGTTAACACTGGTTAACTTTTAAAACCGTTTTTGCTTATGATATTTGTACCACATCAATCAAAAAGCGACTACAGTTGTTTTATAATCAGAAAATTATTAATCTTAAAAATCAAAACACATGAAAAATTTATTTACAATTTTAGCACTTGTTAGTTTTACTTTAGTTTCAGCTCAAAGCAATAAACTAGAAGTCGACGTTTCAAAAGACATAGTGACATTCGAAAATCTTAATATTTCTGTTACAGTAAATTCAGCAGAAGACATAAAATCAACATTTAATGTTAAAGATATTAAAGACATCGTTCTAGATGTTGATGATAATGAAGCGTTGAGTTTTGCAATTACTTGCGAAGATGCATCTGAAAACTCAAATAGTTACCTAACTTACAAAGTAGAAGGTAATACTAATGATGTAGACGGTTTTATTAAGAGTATTAAAGTGATAAGAAAATCAGCAATCAAATATTATAATAACAAATCATAATTATGAAGACCTTAGTACACATAATCATAGTTTTTGCTCTTTTACTAGTATCAAAACTAGAAGCCCAAGAATTTCAAGGTGTCGCTACTTACAAATCACACCGAAAAGTGGATTTAAAAATGGGTAATGATAAAATGGATGATGCTCAACAAAAAATGATTCAAGAGCAATTAAGGAAGCAGTTTCAAAGAGAATATACCTTAGAATTTAATAAATATGAATCTGTTTACAAGCAAGAAGCAAAATTAGATACGCCACAGGCTCCAAGTTCAGGTATAAGTATAAAGGTGGTGCAAGGTGATGATATCATGTATAAGAATGTAAAGGAGCAACGCTATACCAACAAGACCGAAATTTATGGGAAATTGTTTTTAATAAAAGATTCATTAACAAGCAGAAAATGGCAATTGGTGAATGAAACCAAAAATATAGGCGAGTATACCTGTTACAAAGCAATTTTTGAGGATGAATACACAACCAGAACCCTAACTGAAGAAGGAGAGTTTACAACAGTAACTAAGCCCAGAACAACAACAGTTTGGTACACGCCACAAATACCTGTGAGCAATGGGCCTTCCAATTATTTTGGACTTCCAGGTTTAGTCCTAGAAGTTAATGATGGTAAGCTTACCCTAGTGTGTACAAAGATAGTTTTGAATCCTGAAGAAGCTATTGAAATTGTTGAACCTAAAAAAGGAAAGGAAGTATCTCAAGAAGAGTTTGATGCTATACGGGATAAGAAAAACGAAGAAATGCTTGAGCAATTTCGATCTACAAGTAGAGAAAATAAAGGTGGAGATCGTGTAATGATACGTGTTGGTGGGTAAGAAAAGCTCATGTTTTACTGGAAATGTGTTAGTAATATGTTATAATTCACAATTTTGTTTAATAATTAAGTATATTTGTTAAACATTTTAATTATAACTCTATCATCATGAAGCCATTAAAATTTTACCTCATAGTATTTTGTTTAAGTTTTTTAATACCATTTTCTGGAAAAGCGCAAGAATTTCAAGGAAGAGCAGAGTATGTTTATAAAGCTCAAATGAATCTCGGAAGTTGGGGCGCAAAAATGAGTGAAGCTCAAAAAAAACAAATTGCAGCGCGTTTAAAAAACAGACTTGAAAAAGTATATATCTTAACTTTTAATAAAGAAGCTTCGGTGTATAACGAGTATGAAAAATTGGATGCTATGTCTGGAGCGACTGATTCTTGGGGAAAGAATTTTACACCAGGAGAGCAGTATAAAAACGTAAAAACAAATGCATTTGTACAAGAGCAAGAGTTTTATGGTAAAAAGTTTTTGATTGAAGATGAATTACTTAAAATTGACTGGAAGATAAGTTCTGAAACCAAACAAATTGGCAATTATACTTGTATGAAGGCTACAGCAATGATACCAACTTCAGAATTGTCGTTTTGGGAATTTTCATGGGGTCAGCTTCGTCAAGAAACAAAAGATGATGAAAATGATACTGCAGATGCAAGTTCAGACGATGCAGAAGCTGAAGAGATTCCAATGACGGAAGTAGAGGCTTGGTATTCGCCACAAGTACCAGTTAGTCAAGGGCCATCTGAGTTTTGGGGTTTACCAGGATTAATATTCGAATTGAATATAGGTACAACTACCATCTTATGTGCTAAATTAGTTATGAATCCGCAGGAAAAAACAAAAATTGAAGCGCCAGATAAAGGTCAAGAAGTAACTAAGGCAGCATACAAAGACATCATCTTTAAAAAAATGAAAGAGTTTCGTGATAACCGAGTTGGTAGACGATACAATCGATAGAGTTAATTTTAACAATATTTTAGTAAAATAGCTTTAAACTATAAGGTTTTGGTTTAGTCAAATATGGGTGTTCTTTTAAAAAGAAAGTGTATTGTTGAAGTGCATATCTTTGAAAGAGTAAATTAAAATATATTCATTATGACAAAAGCCATCGCAATACGTTCAATTTCCTTATTCTTTTTATGTATTCCACTGTTTTTAGCATCCCAAGATTTTCAGGGTAAGGCATATTACATGTCTAAAACAACGGTGGACATGAGCAATTTTGGCAGACCAGACATGTCTGAAGATCAAAAGAAAAGAATGGCGGAACGCTTAAAGCAAATGTTTGAAAAAACATTCATTCTAAACTTTAATAAAGTAGAATCTATTTACAAGTTAGACGAAAAACTAGAAGCACCTAGTCAAGGTGGTGGTGGAAGATTTGGAGCAATTATGTCAGGAGCTATCGATGGGATTAAATATAAAAATATCAAGTCGAAGCAGGTTTTAAGTGAGCATGAGCTTTTTGGAAAGTTATTTCTAATAAAGGATGAATTGCCAGAATTGAATTGGAAAATGACAGGTGAAACCAAACAAATAGGCGGTTATACTTGTTTTAAAGCCACTGCACTAAAAACATGGAAAGATTTTGATATATCTAGCATAAGAAGACCTTCAGATAATGATGAAGAAAGTGAAAAAGAAACGCCAGAAGAAGATAAAGAAATTGAAGTTACGGCTTGGTATACCATGCAAATACCAGTAAATCATGGTCCTGATGCTTATTACGGATTACCAGGTTTAATCTTGGAAATTAATACAGATAAAACCACAATTTTGTGTACTAAAATCATATTGAATCCTGAGGATAAAGAAACCATAAAACAACCTTCTAAAGGAAAAGAAGTAACAAAAGAAGAATATGTAGAAATCGCCATAGAAAAGTACCAAGAAATGAGAGAGAATTTTAGAAGACGAGGTGGTGCAAGGCGATAAATAAATAACCAAAAGCAAATGAAACTACAACTAACCATAGTATTCACATTATTAGCCACTTTAGGATTTTCACAAGTTAGACTCCAAGGTGTTGTAAAAGATAGTATCGGCAGCCCTTTGGAATTGGCAAATGTAATGGCGTTAAATCAAGAGACCAACGCCATGGAATCTTACGGCATCACCAATGAGAAAGGTAAATTTATATTATCGTTAAGTAAAAATTCTACCTATAAGCTGCAAGTAAGTTATATAGGCATGAAAACCTACGAAGAAATTATTGAGACCACTGATGCAAATATTGATAAGGATATTACAATGGTTACTGATAATGCTTTGGATGCTGTAGAGTTAACTTATGAGATGCCTGTAACCATAAGTGGTGATACACTTATCTATAATGCCGACTCTTTTAAAAACGGTACAGAACGAAAGCTTGAGGATGTATTGGAAAAACTCCCAGGAGTTGAAGTGAACGATGACGGACAGATTGAAGTTGAAGGGCAACGTGTGTCTAAAATTATGGTAGATGGCAAAGATTTTTTTGATGGAGATACCAAATTAGCCTCTAAAAATATACCGTCAAATGCTGTGGATAAAGTGCAAGTGCTTAAAAATTATGCTGAAGTTGGGCAACTTAGTGGTGTTACCAATAATCAAGATAATTATGCCATCAATATCAAACTAAAAGAAGGTAAAAAGAATTTCTGGTTTGGTAATGTTACTGTTGGAGGCGGTACTGCACCAGATAATGAATTGTATTTAGCGCAACCCAAGCTGTTTTATTACAGCCCCGAGTATAGCCTTAACTTTATTGGTGATTTAAATAATATGGGTGAACCTGCTCTGAGCCGAAGAGATCTGCGAAATTTTGGAGGTGGATTTAGGCGTCCTAATCGTGATAGTGGTACTAGTTTAAGTATAGGAAATAACGATTTAGGCTTTTTAGCCACTCAAAATGATCGTGCTCAAAATATTGAAAATAAGTTGGGCGCAGGTAATTTTAGTTACTCGCCAAATAAGGCTTTAGATATTAGTGGCTTCGGGATTTTTAACAGCAGTCGTGTAGATCTGCGTCAAAAGAACTCTGTGCAATATACCAATACCGATACAAGTTTTAATATTCCAGATGAAGATACAGACCAAACAACGAGACAACGTTCAGACATTGGTTTGCTAAAATTGAGTACAGTATATAAACCAAACGTTAATAATCAGATGGATTATGACATATTGGGACGTGTTACAAAAGAATCGCAAGATAGAAGCTTATTTTCATCAGTATTGGGGAATACCAATCAGTTTGAAGACGCTACGCCATACAGTATCAATCAAAATTTAAATTATTACTACACACTAAACGAGAACAATATTTTTGCCTTAGAAGTGCAGCACTTATTCCAAGATGAAGATCCGTTTTACAATGCTATTTTAGAAGATAAAGCGAGTTATGAAAATATAGCCGGTAATTTAGGTTTAGACCCAGATCAGATTGGGTATAATATCAATCAAAACCGACGTGTAAAAACCAATCAGCTAGATTCAAAACTGGACTATTGGAATATTTTGAATGATAAGAGTAATATCAATTTCACTTTAGGTGCTATCGTGAGCCGTCAAGATTTTAATTCTAATTTATTTCAAACCTTAGATGATGGTTCTAGTTTAGATCCAACACCTACTTTTAATAATGGATTGGATATAAACGATACGCAATATAATTTTAGCGATTATTATTTAGGTGTAAAATATACTTTAAAAACGGGTAAGTTTACCATTACGCCTGGACTTTCTGCACATGCCTACAGATATGGGAACGAACAATTTGGAACACAAACTCAAGATAATTTTGGGTTGGTATTACCGAGTTTTGAAACCCGTATTCAATTTAAAAAGAGTGAAAGTTTAACATTGCGATATGCAATGCAAAACCAGTTTACCGATGTAACACGATTGGCAAGTGGTATCGTGTTAAACAATTTTAATAGCATACAATTTGGTAGCCCCGAATTGCAAAATGCGGTGTCTAATAATATTGGTTTGTTTTACAGAAGTTTTAATTTGTTTAATTATACCAATGTATTTGCTTATGTAAATTATAGCAACGCTATGGATCAGATTCGTTCACTATCAGATTTTGAAAGTGTAGTGCGTACTAATGAATTTTTTAATTCTGGTTTTACAGATGAAAGTATTACAAGTTTTGGGCGTGTGCAACGTACATTCGGAAAATTGAGAGCGAGTTTAAGTACACGATTTAATTACAGTAAGTTCAATCAGTTTATTAGAGGAGAAAGATCGGTTAATGAAAGCTTTCAGCAAACCTATACGCCAGAATTACGAACTAATTTTAGAGAAGCACCAAACTTTAGAATAGCGTACAGGTATGCTGTAAATGAGAACCAACAAGGAGGAAGAAAAACCACATTTACTACTAATGCGCCATCAGTATCTTTTGATGCGTATATCTGGAAGAAGTTTACCTTTTTAACCGATTATTCGTATAACCGCCAAAGTAACCCAAATGGTTCGCCACAAGAATTTGAAATTTGGAATGCGTCGCTATCCTATAGAAAAGACAGAGATGCAAAGTTTGAATACGAAATTAAAGCCACTAACCTTTTAAATACTACCTCTCAAGTGCAAAACGGAAACAACAATGTATCTGTATTTGCTTCGGAATACTTTATACAGCCAAGGTTTGTAACGTTTAGGCTGCGGTATGAGATTTAGATATTTATTATTTTTAATGAATTGAAGATATTACATTTAACTTTTTATTTTCGATTAGATTTGAGCTTAGAATCATTCTGTTTTTGAGTTTAATATTCCTATTGGAGACGTACCAAAAACTTGTTCTTTTCTAGTTTCTTCTTTCACAAATTCATTAGTGTATGCATTTATGTATATTTTATTAGAAGTATATTCATAATATTCAGGATTTCTTTTTATGTTTTTTTTGATTTTAGGATCTCTTTCGATAACATAACAAAGTAATTTTTCGTTTTTTAAATAATTTAAAGTAACTAAAGATTTTCTTAATGAAATAGACTTTTTTATCGATTTAGCTTTTTTAATAGCAATTTTAGGGTCAATTATTTTGTCTATAAATATTTGGTTTTGTTTATCTGGGAAGTTAAGATTATATATAACTTCACCATCTTCGTTAGTTCGTAAAGCAAAAGAATAAGATACCCCATTAAGTATACATCCATAATTAAACCAATAAAAATGTTTGTGTTTTTTAGAATACACGTTTATGTTGTAGCTTGAATTTTTATTTGCATAAGCAATTTCAGCTCTAAAAAGTTTAAGTTTATTATAAAAGTCATAGTTGGTTCTACTTATAATATATTCTTTTACAGCTTGTCTCATTTTATTCAGGCAAGTCTGAGCTGTATTTTTATCACAGGCAAATTGTAACCTGTTATAAATTTTTGAATCAGTTATGCTAGATATTTTGTAGTACTTATTATCATCAATATTAAACTCATAAGCACCTTCAATTTGAGAAAATAATTTTAAAGTAATAAGAGAAATTAGAATGAAGGGAATTTGTTTTTTCATGATTTATGAGCTTAACTAATGATAAATTACATTAATTAAATATAGATGAAAATTTTTATAAAATATAACGATGCAAAATAAAAAAGACCACTTAAAAGTGGTCTTTTCAAAAGCTATAACAAGGTTATTAACCTAGTCTCTCAATACATGAATTACACCAGCAATAGTATGCGGGTTACCATTAAAATCTTCATAGCTTCCGCTAAAGTTAATGTCGATATATTCTCCAACGTCGCCTAAAGCAGTCACATTATAAGTAATATTGTTATTGTTTTCTGAGATACCTATGCATTCGCTAATATTAATGCCTGTATCACTACCAGCTTCAAAATTAATATGGTCGTAAGTGCCAGTATGTGGAGCGTCGTCTAGAACGCCAAATAAATAGAAACATCCGTTATTTGTGCCGCTGTCTCGTTGCCCAGAAATGTTCAGGTTATTATCAAAGTTGCCTCCTGTAGGCATAAAACTCGCTTGTATATTGGCGGTAATCAACAACTCGTCGGTATCATCAACCGTATATTGTATAAACTCTGTTACCGTATTACAAGCCAATAGATTTCCTAAATTGGTTTCGGTTGTAGCATCAAACGTGTAATTTATAGCACCTGTAGTTTGTAAGTTATCTGTATCTATAGCTTCAATTGAAAAACTATCAGATGACGAACAACGTAACATGTTAATTTCGAAAGCACCATCAGTTACCGTATCATAAAATGTTTGGTCACCATAAGTTAAAACCACATAACCATTGGTAATTAGGGTTTCATTACAATCTGCAAACGTACCAAATGCGGTTTCGTTAATAATATCAGAGGTTTCTTGAACCACAACAGTAATGCTATCATCAGCATTATAAGGCCCTATCGTGGACGTATAAATAATGTTTGAACCACAAATGGCAAAGTCGTACACATTAATTTCTAAGGTTTCTCCGCTAGGTACCAATCCGCATACCTCACCAAGTTCGTTAGTGTAACCACCACGTGTACCAAAGGTATTGCTGGTAATTGTTACTCGAGTATTGGCAAAAGCGGTTTCGTTCTCATTAATTACCGTAACACAAAGGTTAATGGCTTCAGCAGGAATATCGCAGTTCCAAAACGAAAAGTGTTTTACAGTACCAATATAATTGCTGCCCACTAATGTGGCTTCGCCTTCTTCAATCCAATAACCTTTAGCTTCATCAAAATACCAAAGAGGAATAGTGCTTGGAGCTATTGCCATTAAGCTAGGGTCTACTGGAATTTTAATTTCTGCAGAACTGTTTTCGGCTAAGTTTAAATCTTCACCTGCAGTTCCTCTTAATTCCACCGCCAACATCCCTAAGGTTTGGAGCATGCGTTCTTGATTGGCTTCGTTTTCTGCATATAGCATCCCAGGCATTTGTAATGCTACATTAGTATCGGTTGGGTCTAAATGATGCACAATAACATCTAAATCTCCAGAATATGGTGTGCCGTCTGGTTTAATGTAATCGCCTTTTAAGCTTACGGAAGCACCATTAGCAATTGCAATGGTTTTTTCTGTGCCGCTAGTTGTGGAGCCAGCTACAGTTTCTTCCAAAAGCATGATGGATACTTTGTTTACGCCATTAGTAGGCACCAAAGCGCGAGACCCATGAATGTACCCAGCTTTTTCAGCTTTTACATAGGCGAAGCGTTGGTTAACTTGAGCGTCTTCCACACTAAAAACACCATTGGCGTCGGTTTGTACTTGGTCTGTTCCAATAGTAATGGTAACACCTTCTATGGGATTGCCATTACTGTCCATGACATTTCCAAGAAAAGATCTGGTAATTTCACTTCCAAAGTATTCGCTAAAATTTGATGGTGTGTCGTCCTGTTGTTCGTCGTTTGAAATGTTGTCTTTATCACAAGACATAAATAGTCCAATAAGACAAAAAATAAAAATTAGTTTAAGTTTCATAATCATGATTATTTGTAGGTTAAACAATTTGGGGCGATGACTGCCAAAGCAGTCATCTGCTTATAGAACAGGTTAGGTTATGAAATTCCTACCCTTAGTATTAAAAAAAAATAAAAAACCCTTTAAACATAAGCGTTTAAAGGGTTATATAATTTGGTGATTTGTTGTTTACAGATTAAATGTTTTTTTCACTTCATCCACATAATCCAACTTCTCCCAAGTAAACAACTCTACATCTAAAGTTGTGCTTTCGCCATTAGGTTGCGAGAAGGTTTTGGTTACTGTTCTGTTGGTACGCCCCATGTGGCCATAAGCAGCTGTTTCACTGTACATTGGTGAGCGTAATTTTAGTCGTGTTTCAATGGCGTAAGGACGCATATCAAAAATTTGAGACACTTTCTCTGCTATTTCACCATCGCTCAAGTTAACTTTTGAAGTGCCATAAGTATCAATAAAAATACCCATAGGTTCTACAACACCAATAGCGTAACTTACTTGCACTAAAATTTCATCTGCAATACCTGCAGCTACTAAATTTTTAGCAATATGACGTGTAGCATAAGCAGCACTTCTGTCTACCTTACTTGGGTCTTTTCCTGAAAATGCGCCACCACCGTGAGCACCTTTACCACCATAGGTATCTACAATAATTTTACGACCTGTAAGCCCGTATCTCCATGAGGACCACCTATTACGAATTTTCCCGTTGGGTTGATATGGTATTTAATATCGCTATTAAACAACTTCTGAATGTTTTCTGGAAGTTTAGCAACTACTCTTGGAATTAAAATGTCAACGATATCTTTTCTGATTTTTGCCAGCATCGTATCGTCATCTGCAAAATCATCATGTTGGGTAGATACTACAA
Organism: Flavobacteriaceae bacterium; assembly: GCA_043557195.1. Taxonomy (GTDB): domain Bacteria; phylum Bacteroidota; class Bacteroidia; order Flavobacteriales; family Flavobacteriaceae; genus Jejuia. The sequence goes on along the minus strand of CP121314.1, from coordinate 1,478,180 downwards.
TAGCATCTATACGTTGCGGTACATTATCATCGCTATATTCAATAGTTACCTGACTTTTAGAATCTGGTCTTAGGTAGGTAATGTCTTTATTTTCTCTTCTTAAAGCAGCAAGTTCTATCAAGATACGATGCGATAAATCTAATGCCAATGGCATATAGTTTTCAGTCTCGTTGGTGGCATAGCCAAACATCATCCCTTGGTCGCCAGCACCTTGTTCTTCTTTAGTAGCACGATCTACACCTTGATTGATGTCTTCTGATTGTTCATGTATTGCTGAAAATACACCGCAGGAATTACCATCGAACATATACTCGCCTTTTGTGTAGCCAATTTTATTAATGGTATCTCGGGCAATTTTTTGAACATCAAGATAGGTGTGTGATTTTACCTCTCCAGCAAGTACAACTTGCCCAGTGGTAACAAGAGTTTCACAAGCTACTTTTGAGTCTGCATCAAAGGCCAAAAAGTTATCGATTAAGGCGTCGCTAATTTGGTCTGCAACTTTATCTGGATGTCCCTCAGAAACACTTTCTGAAGTAAATAAATATGGCATAATATTTTATTTACGAAGTAAGATTTGACGGAAAACGTCTCAGGAGTTTACACTGCCTTTAGCATTTTTGCTTACACTTTTTTTTCGTGTAAAGAGGTTGCAATCAGTCAAATCTTTCCTCTGTGATTATTGATGTGCAAAAGTAAAAAAAATAAGAGAAATATATGCGTATTGCTTGAAAATTGATAGAAAAATAAGAGGGTGGGGTGTTGCTTATGGTTAAAGCAATGATTTTGGCAGATACACCCGCGTTAGGGATAGAACGGTATGTTTGAAATCCCCGACGTAGGAGGGATTGAGTAGTGAAAGCCCGACCACGCTAGAGCGTGGGAACGCCAAAAGTAAAATTATTTCTAACTTTTTTTTTATTTGGACATCATAAAATATTAAAGTTAAATAACTGATAATCAATAAAATAATATGATTTTTAATGTAGTGAATTTAACCCCTTTATAGGTATGGAAAAAGGGATAAAACGATAATGGATTATTTTCGTTCTCTGAAATTAAGAATTATTGTTAATATTCTTAAAGTGATTGAACTATTTACAGCTAAACTGACTAAAATCTAAAATTATTTTCAATAAAAATGAAGGAACTCAATAAATATAGTAAAAGACTAACTCAAGATGAATCGCAACCGGCTTCACAAGCTATGTTGTATGCTGTGGGCTTCTCTGATGACGATATGAATAAGGCTCAGGTTGGTATTGCAAGTACAGGTTACGATGGGAACCCTTGTAATATGCACCTTAATGCACTTAAAGATGAGGTGAAGATTGAGTGTAATATTGCTGGTTTAGTAGGTTTGGGTTTTAACACTATTGGTGTGAGTGATGGTATTTCTATGGGGACTTCTGGAATGAACTACTCATTGGCGTCTAGAGATTTGATTGCAGATTCTATTGAAACTGTTGTGCAAGCGCAAAGTTATGATGGGTTAATTTCTGTGGTTGGGTGTGATAAGAATATGCCAGGAGCTGTTATTGCTATGTTGCGATTAAACCGTCCTTCTATTATGATGTATGGTGGTTCTATAAAATCTGGAAATTATAAAGGCAGAAAATTAAATATAGTATCAGCATTTGAAGCTTTAGGACAAAAAGTAGCTGGAGAGATTGATGAGGCAGAATATAAGGAAATTATAAAACGTTCTATTCCCGGAGCTGGCGCATGTGGAGGCATGTATACAGCTAACACAATGGCATCGTCTATTGAAGCTATGGGGTTTGCGTTACCATATAATTCATCTATTCCTGCGGAAAATCCTAATAAATTATCTGAAGCTGAAAGACACGCGAGAGCAATAAAGAACTTGCTAGAATTAGATTTAAAACCTCTAGATATTATTTCTAAAAAATCTATAGAGAATGCTATTACAGTGGTAAATGCACTTGGAGGTTCTACAAATGCAGTCTTACATTATTTGGCAATAGCTTTTGCTGCAGATATAGATTTTACGCTTGAAGATTTTCAGCGTGTAAGTGATAGAACGCCTTTAATAGGTGATTTAAAACCATCTGGAAAATACTTAATGGAAGATGTTCATAGCATTGGTGGGACGCCAGCAATTATGAAATACTTGCTAGAACAAGGTTTTTTACATGGGGATTGTATGACGGTTACAGGTAAAACATTGGCTGAAAACTTAGCTGATGTAGAAGCCATGGAGTTTGAAGATCAAGATGTAGTTTTTCCAACAGATAAAGCCTTAAAAACATCAGGTAATTTACAGATTCTTTATGGGAACTTAGCTTCTGAAGGTGCTGTTGCAAAAATATCTGGAAACGAAGGGTTACTATTTGAAGGAAAAGCAGTAGTGTACAATAGTGAGCAGGAAGCGAATACAGGTATTAGTAATGGTGAAGTTGAAAAAGGCGATGTGGTCGTCATTCGCTACGTCGGTCCAAAAGGTGGTCCTGGAATGCCTGAGATGCTAAAACCAACTTCTATGATTATGGGTGCTGGTTTAGGTAAATCTGTAGCGTTAATTACCGACGGACGTTTTTCGGGAGGAACTCACGGATTTGTTGTTGGCCACATCACACCAGAAGCACAATCTGGTGGAACAATTGCGCTAATTGAAACTGGTGATAAAATTAGAATTAGTGCGGAAGACAATTCTATTGATGTATTATTATCAGATGAAGAATTGGCTAAAAGAAAAGAGGCGTGGGTAGAGCCACCATTAAAACATAAAAAAGGCATACTTTATAAGTTTGCTAAATCGGTTGCATCGGCTTCAAAGGGTTGTGTAACGGATGCATTTTAAAACATTTTGTCATTCCTGCGCATGCAGGAATCTCATCAATATAAGTTGAGATTATGAATACAGAAACAATAAAAAAAGAAGAAAACAAATCAGCAAAAACAGAACGTATTTCTGGTTCTGAAGCCATCATAAGATGCTTAATTGCTGAAGGCGTAGATATACTTTATGGCTATCCAGGAGGTGCAATTATGCCAGTTTATGATGAATTATTCAAATACCAAGATAGGATTCATCATGTATTAACGCGACACGAACAAGGTGCAGCACATGCAGCCCAAGGTTATGCGAGAATTTCAGGAAGAGTTGGTGTTGCTATGGCTACTTCAGGTCCTGGAGCTACGAACCTAATTACTGGAATTGCTGATGCGCAAATAGATTCCACACCTATAGTATGTATTACGGGGCAAGTGCCTTCACATTTATTAGGTACGGATGCGTTTCAGGAAACTGATATTGTTGGTATTTCTACACCAGTTACAAAATGGAATGCTCAAGTAACCAAAGCATCTGAAATTCCAGAGGTAATGGCAAAAGCATTCTATATTGCTAAAAGTGGAAGACCAGGGCCAGTATTGGTTGATATTACAAAAGATGCACAGTTTGAAGAGTTCGATTTTAAATACGAAAAGTGTACAGCTGTAAGAAGTTATAATCCTGTTCCAAAAACGGATAAAAACATTGTGAAAGCTGCTGCAGAATTGATTAATAACGCCAAAAAACCAATGATAGTTTGGGGGCAAGGTGTTATTTTGGGTAAAGCTGAAGAAGAGCTAAAAGCGGTGATTGAAAAATCTGGAGTTCCAGCGGCTTGGACAATTTTAGGAGCTTCTGCAATTCCAACATCCCATCCATTAAATATTGGTATGGTGGGGATGCATGGTAACTATGCACCAAATAAATTAACCAACGAATGTGATGTGTTAATTGCTATTGGGATGCGTTTTGATGACCGCGTTACTGGTGATTTAAATACGTATGCTAAACAAGCTAAAATCATTCATTTTGATATTGATCCTGCTGAAATCAACAAAAATGTAAAAGTTGATATTGCTGTGTTGGGAGATTCAAAAGAAAGTTTAGCATTATTGCATCCTGAATTAAAGGCAAATTCTCACGACTCTTGGCTTCAAGAATTCAAGGATTTATATGCTATTGAGTATGAAGCGGTAATTAAAGACGATTTATTACCTGAAAAAGAAGGACTTACTATGGGTGAGGTTCTTAAGGAAATCAATAATTATAGTAATGGCGATGCTGCTATTGTATCTGATGTTGGCCAACATCAAATGATTGCGTGCCGTTATGCTGAATTCAATAAATCTAAAAGCAACATTACCTCTGGTGGTTTAGGAACTATGGGGTTTGCTTTACCAGCAGCTATTGGTGCAAAAATGGCTGAACCGCAACGTGAAGTTGTAGCAATTATAGGTGATGGTGGTTACCAAATGAATATTCAAGAACTAGGCACTATTTTTCAACAAAAAGCAGCTGTTAAAATTGTGGTATTGAACAACGAGTTCCTTGGAATGGTACGTCAGTGGCAACAATTATTCTTTGATAAAAGGTATGCATCTACTGAAATGACGAATCCAGATTTTGTAACCATCGCTAAAGGATATCATATAGAAGGAAAACGTGTAACGAAGCGTGAAGAATTGGCTGATGCCGTAAAAGAAATGATGGAATCAGATGCATCATATTTCTTAGAAGTTTGTGTGGAGAAAGAAGATAATGTATTTCCTATGATTCCTTCAGGAGCTTCAGTTTCAGATATCCGTTTAAGCTAAACTAAAAAACATGAGTCAAGAGATAAAGACATTCACCATATCGGTTTACACCGAAAATAATATCGGACTACTTAATCGTATTTCTGCTATTTTTCAACGTAGACATATCAATATAGAAAGTTTAACTACATCGCAATCTGAAATTAAGGATGTAAATCGTTTTGTAATTGTAGTGAAAATAACCGAAGATCAAGCTATCAAAGTTGTGCGTCAAATAGAGAAGCAGGTGGAAGCTATTCGCGCTTATTATCACACGAATGAAGAAACTATTTTTACAGAATCTTGTATGTTTAAAATCAAATCAGATTTACTATTTGATGAACCACAAATTCAAAACATCATAAAAGATAGCGATTCAAGAATTGTAACAGTAAATAAAGAGTTTTTTGTTTTAGAAAAGTCTGGAAGACGTTTTGAAATTGAAGAACTAAGAGAAAAACTAGAGGTTTACGGCATCATGCAATTTGTGCGATCGGGTCGTATTGCTGTTACTAAAGATGAAATGAAAGTATCAGAATTATTAGAAGATTTTAAAAATCTATAACAAATCAAAATTAAATAAATGCATCACAATAAATAAAGATGCAAACAGACTATTAAATTAATAAACAACAATGGAAAATTATTTTAACACACTTACATTAGCTGGTAAATTAAACCAATTGTCTAAATGTAGATTTATGGATGCTTCAGAATTTGCTGATGGCGTAAATGCATTGAAAGGCAAAAAAATTGTAATTGTAGGTTGCGGTGCTCAAGGATTAAACCAAGGCTTAAATATGAGAGATTCTGGTTTAGATATTTCTTATACCTTACGTGAAGCGGCAATAAAAGAAAAGCGTGCATCTTATGTAAATGCAACTGAAAATGGTTTTACTGTAGGGACTTACGAAGAGTTAATCCCATCAGCCGATTTAGTGTTAAACCTTACTCCAGATAAACAGCACACTAATGTGGTTAATGCTGTAATGCCTTTAATGAAAAAGGGTGCTACGTTATCTTATTCTCACGGATTCAATATCGTAGAAGAAGGTATGCAAGTACGTAAAGACATTACCGTAATTATGTGTGCACCTAAGTCTCCAGGGTCTGAGGTTCGTGAAGAGTACAAACGCGGATTTGGTGTGCCAACGCTTATTGCGGTTCATCCTGAGAATGATCCAGAAGGAAAAGGGTTAGCGCAAGCAAAAGCTTATGCGGTAGCAACTGGTGGAGATAAAGCTGGTGTATTAGAGTCGTCTTTCGTTGCTGAGGTAAAATCAGATTTAATGGGAGAGCAAACCATTCTTTGTGGATTGTTACAAACAGGTTCTATTCTTTGTTTCGATAAAATGGTTGAAAAAGGAATCGATCCAGGGTATGCTTCAAAATTAATTCAATACGGTTGGGAAACTGTTACTGAAGGTTTAAAATACGGTGGTATTTCAAACATGATGGACAGATTGTCTAATCCAGCTAAGATTAAAGCTTTTGAATTATCAGAAGAATTAAAAGACATCATGCGTCCGTTATTCCAAAAACATATGGATGACATTATGGAAGGTAACTTCTCTAGCGGAATGATGGCAGATTGGGCAAATGGTGATGCTAATTTATTAGGATGGAGAGCTGCAACTGCTGAAACTGCATTTGAAAAAACACCTGCTGGTGATATGGAAATTAGCGAGCAAGAATATTATGATAATGGTGTGTTAATGGTAGCTCTTGTACGTGCAGGTGTAGAATTAGCGTTTGAAGCTATGACAGAGTCTGGAATTATCGATGAGTCTGCATATTACGAATCGTTACACGAAACACCACTTATTGCAAACACCATTGCAAGAAAGAAATTATATGAAATGAATCGTGTGATTTCTGATACAGCAGAGTACGGATGTTATTTATTCGACCATGCATGTAAGCCATTATTAGCAGATTTTATGAAAACTATCGATACAGATGTTATTGGTAAGCCTTATGCTAAAGATAATGGTGAAGGTGTAGATAATGCAAAATTAATTGAAATCAATGCTATTTTAAGAGCACATCCAGTTGAGAAGATTGGAACATTCTTAAGAACGTCTATGACAGCAATGAAACCAATAGTATAACAATTCAACTAAACTGAGCAAACATTTTTAAATGTTGGCAAAGCCTCACGTAGAAATACGTGGGGTTTTTGTTTTATAAATTGTTTGGTGGGCGTTACCCACAAGGGGTCGGGCTTTCCGTTAATAGTTTTGGCTCGATGCGCACCTCGCCAAAAGCTGCCACTGCAATCCCTAACGCAAGTAAGTCTGTTTTAAGAGATTAAGGTCTCTAACTAAAAAACGTCTCAAACGTTGTAGTCTATTTTCTATATAAAAGTGCAGTTAAATATTTAGTTTGCCACTGTTTTATCGACTTTTATAATACAGATAAACTTTAATAATGAATATCTTAGCATTGCTAAAAACTAATTAGATCATGAGTACAACAAAAACAGGAATTTCTGAAAAATATCAAATAGATACATTGTTGCATCAAACCACATATTTAGTGGATGGTGAACTAAAACAATGGAGTGGAGATACTGCAGAAATCTATTCTACTATTTCTTCTACAAAAACATACAAACCAACATTGCTAGGTACAATTCCGCAATTAGGCGAGGCAGAAGCATTGGAAGCATTAAATTCTGCAACTAATGCTTATGATAACGGAAAAGGGCTTTGGCCAACTATGAAAGTTGAAGATCGTATTGCGTGTATGGAAAAATTTGTAGAACAAATGAAAACCAAACGAGACGAAGTAGTTAAATTATTGATGTGGGAAATTGGTAAAAACCTACCAGATTCTGAAAAGGAGTTTGATAGAACTATCGAATATATTTACGATACCATTGAGGCCTACAAAGATGTAGATAGAGACTCGGCGCGTTTTGAAAAACATTCGGGCGTACACGCACATATTCGCAGAGGACCACTAGGAGTTGTATTGTGTTTAGGCCCATATAACTATCCATTGAATGAAACATTTTGTTTGCTCATTCCTGCCTTAATCATGGGAAATACTACCATTTTTAAACCAGCAAAAATAGGAGTGTTATTGATTTCGCCTCTTTTGGAAGCATTTCAAAATAGTTTTCCTAAAGGTGTCGTTAATATTGTTTATGGTCGTGGTCGTGTGTTGGCAACACCAATTATGAACTCTGGTAAAGTTGATGTATTAGCACTAATTGGAAATAGTAAATCTGCAAATGCTTTGCAAAGTCAGCACCCAAAAGGAAACAGATTAAGAATGGTGTTAGGTCTGGAAGCTAAAAATCCAGCCATAGTATTACCTGATGCTGATTTAGATTTAGCTGTAGAAGAATGTATAGCAGGGACCTTGTCGTTTAATGGGCAGCGTTGTACTGCGTTAAAGGTACTCTATGTTCACGAATCTATTGTTGAAGAGTTTAATAGACGATTTTCGTATAAAGTCGATCAATTAAAATTTGGAAACCCTTGGGATGATGGTGCGAAGTTAACACCGCTTCCAGAAGCTGATAAACCAGCCTATATTCAAGAGTTAATTGACGATGCTACGGAAAAGGGTGCAAAAATCTTAAATAAAAAAGGAGGAGAAACTACTGATAACTTTATTTTTCCAGCAGTGTTGTTTCCTGTGAGCAAGGGAATGCGTGTGTTTAAGGAAGAGCAATTCGGACCTGTAATTCCAGTGGTGCCATTTTCTGATATTGATGAACCATTAAATGATATGGCAGAGTCGGATTACGGACAGCAAGTGAGTTTGTTTGGTAAAAACGTCAATACATTGTCTCCATTAATTGACACTTTGGTAAATTTAGTGTGTCGTGTGAATTTAAATAGTTCATGCCAACGCGGACCAGATATATATCCATTTACAGGACGAAAAGATTCTGCTGTTGGGACATTAAGTGTTACGGATGCTTTACGTTCGTTTTCTATTAGAACCTTTGTAGCTTCAAAGGATAATGAGTACAACAATGCAATTCTAAATGAATTGTTAGATAAGAAAACCTCTAATTTTATTAGTACAGATTATATTTTGTAGGTTTAAGAAAGTTGTAAATGTAAGACATGAGAATAACAATAATTCTATTTTGTATTCTGTTTTTTTCTAAATCATCTCCTGAAAAGATATTTGAGGGAGAATTGATTTATCATCACGATATGAAAATAGGCTCTCAAGATTTTTCCGATTCAACAAAATATTACGACACACTAAAAATTACATATGGAAATAAAAATTATATAAAAATCAAAAATAAAACTGAGTATGAAAAAGTGATTTTTATAGATTCATTGAAAAAGGAATATGTTATTTATAAGGACAATTTAAGTAAATCCAAAAACCTATCAATGAATGAAGATAATTTGAATTATGGGAAATTATATAATAGAGAAAATTCTCATTTTGGAACAATATTATCTTTCGTGAAGTCTGATACTATTATGAAAATCAGAAATCAGACTTATGATCTTAAAAAACTGTTAGTTGAGAGAAAGTATGGTGATGAAACTTATGTGTTTTCAGAAGAGGATGATTTAAAGATGGCTGATAATCGAAATATTTTAAGAAATATGGGTGAACAAATCCATCCCAAGGAAATAGCACATATTTTAAATAACTCTATACTTTATTATTACAAGTTAAATGCAAAGAATACTAATGGGTCTAAGGAATACAGGTTATTAGATATTCAAAATTTCAAACTAGGCATTAAGGCTTTTGAGGTTCCCCTGCATAAAGATGCGAGAGGCTTTAAAAAGGAAAACAAGAAAAACGGTAGGTTTAAGTTTTATGAGCTCATAAATAAAAAGTAAGGTTAAATCGTTAATTTTTTTTCTAAAGTTCATTTCCTTTCAATGAATAAAACTGTACAATAATTCGCGTGGTAATAATTATCTTTGTAAAAACAGAAAATCAATTAAAAACATAACGAATGAAAAGTATTAAATATCTATTAACGGGAGTTTTAGCAGCAACACTTTTATTTAACTGTGGAGGCGATAAAAAGAAAGAAGAAACAAAAGAAAAAATTAAGTTAGGCACACAAAAAGAAGAGAAGAAAGTTGATGATAATGTGGCTAATTTGGTGATTTCTGGAAACGATGCGATGCAATTTGATAAAAAAGAACTTAAGGTTAAAGCGGGGCAGAAAGTGAAATTAACTTTAAGGCACACAGGTAAGATGGATGTTAATGTTATGGGGCATAATGTGGTTATTTTAAAGCAAGGTGTAAATGTTTCAGCTTTTGGAAATAAAGCGGCAGCAGCTAAAGCTAATGGTTACATACCAGAAGGTTCTGAAGGTGACGTTATTGCAAATACCAAAATTATTGGTGGTGGGCAAACCACATCAATTGAGTTTGATGCGCCAGCAGCAGGCACTTACGATTTCTTATGTAGCTTCCCTGGGCATTATGCGTTAATGAAAGGTAAGTTCATTGTGGAATAAATACCGATTAAAATAAATGTAAAAAGGCGATAACTTTAAAGTTATCGCCTTTTTTTAGTTATATATGTCATTCCTGCGAAGGCAGGAATCCATTTGTTTTTAATATTACTTCACAATCAATTTAGTCCGCATCGTAAAAGCATGTCCAGGGAAGGTACATACTATCCAGTACTCACCAGGTTCACTGGGAGATGTGAAATAAATAGTTTCAGAGTCTTCAGGACCAACAGTTCCTGAATGTGCAAGGACCAAATCACTAAATGGGACATAATTTAAATCAGGACCATCAAGTCCTAAACCAAGTGCCATTTCTCCAACTTTTAGCGGTGTTTCTTTACCTTGCTTGGTAACAACGACATTGTGAATCATGTCATCATTGTTGTTTAGTGTTAATTCAATTTTACTATTTCTGTTAATAGTAATTTCCTCAGTATCATATTTTAATCCTGGTATTGTCCCAATAGAAATTTTTTCGTCTGCCCCAGCTTCACCCCATTCGTGCGGTATTGTAGTAACACGTTTAGGCTGTTCTATCTTTTTATTAGATTTTTTGATTTCCATTTGCATTGACTTCAATGCACCACCAGGAACTTCATTCAACGTATAATAGGCTTTTTTATGTAATAAGGTCTCGCCTGTTGTAGACTTTAATTTTGGAATTTCCAATTGATGAATAAATCCCAATCGCATACCATGAACTGTTAGTTTTACGGTTAAGCCGTCTTCAGAAACTTCTGCTTTATGAATCATAGCATTTTGTTGGTCAATAATTGGACTTCCGTAAGTTTTGTGGTACTTATAATTAAAAGTTGCCATTTTGTAGTTTGAAATATCTTCCGCCTGAGTCTTATCAATGGGTTTTGTGAATTCTAATTCAAAACCATCATCTTTAGCTTTTATGGTTTTAATTTCAAAAGGTGTTTTTCCTGTCCAAACTAAACGTTGTAAGCCAAATTCCTTTTTACCAGTTGAAGCCCAACCTCTGCTTGTCATACCAACAAACATATTATTATCGCTTCCCCAAATCATACGTAATACACCAGATGAGAAGCCTTCAACAAAAGGGAAGGCAGCACCTTGATATACGCCGTTTACTTTTTCCATATACACACGCATGATTTTACTGTGTCCTTGGTCTCCCACAAATTGTTGCCCGTTGAAAGGGCCAAATTTTCCATCACTAGTATCATAAAGGATATCAGAAGTAGAAATCCCTAAAATGGTATGAGGAAACCAAATAGCAGGCGCTTTTAGTTCTTTTTCTTTTTTGGCGTATTCATATAAGGTTAATCCTGAGTTGTCTTCAATATATTCAGGTTTTAGAGTTAATGGAGACTGTGGATCGTCACTCCATTTTAATCCAGAAGGATGTCCAGCAAAATCACCAACTTCTAAATGTGTCATTCTACCAGAACCAACCCAATCACCTTGATTTTCAGTATAGAAATAATCGCCTTCAGGGTTAATGCCTATTCCTGCAGGAGAGCGTAAGCCTGTAGCAATAGGCGTCATGTCGCCGTCTGGAGTAATTTTTAACATCCACCCTCGCCATCGTACAGGACTTTGTCCGCCATTCATCCAAGCTAGATTTAGGTTAACTATCATATCGCCGTTTTTAGTGAATTTTGGCCCATAGGAGTAGCCATGATAATTACCAGATAGTGGCCATGAAAAAATAGTTTTATAAATATCAGCCTCATCATCACCATCTTTATCTACTAATCGGGTTAATTCACCACGTTGTGATAAATAAAACCCACCATCTCTATATCCTAAGCCTAAAGCTTCATGTAAACCATGTGCAAATAGTTTGTAATTAGGTGTCTGACTATAAGGTTTATCAATTAACCAAACTTCACCTCTACGGGTAGAAACCCCTAACTTATCATTATCACTTAAAGCTAATCCACCAACTTCTAATGTAATGTCCTTGGGAATAGGGACATCCACTATTTTATAAAATTCAGATTCTTTTTCTATTATAGCTTTAGATTGACCAAAAGCAATTTGACCAATACAGAAGCATAGTACTACATATGAAATTTTTAATACGTTTTGCATGATTAATTGTTTTTAGTTACCAGATTATACTATAGTTAATATTGCTGTCTCCTTCAGGAATTTGAACCAATAGTTCATCTCTACCATCAATGTTTCTAATGACTGGTTTTAAATTATTTCCTGAAAAATCAATGTAATAGCTTTCGTTGTTGATAACGTATATGTCATCTGGAAGCGCTTTAATGCTTTGTCCATCTGCTATTTTATGCCAAAGGTTTTTTCCTTTAGAAATAGTAATAGATTTTTTTAACTGACGTATTCCCTGTGGTATAGTAAACTTGTTTGTAATAGTGGTTTTTCCTAATTGATACGAAAATGTTGGCATTCTAGATGCATCTAATTCATACCCCAATTGTTTGAAACCTTTATTTTCGGGTAAAGGAACAGGCCAAAGTGTATTTTCATTTTCTAATGGTGCAAATTCAAGGTCACCATGCATTGAGACTACAAAACCTACAGGTTCACCTAATTGCTTAAATCCTCTAGATAACCACATATGCGTTGTGTTTAAAAATGAGCCGCTCCAAACATGCAATAAGGCCCCAGTAGCCAAATTATAGGAGTAGTGTGTGCCCTTAGGTGTTCCTACAGAAATACAATGTGTATGTGTTTCACCTTCGTGACTTACAAAACTACGTTGCATCACTGGTTTGTCTTTTGGCTCAACTATAATACCTTTTAAAGGGTCAAAGGCTCCTGCATCTTTTCCAACACCTTCTAGTAATGAATAGCGTTGCATTTCAGGACCTTCAACAAACAAATTACACCCTCTAGCCCAAGGTGCATGTTGGTTGTATACAATTGTAAAAGGTGTATTGCCCTTTACTAAAGTGACTGTGTTTACGCCAAATTCATCACGACTGTTCTTAAAACGAAATGCTTTTTTATTATTTAAATAAAGTTCTGCAATGCCTGTAGTTTGACTTGTGAAAAGATAGTCGCCAGATTTTGGAACAGATAACATCCCAGAAAAAGCAACCATTTTTCTTTCTCTTTTGCTAGTAACATCATTAAAAGATAACACCTTTACATTTTCTTGCTTAATCTTTGGTACAGTGTCTAAATTTCCAATTTGTTTCCCTTGGTGCTTGTACTCGGTTCTTTTTAAGTTTGAAATTTCTAATTTATAATCTTCGTATAACTTATATTTAATGTTTTTAAAAGCCACAGGGCCATGGTCTCCCTGAATCATTAAGGGCCCCAAAGGCTTTTCATTAGCATTTGTGCCTCCGCCTCGTGTTGGCCCACTTAATTCGATATTCTCATGAATTAACACACCATTTAGCCAAACTTTTTCAAACCATGCATTTTTTATTTTTTTTCCAGAGCTATTAAATTTAGCGGCATGAAAAATAACTTTTAAATGTTGCCATAAACCTGGAGCTTTAGCGGCATTAACTCTAGGCGAATAGCCCTCGTAGCCTTCCTGCCCTTTTGGGGCTTCATTATTCCATCGCTGGTAAACACCTCCCATATCTACATACTTCGGTTTTTCAACATTCCAGCTATCAAATATTTGAACTTCATAACGGCTTTGAAAATAAATTCCCGAATTGGAGCCTACTGGTACCATAACATCTAGTTCTAACTCAATATCTCCATGATTAAAAGGGGTAAAAAGGTTTTTGTTTTTTCCTTTTTCTTGGTCATTTTTATTTAAAAGAATGCCTGCGCCTTCCGAGTAAGTAATGGTTTTTTTCTTTTTTCTATCTGCAATCACATTACCTACAATGTTCCAATTGTCGCCTGTAGGTTTAAAACCAGATAAATCATTTAGTTCGATGAGTGTAAATGGTAAATAATCTTTTGGTGCGTTCTTGTTTTCCTTTTTTAGAGGAGCTTGAGTAAATTTCACCTCTACCTCTTTCTGACATGAGGTTATGAGTAAAATTAAGCTACATATTAGGAGGAGTTTTTTCATATTGGTATTGTCTTAAAAGTTGGTTTTTCTATATACTTCAAAATTAAATAATTAACATAGGTTTGTAGGTTTCAAATGGTCAATTATTGGCGGGTATTGGTCAGTTAAAAACTATAGTTTAATGTGAGCATACCACGCCTTCTCAAAACTGGAAACACTACAAAACTAGCATCGGGATTATTGGCAATAAATTCAGGTGTAGCACCATTGGCATTTGCTCCAAAACTATTTTCACCAAAGAAATTGGCGAGTCCTTCAGAATTAAAAAGGTTGGTCACAACCATATTAGCTGAAAGATGTTTGGAGATTTTAAAGCCTGCCCCAATGTTAAAAATACTATAAGCATCCAGCTCAAAACCGTTAGCTACATTCCCGAAACGCTTGCCCATATATTGCCATTTAAAGAAACTAGAAATTTTAGAATTATCATAAGCAACACCGGCATTGCACATTAATTTAGGATTGAATGGTAGGCTGTTTCCTGAAAATTCTGAAATAGAATCATCAGAAGTCGAAACTGTTCCTGAGGCGTCGTAAATATTCCATTCTTTAGCTTTGGGATTTTGCAAAACGCCGTTGAAACTCAATGAAAAATGCGCTATAGGATTAAAAATACTTTCCCATTCAAAACCAAGTGTATTAGCGGTGTTAAACAGAATAGGAGTATAGAAAATACTGTTGGTGTCTCCATCAAATTCAAAATTTGTAATGCCTATATTCTTTAGTTGGCTCCAAAACCCAGTTCCAGTAAAAGAGACTAATTTGTTGTCGAATTTAAGACCGATTTCAGTTTGAAGTATTTTTTGAATTTCACCAGATTGATTAATGGGAACGTTTGAAAAATTATTAAAATAGTAGTTTAATTCGGGTGCTTTATTTCCTTTTGAAAACCTTGAAAAAATAGCTGTATTCGCATTAATTTTATAGTTTGCTCCTGCCGAATATGACAGGTAGGTATAATTATATTTAAAAACATCTTTTTCTCCAGTGGGGCTTATTATACCATTATCATAAGCAGTGGTAGCATCACCATCTACGCCACCATTTAAGCCTGCCGGTGCAAACCTGTCTTTACTGCCATTATGAGCTATATTTTCAAAACGAAGCCCTAAGTCTAAATAAAAATCTTTAGACACTTCCCATCTATCATTCATAAAAGCAGCTATTTGGGTTACTTGAGCTTTGGCATTTACAAAAAATAACCCGCCATAATTACTTAACCCATTGTCATCTGAAAGTGCAATTACTGGTTGCCCTGGGTTTTCTAAAGTAACTTGTAACATTCTTGGATTTGGTTCATAAGTGGTATATCCAAATGTGCCTTGGGTAAAATGCGAGGTCTTTGCATATGCTGCTACAAAGCCAGTTGAAAAGTCATGCTTTTTCCATTTTTTTTGAAGTTCAAATTGATTTATGTATTCGTCTGTGTCGTTGTCTTTATACCATGCCGAAGTTCCCATAATGGCATCGTTTGGAAGTTTGCCATCCGTTAAATATTGAAAAGGATCACCGCTAAACAAACCGCTGTTATCAATTCGGGCCACTTCATTTCCTGTTCTGGCATCATTAAAGATAACTTGACCAATAGGAAAATCTGCTCCACTTATAAAATAGGCCAAAGGATTGTTTAAAGACACAAAGGCGTTACTAATAGAGGTTTGCCAATTGGCTTGTTTTGTTGAAAATCTAAAATGATTTTTTAGTGTTAGTTTATTACCTAAATCATGATTAAAATTTAAACCTAAAGCTAAATCTTTAACATGAACACCTTGTGAGGGATTAAAAGGATTATTACTATTTAGGTTTCTACCGTCGGGAATACTGCCATTAAAATCTGGCATTAATAGTGATGTTGAATTAAAATTTTGCCCAAAAGCAGGCGTAGGGTTATCCCAATTAGTAGCAGCCACACCCGTATACCTGTTTGTTTTATCATCTAGCAGTTTTCCGTAGAATTTTAACTGACCTTTATTTGTTTTTTTAATAAGGTTGAATTTAAATTGCCCACCTTTACTAAAAGGGAAATCATTGTTTCTAGCACCGTCGTCGTGTCTGTAATGTCCACCTGCGTTGAAAAACCAATTGTTGCCAAGTGGTCCCCCTAAGATTATATCTGCCCTATATAGCATATTGTCGTTCCCTTGAACACCAGTTGTTGCTTGGAATTCTCCCACAAAACTTGATTTTGTGTCATGGGAAATGAAATTGTAAATTCCGCCAGGGGCATTTAATGATGTGATTGCAGAACTACCACCGCGAATAACTTCTAGTTTTTTAGTGGTTAAGTCTACTCTATGGAATAAATCGGGGCCGTAGTATGAATGTTGAATTAAACTTACTGGGAGGCCATCTTCCTGAAGTGATACATAATACCAGCCCATATCATCTTCCGCGGAAGCGGAAATACCACGTGTGTATACTTTGGTGTAAACTTCTCCAGTAGAAGGGTCTGTAAACGTACCAGGAATATTTTGTAATAAACCCGCAGTTCCTTGTGGATAGGTTTGTTGCATGTCTTTTGAATTTAAAACACTAATGGAAGTGCTAGATTCCAACCCTAGTCTTGGGTCAAAAGTTCCAGTAACTAATACTGTTTGAAGATTTAGTAAATCGGATTCAAGAATGAAATTTAAAACTAAATCATCATTTTTTACTTCGATGTTTTTTATGATAGATTTATAACCAAGTAACATAACAGAAATTTGATAATTTCCAGATGTAATATTTGATAATCTAAATTCACCTTTTGAGTTTGAAATTGTGTTTTGATTTGTTGGGGTTAAAATAATTGAGGCGTTTTCAATTAACTCATTATTTGTGTTTTGAATTATGCCAGAAATATTGGATTGAGCACATAAAAGAGAGCTTACTAAAAGCAATATGAAAAAAGTGAAAGTATTTTTTAGAGAATAATTCATTTTTAAATAGGGAAAAAATTTGCTGCTAAACATACAAATATGAATATTAAAAAAGGTAATTCTGTTTATTATAATTCACTGAAATATTTTGAACATCTGTAGAGCTATAAAATCTTAATTTTAAACTTGTAGATTTAGATGTTGTGATTATTTAAACAAGAATTGTGATGCAATTAAAAGTGTCAAAAAGGCGTAGTATCGTTAATATTATTCTATTTGTATTGTTTAGCGTGTTCGCCATTGTACAACTTAATGATCCAGACCCTTTCTTTTGGGTTTTAATTTATGGTCTTACAGCATGTATCCCATTAATTTCAAATTATAAGAATATTCCAAAAATTATATTATGGGTTATTTTAATTGGACTATTGGTTTACGCATTTCAATACTTTCCGCATTTGATAGATTGGTTACAAACTGAAAATAAAAATGAGCTTTTCGGAGAAATGGTATATGAGAAACCTTATTTAGAGGGGACTCGGGAGTTTTTGGGCTTACTAATGTCGGCTTTGGTAATGTTTTCCGCATTGATGCAGTAGTGTCTAAAAATTAGAAGTTTCTTTATAAGCACTAATAACCGCTAATTCACCTTTTAACCCTTCTATTGAGTTTTTATGTTCCATTCCTAAAACTCCTTTATAGCCTTTATTGTGAATGTACTTAAAGATATTTTTGTAATTAATTTCTCCAGTTGTAGGTTCTGCTCTCCCCGGATTATCACCTATTTGAAAATAAGCAATTTCGCTCCATGTTTTTTCTATATTGGGAATTAGATTTCCTTCTTGAATTTGCTGATGATAAATGTCGAAAAGAATTTTACATGAAGGAGAGTCTACTGCCTTACAAATTTGATAGGCTTGAGGTGACTCGGTTAAAAATAACCCAGGATGATTATAGAAATTTAATGGCTCTAGAACCATAGTTAGATTATGAGGTTCTAGTATGGCTGATGCTTGTTTTAAAGTTTCAATGACATGCTCGGTTTGGTAATTTAGATCTTGTTTCATGTCTACAAAACCTGGGACAACTGTCATCCATTTGGCGTTTACTCGTTTAGCTACCTCAATCGATTCTTTAATTTCATTTAAAAATTCATTGCGTTTATCTATATTTCCAGAAGTTAAAGTTGGTGCTTTCCAATTAATTTTATGTGCTACAAAAACGCCCATAATCATATTGTTATCACTCATGGTTTTAGCCATCGCTTTCTGAGTTGCAATAGTCCTTTTCTTCATGCCATTGTCCTCAAAAGCTGTGAAACCTTGGTCTGCCATAAATTTTAACTGGGCTATAGGGTCTTTGCCAGCATGGTGGCTAAACATCCCCAAATGCGGTGCAAATTTCAGTTTAAAATCATGTCTTGATTCTGAATTGATATTGGATTCCGTTAGAGCATTTAAACCTTGAAAACCTAATCCAGTCAATGAGGCTGCAGCTGTTCCCTTTTTAATAAATGAGCGTCGTTTCATTTATAATTCTAAAATTTCAATATTCTTAAATTCAACAGTGTGGCTTTCACTTTGTAAAGAAATGTAGCCGCCTTTAAGAGGTTTACCTTCCATAGATTTCCAATAATCTAAATTGTAATTAACATTTCCACCTCCATATTGCGGTTTATAATAGCGCATGACTTCTTCGCCATTTATAAAATGTTTGATGATGGAATCATTTCTAACCTCAATTTCAACATTAACCCACTGTTCACCATGGTATGTTTTAGAATTGGAACTGATACAGTGATCGGTTATTAGAGAATCGTTCATCACCACATTAGTACCCGGAGTGCATAAGTTGGCTGTTGTGCGTTCATCAATGCCGTTGCCTCCCAATAGCTGTACTTCAATAGAAACTGGGAAATCTTGATCTAATCCTATTTTCATAGGATCTTCGCAATGAATCATGATGCCACTATTACGTGTTGCCCAAGATGCTCCGTCAGCTATTTGTTCGCCTAAAAAGCGGTAATCCATTCTAAATTTATAATTTGAAAAAGGTTTTTTGTAATAGATATGCCCAAAAGTATTTTTGAATTCCCCGTTATATTCATCGTAATTAACCTTTAGAATATCATCTTCCATAATGAAGGTGTTGTTATAATTTTCTCCAGCAGGATAGCCTTTAATTTTAACAATCCAATCGCTTAAGTCTTTATCATTAAGCAGGTTTATCCAGTTTTCTTTTGGTGTTTCCACTTCAACAACTGTATCTGATGCTTTTTTTTCATTGTCTTTACAGCTTTGGATAGCTGATATAAAAAGTGCTACCACTAATACCCTTAATAAGTTTGTCATAATTAATTTAATTAGTTTTATAGAGACCATGCTTTTCCACCAGTAGCTTCTTCAACTGAAATACAACCTTTTGCAGGTCCTGGAATAGGGTCGTATGCCAAAACTTTTTCTCCAATAAATTCTGTGTTTTTATATGCCCAAATGGATTGACTTCGGATATAACTTAAAGTGTTAAAAATTAATTTGTCGGTTTTGTTTTCTTTGAATTTTTCAATCTGCGCTTTATCAACCTTGAAGTATTTTGCTAAAAGCGCATCATAATCTTCCGTTTTTAATTTTGAAGGCCCTTCTTCTAGTGGAATATTTAGAGCATTCATGACTTCTAAAAACCCTTCTTTAAATTTCTTCTGCTGTTTTTCTAAACTCCCCTTGGCCAATATTAAATCGATAAACTTTGGAACATTCACATCTAATGCTCCAGGAGTATCTTTGGTTTTTGGCAAAATTAAATCGACTAAATTTTCCAATACTATGCCTTCATCCATAGATAAAAATTCTGGAACCCATGGTTCAGCTTGGGTTTTGCAGCTATGTAATAAAGATAGTAGGCTTGGTGTGGCAACGGTGTATCCAACAGTTAAACCTATATTTTTAAGTGCTTCTCTTCGGTTCATAATTAACTGTTTTTAATTTGTTTTGCAGCATGATCTGCAGCTCTTGCAGTTAACGCCATATAGGTTAAGGATGGGTTTTGACATCCGGAGGACGTCATGCAAGCTCCGTCTGTTACATACACATTTGGAACGGAATGAATCTGGTTGTACTCATTCAATACGGAAGTTTTAGGATCTCGCCCCATTCTTGCGGTGCCCATTTCATGAATGCCAATTCCTGGGGCATGTACATCATCTCGTTCTTTTATATCAGTGAAGCCAGCTTTTTCTAGCATTTCTACAGCTTGTGCAATCATGTCTTTTCGCATTGCATATTCGTTGTCTCTCCATGCAGCATCAAAGGTTATGGTGGGTAAACCCCATTCGTCTAGTTTGTTGTAGTCCAAAGTCATTTTATTGTTGTGATTTGGTAAACACTCTCCAAAACCGCCTATACTCATGCGCCATTCACCAGGTTTTAAAATGCGTTCTTTTAATTCTTTGCCATATGCTAATTCGGCAATAGGTTCTTCATAATCATTACGGGAGGCTCGTCCTTGATAGCCATAACCTCTTATAAAATCTTTCCGCTCAGTTTTTTTATCACCAAGATTTCGGAACCTAGGAAGGTAAATACCTCCAGGAATACGACCTTTAAAATATTTCTCTTCAAAACCAGAAATTTTACCAGAAGCCCCAGCGCCTAAGTGATGATCCATAATGTTATGGCCTAATTCTCCTGAATCGTTTCCTAATCCGTTAGGGAATCGCTCACTTTTTGATTGCATCAAGATGGAAGTGGATGCCATTGCCGAAGCGCAGCAGAAAATCACTTTTGCATTAAATACCAACTTTTCCTTAGTATTAGTATCTATCACTCTTACGCCAGTGGCTTTCTTAAGATTGTCATCATAAATGATTTCATGAACAATAGAAAACGGACGCAAAGTCATATTTCCAGTGCGTTCAGCAGCAGGTAATGTAGACGCGTTACTACTAAAGTACGCACCGTAAGGACAGCCTCTAATACATCTATTTCTATGTAAACATACACTTCTACCTTCATGTTCTTTATCACCAGTTATATGCGCTACGCGACCATGAGTTAAAACCCTGTCATCATATTGCTTTGATATACTGTCTTTAAAATATGTTTCTACACAATTTAATGGCATTGGAGGTGTAAAAATGCCGTCGGGTAGATGCGGTAAGCCTAAGTTTTCGCCACAAACACCAATGTAAGATTCTACCTTGTCGTACCAAGGTGCAATATCTTTATAGCGAATAGGCCAATCTACACCATGGCCGTCCTTTTTATTGGCTTCAAAATCTAAATCACTTAAGCGATAACTATGCTTTCCCCACATGATGGAACGCCCACCAACATGATAACCTCGCATCCAATCAAAACGTTTTGTTTCGTTGTAAGGATGTTGAATATCGTCAACAAACCAATGGCTACTTGCAGGGTGAGTTGTATAACCCGTTCTATTTTGTTTGAATTGTCTTTTAAGGGTCTCAGCTGGCTTTTTTCCTAGCATTTCAAAGTCCCACGGATCCATATGGGCTGTTGGGTAATCGCCATGCTTTACATCTTTGCCTCGTTCTAAAACTAATGTTTTAAGTCCTTTTTCACATAACTCCTTGGCAGCCCAACCGCCAGAAATTCCAGTTCCGATGACAATAGCATCATATGTTTCTTCCATAATTTGTTTCTTTTTTATTTATAACGACCAAGCTCTTCCATTAGTAGTTTCATCTAAAGAGATACAGCCCTTGTAAACTCCCGGGATAGGATCATAAGCTAAAACTTCTTCTCCTACCTTTTCCGAAGTACAATATCCGAAAATAGTATAATATCTAACTGATAGTAAAAATTTGTATATGCTATATCTTTCTATTTCCTCCTCAGGAACGTTATTTGTAGTTTTATTTTGAATTTTCAGAATGGCTTTAGAATCTGCATCTGAAACGTCAAAATATTTACTTACTAAAACATTAAAATCTTCTTTAGTTCCTTTTGAAATGTCTTTTTGATGTATTTTTTTGAAGGACTCAGCAAAATAAGAGCTTCCAGATTTGAATAGTTTTTGATTAGATTCTTCTTCAACATCGTTATACATCTTATCAATAAATTGAGGAATATTAACGTCCAGTGCTCCTAGAGTATCATCTGAAGGTAATATGATATCAACCAAATGTGGTATCATGTGTTTTTCTTCTTCAGAAAGAAATAAAGGCCTCCATGTTTCAGTTTTATCTGAACATGATGCTAATACATTCATGATAGTTGGTGCAGCAACAGCATAACCAATACTCATTGTTAAATTTTTTAAGGCGGTTCTTCTGTCCATGGTTTTAGCTTGCTTTATTTTTTTTGAATTGTTTTGCAGCATAATTCGCTGCTCTAGCTGTTAATGCCATATAGGTTAATGATGGGTTTTGACACGCTGAAGAGGTCATGCAGGCACCATCTGTTAAATACACATTTGGTACAGCATGAATCTGATTGAATTCATTTAAAACTGAAGTTTTTGGATCTCGTCCCATTCTTGCCGTCCCCATTTCGTGAATTCCTCTTCCAGGAACAGCTTCCCTGTCAAACCCGTTTACATTTTTGTAACCAGCGGCTTTTAACATCGCAACGGCTTGGTTTTTCATATCCTCTCTCATTTTCATTTCATTGTCTTTGTATTCAACATCAAAATCTAGGGTAGGTAACCCCCAATCATCTAACTTATCATAATTTAGAGAAATTTTGTTTTCATGATATGGTAAACATTCTCCAAAAGCCCCCATGCCAATACTCCAAGTTCCGGGTTTTAGAATTTGTTCTTTTAGTTCTTTACCAAAGCTTAATTCTTTTACAGCTTCGCGCCAATTTTTTCTACTCGCACCACCTTGGTAGCCGTAACCTCTTATAAAATCTTTAGATGCTGTAGTTTTATCTCCCAAATTCCTAAATCTTGGGATATAAAATCCGTTTGGTCTTCTGCCTTTGTAATATTTATCATCGAAACCATCTACTTCTGCATAGGCACCCACTTCGTAGTGATGATCCATTACATTATGCCCAAGTTCGCCACTATCGTTGCCCATGCCGTTTGGGAATCGCTTTGATTTCGATTGCATTAATATGGCAGCTGAAGCCATTGCAGATGCACAATTGAAAATAATAGAAGCTTTAAAGAATAGCTTTTCACGGGTTTTAGCATCAATTACCTTTACACCAGTAGCTAATTTTGTTTGGTCATCATAAACTATTTCATAAGCTATGGAATGTGGTCTTAAATGCATATTTCCTGTGCGTTCAGCAGCAGGAAGTGTTGACGAATTACTGCTAAAGTAACCACCATAAGGACAGCCACGGATACATCTGTTTCTATATTGACAGTTGGAACGCCCCTCATGTTCTGCGCTCCCAGTTAAGTGGGCTACTCTTCCAATAGTTAAAAGTCTTCCATCTTCAAATTTACCTTTTAAACTTTCTTGCAAATCTAATTCTACACAATTCAACTCCATAGGATCAGAAAGTTTGCCGTCAGGAAGTTGTGATAAGCCTAAATTTTGTCCAGAAACGCCAATGAATTCTTCTACCTTATCATACCAAGGCGCAATGTCTTTATAGCGAATAGGCCAATCTACACCGTATCCGTCTTTTTTGTTCGCCTCAAAATCTAAATCACTTAACCTGTAGGATTGTTTTCCCCACATTATTGAGCGGCCTCCAACATGATATCCACGTAACCATAAAAACTTTTTTACTTCATTATAAGGATGCTTTAAATCATCCACAAACCAATGCTTGCTTTCAGGTCTAGTCAATGCACCACCCCACAATCGGCTTTGTTTAGGTTGGTTTTTTATAGCGTCAGGGTGTTGCATTTCTCTATGCTCAAAATCCCAAGGGTCCATATGCATTGTTGGGTATTCTCCGTGTTTTACATCACGCCCTCTTTCTAGTACCAGTGTTTTTAAGCCGTTTTCGCAGAGTTCCTTAGCTGCCCAACCTCCACTAATCCCAGTGCCAATAACGATGGCGTCGTAAGTAGTCGGGTGTTCTTGTATGGTTTTATCGTTCATTAATGTTTGAAAATTAGAGCAAGAATTTAATAAAGAAATGTATAGATTTTTGCTAAAAGGTTAGAAATTACTAAATATTTTTCTATTAAATGGAAAAATAGCTATTTTGCATGTCTTAGTTGTTTAAAATATTTCAGTGAAAGTAAACGTACAAGAAATAGAGCCATATGAAGCAGATGGAGTAGTGTATCATGCAGACACGTGTTTGCCTTTAATTGACGCTTTCAAACGAAAAAAATTGAAGTTTAAAGCGCTTGCAAGACATACCTATCCAGGAGATCGCTTGGACGAGAATACTCTGGGGTTAAACAGTATTGGGTATTGGGATGCAAACGAACCGCAAGATTGGGGTTTAGATTGGCACAGAAATGAGGGTATTGAATTTCATTTTTTGGAATCTGGTACTATGCCGTATTCGCAAGAAAACAAAGAGGTGTTACTTACACCTAATCACTTAACGATTACCCGTCCTTGGGAAGCTCATAAAGTAGGGAGTCCTAACATTGGTATGGGTAAATTTTATTGGGTGATTCTTGATTTGGGAGTAAGAAGACCACATCAAGACTGGGTTTGGCCTGATTGGATTACATTAACAAAGGATGACTTGTCTCAATTAACTACAATTTTACGACATAATGAAAAGTCCATTTTAAAGGCAGATCAAAGAGTTAGAGATTGTTTCAAACGTATTAATATTGCTATAAATACAGATGAAAAAGGTAGTAATGCCTCAAGGATTCGGTTATTGATTAATTACCTATTAATACTGATTTTAGACTTGCTGAAAACTGAAGATATAGTTCTGAATGAATCTCTAACGGATAGCTCGAGAAGTGTGCAGTTTTTTTTAAAGGAACTGGAAAAGAACTTATCTGAAAATTGGACTATTGAAGATATGGCACAGTCAGCAGGTGTTGGATTAACTCGTTTTACGCATCATTGTAAACAATTAACTAATTTGACGCCTATGCGATATTTAACGATAAGGCGCTTGGAAATGGCTAAAAAAATCCTTCGAGAAAACCCTAAATTAACCGTGAGTGAGGTTGCATATATGTGTGGATTTACAACGAGTCAGTATTTTTCAACAGTATTTAAAAAGCATGAAAAATGTTCACCAAATGAGTACAGAGGAAGGTTTCAATTAAGCGAACAACTAAGCGCATATCCAGAATTGTAATTTGTTTAAATTCTTTCACTGAATAAAAATAAACAGCAAATAGGGTTATATTATATATTTTCACCTAATACCTTCTAAACTAACTAAATTGTATACTACATGAAGCGAAGAGATTTTATTGTTAAAACATCGCAATCAAGTATAGCGCTTTCTGCACTAGGATTATATGCTTGCAAGAATTCAAAAGAAAAAAATCAAATCAAAGAGGAACTTGTTGAAGCCAGTAGATCTTCTGATGAGCTATTTTTTAAAATTTCGTTAGCACAGTGGTCGTTCCACCGTTCATTACGTGGTGGTAAGATGGATAATTTGGATTTCGCTGCAAAAGCTAGAAGTTTTGGTTGCGAAGGCATTGAATATGTCAATGGGTTTTTTAAAGACAAAGCCAAGGATATGACGTATTTAAAGGAAATGAATGCACGAGCTAATAGCGAAGGACAACAAAATGTTTTAATCATGGTGGATGGTGAAGGTGGATTAGCCGATGCTGATACTTCAAAGCGATTGAAAGCCATAGAGAATCATTATAAATGGGTTGAGGCAGCTAACTTTTTAGGCTGTCACGCAATACGCGTTAATTTGGCGGGAGGTGTTGATAAAGACGATGCTGTAAAGGCTGGAGTAGATTCTTTAACGAAATTGTCGGAGTTTGCTAAAGGCTCAAATATCAATGTTTTGGTAGAAAATCATGGTGGTTTTTCTTCTAATGGAGAATGGATGGCACAAGTGTTTTCTCAAATTAAAAATGAAAATTGCGGTACACTACCTGATTTTGGAAATTTCTGTATTAAAAAAGATAAAGAAAGAAACTGCTTAGAAGCTTATGATACTTATAAAGGTATGAAAGAACTCCTGCCTTTTGCGAAAGCTGTAAGTGCAAAATCTTACGATTTTGATGCTGAAGGTAACGAAACCACTATCAATTATCTTAGAGTTATGGAAATGGTTAAGGAAATTGGGTATACTGGTTTTGTGGGTATTGAGTTTGAAGGTCATGGAATGACTGAAGCCGCCGGCATTACAGCAACAAGAGATTTATTAATGAAAGTTGGAAAACAACTATCTTAAAAATACGACTAACCAAACTATATAATATGGAAAACATAAATAAGAATAGATTGTTTTTGGCGAGCTGTTTAGCTTTAATTACAACGGCAATGACGTTTGCAATTCGTGCGCGTTTAGAAACTGTATTTGGACCTGAAGGTGTTGGACTCACTTTAGAACAAATAGGTTATGCCTTTGCTCCAGCCTTTTTTGGTTTTACTATAGCAATGATTATAGGTGGGCCTTTGGTGGATTTATTAGGAATCAAAAAAATCACATGGATGGCATTCATAACGCATGCCGTTGGAATTGTACTGACACTTTTGGCAGATTCTATGACCTCATTGTTCATTGCAACACTTTTTATAGGGATAGGCAATGGCTTTGTTGAGGCAGCCTTAAACCCAATGGTGGCATCGATGTATCCTGAGGAAAAAACTAAAATGCTAAATAGGTTTCACGTATGGTTTCCAGGAGGTATAGTAATTGGCGCTCTAATTGGGTGGTTAACGATGGATGTTATGGGGTTAAGTTGGCAAGTAATGGTAGGTACATTATTTATTCCTTTGGTGATTTACGGGTTTTTGTTTTTTGGACAAAAAATTCCAGTAACAGAGCGTGTTCAATTAGGTATTAGTAATAAAAAGATGTTTTCCAGTGTTTTAAAACCTTTGTTTTTATTCATGGTGGCTTGTATGTTTTTAACCGCAGCCTCAGAACTTGGAACTACACAACGCATAGAATCTTTATTGAAAGAATCGGTAGCTAAACCGTTATTGGTGTTAGCATTTATAAATGGTATTATGGCATTGGGGCGTTTGTTTGCAGGTCAAGTTGTGCATAAATTAAGTCCTTCAGGGATGTTGCTGTATTCAGCAATTTTCACTTTTGTTGGGTTGTGGTTGTTAACCATATCTAGTGGTGGGATGACGTTTGTAGCTGCTGCTGTATTTGCGATTGGGGTTACGTTTTTCTGGCCAACAATGCTTGGTTTTGTTGCAGAATATTTACCAGAAACTGGAGCGTTGGGACTTTCGATTATGGGAGGTGCAGGTATGTTTTCAGTTTCAATAGTGCTACCAATTATGGGTAATTTGATGGATAATGCAAGTGCATCAGAAGCACTTCGCACCATGTCTATATTGCCTGCGATATTAATAGTAGCATTTTTAGGATTGCATATTTACATGAAAAAAAGACATAAAACTTCAGAAGTTTAAATATTTATGAGTAGAAAATTAAGAATGGGAATGGTTGGCGGTGGCGCTGGCTCATTCATCGGGGATGTACATAGAAAAGCGGCGTCTATCGACGGAATGATTGAATTGGTGTGTGGAGCATTTAGCAGTACAGCCGAAAAATCTATTGCATCAGGATTAGCTTTGAATTTAGATAAAAACAGATGTTATGGCACCTTTGAGGAAATGATTCAAAAAGAAAAAGAATTGCCCGAGGATATCCGAATGGATTTTGTGGCTATTGTAACGCCTAATCATATGCATTTTCCGCCAGCAAAAATGGCTTTGGAACATGGATTTCATGTAGTTTCAGATAAGCCAGTAACATTAACTTTGGAGGAAGCCGAGGATTTGCAAAATATTGTAGTTGAAAGCGGAAAATTATTCGCGCTAACTCATAATTACACGGGTAATTCTATGGTGAAACAAGCAAAAGCGATGGTTGCCAAAGGAGAGTTAGGTAATGTAAGAAAAATTCAAGCGCAATATTTACAAGGATGGTTATCGACGCCTTTAGAGAAAACCGAGCAAAAACAAGCAGCTTGGAGAGTAGACCCAAAGCGTTCAGGAATTGGCGGAGCATTGGGAGATATTGGTACGCATGCTGAAAACTTAATAGAATATATTACAGGTTTGAAAATAGAAGAGATTGCTGCCGATTTAGGAAGATTTGGTGAAGGCCGTATTTTGGATGATGATGGTAATATGTTGATTAGAATGGAGAACGGAGCGAAGGGGACAATTTCTATTTCGCAAATCGCTTTAGGAGAGGAAAATAATTTAGGTATTAAGGTATATGGTACCAAAGGAAGCTTGGAATGGTATCAGGAGAATCCTAATGAATTGATAACACGTTGGTTGGAAGAGCCTAAAAAAGTGTATACACCAAATGGTAACGGTTTGCATGACGAGGCTTTGGAGGTTTGTAGAATTCCTGCTGGTCATCCAGAAGGGTATTTGGAAGCTTTTGCCACCATTTACAAAAATTTCGCAACACATGTGAATGCAATTAATGAAGGAAAGTCTGTTGAGAACCCAGATTATCCCACTGTTGAAGATGGTGTGCGTGGTATGAGATTTATTTATGCAGCTGTGGAAAGTGATAAAAATAATGCTGCTTGGACGAAAATAAACTAGATTTTAAAAACTAAAGTTGGCGGATATACCCGCGTTAGGGATTGAGCGGTATGTTGGAGCTCCTCGCAGAGGGCGACTAGCGAAAGCCCGACCCTTGTGGTAACGCCAAAAAAACAACTAAAAAATATGAAAACTATAAAAGGACCAGCTGTATTTCTGGCACAATTTGCAGGAAGTGAAGCACCGTTTAATTCGTTGGACGGTATGTGCAAATGGGCTGCGGATTTGGGATATAAAGGCATACAAATTCCGACGTGGGAATCGAGTTTGATTGATATTGAGAAGGCTGCAGAAAGTGCTACTTATTGTGATGAATTAAAGGGAAAAGTAAATTCTTATGGTTTAGAAATCACAGAACTTTCTACACACTTGCAAGGACAATTGGTAGCTGTAAACCCTGCGTATGACACTATGTTTGATGGATTTGCGCCAGAACATGTAAGAGGAAATCCGAAAGCTAGAACAGAATGGGCTATAGATTTTGTGAAAAAATCTGGGACTGCGAGTGGACGTTTAGGCTTAAAATCTCATGCATCATTCTCTGGGGCTTTGATGTGGCATACCATGTATCCTTGGCCACAGCGCCCTAATGGATTGGTAGAAATGGGCTTCAAGGAATTAGCAAATAGATGGCTTCCTATTTTAAATCATTTTGATGAACAAGGTGTGGATGTGTGTTATGAAATTCATCCTGGTGAAGATTTGCATGATGGGATTTCGTATGAACGCTTTTTAGAAGCCACGGGAAATCACTCACGTGCTAATTTGTTGTACGATCCAAGTCATTTTGTGTTGCAACAGTTAGATTATCTGTCTTTTATTGATATTTACCATGAGCGTATTAGAGCGTTTCATGTGAAGGATGCAGAGTTTAACCCAACTGGTAGACAAGGTGTTTATGGAGGTTATGCAGATTGGAAAGATCGTGCAGGTAGATTTAGAAGTTTAGGAGACGGGCAGGTAGATTTTAGTGGGATATTTTCCAAATTAACTAAATACGGATTGGATTTATGGGCTGTGATGGAATGGGAATGCTGTATAAAATCTTCTGAACAAGGCGCAAGAGAAGGCGCGCCATTTATTCAAAAGCATATTATTGAGGCGGCGACACGTAGTTTTGATGATTTTGCTGGTGGAGATATAGATGAAGATTATTTGAAAAGTATTTTGGGAATTTAAATATGAAAAAAGTTTGTGTTTTATTAATGGGATTGTTGTTTTTGGCTTGTAATCAAGTACAAGAAAAAACAGCAACAGAAATTTCAGAAAAAGAAGTTGAAACTCCAATAGAGCCAACTATACCAGAGGAAACAGAGTTTTATGAGCCAGTGCCACCAATTGTAAATCCTACAGGGCAAAATGGTGTGCCTAGTGATGCCATTGTATTATTTGATGGCAAAGGTTTTGACCTTTGGGAGTACTCTAAGGATGGAAGATTAGCAGAATGGTTGTTAAATGATGATGGCTCAATGACCGTTAAAAATAAATCAGGAGATATTCAAACGAAACAAAGATTTGGTTCAGTACAATTACATCTTGAATGGAAGTCGCCAAAAGATATTCAAGGAAAAGGGCAAAGTCGTGCCAATAGCGGTGTGTTTTTGCAAGGGAGGTACGAAGTTCAAGTGCTAGATAATAATGATAATGACACTTATGTAAACGGTCAAGTAGGTTCAATTTATAAGCAATCGGCGCCATTGGCTAAAGCATCAGTGTCTTCTGGAGATTGGAATACTTATGATATTATTTATCATGCTCCAGAGTTTAATGATTCTGGCGAAAAAACAAAATCAGCAACGATAACTGTGCTACATAATAATGTGCTTATCCAAGATCATTTCGAGATAAAAGGTACTACAGAATATATTGGCTGGCCAAAAAACAACCCACATGGTAAAGCGCCAATTCGATTGCAAGACCATGGTGATAATAGTCGTGTGAGTTATCGAAATATTTGGGTTAGAGAGTTGAAATAAAGAAGATGCTAACGAGAAATATCTTTTTTGCTTTTTTTCTTTCTTCAGTCTTAATAGGGTGTGATAAACAGAAATTGACGCATCAAAATATTGTAACTAATTATTACAATGCTTTTAATGCCTCTGACTTCAATAGTATAAAAACATATATAAATGATAGCATTACAATTACTGAAGGAGACTATGTAATGTCATTTAATCACAGTAGTTTTTATGAACAGTTTAAATGGGATTCTGTATTTAAACCGTCTTATAAAATAGTTGAATTAAAAGAAACAGATAATCAGATTGATGTAACTGTTGCTGTTAACTCTTTACGTTTTGGATTTCTTAAAAATAATCCTTTAACCTGTAGACATAAAATATCTTTTGATTTAAATAAAATCTCAAAAATTGAAACTTTAGAATGTTTAGAGGCTGATTGGAATGTTTGGCAAAGAGAAAGAGATACATTAGTTGCTTGGACTAATAAGAATCATCCTGAACTTGATGGTTTTATTCATGATTTAACTATGAATGGGGCAATACAGTATTTAAAGGCAATTGAACTATATCTAAATTCTAAAAACACTATTAATAATTAGTAGTTAAGAGTCAAAAGACACAGCATATGTCTTATTAAAAACTATTCTTTATTAGTAACAATTATTAAAGCAGTTATAGCATATATATTCAAAAACTGAATTATTTAAAATAAAATCTCTCAAAAAAAGAGATTTCTTCAATTTTTCTCAAAAACCACATCATTTTTAGGCGTTTATAAAATAATATGTTAGTTTTACACCATGGAAAATTTAAAAAATAAAATACGTTTTACGACTCCCGGTTTCCCCGCGCGCAGACGCCGCCGCTTCTAATACCCCAAAATGAAGTAAACCTTAAACGTAATTTTAATTTTTCAAACAGTGTCCAAAAATTCAATCATAGCATTTCAAAATAAAGTTAATTCAATAATTAACAACAATTCTATTATGCGTCGTCGTTTCCCTCGTCGCCCGTAAGGGTACTATCATTTTTTTTGAACTTAGGTGAGTCCGGTTCAGTATTCAAAAGAGCATTCGAAAAAATTTAAAAGACGACAAAAATGAAGGTTGTAATAGCCGATATATCACATATTAAATACGCACAGGATATTTGCGATACCATTGCAGAATCAGCACAGGTAAGAGGTACAGGTATTGCAAGGCGTACTCCAGAATATATTTCATCTAAAATTGAAAACGGTAATGCCGTTATTGCTTTGGATGGCGAAAAGTTTGCAGGTTTCTGTTACATTGAAAAATGGGGACATGGCAAGTTTGTAGCTAACTCAGGTTTAATTGTGCATCCTGATTACAGAGGTGTAGGACTCGCAAAACAAATTAAGCATAAGATATTCGAACACTCTAGAAATAAATTCCCAGACGCAAAGGTATTTAGTATCACAACTGGTTTAGCGGTGATGAAGATGAATAGCGATTTAGGGTATAAACCTGTTACATTTTCGGAGTTGACGGACGATCAAACCTTTTGGGATGGTTGTCAAACGTGTAAAAACTATGATGTGTTAACCCGTACCAATAGAAAAATGTGTTTGTGTACAGGTATGCTCTATGACCCAACAAAGGTTAAGAAAGAAGAAAAAACGGAAGTAAAAGCAAAAACTTTTAACAGATTAAAACGAATTAAGGAAGCATTGTTTCTGAAAAAAGATAAAAATAAGGACAAATGAAGAAATTAGTAATAGCATATAGCGGCGGATTAGATACATCGTATTGCGCAGTAAGTTTATCAAAAGAATATGATGTACATGCCGTAAGTGTAAATACGGGTGGATTTACACAAGAAGAAATTAAGCATATTGAAAGTAACGCCTATAAAATGGGGGTTGCTACATACAAGAATATAGATGCGGTTTCTACATTTTACCAAAAAGTGGTGAAGTATTTAATATTTGGTAATGTATTGAAAAACAACACCTACCCACTTTCGGTAAGTGCAGAGCGTATTATTCAAGCTATTGAGATTATTGAATATGCCAAAAGTATTGATGCAGAATATATTGCTCATGGTAGTACGGGTGCAGGGAATGACCAAGTTAGGTTTGATATGATTTTTCAAACATTGGCTCCTGGAATTAAAATTATCACGCCAATTAGAGATCAAAAATTAACAAGACAAGAAGAGATTGATTACCTAAAAGCAAATGGTATTGAAGCGTCTTGGGAAAAAGCAAAATACTCGATAAATAAAGGACTTTGGGGTACAAGCGTTGGTGGAGAAGAAACCTTAACTTCAGAAAAAGCTTTACCAGATGAGGCATACCCATCGCAATTAGAAAAAGATGGTGAAGAAAAAGTAACATTAACGTTTAAAAATGGCGAGTTTGTTGCTCTAAACGGCGAAGAAAATGCCCCAGAAATAAATATTGAAAAACTAAATGATATTGCTTCAGCCTATGCTATAGGAAGAGATATTCATGTTGGTGATACCATAGTTGGTATTAAAGGTCGTGTTGGTTTTGAAGCGGCAGCTGCTTTAATTACAGTAAAAGCACACCATTTGTTAGAGAAGCATACATTAACGAAATGGCAGTTGCAACATAAAGAGTATTTGTCTAGTTTTTATGGCATGCATCTACATGAAGGCCAATATTTAGATCCAGTAATGCGAAATATTGAAGCGTTTTTACAAAGTAGTCAAGATATGGTTTCAGGTGATGTTACTGTAACTTTAAAACCATATCATTTCTCTTTAGATGGTATAGCATCTAAGCATGATTTAATGAGTGCAAAATTTGGAAGCTATGGGGAAGAGAATAGAGCTTGGACCGCTGATGATGCTAAAGGATTTATCAAAATTCTAGGAAATCAAAATAAAATATATCAACAGGTAAACTCTTAAGTTATGATTAAGGTTGGAATTATAGGTGGCGCGGGATACACTGCTGGAGAGTTAATTAGATTACTGATTAATCATCCGCAAGCGGATATTGATTTTGTGTTTAGTACATCTAATGCTGGAAATAATATTACTAAAATACACCAAGATTTAGTGGGGAGTTTAGATTTGAAATTCACAGACACCGTAAACCCTAATGTTGATGTATTGTTTTTATGCTTAGGTCATGGCAATTCGGTGAAGTTTTTGTCTGCAAATACATTTTCTGACGCCACTAAAATTATAGATTTAGGAAACGATTTTAGACTTGAAGCAGATAAAACTTTTGAAGGGAAAACTTTTGTTTATGGGTTGCCAGAATTAAATAAAGAGGCTATTGTAAACGCGAAATATATTGCAAATCCTGGGTGTTTTGCAACCGCAATTCAGTTAGGGTTATTGCCATTGGCTGATGCTGGTTTAATTACCAAAGATGTACATGTTAATGCCGTAACTGGTGCTACTGGCGCAGGAACATCATTATCTGCAACAACGCATTATACGTGGCGAGATAATAACTTTTCGTATTACAAACCGTTTACGCATCAGCATTTAGGTGAAATCAATCAATCTGTAAATCAATTGCAATCTGATTTTTCTTCTGAAATTATTTTTATGCCAAATAGAGGCAATTTTTCGAGAGGTATTTTTGCGACTATTTATACTGATTTTGAAGGGTCAGTTGAAGATGCAAAAGCTATATATAAGTCGTTTTACAAGGATGCAAAGTTTACGTTTGTGTCTGACGATTTTTTACATATGAAACAGGTAGTAAATACCAACAAATGTTTAGTGCACTTGCATAAACATAATGGTAAATTACTAATAACAAGTACGATTGATAATTTATTGAAAGGCGCTTCTGGACAAGCGGTACAGAATATGAATTTGATGTTTGGTTTAGAGGAAACAACAGGATTAGGATTAAAAGCGACTTACTTTTAAAGTTTGAGTAAGCACATAACAGTGGTGCGTTAGGGATTGCAGTGGAAAGCCCACAGCGACGAAGGAGCGAGGACTTGTAGCGTAAAGCCCGACCCCTTGTGGGTAACGCCATAAAAATTAAAACAAGGAAATTATGAAAATAGCAATTATTGGAACGGGAAATTTGGGTAGTTCTATTGCAAAGGGGCTTATTAAAAATAAGTCGTTTACCTCGTTGTATTTAAGTGATAAGAATACGAGTGCAGTGAATGAATTTGTAGACGAACCTTACGTAAAAATTACAAATAGTAATGCCAGTGCTGTTGAGAATAGCGATATCGTAATTTTTGCATTACAGCCTAGACATGTTGAAGGTGTTTTAAAGGAGGTAGAACCAATTATTACAGATGAACATGTGGTGATGTCTGTAGCAGCTGGGTTTTCAATTTCAAAAATTGAAGATATTTTAGGTGAAGACAAACATATAATTCGCGTAATGCCTAATACCGCAATTTCGATTGGGAAATCGATGACTTGCTTATCGGCGAATGACGTTGGCCAACTAAAAATAGAATTAGCTAAAACTATTTTTAATCAATTAGGAACTACTATGGTGATTCCAGAAGAACAACTACAAGCAGCAACTGTTATTTGCGCCAGTGGTATTGCTTTTTGGATGCGCCTTGTGCGTGCTACAACTCAAGGTGCTATACAATTAGGTTTTGAAGCCGAAGAGGCACACGAATTAGCAGTACAAACTTGCTTTGGGTCTGCAAGTCTATTGATTGAGTCTGGGAGACATCCAGAGCAAGAGATAGATAGAGTAACGACACCAAGCGGATGTACTATTGAAGGCTTAAACGAAATGGAACATCAAGGTTTAAGTTCTGCTTTAATTCAAGGAATTACGGCTTCATTTGAGAAAATTAATCAAATTAAAAAGAGTTAAAAATGCCATTATTTGACGTTTATCCATTGTATAATGTAACCCCGGTTTCGGGTAAAGGTATTCATGTTTACGATGACAAGGGTGCCGAATATTTAGACCTTTACGGAGGGCACGCTGTAATTTCCATTGGGCATGCACATCCAAATTATGTACAAGCTGTTACTCATCAAGTTGAAACCTTAGGGTTTTATTCTAATGCTATTCAGAATCCGTTACAAAAACAATTAGCTGATAAAATTGAGACGTTGTCTGGTTGTAAAGATTATGAATTGTTTTTATGCAATTCTGGCGCTGAGGCCAACGAAAATGCTTTAAAATTAGCGTCTTTTAAAACAGGGAAATCGCGTGTGGTGGCCTTTAAAAACGGGTTTCATGGACGTACATCGGCGGCTGTTGCAGCAACTGATAATAAGAATATTGTGGCACCTATAAACGCACAGCAAAAGGTAACCATCTTAGAATTGAATGATGTTTCAGGCGTTAAAGCTGAATTGGAAAAAGGTGATGTTTGTGCCGTAATTGTAGAGTTTATTCAAGGTGTAGGTGGTTTAGATCAAGGTTCTGCGGCCTTTTTTGAGCAGGTGTTTGCGCTTTGTAAATCTAACAATACTATGTTTATTGCTGATGAGGTGCAATCTGGTTACGGACGTTCAGGGAAATTCTTTGCATTTCAACACTACAATGTCACTCCTGATATTATTTCCATAGCGAAAGGTATGGGTAATGGATTCCCAATTGGCGGTGTTTTGATTCATCCGGATATTGAGTCTAAATATGGAATGTTAGGTACCACTTTTGGCGGTAATCACTTAGCTTGTGCTGCAGGATTATCGGTGTTGAATACCATTGAAGAAGAGGATTTGATGACTAACGTAAATGCCATGTCTGATTATTTTATAACCATCGCGAAAACCATTCCCGAGATAAAAAATATAAAGGGTAGAGGGTTGATGTTAGGATTAGAATTCGATTTTGAAGTTGGAGACCTACGCAAAGATTTAATTTATAATTATAAGATATTTACTGGTGGTGCCGCGAATAAAAAGTTACTTAGAATTTTGCCACCTTTGAATATTGAAAAACAACATATAAATCAGTTTTTTGAGGCTTTGAAGAAGGCTTTAGTAAATGCTTTAGCAGCTAAATAGAGAATAATAAATGGTATATAGAAAAGCTGATAACAAAGATATAGAAGCTGTTGCTGAATTATTTAATGCTTATCGGGTGTTTTACAGAAAAGATCCAGATTTAGAAGGTGCGCGACAATTTTTGTCTGAAAGAATGCGTAATGGAGATTCTGAAATATTTGTAGCGGAAACTTCTGAAAAGCGTCTTGCGGGATTCGTGCAATTATATCCATTATTTTCTTCCACAAGAATGAAAAGACTTTGGCTTTTGAACGATTTGTTTGTAAATCCTGAATTTAGAAGTAAAGGAATTTCGGTTGGTTTAATTGAAAGAGCAAAACAATTGGCTAAAGAAACCGATGCATGTGGACTTTGTTTAGAAACTGAAAAATCTAACGTAATTGGCAATAATTTATATCCAAAAACTGGTTTTGTATTAAATGAAGCGTCTAATTTTTATGAATGGACAAACTAATTAATTAAAGAAATGAATACCCTATTATCCATAGAAAAAAGAAACGCAGTGTTGTTAAAAATGGCAGTGCTTTTAGAACAGGAACGTCAAGCGATAATTGCTATTAACAAAGTTGATTTAGATAGTTATAAAGGTGATGATATTTCTATGTTTGACAGATTGAAAGTTGACGATGCTAAAGTAGATGAAATGATTAAGGCAGTTACGCATTTGGCATCTCAGGATGATCCAGTAGGCGTGGAGCGTTTTAGCTTTAAACATGAAAATGGGATGCAGGTGTATAACAAAACAGCATCTTTTGGTACGGTGTTGATTATTTATGAATCACGTCCTGATGTAACAGTTGAAGCAGCAGGCATTGCGTTTAAATCGGGGAATAAGATTTTACTAAAAGGAGGGAAGGAGTCGCTACGATCTAACCTGAAAATTGTGGAGTTGTGGCATCAAGCATTACAGGAAGAAGGCGCATCTACCGATTGGGTAGAGTATTTACAATACAACAGAACTGAAACACAGGTTTTTCTAGAGAAACCAACTCAAAAAGTTGATTTAATTGTGCCACGAGGGGGGGAGCGTTTAATTACTTTTGTAAAACAGCATGCAACCTGTCCTGTTATTATTAGCGGACGTGGTAATAATTTTGTGTACGTTCATAAAGAAGCAAATTTAGATATTGCCATTGATGTGATTATGAACGGAAAGTCGAAAATATCAGCATGTAATGCAGTAGATAAGGTGTTGATTGATAAAAACCTTCCAAATAAACAGGAGTTTGTAAACACTCTGGTTTCAAAATTAAAAGATTTCAAAATTGAAGTTTTAGGTGATGAAACTATTTCAAAAGAAAATGGATTGGAATCCATTACATCTGATGACATTTGGTACGAGGAATTTCTAGATTATAAGATTCTTATTGGTGAAATAGCATCTAATCAAGATACTATTGCTATGATCAATAAATATTCTGGAGGACATTCATCTTCCATTATTACAGAAAATAATACTGAAGCAAAACTGTTTATGGAAAACGTTGATACAGCAGCAGTGTATCATAATGCATCAACGCGATTTACAGATGGCGGACAATTAGGTTTGGGTGGTGAATTAGCCATCAGTACAGATAAATTACACCAACGCGGACCGATAGGTTTGCAACATTTGGTGACTAATAAATGGTATGTTCATGGTAATGGACAAATACGTTAAGCATGCAGAAGAAAAAACGCATATTACTAAAAATAGGGTCTAATACGCTCACCAAAGAAACTGATAATATCTCAAGAGGTAAGATTGAAGATATAGCAAATCAAATTGCAAAACTTCAAAATACTTGCGAATTTATTATTGTAAGTTCCGGTGCTATTGCTGTAGCAAAACAGTTTGTGAAATTGGAGAGTAAACAACAAGATGTCTTTGTAAAACAAGCACTGGCATCCATTGGTCAGCCACATTTAATACGAATTTATCAAGAGATTTTTAGGGAATATGGGTTGTTAAGTTCACAATGTTTATTGTCGTATTCCGATTTTGAAAAAAAGGAAAGTAGAACCAATATTATGAATACCATTAACGTATTGGTGAATAATAATTACATTCCAATTATTAATGAGAATGATACAGTGGCTACCGACGAAATTAAGTTTGGAGATAATGATAAGCTAGCAGCTTTAACGGCATCCCTTCTGGATGTGGATTTGTGTATAATAGCTACAAACACTAATGGCATATATACTAAAAGTTCTATTGAGAATGGTACGCCAGAAACAATAAAAGTTGTTGAAGATTTTAATGCTCTAAAAGCAGAAATTGTGAGTTCAAAATCTTCTCACGGCAGTGGAGGTATGCAAAGTAAAGTCGAAGCTGCTGAAGTAACAAAAGCAGCCAAAATAGAAACATGGATTGTAAACGGACTGGAAGATAATTTTATAGTGAATGCTATGGATAATACAGTGCCGTTCACTAAAATAAAATAAGTAATTAAATGAAACATTATACTTCCATAAACGATATAGAGAATATTGATGTTTGGATTCAAGAAGCAAAATCGCTTAAAAGAAATCCTCTAAATCATATGCACTTAGGTAAGGATAAAACTATAGGACTGCTGTTTTTTAATTCTAGTTTGCGTACGCGTTTAAGTACTCAAAAAGCAGCATTAAATCTAGGCATGAATCCTATTGTAATGAATGTTTCTGGAGACGCTTGGGGTATCGAGTTTGGAGATGGTACCGTTATGGATGGTAATACTGCTGAGCATATCAAAGAAGCAGCTGCTGTAGTATCACAATATTGCGATGTTATTGCGGTTAGAGCATTTCCAACGTTGACTGATAAAGAAAAAGACGAAAGCGAGCAAGTGATGAATGCTTTTAAGCAACATGCCTCAGTGCCCATCGTAAATATGGAAAGTGCAACTGGTCATCCACTTCAAGGGTTAACCGATGCTTTAACTATTGCAGAATTTAAAAAGAAATCGAAACCCAAAGTGGTGTTAAGTTGGGCACCACATATCAAAGCATTACCGCACGCGGTAGCCAATAGTTTTACTCAAGCTATGCAAAAAATGGATGTGGAGTTTGTAATTGCAAATCCCAAAGGCTATGATTTAAATCCTGAAATAACTGGAGACACACCTATTTATCATAATCAAGAAGAAGCGTTTAAGGATGCAGATTTTGTATATACCAAAAACTGGAGTTCATATGAGAATTATGGTCAAGTCACTAAAAAAGATTTAGATTGGATGATAACTAAAGAAAAAATAGGGCAAGCTAAATTTATGCATTGCTTACCCGTAAGACGTAATGTTGTGGTTGAAGATGCCGTTTTAGATAGCGATAGTTCATTGGTTATTGAACAAGCAAACAATAGAACATATGCCGCACAATTAGTGCTTAAAAAAATATTAGAAGATTTATAATTGGCTAAAAGTTAAAAAAATGGAAAAACTATCCATAGTAAAAATTGGAGGTAACGTCATCGAAGATACAGAAGCTCTTAAATCATTCTTAGAACATTTTTCTAAAATTGAAGGGAAGAAGAAGGTTTTGGTGCATGGTGGCGGAAAGCGTGCAACTCATATTGCCTCAAAATTAGGGATAGAATCCAAAATGATTAATGGCAGACGTATTACTGATGCTGATACTTTGGAAGTTATTACTATGGTTTATGGAGGTTTGGTAAACAAAAATATTGTGGCTAAACTCCAAAGTTTAGGTATTGATGCTATAGGTTTAACTGGAGCAGACATTAACAGTATTTATTCTGAAAAACGACCGGTTAAAGAGATTGATTATGGTTTTGTAGGTGACGTAAAGAAAGTAAATCATCAATCTATAAATAAATTGATTGAAGCCGATTTTACACCAGTGTTTTGTGCTATTACGCATAATAAGAATGGACAGTTATTTAATACCAATGCAGATACCATTGCTTCTGAATTAGCTATCGGACTTTCAAAATTATATCATGTAGAATTATATTATTGTTTTGAGAAAAATGGAGTTTTAAAATCTGTAGATGATGAAAATTCAGTAATTGAATATATGGATTATGGCACTTACGAACAATTAAGACATCAAGGAATATTTCATGATGGAATGCTTCCAAAGTTGGATAATAGTTTTCATGCTATAGAATCTGGTGTTTCGAGAGTTTTTATAGGAAATCCAACAGTAATTAGTGATAAAAATCAAAAGTTTACTACTTTGTACTTATGATAGAGCAACTTACCAAAGACGCCATTTTACTTTTGAAGACTTTGATTGAAACTCAATCATTTTCTTCAGAAGAGGAGGTTACAGCATCTCATATTGAACATTGGTTTCAACGTTATAATATTGATTTTAAGCGCACAAAAAATAATGTTTGGGCAACAAATAAACATTTTGAAGAAGGTAAGCCAACATTATTACTCAATTCACATCACGATACAGTAAAACCTAATTCAGCATATACTAAAGACCCTTTTAAGGCTATAGTTGAGGATGGAAAGTTATTTGGCTTAGGTAGCAACGATGCAGGTGGGTGTTTAGTGTCTTTAATCGCAACTTTTACATATTACTACAATCATAAAGATTTAAAATACAACTTAGTGATTGTGGCTTCTGCGGAAGAAGAAAGTAGCGGTCCAAACGGATTAAATAGTATGTTACCTATCATCCCAAAAGTGGATGTGGCCATAGTTGGAGAACCAACGTTGATGAACTTAGCTGTTGCAGAAAAAGGTTTGGTAGTTTTTGATGCTGTTGTTACTGGAACACCAAGTCATGCAGCACATCCTAATGATGATAATGTGATTTACAAATCTATTGGAGTATTACAATGGTTTAAGGATTATACCTTTGATAAAGGTTCTGAGGCTTTAGGCGATGTGAAGTTAACGGTAAGTCAAATACATGCGGGGAAACAGCATAATGCAGTACCTGCGGATTTAAGTTTGGTGATTGATGTTCGTGTGAATGATGCATACAGCAATGCTGAAATTGCTGAAATCTTGCAAAATGAAGCACCAGTTACTAGTATTACACCACGTAGTTTGCGCTTAAATTCATCATCTATTCCGGTGAATCACGAATTGGTACAAGCGGGAATAGCTATGGGAAGAACAACATATGGTTCACCAACACTGTCCGATCAAGCAGTATTATCATGTCCTAGTTTAAAATTAGGACCGGGAGATAGTACACGATCACATTCTGCTGATGAATTTATTTATTTAAATGAAATTGAAGAAGGGATTAAGATTTATGTTGAATTGTTGAAGCGGGTAATTGTATAGCGTTTCTGTCATTCCCACGAAGGCGGGAATCCATTAGTGCAAGAGTAAAATTTAAAAAGATTCCCGCCTGCGCGGGAATGACAAAAAAGAGATTAATATGAAACTCTGGGATAAAGGTATATCAATAGATAAAAAGATTGAACAATTTACAGTTGGTAACGACCGTGAAATAGATATTCACATCGCAAAATATGATGTAATTGCATCAAAAGCGCATGCAAAAATGTTACAAAGTATCGGAATTCTGTCTTCTGAAGAGTTAAAACAACTTTTAGGAGGCTTAGATGTTTTAGCTTCTCAAATTGATGAAGGTACTTTTGAAATTGATGCACAATTTGAAGATGTACATTCTAAAATAGAGTTTGAACTCACAAAGTCTTTGGGAGAAGTTGGCAAAAAAATCCATACGGCACGTTCAAGAAACGATCAGGTTTTAGTGGCTTGTCATTTGTATTACAAAGAAAATTTAAAGCTGATTCAAACTAAAACTAAAACCTTATTTGATACGCTTTTAGATTTAGCTGATACCTATAAAGACAAAGTTTTACCAGGTTACACGCATTTACAAGTAGCAATGCCGTCCTCTTTCGGATTGTGGTTTTCTGCATATGCAGAATTAATGATTGATGATGTGTATCTATTAAATGCTGCATTAAAAACGGTAGATCAAAATCCTTTAGGTTCAGCTGCTGGTTACGGTAGCTCTTTTCCAATTGATAGAGAATTAACAACCAAAGAAATGGGCTTTTCAACCCTGAAATACAATGTTGTTGCAGCGCAAATGGGTAGAGGCAAAAATGAACGTACTATAGCCGCAGCTTTGGGTAGTTTAGCAAATACCTTATCGCGTTTTGCCATGGATACATGTTTGTATATGAGTCAGAATTTTGCA
This sequence comes from Flavobacteriaceae bacterium, assembly GCA_043557195.1. Taxonomy (GTDB): domain Bacteria; phylum Bacteroidota; class Bacteroidia; order Flavobacteriales; family Flavobacteriaceae; genus Jejuia. The sequence continues at coordinate 1,435,612 of CP121314.1, read as the reverse complement.
TTTGTGTCATTTCCAGATGAATTAACTACGGGCAGTAGTATTATGCCCCACAAAAAGAATCCTGATGTATTTGAGTTGATTCGAGGTAAGTGCAACAAGATACAGGCTTTACAATCTGAGATGGTATTAATTACGAATAATTTACCTAGTGGTTACCATAGAGATTTTCAACTGTTAAAAGAAAATATGATTGCGGCTTTTGAAGAACTAAAAGATATTTTAGATATTTTCAACTTCTCTATTCAACAAATTATCGTTAAGGATATTGATATCAACGATGACAAATACAAATACCTATTCACAGTAGATAATATCAATACACTAGTAGTAGAAGGGCAAAGCTTTAGAGAAGCCTATCAAAAAATTGGCGGACAAGTGCAAGATGGCACATATGTTCCCGATACGTCAAAACAGCACACCCATATTGGTAGTATTCATAATTTGAGTTTGGATAAAATCAAGAAAAAATTTCCCTCAGCTTAAATTTTAAGCTTCATCATTTTATTTTGCTTAGTATATATTTTAAATAGTGAAATAAGCAGCCTTAGATGGATTGTTAAGTTTCAGTCTAGTTATTTTAGCTTGTTTCAGTAAAATAATAATATAATTTTACGAGTTACAGATTATGTCTTTATTGACATAAAAAAACTTAATAAATTATTATGAAAAGAAAACATTTATTTTTGATGATTTGTGTAATCGTGAGTTGTTTAGCGTGCGGTGGTGATGATTCTTCAGAAGAAGCACCAGCACCAACGCCTAGTGCTATTGCCACTAAAACTCCTGAAAAAACAACCATTTTTTCGGAGATTACTACTGGAGGTCTTATAACAAAAGGAACAGATAACGTTACGATAACTGAAAAAGGGGTTTGTTGGAGTACGAGTACAGCTCCAAAAGTTAGTGATAATAAATTAATATCGGGTTCAAGTTCTAACGATTTTTCAAGCACTATTGTTGGTTTGGTTGCGGATACTAAATACTATATAAGAGCTTATCTTATGGCTAATAGTAAAATAGTGTATGGTAATGAAGAAGAAATAACAACAGACAAACCTTCAAGTCCTGTAGCTTTCTTGCCAAGTGCGGGAACTAATAAAACATGGACTATTCAACCTAAATTCACCAATGAGTTTAATTACGAAGGAAAAACTTCTGAGTTTACCGACAATTGGCAGGATCGGTTTTTTAATGGATGGACAGGAGCAAGACCAACTTACTATTCTGCAAGTCAATCTACAATAACGGGCGGGGAGATGATTTATAAGGCAACAATAGATAAAGTAGGTAGTGAAGATGTTATTAGAACAGGTGTTGTTTCAAGTAAAGAAGCTGTTGGGTATCCTCTATATATGGAAGCTAGAGTAAAAATAAGCGAATCTGTATTGGCTTCGGCGGTTTGGATGTTAAGTAGTGATTCCACTCAAGAAATCGACAACTTAGAAGCTTACGGAGATAAAACGAACAGCTATTTTTCTCAGCGTTTACATTTAAGTCACCACACTTTTAAAAGAAATGGAGGGACTATAATTGATGATTATCAACCTACAGGTCCAGAGACGTATTACGCTGATGGAAAAGGAACACAATGGGCAGATGATTATCATGAATATGGAGTACTATGGTTAGACCCATTTACATTAAAATATTACGTAGATGGAGAATTAGTTAGGGAAACACCTGTAGATCAAATTGACCCGAGAAATAATTTAAATGGTACAGGGTTAAATAAGGATATGTATTTAATAATTAGTGCCGCTTCACAACCTTGGAGAGAAAAAACTAATCCACCTCAAGTAGAAAATTATTTTACAGATCCTTCAGTTTTGAGTGAAGCGAGGTCTACAATGCGTATCGATTATATTCGTGTTTATAAGCCTGAATAAAGTTTTTGCAATTATTATAATACCATGGTTAAGGCAGAATTTCTGCCTTAACCTTTTTTAGGATGACTCAAACTCTTCTTTATAGCAATTTTTGGTGTCAATAAATTAATTGAATTTTTCAAGCAAATTATTTTGATTTAGTTTTTGTCTAGTTGATTTACTAGCATTAAAAAAAATGTGTCTTATTTTTAATGAAAATTAAACAATACCGATGGAAAATTTAAGCCTGTTAAAATACTTTTTAATCATCCTATTAATCTTTTCATGTAAAAAGGATGATGTAAATCAAACTGAAAACGAATTACTACTTTTCAATTTTGCAGATAGTACTGCTATTTCCAATGCAGTAACTAAGGATGCTGAAATTAAAATTATTGGTAGAGGCGATTCTAAAAAACTTCAAATAAATAGTGGTTTTGCGTCTACAAAACCTAGCGTAAAGTTAAAAGAACCAGATGGAGTTAATTGGGATTTAAACGGCTACCATCAAGTAAAAGCTGATGTTACCAATGTGGGAGATAAATATATGCAAGCTGAAATGTTTGTAGGCAACGACCCAGATGGATTAATAAGATGGTACTGTTCGGATTATGTAGATTTATATCCAGGAGAAACAAAAACAATTACTGTTAGTCTAGCTTGGACACCTTGGGTTTTTAAGCCACAGTTAGATGTTGTGGGTATGCGAGGTATTCCTGGTAAAATTAAAACGGATATTGACGCCATAAAAGAAATTACTATTTGTTCACGTTATGCCTCTAATGACAACATATTTACCGTGGATAATATTAGAGCTGTAGGACTTTTGGAAGAGCGCGATACATTAGGTTTTTTTCCCTTTGTTGATGAATTCGGTCAATACAAACACAAAGACTGGAAAGGGAAAGTACATTCTGTCGATGAATTAAAAGAAATGACCAAGGCTAATGCCGAAGTTTTAAATCAAAAAGATGGTGCTAAAAACAGAAGTAAATATGGAGGTTGGACAGCAGGACCTAAATTAAAAGCTACAGGGTTTTTTAGGACAGAAAAATATAAGGACAAATGGTGGATGGTAGACCCTGAAGGTTATTTGTTTTGGACAGCAGGGGTGAATTGTGTAAGCCCTAATAGTGTTCCTACAGGCATAACATTAAGGGAACATTATTATGAAACTTTGCCTCCGGTAGAAGGAGTTTATGCAGATTTTTACGGTATAGGAGGAAGAGCATCTCATGGTATTTACAGTAAAGTGAAAGATTACAAACACTTCAATTTTTATAAAGCAAATTTATATAAAACCCATGGCGAAGATTGGTTAGATGAGTTTAGCGCTATAACACATAAACGGTTTAAAAGTTGGGGCTTAAATACTATTGGTTTCGTTTCAGAAGAAAGTACAATTGCTGAACAAAAGACACCATATGTAGGTTCAATTTGGATTCGAAATACACCTAAAATTGAAGGATCTAAAGGGTTTTGGGGTAAATTTCATGATGTATTTGATCCTAAGTTCAAGGAAATTGTTAAGAAATCCATGCAAGCTCAAAAATTTGGGGCAGGAGACCCTTGGTGTATTGGCTATTTTGTGGATAATGAGCTTGCTTGGGGAGCAAAAGGTTCATTAGCTGAAGGCGCTTTAAGGAGTCCGGAATCACAACCTGCGAAGCAAGAATTTGTAAAGGATTTAAATAAAAAATACGGTTCAATAAATGCTTTAAACAACGTTTGGGGAACCAGTTATTCTAGTTGGGATGCACTTTTAAAATCTACCGTAGTTCCTGATAAGACTAAAGCTGAAGAGGACATCTTTACGTTTTATGAAAAAATTGCAGAAACGTATTTCAGGATTTTAAAGGAGGAATTGAATGTTATTGCGCCCAATCAAAATTACTTGGGCTGTAGATTTGCGTGGGCTAATAATGATGCAGTGTTAACTGCGGCAAGCAAGTATATGGATGTCATGAGTTTTAATAAGTACGAATATAGTGTTGAAAATGTAGGGCTGCCAGAAGGTATAGATAAACCAATTATGATTGGGGAATTTCACTTTGGCGCCTTAGATAGAGGAAGTTTTCATGTTGGGGTAAAAGCTGCAGAGAGTCAAGAAGATCGCGGACAGAAATATCAAGATTATATTCAAGGCGCTTTACGTAACCCGCAAATAGTGGGAGCACATTGGTTTCAGTATTTAGATGAACCTTTAACGGGACGTTTTGATGGCGAAAATTATAATGTTGGTCTTGTAGATGTTTGTGATAACCCTTACGACGAATTAATTGATAAAATACGCGAGACTACTTATGCGATGTATGAGTATAGGAGTGAAAACTAAGCTATGAGCTGCATATTTATATTATAACTAAAGCGAAAGAATAATCACAATTAAGAATATAATAATGTAAAACAAAATTCCAGCAATTTGAGTTGTTTCAGCTTGTTCTATTTTCTTCTCAAATCCAAACTTTTTAAAGCGTTCAATTTCTATTTGATTTGCACTTTTTGGGTTTAACCGATAATTCGGGTTTACGGGAAAAAAGAAAAAAGATAAACGCTCTTCAATTGTTAAAGGTTCGGTTTTTCTTCGTTCTATATTTTTTTGTTCGTCAGTCAACGCTAAAACGTAATTCAAGTATTTTGTTTAATTTGAAACTGCAGCAGCGGCTCCAATAATTCCGGCATGATTACCCAGAATAGCCGGCTTTACAGGTGTTTCAATTTTGATTTCTTTTTCAAATTTATCAAAATGTTTAGAAACTCCACCACCTAAAATAATGAGGTCTGGGCACACTAAAACATCTACATATTCTAGAAAAATATTAACACGTTTACCAAATTCCTTATAACTTAGGTTTTTATTTTTTCTAATTGAATCAGCGGCAAAATGCTCAATCTTTTTATATTTTTTGTAAGGTATTTGTCCGAGTTCAAAATTAGGAATAAGAGTGCCGTTAAAGAACGCGCCACTCCCTATGCCTGTTCCTATGGTTATCATCAATACAAAACCTGCTTCGTTTTTTCCTATGCCATATTTCATCACAGCATATCCAGCAGCATCAGCATCGTTAATTACCGTAACGGGCTGTCCACAAGCCTCTGAAAACAATTTTTGAGTGTCTAAATTTAACCACCCTTTGTTAAGGTTGCTCACAGATTTACATACACCGTGTTTGATGATGGTTGGAAAACCACACCCAATAGGGCCTTTGTAGTCAAAGTGTTTTACAATATCACCGAATACTTTTGCCATATCTTCAGGCTTTCGTGATGCAGGCGTTGGTATTCTGTAACGCTCTGACATCATTTCTCCAGATTCTAAATCTACAAGTCCCCCTTTCATTCCAGAGCCTCCGATATCTATTCCTAAAACTTTCATATTTTATTTTTGGTCCGTTATCAAAAGTACTAAAAGTAATTTTAGATTTAGATAATGATGGTCTATTCGGTAGTAGTTATGTTATTTAGTATAGCTTTAGTTGTGTGCAGTTCTTAGACTGACTTTTCATAAGCTTCAGAAATCCAATTTTTTAATTGGTTATCAATGTCTGATGCTTCAGATAATCGTACTCTATGTGTACACATTGTACCAAATGGACCTGAATTTTCAAGCCTTTCAGTAGTTGGTTTGTCTTTTAGTTTAAATCCAAGATCTATTCTTGTTTTAGTTGCGGGTTTAATCAATAGAAATTGTCGTTTTCTAATAATGCTAACACTACCTTTTTTAGGCGTAATTGTAACATCTGATCCTAATGACTCAACATAGTCAATTAGCTTCTTATATATAGGAATTAAACTTTCTTTACCATTATATTGGGCATCAACTAAATTATCTGCAGAAACATTTTCTTCTTTAGATAAAGTCACAATTGTATTGGCAAACCCATGAGTAACATTATGTTCCGTCTTTAAATACTTCACGCCTTCAGAATGCTTAGTAAAAGATTTTTCTTTAAGTATAGCTTTCCATTCATTCAGCGACTTCCCTGTTTTTTCAGGCATATTATCAATCATTGTTTGTAGTGCTTTCTCCATAATTTAATGTTTTACGCTTGGTTTTCCTGTTTCTAAATATGAAATGAGATTAAGATATGATTGTTCATTACCTTGAATGAAAAATTTTATCAAAGACATATATTTTTTATTGTTTTTATATCCAATTCCGTAAGAGGTAACTTTAGTTTTTGACGGACTTATTTCTTCAAAAAGAATCATATTATATAAGTCCTTTTCATCATCTTTCATAAAAACCGGAAAGTTTTTAGTGATTTCAGCTTGAAGTGTTAACATTCGTTTTGGTATGTAGTTACGAATATGAAGCGTAATTGTTGATGCATCACCAATTTTTCCTGCTTTATTATAGTTGGTTTTAATTATACCATTGATTTTAAAATCTATTTCTGCAATTGCTGTTGCCCAACTTTCCCAACCTTTTTTTGTGGTATAAGCATTCCACACAGAGTCTAAAGATACATTCACTATAAAAGATTGTTTTAGAACCATGTTATTGGCATCTGAAGAATCAATGACTGATACTATTCTATCCTCTAAAATTTTTTTGGATGTTTGAGAGATTAATAAAATTGGAAAGGATAGTAATATAATTTTAAGGAATAATCTTTTCATAGCTTTTAGATAGATACGTCACAAAATAAGAAATAATAGTATTAATTAGATAGTAAAAAATTAACCTTCTCTGTCTAATGGAAAGAAATTGGGTTCGTCTTTATGGAAGTTAGCATTGATAAATTCTTGCGGATTAAACCCCGAAAATTCTCTGAATTCCTTGATAAAATGAGATTGGTCAGAATAGCCGAATTCGTATGCAATTTGTGACCAAACAAGTAGTTCTTTATTCTGGATTTTCTTCAACATTTCATTGAATCTAAAAACTCTATGAAACACTTTTGGTGTTAATCCAAAGTGTTTTTTAAACTGATTTATGAGGTGTTTTTGAGAATATGGATATGTTGAAATAATTTCTTTACTCTCTGAAATTGGTTTTAATTGTACTTGCTCAAGAATAGATGTGATTTCTTTGGAGGCTGATTTCCTTACATCAAATTGTTTTAATAGCCATTTTTCTACAATTTTAAATTTTCCTGAACTATTTTCTGAGTTTAATATCTGCTTTCTCAATTCCAAAATTTCATTACCAAAAATTTCTTGGGCAGAAATAACCTTATTATTTAATTCATTTATTGGAAGTTTTAAAAAAGGATATGCTCCTTTAGTTTTGAATTGAACAACTAACATTTCAGAGTCTTGATGTGCCGAAATAGAGAGGTAATTTTTGTGCATTCCTGAAACCCAAACATTTGTATAGGTTCCATTAGGTTTTAAATTGTTATTATCAAAAGTGTTTCTTTCAAAACCATCTAATTCAAATATGATAAAAAGATGTCCTGTTGGCACTACACGTTCAATAGAATGGTCTGGTTTGAATCCTTTATAATGGAATATGGATTCAATATAATCTATTAATGGTTTCTTTAAATAATGTGCTTCAAATATCAACTTTGCTTCGTATTGGCTACAACAGTATCGATTATCGATAGGTGTGTATTGGTAACTAATTTAGTGAAAGTTGTTGACCCAAAGGAAAATCTGTTAGGATTTTCAGAAGTAGATGAGAACAAGCAATGACTTATAGCCAATGTTGTGTGTAGTTTTTATTTCTCTATTCTATCGTAATTTTTCAATGTTTTCAAAACAGATAAAGTCTGTATTCCTGCCCATTCTAATTTTGTCCCTTCGCTTATACCATACCAAGTATCCCAGCGTCCATCCTCTTTTTGTTTTTCAATTAACGTTTGTAAATCAGACTCTATAGTTGTTTTATTAAACATAGAATATAGAATACTTTTAGAAGATGTTGCATAATTTAAACTATGCGGTTTTCCATAAAGCCCCCAGCCTTCATCAGATTTATCTTCGCAAATTATTCCGTTATTCAATATCCAGTTTTTTAGGTCATTAATTGTTTTTTCAGCCTTACTGTGGTTTTTTGTGTGTTCTAAAAACATCAACCATCTTGGTACACATAAATAACAAAACGCATGTTTATCTTTTATTCTCTCAAATTCACTCCAAACAAATTGTTCTGCTTTGGCCATCCAAGGAATATCAATCTCATATTTTTCCAAAATTCCAAGTAGAGGCGCTGTAGTACTCAAAGCTGCCCATTCTTTAACTGTTTTAAAATGTTCTTCACAAGGGTAGGTGCTTTTGGGTCTAAACATCCAAGGAATTCCACCTTTTTCTGTCGTTATGCTTTCAAAATATGGCATAAAGTCTTTTAGAATGATTTCTTTGGTCAGATAACCAACTTCATCTAGCGTTTCAAGTGCCATAATGCTAAAGAGAGGTTGACTTTCGGGTGATGATGTGTCTGGTTCCATTCCGTGCCCAAATCCACCATCAGAATTTCGATACGCATAAACGGCGTGAAAAACACCGTTCATATCTCCGTTTCCAAAATGAAATTCAAATAAGCGCCTTTCAATCATTCTTGCATTTGTCAATATAAAATCTCTTGCTTTTAAAAAGTCATTTTTCTGTAAAATCATTTTGTTTTCATGGATGGTTTAAATTACGTGCACAACTAAATCGTCTATTGTTAGCAGGTTGTCATTAACTTCTGCATGCTCCACATTCATGATTCTCATTCAAGTATGCGATTGTTTCTTTACAGATTTTTTCTAAGATCGAAATATCAATGTCAGCAAGTTTTTTGACATATATGCAAGCTTTCCCCATTTTAAATTTGCCAAACGCTTTCAATAACTCATCACTCTTTTCTGTTTTAGAATATATGTAGAATGAAAACTGGGCTTTTCTTGGCGAGAAACCGAGCATTGGCGCGTCGCCTTCATGACCACTCACATATTTGTAGTGATATCTTCCAAAACCAATAATAGTTGGTCCCCACATTTTTGGTTCAAAACCAGTCCATTTGCTCATTAGTTTTATAAGTTCAAGACTATCCAATTTCTTTTGCTCGTTTTCAACATAAGAATTTATAAAATCAAATACATCAATTTCAGTAACAGTTGTTTTGTTCTTTGCCATTTGATTATTTTGTTTTCACTAGTTTCTACTTTTTTTCTTCTCGCAAAATTTTCTCCATTTTACGACCTCTTGCCAATTCATCAATCAACTTTTCCATTTGTCTACATTGTTTATACACTTCAAATTCATCGGCTATTTCTTCAATTCTATAACCACAAACTACTCCTTTAATCAAGTGTGCGTTTGGATGTATTTTCGCTTTTTGAAAAAATGTTCTAAAGGTGGCTTTTTCATCAATAAATGCTTGTAAAGCGTCTTGGTCAAAACCAGTAAACCATTCAATTACTTGATTGAGTTCCTCTTTTGTTCTTCCGTTTTTCTCCAATCTATTCAGGTAAAGTGGATAAATGGATGCAAATATCATATTGGCAACCTTCTCATTTTTTTCGGCTGTAACTTCCATTTTATTTGATTTTTTTATTTGATTGGTGCTAAGGTATTTGGCTATGGTTTGTCAGATGTTTCTTTTACTAATTTAACAAATACAAACCGAATAGAAAATCCGCAAGGGTTTTTGTAAGTAAGCGAGTGCTAGCAATTACTTGTAGCCATAGTTATGCTTAGTATTTATTTGATTTTCTTGACTTCTTAAAGTGTTTTATCATTTTACCAAAATCTTTATCCTTTTTGCGTTTTTCAGCAACGGTCAATTCAAAAAATTCTTTTTCCCGTTCCATTTTCAAATAGTTTTCGTAGGACGATTTGTCTACTTCTCCACTTTCAACGGCAGTTATAATTGCACAATCAATTTCTGTTGTATGTGTACAATCTTTAAATTTGCAATTTTTGGATAGTTGCATTATTGTGTCAAATGTAATTTCTAATCCATCCGAAGAATCTACAATTCCAATTTCTCTCATTCCTGGATTGTCAATTAGAATTCCGCCATTTTCAAGAACTAATAATTCTCGATGGGTTGTAATGTGTCGTCCTCTATTAGTACTTGTACTAATAGTGTTTGTTTTCATTACTTCTCCGCCCGAAATATTGTTTAGAAGGGTTGATTTTCCCACTCCTGAGGAACCCAACAAACAGTAAGTTTTACCTTTTACAATACACTCTTTCACTTTTTCAATTCCTTTTTGAGACTGATTGCTTATAGCTATTACTGGTATTTGCTTTATTCTTTCATGAACCGTACTAATCAACTTTGTTAATTCGGTTTCATTTATCAAGTCAATTTTGTTGAGAATGATAATCGATTTTACTTTAGATGTATTGCAAATGGTTAAGTATCTTTCTATTCGGTTGATGTTAAAATCCCTGTCAACAGCCTGTACAATAAATGCATAATCAATATTTGTTGCTATAATTTGCTTTTCACTTTGTTTTCCTACAGCTTGTCTTTCAATAATTGTTTTTCTTGGGAATACATGATGAATAAGCACTTTAGCGTCATCATATTCAGAAATGGCAACCCAATCTCCTACAGCAGGGAAATCAGACCTCTTAACTGCTGAAAATCGTAAGTTTCCGATTATTTCACCTTCATATTCATTTTCAGTAGTCTTTACAACATATCTTTCTTTGTGCTCAGATATAACTCGCCCAACTCCAAATGCATCAAGGTTTTGATCTTTTCGGTAGCTTTGCAATTCTAAATTATATCCTAAATCTTCAAGTTTCATTTCTGTTTCCTGTATAAGTACAATGGTTTATGTATGGTGCGTATTATTATACGCTTTGTTAGCTACAGTTTATTTTACAAAATACATTTCCAATTCCCCTTTTCCCTTTGCAAAGATTTTTCCACGAGAAAGACATGTGAATTCGTTCTTTACTAGTTCAAAAGTGGATGAGGATATATTAATTCTACCTGATTCACCAGCAGATTCTATTCTGCTAGCCGTATTTATTGTATCTCCAAAAAGGTCATATGCAAATTTCTTTTTGCCTACCACACCAGCTACTACAGTTCCTGAATGTATCCCAACCCTCATTCTCCATTTTAATTCGTGGTTCTTATTCCTTTCCTCAAGGTAGGATAGCATCTTTTTTGCGGCTGTGATACAATTAGCAGCATGATTTATAATTTCATCTTCAAGACCACATGCGGCCATATATGCATCACCAATTGTTTCAATCTTTTCAACTTCCGTTTCTTCCATGATTTCATCGAATCGTCCAAAAATATCATTGAGTTCATTGACCAAAGTGATTGCCGATGTGGATGCTACAAGCTCCGTAAAGCCTTCAAAGTCTGTAAATAGGACCGTAACATTCTTATGCCTTTTAGGAATCGTTTTACCGCTTTCTTTTAAGTCCCTGACTATGTTAGCTGGTAGAATATTATGTAGAAGATTATCTGATTTTCTTTGTTCAGCCATTAAAGATTCCTCTGATTTATCAATTAGAACAGACATACTCGATATGAGTATGAGGCAAATGAATCCAGTAATGCTGATATTAACTACTTGTGATATGTAAGGATCTAATCCCGCAAAATGAGCAGTCATTTTTGATTGAAACATTACAGCGGCAATCAACGTTAGGCAAGCTAGAATACTAAAGGCATGAGCTATATTCCTTACCTTTCGGGGGAAAGTCATGTATGGTAGGATAATAATTAGGAAACAAACAACTGCAACCCCTGAGGAATATCCCAAAAAATAAAGAAACAAGAGAACAGACATATAAGATGCCAGAATAAGCCATATGGAAGCTAGGACCCGCCACCCTTTCCTGTTGAATATTAACGCTAATAGAAACATCAATCCCAACAAAGCGTTGCTCCCGTAAATCACTAGTGCATCTGTGAGAAACAATGCAATTAGCATCCAAATTGCATTATAAATTATTCCTAAAACGGACGCAATATTCGTTACACGCAAATATCTGATTTCAGTGATTGAAGAGTTATAATTAGCGCCATTGTCAACCATTCTTTGAAAGAATCTAGATTTGTTTTTATCATAAGTTGACATAAGCTCTTCTCAATTTCTATGGATTATTAACTTTTTTCTATAGAAGCTAACGTTCACTGTGTATGACGCAGTGAGGCGCGCCTCAAGGGAAGCCATAATTGTGCCTCATTCGCTATACGTATTATTTTGTATAGTTTCGTGGGGAGTTCTCGTAGACTCGACTAAATATACACAAAATTGGCGAGGCGCAATTAACAGTTGACGATATGGAATAAGTAGAAAGGGTGTGTTTGTAAAACGCAGTTTTCCTACAACAGGCAATTATCTCACATTGTGTTTGTGCAAGGATAGTTGCATAATTAAGGAACTAATCAGAGGAAAATCCGCAGGATTTTCTGAGGATGACAGACCAAGTAATTCGTTATACACCTTATTAGACTTTCGTTAATTTGTCAATCTCTGCAATAACTTCATTACTAATTTGAATTAATTCATTATACCGAGGAATAATAGTTTTGTCTCTAACAGAAGCCTTGGCAATGATATTTCTATAAAGAACTGAATCATGCATATCTTTTAAAAACTTTAGCATCTGTTCCATTGAGATATTAGTTTCTTTTAGCTCATCATCATCCATTGAAACCATGGCATATCCAATATTCATATCGGTTGTATAAGTTATATGAGTTTCTAAATCATCTATTGTTGTATTCGTTTCGTTTTCAGTAATAAATACAGTTTCTATGGCTGTTTTATGCTCAAGCAATAAATTATGTAAAGTACTGCCATTTATCAAAGCTAAATAAGGTGCTTTTTCTAAAGCATTAAATCCACTTGTATTCGCCTTAAAAAAAATGGCGTCAAAACACTGAGCAGCTTTCAATGTTGTTTGTGGGTCAAACGTATTGTTAAAGAAGGTTAGTTGTTCTTTTTTATAATGTGGTATAAATTGTTCTCTTAACGTTTTTAAAGAATCAAGCAATATAAGATCTCCTTCTATATTACCTTTAATGATTGAGAGGTTTTGTAGTAAGGCTATATTCTCTTTTCGTTCTTCATTCCTATTATTAATTTGAAGAGCAATTAAAATTCCAATAACGACTAATATGATTTCTCCAATGGCATAAAGTAAATATTTACTGAACTTATTTTGGGAAAGTAATTTTTGACGAATTTTTCTAAAGAATTTTATCATTGGTTATTGATTGGTCATAAATGAAGGCTAACGGTATTGTGTATGGTTAGTTGCTTGGTTAAACAACTAATTTAGTAAACTAATGCGAACCCGAGAAAATTCCGGAGGAACTTTTCAAATAAGTAACAACCAAAGCAATGTATTATGCACTTTGTTGGCAAATGCTTGTTACAGGTAATTGAAGAATAGTTCAATAAAAACACCAAGCACAACACTAAATATGGCTGCCAAACGAGATAAACGCTTTAATTTAAATGTATTTGAGAATGCTAGCCAAAGACATAACAGCGCACAAATCGATAAAATTATTGTTCCGTATAAAGGTACAATACTATTGAAAAGCCCTATTTGATTAAAAAGAGGATCTAGCAAAGCAGTAAATCCAAAAAGTGCTAAAGTGAAATTCGTTTTTTTATGACCTATAAAAAGGTAATAACTTGCAATTAATAGCTCAACACTTATTGCTAAGGGACCAAATTGGTTATAGTATTCTCTTCTAAAATATGCTTCCAGTCCTTGAGGAAATTCAATCTTTGATATAAATGCAACACTTAAAGCAAGTCCAATAATCAAAAGTAATAATGAAATAGTTTTTCTTTTTTTCATGAGGCTTTTCTAAATGTTTTCTAACGTTATTGTACTTAGTTTTTATTTTCTAAATCATCACTCTTTTTTAAGTGTCTTTTTCTTAGATTTTCTGCGTATTCAATAAATGAGCCGTCAAAAAATTGTTTATTCGGACTACTTAGCAATGCTCCAAAACCGGGAGATAGTATCATACCATGAACTAATGATTTTCTAGATTCCCAATTTTTTTTACTTAACATTTTGTTTTCATTCTGTAAAAATAGATTCTCAACGTGCCGTATTTCAGCAGCAAATAAGTGAAAACCATGATTATGTTCTTCTTCCGTCAAGGAATCTGGATTCCCTCGGAAGGTTGAAATTATTCTTGATGCTTCTTTAGAAGCACCTAAACTTAGAAGTATATGAATATCTAAGGCAGCAATTTCATGAAAAGTTGAGGCTTGTGTTGCTTTTGTATTGTTCCTAATTTGTAATCCGACAAAAATCAATGAAATAATGACAGCACAAGCAGATATGATTTCAGCAATCAAAGCATATTCTTCAAGTATTTCTTTCATATTTATCCTCTTTAGTTCTAAAATTAAAAATTCAATTCATTAATTTACTTGTGGTAATTTTTTCCAATTTCTCAAATTAAGCCCAACGTGTTTGTATATGGCTTGTTGCGGGAAATCAGTTATGATTTTCCGCCCTAAAACGAAGATAGCAAATTGCAATGAATTCGGATTAAGGAATTCAGACACAATGAGCTATACACGTTGTTGTAGCTAGTTTTTCTTAATAAACATGTTCATGACATTAAAGCCAAGTATTTTTCCGTTTTTGTCTTTTTTGAACATTAAATTAGGATAACCCATTTGAGCTACATCTAATACTCCAGTTGTTTCACTACAAAGAGCTATATTAACAGGTTGGGGGAAAATAGGGCCTTTTATTTTTAAGTTTTTTCCGTCTATAACAATTTCGAGATTCATTGGTTGATCTTCAACAGAGTTGTCAGTATAACTTCCGGTAAATACATTAAGGTCTATATTTTTATCAGTATTAATTACTTGATTCTCGCCTTCAATTAATTTAATGATAAACTGTTCGTATTCTGGTATTTGAGTACTACGTTGATAAACGGCTTTAGTTTTATGGGCAATAACCATATCTAATTCTGGAATAACAGTAATATACTGTCCGTAAGCACCAGCAGCAGTATAAGCACCTTTGAGTAATTTATATTTGGAATCAATATGCAACCACCACATATAACTGTAACCCTTAAAAAGGCTATAACTAGTTTCGCTAACTTTTGTTGTTGTTTTATCAATCCAGTTTTCTGGAATGATTTGTTTTCCATTCCAATTACCTTTTCTTAACATAAGATATCCAAGTCTTGCCATGTCCCTTGTGGAAAGATAAAAATGATACGCAGGGTGCTTTGAAACTTTATCATTACTATACTTTCTTTGATTCTCTAATTTAAAATCTTGAAATCCCAAAGGAATGGCAAAATCCTCTTCAAAAGCTTTGTAAATATTTTTCCCAGTCTTTTGCTCAAAAATGGTTCCTGCCACATTGAAATCCCAGTTATTATAATAAAAATGCTCTCCAGGTTTATATTGACCTCGTTCGGGCATATCAGGACCGGATCCTGCATTAGCTGCTGGAAGATAAACTCCAGATCTTGCATTTATAATTTGGTCTACTGTTGCTTTTTTTTCTACTTCTGTTAGTGAGTTAACATCATCAATTCCTAATTCTTCAAGAGTGTTATTGAGATTAATAACACCGTTGTCAACATACTTCCCATACATCATGCTCAATATACTTTTTCTAGCAGATGCTAAATAACTTATTTCCTCCGTATCACCATACTCCAAGGCAATTTCACCGCCTTTGATAATCAATAATCCTGTTGTATTCAAGCTGTCAATTGCATAACGTTTTAGCAGATTTATCGGACTACATGGTGATTTTTTAGAAATGTAATCCCATTTATTACCTGGATATACGTAACTATCTTGTGCTATTATTTTTTCTGAAAAAAGAAGGACAAATAATAAAGTAAAATATAAATTCGTTTTTTTCACAATGATTGGTTTAAATTAGCTACAACATTTCGTATTTGGCAAGTAGGGCGGTAGAAAGAAATAAACTTTCCATTTTGCACTGAGCCAAAGCGTTGTATTTTGTTTTTAGTTTATTCATAAAAGCCAAATCAACGATTTGGCGGTGATTGTACATAGCTCTGACCTTTATTAACCCACCGAATGCCCTATTTGCTATATACAGTGTTGTAAAGCGTTTATTTTTCGAGCCATTTTACCCATTTATTCAGCATTGATTTGTCAGATAACATGGTCTTTTTTTCATAATCATAAAATGGTTCAAATTGCCAATCTTCAGTCCCTACACAACCTAATTGAGTCCATTTATTCATAAAGTCGATAAAGTTTTCGCCAAGAATTTGTCCGTGAAAGTCGTCTCCTTCATGACTTAAATAAACTACTTGGTTTCCAAATTCCGTTTTATCACCAAAGGCAATTACATCTCCGTTTGGAACATCTAAAAACGGTATTTTATTATACCATACTTTATCATATTCATCATCGGGATTTGGAAAGCATTCTGTAATCCATCCTCTAATGTTTTTATAGTCATCTCGTAATGTGTCGAAATCCCATAAATAACCCCGTCCAGCTCCACAAAATATTTCACGAAATTCTCCCTCAGTTTCTTCGCCTTCAATTTGCCAGTCCATTAAAACTCCTGAAGAATATTTAGTAAGAACTTCTTTAAAGTCCTCAGGGTATTTTAAATCCAGTTCTTTTTCAAGGATGTCAAATGCCTTTTCTGAAATTGGTTTTTTGATTGTCAAGTCAGAATAGTCCCAGTTTCTTTTCTTAGCTATTCCGAGAATCCACTCAATTCGACCTATCCATTCATTCCAAATTTCGTTATTCATTTAGTTAATCTTAATACTTTACAACGGTTGGGCTATGGTTTGTTGCGTGAAAATCCGTTAGGATTTTCCGCCGTAAAACAAACTTAGCTAAAAGGAAGGAATTTTCGGTAGAAAATTCCGAAGCAATGAATTATAGCCGTTGTTGTAGCACGTTTTTTATTCACATTTATTTAGTTCCGAATAGTATTTAATCGGATTACGTTTAACATAATCTTTTCCATTAATTGATTTGCAGAATTTCTCTTTGTCCATTTCTATTATTAATTCCAGATATTCAATAAATTCCTCTGCAAATTCTCCATCAGCAAAACTTATTAGATTTAAACTTGGCAAATAAAAGTCTTCATTTTTTTTAGCAGTAACTTGTTCAAAAATCAGTCGAGTAGTGTCATAGAAAAAGTCTGTTTCTCCAAGCTGATGGTCAGGTCCAGTAGTTCCATAATAGATATCAAAGTCGGAATATGTTTTTGGAACTAATTGTAATAAAATAGGTTCAGGTATTTTTTCGTTTTTTAAATAGAATTTTGAAGCTTGATTTAAATTCTCCTCATAACTACTGATTATTATTAAATCTTTTAACAAGGAAGTTCCATAGCCTCTTCCGTGAAATATCCTATAACCAGTATGGATACCCTCGTCAATCTTATGAGCTTGAATAACTACAACAGTATCTTTTTCTTCAGTCGCAGGATGAATTATACAAGCTAGGAAAGGTATTTCTAAATTAATAGGAATATATTCTTTATTGTGATTATTAGGATAAATTGCTCTTTTTTGTTCTACATCATCTTTAGTTGTAAATCTTCCTTTTACATGTGGAGTTTTTTTCCAATTGTTAATGTTAATTGATTTGATATCAAAAGATTCAAATTCTTGAGCATTGATTGAAAAAGCAGTACTTAGTATAACAATTTTTAAAATCAATTTCATAGTTTTCTCAAATGTGCTACAACGGTTTAGTGTATGAGTAGTAGCGGATTTCTAATCACTAACTTTTCAGTTTTGAACTGACCTTTGTTTTAAGTTTTGTTTTTCGTTTTATCACTTAAACCGCTATTACTTATACACAATGTTGTGGCAAGTTATTTATTTAAACTTTTTAAGAAGGTTTGTATAGGTTCAATAATTAATTCTGGTTTTCTTTCAAATTCATAACCAGTAACAATCGGTATCGGTAAGTTTACAATTTGAAGAGAGGGAAAAGATTCAACCCACATCTTTGAATCTTGGATTAAGTTAGGTTTAACAACATCTTTGTCAAATTGTTCAACCTGTTTTATTAGTAATGAATCAGTAGCTATTTTTTTAAAAAACACCTTTGCCTCATCATAGGGTATTTTATCAGCTCGTTGAGCATAAATTAAAATAATATTCATATTCTCAATGCCTCTGGTGTTATTGTTGTTTAAAAACCCCAGTGCTGGTATATTGGGTATCGTATTACCTTCTTCAACATATTTCGGATTGAAAGAGTTATTAAATTTTACAGTCTCATTGGCGTAATCTTCACCAGCTTGTGCCCAAAACATCATTTTATGAGTATTTAAACTATCTTTTGCATGAATATTTTTAAAAGCTGCACCAGGATTACCTGCCAAGTATATTTGTCCGATACATTTTTCAGGATAGTTTTCGGCTAAATGTGTCATCAAAAAACTAGCGTATGAATTTCCAATAAATACGGCTTTGTCAATTTCTAAATAAGCCATTAGCTGCAATAAATCATTGGCATCTGTTTGTAAAACTTTTTCCTGATTTTTAGCTTTACTATTACCATAGCCCCTTCTTCCATATCCAATTACTCGGTTGGACTCTTTAAAATTCTTTATAAATTCATCGTATTGACTAATGTCTCTGCTATCTCCGTGAATGAATATTAGAGGAATACCTTCTCCACCTAAATCATAATATTCAAGTGATACATCTTTTAATTCAGCCATTTTTTTGGCTTGTCCATATGAAACCGAGACGAAAAAGATGAGTGAAAAGGTTAACAAGGTTAAAAAATTGAATTCTGATTTTTTCATAATTAATGTTGGTTTAATTTGCCACAACACGTAAATATATCTGTATTTACCGTTTGCTTATCGAATATAGTAATTATTTGTTGTCTCCCAAAAACACTAGCCTAATCATAAATAGGGTGTCATGCGTTTTGTATATCACCTCAACTATTTTTAACTAGTTTGATATACAAAATACCTGTAAGTAAATTGAGGGAAATGCTTATTTTGTTTCAGCCAGCACCTTATCTAATATTTCTATTAATTCTTCCCTTTTATATTTGTAGGCTTGGTTTTCGTTAAGCTGTACCATTTCTCGTAGAATTTGGGTTATGGTCCATCTACCTTCAACTTCACGTGGTACAACCATGTAACGGCGCTTAGGGTTTTCTGAAAACAATGCTTTTTCTACTGCAGCCGCAACTTCATCGGGTTCTTTAAAATGGCTTCTATCTGCATTGAAATAGGATATTAAGTTTTCCCATTCCTTTTTGTATAAAGAATTATCGTAGCTAATACCCTTTGCCTCCATGCGGTTAAACCATGTTTCTGATATTTTGGAATTGTAGTTTCCGGGTTCTATGGCGCTTACTTGTACTCCAAACTTTTTCATTTCTTCTGCTAGAGAATCTGTAAAGGCTTCCATGGCGTGTTTACTCATACTATATGGCCCAAAAAACTGACCTGCGAGTATCCCTGAAATTGAACTTATGGTAGTAATACGTCCTTTAGATTCTATAATTAAAGGGGCAAATGCTTTTGTTGTCCTGTATGGCCCGTATATGTTAACGTTAAAAATATAATCTAACTCTTCTTCATCAACTTCTATTAAGGGCGCTAAAATGGCAACACCTGCATTGTTTACCAGTCCGTATAGACCACGACCTTCATTTTTTATAGTTTCTACAGCGGCATTTATTTCATCCCATTTGTTAACGTCTAGTTTTATGGATTGTACGTTGTTCATAGCATTAAGTCTATCTAAATCGGTTTGCTTGCGTGCGCCGGCATACACGAAATAGCCTTTTGCTGAAAGTACTTCGGTAATTTTTAGACCGATACCGCTACTGGCTCCAGTTACTAATATGGCTTTTTGCTCAGTGTTTGATTCCTGAGACTTTGCCCCAAATACAATGGTAAGTGATAGAAAAAGGAACACATAGAGGTGATGGTGAGGGAATTTCATAATTGGTGGTTTTTGTATGGATTAGTAATACTTTAAATATAAGGCGTTTCTCTGGAAAAGTTTTAAATATTATGACGGTAATGTAAATTATTGCGATAACCCGCGTTAGGGATTGCAGAGGAAAGCCCACAGCGAGGAACGAGCGAGGACTTGTAACGTAAAGCCCGACCCCTTGAGGGTAACGCCCAAATAAAAAGAAAAAGAGCCCTAGAATTGGGCTCTCGTTTTCCGGACGTCTCCTTAAAGTTTAGTTTGGTATTTAATTGTATTGGTGACTAATTCAAATAATTAAATAATGGTGGATTGTCCTAAGTGTATATTAGTAAAGTTTAGATTGGTTTCTTCTGGATTGTTTATAAAATCTTCGATAAAATCGCCCACTTTGCTGGTGGAAATATTATCGTATTTGGTATTTAAATCTGGTGTGGTGATGTGTAATTTTAACGACTTATCTACAGCTTCGCGAATTAAGGCTGCTTCATCGGCTAAATTAAAATAGTCTAATAACATGGCTGCCGACAAAATTGAGGCAATAGGGTTTGCAATACCTTTATTTTTGGCTATGGAATAAGCGCCATGAATAGGCTCGAACATAGCATGTTTATCTCCACGAGAAGCGGAAGCTAAAAGCCCAATGGAACCAACAATAACACTGGCTTCTTCTGATAAAATATCTCCAAACATGTTTTCTGTAAGTATCACATCAAACTGTTTTGGGTTTTTAATAAGCTCTACCGCGGCATTGTCTACAAACATAAAATTTAGCTTTACATCTGGATATTGTTTAGCCAATGCTATAACTGTGCGTCGCCATAATCTTGAGCTTTCTAAAACATTAGCTTTGTCTACCAAGGTTAGATTACCTTTTCTAGATTGTGCCGCTTTAAAAGCTGCATGTGCAATTCGTTCTATTTCAAAACGGTGATATTCACAAACATCGGATGCTGTGTTACCGTCTTCACTTAATTTTTTTTCACCAAAATAGATACCACCTGTAAGTTCTCTGTAAATAAGAATATTGGTGTCCTTTATTTGCTTAACTTTTAGTGAAGATTTGTTTAATAAATCATCGTAAGCTATAACAGGACGAATATTGGTATGTAAACCTAATGCTTTGCGTAACCCAAGAAGTCCTTGTTCTGGACGGATTTTAGCATCAGGGTCTATATCGTAAGCTGTATCGCCAATAGCACCAAAAAGAACCGCATCAGCGTTTTCACAAAGTTCAATAGTTTCTTCTGGTAAAGGGTTTTTGGTGTCGTCTATGGCGGCTGCCCCAACTAATCCGTATTGAAAATTAAACGTATGCTCGAATGCCAAACCAATAGCCTTAAGCACCTTAACTGCCTCGGCAGTAACTTCAGGACCTATGCCATCACCTGGTAATACAGCAATGTTTAAATTCATTTTAAATGTATTATGATGAAGTAATTTCGTTATACACCTTAGTAGATTCTACTATTTGGTGGATATCGTTATCATCTATTTCTTTTTTCTGGTCGGCAAACTCTAAAAACTTAGTGTAAACCTCGTCTAATTGTAGCTTCGTTAATTCGTAGCCTACATTTTTAGCTCTATAAGCTAAAGCTGCTCTACCGCTTCTTGCAGTTAATACAATTGCAGATTCGGTAACACCAACATCTTTAGGGTCGATGATTTCGTAAGTTTCACGGTTTTTAATTACACCGTCTTGGTGAATTCCAGAACTGTGGGCAAAAGCATTAGCGCCAACAATAGCTTTGTTTGGTTGAGTATAAATACCCATGCTGTCTGACACCAACTGGCTTACACCATACAACATTTCTGTTTGAATTTGTGTGTCTAAATTCAAATATGGATGTTGCTTTAAAATCATTACTACTTCTTCTAATGCTGTATTTCCAGCACGTTCGCCAATACCGTTAATCGTACATTCTATTTGGCGTGCACCGTTGATGACACCTTCAATAGAATTGGCAGTTGCTAAACCTAAATCGTTGTGGCAATGGCAAGATAAAATAGCTTTATCAATACCTTTTACGTTTTCTTTTAAGTATTTAATTTTTGCGCCATATTCATGAGGCAAACAATATCCTGTAGTGTCAGGAATATTTAAAACAGTGGCTCCAGCTTTAATAACAGCTTCACAAACGCGCGCTAAATATTCGTTATCGGTTCTACCTGCATCTTCGGCATAAAACTCTACGTCTTCTACAAAAGACTTAGCGTAACTTACTGCTTTAACAGCACGTTCGATAATATCTTCTTGAGTGGATTTAAATTTGAATTTTATATGAGATTCTGAAGTGCCAATACCTGTATGAATTCTAGGAGTTTTAGCATATTTTAAGGCTTCAGCAGCAACTTTTATATCGTTTTCTACAGATCGTGTTAGTCCGCAAACGGTTGCATTTTTTACTATTTTAGATATTTCCTCAACCGATTTAAAATCGCCAGGACTCGAGACGGGAAACCCTGCCTCAATAATATCCACCCCTAATTTATCAAGCTGTTCTGCAATAACTAGTTTTTGCTCTGTATTTAGCTTACAACCAGGTACTTGCTCTCCATCGCGAAGGGTAGTGTCAAAAATTTGAACGTGATTATCAGACATTTATTAGAATATATTTTCTTATTGTTATACGAATTTATATTTTGGTTTCGTAAAAGCTACTATTCATATCATTTTTTTTACGATGTTTAACTAATATATTTATAGTTTAAATAACTGAAAATCAGTTTTTTGAAACTGATTTTGCGACTATGGTAAAAGAGCAAAAAGATAATTTATTTGTTTTGGTGAAATCGCTTTCTAAGTCAGAAAAGCGACAATTCAAATTATACGTTGGGAGACTAGGTGTAAATGAGGATTCAAAGTTTTTGATGTTGTTTAATATTTTAGACAAACTCAAAACTTATGATGAAGCTACTATTTTAAAAAAGGGCATCGTAAAAAAACAGCAGTTATCCAATTTAAAAGCGCACCTCTACAAGCAAATTTTAATTAGTTTGCGTTTAAATCCGTCGCATCAAAATATCAGAATTCAAATTAGAGAACAGCTCGATTTTGCAACAATTCTATACCACAAAGGGCTTTACAAACAAAGCTTAAAAATTCTAGACAAAGCTAAAAATTTAGCCATTTCTCATGAAGAAAAAAATGTAGCTTATGAGATTGTAGAGTTAGAAAAAGTAATTGAATCTCAATACATTACAAGAAGCATTAGTAGTCGTGCAGATGAGCTCACCATTCAAGCTAAAGAATTGAGTTTGCATAATGTTTTGGCAAGCAAGCTTTCTAATTTATCATTACAATTGTACGGGTTGTTCTTAAAAACAGGCTATGTAAAAAATGATGAAGAATTTCAAATTATTGACAAATATTACCGCGATAGATTACCCAAATATGATATCAATAAACTAGGTTTTCGTGAAAAACTGTGGCTCTACAAAGCAAAATTGTGGTACAGTTTTTTAACAGTAGATTTCTTGTCTTGCTACAAATACGCCTCAAAATGGGTGAATTTGTTCTATGATAATAAAGATATGATTGTTTTAAATCCTGTCTTTTTCCTTCGCGGAAATCATTATTTATTAGAAGCCTTATTCTATTTACGTCAGTATGATAAATTCAAAGAAACACTCGCAAAATTCGAAGCGGTAACTCAAGAAAAGTGGTTTCCTCTAGATGATAATAACGAGTCGCTAGCCTTTTTATATATCTACAATAATAAGTTTAATCTTCATTTTATTGAAGGCAGTTTTAAAGAGGGTTTGCCGTTAATTGAAGAAGTTTTAGAGAAGCTAAAAAACTACAATAATCGTATAGATGAACATCACATTATGGTGTTTTATTACAAAATGGCGAGCATGTATTTTGGTGCTGGCGATAGCCGAAAATGTATTTACTATCTTGATAAAATAATCAGTAATAAATCGTTACAAATGCGCGAAGATTTGCTGTGTTTTTCTAGAATTTTAAACCTTGTGGCGCATTACGAGGCAGGATTAGATTACAATCTCGATGTACTCATAAAAAGCACCTACAAATTCTTAATTAAAATGGAAGATCTCTACGAAGTTCAGAAAGAATTCATCAAATTTTTAAGAGGTTTGGGCGACATCTATCCTCACGAGGTAAAGGGCGAATTTGTAAAACTACATAAGAAATTAAAAGAGTTCGAAAACGATCCTTATCAAAGTCGCGCATTCTTGTATTTAGATATTATTTCTTGGCTCGAATCTAAAATTGAGAACCGACCAATAGGGCAAGTTATTCGCGATAAATTTTTACAAACGCAAGTTTAATTTTTTTTTTGGGCGCAACCCACAAGGGGTCGGGCTTTCCGTTATATCTTTTTTTAGTTTGTTCTCGATACAAATTTGCTCATGCTTCACAAATTTACTCGAACTGACACTAAAAAAAGGATGCCACTGCAATCCCTTGCGCGGGTGTGTTTGCTGTGGTTTGTGCTTTTACTATTGTAAAGTGGTTTTCTGGGGAGTTGGTTTAACGGTTTTGTGTATGGTTAGTTGCGTGTTTCACGCACTAAAGTTAGCAAATAAATCACAGATAGAAAGTCCGAGAGGACTTTCGTAAGTAGGTAATAACCAAGCAATTAATTTTATACATTGTTGTACAACGTTTTGGTTATGTATTCCCTTTTTAGAGTATTTCCGAAATCAGTAAATATATACTTTCGATAATCATTACTATTTTGATGTTTTTCCTTAATTTGAATAATATTAGTTCTTAAAAAGTAATTTACATCATCATTATTTTCATTTGTTACTTTAAAATAATTATCATTATTAATAGTGTCAATTAGTGTATCGAAAATTTTCTTTTTACTTTCATTCTCTAAAATTATTTTTAGTAATTTGGAATTATCATAATAATTATCTTGTTTAGAATCTATTACATTTTCAATTGTTATTTCTTGATTTGCTAATAGTTCAGATATTTTTTCTTCTAATTTATTTACTTCTCCTTGAGATTTTAGTTTTTCAGCTTTTTCCTCCTCAACCTTTTTGAATAATTGATTTCTTTCAGTCTGAAGTAGTTCATAATCTACTTTTAATACTATACTACTTTTATCAGTTACCTTATAAACCCAAGGCGTGATTTTTTTTTCAAAAATGTTTATAATCAATCTGCTTAAATTTATGAATAGAAAAGAAAATATAAGTACAACAAATGTAATTCCAATACATATAAATAAATTCTTTACGAATGGTATAGTTGAAAGATGGTTATTTAGATAATCAATTCTGTTTTTTAAATTACTTGTTGATTCAAAGTTGAAAAAAGTATAAATAAATTCCCAATTATGGATAATCCAGACTAATATCAAAGTTCCGAAAAAAGGGTTAGTTGTTTTCTGTTTAATGTTTTCTTTAAATGATAGAAAAATATCTTTAATCATAGTTCGGTTTAATGTTGCACAATGGATTACCGGATATGCGCCGTTCTTTAATGGCTTATATCCGCCGTTAAACGAAGTTAGTCGAAAATTTTTACAAAATCAAGTGTTTCATTTGTAGTTTGCAAGGATTAGTTTGCAGGCACATACCATAAAAACAAAAATAGTTTCCCAAAAATTTGGATATTATCTTTTCAGAGCTAATATTTGCAATCACAAAGTTCAAACACTTATTGAGATGTTATCAAGAAAGGTGGAGGGATTAGACCCCGTGAAGCCTTAGCAACCCTTTAAACTTATTAAAGAAGGTGCTAAATTCTACTTAAACTCAGATTCATTTATCGGAGTTTGGATAGATAACCCCAAAGAAATTACTTCATGTAATTTTAATATTTCTTTATAACATTTTTCTAGTAAGTACGCTCTTTTAAGAGCATATTTGACTTTTGGTTTAATTTATTAATTCAAAAATATTAGAAAAATGAGCGATCAAAAATTAGCAACAAACGCATTACACGCAGGTCATGATGTAGCAGCAAACGGAGGCGCAAGAGCGGTACCAATTTACCAAACTACATCTTATGTGTTTAACAATTCAGACCACGCGGCAAACCTATTTTCTTTACAAGAATTAGGATTTATCTACACACGTTTAAATAACCCAACAAACCAAATTTTACAGGAGCGTTTAGCAGCTGTAGAAGGAGGTATTGGAGCCGTAGTCTTTGCTTCAGGAACAGCAGCCATTGCAACAGGTTTGTTAACGCTATTAAAAGCTGGCGATCATGTTGTGGCGTCAAGTAGTTTATATGGTGGCACATACAACTTATTAAGCGTTACGCTTCCAAGATTAGGTATTACAACAACATTTGTAGATGCTTCAAACCCTGATAATTTTGCTGATGCCGTTCAAGATAATACAAGAGCCTTTTTTGTGGAGTCTTTAGGGAATCCTAAACTAGATGTTTTAGATTTAGAAGCTATCGCAGCACATTCTAAAGCAGCAGAAGTGCCTTTTATTGTTGACAATACTGTGGCAACACCAGCATTATTAAATCCAATTAAGCACGGCGCAAATATTGTAATCCACTCATTGACCAAATATATTGGCGGACAAGGAACATCTCTTGGAGGTGCAATAATTGACGCTGGTACATTCAATTGGGCAAACGGGAAATTCCCAGAATTTACAGAGCCATCTGCGGGTTACCACGGATTAAAATACCATGAAGTTTTAGGTGCTGCCTCTTACACATTCAAGTTAATTTTAGAAGGATTAAGAGATTTTGGTGGTGCTATGAGTCCAACAAATGCGTTTAACATTATTCAAGGTTTAGAAACATTACCTGTTCGCATCAAGCAACATAGTGAAAACGCTTTAGAATTAGCAAAATGGTTAGAGGCGCAAGATGAAGTGGCTTGGGTAAACTATCCAGGATTAGAGAGCAGTAAATACAATGCTCTGGCTAAAAAATATTTACCAAAAGGACAAAGTGGTATTGTAACCTTTGGTCATAAAGGCGGATTTGATGCTGCAAAAACAATTGCAGATGAAACTCAAATATTTTCTTTATTAGCGAATATTGGAGATACAAAATCATTAATTATTCATCCTTCTAGTACCACACATCAACAATTGGATGAAGCAGAACAAGCTTCGGCAGGTGTGTCAACAGATTTAATTAGACTGTCTGTAGGTATTGAGGATATTGAAGATTTAAAAGCCGATTTGAAGCAAGCGTTTGCTAAAATCTAAAAAACGTAATTAAAAGTTGAAGCATCCATTGCAACATATCATCATTAAAAATTACACCACAGAAAGTGGGGTACTGAATCCTGAAATAAAGTTAAGCTACCAAGTTTTTGGTAAGGTTTTGGGAAGTGCGCCAATTGTGTTGGTTAATCATGCATTGACAGGAAATAGTGAGGTGGCAGGAGAGAACGGCTGGTGGAAAGATTTGGTGGGCGATGACAAAGTTATTGATACCAAACTTTACACGGTTTTAGCCTTTAATATTCCAGGGAATGGTTTTGATGGTTTTGTAATTGATAATTATAAAGATTTTGTGGCTCGTGATGTTGCGAAACTCTTTTTAAAAGGTCTAAAAGAACTCAATACAGGAAAATTATTTGCAACTATTGGCGGCTCTTTGGGCGGCGGAATTGCATGGGAAATGGCAGTTTTAGAGTCTGATTTTACAGAACATTTAATAGTGGTGGCTACCGATTGGAAATCTACAGATTGGTTGATTGCCAATTGCCAAATTCAAGAGCAATTTTTATTAAACTCTAAACATCCTGTGCATGATGCTCGCATGCACGCCATGTTGTGTTACCGCACGCCAGAGTCTTTTAAAGAGCGTTTTCAGCGTTCTAAAAATGACGATTTAGAGATTTTTAATGTAGAGAGTTGGTTGTTGCATCATGGTAAAAAATTACAGGAGCGGTTTCAATTGTCGGCTTATAAATTGATGAATCAGTTGTTAAAGTCGATTGATGTAACAAAGGGTAGAGCGAGTAATTTTAATGTGCTTGAAAATATTGAAGCCAAAATACATATTGTAGGTGTAGATTCTGATTTGTTTTTTACCGCAGAAGAGAACCGCGAAACCCACAAACAGTTGGCATTATCGCATCCTAATGTGACGTATAATGAAATTCATTCTGTACACGGGCACGATGCATTTTTAATGGAATACGATCAATTAGAAAAAATTGTAGAAGGCATTTTTGTGCCACATTCTAAAAGAAAACCAATGAAGGTATTAAAATTTGGAGGGAAATCTTTAGCCAATGGAAAAGGCTTGGACACGGTACTTTCGATTATAAAAAATAAAGTTGCCGCAGGTGACAGAATTTCTGTTGTAGTATCTGCGAGAGGTTCAGCAACAGATGATTTAGAGGCTATTTTGAACAAAGCGCTGAAAGGTGAGGCTTACCAAGAGGATTTAGAAGCCTTTAAAGCATATCAAACTGAGCCTTTGAAAACTATCGATTTTTCTGAAGAATTTTCGGTTTTAGATAAGTTGTTTGAAGGGGTGAGTTTGTTACGTGATTACAGCAAAAAGACGAAAGATAATATTTTGGCGCAAGGCGAATTATTATCTGTAAAACTGATTGCAAGCCTTTTAAATGAACATGGCATTAGTGCTAAAGCTACCGATGCTCGTGAACTCATAAAAACCGATGAGTCTTTCGGTAATGCACAACCATTATCAAAATTATCCAAAGAAAATACGCAGGCTTATTTTAGTAAAAATAAGGATGTCGTGAATGTGGTTACTGGTTTTATTGCTTCAAATTTAAAGAATGAAACCACTACTTTAGGACGTAACGGTAGTAATTATACCGCTGCTTTAATAGCTAATTTTTTAGATGCCGAAGAGTTACAAAACTATACGCATGTTAGTGGTATTTATACCGCAGATCCTGGGTTGGTTCCTGATGCAAAACAAATTAGGGAATTGTCTTTTAGTGAAGCAAATGAGCTAGCAAATTTCGGGACTTCGGTGTTACATGCTAAAACCATTATTCCTTTAGTTGAAAAAAATATCAACTTACGTATTTTAAATACCTTTAATGCTGATGACGAAGGGACGCTAATTACAGCAAGACCAAGCACAAAGGAAGTAACATCATTATCCATTTTAGATAATGTGGCGTTATTGAATTTGGAAGGTCGTGGTTTATTAGGAAAAATAGGTGTGGATGCACGAATTTTTGGCGCATTGAGTAAATACGGTATTAGTGTAAGCATCGTATCTCAAGGCTCTTCAGAAAGAGGTATTGGTTTAATTATCGATGCAGACCAAGCTACACAGGCGGTTATTGCTTTAGAGCGTGAGTTTGAAAGTGATTTCTATTCGCAAGATGTGAATAAAATTGATGTGGTTGATGATGTGGCGGTAATTTCAATCGTGGGAATTGAATTGAGTTCGTTCCATAAACCATTTAATGCCCTGATTAAAAACCAGATTACACCGTTATTGTTTAATAATACGGTTACTGGAAAGAATGTGAGTTTGGTGGTGAAGAAATCGCAATTACATAAGGCGGTTAACGTGATTCATGGTGAAGTTTTTGGAATTTCTAAAAAGATAAACATTGCCATTTTTGGTCATGGTGGCGTTGGTGGCGCATTGATAAATCAGATTTTAAAATCAAAAGATGATATTGAAAAACGTAAAGGCATTAATTTGAATGTGTTTGCCATTGCGAATTCTAGAAAGCTCATTTTAGATAAAAATGGTGTAAAAACGAATTGGCAAGATGCGATTAAGCATAGTGCTTACGAAAGTTCTATAGACGATATCATCACCTATGCTAAAAACCACCATTTAGAAAATTTAATTGCGGTGGATAATACGGCGAGTTCTGAGTTTTATCAGAATTATGTGCCGTTGATTGAAGCAGGTTTCGATTTAGTGTCGTCAAATAAAGTTGCCAATACTGTATCTCATGATTTTTATAAAGAATTACGAGTTCAGCTTGAAAATAATAACAAACAATATTTATACGAAACCACGGTTGGTGCAGGTTTACCGTTAATTGATACGATTAAATTACTGCATGAATCTGGAGAGAATATTACACGAATTAGAGGTGTGTTTTCGGGAACGTTGAGTTATTTATTCAATAATTTTTCTGTGGAAGACAAGCCGTTTAGTGCTATTATTCAAGAAACGGTTAATAAAGGTTTTACAGAACCAGATCCTCGTGAGGATTTTTCAGGAAATGATGTGGCTAGAAAACTATTGATTCTAGCAAGAGAATTAGATTTGCAAAATGAGTTTGAAGATGTTGAAGTCTTGAATTTGATTCCTGAGGCTTATAGAGATATTTCGGTAGAGGAGTTTTTGAGTCAGTTAGAGGTTTTAGACGACCAATATCAAAAATTGAAAGATGAGCAAAAGGAAGGGCATGTGTTGCGTTATGTTGGTGATTTATCGGGAGATTTATCACAAGATAAAGGTAATTTAGAAGTGAAATTAGTTTCTATTCCAGAAGATAGTACTTTGGGACATGTAAAAGGAAGTGATGCTATTTTTGAAATATTTACAGAGAGTTACGGCGAGCAACCGATTGTAATTCAAGGTGCTGGTGCAGGTGCTGAAGTTACGGCGCGTGGTGTTTTTGGTGATATTTTGCGGTTGAGTAAGCATATTAATTAATTGAAATTAATACAGGAAACCTTATGTTTAAAAATTTTTTAGTCCTTTCCATGCTTTCATTTCTATTTGCATGTGGACAAAATAAGACTGAAAAATATATTGATTTAGGAAAATTAATTATCGAAACAAATGATAAAAATCAAATTAATTCATTAAAGAATAAGTATGAAGAATATTCTAAAGATAGGAATACGGTTTTTATAGGTCAAGAATATTACTATGATACTTCCGACAAGAAAAAATATGGAACTAGAGGAGGAGGAAAATATATAGAATCACTCATTTATTGGTTTCTTCTAATTGACAATTTTAATTCTAATGATTATTTATTTGAGTTAGATTGGAAGTCTGATTTGGAAACAATAAAATGGGGGATTGAAAAACTAGCAAATAAAAAAGGCTATAAAATCCCTGAATTTAATATTGATACTGATTATTCTGGACTCGATACTGGAGGTGTCTTAAATAAATACAATAAAATTCTCGCAAAAAAAGGTTTTACGTTGATCTATTTTGATATTGACAGTGATTCGTATGTTACTGGATTAATGCAAACTGAGAATACATTGAAAATAATCAATAAGGGAAATGAATTGAATCATAAAATAAGAAAATACTAATGTGAATAATGTATAGTCATAATTACTGTGAAATAAATTATGAAGATATATCTGAACTATTGGTTTAAAAACCGACTTTAGCGGATAGGTGCATTAGGGATTGCAGCGGCATCCTTTTTTGAGGCACGAGGAAAAGATATAGCGGAAAGCCCGACCCGATAGGGGAATGCCCAAATAAAAAATATTTAAAAGCATAAAAGTGAGTAAAAAACATTTTGAAACGGAAGCGATAAGAACACAATCTGAAACGACACAGTTTTCGGAACATTCGGTACCATTATACTTAACTTCGGGGTTTATATTTGATGATGCGGAGGACATGCGGGCCTCGTTTGCAGAGGAAAAGCAGCGCGATTTATACAGCCGATACAGCAACCCGAACGTTAACGAATTTGTAGATAAAGTGTGCGCGATGGAAGGCGCAGAGGCGGGTTTTGCGTTTGCGAGTGGAATGGCTGCGGTGTTTTCAACATTCGCAACATTGCTAGATGCGGGCGACCATGTGGTGTCTTGTAGTTCGGTGTTTGGGGCAACGCATGGGTTGTTTACTAAATACTTCCCGAAGTGGAATATTGAGTGTTCGTATTTTAGTATAAATGAAGTTGAAACGATTGAAAGTTTAATCAAGCCGAATACGAAATTTATATATGCGGAAACCCCAACCAACCCAGGAGTTGATGTTTTGGATTTGGATTTTTTGAGTACTATTTGTAAAAAGCACAATGTGTTGCTAGTTATTGATAATTGTTTTGCAACGCCATATATACAAAACCCGATAAAACATGGTGCGGATTTGGTGATTCATTCGGCTACGAAATTAATGGACGGACAGGGGCGTGTGCTTGGTGGTGTTACCGTTGGGAAGGCAGACTTGATTCGTGAGATTTATTTGTTCTCGAGATTGACGGGACCAGCTATGAGTCCGTTTAATGCTTGGGTGTTATCAAAATCGTTGGAAACGCTTGCGATTCGTGTTGAAAAGCATTGTGAAAATGCTTTAAAATTAGCTGAATATTTGGAAGCGCACCCTAAAGTGAAATGGGTGAAATATCCGTTTTTAAAGTCGCACCCAAAATATGACATCGCCAAAAAACAAATGAAGCTTGGTGGAAATATTGTTGCTTTTGAAGTAGAAGGTGGTTTAGATGGTGGTAGAACGTTTTTGAATGCTATTAAAATGTGTTCACTTTCTGCTAATTTAGGTGATACAAGAACTATTGTAACACATCCCGCAAGTACTACGCATGCTAAAGTTGAGCCTGAAGTGAAAGCTGCTGCAGGTATTACGGATGGTATGGTGCGTTGTTCTTTAGGATTAGAACATATTGATGATATTATTGCCGATATTGAGCAAGCTTTGTCTTAATTTTATAGGTGTATAGCATGTTTTTCAACGTTTTACAAAGATTTTCTAAATTGGTTAACCAATTTAGAGGTTAAGTTACTATTTTTGTAAAAAACATGTTATGAAGCTTATAAAACTCATTTTTACATTTCTAATTTTTATATCAATAATTAGTTGTGGTTCAGAAGATTCAAATGAAGAAGAGAAAGTTGTAGAATTGAGTTTGTCTTCAGTTTCTGAATTTTCTGCAAATCAAGAAACACAATCACTTGCAGTAACTGCTAATTTATACTGGTATACTGAGAATAACAATGATTGGATTACCCTTACTCCCACAAACGGAACGAATAATGGAACTATAAATATTGCTGTGTCTTCAAACCCAACTGAAGTTAAGCGTACTGGAATAATTAGTGTCATAGGCGGAGATGTGTCAAGAGATTTAACCATTACCCAGGCGGGAAAAGAGCCAAATACAGGAGGATTAGATGCAAGTAAAGCACCTTCAGAAAATTTTGATTTATCTACTTGGAATTTAAGCATTCCAGAAGATAAAGGAAATGGTACAGCAACTACAATTACCGTTAGCCAGATTAATAATAATTATGAAAATAGCAAGTATTTTTATACCGGCGATGACGGCGGTATGGTTTTTAAATGTCCAGTAGATGGCTTTAAAACTTCTGCGAATACAAGTTATGTAAGAGTAGAACTGCGTGAAATGTTACGAGGTACTAATACAAGTATAAGTACGCAAGGTGTAAATAAGAACAACTGGGTTTTTGGTACTGCCCCTGAAGCTGATAAAAATGCAGCTGCGGGTTATGATGGAGAAATGAACGCCACACTCTCAATAAATCATGTGACTACAACAGGTAGTAGTAGTCATATTGGTCGCGTTGTTATAGGTCAAATTCATGCCAATAGTGATGAGCCCATTCGTTTGTATTATAGAAAGCTAAAAGACAATGCATTAGGTTCAATTTATTTTGCTCATGAGCCCACTGATGGTAATGGAGATGAACAATGGCATGAAATGATAGGCTCAAGAAGTAATAGTGCCTCTAACCCTTCAGATGGAATTGCACTAAATGAAAAATTTAGTTATAGGATAAAAGTTGTTGGAGATATTTTAACTGTAATCATTATGAGAGAAGGCAAAGATAATGTGATTAAAACAGTAAATATGGCGAATAGCGGATTTAACGTGGGAGGACAATATATGTATTTTAAAGCGGGTTTATACCATTTGAATAACTCTGGAGATGCTGACGATTATGCTCAAGTTACGTTTTATGCTCTAGAAAAATCACATACTACTAATTGATTTTGATTAAAATAGAGTTAGAACTAAATACTAAATAAACAGATTTGATAGACAACAAAACCATATATCAAGTAGATGCGTTTACCAACGAGGTTTTTAAAGGAAACCCTGCGGGAGTTATGATTCTGGATGCGTTACCTTCAGAGGAATGGATGCAAAATATGGCTGCAGAAATGAACTTATCCGAAACGGCTTTTGTTGCACCAAATAACTCAGGTTATGATATAAGGTTTTTTACCCCAACGGTTGAAATTGCTTTATGTGGGCATGCTACTTTGGCCTCGGCGCATATTATGTATCAATTAGAGATTGTTTCATCAGGAGAAATAATTCGTTTCAATGCTAAAGGCGGTAAGTTGGAAATTTCAAAAGATGGTGATTTTATCTCTATGACGTTTCCGCAATATCGCTTATCCAAAGCTGAAGCTCCTATAAATTTCAAATCATATTTAGGTTTTGAACCCGTTGCGTTTTACAAAAGTGATGACAATTGGGTTGTTGCAGTTGCTGAACATCAAACGGACATTGAAAATTGCAATCCTAATTTTGAAGCTTTAAAGGCTAATGGACTTGGACATCTCATGGTGACATCCGAAGGAAAAACTGAGGATGTAGATTTTGTAGTGCGTTGTTTTGTACCACAAGCAGGAATTAATGAAGATCCTGTAACTGGTTCTGCACATTGTGCCTTAACTCCCTTATGGACAAACCGCTTGGGAAAAACAACAATGATTTCCAACCAGATTTCAAAAAGAGGTGGTGTGTTGCTTGTAGCTCTAAAAGATTACAGTGTTCAAATTAAAGGAAATGCGGTTACTGTTTTTGAGGCCAAGTTGAAGATATAATTTCTTTATATTAGCACAATGCTTTCCAAAAAAACAAAATACGGACTTAAAGCCTTAACTTTTATTGCTAGAAGTGGAGACGATATTCCTGTTCAAGTAAGTGCTATTGCAAAAAACGAACAAATTCCACAAAAATTCTTGGAGAGTATCTTGTTGACCCTTCGTAAAGCAGGTATTCTGGCATCAAAAAAAGGAAAACATGGTGGTTATTATCTAAGAAGCGAACCTTCTGAAATTAAAATGACAGATGTAATGCGTGTGCTTGAAGGTCCTATTGCTATGGTGCCATGTGTGAGTTTAAATTATTATGAAAAGTGTGATGACTGTCCTGACGAGCATAAATGCAGCGTTCATAGGCTTATGATTGAAGTTCGGGATAGTACACTTAAAGTATTCAGAAATACAACATTAGCTGATTTATCAGGGGTTTAGTCATTAATAAATTCGCAAATTTCTTCAAAAACTCTGTAAGTTTTCTTCAATTTAACGTCGAAATACTTCGTTATCCGAAAAAATAAGTTTGATTGTTTGTAGAGTGGAAAAAAATATTACTTTTGTAATTCCTACTAAATTGATAGGATTAATATAAAATAACGACAAATGATTGCGCAAATGTTATTAAAGAGTAAAGAAAAGTCCACTTACAAGGAAGATAGTGTTGGTGAAAAACCAATACGCAGTGTAGCAAAAGCACTTAGTTGGAGGGTAGTGGGTACTTTAGATACGTTAGTAGTGTCTTATATATTAACAGGTAGAATATCTCTTGCGGCTTCAATTGCTTCAGTAGATTTTTTAACAAAACTAGTATTGTACTTTTTCCACGAGCGTATTTGGAATGCTATCAAATGGGGGAAATAAGAGAATAGAATTATGTTTACAGAAGACCAAATAAAAGAATTAAATGAGGCATATAAAGATGCTTCGCCTTCAGAAATTATTCAGAAGGCTTTTGAGCTTAATAATAAAGCAGTAGTAACTACAAACTTTAGACCTTATGAAGCTGCAATCCTTCATGCGGTAAGTGCTATTGAATCTGAAATACCTGTAGTTTGGTGTGATACTGGTTATAATACACCACAAACTTATAAGCATGCAGAACAAGTTATTAAAGATTTAAACTTAAATGTGTCTTTGTATGTGCCAAAACAAACATCTGCACACAGAGATGTGGTTATGGGGATTCCGAGTATTGATGCTCCAGAGCATGCTTTGTTTACAGAGCAAGTTAAGTTAGAGCCTTTTAAAAGAGCTATGGAAGAGCATAAACCAAATGTATGGTTCACAAACTTGCGTCAAGGGCAAACTGCTTTTAGAAACAGCATTGGTATTTTTAGTTTAAGTAAAGATGGCGTATTAAAAGTGAGTCCATTTTATTACTGGTCTGATGAAAAATTAGACACTTATTTAGAGGAAAATAATTTACCGAACGAGTTTAAATATTTCGATCCAACTAAAGCATTAGAAAATAGAGAGTGTGGTTTACACGCTTAAATAAGATATTATGAAGAAAGATACATCACATATCAATTCGCTTGAAAATGAAGCGATTTACATCATGAGAGAAGTAGCAGCACAGTTTGAAAAACCAGTGTTGTTATTCTCAGGAGGAAAGGATTCAATTACTTTGGTAAGACTTGCGGTAAAGGCATTCTATCCAGCAAAAGTACCTTTTCCTTTAATGCATATTGATACAGGACATAACTTTCCTGAAACGATTGAATTTAGAGACCGTTTGGTCAAAGAATTGGGGTTAGAATTAATTGTAAGAAATGTACAAGATTCTATTGATCAAGGAAAAGTAAAAGAAGAGTCTGGACGTTATGCAAGTAGAAACATGTTGCAAACTACGACGCTTTTAGATGCTTTAGAAGAATTTAAGTTTGATGCAGCCATTGGTGGAGCACGTCGTGATGAGGAAAAAGCGCGAGCAAAAGAGCGTATTTTTTCTGTGCGTGATGATTTTGGACAATGGGATGAGAAAAACCAAAGACCAGAATTGTTTGATATGTTGAATGGTGAGATTGATCTTGGACAAAATGTTCGTGTATTTCCAATTTCAAATTGGACAGAACTTGATGTTTGGTCTTACATAGAAAAGGAGAATATTGAAATCCCTTCAATTTATTTCGCACATAAGCGTAAAGTATTCTTAAGAGACGGCATGATTTGGTCTGCAGAAGATGGAGTAGTTTATAGAGATGAAGATGAAGAAGTAATTGAAGAAATGGTGCGTTTTAGAACCGTTGGAGATATGAGTTGTACGGCAGCAGTATTGTCAGATGCGGTATCAATTTCTAAAGTAGTTGAAGAAATTAGAGACTCTTCAATTTCAGAACGAGGTGCTCGAATAGATGATAAGCGCTCTGAAGCGGCAATGGAAAAACGCAAACAACAAGGGTATTTCTAAAATACAATTTTGTTATTTCCGCGAAGGCGGAAATCTTTTAAAACGAATACAAATTAGGTTTAGGACCTATCATTATCATATAAAATGGAAGTATTAAAAATAGCAACAGCAGGAAGTGTAGATGACGGAAAAAGTACGTTGATAGGGCGTATTCTTTATGATACAAAATCTTTAACAACAGATAAGTTAGAAGCTATTGAAAAAACAAGTAAGCAACGTGGTTACGATTACTTAGATTTTTCTTTAGCTACGGATGGTTTAGTTGCCGAAAGAGAACAAGGTATTACTATTGATGTAGCGCATATTTATTTTTCAACAAAAAAGAAAAGTTACATCATTGCGGATACACCGGGTCACGTAGAATATACGCGTAACATGGTAACTGGAGCTTCTACATCACAAGCCTCTATCATTTTAATTGATGCTAGAAAAGGTGTAATAGAGCAAACCAATCGTCACTTTTTCATTAATAATTTATTGAGAATTAAAGACGTTGTTGTTGCCATTAACAAAATGGATTTAGTTGATTATTCAGAAGAAGTATATAACAAAATCAAAGCTGATTTTTCAGAATTGATGAGTAAACGCGATTACCAAGATCAAAAAATTACATTTATTCCTGTAAGTGCTTTAAAAGGTGATAATGTTGTAAATAAAACTGATAAAATGCCTTGGTATAAAGGCGAAGCGTTGTTGGAGCATTTAGAGCAATTGGATAAAGCCGATATTTTTAATGTAGGTACACCCCGTTTTCCTGTACAATATGTAATTCGTCCAAAAACTGAAGATTACCATGATTTTAGAGGCTATGCAGGAAAAGTATATGGAGGCGATTTAAGTGTAGGTGATGATATTATTGTTTTACCATCTAAAACACGTTCAAAAATAAAGGATATTTATTTCTATGATGAAAAGTATGAAACGGCATCAAGACGTTCTTCAGTAACCATCACATTAGAAAATGATATCAATGTGAGTCGCGGCGATATGATTGTTAAAGAAAATGATTTGCCTACGATTGACAAGCAATTTACGGCCAACGTATGTTGGATGGATACCGATGAGTTGAGACCTGGTAATAAGTACGTGGTACAACATGGTATCAATAAAGTATTGGCAAAAGTAGATCATATAAATCATAAGATTCATCCAGATTATTCTGGTTTTGAAAAGGATGTTACTGGTTTAGGAATCAATGATATTGCTTCGGTAACATTCAAATTAAACAAGCCAATTTTTTACGATCAGTTTAAAAATCATAGAACAAATGGTTCTTTCATTTTAATCGATCCACAATCAAATAATACGGTTGGCGCCGGATTTATCCAATAAATAGAAAAAGAAAATGAGAAGTTTCGAAACAGAAATAGAAAATCCGATAGTCCAAAAAGACATTATAGAATTAGCTCAAAAAATAGAGCTTTTTCATAACGGAAAAATTGACGAAGAAAAGTTTAGAAGTCTGCGTTTAGCACGTGGTGTTTACGGTCAACGTCAAGAAGGCGTGCAAATGATTCGTATTAAAGTGCCTTACGGAAAACTAAAAAGCAATCAATTACGCAGAATTGCAGCAGTTTCTGATGAGTATTCTCGTGGACGTTTACATATCACAACACGTCAAGATATTCAGATTCACTATGTGGATTTAAATAGAACGCCTGAGCTTTGGGCAGAGTTAGAAAAAGATGAGGTTACCGTTCGTGAAGCGTGTGGAAATGTAGTAAGAAACGTAACTGCTTCTGAAACAGCGGGGATTGATGTTGATGAACCTTTTGATGTGTCGCCTTATGCAGATGCATTATATAAATTCTTTTTGCGTAACCCAATTTGTCAAGAAATGGGACGTAAATTTAAAGTATCTTTTTCTTCAACAGATGAGGATACAGGGTTGTCATACTTGCATGATATTGGATACATCGCCAAAGTAAAAGATGGTGTTCGTGGTTTCAAAGTAATGGTGGGTGGAGGCTTAGGTTCTCAACCACGTCATGCTGATGTATTGTTCGATTTTGTTGAGACCGATAAAATCATTCCAATTATGGAAGGTGTTTTACGTGTTTTTGATCGTTACGGAGAGCGTAAAAGTCGTGCCAAAGCTAGAATGAAATTCTTATTAAAAGATATCGGTTTAGAAGCTTTTAGAGAATTAATTGAACAAGAGCAAAATGCTATCGAATTTAAAAGCGTAACTATTGATGCTGATGCTTATGTAGCTTCAACACCAGTTGAACTTGCAGAAGTTCCAGAAGTAACAATTAAAGACAAACAAGCTTTTGAAATATGGAAATCTACAAACTTAATTCCTCAAAAGCAGGAAGGATATGTAGCTATCGGAATCAAAGTATTATTGGGTGATTTTTACACAGATAAAGCACGTTTATTAGCTGATTTAGTTGATAAATATGGTGCAGGAGAAGTACGTTTAACATTACGTCAAAATATTGTAATTCCTTTTGTAAAAAGAGAATTAGTACCATTGTTTTATACAGAACTAGAGAAATTAGGTTTTGTTGAAGCTGGTTATAATAAAGCAGTTGATATTACGGCATGTCCAGGTACAGATACTTGTAACTTAGGTATCGCGAGTAGTACTGGTATTGCAGAGGAATTAGAACGTGTTATTAAAGCAGAGTATCCTCAATATTTAAAAAACGAGGATCTTGTTATTAAGATTAGTGGTTGTATGAATGCTTGTGGGCAACACAACATGGCAAATATTGGTTTCCAAGGGATGACGGTGCGCACGCCAGATAAATTAGTGGCACCAGCATTACAAGTTTTACTTGGTGGTGGTAACCAAGGTGATGGTAATGCAACGTTTGCAGATAAGGTAGTAAAAGTGCCAAGTAGAAGAGGTCCTGAAGCACTGCGTAGAATCTTGAATGATTTTGAAGCAAATGCTAACGGAAAACAGTTTGTAGAGTATTACCAAGAAAAAGGCGAGAAGTATTTTTACGATTTCTTGAACGATTTACAGGATGCAACTAATTTAACCCAAGCTGACTTTATTGATTGGGGAGAGGAAGAGAAATATGTTAAAGAGATAGGAATTGGCGAGTGTGCAGGTGTAGTTATCGATTTAATTGCAACGTTGTTTTTTGAAAGTGAAGAGAAAATTGAAAATGCAAAAGAATCTTTTGATAATGGAGTGTATTCAGGAGCAATTTATTTGGCATACCAATCTTTGGTGAATTCTGCCAAAGCATTATTATTAGCTGAAAACAAGAAAACAAACACACACGCTGGTATAATTTCTCAATTTGATGAATTATTTGTTGAAAGTGGAAGAATCGAATTAGGAACTTCTTTTTCTGAATTGATATATCAAATTAATAAATTTGCACCAACTGAAGATTTTGCTTCAAAATATATAGAGAATGCAAATCAGTTTTTAGGGAAAGTTAGAGCGTTTAGAGAAGCTCAAACACAACTAGAAAAGAAAGCAGTTTAACACATAGAAATGAGCATTAAAACTCCAAAATTAACTGTTGTAGGTGCGGGTCCAGGTGATGAAGATTTAATAACCCTTAAAGCAATTAAGGCTATAGAATCTGCAGATGTCATTTTATACGATGCACTTATCAACGAATCTTTACTGAAATATGCTTCGGATGATACCGAGCTTATTTTTGTGGGGAAACGTAAGGGGTGTTATGCATTTCAGCAAGAGCAAATTAATGAGCTCATCGTTTCAAAAGCCAAAGAAAAAGGGCATGTAGTACGATTAAAAGGTGGCGATCCATTTATTTTTGGCCGTGGTGCAGAGGAGATTGATTATGTAAGACAGTTTGGGTTGGAAACCTTTGTAGTGCCAGGAATTTCATCGTCTGTTGCAGTTCCTGCGTATCAGGGTATTCCTTTGACTAAACGCGGAGCTTCCGAAAGTTTTTGGGTAATTACTGGAACCACTAAAAAACATCAATTGTCAGGTGATGTTGCATTGGCAGCAAAATCTACAGCTACAGTTGTGATTTTAATGGGCATGGGAAAACTTGCTGAAATTGTCAAGATTTTTTCAAAAGAAGGAAAACAGAATACGGCAATTGCAATCATTCAAAATGGGACTAGAGAGAGTGAGAATGTTGGAATAGGCACAATTAACACAATTGAAAAAATTGTAGAGGACAAACAATTAGCTAACCCAGCAATTATTATTATTGGTGATGTAGTTAAGGAAAGAGCAGTGTTAAGTTCAATTTATATTGAAGTGCATAAGGGTTAAATTATGGAACGTAATAATTTATATCCTGTTTTTTTGAAAGCTAGAAGCCTGAATGTATTGATAGTTGGAGGTGGAAATGTAGCTGAAGAAAAATTAACGTTCTTATTAAAATCTAGTCCTGATGCTCACGTAACGATGGTATCACCCATGTTTCAGGAAGGGACAAAAGCGCTAGCCGAAAAAGGTTGTGTAACATTAGTTGAAGATGTTTACAAAAAAAAGTATTTAATTGGCAAGCATATAGTTGTTGCTACGACCGATGTACCTGAAGTAAATGTTCAGGTTTGGAAAGATTGTAGAGCAGAAGCCAAATTAGTAAACGTTGCCGATAATCCACCATATTGTGATTTTTATATGGGCGGTATTGTAACAAAGGGTAATGTAAAAGTAGCGATTAGTACAAACGGAAAGTCGCCTACAACAGCTAAACGTTTACGGCAATTTTTTGAGGAAGTGATTCCTGAAAATATTGACGATTTAGTAAAGAATTTAAACGAGTACAGAAAAACAATAAAAGGTGATTTTGAAGAAAAAGTGGAAACGCTAAACGAATTCACCAAAGGATTAATAGAGAAAAAAGAATCATAACATGATTAAGACTGATATACTTATCATAGGAGCGGGACCAACAGGTTTATTTACTGTTTTTGAAGCTGGATTATTAAAACTAAAGTGTCATTTAATTGATGCATTACCACAACCTGGTGGGCAATGTTCAGAACTATATCCAAAAAAGCCTATTTATGATATTCCTGGGTTTCCAGAGATTTTAGCTGGAGATTTAACAAGAAATTTGTTAGAACAAGGTAAGCAGTTTGAGCCTGGGTTTACTTTAGGAGAACGTGCTGATACTGTTGAAAAGCAAGAGGATGGTACGTTTATAGTGACTACAAATAAAGGCACGAAACATCAAGCGCCAGTGGTAGCAATTGCTAGTGGTTTAGGAAGTTTTGAACCAAGAAAGCCGCAGCTTGAAAACCTTGCCAAGTATGAGGATAAAGGTGTAGAGTATATGATTAAGGAGCCAGAAATGTACCGTGATAAAGATGTAGTTATTGCTGGTGGTGGAGATTCTGCGTTAGATTGGAGTATCTTTTTAGCTGATGTTGCAAAAAGTGTAACATTGATACATAGACGTAATGAATTTAGAGGGCATTTAGATTCTGTTGAAAAGGTTCAGGAGTTAAAAAATGAAGGTAAAATCAATTTAATTACACCTGCTGAGGTTACTGATATTTTAGGTGATGGTAAGGTTGAAGCTATTGAGATTACCAAAAAGGATGAAGCACCTGTTCAATTAAAAACCGATCATTTTATTCCATTGTTCGGGTTATCGCCTAAATTGGGGCCTATTGCGAATTGGGGATTAGAGATTGAAAAAAATGCCATAAAAGTTAATAATGCCTTAGATTATCAGACTAATATTCCAGGGATATTTGCTATTGGCGATGGTAATTATTATCCAGGAAAATTAAAATTAATACTTTGTGGCTTTCATGAGGCAACCATAATGTGTCAAGCAGCATATAAAATCATTAATCCGGGTAAGAAATTTGTGTTGAAGTACACGACGGTTAGCGGAGTAAATGGTTTTGATGGTACAAGAAAAGAAGCACCAAAGGCGGTTGTTCAAGCTATAAATTAAATTTTAGCTTTTAAAAAAAAACTATCCCGCGTGTTTCTTTTAAAAACCGCGGGATTTATTATATAGTAAAACCAGATTATTCAGGTATTAGTTTTATTTTTATCAACTGAAAATTCAAATAATGAAAAGCTATAATGTTTGCTTAAAAGATACGGTTAAAACGTTTACTAAACGTTTGTTCTATTCGTTGTTCGATTGCGAACAGGAAGAGGAACACGGCGCCTACTTGGATAAAACCTTTTTAAAAATTCTTTCTGCTTTAGAAATTGAAAATGGAGAAGCTATTTGGGAAAGCTTTAAGGCTGAATTACCTGAGGTAAGAAAAAAGCTAGATTTAGATGCTATTGCTTTTGAAAAAAATGATCCTGCATCACATTGTTTACAAGAGATTTATTTAGCATATCCAGGATTTCATGCTATTTCGATTTACCGATTAAGTCATGCCCTTTATAAAAGGGATGTCTATATATTGCCAAGGATGATGAGTGAGTATATTCATGGTATTACAGGTATTGATATTCATCCAGGAGCTACAATTGGTGAGTCGTTTTATATTGACCACGGAACGGGAATTGTAATTGGAGAGACTGCCATTATCGGGAGAGATGTAAAAATCTATCAAGGTGTTACTTTAGGAGGTATTTCGGTTTCTAAAGATTTAGCTAAAACAAAGCGTCACCCAACCATTGAAGATGGTGTATGCATTTATGCGAATGCCACCATTTTAGGAGGCGATATATCTATTGGGGCGTATAGTGTTATTGGTGCTAATGTTTGGATTACAGAATCGGTTCCAGAAAATTCACTAGTAACGTATCAAACGGAAATTAAAATAAGACCTAGAAAGAATGGCATACGAGAATAGTATTATTGGTCAGATTGGAAACACTCCTCTAGTGGAAGTAACACATC
Organism: Flavobacteriaceae bacterium; assembly: GCA_043557195.1. Lineage (GTDB taxonomy): Bacteria > Bacteroidota > Bacteroidia > Flavobacteriales > Flavobacteriaceae > Jejuia. Next base: position 1,391,994 of record CP121314.1, on the reverse strand, counting down.
TTTTAAATAAAAAAGGTGTGCGTTTATTTTTGAAGTTGGAAGGCAACAACCCTGGCGGAAGTGTAAAGGACCGCCCCGCCTTTAATATGATAAATGAAGCTTTGAAAAGAGGCGACATTAAAAAAGGAGGCACTTTGGTTGAGGCTACAAGTGGAAATACAGGAATAGCTTTAGCATTTATTTCAAAACTTTTAGGGTTGAATATGGTGTTGATTATGCCTGAGAATTCCACTGAAGAGCGTGTAAAAACCATGAGAGCATACGGGGCTGAGGTTATTTTAACACCTGCAGATATTGGTATTGAAGGGTCTCGTGATTTGGCTTTCAAGCTAAGAGATGAAAAAGGCTATACACTTTTGAATCAGTTTGAAAATGATGACAATTGGAAAGCACATTATAAAACTACCGGACCAGAAATTTGGAGAGATACTGAAGGTAAGATTACGCATTTTGTAGCCACTATGGGAACCACAGGAACCATTATGGGAACGTCTCGATTTTTGAAAGAACAGAATCCAGATATCCAAATTGTGGGTGCGCAACCTGCTGATGGCGCTAGAATTCCTGGTATTAGAAAATGGTCACCTGATTATGTGCCTAAATTTTTTGACCGCTCAAGGGTGGATACTGTTATAGATGTTTCGGAAGAAGATGCCAAAACAACCACCATTAAATTAGCCAAAGAAGAAGGTGTTTTTGCGGGTATGAGTAGTGGTGGTTCTATGTATTGTGCTTTAAAAACAGCAGAGTCAATTGATGAAGGAGTAATCGTTGCAATTATTTGCGATAGAGGGGATAGGTATTTGTCCTCGACTTTATTTGAATAAAAGAAGCAAAATGGCAGATATTAGAGAGGTTTTAAAAGAGCGAATTTTAGTGTTAGATGGTGCTATGGGTACTATGTTACAAGCTTATAAATTCAATGAAGAAGATTTTAGAGGTGAGCGCTTCAAAGATTACCCTACACCATTACAGGGTAATAATGACTTGTTATCGATTACGCAGCCAGAAGCAATAAAAACCATTCACGGTAAGTATTTTGAAGCTGGAGCCGATATTGTAGAAACCAATACGTTTTCAGGAACTACTATTGCGATGGCCGATTATCAAATGGAAGATTTGGTGTATGAACTAAATTATGAGTCGGCTAAAATTGCTAAAGAAGTTGCTGATGAATTTACTGCTAAAGAACCTTATAAACCACGTTTTGTAGCGGGTTCAATAGGACCAACAAATCGCACGGCAAGCATGTCTCCTGATGTAAACGATCCTGGATATCGTGCAGTAACTTTTGATGAATTACGCATTGCATATAAGCAGCAAATTGAAGCGTTAGTTGATGGCGGCGTGGATTTGCTATTGGTTGAAACGGTGTTTGACACCTTAAATGCAAAAGCGGCTTTATTTGCTATTGAAGAAGTGAAAGCTGAACGGAATATAGATATTCCAATTATGCTAAGTGGCACAATTACCGATGCTTCTGGGAGAACTTTATCTGGGCAGACGGCCGAAGCTTTTTTAATATCGGTATCGCATATTCCGTTGTTATCTGTTGGATTTAATTGTGCTTTAGGAGCAAACTTATTGCAGCCACATTTAGAAGCCATTGCCAATAAAACCGACTTTGCCATTTCAGCGCATCCTAATGCCGGTTTACCAAATGCTTTTGGAGAGTACGACGAAACTCCAGAGCAAATGGGAGAACAAATTGAGGAGTACTTAAAAAAGAATTTAATTAATATTATTGGTGGTTGTTGTGGAACAAGTCCAGAACATATTAAAGTAATTGCAAGTATAGCTTCGAAATACAAACCACGTCAAGATACCAGCCTGAGTGCAGTAGAAGGGTCTCATTAAAGAAGAATGAAAGTAAAACAAACGAAATATATGAAGTTGTCTGGTTTAGAGCCTTTGGTTTTAAATGAAAACAGCAATTTTATAAATGTAGGTGAACGTACCAATGTTGCGGGTTCTAGAAAGTTTCTTCGGTTGATAAAAGAGGAAAAGTTTGATGAAGCTTTAGACATCGCACGTCATCAGGTTGATGGCGGAGCACAAATTATCGACATTAATATGGACGATGGTTTGATAGATGGAAAGGAAGCCATGGTACGCTTTTTAAACTTAATTGCTGCAGAACCCGATATTTGTCGCGTGCCAATTATGATAGATTCTTCTAAATGGGAAATCATTGAGGCCGGACTTCAAGTGGTACAAGGAAAATGTGTTGTAAATTCTATTTCACTAAAAGAAGGTGAAGAAAAATTTATATGGGAAGCTACTCAAATTAAGCGATATGGTGCTGCTGTAATCGTTATGGCATTTGATGAAGTTGGACAAGCAGATAATTACGAAAGGCGTATAGAAATTGCGAAAAGATCTTATGATATTTTGGTAAATAAAGTTGGTTTTCCCTCAGAAGATATCATATTTGATTTAAATATATTTCCTGTGGCCACAGGAATGGAAGAACACCGCAGAAATGCTATAGATTTTATTAAAGCCACGCGATGGGTTAGAGAAAATCTTGAAAATGTTTCTGTAAGTGGTGGTGTGAGTAATGTGTCTTTTTCGTTTAGAGGAAATAACGGCGTGCGTGAAGCAATGCACTCTGTATTTTTATACCACGCCATTCAAAATGGTATGAATATGGGTATTGTAAACCCAACGATGTTGGAGGTATACGATGATATTCCAAAAGATTTATTGGAGCATGTAGAAGATGTTATTTTAGATAGACGTGACGATGCAACCGAACGCTTATTAGATTTTGCTGAAACCGTAAAAGGCTCAAAAGCTGAAAAAACAGTCGATTTATCTTGGAGAGAAGGCTCAATTCAAGATAGAATTACACATGCTCTCGTAAAAGGTATTGATGCCTTTATTATTGAGGATGTTGAACAAGCACGACAAGAAGCATCAAAACCAATTGAAGTCATTGAAGGGCATTTAATGATTGGAATGAATGTGGTTGGTGATTTGTTTGGTGCTGGAAAAATGTTTCTGCCGCAAGTAGTGAAATCTGCCCGGGTGATGAAAAAGGCAGTGGCGTATTTAAATCCGTTTATTGAAGCCGAAAAAACTGATAAATCAGAACCTGTTGGAAAGATTTTAATGGCCACCGTAAAAGGGGATGTGCACGATATTGGAAAAAATATTGTGAGTGTGGTCCTTGCCTGTAACAACTATGAGATTGTAGATTTGGGGGTGATGGTGCCTCCAGAGAAGATTATTGAGACTGCCATAAGCGAACGTGTAGACGCCATTGGGTTATCTGGGTTGATTACACCTTCTTTAGACGAGATGGTGTATTTGGCAAAAGAAATGCAAAACAAAAACTTTGAAGTACCATTACTAATTGGTGGTGCAACAACATCTAAAGCACATACAGCAGTAAAGATTGATACACAATATGAAAATGCCGTTGTCCATGTAAATGATGCCTCAAGAGCAGTAACGGTTGTTGGTGATTTGTTAAATAAGAAAACGGCACACGAGTATACAGCAAAGTTGAAGAAGGATTATGACGAATTCCGTACCAGGTTTTTAAAACGCGGTAAGGAGAAATCGTATATCTCTATTGACGAAGCGCGAAAACGGAAATATAAAATTGATTGGGAAACATCTGAAATTGTAAAGCCTAAGGAATTGGGTGTTCAAATTTTGAAGCAATTAAGCTTAAAAGAGTTATTACCGTTTATAGACTGGAGTCCGTTTTTTAGAAGCTGGGATTTACACGGAAAATATCCAGATATTTTGAAAGATAATGTGGTTGGAGAACAGGCTACGCAGTTGTTTGAAGATGCTCAAGAAATGATACATCATATTGTTGCAAAACAATTGTTGAAGCCCAAAGCGGTATTTGGGTTGTTTGAAGCAAATGCTATAAATGAAGATGATATTTCGGTTCAGAAAAAAGGTGAAGAAATAGTTGTTTTTAGAACGTTGCGTCAGCAATTAAAAAAGCGTGATGGCATTCCTAATTTAGCTTTGGCGGATTTTGTTGCACCAAAAGATATCGGTAAGACCGATTACGTGGGGGCATTTTGTGTTGCAATTTTTGGAGCTCAAGAATTGGCGGATAGTTATAAAGCTAAGGATGATGACTATAACGCCATTATGGCTCAAGCTATAGCCGATAGGTTTGCCGAAGCTTTTGCAGAATATTTGCATAAACAAATAAGAATAAAACATTGGGGATATGATGCTGATGAAGATTTAACAAATCAAGATTTAATAAAAGAAAGTTATAAAGGGATACGTCCAGCACCTGGCTATCCTGCGTGTCCTGACCATTTAGAAAAGGAAACTATTTGGGACTTATTAGAGGTTGAAAAACTGATTGGTGTAACCTTAACAGAAAGTTTAGCGATGTGGCCAGCAGCAGCAGTTTCAGGGTATTATTTTGCAAACCCAGAAGCTAAATATTTTGGTTTAGGTAAAATAACAGACGACCAATTAACTGATTATGCTGAAAGAAAAGGCATAACCAAAGAGAAAGCTAGAAAGTGGTTGCACCCTAATTTGGCAGGATAGCCCGCGTTAGCGATTGTAGTGACATCCTTTTTTGAGGCACGAGAAAAAGATATAACGGAAAGCGCGACCCGATAGGGTAACGCCCAAGAAAAATAAAATGAAAGTAACAGACCATATTAAAAACGCTAACGGAAAAACCTTATTTTCGTTTGAGGTGATTCCGCCAAAAAAAGGAAAGAATATTCAGGATTTATACAATAACATTGACCCGTTAATGGAGTTTAAGCCACCGTTTATTGATGTAACAACTTCGAGAGAGGAGTATGTATATATTGATAAAGGAAATGGGTTGTTGGATAAACGAATTACTAGGATGCGCCCAGGAACTGTGGGGATTTGCGCGTCTATTATGCATAAATACCAAGTGGATGCAATTCCGCATTTATTGTGTGGTGGTTTTACTAAAGAGGAGACTGAATATGTGTTGGTAGACTGTCATTATTTAGGGCTTGATAATGTGATGGCGCTTCGTGGAGATTCTATGAAAGATGAGCCATATTTTAAGGCTTGTGATGGCGGGCATGCCTTTGCCAGTGAGCTGGTAGAGCAAATTGCAAAATTGAATCGTGGCAAATATTTACATGACGATATAGAAGCAGAACATTACTCAGATTTCTGTATAGGAGTAGCTGGCTATCCTGAAAAACACATGGAAGCACCTTCTCTAGCGACGGATTTGAAACGTTTGAAAGCCAAAGTAGATGCTGGAGCAGATTACGTGGTGACACAAATGTTTTTTGATAACCAAAAGTATTTTGACTTTGTTGAAAAAGCAAGAGAGATTGGAATTAATGTGCCTATTATTCCAGGAATAAAGCCTATTGCTGTAAAGCGTCATTTACAATTATTACCTCAGGTTTTTAAAATTGATTTACCGCAAGATTTGATTGATGCCGTTGAGAATTGTAAAGACAATAAAGCGGTAAGGCAAGTTGGTGTGGAGTTTGCGATTCAGCAGTCTAAAGAGTTGTTAGATTTTGGAGTGCCTGTGTTACATTACTACTCCATGGGAAAAAGTGATAATATTAAGGCAGTTGCTGATGCATTGTTTTAAATATTACATTTGCGGTGTAGAATCCCCAAGATGAAGTTAGTATATACCTGCCTTTTCTTTTTAAGTTTTACGTGTTTGTTCGCACAAGACAAAACGCACTCTTCTTATTTAGACTTAAATTATTTTCGAGGAAATATTGCACTTCATAATAATGATATTCTGCATTTAATTCAAGGCCATCCTGAAGGCTATATTTTGAGTTGGAATAAAAAAACTTATGGTTTTAGCGATTGGGAGCAACGTTACAATTACCCTGATTATGGTGTGACTTATGCGTATCAAAACATGAAAAATGATGTTTTGGGTTCTGTGTCTTCGCTGTATGCACATTATAATTTCTATTTTTTTAATAGGAATTTGATGTTCCGTATCGGGCAAGGATTAGCCTATGCAGAAGAAACTTATAATAAGGAAACTAACTTTCGAAACATAGCTTACGGTACACGCGTCATGAGTAGTACATTTGTGATGCTTAATTATAAAAAAGAGCGGATTATAGACAGGTTTGGTGTACAAGCTGGGTTTTCCTTAATTCATTATTCCAATGCTAATGTAAGAGCACCAAATGCCAGTACAAATACGCTTGCTTTTAATTTAGGAGTGACTTATAATTTGGATGAAGAAGAACCCGAATACCAACAAACATTAGATTCTGATGAAGGCAAATTCACTGAACCTATAAAGTATAATTTTGTTTTTAGAAGTGGTGTTAACGAGAGTGATGTTGTAGGAAGTGGTCAATTTCCTTTCTATATTTTTTCAGGATATGCCGATAAACGCATTAATAGAAAAAGTGCATTACAATTAGGTACTGATGTCTTCTTTTCAAATTTTTTAAAAGAATTGATTTATTTTAAAAGTGTTTCGTTTCCTGAAGAAAACGTTTCAGGCGATGAAGATTATAAGCGCGTAGGTGTTTTTGCGGGACATGAATTGTTTATTAATAAAACATCTTTAGTAACTCAATTTGGATATTATATTTATTATCCTTTTGATTTTGAAGGGCGCACCTATTTGAGAATAGGATTAAAACGTTATTTTGGGAAAAAATGGTTTGGAGCTTTAACTTTAAAATCACATGGAGCTAAAGCTGAAGCAGTAGAACTTGGTGTTGGAATAAGACTATAAATACTTTATAAAATGGAACAAAGATTAACGATTGTTGGTTTAGGTGTAAACGATTTAGAAGTGTCTTCTACGTTTTATGAAGAAAAATTTGGCTGGAAAAAGATGGGCTCCAGCAATGAAAACATCACATTTTTTCAGCTTAACGGTATCTTATTGTCCCTATATCCAAAAGAAAAATTAGCTAAGGATGCTACTGTGAGCCCTAAAGGCGAAGGTTTTAAAGGGTTTTCGTTGGCATACAATACTCGAAGCGAAGCCGAAGTGGATGAATTGATTACAACATTGAAAGGCAAAGGTGTGAAAATTGTAAAGCAGCCAGAAAAAGTGTTTTGGGGTGGCTATAGTGGTTATATTGCTGATCCCGACGACAATCTTTGGGAAATAGCATTCAACCCTTATTTGCCATTAGATGAAAATGGAAATGCCATAAATCAGGAATAAATTAAAATGAAGCTAATACGATACATAGTGTTTTTTATTTTAGTTTTTGCTTGTGATAGCGAAAATGCTGGAGATTGCTTTCAAAAAACGGGTAATATCATTCAGCAAGATATCACGGTTGGAGCTTTCACAAAAATATTGGTAAATCGTGATATAGAACTTATTGTAAAGCAAGGACTAACTCAAAAAGTGGTTATAGAAACAGGAGAAAATCTGCTAAACGATGTTACGGCGGAAGTCATTGAAGATAGATTAATCTTAACAGATAATAATACCTGTAATTATGTGCGTGAATATGGTATTACAAAAGTGTATATTAGCTCTCCAAATATTACTGAAATACGCAGTTCAACACAATATGATATCGGTTCTGATGGTGTGTTGACTTATCCTAGTTTGACATTGCTTTCTGAGGATTTTGGTGCGCCTGATACTTTTACTAACGCCAATTTTAATTTAGAGGTAGATAACACGACGTTGCGTATAGTTTTTAATAACCTTTCAAATGCTTTTATCACTGGAAAAGTTGATGATCTATCTGTCAATTTTGCTGCAGGTACTTCCCGTTTTGAAGGACGCGATTTAATAGCTAAGAATATTACAATTTGGAACCGATCTTCAAACGATATGATTCTCAATCCACAACAAGAAATTAAAGGGAGAATCTCAGGAACTGGAGACGTTATTTGTGCTAATAAACCTCCTTTAGTTGATGTTGAAGAACAATATAAGGGTCGTTTAATTTTTGAATAAGGCTACAGATTGTTTAGCAATTTCTAACTCTTCATTGGTGGGGATAACCAGAACTTTCACTTTAGAGTTTGTTGTGCTAACATCGGTTAGTTTATTGGGTCTGATGTTGTTTTTTTCTTTATCTAAAACAATACCTAAATAATCAAGTTCTTCACAAACTCTTTCTCTCGTTTTGATAGAGTTCTCACCTATGCCAGCTGTAAAAACTATGGCATCAAGTCCGTTCATTATAGCGGCATAACTACCAATATATTTTTTGATACGATATGCATTCATTAATAATGCCAATTGCGCATTTTTATCACCACTTTCAGCTTTAGCTTCAATCTCTCTTAAATCACTATGCCCCGTTAAACCTAACATCCCACTTTTTTTCTGTAAAATGGTATTAATTTCCTTTAGGGAATAACCAAATTTTTCAGCCATGTGAAAAATGATTGCAGGATCAATGTCACCAGAACGTGTCCCCATTATTAAACCACTTACAGGAGAAAATCCAAGCGTGTGATCTATACTCTTCCCATCTTTTACAGCAGTCATACTACAGCCATTTCCTAAATGAATTGTTATAATTTTTGAGTTTTCTTTTTCGAGATATGCAATGGCTTTTTCAGAAACGTACTTATGACTTGTACCATGAAATCCGTATAATCTAATATGGTGTTTATCTAAAAACTCATTTGGAATGGCATATTTGTAAGCATGTTTGGGGATGCTTTGATGAAATGCTGTATCAAAAACCGCCACTTGTTTTGCGTTAGGAAAAATTGCTTCGGCAACTTCAATACCTTCTAAATTTGGTGGGTTATGTAAAGGCGCTAAAGAAGATAATGCTTTGATTTTTTCTTTAACTGTTTCTGTAATTTCAGTAGTATTACTAAAATGACTACCGCCATGAACGACACGATGCCCTACAATATCAATATCATCAGTTGATTTAATAATACCTGAATCTTTATTTAATAATTGTTTTGATAATAGTTCTAAACCTACTTTGTGATTGGTTATGGGCGTAACAGTTTCTATAGTGTTTTTTTCAGTTTTGAATATGAATTTTGCATCTTCAAAACCGATACGCTCAATTAAACCAGAACATAAAACCGTGGCATATGGCATTGAAAACAATTGAAATTTAAGAGACGAACTTCCCGAATTTAAAACAAGTACTTGCATATTAAAAGTCTTGTGCTTGAATAGCTGTTATAATTACAGTGCTGTATATGTCATCAGCAGTACAGCCTCTACTTAAATCGTTTACAGGTTTGTTCAAACCTTGTAGCATTGGTCCGATAGCTAAAGCGCCAGTTTCACGTTGTACGGCTTTGTAAGTGTTATTCCCTGTGTTTAAATCAGGGAAAATTAATACGCTTGCTTGTCCTGCAACTTCAGAGTCTGGGAGTTTGCTTTGTCCAATACGCATATCAACCGCTGCATCGTATTGAATTGGACCTTCAATTTTAAGGTGAGGTGCTTTCTCTTTAACAATTTCTGTTGCTCTCCTAACACGTTCAACATCCTCTCCTTTTCCTGAAGCACCAGATGAGTAAGATAACATAGCAACTTTAGGTTCAACTCCAAAATCTTCTGCGGATTTTGCTGAAGAAATAGCTATTTCAGCTAGTTGTTCTGCATTAGGGTTTGGATTGATTGCACAATCACCAAAAATTGAAACACGATCTTCTAAACACATAAAAAATATTGATGACACTATATTAACACCTGGTTTAGTTTTTATAAACTGCAGGGCAGGACGCAAGGTATGTGCTGTAGTATGTGCAGCTCCAGAAACCATACCATCTGCGTGTCCTTTATATATCATCATGGTTGCGAAATAAGACACGTCAGACATGGCGTCTTTTGCCATATCTAAATTTACGTTTTTGTGTTTTCTAAGTTCATAAAACGTATTTACATAATCATCAAAATACGGCGATTTTTGAGGAGATACAATATTTATTCTATTGATGTTTAATGGAATATCTAGTTTCTCGATGCGCTCTTTTATCTTGTCTTCTTCACCAATCAAGGTTAAGTCTACCACATTAGCATCAATCAATCTTGCAGAAGCTCTTAGCACGCGTTCATCATAACCTTCAGGTAAAACAATATGCTTTTTCTGCTTTAATGCACGTTGCAATAAATTATACTGAAACATTCTTGGTGTAAATATTTCAGATTTAAAAGTAATTAAATCATTAGCTAATTTGTCAGTATTTACATGTTTCTCAAACGTTGCAATTGAAGTTTCAATTTTCTCGATGTTTTCAGCATAAATTCTAGATCTAATTTTACCAATTTCGTTGGCCACAGCAAAAGTGCCTTTATTAACAGAAATTATAGGGACAACACTAGAAAGCCCTTCAATTAAACTCACAATAGTGTCCTCTGGCATTAACCCACCAGTTAACACAATACCTGAAATTTTAGGATAATTTTTTGAGACATGTGCCTGTAATGCGCCCAAAATAATATCAGCCCTATCTCCAGCTGTAATTACCAAACAATCATCTTCTAATTGGTTAAGGTAATTTCGAAGCTGCATGGTGGCAACATTAAAATTAACCACTTGGTTATTTAGCATGTCATGCCCTAATAGAACTTTACCGTCTAGCTTTTTTATAATTTCTTTTAAAGTAGGACTCGCTAAACTTTTAATTTTAGGGATAACAGTAATGTCAGTTCCCGTTGGGATTCTAGTTTTCAGTAGCGATTTTAATGTTGAAACATCTTCAGGATTTACCTTATTCGTCATTATCGATAGTACATCTACTTCCTCTTTAAAAGTGTCGTGAGCAAGTTGTACATTATCCACAACTTCAGAAAGAGCTATACCACCATCACCTCTTGAAACAATAATCACAGGGAGTCCTAAATTTTTAGAAATTAGCATATTAATATCCAATTCTAAACTAGAATTTTCATGTGAAAAATCTGTACCTTCAACTAAAACAATATCAAAACGATCTTCTAAATATTTGTATTTTTTTATGACGTGATCTATAACATCTCCAGATTTGCCTTTATTGTATAAATCTAAAACTTCACTTCTTTTAAATGCAAATGCTTTTTTGTAATTAATATCCAATTCAAAATAAGATACTACGGTGTTGATGTGATTATCATATTCGCCTTCTTGAGTGTCTTCAATTATAGGTCGAAAATAACCTACTTTTGCAGTTTTCCCTAAAAGCATTCGCATTAAGCCCAGTACTACAACAGATTTTCCACTATTAGGTTCAATTGTGGCTACATAAATTCCCTTGCTCATTTTTATGTTTTTGAAGTGTTACAAAGATAGTGTATCCTTTTGTTAACCATGGAACTATCTTTTATCAATTTGCTTATAAAGCACAACAAAATTAATATCTTCTAACGTTTATGAATATGATTTTTGTCATGCAATTATATATTATGTAACTATATTAAAAGCTTATTTTTATTATGTTTACTACGTTTAATTCAGAATATATGATGCGCTTGAATTCTAATAAACTACACTTTTTTATAGGAAGCTATACAGAGATGCTCACCGAAGATTTTGGTGGTTCAGGAGAAGGAATCTATTCTGTTGAGATGGATATAGACACCGGCGAAATAAAAGTAAGTAGCTCCTTTAAGATTACAAATCCTGCATACCTTGTTTCAAATAAAGACAAATTATATGCTGTATCAGAGGTTCAGTCGTGCAAAAATCCAAAAGTAACGGCATTTGAAATACAGCAAAATGGACTATTAACGTATGTGAATGAACAGCGTATTGAAGGTAGCTTACCATGTCATGTCAATTTTCACAATAAAACCCTTTTCATAGCATGCTATGGCTCAGGTAATTTATTGTCATTTCCACTTAATGCTAAAGGGGAAATTTTAGAGAGTAATCATAATTTTAGCCACACAGGAAAAAGTATAAATACATTAAGGCAAGAAGCACCACATGCACATCAGGTTGTGGTTTGTCCCAATGGTAAGCACCTTTTCGTTCCAGATCTTGGTATAGACAAAATAAAAGGATACACATTTGAAAACGAAGAGCTGCGACCGACACAAGAACTTGATGTAGTGATTCCCAATGGAAACGGACCAAGGCACATGGTCTTTAATAGCAAAGGCGATTTAGCTTATGTTATGAATGAATTAACTGGTAAAGTTGCCGTATTGCAAATAGAAGAAACCCGCTATAAATGCATAGAATTGTATAACACCCTACCTGATACTTTTAAGGAAACGCCAAGTGGAGCAGCCATAAGAATTCACCCTAACGGAAAATTTCTATACGTTGCCAATAGAACTATAGATTGCGTTACAATTTTTAAAATTATCGAAAATAAACTTCAGCTGTTAGCCTATCAACATACCAACGGTAAAACTATTCGCGAATTTAACATTACACCAAATGGAAATTGGTTAATAGCCTGCTTGCAAGATTCCAATGAGGTTATAAGCTATAAAATAGAGCCTAACGGATTATTGGAAGAGAAAAGAAGAACTAATAAAATAGTCTCTCCGGTATGCGTATGCTTTTAGTTTGGGCGTTACCCACAAGGGGTCAGGCTTTCCGTTAAAAGTTTTGGCTCGATGCGCGCCTCGCCAAAAGCTACCACTGCAATCCCTAACGCGGGTTTATCTGCTAGCATTAGTACAATTTTTTAAGTTTCAGTATACTTGCCAATAAAAAAGCTTGCCTATTCAAAGAACAAGCAAGCTTAGCAACATGTTTAGTTATAGTTTAGTTAAAATTTATCTTAAATGAGAATGCATGATCTCCAACTTTTTCATTTGGTAAATCAATATGTAAACCATCATCTTTTACTTTAAAGTTTAAATCACCTTCCAGACCTAATAGTTGAATAGATTTGATGTCTTTCTTTAAATAAGGATTTCCTTTTTTAAACGAATGTATTTTTTTAGTGCCTCCTTCTGGCCAATCCATAACAATAGCATAAAGTGTTTCTCCCTTAGTAGTAAAACGCACATCTTTGGATGTGTTATCTGCATTTTTTTCTTCACTTAAATGCCCTTCAATAACTTCAGTATCACCTTCGCCATAAATTTCAAAAGGACGTGTACCATAGATTGCTTCTCCATTAACATTCAACCATTCTCCCATTTCTAATAAACGTTCCTTTACAGGATTTGGAATAGTACCATCTGCTCTAGGTGTAATATTTAATAAAACCGCCCCGTTTTTACTCACAACATCAACTAAAAAATCAATAAGTCTGTTAGTTGATTTGTAACGCGGATCATCAATATGGCACCATGCTTTCCAATCAATAGAATCATCAGTTAACCAAGGGAAATCTTTCTTTTCACTCATTCTAGCACGCTCTAAATCTAAAACAGCAGCGCCTTCAGCAAAATCGTAAAACTTGTAGGTTGAAACAACGTCTTGATTATTTTTTAAGCCATGATTGTAATAATATTGCAGAAACTCTTTTCTGTATTCTTCACCAATCACATCCATTTTATTATCAAACCATACTAAATCAGGGTTGTATTTATCAACGATTTCTTTTAAGCGCGCTAGCCAATCTTTATTAAATTCCTCATCAGCTAGAGGGTAATATTTTTCTACACCAGCATCAATATCGTGTCTGTCTCTAGGGTAAATAAAGTCTCCTTTTTTCATTTTAGGGCCGTAAAGTCCAGCGTATTCAGGATTTGAGGCATCCGTAGTTTCGTCCCAAGTTGGGAACCAAGCCAGCAACCAATGGCGATGAAATGTGGCAATAAACTTCATATCACGCTTACGAATTTCTTTTTCAAGCTCTCCCATAATATCGCGTTTTGGCCCCATGTCTTTTGCGTCCCATTCGGTTATATCACTATCCCACATAGCAAAACCATCGGCATGTTCTGATACAGGACCTGCAAATTTAGCACCAGCCTTTTCAAATAAGTCTGCCCATTCTACCGGGTCAAAATTTTCAGCGGTAAACATTGGAATAAAATCTTTGTATCCAAATTTATCAAGTGTGCCATATGTTTTTACATGATGTTCATGAATTGGATGCGCTTTACCATCTTTAGCTTCTGGATTATTAGCATTTACATACATCCAATGAGAGTACCACTCATTTTCATGGGCTGGAACAGAATAAGGTCCCCAGTGGCAATAAATACCAAATTTTGCGTTTAAAAACCATTCTGGGGTTTCATGTTTTTTTAAGGATTCCCAGTTAGCCTCGTAAGTCATAACTTCTTTTGATGCAGTATCTTTGTTAGCATCTTCTTTAGTTTTGTTATTGCACGATAGTACTACGAGAGTGAGTAACAGGATTGAAAATAGTCTCATTATAGTGTTGTTTAGTTGTTTTGTTTTTTATTGGTATGCTTTCTTTTTAGCCAGCAAAATATGGTCGCATACTAGAACCAATTCATCATTTTGGTTAAAAATTTCAACATGCTCATTTACATGACCAAGTTCGGGTCGTTTCGATTCTTTCTTCTCAGAAATTGTGACAACAACTCTGATGGTATCACCTATGTGTACTGGTTTTATAAAGCGCAACCTGTCATATCCTTTTGAAAACGCTTCAGGGTTTATTTCCGTAGCGGTCATGCCAATGCCTACAGCAAATGTCAAGGTGCCATGAGCTATACGCTGCTTAAAAGGCTGGGTTTTGCACCATTCGGCATCCATATGGTGTGGGAAGTAATCACCTGTGTGTCCTGCATGAACCACAAAATCAGTTTCTGTGATTGTTCTGCCTAGAGTTTCTCTTTTATGGCCTAATTCGTAATCTTCGTAAAATTGGGATTTTATATGCATAAGGTATAAGTGTTTAGTAAAAACTAGAATGCCTGTTTATTTAAAGTTTCAAACAAACAGGCAAACTTTAATTTTTTTTGTGGATTAACGTCCCATCCAACCTCCATCAACGAGTACGATAGCACCGTTCATGTAAGCTGCTGCTTCAGAAGCTAAAAATACGGTTGGTCCAGCAAAATCTGTTGGTTTACCCCAGCGTCCAGCTGGAATTCTAGATAAAATAGATTCTGATCTTGCAGGATCATTTCTTAAAGCTTCAGTATTATCTGTTGCAATATATCCAGGAGCAATAGCATTTACATTTACACCTTTTCCAGCCCATTCGTTAGCGAATGCCATAGTCATTTGCCCAATTGCACCTTTACTTGCTGCATAACCTGGTACAGTGATACCACCTTGGAATGTTAATAATGAAGCTGTGAAAATAATTTTCCCAGATTCTCTTTTCACCATTTCCTTACCAATTTCTCTGGTTAAGATAAACTGAGCATTTTGGTTTACTTCAATTACCTTATCCCACATTTCATCTGGGTGTTCAGCAGCAGGTGTTCTCAAAATTGTTCCTGCATTGTTTACTAAAATATCAATTTGCGGATGGTCCGCTTTTACAGCTTCAATAAATTTATATAACGATTTTCTATCTGAAAAATCACATTGGTAGGCGCTAAAGTTTTTACCTCTTGAGGTTACTTCTTTTTCAACATCGCTTCCACTTAATTCAAGTGATGCAGAAACACCAATAATGTTTGCTCCAGCTTCAGCTAAACCTATTGCCATTGCTTTTCCTATTCCTCTTTTACAACCTGTAACTAAAGCTGTTTTTCCTTCTAAACTAAATGTGTTTAAGATACTCATGTTTTATGTTTTAATAATAATTAGTTTGTTTTATAAAGCACAATCCATTAACACTTTCATGCCATCAGGGTTGTTGTCTATGTTTTCAAATACTTGTTGGATGTTGCTCAATGGTTGCACATCGGTAATCATATCTTCAAACGGTAATTCATTTTTTGTAATCAAATCGATTGATTTTTCATAATCTTCCTTTTCATATACACGAGCTCCAATCAATTTTAACTCTTTCCAGAAGAATTTGAATAGGTTTACTGGTTTTGGTTGTCCGTGAATAGCTACCATAACAATTCTACCTCTAATTCCAGCTACTTCAGTCATTATATCAAGGGCTGGTTGAACACCTGCTACTTCAAAAACAACATCAGCTAAACGTCCTTCGGTTTGTTCTCTAACATAATCTACAAGATTAACCTCAATTGGGTTTACGGCATTCAATCCCATGGATTTAGCTTTTGCAATACGCTTCTCATTTACTTCTGAGATGATAACATTTGCGCCAACTTCTTTAGCAACCATAGCTACTAAAAGACCGATAGGGCCACCGCCTAAAACAACTGCCGTTTCACCAGCTTTTAAACCACTTAGGCGTACATCATGAGTTGCAACCGAAAGAGGTTCGATTAATGCTGCCAATTTTAAATCTGTATCTGCTTTTAATTTGTGTAAGGTAAATGCTGGTACATTCCAGTATTCTTGCATGGCACCAGGACTGTCAATACCAATAAATTTTAACTCTTCACAGATATGGTTAAAACCTTTGTCTGATGGTTTTACTTTTCTGTCATCTAAAGGGCGCACAACTACTTTGTCACCAACATCGTAGCCAGAAACACCATTCCCGACAGCACTAATAACGCCCGACATTTCATGACCAATAGTTTCAGGAATATTAACGCGTTTGTCCATCATACCATGATAAATATGCACGTCTGTACCACATACGCCGACGTATGCTACTTTGATTTGTACCTCCCCATTTGCAGGAGCTTCAATCTCTTTTTCTAAGACTGTGAAGGTTTTATTACCTTCGTATTGGGTTGCTTTCATTATAATTTAGTTAATTAATTTGTTATTCATAGTTTAAATAAATAGTTCTTTTTTGTAGGTAATGATCCAATCCATAAATCCCGTCTTCCCCAGCGGTTCCCGAAGTTTTATGACCAGAATGATACCCTTGGATATTTCCAATAATCATTTGGTTGATAAAGATAGTGCCTACTTCCATCGTATCTATGGCTTTTTGATGAATTCTATAATCATTAGAATATAAGTAAGCCGATAAACCTTCTTCTCTATCATTGGCAAGTGCTACAGCTTCTTCAAATCCAGAAACTTTAACAATAGGCATTACTGGAGCAAATAATTCTTGACTTACTGTAGAATGATTCCCTTTTACATTGCCTAAAATAGTAGGCGCATACCAGTTGCCTTTTTCAAAATAGTCGCCTTCAGGTTTTCCTCCACCTAATAATAATTCTGCACCTTCGTCAATGTTTTGTTTTACCAATGCGTCAACACGGTCTAAACCTAATTTACTAACGTTGGGTCCCATATTTACTGAACTGTCAAAAGGGTCACCCACTTTAATTTGTTGGGTACGTTTTATAACTTTTTCGGTAAACTCATCTGAAATTTTTTCATCTACAAAAACCATTTCATTACAGATACAAACCTGTCCGCAGTTAGCATATCTAGAAATTACAGCTGCCTCAACCGCTTTATCAATATCGGCATCTTTGCAAACAATAAATGGTGCTTTACCGCCCAATTCTAGTATGAGTTCTGTAATGTTATCAGCAGCAGCACGATACATTGCTTTTCCAGCTCTAGTGCTTCCAGTAAGTGAAATTAATTTAGTTATTGGACTTTCAACTAATAAAGACGCGGCATCTGCAGTTTTTGTAGATACCATATTCACAATACCTTTTGGGATATTTGTTTCGTCAACTAGCCTACAGAATTCTGATGCTGTAATAGGTGTCAATTCGTGCGGTTTGATAATCATAGTATTTCCAGTTGCCAATGCGGGTCCTAGTTTTCTGCCAATTAAGGCTAATGGATAATTAAACGCACATAAACCAACGGTAACACCAAAAGGTACTTTGTATATAGAAAGTCTTTTGTTAGCGGCTTCTGCTGGAAATATAGCACCTTGAATTCTACGTGCTCCTTCGGCAGCGTAGTTCATATAGGTAATTGTATCGTCTACTTCGCCTAAAGCTTCTGCATAGGTTTTACCTTGTTCCATCACCAAAAGTTTGGCAAAGTGTTCACGCTCTGCTTTTAGCTTTGTTGAAATCTCATAGATATATTGTGCCCTAGTATTTGCGGGAATTAAGGCCCATGATTTCTGAGCTTTTTCAGAAGTTTCCAGTGCATGTTGAACATCATCTTTTGTACAAGCGGTAACCGTAGCAAAAACTTCATTGTCTGCAGGGTTTTCTACCTTAATAACATCCCTAGAACTGCTGTCTAGCCACTCGCCATTTATATAACAGGGGTAATGTTTAATATTTTTATTACTCATAATTCAAGTGTTAAACTATTCAAAATTTGGGTTTCGTTTCTCAACAAAAGCCTGAAAACCTTCTTTGGCGTCAAACGTATCATAAAGCTTATCTACGTTTCTTTTTTCTAAGCTCAAAAAGTCTTTTAAGCTTTTGCCATACCCTTTTCTGATGGTTTTTTTAATGGCAGCCATTGCTTTTTTAGGACCGTTTGATAATTTTTGAGCATACAAAACAGCTTCACTTTCAGCATTTTCAGCATCAAATAATTTAGAAACCAGTCCAAAATTAAAAGCCTCTTCAGATGAAAATGTGCCACCAGAAACTAATAATTCCAGAGCTCTTGAACTACCAATTAATTGTACTAATTTTGGTATACCGCCGTTTCCGGGTATAAGTCCTAAATTTACTTCAGGCAGACCAATTAAAAAACTTTTATTTGATGCAATTCTTATATCGCATGCCATGGCGAGTTCTAAACCACCACCAAGTGTGTGTCCGTTTAAAAAAGCAACGATAATCTTAGAACTTTTGGCTAATACATTAGTAGCTTTATTTGCCATGAGCACCATTTGCTTATTTTCTTTCGGGGTGTTTTTGCTAAAAACTTTAATGTCTGCACCGGCACAAAAGAATTTAGGAATGTTACTTTTTATCAAAACAACTGAAATATCCGTATCCTTTTCGATGTCATTTAAAAGAGCAATAAATGCTTTAAAAAAATGAATATCGTAACTGTTTGCAGGCGCTTTGTCTAAAGCGATGATACCTAATCTATTATTTTTTTTGTACTCAAACATCGCTTAATTTTCAAATCCTCTTGCAATGGGCATTGCTGCATCAGCTTCTTTAGAGCCTTCTTCAGTTCCAAGACTAGGGTAATACCTAAAGTAGTTTGCCCACCCATATTTTTGCTTAATTTCAAATGCTTCCAAGCCTATTTCTCTTAACTCCTTTTGGTCTTTTTCTTTATCTGCAACTAAAAGAAAATAATCGTTTTGAGACAGCACATTTCCATCAGAATCAAGTAAATCTAATTCAACATAGAATTTATCACCGATTATTCCTGGAACCGTACATGATACATCTATATATTTTGAAGCGCTGTCCCCCTTAATTTCAGAAATATCAAATGATTCTTCCTTTATTGTTGCTTTTGAATTATTCAAGAATC
The DNA here is from genome assembly GCA_043557195.1 of Flavobacteriaceae bacterium. Taxonomy (GTDB): domain Bacteria; phylum Bacteroidota; class Bacteroidia; order Flavobacteriales; family Flavobacteriaceae; genus Jejuia. Next base: position 1,372,774 of record CP121314.1, on the reverse strand, counting down.
TAATGGATACTTTACAATTGTTGAAATTTTTATAGTAATCATTTACTACCCAAAGTTCGCCCTTAAAATCTTCATTTGGTAACCAGCGCCTGTTATAATGTTTCATTGCTAAAAGTAAGGGCTGGTATGCTTTTTTAACATGATCAAAAGATGTTTTTTTCTCCTGATAGTAATCAACAATCCCCCATTTCATATCGGGAGCAAATGTGATGTAGTGGCAAATACATATGGCACTTGTTTTAGGTTTTCTAGTTCTAAAATGCTCTAATGCATATTGAAAAATAACACCTTGTGCGATTTGGGTGGCCGCCACAAATTTCTCTAAACCATCTCTACTTTGGTCGCCTAAAACCTCAAAATTTAAAGTGCGAAGCGCATCAAAATCTGTCCAATGATGTCCCCAGCTTGGTCCTGGAGGCCAAATTTCGTCTTCAGGAATAAACTTTTTGATACTATCTATATTAGGACAGGATGAAATGGCTAACTCTGGAATTACTGCATAGTCTAAACTCGGGAAATAATCTTCCATCACAAATTCACCTTCACCATAAAATAAATCGTTGGCATGAAAACTTTCGTTAGGTTTGAAACCTAAATTTAAACCAACTTCATCACTTAAAGGAGAGGAAGGAATGTAATGTAATGGTGTATACGGTTTAATAGCTTCACCTAATTCGTTTACAAATTGGAGGTTGTGCTCAGGATCTGATGCTGTCATAAATAGTTCTTCCGAACCTTCTAAAAGCACTAAACATGGATGATTACGTTGTTCTTTTACAGATGCAATAGCTTCTGCAAAAACAGCATCTTTAAACTCTTGATCTTTTGGAAGTGATAAGCTAGCTAATGGCAGCACATCTTGCCAAACAGTAATCCCTGCTTCATTACATAATTCATAGAAATATGGGATTTCCTCAGGGTGCCAACCAAAAATTCTAAGGTTGTTAAAGTTAGCTTCTTTAGCTAAACGAATTAATTCTTTGTATTTACTTTTGTGTGCGCGACCCATAAAAATATCAGGTGGGCCACCCCAAGTGCCAGAGCGCATAAAATGGCGTTTACCATTTATCATAACCGTCCATGGGTTTTCTACTTGGTCTTTAGTGAATCCTGGGTTATGTGTCATTTTCACTTCACGAATACCAAAAGTGGTTTCGGTGGTATCTAACAAAGTGTTTTCGCCTTCAGTTACCGTCACTTTTGCGGTGTACAGGTTTTGGTCGCCTAAGTCCCATGGCCACCAAAGTTTAGCGTCGTCAACATTTAAACTCAATTCAAATTGATTTGTGCCTTTTGAAACAGAAACGGTTTGATTGGTTTTATAAGTTCGTGACTCAAAATTTTTACCAGAAACTTCAATATCTATAGTTACTTCTTTTTCTGAATCTTCATGATTTTGAAGTTCTAATTCCATATCAAGTTTTGCAGAATTTTCAGAAATTATCGTAGGCTTTACATAAGTGTCTTCTACCGTAACTTTTCCCGTGGCTTCCAAATACACAGGTTTCCAAATACCAGTAGGAGGTAAGCTTACCCAATAGTCGCCATGCCATGCGGGTTTTCTACCTGCTACCTGACTGTAGCGTCGTGGTGCAGGGTGTAAACGGATCATTAAAACGTTGGTGCCGAAGCGTAATTTTTCAAACCGAATGATATCCGAAACATCAAATTTGAATTTTGAAAACATCCCCTCGTGAGAGCCTAAAAATTCATCGTTTAGCCATACATCACATCCAAAATCAACACCATCAAAAACTAATTGAATATGTTTGTTAAACATTTCTTGTGGAACATCAAATTGACGTTTGTACCACCATTCATGTTCTGGAACCCATTTTGCTTTTAAACTATTGCGACCAAAATGCGGGTCTTCAATTCTGCCAGCGCGCCATAAATCGGTATACACATCACCAGGTACTTTGGCAAAACTCCAGTTGAAGGAATCTCCCGTTATGTCAAAATTGAGTTCATGGAACCCGATTTTTTGACCTTCACCTGGGCGAATGCCTTCAAATTGCCAGTTGTTGCCACTTAAATCAAAAACAGTTTTTTTGTTCGCTGTTTTACCACCGCTTTTTAGAAATGCTTTTTCTTCTTGACTAATATTTTTCACTGAGTAAAATTTATAACCTAATTATTTTATTAATTGTTTTTCTAGTTCTTCTAGAGTTTTTCCTTTGGTTTCCGGAACATTTAGCCAAATAAGCACCAAACCTATTATAGCAAAAATACCGAAGAGCAAAAACGTCATCGTATTTCCCAAAGAAGCTAATTCCCAAGGGAAAAGCAGTTGTACCAAAAATGCTACTATCAAGTTAATAAGCCCAACAACCGTTATTGCTATTCCTCTAATTTTAGTAGGGAATAACTCAGAGAATAACACCCACATTACAGGACCAATAGACATAGCAAAAGCGCCAACAAAACCAATGATGCCAACTAAAATTAAAATAGTGTTCATTTTTGCCGAGGCGGTAACTATGGTAGATTCATAAGTTGCCGCTACTGTTTCACCCAAGGTATTTACTAATGCTTGTTTAAACTCTAAATCGTTATTAAATACTTTATCTTGAAGTGAGCTAAGTATGGTTTTATCAATTTCTGCAGGTAAACTTGCAATAGCTTCGGCGCTTAAAGAATATGTGGCTTCACTAAATCCGTAACTTAATAGAAATAAGCAAATAGCAATACCAATCATGCCGATGATAAGTAGTGGTTTTCTGCCAAATTTATCAATAGCTAACATTGCTACAATCGTAAAGCCTAAATTTGTAAGTCCAACTAAGGCTGCTTGTATAAAGGAGGCATCTGTACCAATGCCAGTTTGTTCAAAAATCATCGGTGCATAGAATAGAACTGCATTTATTCCTACCAACTGCTGAAAAATGCCAACTATTGCGCCAATAATCATTACTTTTCGCATGGACTTTTTCAATAAATCTCCAACACGTGATTTTTCTTTTTGTCGGTCATCATAAATGCTTTGTTCTACTGCTTTAATTTGAGATAGCGCTTCAGTTTCTGAAACCACTTTTTTCATCACACTTAAAGCTTCTTCTTTTTTGCTTTTTGTCATCAGCCATCGTGGGCTTCTAGGAACAATAAAAAGGCCTAAAAAATATAAAATTGCAGGTAGGGCTTCCAAACCTAGCATCCATCTCCAGTTCCATTTTCCTAAACCTAATGATTTAGCCCATTCTGCATCAGAATTCCCCCATTTAAGTATTAAATAATTTGTGAAAAATGCTACAGAAATACCTATAACTATATTTAATTGATTAAACGATACTAATTGTCCACGTTTATCAGGAGGCGCTACTTCGGCAATATACATTGGGGCAATAATAAGTGCTGCACCAACAGCTAATCCTCCAATCATTCTAAAAATAATAAGCCAGAAAAAAGTGACTGAAAGTGCAGAACCTAATGCTGAAATCGTAAATAATAGCGCTGCATATTTTAAAATTTTTCTTCTACCATGGATATCACTCATCGGTCCTGCTACTCGCATTCCAAAACCAGCTGCTAAGGTTATAGAACTAACCGCCCAACCTAATTGAATTTTTGAAAGATTAAATTCAGGTTCTATAAATTTAACAACCCCTGAAATTACTGAGGCATCAAAGCCTAATAAAAACCCACCTAAAGCAACAATTGCGGCAATACGAATTACAAAAATTTTTTTAGAATTCACGATAGTTTTTATTTAGTTTAGTTAGTCAAAAATACTCGTTATTATTGATACCTATAGGCTAATTAGACTTGATTATTTCTTGACGTCGATCAATAAATCAAGAATATTTAAATATTATAATTTGGCGCAACCCCTCCATCATTATTAGAGGCGTATGCTGCTTCTACAATTGCCATTGAGTGTACAACATCTTCTACACTTGTTGGTAGTACATTTGTTGAGCCTTCAACATAACGCATTAAAGATGCCATGGTGCCTACAAAAGCATCTGGAAACCAAGAACCCTCAAGTTTAACTTCTACCCATTCTGGGGATTTGCCTTCCTCAACAATGCAATATTGAAATAAGTCTGGTTTTCCGTTTGGATAATCTAAAAGTAAACCGATTCTAGCTTTAATTGCGCCTTTGGTGCCTTCCCATTTTACAAAACTTTCTTGGTTTTTTTCGCCAAAATTATGGTCGTGGTTGGTATTGATAATGGCGCGTATAGAATCGCTATAATCCATGATGGTAGTTGTTCTAGTGGACGACATGGTTTTAGCAGGATTCTTCAAGGTTTTGGCATATACTTTTTTCGGATTGCCCAAAAACGAACGCATCAAATCAATATAATGGATACTGTGTTGTTGGATTTCTAAGCGAGGATGGTTCACTACATTTGGGAAATATTCCCAAGGCGTATACGTTGTCAAACGTACCTCAAAATCATAAAGTTCACCAATCAAACCCTGGTCAATTAAATACTTGGCGGCCATCACATACGGCGCAAAACGCATTTGGCAATTTATGGCAGCTTTTAATTCTTTTTTTCGACACACCTCCAAAATTTCTAAAGTTTGTTCGTAATAATCTCCCATTGGTTTTTGAATTAAAACCGTGGCGCCGTTCGGTAATAATTCTAAGGTTGATACAAATTGATTGGGCATTAATGTTAAATCAAACACTGCGTTTTCAGGTGCGTCTGCAATCATATCTTCAACAGAGTCATAAACATTAGGAATATTGAATGTTTTAGCCACATCAATCGCCCGTTGTTTTGTTCTGTTTGTGATACCCTCAACATTAAATCCAACTTTTTTATAAGCCGGTAAATGAGCATCTCGCACAATGCCACCAGCTCCAATTACGTAAATTGGGCGGTTTTCTTTTGGTAATTCTGGTTTATAGATTAATTCCATTTAGTTTGAATTTTCTATTTGGTTTATTTTGTGTTGCGCTTCATCCAATATGGATTTGATATCTTCTGAGGTATTGATAACCTTTAATACCAAAGCATCAATAACATCTGCAATTTCAGACCAATTGTGTTTTCTTGGTAAAGCTCTAGTGTTATTATGCAGTTCTTCAAGCTTATGATAATACGGTACTTCTTTATTTACATCAGCATCATTCCAGGTAGATTTTCGGCATCCGATGGCTCCTTCCAAAGTCAGCAGTTTATCATTTTCAGGGTTTACCGCAAATTTGATAAACTCATAAGCCAAGTCTTTATGAGAACTTCCTGAGCCAATAACGTACATCCAGTAAGCATTCAGTGATGAGCCTTCACCGTTTGGGCCTGCAGGAACATTGGCAATATCCACTTTGCCTTTTACTTTTGAAGTTTCTAAAAACTCACACATTGAAGCGAAACCAAACCAGTTTACCATCATGGCTAGTTCACCGTTGGCAAAAGCCATTCCCGATTTTACAGAATCGAAATCTCTAGAATTTGGATGAATAGCGTTTTGGTTTTTTAAGGCTTTTCGGTAGAATTCCATGCCCTCAATGGCTTCCTCGGAATTCAGTTTGATATTTTGGTTTTCATCAAATAATTCGCCATTTCGGGTCCACAATTGTAAACAAAAATCAAAAACAGTGTTGTGTCCGTCAGGGTAAGCGGCAAATGTAGTGCCGTATAAGCCTTTTTCTGGTCTGTTAAAAAATTCGGCTACCTGAATCAAATCTCCCCAAGTTTCTGGGATTTTAAGTTCCTTTCCATGTTCAGCATAAAAATTCACTCTTTCATTAATAGATTCAAATAAATCCTTTCTGTAAATTAAACACTCTGGCCCATCATGAAACGGCAACCCCATAGTATCGGTATCAAACTCCTGCATTTCTAGGAGCGACCGAGACCATCCGTTGGGAAAATCTTTGGGAGGATTATTTTCAATATAAGGTGTTAAATTCTCAATAGCCTTTGATGACGTGGCCTCTGTAATCCAATCGGTATTAATCAGTGCAACATCCCAAGAGCCATTAGCCAAACCTTGGTTTTTCAGAATAGTGTCATACAATGGATGAAGGTCAAAAGGAACTGCCTCTAGCTCAAGTTTGCATCCCGTTTTTTTGCAAAATTTAGCCCATATTTTATCGATGGCACTTTCAAAAGCATCAAATTTTCTAACTGCTATTTTAAAATTGCCTGCTCCCATAGTTAGTCTATCATTTCTTTAATTATGGATGCAGTATGTTCACCGAGTTTTGGTGAACCAACAGGGGAGGTCAAGTATTCACCATCAATTTTAATAGGGCATCTCGTGGTCTTGTATTCAAAACCATCGCTCATGACTACGTTTTGAATCATTTCTAGAACTTTAAAGCCTTCTTCGGAAAATAAGGTTTTCCAATCCATTACTTTGGCACACCAAATGTCTGCAGGTTCTAAAATTGATAACCATTTTTCTGTGGTATCGGTACTTAAATGGTCGGCTAAAATCTTTTTGATTTCATCCCTTTTGGTAAACCATTCTGGTATTTCGGTATAAGCTTTAAGGGGTTTGCAATCCAATAATTCGCCTAAAACAGGAATAGAGCCCATGGCCAGAACTAGATAGCCATTTTGGGTTTTATAAATTCCGTATGGAGCACCCAAGAATGCATGCGCGCTATTGTTTTTTGGTCGCGTTATAGGTTGACCACCGTCGTGATAAAAAGTGGTAATAGATTCAAATTGAAAATCTAAAACAGACTCTAGCATATTTGCTGAGACCTTACTGCCTTCTCCAGTTTTTGAACGTTTCACCAACGCCGCCAAAATACCTTGTACTAAATGTGCTCCAGATAAAATGTCAACCAAGGCTAATCCTATTGGGGTAGGGCCACTGCCTTCAATACCGCTTAACCAAGTTACTCCGGACAGGGATTGGGCTAATAAGTCTTGTCCCGGTTTTGGGCGCCAACGTCCTTCTTCGCCATAGCCTGAAATACTGCCGTAAATGATACTGGGATTAATTGCTTTTATAGTGTCGTAATCGAAACCTAAGCGCTCAATAACACCTGGTCTAAAATTATGAACTAAAACATCTGCTTTTGCGATGAGTTTTAGCACGCGTGCTTTATCGACTTCATCTTTTAAATTTGCTTGAAAACTTTCTTTATTTCTATTGATAGCTCTAAAAATGGAGGATTCTCCATTTAAATTCACATTTGAAACATATAATTGTCTGCAAATATCACCAGTTTCTGGACGTTCAACTTTAATCACTCTCGCGCCTAAATCTGCCATTCGTAAAGTAGCCGATGGCGCGGACAAAAACTGACTTAAATCTATAACTAAAAGGTCTTGTAGTGGTTTCATCTGAAATTATAGATTAAATTCTTTAATAATATCTTCGGTATGTTGACCAACTCTTGGTGCTGGTTTACTTGAAAATAAACGTTCATCATTCATACGAATAGGGCATCTTAGAGTATGTACTTCTTCACCCGAAAGCAATGGTAGTTTTTGGTCTATTTGTAGCGCTTTATATGCTTCGTGCTCTAGTAGTCGTTTGTAATCGAATACATTGGAACACCATATACCTTCGGGTCTCAATATTTGCAACCACTCGTTTGTGGTTCTGGTGATTATTTTATCTCTGAGGATATCCATGATTTCATCACGTTTTGTAAACCAAGTTTCGGTGTCGGTATAATTTTGAATTTTAGGTGCATCAATAACTTCACCCAATTTTAACAAAGAGCCCATGGCAATAGAAATGTAACTATCTTTAGTTTGATAAATACCATAGGGAGCCCCCAAATAAGGGTTTGCAGCCCCTTTTTTAGCTCGTTTTATGGGTTGATTACCATCGTTTAAATAGGTGGTGAGGACTTCAAACTGTAAATCTAAAGTAGATTCTAACAAACTTACTTCAACTAAAGCGCCCTTGTTAGTTTTTGCGCGACGTACCAAACTCGCTAAAATACCTTGAGCCAAATGCGTTCCAGTAATTATATCTGAAACTGCCGCTCCAATGGGTGTGGGGTCATCATCAGCATTACCAGTTAAGTTTGCAAAACCAGACATAGCCTGTACCAATAAATCCTGTCCAGGTTTTTTTGCCCACGGCCCTGTAGTGCCGTAACCAGTTACCGTTGCATAAACTAATTTTTGATTTATGGATTGAACTGTTTGGTAATCCAAACCTATTTTTTCCATGACTCCAGGTCGGAAGTTATGGGTCATGACATCGGCTTGAGTAATTAATTTCTTAATACGTTTTAAATCCTCAGGGTCTTTAAGGTTTGCCGCGTAAGAATCTTTGTTTCTGTTTACGGTGTGAAACACTAAGCTACTGCCGTCTAAAAATAAATTTTTTAAAGCAATTTGTCGTCCAGCTTCACCTGTGTTTGGGCGTTCAATTTTAATGACACGGGCGCCCATGTCGGCTAACTTTAAGCCTGCAGAAGGGCCTGCCATAAACTGAGCAAACTCTAATACTAATATGCCTTCTAATGGTCTGTTCATTTCAAATTAAATATCTAATGATTTTTTGTAAAGTTCGTTGAGTTTCTCTAATAATGTTACTTCATCTCCTCCGTTCATCATATAATCTCTAATTGGTGCGCCAGCTCTATCTTGAAAATACATATGGCCGTTATAACGCGGGCGTAAAAAAGCCCTGTCTAGCCCTGGAAGTGTGTTTTTGAAGAAGTTGGCAGTTAAGCTATTTGTATGCTCATCTGTCCATGCTTTTCTATGTCCTGGTTGTCCGCCATTATCGAAAAATATTGTTTTTTGGCAATCCTCTGAAGCTGTGTATTCTACATATTTCATCACGGTTTCAATCTCTTTGGTTTGAGCTGACACAGCCAAACCTGTACCACCCAAAGTAGAAATAGCACCTACACCATTAATTTCTACCATATCGTGAAAATGCAATAGTTTACGAGCATATCCATTCCGGCTGTAGTTGGTATAACCATAAGCCCAAGGGCAGTATGCGTATTTATCAGTTAATGTCATGGCTTCATAAATTTGAATTGGGTTCCAATCAAATATTTGAGGGTCCATTTCAACAGCCAATTCTCGAAGCATTTTTAGGGCTTTTATACCAATGTCTTTACTTACCACATGTTCATCTGAAGTGCAAACTTCTTCTCCTAAATTACAGCACATCATGTAGAAATTCATCAAGGTATCTTGTGGGATACCGGGCATAATCACCAACCCTTGTTTTGCCAATCCTAATAAATCATCATAGGTTTGAGGTAGTTCTAAACCTTTTTCTTTAAAGATGTCAGGACGACTGGATGCTACTGGTGTAGCGGCATCAACGGCTAGTGCCCATTGGTGTCCGTTGGAAGAATAACTTTCATGGGAACGTCCCACGGAGTTTTCTTCTAAATCTTTCATGAATACCTTGGGAAGATATTCATCTAAAGGTAATATTACATGGTTTTTTCCTGCAAAACCAGCCCAAGGGTGGTCTATAATCAATAAATCATAGCGTTTTGCTAATTCGCTTATGGGTTCGTCTGCAAAAGCTTGAAGCGAACGTTTTTCCCAAGTAATATCTACATTGGGGTTTAATTCTGAAAAACGTTGTGCTGTGGCAACCACTGATGTAAACCCTCTACTGTGGTTCCATGTAATACCCTTCAATTGTACGCGTTTTGTACTCATTTTTTATAATTTGAATCAATAGAATTAATGACCTGTTGTTGTTTCGTTGCCTAACCAACTACCATATGCCATAATGATGAATGATATTACTAATATCAAAAGGGCTATGATTAAGGTAGTATTAGTGCGTTTTGAAACTTGTTTCCATTCCTTCATAATGATGCCGACAACGTAACTAAAGAATATCAGCATAGACATGTGTAATACCCAACTGGCAAATTTGTAAGCACCCATTTGCACGTGAGCAATACCATAGAAGAAGAATTGTCCGTACCATAATGCCCCACTTAAAATGGACATCACAAAATTTAGGATAAAGTTCTTTTTGCCAACGCCTTTTACGTCCACCAGCTCTTTTATGGTACCGTTTTTAAACCCTGCAACTGTGAACCAAATAAAGTTGGTGATAAAAGCTCCACCTGTTGAAAGTATAAGGTTGGCATTACCTTCAAAATTGCCAGCACCATAGTTGCCTGCAATTTCTGCAACAGGAGCGCCTACTTCTAATGAAATGCCAAAAACGGCAGATAAAACTCCAGCTATTAAAGTAAGTGTCAATCCCTTTTTCATATTAAAGGTTAGTGGCTCTCCATCATTTGCATTGTTGTTCTTTAAATCCTTTTCTTTTCTATAGCCAGCAACGCCACAAATTATAATACCGATTAAAGCCATAAACATGCCGAAGAAAATGGTGTAACCACCAGGACCATATAATTTTTCTGAAAACTCACCATGCATAATTAAAGGCACAATGGTGCCTAAAATAGCGGAGATACCTATAGAAATTGTGTAGGTTAATGAATAACCAATATGTCTAATAGCGAAACCGAAACACATGCCTCCAAAACCATAAATAGCCCCAAGTAAAGTGGCATTAAACAATACTTCGGTGGACGCTTCTGAAAAGACATCCATTAGATTGGGTACAGTTAAAAAACCAATTAAAAAAGAAAAAATAAACCAAGCAAAGGATGCTTGAACAATCCAATAAGAGTCCCAAGACCATTTTTTTACTTTTTGAAAAGGGACGTAGCAGGTTGACGCAGCAACGCCTCCGACGGCGTGAATTAGCGTTCCCAAAATTGGATTTGCCATATATGATGAATTTAGTTTGGTTAGCGAATAATAAATTATTCATATACAAAAGTAATATTTATATATGAAAATTTAAAATAAATTTGTGATTTTTAAAGAAATATAATCACATTAAATGATCATAATTTTGAAATATCGGAAAATAATAGAGTTTCAAATTGCAATTTTGGAAAAAATGCAATTTGAAACTTACGAATTTAGAAGTTTATAAAAACTATTGTATTTTTTGACTAGCTACTAGTCAATTCCCTAAAAAGGGACTCCAAACTCGCATTCTTTTGATTCAATTGTAAAATCTTTAATTGCTTGTCATGCGCAAAGTCAAAAACGTAAGAACGCATGTCTTCTGAAGTTTTAAAAGTGATTTCATATACAAAATCATAAGTGTTTACTACGTTTTTAACTTTAGGCAGTTTTAGTAAAAAAGCGTCTTCAACACGATAGTCAAATTCTACAATAACAGTTTGTTCTTTTTCGTCACGTAGCTCGGTTAGTTTTTTGTCGGCCACAATTTCACCTTTATTGATAATGATAACTCTATCGCACATGGCTTCTACTTCTTGCATAATATGTGTAGAAAGAAAGACGGTTTTTGTTTTTCCGATGGATTTAATCAAATTTCTGATATCAATCAATTGGTTTGGGTCTAAACCCGTAGTGGGTTCATCTAAAATTAAAACTTCAGGGTCATGAAGAAGTGCAGTTGCTAAACCAACCCGCTGGCGATACCCCTTGGAAAGTTGCCCTATTTTTTTATGAATTTCTGGAGTTAACCCCGTCATTTCAATAACGTCTGCTATTCTTGATTTGTCTACTTTATAAATACTAGCATTAAAAGCCAAATACTCTTTAATGTACATGTCTAAATATAGAGGATTGTGCTCAGGTAAATACCCTACACTTTTTTGAATGCTTTGTAATGCATCTGCACCAAAACCGCTTACCTTAGTGCCTCCAGATGAAGGCTGAATGTAAGTAGTTAAAATCTTCATCATGGTAGATTTACCTGCACCATTGGGTCCTAAAAAGCCAACAATTTCGGGTTGCGCCACATTAAATGATATGTTGTTTAAGGCTTTTTGGTTGCCGTATAGTTTTGAAACATTATTAACTTCAATAGACATATTGCGGAATTGTTTTGTCAAAAATAATGATTCTGTAATGTAATTTGAATTTTGTTATAAATTCTTTAAATCTTTTCTGAAAAAAAGAAAAAAGGTTTTATAGTATTTTGATTTCTTAAAATATTATTTACTTTAGCCGACGTAATTATGAGAACAACAACGTATTATACATATTTTAACTTTTTTTATTTCTTTTTTAGCAAAGAAATCGAGACGTTGTGTGTATAATTAAGTAACAATATATATAAATGCAAGTCTCGATGAAAATCGAGACTTTTTTTTATGATTAATACAGTAGCCATACAAGGAATTAGAGGGAGTTTTCACCACATTGTGTCGCAGGAGTTTTTTAACAAACCTGTTGATATCATTGAGTGTATGACTTTTGATAGGGTGGTAAATGCACTAATTAATGAAGAGTGTGATGCCGCTATTATGGCTTTAGAGAATTCTATTGCAGGTTCTATTATTCCGAATTATGCATTGATAGATGATCATGATTTACATATTGTTGGTGAGCATTATTTAGATATTCAGCATAATTTGATGGCGTTGCCAAATCAAAGTATTGACGATATAAAAGAAGTGTATTCTCACCCGATGGCGCTATTGCAGTGTAAGGATTTCTTTAATGACTATCCAAATATTAAATTAGTTGAGGATAAAGATACTGCCGAGGTTGCTGAGCGTATTCAGAACAACAATTTGAAGCATATTGGTGCTATTGCCAGTGTTTTGGCAGCTGATATTTTTGAGCTTGATGTTTTGGCACACAGTATTCAAACGATAAAGCATAACGAAACGCGTTTTGCAATTGTAAAGCGAACAAATTCTGAAGTGCCAGAACATGAAATTAGTAAAGCTTCAATTAAGTTTGAAGCCGACCATAAACGCGGGAGTTTAGCTGCTATTTTGAATGTTATGAGCGATTGTAGATTGAATTTAACAAAGATTCAATCGTTACCAATTATTAAAACACCTTGGAAGTATGCTTTTTTTGTTGATGTTACTTTTGAGGTGCACGCAGATTTTTTAAAGGCGAAGTCTTTAATTGAAATTATGAGTCCGAGTTTTAAACTTTTAGGAGAATATAAAAATGCTAAGTTATGATTGAGGTAGCAAAGCGATTACATACGGTTGAAGAATATTACTTCTCGAAGAAGTTGAGAGAGGTTAATTTGCTAATTGCTAGTGGTAAACCCATCATAAATTTGGGTATTGGAAGTCCAGATTTGCAACCTCCGCAGAAAGTTATTGATGCAATTTCGACTAGTCTTTCTGACGCAACAGCACATAAATATCAGAGTTACCAAGGCTTACCGGAATTAAGAGAGGCTATGGCGGTATTTTATAAAACACAATTTGGTGTTACTATAAATGCTACTAATGAAATTTTACCCTTAATGGGAAGTAAGGAAGGTATCATGCACATTTCAATGGCATATTTGAATGCCGGTGATGAAGTATTGATTCCGAACCCTGGTTACCCAACATATCAATCAGTTACCAAATTGGTAGGTGCTAAAATTGTGACTTATGATTTGGATGCCTCAAATAATTGGATGCCAAATATTGAAGCGTTAGAGCAACAAGACTTAAGCAAAGTAAAGTTGATGTGGGTAAATTATCCGCATATGCCAACAGGAGCAACACCAACTGCAACTGTTTTTGAAGAATTGGTTGCTTTTGCAAAACGTCATAATATTTTAATAGTAAATGACAATCCGTATAGCTTTGTGCTAAATGATAACCCAACAAGTATATTAAATGTTGAAGGTGCCAAAGATGTGTGTTTAGAGCTGAATTCTTTAAGTAAAACCTTTAATATGGCTGGATGGCGTGTAGGAATGGTTTTAGGAAATAGCGAACATATTAGCAATATTTTGAAGGTAAAAAGTAATATGGATTCTGGAATGTTTTATGGCATTCAAAAAGGAGCAATTGAGGCTTTAAAATGTTCTAAAATGTGGTTTGTAACGTTGAATAGTGTTTACAAACGTCGTAGAGATTTGGTATGGGAATTGGCTGAAGCATTGAATTGTACTTATGATAAAAACGCAACGGGTTTGTTTGTTTGGGCTAAGTTGCCACCATATTTAAAATCGGAGGAGTTTATCGATTTAGTGTTGAAGAACAATCATATTTTCATTACGCCTGGAACCATTTTTGGAAGTCAAGGTGAAGGTTATATAAGGTTTTCATTGTGTGCATCGACTGAAGTTTTAGAAGAAGCATTAGCAAGAGTGAAATAAAATGAAGAATATATACGCCATAGGAGTAGGTTTAATAGGAGGCAGTCTTGCTATCGATATCAAGAAGCATCGTCCTGATGTGATGATTCATGGTATTAGTAGAAAAGATGCTACGCTTGAGAAAGCGCTTGAATTAAACTTAATTGACAAAAAAGCAACCTTGGATGATTTAGGAAATGCTGATTTGGTAATTGTATCGATTCCTGTTGATGCTACGGTAAAATTATTACCAACTATTTTGGATAAAATACCAGATACTGGTTTGGTTGTTGATGCAGGGTCTACAAAAGAAGATATTTGTAAAGTGGTTGAAAATCATCCAAGGCGTAGAAATTTTTTAGCGATGCACCCTATTGCTGGTACTGAACATTCTGGACCAACAGCAGCTATTGAAGGCTTGTTTGAAGGAAAAACAAATATTGTTTGTGAGGTTGAAAAAACAACATTTAAGCTCCAAGAAAAGGCATTGCAATTGTTTACAGATATTGGGATGCGTATTAGATATATGAACCCTAAAGAGCATGATAGACACATTGCTTATGTATCGCATTTATCACATATTAGTGCGTTTATGTTAGGTAAAACGGTAATTGATAAAGAAAAGAACGAGCGAGATATTTTTGATATGGCGGGAAGTGGATTTGCATCTACGGTACGTTTGGCAAAAAGTTCGCCAGAAATGTGGACGCCTATTTTTAAACAGAACAAAACTAATGTTATTGAAACATTAGAGGAGTATATTAATAACCTTACTCATTTTAAAGAGTTGATGAAGGATGATGATTTTGAAGCTATTTTTGATGAGATGAAGAATACCAATCATATTAAGGATATTTTGAATGGTATAATTTAAAAAAGGTTTGAAGCTGAAATGGGAAGCTGACTTTAGCAAGTAAACCCGCGTTAGGGATTGTAGAGGAAAGCCCACAGCGACGAAGGAGCGAGGACTTGGAACGGAAAGCCCGACCCTTGTGGTAACGCCCAAATAAATAGAATTGAACAACAAAATTAAATAGTAAACGTAAATAGCTTAAGTAGCTAAATATTAAGTAAAAATGGAAAACAAGAAAGAAATGAGAACCTGGTTAGATGATTTAGGATTAGATCATCCGTTAGTAATTGCAGGTCCTTGTAGCGCAGAAACAGAAGAACAAGTTTTAAAAATAGCTCATGAGCTAAAAGACACGGATGTAAGTTACTTTAGAGCTGGTATATGGAAACCAAGAACTCGTCCAGGAAACTTTGAAGGCGTAGGTGCTTTAGGTTTAAAATGGTTGCAAAAAGTAAAGGCAGAAACGGGCATGAAAGTTTGTACTGAGGTTGCAAATGCAGCACATGTAAAATTAGCTTTGGAGCATGATATTGACTTGCTTTGGATTGGTGCGCGTTCTACAGTTTCTCCGTTTATTATGCAAGAAATTGCAGATGCTTTGAATGGTACTGATAAGCCGGTTTTAATTAAGAATCCTGTTAATCCAGATTTATCATTGTGGTTAGGTGGTATTGAAAGAATTTACAGTTCTGGCGTTAAAAATATTGGAGCTATACATAGAGGGTTTTCTACATACCAAAAAACAAAATATAGAAATATTCCTGAGTGGCAAATGGCTATTGAGTTTCAAAATAAATTTCCAGATATTCCTTTGATTAATGACCCATCGCATATTACAGGTAAGCGCGATATGATATTTGATGTATCTCAAACGGCATTGGATTTAAATTTTGATGGATTGATGATTGAAACACATTATGATCCTGATAATGCTTGGAGTGATGCGGCTCAACAGGTTACACCATCTACTTTGGTTCAAATTATGAAGGATTTAAAAATTAGAAAGGAATCTAATCAAGAAGAAGAGTATAATACGGCGTTGAATAATTTAAGAGCGCAAATTGATGTTGTGGATAACCAAATTATTGAATTATTAGGACAGCGTATGAAAGCTTCCGATGGTATTGGCGAGCTTAAAAAGAAAAAGAATGTTGCTGTTTTACAATCAAAACGTTGGAATGAGATTTTAGGTAAGATGGTTTTAGAAGGTGAGCAACATGGATTGAGTGAAGAGTTTATCTTAAGAATGTTTAAGGCGGTTCACCAAGAATCGATTAACCATCAAGAGAAGATTATAAACGGATAAAACGTTTTTATTTATAAAAAAAGCCTCCATTTTGGAGGCTTTTTTGTTTCTGTTTGTCATTCTGAAATTAGCTCAGATTCACAGTTTTTATTTATTTCTTTTGAACAGATATCTGGTAATAAAAATACCTTGATTGTCTCCTTTACCAGCACTTTCAACAGCACTTGTTACAAAAGCTAATTCCCAGCCTTCTTCTATCATAGTGTTGATTTTAGAAGTGATTAAAGCATCATTTGCTGCTATATTTTGAAAACGAATACCTCCTAGGTTAAAAAAGTTTAACAATTTTGTTTCGTCAAAACCCTTAACTCTTATCTCATCTCTTTTAGATTTGTTACGCGTGTTATCTTCTTCAGTTTGTGTTGTTGTAAATTCCTTGTAATCTTTCTCGTCGTTGGCGCTAATTATTCTAGAACGACCTAATCCGCTAGGTACAATAGATTCTACACTGGTTACTACTTTAAACTCTACTTGGGCTTGAGCATCAATAAAGCTGAAAGCACAAATTGCTAATACTAATACTAATTTTCTCATGTTGTTGAAATTTTAAATTTTAAGGTTAATAATGCTAATATAAAAATACTCTTACGCAAAAAGGTTATTTTATTCTAAAGTATTTTCTTTTATAGACAGTTGACTAATTGAAAGGTTGCATACACTCATTTATGTTTTACACAAAGTGAGTTTTGATTTAGGTTTATGGTGGATAACTAAAATTCTAAAACTATGAAACCAAAATTTACTTTTCTATTATTATTCACCGCCTTCACGACATTTTCACAAACTACAATTATAGGTAATATTTCAAGTGAAGAGGAGCCTCTTTTGGGAGCTAATGTAATTATTAAAGGCACTGAAAAAGGTGCAATTTCAGATTTTGATGGAAATTTTGAATTGCAAGTCCATCAAAAAGATACGCTAGTGGTGTCTTATTTGGGTTATGATTCAAAAGAAATAATTGTTGGAGACCGAAAGGCAGTTACAGTAAATTTAGAAGGAAATATAGCTTTGGATACAGTGGAGATTATTGCTTATGGAACAACTACAAAAACTTATTGTAGCATAATATGTTGTCCTTCTGTAACATCATTTTGTTGTTCTGCGAAAGGCGAAAAAATCAAAGATTCTAAAGATGTTAATACTTATGAAATTGAGGAAAAACTATATCCAAACCCTTCAAAAACAGGTAGATTTCAACTTAAATTAATTGATGATTACAAAAACGTACAGATACAGATATTTAATATTTCTGGGCAATTGGTAAAAACTATAGCTGGTAAACCACAAAATAAAATTTTGCATATCGATTTAAGTGAAAACGCCTCAGGAATATATCTAATAAATATCAATGCAGATGGTAAACATCTTACCACTAAAAAAGCCATTATAGATTAACTATTTCAATTTAAATATCGTTATTTTGTAGTACAATCTAATGCATGACAGGAAGCGTTTATAAATCTACAGGAAGCTGGTATACAGTAAAAACCCAATTGGGTGAATTTTACCAATGTCGTATTAAAGGTAAATTTCGTATTAAGGGTATAAAAAGCACGAATCCTATTGCTGTTGGAGATATTGTAGATTTTGAATTAGAAACGAATAATGATGAGGTTTCAGGAATTATACACAACATCCACGATAGAAAAAATTACATCGTTAGGAAATCGGTAAATCTTTCTAAACAAACCCATATTATTTCAGCTAATATAGATCAGGTGTTTTTAATGATTACCATTGATAATCCACCAACATTCACAAGTTTTATAGATCGGTTTTTGGTTACAGCAGAAGCATATTCAATTAAAACGATTTTACTTTTTAATAAGATTGATACTTACGATGAAGAAACGTTAAACGAGGTAAAATACTTAGCCCATGTTTATAGAAAAATTGGTTATGAATGTATCGGTATTTCAGCAAAAACGGGTAAAAATGTTGAGAAAGTAAAAAACCTAATGCGGGATAAGGTGAGTATGTTTTCAGGGCATTCTGGTGTAGGTAAATCTACTTTGGTAAATGCTATTGAACCTGCTTTAAATTTAAAAACTAAAGAAATCTCTAATCAGCATATGCAAGGGCAGCATACCACTACATTTGCAGAAATGTTTGATACCAGTTTTGGTGGTAAAATAATTGATACGCCAGGGATAAAAGGTTTTGGTGTGGTAGATATGGATAGGGAAGAAGTGGGGGATTATTTTCCGGAGATTTTTGAATTAAAACAAGACTGTAAGTTTAATAATTGTCTCCACTTACAAGAACCAAAATGCGCAGTAAAAGATGCATTAGATAATGATGAGATTGCCTACTCGCGATATCGAAGTTATGTGCAAATATTAGAAGGCGAAGATGAAAATTATAGAACTGATAATTGGGATAACGAGTGAAAGTAGTCATCCAACGCGTATCAAAAGCAAGTGTTACCATTGAAAACCAAGAAGTAGCTTCAATTGGAAATGGTCTATTAGTGCTTTTAGGAATTATTAATGAAGATACCCAAGAAGATATAGATTGGTTGTGTAATAAAATTACTAATCTTAGAATTTTTGGAGATGAAAATGGTGTGATGAATAAATCTCTAGTGGATGTAGATGGAGACGTTATTGTGGTTAGTCAGTTTACACTTCATGCGGCAACAAAAAAAGGTAATCGCCCCAGCTATATAAAAGCAGCAAAACCTGATATTGCTATTCCGATATATGAAAACTTTCTTCAAAAGTTAGAAACTACTTTAGGTAAATCAATTCAATCAGGAGAATTTGGAGCTAATATGCAGGTAGCATTAATAAATGATGGCCCTGTAACCATCATCATCGATACTAAAAACAAAGAATAAATGGCATCTGTTTTTGGTCATGCTATTGTTGGGTACACAATTTCAAAAGTAATAGATAATAAAAATCTAAAATGGTTATTGTTAGCTGCTATATTTTCAACCATTTTACCAGATTTTGATGTTATTGGTTATAGAATTGGAATTCCTTATGAGTCTCCATTAGGGCATCGCGGGTTTACACATTCCTTTTCATTCGCTGTTTTATGGGCTTTGATACTTATGTTTACAATAGGTAAAAAGCATAAATTCATCTGGTTTTTAGTGATTTTTTTATCTGTTGTATCTCACGGACTTTTAGATGCAATAACCACAGGAGGCGAAGGTGTTGGTTTCTTTATTCCTTTTGAAAATTCTCGATATTTCTTCGATACACGAGTTATACTTGTTTCACCATTGAGTATAAAAAGCTTCTTTACAAATTGGGGGCTTCAAGTGATTTTTAGTGAAATAAAATATATACTTTTTCCTTGCTTAATTGTGATTTCTGTAAGATTTTTATTTAATTTGGTAATACAACGAGCCAGCTAAATATGATATTTCTCATAAAATGTGATGTCTATTTGCTATAATTTTATAGACCAAAAAATCATTAATGAGTTTAAGGAATCTTGCCAATATAATTGTATTACTACTTACATTTCAAAGTTTTTCACAAGACAAGTATCATATTAGTTTAACAATCCCAGAAGCGTTAAGTGAAGATGCTAATGCTGTGGTAAGGTTAAATGAAACCAATGTTTTAATAAAGTCTATCGACGAAATGATAGAGACTGAAAAGCGTATTGTTACGGTTTTAAATAGTCATGGTAATAAAGCCGTTGGCGCTCAGGTTTATTATGATGATGATGTAAAAGTGAAACACGTGCAAGCATTAGTGTTTGATGCTTTTGGAAAGCAAATTGAAAAATTTAGAAAAAGTGATTTTAAGGATGTAAGTGCTGTAGATGGAGGGACGTTGTATTCAGATTCCAGAATATTATATCTGGATTATACACCAATATCATATCCTTATACCGTTGAATTTACTTCAGAAGTTAGTACAAGTAATACCGCTTTTATACCTTCTTTAACGCCAATTAGAGGGCCTTTTTTGGGTGTTGAAAATTACGGATACAAAATTCATTTTCCTGAAACTATGACGTTGAGAACTAAGGAAATAAATTTAGAAGGTGTTAACGTAAATCGGGATTCTAGCGAAGATTTTAAAATCATTTATAAGTTAAAAAACATCGCACCTTTTAAGCCTGAAGCTTATAGTCCGCCATTTCGAAATTTAGTACCGAAAGTATTGTTTGCATCAAACGAGTTTAATTATGAAGGGGTTCAAGCCGTAGCAGGAGATTGGGATACTATGGGGAAATGGTTTAATGATAATTTACTTTCAGGACGTGCAACGGTATCTGATGAAACAGCAAATTATATAAAATCATTAGTAGCAAACGAAACTGATCCTATAGAAAAAGCAAAAAAAGTATATCAATACGTTCAAGATAATACAAGATATATTAGTGTTCAAGTTGGCATTGGTGGTATGCGTCCTATTTCTGCAAGTGATGTAGACCGGGTAAAATATGGTGATTGCAAAGGCTTAACTAATTACACCAAAGCATTGTTGGATGTTGCGGGGGTAACGTCTTACTACACAAGACTGTATGCTTCTCCTTCTGAACAATTAAGTGTGGATAAAGATTTTGTGTCCTTTGGTGGACAAACTAATCATGTAATTTTAAATATTCCACAAGAAAATGATAAAGATATTTGGTTAGAATGTACAAGCCAAAGTTTACCATTCGGGTTTCTTGGCGATTTTACTGATGATAGAGATGTGATAGTTGTAACTCCTGATGGCGGAATGATTAAACATACTACCAAATACATTACTGAAGAGAATCTACAAATGTTGAAAGGTGCCTACAGTTTAACGAATGACGGGGCTATTTCAGCACAGGTTGAAGTAATCTCAAAAGGCATTCAATATGATGATAAATATAGAATTGAGAATTACGAAGCTAGAGAAAAAGATTTGATGTATAAAAAACGCTGGCGCTACATTAATACTTTAAACATAGAAGATATCGTAATTGAGAATGATAAAGACAGCATTCAGTTTAAAGAAGTTGTAAAATTCAAGGCGCGGAATTATGCTAAAAAAGCAGGGAATCGGTTGTTGTTTGCAATAAACGCCTTAAATCGTAATAGACATATACCAGACCGTTACAGAAATAGAACCTTACCAGTTAAAGTCAAGCGCGGTTTTATAGACCGTGATGAGATTGAAATTAAATTACCAGAAGGATTTAAAGTTGAATCTCTACCTAAAAATAAAGTCATTAGCAACAAATTTGGGAGTTACAGGATGGAGATAGAGGAGAAAAACGCTAATATTTTAGTGTACAAACGAGAATTTATTATCAACGATGGCGAATATCCTAAAGAAGAGTATGCTGCATTTCGTGATTTTTATAAACAAGTTTCAAAATTAGATAATGCTAAAGTAGCATTGCTTAAAATTAATGATAATGAGAATTAAAAGTTTTATTCTAACCGTTTTATTAAGTTCAGTATTAGGCGCCCAAAATTACGATTTTGGTAAGGTGTCAACAGGAGAACTGTCTGAGAAATTTTATCCAACCGATTCATCTGTAAGTGCTGCTTATCTTTATAAAGATAGAAATACATTTTTTAGATATAATCAAAATGATGGATTTGTTTTGGTCACAGAAATTCATGAGAGAATAAAGATTTATAATAAAGATGGTTTTGAATTCGCTACTAATAGTATACCTCTATATAAGAGTTCTAGTGATGAAGAGATTGTACATGGTTTAAAAGGCTATACGTATAATCTGGAAGGTGGGAAAATTGAGGAAATGAAATTGAAAAAAGATGGTATTTTTAAAACTGAGATGTCAAAATACTATAATGAAACCAAGTTTACATTACCAAATATAAAGGAAGGTTGTGTAATAGAGTATAAGTATGAAATTCAGTCTCCATTTTATTCTAATGTTGATGTATTTGAGTTTCAGCATGAAATTCCTATAAAAAAGTTGGATGCAAGATTTGCTGTACCAGAATATTTTGTCTTTAAATTAAGTACTAAAGGTTTTTTGAATGTGGTTCCAACAAAAACAAGACGGAATGATAAAATAACATTTACGAATAAAACTAGAAGTAGTGGTCAGGGTTTTTCTGGAGTTAAAACTACTTTCAGTAACACAAGTATAGATTTTACGGAACACATTGATACATATAGTCTCTCTGATATTCCAGCACTTAGAAACGAACCTTACGTAAATAATATTAGAAATTATCGTTCAGCAGTTAAATATGAATTGTCGTATACGAATTTTCCAAATTCTACTTTAAAATATTATTCAACAACCTGGGAAGATGTAGTAAAGAGTATTTATAAAAACCCAAATTTTGGTGGTGAATTGGACAAATCTGGATATTTTGAATCAGATATTGATGCTATATTAGCTGAAGTGTCTGATCCTATGCAGAAGACGGCGTTGATTTTTGATTATGTAAAATCAAATATGAACTGGAATGGATACTACAGTAAGTATTCTAGCAATGGTTTGAGAAAGGCTTTTAAAGAGCATAAAGGTAATGTAGCAGATATAAATTTAATGCTAACCTCTATGTTACGATATGCAGGTTTAGAGGCAAATCCTGTTTTAGTAAGCACCAGAAAAAATGGTATCCCATTATTTCCAACTCGCGAAGGTTATAATTACGTAATTTGTGGAATAGAATTCCCAAATGACGTCGTGCTTTTAGATGCTAGTAGTAAATATAGTGCGCCCAATATTTTACCATTTAGAGCTTTGAATTGGCAGGGAAGAATAATTAGAAAATCAGGAAGTTCTACTTTGATAGATTTATACCCCAAACAGATATCGAAAAACACCGTTAATTTATTTGCTAAACTAGATGAAACAGGAGCCATTGAAGGGCAAATGAGAACTGTGAAAACAGGGCATAAGGCAAGAGCCTACCGCAATTCTTTTAATGATGTAGATGAAGATCAATTTATTGAAGATTTAGAAAATAAATTTGACGGTATGGAAATCTCTGAGTTTAGTGTAGCTAATAATGATGCGCTAGGAAAGCCTGTAATGGAAAACTGTAAATTTACTATTGAAAGTCAAGCTGATATCATTGGTGATAAACTCTACTTTTCTCCGTTATTGTTTTTCAGAACAAATGAAAACCCATTTAAACTTGAACAGCGGGAATTCCCTGTAGATTTCGGCTATCCTATGGATGATATTTACAGGTTTAATATTACACTTCCTGAAGGATATACCGTAGAATCTTTGCCGCAAGCAAAAAGGCTTGAGCTTCCTGATAATTTAGGGGCTTTTACCTATCAAATAAAATCTATTGGTAATACAGTTCAACTTATAGTAGATTCAAAATTCAATGCCCCAATCGTATCTCCATTGTATTATGACGCTTTAAAATCTTATTTTAGTGGTTTAATAGAAGCAGAAAACGAACAAATAGTATTAACTAGAATTTAATGGATATAAAAAACGCGCAAAAAATTGTTGACGATTGGATTAACGAACATGGAGTAAGATACTTTAACGAACTTACTAATATGGCGCAACTTACCGAGGAGGTCGGTGAAGTAGCAAGAATTATTGCACGTCGCTATGGGGAACAAAGTGAAAAAGAAAGTGATAAGGATAAAGATCTAGGTGAAGAATTGGCCGATGTGCTATTTGTAGTGCTGTGTCTCGCCAACCAAACAGGTGTTGATTTGCAAGGTGCTTTTGATAAGCGGATGGATAAAAAAGCTAAACGAGATCACGATAGGCACCACAATAATCAGAAATTAAAATAATTGTAATTATATTTGACGCTTCTAATTTTAGAAGCGTTTTTTAATGGATATTACTCTACAAAAGTCAGCAATACAAAAGGAATCTTTAGTTGAAATAACAGGTTCTAAAAGTGAGTCTAACCGCTTATTGTTATTGCAGGCGCTTTTTCCTGAAATTGAGCTAAATAATGTGTCAAATTCTGATGATAGTAATTTGATGATGAAGGCATTAGCTACAACAGAAAAAGTTGTAGATATTCATCACGCAGGTACAGCAATGCGTTTCCTTACGGCATATTTTGCAGTGCAAGAAGGAAGAGAAACCATACTTACAGGCTCAAAACGTATGAAAGAGCGGCCTATCAAGATTTTGGTTGATGCATTGAGAGAGTTAGGCGCAGATATTAGCTATGTTGAAAACGAAGGCTTTCCACCAATAGCTATAAAAGGCAAGAAGCTTTCAAAACACAAAGTGTCCCTAAAAGCAAATGTGAGCAGTCAATACATTTCAGCATTATTATTGATTGCAACAAAACTTGAAAATGGAATTGAACTAACGTTAGAAGGCGATATTACCTCTGTGCCATACATAAATATGACTTTAAGTTTATTGAATGAAATTGGTATTGAAACTTCATTTAAAAACAACGTTATTAAGGTACATCCTTCAGAAGCTAAACCAAAACCATTAACGGTAGAGTCTGATTGGTCTTCGGCATCCTATTATTTTAGTATAGCTGCAATTAGCGAGGTTGGTACTCAAATTACATTGTCATCCTACAAAGAAAACTCTTTACAAGGAGACTCTTGTTTAGTTGATATTTACAAGCATTTTGGAGTAACATCAAAATTCAACAAAAACAGTATCACGCTAACTAAAGAAACTTCAGAAGTAACACCGCTTACTTTAGATTTAAAAAATGCCCCAGATATTGCACAAACTATAGCCGTTACATGTTTTGTATTAGGTATGCCATGTGATTTAACAGGGCTTCACACCTTAAAAATTAAAGAAACAGATAGATTGGTTGCTTTAAAAACTGAAATTGAAAAGTTAGGAGGAAGCGTTGAAATCACTGACAAATCCTTGCATTTAAAAACTTCAAAAGAGATCAAGCCTATGGTGCCAATTGCTACTTATAACGACCATAGAATGGCAATGGCTTTTGCGCCAGTAGCATTAAAGCAATCTATAATTATTGAAGATGCAGGTGTGGTTTCAAAAAGCTATCCAACCTTTTGGGACGATTTAAAGGCCATCGGATTTCAAATTACCGAATAATAATTGTCCATTTACTTGACAACCCCTATCCTCAGATTGTATATTTGCGACTTTGTAAAAATAATTATACCAAATAAATTAATTGTCTATGAAATTATCGCACTTCGGTTTCGATTTACCAGCAGAATTATTAGCAGAATACCCTTCTGAAAATAGAGACGAATCTCGCTTAATGGTTTTAAATAGAAAAGACCAGACTATTGAACACAAGCAGTTTAAAGATTTGATAAATTATTTTGATGAAGATGATGTAATGATTTTGAACAACACCAAGGTGTTTCCTGCCCGTTTATATGGGAATAAGGAAAAAACAGGTGCAAGAATTGAGGTGTTTTTATTAAGAGAACTAAACGAGGAACAGCGCTTGTGGGACGTATTGGTAGACCCAGCAAGAAAAATTCGTATTGGTAACAAACTATATTTTGGAGAAGACGAAAGTTTGGTAGCCGAGGTTATTGATAATACAACATCTAGAGGGCGTACATTACGTTTTTTATATGATGGTTCTTATAAAGAATTCCGAATTAAACTTAAAGAATTAGGGCAAACACCATTACCAAAATATATAAAAAGAGATGTTGAGCCAGAAGACGAAGAGCGTTACCAAACCATTTTTGCAAAAAACGAAGGTGCTGTAGCGGCACCAACAGCAGGTTTACATTTCTCAAAACACTTACTAAAACGGTTAGAAATCAAAGGGATTAATTTTGCTGAGGTAACTTTACACGTAGGTTTAGGAACGTTTAATCCGGTTGAGGTAGAGGATTTATCTAAGCACAAAATGGATAGTGAAGAGATAAAAATTGGTCCAGAAGCCGTAAACATTATTAATACTGGTATTAAAGAAAGACGTCGCGTATGTGCCGTTGGTACCACTGCAATGCGTACTATAGAAAGTGCGGTGTCCTCTAGTGGCTTGCTAAACGAAATGGACGGGTGGACTAATAAATTCATCTTCCCGCCATACGATTTTAGTATCGCCAATTGTATGGTAACCAACTTCCACACACCAAAATCTACACTGCTAATGATGATTTCAGCGTTTGCAGGTCACGATTTTGTAATGGAAGCCTACCAAGAGGCCATAAAAGAAAAGTACAAATTCTACAGCTATGGCGATGCCATGTTAATCATATAAAATTAAAGTCCCGTTTCTAACGGGATTTTTTTTTGGCGTTACCACAAGGGTCGGGCTATCCGCTATATCTTTTGTTTTCTGTCATTCCTGCGAAAGCAGGAATCCATAGGGCTTTTTTTGTAAAGCACTTAAAATAAAGTCATTTTATTTATATAAAAAACAAAAGGATGCCGCTTCTATCCCTAACGCGGGTTTCTTCTCCATAATAACAATTCGTAATTCAAAAATCGTAATTCGTCAATCCTTTCACTATTTTTGCAATCGCAAATGGATGCTACAAAAAAAGACATACGCGCATTAACTAAAGAGCAACTTCGAGACTTCTTTGTAAGTCAGGGTGATAAAGCATTTCGGGGCAACCAAGTGTACGAATGGTTGTGGCAAAAATCTGCACATAGCTTTGAGGCGATGACTAACATTTCAAAAGAAACGCGTCAAATGCTCGAAGATAATTTTGTGATTAATCATATTCGTGTTGATACTATGCAGCGAAGTAGTGATGGCACTATTAAAAATGCAGTACAATTGCACGATGGGTTAATTGTAGAATCCGTTTTAATACCAACAAAAACCAGAACTACAGCCTGTGTGTCTAGTCAAGTAGGATGTAGTTTAGACTGTCGTTTTTGTGCCACAGCACGCTTAAAACGCATGCGAAACCTCAATCCAGATGAAATCTACGATCAAGTAGTTGCCATAGATAATGAAAGTAGACTATATCATAATAGACCATTAAGCAATATTGTGTTTATGGGTATGGGAGAACCACTTATGAATTACAATAATGTGCTTAAAGCCATAGATAAAATCACGTCTGATGAAGGCCTGGGAATGTCTCCAAAGCGCATTGTAGTATCAACCTCTGGAGTCCCAAAAATGATAAAAAAGATGGCAGATGATAATGTGAAATTCAAACTTGCAGTATCCTTACATTCTGCTATTGACGAAGTGAGAACGTCTATAATGCCTTTTAACGAAACGTTTCCACTGGCAGATTTAAGAGAAGCCTTAGAATATTGGTACGCCAAAACAAAAAATAGAATAACCTACGAATATGTAGTTTGGAAAGGAATTAATGACAAGCGAAAAGATGTAGATGCTTTAGTGCAGTTTTGCAAATTTGCACCGAGTAAAGTAAATATAATAGAATACAATCCAATAGATGATGGCGAATTTCAACAAGCAAATTCTCAGGCTATAGATATGTATCAAAATGTTTTAGAAGCAAATAGTATTACAGTAACTATTCGCCGAAGTAGAGGAAAGGATATTGACGCAGCTTGTGGACAATTGGCTAATAAATCTTAACAAATAGTATCTTTGCAAACTCAATGAAGATAGTAGAGCAAATAAAACAACCTATAGCTTACGAAATGGAACTTTTCGAACAAAAGTTTCAGCTTTCTATGTCTAGTAAGGTAGCGCTCTTGAATAGAATTACGCATTATATTGTAAACCGAAAAGGGAAGCAAATGCGACCTATGTTTGTGTTTTTAGTCGCTAAAATGGTGTCTGAAGGCGAAGTGAATGAACGTACCTATCGCGGTGCTTCGGTAATAGAATTGATACATACTGCCACCTTGGTGCATGATGATGTGGTAGATGATAGTAACCGACGCCGAGGTTTCTTCTCAGTAAATGCGCTTTGGAAGAACAAAATTGCAGTTTTAATTGGTGATTATTTACTATCAAAAGGGTTGTTGTTGTCTATTGATAATAATGATTTCGATCTTCTTAAAATTATTTCTATCGCAGTTCGCGAAATGAGTGAAGGTGAATTGCTTCAAATAGAAAAAGCCCGAAAACTCGATATCACTGAAGATGTGTATTACGAAATTATCCGTCAAAAAACCGCAACTTTAATAGCTGCTTGTTGCAGTTTAGGTGCTGCTTCTGTTAAGCCAGAATCTCAACATGTAGATACCATGCGTAAGTTTGGAGAGTTAATAGGTATGGCATTCCAAATAAAAGATGATTTATTTGATTATGGAGAAACTCAAATAGGCAAACCCACAGGTATCGATATAAAAGAGCAAAAAATGACTTTGCCTTTAATTTACGTACTTAATAATGCGAGTAAAAAAGATAAAAAGTGGCTTATAAATTCTATTAAAAACCATAATAAGGATACTAAGCGCGTAAAAGAAGTAATTGCTTTTGTAAAAGATAATGGTGGTTTGGACTATGCCATTACAAAGATGAAAACTTTCCAAGAAGAGGCACTACAATTACTTAAAGTTTATCCCAATTCAGACTATAAAAATTCACTTGAATTAATGGTGAATTATGTGATTGATAGAAAGAAGTAATACGTTCTTAAGAGATTCGTTTAATAGGTTCGTGGATATACGCCGTTTTAAATGCTTATATCTGACCTTACATCAAGTTAGCTGGGAATTTTTACAAAATCAAGTGCTAACTATGGCCTAGTTAAAGTTATTCCCTTGGTTTCATAAAAACATTTTCACGCTTAGCTACTTTTTTAGGATCATAAGGTATGGTCGAGGCTTCAAATTCATCTCTAAATGATTTACCTATACTATCACATGCCTCAGTAACTAAATTAAGGTAACCATCAGGAAGGAACGTATTTGGATTGTTTCCATCATAAGTGTGGTCCTTATCTGCCTTATAAGCATAAACCTTTCCGCCTTTAAAAGCATACTCTTCAATGTTATCGGTAACATCCACTCTGTTATAACCAACTTCGCGCTCATCAAATTGCGCTAACTCTTCGGGCGTAATAAAAAACAAGGCGCAATTCATTTTTTCACCTTCCGCAGCCATTATATTTAGGGCTATAATATTATCTATAGGAATGGTGTCAATCGCTTGAACGTGAAACCAGTCTTCATCCCTATTAAATGGGGTGTAGTAGTTCCAGGCTCTTTGGTAACCTTCCAAATGTACTAGGTAAACAGAATCTTTATATTTTCGGCGTAACGTACGTTCCATACTTGTTTTGGACATTAATGAGCCAAAACCAATCATACCAATTTTACCTTCTTCAATTTGAATTGTGGGTTTCGCTGCTTTGTTGCTACAGTTTAGGAAAAGGATAGTAGTTAAAACTATAAGTAATGACTGAAATATTTTCATAATTCTTTAGATTGGAAATTGATGTTTCTGGAACCGAAAAGTTTTTAAACAAAGTATGAATTAGTACATAAAATATAATTTAAAATTTTGTAAAACCAAAAATGAACTATTACTGCTGCTGTTGCATTTGTTGCAACAACTTTACATTTTGAAGATAACTGTTGTTACTTACTTCTATCTCTTCCTTTTTTAAGGATATTGTAAGTTCATCAGTGTTTTTAAATGTACTTACTTTTACTTGTACAAACAAATCGCTTGTTGCATTACCTTTAAAAACACCTTTAACAGGAGCACAATCTTTATAATCTCTTCCAACGGCCAAACGTACATGGTATTGGTTTGCAATAGCGTTGTTGGTTGGGTCTATACCTAACCATCCATAAAAAGGTATGTAAACCTCAATCCAAGCATGGGTAGCCCCTTCACCACGCGAACCAGATTCATTAGGGCAAATATAACCACTTACATAACGAGCTGGTATGCCTAACATCCTTACCATTTGTAAGAGTATATTTGTGAAATCTTGACAAACGCCTGCTTTTAACTTCCACACATGGTCTAGCTTAGAATCTACATCAGTAATCCCTTGTATATACTTAAAATTGGTATAAATATATTCACATAATTCAAGCACAATTTTAAATGGTGAAAGTGTATTCAAGTCTTTCGTTTTTAACAACTCTAAAATAGCATCTGTACCATCAAACGTTTTGTATTTTAAATAATCAAAAAATTCTGGTTTGTATTTAATGTTTTTTAATTCCGCCCATTGCTCACTTTCAGGTATTAAGTCATCTGGAAAGAGTTTTTCTTTGGTTTTCACCTCAATTTCAGAAATAATAGATAAAAAATTATGAGGTTCTAAAATCATAAATGTTCCAACAGTATTTCCGAAGAAATTAGTGTAGGTTTCTATTTTAGGATTTGTATTGATACTTAAGGTATGTGAGGTTACACTCTGAAACTCGTCCTGTATAGGATGCAACATAATTTGATTAGCGCCATCTATTATCAAGTTGCTATAGCTATACTTAGTAAGATGTTTTATAAAAAATGTTGGCATGAGCTTAACTAGTTAACATTAGAAAAGTAAACGGTATTAATGCTAAAAGAAATATTTTTAATATCCTCTTTTATGCCTTTGATAAAATTATCAAGGCCTTGGTCGTTGATACTCTCAATAGTAGTGTATTTTATCGTACTTTCAAGTTTTCCGAGTAGAAATTCTATATTATTTTTTTCAAGTTCACCAGTTTCTATTAAAAGATTTACATGCCTGTTCAATTTATTGATGCAGTAATACACAGAACGTGGAAACAATGTATCTTGAAATATCATGGTGATAATATGGTCTTCCTTAAATGAGGATTTATACTTTTTTAAATATAGTTGATATCCACCAATAGATAGTAATAAATTTTTCCAATAAAAACTTTGCTCTAGGCTGTCGGATGTTTTAGCAATTTCAATGAGTTTCATTGCCGTAAAATCTGAAATTTGGATAACTCTTTCCAGGTACTTGCCAATATTCATAAAATAATACGCCGGACCACGCTCTAAAGTGATGTCCATATTGCCATAGAATTTAAGATGAAATGCTAAAAGGTTATCTAAAAAAACGATAGGGTCTTCTTCATTGAGCTTTGCACGAAGTCCTTTTTTTGTTAGAAATAAATAGTAGCTATTAATGCATAACCACAATTCTTTAGATATGTGTTCTTGAACACTACGAGCGTTTTCTCTAGCTCGTGTAACAATATTTAAAATAGAGTTGGAATTTTCATTATTAAAAACCATAAAGTCTATACAGGCGATAGCATCTTCGGTATAAAAGGTATTATCAGTACTCGTATAATTTTTAATAATAGGAGACCATGAAAATAATTCAGGAGAGTCTTGGTTGGCATAAAAATTCACTTTAAGTAAACTTAAAATACCGTTGCCACGTTCCATATATCTATCTAGCCAAATTAAATTATTTGCAACTCTACTTAGCATGTTTTGTCTTTTTTAGTTTAATGAATTACCCATGTGTCTTTACTACCACCACCTTGAGAGCTATTTACAACTAAAGATCCTTTTTTTAAAGCTACTCTTGTAAGTCCACCAGGAGTAATATCTATACCATCTTTACCAGAAAGCGCAAAAGGTCTTAAATCAATACATCGTGGAGATAGTTTGCCATCTATACAGCATGGAGCAGTAGATAGTCTTAAAATAGGTTGTGCTATAAAATTATCAGGATTTTTTTTAACATTATCAAGATAGTCCTTAATGTCTTCATCACTAGCTTCATGTCCCATTAGCATACCATAACCACCGCTACCATCTGTTTTTTTAATGACCATGTCTTTAATATTATTTACTACATACTCATACTCTTCGGGCTTTCCTAATTGATAGGTTTCAATATTTTTTAGAATAGGTTCTTCCTCTAAATAGTATTTAATCATATCGGGTACATAAATATAAATTGCCTTGTCGTCTGCAATTCCAGTTCCGGGTGCATTTACAATATTTACATTGCCCTGTCTATAAGCAGCCATAATACCAGCAACTCCTAGTGTGCTATTCTCATTAAACTCTAAGGGGTCTAAAAATTCATCATCAACACGTCTGTAAATAACATCAACACGTTTTAGGCCGTTAGTTGTTTTCATGAAAACAAAGTGGTCTTTAACCACTAAATCACTCCCTTCTACTAATTCAATACCCATAAGGCGTGCTAGTGTAGTGTGCTCGTAGTAAGCTGAATTATAAATACCTGGAGTTAGTAATACAACGTTGGGGTCATTTTGGTCAGAGAGTTCTTTTAATTTTTTATAAAGTACATTAGGATAATTTGCTACAGGTCTAATTTGATTTTTAGGGATTACTCCAGGAAATATACGTTTAGAAATTTCTCTGTTCTCAAGCATGTAGCTCACTCCAGATGGTGTTCGTAAATTGTCTTCAAGTACATAGAATTCACCGTCGTTATTCCGTATTAAATCAACACCAGCAATATGAACATAAATATCGTGGGGCACTTTAACGCCTTTCATCTCTCTTAAGAAATTTGGACAAGAATAAATGAGTTCTCCAGGAATAATACCATCATTAATAATAAACTGGTCGTGATAAATATCCTTAATAAAAAGATTAAGCGCTTTAATACGTTGTTTAATGCCTCTATCAATTTTTTCCCATTCCGAGGCTTTTATAATTCTTGGAACAATATCAAAAGGAAATATTTTTTCAATACCCTCATTGTCACTATACACTGTAAAAGTAACACCTTGGCTCATAAACAATTGCTTAGAAAGCTCTTCTTTTTTAAAGAGCACCTCCGGCGATGTACTTCGTAAATAGTCATTAATGATATTGTATTGAGATCTAATATCTGAAGGATTACTATACATTTCATCCCAAGTATTTGGGAGTAAGTCATATGATGAAAATAAGTTATCGTTAGTCATAGGCTTCACTTTTTTTAAATATAACTATCCTTTAAAGAATATTCAATGAATTTGGTGTTTTAAAAGAAATAAATCACACATTTTTATTTTTCATTGAAAATAATTTCAAAAAAACTTATATTAAATGGTATAATTGCGTTTTTTTAATTTCATTTTTCCTCCTAAATTGCATGATTCGCACATCTATTGAAAAAAAATATAAACTGCAGGCAACCATTTTAAAACCTTTTGCGTCTTTATAAATAGTAACATGAAATCTTTTTTGAAAGTTATACAACTACATAAAAACGAAAGCGTATTAATAAAAAAAGCGATTAAGAATAATCGTGAAGCACAACATGTATTGTTTGAAATGCATGCACCAAAAATGCTAAGTGTTTGTAGGTATTACATAAAAGATATTCAGCAAGCTGAAGAAGCAATGCTAAATGGGTTTTTTAAAGTGTTTAAAAATTTAAAAACCTATAAAAGCGAAGGTAGTTTTGAAGGTTGGATACGCCGTATTATGATAAGAGAATCAATTTCATACTTAAGGCAAAAAAAAAGAATTGATTTTTTATCTGAAGAAGATGTGAGTACATACAATTATAGTAACAGTATGGAAACCGATTTGGAGGTTAATGATATTCAAAAACTAATTGATGATTTACCCGAAGGGTATCGTATGGTGTTTATTATGTACGCCATTGAAGGTTACAAACATTTTGAGATTGCCGAACTTTTAAATATTAGTGAAGGCACATCAAAATCGCAATTATTTAAAGCACGAAAGATGCTTCAAGAACAAATAAAAAAAGTAAATAAAACAAGCTATGGCACCAATTAAATTTGAAGACGATTTTAAGGACAAGCTAGAAAAGCGCACCATAGCACCATCAAAAGGGGCCTGGGATAAATTATCTGAGCGTTTAGAGGCTGAAGACAACACATCTAACAATAAAGGCTTATGGTGGATAGGTATTGCGGCAAGCGTTATTGGAGTTCTATTTGCAGTATTTCAATTTTCTAATAATGATATTGAAGTAGAGACAGTCGTAGACGCACCAGAAAACATTGAGACTATTGAAAGTAAGCCTGCAATAGAAGATTTTAAAACAGCAACAGAAATAACAGTAGCAGTTGAGAATATTGAACAAGAGCAGAAGAAACTAGAAAAGAATAGCACTACAGTAGTAGTTAATAAAACTAAGTCGAATTCAACTAAAGCACCTTTACAAATTGCAAAAGAAGAAGTGGTTCCAAAAATTAAAGAAGAAAAGGATGTTTTAAAAACTAAACAAGTTGAAGTATTAGCGTTTGAAACAGAAAAAGCACAAGAAGTTGCAGATGCAATATATAAGCTAAGTGAAACAAAATCTGGAGTATCTGATACTTCAATCGATTCACTTTTAAAAGCAGCACAACGCGATATTTTATTAAGCAGAATGAAAAATGAAGATCAAGTACTCGTGGATGCTACTTTACTACTGCAGGAAGTAGAATTTGAATTAGATCAATCTTTTAGAGATAAAGTATTTAAAGCCTTAAAAGACAGCTATGGCTCTGTAAAAACAGCCATTGCACAACGTAACGACTAAAACATCAATCAATCATATTTCAATCAAATCATTAACATCTGCAGACACAGAAGTTAGGGTGTCAGCATCAAAAAACGAACAGTTATGCAAACTATTACAAAGTATTTAGTATTACTTATTTTAAGTTTAAATGTGCACTATGCTTTAGCACAAGACACAATTCCAAAAGCGGTAAATCAAACAGAAATTAATAAGCTAAAACAAGCTATAGACAATGTGAAAGCTGAAGAAAAAGCAGCTTTAAAAGCAGAAGTTGAAGCTATAGATTTAAGGTTAAAAAAAGGTGAAATCACCCAAGCTGAGGCTGAAGACCTTAGAATGAAAATGGCAAAAAAGCGTGCATTAAATATTGAAAACCGTACCGCAATTCTAACTAATAAGATTGCTTTGTTAGAGCGTAATGAAAAAGGGTATGGCAGTGAAGAAAATGAAGACGTTGATTATATTAGAATAGGATCTGATGATGAAGATTTAAGCTTCATTTACATCGGAAAAAAGAAAAACGACAAACCTAAATACAGAAAATACGATAGACGTACTAAAAGTGATTTTGTGCTAGCATTTGGATTAAATAACGCCATAATAGATGGTCAAAGTTTTGACGATACACCATACAAAATAGGCGGTTCTCGCTTCTTCGAAATGGGTTGGGCATGGAAATACCGCGTGTTTAAAAACACAAATTTCATGAGGTTTAAGTATGGGGTGTCCCTGCAAGTTAATGGGCTAAAACCAAACGATAATCAGTACTTTGTTCAAAATGGTAATCAAACCATGCTAGAAGAGTTTCCTCAAAGCCTAAGAAAATCTAAATTGTCTATGAGTAATTTAGTGTTCCCTATACATTTTGAGTTTGGGCCATCAAAGCGCATTGATAAAGAAAAATACTTTAGATACTCCACTAGAAAACAATTCAAAATAGGTATCGGTGGTTACGGTGGGTTTAATATTGGCACGCGCCAAAAGTTAAAGTACGATTTAGATGGTAACCGTCAAAAAGACAAGCTAAAACGAAGCTATAATACAAGCAATTTGGTATACGGGTTAAGTACTTATGTGGCTTTCGGTGATACAGCTTTGTACGTTAAATACGATTTATCACCAATTTTTAAAGACCAAATCGTAGACCAAAACAATATATCCATAGGTGTTCGCTTCGATATGGATTAAGTGTTAATTTTTTTTGAGTTAGTCAGTGAAGCTCCCTTTTGGGGGCTTTTTTATTTTGGGCGTTCCCCTATCGGGTCGGGCTTTTCGTTCCAAGTCCTCGCTCGTGCCTCGCTGTGGGCTATCCACTGCAATCCCTAACGCAACCATCTGCTAAAGTCATGGCTTAACCTATGGTTAGGTTCTTCCTGCATAAGCAGAGATATGTTTTGATATGCTTTTTAAGTTGGTTTTTAGCTCAGTTCTTTGTTAGGTACTGGCTTTTTATTTTTTTCCTCCAAATAATCTCGATAGAAAACCTTGTTTAACTCGTTTCTCAACAATCCAAATCGGTTCGTCAGTTGGTCTTATGATTTTTGTATTCGGTCCTGATTTGCCCCACGGAAATCCTGTTTTTATTGATTCATTCGTCAAGTCAGCAATTAGGAACATTTCTGGAAGTTGGATTTGTCCATTTTCAAAGTCATAGTCCTTCTCATTTTTTTCCATTATTCCGACTTTCTCGCTCCAAATGTCCATCACGGTCTTTTCATGAATAATGTCTAAGTTGGATTGATTTCCTTTTTGTCCAAATTCGTCAACGTGTTTTATGAATTCCGATAAATTTACAGAGTGTTTTACAATTACGGCTGGGTCGTGGCATACGTAGTAGACTGACTTCCAATTTCCTTTCGAGTCAATGTCTAGAATCCAAATATTTCCAAATCCATCTCCTGCAAGTTGAATTGAATTCGGAAACATTTCTTCAAAACCAAAATGTCCAAATGTGTCAAATCGAACTTCTTCTAATCCGAAAAATTCAAAACCTCTACTGAACTTTAAAAGTTCTTCT
Source organism: Flavobacteriaceae bacterium (assembly GCA_043557195.1). GTDB lineage: Bacteria > Bacteroidota > Bacteroidia > Flavobacteriales > Flavobacteriaceae > Jejuia. The sequence continues at coordinate 1,336,370 of CP121314.1, read as the reverse complement.
ATTTCTGTCGGAAGAAAATTGTTTGGTACCTGTTTTTTATATTCATTAATTTCTTCGCTGGTCATTCCGTCCAACAACTCTACTTTGTATAAATCTCCATCTTCGGATTCGTATTCATTATTTAAAATAGATTCTAATTTTTGTTTTGGATTCATATTTAGAGTTGAGTGAGTTCAGCTTGTGCCTAACACGTAAATATATCTGAATTTGCTGTTTGCTTGTCGAATATAGCAATTATTTGTAATCCTTAAAAAACCTGTAAGTTTTTCTAATTAAATTGTATTAATGAAGTAATGTGGTATAAAAGTATGTTTTGTAAAGTGAATTTAAAGTCGCTTTGTGCTCTCCCGCTCAATCAAACTCGTTTTTACCACTTTTGTAGTAAATGGCTTGTTATGGTTTTCATTCTCAATACGGTCAATTAACATGGTAGCGGCGGTTTCGCCAATGTACTTTCCATGTTGGCTAACGGCTGAAATAGATGGTGTTAAATGTTGTAGCATTTTGCCGTTTGTAAAACAGGCAATAGACATTTCTTCTGGGATGTTGTATTTCATATGTTTTACAATACGCAATGCATTAACAGCTGCACTTTCTTCTAAACACAATAAACCATCGATGGTTTTGTCTGATAAAATAATTTTTAAAGCCGTATCAAAATCTTCGTGTTTTCCAATGCGTACAATTAGTTTTTCCTCCACAGAAATATTCGATTCTTGCAATGCTTTTTTGTACCCTTCAACGCGCAGTTTACCAACGCTTAAATTGTCAATTACTGAAATTAAAGCAACACGTTTGCTGCCAGTTTTTATAAGGTGTTTTGTAGCATGAAACGCGCCTTCTAAATCGTTTACTACAACTTTGTCACAATCAATTTCATCAGCAACACGATCAAACATTACAAGTGGTACACCTTCGTTAATTACATTCTGCAAATGGCTATACTGTTGTTTTACTTGTGTTTCTTCCGATAGGGAAATAATAATACCATCAAGTGTGTCACTTTTTAAGAGCTCCATAGTTTTTACTTCCTTTTCATAAGATTCATTAGAGATACAGGAAATAAGGTGGTACCCGTGTTCGGTAGCTTTTTTTTCAATGCCTACAAATACCTTGGCAAAAAAACTATTCATGATATTCGGGATAATTACCCCAATAGTTTTTGTTTTTTTATGCAACAAACTCAAGTCAATACTTTTAGACTTGTAATTGTTTTCCCGTGCGTAGGCTACAATTTTTTCTTTAGTGCTAGTGCTAATTTCATAGCTGTCACTAAGTGCTTTAGACACCGTGGCAATTGATACTCCAAAAGTATTAGCGATATGTTTTAAGGTAATACGTTTTGACATTGTAGTTTCAGCTAATTAGTCCATTATCCAACTTGGTAAAGCAAGAGAAATACTAGGAAAAAGCGTTACCAAAGCAAGTACAACAAAGCTAACGAATAAAAACGGAAATCCTGCTTTACTCACCTTAGCAATGGATACTTTTCCAATACTTGAAGAAATAAACAAGCAAACACCAACAGGAGGCGTAGTTAACCCGATAATTAAATTTAAAACTGCAATTACTGCAAAATGAATTGGGTCTATATCTACAGAAATTGCCAATTTCAATAGAATAGGGAACAAAATTAAAAGTGCGGCTATGGTTTCCATAAACGTACCAACAAAAATGAGTAAGATGTTTATCATCAATAGCACCATGTATTTGTTTGTAGAAATACCCAATATTTCTGAAGAAATGAGTTGTGGCACTTGTTCTGTTATTAATATCCAACCGAAAAGATTAGCGAAACCAACAAGCAGCATTAAGGATGCGGAGGTTTTCATGGAATCTAAAACGATGATTTGAACTTTCTTGAAACTTAGTTTTTTATAGACGAATGCGCCAATGAGTAAGGCATAAATCACGGCAATAATGGAGGCTTCAGTTGGTGTAAAAACCCCACCAATAATTCCGAAGAGAATAATAAACGTCATTAAAAGCGACCAAAATGTGTCTTTAAAGCTATACAATACTTGTTTTAAACTACTTTTAGGATGCTTTGGGTACTTCTTTCTTTTTGAAATAAAGTAGGCTGTTGCCATCAATCCACCTCCCAAAAGCAGTCCTGGAAGTGCACCAGCTAAAAAGAGTCTTCCAACGGAAAGTCCACTTAAAGTTGCTGCGATAATCATCGGAATACTTGGCGGGATAATTGGTCCCATAGTGGATGAAGCTGCTGTTACTGCACAGGAAAAATCCGCATCATAGCCTTCTTTTTTCATCGCAGGAATCATAATAGAACCCATACTTGCTGTGTCAGAAACTGCAGTTCCTGAAATACCTGCAAATAACATAGAAGCACCAATATTTACTAATGAAAGTCCACCAGTAATATGCCCCATTAAATGATTACAAAAATTGACGATTTTTTCGGTAAGTCCGCCATAGTTCATAAGGTTTCCAGCCATGATAAATCCAGGAATACTTAAAAGTACAAATACATCAATACCAGAATACAATTTCATTGGTACCACAACTATAGGAATACCGCTTAATAGAATATAGGCTAAACATGATAGCCCCAACGAAAATGCGATAGGGAAACGCAATATCAAACAAACAATAAAAACGATGAATAAAATTAAAATCATGGTCGTGGATTTTTAAGTTGTTTGATGAGTTTTAAACCGATAAAATAACACATAGTAAGCCCCAAAATAAGCATGCTTAAAAAGACGATACCCATTTTAATACCCATACTAGGGGAGTTTTCGGTGAATCCCATAGTTACAAACTCGATAGCTCCAATACTCAATATTAAAAACAATAAGAACACTGTGATTAAAATGATAGTGTTCACGCGTTTTTGCCATTTCGTTTTCAGCATATTAAAAAATACGTCTAAATGGATATAGTAATTTGATTTTAATGCTAAGGGAGCAGCAAAAGCCACGGAAAAAATGAAAAACAATCGAGAGACTTCCTCTGTCCAAGAAGGCGCTTGTTCTAAAAAGAAACGCGCAAAAATTTGTAGCAGTACAGAGCCAATAAGCAAAAATACGCTCCACACCGTAGCTATTTTTAGAAATTTTTCAATATGCCTTTTCATTCTTCACTATTTTTTAATTGTCGATATACAGCTTGCATATCTTTTGATAAACTGTTATAAATGGCTTTTTCACTTTTCTTGATGAATGCATCCTTATCCACTTCAATAAACTCCATACCTCGAGATTTGAGTTCAGCAATAATTTTCGATTCATTTTCCAAAAATAACTTATGCTCGTAGTCTTGCATGTCTGTTGCAGCCTGCAGCAATATGGCTTTTAAATCTTCTGGTAATTTTTGAAATTGCTTTTCGCCAATAACAGGGTAGCCAAATCCTAATACATGTCCAGTGAGATTGACATATTTTTGAACTTCGTAAAACCCAGCATTTTTAATAAACGCAAATGGGTTTTCCTGAGCTTCAATAGTGCCTTGCTGTAAAGATGTAAATACCTCTGAAAATGCCATTGGTGTTGGTTTTGCTCCCAAGGCTTCCCATGTAGTTACAAAAGAAGGTACATTTGGAACACGAACAATTAAACCTTGTAAATCATCGGGATGTTTAATAGGTTTGTTAGAGGTAAGATGTCTTGCACCACGCTGAAAATAACCCAAAGGTCTTAATCCCGTAATGTTAATCATTTGGTCTTCCATTTGCTTGCCAATTGGGCCATTAATGAAATTTCTAACCTCAGTGGTATCCTTAAAAAAGAAAGGGAGTTCACAAAAAACAGCAGTTTCAAACCAATTGTTAAGTAAAGAACTTGTTACTGTTATATCAATAACTTCAGCTTGAATCAAACGTATGGCCTCAATTTCTTTTGCTAACTGTTCCGAAGGATATACCTGCAATTGTAATCTTCCATTTGAACGTTCATTTAAAATCTTACTGAAATATTCAAATCCTTTATAAACTGTGTGGTCTTCGTTTACCAGAAGACTTGCCCTTAAAAGAAACACATCTTTCTCTTTTTCCTTGCAATTTGTGAAAATAGAAATGCAACAAACAATAAGCAATATATTTGCAAATTTGAAACTGGAAAACCTATGATTTTTGTTGAAATTCATTCGTTTTAATGTGTTGTAGCGATTTTTTCCTGTTTTAATGATGACAAATATGAGATTAAGTCTCTTAAAGCACGTTTACCTAAAACTTCTCCCATTGGTGGCATTGAAGATATTACATTTTCTCTAGTTTTAATTCGTGTAGCTGGAATTACTAGGGGTTCAGCTTCTGAGGTTCGTAGCGTTAATTCGGTTTTAGTCTCTTTTTCTAAAATACCTACCACCGTTTGATCATTATCTAAGGTGAGAATAACATTGCCGTATCCTGGTGCTAAACGTTTACTTGGTAACACAAGAGCTTCTAAAAGTTCTTCTCTAGAAAGTGTGTTTGCTATATTGTCTAGAGGCGGACCAACATCTCCACCTGCACCGTTTACGGCATGACATCTCACACATTGCGCCGTAGCGTTGTAGTTAAAAATATTAAAACCATTGCGCCATTTACCTCCAAATAAAGCTTCTCTATAAACACTTAAATCATCATTTTTATTTCTTGTTTTGTTTAATTCTGAAATTAATGTTTCAGAAGATGTATGTTCTACAGTTTCAAATAATTCTAATAGTACATTTTTAGAAAGTGACTTATTTTTAGCTTTTTTAACCAGAGTTTCAAGGATTGGTTTGGTATTTTCAAAAGGAATGTTCTTTAATGTTTTTAGAATACTTTGTTGGTCTCCAATCGATCCGTATTTGAAAATAGGCATTACGATTCCTGGTAAGTTTTCTTTTGAAATATCTAACTGTTTTAAAGAGCTCATCGCAACCGAACGCACCTTTTGGTTTTTATCGTTCATTCCAAGCTGAATAGCGGTTTCAATAGTATCAAATTTTAATTCAGATAAGGCAGAAAGTGCAGCTTCTCGCGCTATAGGCGATTTGTGTGTTTTTAGAATATTGAACAATGTTTTATTGTATGAAGAGATATCCAATCGTTTTAAAACATTTGAAATACCCGCTAAAATTTCAGGGTTTCTATCATTTAGAAAGGTAGGTATTTCGGGTTCAATATGTTCTATTATAAGATTGTTATTTCTAGTGATATAACCTCTAAACCTACCATCTACTCGGTCTAGAGGAGAAGGTTTATGCCATGTTGAAAGCGCCAATAGGGCTTCACCACGAAGTACTTCAGCAACATCTTGACGTTTCGCAAATGTGATAAGGTGCTTTAATGTTTCTTCTGAACCAACTCTTAGAGCAGCATTTATACATCGCCTTAAAAGCGGTTCATTGTCGGTGTATTTTTCTGAGAGCAACACTTCGGCCAAATCTGGAAGTGATGATTCAATTGACCAATCATCGTTAATTGCTCTAGCAGCTTCTGTAACAATATATGGGTCTGGGTCATTTAAAAATTTACTAATTTCCGGACTTCGCAGTTTGCGTAATACTAAAACTGCCGCTAATCTTAAGCTTTTATTCTCGTTATTATAAAGTTGTGCTATTGGATTAATTTCGCCAATTCTTGACAAGGCCAAAACGCCGGAATGTCTTAAATACACATCTTTATCATTGTTTTTAGCTAACATATCTAAAAGCCCTTGCACTGCAGGTTTGTATTGAATGCGACCTAAAGCTTGGGCTGCAAAAAACTTAATTCTGTCGTTTTGATGAGACAATAATGGTGTTAGTTTTTCACTAGCACTACTACATTTTACATCACCTAAAACTTTGGCGGTCTGAGCAATAATTTCAACATCATTATCGGATAGTAAGTCTACTAATGAAAGGGCTTTTCCGGGAACTTTATCAGCAAGTTGCCCAATACCCCAAATGGCATGTATTCTCGCGAATTGATTAGGGCTTTCTTTGGTAACTTTTTGAAGTAATTTTATTTCATTTCGATGCACCAACTCAAACTGCGCTTTTTTACGAATGCGCATGTCAGTATAGCTTAGAAGTTCGGTAAGCTTTTTGTTTGACGCATTTTTATAATCAAACGTCATGAGTTTTTGGGTTTCCAAACGCTCCTGCGCTAAATCATTTTTATGGTTTTCAACATCCAATTTCCAGATTCTTCCATAGTTTTTGGTGTCCCAGCCACTAATCCAATCGGCTAAATACAGTGCGCCATCTGGTCCAAAACGTAAGCCTGTTGGTAGCACGCCGTTTAGGATGGACTCATCATTTCCCAATTCAAAACTTGCGCCTTTTGGTTTTAAATCAAAACACCAAATGTGAGAGCGACTTGGAGTGCCCGAAAATTGTACTAAGAAAAATTTATTTAACCAGTCTTGCCCTAAGCCAGTTCCTGGATTATACGCCATACCTGTTGGTCCACCATGAAAACTTGCTAATGGTGGTAAAATGTATGCCGCTTGACCATCCCAACGTGGTTTAAAGAGCGCTTCGTCCATCCAAACTTTGTAGGTGTTATTTTTGGGATCGGTGTATTTACCGTATTGCCAGTTGGCACGCCAACCAGCATCCATACCGTCAACAACATACATTAAACGCTCTGTTTCACCTGCATGGTCTCCATCGTTATCATTGGTTATAATATTGCCATACGTATCAAATACAAATTCATGCGTATTTCTTAGACCATGAGCGAAAACCTCAAAATTGCTGCCATCGGGATTGCAACGCACAATCACCCCTTGATTGGGATATTCGTGTTGCTTTCCGTCTAAACCACTACCATTAAAACCAATATCTCCGATGCCCCAATATATTTTACCGTCAGGTCCTTCAATAGCGCCAGACATACCATGTCCACTAAACCCAATATGTGCTTGAAATCCGCTAGCCAACGCTATTTTTTCATCAAAAATGCCGTCATCGTTAGTGTCTTGCATTTTCCACATGTTTGGGGCGATACCTATGTATAGATTGTCTTCATTAACTAAAATGGCGCCTGCAACATCATCAACTTCATCATTAAAATCATTTACAATTCTTGTTGAAATATCGGCAAGACCATCCTTATTTCTATCCTCAATCTTCCAAACCTCTTCTTTTTCAATTGTTAAATCTCTCCAATCATGAATAGAATCGTTGTTTAAATCTTTCAACCATGTGTTTTTATCGCTTAATTCTGGGGCGAAAGTTTTATGAAGGAATTCGCGCCTATCCTCAACGGTTTGTAAAATGATAGAAGGCGTCATCCAATCTCGATGACTTCTAATGTCAAATTCTGAGTTTTTTTGGCGATTAGTTCGTGTCAGGTATATATTACCTTCATCATCTATATCCATTCCCACAGGATCAGGAGCTAAAGAATCAGATGCCCATAAACTAAGTTTTAACCCCTCTGCGACAGTTGCACTAACTCTTTTTCTGGTTTCCATAGCTCTTTCCTTTATGGTTAAGGAGTCCTCAATTTTAACTAAAGGCGTTTCTTTTGGTTTTTTTGGTGTGCTTTCACAAGAAAAAAGCACTATAATGAAAAATAAAAAGGAGTATCTCAATGTCATTAATTTTAGTTTGCCTAGGTTGGGCTTCTAAAATAACCATTTCTTAGTACCAAATAAAATGGATGTTCAATATTTGAACGTTTGTTGTGAAAATATTGTGATTTCGTTGTTTCTGTAAAGATTTAGTTGAGTTGGATTTGGAGCTGAAGAAAAGTATTAAAAACAAAAAATCCCGCAAACATAAAGTTTCGGGATTTTTTTGTGGTACCTCCAGTACCACTTATTATCATTCTAGGGGTTTTTGATGAATTTATAAAGCTTTGTGGTACTTGTAAATATAAGATTTTTTAATTTAACTAAATTTAATCAACCTATCTAAGTTTAAAAATGTTGTCCCTAATGTTGTCCCTTTTCGTTATCTTTGTGAAAAGATTTCTACCATGATTCAATCCAGAAGAACAAAAGGAGCTGCACCAGTATTTAGACTTAAAGCATCCACCAAACCTGAGAAACCAATATTCCTTGATTATTCATACGGAAGAAAGAAGCGGTTTAAGTATTCTATAGGTTATTCAGTCAATCCAGACTATTGGATTGGAGACAAGGGAAGGGTTAAAAATGTTCGTGCAGTTGCTAATGCAAAAATTATAAATGATAGAATTGATGATTTAACTCGTATACTAAAAGAGTTTGTTGAAGACTGTGATTCCAACCAAATTCCACTTACCAATCCTATTATGAAAGCTTGTTTGGATGATTTTAGAAATGAGGAGGAAGAAGCTATTGAAGAAGATGAAAGGGAAATAAAAACTTTAATATCATTTATAGAAAAATATATAAAGCAAAAAGAAAGAGAATTACCAAAAGCAGCAAATGGTTATAAAAATAATACTGTTAAATCTTATGAGCAGACTTTAGAGCATTTAAAAGATTACGAAAAAGCGAGTAAATGTGTTTTAGATTTTGATTTAGATAATGAGTTCTATTCTGACTTTACTGAATATATGAATTCTAAAACTTATCAGTTTAGTAAAAAGGAGATAAAGCATTATTCACTTAATACTATAGGTAAACAAATCAAGAACCTCAAAGTTTTTATGGCAGCAGCCCTGATGGAAGATTACCACACCAATTTGAAATATAAGAGGTTTAAGGTTAAGACAGAAATAACAACGGCTATTTATTTGGAGATAGTTGAACTAAAAAGTATGTATGAATTAGACTTAAGTCAATCTCCTCATTTGGAGTTAGCAAGGGATATATTTCTCATAGGCTGTGAAATTGGTCAACGCATTAGTGATTATCATAATCTTCAAGCACATGAAATTGTTCCACATGAAAATGAGAGGTATATCAAGATTAAGCAAGAGAAAACCAAAAAGGAAGTATTGTGTAAGATTACACCAGTAATAGAGGCTATTATGAATCAAAGGTATGGGGGCAAACTACCTCCAAAAATCACAGAACAAAAACTAAATGATTATATTAAGATAATTGGGGAAAAAGCTAAAATTGATAAGCTAATCAAGGTTGAAATCACTAGGGGAGGAAAACGACAGAAAGTGCATATTCCTAAGCATCAATTAATAATGGGGCATACTGCTAGAAGGACTTTTTGCACGCTTAAGTATAAAGCAGGGGTGCCTGTACATTCAATTCTTCTTTTGTCGGGTCATTCGACATTAAAGGAGTTCATGAAGTATATCCGTAATCCTAAAGAAGAACAGGTGTCACAAATAACGTCAACAGATGCTTTTCAGGTTTCATCTATTCCTGTTTAAAATCTTCAAAAATTTATAACGGATAATAACCAAAAGAGGACTAATTATTAGTCCTTTTCTTGTGAATTTTACTATTAAAAATATGTCAACTAGAAGAATTAGGTACAAATTAGGTGTTTTGAAATCAATTTTTACGGCTAAAAAAGCTTCATTTTAGCTCCAAATGTTAAAAGGATTAGTTAATTCAACTTTAACGCACTTTAAATTAGCTAATCTGTCTTCTATTTGCTTCTTAATCAATAGTTTATGATAAAACTTATATTTTGAATTAGTTAGTTTAAAATACTGATAATGAATATGTTAAAGTGCTTTCTAAGGCGTTTTAATGGTGGTATCTTGCAGTTGTAAATTTGAATGTGCACTCAGGTTTTATAAAGTGGTTTAGGATTAAAATTCTTGAACTTATTGTATAATTTTAAATCAATTTATTATGAGTAATAAAAAGCATATTTTTCAGATGACTACTGAGGAGTTTTTTGAAATATTTAGAAAAGAGATATTGTCTCTTATAGAAATGAAGGAATCTAGTGTTCAAAAGAAACCAAGAGTAGATAAGGAGTATCTTACTAGAGAAGAGGCTAAGGAATTATTAAAGGTCAGTTATGCAACTTTATGGAAGTATAATAAGGATGGTATTTTGCCTGCTACAAAAATAGGTAGTAGAGTGTATTACAAGAGAAAGGATATAGATGATGCAATGGGAGGAGGTCAATATGTTTAGCTACAATGAAAGCATACTTCATTGATATAGTCAATTAGTTACACCCAAATCATATTCACAAAGGCTTTTTAGCCACAATTACAATTTTTATTAATCATAAGACCTAAGTAGTGTTTTCACATTGCTATGCACTTCCTATGTCTTGTTTAAACCTTTAATTTATGAAAGAATACCATATAATAATACCAAAAAAACTCAACCTAGAAGAGCGATTAAAGGAATATCCTCCAGACTTTGAATTTAATTTGGACTTTGCTTATTTTGTAATCAGCGATATCTTAAAACAAACTGCCTATAAGCTCCAAGAAGAGGATTACCCCAATATAAGGTTTGAAGATATTTATATTCAACAGTGTGCCGATGACTTACAACTCTTGAATCGAAATTATCGTAAACACATAAGATATCTTTGTGAAAATTTCACAGGAGCAGGAAATATATTATGGAGAGAAGATTACAGAGAGGGAGTTTGTTATTCTTATAAGCTTGCACCTTATTACGAAAAAGGAGCACTTAAAACAGTTATCCTTAAAGATAAATGTTTAATAAAAAAAATTAAAGCAAGGTCTGAGTTTACAGTCCCAAACAGGCTCAAAAAAACGTATAATTTTCTTGTTGGATATATTGACCCCAGTAGGCTTAAAATAAGAACTGAAAACGCCTTTAAATATGTCTCTGAGCAATACAAAAGAGATAGGAAATACAAGAATCAACTCATAAATCTTGTTAAGGTATTAAGCCTTCAAAATGGGGAATATTTTATAAGCTATAATTCCAAAACGGATGGGCGAATCCATACCAATATAACCACTTTCCCTAAAGAATTACGGAAGTTCTTACGTTATGATGGAAAACGTTTAGCCGAAATCGACATATCGTCTTCTATTCCTAGTTTCTTATATTTTTTATTATCCAATATAAATACGAATAACATTCATATTAATAATGTTATTACTTGTAGTAAGGCTTACTTTATTCATTATATGTCAGTAAAAAGCTCCACAGAGCTTGATATGAAAGAGATTGAGCTTTTCGGAAAACAGGTGTTGTCTGGGGGATTTTACAAGGGTTTTATTGAGGATTTTCATAGGGCTCATTACATCATAGGTAAGCTTGAGCCAGATGAATATTATTTAAAAAACGTAAAGAAAATTTGTGGGAGAGAATTTGATGGAGACCTTAAGGATTTAGAAAAAGTAGTAAAGAAAAACATGTTGTCTATGCTCAATGCAAAACCAAATAAATACTTAGTAGAAGAAATTTTATTTTGGAAGAAATTCTCTTCAATAAACTACTTCATAATGTCATTAAAAAAGGAGAATCACAAATACTTCTCACACATGATGCTACAATTAGAAAGTTATTTTATGCTTCATATTGTTGCACGACAATTAAACAACACATATAAGAGAAAGATACCAATATTTACTTTACACGACTGTATTATTAGCACCGAAGATAATATGGGGAAAGTATATGATTTTATGAAAAAAACTTTGAGTAAAGAATTAGGCTTTAAAGTTAGAATGAAATGTAAAATTTATAAATAGCTTGAATTGCTTAATAACTTAATTATCTTTTAATGATTTATCAAGTATATCTTGCAATGTTATATTCTCAATGCTTTTTTTATAATCTTGAATTGCACCCATTTTACCATTTTTACCTATGGCATTGTAAATTAAAACTTTTTCATAGTTTGCTTTAAATTTTTCACAAAGTGAATCAGGTAGAGATTTACATTGAGCTTCAACTATTTTTAAAGCATCCTTATCATTAAAATGGATGTCTAATCCTTCCTTACAGGATTGATTTAAAAGTGTTATCAGTAATAACAAAATGATTTTTTTCATAAATAATAATTTATATGTTTAAAAGATCAATGCTCATTTAAAATTATTATTTATCCTTCAAGAACACAACCTACCGTTAAAACCCCAATTTTCACATCGTTTTTAGCTTAATTTCACCCTAATGTATACACGTATTACATAATCAATTTAATATGGTAAAACAGCACTTTATGTAATTATTACCTAAGGGTTAATCCCTCCCTGTTTATTCGCATCAATTAAAGTATCAAAAATGAACTCTTTATAACGTCTTTGAAAATCTTTATCAGTAGTAAACTTTTTAAATATTTCTGTCTGACTAAACAAATATTGTTGCATCAATTCTTCTAGCTTTTTATCTGAAGAAATCTTAGCATTTTGTCGGTCTGAGTGTTGAATAGCATCCATAATTTCTTTGTTGGCTCTCATTTCTGTTGGAAGCTGCTCCGTTAAAATCTGATTTACCTTATCCTTATCAGTCCAATCAATATCACCGAAACGCTGATTGAAGGCTCCTAATATATTTTCAAGTGTATCTAATTCAGGTTCTGATTGACCTCCTCCTACTTCTACAGGAATGCCTCGTACTTCTCCAGGCTCTGAAGCAAGTCCAATATCTTCAGTTCCTTCCCTCGATGGACGATAACTATCCATGTCAATACTTTCCAAAATCCCTTCAGCTAAATCTTCTGTTCTTTCAATAAAAAGTTTAGGCACCAGGCATTTTAAATACCAAAATAGTTTTTCCCAATCTTGATTATTAAAATCTAAAATCTTTCCTAGATAACTATAAACTCTCAAGAAGGATTTAGCATTATTTTTAAACTCAATTTTCTGGTCATTTGTCAATTCATCTTTAAAGAATTCAGCAGAACGGTCAATGATAGGTTCCCATTTAAATCGTTCTTCTCCATCCACATACTTTTCAAAGAAATCGTCAATATTATATTCGTTATAAACTTCAAAAACTTCCAAATTATCAACTAAGTCATTAAGCTTATTAGGGTTGGTTTCTTCACTTAAAATTGTAGCCGTATAGTAGGGTTCAAATGCTTTTTGAATGTCTTCTGTTTTGTTGTAAAAATCTAAAACAAAGGTGTCTTTCTTATATGGCTTTTTAGCTCTATTTAATCTCGATAAAGTTTGAACAGCTTGTACATCGGACAATTTTTTATCCACATACATCGTATGCAATAAAGGCTGGTCAAAACCAGTTTGGTATTTATCGGCTACAATTAAGAAACGATTCTCCCTTTTATTAAAGTTTTTTGGAATATCGGTTTTATAAGAGCTAAAGCTATTCATGCTTACTTCATCATATTCAACTCCCTTATAAGTTTTCTTCCCAGAGAATGCCACAACTGCCTTATAAGGCGACTTTATTTCTTTTAAGTACTCATCAAAGGCTTTCTTGTATTGAATCGCTGAAATGATACTCTTTGTTACTACCATGGCTTTAGCTTCACCATTAATAAGCTGCCTTACATCTCTATGAAAATGGTCAAGCATAATTTTAGCCTTTTCTGCTATGGCAAATGGATGCCCTTCTACATAAGCACGTAATTTCTTTTGAGCTTGCTTGGTATCAAATTCGGGATTATCTTCTACCGCCTTAATTAGCTTGTAAAATGAATTATAAGTTGTGTAGTTTTTTAATACATCAAGTATAAACTCTTCCTCAATAGCTTGTTTCATGCTATAAACATGAAAAGGAAAGAATCTTGATTTTACTTCTCCATTTTCATTTGTATACGTTTCGCTGGACTTTACGCCAAAAGTTTCAAGGGTTTTGTTTTTAGGTGTGGCAGTAAAAGCAAAATAAGAACCATTGGTAATCATTTTACGACTTTCAATCAAGTCGTTTATTTTATCTTCTAATGTCTTTTCTTGTGGCTCTTCATCGTCTTCATCTTCATGTTTATCAGCTAAAACAGCATTCATTTTAGACGATGTTTGTCCACTCTGCCCAGAATGGGCTTCGTCAATCACTATTCCGAATTTCATAGCTGGTAAATCAGACATTTCATCAAGAAGAAAAGGGAAGGTCTGTACTGTACAAATAATAACCTTCTTTCTGTTGGCTAGAGCTTCTTGCAGATTACTCGTTTTACTGCCTCCTACACTTGTTATATGTTCCACAATGCCTCTTTTAGGAGAAAACTGCTTAATATCCTCACTAAGCTGTTTATCCAGCACTATACGGTCTGTAATTACAATAACTGAATCGAATAAATGCTTTTCCCCAGAAGTATCAAACAAACCATGAAGCTGATGTGCCAACCAAGCAATAGATTTTGATTTTCCAGAACCTGCACTGTGTTGAATTAAATACTTTTTCCCTAAACCATTCTTTTTGGCATGTGCCAAGATTTGTCTAACAGCAGTCATTTGATGATACCTCGGAAAAATCATGATGCGTTTCTTCTTGTTGGTATCTTCATCAGTTTCTTCAACTATTTGAGCAAACTTATCTATAATATTAGCTAGAGAGTCTTTAGTTAATATTTCCTCCCAAAAATAATGAGTCTTTATACCATTTGGATTTATTGGGTTTCCTGCTCCAAAATTACCTGAAGGTTTTCCTTCATTTAACCCTTTATTAAAAGGTAAGAAAAACGTGTTTTTATGGTTGAGCTGTGTTGTCATGAATATCAACTCGGTGTCGGCTGCGAAATGAACCATACAACGAGCAAAAGAAAATATTTTTTCCTTTGGGTCTCTATCATTTTGATACTGACGAATACCATTATGTACGGTTTGACCACTTAATGGATTTTTTAACTCACATGTTATTATAGGGATGCCATTTACAAAAATAGTAAGGTCTAAACGGTTTGCATTATTGTTACTATACACCAACTCTTGGGTAACAGCAAAAATATTGGAATCATACCTCGTTTTGTCTTTTGTATTGTATGACGATGAAGGCTGACGATAAAACAAGTCAACCGTTTTATCAAAATGTTTAACTCCCTTTCGTAATACTTCAATAACCCCAAGTTTTCGAAGCTTTTCATCTAAACGCACTAAAAAAGCTCGTTTACCTTTACGCTGAATCATCTCATAGGCTTCAGGTTGTGTCGCTTTGATAAATTCCCAGAGTTGTGACGGATTGATACAAAACTCTTTATCAAAGTCATTTGAAACACTTTCTATAAAGTGATTCTTCTTTACTAGTTCTTTAGTAATGTATTTTTGAAACCCTTTTTCTGATGTATCTGTAAATGTCATAATTTTAATTCAATACGTTTTCTGGTTTTAGAACTGGAACTTTTAATTGACCTGTTACAACTTGGGTAATTAGACTTTCTTGGTATTCATTAGCTTTTTCTATTTCAGAAGAAGCTTTCGAAATTAATTGGTCTAATTCATCCCATTTATTTTGAATATGATTGACAATTTCTTCTTGTATTTCAGGAATTGGGAATGGAATATATAAATTACCAATATCATTGGTCGATATGTTTGGTTGCTGACCTGTATGGTCAATCTTTAGGTCAAATTCATTTATAAAGTCTTGATTTAGTATTACAAAATATAACCAAGCTTTCATTAGTCTCTTGTTCGGTCGAAAAATAGCATTTCTTTGATTAATTAATAATTTTTCATTCCCCTCTATTATTGCAACCTTTATTCCTCCCTTAATAATTGGACGTGTTAGAGCAAACACTAAATCATTTTCAAATACTCTGAAATTTTTGTATTTATCATAAAACCTTTCAGGTAAGCATGAGATTTCTTCCCACAATATCTTCATAGGTTGAATATTTGAAATTTTTATAACCTTAATTCCTTCTTCAATAAAATCGTTACTATTAAAGGAATAACCACTTGTAAACTTTCCTAAATATTTAATTCTTTTTATTTCCCAACCTTTAGGTATATGTCCAATCCACCCAACACCAGAACTAACTAATTCTTTTTCATTAACTCCTTTTGTGGTTGCTCGTCTTAAGACACTTTGCTTTTCCTCGACTAACAACTCAATCAGGCGTTTTTTCTTCTTTATAAACTCTTTAATTTTTTTAGTTTTTTTATCAAGGTAAACAACAATCTCGTTTTGGGTTTCTGTAGGAGGCACTATGCTGTACATACGTTTGAAATCTGTATATCTCAAACTTAATTGGTCGTCTACAATACCATAAGAAAACCGTTTACTATAATTAGTATATAACCCTGTTCTAAACATATAATGAAAGAATCGAGGATTAATTTTTATTTTCGGTTTTAAAATTACATAGGCTGGACTTGAAATTCCTTGGTATTTAGAATACCCTAAAGCTCCTTGCCACATTCTCATTTTATTATAAGCAATATCTCCAACTTTAATTAGTTTGTATTTGCTTTTATCTTCATTACTACTGTCCTTTTTAATGTCAACATCAGTTTGTCGAATAACGCCTCTGCCTATAGTTACAGATAGTAATTCTTCATTTATAAACCCTCTTTCTATACGTTCTTCAAAAATGGCAATGTTAGGAAGTAACTGCCATCCTTCAGGCAATTTATCCACATAATCATACTCAATTGGCTGATACTTATCGTACGGTCTTAATTTACTCATATCAGTCGTTTACTATTTCGTTTAATATGCCTTCTGTTTCTTCCTCTAGTTGCAATATTTCTGCGGTAATTTCCTCAATACTACGAGGCGGTATATAATTATAAAAATAACGTGTAAAGGATATCTCGTAGCCTTTTACTGTTTTACTATAGTCTATCCAAGCATCAGGAATATGTTGCAACACTTCTCGCTCAAAATAGGTTTGGATGTCTTCATCTAATGGCACTTTTTCGGTATCTCGTAAATCTGAGTCTGGTTCATAACTAATAGTACCATCTTTTTCTTTTTTCTTGATTACTCGCTCTGCATCTTCATTTTTCCATGTAATAGCATCTAATATGCGTTTTGTAGCTTTTGCATCTAGATTCAATTTTTCTTGCTTTATGGTTTTTGAAACCAATACTTTAAATGTATTAAAATCGTCATGTTGTTCGGCTCCAATTTTTGCCATCAGTTGTTTGGCAGCATTTAATATTTCTAATTGAGCTGCCCAGAACTTTTGACTCAATAAATTCTTTTTAACGGTAGCCTTCAGTTTAATTTCGTTCTTTTTTAAATGGGCTTCTATCTGTGGTTTAAACTGTTCTAGTTTAGTGTAAATGTCATCGCCAAATTTTTCATAAGCCCAAGACATTTCGTCTAATAATCCTTTATCAAAACGAAGTGTGGCAATGTTTTCATTTGTAAATTGAGCCGATAAACGCAAAGGACGTTCTACTGTAATTTTGTTATAACCAAAATATTCATTTTCATAGATTTTAGAAATATCATTTTCTTCAAAATCCATATATAACTGCGTGATTTGGTCAATATGTTCACTCGTCATTTCACAATTCTTATCCCCTAAATTCTTACGTAGTTTTACATATAACTCTAAAGCATTTATTAACTGAACTTTACCTTTTCTGTGAGCAGGTTTTCTGTTACTTACAATCCATACATAAGTTGGAATACCCGTATTATAAAAGATGTTTTTTGGTAAAGCTATAATACACTCTAACCAGTCATTTTCTATGATATGTTTACGAATTTCACTTTCGCCTCCTCCAGCATCACCAGTAAACAATGCAGAACCATTATGCACCGTAGCAATACGACTTCCTAATTCTGTATTATGCTTCATCTTACTAACCATGTTCATTAAGAACAATAACTGTCCATCTGAAATGGTTGGTAAACCTACTTGAAAACGAGAATCTTTGATTTTTTCTTTGCCTTTCTTTCCTCTATCATCTACAATAGCATCCACATCTAATTTCCATGTTTTTCCATAAGGCGGATTCGATAACATAAAATCGAAATTAAGGCTTGGAAAGCCATCTTTAGAAAGGGTTGAACCGAAAGCTATATTCTCTGGTTTTTCGCCCTTAATAAGCATGTCTGAAGTACAAATAGCATAAGTCTCTGGATTTACTTCTTGTCCGTAGAGTAGAAATGAAGCTTTATTATCCGTTACATCCAGAGCGTAATGTTCTGCTTCAGTTAACATACCACCACTTCCACAAGCTGGGTCGTAAATTAAATGTGTTCCTTTATTGATTTGGTCTTTAACAGGTGTAAACAAAATATGGGTCATCAATTTGATGATTTCTCTAGGTGTGAAATGTTCTCCTGCTTCTTCGTTGTTTTCTTCGTTAAATTTTCTGATTAGTTCCTCAAACACATAGCCCATTCCTAGATTGGTTAAAGGGGGCATTTTTTCGCCCTTACCATTCAACGCTTCATTAGGGCTTAAGTTCACTTCTTTGGTTGCAAACTTCTCAATTAGCAAATAAGTAATCTCATTCTCCTTCATGGTTTCTAACTGATTTCTCAGTTTGAACTTGCTAATGATTTCTTGTACATTGGGGCTGAATCCATCCAAATACACTTCGAGGTTACTATCAATATTATCGGAGTCATCCAATAAGCTCTCGAAGGTAAATCTCGAAGTATTCCAAAAAGGAAATCCTGTTACGGATTTTAAGGCAGATTTATCGTCAATCTTTTCTTTCTTCAGAAATTTAACGGTTTCTAAAACTTGTTCTTTAGTGGGAACTAGGAGAGCATCTAACCTTCTAAGTACAGTAAAAGGCAGTATAATGTCACGGTATTTACCTCTTACAAAGACATCTCTTAATACATCATCGGCTATTCCCCAGATGAAACTTACTATTTGATTGTGTGATTTGTTGTTCATTTAATTTATTTAGCAAAATTTGATTTAAATATCCATTTTTTTAAGTAATAGATCTAGTTTTTTGTTTATATCGTCAAGACTTTTAAAAGATGTGAATTTACCATCTTTATTTTTCTTGAAATTGGTTTGGTGTGAAAATATTTCAATTCTTAAGTCATTGCATTTTTCAACAAGATCAGGTCTAGGAACATATCTACAAATTAATATAGACTTGCTTCCAACACCTCCATAAAGACGTTTTACAGCTCTTATTTTATTAATATCCTCTTGTTTTACATTGCCAGACTTACATTCAATAAATATAAAGTTTTGACCCGTATTTAATACAAGGTCAATTTCATTCTTAGTTAAAGCAGAGTCCTTTTTGGTCTGAATAGAAACACTCATTAATTGCTCTTTTGTTTTAGTCCATTTTTTTGTTGTCTCAGCAATCAATATTTCCCACCACAGACCTCCAAAAACAATTTTAAATGCCTGCTTAGTATTACACTCAAGAATGTGATTTTTTAATTTAATTTTTAAAACAGGGCTGTTCCAAGATACGGTTGCATTTTTAGTTTTAAGGGTAAAAGTTTTTATTTCTTCAATAGTTCCATTCTTTCGCTCAAAATTTCTATTGAACTTTTTTCTTACCTCACCAAAAAGAGCTGTTAATCCAGAATTATTTCGAGTATATTCAAGTATTTTTTTTGCAAAATCAGTCTCTTTCTTTGAGTAATCTGATAGCTTATGTGCATTAAAATTATTATGTCCTGATAGTTTGATTAATGTGTTTATGGATAAATTACTTTTTAGATTTGAAAATTTTTCTTTTTGAAGATCGAATAATCTATTGTTTTGATCAATATAGAATACATCTAATTCTAAAGTTTTAAAAACACTTTGGCAAGCTAGAGCCATAACCTTTGTTCCACTAGTCAGGTTTAATTGAAATTGATGCTTTTCATTTGAAAAAACAATCCTCTCAACCAGTTCCTTGATTCCCTTGTAATCATAAGGATCTACCTGATGTGTATTAAATTTAATTGACTTGAATTGATTCTCAATTACTTTGACTGATCCTCTAGTTTCTTTTGTGTATAAAAGTTCAACCTCTTTAGGTTGTTTTTCTAATATCCCCCAATAAACTGGTAATACTTGACCTCCCAATAGTGTAATTTGATGCTTAATCATACTTATAAGTTTAATTCTGGTTGATCTTCATTGGGATTATAAACAATATTCAGCATCTCTGAACCTGGTAGTGGCTTTCTTAATTCCTTAATGTACTCACTAAAATCCACATAAGTTATTTTTGCCCTATAGTCTTTACCAAAGATTGAAGCCGTTGCAACTGTTGATTTTTTTCCTCCAGTAATGTCAAGTGTAATATTATCAGAATCAATTCTTAGAAATAATTCCTTAAGTGTTTTATATACTGTTCCAAAACTAGAATCTTTAAGAATTATCAATTCAAAATCACTGTCTAAATATTCCTCAATTCTAGATATTATATCGTCTCTTAACTCCGTGGTTACAATGAAGTGTTGAGTTGGTTTAATAGCTTTAGCAGTAAGTATTAATGGCTCTGGAGAATAACCTAACATAGAAATAAGAACTTCTCTGTCACCTGAGAATAATGAGGTGTATTTTGCCGAGAAATCTTCTATTACTTCAGGGAATAATTTTTCAAAATATAGATTCTCTGCAAGCTTGAAGTTACCATGGCTAGCTAGCTCTTTCCATTCATTTAAATATTTTAGTTTATCACTCATTGTCTGGAATTTTTTTTACATTGACTATTGGGTTTTGACATTTTAATAGGTACGTTTCTGAACCCACGAATTTTTTCCTTCTCTTTCCTATAACAATTTTGTTCTCAACAATTTTTGCGGAATAATAAGAATTGTTAAGACTAATGCCTTCGACCACTTTTAGTTTACTTAGGTAGATATAAATTGGGATTTTAATAAGGTCTTTACTTAAAGTTTCTAGGCTTTTTGGAATTTCAAAAGTAATATCTTGAGTAAATTCAGGAGCATTAATGTTTTTAATTTTGGTGTAATAGTCATACGTATCGTAAAGATCCTGTTTGCTTGGATTTAACTTGAACTTGTATGGTGAATTTTTTATTTGCCAACTAATAAAGTTTTTCAGGCTTGTAGATTGTATGCCGTTAATTTTCATTCCTACTTCAAAACCATTCAATAGTCCATGGTGACCATCTATATTTGCGGTAAAAATAAAGCCTTTATTTCCGCAAATAATACCTTTAGAGTGATTAAAAAAATCACCATATATTTTTACACCCAGATTGCTTAACAAAGTACAGTTTTGTAAATGATCGGGACGATAATTCATGCCTCTACAGAATAAAATTACTTCTCCGCCTTTTTCTATGTAATTCTTAATAGAATTAGTAAATTCAGGTAAGTTCTCTAATCCGACAACACTATAACTGCTTATTATAATTTTTTCGTTGGTGTTTGCTTCTTCTATAAGCTTAATCATCTCTGAATATAAACTCATATTGTCTGTACCCCAAGTGAATTTAATATTAAATTTATCTACTCCAATTAACCAGTCTTCTTTTAATTGAACATCACGAGATACAACGAATTGCTTGTCTTTGGAGGCGACTTTAAACTTAGTATATTCAGTTCCATATTGATAGATTAAATCGAAAAGTTTTATAAGCGATTTTTTTGAATCCTCTTCTTTTATATAAACTCCAGACTCAGGATTTTCATTAAGTGATGGTGTTGTAATATTTGCACTCATTAGAAATGCGTGTTTATCATCCACTATTAAAAATTTAGCATGAGCAGAAGTTGCTGCCCTAACATGAGCACCATTCATATATAACTTACTTATATAGTCTAGATGCTTTTGATAGTAGTTCTCAGTTGCTTCTTCGTCCGATAAGAAGCTAGTGGAAAATTTTGAATTGTCTAGTTGTGTTATTATAAATAAAGCGACTTTTTTACTTTTAGTAACATCCATTAATTCTGAATAGACTTCAGGATCTGATAGTATGAATGAGCATAGCTTTATGCTTTGCTTTGCATTTTTTATTAATGAAATTAACTCATTTTTAATTTCTCTGAATTCTGGAAGAGTTACACTTAATTCAGGTTGAGATAAATAGTCACTCTGTCGGTCCTCATCGTGATAAATAAAATAACCGCCTTCAAAGTATTGTATGTTCGTTTTACCCGAATCCATTCGCTTAAATTTGTATCATATTTTTGGCAATATCAATTTTTTCTAATAAGTCAAACTCCTCTAGTAAAATGAGCATTTCCCTGTAATTCTCATAACTTTCAAACCTCTTTATGTACTGCTCGACATATAACTTTTTAGATTTGCCTATATCAATGAAATCCAAAACTTCTAGAATTTGTTTGCTAAATTCATCCATCGGATTAAATGAAAAAAAAGTAATCCAGATACCAGTTCTAAAAAATCTACTCGTCATTTGATAGTCTCTTCCTCGACGTAAATTATTTAATATCTGTCTTGGTTTGTCAGCCTCCAATAATATTGATTTAGAAATCTTTATTCCGATTTCATTTTTTTCAGAAATGATATTTTCAATTGGAATATTCTTTATTGAATAATGATGTTCTAAAGCAGTTTTCAAATCTTCTTTAAATACTAGGAATAGTTTTGATTTTTCATCAACTACGTCTATTTCATTCCAATTAGAGTTAAATTCGAAATCATAATACTTATTCGAATCTCTGTCCCTTTTTAGATTTAGTCTCAATTCCAGATTTTGTAACCTTTTTGATATATTTTCTTCAAATGGAGAGAAATGTTCAGCTTCTCCCAAACTATTAAATCCATCAATTACTTCCTTTGTTGGGTTGTCATCATTATCAAATAATGCAATTAAAATAGGTAAGGTTAATTTTGAAAAGCTCATTTTCTCAATTTCTTCTAAACCTACAGGGATATTATATTCTTCTCTTAATTCAACTTCTATGTCTTCTATTATTGCTTTTGCTTTATCTCCATTAAATGGTGTATGGACAATACTAGGTGAAAAAGCTGAATAGGACCTTATATTACCTTTTTCATCAGTGTAAAAAGTGAATTTAAGCTCTTCAGCCATGGCTTTTTTATATTTTCTGGTGTAAAATATGTTGCTTAATGGATTTAAAGTAATCCCATCCACAAAAAAGTCATAAGATCTTTTTTGGATTTTCTTTTCTTCTGATTTAATCAGAACGTTAAATCCATATTGACTTAAATTCGACTTTTCTTCATTCAAATATTCATAAAGTTCAAATTGATCAAGTCTATGTTTTACCCCTGAGAGTGGAACCGAAAGTATGTTGCTGATGTCGACTTCGTTATTTATGCCTGAATCAATTAATTGTGCAATGTATTTATCTAAATCTTCAAGGGGGTCAGATGAAATCTCACTGATTTGAGAATGAACACAATATAGAGGATACTGAAGGCAAGCGATACCCCTCAGCTCTTTGCCCGATTCTTGTTGTTCAATAATATATCTTTCTATGTCAAGATTAAAGATCGCCATTTATTTCTTAATTAAATCAAGATTAACTCTTCCTTTATTTGTATCCAATCCAACAATTTTCAGATTATATGGTTTGCCCTTAACCAAATTCTCATATTTGGATTTTGCATCAAATACAAGACCATCGAAACCTTCTTCCATCTCAAAAAAGTGTCCGAATGACGTGCTGGATTTATATTTCCCAATTACTGGATCACCTACTTTATGTGAATTAAAAAATTTCAGTTTTTTTGCCTGCACATTGAGTTTTTGTTGCTTTAGATTACGAGCCTTTCGAAACTCTGGTTTTTTATTTTTGTTAATTGTGACTTGGACCTTTTCTTCTTTTTTGTTCAATAATGATATAAATACTTTATAAGTCTTATGTTTTTCAAACTCATGTTGCTTTCTTGGATCAATCATAAAGCAATCAAACCCAAATTCAATTTCGAAAAAATGACCATAATCTATTGATGTCTTATAACTCACATAAATTGGGTCTCCAACTTTATTTTGCTCAAAGAACACTGATTTAATAGGTCTTTTTGGAGAGATGTAAACTTTTTCGTTCGTAAAATCAATATTAGAAACATACATCTCATATTCATTGTCTTGAATATATTCAAATTCCATATTT
Source organism: Flavobacteriaceae bacterium (assembly GCA_043557195.1). Taxonomy (GTDB): domain Bacteria; phylum Bacteroidota; class Bacteroidia; order Flavobacteriales; family Flavobacteriaceae; genus Jejuia. The sequence goes on along the minus strand of CP121314.1, from coordinate 1,312,692 downwards.
CCATCTCTAAACATTCCCTCCAAGGATGTTCCCTTAATGTAAAATATGTGTCCGTGATAATTGGACTTCTCAAAAGTTAGTTTTAGTTGACAAGTGCATCTATCACCAATCTTTATTTTTTCAATTTGTGATTGAAATCTAGATTTTAAATCAGTGAAGTCTGTAATATTTACAAAGTTACCAATCTTAGGATTTTTCGATATTTGTATCAACCTCCTAAATAGACCTGTATAATCAAATAATTGATCGTAATGTGACCTGTAGTCCGTTAGTGTCTCTGAATTACCAATTAAAATTAGTTTTTTCTTAGCTCTCGAAAAAGCTACATTTAGCCTTCTTGCATCATCCAAGAAACCAACTTTAGAGTTTCTTGCAGATCTTGTAAAACTGAAGACAATAACATCGAACTCTTTACCTTGAAATGAGTCTAATGTCGAAATGTCAATATGATCACAGTGACTTGGATGCGTCGCAGAAATATGATGCTTGAGATTTTTTACCTGCGACTTGTATGGTGCTACAATTGCAAATTCTGACTTATTAATGCCATTATTTAAAAAGGCAGGAAGAACCAATTGTGAAATGCATTGAGCTTCTATATCGTTCCTAACAGATACGCCATCTTTAATCTCATATGGATTATCGGCAGATGAAGTATCGATGAATATAAGTTGTTTATCAAAAGGAGCAGGTAGATTAAGAACGTTTTCAACTGTCTTTTCTCCCATTTTAACCTTGCCATCATAGAAAGCATCTGAAATAAATTCTCCAATATCAGGGTGCATTCGGTGTTGGTAGTTTAACATTTCGATATTATCCTTGGGAAAAGTCTGGTGTTCTATTTTCTTGACTAAGTATTCAAAAAAGGAAGTTCTCAAGGCATGTTGAACATCTTGTTCTAGAAATTTTGATCCAAATCTTGAGTTTGGAAAACTTGATTTTTCATTAGAATCTAGTAAACTACCATCAATATATGGAGGTAATTGCATCTGGTCCCCAACTAAGATGACTTTCTTTGCCATCGAAATAGCCGCAATAGATTCTGATAAATTTGCTTTACCAGCCTCATCGATAATAACTGTGTCAAATCCAACATTAAAGTCTACTAAATCACTATCTGTTTTTACGCCTATGCATGTAGCAAACACCACATCAACGGAATTGTAAATAAGAGGTTTGATTAAGGTTTCCTCTTCATTTGAAATGTGGTTAGACCAATTGCCTAAGACTACTGGAATATTATTAATCTTGTCTTTATCCAAGCTAATTAAGGAGTCTATAAATTCAATACTATATCTTGATATTTCTTCATGAATTTCTTGAGGGAAATCACTCATTGCATTAGCAAGCTCAAGTAGATCCTTTTTTGAAATACTACAATCAGACTTAATGAATTTTTCAGCTAAACATTTATTTACCTTTAAGACTTGCGTAAAATACCCAGAGAATATTTCAATTTGTTTTTCTTTATGAAATTGGATTAACTTAGGATTTACTCTCTGAATATTTCCTAATCTTAATAATGAGATACTCTTATTTTTAGCGAGTTTTTCTAGGACGTTGTCCACTGCTATGTGAGTTTGACTTGTGACTAGAATTTTCTCCCCTTGATTTGTTAATTGTTGAACAATTTCAGCAATAACTGTTGTTTTACCAGTTCCTGGAGGTCCTTGTACAAGAAATATATTTCTATTACCTACAGATTTTTTAACTGCTTTTATTTGGTTGTTTTTTGAACCTAAGAGATCTGTTTCCCTAAGTATCTCATTAAAGAAATCTAAATCTGGAGTTTTAGGTGGAATAATTTTATCTGGTCTTAGAAGTAAAGATTCTATATGCTGTAGTTTAATTTTTTTAGAAAAGAAATCCTGCAATACTTCTCTTTGGACTCTTATCTGTTTTAGTGAAATTTTTGGTTCTACATAGAAACCGTTTTTAAGTTCATCCAGAAGTAAATCACTATGAGCAAAATGCAATCGTGAACCATTAGGTAGAACTTCTAATGTTGCATCACTAAAAAACACAAACTCTTCATTTCTTGATATTTTAGTAGAATCTTCAAGTGTTCTGATTGTAACACGAGCTGAAAGCGAATTCCCGTCACATAATTCCGATAAGTCTGTAGAAATCTCAATTGATAACTCTCCTAAATCACTAGTAACAGATTTAGTATCACTATCAATCCAAATTCTATTATTGGTATTACCCTTCTTCAATAAATTCTCCTGATATTCTAAAAATCTATCAAAGATTTGTAGAGACAACCCTTCTTCTAATAGTAGTGCACCCGATTCTTCTTTTAATCTTCTTATCAGCTCAAAAGCTTCTGTTTTGTCATTTAGCAAATTGAATATTTCTTGCTGTTCTTCTCTTTTGAGTTTATTTTGGAATGGAGATGAAAACGTCAATTCTGCATCATACAGGAAGGTGCCATCTGATAAATTTCTACTCTTTTGGTTTGATTTATCCTTTCTCGTTCTTTTAATCGCAAGACTTAATACCACAAAATTAGAATTGTCATCATCAACAAAACCTGAAAGAAAATAGTCTTCATTAAAAATAACCCATCTTGTTTGGTCCTCACCGTCTTTATTGTAGTGATTTATTCTTAACCAGTATTTTTCTTTTGACAAGTGTTCTAGCGCATGTTCTTCGGTGATTTCTTGATTTTTGATAGATTTTAAGTAAGGAATAAGTTTGTTTTTAAAATCACTTTCCCAGGCAGGTAAATTTAGTCCAAATTGAATATTTAGAGATTGTTTAAGACTAATCGAATTAGCGAACAAAGTTGGATTATTTGTAAATGCAGATTCAAGAAATTCCTTCTCCTTGGAGTCGCAAAAATTATAATATATTGAATCTTCAAATGCTTTTAATGATTGTAGGTCAGTTTCAAAAGCTAAATAGGAAGATTCAATATTGCTCTTTAACTTCCTCTTAGGTCTTGGAGATAAACTAGTCTTACCATCTTCTTCACTTTTTTTTGACTTATGACTTACTTTTAATTCTACATATAGAGTATTGTTATTATTAGATACCTCATAGAATGATTTCTCTCCTATTGATTTCTTAAAAGATTCCCCAATGTGAACTACTCCAAATATATTATTGGAGAGTTCTATAATTACTGTATTTATTAGTATTTCAAATACCCTGCCTTCAACAATTTTTCCACTATTTAAACTATTCCAGTAATTAGTTTCGTTAGGTCTAGGATTAAGGTGTTTAATACTTACTAAATGATTCTGATTGGAGTCTTCACCCAAATAAACTACCTTTATCTCATCACCTTTTTTAGTGTTTTTAATAATTTTCTGGGACCTACTCTTATTCCATGAAATATTGTTGAGTGGGAGTATAGCTTTTTTATTGTTGAAAAAATCAACCAATATTATTGATGGTTCAACTACATCAATTACATTAGTAAGTATAATTGTTCCTCTTTCAATAGAATTACTTTTTTCCTTAATTGCGGTTTCAGATTTTTCGAAATAGTTTTCGATTATTAACGATTCTTCTTCTCCGATTTTGGTAGTGGGACTTACACGAACCTCGAAACCATTAGATTTTAAAATATCTGCAAGCTTTTGAATTGTTGTATTATACTTTCTTGCATATTTTATTAGTCGTGTAAAAGTGTTCTCAAGGCTCTTTTTAGCCTTAATAATTTTTAAGTCAATGGCAAATGGGTAGCTGGTATCAGTGCCTGGAACTGTTTTTTTATTTATATCAAAATCAACCTCATCTCCAATTTCAAATTTTGATTCGCTTTTAACAGAAAAAGTAATTCTCTTGTCAAGATCATATTCTATGACACCAATCGAATTTCCTTGTTTAATTATTTTTCCTGTCATTGCTACTTTTTAGAATAGGTATATCAATTAAAGAACATTAGCTCCAATGTAGTTTTTCATACTCGCTTTGTTCTGCCCTATTTTTTGGAATGGATGAATTCCCTATCCTAACAAAGAAATAGTCTTTTCCTTCAAACTCTACAAATACAGGTTTACCGCTTCTTAATATCTTAATCACACATATTTCTTTATTATCAATTTTTGGAAAGCTTATTTTTAAGTATTTCTCAAAGCTTTGCCCTAGGTATTTTTTAATTACTTGCCTTAGGTGTAATTCAAATCCATCAATATTAGGTTTGGCAAGAGTCTTAAAATCTTTGTCAAGTCCTAAAATATTGTTGTTATCATCCACTCCAATTATTAAAGTTCCTCCTTCGCTATTTAAAAAGGCTGCAATGGTTTTACCAATTACAAATTCTAACTTTTTATTAACCGTGGCTTCTCTTAAATCGAACCTCAAAGTGGATTTAAACTCTACATTATCATTTTCCCCTAACAAAATTATCTCTCTTAATTCTTTGTTTCTTTTACTAGTCTTATGCTTTAATTCTAGGCGGTTTTGCAATTCCTTATAAATAAGTTTTGCTCTTTTTTCCAGAAATACAAAGTAGTCATCACTTGTAATACCAAATTCATCTATACCATTAATTAAATGAGATTCTAGAGTTTTAGATAGTTCATCATTCTCCTCTAAAAAATCACTAATGTAAATAGATGGAGCTTTGGCACTTATCTTTCGTTTATTTAGTTCATCACTGACTAATGTTATATTTACTAAGCTATTACTGTTTCCTATTCCATTTTTCTTCAAATAAGCTTTTGGGAAAAAGTGATGGTAGTTTTTACTATTGGCAAGCTTTAACCAAGAATTATCCAATATTACTTTACCATTAGTTTGAAAGTCTTTAGGCTCATTATAAGCCAACAAACACAATACAGCTTTACAAAAGCTACTTCCTGCGCTAAAATTGGTTTCAATGAGGTCATTAGGTGAAGTTAGATACACTTTAATGTCTTCATAACTTGGTCTTTCATTCTCAATAATGGTATCTATACGCTTGATATCTTGTGCCAGCTTTGATTCGGTTGCACTTGAGTATCGGTAGGATAATGAAATACGCCAGAAGAACTCTTCTAAATACTTTACTTGATTTCCCTTTGGCTTTGCCTTGTTCATGTAGAAAAAATACCCAAAAGGAATTAATAATGAATCATAAGGTAGAATAGCCGAAACAGGAATTCTATAAACAGACCTGAAATAATCTATACTTTCTTTTAAGGCGGATACAACATCATCCCAAGCATCAATTATTCTTTGCTTGTCAAGTTGCAATATAACTTTGCGTTTACATTCTTTATTCTTACTTAGGACTAAAGCCAGTAAGCTTAATATAACGGAACTGGAAATTGTTTCATATTTACAACCTCTTAACTCTTTTAAAAGCTTTTGAAATCTATCTGCCATATCAAAATGTTGCCCCTCATCATAGGTTTTGGCGGACATAATCTCAAACAAAGTCAAGGTTTGACCTCCTGTATTTATTCTTGTAAATACTTCAATAGCTGATTCAATATCTTCTTTTCTTAATACAATTATAGAAAAATCGTAGGTTGAAAAAGTCTGGGCATACCCTCTAATCTTTTTCCTTATTTCTCTTTCAAAAGTATCTTCAATTTCATCATCATACTCTAAATGATTAAGCACCTTGTTCAGCGATAAGTGCAAACCCTCTGGCTGCTCATGTGTAACAATTTGATTGTCATCATCTATGTCCAATTCAAGGTCAACATAAATATCGGCATAATTAGTTATCTTTTTCTCGCCCTCTTTCTGAATCTCTGCCCCTAAATAAGCTGCATATAAAGAGGTTATTCTTTGCTGACCATCCAGAACATATTGAATTTTATCACCATCTGGTGCTGGCTTAAGAGGCAACTGCCCAATTTCTTTAATATCATTAAGGCGTTCACGTGTTTCCCATAAGATGAACGTTCCAATGGGATAGCCTTTTAAAATACTATCTAAAAGCTTTGCTGTTATTTCAATACTCCAAACAAAGTTTCTTTGGAATTTAGGAATCTTAATTTGTCCCTTTTCAATTTCTGATATTAAGTCAATATATTTTTTAGAGTCTGGTTTTGGCTGTTTACTCATTACAATGTTTAATAAAATTTAGAACCGCTAATAGCTAATTAGGAGAGTGTACAAAAGTAAGAAAAACAGCACTTATAGAAAACAAATATTTAGTAAGAATTATTCTAAACAGTAAAAGCTCATTATATTGTCACTCCCTACAAATCCATCTTATCTTTTAAGCTCAAATCATGCTTACGGTACAAATCACTTAAACTAATCTTTCTAAGCTCATAGGCTTTATGTTTTTCATAATGGAAATACTTGTTATAAAAGGCAGAGTTTAATCTAATATCTATTCTCTGGACTTCATCTTCAAGCGAGTGCCTTACGCTGTCTACATAGAAATAATCTGTTCCAACTTTGGCTTTTAAAAATGGGATGGTCATATTTTCTCCAACTCTAGGGATAAATGCTAAATCACTGCACTTGAAATAACCGTATTGACCTTCAAAGTAATGCAGGTCGAAATAGATTTCCAGCTTGTTAAATTTCAAAGCATGATTCAATTCATTTCCAAACATTTCTTCATATAAATCATGAATGAGTTTTCTCAGTTTGTGAGATGTCAATCCTAATGATTGTTCCATGGATTTCATGGTTGGTAATGGTTCATCGGAATCCAGAAAATCTTTTGAAAGCATGAATCCAATTAATTGATGGTAATTTTCATTGTCTTTGAATAGTTCCTTAAGCTGAATTTTAATGAATAGTAAATCTAAGAATGCTCTTTTTATTGAAAATTGTCTTTCCATGATATTTAGTTTTAGTTTGTGTGTAAAGAACAAAGCGTATCCCCAAAACGTACTTTTTGACCCTATTTTCTCCAAAAAATCACCCTATAGTATACACGTATTACAAAATCAATCTAATTTAGTTTTCTGAGAATAAACCAGTTTCTTAAGAAAAACACTACCCAAACTAATAATTTATGAGGGTATTGAAGGTATAATATGATGGCATTTACTGATAATAAAAATTCTTTTTAAATGTTAAATATTAGCAAATGTATTAAATGAGAGTTTAGGTCTCTATCATTTTTAGTCTCCAGTTGTTAAGAATATGTGCTACCTCAAAAAGTTCCTTTTCTTCTGACTGCTTAATTAGGTGCTTTAATTGTGAAGTGATTTCTTTTGGGTTTTCAAAACATCCATATAAATTCCTACTGTTTTTCATCAATTTAAAAATCCACGTAATAACTCGAACCTCTAATCCAACAGCTTCCCATTCTTTTTTATTTGATAGAAGCTGTTCATCGTTATTGTATCCAGACAATACATGTGAAATAAGCTCATTACGCTGCTGATAACCAAGCTTATGTTGCTCTGAGGTTAATGTTTTGACTTTGTTTTCTAAAGCTTTAAAGACCTCCCGAAGTTGATTTTGATACTTTATATATTGAGTAGTAGACATTATTATAAATATGAAACACAGAGATATGAAATAATTGATTGAAAAAAAATTAAAAATTATTTTTTTAGAAAAACGCTAATTTTGAAATTAATGGGTTGTGAAAATGAGGTGCCCCACCGTCTTATACAAAGCCGTCAATATTTACGGTTTTTGGGTACCCCGCCACTTAAAAAATGAACTTTTTAAACCAGAGACTTTTTTTGAATTCCTCCAGAAGGTTTTGAAGTTTTTAAAAAGATTTTCCAGATAACAAGTTTAGTTAAGGATTATTATACTAAATGAGAAAGATTGAATCTGTATAAGTTAAGACGGGTTAATTTAGCAGCGAATAATTCGATGTTGTCCCGAATGCTGTCCCTTATTCGTAATAAAAAACCCTTAAAAATTTGATAATCAAATATTTAAGGGTTAATTTAAGTGGTACCTCCAGGAATCGAACCAGCGACACAAGGATTTTCAGTCCTTTGCTCTACCAACTGAGCTAAGGTACCTCGCCAAAGCGGATGCAAATATATATGCAATTTTATTATTTGCCAAAATAAAATTACAAAAAAGACAGCTTACTATCTAATTCAATAATTATAAAATACTTAACATATTAATTCACTTGGTTTTGTAGTTTTACACTTTTACAACTTGCAATGAATTTAATAATTGATGTTGGCAACACATTTGTAAAACTCGCTATATTTAAATCCGACAAATTGGTGTTTAAAACAGTGGTGGAATTAGCAAATACTATAGATGAAATTCGAAATTTAAAAAAGGATTTCTCTAAGCTAAAAAAGGGAATAGTTTCTTCAGTAGGTAGATTGAAAAAAAGCCAGATAGCATCAATAAAAAAAGAAATTGATGTATTGCAGCTTGATCATAAAACCAAGGTGCCTTTTAAAAATAGCTACGATACTCCTAAAACTTTAGGTATAGATAGAATTGCTCTTGTAAGTGCATCGGTGTATCATCATCCTAAAAACAATGTCCTTATTATAGATGCAGGTACCTGCATAACCTACGATTTTATTACTGATAAGAACGAGTATCTTGGGGGAGCCATTTCACCAGGTATTAGAATGCGTTACAAATCGTTGAATAATTTAACGGCAAACCTTCCGTTATTAGAGACAGAGAAACCTGAAAATATTCTAGGAACTTCCACAGATAGTTCTATACACTCTGGTGTAGTAAATGGCGTTGTAAATGAAATAGATGGCTGTATTAAATACTATAAAGAAAAATATCCAGATTTAACAGTTATTTTAACAGGAGGCGATGCTAATTTCTTGTCAGAACAATTAAAAAGTAGCATATTTGCCAACTCTAATTTTCTTTTGGAAGGTTTAAACTATATTCTGAAATTTAATTCAAACTAATGATAAAAAAACTTGTAGTAGTTTTTGTTGCTATTTTTACATTCTCATCTTATGCACAAGAGGGAACAGCATCTCCTTATTCATTTTATGGCATTGGAAGCTTAAAATTTAGAGGAACGGTTGAAAATAGAAGTATGGGTGGTTTAAGTATTTATAGAGATAGTATACATATGAACCTTCGTAATCCAGCGGCATTTACAGGGCCAAATCTTTCAATGTTCAACAATGAGAGCAGACCTGTTAAGTACGCAATAGGAGGTGCTTATTCAAGTACAGGATTAAAAAGTGATTCAGGAACTGCTAATGTGTCTTCCTCTACATTTGATTATTTGGCGCTTAACTTTCCTGTGGGTAAATTTGGTGTCGGTTTAGGTCTCTTACCATATACAGCAGTAGGCTATAAGTTAGAAACAGAAAACGAAGAGGGCTTAACCACAAATAGATTTAATGGTGAAGGCGGTTTAAATAAAGCCTTTTTAGGATTTGCTTACAGTATTACAGATAATTTTAGCATAGGGGTAAATGCACAATACAATTTTGGGAATATACAAAATAGTGCCATTGAGTTTCGCTTCGACAATGATGGATTACCGCTATTTACACAATCCAGAGAAAATAATCGTTCTGATTTAAGTGGGTTGAATTTTGATTTTGGAATGTACTATAAATCAAAGCTGGGTAAAAAGTTAGAATTAACAACGGCACTTACATTTACTCCAGAGAGTAACTTAACGTCAAAAAACCAAAGAGCGTTTTCAACCGTAAATGTAGCTAGCTCTGGGACAGAGGTTGTGATTAATACCATAAATGCTGATTTAGAGTCACAAGGTTTATTAGAAACCGACTTAGTATTACCTTCAAGGTTCTCTGTAGGTGCTGGATTAGGGCAAGCCAGAAAGTGGTTTTTTGGGGCAGAATATGAATCGCAACAGTTAAGTGATTTTAATAACCCGTTCTACAGTAATGGATCAACTAATTTTGATGATGGGTATCGTTATTCTTTTGGCGGGTTTTATATTCCAGAGTATAATGCATTTTCAGGATTCTTCAAGCGTGTGGTTTACCGGGCAGGTTTTAGATATGAAGATACAGGTTTAAATATCTTTAATAGTGGAGGTAAACAGCAGATAAAAGAGTTTGGCATATCTTTTGGAGTAGGTATACCAGTCGGAGATTTTGGTTCTAATGCAAATATAGGGTTAGAGGTTGGACAAAGAGGTACCACTAATAACAATTTAATACAAGAGAACTTTATAAATTTTCAGATTAGTTTATCTTTGAACGATAGATGGTTTCAAAAACGAAAATATGACTAACAGAGTAACACGATTATCATGAAAACAAAATTTACATTATTAACTTTTTTATTTGCCTTCTTATTTGTTGGTATAGGTAGCATTAATGCGCAATCGCAAGAAGAAGATATGACAAAATTGTCCATTATGTCAGAATATGCAAAGGCAAAAAATTACGAAGCTGCATATGAACCTTTTACTCAACTTTGGGCAAGTAATCCTAAATTTAATCGGGCCATATATGTTTATGGTGAGAAAATTTTAGATTATAAAATTGATAAATCAAGTGGAGAAGAGAAAAAAGGGTATTTAAATAATTTAATGAAACTTTGGGAAGACAGAGCTACTCATTTTGCATCTAAAACACCCAAAGGGGAATATGCTGCAAAGGCATGTCAGTTAATGTTTGACAACAAAGAGGTATTAGGAAAAAGTGATACAGAGCTATATGAGTGTTTTGATGCAGCATATACTTCAGATAAAAAAACATTTGATAATCCTAAAAGTTTATACACTTACTTTTATTTAATGGTGAAGTTGTATGATGCAGGTAAAAAGCCAGCAAAGGACTTATTCAATAAATACGATGATGTTGTTGAAAAAATTGAAGAAGAAGTTCAAATAGCTTCTGAAAAATTGAATAAACTTGTTCAGAAAGAAGAGTCCGGAACACCGCTTACGTCAAAAGACAAAAAATATCAAAAGTATTATGGACAAGTGTTAAATGCTTTCGATCAAATATCTGGTAGTGTTGATACGCAATTAGGAGATCGTGCAAATTGTGCAAACTTAATTCCACTATATTCTAAAGATTTTGATGCACATGCTACAGATGCAGTTTGGTTAAAGCGTGCAGTAAGTAGAATGTTCTATAAAGAATGTACTGAAGATCCGTTATATGAGAAATTAGTAAAAGCCTATGATGAAACTGCGCCTTCTGCAGACACAAAATACTTCGTAGCAACTATCCTTCTTAAAAATGGAAAAACGTCTGAAGCTGAACAATATCTTAAGCAATCTTATGATTTAGAAACAGATACGTTTAAGAAAGCAAAATTGGCAAACAGAATTGGACTGATTTTAAAGAAAAAGGGAAGATATGGTCAGGCTAGAGGGTACTTTAGGGATGCATTAAAGTTGAACCCTTCTAATGGTCGTCCTCACCTTTCAATTGCTGCGATGTATGCTTCTAGTGCTAAAGACTGTGGAGATACAAACTTTAATAAAAGAGCAGTGTATTGGTATGCAGCTCAAGAAGCTAGAAAGGCGTCTCGTGTAGATCCAACTTTAAGTAAGGCTGCTGCGCAAAGTGCTGCTAGTTATGAGGCCAAAGCACCACAGAAGTCAGAAATATTTACCGAAGGTAATAGTGGTCAAGTGATTAAAATTGGCTGTTGGATTGGAGGTTCAGTTACAGTTCCTAAAATTTAATGCAAGGAAAAGTATTGAAATATAAAATGTTAAACATAGTCATAGCGTTAGTTATGACTATGTTTTTTTCATGTAAAAAAAACTTTAAAGATGTCCAGAATATAGGTGTTTCTGAAAACGAACCTATAGGCGTTGCGGAAAATATCAATTTAAAGTATACAGATTCTGGCAAAGTAAAGGCTATCTTAAAAAGCCCAAAAATGTTTGATTACAGTAATAGGAGGTTTCCTTACAACCAATTCACCGATGGCGTAAATCTAGAGCTTTTTGAGGATGGTAAAAAAAGTGTGGTGGTTTCAGATTATGCTATAATTTATAATAAAACCAATATTATTGATTTACAAGGTAATGTTATAATCACTACTCATAGTAATGATACTTTATATGCTGAACAGTTGTATTACGATCAAACAAAAGAGTGGTTGTTTACCAATAAACCTGTAACTTTCAGAACAGGGCAAGATTTGATTAATGGCAATGGTTTTGATTCTAATTCAAAATTTACAAATGCTGAGGTTTTAGAAATTACTGGACTTATAACAGTTGATGAGTAACTTTTAGCAGTCTTTCTTCCACATTAAGATTTTCATTTTAAGTATCTTTGCGGTATAATTCTATACAATTATGAAATACGCTAAGTTTTTTCAATTTGTTTACTTGGTTTTTGGTGCATTGTTTTTGTATGATGCCATATCTAAATATTCAGCTACAGGTGAAATTGCATACCCTTCTATTTTATTAGGAATTACGGCAATTTTTATGTTCTTCTTCAGAAGAAAGTTTATGAAAAAGTTTGAGAAAAAAGACCAATAAATGACGCTTTACGTGGTTATTATTGTGGTGTCTTTAATCCTTTCTGCATTTTTTTCAGGAATGGAGATTGCCTATGTGTCTTCCAATAAAATTCATATTGAAATTGAAAAAAAGCAAGATGGTATTCTTGCTACCGTTCTAAGAAGGTTAACAGCTAAACCTTCAAAATTTATTACTACAATGCTTATTGGTAACAATATAGCCTTGGTAATTTATGGGTTTTTTATGGGTGATGTTCTGGTAAAGTGGTTTCAATCTATGCTGCCATCAAATTCTACGTTTGTAAATTATTTGTTGACAGATTTGAGCCTGCTATCACAAACAGTAATCTCTACATTTATCATTTTATTAACTGCTGAATTTTTACCAAAAGTATTTTTTCAAATTTATGCGAATACCCTTTTAAAAGTGTTGGCGGTACCTGCTTATATTTTTTATGTACTGTTTACCTGGGTTTCAGATTTTGTGATATGGATTTCAGATTTGGTGCTGAAATATTTCTTTAAAACTGAAGGGGATAACATACAATTAGCATTCACAAAAGTAGAGTTAGGGAATTACATCAGTGAGCAAATGGAATCTGTTGAAGAACATGATGAAGTTGATTCTGAAATTCAAATTTTTCAAAATGCATTAGAGTTTTCAGAGGTAAAAGCGCGTGAAGTTATGGTGCCGCGTACCGAAATTATTGCTGTTGAAATTAATGATAGCATTAAAGAACTCAGTGCATTATTTACAGAAACAGGTTGTACCAAAATTTTAGTATATAAGGACTCCTTGGATGATATTTTAGGATATGTACATTCCTTTGAGCTATTCAAAAAACCAAAAACAATTAAATCAATATTACTGCCTGTTGAGTTTGTGCCAGGAACGGTATTGATTAGTGATGTTTTGAACATTCTAATTAAAAAAAGAAAAAGTATTGCGGTTGTTTTGGACGAATATGGCGGAACTTCAGGAATAATGACTGTTGAGGATATTGTTGAAGAACTGTTTGGAGAAATTGAAGACGAGCATGATACGGTGGTCTTAAAAGAAGAAAAAATCGATGAGGAAACGTATCAGTTTTCAGCGAGAATGGAGGTAGATTATATTAATGAAACGTATAAAATTAATCTTCCAGAAGATGAAAACTACGAAACTTTAGGAGGACTCATTGTCAATCATACCGAAGAGATTCCTCAAAAAGATGAAGTCATTACAATGGAAGCGTTTCAGTTTACAATTTTAGAAGTATCTAACACTAAAATTGATTTAGTTGAAGTAAAGCTTATCGAAGAAGATTAAAGCTTTTGCCGTTCTACAATTCATCTGTCAATTAAAGCATATTTCTCCTTTCATTATTGAATAGAAAATGGTATTTTCGCGCACGATATTTTTGTCAAATAGCAATCCATTAATGATTTAAGCGTTTAAGGATTTTGAAAATGAGACAGAAATTGATGAATAACCCAAGGTAACAGATTAAAAATATAATTGACAGATGGCAGTTTTAAATAAAATTAGACAACGCTCATTATTTCTAATAATAATCATTGCATTAGCATTGTTTTCTTTTGTATTAGCAGATTTATTTAGAAATAGCGATGCACTTTCAGCAAGATCTCAAAATACAGTAGCGACTATAAATGGTCAAGATATAGATCGTGATGAGTTTTTACAAAAAGTTGAAAACATGCAACGCCAAATGGGGCCAAATGCTACCAATACGCAAGTAATGAACCGTGTTTGGGAACAAGAAGTAAGACAAGCTGTATTATCTACTCAATATGACAAATTAGGAATTTCAGTGGAGAAAGATCAAATGCGTGATTTGTTAAAAACAGCATTATCAGGAAGTCCTGAGTTTTTAAATGCAGCAGGTTTGTTTGATGAAGGAAAATTAAACGAATATATAGCGAATCTTAAGAATACTTCAGAGGAACAGTACCAAGGTTGGATAAACTACGAAAAGAATATTGCTGCAAATGCATTACAACAGAATTATTTCAATCTAGTGAAAGCAGGTTTAGTTGGTACATTGGCCGAAGGTGAGTTAGAGCACAAGTTAGAAGGGAACAAAGTTGATATTAAATTTGTACAAATACCTTACACCAAAATTGCTGATAGTACTATTTCAGTATCTAAATCTGATATAGCTGCTTACATTAAAGAACATAAAAGTGAATTTGAAGTTGAAGCTTCAAGAGATATAAAATATGTTGAGTTTAAAGAGGCTGCTACTGTTGAAGACGAAAATGCTATAAAGGCAACATTAACTGCATTTAAAAATGGTAGATCTGTGGACGAAAATGGAAGAACAGATGTAGTAGCACCATTTTCTACAGTGGAAGATAACCAAGAGTATATCAACCTAATTGCAGAGTCTGATATAAAATTTGATGACCGTTTTGTATTTAAATCGAGTTTACCAGCTCAAATTGCAGATAGCATTTATGGTTTGAAAGAAGGTGAAACTTATGGACCTTATAGAGATGGAGATTTCTTTAAGCTAACGAAGTTGATTGAAACTAAACAAGTTTCAGATTCAGCTAAGGTGAGACATATATTAATTCCTTTTATTGGGTCTCAAAGTTCTGGTGCTCCAGCAACTCAAACTGAAGAGCAGGCAAAGGCTACTGCCGATAGTTTATTGACTATTTTAAAGAGAAATAAATCTAAATTTCCTGAGTTTGTAACAGAATTCTCTACAGACCAAGGGAGTGTAGCTAATGGGGGGCGTTACGATTGGCATCCATACGGAACCATGGTAACTGAATTTAATGATTTTGAGTTTAATGGTAAAGTTGGTGATATTGACGTTGTAAAAACCATTTTCGGTTTTCATATTGTTGAAATTGAAGGATTAACGGATAAAAAGAAAGCAGTAAAACTGGGAACAATAGCAAGAAAAATTGAACCATCACAGTCAACTATAGATGAGATTTTTAGGACTGCTGCTAATTTTGAAGGTTCTGCCAAAGCAGGAGATTTTGAAGAAGTTGCTAAAAAGAACAACTACGCTGTACGTCCTGTAAATGGTATTAAAGCATTAGATGAAAGTATTCCTGGTATAGGTAACCAAAGACCAATTGTGCGTTGGGCATTTGAAGAAGAAGCTGAAGTTGGAGACATCAAGCGCTTTACTATTTCTGGCGGTTATGCTATTGCTCAAATAGTAGCAAAACATGAAGAAGGTTTAATGGCTGTTGAAGACGCATCGGCAACGGTACTTCCTAAAATAAGAAAAGAACGTAAAGCAGAATTGATTAAAGAGCGTGTTTCGGCAACTACTTTAGAAGATGTAGCTACAGATGAAAATACAACAGTGAGAACAGCTTTAGCTATAAACATGAAAAACCCAACTATTTCTGGAGCAGGTAGAGAACCACTAGTAGTAGGAGCTGCGTTTGCTTTAGAAGAAGGTGAAACTTCAAAACTAATTGTAGGTGAAAGAGGTGTTTATATGGTGCAAGTAACTAAGAAAACACCAGCGGTAGCATTGGATAACTACCAATCATTTGCTAATAGAGTAGAGACTCAAAAAACTAGTGTTGTAAATTCTAAATTATACAACGCTTTAAAAGAAGCTGCTGATATCGAAGATAATAGAGCAAAGCTTCAAATTCAATAAATTAAGTAAAAACTAACTCAAAAATTAGCCTCGGTTTTACTGAGGCTTTTTTTATATAATCATTTTGTGATAAGGGATAACGATATCAAACCCCTTTTTATTGAAGTAAGTGGTTGGGTCTGTCTCACATGCCGCAAGAATAAAATCACCTCCCCAAGCGCCAAGACTTTTTATTGCGCCATCAAAATCATTAAAAAATTGAGACGTAACTGTATTTTGTTGTGTTACTTTAGAAATAATATGTTCATGTGCATCAATTAACTTTTGAAATGTCTTTAAATCTTCACAGGTAATCATTTGCTCAGTAATGCTATTAATTTCAGAAATAATCGGACTTAAATTCTGTTTCAACGCTTTGTAATGCGCTATACCCTCACGACTATTTTGCTTTTTGTTTAGATATACAAAATAGAGATGTTGTTTAAACGAAGGGTTGAAGATTACGGATTTTACAAGTGGCTCCTTGCCTGAAATTTGATAGGTAATAGCAGTGTCATGTTGCGCACAAGCAATATCGTATCCACTACCTCCAAACGTAAGTTCTAACAGTTTAAAAGCATCAACATTTGCCCATTGAGCGATATTATTAATCAAAGTAGAAGAGGTGCCCAGACCCCAATTGTTAGGGAAATCTAAACGCGTTTCAACTTCAAATCCATGTCTGGAATTCAAAAAGTTAGGATTCAACGTTTTAACTGCTGAAAATATTTGCTTTAGTCTTTGCGCAATAGAGTCATTTTGAAGGTGTTTCAGAATCTCAAAATCAACAGTATTAAATTCTCCTTCAAACCATAGATTTCCATTCTCGTCAAAACTTTTCCAATATAGATTTTGTGCTGTCATCGGTTTTATTAGGAGCGATTGCCCGTATTGGGTGGGTACAGCAAGGGATATGGCGCCATCTAGAACAACATATTCGCCCGTCAATAATAATTTACCGTTGCTTCTATATGTTTCCAAATTAACTCCTCAATTTCTCTAAAGCTTCAACTACAGCACTATGTGTTACAGTTTCTGTTTTAAAATGTTCAACTAGATCCTCTTTTTCTGAAGGGCTTGCTTCAAACTGATTTAAGATATTCATTAGGTGCATTTTCATATGCCCCTGTTGAATTCCTGTTGTGGTTAAAGAGCGTAATGCTGCAAAATTCTGTGCTAAACCTGCAACAGCAACAATTTGCATTAATTCTTTGGCAGATGGTTTGCCCAACATTTCTAAGGCTAATTTTACTAATGGATGTAAGCCTGTTAATCCGCCAACGGTTCCTAAAGCCAAAGGGATTTCCATCCAAAATTTAAAATTTCCATCATTGACTTCAGCATGCGATAAACTGCTATATGTTCCGTTTCGTGAGGCATAGGCATGTACTCCAGCTTCAATAGCTCTAAAATCGTTACCCGTTGCTAAAACTACGGCATCAATACCATTCATAATGCCTTTGTTATGTGTAACAGCACGATAAGGTTCAATTTCAGCAATTTTCACAGCCTCTACAAACTTTTTTGCAAACGCTTCCCCTGTAACTTCATTATTTTCGGTTAATTGTTCTACTGGACAACTCACTTCCACTTTAACCAAGCATTCAGGAACATAATTTGATAAAATACTCATTATAATATCAATGTGTTTTTCTTCAGAAGAAAACTCATTAAAATTGAACGCTTCATTTTTAAACGTTTTAGCAAACTGCTCCAAACATGAATTAATGAAATTTGCACCCATCGCGTCTAACGTTTCAAAAGTTGCATGCAATTGATAGTAGCTATCAATATCTGCTGTTTTATCGCGCAACTCAATATCTAAAATGCCACCACCACGTTTTTCCATATTGGCACTAATAGGTTGCGTGTCTTTAAACAATTGTGGTTTTATATATGAGAAATAAGATTTTAAATGTTCTGGATTTCCATTAAATTTAAAATGGACTTGCCCAATTTTTTTAGTTGAAATCACTTCAGCTTTAAATCCGCCACGATTTAGCCAAAACTTGGCGGCTTTACTAGCTGCCGCTACCACTGAGCTCTCTTCAATGGCCATAGGGATGGTGTAAGTCTTGTTATTTATTAAAAAGTTTGGTGCAACGCCTAGAGGCAAATAATAGTTAGTAATGGTGTTTTCAATAAACTCATCATGCAATTGTTGAAGCTTATCATTGGTATTCCAATATTGTGTTAAAATACGTTTTGCATTCTCATTATTGGAGAAGTAAGTATTCACTATCCAATCAATTTTTTCAGACTTAGAAAGTTTAGAAAACCCAGAAATTGTTTTGCTCATGCTTGCATAATTTTAAAGTGCAAAGATACTACTCTTGGTACGAAAATTGAACAACTGTAGAAACGGCGTTATTTAACTGTTAATAATTTCGGTTAATTACATAATTTTTAGTAAACTTGAAATCGCTTTATCAAATGGGTAGTGTTTTCAGTAAAATATCTATAATTTGTAATTCTTTTTTGATAAAATAGGTATAAATGCAAGTTGAATAACTACAAAATAAGACAGAAATATATATGAAATATTTGAGATTCCCCCTATTAGTTTGCCTATTCATTTCACTTTCATTAAGCGCACAAACTAAGGAAATTACGCTTGAAGATATTTGGAGTGGTACTTTTAGAACGGAAGGAATGGATGTGCTGCATTCCATGAAAAACGGACAGAAATATTCGGTTTTAAACTTTGATAGATTTACACGTTCTACGTCCGTCGATATTTATGATTATGAGACTTTGAAAAAGGTGGAAACCTTAGTGTCGTCTTCAAACATTCCTGAACTAAATTATTTTACAGATTATACTTTTAGTGAAGATGAACAAAAAGTGCTTCTAGCTACTGAAAGCGAGAAGATTTACCGGCATTCAACTTTGGCATACTATTATGTTTATAATTTAGACACTAAACAAGCTACTAAAGTTGCTGATGAAAAAATACAAGAACCAACATTTTCTCCTGATGGTTCTAAGATTGCGTATGCGTTGGATAATAATTTGTATGTAAAAGATTTAACGACTAATATTATAAAGCAAATTACTTTTGATGGTGAAAAGAATAAAATAATTAATGGTATTACTGATTGGGTATATGAGGAAGAATTTGCCTTTGTACGGGCTTTTGATTGGAATAAAGCAAGTAATAAAATAGCTTTTATTCGATTTGATGAAACAGATGTGCCTGAATTTTCTATGGATATTTACGGTAAGGCACTTTACCAAACCCAACAAGTATTTAAGTACCCTAAAGCAGGTGAGAAAAATTCAGATATATCACTACATATCTACGATTTAAAAGATGATCAAGTAACTGATGTTAAAGTTGGAAAAACCTATAGTGATTTTTACATTCCGAGGATAGAGTGGACAAATAACGCTGATGTTTTAAGTGCGCAATACATGAATCGTAATCAAAATGAATTGGATTTATGGTTCATTAATGCTGAAGATAATACTTCAAAATTGGTTTTAGCAGAAAAAGACAAAGCTTATATTGATGTAACTGATAATTTAACTTTTTTAAAGGATAATAGTTTTATTTGGACAAGCGAAAAAGACGGTTACAATCATATTTATCATTATTCAAAAAATGGAGATTTAAAAAATCAAATTACCAAAGGGAATTGGGAAGTCACCAATTATTATGGTTATGATGAAAAGAATAATACTATTTTTTACCAATCAACAGAAAATGGATCTATCAATCGTGATGTATACAGCATAAAGCTAAACGGACGTAATAAGAAACGATTAACGAAAACTAATGGAACAAACAAGGCTTCATTTAGTGCAGATTTCTCATATTTCATCAACACCTTTTCTAGTGCAACTACACCACCAGAATATACATTGAATAGTGCGGCATCAGGTAACGTTATCAAGAGTATAAAAGACAATGATAAATTGTCTCAAAAAGTTTCAGATTTCACAACCTCAAAGAAAGAATTTAGTAGCATAAACGTAAATGGGAATAATTTGAATATGTGGATGATAAAACCTGCTAATTTTGATGAATCTAAGGCCTATCCTCTTTTTATGACTCAATACTCTGGTCCAGGTTCGCAGTCTGTTTCCAATAGTTGGAATAGTACTAACGATTACTGGTATCAAATGTTGGCGCAAGAAGGATATATAGTGGTTTGTATTGACGGTAGAGGTACAGGTTTTAAAGGTGCAGCGTTTAAAAAAACAACTCAAAACGACCTAGGTAAATATGAGGTTGAAGACCAAATTCAAGCAGCAAGACAATTGGGAGAATTACCATATATTGATGCTGAAAGAATTGGTATTTGGGGATGGAGTTATGGTGGTTTTATGAGTAGTAATTGCCTATTTAAAGGTAACGATGTTTTTAAAATGGCCATTGCAGTTGCTCCGGTTACGAGTTGGCGTTTTTATGATACAATTTATACTGAGCGTTATTTAGGTACACCACAAAATAATCCTGAAGGTTATGATGAAAACTCCCCAATTAATCATGTGGATAAATTAAAAGGCGACTTTTTATTGGTGCATGGTACTGCGGATGATAATGTGCATGCCCAAAACACCATGCGTTTAGTAGAAGCTTTGATACAAGCTGATAAACAATTTGAATGGGCAATGTACCCAGATAAAAATCATAGTATTTACGGAGGAAACACTAGATTACACCTCTATAAAAAAATGACTAGCTTTATCAACGAAACGCTAGGTGATAAAATTGAACAACCAAAAGAAGCACAGGTTGAATCAAAAATAAAAGGATAACTTCTAACTAATCAACATATTTATGGCAAATACATCAACATTAAAGCCTCATCAAAGAGAATTATTTGGGCAACCCATTGGTTTGTATATTTTGTTTCTTACTGAAATGTGGGAGCGTTTTTCCTATTACGGTATGCGCGCTCTTTTAGTTTTATATATGACCGCTTCAACGCTAGGAGATGATGATAGAGGAATAGGTTTAGGGTGGACCAGTAAAGAGGCATTGGCGCTTTATGGATGGTATACAATGTTAGTTTACGTAATGTCTATTCCAGGAGGAATGATTGCTGATAAACTTATTGGTCAGAAAAAAGCAGTATTATGGGGCGCTATTATTCTTTGTCTCGGTCATGGTGTTTTAGTACTTACTGATATATGGGCTTTTTACACTGGTTTAGGGTTAGTTATTCTTGGAGTAGGTCTTCTTAAACCCAACATTTCTACTATGGTTGGTGGCTTATATAAAGAAGGCGATATTCGAAGAGATAAGGGCTTTAGTATATTCTATATAGGAATAAATTTAGGGTCATTACTTGCCACAATTTTTGTTGGTTTGGTAGTAGCTAAATGGGGTTGGCATGCAGGTTTTGGTTTAGCTGGTGTTGTTATGGTCTTAGGTTTGATAAACTATTTAGCTGGTCAAAAGTACCTTACCCAAGTTGGTAATTTTGAACCCCCTAAGGCAGATGATGTTAATGAAGTTTCTTATGGCAAGTTATACTCTAAATTGTTTAGTTCTCCAAAACAACTTATAATAGCTGGGTTGTTGTTAGTAGCGTCATTAATTGGCTGGTATTTTATGGATTGGGGTTATGGTTTGTTATTCGTTTTTTTAACGGCTATTGCTGCACTACTAATGATGATTTACAAAGAGTTAGAAACTCAGGTGTATAAAGATCGTTTCTTAGTACTATTATTATCATTTATTATGGTAATTATATTTTGGGGTGCTTTTGAACAAGCTGGCGGTTTAATGAATTTATATACTGAATCAAATACTAATAGAAACTTTTTTGGACTATTCGAAATTCCAACAGTAATGTTTCAAAGTTTAAATGCAGGATTTATAATATTATTTGCAACAGGAGTTGCTAGTTTCTGGGCTAAACGAAAATTGAAAGGTAGAGAGGCAACCTCTTTATTTAAAATGGCTTTGGGTATTATTATTATGGGCTTTGGCTTTCTTTTTATGGTGTTTGCAGTTATGGATTTTGAAGCAAGTGGACCAGTTAAAGAAGGAGTTTCAGGTTCTGGGTCGGCAATGTATTGGCTTGTTTTAGCTTATCTGTTTCATACAATAGGAGAGCTTTGTATTTCTCCAGTGGCATTATCGTTTATTACCAAATTAGCTCCCGTAAAATATGCTTCATTGATGATGGGCGTGTATTTTGCATCCACAGGTTTAGGAAATAAGGTAGCAGGAATTGTTGGTGAATCGGCATCAGATTATGGGGAGTATGCTGTCTTCCTCGGGATACTAATTTTTACAGTTATTATTGGTGGTTTGTTTATTTTAATTTTAAAACCACTTAAAAGACTTACGCATAAGGCTGAAGATAATGAAAGAATTATGCATAATGATGAAACCGAAGGTTTTGAATTAGCTGATCCTGATATTAACGATTAATCTCCTCAAACCAAAATTGTCATGGCACAAAACTCAACCGATCAATTTTTTAAAAGTACACGGATTATTCGTTTTGTTTTTCACTGAAATGTGGGAGCGTTTTTCTTATTATGGAATGCGTGCACTTTTGGTACTTTTTTTAACAGCCTCACTTTTTGATGAAGGTTGGGGGTGGCCAAGGGAACATGCAATGGCTCTTTTTGGGTCGTATGTAGGTCTAGTATATCTTTCAACGATGATGGGAGGATATTTCGCCGATAAAGTTATTGGGTTTAGATATGCTGTTTTAGTTGGAGCATTGTTAATGACTTTAGGTCATGCCTCAATGGCTATAGAGACAGAGTGGTCAATATATTTAGGACTTGGACTATTAGTTATCGGAAATGGTTTTTTTAAACCAAATATGACTTCTATAATATCTGAAATGTATAAAGATCGTCCTGAGAAAAAAGATGGTGCTTATACTATTTTTTACATGGGTGTAAACGCTGGTGCTTTTATTGGTATTATTTTATGTGGTTATTTGGGAGAGCAAGTAGGTTGGAGTTTAGGATTTGGACTAGCTGGTGTTTTTATGCTTTTTGGATTAATACAATTTTGGTTGGCTCAAAATATATTTGGGAATATTGGCTTGAAACCAAAAAAGGATGATGTAAATTCAATTGAGGCTTTAGATAAAGATAAAAGAGTACCATTTACAAATTGGCAGTTAGCTTTAATTTTTATTATGGTACTTCTAGGGTTATTTTGGATTATTAATGCACCAGCTACCACAATATCTGGTGGTAAAATAAATATGTTTTCGTTTTTAGGAGATAATGGGAATAACATTGCAATATTAACAGCTTTAGGGTTATTTCTTGTATTACTTATTTATAGGTTTACTCAATATTCTAAAATTACTAGAGAAAAACTAATTGCTGTTACATTTTTTGCAATTCTTTCAGTGGTCTTTTGGGCAATTTTTGAGCAATCTCCAGGTACATTAACCATTTTTGCAAATGATTACACCGATAGAAGCTTGGATGGCTCATCTGCTACTATTTTTAGAATTGTAAATACTTGTATTGTAATAATTCCTTTAGGAATTATTACATGGGTATTATATCTACTGTTTAAACAAACTTTTTCAAAATATAAATGGGCAAATATAGTATTAAGCCTTAGCTTTCTAATTGTTTGGACAATAGCTATTTGGATGCTTGCTAATCAATTTAAAGATGATAATTTGGAAATCCCAGCATCATGGTTTGCTAGTCTAAACTCACTTTATATAATCACATTGGCGCCACTATTTTCTAAATGGTGGGAGAGTAAGTATAACCCATCAGCAAATGGTAAATATGGAATTGGGATGTTTTTACTAGCACTAGGTATGGCTTGTGTTGCATTTGGTGCCATGGGCATTGAGCCAGGAGCAAAAACTGCATCGGTGAGTATAATTTGGCTTATTTTAGTTTACTTATTTCATACTATGGGAGAACTTTGTATTTCTCCGGTAGGCTTGTCCTATGTTAGTAAGTTAGTTCCTTCTAGAATGATTGCATTTATGTTTGGTGTTTGGTATCTAGCAATTGCAATAGGTATGAAAGGTGCAGGAGTATTTGGAGAAAATGTAGATAAGGTCGCAGATGAAAACGGAATTAGTTATTTTTTCTGGATTTTAACAATAATCTCAATTATAGCAGGAGTAATTTCGATTTTGTTTCATCCAATAATAAAAAAACTAATGCACGGAGTACGTTAATCGAAAAAAGCGTTAAAAAATATTCAAAAAGCACCTGTTTAGGTGCTTTTTTTGTAAGTTCGGCATGTCATTTGCAACAAATCAGTTATGAAAAAATTAGTAATTATTATAACGTTAGCCCTTTTTACGACAATTTCGGGGGTAGCACAGGAAATAAATTGGGTGTCTCTGGAAGAAGCTATTGAGCTTCAAAAGAAAACACCTAAAAAAATAATGATGGATGTCTATACCGTGTGGTGTGGACCATGTAAAATGCTAGATAAAAACACTTTTCACAACCCCGATGTTGTAGACTATGTAAACAAAAATTACTATGCCGTTAAGTTTAATGGTGAAGGTAATGATGTGGTGCAGTATAAAGATAAATCATACTCAAACCCTAGTTACAATGAAGCGCGCGCTAAAACGCGAAATAGTGCTCATGAACTAGCTAGGTATTTGCAGGTAAGTGCATACCCAACTATTGTATTTTTTGATGAAAATGCTGATGTTATAGCGCCTATTCGTGGCTACCAGCAACCAAAACAATTAGAGTTGTATTTGAAACTTTTTAAGAATGATGACCATAAAGACATCAAAACACAAGAAGATTTTAATAAATATTACAAAGCTTTTAAATCTGAATTTAAAGGATAAAGCAGATTAATAATCTAAAATAAAGGCTCCCTTTTTACTCGTTTGGTGAAAAGGGAGTTTTCTTTTTTCACAGATGGCTTCCCAACGCTCTACATAAGATTTGTAGTTGCTACCGTCTGCAATAATTACTTTCGGTTGTAAAGTGTCAATTAGCCTATTCAAATTGATTTTTGGAGACTGCCTTAAGATGACATAGTCTGGTTTAAAACTATCTACGTTGTAAACACCTAAACTGTCTACTACTAGAATATGCTTTCCATTCAAATTATATACAGCAGAAATGCTATCATTCATACTGTTTTTTAGATGCTTTTCAACCGTAAAATCTTTTATTATAAGATTAGTTAAAGTAGTAATACTATCAAAATCATGGGCATAATAAATATTGTCCTGAGTCACGTGTCCTATCAAAGATTGCCTGCTTTTATGAAATAAAATAAATTGTTGTTCGGGTTTAGAATATTCAGAATAAATAAAAGCACATTGAAGAAAAATGATAGCAACCAAAGCGTATTTTAAATTGTAATAATTCTTTCTGAATACCCATTTAAAGCATGTTATAATTACCCCATAAGAGGTTAAAACATACAGAATATTAAAAGGAATATCTTGAAACAAAAATGCTTCTTGTTTTGATACCCAGCCCACAAAATTATTCATTAAGCTAATAATGTTACCAAAGGTTGAAGCTAAAATATTTGGAAGACCATTTAAAACGGCAAGAAGTATAACAATTACTCCTAAGCCTAAAATTAACCCTAATAGTGGAATAATTACCAAATTAGATACAAAGAAAAGCCCTGGAAACTGATGGAAATAATAGAGGCTTACAGGAATAATTCCGAATTGTGCTGCAATAGTTATTGTAAACGTATGCCAATATTTATCAAGTAACCAGTTTTTGGGTTGCCAAAGTTTATAAAGCAATGGGTCTATCGTTACAATTGCAAAAACTGCCAAATAGCTTAACTGAAAGCCAACATCAAATATAAAAAGCGGTTTTACCAAAAGAATTACTAAAACTGAAATGGCAAGCGTGTTGTAAATATTTGTTGGTCGGTTTAAATTCATACCAATAGCTACTATACTGAACATGGTTACTGCTCGTGTAACGGATGCCGATAAGCCTGCAATTACAGCGAAACACCAAAGCATTAAAACCAATAATATGGTTTTTAAAAGCTTACCATGTTTAAAGCGCTCCAGAGGCTTTAGGGTAAGACTTAAAATAAGAAGTATAATACCAACATGTAATCCTGAAACCGCCAAAATATGAATGGCTCCAGCATTGGTATAACTCGTGTACACTTCTTCACTAATGTCTTGACGTTGTCCTAATAAAAGCGCATTGATGATAGCTAACTCGTCCGGTTTAAAATTATAAGGCTTTAGTTTATTGTTTATATGTTCTCGTATGTCGTTGGCTATTCCAAAAAGGGTTACGTTCTCGGTAGTGCCTTCAAGAAGTAAATGGGGTTCAACAAACAGTTGGTGGTAGATATATTTCTTTTTTAGGTAATTTTTATAATCAAATTGCCCAGGATTTAAAGGGTGAATTAAATTTTTAAAATCAGTTCTAACTGTGAAAACGTCATCAACTCTTAAACTTTCTGATACTGTGTCTTTTTGAATATTTAAAAGTGATTTTCCAATTGCCTTAGTACCATCTACTTTAAAAATGTCAATCACATATTTGTCGTAATAATTACCAGGTTTAAGAACTTCTCGTATTCCAAATGTTACGGTATGTAATTCATCTAAATTTTCAGAAATATAATTTGAATAGTGATTTGAAAAATGCTTTTGATTATGAAGATTAACCGTTAGAATTCCTATGGACATCATCCCCAAAAAAGCAGCTAATCCAAACCAAATACGCTGGTTAAATTGTCTTCTGGTTAAAAAATATATGATGAATGATATAACTAAAAAACTAACCGATAATACAATGGAAACGGTTATGTCAATTTCAAAATAGAAACCAATAATAATACCGGCTATTAAAAATAATGCTAGCTTAATTATTGTGAAGTTTAGTAGTTTCATTGTAGTCTAATTTACTAAATAACTACAATACGCGACGTACTTCGGTAAAGGCAGATTTCCAGTAGCCTTCATTCAATGAAGAAATAATGACACCTTTTGAGGAGGTGGCATGGATAAAATAAATGGCATTATTTTTTATTTCTACTACAAGTCCAACATGGTTAATGGAGTTT
Organism: Flavobacteriaceae bacterium; assembly: GCA_043557195.1. Taxonomy (GTDB): domain Bacteria; phylum Bacteroidota; class Bacteroidia; order Flavobacteriales; family Flavobacteriaceae; genus Jejuia. The sequence continues at coordinate 1,285,794 of CP121314.1, read as the reverse complement.
CTTCGGCTTTTTCCAGTTTTGAAAAACAGTAGATCACCTTTAAGTGTCTCTTTTAAGGCTATTTTCTTTCCTTTTTTTGCAATATCGCGAGAAATTCTAGGTAGGTAAATTTGATGTGCTTTGAACGATTCATACACCAAACCAGAACAATCCATTCCTCTTTTGGTAGTGCCTCCCCATTTGTAGCGTGTGCCCAAAAATTGTTTGGAGTAATCTATAATTTGAGTTGATGTAGAAGCGTTTTCAATTTTCGAATTCGATGTTTCAGAAGTTTTGGGAGTTTCTCTTTGCTCTACCTTTGATTTTTTAGTAACTACTTTTGATCGCTTTGAAGATTTACAATTGCTTATTACAACCATCAATAAAACCAAAACAAAAAGCCTTCTCATAAAAAATTAAGAATTTAGTGAGTTATAAATCAACTTCGCGGTTTTTTCGCTAGCGCCTTTTCCGCCTAGTTTTTGTTCTAGTTCATAATAGTTAGCAAACATTGTGCTACGATTTTCGTCATTTAAAATCCGTTCTAGCTCCGTTTTTAAACGTTTTTTATTGAAATCATTTTGAATCAACTCGGTAACCACTTCCTTGTCCATCACCAAATTCACTAAAGAAATAAATTTTAGTGTGATAATGCGTTTTGCAATATGATATGAAATAGAACTTCCTTTGTAGCACACTACTTGCGGAACTTTGAACAATGCAGTTTCTAAAGTGGCAGTACCTGAAGTTACCAAAGCAGCGTAAGACACACTTAATAAGTCGTAGGTTTTATTTGAAATAAATTTAACATCAGTTTGTTTTATAAACGATTGATAAAACTCAAAATCTTGACTTGGTGCACCGGCAATTACAAACTGATACTCTGGAAAATCACCAATTAAACTCAACATTACTGAAAGCATTTTGGTAATCTCCTGCTTTCTACTTCCAGGGAGTAATGCAATTATGGGTTTATCGTTAAGCTTATGAGTTTCTCTAAAGGTCTTTGGGTTTACCTGAGTTCTATTAGCAATCCCGTCAATTAGTGGATGACCAACAAATTCTACATTATAACCATGCTTTTCGTAAAATGGTTTTACAAACGGTAGGATAACAAACATCTTGTCAATATCTCGTTTTATAGCTTTTACTCTGCTAGCGCGAGATGCCCAAACTTGTGGAGAAATGTAGTAGTTGGTTTTAAACCCTTGTGCTTTTGCCCATTTTGCAATGCGTAAGTTAAACCCAGAATTATCAATAAAAATAACTACATCAGGGTTAAAACTAGAAATATCACTTTTGCAAAACGAGATAAGTTTGAATATTTTTCTAAGGTTCATTAATACCTCAGTAAACCCCATAAATGCACGCTCTTTGTAGTGTTTTACTAATTGTCCGCCAGCGTCTTGCATTAAATCGCCACCCCAAAATCTAATATCAGCACCAGCATCAACTTGCTGAAGTGCTTTTATGAGATTGGAACCATGTAAGTCACCAGATGCTTCGCCTGCAAGAATGTAATACTTCATTTAGATGGCTAAAATAATTTGATTATAAACGTGAAAACAGCAATAAAAACTGTAATTAACAATACGCCTCTAGCGCGGTAATCTTTCTTTTTCTTTATAAAAATAAAAAAGGCAATAAGGTTTAAAACAGCACCTAGGCTTATAAGTTTTCCTAAAAAGCCTTCTGTGTAAGCTGCTTTTATAACTGTTATAAAATCATCACCATTACCTAAAAGGTGTGCGGTTATAAATAATCCTATGGCGTTTGCAACTAAACCTACTAGAATGCCTATTACAAGTTCTTTTTTCATTTATTCTTTTTAATGTCATTAAAATTCCATGTATTCAAGCTTTGTATAAAACTATGAGCAGTAAGATCAAATTGAACGGGAACAACAGAAACATAATTGTTTTCTAAAGCCCATTCATCGGTATCCTCGCCACCATCTAAATTAACAAACTTGCCTGTAAGCCAATAGTAATCTCTTCCAGAAGGATTTTTACGTTTATCAAATTCTTCCACCCAATTAGCGCGTGCTTGTCGGCAAACTTTTATGCCTTTTATATCTTTTTCAGGTATATCGGGAATATTCACATTTAGCACAACATCTGCTTTTAAACCATGGTGCAACACATTTTCTGTAATCGTTTTTACAAAAGTTTTGCAAGCATCAAATTTTGCACTCCATTTATAGTTTAATAAAGAAAAGCCAACGGCTGGAATACCTTCGATTCCTGCTTCAATAGCAGCACTCATAGTTCCAGAATAAATAACGTTTATGGAAGAATTTGACCCATGATTGATTCCAGACACACAAATATCAGGACGTCTATCAAGAATTTCTCTAACTGCTAGTTTTACACAGTCGGCAGGAGTTCCAGAACAGGTGTACTCTAAATGCGTTCCGGCAGGGACTTCTATTTGTTCGACGTATAACGTGGAATCAACAGTTATAGCATGCCCTTTTGCGCTTTGAGGACTATCAGGAGCTACCACAACCACATCTCCAATGGTTAGCATTACTTCAACTAAAGTCCGAATACCTGGGGCGGTAATGCCATCATCATTCGTTACTAAAATCAAGGGTTTTTCCGGCATAAATAACTGCGATTTAAAGCTCTGCTAAAATACATAATTTCTTATGTAAAGCCTTGTTTTGTTTGCTTTAACAAAAAATTAGCTGCTTATCCGTTCAATGGCACGGTTTTTTCAGTAATTTAGTGAATTGATAAATGAATTAAAAGCTTTTATTTAGTATATGAAAGATATGATGAAAAAGAATTATAAGGTTTTGTTACTGGTACTGTTATTGGCTTTTGCCTCTTGCAGTTTTACTTCAAAAACATTTGATGACACCGATAAGGATAAATTGTTAATACAGGTAATTACCTATGTGCTTCAAAATGGACATTTCGATCCGATTAAACTAAACGATGAGTTCTCAGAAGAATTGTTTGAAGATTATATAAAAGGTATCGATCCTGTTAAGCGTTACTTTTATGAATCTGATTATAAGGAATTTCAGAAGTATAAAACAAATATTGATGATCAGTTAAAAGCTTTTGATATTACTTTTTTTAATGTTGTACACACTCGTATGATAAAGCGAATAGAGGAGGCTAAAGAGATATATAAAGAAGTATTGTCTAAACCTTTTGACTATTCTATCGATGAGACTTTTGATACAGATTATGATAAAATCGATTTTGTAATCAACAAAAAGGAAATGAAAGAACGCTGGAGAAAACAATTAAAGTTCTCCACACTTTCAAATTACGATGATATTTTGCAGCAAGAAATGCAAGCCAAAGAAAAAGACCCCTCTTACGTAATGAAAACTATGGCTGAAATTGAAAAAGAGGCTAGAGAGGCGACTTTAAAATCTATCAATATCTACTTTAATGATAATATTGATGATTTAACGCGTGAAGATTGGTTTTCAACATATGTTAATGCTATTGTAGAGGAGTTTGATCCCCATACGTACTACTTGGCTCCAAAAGGTAAAGAGGATTTTGATACTCAAATGTCTGGTAAATTAGAAGGTATTGGTGCGCGATTAACAAAGCGTATGGACTATATTAAAATAGTAGAGTTAATTTCTGGAGGGCCTGCATGGAGAAGCCAATTACTTGAAGTTGAAGATGTTATTTTAAAAGTGAAGCAAGAGGATGAAGAAGTAGCTATAGATATTGTTGGTATGCGCATTAATGATGCAATAAAATATATAAAAGGACCAAAAGGAACAAAGGTTACACTAACCATTAAGAAAGTTGATGGTACAATTAAAGATGTTACGATAGTGAGAGATGTTGTAGAGCTAGGTGAAACCTATGCGAAAGCATCTTTAGTTGAAAAGGATAAAAAAAAATATGGTATTATAAACCTTCCTCGTTTTTATGTAGATTTTGAAGATTACAAAAACCTGAATGCAGCTATTGATGTGCGCAAGGAAATAGAGCGTTTAAAGGCAGAGGGAATGGAAGGTCTAATCCTTGATTTGAGAAATAATGGAGGAGGCTCTTTACCAGCGGTTGTTGATATGGCAGGACTTTTTATTAAAGAAGGTCCAGTTGTACAGGTGCGCTCTACTGGTGCGCCAAAAGAAGTGCTTAGGGATAGAGATAAATCTATTGCTTGGGATGGTCCTCTAGTAATATTAGTGAATGAGTTATCTGCATCGGCTTCTGAAATTATGGCCGCTGCTATGCAAGACTATAAGCGCGCTATTATCATTGGTAGTAAGCAAACTTATGGAAAAGGAACAGTGCAAAATGTATATAATCTTAATAACATTGTTAGAAATAATACTAGTGGAGATTTGGGTGCATTGGCGTTTACCACTCAAAAATATTATAGAATTAACGGTGGTTCGGTACAATTGGAAGGTGTAAAGAGTGATGTGCAAGTGCCTGGGCGTTTTAGTTTTATTGAAGTAGGAGAGAAGGAGAAAGAAAATCCATTACCATATGATGAAATAGATCCTGCAGATTACCAAACTTGGGATAATTATTTTGATTATGATTCGGCCATTAGCAAAAGTAAAGAGCGTATGAGTAATAATGGCCAATTAAAATTAATTGAAGAAAATGCGAAATGGGTAAAAAATCAAATAGATGAAACTGAGTTTTCTTTAAATTATGAAACGTATAAAAATCAGATAGAATTAAATGAAGAAGAAGCAAAACGTTTTGATGCAATTTCAAATTACAAAACCAATTTAACATTTTTGCCTACGAGTTTTGAAAAGCAGTTATTCGCAAGTGATACAACTAATTTACAAGAAAAGCGTGAGCGATGGTATAATAGTTTGAGTCAAGATGTTTATGTGGAAGAAGCCGTAAACGTGCTTGAAGATTTAAAAATGGCGTATAGTATTAAAAAAGTAGCTAAGGTAAAAGATTAAGGTTTAATGAGTAATACATCAAACTCACTAAAACAACTGGCGCTCCAAAAGTTTAAAAAGAACTTTTGGGGCGTTTTCAGTTTCTACTTTATCGTTTTTGTTGGGTTGGTTTCAATCTTTGCTTATGTGTTTGCGCCAGATAATTCGCAGTATGCTAATCAAATGCATTTGTCTATTCATTCAAAACCACCAGGATTTAAAGTGACGATGCTTACTATTCCTTCTCAAGTAAAAAATACCCAAACTACATTTGATAAATTGTTTTTTGGTGTTAAAAATACAGATACTGAAGTGCCTATTTCTAATTATACAATTGAAAACAATATTTTAAGCTATACGGAATATGCTTCAGATGGTTTAAAAGGTGTTGAGAAATCTATATCGTTATCTAATTTTCCAAATAATGATGCTCAAGCTTTTATAAAAGAGAAGACCTTTACGTTTGGCACCGATAAATACGGGCGCGATTTGTTAAGTCGCGTGTTGGTTGGTGCAAGGATTTCATTTTTTATTGGTTTTGTTGCGGTATTTATTTCATTGATCATTGGTATACTCATGGGAAGTTTAGCAGGTTACTTCGGAGGAAAAGTAGATGCCGTAATTATGTGGATTATCAACGTAACATGGTCTATTCCAACATTACTTTTAGTTATTGCAATAACCTTAGCTTTAGGCAAAGGCTTTTGGCAAGTATTTATTGCAGTGGGTTTAACTATGTGGGTTGAGGTGGCTCGTGTGGTACGAGGTCAAATTATCAGTACTAAAGAAATGCAATACGTTACTGCTGCAAGAGCTTTGGGTTACAACGATTATAGGATTATCACCAAACACATTCTACCTAATATTATGGCACCCGTCATAGTAATTTCAGCAGCAAATTTTGCAGCAGCTATTTTAATAGAAAGCGGACTAAGTTTTTTAGGTATTGGCGCACAACCCCCAATGGCTAGTTGGGGTGCTATGATAAAAGATCATTACAATTATATTATTTTAGGAAAACCTTATTTAGCAATGATACCAGGGCTTTGCATCATGAGTTTGGTAATGGCATTTATGCTGATTGGAAATGCGTTACGGGACGCTTTGGATGTTAAGGGGTAATTTTAATTTTATAAATCAAGAAGCGTAGCGCTATTTCAAGTCACTATTTAACCTCTCAATATACCCCAAAACATCATCTTTTCCCATGCTATTAGAAGATGAGGTGATGAAGTGATTAGGCATGTCTTCCCAAAACTCTAGCATTACAGTTTTATAATCATTAACATGATTTTCAATAGCTTTGGGTTTTAGTTTATCGGCTTTTGTGAAAATGATTGAAAACGGAATACCATTTTCTCCAAGCCAATTCATAAAATCTAAATCAATAGTTTGTGGTTTGTGTCTGATGTCCACCAAAACAAAAGCAGTAACCAATTGCTCACGATGACTGAAGTATTGTGTAATAAACTTTTGAAACGTTTTTTTTGCACTCTTAGAAACCCGAGCGTAACCATAACCAGGTAAATCTACTAGATGCCAATTTTTATTAATTAAAAAATGATTAATCAATTGCGTTTTTCCTGGTTTTCCGGAGGTTTTGGCTAAGTTTTTTCTACTCGTAAGCATGTTGATTAATGAGGATTTACCAACATTACTTCTACCAATAAAGGCATATTCCGGCAAACTACTTTTTGGGCACTTTACTACATCAGAATTGCTTACTACAAATTCAGCCGATTTAATCAACATGGTATTTGAATTTGGAAATTACCGCGATTATAATTTTCGGTCGGATAACCACGAGTACAAAATTTTATTGAATTCATCAGGGTGTTCCATCATAGCAGCATGGCCGCATTTATCTATCCAAAATAACTCAGAGACTTCATCTACAATCTCTTTGGTCGCCACTTCAGGGTCGTAAAATACATCTTGAGCTTTCTTTTTGATGACTTCATAATCGCTGCGCTTTGTGTAGCCACTTCCCATGGCGCTTTCATAAAGCCCCGAGCTTCCAGTAATTACTAAGCCCTTTATCTTTTCAGGATACAATTTGGTGTGATATAAACCAATGTGTCCGCCCAAAGAATTCCCGAGTAGAATTACCTCTTCAAACCCTTTAAATTCAATAAAGTCGTGAAGATATTTAGCAAAACTTTTTACGTTAGTCTTAAGAAGTGACATGGTGTAAATTGGCAATTCAGGAATTACAACTTTATAACCTTTTTCACTGAAAAAATGCTTCACCGAATCAAAATTACTCAATCCGCCCATTAAACCGTGTAACACGATTATAGGTGTGCCTTCACCAACTTCTATGTAACTATAGTTCTTTTCTTTTCTTAAGCTATCCCCCATTAATCTTAGTTCATCCGTTTCGTCAAAAACAAATATAGTTAAATCATTCATATTTCAAGAGTTTTAATTTTTTCTAAAAAATGACTGTTAAAAATCAGTCTTGTTAACACCGGTTTATAAGTTGTTTTTCCACTTTTTAATCCGTTGATAATTAAAGTGAAAGGAGTTAAAAGTGCCTTTGAAATCGGATTAAAAACACAATGATTTGAAAAATTATCAACAAAAGTGGGATAAAGTGGTAAATCGTGGTAAATTTTGATATATTTGAAACTTAAACACCAAAATCTGAATCTGTTACAGTGCATTCATTAATAGGAACATACAATTGTAAAGTTGACGCCAAGGGACGTATGATGATTCCTGCTGGTATGAAAAAGCAGTTGATGCCTATTTTGGATGATGGATTTGTATTGAGACGCTCTGTGTTTCAAAAATGTTTGGAATTGTATCCAATGGCTGAATGGCAATTGCTGATGCAAAAAATGAACAAGCTGAACAGGTTTAAGAAAAAGAATAACGATTTCATCAGAAGATTTAGTGCTGGTGCGAGAATTATTGAGGTAGATGGAAATGGCAGGTTGTTAATCCCAAAGGATTTAACGGTGTTCGCCAATATTTCAAAAGACATTGTAATCTCCCCTTCTATAAATATTATTGAGATCTGGGATGCGGCATTGTACGAGCAATCTATTGATGATGCAGCTCTTGATTTTGCTGATTTAGCTGAAGAAGTAATGGGGCAAGATGATGGTGACGATGTATCATAATCCAGTTTTATTAAAGGAAACCGTTGATGGTTTAAATATTAAGCCAGATGGTGTTTACGTAGATGTAACCTTTGGTGGAGGTGGACATAGTAAAGAGATTTTAAGTAGGTTAGGAGAAGATGGAAGATTGTTAGCTTTTGATCAAGACCAGGATGCATTGGAGAATGCTTTAGATGATGAGCGATTTACATTAATAAATGAAAATTTTAGATATGTAAAACGTTTTTTGAGATTTCATGGTGTAAAGGAAGTTGATGGTGTTTTGGCTGATTTCGGGGTGTCGTCCCATCAGTTTGATTTTGCAGAACGAGGGTTTTCTACACGATTTGAAGCAAAGTTAGATATGAGGATGAATCAACAAAACGAATTATCAGCATATCATGTGGTTAACGAATATGAGGAAGAGCAATTGCGACAAGTATTTTCGCAATATGGTGAATTGCGACCTGCGGCAGCAATGGCAAGATTGATTGTGGAACATAGAGTAAATGAGCCAATTGTAACGAGTGATCAATTAAAACAGGTGTTGCGAAAGTTTTTGCCGCCACGACATGAGAATAAAATTTTAGCTCAAATATATCAGGCGATACGTATTGAGGTGAATCAAGAAATTGAAGCACTAAAGGAATTTTTGCAACAAACACCAGAAATTTTGAAAGCGGGTGGGCGTTTGAGTTTTATATCCTATCACTCTCTTGAAGATAGGTTGGTAAAGCGTTTTATAAGAAACGGCTTATTTGAAGGGGAGCCGGAAAGAGATGTGTTTGGGAATTTTGAGGTGCCGTTAAAAAAGGTGAATGGTTTGATAGTGCCATCTAAAGAAGAAATAAAGTTGAATAATAGAGCGCGCAGTGCAAAACTTAGGGTAGCAGAAAAGCTATAGTGAAGTACTGTTTTTGGCTGATAGACCCGCGTTAGGGATTGAACGGCATGTTTGAAATCCCCGACGCAGGAGGGATTGAGTAGTGAAAGCCCGACCCCGATAGGGGAACGCCCAAAATATAAAATATAACTAGCTGAATTGGTAATAAAAGATGAAGAAAAACATCTATAACATTTTAAAAGGAACATTTCTGGTAAGTGACGATTCGTTTAAAAACTGGCGCATCATCATTTTTATTTCGGTTCTGGCTATTATAATGATTGCGAGTTCGCATAGTGCGGATGAGAAAGTACATGAGATTGCGCGATTAGAGAATGAAGTGAAGGAAATGCGATCTGCATTTGTGGATGGACGGTCTAGATTGATGAAGCTGAAAATGGAATCTGCCGTAGTGGCAAAAATGAAAGAAAAGGGGTTGGCGCCTTCAGTAATTCCGCCAAAAAAGATAAAAGTAAAATCACAAAATTAACGTTAAGCATTGGCTGTTAGTGAAAAAAACATATTAAACCGATTGTATTTTATTGCAGGATGCATGTTCATTTTTGGCATTGCCGTTATGGTGAAGCTGGGAAATATTCAGTTTGTGCAAGGGGATGAGTATCGCGCCAAGGCAGAAGAGCGTATTGTGAAGGATTTTGTTATTCCTGCAAATCGTGGTAATGTGTATTCGGTTAACGGGAATTTACTAGCAACGTCTATCCCAAAATATGATATTAGGTTTGATGCGTTAACGCCAAAGTTTTCTGTTTTTGAGGAAAATCTGAAGCCGCTTTGTGATTCTTTAGCGAAGTTTCCTGGAAAGAAAACTTCAGGGCAATACCAGCGCCTATTCCGTAAGGCAAGAGCAAATAAAAACAGATATTTTTTGATAGCAAGAGACTTGGGGTACTCTGAATATATGCGAATGCGAACGTTTCCTTTGCTGAAGTTGAGTCCGTTTAAAGGTGGTCTAATTGTAGAGCAAAAAACAAAACGTGAGCATCCTATGGGAGGGATTGCGCAACGTACAATTGGTTACGAGCGTATTGATGAAAATGGTAATGTAACACGTCCAGGAATAGACGGGGCTTTTGGAGTAAAATATTTAAGAGGAAAAGATGGGAAGCACGCCAAACAGCAGATAGGTAAAAATCAGTGGAAACCAATTGTGGATTATAACAAAATAGAGCCGCAAGATGGTTTGGATGTTTATACTACTATAGATGTGAATATTCAGGATATCGCACATCATGCACTTTTGAATCAGCTAGAAAAATATAAAGCAGATCATGGTTGTGCAGTGGTTATGGAGGTCGAAACGGGCGAGATACGTGCCATCGTGAATTTGGGTAGAAATACTGAAGGTAAGTATTACGAAAGAAGAAATTATGCAGTTTGGGAAACACATGAACCAGGGTCTACGTTTAAGTTAATGGCACTGGCAGCTGCCTTTGAAGATAAGCTGGTGGATACCAGTGATGTTGTGGATACTGAAAAAGGCGTATTAACTTTTTACGGTAAGAAAGTGAGAGATTCTAAATGGGGCGGTTATGGTAAGATTTCTGTAGCTGAAGCTTTTGAGGTCTCATCAAATACGGGAATAGTTAGAGCTGTATACGATGCTTATAAAGACAAGCCTGAGAAGTTTGTTGATAGATTATATGATATGAATCTTAAAGACAAGTTAGATCTTCCAATTATTGGTGAGGGTGACGCTATCATCCCAGACCCTAGAATAAAAAATAAGCGTTGGAGTGGTATTGCTTTACCTTGGATGGCATTTGGGTATGGTGTGTCTTTTACGCCTTTACAAACATTAACATTTTACAATGCCGTAGCGAATGATGGTGTGATGGTGAAACCTCGATTTTTAAGAGAGGTAAAAGAGTTTGATAAAACTATCGAGCCGTTTGAAAAGGAAGTGATTAATAAACAAATTTGCTCAAAGGAAACTATTGGTAAGCTTCAGCAGTTATTAAAAAACGTAGTTGAGAAAAAGCATGGAACAGGCCATAGGTTGTATTCTAAAACTTTTTCGATGGCAGGAAAAACTGGTACTTGCCAAAAGGATTATAGGGATAAGGAAAAGCTAAATTATATTTCTTCATTTGCAGGTTTTTTTCCTGCCGAAAACCCTAAATATTCATGTATTGTGGTGATTCATGAACCAGATAAAGAAGTAGGGTATTATGGTGCTGATGTTTCTGGGCCTGTTTTTAAAAGTATAGCACAAAAAATATTTACAGATACACCTTTAATTGAAGAAGTAGAATCATTAGAAGTCAAGCATGCCGCTGTAGAACAACAATTTGAAAACTATTACAAAACAGCACAAACTTACAAAACCATAATGCCTAATGTCGTTGGGCTTCCTGCAATGGATGCTGTGGCGTTATTGGAAAATATGGGACTGAAGGTGAATTTTAAGGGGTCAGGAATTGTTAAAAAGCAATCCGTTGCTAAAGGGCAAAAGGTAAAAAAGAATCAAAATATTGTTTTAGAAATTTCGTGAGTATACTAAAAGACATATTGTATAAAGTAAATATCAATGCGGTAGTTGGAAGCACAAACATTGCCATTAATGCTATTGATTTCGATTCAAGAAATATAGTAGAAAACGATGCGTTTGTTGCTATTAAAGGTACACTTACTGATGGTCATAAATACATAGATGTTGCTGTAAAACAAGGCGCAAAAGCTATAATATGTGAAGCTTTACCTACTGATTTGATTGATGGTATAACTTATGTAGAGGTTAATAACTCAAATAAAGCACTAGCAATAATAGCTTCAAATTATTACGACTCCCCATCGGATAATTTGAAGCTTGTTGGTGTGACGGGAACCAATGGAAAAACAACAGTAACTACTTTATTATATCAACTATTTAAAAATGCAGGATATAAGGTTGGTTTATTATCTACAGTGAAGGTTTTGGTTGATGATGTTGAGTACAAGGCTACGCATACTACGCCAGATTCTTTGACGATTAATAGGTATTTAAACCTAATGAACGAGGCAGGAGTGGAATTCTGCTTTATGGAGGTAAGTTCTCATGGTATCCACCAAAGTAGAGCAGAAGGCTTAAGGTTTGAAGGAGGTGTGTTTACCAATTTGTCACATGATCATTTAGATTACCACAAGACGTTTGCTGAATATCGCGATGTGAAGAAATCCTTTTTTGACAGTTTAGATAAGCATGCGTTTACGCTATCTAATATCGATGATAAAAATGGACTGGTGATGCTACAAAATACAGCAGCAAAAAAATATACCTATGCATTAAAAGGGTATGCAGATTATAAAGCACAGATTTTGGAAAATGAATTTAGTGGTTTGTTGTTGTCTATTGATGGAAGTGAGGTTTGGACGCGATTAATTGGGAATTTCAACGCTTACAATGTATTAGCGATTTATGCTACGGCAGAATTATTAGGTCTTGAAAAAGTGGAGGTACTACGTTTAATAAGTGAGTTGCAAAGTGTTAGCGGGAGGTTTCAGTATTTGGTGTCTGATGAAAAGATCACTGCCATTGTAGATTATGCGCATACACCTGATGCCTTAAAGAATGTGTTGGAAACTATCAATAGTATTCGTACCAAAAATGAATCATTAATTACTGTTGTGGGTTGTGGTGGTGATAGAGATAAAAGCAAACGCCCAAAAATGGCACACATTGCTTCTGAATTAAGTACCAAGGTAATTTTTACAAGCGACAACCCAAGAAGTGAAGTTCCAGAGACTATTATAGATGATATGGAAAAAGGTGTTGAGCCGCAAAATTTTAAAAAAACATTATCTATTGTGGATAGAAAGCAGGCGATTAAAACGGCATGTCAATTAGCTGAAGCTAATGATATCATTTTGATTGCTGGCAAAGGACATGAAACATACCAGGAGATTAAAGGAGAACGATTTGATTTTGATGATTATAAAACCGTTCAAGAATTATTAAAACAGTTACAAAAATAATGTCATTCAGAGCGTAAGCGAAGAATCTCAAAATATAACAGATGTTATACTACTTATTTGATTATTTAGAAAAGCAATTCCAGTTTCCTGGAGCAACTCTATTTGGTTTTTTAACTTTTAGAGGTGCTTTGGCAATGATTCTGTCTTTGCTAATTTCTACCATTTATGGAAAACGTATTATTCGTTTTTTACAGAAGAAGCAAATGGGGGAAACTATTCGGGATTTAGGTCTTGCTGGTCAAGCAGAAAAGGCTGGCACGCCAACAATGGGTGGTATTATTATCATTTTAGCAACGTTAATTCCAGTTTTTCTTTTGGCTAAACTCGAAAATGTCTACATCATTCTGCTTATCATTACTACCGTTTGGATGGGTATAATTGGGTTCCTAGATGATTATATCAAAAAATTCAAAAATGACAAAGAAGGTTTAAAGGGGCGTTTTAAAGTCATGGGGCAAATAGGGTTGGGGCTTATTGTTGGGTTAGCGCTCTATTTTAATGACAACGTTACTGTTAAAGAAAAACTTCCTGAGTCGCAGCAACAAGAACTATTAGCTGAAAACCCTGATTTACCAATTACCAAGTTGTTCGGTGATGAAGAAAAATCTACTAAAACAACAATCCCATTTGTAAAAAATAATGAGTTCGATTATGCTAATTTAATTACTTGGATCAGTCCTGAACTGGGGAAGTATGCTTGGGTGATTTTTGTGCTGGCCGCAATTTTTATAATAACAGCGGTGTCAAACGGTGCAAACCTAACAGATGGTATAGATGGACTAGCAGCAGGAACTTCAGCAATAATAGTATTGACTTTGGGCATTTTTGCTTGGGTGTCAGGTAATATCGTTTTTTCAGAATACTTGAATATCATGTATATCCCAAGGGTTGAAGAAATCACAATTTACATAGCGGCTTTCGTGGGAGCATTGATTGGATTTTTATGGTATAACACTTATCCCGCCCAAGTGTTTATGGGAGATACAGGTAGCCTAACTATTGGTGGTATTATAGCAGTAATAGCTATTGCTGTTAGAAAAGAATGGTTGATTCCTGTTCTATGCGGAATTTTTCTTGCTGAAAATTTATCGGTAGTAATGCAAGTAAGCTGGTTTAAATACACAAAAAAGAAATATGGAGAGGGACGTCGCATTTTTAAAATGTCCCCCTTGCATCATCATTATCAAAAATTAGGATATCACGAAAGCAAAATTGTAACTCGATTTTGGATTGTAGGTATTCTATTGGCTATCATTTCAATAGTAACGTTGAAAATACGATAACAATTTGTCATTCCCGCGAAGGCGGGAATCTCAAGAAATGAAAAGGAATGACAAAAAAGAGGTTAGTCATATTAGGAGGAGGAGAAAGTGGAATAGGTACCGCACTTTTAGGAAAAGCCAAAGGATATGAGGTTTTTGTTTCTGATAAGGGACAAATAAAAGAATCATACAAAAAAGTTCTTATACATAATGAGATTGAATGGGAAGAGGAACAGCATACTGAGGGTAAAATTCTAAATGCAGATTTAGTAATGAAAAGCCCAGGTATTCCTGGAACAGTGCCTTTGATTGAAACCATTAGAAAGCAAAATATTTCGATAGTTTCAGAAATTGAATTTGCATCAATGTTTACGGATGCAACAGTTGTGGGGATTACCGGTAGTAATGGAAAAACCACTACTGCTACGTTAACACATCATTTATTAAAAAATGAATTAAATGTAGGTTTAGCGGGTAATATCGGGGATAGTTTTGCAAATCAATTACTAGAAAAAAATTATGAAAACTATGTTTTAGAAATCAGCAGTTTTCAGTTAGATGATGTGATTGATTTTAAGCCAAAGATAGCTGTAATTACAAATATCACTCCTGACCATCTGGATAGGTACGATTACAAATTCGAAAATTATGTGAAAGCAAAATTCAGAATTGCGATGAATCAAACCTCTCATGATTATTTGATTTATGATGCTGATGATAAAGTAATAGTAAATCATCTAAAAACGAATCCAGTTCAGTCTACATTATTGCCTTTTTCACTTGTAAAAAAGATTGAAAGCGGTGCATATTTTGAAAATAACAAACTAATAATAACGATAGAAAACGATAAACTAATTATGCCGACAACTAACTTAACCCTCGAAGGTAAACACAACATTAAAAATGCAATGGCTGCATCTACGGTAGCCCATTTGTTAAAAATTAGGAAACAAACCATACGCGAGAGTTTGGAGAATTTCCAAGGTGTAGAGCATAGGCTGGAGCAAGTTCTTAAAATTAATAAGGTGCAGTACATCAATGATTCTAAGGCTACCAATGTGAATGCAACATATTTTGCTTTAGAAAGTATGGATGCGCCAACGGTTTGGATAGTCGGAGGTGTTGATAAGGGTAATGATTATCGTGAGTTGTTTCCGTTTGTGAATGAAAAGGTAAAGGCTATTATTTGTCTGGGAGTTGATAACGATAAACTCATGAATACTTTTGGAAACATGGTAGATATTATTATTGAAACTCAGTTTATGAGTGAGGCAGTTAAAATAGCTTACAAAGTAGCTGAAGCGGGCGATAATGTATTGCTGTCGCCAGCATGTGCTAGTTTTGATTTGTTTGAAAACTATGAAGATAGAGGGCGTCAATTTAAAGATTCAGTAAGAAATTTATAAAATAGAATAAAGGTGTCATGCTAAGAGCAATCGAAGCATCTTTGGAAATAGTATAAATGCAGCAAATATTTAAAAACATAAAAGGAGATCGGTTAATTTGGGCAATAGTGGCACTATTGGCTATTCTATCGTTTTTACCGGTATACAGTGCTGCAAGTAATTTAGCCTATAGAGGCGGTGGAAGTAATACATTTGTCTTTTTTGTAAAACATTTTGTGTATTTACTCACTGGTTTTGCAATCATGTATGGGGCGCATAAGATTCCTTATAGATACTTTCGAGGACTTTCGTTGGTTATGATTCCTATTGTGCTTGTGTTGCTTACGATTACAATTTTACAAGGCACAACAGTTGAAGGAGCTACCGCTAGTAGATGGATTAAAATTGGGGGAATGTCTTTTCAAACTTCGGCCTTTGCTGCTGTCGTTTTAATGGTGTACATCGCAAGATATTTGTCAAAAATGAAGGATAAGCCTATAACGTTTAAATCTTCTATTTTACCCTTGTGGTTACCAGTGTTCTTGGTTTTAGCATTGATTTTACCTTCTAATTTTTCTACTGCAGCTATAATCTTCACAATGGTTTTGGTTTTGGTTTTTATGGGAGGCTATCCTGCAAAGTATCTCGCTTTTATTTTAGGTGTTGGATTAATAGCCTTGACATTTTTCGTTCTTATTGCACGAATGACTGAAGGGCCATTAAAGATTAAGGTAAATACTTGGGAAAACAGAATAAAGAACTATTGGAACGGAGAAGATACCGAAGCAGACTATCAAATAGAGAAGGCTAAAATAGCTATTGCAACAGGTGAGATAAGGGGAGTAGGTCCAGGAAAAAGTATTCAAAAGAACTTTTTGCCACAATCGTCTTCAGATTTCATTTTTGCCATTATTATTGAAGAGTATGGTTTAATAGGAGGCTTTTTAATCATGTTGCTATATCTATGGTTGTTGTTTAGGGTGGTTATAGTTGCTCAAAAAGCCGATACAGTTTTCGGTAAGTTATTGGTTTTAGGTGTTGGTTTGCCTATAATTTTCCAAGCATTAATAAATATGGCAGTGGCAGTAGAGTTGTTTCCGGTTACAGGGCAAACATTGCCACTCATAAGTAGTGGAGGAACTTCTATCTGGATGACCTGTCTTGCCATAGGTATTATTTTAAGTGTTAGCGCAAGACGAGAGGAGATAAAAGAGCAAGAAATAAATCAAGATAATCCATTAGAAATCCTTTCAGAAACGATATAAAATGTCAAGTAATAAGCAATATAGAATTATTTTATCAGGAGGTGGTACAGGTGGCCATATATATCCTGCTATTGCTATTGCTAACGAATTAAAGTCTAGATATCCAGAATCAGAATTTTTGTTTGTAGGGGCAAAAGATAGAATGGAAATGGAAAAGGTGCCTCAAGCAGGATATGATATAAAAGGACTTTGGATTTCAGGGATTCAGAGAAAGTTAACATTAAAAAATTTGATGTTTCCTTTTAAGTTAATTAGTAGCCTTTGGAAAGCGCGTAGAATTATAAAGTCTTTTAAGCCAGATGTAGCAATTGGCACAGGTGGTTTTGCAAGTGGACCCTTATTGCAATTGGCTGCGTCAAATAAAATACCAACTTTAATACAAGAACAAAATTCTTACCCTGGAATAACAAATAAAATTTTATCCAAGAAAGCACAAAAAATTTGTGTTGCCTACGAAGGTTTAGAGCGGTTTTTTCCAAAGGAAAAAATTAAGATTACAGGAAACCCCGTACGACAAGATTTATTAAGTGTAGAAGGAAAAGCCGTTGAGGCTAAAAACCATTTCAATCTAAAACATGGGAAGTATACGCTTTTGGTTTTGGGTGGTAGTTTAGGTTCAAGGCGTATTAATCAATTGATAGAAAAAGAACTTGATTTTTTTGATACTCAAAATATTGAAGTGATTTGGCAATGTGGTAAGTTGTATTATCAGCAATACAAACTTTATGGGAACTCAAAAAACGTACAGGTTTACGAGTTTTTAAATCAAATGGATTTGGCTTATGCCGCTGCAGATATAATTATTTCAAGGGCTGGGGCAAGTTCGGTGTCGGAATTGTGTATCGTTGGGAAACCAGTAATTTTTATTCCATCTCCAAACGTTGCTGAGGATCATCAGACTAAAAACGCCATGGCAATTGTAAATCAAGATGCAGCATTATTGATAAAAGAAGATGACCTAGATGCAGATTTTGAAAACAAATTTTCAAGACTTAAGTCTGATGCTGAGAGACAACTGGAACTAGGAAAAAATATAAAGAAATTGGCTTTAGTAAATGCTACAAATGATATCGCGGACGAAGTTGAAAAACTGTTAAATAAATGAACTTAAGTAACGTACATAATATTTACTTTATAGGTGTCGGTGGTATTGGTATGAGTGCACTGGCGCGTTACTTTAAATCTATAGGTAAACATGTAACAGGTTATGATAAAACACCTTCTGAAATAACAGAAGCTCTTGAAGGTTTAGGTGTTTCAGTACATTTTCAGGACGATGTTAAGAATATAGATCAAGCATTTAGAAACAGCGAGGCAACTCTGGTGATATATACACCAGCAATACCAAAAACACATTCAGAATTAAACTACTTCATTTCTAATGGTTTTAATGTAATGAAACGTTCTCAGGTATTAGGATTAATAACTGAAAACACCTTTTGTTTAGCAGTTGCTGGAACGCATGGTAAAACCACCACTACAAGTATTCTTGGGCATTTGATGTATCAAAGTGATGTGAAATTGACTGCATTTTTAGGTGGAATAAGTGAAAATTATAACTCTAATTTAATTTTGAATGGTGATGAGGTGTCGGTTGTAGAAGCTGATGAGTTTGACAGATCGTTTTTAACGCTATCGCCAAATCTGGCATGTATCACTTCAATGGATGCTGACCATTTAGATATTTATGGCGACGCTTCAGAATTGAAAAAATCATTTGAAGATTTTTCAAAAAAAATAAAGCCTAACGGAAAGCTTTTTGTTAAAAATGGCTTACCTCTTAAAGGAATTACGTACGGTATTGAAGATGATGCGGATTATTCTGTTCAAAATATAAAAATTGAAAAGGGTGCTTATGTTTTTGATGTTAAAACACCGCAAGAGATTATTAGGAATTTAAAATTTAATCTCCCGGGAAGACATAATTTATCTAATGCATTAATTGCAATGGCAATGGCTGCTGAATTTGGAGTCTCTCACCAGCAGCTAGCTGGGGCATTAGAGTCCTATAAAGGTGTGAAACGCAGATTTACATATCAAATTAAAACAGATAATTTGGTGTTTATAGATGATTATGCCCATCATCCTGAGGAGATAAATGCTGTACATAGCGCAGTCAGAGAAATGTATCCAGATAAAAAAGTACTGGCTATTTTTCAGCCGCATTTATATACTAGAACACGAGATTTTGTTGATGAATTTGCCAAAAGCTTATCGCAATTTGATGAATTGATATTGTTGGATATTTATCCTGCAAGGGAATTGCCCATTGAAGGCGTTACTTCAAGTTGGCTTCTAGATAAAATTGATAATGCTAATAAAAAATTGGTATCAAAACAGAATTTAATTTCTGAAATACGAAAAAGTTCATGTCAAGTTATATTGACTATTGGGGCTGGTGATATAGGCGAAGAAGTAAAATATATTAAAGAAGAATTAAGCATTGCGAGTTAATTGGAATTACATAAAAATGATCGTGCTACTTATTTCAGTAGGGCTTTTGTATGCATTTGCATCGGTAAAAAATGATGTAAGGAAAATAACTGAACCTAATATTTTATTTGTTGATGAAAGTGGCCCTTTTATTACTCACGAGACTGTTAGTAAATTGTTAATACAAAATCATGGGAGCGTTAAAAATGTGCCTAAAGAAATTTTAGATTTGAATGCATTAGAAACTGCCCTGAGTTCTAATCCGATGATAAAATCAGCCGAAGTGTATGTTGCTGTAAATGGTACACTTAACGCTGAAATTAAACAAAAACGACCTGTTGCAAGAGTAAGCACAAACGCATCTTATTATATAGATGATGAGGGTAATTATATGCCTTTGTCATCAAATTTTACCGCAAGAGTGCCACTGGTAACAGGATATGTAGAGAAAAATAATTTAAGAAACGTTTTTAAAGTTGCCCAAAAAGTAGAAACAGACAACTTTTTAAAACAACATGTTATAGAGATTCATCAAAATGTAAATGGTGGTTTAGCTTTGAAGTTAAGACAATGTAATTTTACCGTGAATCTGGGAAGTGTAAAGCTTTTAGATAAGAAAATAAACAACTTAAAAGCGTTTTATAAAAAAAGTTTGAAAGAGAAAACGCTGGATAAGTACAGTAAGGTGAATTTGCAATTTGATAATCAAGTGGTGTGTACCAAAACATAAAACATGGAACATAATTTATCGGTAGGTCTAGACATAGGAACCACAAAGATTGTGGCGATGATTGGTCGTAAAAACGAGTATGGCAAACTCGAAATTTTAGGTATTGGTAAATCTAAAAGTTTAGGTGTGCATCGTGGTGTTGTAAACAATATTACGCAAACTATTCAGTCTATTCAGCAGGCTGTTCAAGAAGCTGAAGCTACAGCAGAATTAAAGATTGAGGAAGTAACTGTAGGAATTGCTGGTCAGCATATTAGGAGTTTGCAGCATAGTGATTATATCACAAGACCAAATTCTGAAACTGTAATTGATGAAGAAGATATCGATAGGTTGATTAACCAAGTTCATAAGTTGGTAATGCTTCCTGGAGAGGAAATAATTGATGTGTTGCCACAAGAATTTAAGGTTGATGGGCAGGCTGAAATTAAAGAGCCCATTGGGATGTATGGTGGACGTTTAGAAGCCAACTTTCATGTGGTTGTGGGTCAAGTATCTTCTATAAGAAATATAGGTAGATGTGTTCAAAGTTCAGGGTTGAATCTTGAAGGTATTACGTTAGAACCTTTAGCATCGGCAAATGCAGTATTAAGTCAGGAGGAAAAAGAAGCAGGAGTTGCTTTAATTGATATAGGTGGTGGAACCACTGATTTAGCAATTTTTAGAGATGGTATCATTCGTCATACAGCAGTTATTCCTTTTGGTGGTAATGTAATTACAGAGGATATCAAGGAAGGTTGTTCTATCATAGAAAAGCAAGCAGAACTTCTTAAAATAAAATTTGGTTCTGCATGGCCTGGTGAAAATAAGGATAATGAGATTGTTTCAATTCCTGGTTTAAGAGGAAGAGAGCCCAAAGAGATAACCCTCAAAAATCTCTCGAGAATTATTCATGCGCGTGTTGTAGAAATTGTAGAGCAAGTTTTTGCAGAGATTAAAAATTACGGACACGAAGAGCAAAAGAAGAAGCTAATTGCAGGCATTGTTTTAACAGGTGGTGGTAGCCAGTTGAAACACTTGAAGCAATTGGTAGAATATATTACTGGAATGGACACCAGAATAGGTTATCCTAACGAGCATTTAGCAGGAGATAGTGATGCCGATGTTACGAGTCCGCTTTACGCAACAGCTGTTGGTTTAGTGTTGGACGGCTTAAAGAGAAAGGAACGCAAAAAAGTTGAAGAACAAGAACAAGAGATTTACGAAGAGCAGCTTAAAGACGAAACGATTGATGAAGAAGAAATAGAGAAGCCTGCAAAAGAGCGTAAATCGTTTTTAGATAAATTAACCGAACGTGTTAAAGATTTTTTAGATAACGCAGAGTAGGAACGAGCGAAGTAGAAATTGTCTAGTAGACAATTTTAGCGAAGTTGCCAGATGGCGCAAAGGAGAATTAACCATTGATTAAAAATAATATTTAGAACCCCAGAAAAAAGAATTTATGAGCAGCAAGAACGAATTCGAAAGCATTGCATTTGATTTACCAAAGAATCAGTCGAATGTAATAAAAGTAATCGGTGTCGGTGGTGGTGGTAGCAATGCCATTAACCACATGTTTCAACAAGGCATAAAAGGCGTAGACTTTTATGTTTGTAATACCGATGCCCAAGCATTACAGAACAGTGGTGTGCCCAATAAAATTCAATTAGGTGTAAACTTAACCGAAGGATTAGGAGCTGGCGCAAATCCAGATATTGGAGAGCAATCTGCGGTAGAAAGTTTTGATGAAATATCGCAAATGCTTGATACCAATACCCAAATGGTATTTATAACTGCAGGAATGGGTGGTGGTACTGGTACAGGTGCTGCTCCAATTATTGCTAAAATGGCAAAGGATAAAGATATTCTTACCGTTGGAATTGTAACCATGCCATTTCAGTTTGAAGGTAAGATGCGTTTGGAGCAATCTCAAAAAGGTATTGAAAAATTAAGAAGTGTTGTAGATTCGTTAATCGTTATAAATAATAATAAACTTCGTGAGGTTTATGGAAATCTTGGTTTTAAAGCAGGATTCTCTAAAGCTGATGAAGTGCTATCTACTGCTGCTCGCGGAATAGCTGAAGTTATAACGCACCATTACACACAAAATATTGATTTACGCGATGCTAAAACTGTACTAAGTAATAGTGGTACTGCAATAATGGGGTCTTCTATTGCTTCTGGTCAAAATCGTGCACAAGATGCTATTCGTAAAGCTTTAGATTCACCATTGTTGAATGATAATAAAATTACTGGAGCGAAAAATGTATTGCTGCTTATTGTTTCAGGAGCACAAGAAATCACTATTGATGAAATTGGAGAAATTAACGATCATATTCAAAATGAAGCTGGTCATGGTGCAAATATCATCATGGGTGTTGGTGAAGATGAAACGCTAGAAGAATCTATTTCTGTAACTATTATTGCTACTGGTTTCAATATTGAACAACAGGATGAAATTTCTAATACTGAAACTAAAAAAGTAGTACATGCTTTAGAAGATGATTCAGAAAAGAAAGATAAAGAACCAGTAATTATTGCTCCTATAGTTGAGCTAGAAAAAAAGGAACCAAATCCTGTAGTTAGACATACATTAGATTTAGATGAAGTTGAAGAAGAAATTACTTCAGCTGAAAGGGTTGTAGTAGAAAAACCTAAGCCTGTAGAAGATTCAAAAGATATTACTTTGATCCCAACATCTGAGCTAATAAGGAATATAGATGTGGTTTATGATGAAGTTAAAGCGAATATTGAGGAAGATGACTTCATTATAAAACCAGTAACAACGATGGAAGTGAAAGATGCCGAGGTTGTTGAGCCAGAAGAGGAAGAGCAACAAATTACTTTAACGTTTGATTTACCATTATCTACAGCAAAAGAGGAAGAAGAACCTGAAGTAGAAGAAAAAATTACTTATAGTCTTGATGAAGATGAAGTAAAAGATATACCAGTAAACGATTATGTAGAATTGATTACTGTTACTGAGACTAATGAAGAAGGTAGTGATGTGCGTTATGCTTTGGATGATTATATTGAAGCAGAGTCATCCATGAATTCGCAACCAGTTGCTGATAAAGTAGCTGAAGAAGTTCAAGAAGAGGTGGTTTTTGAAAGAAAAGTGATTGAAGAATCAGCAGTGGAGGAAGTAATAGAAGAAGATGTTGAAGCTACAGAGTTACCTATTTCTGAAATATTAAAGCAACGTACCGCAGAACGCAGACGTAAAATGAAGGATTTTAATTATAAATTCAACACTTCTAAAATAGATGATATAGAAAAGGTGCCAGCCTATAAGCGCCAAGGTGTGAATTTAGATGAAGCTAAACATTCTTCTGAAACAGATATGTCAAGAACTAGTGTTGGTTTAGATGATAATGATGATATTCAACTAAGAACAAATAATTCTTTTTTACATGATAATGTAGACTAAGAAGGATACTTCTGTGTTTAACCTCACTTTAGTTATGATCCCGAAGAGTTTCCCTCATTCTTTTCGGGATTTTTTATGTCTTTTTTCTATCTTCGCAGCACTTTCAATACAAAGATTATGAGTTTACAACAAGATATTATGTCTGCTTTAAAAGATGCCATGAAAGCAAAAGACCAAACGGCTTTAACGGCATTAAGAGCGGTGAAATCTGCTATTCTTTTAGCAAAGACAGAAAGTGGAGCGGGAGATGAGCTTTCCGAAGATCAAGAGCTTAAAATACTTCAGAAGCAAGTAAAACAACGAAAGGATAGTGCAGCTGTTTATTTAGAACAAGGTAGAGAAGATTTGGCTGCTCCAGAATTGGCTGAGGCTGAAATTATTAGTCAGTTTTTACCAGAAGCTTTAAGTGAAGAAGAAATAGAAAAAGTGGTTGTAGCTACTATAGACCAAGTAGGAGCAGAAGGCATGAAAGATATGGGTAAAGTTATGGGAATTGTTAGTAAAGAATTAGCAGGACAAGCTGATGGAAAAACCATATCAACTATTGTAAAAACAAAATTATCAAACTAAATAAATAGAGCTTCCTGATTTCTCAGGAATAATCGGCCCCGTGGCGCAACTGAATAGCGCATCAGATTTCGGCTCTGAGGGTTGGGGGTTTGAATCCCTCCGGGGTCACGAATAAAAGGAAAAACTCCACGTCAAATCAAGCTCGCTTGAATTTGTAAGTGGAGTTTTTTCTATTTCAAGGCGGAGCCTGTAGGGATATGTAATCCCTCTAGAAGTTAGTGTCAATGTTCTTATATTAATAAGCTTGCTTGAATTTGTAAGCGGAGTTTTTTCTTTTTCAATGCGTAGCCTTGAGGGGTATATAATCCTAATCCTATTAGAGCTTGTTATTGATTTTTTAGTGATAATCAGTTAGAACTTTAAAAGATAATTCACAGTTATAGTTAAAGAATATTCAAAATTTCTTTCACCATAAAACTGGACTAAAACTCAATTTACAGTGGTAATTTCAGTTCAAACTAGGGTTCAATCTTGTATTTTGTTGAAGCAGTGCCAATTTATTCTATATTTAATTTTTTAACAAAACCTAAATAAGATTTTAAATGGCAGCTAATTCTCTAAAGCCAAAGACAAAAAAGCGCTACGGTATTCTTTCTATGATATTTATTACAGTTGTAATAAATTATTTGGATAGAACTAATATTTCCGTCGCAGCTTTTGCATTGAGGAAAGACCTTGGAATAGATACAGTTCAAATGGGGTATGTGTTTTCTGCTTTCGGTATTTTTTATGCCTCACTTCAAATTCCAGGTGGTATTCTTGCCGATAAGATAAAATCTAGAATATTATATACTATAATTTTAATTCTATGGTCAGTGGCCACATTATTTCAGGGTCTTGTTAATTCATTTGCTGTTCTTTTGGGTCTAAGAGCTAGTATTGGGGCTTTTGAGGCGCCTTCATACCCTATAAATAATTTGGTTGTTAGTAAATGGTTTCCAGAAAAGGAAAGAGCTTCAGCAATAGCAGTTTATACATCTGGACAGTTTTTAGGTTTGGCTTTTTTAATGCCAGTTTTAACCTTAATTCAAGATGCATTGGGTTGGAGGGGACTTTTTATAGTTTCAGGTATTATTGGGATAGTTTGGGCTATCGTATGGTATATGTTTTACAGGGACCCAAGAGATCATAAAAGTATTAGTGAATCTGAATTAGAATATATTGAAAGCGGTGGAGGTTTAGTAGGGTCTAAAATCGAAGCTAATGAGAAAAAGAAATTCACAGTTGATGATTTAGTGCAAGCATTTAAATACAGAAAGCTATGGGGTGTGTATATTGGGCAGTTTTGTTTAGGAGCTACAACTATGTTTTTCTTAACCTGGTTTCCAACGTACTTGGTAGAATTTAGAGGATTAGATTTTATTAAATCAGGTTATTTGGCATCTTTACCATTTTTGGCTGCTTTTGTTGGAGTATTATTGTCTGGATTTACTTCAGATTTTTTAATCAAAAAAGGCGTGTCCAACGAAATATCAAGAAAAGCGCCTATAATTATTGGTATGTTACTGTCTACCTCAATTATTGGAGCGAACTATACAGATGATACATTCTTTATCATCCTATTTTTAGCCATAGCGTTCTTTGGAACTGGTTTAGCAAGTATTGCTTGGGTTTTCATATCTTTAATAGCGCCAAAGGAAAATATGGGATTAGTTGGAGGTGTTTTTAATTTTATTGGCGGACTATCAGCAATTATTATTCCATCAGTAATTGGACACTTAGTAAAAGACGGGGACTTTAGTCCAGCCTTAATTTTTATTGCGGCTGTCGCATTTTTAGGGTTTTTCTCATACACCTTTTTAATTGGAAAAGTAGAACGAATCGTTCCAAAGAAATAATATTACAATGAAAATTACAGCAATAAAGCCTTATCCCATAAATGTTGGTTCGGGCAGTCAACTAGTCGTTAAAATAGAAACAGATTCTGAAATTTACGGATGGGGAGCATCCGGATTATCAGGACGAGAATATGCCGTAGTGGGGGCGCTTAAACATTATGCACCATTAATTATTGGTCGTAATCCTATGGAAATCGGAGCAATTTGGCAAGATTTGTATCGCGGACAATACTTTGAAGGTGGTCGTGTTTTAACAGCAGCAATTTCGGCTATCGATATAGCACTTCATGACATAAAAGGAAAAGCTTTAGGAGTGCCTGTATATGATTTACTTGGCGGGAAACAACGAAATTTTGTGCCATGTTTTGCTTCGGTTAGGTTTTCAACACTAGAAGAACTTATAAATCAATCTAAAAAATTAGTAGGCGAAGGTTGGGATATGCTACGATTGGCACCAGCAGAATTTGAAGATCAAGAAGATATTTCACGCTTTGAGCCTCGAGAATCTATCGCTAAAATAGCGGACTGGATGATAGCACTTCGAAATGAGGTTGGAAGTAAAATCACTATTGGAATAGACTATCATTCGCGTTTAAGTGCTGCGGAAACTTATTCATTTATGAAACGCATGCCCGAGGGAACGCTAGATTTTATTGAAGAACCTATTCGTGATGAAAATCCTCAAGCCTACGAAAGCTTAAGGCAAATGATAGATATCCCATTTGCCATAGGAGAGGAGTTTGCGAGTAAATGGCAGTTTATGCCGTTTTTAGAAAAAAATATTACGCAGTATGCTCGAGTGGATGTTTGTAATGTAGGTGGTTTAACTGAAGCAATGAAAGTGGCGTCATCAGCTGAAACACATTATATCGATTTGATGCCACATAATCCGCTGGGACCTATTTGTACTGCTGCCACGATTCATTTAGCGGCAGCGTGCCCTAATTTTAGTTGGCTGGAAGAGGTGAATACGGGTGCCCATGTACTTACTAACGATCCGAAGTTTTATCCTGTTCAACCAAAGTTAGATGGCCCAAGATATCCTGTACCAACTGGTCCAGGTTTGGGTGTGGAAGTTAATGAAGAATTAGCTCGGAAAAGTAAGTTCGTACCTGTTGAAATTCCCAGACTGAAAAAAGATGATGGTTCTTTCACTAATTGGTAATGTTTATAATTCATGACCAGAAAGGAAATAGTTAAAATCATTGAGGAGGAAAAACTGGTTTTTGTTACTAGATTAAAAGACCATACCAAAACACAATCTGTAATTTCAAGTTTAATTTCTGGGGGAGCTAAGGTGATGGAGATAACATCTAATACACCAAATTATACTTTAGAAATTTCTGATGCACGTAAAAAACATTCAAATGTATTAATAGGAGCAGGTACGGTTACAAATACCAAAATAGCAAAAGAGGCTATTAAGGCGGGAGCTCAATTTTTGGTAACGCCTAACACCAATATAGAACTTATTGGTATAGCTCATGAGCATGATGTACCCATCTTAATGGGGGCTTTAACACCAACAGAAGTTTGTGAAGCTTGGGAAGCGGGTGCCGATTTTGTAAAACTCTTTCCAGCAGATATCATGGGGATTCCGTATTTTAAATCTATAAAAGCGCCACTTGATAAAGTAAAACTGCTAGCTGTTGGTGGTATTGAACTTAAGGATATATCTAACTGGTTTGCAGCAGGAGCTCAAGGCATTGGAATAGCTAGTGTTTTAAAAGAACCCATTGAAAAAGACCATGGTCTTATAGAAATTAAAAGAAATGCGGCGAACTTTATAAATGAAATAAAAAATATAATTAAAAGTGTTTAGAGATTCTTGTATTTTTCATTCCTAAATCTCTATAAGTTTATTTTGAATAGAATATCCAAAGTATTGAACAGTATATACATTATTCAAAGTTTCATTATCATCAAGATTATTCTATTTTTAATTCCATGAAATTAACTCAATTAAGAAGTCTTCAATTAGAAAATATTCTTAAAGTCGCGTTTACGACTTTTTCGTTGATTTCAATATTAGCTATTACAAGCTGTCAATCTTCTAAAGATAAATCCACAGTAAAGCAGCCCAATATCATTTTAATAATGGCCGATGATTTGGGGTTTGAATGTATTGAGAGTTATGGGGGTAAATCTTATAAAACTCCTAATATTAACAAACTTTCTAAAACAGGTATGCAGTTTAATAACGCCTATGCCCAACCTTTATGCACACCTACACGAGTTGAATTAATGACTGGAAAGTATAACTTCAGAAATTGGAAAGCATTTGGAATTCTAGATCCAAACGAAAAAACTTTTGGGCATTTAATGCAGGATGCTGGCTACAGAACTTGCATTGTCGGAAAATGGCAATTACAAAGTTATGATACAATAGGGTATCCTGGAGCCAATGAAAGAAGGGGCTCAGGCATGAAAGTAGAGAATGCAGGGTTTGATGAATATTGTCTTTGGCATACAGGTCATCAAGAAGACAAAGGTTCTAGATATCCTAATCCCAAGATATTACAAAATGGGACTTTTGTTAAAGATGTAAAAGATAAATATGGGCCTGATTTATTTGCAGATTATTTAAATGAATTTGTAAGTAAAAAGGACGATAAACCATTTTTTGTCTATTATCCAATGGCTTTAACTCATGATCCATTCTCGCCAACTCCCGAGGGCGAAGAATGGTCTGAATATAAAATGCGGTTTGAAAACCATCCAAAACATTTTGGAGATATGGTAGAATATATGGATAAAGTCGTTGGTAAAATTATTCAAAATTTAGATGAAAAAGGTCTTAGGGAGGAAACACTTATTTTATTTTATTCAGATAACGGCACGCATCAAAAAATAACATCTCTTTTAGACGGAAAGCCATATAAAGGCGGTAAAGGTTTAACCATAGAGTCTGGTATAAAAGTGCCTTTAATTGCTAATTGGACAGGTAAAATTGGTGAAGGAACAAAAACAGATGAGTACGTAAGTGCGGTAGATTTTTTACCTACAATTCTCGATGTAGCTAAAGTTGATTCTTTCGATGATTTTCAAACAGACGGTCAAAGTTTTTTGCCCGCATTAAATGGTGAAACTTCTAGTAGGAGGGATTGGGTGTATATTGGTTATAATCCTACGCCAGGTATAGGAAAGGAGTATTTTAATCTTGATGAGTTTGTTTTCAATTCAAATTATAAATTGTATAGTGATGGGCAATTTTATAATACAAATAAGGACCTATTAGAGAAAAATAACTTAGATAAGAATGACTTTTCAGAAACTGAAAGGATATTACATGCCAAATTCAAAACTATATTAGATTCGCTAAATAAGTATCCAAATTTTGGTTTTGTAGAACGGTTCGATCCAACTATTGATAGTATTATTTCCAAGAATGTTAAAATACAACTTGTGGCAAGAGGTTTTAATTGGTCAGAAGGCCCTGTTTGGTTACCTAGAGAACAAAAATTATTATTTTCGGATGTACCCGAAAATAAAGTTTACCAATGGAGCGAAAAAGAAGGGTTAAGCATATATTTAACACCATCTGGTTACACAGGAACTGAACCTCGGGAAGGTGGTAAAGGTTCAAATGGCTTAGCT
Source organism: Flavobacteriaceae bacterium (assembly GCA_043557195.1). Classification (GTDB taxonomy): domain Bacteria; phylum Bacteroidota; class Bacteroidia; order Flavobacteriales; family Flavobacteriaceae; genus Jejuia. The sequence goes on along the minus strand of CP121314.1, from coordinate 1,256,473 downwards.
TTAAATAAAGACGGCGATTTGATATTATGTCAGCATGGAGATAGAGTTGTTAGTAAGTTAGCAAGTATTGAGAATTCAACAAATCCAGTTTTCGAGCCTGTTATTTCTGGATATAAAGGTAAAAAATTCAATTCTCCTAATGACCTTGCATTTGATAAAAGAGGAAACATGTATTTCACTGACCCCCCATATGGACTTCCTAAAGGTGATTTAGGTGAAATAGGACGTAACGGTGTCTATTTTTTTAATACATCTGGAGAAATTTCGTTAATTGATGGAAATCTTGCTAAACCCAATGGTGTAGTGGTCTCTCATGACGGGAAAACTTTATATGTTGCTGAGTCTAACATTACAAGACCTATTATTTGGGCTTACGATATTGTTAAAGAAGGTGTTGTTGAGAATAAAAGAATATTTTTTGATCCAGCTACTATCATCAGCAATAGCATTTTTAAACAAAATCCAGATGGCATTAAGTTGGACAAAGATGGAAATATCTTTGTTGCAGCTGGTGATGGCATTCTCATAATTACTCCAGAAGGCAAGCATGTAGGCACAATAAATACTAGTAGATCTACCGGGAATTGTGAATTTACTGAAGATTGGAAATATTTATTCATAACCGCCGATGATTATTTGCTTCGGGTTGAATTAAATCCAGAGTTATAGTACATTTATATGCAAACTAAACTTTACTACATGAAGAATATATTACTTTGTTTAGTGTCAATTCTTGTCATTTTTGGTTGTGAAAAAGAAAATAAAAATCAGAAGCTAAATACAACTTCTTTTAAACAATTTACCAAACAAGAATCAGGGATAAGCTTTTCAAATAACATAATAGAGAATGATACTTTAAACTATTTTACATTTCCTTACATGTATATGGGTGGAGGTGTTGCTATTGGAGATATAAACAACGACGGGTTATCTGATGTGTATTTCACAGGTAATATGTCTGAAAACAAACTCTACCTCAATAAAGGTAATATGCAGTTTGAAGATATTTCAGAGAGCGCTGGGGTTAATGGTGATGATAGATGGTATACTGGTGTAACTATGGCTGATGTTGATGCAGATGGATGGTTAGATATCTACGTTTCTGTCTCAGGAATTTTTGGAACTACAAAAAATCAACTTTTTATAAATAACAAGGATAATACCTTTTCTGAAAAGGCAGAAGAATATGGGCTAGACGATGATACAGCTTCAATCCAAGCTACGTTTTTCGATTATAATAATGATGGGTATCAAGACGTTTTTGTGGCCAATTATCCAGTAGTACCTGTAAGTATGGGAAACAGGTTTTACCATAAAAAAATGCAGGACAACAAGCTAGAGGATTCAGGACATCTTTATAAAAACAATGGAGATAACACCTTTACTGATGTTACGGCACAATCTGGAGTACAAAATTTTGGAATGACTTTAGGTATTGTTGCTTCAGATTTTAATAATGACGGATTTCAAGATTTATACCTGTCGAATGATTTTAACGTGCCTGATTACTTTTATTTAAATAACGGTGACGGTACTTTTAAAGAAGTTATTCAAGAAGCCACTAATCATACAGCCATGTTTGGTATGGGGATTGACGTAGCAGATTTTAATAATGATAACCTACTTGATTTAGTGCAGTTGGATATGACACCTGAAGATTATAAACGAGCCAAAACAAATATGGCTAGTATGAATCCAGAGTCGTTTTATGAAGCTGTCGATTTAGGGTTGCACTACCAATACATGCAAAATACACTACAAGTTAACAATGGCATTAACAAAAATGGGGTGCCTTTTTTTAGTGATATATCAAGATTGACAGGTTTGGCAACTACCGATTGGAGTTGGGGAACGTTGTTTGCAGATTTTAATAATGATGGTTTAAAAGATATTATTGTTACTAATGGTATGAAGCGGGATGTGAATAACAATGATGTTAATAAAAGAACCAATACTACCAGTTTTGCCGATTTGAATAAAGAAATAGATTATAAACAATATCCTAGTACGCCATTGGATAACTATGTGTTTAAGAATGAAGGGAATTATAAATTTACAAAAGCCAACGACATTTGGAATATAAGTTATAAAGGATTTTCAAATGGTGTGTCTTATGGTGATTTGGATAATGATGGAGATTTAGATATTGTATTGAATAATTTGGGCGATGATGCTTCATTATTTCAGAATAACTGTAATGAAAGTGGTAATAACTATGTAAAAGTAAAACTGAATGGTTCCGAGAGTAATATATTAGGATTAGGTGCTAAAGTAATGGTTGCTTCGGGTGCGGAACAACAATTTCAAGAACTTACACTAACTAGAGGTTTTCAGTCTAGTGTTGAACCAATATTGCATTTTGGAATAGGTGCAACTGAAACTATTGACTCATTAAGCGTTATTTGGCCTGATGGCAAAAAGGAAATATTTACCAATATTAAATCAAATCAACTAATTACGTGTAATTATAAAGATGCGATACACAATGAAGTTAAGCCAAAAGAAGCTTTCTTGTTTGAGGATATAACATCATTATCAGGTGTTAATTTCAAACATACTGAAGATGTTTATGACGATTATGCTCGGGAACCGTTGTTACCTCATAAAAATTCTCAAATGGGACCAGCTCTTGCGGTGGGAGATGTTAACAATGATGGTTTAGAAGATTTTTTTATTGGAAATGGAGCTGGCAGCAGTTCAAAAATGTACATGCAAAAAGCTGATGGGACTTTTGAAATTTTGAATGGACCTTGGGAAATGGATGCACAAAATGAAGATACAGGGGCGTTATTGTTAGATGTTGATAATGACTCAGATTTAGATTTATATGTTGTTAGCGGAGGAAATGATCCCTTAATGCCCACTAATTATTACCAAGATAGGCTTTACATAAATACAACTGATGGTTTTATAAAATCCTCAAAGGCTTTGCCGTCTATAGGTGTTAGTGGTCAGGCTGTTACAGCATCAGATTATGATAACGATGGCGATTTAGATGTATTAGTAGGAGGTAGAATAATTCCAGGTAAATACCCTTTTCCGGCCCAAAGTTATATTCTTAAAAATGAAGGAGGAAAAGATGAATCGGTCTATTTTTCAGATGTTACAAAAGATATTTTACCAGAATTAACCGAAGCAGGATTGGTAACTGACGCCCTATGGGATGATTTTGATAACGATGGTAAAATTGATTTAATTATCACTGGTGAATGGATGCCAATTAGGTTTTTTAAAAATACAGGTAACGGTTTTGATGAAGTTACCAAACAATTGGGTTTAGAAGATAAAACGGGTTGGTGGTATAGTTTACAAAAAGTGGATTATGACAATGATGGAGATATGGATTATGTAGCCGGAAATTTAGGATTAAACTATAAATATAAAGCAAAAGAAAAAGCACCATTTGAAATATATGCTAACGATTTTGATGAAAATGGTACGATGGATATTGTATTAAGTTATAAAAAGAAAGGAGTACTGTTACCATTAAGGGGAAGAGAATGTTCATCACAACAAGTACCTGCTATAAAACAACGTTTTCAAACTTTTGAGCTTTTCGCTGAGGCAACCTTATCAGATATTTACGGTCAGGCGATGCTAGATAAATCTTTGCATTACAAAGCAAATACTTTTGCGAATTCTTGGATAGAAAATAGGGGAAATGGTAAATTTAGGATACATGAATTACCTGTTAGAGCACAGTTTTCGTCTATAAATGCTATACAGGTATTTGATTTTGATAAAGATGGTATGTCTGAAATTCTATCAGGAGGAAATTTATACCAATCAGAAGTTGAAACCCCAAGAAATGATTCTGATTATGGTTTAGTTTTATCAACAAAACCTAATACTAATCCAGATGTGCTTACTTCAAACGTTACGGGATTGTTTCTCAAAGGTGAAATTAAAGATATTCTCCCAATTCACATCGGAAAAGAAAAAAGACTCTCCTTTTTATTCGCTACAAACAATGATACTTTGAAACTCTTTCAAGTAGATAAGAAGTGATTTAACGGTAATTGAACGAAATTTATTAGATTTTATCATTTTTATAATCTTAAAACTTGTTTTTTGTTAAAACCCTATTATTACTGTTGTTTGAATGCGTATTCCTAAAATTTGACACGATATTCCCAGCCAAAGATTGTTTAAATCGGTTACTTTGAAAAGGCTTGTCGAGAACTGGCCAACCAATTAATTTCAAACTAAATTCATTAAACTTAAACTTTATGAGAAAAAAACTATTTTTTAGGTTTTTAAAAAGTAGCGCTTTGCTATTGGCGTTTTTATCGATGCTTAGTATGCAGACTTTAAGTGCTCAAAACATTACAGGTACAGTTGTTGACGAAAGTGGAATAGGTATTCCTGGAGTTAACATACTTGTGAAAGGAACATCAACTGGAGCAGTATCCGATTTTGACGGTAATTTTAGTATTTCTGCAAAAAGTGGAGATGTGCTTGTGGCATCTTACATTGGGTACGCCACCCAAGAAGTAAACGTCGGTTCCGCCACCACAATTAAAATTACTTTAAAACAAGACTTAGAGAGTCTTGATGAAGTGGTTATCGTTGGTTATGGTACCCAAAAGAAATCAGACGTAACTGGAGCAGTTGGCTCAGTAAGCGGAAAAGACATTGATCAATTTACCTTTACCGATGCATCTCAAGCGTTACAGGGTAGAGTTGCTGGTGTAAGTGTACAGTCTTCTGGTGGTGCGCCAGGTTCGGGATCTAATATCGTAATTAGGGGGGCTTCTTCATTTTCAAATGTTGCGCCTCTTTTTGTTATAGATGGAATGATCACGAATAGTATGGCAAGTGTTAACCCATCAGATATTGAGGCTGTTTCTGTATTAAAGGATGCCTCAGCTCTAGCTATTTATGGTTCTCGAGCGGCGAATGGTGTAGTAATCATAACAACAAAAAAGGGAACAAGAGGTAAAATAAATATAGAGCTTGATGCTAGTTATGGGGTACAAAATGTAGTAAACACTATTGATTGGGCAAATGCGAGACAGTATGCAGATATTGTGAATCAAGCAAATGATAACGATGGTCAGGCTAGATTTCCTGCTAATGATACACAATTTGATCCAAATTATACTAGCAATCTCTATGAAGAGTCTTTAAGAACTGCGGCAATTCAAAATATTAATTTTAGATTGTCTGGAGGAAGTGAAAACACACTTTACAGTTTATCTTTTAACGACTATGATGAAGAGGGAATTGTTAGATATTCTAATTTTAAAAGAACAACCGTTAGGGCAAATGGAAGTTTTACTAAAGGCAGGTTTAAATTAGAGAGTACTATTGGTTTAACCAGAACAGTGAACAATCCTAATAGTTATTTTAATAAAGAAAGAAATTTAATACCTACAGTAAGGTTAAGAAATGATGCTGGAGAGTGGAGTTCTGATGATAGAGCTGACAGAGGTATAACAGGATTTTCTTTAGGGGGGTTTTATGGACCAGGTTCAATCAATAATGAATTAGCACTTGCAGCACTTGAAGATAGAACTATTACTAGAAATACTATTTTGGGTAATGTAGCTGGAACTTTTGAAATAATAGACGGCCTAAGTGCAAAGTTAAATTTAGGTGTTGAGAGTTTTGCAGATAATAATTATAGATTTAGCCCAGACAACCAAGTGATTTTTGACGGCACCAATAGAGCAACTTCTGAACTGGCAGAGAATAATAATAACTTTTTATCGACCTTAGTGGAAACAACGTTAAATTATAACAAAACTTTTGACAAGCACACTATAGATTTAGTGGCAGGTGCTACTGAGCAGATAAATAACAATAGGAGTTTAGGGGCTTTTGCTATTAATTTCCCTACTAACGAAGTGAGGGTGGTTTCTGCTGGTGAAATTCAAAATGCAAGTTCATCTGATAATACTTCGGTTATTCAATCTTATTTTGGTAGGTTAAATTATACCTTTGATGATAGATATGTAATTACTGCAACTTTACGTCGCGATGGTTCTTCTTTATTTAAAGATGGACTAAGATGGGGGTCTTTTCCTTCTGGTGCCATAGCATGGAATTTAAGTAATGAAAAGTTTATGGAAGATTTCGATGCGCTTACTAATATTAAGGTTAGAGTTGGCTATGGTGAAATTGGTTCTAACAATGTTGGAGTTTATCAAACAGATCCTGTTTTAAATTTATTTAGCGATTATGTTTTTAATGATACACGTGTAAATGGTTATGCCATTACAAGAAGTGTTAACCCATTCATTACATGGGAGACTACAAAGACCACAAATGTTGGTCTGGAATTTAATGCGTTGCAAAACAAATTAAATGTAACCATGGATTACTTTATTAAAGAGACTGAAGATATACTACTTGCAACACCTTTGACTTTCACAACTGGTACAGGAAATAACGTACCTGCAAATACTGGTAACATAGAAAATAGAGGGTTTGAATTCTTAGCCAATTACCGTGATCAAATTGGGGATTTAAGTTTTAGTGCTACGGTTAATTTTACAACGCTTAAGAATGAAGTAACTTCATTAGGCGGGAGTAATCCAATTTTTGCTGGCTCATTTACCTCTAATACTACTTTTAGTACGAGAACAGATGTTGGGCAGCCTATTGCTTCTTTTTATGGATATGTAACGGATGGCGTTTATCAATCTGATGCTGAAGCAACAGCAGCTAATGATCAACAAGGAAACCCTCAAGCGGGAGATTTGAAATTTAAAGATGTAGATGGTGATGGTGATATTGACGCGGATGATCAGGTGTTTTTAGGGTCTGGTATTCCTACATTTGAGTATGGTATCAATTTGTCAGCAGAATATAAAAACTTTGATTTAAGTTTGTTTTTTAATGGAGTTTCTGGGAATGAATTGTTAAATGGTATGCGATATCGCGGGTTTTTTGATACCGATGGAAACTATTTGGCAGATGCCTTAAATGCGTGGACAGCCAGTAATACAGGTTCGAATATTCCAAGAAATACACGTACTGACCCTGGTTTTAATCGTAGAATGTCTGATTTTTATTTAGAAAATGGTGCGTTTTTTAGGCTTAGAAATGCCCAAATTGGGTACACTTTACCTGATAATGTCTTGGAAAAGATTAAATTAGAAAAAGTAAGACTTTATCTTTCAGCTATAAACCTATTTACCATTACGGATTATGAAGGCTATTATCCAGAAGTAGGACGAAATGGTAGAGGAGCAGGAAATAGTAGTATATTCAATACAGGTGTAGATGAGGGTTCATATCCTACACCTAGAACATTCCAACTTGGTTTACAAGTTTCTTTTTAAAAAATAATATGAAAAATAAGAAAAACATGAAAAAATTAAAGAATTCAGTTAAGATTACGTTGGTAATACTGGCAGTTTGCTTTGTCAACTTAAATTGTTCCGAGGATAAGCTTGATCAAGTAAATCCTAACTCTATTACGCCGTCTTCCTTCTGGAAAACAGAAGCAGACGCTACTAAAGGTGTAATTGGTGCATATGCCCCTTTTACTAATATTTGGTATTACACCAGATTTGAAATTTTTGCTTCGGATTATAGAGATGATGTTATTAATGGATATAACACATCGCCCAGAACCGCAGCAGGGTATTTTGGAGCCTTGTCGGATAGTAATGTGTCCTTCTGGGTGTGGCAGGCTATGTTTCAAGGCGTAGCAAGAGCTAATGAGGTTGTTTTTAGAGTACCTCAAATTGAAAATATAGATGCTACGGTTAGGGATAATATAACCGGAGAAGGCTATTTCATTAGGGCTTTTAATTATTTTAATTTATTGAATAATTGGAGAAATATACCTTTAATTACTTTGCCTACTTCTGAAATTGAGGACTTAACGGCGATTCCTCAGGCAGATCCTGCAGAAGTTTGGGGGCAAATTGAATCAGACCTACAACAGGCACAGAACTTATTACCAGTATCATGGCCGGTAGATCAGGCTGGTAGGGCTACATCTGGAGCAGCTACAGGAATGTTAGGTAAAGTTTATTTATATCAAGGTAAGTATGCTGAAGCTAAAGCCGAATTTCAAAAAGTAATGAGTAGCGGTACATATCAGTTAATGGATGATTATTTTCATAATTTCACTGAAGAGTTTGAAAATAATGCTGAATCTCTATTTGAAATTCAATTAGTAGCTGACGGTCTTGGTGGATGGGGAGCTGATAACGCCAATTCTGGTAAAGGGTCCGCGTATCAACCTGATTTAGCTCCAATTGGATATACCAACCAAAACACCATGCGTGTTAATCAATGGGCTTTAGATTTATTTTTAGACGAACAAACGACTAATGGAGAAATTGACCCTAGGACTTTCATAACATTCTTTTGGAATACCGAAGAAACTACGGAATACCAAGGAAATACATTGAGATCTAGAACATATCAAAATACTTCTTATACTGATGCGTTTTCTGCTACTGCTACAGAGATTTATGGTAATAAATGGTCAGATTGGGAGTTTAATGGAAAAACTCAATCACTAGACGGCGGTTGGCACGGTGGAGGTAATAATTTAAGACTGCTTCGATACGCTGACGTTTTGCTAATGTTTGCAGAAGCTGAATTTATGTTGAATGGTTCTACACAGGCTGCTTTAGACGCTATTAATGAGGTAAGAGCTAGAGCAGATATGGCTCCTCATACCAGTATAACAATGCAAGATATAGAAGACGAACGTATAAAAGAACTTACTTTTGAGCGCACACGTTACTTTGATTTATTGCGTTGGGGTAGAGTAAAATCTAGAATTGTAGATAATCCAGATTTAAAATCAGAAAGTGCAGGTACAGGTGCATACCAACCAGGTAGAGAATACTTGGCAATTCCTGAGAACGATATTGTTAGGAACCCTCTCTGGACTCAAAATGATGGATATTAATTAGTCAGATTTCATATAATTGTTTAGTTTAGTTTGAGAAGGCGACTCGGGATAGCATCAAGAGTCGCTTTTTCAATGCTAATGTTTATAGTTATTATTAAATTTAAGCATGAGTTTTAGTGCAAATAACTTTTTTGTCTGTAAGTTGCCTATTATGAAACGAATAGTTTTTTTAATTCTTATAGGTCTAATGTTATGTGGTGGGGTCGTTTCGCAGAACAAGGCATATTTTAAAAGAATAACTACTGACAACGGACTTTCACAAAGTGATATAAATACCATTCATCAAGACAAAAATGGGTTTATGTGGTTTGGTACCCATGATGGTTTGAACAGATATGATGGCTACACATTTAAAGTTTTTCAACCAGAACCCAAAAACCCAAATAGTATACCAAGCAACCTTATTTTTGATATCACAGAGGATGTTAATGGTAATTTATGGATAGGAACCACAGGAGCGGGCTTGGTTTATTTTGACCTAGCAACAGAAAAGTTTACCACTTTTAAACATGATAAAGATGATGTAAAGAGCATTAGTAGCAACTCTATAGCCAAAGTTTATGTTGATCGAGAGAATAGACTTTGGGTTGGCACAAGCAAAGGGCTAAATATGGTAGATCTAAAAGAATCTGCTGAGAATATTGAATTTAAACGTTTTAAAGCACAACAAGAGCCTTATCTTCTGGATAGAAACCTTAGTTCTATACAAGCAATTTATGAAGATAGTAATGGCCAAATTTGGGTTGGTGGATATGCTGGTATTTATCGTCTTTCCAGAGAAAGTAATGGTGATGCTTATTTGAGATTTGTAAACAAAGATATAGGATTACCAAACGTAGCCGTAAGATGTATTACAGAGTATGAAAATAGACTTTTAATTGGGACCAGTGAAGGATTATTTATTCAAGAGAAAACCGAAGAGAAATATAGATTAAAAAAGGTATTGCAAGGTTCGTATAACGAAATTTTGGTGAATAAGAACCGAATTTGGGCAGGAACTAATGAAGGTTTATGGGAAATACACTCTGTTTCAAATGACAGTTTTGAGATAAATAACCATTTTGATTATGATCCTAAAAATGCACATAGCATAAGTAAGAACAATGTTATTTCTTTATTTAGAGACAAAACGGGAGTAATATGGGCGGGTACAAATGGAGGAGGTGTCAACAAGTTTGATCCAAACAGAAAACAGTTTCAACATATTCGTAAAACATTGGACCCGAATAGTCTAAGTTATGATAAGATTAGGTCATTTTTTGAAGATAGCAACAAAAACCTATGGGTTGGTACTGAGGGTGGAGGGCTAAACCTTTTGCAAAAGCACACAAATAATCAAATATTTGATAACTTCAATACAATTCGAAATGTTTATGCTATTGAAGAAATAGAATTAAATAATAAAAGCATGTTGGTTTTTGGAGGGCAAGGAAACCCCTCAATGTTTTTAAAGGATATTTCTGATTCGAACAAAATAAAAAATAGCGAGCTTATTCCTATTGATGATTTTATAAATAGCATATTCTCTCTTCTAAAAGATTCAAAAGGAAATCTATGGGTAGGCACCTACAACGGAGGAATTTATCGATGGCAAATAAATAATAGAACTTCAGAAATAATTAAGGATAATTACGTTAACGATGTTAATGACCCTAAAAGTGTTTCAAATAATATTATTAGGAATATTTTCGAAGATAGCCATGGTAATATTTGGTTCGGCACCAGTAATGGCCTTAGTGTATTAACACGAACTGAGGTTGATAAAAAGTTCCCTAAGTTTAAAAATTTTAAAAACAACCCTAAAGATGCATCCTCTATAAGCCATAATTATATTCTTTCAGTTTATGAAGATTCCAATAAAAACGTTTGGGTAGGAACCTTTGGAGGTGGCTTAAACAGATTCGAAGGTAATGGAAAAGAAATATTTAAATCTTATAATGAAAAAGATGGACTGCCTAATAATGTAGTTAAGGGTATCATTGAGGATGACGAAGGATTCCTATGGTTATCTACTAATAAAGGATTATCAAAGTTTGACCCTAATAATCAAACGTTCAAGAATTATGATGTTAATGATGGTTTGCAGAGTAATGAATTTCAGGAACTTGCCTATTTAAAGCGAAAAAATGGAGATATTTTATTTGGTGGAGTTAATGGCTTTAATGTATTTCAACCAAAGACTTTAAGGGAGAATACATATTTACCAGAAACCGTCATAACAAAATTACTCGTCTCTAATGAAGAAGTTGAGGTAGGGAAAGAAGTTAAAGGTAACGTACTGCTAAAAAACACAATTAGTGAGACTCAAGAAGTAAATCTAAAACATTTCCAGAATAATATTTCTTTTGAATTTGCTGCACTGCACTATGCCGCACCAGAAAAAAACAAGTTTAAATATAAGTTAGAAGGTTTTGATATTAACTGGGAGTCTACTTCGGCTAATAAAAGATTCGCAGCTTACACAAATTTGGCACCAGGAGATTATGTGTTTAAAGTTAAATCTTCAAACAATGATGGTTTGTGGAATGAGGAAGCTGCACATATTGCTATAAGTATAAGTCCGCCCTTTTGGATGACTTGGTGGGCATATGCTATTTATGGGTTGTTAATTTTAGCATTATTTTGGAGCATACAATCCTATCTTAATTTACGTTCAAAGCAACGCGCATCAGTACAGTTGCAAAAAGAAATTGAGCAAGTAAACAAGCTAAAGCTTCAATTTTTTACAAACATCTCACACGAATTTAAAACACCTATTACTTTAATTCTTAACCCTATTGAAGAGTTGTTAGCATCTGTTCAAAATAATTCAATAATTCAATCTAGATTAAAAGTAGTGCAACGCAACGCTAATTCTTTGTTACGCTTAGTGCATCAACTTATGGAATTTAGACGTATAGAAGTAGGCGAGACTAAGTTGGGTGCAACACCCTCTAATGTTGTAAGCTTTATTAGAGAAATCGCATATTCATTTCAAACAACAGCAAAGAAAAAAGGTATAAATATATCTTTTGAAAGCAAATCAAAAGAAATTAAAACATGGTTTGATTGGGATAAACTTGAAAAAATTATGAATAATCTAATTTTTAATGCAATAAAATTTACGCCTGAAGAAGGGGAAATAATAGTTAGAGTGAAAGAATCTAAAGTGAACGACCAAATGCATATTGAGAGTAGAGGTGTAGTGGTCAATTATGTTCAAATTGAGGTACAAGATAATGGTGTTGGTATGGATAGAGCACAACTTCCATATGTTTTTCATAGATTTTATCAGGTAGATCAGTCTAATAAAGCCGCGTATGAAGGTTCAGGAATTGGTTTGGCTATTACTAAGGATTTGGTAGATCTGCATCATGGCGAAATTGAAGTAGATTCTCAAAAAGGTAAGGGCACTACATTTAAGTTGAAATTGCCTTTAGGCAAAACACATTTATTACCTGAAGAACAATTGGAAATTAATATTCCTGAGCCATTTCTGGACAACGAACTGGACGACCTTGCAATTGAAGAAATAGCTGAAGCCCAAAATGATTATGATATAGTAGATAAGGATAAAAATGTAATACTTGTAGTTGATGATAATGCCGATATTCGAGAATTAGTAAAAGAAGGCTTACGCGAGCGTTATAGTATTTTAGAGGCTGAGCATGGTAGAGAAGCTTTAAATATTGCCTTGAAAGAAATGCCAGATTTAGTAATTAGTGATGTGCTAATGCCAGAAATGGATGGAGTAGAGTTTTGTAGAGAACTAAAAAGTAACATAAGAACTAGCCATATTCCCGTAATACTACTAACCGCACTAAATTCTGTTGAGCATAGAATTGAAGGTATAGAATCTGGTGCTGATGCTTATATTCCTAAACCGTTTAAAATGAAATTGTTAATGGTTAGGGTGAAGAAACTCATAGCATCAAGGGAAATGATGAGGAAACGTTTTCTAACAGAAAAGGAGTTAACACCAGAAAAGGTGACATTGAATTCTGTTGACGAGGTGTTTTTGAATAAAATAATGGATTGTATGGAGATGAATATGGGTAATGACTCTTATTGGGTAGATGAACTTGCATCTGATATGAACGTTAGTAGATCTACATTCTTTAGAAAATTAAAGAAACTAACGGGTCAATCCCCAAATGATTTTATGCGTATGATAAGATTAAAGAGAGCCGTACAGTTACTAGAGCAAAATGAGTTAACAATTTCCCAGATAAGCTATATGGTTGGGTTTAGCGACCCGGGCTATTTTGGTAAATGTTTTAGAAAAATGTATGGTGTAGCGCCTTCAAACTATCTTGTAAAAAGTTAGTTTTGTAATACAATTTTCCCAGTCCATTTTTTTTCTCCAAGTTGTATTTGATAAATATACAAACCGGATGGACAAGATGGTCCGCTATTGCATTTTCCATACCATTTTTCAGTCCATTCACCTACTGGTATTTCTGCTTTATAATTATGAAACACTTTGTGTCCGGAAAGAGAGTATATTTCTATTTGTAAAAAGTTTTCGGAAGTATTGTTTATCTTAAAGTTAATAAAGTTAGAAAACGGATTTGGAGATGTTATTAGTTTAATTTCATTAGATTTGGGCTCTTCAGTTTCAGGTGTTTCTTCTTCAATAACTTCTTCATAAAATTTACCGTTAGTCATTCCTTGACCTTCCACTATTGTAATTTTCTGATTTTTTTCAATATTGTAAATCGTTTCACTAATATTATGAGACCATTGCACTACCAAACTATCTATTTTAGTTGTTTCACCTAGACCGAAATGAATGGGTTTTATACTCTGTCCCATAATGGTAGCACCGTGATTAAGCCTGTGAAAATCTTTCTCTTCGGAAAATGCAGATACAACAACTCCAAAAGCATTTCTATTAACCGTTTCACCTTGCAAATTTACTTGTAACCAAGCATTCGGATTGGCAGTAATATTTTCATATAGATATGGAAAACTATTGGTGTTACACACTAAAATATCTAGATAGCCGTCATTATCAAAATCAAATACTTCTGCGCCCATACCGTTGGAGATGCCATCAGCTTCAGATTGATTAGACCAATTTTCAAATGTGTTTTCGCCTTCACTTCTAAGATTTTTAAAAAAAACGTTTTTATAATGTAGGCTATTGTCTCCATTAACTACATAAATATCTTGATCACCATCATTATCAGCATCAAATATACGTGTACCCCAGCCATAATGGCCGTTTCCAACTTTTTCTATATCTGCTTTGTTTTCAAATGGAGCACCAGGAATTCCCATATAAAGTGGATTTAGATGTGTTTCAGCAATATTGGTTACATACATATCAAAAAAACCATCGTTGTTATAGTCTCCAATATCAGAACCCATACCACACCCAAGGTTAATTAAATTGTAGGCTTCTGTGGACTCGGTAAACGAGGTTCCACTTTCACTTAAATAAAATCTGCTCAACCCAAAATCGTTAACCACATAGATATCCATCCAGCCATCATAATTTACATCTATAGGAAGGCAGGACCATGTTCTATGTTTATCATTAAGATTAAGTGCGCCCTCAATTTCAGAAAAAGTGCCATCATTATTATTTGAAAACAATCTGTTTTCTGCATCAAGGTATAGTAAATATAAGTCTAAATCTCCATCATTATCATAGTCCCACCATAAGCCACCGGTATTACTACAATTATCGCTACATGATGTAATATTAGCTTGTGTACTCACATCAGTAAAGGTGCCATTGCCATTATTTTTGTAAAGTTGTGTGCCGTTTTGATGCGTTAAAAGTAAATCTGGATAACCGTTGTTATCATAATCTCCCCAGGCCACACCAAGCTTTAAATCATTTTTTGAAGAAATGGAATGTTGATTTGAAAACCCTGCATCTTCAGTAGTGTCTTCAAACCAGCCGCCTCGATTATTTAGTAACCTACTCCACGTTGAAGGATCGTTTTTATCGAAGGAATTATATGCCACTATAAAGACATCTAAATCCCCATCCAAATCATAATCTGCTACAGCATTACCGTAATTAATGTTCATTTTTGAAAAAATGGAAATACTTTTTTCAGAGAATTTTTGGGCATGTGAATTAACACTTAATACAACTGCTACTAAGAGGAGTTTAAAAGTTTTCAAAATTAGTTTAGTTTACCAACCAAATTAAAAGATATCTAGAATATCCTTAAGTAAGCACAATTCAATTAAGAGTAAATTTTCGTTATCTGAGAAATATGTACAAAAATGAGTGTTAGTATTCTATAATTTGAACTGATTCATTATTGTTTCCAACTATTACGGCATTAGCCCCTCTAATCTTTATTTTCTCCATGCTTTTGGCATTGTGAGCCGTATAAAAACCACTTTCTGTATAAGGGATAGGTGTAAAACCTCCTTTGCCATTTCCTTTAATAAATAAACCTATGCCAGCATCATTTCGCGGAGTTTCAATTTCTGAACCATAAAGATTGCCCGATATTACAATGTCTTTGTTTCCATCTGAATCAAAATCTTCAATAAGTATATTGTTAATGTTTGATGTTTGAGCCAGCATTGGTAATCGATATGTTTTAAAGGAAGTTCCATCTATATTTTCGATGTAATATGAAGCAAATGTATAAGCTTTTAAGTTTAAAGCATTATTTAAATCATTACCATAAATATCCAATAAGCTAGAACTTCCAAAGGACTCATAGGTAGGAAATTTTTGGGCGAGAGAGGGTATTTGTTGGGTAGAACATGATTTTCCACGAACCGGATAAACTTGACCGTGGTCATAATAGCTTAAAACAATATCATGTGTGCCATTGCTGTCAAAATCGTAACTATGCACTTGAAATGGCGCATCTTTGGAAGCTTTGTATTTGTAGTTTAATCCTAAATTTCCAACTACTAAATCCATATCGCCATCATTATCTATATCGGCACTTTCTATGTCAAAATACCAACCTTCAGTGTGTTGTAATCCTTCAAATTCAGTTTTTTTAAACCCATTTTCAGAGTTGATAAATATGGTTATTGGCATCCACTCCCCAACAATTACTAAATCTAATTTTTGATCTTTATTAATATCAACCCACGTGGCAGAAGTCACTAAACCAATATTGTTGAGGTTAGGTATTACATTATTGGTAACGTCTACAAAACTACCATTTCTGTTTTCCAGTAACTTACTGCTTGCAGGAAACGGATATTTTTGTGGCGTGTGTCGTCCACCTACAAAAATATCCATGTCGCCGTCGTTATCATAATCAGCTTTTTCAACAACCGAACTGCTTATACGATAATTAGGAATTTTAGTATAATCTTTCTTGAAATTCCCTTTGCCATCATTCATATATAGTCTGTCTTTGAATAGTGGGTTATTTGGTTGAAACTCGTTTCCTCCACTTGCAACAAAAAGGTCTAAATCGTTATCATTATCAATATCTACAAAACAACTTCCTCCATCTTCAGCGTTTTTATCAATAGACCAGTCGCCATCGTTTTGAGTTGTAAATGAACCATCTTGATTTTGGAATCCTAATTGACCGGAATAACCTGCAGAACCTCCCATGTAAAAATCGTCTAAGCCATCACCGTTAACATCGCCAACTGAAATATATGGACCAAATTGCGACATTTTATGTGGTAGCAGAATTTCTTTTTCATAATCGTCATATACATTTTCCTGATGCTTAATAGGTGTATTTATGTTCTGGCTTATGTCCTTAAATAGCTGCGAATTGTTAATTTTGGTCTCAGTTAAAGATTTGGTTTCTGCACCTTCTGAAGAAATTTCTAAAGTCTTATTTGCATCTAAGTTTTCTAAAACTGTACGTTTCCCATTAGGCCAGGAAATAACGGCTTTTTCAATTGCGGTTAAAGATCCGATACCAAAATGTGCTATATCTTCACTTTTAGACATATAGCCTCTGTTGTTGGTTAGTTCCATTATTTGCCAAAGCGAATCATTTTTAAATAACGAAACTCTTGAACCATAAACCGTAGCATTATTGTCCGATTTTAGTTTGAAACGAATAAAATTTCCAAGATTGCGTTCAATAGTATTATTTCTGTAAATAAATGCTTCATCGTCAATATTATTAACAACAATATCTAAGTCCCCATCTAAATCTAAATCAGCATAACTTGAACCATTAGAAAGTGTTTCTAAGTCAAAACCCCAATCTTCAATTTTATTTTCAAAAGTTAAATCTCCCTTATTTTTAAAAGCGTAGTTTTTTAGTTTATCAATTGGCGCCATTTGTGCTAAAGCTAATACGTCAACAACGTCTTGAAACCTTTTGTTTTCTTGTTTTGCTACTACTTCAATGCTATCTAAGATTACTTCATATTTATTATTTACATCGCTAAAGCGCATGTTTCTTTTTATACCATTAGTAACGAAAATATCTTTAAGTCCGTCATTGTCAAAATCGGCAATCAATGGTCCCCAACTCCAATCTGTATTTGAAACTCCCGCAAGTTGGGCAAGATCACTAAACGTGCTGTTACCATTGTTTCTATGCAATGTGTTGAACATATATTGATAATGCCAACCTCTATTTACAATAGCCCAAAAATCTTCAGGATTCATTCCACTCATGTTAGTTTTAATACGTTTATGGTCTTCAGCAACCATATCTACTACCATAATATCTAAGTTTCCATCATTATCAAAATCGGCAATGTCACTTCCCATACTAAAATTTGATATGTGTTTAAAAGACTCGTGTATTGTATTTTTAAATGTACCATCAGCATTATTTACATATAAAAAATCGGGTTTATCGTAATCATTAGTTACATAAATATCTGTCCAACCATCATTGTTAATATCGCCTGTACTTGCAGAGAGCCCATGGGCTAGGTTTTTAGTTTTTGAAATCCCCGAAATTTCTACAAAGCCCTTGTTGCCACCCATATTTCTAAACATTTTATCACTATATATAGGATTTTGATATTTCAAAGGCGCTTGTCCAGCTTTTCTACTACCGTAGCTGGGAGGTTGATTAATTAAATAAATATCGGGTAGTCCGTCTTTATTATAATCAAAAACATTGGCTTGTATTGAAAAACCAGCATCATTCACACGAAAGGTTTTCCCCATTTCAGTAAAGGTTAAATCTCCATTATTAATAAAAAGAAGATTAGCTGAAGAACTATTTTTTTTGCCAACGTTCTTACAGACATAAATATCTTGATGACCATCAGAATTAAAATCAGCAAAAGTAACGCCTGTAGACCATGATTTGAATTTGCTGATTCCTGCCTTTACAGAAATATCTTCAAATACTAAATTGCCTTTGTTAAGATAAAGTTTGTCCTCTACTTGGTTTCCAGAAAAATAAATATCTGGTAAGCCATCATTATTTATATCGCCCACAGCAACACCTGCACCGTTTACAAAGTTTTCATTGATAAGATGATTTTCATCCGAAGTTTCATTAAGTGTATTTGAAAATTTAATTTTAGTATGACTGGAATTTACTAATGAAAAATGCTTATCGGTTTCATTTAAAGGATAAGGTTTCTCTTTGTTGCACGATGCTAAAACTAGGAAGATTACGGCAAAAAAACAGGTCAAATAGTTTAGTTTATTTCGAGTCCAGTTTTTATTCAAAATGTGATAAAATTTAGAGGTTTTATTTATACAGGATTTACGCAAACTATAAGAATCGCAAAAACGGGCTTCTTAAAAAATGAAGTTAACAATTATTTGCTAAAACATTGCTAAATCGTCATGTTTTAGGGCTTTTGATTGATTTTTACTCTTTGTTGAATTCCTTTTACTCTTTACAGGTTTTCTTAAAATGTAATTTGCACTCCTAAACTTTAGCTAGAATCATTTCAATTTTTAACCAGTTAAAATTTACTGATTTTGAAATTAATTTTAAGCAAACAATTTAAAACAATTAACTAATTATTAACTAAACTAAATTATGAGAAAAACTTATTTTTTCAAATGCCTTTTCGACAGATTTAAGTTTACTAATAAGAGGAATGTGTTTATCGCTTTCTTTTTATTTAGTGCTTTAATGTTGAATGCGCAAACTATGACAGTGACTGGTACAATAGTTGACGAGTCTAACGTGCCATTAATTGGCGCAAACATTTTAGTGAAAGGAACCACTAAGGGAGCTGTAACCGATTTTGATGGTAATTACTCTATTTCGGTAAATCAAGGCGATGTACTTGTAGTATCTTACACAGGTTACCAAACTAAAGAAGTAACCGTAGGATCTAGTTCTACAATTAATATTACACTGGCCGAAGATGCGCAAGCGTTAGACGAAGTAATACTTATTGGTTATGGTACAAGAAAGAAAGCAGATGTTGTAAGTGCAGTGAGTACTGTTGACAAAGACTTCTTAGAGCAACAACCATCATCTGATGCAACAAGAGCTTTACAGGGTAGTGCTTCTGGTGTTACGGTTGTAGCTTCAGCAAGACCAGGACAACAAGCACAAATTAGAATTCGTGGTCTAGGAAGTATTAATGGTAATTCACCTTTATTTATTGTTGATGGTGTTCAAGGAGGAACAGTGCCTCCGCCAGATCAAATTGAATCTATTCAAGTATTGAAAGATGCGTCTTCTACTGCTATTTATGGAGCTAGAGGTGCAAGCGGTGTTATTTTAGTAACCACTAAGTCTGGACGTAAAGGACAAGCAGCCAAAATTCAATTTAATGTGAGAACTGGTATTGGAACAAATAATGCTAAATACGACTTAGTTACAGATCCTACATTAATAGGGCAAATGTTATGGTTAGAGCAAACTAATGATGGAATTACACCTAATCATCCACATTTCACATTTAATCCTAGTGATATTAATGGAACTAGAGTAAATGATTACTTATTTCCTAATGGGGCTTCAATAGGTGATCCATCAACCGATCCTTCACTGTATCAAGAAAGAACATATCCAATAACATTAACAAATCAAAATGGTACAGATTGGTTGGATGAATTATATAGATCTGCTTTAATGCAAGATTATAACTTGAGTGTTACAGGAGGTTCAGAAAAAACCACCTATGCATTTAATGCAGGGTTCTTTAATGAAGAAGGTGTATTTAAATATAATGGCTTCAAAAGATATGCATTCAGATCTAATATTGACTCTCAGTTAACAGATTGGTTAACAGTTGGTCAAAGATTAGGTGCTACGCTAAGCGAAAGTAGTGGGAATACCGTTGGGTTTAATGCAATCGCAGAAACTAGTCCATTAATTCCTGTATTTGATATTGCAGGTAATTATGCGGGTGGTGTTGTAGGTGGAAACCTTAATGACGGCCCTAATCCTTTAGGTAATAATTTTAGAGAAAGAAAAGATTTAAGGAAAACTTTAAACTTAACAGGTAATTTTTATATAGAAATTACACCTGTTAAAGATTTAAAAGTGAAGTCGCTTTTCGGTTATAATATGAATTGGTTTAGTGGGAAAGATCCAAGATTTGGAGATCCAGAGAACACAAATGGGTCTTTTGTAAATACCTTAAGCGAAACAAGAAATAATAGCTTAACGTGGAACTTTACTAATACAATAAGTTATTCTAAGACTATTTCAGACATTCATAATGTTGATTTTCTCGTAGGTATGGAATCTACTAAATTTGATTTTGATCAAATTCAAGCAGGTCGTGCAGGTTTTATTTCAACAAATGATGACTTTTACTTTCTAAGTTCTGGAGCAGAGGCTGTAACAAATGGTTCAGATGCCGCAACATGGTCATTATTTTCCCTGTTTGCAAGAGGATTCTATTCATATGACGATAAGTATATTTTTGAAGGTACTATCCGTCGAGACGGTTCATCAAGATTTGGGGCAAACAACCGTTATGGGTATTTCCCTGCGGCTTCTTTGGGTTGGGTTTTATCTAAGGAAAGTTTTATGGAAGGGACAAGTAATTGGTTAAGCCAATTAAAACTAAGAGCAGGATGGGGATTGTCTGGTAATGATCAAATTGGTAATTATAATGGCTTTACAACATTTGGTTCTGGTTTAGGTAATTCTTACTACGGAATTGGTGGTGGAGATAATACTATTTCTTTAGGATATCAATCTACTGCATTCGGTAACCCTGATGCAAAATGGGAAACAACTGAATCTATCAACTTTGGGCTTGATGCGGCTATAAATGGTGGATTATTTGTAAGCTTAGATTTATGGAAAAAAACGACTACGGATATGTTGTTCAGAACAACAATACCTGCTATTGCTGGACAAGCTACAGCACCATTTGTTAATGTAGGAACAATGGATAACACTGGTTTAGATTTAGAAATAAGCTATAATAAAAGTGTGAATGAAGATTTTAGCTATAGTGTAGGGCTTAATTTGTCGACATATACAAACGAAGTAACCAAGTTGTCTGCAGAAGAAGGAGATGCATTAATTGGGCGCAGTGAAAGAGGTCAAACA
This sequence comes from Flavobacteriaceae bacterium, assembly GCA_043557195.1. GTDB lineage: Bacteria > Bacteroidota > Bacteroidia > Flavobacteriales > Flavobacteriaceae > Jejuia. The sequence goes on along the minus strand of CP121314.1, from coordinate 1,235,197 downwards.
TATACAAGGGCAGAAAGTGGTAGAGCATTCCCTGAGTTTTATGGTTATATTGTAGATGGGATTTTCCAAACTCAGGCTGAGGCTGATGGGCATCCAACAAATGGTAATTATAATGAACCTGGAAATCTTAAAATCAGAGATGTAAATGGAGATGGAGAAATAACTCCGGATGATAGAACTTGGATTGGAAATCCTCATCCAGACTTTACAGCAGGTTTAAATCTAGGGGCAAAGTATAAAAACTTCGATTTAACTGCTATTTGGTACGGAAGTTTTGGAAATGATGTTTTGAACTACTATAACCGTTTTACGAGATACGGATTATTCCAAGGACCAAAAGCTTCTGACCGTTTATTCCGTTCATGGGGTAGTCCTTATTTATCAAACAACGCTGATGCAGTTTTACCTAAAGCTTCGAGTACTACAAGTTTTGAACAAAATACACATTCAGATATGATTGAAGACGGAACATTCTTGAGACTTAAATCTCTTCAAATTGGTTATAATGTGCCTTCTACAGTGTTAGATAGATTTGGTTTATCAAGCATGAGAATGTATCTTATGGGAACAAATTTAGTTACATTATTTGATAGCTACTCAGGTTTAGATGTAGAAGTTTCTCCAACTACTGAGATAAATAGAGGTTTTGATTTTGGTACATGGCCGCAACCAAAACAATTCATATTTGGGTTAAATATTAGCATTTAAAAAAAATAGAAAAATGAAAAAATTGAAATTTAGAATGAGTTTACTGATGGCATTAGCAATTACTATCAGTGCTTGTAAAGAAGATTTTTTGGAAGAATTTCCAAAAGGAGTAGTAACAATTGACACTTTATCAGATGAGGCTGGTGCAGATTTTCTTTTAATTGGCGCATATTCTCTAATTGATGGGTTCTCAGCTGGTGGTCCGGGTGGAGCAGGAGAAGCATCAGCAACCAATTGGGTTTGGGGAGATGTGCCTTCCGATGATATGCACCGTGGTGATCAAACAGGTGGTTGGAGTGCTATTAATTTGATAGAGAGATATGAAGTAGATCCAACTAACCCTTGGGTTCAAGGTTTATGGGCTGCCAATTACGATGGTATTGCAAGGGCAAATGATGTACTAAGGGTTATTAGAAACGCTGGAGACGCCATTCCTGCAGATAAAGCATCTCAATTAGAGGCTGAAGCAAGATGGTTGCGTGCTTGGTTTCATTTTCAATTACGAAGTAAAATTGAAAGAGTACCTTATGTAACAGAAGATGTAAACCCAAGTGAAGTTCCAAATGACAGAGAAATTTGGGATGATATTGAAGCAGATTTACAATGGGGCATTGATAATAATATGGATGAAACACCTTCAGATGTTGGAAGGGCTTCTCGTTGGGCTGCTAAAGCATTAAAAGCTAGGGTGCATATGTTTCAAAAAGAATTTACTCAAGCTAAGCCTCTATTGGATGATATCTTAAATAATGGACCTTTTGTTTTAATGGATCATTTTTATGACAACCATGATGAAGAAAAGCAAAACAATGCTGAAAGTATTTTTGAAGTACAATATACGGTGAATGATGGTGCTGCTGGCGGAGAAAATGCAGGTTCAGATCATAGAACATTATTCCCTAGAGGAGCAGACGTAGGTTTGTGTTGCGCTTATAGTGCACCAACATTTGATTTATTTAATGCTTTTAAGGTAGATGCAGACGGGTTACCATTATTAGATACATTCCAAGATAATTTATTATTAGAAGATTATGGATTGCTAGATACACAGCCATTTACACCAACCGATGTAGATTTAGATCCAAGAGTAGATTGGACTATTGGAAGACGAGGTATACCATTTTTAGATTGGGGACCAATGAGTGGTGGTGACTGGATGTTAGATCAAGCTGGTATGGGGCCATTTATGAATAAGAAAATTATGTTTTATAAAAGAAATTTTAGAACAATTTCAATATCGACACCTACATGGTCAGCGGGGTTAAATGGTAACAACTGGAGACTTTTTAGATTAAGTCATATTGTTTTATGGCGTGCTGAGGTAGCAGCTGAAGAGAATGATTTAGGTACAGCAAGAGATATGGTTAATATGATTCGAGAGAGAGCTCAGGATGATATCGTAATGGGTAGAGTTGCGAATACCACTTTTGGATCAGGAGACCCAATAGTAATTGATGAAAATCAACCTGCAGCGAATTATAATCTTGGGTTATATACTTCTTTCCCAGATAAGGACTATGCTTTAAAAGCGGTTCGTCATGAAATGAGACTTGAATTTGCACTTGAAGGTATGCGTTTCCAAGATTTGGTAAGATGGGGAATAGATGGAGAGGTTATTCCAAAATATTTACAATCAGAATTAGCCGATGGAAGATTACCATGGATACAAGGAGCTACTTACACAGCTGGACAAGATGATCATTTCCCAATACCTCAATCGCAAATAGATTTGCAACCTGAGATATTAGTTCAAGATCCAGCGTATTAAAAAAATGTTTTAGTCACAGTTTTTTATACATTGTTTAGTTTGAATGGCAATCGTTTCATAATATATTTGAAATGGTTGCCATTTGTTTTTAACTTATATTAAGTTGTTATTATTTTTTACCTTGTATCTACTTGGTAAATCAGTTTTATAATCAGATAATTTGCCTATTGTCAACTTATGAATAATAGATTGAGAGAAATAAAAACTTCAGTTTTAACATATGTGATGTGTTTAAGTCTGTATTTGCCAATGATCTGTTTTGGACAAAATACTGATTTAAAGTTCGAACATTTTATTGATGAAAAAGGCTTCACACAACATTCTGTGATGAAGGTAATTCAGGATGTTGATGGTTATATATGGATTGGTACCTTAAATGGATTATATAAGTATAATGGGCAAGCGTTTACCGTATACAGACATGAAATAAATAACCCAAACAGTTTAGTAAGCAACTCCATCTATGAATTAGAACTGGATGCCGATGGTAACATATTGATTGGTACAGGCAAAGGTTTAAGCAAATACAATAGAGTAACCGAAACTTTTATCACTTACCCAAAGATTTTACAAAATTCTAGGATTACAGCTATTTGCCCTCTTAAAAATGGAGATTTATGGGTGGGTACATTACATTCGGGTCTATATCACTTCAAAAGTGATGATGTTTTGGGAGAAAAGCCTTTGCATTATCTTCATAAACCCAATCAAGACACTAGTATAGCAAGCAATCAAATTCATTCAATTGTAAAGGATAAATTCGGAAATATTTGGGTAGGCACATTAGAAGGTTTGAACAGAGTTATTGTTACCAATGGTATTACGGAATTTGTTCATTTTAATAGTGTCAAAGAAAGTATCAAAATGTTATTTGTTGATAGTCAGGGTACACTATGGATATCGACTTTGGGGCATCGTTTGTTAAAAGTAAAGCATCCTGAAAAGTTTATTAAAGTGAATACCATTCATTTCGAAGAATATTTGTTTAATATGGGTAAATCAGATACTGAAGAATCGGGAGGTTTAATAGCCATATTTGAAAATAAGGACGGCAATTTATTTTTTGGCATTCATGGTTTTGGACTCTATTATTTTAACACTACAACTTGCAAGTATGAAGAGTATGTGCATGATCCTACAAGACCTGAAAGTATTAGCAGTAATAATATAGAATCAATATTAATTGATAAAACTGACGTACTATGGGTTGGTACGGAAGGCGGCGGATTAAACAAATGCGATTTAAAACAAAAATCAATCAATCATTTTGAGCATAATATATTATCTGAAAATTCATTAAGCAATTCATCAATTAATGCTATTGTAAAAGACAGTAAAAATGCGTTTTGGATAGCAACTCAAGACGGACTTAATCATATTAAATTTCAGGGTAAAGCGTATGAAGACCCAGTTTTTGAACGTTTCTATTTTAACACAGATCAAAAAAACGTACGTTTAAAGTCACAAGAATATACCTGGTCCCTTTTAGAGGATAGTGAAGGTGATTATTGGGTAGGGGGTACTGAGGGTGTGCTTCAAATGAAGAAGAATAGTAAAACCAATTCAATTAGTTTTGAAAGAACAGATTTTAAAATGCTAGAGGTTATCTCCATAATAGAAGATAACAATGGTGTTTTGTGGTTCGGTTCGTTAATTGACGGTTTAATGAAGTGGCCTAAAAAAAAGAAACCAAATGGAGCTTTTGATTTTTCTAATGGGATACATTATGAGCCAGATAAAGATGATAAGTATACTATAAGTGCAAGAGAAATAAGTTGTTTGTACCAGGACAGTAATGGTAACATTTGGGTAGGTACCTTACAAGGTGGACTTAACTTAGTTGTACCAAATAAGGAGGAGGAAGGCAAAGATCAATTTGTGTCTTTTCAGCACGATTCTGATAATCCTAATTCTTTAAGTCATAATTCCGTGTTTTCAATATTAGAAGGAAAAAGTGGGGAGTTTTGGATAGGTACTTACGGTGGAGGTCTCAATAAAATGATACTTTCTCCTGAAGGTAATTCAGATCCAATATTTAAACATTATACAGAGGAGGACGGTTTAGTTAATAACGCCATATATGGGATTGTAGAAGATGATAATGGACTTCTATGGATTAGTACAGATAATGGTATTTCTAGTTTTAATCCTGAAACAGAAGCGTTTAAAAACTTTAAAAAAGAAGACGGTTTACAAGGAAATAATTTTAGAATGGGTGCTTATTTTAAAAATGATGATGGGTATTTGTTTTTTGGAGGACATAATGGATTAAATGTTTTTCACCCAAAAGATTTAAAAGAAAATGATATTCTCGCACTAGCAAAATTTACTGGTTTCAAGATAAAGAATGAATTGGTTGGTGTTGGAAGAGAATATAATGGCAGAGTTATTTTAGATAAAAGTCTTTCGGAAGTTTCCAAGCCAATTAAATTAAAGCATCATGAAAATACCATAACCTTTGAGTTTTCGGCATTACATTATGCAGCTCCAGAAAAGAATCAGTATAAATATATGTTGGAAGGTTTTAATAAAGATTGGATAACATCTAAAGGTTCTAATTTTGCGCATTATACAAATCTTTCACCTGGCAATTACACATTCAAGGTAAAAGCATCTAACAATGATGGATTATGGAATGAAACTCCAACCAGTATAGGTTTAACTATAAATCCTCCATTTTGGCAAACATGGTGGGCATATATGCTTTATGTTATTTTAACGCTTATTTTACTTTGGAGTATTCAGTCCTATTTTAACCTGAGATCTAAACAGCGTGCATCTCTACAAGTGCAAAAGGAAATTGAGCACGTAAATAAACTCAAGCTTCAGTTTTTTACAAATATTTCACATGAATTCAAAACACCTATTACGCTTATCTTAAATCCTATAGAAGAATTATTAGAGTCTTTTGGAGAAAATTTTTCAGTTCAATCCAAATTAAAGGTTGTGCAGCGTAATGCTAATTCTTTGCTTCGATTGGTGCATCAACTTATGGAATTTAGAAGAATAGAAGTTGGAGAAACAAAATTAGGTGCAACAAAATCGAATATTGTAAATTTTATAAAAGAGATTACGTATTCATTTCAGGCACCTGCCAAAAAAAGAGGGATAAATTTGTCTTTTGAAAGTTCACTCAACACGATAGAAGTGTGGTTTGATTGGGATAAATTAGAAAAAATACTGAATAATATAATTTACAATGCTCTAAAGTTTACGTCTTCGGGAGGAGATATAAAAGTGAAAGTTAACAAATCAAAAATACATGAGGAGTTGCAAATTACCAAGAGGGCAATGAGCACTGAGTTTGTTGTGATTGAAGTAGAGGATGATGGTGTTGGAATTGATAAAGAGCAACTAAAGTATGTTTTTCAAAGATTTTATCAAGTTAATCAGACTAAAAGAGGAGCTCAAAAAGGTTCAGGAATAGGATTGGCAATTACAAAGGATTTGGTAGATCTTCATTATGGTGAAATTATGGTAGATTCTGTAAAAGGAAAGGGAACGACTTTTAGAATAAAATTACCAGTAGGAAAGGCGCATTTATTGCCAGAAGAAATATTGGAAGTACAGCAAGTTGAAGCTATAGATGAAGAAGTGATAGATATTGAAATGCTAGCAATAGAAGAAACTAAACAATCTGAAGCGGATGAAAAGGAGTTTAAAGGGGAAAACACAATATTAGTAGTAGACGACAATGAGGATATTAGGACTTTGGTGAGTGAGGGGCTTTCTGAGAATTACAGAATTTTGGAAGCAGAACATGGCAAAGAAGCTCTAAATATTGCTCTTAAGGAAATCCCAGATTTAGTTATTACGGATGTGCTTATGCCAGAGATGGACGGTATTGAGTTTACACACGAAATAAAGACGAATGTTAGAACAAGTCACATTCCTATTATTATGTTGACAGCACTCAATTCTGTTGAGCATAGAATTGAGGGTATAGAATCTGGAGCGGATGCTTATATTCCCAAGCCGTTTAAAATGAAGTTGTTATCTGTTAGGGTAGATAAGCTTATTGCTTCACGAGATTTAATGAGACGAAGATTTCAAACGGAGAAAGAGCTTACACCAGAACATGTGACGCTTAACTCAATTGATGAGGAGTTTCTAAAACAGATTATGAGCCACATGGAGGATAATATGGGTAATGAAAACTATTGGGTTGATGAGTTGGCATCAGATATGAATACAAGCCGCTCTACATTCTTTCGTAAGTTAAAAAAGCTAACAGGTCAAGCACCAAATGACTTTATGAGGATTGTAAGGCTTAAGCGAGCCGTTCAATTGTTAGAACAGAATGAATTAACTATTGCTCAAGTGAGTTATCTGGTTGGCTTTAGTCATCCTAATTATTTCGGGAAATGTTTCCGAAAGTTTTTCGGAGATACTCCCACTAATTATATTAAATCGAAACTTGAACATAAAAATAATGTGTAATTTTAGCTGTAATCACTTCAAAAACACGGCTATATCATGGTTAAGTCTTTATTTTTAAAATTTCCTTTTCTAGTAGTTGTATGTGTTTTTATTACTGGATGTCAAACAAAAGATGATCATCTTATAATTCAGATTCAAAATGAGAATTTAAGAACTAGTATTGAATATGGTTTAGATACGTTTGAAAAAAACTTAAATAAGGAAGATGTTACATTAGGGTATGCCTCTAAACAAGATAAGGCTAATTTCATTATCAAACTAAAAGAAAGTAAGGACTCCTTACAGAATGACGGTTACAGTTTATTAAATAACAATGGTGTTTGGATACTTTCGGCTGAAAACGAAAGAGGTCTTATCTATGGGTTATTAGATGTTTCTAAACAGTTTGATAACTCTAATAAACTTTCAGAATTAACTGAAAGAAACATTAATTCCCATTACCCATTTAGAGCCATTAAATTTAACTTACCATGGTTTTCATATAGAAGTGGAGAAAACCTGTCTCTACATTATGAAACTTGCCGAGATTTGAAATTTTGGGAATCGTTTTTAGATATGATGGTGGAAAACAAGTTCAATGCCTTAACACTATGGAATTTGCATCCATATATCTATATGGTTAAACCTATAAATTTCCCCAAAGCTTCACCATTTACTGATCACGAAATGGCCGAATGGCAACAGTTTTTTAAGTCACTTTTTAAAATGGCAAAAGCAAGGGGGATTGACACTTATGTTGTTAACTGGAATATTTTTGTCTCTGAAGAGTTTAGTAAAGCCTATGGTATTGCAGATTATTCGAGCGCTGCTGGATTTTGGGGTCAAGGCGAAACTAATGAGTTGGTAGAACAATACACCAAAGAAATCGTTACACAAACTATCAATGAGTATGAAGACCTTACAGGTATTGGGATTACACTTGGAGAGCGCATGGGTGGTATGACTTCAGAAGAACGTAAAGCATGGGTTGACAGAACTATAATAGAAGGATTAAAAGATGCAGATAGAGAAGCTAGATTAATTTACAGAGCACCACTTTCTGCAGGTACTAGTAGTCATGGTACTGTAAGTGTGTCAACTGAAGAGTTAACACGTAATGCTATTGAAAATATAGAGTTAGAAGAAGATGTTCTTATCGAATTTAAGTTCAATTGGTCTCATGCACATTCGGCACCAAAAGTTTCTATTGTTCATGGTGGTATTTTAACTGATACCTATTGGAAACCTGAGCCAACAAACTATAAAGGAGTGTGGACGATGCGCAACGAAGATTTTTTTGCTTTACGATGGGCACAACCAGATTTTATTAGAAGTTTTATAGATTATAATAGTCAAGCGTATATTGGCGGTTGTATCATAGGGTCTGAAACTTATATTCCAGCCAAGGATTATATTACAAAAAAAGAGTTTATAACTTGGGATTACGCCTTTCAAAGGCAATGGTTGTTTTATAAAGTTTGGGGCAACTTGCTGTATGATAAGGATACAAAAGACAATTATTTTGCAGAAGCTATTTCGGAAAAATTTCAAACAGAAAAAGGCGATGACATCCTGAAAGCATGGAAATTAGCATCGATGAATGCCAACAGAATGGCTAGTTTTTATCAAGGCACATGGGATGCAACTCTATATACCGAAGGGTTTACCACGGTAGATGGAAAATTTATTGATATTGACAACTTTATGAATCGCCCTGTTTTAGATTCCTCATACATTAACATTTCAGCATTTGTGAAAGGTAATATTTTAGAGAACCAAACATCGCCATTAGAGTTGGCAAAAGCTACCGAGAATGAAAGTAACGAAGCACTTAGAATTATTGATCAAATAGAAAGCGAAACTATAAATAGTGAACTAAAAATAGAGTTAAATGATATTAGAGCTTGGAGCTATTTTGGATTGTATTTTGCCTCAAAAATCCGCGGAGGAGTAGCTCTAGAACAATACCGAACGCACGGAAATGCCAAAGAGCAAGATGAAGCTATTGAGCATTTAAACGAGGCATTAAAGCATTGGAAAGCCTATACTTTAGCCATGGAAAAGTATAATGTACCAGTAATGCCATATCAATTTGATTCAGAATTTTCATGGCGTAAACATATTAAGGATGCTGAACGAGATATCGAAATAGCTTCTCAATAATAGTTTTAAACCAATTACTTCTTTACTTTCGTTTTAGCATTTCAAAACTGGTTTATGTTGTTTTTAGAGCAAGGTGATTATGACTTTATTGGAAATATCATTTTAGGAATTTTGTTATTGGCAGTGGTGTTTCTCTTTTTTCTATTCATTAGAAAAATTATCACTACAATTTTAGATGGTTTAGAGATGGTGTATGCACTTTTTACAAAACGTCCAGTTTTCGTGCATTTTTACCTTTTCAAAAGAACATTAAATTCATCACAGATTAGAGTTTTAGAGAATGAATTTGCTTTTTACAGACGCTTAGATAACAACCGTAAAAGCTATTTTAGGCATCGCGTAGCTACATTCATTAAAAGGAAAAAATTTGAAGGCAAAAAAGGTTTTGTTATTACTGAGGAGGTCAAAGTACTGGTTGCAGCTACTGCTGTTATGCTAACGTTTGGTTTTAGAAATTATCTTATAGGCTATGTAAAAAGTATAATTATTTATCCATCGGAGTATTATTCTAGATTCAGTAAAACAACTAACAAAGGCGAGTTTAATGCACGCCTTAAAATACTCGTATTATCTTGGGATAATTTTCTGGCAGGCCATAGAATAGAGGATGATAAATTAAATTTAGGTATTCACGAGTTTGCTCATGCTATCCATTTTAATTGTATTAAAAGTGAAGACATCAATTCAGTTTTGTTTGTTGATACGTTTAATGAGTTAAGAAACCTACTGTCTTCAAATGAAATATTAAAGAAAGATTTGGTGAGTTCCGAATTTATCAGAACCTATGCGTTTACTAACGATTCTGAATTATTGGCAGTAATTATTGAAACGTTTATTGAATCTCCTAAGGCGTTTGAAACGCTGTTTCCTAACATTTATGCTAAAGTGAAGCAAATGCTGAACTTTAATTTTGCTGGTTATTAATCAGTTACATGATTTTTGTCATGCTTTTTCTGCTTTTCTATTCCTAATTTTAGAGGTAACTAAACTAAATATTTTAATGTTATGATACGAAAAGCACCAATTTCGATGATAATGACGCAGAATGTTATTACATTAAACCGAGACGATAATTTAGAAAAGGCAGAACGCTTATTTAAAGATCATAACATTAGGCATATTCCTGTTGTACAGGATAATGTTATCATTGGTATGTTAAGTTATTCTGATTTGCTTAGATTAAGTTTTGCAGACGTAATTGATACTGACAATAATGCTGCTGATGTTATGGTTTACAATATGTTTACTATAGATCAAGTAATGAAGAAGAAAATAGTTTCTGTTTCTCCATCGAGCTCTATAAAGGAAGTTGCAGAAATACTCGCTCAAAAAGAGTTTCATGCATTACCTGTAGTAAATAATAATCAATTAATTGGTATTGTTACCACTACAGATTTGATAAACTATTTACTAAAACAGTTTTAGACTAACTTTTAAGCGTATCTAGCTATATATAACTTTTCAAGTATTAAGAATATTTAACTTAAAAAGATTTTACGATGAGACAGCGAATTCCAGTGTCAACGATAATGACTAAAAATCTTGTAGCATTAACGCGTTCAGATAATTTAGAAAGGGCAGAGGTTTTATTTAATAGGCATAAAATTAAGCATATGCCAGTGGTTTCAGGTGAAGCTATAATTGGGATGCTTAGTTATACAGATTTAATGCGGATAAGTTTTGCTGAAGCTTCTTCTATCGGAAGTGACACATTAGAAACGGTAGTTTTTAATAATTTTTCTATCGAAGAAGTTATGGTAAAAGATGTAGTTACAATTTCAACTGATACAACCATTAAAGAAGCAGCTCAGATTTTGGCAGAAAAAGAATTTCACGCACTACCTGTTTTAAAAGATGGAGCGCTAGTAGGCATTGTCACTACTACAGATTTGCTAAACTATTTTATAAAACAGTTTTAAGAATCAGCAATCAACTTTAAATTTTTAATAGTTTCTGGTGGATTGCTACTTTTAAATACATGGCTACCTGCCACAAAAGTATCTGCACCTGCATCAACCAATTGTTTGACGTTTTTGTCTGTTACACCTCCGTCAATTTCAATACGAGTATCTAAACCTTGTTCGTTTATCATATCTCGTAGCTTTTTAACACGTTTATAAGTAATGTCCTCAAACTTTTGGCCACCAAAACCAGGGTTTATAGACATTAATAATACCATAAAGCATTCAGGTAAAATATCTTCTAAAACAGAAACGGGTGTAGTTAAATTAAGCACAACGCCTGCCTTACATCCAGTAGCCTTAATTTGTCTTAGCGTTCTGTGTAGATGTACAGTAGATTCATAATGTACTGTGATAATGTCTGCGCCAACTTTGGCAAATTCTTCAATGTAACGTTCTGGTTTTTCAATCATTAAATGAACGTCTAAGGGCTTTGTTGCATGCTTTTTAATGGCTTGAATTACTGGCATACCATAAGAGATATTAGGGACAAAATGTCCATCCATAACATCTATATGAAACCAATCGGCGTCACTGTTATTCACCATTTCTGTGTCTCTTTGAAGGTTGCCAAAATCTGCAGCAAGTATTGAAGGAGCAATTAATTTAGAGTTCATGTATTTAAAATTTTGTTTTACAAAAATATGTTTTACAAAAGTTTTTACCCTACGGTTCTAATAAAGTTTTCAACCATAGTAATTAATTTATTGGTTATTTTATGATCTGCATTTTTTAACCAAGATAAATACTCGGTAAGCTCATCAAATTCAGAACTACTTTTTACAACCGTAAACCCAAAACTATAATCTTCAAAAATACGCTGTTCAACATTTATATTTATAACTTTGATTATGTTTTTATGGCGTTCATCTTTTGTTATACGATCGAAAGTTTTGTCTACATCATTTTCATGGCCTTCTAAAACTTGAAGATAATTTCCCTTATGGTATATTAAAATTCCAGATATGTTATTTTTATAATTATTACGTTTAGCTTTTGTATATAAATCCTTAATATTATTGAACGACTCGTTTTGTGCAGAGTCACTCATATAGCAAATGGTTTTCAGCATTGGTGTAATATGGAAGGTTGCATTAAGTAAATTCAAAAATACTATAAAAAAATAAACCCGCGGTAATCAGCCGCGGGTTCTTTCATCAATCAAAAAACGAACAGTTATGTGTAACTGTTGTTACCGTAATTTAGTCGTAATTTCAAGCAATTACTAACCTAAATATGTTTTTAATATTTTACTTCTAGACGTATGTTTCAATCTACGAATAGCTTTTTCTTTAATTTGTCTTACACGCTCTCTTGTTAAATCGAAAGTCTCACCAATTTCCTCTAAAGTCATTGGGTGTTGGTTTCCTAAACCAAAGTATAAACGTATAACATCTGCTTCACGAGGTGTTAAGGTTTCTAGAGCACGCTCAATTTCCGTACGTAAAGATTCATGTAATAACTCTTTATCAGGATTTGGTGACTCACCAGAATTCAATACATCGTATAAGTTAGAATCTTCACCTTCAACTAAAGGTGCATCCATGCTTACGTGACGGCCAGAATTCTTCATAGATTCCTTAACATCATTAATTGTCATATCCAACTCTTTAGCAATTTCTTCTGCAGAAGGTGGACGCTCATGACTTTGCTCTAAAAAAGCAAATGTTTTATTAATCTTGTTAATAGAACCAATTTTGTTTAATGGTAAACGTACAATACGAGATTGTTCAGCTAATGCCTGTAAAATCGACTGACGAATCCACCAAACAGCGTAAGAGATAAATTTAAAACCCCTCGTTTCGTCAAACTTTTGTGCCGCTTTGATTAATCCTAAATTTCCTTCGTTGATTAAATCAGGTAAGGTTAGTCCTTGGTTTTGGTATTGTTTTGCTACAGAAACCACGAAACGTAAATTAGCTTTAGTTAACTTCTCCAAAGCTATTTGATCACCAGCCTTGATACGTTGTGCTAATTCAACCTCTTCATCGGCAGTAATTAAATCTACCTTACCAATTTCCTGTAGATATTTATCTAACGAAGCAGTTTCCCTGTTGGTAACCTGCTTTGTAATTTTAAGTTGTCTCATCTAATGTTCTCCTGTAATTTAATTGTGAATTCATAGCCACTCAATAGTTATACGTATAAATAACACATTTTGTTACAAAAAAGTTGAAATTATTTTAACTCTTTAATAGTAAGACACATAAAACACATAAAAGTCACTATAATATCTATTTGAGCATTACCCAAAAGGGTCGGGCTTTCCTCTACAATCCCTAATGCACTCGCTCTTGCGGCTTACTCATACTCACAAAAAAAGCTTCATAATTTAAAATTATGAAGCCTGCCTTTTTTAATTGTAATTTAATCTTCAATAGATATCGAAATAGAACTATTTATTTTTAATTTTTTTCCTTTCAATCTAGCATCACTAAAAAATGATTTAGCATCAAGTTTCGCATCAATAAGTTCATTTATTCTTCCATTGTCGTATTCACATAAATCATCACAATTCCCTTCAGTTATCGAAAGCCTTTTAATTTTATGATAATTTATTTTTATATCTAAAATTGAGTCAATGATATCTGCTGCCTCTGATGGCGTAAATTGTCCAGCAATAAGTTTAATGCTTTGTTCCTCAATTTTGTTTTCTTTTACTGTTTTCGAAATTGTTTCCATGTTTTCTAATTTTTACTGTTAAACGTTTTTAATAAGTATTTTGAATAATGCATAAATAAAGGGGCATTCCTAGGGTAATATTAAATGGGAATGTAATGGCAAGCGCCATAGGTATATATAAACTTGGGCTAGCTTTTGGTACAGCTATTTTCATTGCTGCTGGTACTGCTATATATGACGCGCTAGCAGCAAGAATTGCAAATAATAATCTGTTTCCTGTGCTGTCAATAAAGGCGCCACTAATAATGGCAACAAGTGTGCCGTTTATAATTGGAATTACAATTGAAAAAACAAGAGCAAACCAACCTTTTTTTATGAGGTCTGATATTTTCTTTCCGCTAGTAATACCCATGTCTAAAAGGAATACAGCAAGAAAGCCTTTGAAGATATCTGTAGTAAATGGTTTTATACCTTCTGCCTGAGCATCACTTGCTAAAAACCCAATTATTAAACTTCCAATAATTAATAAAACACTACCGTTAAATAGGGCGTGTTGTAAAACTGTTTTTAGAGGAATGTCCGATTTATTTTTACTGCCTTTTGAAATCATTATCAAAAGTAGTCCTATCATAATAGATGGTGCTTCCATTAGTGCCATTACAGCAACCATATGCCCATTAAAAGGAATCTGCTCCATTTCTAAAAACGCAATAGTAGTAATAAAAGTTACCGCACTTACAGAGCCATATGAGGCAGCAATAGCTCCGGCGTTTTCTATGCTAAACTTTTTTCTTAGAATATAATAAGTGTATACAGGAACTGTTAAAGCTAAAAATATACCAAATAATAACGACCAGATTATTTCCATAGAAAAAACACTATGAGATAATTCTTGTCCACCTTTGAAACCAATTGCTAACAATAGATAAAGTGAAATAAATTTTGATGAATTTTCAGGAATTTTTAAATCACTTTTTAATTGAACAGCGATGATGCCTAAAAAGAAAAATAGTAATGCAGGGTTTGTCAGGTTGTCTATAAGTAAATGTAAATCCATTTATTTAGAAAGTTGAAGAGTTTGTTTTTTAGTTTGATGTTAGTTTTGTTTCTGACTGATTAAAGCAAGTCCAACAATTGCACTACACAATAAAATTTCTTTTAAAAACAATGCTTCATTTTGTATTGATAAGGATATAAATATTACGAAAAGTCCAATTGCAAAAACTGTTACAAACATCATTTGCTTTAGTTGCAACCTTTTAATTTGATTTAGAATTTTTTGTTTCATTTTGTATTTTTTTTAGTTGGTGCAAATTTTATACTAATTTTTCATATATTTTTATTTATATTTATTATAAAAAATATAATTATTATTTATGAATTATACATTGCACCAATTAGAGGTTTTCTTAAAAATTGTTGATTTACAGAGTGTTACAAAGGCTTCGGAAGAGTTGTATCTTACTCAACCAGCAGTTTCAATTCAACTAAAAAAGTTTCAAGAACAGTTTAAAATTCCATTATTTGAGGTTGTAGGAAGGAGAATTTACATTACTGAATTTGGAGAAGAAGTTGCGCAAACAGCTCGAAGAATTATGGAAGAGGTAAAGGCTATGGATTATAAAGCATTGTCTTATCAAGGAGAATTGGCAGGTAAATTAAAAATTGCAATTGTGTCTACAGCCAAATACGTAATGCCCTATTTTATTTCAGATTTTATTAATGAAAATAGAGGGGTAGATCTTATAATGGATGTAACTAATAAAGCTTCGGTTATAAATGCTTTAGAAAATAATGAAGTAGATTTTGCAATGGTTTCTACAATTCCTAAAAAACTTAAGATTAATAGAATTCAACTTATGAATAATGAATTGTATTTAGTAGGAGGTAGAGATTATAAGCAAACAGGTAAAAATTTAACTAAATCAGAATTTCAAAAATTACCATTGATATATAGAGAACAAGGTTCTGCAACGCGTTTAGCCATGGAAAAGTTTATCAATTCAAAAAAAATATCATCGTATAAAAAAATGGAGTTAACATCCAATGAGGCTCTTAAACAAGCTGTGATTTCTGGATTAGGTTTTTCTATTATGCCTTTAATTGGTATAAAAAATGCTATTAAATATGATGACTTACAAATTATACCAGTAAAAGGTTTGCCTATAGTAACCAATTGGAATTTAATTTGGCTGAGTTCAAAAAATATGTCAACCATAGCGAAAAGCCTTATTGAACATATCAATGAAAATAAGCTAGAGATAACAAAGAAGCATTTCAGTTGGCTGGAGCAATATTAATTATTCAAAATCAAAAGCATCGTTATCAATTCTTATACGTTCTCTAAGCCTATTTATTTTTTGATGCATTCTATTAAAAAATAACGAGCGATCCTTTTCACCAGCATTTACCAAGAGTTTTGAAATACTCATTTGCTTTTCAAAAAATTCAAACATAAGTTCGCAAGTAGGTTGGTGTTCAATTTTAAAATAGCTAATAACGGTAAAGGGTGTAAAAAATACTTTTTGAAAAGGTGTTTTAACCATTATAGTATTACTCATTGTATGTATGTCGTTAATGTAAAGATTATAGGTTGCTTTAGTCTTAGAATCAATTAACGATTGTTGTATGGCTTGTTTTTCGATGTGTCGAATAACATCTTCTATGTCATCACATATTTTTAATGATAAATCTTTAGAAAGCGCACCAGCTTCAAAATAATAGAGAACTTGTTGTAAAGAGCCATTAATTGTTGTGTTATTCCATATTTCAGTTATATTGATGTCTTTGTAAATTTTTCCTAATTTAAAAGCACTTTCTAACATAGATTCTGGTATGTTTTTGATGAAATCATCGAATGTAACCTTGTTTCTGGTCATTTCAGGGTCAACATCTTTTAACCATACATAGATTTTGTACCTTGATAAGTAGGAATCTTTTAGAGTGTGAAATAGTGGAATATCTTTAGCTGAATAAATAATCGAGGCACTTTTCAACTTCGTTAACGGGAAAACACTATTGTAGGATTGATTTAACCATACTTCAAGACCTTCTTTGTTGTGTATTGGTGGTGATAAATCTGCCAAAATTGTATTCTGACTTCCAACCTCAAATAGCTTATTAAGTGATATTTTATAGTGTTTGGCGAGTTTAACACTCTCTTCCAGTGATAAATTTGTTTTCAGATTAATACGACGATAAGCCGCATCATATCCAATGTCTAGTACGCTGGCTATTTCCTCAGCAAATGAAGTATTGTCTTGCGCTCTTTCCTTAAGATAGTTAATAAATTGTTCTTGCATTTTTTCAAAAATTACAAGTTCAAAGAGAGTCGGTTTGTGAAAATTAAGAAAATTAATTGAAAGTTTTAGACGATTTTCACAATAAGCTTTCAAAAATTGCAAGTAAATTTGAGTAATTCGATTAGAATTTTGCTATTAACAAATAAATTACCAACCATGAAAACTCAAAACTCTAACAAATCTAGTAAAGTGATCCAGTCCATTTTTCAGTTAGTAGATAGTTATATCTATTTTGTGCTTGTAAGTAAAAAAAACAAATCTGAAATTAATTTAAAAGCCTGAAATACCTATCTTTAGTAAAATTTCACTAAAGAAAGTTGGCTTCAATTATTAACTTTTTTCTTATTGCTGGTGTAATTCAAGGTTTCGCATTTAACCTTGTGACCATGTTCGTAAAGAAGAAATGCGATAAAGTTATTGTCTTCCTAAACTTAACCGTTCTTTTTATATCTCTAAATAATCTTCAAAGATGGTTAATTGATAATGATTACACTTCTGATTTATTTTTGCTAGAAAATTTACTGATTCCTTGGTATGTCCTTATTCTACCAATGTTTTATGCGTTTACAACACACTTTTTAAAGGTAGAGGATAAGGTAAACGACTTTTTAAAGTTTTCAATAATACTTTTTGTTACTGAAATTATTCTTCGTCTTTGTATTATTTCTTATGTGTTTTATGAAGTGCCAGATAGAGATACTTTTTTAATAAAAAGGTACACGATGGTAGAAGATATATTTAATTTATTGTACAGTATATTCTTATTTATAAATGCTTGCCTGATTATCTTCAGAAGGCATCATTTAATATCTTACATTCTATCTTATGATGATTTAAACTGGATAAAGTGGTTTATAAGAATAGGCACCATTGTTATCATTTTTTGGGCCATAGCTGTGGCTATTAAATCCCTTACAGGAAACGAGGATGCCTATATGTTTTTAAGGCTAAGTTCGTCTATACTTTTATATTGGATAGGTTATCAAGGGTTTTACAAATACAACGTTTTACGGGATAGAATTGTTTTAAGAAGCTCATTGGAGGCTAATCTCATTTCTGTGGAGAATGACTATGTTAAGATTTTGTCTAATAATGAAGATGATTTTTATAACGAAAAGCATCAAAATGATTTTGATAAGATAAGAGATTATGTAATTAAAGATAAATTGTATTTAGATCCATTATTAAGTATGGAATCTTTAGCATCTGATCTTGGAATGAGTAAAAGTTATTTCTCAAAACTTATAAATTCTTATAGCGATTATAATTTTTCAGACTTCATAAATTCGCTTAGAGTTGAGCAAGCTAAAAAGTTCTTATCGAATAATGAGTTTAGCGAGTACACAATAGTAGCCATAGGTTTAGAATGTGGTTTTAATTCTAAATCTACCTTTTATTCAGCATTTAAAAAATTTACTTCAGAAACCCCTTCAACCTTCAGAGATAAGTTTTAGTCTAGATTTTAGTCCGAAATAATCGTTGGACATCCCGTTTTTTGCTTCCTAGACCATATGGGACAATGGTTTTAACATGCCCTAATAGTTTTACGATCAATTAGAAATCATAAAACTTTAGTCATGATACCAATGTTAATTGTCTACCTCTTAAAGAAGATGAAAAGACATCCATTCTTTTCTAGAAAACTGTTATTTATTAAAAAATTAGCGATAAGATTAAAAATCTTTATTGTCTTTTTTATGATTACTACATCATATGCAAATGACAAGAACCCCTTAGAACAAATAAGTTACAATGTTGTGAGAAACAATGTAACTATCGGTACTATTAAAGTGAGTTGTAACACGAAAAGTGATTCTACAATTTATGCTTTAGAAAGTAGTATCGATGTAAGATACGTTTTGAAATTTAGTATACGTGGAAAGGAAACAGCTATTTATAAAAATGGTGTTTTAGTCTACTCTTCAGTTTACCGAAAAGTAAATAATAAGGTTAAAGCGAATCACAACGTAACCTATAAAAATGACAACTATCACTTAGAAGTTGATGGCACTAAAAAAGAACTAGATTTTAAGGATATTCAGGATAATTTGGTGATGCTTTATTTTAAAGAGCCAAAAGGTGTAAAGCATATTTATTGTGATAATGTGAAGCGCATGGTAAACCTTGAGCCTATGGGTAAAGGTAAGTACAAGGTGGCATTCTCTGATGGTAAGTATAATATCTTTCATTATGAAAATGGTAAGTGTGTAAGAGTTGAAGCTAATAGCTCTTTGTTTAGTGTAACCTTAATTCCTGCATCATCATGATATCAGTAGAAAATAAATGGATAATCATAGCAATTGTATTCATTACTTATTTTTTGGTAAGCTGGGTATACAAAAGACTAGAGGTAGTTAACCTAGAAAAGGCGTTGTTAATTAGAAACGGACTTAGATTATTAAACTTAAAACATAGTTTGGGTATTGTACTTTTTGGAGTTTTATTCTATATCATATTTCCTGAGCTAAGAGACTTAATAACTAATATTGAAGTTCCGCGATTAGAGCTTCTTATTCCCTTTGTGGTTTTGACGATTCTTTGTGCAATGATTTCGCGAATTTCTGTGAAGCGTATTATTCAAACAGAAGGTAGTAATAGCCATTATATATTTTCTGACGCTTGGTTGTACTTTATAATCCGATTTGTATTTCTATTCTGTTATGAGTTCTTTTTTAGAGGTGTGCTTCTATTCAGTTTACTGGAATATTTTAATCCAACATATGCTATTGCATTAAGTGTTATAGCTTATTTAATCATACACTTATTTGATTCGAAGAAAGAGATTATTGGCACCATTCCTTTTGGGATAGTCTTATGCATTCTAGCTTATCAAACGCAAAGTATTTGGTATGTTTTTGCAATGCACTTAGCACTTTCTGCAGTTTACGAAATATCAATTTTTTATCATCAAACCTTAAAAACATAATACTATGAACGTTTTACTAACTGGAGCCACAGGATATGTAGGTCGTCAACTGGCTCTAACATTAGCGGAAAAGAACTTTAAAGTTCATGCACTGGTAAGAGATTTAAATTCTTATAAAGTTCCTAGGCATGATAATATTGTCCTATTTAAAGGTGATATCTGTGATTACTCATCAATACTAAACGCTATTGAGAATTGTGAATATGTATTCCATACTGCTGCTTATACCAATTTGAAATGCAGAAACATTGAGAACTTCTACAGCACCAATGTGTTGGGTACAGAAAATTTGCTAAAAGCTGCGTTACATGAAAAAGTTAAAAAAGTTATTTATACCAGTACGTTATCAACTTATGGGCCTTCATATAAACAAGTACCTATTGTAGAAACTCAACCTAGAATTGCATCATATGCAAACGATTATGAGCTTACCAAAAGCATGTCTGAAGAGATTGTTTACAGTTATTCTAAAAAAGGACTTTCGTGTGTTGTACTTAATGTTTCAAAAGTATATGGTCCCGGTTTGGCTACATTCTCAAACGGTGTCAATAGGTTGATATCAATGTTTGCAAAAAATGATTTTTTAGTAGTGCCAAATAGATTGCAAAGTGTATCTAATTATGTCTTTATAAAGGATGTTGTAAATGCTCATCTCTTGGCAATGCAAAGTTCAGTGGTATATGGCAGATACATTATTGGAGGAGAAAATGTTAGTTACAAACAATTGTTTACGCTAATTAAGAATTTAACAAAGAGTAAGATTAGAATTGTGAAAATAAATTACGCAGTTATAAAAACACTTTTTTCTATTTCGTCATTTTTTCTCGCAATTACAAATGCTGCACCATCTATCACACCAAAGATTTTAGATTCACTTTTTGTTAACCGTATTTCTTCCTCCAAAAAAGCGCAAAAGGAACTAAACTATAAACCTACATCATTACAGGTAGGACTTCAAGAAACTATTCAATTTTTAAAATTATCATCATGAAAACATACACTTTAATAACGGGAGCAAGCACAGGCTTTGGCAAATCATTGGCCATAGAATGTGCAAAACAATCAATGAATCTCATTATGGTTGCATTACCAGATTCTGGTATACAAGAGCTTGGAGATTTTCTCAAATTCAACTTTAGTATAGATGTTTTGGCATTTGAAATGGATTTAAGTACAAAAGAAAATTGCAACCTGCTTTATAAAAATATTAAAGAAGAAAAAGCCTCCGTCAAATATTTAATAAATAATGCAGGGGTATTGAGTAGGGGTTATTTTGAGGATTTATCTGAGGACTATTTCCTTACTCAAATTAATGTTAATGTGGCAACACCAACTATACTCACAAAATTGTTTATGGAGGATTTTAAGACTAATGCTCCATCAGGAATTTTAAATGTGAGTAGTATGGCAAGTTTTTTCCATTTACCAAAAAAGCAGGTTTATAGTGGTACAAAAGCATATTTGCTTTCTTTTTCGAAAAGTTTAAGAAAAGAGATAAAGAAATATGGCATATGGGTGTCTATTGTATGTCCAGGAGGCATGAATACAACTACAGGGTTGTGTCTTCAAAATAGGAAGTTAGGTTGGTTTTCTAGAACCTCTATACTAGATCCTGAAACTGCAGCCAAAGAAACACTCAAAAGCTTTTTTAATAAAAAAGAGGTCATTATTCCTGGAGCTATGAATAAGGTTTTCATGTTTTTAGATAGTATAATTCCAGTATCCATTAAAAATAGACTTACTGCAAACGCTGTTTGAGTTTGTAAGTGTCCGGATATGTCCTAAATCATCCATAAAATATAATCTCGGACACTAATTATATATGGATATGGCAAATTTGTATAAGAGAAACAGCCAAAATAGAGTTAAGATGAAAACACTTTTTATAACTTTAGTATTTGTTTTGATGATGAATCTGATTCAGTCTCAAAACCAAAGACAAATAACTGATTTTCATATTTCTGATAACATATCCAATAATTTTAATAAGAACAATGCACTGACGTTATTTGAGTGGATCGATTTAGCTATGACACCACAATTAGGAGGGCTTTTTGCTAAAACCTTCAATACAGTTGCTCCTAATTTAAAATGGCAAGATTGGTACAACGATTTTGATTTTGGCTTTAATGCAAAGGCTGAATGGAAGCCAAATGAAAAGATTAAGATTCAAGCTTTTTATAATATTGGAATGCTAAAGTTTAATAATAATTTTGGAGAGGCAAATGGTTATCAAATGAAATTATCAGTCGTGTATAAATTTTAATGATATTCTTAAAAATATTCTAGTAACAGGTGCAAGTGTATTATTAGCTATAAATACAATAATTACTCTGATATAGAAAGGAGATCATGTTCAAATCTCATTTTTAAATAGTTTTGCTTATTTTTTTTAGACTATAATTCTTTTTTTAATAGTTCTAGAAGTGTATTAATATAATCTAATTGTGATTGATTTTTATCTTTTGAATATAGTTTTTTAGCCGAATATACTGTTGCAAAAACATTAAACATAACTCTAAAAATCATATTTTTCGTTTCTAAATTACTAGACTTTTCTGTTGAATTTAATTTATTGAATTGCTTTTCCCACCATATAAGCTTTTTATCGTTAGCGTTTTTTAAGTCTTGATCGAATCTGGTTAATAATTTATGGTTTAGTTCAGTTTCTTTTTTAAAAGCTTGAGATAATGATTTTGTTTGCTCTATGTATGTTTTAGATTGACTTAATTCATCAAATTTTGCCTTTATACTATCTAGTTTTAGAAAGGGTGAATAACTATCTAAAAGTCTTTCATAGTTTTCAAAAGCAAAAATTAATTCATTATTGTCTTCGTTTTTAAGGATTATATCATAATCTTTTTGATACAGATTTAAGATTTTTTCTTCATCAACAGGAGTTTTTTTCTTATTTAAATTTTGAAGATATAACCAATTAAATGCTCTTAAGATTTCATCTTCTTTTGGCCATAAATGTTTGCTATTATTAGTAATTAAGGTATGATTAAACTTAGATCTGTTTAAAACAGTCTTGTTAGCCATCATTTCAATGTAATTAAAATCTCTATTACCACAAATGCCAACATACGCATATTCTTGAGATGAAGGCATATATTCTGGAACTTGCGGAAAGCCTGCGCCACAAGCTATAACAGCAGCAAACTCTTCAGTGAGGGTTGCAATGGCACAGGCAATTCTTGAACCGCCCGAAAACCCACTTAAATACATGTCGTTATTTTTTATTTTGAAAATTGAAGTAACATGTAAAAATAGATTATTGAATATGTTGAAGTTTTTATCGTATGGTCCGTTTTTGGAATTATTTGAGCAAAATACCAAATAACCATATTTTTCTGAAGCTTTAATAAATGGTTTTATTCCTTTGCGTCCTTTTCCCGAAGGGTCGAATACAAAAATAGCTGATGATATATTTTCGGGGTTAAATGAATTAGGAAGATATAATGCAAAAGTTTCTCCTTCTGCTTTTTCTACAGAAATGGAATCTAAAATTACACCCTTTTCAAATTGATGTTGAGAAAAGGTAAGTGTAGTGATAAAAATAAATAAAGTAGTTATGGTTTTAATCACCGCAATAGTTTTTTAAGCTAGTTAAGTTAGCTATTTAAATATTAAAGCCTGTTTCAAATTAAGAAACAGGCTTTAATAAATAATAGATTAATTAAAGAATTAATCTTCGCTCTTATCTTCTCTAGGTTTTCTATCGTCTCTACGATTATCACGGTTGCGATTATCACGTCCACGGTTATCTCTACCTCGGTTATCACGTCCGCGTCCACCACGATCATTATTATCTCTTGGTGGTCTGGCAACATAACCTTCTGGTTTTGGTAAAATCGCTTTTCTGGATACCTTTTCTTTTCTAGTTCTAGAATCAATACCAAAATATTTTACATCAAACACATCACCCATGTTAACTACATCGCTAACATTTTCAGTGCGTTCCCAAGCTAATTCACTTACGTGTAATAATACTTCATTTCCTGGGGCATCTACATACTCTACTACAGCACCAAAATCTAACATTTTAATCACTTTCACTTCGTAAACGCTACCAACTTCAGGCTTAAATAATAGTGAATCTATCTTTGCCATAACAGCATCAATACCTTTACTACCAACACCTAAAACTTCAACAATACCTTCTTCAGTAACAGGATCTTCGTTAATAACAATAGTAGTCTCAGTTTCTTTCTGTAATTCTTGAATTACTTTTCCACCAGGACCAATTAACGCGCCTATAAATTCATTAGGAATACGTCTGGTCACCATTGTAGGTGCGTGATCTTTGACTTCAGCATTTGGTGTTGCGATAGTTTCAGTAATCTTGCCTAAAATATGTAAACGTCCTTCTCTTGCTTGTTTCAAAGCATTTACAAGAATTTCATATGATAATCCTTTTACTTTAATATCCATTTGGCAAGCTGTAATACCATCTTCAGTACCTGTTACTTTAAAGTCCATATCACCTAAATGATCCTCATCACCTAAAATATCAGATAATACCGCGTATTTTCCAGTATCAGCATCAGAAATTAATCCCATAGCAATACCACTTACCGGCTTCTTGATTTTTACTCCAGCATCCATTAGTGCAAGAGTACCTGCACAAACAGTGGCCATAGAAGAAGAACCATTAGATTCTAAGATATCAGAAACCACTCTTACTGTATAAGGACAATCCTCAGGAACCATACCTTTTAAAGCACGTTGCGCTAAATTACCATGCCCAACTTCACGACGAGAAGTACCACGAATTGGTCTAGCTTCACCCGTTGAAAAAGGAGGGAAGTTATAATGTAAATAGAAACGCTCTTCACCTTCGTAAGACGGCATATCTATTTGGTTCGCTTCTCTACTTGTTCCTAAAGTTACAGTAGCTAACGCCTGAGTTTCACCACGTGTAAATATCGAAGAACCATGTGTAGAAGGTAAGTAATCTACCTCACACCATATTGGTCTAATCTCATCTGTTTTTCTACCATCTAAACGTAAACCTTCATCTAAGGTTAAGTTTCTAATGGCCGATTTTTGAGCTTTCGCTACATATTTATGAATCAGTTTTCCTAATTCATCTTGTTCTTCTTCAGAAAACGATTCAAAAACCTCTTCTTTTATTTTGCTAAACGCTTCACCGCGTTCATGCTTTGCAGAACCTGCTTTAGCAATGGCATACGTTTTGTCGTAAACCATATCGTGAATTTTCTTTGCTAAATCTTCATCTTCAACCGCTGGTTCATATTCACGTACTTCTTTTTTACCAAAAGCTTCAGCTAATTTTACTTGAGCAGCACATTGCACTTTAATCGCTTCATGTGCAAACTTAATAGCATCAGCCATTTCTTCTTCAGAAATCTCATCCATTTCACCTTCAACCATCATTACAGAATCAGCAGAAGCACCAATCATCATATCGATATCAGACTCTTCCAATTGAGCACGTGTTGGGTTGATTACAAATTCACCATTAACACGACCAACTCTAGCTTCAGAGATTGGGCATTCAAACGGAAAATCTGATAATTGAATAGCTGCCGAAGCTGCTAAACCTGCCATAGCATCTGGCATAACTTCATCATCATGAGACATCAACTGAATCATTACCTGAGTTTCAGAATGATAATCTTTTGGGAATAACGGACGTAAAACACGGTCTACTAAACGCATCGTTAAAACTTCGCCGTCACTTGGTCTAGCTTCTCTTTTAAAGAAACCTCCAGGGTATCTTCCTGCTGCTGCAAATTTTTCTCTGTAGTCTACCGTTAAAGGTAAAAAGTCTACATCAGCAGCGTGATAGTTGGAAACAACTGTACACAAAAGCATACATTTTCCAGATTGTACAACAACAGAACCATGCGCCTGTTTTGCTAATTTTCCGGTTTCAATAGAAATTTCTCTACCGTCACCAAGGTCTATAACCTCTTTAAATGTTTGTGGAATCATAAATTTTTTCTTGTAATTTAAGCGTAAAACTGCCTAAATCATATTAAACAATGGTCGTTGTGTTGTGTGTAGTTGTTGTGTGTGCGACTGTAAAGTCTCGACCAATGAAAAACTATAATTAGCTTCTTCTAATGCGCGGTTTAAACTCCTACGCTCGAGTTATATTTGGGCGTTACCCACAAGGGGTCGGGCTTTCCGCTATATCTTTTTTGAAGAAAAATCAAAAAAGGATGCCGCTGCAATCCCTAACGCAAAAGAAAAAAGAGGCTTGCTCAATGCAAACCTCTCTTATCTTGTTTATTTTCTTAATCCTAATTCTTTTACTATGGCACGATATCTTAAGATATCCTTCTTAGTTAAGTAATCTAGTAAAGAGCGACGCTTACCTACTAGTTTTACTAATGAACGCTCAGTATTATAATCTTTACGATTCTTTTTTAAGTGTTCTGTTAAGTGATTAATTCTGTGCGTAAACAACGCAATTTGAGCTTCTGCAGTACCAGTATCGTTCTTTCCTTTACCGTGTTTTGCGAAGATTTTCTCTTTAGCTTCTTTTGTTAAATACATGCTAATATTATTGTAAATGATTGTTATGTACTATGAAAGTCTTTCTTTCAGGCGGCAAATATAGCATCTTTTTTGTATTTAATTGATTTTTTGTGTAACTTTTCGTTGATTTTGAAGAGTTGCTTCCCTAAGGTAACTACTTATTGGCTCTCAATAAAATAACTTGAAGCACACGCATTATATGAAATCACTTTTCCCTCAAGAAAGCTTTCCTGATTCCTTCGACAACCTAGAAAAAATTTTTAACAACACGTACAATGGTATTGCTATTCTAACTCTTGATGGAGATTGGATAAAAGTAAATGAGAGCATGTGCGAAATGTTGGGGTACTCCAAAAACGAGTTATACAATATGAAAATTGAAAATATTGTATTTAGAGACGACCTTGGAGTTCACGCCATTAAGTATGAGCGGCTAATGCAAGGAAAAATTAATAGATATCGTGTTATGCAACGGTATTTTCATAAAGATGGTTCAGTGATTTGGTTTTTAATTTCTGTATCTCTTATTTCTGCTATAAATGGCAAACCTACCCAGATGATTTGGCAATTTTCTGATATTACAAGCCGCAAACTAAATCAGGATAAATTAAAGTTAATGCTTAGGGTGGTAAGAGAACAAAACGATAGGTTATCTTCTTTTGCCAGTATAGTTACCCATAATTTACGTTCGCATTCTGGAAACCTATCTACTATTAAAGGCTTCTTGGAAGAAGAGTTTTCTTGGTTAAAGGAAAATGAGAATTTTTCAATGCTTACCAAAGCCGTTGATAACTTAGAAGAAACGGTTTCTCATCTAACTGAAGTTGCAAAAATTAAACCAGTAGACGCAAATGAACTTGAAACGCTAAACCTTTACGATTATGTGGAAAAGGCAATTTATAACGTGACAGCCTTTGCTAGAAATACTAAAACAACCATAATTAATGATATAGAAGATAATCTCTACATCAAAGGTATACCTGCTTATGTAGATAGTATTATTCTGAATTTTTTAACAAATGCTATTAAATATCGATCAGACGATAGAGAGCCGCAGGTTGAATTGACATCTAGCCTCGAGGATGACTATGTTATTTTTAGAATTGCCGACAATGGTATGGGTATAGATTTAGAAAAGTATGGCGATAAGTTATTTCAGCTTTACAAAACCTTTCATACAAATCGAGACTCGATAGGATTAGGGCTTTTTATCACCAAAAATCATATAGAATCTATGGGGGGTAAGGTAGAAGTTATGAGCGAAGTAAATGTTGGAACAGAATTTTCAATATTTTTTAAAATAGCAAAAAAAGACTCAGCAACTTCTGAAAGCTCTGAGTCTGAAATTATAATCCGGTAATTTATTTTATTAAGCTCTCAAAGGTTGGTTTAAAATCAAATCTAAATATTGGTTCACCTTATTTTTTAATTCTCTTCTTACAGTAATAAAATCTAAGAAGCCATGCTCCAATAAAAATTCAGAGGTTTGAAAGCCTTCTGGTAATTCTTTTCCAGTAGTATCTCTTACAATTCTTGGTCCTGCAAAACCAATTAACGCTCCAGGTTCGCTAATGTTTATATCTCCTAACATAGCAAAAGAGGCCGTAGTTCCTCCGGTTGTTGGATCAGTACATAACGAAATATATGGTATTTTGGCGTCTGCTAATTGTGCTAATTTCACCGAGGTTTTTGCTAACTGCATTAAAGATAAAGCAGCTTCCATCATTCTGGCACCACCAGATTTGGAAATGACCATTAAGGGAATGTTATTCTTTAATGAATAGTCCGCAGCACGCGCAATTTTTTCACCAACAACACTACCCATAGAGCCTCCAATAAAAGCAAAATCCATACAGGCTACAACCAAATCTTTACCTTTAGATTTTCCAACGGCAGTACGAACAGCATCTTTTAGTTTGGTTTTTTCTTGTGCTGCTTTTAAACGCTCAGGATACTTTTTGGTGTCAACAAATTTTAAAGGGTCTTTAGATTCTAGTTTAGCATCAAGTTCTTTAAATTCATTATTGTCAAAAAGAATTTCAAAATATTCTTTACTGCCAATTCTTACGTGGTAACCATCTTCTGGACTCACATAAAAGTTTTGCTCTAACTCTTTTGTATCAACAATTTTTCCGGTTGGAGATTTATACCACAAGCCTTTGGGCGTGTCTTTTTTCTCTTCCGTTGAAGTTTGTATTCCTTTATCTTTTCTTTTAAACCAAGACATACTGTTAAGGGTTTTTAGTTGGTTTGTTTACAGACTAAAATCTAATTTGGCGATATCTCGCGTTAAGGATTGAGGCATTTGTTGAAGCTCTCTCGATTTTTTTATCGGGAAGCGACTGCCGAAAGCCTGACGACAAAATTAAACCTTTTTTTAATTTTGGGGTAACGCCCTAAGGATTTTATTAAGTTTTAACTTGTAACTGTTTGTATAATAATTATTTAAACAAAAAAGGCTTTGCTCTTAGCAAAACCTTTTTTCAATATAATTTGTAGTAAATTACCTTGTTTTACAAGGTGTTTACGTTATTTAAATCTTCGAATGCCTTTTTAAGTCTTTCTACAAAGCTTTTTTCACCTTCTCGTAACCAAACTCTTGGGTCGTAGTATTTTTTATTAGGAACATCATCTCCATCAGGGTTCCCGATTTGAGCTTTTAAATACTCAGATTTTGCACCCATATAATCGCGAATTCCACTCATAAAAGCATATTGTAAATCTGTATCGATATTCATTTTAATAACACCGTAGCTAATGCCTTCTCTTATTTCTTCTACTGTAGAACCAGAACCACCATGGAAAACAAAATCGATGTGATTATGCTCTACACCATATTTTTCTGTAATATATTCCTGAGAATTCTTTAAGATTTTTGGCGTTAATTTTACGTTTCCTGGTTTGTAAACACCGTGAACATTTCCAAAAGCGGCAGCAATTGTAAACCTTGGGCTTACTTTACTTAACTCTTCGTAAGCATAAGCTACTTCTTCTGGTTGTGTGTAAAGTTTAGAATCGTCAACATCTGTATTATCTACACCATCTTCTTCACCTCCAGTTATGCCTAATTCAATTTCTAAAGTCATGTCCATTTTAGACATTCTTTCTAGATATTGTTTACAAATTTCAATGTTTTCTTCAATTGGCTCTTCCGATAGGTCAATCATGTGAGAACTAAATAGTGATTTTCCAGTTTCTTTGTAATGTACTTCACTTGCATCTAATAAACCATCAATCCAAGGTAATAGTTTTTTTGCACAGTGGTCGGTATGTAAAATCACAGTAACACCATAAGCTTCTGCCAATGTGTGTACATGTTTTGCGCCTGCAACTGCCCCAGCTATTGCAGCTTTCTGACCATCATTACTCAATCCTTTTCCAGCATTAAATTGTGCACCTCCGTTAGAAAACTGAATAATTACTGGAGAATTTAAATCTCTTGCAGTTTCTAAAACACCATTTATAGTATCTGAACCTATTACATTAACTGCAGGTAGTGCATATCCGTTTGCCTTAGCATGGTTGAAAATAGCTTGTACTTCATCTCCTGTTGCTACTCCTGGTTTTATATTATGAGCCATTGTTTTTATGTAGTTTTTAATTATTTTGAAGAACAAAAATAATCATTTTTATAGTTTCTATATCAATGATTTATAATGAAAATAGTATTTGTTGGCTAAAACGTTATAGTTAGACAATCTCTTAGAAGGGATAGTTAATACCAATATTGTAAACCGCATTTTTAAAGTTGTAATCATTAAACCAACGGTTCTCGTCGCGATAAGATGGATCGTAGGTTTTAAAACCAACATCAAAACGAAACAGAAAGAAGCTAAAATCATAACGTAATCCAAAGCCTGAACCTACAGCGATATCTTCCAGAGAGTTTAAACCGGAGAATGTTGCCCTCGGGTCATCAACATCATCTAATACATTCCAAATATTTCCAGCATCAACAAACAAGGCACCATTTAAATCTCCAAACAGATTAAAACGTTGTTCTGCACTAAGGGCTATTTTAAGGTTAGCTTCGTTAAACTCATCGGTTGTTTCTGAACTTCCTGGACCGAGGGCGTAGGCAGTCCAAGCTCTATTATCGTTTGCTCCCCCGCCAAAGAAACTCTTTGCAAATGGTATGTTACTTGAATTTCCATAAGGAATGGCAATACCAAAAAAGCTACGAATAGCAAATATGTTCTTTTTTCCTAAATCCCAACGTTTTATATAATCAAGCTCAGTTTTTATGTATTGTGAGAATGCCACATTAAACAACTCAAACCTATCATCACTATCTTTTTCAAGTCCCAATAGTCGGGAAGCATTTGCCAAAAGTGTTCCGGCAGATTCAATTTTGAATCTAAAAATCGAAAAATCTTCATCAAGTAAATTTCTTCGATTGTCCTTAATAAAACTAAAACTAGTTGATAAAATCAAGTTGTCTTCGGTTAGTCTATCTTTACGTTCGTCAATAGCAGATACACGTCTGAAATCCTCGTCACTAGGTATTAAGGATGTGTTATTATTTAGGACATCGTCAATAAAAAGTTCTGGTTCACCATTATCTCGTGAAAGATCTTCTCCGTTATTGTAATTTATAGATTTTGAAATATCATTAAGCCTACCATATGAAGATGTGTAAATGTCAAAATAATTATTAATATTTAAGTTTCTAACATATTGAATATTGAACAAATCGAGCTGATTTGTTACTTTGGTTGTTGGCCTCCAGTTGTAGCTCAAAATTCCGCTTAGTGCCTGCTTATCCAATCCAATATTAGTTTGACCTGATCCAGATAGAGAAATTCTAGTGGATGGAAACATGTATTTTGGAATGATTTTATCAGTATTGAATGGGGTAAATAATCTTGGGATAGTTAATCTTAAATCTAATGCCAATTCATTTATATCAAAAAATGGATCACCGTCTTGTCTATTGCCTTCTGAGGAGGAGCCAATAGCAGCAGTTCCAGAAATTTCAAAAGTTTCGGCACCTTTAAAAATATTTCTAATCATTAAACTAGGATTGATTGCAAAACCAATTCTTTGAATGTTACTCGTAGAAGCTTCAGTACTGAAACCAAGGCTAAACTTTTTTAGCGGTGTTAAATAGATGTTTGCAGTAAGTGTCGTGTCGTTCTCTTCAATATATTCAATATCAGGATATTTAAAAGTCCTTAATTCGTTTAAATGCCTGTAGGTATAAGTTCTGTCAATATCCTTAAATAGCGAATTAGGTGCTATAAAAATAGCATCAGTAATGGCTTTTGGTTTATAGCGCATTTCTCCATAGCTATAGAGGTTGAAATTATTAAAAGATATGGAGTCTTTGGGAGTAGTACCTTGGTTTGTAAATGAATGATCGGTGTAAATATTTACATCCTTTACTTTAAAAATTTTGAAAGGTTTACGAACAATGGAGTCATGTGTTCTAATGGCCCTATTTTGAATATTAAAATTCACATTCACTTTATTGTTGGTTCCAATGGTGTCTATTTCAGCAGTAATGTAATCTTGTTTAAAATGAAATAACCCATGATTTCTAAGTAAACCCGAAATACGTTCACGCTCCAATTCAAAATTTATGGTTTTATATTGTTCTCCTTTTTTTACTAGTGCATTTTTTCTGAATCTTGGATACAAAGTCTCTACAGCAGGAGATGCGATGTTTTCTGAAATAGAATCGATGATAAAGGCAGGACCTCTTTCAATATTATAAGTTACTTCCGCTCTTTTATTCTCCTTTTTTTGAATATCGTACGCTCCCGAAACATTAAACCAGCCATTGTTGATATAATAGTCTTGCAGGCGTTTTACAGATTTTTTAGTTTTCTCTTCACTAACAATAACGGGTGCTTCTCCAGTTTTCTTTAACCATTGATTAAAGTGCAATTTAGATTCTTGCATTTTGAAAAACTGTTTCTTTGATAAGATGCGTTTTGCACCTAGTTTACTAGAATCAGCCAACTTAGTTTCTATAATTGAATCAATATTTGGTCGTGCCAAATTATAAATATGAAGGCGTAAAGGTACTTTGCTATTAGGTTTTTGGTAGAGTAAACTGTTTGTGGTTTCTGAATTATCTTTTTTACCGTCAACAATTACGGTGTTGTTTATTAACAAGTGTTCGTCTTCAGCTACTCTTTTAACCGTATTACAAGAGGTAAAACAGCCAAAAAGCGTAAACAATGATAATATCCCAAAAAAAAGTTGTCTCAAATACACTTACAATTAAATCTTTAAAGATTTATGTTGAAATTCAGTAATTATACGATTGGTTTAACCTGTAACTATTGCCTTCAAAAATACATTATTTCTAATTAAAGTAACCCAGTACTTTGCAAGTAAATAGTTTAGCATTTTCTTTATGTTTGCATAATCATATTAGATAAATGCTTTCTAAAAATCAAATAAAATATATAAATCGATTAAGTCAGAAAAAATTTAGACTTCAAGAACGTTGTTTCGTAGTTGAAGGGGTTAAAACCATCAACGAACTCTTGCAATCAAGTTTCCAACTTCAAGATTTATATACGACTGAAACCTTCAATATTGATGCCAAAACCGAAAATTTAATTTCAGAAAGTGATTTAAAACGTATAAGTTTTTTAAAAACACCCAATAAGGCTCTGGCTGTTTTTAAAATACCTGAGGCTAAACCTATTAATCATAGTAAGTTGATTGTAACTTTGGATGATGTTAGAGATCCTGGGAATTTAGGAACCATTATCAGGTTGTGCGATTGGTTTGGGATTAAAGATTTAGTGTGTAGCAAACAAACGGTAGATTGTTATAATCCTAAAGTTTTACAAGCTACAATGGGTTCAATAACAAGAGTAAATATTAATTATTTAGATTTGGAAGTATTTTTAAATGAAACTCAATCTCCAGTTTTTGGTGCTTTTATGGATGGCAAAGATGTGTATAAAATGGTACTGCCAGAAAAGGGTGTTTTAGTAATGGGAAACGAGGCAAATGGTATTTCTGATACTGTTGAAGCTAAAATTGAAAAACGTATCGCTATACCTAGATTTGGAGATTTACAAGCAACAGAAAGCTTAAATGTGGCTACTGCTACAGCTATTTTGTTAAGTGAGTTTAGACGAAATTTGTAGAGAACATCTATGATTTTTGCAATTTAAAAAGAAATTCAACGTTTCATTTTTGAAATGATTAATTATGCTTTTCGACCTCATATCTTAAATAATATTAACCTTAAAAAAATTAAAATGAAAAAGTTCTTTTTATTAGCCTTATCCCTAAGTGTTATGATGGCGTGTAACAACGACGACGATACTACTGAACCACCATTACAAAGTTTTGATTACAATGAAAATTTAAGTGGCGATCTAGCAAATACTAATAGCACACCAACTGTTTTAGCTTTTGTAGGTGGGCAAAATACAATTACTGCTACACAATCTTCTAGCGATGTAGATTATTTTACATTCACGGTTCCAGCGGGCTATGAATTATCTCAAATAGTTGTGGATGACTATATTTCTAATGATGATGCAGGTTTTATTGGTATAGTAAGTGGAAATACATTTCCAACTGATGCAGCTAATACTAATGCTAGCGATTTATTAGGTGGGATGGTTTATGGTGTTGCCAATAGAGGTAATAACATTTTATCTGATATTGGAGGTTTAACTGGAGCTCAAGGATTTACTGGAGCATTGCCAGCAGGTAATTACAGTGTTTGGTTAAACCAAACAGGGGCGGAGTCTGAAGCTATGCTTAATTTTATAATTACAAAGACTAATTAGGAAATATAACGTTTATTGAAAAGTAAAATTGATAAAAACACCTCTGGTTTGCATTCTAGTAATGTTACTTGTCCAGGGGCTGTTTGGGTCATTATCTCGAACTAACTCATCACCCATTCCAAATAATCCACGGATAGAAGGCGTAAATTTAAAATTGTAGAGGTAAAAGTCAATCCCAAATCCTAATTCATAAAACAGCGGACTACCTTTAGTTCTAAATTGTCCTTTGCTGTTATCGTCAGGGTTGTTTTCGTTACTTGATAAGTTTATCGCTGTAGAAAACCCTCCAACAATAAATGGTTTAAAGTTATTGATGCGTTTTGTAGACACTTTTAATAATAGCGGTATATGAATGTATGTAGATTTTACTTCGCGAGACAAATCAGACTCTTTAAAATCAACACCTTGAAAATACTCTTCATCATAAGATAAATTTCTAGTGGTAATAAATAACCCTGGTTCTAACCTTAAATCGAGAAAGCTATTTACACGCATATTACCGATAAGACCAACACTAAAACCAGGAGAACGTTCTACATAAATATCACGAAGGTTTTCATTATAATCAAAATTGAAATCGTAACTATTGATTCCTAAAAAATAACCCCAACGTAAAAACTTAAAATCTGTAGTACCACGACCTTGGTTTGCATCATAGGTAATTTTCTCCTTCTTAAACAACTGTGCTTGTGTTGTTTGAAAGGCGAATAGAAATATAAAACCAATTAACAGATGCTTCATAATTACTTTGATGATTTATAAATTGTTGCCACCCCAAATGTCTGAGGAAAATCTTCAACATTAATAAACCCAATTTCACGTAAAATATTGTTTAGCACTTCACCATAAGGAAAAACAGAAGCAGATTCACATAAATACTTATAAGCACTTCTGTCTTTTGAAAAAGCACGTCCTATTAATGGTAATATATTCTTTGTGTAAAAACTATATCCTTGTTTATAAGGTGTTTTAGTTGGTACTGAGGTTTCTAAAATAACAAAAACACCACCAGGTTTAAGTACGCGAAGTATTTCTTTTAATCCGTTTTTTAGGTTTTCAAAGTTTCTAACACCAAAGGCAACAGTTATGGCATCGAAGGTATTGTCTTCAAAAGGCATGTTTTCAGAATCACCCAAAACCATTTCGATTTTAGAAGATAAACCTTTCTTGTTAATTTTTTCCTTTCCAATGTCTAGCATGCCACTACTAATATCTAAACCAACAATCTTTTCAGCATCGGTATCAGCCATAGCAATAGCCAAATCTCCGGTTCCAGTGGCAATATCAAGAATCATTTTTGGTTGTTGTTCCTTAACCAGTTTCACCACTTTTTTACGCCACTTAACATCTATTCCAAAGGAAATCACACGGTTTAAACCATCATAATCTCCAGAAATAGTATCGAACATTTTAGTTACCTGTTCTTTTTTGCTCAGGTCGCTATCTTTATAAGGTTTAATTTTAGACAAATCGCTATTTTTTTGGCAAACTTACATATTTAAATTATTTCTACCTAAGAACAGTAATGTAACTGTAACCCAACCATGTTCATAACATTTCATGTTAGAGTATGGATTTTATAGTATCTTTGTACCACTTTTTATGATATACATATAGAATGAAAATAATAATTGCTGGAGCTGGTGAAGTTGGATTTCATTTAGCAAAATTATTGTCCTACGAGTCTCAGGAAATTACTTTAATAGATACAGTCAAAGAGAGTTTAACCTACGCAGATACCCATTTGGACATAAAGGTAATTCGAGGTGATGCTACTTCTATTTCTATTTTAAGAGATGCTAAAGTAGATATATGTGATTTGCTTATTGCTGTTACAGCATCAGAAACCACTAATATTACAGTTTGTGTTTTAGCAAAACAGTTGGGCGCAAAACGTACCATTGCAAGAATTTCGAATACAGAATTTATTACCAATAAAGAAGAAGTTGGTTTTACCAGATTCGGTATTGATGAATTGATTTCGCCTGAAGCTTTAGCAGCATCTGAAATTGAATTATCTTTAAGACAGTCATCATTTAGTGATACTTACGAATTTGAGGAAGGCGCCTTAACTATGGCTGGACTTACCCTCTCTAAAGAAGCTTCATTTGTTGGTAAAAACGTAAAGGAAGCTGCAAAAATATTCCCAGAAATTCATTTTATTCCTATCGCCATTCAGCGCCAAGGCACACAGTACACTCTAATTCCAAGAGGAGATACTATTTTTAAAGAAGGTGATAATGTGGTTTTTATTACTTCAGAAGGTGGTGCAGAGGAGCTATGCAGATTAACAGGAAAAAAGAATACTGAGATTAAAAACGTAATGATTTTAGGCGGTACCGAAATAGGATTTAAAGCAGCGCGCGATTTAAGTGATAAAGGTTTTAATATTAAACTTTTAGAAGGCGATAAGGAGCGTGCTTTTGATATTGCAGATCAGCTGCCTAATATTTTGGTAATTAAAAGTGATGGACGGAAAGTTGATGTTTTAGATGAAGAAAACATCAGCGAAATGGATGCGTTTATTGCCGTTGGTGATAATTCTGAAACAAACATTATGTCTTGTTTAGTAGCTAAATCTAAAGGCGTGAAGAAATCCATTGCCTTAGTTGAGAATATGGATTATTTTGAATTATCTCATTCTATTGGGATTGATACGTTGATTAATAAAAAACTCCTAGCAGCAAATAGTATTTTTAGATACATCAGAAAAGGTGAGGTTGTGGCTATGACAAAGTTGAGCAACATGAATGCAGAGTTATTGGAGTTTGAAGTAAAGTCTACCTCAGCTATATGTGATAAGCTTATTAAGAATGTAGATTTTCCGCGTTCAGCAATTATCGGTGGTGTTATTAGAGGTAATGTAGGTTATATAGCGCTCGGTGATTTTAAAATACAAGAAGGTGATAAAGTTGTGGTTTGTAGCTTGTTGCGTTCTATTAAAGGTGTTGAGAAATTATTCTAGCATGATGAATTCTACTCTATGAAGCTTAACTACAAAATCATTTTTCATTTTTTAGGATTACTTATTCTCTTTAACGGTGGCTTTATGTTGCTGTCAACATTAGTGAGTTTTCTTTATAAAGATGGTGTAACAGGTAGCTTATCTGTTGCTGCAATCATTACACTTGCTTTAGGTGGATTAGCAATGCTTTTTACCAGAAAGCAT
Source organism: Flavobacteriaceae bacterium (assembly GCA_043557195.1). GTDB lineage: Bacteria > Bacteroidota > Bacteroidia > Flavobacteriales > Flavobacteriaceae > Jejuia. The sequence goes on along the minus strand of CP121314.1, from coordinate 1,197,883 downwards.
AACAAAGAAATGAATAAACGAGAAGGTTATATTGTTGTAGCTTTCGGATGGATAATCATGGCACTTACTGGGTCATTGCCTTATGTTGTTACTGGCAGCATTCCCAATTTTACAAATGCTTTTTTTGAAACCATGTCGGGTTACACTACCACTGGGGCATCTATTTTAAATGATATAGAAGCAATGCCAAAAGGGATTTTGTTTTGGCGAAGTTTAACGCATTGGATAGGTGGTATGGGAATCATAGTTTTAGCAATTGCCATTTTGCCATTACTCGGGATAGGTGGGATGCAAATGTTTGCAGCTGAAGCTCCAGGACCAAGTGCCGATAAATTACACCCAAGAATTACAGATACAGCAAAACGTTTATGGTTAATTTATTTTGGCTATACTGCTGCCGAAACGTTGTTGTTGAGTGTTGCGGGAATGTCATTTTTTGATGCTATAAATCATGCATTGTGTACGGTTTCAACAGGAGGATTTTCAACCAAAAATGCTAGTGTAGCTCATTGGAACGGACAGCCAATAATTCAATACATCATAATTTTGTTTATGTTTTTAGCAGGAACAAATTTTGTTTTGAGCTATTTTGCGTTCAAAGGAAAGGTTCAAAAAGTATTGCATGACGAAGAGTTTAAGCTCTATTTCAAATTCATTGCCATTTTCACAGCAATCGCCGCACTATTAATTTATTTCAGGGCAGACGTTTCTATATCATCCATAGATCATCCAATGGTTTGGGGAGAGGGCGAAAGTGCCTTTAGGCATGCCTTGTTTCAAGTACTTGCAATAGTAACTACCACAGGTTTTGTAACTGCAGATTATACGTTGTGGACACCATTTTTATTAGTTTTCTTTTTCGGTTTGATGTTTTTAGGCGGATCAGCAGGAAGTACATCAGGTGGTGTAAAAGTCGTGCGTCATTTATTATTGATCAAAAATGGATTTTTGGAGTTCAAGCGAGCGTTGCATCCTAGCGCAATTTTACCCGTTCGCTACAATATGAAGGCCATTTCAGGAGATATTGTATTCAATATATTAGGTTTCTTTATTCTCTACATGCTATCATTTATTATTGGCGCGTTGGTGTTTTCCATGTTTCAATTAGATTTTGCGTCTGCCATAGGTTTAGCAGCCTCTAGTTTAGGAAACGTAGGGCCTGCACTTGGTGATTTTGGTCCTGTAAATAACTATGCTGCATTACCTCCATTGGCGCAATGGTGGGCATCATTTCTAATGCTTATTGGGCGATTAGAACTGTTTACCGTTTTAGTGTTATTTACGCCTTTCTTTTGGCGTAATAGATAATTCACTAGTTTATTTGTCATTTCCATGAAGATGGAAATCTTATTTGTTTTTTTGGGCATTACCCACAAGGGGTGGGGCTATCCGCTATATCTTTTTTGCTGAAAAGCAAAAAAGGATGCCGCTTCTATCCCTAATGCGGTTGAGGTAATTCCTGTTCTATTTGTAACAAAAATTTAATTTACGCGTCTAGATAGTATAACCAATTAAAATCATCAATCATGGAATTAGTATTAAACTCAAGTAAATTAGAAGTTGTACCTCAACAGGAAGAAGACCTTTCAAAACCTTTAGGGTTTTTAAATTCACAATATAAAACTGTTGTAAAAGATAGTCTAAAAGACACTTCAAAAAAATCAATCTTTGGATTAAGACGTCGTATTAAAAACTCGCGTTATACCTTTGTTTCTGGAATGGAAGTAGCTTTAAAATTATCAGTGTTTTTAATTGCAATTATTGCAATATTCAACTAAAAGTAGCAAAACTTAATATTTCAATGTAAAGTGATCCGTTTTAACTATAGTATTATTTTCATTATCAGTTAAAACGGCTTTAAACCAATAATCATTTGTAGATAATATTTGCCCGTTGAACGTTCCATCCCAACCTCGTAAGTTTGTTTCTAGATTCATGTAGTGCAGACTTTTACCGTATCGGTCATAGATATAGATATCTCCAGATATATACAGGTCTGAAGACACCCCTTTTATTTTCCAGTAGTCGTTTATACCATCACCATTAGGTGTAAAAAATTTAGGATATCCTATAAAGCCTACTTTAGTCTCAATTGGAGCTTCACAATCATTAACATCTTTTACTGAAATAGTGTAAAGTCCAGCTTCAACATTAGAGAAAGTGTATTCATTACCATTACCAAAATAGTTAACACCATCAATAGAAAATTCATAGTTACTAAAACCTTGAATAGAAATAGATATTTGATTATTCTCAGTTTTCACTTCTCTAAAAGACATGGTATTTGGTAATCTAATTTCAAAGTTTTTAGTTAGAGAACATTCGATACTGTTCTCCATTTTAAAAACAGTTAAAGAGTAGTTTCCAGGCTCACTTAAACCGATGGTTTGGTTTCTAGATATAATATTGTTTTCACTATCTCTCCATTCCCAAGAATCATTAATACCATTCCCATCTAAAACAATAGTGCCTTCGTAGGTAGAATGACAAATTATGTATAAATCATCGATATCTGCCGAAATATTAGAGTTAACAGTTGCCGAAAAAGAGCCTATACCACCACAATTATTATCAGGTGTTTCAATTCTAAACCATAGTGTTGTTGAGTTTGTAGTATAGAAACTTGGTAATGTATTGAGTTTTGCTTGTGCCTCATCAAAAGTAGTATGAAATGTTATTCTTGCTGCTGTAGGGAGATTGAATTGTGTGATAATATTTGACGATTTAGTCGCCAAGTCAAAACGCCCTCTCTCATCATTAGTAACATTATCTGAGTCTTCACAAATATATTCTGCTTCTGCTAATAGTAAGTTGCTGTTCAGGGTTTCTAAAAAGAAATTACTAATAGTTGTACATCCCTCTGGACTAACTATTCTTACATGAATTTCCTCAAGGTTTTGGGTATTCAAATAGTTTTCTGGATTTGTTATAGCATTTATGTCATTTAGGGCATCGGCGTTGGTAGTGTAGAAGAAATACTCAAAATCTCTACTTTTATTAATTACTCTGTCCCCAATGTTATAAAGGTTGAATAATGAAACGCCATCAAAATCTGTATCACATTGAGTCATAATTTCATTCGGATTTATAATAGCTTTTGCATAAACTTCAACATCTTTTTGAATCAGATACGGAATGTTATCGTAAGTAATTGTGGCGTTTACTATAAAATTTCCACTAGTAATGTATTGATGTGTAGGCGAAAATTCTGTTGAGGTTTCACCATCGCCAAAATCCCAAAAAATAGAATCTACTGGCATGTATGAATCTGTTGTGAAGTCAAAAAACTCATCAACACATTTGTCTTCAGTAATAATTCTGTTTCTTAAAAAAGAAACCACAAAGTTTGGTAAACCTTTAAGAGATGCCGTGTTGTTAAAAGGTATTGCTAATGGTGAGAACTCAGAATCTCCATCACCATTTTCATCTTCAGGATCGTTAATTATACTTATAAACTCCACTGGGTTTGGTGGAAAGTACTGTCCAAAAGTAGTGATATCCCAAGGTGTGTTTTGATAATTTGCCACATAAATTTTTCCGTTAGAAGCTAATTGTAAATCACCGTAGCTATAATTTGATGTAGCGTTTATTAGAATTTTTTCATTTATGGGATTAGTATCATAGATCAAATATTTGTAGAGAAAACTTACGTTTCCAAAATTATTACCCGTGAAATATAATATTTGTGAATCTTGTGAAAATTCAACACTATAGGAATACAAAGGGTCAAAAAGTAATCCTGCTTTAATTCCAAAATCATAGCTAATATCGGAGGTGTTTAGATTAAAATTAAAAATATAAATATTGTCTCCATCTGCATCGGCGAGAGCTATTTTTTTTCCGTCAGGAGATATTTTCATAGCGCCTTTATCTGAAAAAATTTTAACGTCGCTCTCTGGTATAGTATGTACAGCAATAGGGAATCTATTTAACCCATTAGCATCAATATTGAACACATAAAACGTATCTAAAGGAGCATTGTTATCACCTCCTAATTTTCCGAAGGTTACAACTTTTATTGATTGAGAGGCAATGTCGTGGATTGCACTTACGCGTCCAGTGCTTGCATTAGATATTCTAGATAGCCTTGTTGTTACTTCACCTAATGGTTGTTGATTTGAAAACTGCACCTGACCATAGTAAAATCCTGAATTTAGAAGAGGTGACGTGGTAGGGTTTGTTTTTGTACAAAAGATATAATATCTATTATCATCACCTGGAACAGGGACAATGATCGTAGATTGTATGTTTTCTATTTCTGCGGCCAAACCTTCACCGTTTTCCATGATTTCATGGTTACGGTTCCATACGGTATGTCCATTGGTATAAAATAGTAAATTACCATTTCTATCTGAAATACTGGAGCACCCTGCAGGAGTGTCCATAGCGCCATTATTTAAAACTCTGTGTCTCGTATTGGTGAAATTTAAACCAGAATTCTGACCAAAATACCAATTGCTCGTTTCCATTTGCGGAAAAACAAATGTAGAAAACAGCATTAAAGCCACTACAATAATAGTGTTAATTAGTCGCATTAAATTAAGAGAGATTTTTTATTTGCAATTTACACGATAAATAGATTCAGTGCTAATTTTATGGCTGTTTTGTCATTAATCTAGGTGTTTCACAATAATTTATAATTCAAAGCAATAATGTAACATTATTCAGTATTTAAATACTTATATTATATAAAACACAAGAAATTATGGGTGGAGAAGGCTCAATGATGGCTGCTAATCAATCCTTAAAGAATAACAGGGGGCAACTATCAAAACGTAAAGATAAAAAAGCTTTAGGAGGAAGTTATGCACATATAGAATTGAAGGAATTCCCTAAAGCAACAGAAGCACAACTTAAAGAAATTAAAGAAAGAGTGCAAAGAGAGAACAAACTAGCTCGCACAAAACAACTTATACTTTTATTAATATTCATTATAGCTATTTTCTTGTTTTTTGTGCTAATGTAAAGTACTTTATTATGCCATTTGCAGAATCATTTTCTAGTACGTTGAAAAGTAATAAAGCTATTATGCTAGACAAATCTAGGCATTTTAGAAAAACTATGGGTGGTTTTAAATGGTCTGGAAAAACCAATTTAATTTTCCGAAAGCGACATCTCAGGAAATAACTGAAATCAGAGAAAAATTAAAACAAGAGAATAAAAAACGAAATATCAAATTAGCTGTTATTCTATCAGCAATTGCTATAATATGTATTTCGATTATACTGTCATTATAAACAAAAAAGCCGCTATATAGCGGCTTTTTTTAATGTTTAAATAAAGTATCGATTAACTAACCACTGCTTTAATACGTTTAATAGCTTCAATAATCTGCTCTTGAGATGCAGCATAAGAAATTCTAATACAATTAGGGTTTCCAAAGGCATCACCAGTTACAGTGGCAACTAAAGCTTCTTCCAACAAGAATAAAGAAAAATCCGTTGCATTATTTATTTTATGGCCTTTTAAGGTTTTTCCAAAGAAATGAGTTACATCTGGAAACACATAAAAAGCGCCATCAGGTGTATTTGATTTGAATCCTTCAACATCTCCCAATAAGTCTAATATTAAATCACGACGTACCTTAAATTCGTCAATCATGTATTTCACACACGAAGGGTCTTCGTTTAAGGCGGTAATAACAGAGCGTTGTGCAATACAGTTAGCTCCACTAGTCATTTGTCCTTGTAATTTATTACATGCTCTTGCAATTTTTTCTGGAGCACCAATAAATCCAATACGCCATCCAGTCATCGCAAATGCTTTAGATACGCCGTTTACAGTGATGGTTCTATCGTACATTTCGCTGAATTCAGCAATACTAGTATAACTACTTCCATAGTTGATATGTTCGTATATTTCATCAGAAACTACATAGATATTTGGATGCTTTACTAAAACGTCCACTAGTGCTTGCAACTCATCTTTACTATAAACAGAGCCACTTGGGTTACAAGGTGAACTAAACCACATCATTTTTGTCTTTGGCGTAATAGCAGCCTCCAATTGATCAGCAGTCATTTTAAAATCGGTATCTATAGACGTTTTTACCTCTACAGGAACACCATCATAAAGCTTTACAATATCTGAATAGCTAACCCAATATGGGCAAGGTAAAATTACTTCATCTCCTTCGTTTAGCATAACACCTGCAACATTAGCCAAACATTGTTTAGCGCCTGTAGAAACCACGATTTGTGATGGTGTGTAGGTTAAATTATTATCACGCTTAAACTTCTTAATCACCGCTTCTTTTAACTCACCATATCCGTCAACAGGAGTGTAAGAGTTATAGCCATCATTTATGGCTTGAATGGCAGCTTCTCTAATAAAATCAGGCACCTTAAAGTCTGGTTCTCCTAGACTTAAACCTATAATGTCTTTTCCTTCTCCTCTAAGTTCTCTTGCTTTTGCTGCCATAGCTAATGTGGCAGACGTAGACATATTTAAAATCCTATCTGATAATACTTGCATTTTTGGTTTGATTTGTTTTTAAGTAAATATGGTTAAGCTAAACTAGGTTTTTGTCCTAGTGTTTTTAATTGATTGTAGTGTTCTGCAACTGCTTCCCAAAAGGTATTGTACTCGTTATATGGTAAGCTAAATTCTTGAGCAGTTTCTCTTACTATTTTTGCCAATTTGCTATAGTGAATATGGCTAATATGAGAAAATAAGTGATGCTCTACTTGTCTGTTTAAACCACCAGTATAAAACTCAACAAACCAGCTTTTTGGAGAAAAGTTTGATGTTGTGAATAATTGGTGAATTGCCCAAGTGTTTTTCATATTGCCTTGTTCGTCCGGAAGTGGCATTTCTGTATTTGGCATTACGTGAGCCAATTGAAAAATTACACTTAAAATAATACCAGCAGTGTAGTGCATAATTAAAAATCCGATAAGTACTTCCCACCATTTAAAGCCAAGAGATAAAGGCAATACTACCCAAATAGAATAATAGAGTATTTTACCAATAATAAGTTTAGTCCATTGTGTAGCAGGATTAGGCATTTTGCCATAGGCTAATTTTCTTTTTAAATACCTATAGGTTTGGGTAAAATCGGTAGTAATTGCCCAATTTGCCGTTAATAAACCATATAAGAAGAATGCGTAGTATTTCTGGTATTTATGAAAACTATACCACTTGGCATGTTTAGAGAATCTAATAATTCTACCGGCATCAATATCTTCATCGTGCCCTTGAATATTTGTATAGGTATGGTGCAATACATTATGCTGAACTTTCCAGTTGTAATCGTTTCCAGCTAAAATATATATACTGCTTCCCATTAGTTTATTTACCCATTTTTTGCTTGAAAATGAACCGTGGTTTGCATCATGCATTACGTTCATACCAACACCTGCCATACCAACACCAACTATTACCATACCTAGTATTTGAGCCCAACCAGGTAAGCTGTCTATGGTAAATATTAAAACAACAGGAACTATTAATAATGAAAACATTACAATGGCTTTGGTGTATAATTTCCAGTTGCCAGTGCGTTTTACGTTGTTTTCTTTAAAGTAGTCGTTAACACGCTTGTTTAGGGTCTTAAAAAATTTTGCAGGATCTTTTCTAGAAAATGAAAGGGCTTGCTTATTCATAATAAAAATAGTTTAATCAGTTCGTATAAAAATAAATTATTAAAATACGTCGCGCAAAGATATATATTAATCAACGCAACAAAGAACGTTTTAATGTAAAAAAATATATGTGAAACCGCTATTTTTGTTCAAAATTTAACATTAATGGAGTTAATTCTTAAGTATTTTCCTAACCTCTCAGAAGATCAAATCTCTAAATTCCAGCTACTTGAAAGCTTATATAAAGACTGGAATTTAAAGATAAACGTAGTGTCTCGTAAGGATATTGATGAATTATATTTAAGACATGTTTTACATTCTCTTGCTATAGCAAAAATAATTTCTTTTAAAGATGGTACCCAAATTATGGATGTAGGTACAGGAGGTGGTTTTCCTGGTATTCCGTTGGCTATTATGTTTCCCAATTGTAATTTTCATTTAGTAGATAGTATAGCCAAAAAGCTAAAGGTAGTGAATGAGGTTGTTGAAGGTTTAGGCTTAACTAATGTGAGAACAACCCATACGCGAGTTGAGGAAATTGATGAAACTTACGATTTTATTGTAAGTCGAGCCGTTGCTGCGATGCCTACTTTTGTGCATTGGACCAAAGGTAAAATAGCCAAAAAGCAAAATAATGACTTGAAAAACGGTATTCTTTATTTAAAAGGAGGCGATTTAAGTGAAGAGCTTAAAGATTACACGACCACAACCATTTATAATTTAAGTGATTTTTATAATGAAGACTTTTTTGATACTAAGAAATTAGTGCATTTACCTAAAAAGTTTTCGAAATAAAACTTAGTTTTTGTCGATTACAGCGAGTTAAGCTTATCAAAATAAGCCCCAAATATGAAGCCTTCATTTAAGTTCCAGGTGGTATCATCAAACAGAGATATATCATCATAATAATAGTTTGCTTCTGGGGATAAAATATTTTTTGCTTTTCTAAAACATAATCTAGCTTTATCATAATCATCTGTATGATAATAAGCTATTGCCAGCCCAACTAAAGCCTCATGATCTAAGGAATTGTAAGAAAGGGTTTGTTTAAATCTCTCAGCGGCTTTTTCGTAGTTTCTTGAGAATAGTTGAGAAATACCAAGATAAAAGTGTGCTGCATCATTTTTTTTATCTAAACTTAGAGCCATATTAAAATCTTCCATGGCTTTTTTATATTTCTTCATATCCATATATGCCATTCCTCTGTTATAATACGTGTCAGTACTCTTATTAAGGTTAATGCTTTTGTTATAAAATAACAATGCAAATTTGTAGTGTTTAAGAGCCATTAATGTTTCCGCTATTTGCGTATTTATTTCAGGGTCGTTAGGGAAATGACGCATTAGAAAATTAAAAGACTTTAAGGCTTCCGCATACTTTTCCAAGTGAAGCTGAGTCATACCCAGATTATAGTAGGCTTGAAAAAAACCACGATCATGTTCAATAGCCATACTGTAGTCATACTGGGCGCCTTTAAAGTCTCCAATAGCAAACTTAGAGTTGCCACGGTTGAAAAAAGAGTCGGCATCGGGTTTATTAAAAATCACATTTGAAAAATCTAACATGGCACCCCAATGGTCTTCCAAATTAGCTCTGGCAATACCACGATAAAAATAGGCATCTAAATTTTCATTGTCCAGTGCAATAGCATTAGTAAAACACTCAATTTGTTGTTTGGGGTCATCAAGTTTTTTGCCTTGTCGAACTAATTTTCTCGACTGTCCAAATAAAAACATAGGAACAACCAAAACCAGAATAATAAAATGAGATGTGAAAAAGGACTTATTCATAGCCAAAAGAATAATAACAGTACATCAAAAATTACAAAATAGTTATTCAAATACTTGACTGATAAACAAGTACCTTTTATAAAGATACAAAAGACTTAGTTTTCAAGATGTAATTTTAAGAGAATTTTTACAGTCTGAACGGTAGTCTACTTTATGAAAAAAGGCAATATTATAGTTCGCTTAACTTTTTATACATTTCAGCAAATAGTTGCTTCTCATTCACTTCCCAATACGTGTCTTTAAATATTGATGCATTGTTAGTGCTTAAAGCAGGATCTAAAATTCTTTTAGCGCGTTCAAATTTTGCTTTTGCTTTTTCAAAATCACCTGTATAATGATACGCCATTGCTAGTCCAAAATGTGCATCATAATCCATTTGATCTTTATTGGTGGCGAAAGTTAAACTTTTAATAGATTGCTCAAATTCACCTAATAAAAATTGACTAACACCTAAGTAAAAATAGGCAGGTGTGTTATCTGGGTTCCGTTCTATAGCCTTTAAAAAATCATCCTTAGCTTCTTTATAATAGTTGATCTCCAGAAGCGCAAAGCCTCTGTTGTAATAAGATTCACTATTGGGTCTAAGTAAAATACAAGCACCGAAATCTTCAAAGGCAAGTCTATATTTTTTTAGTTCCATATATGCCAGGGCACGTTGGCTGTAAGATTTATAATCATTCGGGAAAAACCGAATTACTTTACTAAATGCGCTTACAGCACCATTATAGTCTTCCAACGAAAATTTAGCATTTCCCAAATTAAAATAAGCACCAATCAAGTCAGTATCTAGTTCAATGGCTTTTTCATAATCAAAAAGTGCACCGTCGTAATCCTCTAAATTAAACTTACAATTACCACGATTGTAGTAACTATCTGCATCTGGTTCGTAAAAAATAATTTTGGTAAAGTCTAAAATAGCACCATCATAATCCTCAATATTATACTTGGCAATACCTCTGTAGAATAAGGCATCCAAATGTTTGGCGTCTATTTCAAGCGCTTGATTTAATACTTCTATTTGAGCCTTTGGGTCTTGCAGCCTAAGTGCTTGTCTAACAAATTTTGTAGCTTGACCAATACTTAGTAACGGCACAAACAATAAAACGAGTAATATCTTCTTCATGCTTTTTTTTAACGTCAATTCTTAATGTGTATTGTTTTTAATGGTTTTAAAGTATCAAAAACTATTCCACTAAGATTAAAACATAAAACTAATGAAATTTTAAAGACGAAGCTATGCCTTTTTAATTTTAGCACATATTTGTACTTTTTTCTTCTCTAAGTACGTTTTCTCCAAATTGTTTGTAACATGTTTTAACGCCAAATCAATGTGCTTTAAAGCTTGTTTAGGTTTTGAGGTAGCATCATAAAAATCAGCTAACGTGCCGTAATACAAATAAGCCCGTTGCTCAAAGTCTTCAGGGTTTAACTGAGATAGATAACTTTCTGATAATTTAAAATCTTTAGTTTGTAGGCAAATCACAGCCATTGTTAAAAGGTGAGACGGCATGGGTTGTAAAGTGTGCAGGCATTGATACCAACGCAGTATTTTTTTCCAATCGGTATCGGCAAACGTTCTGGCTTTTAAATGTTCTGCAGCTATAGCAGCTTCGTAGTGGTAGCAGGAAAATTCATTGGTGTCTACAGCTTTGTGCATCATAGAATTTCCTAATTGTATCAAAGGAAAATGCCATAAACTCCGGTCTTGATGTTTTAAATCCAGCAATTCGTTTTCAGAATTGGTTTTACTTTCAATACGAGACGCGTGAAAACACAGTAGCGCACAAAGCGCATAAGTATCTGGAGTGCGTGTTAAAGTGTTTTTTAAAAGTAGTTGAGTTAACCTCAATGCTTCGGCACACAATTCTTGCCTAATTAAAGTTTCCTTTTTGTTAGAATGAAATCCCTCATTAAAAATTAAGTACAACACTTCCAGAACACTCTCCAAGCGCGATTCTAAAGCTTTCCCCTGCGGAATTTTAAATTGTATATCTGATGCTTGAATCGATTTTTTAGCGCGTGACAATCGCTTTTTAATAGTTTCTTCCTTGGTTAACAATGCCGAAGCTATTTCTTTAGTGCTAAACCCCGAAACCGTTTTTAAAGCAAACGAAATTCGGTCACGCGGATCTAATTTTGGGTGGCACGCGGTAAAAATCATCCGCAGTTGGGCATCTTCAATTTCAGTATCTAAAAATAGCTCGTTTATGGCAATAGCGTCCGTTCCTTGATTGATGTTTGGCAGGTGTTTCTGCTCCGTTTTAAGCTTTCTAAAAATATCTAGAACCCTGTTTTTGGCAGCTGTAGTTAACCACGCCTCGGGGTTTTTAGGTTGCTGTTTTCGCCAGCTTAAGCTTGCTTTAATAAAGGTGTCTTGTACCGCATCTTCAATAATATCAAGATGTTTCAGTCCAAAAACCCGAGTTAAAACAGAAACCATCTTTCCGCTATGGTGGCGAAAAAGATGGTCAATCAATTGGTGTTCCATTAACGGTCAAATACCATTACTTCTCTAATTTCTACAGTACCATTCAAATCGTAATCTGGGAAATCCTGTGCAATTTTTTCAACCGCATCAAAGTCCTCTGCCTCAACGGTGTAATATCCGCCAATAACTTCTTTCACTTCGGCCGAAGCTATATCCGTTACCGTTCTATTTTTCCCAGAAACGCGTCTTATTTGCGGTGTTAAAGCCTCACCGCCTCTTAAAATTCCAGCACCTTTCATTTTGTTGCCCCAAGCAAACCACTTACCCATACGCTCTTGTAATTCTTCAGGCGAAAGTCCTAACGCTGCATAATCGGCTCCCGTAAAAATCATCATAAATTGTTTCATAACTAAAAGTTTTAAAGTTTATACCCTTAAGACGTTTGCCAAAATACAAAAGGGGACAACTTCCTCAAAAATAATTAATTGAAAAGAATTACCCACATGCTTGCATCGGGTTTCCGTTGAAATTTTCATTTCCGCATAGGCGGGAATTTAAATAAAAGAATGAATGGTTTTTAGGGCGTTCCCCTAAAGGGTCAGGCTTTCGGCAGTCGCTCCCTCCTGCGTCGGGGAGCTTCAACAAATGCCTCAATCCTTAACGCGGGGTATGTTTGCTCAAGTTTAGTATTAAAATAAGGTTACAGGTTTACTCGCTATATTTTTTAACTGAATTTGTAGGTTTTAAAATGTAAACTAAAGTTTTTATTCAACACCTATTGTAGCAATAGCCCATTCATTTTGGGCTCCAGAACCTTCTTCTATTTTTACCACTACATAATATTTTGTTCCATCAGAATTAAAAAAGCCAAAATACCCCTGAGATGAATAGACACTACCTTCACCATTACCATCTGGTATAAAAAAACCAGGAAGATCTATAGTCCCTTTAAAGGCTAAAAAGTCAGTTTCATATTTCCTTATTTCATTACTTGGTATTTCATTCCAACTATTACCAGTTGAAAATATGGCATATACGCTTTTAGCAGCAGCACTAAAGTCTAATGCTATTACATTTCCATCTCCAACTAATTCTCCATTGTATGTCATATCATTTGATTGATTAGAAGAAGCATTAAAGACTCTTCTGCTCTTTGCAAACAATCTACTGCCATCTTCAGAAATCCAGATATTACCGTTGAAATCAAAATCACCGTGGTAAGGCGAATCATAAAGATATTGTGCAGTTCCATTACTAATGTCATACTTTTCGAAATCCGAAGGGGACAAACCATTGTCTGCTCCATAAATGTAGTCACCAGAAGGATGCAGCTTTACCTTTGTTCGCTCTCTTATTGAATTACCAATATGTTGTGTTTCAACCCCATTTGATAAATCAATACATCTTATTGTTTCCCATTGGTCTTCCTTTGGGAATACATACACCCAATCATTAGGTGCAAGTATAATATCAAAAGTATTTGCTGTAACAACATAATTATCCTCAAGTGTCATTGTAGATAAATTTATGTATGAAAACCAACCGTTATGTCCAACTGCTGCATGAGTTCCATCTAATCCAACAGAAACACATGCTGGAGGAAGATTTAAAGGTACAGATGTAACCGAATTATTTGTGGGGTTATAAACTCTCAGTTCATTTGGGTTTTCAACTACAGCAACTATTACATCATTATTTCTATCATATTCTACGTCGATTACATTGCCGTCAATCAACCATTTATTTTCTTCAAAATGATTGATTAAAATATTTAGAGTTATACTTTGCCCTAAGTCATTAGTAATAAAAGTCTCTAAATTATAATCTTGAGTAGCTAGATTTGTTCTATCTAGACTCATAATCACTTCTACAGATTCTCCAGCACCTAAATTGCCAGAACTGGGGTTTAGGCTAAGAAAAGAATTTGAATTATTATCCCAGTTCCATTTAAAATAGGCATTGCCCTCATTTTTTATTAAAAAAGATAAGCTTTCTTTGGAGTACCCATAATCTAAAGATAATTGAGAAACAGTCATGATTGATGATAAATCATCAAGATTAAGCTCTAAATTTGTTTCAGCTTTTCCAGCGCCATTGGTAATAAATTCTATTTTACCAATATGTTTACTTGCATCTAAATTTGTTATAATTGGTGTTAATTCAAGCTCAACAATTTCATTATTAATAGTGCCAGTTAAGGAGTTAACTTCAATCCAATCTGGCTTAGATGCAATGTTCCATTGAAATTCTCCTGATGGTTTAACCGAAATAGAAAGTTTACTCGTTTCATTATTAGTTAAAATTATATTACTAGGTGATACTAGTATTTGATAATCTTCTGGAACCTTGTCTGCTTCACAACCCAAAAACAATAAAACGACTGATACTACTAAGTAAACTAAACTTGAACTTTTTTGTTTTCTCATTATTATTTGACTTTGCTTATATAATTAAACAAATACTGTATTTTTCTGACAAATTTAAGGATTCCAATGTAAAACCAAATCTATATTTTTTAAAATATTTCAATATTTCAATTTACATTTGATACATAAGTTTTTGAATGAATCATTTTCAACAAACATTAGAAAATCCAGTTTGGCACGCGTTAAACGAAACACACCAAAACTTTGCTTTGGTATATGATGCTGTGCAATTTTATAACCCAGAAATTTGCCCGTTTGGAGCTTTTACTAATGCTTCAAAAACCAAAGATGCATTAACAACATATTCAAAATTAACCAATGATTTTTTCCTAGTTTCAGAAAACGGCATACCAACATTTGATGAAAATTATGTGGTTTTAAATAAAAAAATGGAAGGTTGCCAAATGGTGTTAAACGACTTAATCGAAGTTGAAATTACTGAAACAATAGTACCGCTTAACGAAACGCATATTCAAGAAATTTACGATTTAATATGGCTTGTAATGCCAGGGTATTACAAAAAACGCACGTTTGATATGGGCGATTACTTCGGTATTTTTAAAAACGGAAAACTGATAGCAATATCAGGCCAACGTATGCAAACCAACAACTTTATAGAAGTAAGTGGCGTGGTAACACACCCAGGTTATACCAGACAAGGTTTTGCAAAACAACTCATTACGTATACCACAAAAGAAATTTTAAAAACTGGTAAACATGCTATTTTACATACTACTAAAGGCAATCTAGCAATTGGCTTGTATGAAAGCCTTGGGTTTGAATTAACACGTGATATGAATTGGTGGTATTTTAATAGGAAATGATTGTTCTGTTGATTTAAAGAAATTAGTACTTCGATTTCGTTCAGCAGAATTATCGAGAACAAGAATTTCTACAACAAATGGTTCTCGATACAATTTTCTCATGCTTCGAAAACTACTCGAACTGACATTAGGCTTGTTTTGAACTACAATAACTTTATTCGTTAATTATATTTTTAAGATGCTCTTTAGCTTCCTCGAAATGTCCCTCCAATTTCGGAATTGGGTTATCGCTATAGCCATCTTTCAAGCGTTCTGTTGATACTTTTAAAAGACGTAGCAACTTAGTTGCAGAGACTTTTGCAGTGTTTGAATCGGTGCTTCCAACCCCATTAAACCATATAGGGCTGCTTTCTGCAAACGGGAAACTATCCATGAGTGGCCATTCAACATTACCACCAGAGACTCTAGCAGTAACCCAACCATTGGCGGGAACTTCAATACTGCCTTTGTAGGTTTTAGAGCCTGCTTTTGTGTTCCCTTTTCCAGACCAAACCACAGCACCGTTTACAAATATTTTAACCGTATCATAAGGTGTAGGTGAGTGAACATCTAAAGTCCATTTTACTTTTTTACTTTTTGTATTTATTACATCACCGACTTCTTTACTATCAACTTCAAAAATAATTTGAGGTCCGTTGGTTACAAAGCTTTTCCCATCTTTTAGTGCTTTTAAATAACTAGGAATAGAAATGTCACCTTCAGGTTTTACATAAACACGTGTTACGCCAACGGCCATAGTTCGATATAAATCATTCATCACATCACTACCAGCAGAAATATTTACTGGGGCGCCAATATTCAATAATTCGTGCCATAAGTCAGCAGTTCCAATCTCGTCAGACCATAAGCAGCCCACTTCAATCAAATCACTTTTACCCAAAACGCAATCGGCTATTAATGCAATGGGAATACGTCGTGCACCACTTTCTGTAAATGGGTCGCGAACACTTACAGGATGTACATAACCACCCAAAGCATTTTGACTTCTAGCAAATTCCAAAGGTTCTGCATTTAAGCGATCATCACGCCCATATACATCATAATATGGTCCCCAAACCCAAGGCCAATACAGGTCTTTAGTGCCCAATAACCCTAAATGCCCTAAAAAGTGTGAACGGATTTCTTGTCCAAACTGAATTAAAGGTGTTTCTGTATGTTTCCATTCCCAAATATCACGTTGTAAAAATCGGTTTCCTAGGTTGGCTAATAACGGAAACGCTACATCTACATTTTCAGCCTTTAAATCCAATACAATATCTGAAGGGTCTAATTGATTCGTTCCACCATAGTTTAAATGAAAATGATTATCTCCAGAATACCAGCCATTTTCTTGAGCATTCCAAATGGTTAATAAATTAATTTCAGTGTTTTTAGTTTCAGAATCTAAAGTCACTTTTTTAACAGTTTTAATAGTAGATAAACCATAAACCGCAGTAATCGTAATCTCGCCAAAAGGGGCATCAACTTCTATCTCCCCATCAGCATAGAAAAACACGATACCGTTTTGGCCTTCAGAATGTACAATTCCAGAGTTAGGAATAATAGGGTGCCCAGAAGCATCTGCAATACTCATACGAACAGGCATTTTTTTGCCATCAACGATACTAGTGATTTTTAGTGTTCCAGTTGCCGTGTTCCAATCCCAAGTTTTAATATCTAAGGTTTCAGGAGTGCCACCATAGCTACGAATGCGTTTTAATTCTGAATGTTCATTGGTGTTGGTTTCACTGTAATATACCCATTTGCCATCGCTACTAAACTTAGGACTTAGTGGTAAATTACTGCTTTTAGTGAGAAGCAAATTGCTTTCAGGATGCATCACGTCAAGTAAACGCAACTCGTAATTGTCATCTTCTGGCCAAGTATAAACTAAAGTACGCTTATCAGAACTTAATGAAAATGAAGCTTGCGACATAAAATTTTCCTCTGCCAGCGCCATCGATTCGTTTTCGTTTAAATTCACTAACTCAATCGAATCATATGAAAAGCCCATTTTCTTCAAATAAATCATGTATTTATCATTTATAGGTATGGGCAAACGTTCTAAATTCCCAGCTTTGGTCAATACCTTTTTTTGATTGGTTGTTAAATCCAATTGCCAAATATCTAGCGACCCATTATCTGCTGAAGCATAATACACAGATGTGCCATCCGATGAAAAAATTGGATCTAAATCTAAAGCTTTAGTGTCTACTAAAACGGTTTCCTTGTTTTGTGCCACGTCTAGCATTACAATTTTGGTATCTAAACCTGTATCACGAACGAATACAATACGTTTTCCGTCAGGGGACCAATTGGGCTTAAAATCCATAGCTCTAGTTGAGGTAATTCTTTTAGCGGTATTTGAATCCAAATTCATCAACCACAACCAGCCTTTTGCTGAAAATACCACTTCGTTTTTGGTTGGAGAAGGCGCAGGGTCGGTAGTTCCTGAATTCATTACTGGTAATTCATAACCTTCTAAATATACGTGATGCCCAAAACCATCCACTTTTGGGTAGCGGTTAGACCATTGTGCTATGCTAATTTGTATGCTAAATATGCTAAGGGTAGCAAAAAGTAAAAAATGCTTCATAGAAAACTGGATTAAAAAAGAGATTTACTAAGTTAAGACAATTTTTGTTGTGGTTTTGTATGGTTATTTGTCAATAATGGTGTGCTTCACCCTAAGTATATTTGCAATGATTTAAAAAAGAACATTTCATAATGGAAAAAATGAAAAACGTTTTTTACATACTACTTTTTCTTCCAGTTATTTTACCTGCTCAAATCAATGAAAGTGATACGCTTAAGTTAAAAGCTAATCTTTCGTTAACTGGATTTTGGCAAGGAGGAAATGTGGAAACGGTAATTTTTAGAGCAAAATCTGAAGTAAGTTTAAAACCTTGGAAAAACTGGATTTTTAAAACTAGAAACTCCTACGTTTATCAAGAGTTTGGAAAGGAAAAGGCAGATGAAGATATATTGAGTCTTAATTTTCTTTATATCAATCCAGAGCGGAAGTTCTATCCATTGTTTTTGGGTTTTGTAAGTACTAATTTTAGAAGGGAAATTGATTTGCGGTATATCTACGGAGCCGGTGTAACGTATCAAGTTTTAAATGAAAAGGATAATTGGCTCAAATTTTCAATTACGAGTGAATATGAACGCACCGATTTTGCTAAAGCTACGTTTAACCGATCAGAGTATAATGGAGATGCTTCAATTAAAACACTTCGCGGAACATTTTGGGTGAATGGTAAATATCATGTGTTCAAAAAGAAACTCATTTTAAGTCATGAAAGTTACGTCCAGCCATCATTGGAAAAGGGAAATAATTTTCGGTGGTTTGCCGATATAGGTATAGAGTTACCAGTTTGGAAGTTTTTAAACTTTAAGAT
The DNA here is from genome assembly GCA_043557195.1 of Flavobacteriaceae bacterium. GTDB lineage: Bacteria > Bacteroidota > Bacteroidia > Flavobacteriales > Flavobacteriaceae > Jejuia. Next base: position 1,179,452 of record CP121314.1, on the reverse strand, counting down.
AAACTATCTTCATACCTATGAAAGTGTCGTGATTGAAGGTCAACAAAGAGAGGATCGGTTTTTAACCTTTGGTTTCACTCTAAAAACTATTGAAAAGAAGAAGGCGAAGAATACGAATCAGTCTACTTCAACGGGTTCGTAATCTAAGGGTAGCGAATTGGCAAATTTACAGAAGATTATAAATACCATACAAAAAGAGACAGTCTACACAGGCTGTCTCTTATATCAATTTTCATTATGTTTTCGCAACAATAGTTATTCTCCCAAAAACGGATATCTGTAATCTGTTGGAGTAACAAATGTTTCTTTTATCATTCTTGGTGATACCCAACGCAACAAGTTTTGAGCACTACCGGCTTTATCATTTGTTCCTGAGGCTCGAGCACCTCCAAAAGGTTGTTGTCCTACTACTGCGCCCGTTGGCTTATCGTTAATGTAGAAATTTCCAGCACTATTTTGTAAAGCCTCTGTAGCTTCAGTAATGGCATATCTGTCTTTTGATAAAATTGCACCTGTTAAAGCATACTCACTTGTGCCATCAACTAGCTTTAAGGTTTCACTGTAAGCTTCATCTTCGTATACATAAATAGTGATAACTGGTCCGAAAAGTTCAGTACACATCGTGGTATACTTTGGATTTGAAGTCACCAAAACAGTTGGTTCAATAAAATAACCTTTACTTTTATCATAACCACCGCCTACAAGTACATCAACATCAGCATCTGCCTTAGCTTGGTCTATGTATTTTGCCAATTTATCAAACGATCCTTCATGAATTACCGCTGTAATAAAATTGCTCATGTCTTCAGGCGAACCCATTTTAAAGGATTTCACATCTTCTATAACGAAATTCTTAACATCATTCCATATGCTTTTTGGAATATAAGCACGAGAAGCCGCACTACATTTTTGTCCCTGAAATTCAAAAGCACCACGGGTAATCGCAGTAGCTACCTGTTTTGGGTTTGCCGATTTGTGTGCAATAATAAAATCCTTTCCGCCAGTTTCTCCAACAATTCTAGGGTAGGTTTTATAATTGTGAATGTTATTTCCAATTTGTTTCCAAAGTTCTTTAAATATATAAGTAGAACCTGTAAAATGTAATCCTGAAAAATCAGGACTAGCTAGAACAGTATTAGTAATCATCACAGGGTCTCCAAATACTACATTAATTACGCCTGCAGGTACACCAGCTTCTTCGAATACATCCATAATTACCTTTGCAGAATATACCTGACTGTCACTAGGTTTCCAAACCACTACATTACCCATAAGTGCCATACATGCAGGTAAGTTCCCAGCTATGGCTGTAAAATTGAAAGGTGTTACGGCATAAGTGAAGCCTTCTAACGGACGATATTCTATACGGTTCCAAGCATCACTTGTGCTTTCTGGTTGCTCCATGTAGATATCCGTCATAAATTGAACATTAAAGCGTAAAAAGTCTATAAATTCACAAGCGGCATCAATCTCAGCTTGGTGAATCGTTTTAGATTGTGCAATCATGGTTGCGGCATTTATTTTTGCACGATAAGGGCCAGCAATAAGTTCCGCAGCTTTTAAAAAGATACCTGCGCGTTGTTCCCATGGCATTTGGCTCCATGCTTTTCTAGCTTCTAAAGCAGTTGCGATAGCATCATCAATATGTTTTTGTTCCGCTAGGTGATAGGTGCCAACTACATGCTGATGGTCGTGTGGAGGCGACATGGTTCTAGTATTTCCAGTAGCTATATGTTCTCCATTAATATATAAAGGCACATCAACTTTACTGTTAAACATTGTTTTGTAAGCCTCTAAAACAGCATCGCGTTCTGGAGTTCCAGGAGCATAAGATTTAACAGGTTCGTTAACTGCAATAGGTACATTAAAAAAGCCTTTTCCCATGATTTATTTGTTTTCGTTAAAAAATTATCAGTGAATTGGCTGCAAATTTAAGAATTATTAAATTACAAAGTGTTACGTGAATACATTAAAATCACGTTAAATTTTACATATAACAGTTCTTTTAATTATGATTTTATCCAGGTTCGTTTGATTTAGATTTTATTTATTTTTTGTAAGTTGGCACTTCCGTAAGAGACTACTGTTTTTATGTGTACTGTAACTATTGTCCCCAAAGGGAATACTGATTTTATTTTAACCTCCAATCGTGATGAAGCGCCAAATCGGGTTTCTATTGCTCCTGAATTTTATTTGATTGATGATACTCAAGTATTATTTCCAAAGGATGAATTATCTGGTGGTACTTGGATTGGTGTCAGCGAAAAACAACGAGTGATTTGCGTGTTAAATGGTGCTTTTGAAATTCATGAACGTAAACCTTTGTATCGATTGAGTAGAGGTGTTGTGGCCAAACATTTTATGATGGCTGATGCCATTGTTGAAACAATTGAATCTTACAATTATGATGCTATTGAACCTTTTACGATTGTAATTGCAGATTGGAACACTACTTTAAAATTCTTTGAACTCGTTTGGGATGGTAAGGAAAAACATTTCAAGGAATTGCCTTTAGAAGCACGAATTTGGTCGTCATCAACTTTATATGATGCCCACAAACGCGCTGAACGCAAGCAATGGTTTGAGGATTTTGAAAATGAAAATAGTCTCAATAAAGAATCATTGATGGCATTTCACAAAACAGCTGGAAAGGGTAATTTAGATTATGGTGTGATTATGGACAGAGGTTTTGTAAAAACCACAAGTATTACACAAATACATAAGCAAGTCGAGGTTACAAAGATGCACTATGAAAATCTTTTAAGCGGTCGGCAAACGATTAATTCTTTTAAATTTCCACAAACCGTTAATGGCTAATTCAGGTATTATTTTAACCATGGCATATCCAGAAACTATTGTTATGGTTGCTGATGAATGGTATTCTCCTTTTTTAAGGTATTTGGGTGTTGGTAAGAAAAACTATTTACGTGCAGGTCATGCGGCGCTGGTGTTGATAGATAAGTCAACCGGAATTTTGGAGTACCACGATTTTGGTCGCTACATTACACCAGAACCTAATGGTAGAGTGCGAGGAAAAGATACTGATAACGAATTGGATTTCCCGTTAGTAGCTAAAATTGAAAATGAAACTATAACTAATCTCGACGAAATTCTAGAGTTTTTAGGTACACATCCAAAATTAACTCACGGTGAAGGAAAATTGGTAGCTTCAGTTTGTAATGCTGTGGATTATAAAAAAGCACGAACTCATATCACCGAAATGCAAAACAAGCATTTTATTCGCTATGCGGCGTTTATAAAGGATGCTTGCAATTGTGCGCGTTTTGTAACCGATAGTTTGATTGCTTCGGTAACTGATGCAAAAATTAGGAAGGACTTGATACAATCGAAATGGTTTACACCAAGTACTGTTGGAAATGTGTTACTTGCTGATACTGAAAATTATGTATATGAAGTCTCTGAAACAGGAGAGATTTCAGAATTTAAAGGTTCTCAAAAAAGTGAAAATGTACGTTACTTTTTAGATAAATTAAATGGGCATGAAGTAAATTTTACAGGAACTTTAGAGCCAAAACCTAATGATGTTATAGTAGAGCATGCCCAATGGTTATCGGGCATTGCAGCTGGCGCTTGGTTTGAACTACATAAAAATGGAAGCATTGAGATCTACAGGTTTAGACGAATTTCACCTTATGGTAATATAGATTGTGATGCCCTTTTTAAGGTAGTCGATACCTCATTTAATTACGATTTGTCTTTTGAATTTGTGCATTACTCTAATTGTAAATTTTTTCATGTGAGGCAGGAGAGTAGGGTTTTCAGGTTTGAGAGGGTTAGTTAGTTGTTTATATGTCTTCCTAAAAATGACGGTTTATTCATGAATTTTCAAGAGTTTCATCTGCGTTAGGGATTGAACGGCATGTTTGAGCTCCTCGAAGAGAGCGAGTAGTGAAAGCCCGACCCTTGTGGTAACGCCCTAATTAATGGCGAAAGGTGCACTCAATTTAAACGTAGGAATAGCGACTTGAAATTTTTTGGTGGTGGTAAAGTTTACCATATTGTAATGCCCTTGCATTGCACCAAAAGGAGAGGTGAGTAAGCATCCTGAAGTGTAAGTATGCGATTCGCCAGGTTTTAACACTGGTTTTTTACCAACAACGCCTTCGCCTGTTACGGTTTCTATGTTATTTAAAGCGTCTAGAATTTCCCAATGGCGTGCGTATAACTGCACAGAATCTTTACTTTGATTTTCTATGGTAATGGTATAACCAAAGGCGTACTGGATTTTATAATTTTTATAAAATGTACCTTCGAAAGTAGTTTCGACCGAAATTTTTATGCCTTTTGTTACCTGTTGCACCATGTTAAGGATTGATATACAATACTTTTGTGGCGCTAAAATAGGCAATTTTAAATTTTGAATCTTTAAAAAAGCGTTAAATACGGACTAATTGGTGATATTTATCGATGAAACTTCGTTAAACCCAATGATTCTATCGTATCTGGCGCCTAAATCGCGGTAGTAGACCAAAACTTTGTAGTTGTTTTCGGTTTGCCAGAAGTTACCGCTTATGCGTCCTTCGTCTAAAGTACCATCTGCATTTACTACTACATATTTGTAATTGTAGAACCCTTGTTTGAGTTTAAAATGGGTTTTATAAATTCTACCTTCTGGGTAATAATCCATTCTATTATAATCGTCTAGTGCATAGTTATTGTAATTGCCATACACATAAATGGTTTCGCCATTTAGTAGTTCAGGATATTCTAATGAAAAATGCACATCAACATAATCTGCCTCAACCGAAACATCTTCTCGGTCTATAGCTGTTATTTTAAACTGCCCGTTAATATCAGGATTATAGGTATATGGTAATTCTGCTCTAGATCTATTGGTGAACAGGTAGCTTTGGTAAATGTCTTTAAGCTCAATATACTGCACACCCATTGATGCTGCTCTTACATCTTTAGTTTCAAAAAACAGATATTCATTTCCACCAGGAAAGGCTGTCTCATTTACATATCTGTAAATCAACTTATTACCAATGGTGTATTGTGGTTTTATGTCTGCTATTGCGGTATTTAAATTTCTATTTTGAATGATGAGTGTTTTAATGGTTTGAAGCGGGTTATTGATTTGCGAATTTGTAGAAATTTCAATATCTACGGTTTGCGTATAATCTATAGTTTGGACATCGCGAGAGCGTTTAATGCTGATTCCCGGCGTAACAATATCTTCATAAACCATCAATTTTCTTGAAAACACCAACTCATCATCTCTATCAAATACTGAAATAAGATAATTACCAGAAACGGTTAAAGCACGTGTTTGAGCGTTTGGAATGCTTAATCTATAGTGTGAATACAACTGAAAGGTATTGAATGAATTACGATAATCTTGAATTCTGAAATTATCTACACCAAGCAAGAATTCTGTACGCACCAAAACAGACTCTGTCCAATCATAATCATAATGTTCAATTTTATAATAAAAATCGGGTTCGTTTGAAACTAGGGCATCAAACTCTAGATAAAATGTTTCACCTAATTTTATAATTGGTAATTCTCCTAAATCACTATTTGTGCTTTTAAAGGTGATAGATTTTATGTAATCAGGCGGGTTTACTTCTTCAACTTGAGCCTGAAGGGTTAGAGAGAGAAAAAATACCCCAAATAGAAAAGAAAATTTACAGCACATGCAATTCATTTTTGTAAATATAATCAAAATTGATGCCTAAGAGTTCAGATAATTTAATACTTGTAAATTTCTATTAATTTTTTGTGGTAACTACTTTTTAGTTCGTATTTTTGCACAGATTTTTTTTAGACAACTAATTTCAACAAAAGAAAATATGTCAAACGACATTCGCATTAAGAAAGGTCTAGATATTAAACTAAAAGGTGAAGCTGAAAAAACTACTGAGACAGCGGTTTTAAGCAACTTTTACGTTTTGAGACCAGAAGACTTCCACGGCGTAATTCCTAAATTAATTTCTAAAGTTGGCACAAAAGTAAAAGCGGGAGAACCTGTTTTTTACGACAAATCAAACGAAGATATCAAATTTGTTTCTCCTGTTTCAGGTGAAATTATTGAAATTGCTCGTGGTGCTAAACGTAAAATTTTAGAAGTAAAAATTCAAGCTGACAAATCACAAACTTACATAGATCATGGTGAGTTTAATATTGATGCTGCCAAACCAGAAGCGGTGAAAGCACATTTATTGGCAGGAGGATTATGGCCGTTTATAAAACAGAGACCTTATGATGTTATTGCAAACCCTGAGAAAGCGCCAAAAGCGATTTTTATCTCTGGTTATGCAAGTGCACCATTGGCAGCTGATTTAGATTTTACTCTACAAGGAAAAGAAGCGGAGTTACAAGCTGCGGTTTCTGCTCTTGGAAAATTAACAGAAGGACAAGTTCATGTGTCTGTTGGTAAAAATTCTGATTCGCCATTAGCTGGTTTATCTGGCATTGCCTTGCACAAAGTATCTGGTCCGCATCCATCTGGAAATGTTGGAACTTTAATTAATAAAGTAGATCCTGTAAATAAGGGTGAAACCGTTTGGACAGTTAGTGCACAAGATTTGGTGATTATTGGTGAATTACTATTAACTGGAAAGTTTAATGCCGAACGTATTGTGGCTTTAGCAGGATCTCAGGTAAAAGCTCCACGTTATTTTAAAACAAAATTAGGTAGCGAAGTAGCTACTATGATTTACGATAAAGGCGTTGAAAAAGATGCTAATGCTAGAATTATTTCTGGTAATGTTTTATCAGGTAAAGAAATTATGCCAGATGGTTATTTGGATTATTACAGCAATGTAATTACCATTATTCCAGAGGGTGATGATTATGAGTTTTTTGGATGGAACAAACCTGTTTTTGATAAAGTATCTACATCAAGAGCATTAACATTTTCATGGTTAAATCCGAAGAAAAAGTACGATTTGGATACCAATACAAATGGAGAGCATCGTGCTTTTGTAACTACGGGTACCTATGAGGAGGTTTTTCCTTTAGATATATATCCAATGCAAATTTTAAAGGCTTGTAAGTATCAAGATTTAGATGAAATGGAAGCTTTAGGTATGTATGAAGTAGCTCCAGAAGATTTTGCATTAACAGAATTTGTATGTGTTTCTAAACAACCACATCAAAAAATTATTAGAGAAGGTTTAGACTTAATGCTTAAAGAGATAGGATAATGGGTTTAAAAGAAAAATTACATAAACTGAAAATGAAGTATGAAGGTAAAAAGATGGCGCCTGCATTTAATGCGCTTCATACCTTCTTATACTTGCCTAATGAAACCACTCATGGTGGTACACATATCAAGGCTGCAGATGACTTAAAGCGTACCATGAATACGGTGATTATGGCATTAGTGCCATGTCTTATTTTTGGCATGTTCAATGCTGGTTATCAACATTATTTGGCTTTAGGAGAAATAGAATCTGCAAACGGATTTTTAGGAGCTTCATTCTGGACACTAGACAACCTTATCGTAGGGTTGTGGCAGGTATTACCACTTGTAGTTGTGTCTTACGGTGTTGGTTTAGCAGTAGAGTTTTTATTCGCTGTAATAAAAGGACATGAAGTAGAAGAAGGATACTTAGTAACAGGTATGCTAGTACCCCTTATTGTTCCAGTAGATATTCCATTATGGATGCTAGCTGTGGCGGTAATCTTCGGTGTAGTTATTGGTAAGGAAGTTTTTGGAGGTACCGGGATGAATATCCTAAATCCAGCTTTGACTATCAGAGCGTTTTTATTCTTTGCATATCCAACTTGGATGTCTGGTGATAAAGTATGGGTACATGGTGCCGTAGAAAGAGATCAAATGATTGCTGATGGTGCTAACTTAGATGCTATTTCAGGAGAAACTATTTTAGGTTCCTATGCTCAAAACAACTCAGTTGTTTACGATTATTGGGATATGTTTTGGGGGCTGATACCTGGTTCGGTAGGAGAGACTTCTAAATTCTTAATTATCATAGGTGCATTATTCTTAATTTTTACAAAAATTGGAAGTTGGAGAATTATTGTTTCAACACTAATTGGTGCTCTTACTATGGGCTTAATATTTAACGGCGTTGTAGATGCTGGTTGGATAGGAGAATCTAGTAAGTTTTATGGATTAATGAGTGTTCCGTTCTGGCAGCATTTAATTATTGGTAGTATCTTATTTGGAGCTGTCTATATGGCAACAGACCCTGTAACCGCATCACAAACCAATAAAGGGAAATGGATATACGGTTTCTTAATAGGATTTATCTCTATTATGATTCGTGTGTTTAATCCAGCATATCCAGAAGGTGTATTTTTAGCCATTCTTTTAATGAACGTATTTGCACCAACTATTGATCATTACGTAGTTCAAGGCAACGTCAAGAGAAGAATGAAACGTTTAAAAGTTAAAACAGCTTAATTATGGCAGTTAATACAGATAAAAATTCGTATACAATAATTTTCGCTATAGCCATGGTTGTGGTTGTAGGATCATTGTTGGCGTTTACGGCTTCATCTTTAAGACCTAATATTGATGAAAATAAACGTATGGAAAAGCAGCAAAACATTTTGTATGCTATGGGTGTTAATGGAAACGAAGGTGATGGTGATATCACTTTTGTAGGAACAGATATTGTTGGAGAAGAATTTTCAAAATACATCAAAAAACAATTAATTATTGAAAATGGTGTTGCAAAAGAAGATGATGAAGCTTACTTGATAGATATAAAGAAAGAACAAGCTAAAGCAAAAAATGGAGGCACAAGACGTTTACCTTTATTTGTTGGCGAAAAAGATGGTAAAACATTTTATATCGCCCCGATAAGAGGTAAAGGACTTTGGGATGCTATCTGGGGGTATGTTGCTTTAAATGAAGAGATGGTTGTACAGGGTGCATTTTTTGATCATGCAGGTGAAACACCAGGTTTAGGTGCAAACATTAAGCAACGCTATTTCATGGATGATTTTTATGGTGAGCGTTTGTTAACAGAAGCAGGAGTTTTTAAAGGAATTACTGTAGCTAAAGGTAATGCTGATCCTAAAAATGAAATCAAGGATGATTATGAAGTTGATGCCTTAGCTGGAGCAACTATTACAGGTGATGGTGTTACTGCCATGATAAAGAAAGACTTAAAATTGTATTTACCTTACTTTAAAACGTTAAAATAATATGGGACTACTTTCAAAAAAAGATGCGAAGTTAATAACAGACCCGTTAGCGGATAATAACCCAATTACTATTCAAGTACTAGGTATATGTTCTGCATTAGCTATTACAGCAGAGTTAAAAGCATCGCTAGTGATGGGGATTGCTGTACTTTTTGTTTTAGGTGTAGGTAACGTGGTAATTTCATTAATGAGAAATATCATTCCTTCTAAAATTAGGATTATTGTACAACTTATTGTTGTTGCGGCCTTAGTAATTATTGTAGACCAAGTGTTGAAAGCATTTGCTTATGAATTAAGTAAAACATTGTCAGTATTTGTAGGGTTGATAATTACTAACTGTATTATCATGGGGCGTTTTGAAGCTTTTGCTTTAGGAAACGGACCATGGAAATCATTTTTAGATGGTATTGGTAATGCTTTAGGTTATGCCGTAATACTATTAATAGTTGGTTTCTTCAGAGAATTACTAGGTTCAGGTACCTTATTTGGTATTCCTGTATTAGGGGATCCAATTGAGAAAACAGGTGTTTATTCTATAGGATATGAGAACAACGGTTTTATGTTAATGCCTCCAATGGCACTAATTGTAGTTGGTTTAATTATCTGGGTACAACGTAGTAGAAATAAAGCATTAATAGAAGACTAAAAATTTCTATACACAACAAAAATTAATATTCTTTTAGAAGAATTAAATAATATAACAAATGGAGCACATCGAATTATTTTTTAAGTCAATTTTTATTGATAATATGGTGTTTGCGGTTTTCTTAGGTATGTGTTCGTACTTAGCCGTTTCTAAAAAAGTTGCAACTGCAGTTGGTCTAGGTGCAGCAGTAATATTTGTATTGGCTATCACAGTGCCATTAAACTGGCTATTAGATCAGTATCTTTTACAACCAGGAGCTCTATCTTGGTTAGGTGCTGAATATGCCGATTACGATTTAAGTTTCTTATCATTCATTATGTTCATTGCAACTATAGCAACCATGGTGCAATTGGTAGAAATTGTAGTTGAAAAATTTTCACCATCACTGTATAACTCCTTAGGCATCTTTTTACCATTAATTGCTGTAAACTGTGCAATTTTAGGAGGATCTTTATTCATGCAGTCTAGAGAGATAGAGACTTTAGGGTTAGCTTTTAATTATGGAGTCGCATCTGGAATTGGTTGGTTTTTGGCGATTTTAGCTATTGCTGCAATACGCGAGAAAATTAGATATAGTAATGTGCCAGCGCCTTTAAGAGGATTGGGTATTACTTTTATCATAACAGGATTGATGGGTATAGGTTTTTTAAGTTTTGGTGGGATGCTTACTGGAGGTGATGAAGAAGAAAAACCAGCAACTGAAACAGCAATTGAGTTAGAAAAGAAACAGATTGAAGAAGAAGCTAAAAAATTAGCTGATAACACAAAAATTATAAAGTAGTATGATTTTAGCAGCAGGAACAACAGGAATTGTTATAGCAACAGTTGCAGCGTTTTTAGTAATTACGCTAGTACTTGTTAGTTTATTACTTTTTGTAAAACAAAAATTATCACCATCTGGTCCAGTAAAGATTACGATTAATGGTGAAAAAGAAATTGAAGTAGATTCAGGTGGAACATTATTATCTACTTTAGGTGGGAATAAAATTTTCTTGCCATCTGCTTGTGGTGGTGGAGGAACTTGTATCCAGTGTGAATGTCATGTAAATTCTGGTGGAGGAGAGGCTTTACCAACTGAGACACCTCACTTTTCGAGAAAAGAATTGCAACATGGTGCGCGTTTAGCATGTCAGGTGAAAGTGAAGCAAGACATGGATATTACCATTCCTGAAGAGGTATTTGGTATTAAGAAATGGGAAGCTACCGTTGTGCGTAACTATAACGTTGCATCATTTATTAAGGAGTTCGTAGTTGAAATCCCTGAGGATATGGGATATAAAGCTGGAGGATATATTCAAATTGAAATACCACCATGTGAAATAAAGTATTCTGATATTGATATTACTGCGCATCCTGAAGAGCATGAAACACCAGATAAGTTTCAGGCAGAATGGGATAAGTTTGGTCTTTGGCCTTTGGTAATGAAGAATGGTGAAACTGTTGAAAGAGCATACTCGATGGCTTCTTACCCAGCTGAAGGACGTAGAATTATGCTCAACGTTCGTGTAGCAACTCCACCATGGGATCGCGCACCATCTTTATCAGTTGGGTTTTTAGGTTTATTGTTTTTATAATGAAGTGGCACCTCAGAGCCACAAGCTTTTAGAAATGTATGTTCAATTTGTAACAATTCTAAAGGCGAATACCCATTAAATTGCCTTCCCAAAGTTTGATGCACTCTTCCAACATAATTCAAAACTAAAGATCCGTGACTATCTGATAGATGCTTCCAACTTTCAGTATTATCCAAAATATTACCAACAGCACATTGCCTGCAACATTCTGGATTTAAGGTGTTGCTATGAAACGCTGTATAGAGTTTTTTTATAGCCGATTCTAGGCGATGTGTGGTTTTCATAAGCTAAATTTTCACATTAAATTACTAAAATTATCAGTTCTATCTGTGAAATTACTCTTAAATTTTTGTATCCCTAATACGAAGTTGATTAGGATGTCGTTTTTAGAACATGAAACGAGCTTTACTTTTAGTCTGCATAGTTTTTGGTATAATTGTGGCGGTGTATCAAATTAAGCCTGTAAAACAAACTACAAATGCTTTAATAGCTTCTACTAAACCTGTAGGTCTTCTGAATACAGATAGTCTAACAATAAAATCAAGAGTAAATCTGCCTAAAGATTATAAACGTGTAGCATATCCCAAAGGTTCTTTTCAAGAGTATCTTAGAAATTATAAGCTCAAACCATTTGGAGCTAAAATTATTAATTATGATGATACCGAATATTTTTGGCAACGAGGACATATTGGTGTTTTAGACATTCCTGTGCCTAAAAACGGATTACAACAATGTGCTGATGCTTTAATTAGAATTAGAAGTGAATATTTATGGGACAGGGATAGAAAAGAAGAGATAGGTTTTAATTTTACTAGCGGCCATTATTGCTCTTGGAAAAAGTATGCTGAAGGCTATAGACCAAAAATTAATGCAAGTAAAGTGTCTTTTCATAAAACAGCTAAAGCTAATGGTTCAAAAGAAAATTTCTATAAGTATTTGAATTTGATTTATATGTATTCTGGAACGTTATCGCTTTATAATGAACTACCAAAAATCAATAATGTTAAGCATCTTAAACTTGGTGATATGTTGATAAAAGGTGGTTCTCCAGGACATATAGTAATAATCTGTGATGAAGCTATTAATTCCGAAGGTGATAAAATCTATTTGTTATTTCAAGGTAATACACCTGCGCAAAGTGTGCATTTGGTAAAGAATTTGGAAGATTCTCAAATTTCACCTTGGTATCATTTAAAGAAAGATGCCATTATTCCAGTATCTAACTACACGTTTTATGATTCTAAATTTGTAAGGTTTAAATAGGGGAGTTTTTAAGATTTACGTTTTTTAAGAATAAAATAAGACGCAATTAAGATTAAAAGTCCAATTGCTAAACACCAAATTAATGTAAATGATGACTGCAAATCTATAGGTGAGGTATCCCCAATTAATATCAAACCCGCCCAGTATTGAGGAGCACTAGTTCTACCTTCTGCAATAGAAATGTATTTTAGTTTTGCTTGTTGTAATGCTTTGTCTTTTGGTAAACCTCTTTTTATATTTTGATAAAAGAATTCGATAATTTCCGAGCTTGATTTTTCATCAATTTTCCATAAACTGGTCAATATGCTTTCACTACCGGCATAGTTAAAAGCATGTGCTAAAGAAATCATGCCTTCTCCAGATTGATATGTCGGTTTGCCTGTTTCACAAGCAGTTAAAATAGCTAAATTGGCGTTAAGATTTTCATTATATATCTCAAAGGTGTACAATGAATTATCTTCATCTTCGCTAGTTTTTGCAAAGATTAACCTTGATAGTTCTGGAGATACATTGTTAGATTCAGCATGTGTACCTATATGAATGATTTTGTGTTCATTGGCTTCATTCTTAAAAATTTGCTTGGAAGCATTTTTATTTATGAAATAATCACCTCCAAATAACCTAGAATATTCTTTAGCCAGATCAACACTAAAGGGTTGTGGTAGTAAACTTAAATATGTTTTGTCTATGGATAGAGAGTCTGTAATTGCAATACTGTAGTCCTCCTTCATTTTAGAGTTGAACTCAGGCGCAAATGCAATAAAGTCTTTAGCATAGTTTATGGTTTTTTTATCACTAGCATAAAGCAACAAACTATAGTTATAAGAAATGGTGTGTTTTGCCAATAAGCTATTAGTTGCCAAATCTTCAAACGAATTAATCTTCGATAGTGTTAAACTTTCAAAACTTAAATTGAATAATTCTCCGTCTGGAATAATAACCACATTTTCAGTCTTTATTTCAGAAGCAAAAGGCTTCCATATCGCTTTATAGAGATTATATAGTGATTCTGAAGTCTTTGTTATTCCAGATTCATGATTGGAAAGCGTCGAAATATGTTTTTTAACGTCTTCGGTTTTTAACTTAAATAACGTTTTATCCGTTTTATTAATTACTGTGGCATATAAGGTGTCTGATATATAAAAATACCTAACCATAGTTGTGTTTTCTGGTATGTTTTTATGAAGACTGTCCATAGGCTCTTCAATCGTAGCATACCGCATTTTATGATATTTAGGATGATTTTGTTTTAGTGAATCTAGAAATGCATCCCACTGTTTGTTATAATCGAAAAATGTTTCAATTGTGGCATTTTTTTCACTTAAAGCGGAAAACATTTTGTCCTTTAAAACTTGTTCTCTCTCAATAATAGTTTCTGGAATATCAGAGAAACTTACTTTTTTAAGGTTTAACCTTGATCTAATTCTATTGTATAAACTTGATTCATGAAGTCCGATGAGATTAGTTAAATATCTATTGTTTTTGGTTTTGTTATAAAGGTCTAAAAACAGTTGTTTTCTAAAATCTATTAAGTTTTGATGATCAGTAAGCAAGGTTTCAAGATCTGATGGAGTTTTAATAATTGTTCGCTTTTTTTCTAAGATATTCAATGCCTTTTCTGTTTGTTGTAAAAGACTATCTAAACCATTTATACTATGCGGCTGTTTTAAAAAATATTCAGACTTTGATTTTACAAGAAGCGCCATTGGTTTTCTTGTTTCATTTTGAATAGAATCTAATAAATTATTCATTTTTAAGTTTCTATTCTCGAAAAAGGAAAGTGCTTTATTGCTGTACTTTACTGCATTTTTATAATCCTTTATGCCAAAGTATATATTTGCTAAGTTTTGTACTTGGTAATAACTTAATAATTCGTTTTTATAATTATCCTGTTGCGTGAAATTATAACCTTCTTCGGCCAAGGATAATGCCTTTTCATTCATACCTATTTTAGTATAAAAATTAGACATCTCAACTAACCCGTCTAAGAATAAATTTGAATACACTCCATTAAAGTTTTCCCTGTACACTGCTTCACACAATTCATAAACTTTTCTTGCATTTTTATAATCTCCAACATTTTCATATATAGAGGCTCTTACCAAATAGGCATAGCTTTTAGCGTAGGGAATTTTATCAATATTTTTTATGCCGAGGTCGGCCATTTTTCCAGCTTCTTTGTAGTTTCTAGCAATTAAGTGCAAATGCCCAAGGATAAGCTGTGAAATGGTAAGCGCACCGTCGTCTGGAGGTAAAATCTTTTGTTTTTTCTTGTATGAATAAGTTGCTAGATTAATAGCACGTTCATTATCACCAACGCCTCTGTAAAAACCAGCAAGATTATCAATACATGCCAATCGTTTTTTAGTGACTTTTAACTTTTCATCTTCATCCTCTATTCCAATGTTATAATTATGTAGATGAGTTATAGCTTCATGTAATGTTGAAATAGCCTTTTCAGCTTTTCCTGTATTGAAAAAATTAAGTGCTATAGTGTTTTTTGCAATTCCTAATTTGTATTGTTTTTTTGAATCACTGAAAGATGATTTCTGTAGGTATTTCAAAGATTTATTAAGGTAATAGTTAGAGCTGTCTAATTTTTGTAAACTTTTTTGAAGTGTTCCTAAAAGATTATAGGATTTATACTTTAAATCGGCAAGACGGCTGGAGTCGTTGTCAAATGCTTTTAATATTTGATGCAGCTCTTTTTCGGAATCATTAAGTTGTTTTGATTTAAATAGGCTATCGGCAATATTGTATTTTATTTCCAGTGGGTTATGTTTTGCTGAAATAGAATCCTGCTGACCATGTGTTCTACAAATACAGAATAGTATTATAGCTGTAAAAAGATGAGAGAAACATGTTGGCAGTTTAGCCATGTGGTGTCATTTTAGTCTGTGAATTTTAATAGAATCTCTCTCGCTTTTTCCACATTACTTAAACTCAAATTCTTTTTTGCAAGTTCAATATCTCCTTGTTTCAGATATGCAAGACCCAAGTAAAAATAGGCATCATTTAAGAATGTGAAATTATCTTCCGCTTCGGCAGCATGTTCTAAATAGGGAATAGCTTCCGCTTCTTTTTTATTAGCTAAATAGGCAACACCCAAAAAATAATTAAGCGTGTCGTTTTCAGGTTTTTCTTCAACTAAAGTTTTCCATTTGCTAATGGCAATGGCGTAATCACCGTGCTTATATTTTACCATACCGTCATAAAAGTCAAAATTATTGGTGCTGCTCATGGTTGTTGGTAAACCTGGGTCTGGTTTAAAATATTTGGCATAAAGCTTCTCGTTTTGTGGCGTGCTAAAAAACCAAATGCTTCCTAAAGCGATAACTATAGCCGCAGCAGCTGCTATTCTACTATATCTTAAAAAGCGAACTTTTCGCTGGGGCGATTTTTTCGTTGTTTTTGCTTTTGGAACTTCCTCATGGAATCCATCCAATTCTTCCTTTAAAGATTGAGCTTCTATACCAAAAAGCATGGTACGTACATCTTCAACTTGGGCTTTAAAATCCTCGTCAAGATCTAACAACCTATTAAAGTCCTTTAGTTCTTGGGCGCTTAAATTGCCGTTTAGATAACGTTCAATCGTTTCTAATAATTCTTCTGATATGTTGCTATTATCTTTCAATTCTTGTCTATTTTGAGGCTAACACTACTGCTCTTAATTTCTGCATGCATCTATATTTTTTATTTCGAGCAGTATTTTCTTCTATATTTAAATCTTCTGAAATTTCTTTTAAGGATTTCTTTTCAAAATAAAACGTTTTCAATAACTGTTTACAAGGCTGTCCTAAATTTTCAAAGGCAGACATGGTCAACTTTAGTTTTTTATCTTGCGTTTCATTATATGTATCGTCCTCAGTCACGGCGTTTAGCGTATCATTATTTAAGGGCTTTACACTTTTAAATGACTTTGATCTTAATACATCCGTCCATTTGTTTTTAGAAATTCTGTACAAATAACCTTGCAAGGCAGTATCATTTTGAGGTGTAAACTTGTTTTGTTTTATATGTGTCCAAACCGCAATAAAAGCCTCTTGATAGACGTCTTTGGCATGAGCTACAGAACCACTGTTTTTTAAAACTAAAGCTTCAACTTTAGGGTAATTGGTTGTGTAAAGTTCTTTTAAGACCTCTGTGTCATTTGATTTTATTGCGTCAACTAGTTGAGATTGACTTAACAATTGTATTTTTTTCCCCATGAATTAATAGCTAGAGGAAAGGTACAATTATTTCATTTTTCTTCAAATAGTTAACTATAAAAGGTTAATATTTTGGTTATACATTACTTTATTGAGTCCAAACTCATTATTGAACATTTGGATTGTCTGGTTCAGAGTCAAACACATCAGCTGTACCATCTCCATCTCTATCTGAAAGTGAATCTCTGTCTGGAAGTAATAATTCAAAGCTTATTGGAAAAAATACATTCATTGCTAAACTATCAAATTCATTTATAGGTCCAGCGGAAATAGAAACTGCAACTGAACTTCCAAATGGCATTGGAACAAGAGCAACCCAAATAATAGCTCTAGTATTTCCAAATCGTATAGCTCTAGAACTAAAAGTTCTTGTAATTCCTCCAAAATCTACAGTTTGGGTTGGTGGAGCGCAATCTACAGTTGGGGTACCATTAAATCCGTACTCGTTTACCATTAAATCGTTTATAAAAAAAGCTCTTATTTGATCTATATTTGCAGAACCATTAAACGATGTAATAGGGTAGTATTTCCATAGTACTTTATTTTGAGGATTGTTGTTTGATCTTCTTAGGTCAACACCAAAAGCGGCATTTGGAATTGCTAGTTCAGTTGCTGTGTAACCTTGTGGAACTGTAAATCTTATGTTTGTTTGAACAAATGAGTGATTGAATGTACCTTGTGGGTTTGCAACCATTGGAATACTAGTAAATGGCGCAGGAATACCATGTGCATAATCCCAATACACAGCAGTTGGTCCAACAAGGTTATTTGTGATACATTGCACTTGTGGCGTGGCGTTTGCAAAATTTACAGTATCGGCATCATTTGAACTGCATGAGGCTATTAATAGAATGATAGTTGTTAAAAGGCTGTATAATTTAAATGCTTTCATAATATATTTTTTTAATTTAATAGTATTTATAAAGTACATCGTAATGATTATAAAATGTCATCATTTTTTTAATTATGAATGTCGTATTGTGTCCATTCTTGATTATTCATTGAATTGTCATTGTTCGGATTGTATAGTGAATTATCTGTTCCCATATATTCATTATTTTGATTCGTCCAGTAATAATTGTTCTGTCCTTCAGCATAATATTGTTGTCCAGTATTTGGATTTGAAATAGTAGTACGTTCCCAAATACCATTATTCACAGATTTAGAATGGCCTGTGCTATTCATATTATCTCGACGTTTCCAACTTTCAAAACTACTGTCTGAAATAGAACTATACGTGTTTGCGAGATTTCTACTAGCTTGTCCTTGAGCATTAATAGCTGCCATACGTTGCTTATGTTGTGCAGCACCTTGTCTAGATTTTTGAGAATAAAAGGCGTTATTGGTTTGTACCCATTGTGGATTAATTTGAAAGTTTACCAAAGAGTTGATAAATGCCTTTTTTGCAGCTTCATAGTTATGTTCTGGTGCACCCATAGCATTTAGAGTGTAACCCCAATCCATACCTCCAACAGTGGGATACTGATTTACAAAATAGCGAATGATACCAATAGATTTATCTCCGTTTTTGTCTTGCCATTCTGTAGCAATGCATTGAAATTGTTTGTTTTCAGGAATACCTTTAAATAAGTAACTGTCAAATCGTTTATCGAATTGAGCTAAAGCAGGTAAAGGAAATTGGTTTAGTAATTTTAACCCTTTTGACTGTGCATGAGGTAAAATATCTTCTTGTATTACTCGGTTTAAGCTTTTAACGGGAGCAACTGGTCTGCCACTTTGTTGTGTACTGTAATTTAGTTGTTGATTGTTAGAATAGAAGTAAGAGATAAAACGTTCGCCATATACCTTTACACCATCATTCGATTCAAATAAAATGCCTTCATTATTTTTTTGTTTTGCATTCCAGTTTTTTGGAATTGGCATAATGCCCACTGGTATTCCAAATTGCTTACTCATCACTTTATAACCTTTAAGGTTGCGACTGCTAATGTTTGATTGCTTCATATTGTTTTTAGGTATCTCATAATCTGGCTCCATGTTTTCTTCATAATAGTTGTCAGATTCATAATCGAATTCTGCAAATTCGGTATTGTTTTGTTGCTGTTGCCCACAAGAAAAAAGTAATAGAGAGAACAAGGTTAAAAATGTTGCTAAAGCTTTCATAATAAGGATATTTAATAAGGTTTTACAATCGTTTATACAATTACATCGAAAGCATATTAAAATGTCATCATCCTATTTAACTTTTAGTATTTTTGCAGTATGAGTAAACCACTTTCAAAACAAGAATTACACAACCTTGCAATGAACCATGTTGGGAAGGATTTAGAGCAACGTGGGTTTGAGTTTGTAGCTATAAATAGCAAGCTTAAAAAACACCCACAGTTTGTATGTATAGACAAGAACAGTCAATATTATTTTGTAGTAGTTCGTGCAGTTATTCTACCTGAAAACCCGAATAATTATGATATTGTTTGGATGGAATCTTTTAAGAAGCATGCTTTTGAAAAAGAAGCCAAAGTATTATATGCAGGTGTTGGTTTGGGCAATCCTAACGGAGAAGATTTACCTGTTTATCTCAATGAAGATTATTTAATTGAGTATAATGGAATTCAATACATAGAATCAAACCTAAACTAAATGTATAAAATTATAATATCCATTTTTATAAGTGCTACTATTTTGTCTTGTAAAAAAGAACAAACTAAAAGCGTTGATGTATTTGAAAACACCAAATTAGCAGGTGTTGTTTTTGGTACATCATACTCCGTAATTTATGATTCTGATATAGATTATACCAAGCAATTTGATAGTTTGTTTGATGTTATAAATACATCGATGTCCACATATATTCCAGATTCTGATATTTCTAAAGTGAATAAAGATGAGCAGGTAACGGTAGATGTACATTTTAAAAAGGTGTTCTTAAAGTCAAAAGAGATTTTCAACACAACTCAAGGTGTTTTTGATCCCACAATAGGTGATGTAGTGAATGCATGGAGTTTTGGTGCAGATAAAAATAAGTTTTTGACAGACAGCACCACTATCAATAATTTAATGCAGCACGTAGGTTTTGATAAGGTGATGTTAATTAATAATAAAGTTACTAAACCTCAAAAAACATATTTAGAGTTTAATGCCATTGCTAAAGGCTATGGCGTTGACGTTATTGCTGAATTTTTAGAGAGTAAAAATGTCAGCAACTATTTAGTTGAAATAGGTGGAGAAGTTAGAGTTAAAGGCGAGAATAAAGAGAAAGAAAAACCTTGGCGTGTTGGATTGGATGAACCTAGATTTGATGGAGGGCAGTCTGTTTACAAGGCTGTAAGTTTAAAAGATAAAGCAATGGCAACTTCGGGTACATACCGAAAATTTAAAGTAGATGAAAATGGCAACAAATTTGCCCATATTATTAATACAAAAACAGGTTACCCTACTAAAACTAATATTTTAAGTGTTTCTGTAATTGCTAAAGATTGTATGACAGCTGACGGTTATGCTACGGCATTTCAAGCAATGGGAGTTGATGGTGTAAAAACGTTTTTAAAGAATCACCCTGAGTTAAAAGTTTTTCTGATTTTTGAAAATGAAAATAAAGCATTAGAAACTCTATCTTTAAATGGGTTTCCAGATTAATTTATTTTGAAACTACTGGGATTATTTCTCCTTTAGCTAAACAATATTTCTCTATTACATTATCTGAAAGTGTTGCTGTATAATCTACTTCATCAACCTTAAAACCGATACTTCTTAGTTTGTCAAAATAATCACGCCCGTAAACACGAACATGATCGTACTGTCCGAAAATCTTGGCACGCTCCTTTTTATCGGTTATTGAATTGTCTTCAAAAGTAGTTTCTCTATTTAAATCTTGTGGAATTTGAAAAATACCATATCCTCCAGTCTTCATAACTCTATACAATTCTTGCATTGCTTTGGTGTCGTCGGGTATGTGCTCTAAAACATGATTACATAAAATGATATCGTAACTATTATCTTCAAAAGGAAGATTACAAATATCTGCTTTTACATCTGCAATTGGTGAAAGTAAATCAGTTGTAGTATAATCTATGTTTTTCAGGTTTCTAAAACGTTTTAAAAAACACTGTTCGGGTGCAAAATGTAGTACTTTTTTTTCTGCCGAAAAGAAGTCGGTTTCATTTTGTAAGTATAACCAAAGTAAGCGATGACGTTCTAGAGATAGTGTAGATGGTGATAATACATTGTTACGTTGATTACCATAGCCATAGGGTAAGAATATGCTAAAGGATTTTCCATCGATAGGATCAGTAAATGTTTTACCCCTTAAGAATAAAGCTATAATTGGCCTTACAACATAACTCATCCTAATTAATAAAGGCCTTGGTACTGTATTTAGAACAATTTTGAAGAGTTGTTTCATTACAATTAAAGCACCAATGCTTCCTGTCTAAACTCATCTTCCTCATTGCTTTTTATACCCAAAGCATCGTATATATATGCAAAAGTGGAAAGTAATTCTGGTTTGCCATCTACTAATGCTACATCATGTTCAAAATGGGCAGAAGGTAAATTATCTAAAGTAGTTATCGTCCAACCGTCTCTATGCTGTTTTATACGCTGGGTTCCCATGTTAATCATAGGTTCGATAGCTACAACCATACCTTCAACAAATTTTTTGCCTTTGCCTCTACGTCCATAATTAGGCATTTCAGGATCCTCATGCATTTTTTTACCCAAACCATGTCCTACTAATTCTCGTACTACACCGTAGCCGTGGGCTTCACAATATTGCTGAATAGCATAACCTATATCACCCACACGATTATTCAATTTAAATTCTCTTATGCCAACGTAAAGTGATTCTTTAGTAACTTTTAAAAGCTTTTCAACTTCTGGAGCAATCTCTCCAACAGGAAATGTATAAGCATGGTCTCCATAAAAACCATTTTTAAGTGCACCACAATCTATAGAAATAATATCACCTTCAACTAAAGGGTCACTATTAGGAATACCATGTACTACCTGAGAATTAGGGCTCATGCACAATGTATTCGGAAAATCATATAAACCCAAGAAACCGGGAACTGCACCTTGATCTCTTATACACTCTTCTGCAATTTTATCTAGTTGTAAAGTTGTAACTCCAGGTTTAATCACTTTAGCAATCTCACCTAATGTTTTAGATACTATAAGTGCACTTTCGCGCATTAATTCTATTTCTTCTCTAGTTTTTATTTTAATCATTATCTAAAAAAATCTAAAAAACCTTTTTTCTTTTTATACTGTAAAGGTTTTGCATCACTATTGGTCAATAGCTGATATATTTCACCCCAACCATAAAAACCTCCAATATTCCTGTCATCAATAAATAAATCGGCATTTATTTTTCTACTGATGTCATTGGTGTATTCTTCTTCAGGAAAACTCTTATTTACTGCGTAAAAACGAATACCATTGTCTTCGCAAAACTTTACAGCCTCATCCAACTTGTCTCCACATCTGTAAGTCCATAAAATAAGGCGATGTCCCTCTTCTTGAAGCTTTTTTAAGGTTTCAAAAGCAAACATTTGCGGTTTACCAATTCTTGGGTATGCATCTTCTACAATGGTGCCATCAAAATCAACCGCTATGATGAGTGTATCAGTAAAATTCATTCGATTTAGGGTTTAGTAATAGCAAAGGTAATTCTTTTTGATTATTTCTTTAAACTAGTGGATGTTGTGTCATAGCTTCAGGTTGCTCTACACCAATAAGTTTTAAAATTGTTGGTGCTAAATCTCCAAGAATTCCATCTTTAATTTCTTTTAAATCTTTATCAATTAATATTATAGGAACAGGATTTGTTGTATGAGCAGTATTAGGTGAACCATCAGGATTTATCATAGTTTCACAATTCCCATGATCAGCAATCAAAAGTGTTGTGTAGTCGTTATCTAACGCGGCAGTAACCACTTCTTTTACGCATTCATCAACCGCTTCGCAGGCTTTTATCGCAGCTTCCATAACACCAGTATGTCCTACCATGTCACCATTAGCAAAATTCAAACATACAAAATCAACCTCCCTTTTATTCAATTCGGGAATAAGAGCATCCTTCAATTCGTATGCACTCATTTCAGGTTTCAAATCGTATGTTGCCACTTTTGGAGAGTTTCTTAAGATACGTTGTTCACCATCAAAAGGTTCTTCACGTCCACCAGAAAAGAAAAAGGTAACATGCGGATATTTCTCAGTTTCGGCAATTCGAATTTGTTTTTTATTATGTTTTTCTAAAACCTCACCTAAAGTTTCACTTAGGTTTTCTTTATTGAAAATCACATTTACATTTTTATACTCATCATTATAGTTGGTAAGTGTAACATAATGTAAATTGAGTTTTTTCATGTCGTGCTCTGGGAAGTCTTTTTGTGATAGCACTTCAGTTAATTCACGACCTCTATCTGTTCTAAAGTTGAAGAAAATGATAACATCACCATCTTTAATGTTTGCTAGCGGTGTATTGTTTTCATCAACAGCAATAATTGGCTTTATAAACTCGTCTGTCACATCATTAGAATAATTTTCCTTGATTGATGTAACAATATCTTTTGAAGATTCTCCTTTTGAATTTACTAAAGCATCATAAACTAATTTGATTCGCTCCCAGCGTTTATCTCTGTCCATTGCATAATAACGACCAGAAATAGTTGCAATTTTAGTATTTGTGTTTTTAATGTGATTTTGTAATTGCTCTATAAAACCAGCACCAGACTTAGGGTCTACATCACGTCCATCAGTGAATCCATGAACATAAGAGTTTTTAACACCAGCTTCTTCTGCTGCATCAATTAAACCTATTAGATGATTAATATGTGAATGTACACCACCATTACTTAGTAACCCTAAAAAATGAACATCCTTGTTGTTTGCTTTTGCATAATTGAAAGCATCCACCAAAACCTGTTCTTTGTCTAAGGTTTTATTTTCAACAGCTAAATTTACTTTTACTAAATCTTGATATACAATTCTACCTGCTCCAAGATTCATGTGTCCTACTTCACTATTTCCCATTTGTCCTTCAGGTAAACCAACATGTAAACCATCAGTTCTCAGTGATGCACTTGGGTATTTTGTGTATAAACTATCTATAAAAGGTGTATTTGCATTGTCAATTGCAGAAACTTTTGGGTCAGGAGATTTTCCCCACCCATCAAGTATCATAAGGATGGTTTTTTTGTTCATTTTTATTGGTTTGATTTAAGCCGCAAAGATAAGGATTTTAAAGGGATTGTAGGCTGAATGTTTACTAAAAAACGAATTGATTTTAGGATCCTAAAATCAATTCTAAATAATTTTTTAGAAGTCTTAAAAAATCATAAAAAACGTTAAAAAAATGTTATTTAAGATTTTTTAGTGTAACAATTTGATTTTTATGTCGTCTCTTTAATATAATCAAAAAACAAATCATTAATCAAATTAAATTCTTTCATCATGAAAAAAACAATCATCATTTCCGCAATCGCATTATGCTTTTCTATTGTTAGTGTAAATGCTAAAACTTCATTTGAACCAACTAAAGTTTACAAAACTCAAGCTATTACAAACGTAAATCCGTTTTGTGTTTCTATCGCAAAAGGTGATATCGAAACTGTAAAAAAATTGATTGAGTTAGGTACAAATGTAAATGAGAAGTCTAATGGAATGACGCCTGCAATGTATGCAGCGAAATTCAATCGATGCGATATTTTAAAACTTTTAATTGCAAATGGTGCTAAACTAAAAGTGAAATCTACAAAAGGAATGACAGCTATGAAGTATGCTAAATTGCATAAAGCTGTTGACGCTGAAAAGGTTTTAAATGAAGCACTTGCAAAGAAGAAAAAATAATTATTAAAAGCTATTATAATTATTTTGTTTTAGTCACGACGAAAAGCCCTCATTGAGGGCTTTTTTAATTTATAAATTTCTGTATTTTTCTATAGCTTCTTCAATCTTCTCAATCCTGTTGTCTGGATCTGGATGTGTGCTTTGAAATTCAGGAACACGATTTGGACCTGCAGCTTCCTTTAAAATTTTCATAACTCCTACCATCTCTTGAGGGTTATATCCAGCTCTAATCATAAATTTAACGCCTAAATCGTCACTTTCCAATTCATCATCACGACCATTAGTAAGAAGTTTTTGTTGTCCAATACCACCTACAAGTCCACCCATATCTGCACCAACTGAACCTGCGGTTGCTAAACCTTGCCAATATTCACTTTCTGCAATACGTTCTGCACTATGCCGTCCTAAAACATGACCGATTTCATGGCCTAAAACACCTGCAAGTTGGTCTTCATTTTTTAATTTTTCTAAAAGGGCATAGGTAATAAAAATTTGTCCTCCAGGTAGCGCAAAAGCATTAATTGTTCTTGGGTCGTTTAATAAATGAAACTCGTATTTATAAGGCGTATCTTTTGCTATACTGCTATTAACAAGTTTGTTACCCACATTGTCTACTAGAGCCTGTAATTTATTGTCAGGGTGTAGGCCTCCATGTTGTTGCGCCATTTGTGGTGCACTTTGCAGGCCAATGGCAATCTCTTTATCAGGAGTCATGGATATCGTTTGAACTCTACCAGTATAAGGGTTTTCTTCTCGTTGGCTACAACGCTTAAGCACAAAAAATATGGCAATTGCTGCTCCAATAAGCAGTCTTACTTTAAAATTTCTTCCTCTCATTTCCGATGGTTTTAGGGTAGTAAATTACAAAATTTGGCTTATATATTTACGACACATTTTATACTAAAATGTCACATTTAGTTAAGTAAGTGCTTTATACATTTTATAATGAGTTCCTATTTCATCAATTTCAAATGGATCACCAGTTATTTTATATCCGTTACGTCTATAAAAATTAACGGCTATTATTCGCGCATTACACCAAATCAATTCAATATTTCTTTCTTGTAATAAACCTTCTCCATGCTCTAAAAGCATTTTCCCGAGCTCTTTTCCTTGAAACTCTTGTAAAATAGCCATTCCTCGAAGTTGGTATTGCAATATTTCGGTAAATAAATCATTACTAGTTTTCATAAAAGACGCAACACCTATTACTGTATTTTTATTGAATATTCCTATGTGTACGGTGGTTTCTAAATTGTCTCCATTAAAAGCGCAGGTATTTAATGGCTTTCCAGCTCTTAAAATGGGATGTCTTACTGAATAGGTTTCTTCAGCAGAAATCTCTTTTACTGAAAACTCTTCTTTTGCAGTCATTACTATTGTTTTGATAAGATATAAAATTAATCAATTTATGTATCTTCACTATAAAAACTACATATGGACTTTAGTTTTAAAATTCTGGATAAAGCAGATATATTAAAAGTTGTGCCTTTAGTTGATATGCGGGTGTAGCTCAATTGGTAGAGCGTCAGCCTTCCAAGCTGAATGTTGAGAGTTCGAGAGTAGTGGTTAGCTTTTGGCGAGGCGCGCATCGAGCCAAAACTAGTAACGGATAGCGCGGTTTTTTCATGAAAAACCCGCCAAAAAAAATCATTTTAAGTTGCTTAATGATGTACCGCTTTCAACTTCATAAGGTGGTTTGTTGTATTCAAAAATTCTTGCTGGAAGTGCTCCTTTTATGGTAATGTTTTCATTTTCAACCAAAAGCCAGCTGCCTTCTCGCAAACCAACAACTGGTTGCGTATTATAGAAATGAAATTCCTTAATTCGAGTTTCTCGGGTTTCTCCCATATGTTTGCTTTTTGTATCGGGATCTAAGTAATGCGGATTGATGTTGAAAGGCACCAAGCCTAAAGCGTTAAAACTTGGTGGGTAAACAATGGGCATATCGTTAGTGGTTTTTATAGTTAAACCGCAAATGTTACTGCCTGCGCTAGTGCCCAAATAGGGTGTGCCGTTGTTAATAGCATTTTTTAGGGGTTCTATCAAGTTGTTTTTATGTAGTTGGTTTGCCAAAACAAAGGTGTTGCCACCGCCTGTAAAAATCGCTTGTGCACTTTTAATCTCTTCTGCTGGGTTTTCAAAAGTATGGAGTCCAACTACGTTTTTTCCTATTTTAGAAAATGCTTTTCTTGCAATTTCGGTGTAATCGTTATGTGAAATGCCACTAGGTCTAGCATAAGGCACAAAAACTATGGTTTTTACATTTTTAAAAAAGCTGGAAAGTTCGTCTTGAATGTATTCTAAGTAACCGCTACCATGAACGGTAGATGTACTTGCTATGATTATATGTTTCATCTTGAAAATTATATGGGATAAAGCTAGTTAAATTTTTAACAAATATTATGAAAGGCATATTTTAGAAAATGAGTTTTAAGTCGTATTTTTAAGAAAAAGAAAGAATTGCTGAGTAAGTAATAGTAGTACTTTTGACTAAAAACCTAACCTATGAGAAAGATTTTAAGCCTGTTATCAATTTTTGTTGCCTTAAATTTAGGTGCCCAAGATATTACTAGAACTGATGTGAAAGGTAAAATTGTGGTGGAGCATAATGATATATCGGGTATTACAATTTTTAATGCATCTTCAAATAAAGGTACCATTACCGATGATAAAGGCGAGTTCACAATAGCTGTTGCAGAAAATGATATTGTAGAGGTAAGTGCATTACAATTTCAAAATTTGAATTTTAAGGTGAATAAAGATATTATTGCCTCTAGAAGTATGAAAATATTTTTGATTGAGGAAATTAATAAGCTTGATGAAATTATAGTTAAAACTAAAGGGTTAACAGGTGATTTGGTAACAGATATTGATGGTTCTAAAACGTTTAATCCTAAGTTGGATGCACTTTATTTTGGAGTGAAACACAGTAGTGAATATAATTTTGAAACCGATTATAAAACTGAGGTTACCAATCTTGGCGATGATATTCAACGTAATCAATTTTATAATGGTTTGAATATCGTTAATGTGGTAGATCAATTATTACTCCCGATTTTTAGGTCTGAAGCTAAGGAGAAAAAAGCATCTGAAATACCTGAAGTACCCACCAAAGCTATTAAGTATTATTTTGCTTCAGAATTTTTGGTAGATAATTTTAAAATTCCAGAACATCGCGTAGAAGATTTTATTGCCTATGTAGAAAGTGGAGACTTTGATTTTACGCTGTTGAATTACGGGAGAGAATTAGAATTTTTGGAGCTTTTGAATGAAAAAAGCGTAGAATTTTTAAAAAAGAATAAAGGATAAAGACTTCTTATTTAACAAAACTTTAGAAGCCATTTTTGATTTGTTTAAGACATTAGTTACGTAATTTATGACTTAAATAATTCGTTTTTGAAGTTAATAGTACTTTTTGCCATTCTGTTTTTATTTCAACTTGGGATGTCGCAATCTGTTGAAATTACAGGTAGAGTACGAAGTAGTGCTGATGTAGAAAACATTCACGTTATAAATAAAACGGCTCAGAAGTTTACGATTACAAATAGACTAGGCGAGTTTACAATTCCTGTAAGCTTAAAGGATACTCTAAATTTTTCTTCGGTTCAGCATGAATTGAAAACGATTATAATTTCAAAAGAAATCATTAGCTCAAAAACGGTTATGGTTATTTTAGTTGAACAAATAAACACATTAAACCAAGTTACTATTGGTAAAGTGCTCACAGGTGATTTAGGTTCAGATATTGGAAATGTAGAAGGTGAAGCACCAATTAATTTTTACGATTTAGGAATACCAGGTTATAAAGGCAAGCTCGCCACACAGAGCGAGAGAAGGTTGGCGGAAGCAGGAGAATTTAAACCTAAGATGTTGCTTGGTGCTTTTACGGGTTCAATACCTTTAAATCCAATTCTTAATGGTATAACTGGAAGAACCAAAATGCTTAAAAAACGGGTAGAGCATGAGCGAAATGAAGCACTGATTAAAAAAATTAGGGAAGATTTTTCAGAGAGTTTATTCAGCATAAATGCTTTAGATGAAGAGTATCGGGTAGACTTTTTCTATTTCTGCGAGATGGATGAGAACTTTTATGAAACCTGTGCAGGAAAACCAGACTTAGAAGTCTTAGAGTTTCTGAAGAAAAAGCTCAAAGAATATAAAGAAAATCAAAAAGAAGAATAATATTTGGCATAGGTTTTGAAAACTTGAAAATAATTACTTTAGCCATTGCTAATATTTAATATGAAATCAATAAAACTAGTTTTTCCGATTTTTTTGATGCTGTTACTCTCGTCTTTTAGTACAGTACACAAGTATTACATAAGCAATACTCAAATAGAGTACGTTGAAGCTCAAAAATCCATACAAATCATTACTCGAGTATTTATTGATGATTTTGAAAATGTACTTAAGCAGCGTTATGATGATGATTTAACTTTTGATGATGAAGATGCTAAAATGATAGATTTTTACACTGAAAAATATCTACGAGAAAAATTAAAGATAAGTATCAATGGAAAGGATATGCCATTGATTTTCATCGGAAAAGAAATAGAAATGGGCATTGTAAAATGCTATTTGGAAATTGAAGATGTTGAGAATGTATACGGCTTAGCAGTAAAGAATCAGACATTATTTGACTTGTTTGAAGAACAACAAAATATCATTAAACTAAATATAAACTCTCAAAAAAAGAGTTTTGTACTCACCAAACAGAATGATAAAGCAGTGTTAAATTTTAATTAAATTAAAGTTTAAAACTGGGGTAAAATCTTATTTTTGCTCGCATTGTGCGCTAAAATATGTAAATATGTTAGCGTAAATGATAGTTTTCCTTAAAAATTATAATAGTTACAAATGAAACATTTTCTGTATTACGTTTTATCTCTTGTTTTCATTTCTTCAGGTATTTATGCCCAGGAGCAAGAGGAATTAGCACCTCAAAAAGGGCACACAAACAACAATAAATTTAAACAACTTTATGATGAGTTTTCTACGCCCAATGCGTATAGAGCAGCATCAGGAGCTCCAGGTCATGCCTATTATCAGCAACAGGCAAATTATAAGATGGACATTGTTTTAGATGATAAAAATGCAAAGTTGTCAGGTTTTGAAACTATAACGTACATCAATAACTCACCAGACGTTCTCAAATATTTATGGGTGCAGTTAGACCAGAACAAGCGCGCAAGAGATTCTAAATCACCCTTGATTGAAGGAGGTAAAGTAGATCCAGTATTATATCCTAGTCAGTTTGCTAAATCTTATTTAACAAAACCTTTTGATGGTGGATTTAATATTCAAGAAGTTAAAGACTCGAAAGGAGCACCATTATCTCATATGATTAACCGTACCATGATGCGTATAGAGTTACCAAAGCCAATGGAGACAGGAGATGAGTTTACATTTTCTATTAGATGGTGGTATAATATTAACGATCATGTTAAACATGGTGGTCGTTCAGGATATGAGTATTTTCCAAAGGATGGAAATAGAGCTTATGTTATTGCCCAGTTCTTCCCAAGAATGGCGGTATATAGTGATGTTGAAGGATGGCAAAATTCTCAATTTTGGGGACGTGACGAATTTGCTTTAACTTTTGGAGATTATGAAGTGAATATCACAGTGCCTGCAGACCATATTTTAGATGGGACAGGTGTGTTAACAAATCGCAAGGAAGTATTTTCTAAAGAAATGATGCGTCGCTATGAGCAAGCTAAAAAATCTTACGACGAGCCAGTTTTAATTGTAACACAAGAAGAAGCTGAAGCTGCTGAGAAAGAATTTTCAAATAAAACAAAAACTTGGAAGCTAAAAGCTGAAAATGTTCGTGATTTTGGTTTTGCAACCTCAAGAAAGTTCATTTGGGATATGATGGCGGTAAAAGTTGGAAACAAAGATGTAATGGCAGTATCGATGTACCCAAAAGAAGGTAATCCGCTTTGGGAAGATTGGTCAACTAAAGCAGTAGCAAGTACTTTGAAGTCATATTCTAGAATGACCTTTGACTATCCATATCATAAAGCTATTTCAGTACATGCCGATCAGCAAGGAATGGAATACCCAATGATTTGTTGGAATTACGGGCGCCCAAAAGAAGATGGTACTTACAGCGACCGTGTGAAGTATGGTATGATGGGAGTTATCATACATGAAGTTGGTCATAACTTTTTTCCAATGATTGTGAATAGTGATGAACGCCAGTGGACATGGATGGACGAAGGTTTAAATACCTTTTTACAATATGTAGCCGAACAAGATTTTGGAGAGGCTTATCCTGAGGCCTTATCAGATGCAGATAAACACTTTCCATCGGATAGAGGGCCTGCACACATGATTGTGCCTTACATGAGTGGTAATCAAGATTACATTGCACCAATAATGACAAAAGGTTTAAATACCTACCAGTTTGGAAATAATGCTTATGGCAAGCCGGCAACTGCCCTAAATATTTTAAGAGAAACCGTTATGGGGCGCGAATTGTTCGATTATGCCTTTAAAGAATATGCCAACAGATGGATGTTTAAGCACCCAACACCAGAAGATTTTTTTAGAACTATGGAAGATGCTTCCGCTTTCGATTTAGATTGGTATTGGAGAGGATGGTTTTACTCTACCGATTGGGTTGATATAGGTATTAAAGAAGTTAAAAAGTATTATGCCTCTTCTGAACCTAATGCCTATATGAGAGATGTTATGGAGAAAAGAAATATCAAGAGAGAGCAATTAAGACCCTTGGTATATATGGTAGAAGAAGGTGCCGAAGATGTTAGTGAAAGTATAAAAAATCAAAGTCCAGCAGAAGTGCAAACCGTTAAAGAATATTTGATGGATAATTTTTCGGCTGAAGAACGCCAAAATATCAAAGCACCAAAGTACTTCTACAATGTAACTTTTGAAAAACCAGGAGGCTTAGTTATGCCAATTATAGTAGAATATACTTATGCTGATGGCTCAAAGAAAAGAGAAACTTTTCCAGCCCAGATTTGGAGATTTAATGATAACGAAGTAAGTAAAGCTATTGCTAGTGAAAAAGAAATTGTAAGCTTTGTGGTTGACCCTGATAGGGAAACGGCCGATATTGATACAGCTAACAACTCTTGGCCTAAAAAGGAAGAGCAAGGAGAGTTTGCAAGCTTTAAGGAAAAGATACAAGGGTAATAAATACTAAAAAGTACAAAAAGCCGATTTTTTAAAATCGGCTTTTTTTTATTCTAACAAAACAACTCACTATATTTGTGACGTGATACAGTATCCTACATTTTTATTTATAAGCGGCGGAGAAATTGCCTTCATCCTCTTTATTGCCATTATGGTTTTTGGTGCCGATAAGTTGCCAGAAATTGCACGTGGTTTAGGTAAAGGCATGCGTACACTAAAAGATGCCACCAACGATATTAAGCACGAAATCACTAAAACAGCTGAAAACAAAGGTATAGATACAAGTATCACCAAAGATGTAAAGCAGGAGCTGGACAAAGTAAAAGAAGATTTAGAAGATTTTACAGGTTCGGTAAAACGTAAGTTATAACTTCCTACTAATCGTCAATCCATCCCGAATAGGTAAAACTACAGTTTCCACACGTTTATCCTCTTTTAGTAGTTTGTTATATGCAATCAAAGCAGGTGTAGAAGTATCTTCTTTTTTAAAGGAAGTTTCTAAAACTTTACCGCTCCAAAGCACATTGTCAGATAAAATTATGCCACCAACCTTTAGTTTATTAATAATAATTTCAAAATAGTTAGTGTAGTTTTCCTTATCGGCATCAATAAATACCAAGTCAAAAGTTGTATTAAGCTTGGGTATAATGTCTAAGGCATCTCCCAAATGCTGAAAAATTTTTGAACCATATTCGGACTTATCAAAATACTTGCGCTGAAAATCAACCAGTTCCTCATTAATATCAATGGTGTGTACTTCACCATTTTCTTGCATGCCTTCAGCTAAACACAACGCCGAATAGCCTGTGTATGTTCCAATCTCAAGAATGTTTTTAGGGTGTATAAGTTTCGAAATCATACTTAAAACCCTACCTTGATAATGCCCGCTCAACATCCGAGGCTGTAAAATCTTCTGATACGTTTCACGTGTAAGCTGCTGTAATAACTCTGACTCATCCTCAGAGTGAGCAACCACGTAATTATCTAAGTCTTCTGGAATAAAATGCATAATCATATATCAGGTCGAGCGCAGTCGAGACCTCTTTATTTCGAAATAGTATAAACCTCTCGACTGCGCTCGAGGGGATATTGATTATTTTAAGAAAGAATTTTATTAACTAACTCTTTTTTACCTGCTTCATCATCACCAAATAACCACTGTAACACATTATGCTCCCAAATATCATCATATTCTTTTTCATTTATAATGTCGCGTTCAATAGCTAAATCCAAAAGTTTTCCGGGATAAGAGGATTGTGGTTCACTTTCCATTTCTCCTAACGGATAAGGATCATCAAGTCCCATTAACACCTGTTTTGCTCCGTGATTTCTTATCAATAATTCTAAGCCTCCTGTGTCGTGTACTAAAGTGTCAAAGAAAATATTTTTATGCCCCACTGCTTTACGAGGGTGATGTTTCCCTTCAAATAAGTCGGGTCTGCCATCAAACCCTTGGATTCGTCTTCCTAAATTAATTTGCGCTAATTGCCCACCATGAGCAAAACACGTACGCATGTTTGGAAATTTTTCCTGATAACCATTCAATGTTAAAAAGTGATAGGCATCAGCGCATTGCGCCAACATCCAAATAAGATGAAACCTCCATGCGGTATTTTCTAGATTAATAAACTTTTCACCGTCATACGGATGAATTTCAACCGCCAAATTATATTTATCCGCCAATTCAAAAAGCGGTTCGTTTTCTTCATCAAAAATACAACGCCATGTACCGATGGTATCCATATAATGGGTTGGTAAGCATAACAAACGCATACCTAAAGTTTCAACACAACGTTCAATTTCCCAACCAGCGCTTCTTATAAATCCAGGATGCACTACAAAGCCACAAGTAAACTTATCAGGATGCTCTAGCTGAATTCTAGCATTAAAATCATTTTGAAAGCGCAGTGCTTTCTTCATTTCTTCCACACGCAGTCCGTTGCCATATAGTTGAGATAGGTTCAATACAACTGCATGGTCTAGTTTATTGCGTTCCATCCAAGCTAGTTTTTCATTTAAGAAAAAACTAGAGTCTGTCACTGGGCGTTTCCACCCTTTTTGAAGCATAAATTTTCGGTCTTTATCTACCCAAAAAATACCCTTTTCACGCATGAATTCTGGTATTTCTTCAGGGTAAGGTAATAAGTGGGAATGACCATTAATTCTAAGTTTGCGTTTCATGAATAGGTCCTGAGAGGTCAGGAATCTTTAAGTTGTTTTATTCTATTTTCACCTTCTTCGGTGGCTGCATTACTTCACCACAATTTGGACAACTGCGCTTATCCTGATCGCCATAATATTTATCAAAAATTTTAGGCATATCCGTTTCAATATTGTCTAAAGTAAAGTCTTCCTCATATAGTTTCGTAACGCAGTTTTCACAAAACCAAAGCAACGCATCTTTGGTGCCTTTTGGGCGTTTATATTCTATAACTAAACCAACGGTATTAGCACCACGTTGAGGCGAATGTGGCACTTTTGGCGGCAATAAATAAATATCACCCTCTTTAATATGCACATCTTTTGGCGTGCCTTTATCAATTATTTTTAAAACAATATCCCCTTCCACCTGATAGAAAAACTCAGGAGTTTCATTGTAATGATAATCCTTTCTGCTGTTGGGGCCACCAACAACCATCACAATAAAATCTGCATCTTTCCAAACCACTTTATTGCCCACCGGGGGTTTTAAAAGATGTCGGTTTTCTTCAATCCAAGCCTTAAAATTTATAGGTGATGTTAAACTACTCATATTTAAATATTTTGGGCGTTTCCCTAAAGGGTCAGGCTTTCGGCAGTCGCTCCCTCCTACGTCGGGGAGCTTCAACAAATGCCTCAATCCTTAACGCAAATTCGTCTCTAAGATACAAATACATCTATTCTTAAGATAAATTTGTCTTGTTAAAAATTACAAAGATTTGGTTCTGCCACCATCAACAGGAACATTAATACCATTGATGTAACTCGCGGCTTCACTTGCTAAAAACACTATAGCATTTGCAGTTTCTTCTGGTTGTGCAAAGCGTTTGGCAGGCGTGTAGTTTTTCATAATCTCAGTCATTTCTTCAATAGAGGTGTCTTCTAACTTCGCCTTTATTTTAATAATTTCAGATAAACGTTCGGTCTCAGTAAATCCAGGAAGTACATTATTCACCGTAATACCGAATTCAGCAACTTCCATACTCAATGTTTTACTCCAATTTCCAACGGCACCTCGTATGGTATTGCTAACACCTAGTCTTGGAATTGGTTCTTTCACAGAGGTTGAAATAACATTCACAATTCTACCAAAACCTTCTTTTTTCATAAAAGGAACAGTTGCTTGCGCTAGTAAATGATTACACTTTAAATGCATGGTAAAGGCATTTTCAAAAGCTTCTAAGCTTGCATTTACAATTTCGCCACTTGCAGGCCCACCAGTATTATTTACAACTATGTGAAACCCATGTTGTTTTTCAATAAACTTAATCACTTGTTCTTGTAAATCTCTTGGGTTTAGAAAATCGGCCACAATGTAACTGTGATTTCTATGTTGAGGTAATTCCGCTAAAGTTTCTTTTAGTTTCTCTCTATTTCTTGCTACTAGCGTTACGTTTACACCTTCTTGTGCAAGTGCTATAGCAGTGGCTTTTCCTATGCCTTGGGTGCTTCCGCAAACTAGAGCATTTTTATTGTTTAAGTTGAGGTTCATTTATTATGGGTTGGTTAATTAATATTTTATACACACATTTTTAGGTTCAGTAAAAAAGCGTAAGGCCTCAAAACCACCTTCTCGTCCAACGCCCGAAGCTTTCGTACCACCAAAAGGTGTTCTTAAGTCACGCAGCATCCAAGTGTTTACCCAAACAATGCCACATTGTAATTTTTGACTCATTCTCATCGTGCGTTTTAAATCGTTTGTCCAGAGTGTTGAAGATAAGCCATATTTTACGTTGTTCGCCATATCTAGAGCTTCTTTTTCGGTTGTAAATGGCATAATAGTTACTACGGGTCCAAATATTTCTTCTTGATTTATCGTACATTCATTATTTGACACTTCAATTATAGTTGGTTCTAGGTAATAGCCATTTTCATAGTCTTCAACTATAATTTGATTACCACCACAAAGTATTTTTCCTCCTTCGCGTTTTGCAACATCAATGTACTTTACAACTTTTTCTAAATGAGATTTTGAAACCAAGGCGCCAATATCTGTTTTATTGTCGGATGGGTGACCTACTTTTAATAGTTTCACTTTTTTAATAAAATCAGACTTAAATTTATCATAAATAGGAGCTTCAACAAAAATGCGACTTCCACACAAACAAATTTGACCTTGATTAGAAAATGATGAGCGCACTGTGGTCTCCAACATATCCTCATAGTCGCAATCTGCAAAAATGATGTTTGGATTTTTACCACCTAATTCTAGTGATAATTTCTTGAACATTGGCGCAGCTATTTTAGCTATATGTGCTCCAGTTTGTGTGCCACCAGTAAATGAAATCGCTTTAATATCTGGGTGCTCTACAATGGCTTGTCCTGTAGTGCTACCCAAACCGTGAACAATATTCAGAACCCCTTTTGGGAGGCCAGCCTCATTTAGTATTTTACTCAAAAGGTAGGCTGTCATAGGAGTAACTTCACTGGGTTTGGCTACAACACAATTTCCTGCCGCTATCGCAGGTGCAATTTTCCATGTGAATAGATAGAGTGGTAGGTTCCATGGTGAAATACAACCAACAACACCAATAGGTTGTCGCAAGGTGTAATTTATAGCATTTTGACTAACACTTTCATGACTTTCACTTGCAAATTGTGTAATGGCATTACCAAAGAACCTAAAATTACTTGCAGCTCTTGGTATATCAATAGCCTTGGCTAAATTCGTTGGTTTACCATTGTCTTTACTTTCAGCTTCAGCAAATCGATGTAAGTTGGCTTCAAGTAATTCTGAAATTCTAATTAAAACACGACTACGCTCTTCAAATGTGGTTTGAGACCACTGTTGAAAGGCAGATTGAGCGCTTTCATATGCCTTTTGGATATCAACTTTTGATGAATTAGGTATTTGTCCATAAACTTCACCAGTAGCAGGGCAATAATTATCTATCCATTCATCAGAAATTGGATTTTCAAATTTACCGTTTATGAAGTTTTGGATTTTCATGGTTTTATCTGGTTGCGCAATACAGATTGTTTTTTCATTTAAGCTTAAAATATCTCATTCTTTTTACCTCTCGACTGCGCTCGAGGGGACTTGGCTTGTTTTTACACTTTCTACTAACTTGTTATAAATCTTTTATCTCAATAAAATGATACTTTCTGTGTCTGGTCGAGCGTAGTCGAGACCTATCTATTCTGGCGAACTATAATTTGAATGTGTAGCATTTCGGCATTCTGCTAAAATTTGCAACATGTTATAATCTCCGTTAGCTAAAGCCATTTTTTTCTTACCACTCCATTTTTTGATTTTCTTCTCAAAATAGATAGCTTGATTTATATCATTGAACTCTTGATGAAAAATTAATTCAACAGGTCTTCTTTCAAAAGTAAAACAACTTTTATTCAATCCTTTTTGATGTTCATCAAACCTTCGAGAAATATCATTTGTAACTCCTGTATAAGTGAGTCCATCATAACATTTTAATATGTAAACAAAATAAGTCTTCATAATGAACCTCTCGACTGCGCTCGAGGGGACATAGTTCTTTGTTTTAAATCTTTTTATAAGCCACAACCTTAATTTCCACCACCAAATCAGGATGCGGTAATTGATGCACTGCAACCGTGGTTCGGGTTGGTCCAGTGTCCTTATTAAAAAACTCTGCGTAAGCTTTGTTATAGTCGGCAAAGTCATTCATATTTACTAAAAATGATGTTACGTCAACCACATCTTTTAAAGATGCACCAACGGTTGCCAAATTTTTGTTTATGTTTTGTAAAACAGCTTTAGTTTGGGTGTAAGCATTTAACTTTTTGGTGCCCATATCGTCAATAATATCAACACCAGCAATAGTATTATCTGGTTTTCGAGAACTTGTACCTGAAACAAAAATAAAATCGCCCACACGTTTTACATGTGGATAGGCTCCTCGAGGTGTTACTGATGTATCGCTCATATTTTTTTAGTGTAAGCCCGCAATTCTATCATCTTCTAAAATTGCAGCGGTTTCGGTTTTTACTTTTTCAAAAATAGCTTCAATGGCATCTTCAGATGAAATCACACCATCAGATAACATATTTAAAATGGCCTTGTCTTGCGCACGCCCTTTCAACATAGCTTCGCGATAGCCAATATCCTCATTAAAGGTAACCAAACTATATTTTGATGAATACTCATTTGGAAACTCTTTTTCTAGAGCCATTTCTATTTTACGCTTTTCTTGAAAAATAGGGTTTGCCACATGGTCTTTCATTTCATGGAAATTATCAATAGCCAAGTCTGCAATGGCATCGGTATCTTTTTTTCTGGTTTTTTCATATGCTGTGAAAACGGTTTCCCAATTGCCTTTGTATTTGTCTAAAATGGCATCAAATTCGACAACATCTTCAAACGATGCATTCATACCTTGGCCATAAAATGGTACTATGGCATGGGCAGCATCGCCCATTAAAAGCGTATTGCCTTTATAATGCCAAGGCGAGCATTTAATAGTGCCTAAAGGGGCGGTTGGGTTTTCAAAAAAGTCATCTATAAGATTTGGCATTAAAGCTAGCGCATCTGGGAATTCTTTTCGGAAAAATTCTAGAACGGTATCTTCATCAATCAGATTGTTGAAATTGTATTCGCCTTCAGCGTAACTTAAAAATAAAGTTACCGTAAAACTGCCATCTAAATTGGGTAAAGCAATCAACATAAAACTACCCCGAGGCCATATATGTAATGCGTTTTTGTGAATTTTATAATCGCCATTAGGTTTAGGTAGAATACTTAGTTCCTTATAGCCGTGTGTTAAATAAGCCTGAGAAAAACTAAACAAAAACTTCTTACCCAAATAATAACTTTTGCGCATTACAGAACCAGCGCCATCGGTAGCTATGATGATATCCGCATCTTCAACAAATTCTTCTTTTGTATGGTAATCTTTAAAACGAGCGGTGGTTTTTTCAAAGTCAACCGATTTGCACTTTTTATTGAAATAAATATTGATGTTTTCATGTTGTTCAGCTTCATCTAAAAGCAGTGCATTTAAACCGCCTCGAGAAATAGAGTTGATATATTCATGGTCTCTACCGCTATAATTAGATTGAAAGGTGTTGCCATGGGTATCATGAATCATCCGTCCATGCATGGGAATACACAGCTCCTTAACTT
This sequence comes from Flavobacteriaceae bacterium, assembly GCA_043557195.1. Lineage (GTDB taxonomy): Bacteria > Bacteroidota > Bacteroidia > Flavobacteriales > Flavobacteriaceae > Jejuia. The sequence goes on along the minus strand of CP121314.1, from coordinate 1,140,350 downwards.
TGTCTTCAAGTCCGACTAATTTCATGGCTTTATTGCCCCGATCGGAAAATGCCAAATTTATGGAGCGACCTGCACTAATATCTACTTTTCGTAAGTCTGGACGCATTTCGTAAACAGCAACGTTGTAGCCTCTTTGACCTAAGCGTAACGCTAATAGAGAGCCGCAAAGCCCTGCACCTATGATTAATACGTTTTGTTGTTTTTTCATATATTTTGTCTGGTCGAGCGCAGTCGAGACCTTTTAAAACCTCTCGACTGCGCTCGAGGAGACATAAGTGTTTTAATTCAAAATAACTTTCAATTTCTCAACCAATCGATACACATCTTCAAACGAATTATAAAGCGGTACAGGTGCACAACGAATTACATCTGGTTCGCGCCAATCGCTGATTACACCTGCTTCTGTTAACTTAGTATGTAATGATTTGTCAGCATTCTTAACCTGAATAGAGAGTTGACAACCACGTTCATCAGGATGACTTGGTGTAATAATTCTAATTACATCTTCACCTAAATCTTTCAATAAAAACTCAAAATATCCTGTGAGTTGTTTTGATTTTGAAGTTAGCTTTTTCATGCCAACTTCTGCAAATACATCTAAAGACGATTTTATGGCAGCCATAGATAAAATTGGCGGATTACTCAACTGCCAACCTTCAGCTCCTGGTAATTGGTCAAATTCACCACGCATATTAAAGCGGGTTTCTTTATTATGGCTCCACCAACCTGCAAATCGGTTTAAATCTTTTCTGTAGGCATGCCGTTCGTGTACAAAACAACCTGCTAAACTTCCAGGGCCAGAATTTAAATATTTGTAGGTACACCAAGCCGCAAAATCTGCTCCAGAATCATGGAGGTTTAGTTGCACGTTTCCAGCACCATGAGCGCAATCAAAACCTACAATGCAACCATATTGATGGCCTAATTCTGTAATTCGTTTTAAATCGAAAAACTGACCTGTGTAATAGTTTACGCCACCAATCATAATTAAAGCGATGTCTTCACCTTGTTGCTTTAAAATGGCTTCTAAATCATCATAATTCAATAGCTCTTCATCTTCTCTAGGTTTCCAGAGTATCAAACCTTCTTTATGGTCGTATCCATGATGTCGCAATTGCGATTCAACAGCATATTTGTCTGATGGAAACGCATCACTTTCAATCAATATTTTATATCGGGTTTTTGTAGGTTGATAAAACGACACCATCATGAAGTGTAAATTCGCTGTAAGCGTATTCATCACAATCACTTCAATGGGTTTTGCGCCTACCACATTTGCCATAGCTTCCGTTAAGAATTCGTGGTATCCTAACCACGGATTTTTAGCTTCAAAATGGCCTTCAACACCTAAATTCGCCCAATCTTCTAGCTCTTGATTTACATAAGTTTTAGTGTGTTTGGGTTGTAGCCCCAAAGAATTTCCTGTCATATAAATCAAATCATTTCCATGCTTATCTTTAGGAATATGAAATTGATTTCGGTATGATTTTAAAACATCATTTTGGTCTTGTTCTAAGGCGTAATCCAGACCTAATTTGTAATCGGACAATGTGTTTTTGTTTTCGGTTTCTAACAAAAATAAGCAATATAACCTTAGAAACGAAGCTTAAAAAATATGGATTACAGTGCATGCAAATTTTTGTATCTTTAGTAAAAACTAAAAGCTATGGGGAAAATAAAAGAATATTCAAACGGAGAAACTACAGTGGTTTGGGAAGCAGGAAAGTGCATTCATTCGGCTATTTGTGCTAAGGGATTGCCAAAAGTTTTTCGCTCTAGACTGAGACCATGGATTAAATTAGATGAAGCGGAAACAGAAGCGATTATCAATCAAGTAAAGCAATGTCCGTCTGGTGCGCTACGGTATTATATGAATGATGAAAAAGATAACACTTCTGAAGCTTTAGAGACCAAAGTTGAGGTTTTAGAAAATGGACCATTGTTGGTGTATGGTACTCTAAAAGTAGTGGACAAAGAAGGAAATGAGGATATTAAAAATAAAACTACTGCGTTTTGCAGGTGTGGGAAATCAGTAAATAAACCCTATTGCGATGGAGCGCATGTAAAAGCAGAATTTAAAGGCTAAACAAGAATTGGCACAAAAAGATAAAGCGCTTCAATTTATAATTGAGGCGCTTTGGATATATATAGACGCGTATGCGGAAAAAACGTTATACTTTATTTACGAAATTGGTCGTACTTTAGATGTTTTACTTATAACATGAATCAACAAAAATCTTTTTTCGAAACCAATAAGGCAACTTGGAATACTAAAGTCAAAGTTCATGCCAAAAGTGAGATGTATGACATTGAAGCATTTAAAAATGGAAAATCCTCTTTAATGCCCTATGAATTGGAAGCTCTCGGAGATGTTTCAGGGAAATCGTTATTGCACTTACAGTGTCATTTTGGTCAGGATACGTTAAGTTGGAGTAGGCTAGGAGCTAAATGTACAGGCGTAGATTTGAGTGATGAAGGTATAAAACTAGCGAAACAATTAAATGCGGAATTAAATTTAGATGCCGAATTTGTGTGTTGCAATGTTTTAGATACTTCTGAGTTTGTAAAAGATGAATTTGATATTGTATTTACAAGTTACGGTGTAATTGGATGGTTACCAGATTTAAAGCCATGGGGTAAAATGATTGCGGAACGTTTGAAACCAGGAGGTACTTTTTTTATGGCAGAATTTCACCCAATTGTTTGGATGTTTGATTATTTAGAGGATAAACCCGTGATGAAATATGGCTATATGCAAGACGACGTGATTTATGAAGAATATGAAGGCACTTATGCTAATGAAAACTCAAAAATGATAAGTAAAGAATATGCTTGGAATCATGGTTTGGGAGAAGTAGTTACAGCTTTAACCGAAGCAGGATTGCATGTTGAATATTTGAAGGAATTTGATGAAAGCCCATATGATGTATTGCCTGATTTGATAGAGACTGATTCTGGGATGTATGTGACTAAGGATAAATTGTATCCTTTGATGTTTTGTTTGAAAGCTGTGAAGGTTTAGGGTTGAGTTTTTGGAAACGGAATGAGTTTTTTATTTGTTATATACGCATGTTGTACGGCGTATTTTTATTTTCAGTTATTATAGTATTCTGTCCAATTATCATTATCAAATTCCACAATTTCTCCAGATATTGCATTAACTTTAAAATGCTCCTGATATTCAGGAAAACAACTTGGTCCAGCAATACTTCCAGCTCTTATTAATGTCCGCGCATAATAAAAAAGAGATTTGTCTTTTCGGTTGAACCTCAAGTCTAATTCTAGATTTTTACTAGATATTCTTCTTTTAGATAGAATTTGATGTATAGTATTTACTGATACAAAATTTAAACTATCTGGTTCTGTATCTATTTTCGGAAAATTAATATGCTGGATAATTTCTCCATTGTCGTCCATTTTCAGATTTATATCATACTTTTCAATTCCATTTGATAAATCAGAGAACTCAAATCCAATATTGTAAAAAGGATATTTGTATTTACTCCACCATTTTTCTTGTGACCTCTTTCCATAATCTTGATTATTGGCTTTATCTTTTTCATTTAAACTATGATTGTATTCAATGTAACCATAGGTATATTTAGATAAGTCAAATTTTGTTTTTCCAATTTTATTAATTAGGTAGTTTTTAGCTGTTTTTTTTATTCTCTCCGGAAATTTATTAAAGCTATCTATATCAACCTCGTGATGATTACTTATACTAATAAATCCATCCAATTGAGATACAGTTTTTGGATAGTTTTCTTCAAATTTCTCTTCGCACGAAATCAAATTCAAACTGAATATTAATAGTAAGAAAACTTTGATTATTCGATTCATTTTATTGGTTTGGTATATGACGTACAACGGTCTCGGCTATGAGTAGTTGCGTGGTTTAGTACTTAACTTTGCAAATACACACCAAGCTGAAAATCTGCGAGGATTTTCAGAAGTAGGCGAGAACAAGGCAATTACTTATAGCCATTGTTGTGCAACGTAATTTTTTAATAAACTATTGTTTCCATTGATGACCAATCAGCAATTTTTAATCCACTTAACCAATCAAATTCAACAACTCTATATTCTTTGTTATTACCTTTTTTTTCAGTTAAAAATTTAAATGTGAAACACATTTTGTTTTTTTCCTTATTATACGTCAATTCAACTGAGTAATTTTCTGTTGGTACAGAATTCACCTTTGCCCATTTGATAGCTTTTTCAAACATTAATTCGTTATTCTGAAAACTATTCCTAAATGGGTTAGTCGTTTTTTCATTAAAAGAATATGTATAATTAAAATCTTTAGAAGGCCAATTACAACCAATGATTTGACCATACTTATCAATATCAATTTTTATATAATATTCCGAAATTCCAATATTTTCACCTGATAATAAATAAACAAATTGGTACTCAGTTGCCAACCAACCTCTTTTGTATGCTAAAGGATTTTCTTTAAAATAGTCATCTAAATTTGCTCTTATACCTTCGTAATAAGTTGCTTTTTCGAACCAATCTCCTAAAATTACTTTTAAATAAAGTTCTAAATTCAATTTTATATTTTCAGGTATCTGGTTTAAGTTTTTAATCTCTTTACTGTAACCAATAAATCCAGAAGCAGAATTGTACCTTCCTGCAACAATTATATTTTCTTGCGAGTTAATATGAAAACTCGTGAAGGCCAATATTAGAATTATTAATGTCTTTTTCAAACTGTTCTCCTTTATGTTGCACAACTCGTTATATAGTAACTTTTGTCACTCATATCCTGAGAATACATCAAGATATGGTAAGTTTTTTGTCACTATTATACCGTAAAGATAATTAATCTTATTTGTAAGAAAAAACTAAAAACTCCAATAGATTTCTATTGGAGTTTTTAATTATTTTATTTTAAAATCAATTTTACTTAATGACTTTCCTTCAACAATTCCTTAGGAAATTGAGCCTGAAATCGTTTTAATCTTGGGATAGATACATTGCGGATGTAACCGTTATTTGGGTGTAAACGCTCGTAGTTTTGATGGTAATCTTCAGCTATCCAAAACTTTAGAAAGGGATAGACTTCGGCGGCGATTTTAGCATCCAGTTGTTTTGCCAAAGCTTCTTTTTTTTCTAAAATGATGTTCTTTTGTTCGTCATTTTGATAAAAAATAATGGAGCGGTATTGCGAGCCTTTGTCTGGCCCTTGTCCGTTTACTTGTGTTGGGTTTTGCGATGCGAAATAGGCGTCAACAAGCGTTGAAAAGCTCACCACTTTTGGGTCGTAAATAACTTCTACGGCTTCGGCGTGTCCCGTACGACCTGTGTTACTTGCTTCATAGGTTGGATTGTCGGTATAACCACCAGAATAACCATTAATCACTTCGTCTACGCCTTTTATGCTTTCGTAAACTGCTTCTACGCACCAAAAGCAACCGCTTGCAAAATACGCTTTGGCTTTTCCGTTTTCTAATGGTACTTCAATTGGTGTAGCGTTGATTACTTTTTGCTGTTTTTCGTTGTTTTGTGCTGAGTTTTGACAACTAAATAATAGCGCTAAGGCTAAAATGGTGAATAGGTTTCTCATTGTTTTTCTTTTTCTAATAGACGTATAAAAATACGAAACCTTAAATGAGAAAATGTGAAAGTTGTTTTAAATGTTGGTTTTGCTTTGTTCTGGCCTATGCTACCATTGACTTTATTTTATAAATGGTTAATTTAAAGCTATTTGTCATTCAGAGCGCAGCGAAGAATCTTTGGATAAATTTCTAGAGATTCTTCAGTCGTTCCTCCTTCTGAATGACATCCGATAAAGTCATTTCATACGCTTGATAAATTTTTTTGTCTCCAATCTCGAAGTGACAGGAAAACTCTTTTGGTATTCTATTTTTCTTCTAAATGTTCTTGTCTATTTATGAACTATAAACAACAGCGAGATGTTTCTTTTGCGTTAGGGATTGAGCGGTATGTTTGAAATCCCCGACGTAGGAGGGATTGAGTAGTGAAAGCCCGACCCTTGTGGTAACGCCCAAATTGTTTGAAATAAAAAAGCCTTCACAAACATGAAGGCTCTTAATTTTATTTGTAGAAATGGACTAGATTTTTGCAAATAGCTTTTCCATTTTTGCTTTTTGTTCTTCGGCTAAAGCGGCATCTACCAATATTCTACCACTATGCTCGTCTGTAATTACTTTTTTACGAGAAGCGATTTCTACCTGCACCTGAGGCGGAATAGTAAAGAAAGACCCTCCTGATGCACCTCTTTCGATAGGCACTACTGCTAATCCGTTTTTTACATTCTGGCGAATTCTGTCGTAAGCAGCAACCAAACGGTCTTCGATTTGCGTTTTGTACTCCTCTGACTTTGCAATTAAAGCTTGCTCTTCTTTTTCAGTTTCTGCCAAAATAGCATCTAACTCACCTTTTTTGTGCTTTAAATGTGTTTCGCGTTCTTTCAACTGATCTTTAGTAGCAGAAATTACTTCTTTCTTTTGCTCTATTTGCGCCTTAAATTCTTTGATGTGTTTTTCGGCTAACTGAATTTCTAATTCTTGAAATTCTACTTCTTTAGAAAGGGAGTTGAATTCTCTGTTATTTCTAACATTTTTTTGTTGCTCACCGTATTTTTTGATAAGTGCCTTAGATTCTTCAATTAGGTTTTTTCTAGAGGAAATATCGTTGTCAATTACCGCTAAATCATTTACTAATTTGTCTAATCTTATATTTAATCCAGCAACTTCATCTTCTAAATCTCTTACTTCTAAAGGCAATTCTCCGCGAACATTTCTTATTTCGTCAATGCGAGAATCTATAAGTTGTAAATCGTATAAAGCTCTTAAACGCTCTTCTACACTAACTTCTTTCTTTTTAGCCATACTTTAAAAATACTTAACAGGATTGGTATTTGTCTTTGATAAAATGATTGCAAAATTAGTAATTTTTTTTGTAAGATACTCTACTAAAAGTGTTTTTGTGAATTGTTCGCTTTCGTAGTGTCCAATGTCTGCCAAAAGAATGTTGTTTTCTGCTGAGAAAAAGTCGTGATATTTTAAATCGGCAGTTACAAACGCATCAGCACCAGCAGCTTTTGCGGTGCCAATAGCAAAACTTCCTGAGCCTCCTAAAACCGATACTTTTTTAATGGGTTTGCTTAAAAATGCAGAATGACGAATGCAGCCCGTTTTCATTTTAGTTTTTAGGTGATTGAGAAAATCTGTTTCTGATAGTGGTGTAGCCAATTCACCTACCATTCCCATACCTATGTGCTGGTTTTTATTTTCGATAGTAACCACTTCATAGGCAACCTCTTCATAAGAATGCGCATTAAACAGGGTTTTTAATATTTTAGATTCTAAATGTTTAGGGAAGGTTACAGTAATTTTGGTTTCAGCTTCGGTATGCGTTGTGCCTTTTTCTCCAAGGGTAGGATTGGAAGCCTCATTGCCCTTAAAAGTTCCGAAACCATCTACGTTAAAACTACAATTATCGTAGTTGCCTATACTGCCTGCACCTGCTTCAAAAAGTGCATTGCGTAATGCTTCAGCTTCATTTTTAGGAACATAAGTTGTTAATTTTTTTATTGTGCCGTTTTGTGGTATTAGGACTTGCTTATTCTGTAATTCTAATTGATTACATATCATAGCATTTACACCTTGAAATGCATTATCAAGCGCGGTATGCATACTGTAAATGGCAATATTGTGTTGTATGGCTTTCATAACCACGCGTTCTACATAGGTTTTTCCAGTAAGTTTTTTTAAACCTTTGAAAATAATAGGGTGGAAGCTCACAATGAGATTGCAGTTTTCTGAAATAGCTTCGTCTACAACTGCCTCTAAAGTGTCCAACGTGACTAAAACTCCAGTTAATTTAGCGGTTTTATCTCCTACTAAAAGACCAACATTATCAAAATCTTCGGCATAAGATAAAGGCGCAAGAATTTCTAAATGATCTATGACGTCTTGTACAATCATAATTTATTTATTTGCTTCAAAGATAAAATATTATACATTCGCTTAAATGAAGCTTCTTAGAAAAATATTATTTCCAATTGTACCCATTTATTATCTGGTGACGTGGTTGCGAAATAAAGCCTATGATTTTGGAATAAAAACATCTACGTCTTTTAATATACCTGTCATTTGCGTTGGTAATTTAAGTGTTGGCGGTACTGGAAAAACACCAATGATTGAGTATTTAATTTCACTTTTGAAGCATGATTTTAACCTTGCAACATTGAGCAGAGGTTATAAAAGGAAAACTGTTGGGTTTCAATTAGCGCAACAGCATACTTCTATGGAAGATATTGGGGACGAACCATTTCAGTTCCATAATAAATTTGGGTCTTCAATTCGTGTGGCGGTAGACAGCAACCGAACTAATGGCATACAGCAATTGTTAAACCTTGAAAACGCTCCCGAAATAGTATTGCTTGATGATGCATTTCAACATAGAAAAGTAAAAGCCGGTTTTAATATTATGTTGACGACTTATGATAATCCGTTTTTCAGAGACATAGTTTTACCAACTGGAGATTTAAGAGAGCCCAGAAGTGGCTATAAACGTACAGATATTATTGTGGTTACAAAATGCCCGATTCATATAAATGATGCTGAAAAATCGAAATTTATTGAGCGAATCAACCCATTAAATCATCAACATGTTTTTTTTAGTTCGATTTCATACTCAAATAATGTGTTGTCTAAGATTTCAAAAGTAAATATATCTGATTTTAACGATTTTACTTTAGTAACAGGAATTGCAAATGCTACACCTTTGGTTGATTTTTTACATTCTAAAGATTTGAAGTTTGAACACTTAAACTTTAAAGATCATCATGAATTTTCTGCTGAAGATATCTCTCATTTTGAAACTCTCGATAAGATACTGACAACTGAGAAAGATTTTATGCGTTTAAAACAACATAAATCTATAGAGGATAAATTGTTTTATTTACCAATAACAGTAAATATTTCTGAAAATGAAACGTTTGATGATTTGATTAAAACCTTTATAAAATCGTTTTAAGCAGTAGCCGATTTTTTGTCAGACAATGCATTGAATAGTTTTTTCTCAAACTCTTCCTGCTTAAATGGTTTTGGAATAATATCCGTAAAACCAGCTTCTTCAAACTCATGCATTTTATCTTCGATGGTAACCGCAGTAAGGGCAAAAATGGTAAGTTCCTTATCAAAAGTTCTAACAATTTTAGTAGCCTCAATACCACTAATTCCTGGCATGTGAATATCCATTAAAATAATATCGTACTTGTTGTTTTTAATCATATCAACAGCAGCTTCGCCGTTATCTACAATTTCACATTCAAGTTCCATTTTGTTCAAAATCTTTTTGGTGATCATTTGGTTGATTTTGTTGTCTTCAACCACTAAGATTTTTACTGTACTTAAATCGATATTTGGTTTAGCGTCAAGTTTTTTAACTTGTTTTTTGGCAGCCTTTTCTTTGGCCTCATTATATTCTAAAGGTATTTCGAAGAAGAATGTAGTACCTTTTCCTAATTCACTTTGTAAATAAATTTTTCCTTTCAGAATTTCAATTAACCCCTTTACAATAGATAAACCTAAACCAGTACCGCCATATTTTCTATTGATTTGAATTGAGCCCTGAGAGAAACTTTCAAACATGTTGTCTTGCTTCTCTTTAGTGATACCAATACCATTATCTTCAACTTCAAAACGAAGGCTGTACATGTCGTTTTCTTGCCCAATTTTGTAAACTCTTATCCAAATGTCACCATCTTTAGTAAACTTAATAGAGTTACCAATAAGGTTGATTAATATTTGGGAAATCTTCAATTGGTCAGCAATAAAGTTTTCCGGTAAATCTTTATCATATTCAAAATGAATCGTAATATTATTATCTAAAGCAGAATTATTTAAAGCTAAAACTATGTTGTTAATCTTCTTTTTAAGATTGAAAGGTTCTGGCTCTATTTCAACTTTATTTGCTTCAATTTTATTTATTTGAAGAATATCGTTAATAAAGGTTAGCAGATAGTCTCCCGAAAATTTTAAAGACTTTAAATGCTGAATTTGCTCTGGTTTTGGGTCTTCATCCAATAACATATTACTTAAACCAGTAACAGCGTATAGTGGTGTTCTTAACTCGTGGGTTACGGTAGATAAGAAATTTGCCTTTGTTTTTGATGCAAGTTCTGCTTTTTCTTTCGCAATAATAAGCTCATTATTTTTTTTATGAAGCATATTATTGGTTTTCAATCTAATGTTATTGTTCTTATACAATGAAAGTGTAAGTAAAGAAAGAATTGTAATAAGCGCTACACTGAGTATCGATATTAATGTGCTTAAATCATTTTTGCTATTAGCTTCTTCTAATTCTGCTTGTTGTTTTTTACTGCTTTCAATTTGGTCGTTTATTAAAAACTGAATTCTTTTTTCAGGCGATAGATTAGCGCGTTTTACAGCTCTTAGAGAGTCTGATAATTTTACATGTGCTTTTAAGTATCTATTAGCAAGATCAAAACTGTTTGTGCTTTCATAAATTCGACTTAACACCAAAAGTCCTTTGTTTTCGATAGATTTTAAGCCATTGGCCTTAGCCATTTCTAAACCTTCTCTCGCGAAATCTAGTGCTTTTGGGTGATCGTTTAATATATTGTAGACTTTGCCATGATTTACTAAAGCACTACTAAGCGTACTATTTAAGCCTTCTTTTCTAGATAATGCTACAGATTGCTCCGTAAGTTCTCTAGCTTTTCTATAATTTTTTAATTCAATATAGGCGTTGCTTTCGGCCAAAAGTGTTTCAGCAAGTTCTTTGTCTAAACCTTCTTCTTGAAATTTTGATTTTGCCGCACGGTATTGGTCTAAAGCTTGATAAATATTGTTCTTCGCCATATAAACATCTCCAAAAGTTTTATAAGAGCGACCAAGATTTTTATTATCGTTAATAATGCGCTGCATTTCAATTGCAGATGTTAGCGATTTTATAGCAGCATCCTCTTCTTCAATAATTAAATGAAGACGACCTTTCATAGATTGAATTAATCCAATACTTTTTTTGTTGTTTGAATTTTGAGCGAGTTCTAACGCTTCATCGAGCGTTTTTTGAGCCTCGAAATATTTGAAGTTTTCAATATCATTTTGAGACTGCTCAATGCGGTAATTTATGTTGTTTTGAATAATCTCTGGATCCTCCTCAATGGTGTTTTGAGAGAACAAACAGCTTGATATTAACATCAAAACAATAAATATGTATTGCTTTATTTGGGACATTTTTAGATTCAATAGGTCGACAAATATAAATATTTATTCGACAAAATACATATTTTTCTCGATAAATTGCATATTTTGTTAATTAATATGCTTTTGAGCCTTGTATGAAGAACGCACCAAAGCGCTACTTTCTACATGTCTAAAACCTAAATCGAGACCTATTTCTTTGTATTCATCAAATTCATCAGGATTAATAAAACGTTTTACGGGCAAATGTTTTTTACTTGGTTGCAGATATTGACCAATGGTTACAACATCTACATCGTTAGCTCTTAAATCGTGAAGCGTTTCTATAATTTCGGCTCTGGTTTCACCTAAACCTAGCATTATACCAGATTTTGTACGTCGTTGCCCTTGTTGTTTTAAGTATTTTAGAACACCCATGCTTCGGTCGTATTTTGCTTGTATACGTACTTCGCGAGTTAAACGTCTTACCGTTTCTATATTATGAGATACCACTTCTGGCGCTACATCTATAATTCTATCAATATGTCGTTCAACGCCTTGAAAATCTGGAATAAGCGTTTCTAAAGTGGTTTCGGGGTTCATTCTGCGTACAGCATTTACCGTTTCCGCCCACATGATACTTCCCATATCTTTAAGGTCGTCTCTGTCAACACTGGTTAATACTGCATGTTTTATCTTCATTATCTTTATAGAGCGTGCTACTTTCTCAGGTTCATCCCAGTCCACAGTTGCTGGTCTACCTGTTTTAACGCCACAAAAACCACAAGAACGTGTGCAAATATTTCCCAAAATCATAAATGTAGCTGTACCTTCACCCCAGCATTCACCCATATTTGGACAACTTCCAGAGGTACAAATCGTATTTAGGTTGTATTTATCAACTAAACCTCTTAATTCCGTATATTTTTTTCCAGTTGGTAACTTAACACGTAACCATTTAGGTTTCCCTTGTCGTTCTGGTAATATATTAGAAATTGCTTCCTTTTCCATCGCTAAAAATTGAGATGCAAAGATACGAAGTATTCTATAAAAAGGTTAGTTAGAGTGTGGTAAGATACCAAATACTAAACCCTATTAAAAAGAGAATCCCTAACCAGCTTAAAATATGAAGAGGTTTTGAAGGTTGCCATTCTTTTGGAGTATGCTTTCCAGAAATTAGCATGTAATTAATAATGGCATAAAAGGGTGCAGTTATAAAGGATAGTATGGTTGCAATTTTAATGAGTAAACCCATTTCGGAACCTAAAAATAGAAATATGTAAATAGTACCCAAACAGAGTAAAATGATCCAGAATAAGTAACCAAATTTAAAAGGCCTATTTAGAAGCAACTCTGAAGTTCTATCCATTGACCTAGGAGAGGCATCAAGAGTTGTAAGCGTAGTACTAAACATAGTTGTAAACGCTGCGATGCCAATAATTATATATGCCCAATTACCTAAGCTAGTAGTATACATGTCAATAAGTTGCCCTGCAAAAACACCTGCTGAACCACTAAAGGTTTCCCCGCTGCTAAACATTACCAAGGCACCCAAAAGCACAAAACAAATACCTAAAATAATAGTGCCAATGTAGCCTATATTAAAATCAAAGAGTGCACCTTTTGTAGAGAATTCAGATTGTGTCTTCTTTTTCTCCAATGTCCAAAGGGAATGCCATACGGAAATATCTAAAGGCCCTGGCATCCAACCCATAAATGCTATTAAAAATGCGATTTCTAAACTGTTTTGTGGAAGAACTTGTGCTAAAGAAAGTGGTGTATTACTGTTAAATATTGCCATTATTACCGCAGCAATAGTGCTTATAGAAAGGGTTATAATGATGACTTTAATAAGATTGTCTAGCAGTTTATATTTTCCAAAAAGCAATAAAGAAAAGCAGATAGCGAGAATTATAACCGACCAAATTTGTACACTGTTGATTGCCATTTTGCCAATTTCTAATACTTCAAACTCATAGAACAAAGAAGATGCAATACCTGCGGTAACAATGGTAACCGCCATCTGTATAGCAAACATGGTACCTAGGGTTAGTATGTAATATGCTATTAAAGTGCCTTGGCCCAGTTTTTTATATCCATCAAGCAAGCTCTCTCCAGTTGCCGCAGCATAACGTGGACCATATTGAAAAAAAGGATACTTAAATAGTGTTACTAAAAAAAGTGCCCAAATTAATCCTAAACCAAAATCGGCACCAGCTCTGGTGGACTGTACTAAGTGCGACACCCCAATAGCAGCTCCTGCGAATAATAATCCAGGACCTAGGTTTTTTAGCTTTTTAATCATTTTTGTTGGTAATCACTTCTGCAAGTAGCTTTTTAGCACGAAGTAGCTTTACTTTAACATTATTTATGGGTTCATCCAGTTCTTTTGAAATTTCCTTATAGCTTAACTCTTGAAAGTATCTAAGATTTATTACTTTTTGATAATGAGGCTTTAGCTTTTTTATGTCGCGAAGTAAGTTGGCTAAATTTTGCTCGGTGATTAATTTGTCTTCAACCGTAGGAGATTCATCTAAAATTTGATATGCACTTTTATCATCCTTCGAAAGGACATGTTTTATAGAGTTTTTTTCTTTTCTAACTAAATCAATATGAATATTCTTAGAAATGGTGATGAGCCATGTTTTAAAGGTGTACTTCTCATCAAAAGTTTCAATTCTATCAAAAGCTCTAGAGAATGTTTGAATGGTTATGTCCTCCGCATCATTTTCGTTTTGCACTCGTTTTAACTGAAAACCATATACATTATCCCAATACAAATCCAATAAATAATTAAAGGCCTTTTGGTCATTTTTTTTAGCGCGAGAGATGGCTTCTTCTATTTCCAATGGTTGGGTTTTGAGATGATATTATTTATAAAGATAGCTAATTGAAAAATAATTAAAAAGATTTCAAGGAATGGAGAAAGTACAATAAGGTCTTTTTCATTAAGCTTTTTAGCTGAAAAGCCGTGGGCGAATAAAAAGACTATAAACCTAACAGCGATAAGCACCAAAACATAAATAGGTAAGTGCCAAAAAGCGAGGAGCAGAATAGATAGGGACCAAAATAAAAAACTTGAAATATAGAATAAAGCTAACATAATCTTATGATTTAGCTTATAATGCTTAGCTGTTGAGATATGCCTGCGTTTTTGCTTGAACCAATCTTTAAATGAAGTTTTAGGAGACGATATAGTGAAGCTGTCTTTAGAAATACAAATTCGTGTATTACTAGGCGTAGCAGCTTCATTTACAAATAAATCGTCATCACCTGAGCGAATACGCATATGCTTCATAAACCCATTCACCTTAAAAAATTGTGTTTTTGTATACGCTAAATTCCTACCAACCCCCATGTAGGGCATACCTATTTTTGCGAATGAGAGATAAGACATTGCAGTATGTAAGGTTTCAAACCGTATCAATTTATTAAGTAATGAGTTTTTTACTTTTGAATAGCCACCATAGCCCAAAACAATTGAGGTTTCAGAATTAAAATTTGAAACCATCTCTTTAATCCAATACTTTGAAACAGGCTTACAATCTGCATCTGTAAATAAAAGAATATTATGTTTTGCTGCTTTTATACCAAGAGTTAGGGGGTATTTTTTATTGCCCCAAAAGGTTTCAACAGGTACTACATTTACGATTTTAATGTTTTGATGTTCTTTTGAAAAGGCTTCCATGATACCTAAAGTCTCATCATGCGACCCATCGTTAATCAAAACAATTTCAAAATTTTCATAGTCTTGATGGACTACCGAAGGTAAAAAAGCTTTGAGATTTTCTGCTTCATTTTTGGCACAAATAATAACAGATACAGGTGTTTTAGGATTTCTGTTGACATTCGCCTCCTTGCGAAATGCAAACTTTCCGAAGATATGTAGATAGAAGAAAACTTGAATTAGAACAACTACAATAAGGGAGTAGAGTGCAATATCAAGAATAATCATCAATTACTTTGAATGTTGCGGTTCATTACAATCACTGAATTGATCTGGAGTTTTTCCACAAAAACCACAAGCTTCTCCATCTTGATTTAGCATAGGATTTTGACTTGCGCAAGTACCAGCAAACTTACCGTCTTTTTTAGCCCAAATTTTAATAGCTATTCCTGCAATACCAATACCTAGCAGCACTAATGTAATCAGAAGAAGTTTCATGAAAATTATTTTCTGCAAAGATACAGTTTTTACAAAAAAACGGCTAAAAAAGAGGAATTATAATATAGCATTGTGACTAATGTGTTTTTTAGGTGTCTCATTACTAATGAATTATGTTTTTCATTGCTAACCAATTAAACTATATAACATTATGAAAAAATTATTAGCAGAGTTTTTTGGAACTTTTTGGCTAGTTTTTGGAGGTTGTGGTAGTGCTATTTATGCTGCTGCTTTTCCAGAAGTTGGTATTGGTCTTTTAGGAGTGTCACTCGCCTTTGGTTTAACGGTGTTAACCATGGCTTATGCTGTAGGACACGTGTCAGGAGCACATTTTAACCCCGCAGTATCTTTAGGGTTATGGGCTGGTGGAAAATTTAAAGGGAAACACCTTTTAGGTTACATTATTGCACAACTTATTGGAGCTATTGCGGCGGCAGGGGTTTTGTATCTCATCGTTTCAGGGAAGTCCGACTTTACAGACATAGGCGGTTTTGCAGCTAACGGTTATGGAGAATTATCACCTGGAGGCTATAGTATGGTTTCTGTATTAGTAGCAGAATTTGTACTTACTATGTTTTTTCTTTTAATCATTTTAGGAAGCACGTATCCAAAAGCACCAAAAGGATTTGCAGGTATTGCCATAGGTTTAGCCTTAACGCTCATTCATTTAATAAGTATTCCAATTTCAAATACATCAGTTAACCCAGCAAGGTCTACAAGTCAAGCCTTATTTGCTGGTGGAGATTTTACTGCACAATTATGGTTGTTTTGGTTAGCTCCAATAGCTGGTGCAATAGTGGCTGGATTTATACATAAAGCATTTTTCGATAAGGAATAAAGACAATAACCCTTAATAAGAGTTATTAATAGCAAGTAAAAAGCCTCTTTCCATTTGTAAAAGAGGCTTTTTCAATATTAAAGCTATACTAATTTACTTTTACTGTAAGCTAATTTCTGCTACAGTGTTTTCTAATGATGCTACAGCATTACCACCTTTGGGCTCTATAGTAATGTTTAAGCCTCTAGCATTTTCTGCAAAAGGTATTCTTTTTAATTGCCTATCGGTTTCACTCAAAATACCTAAACTCACCATTTTACCTTGTAAATCTGCCCAAATTTGGTAGCATTGTTCTTCTGGTAATTGAGGAAGTGATACCACATCAATCATAGATGTTTTTTCTTTAGGATTAATATAGGCAACAGTTTTTAAGTTCTGAGCTCGATCATTCCCCTTCATAATATACTTATAAGTGTTAGGATCATTCAAGCGTTTAAACTGCTCCATAATGGCATCCAATTTTTTATTGTTCATTTCAATATCGCTTCTCAAATCAAATATTTCATCAACAACGACCTGATTTTCTTCAGTTAATTTTTGA
The DNA here is from genome assembly GCA_043557195.1 of Flavobacteriaceae bacterium. Lineage (GTDB taxonomy): Bacteria > Bacteroidota > Bacteroidia > Flavobacteriales > Flavobacteriaceae > Jejuia. Next base: position 1,123,623 of record CP121314.1, on the reverse strand, counting down.
TTTTGATTATAGAATAAATATGTGCTCGCCGCAAAAACAATAGCTGCAACACTGGCTGCAACACTAAATTTGTACCATTTTTGATATTTTTCCCTACGCGTCATTGCTATAACTGGTGCGTCATCAAGTTCTTCTAATACATTATTTAATATATGTTTAGGAGCTTCAACAGCATTACTTTTCGCAACAATTTCTAGGTTGTGTTGTAACGTATTGAATGCATTTTGAACTTCTGGGTATTTTGAAATGTAGGCTTCAACCTTTTCTGTTTCTGCAACAGTTGTTGTGCCTATTAGATATTTATCTAAAAGGCCTGAATTTAAAAAAGTAGTTATTTTCTCATTCATGACTTGGTTTATTGTGGATCGTAAATCTTTTTCAATTCTCGCAATCCAATTTTTAATCTCGATTTTATAGTCCCCAACGGAATATCAAGTTCATCACTCGCTTCCTGTTGCGTCATACCTTCAAAAAATAGCGCATTTATCACTATCTGATACTTTTCATCCAAGGTGCCTAAATGGGTTTTAATATCTAAAACATCTTGGTTTAAAGAGTTCGTTGTAATTTTATATACGCTAGAATTATCGATTTGGACTTCTTTCTCGATTTTATTTTTTAAAGATCTGGTTTTATCAATGGCGGTATTATAGGCAATTCGGTATAACCAAGTGAACAATTTAGCCTTTGATGCATCATATTTTTTTGCATAACGCCAAATTTTTACAAATGTTTCCTGCAATACATCTTGAGCCGTATCTTCATCTGTAATTACCTTTCGTATCACGCCATAAAGCGCATCGGCATAATTTTCATAGAGCAATGAAATAGCACGTTTGTCACTATTTTTCAATAAGTTGACTATTTCTTTTTCTATGTTTGAAATCAATGTAATGCTGGTTTAATTAGTTGTTGTTCAATTAGAACTGATAAACGTCAAAGTTAGAAATTTATTTAAACTATAAGATATTTACTTCGGCTTCAATAGAAATATCAAACAATCGAGACACTGTTTTTTGAATTAATTTTGAAAGATTTAAAACATCAGACCCTTTAGCGCCACCGTAATTTACTAAAACTAACGCTTGATGTTTATGAACACCATAATTACCAAAACGTTTGCCTTTAAATCCTGCTGTTTCAATAAGCCAGCCAGCTGGAACTTTTACTTCGTTTTCTGAAACTGGGTAGCTTGGGATATTCTTGAAATTTTCTTGAAGTTTTTGAAATTTTGATTTTGAAATCACTGGATTTTTAAAGAAACTTCCGCTGTTACCGATATCTTTAGGGTTTGGGAGTTTACTATCTCTAATCGCAATTACTGCTTTTGAAATATCTTGTATTGTTGGATTTGTAATATTTTGAGCTTTCAATTCCGATGTAATAGCCCCGTAATCCATGTGAAGTTTATGGTTGCCTTTTGTCAACTTGAATACAACAGAAGTTATTATATATTGGCCTTTTACTTCATTTTTAAAAATTGAATTTCTGTAACCAAAATTGCAATCAGCTTTGATAAACGTTTTTGCTTCTTGAGTTTGAATATTTAAAGCTTCACAAGAAACAAAGGTGTCTTTTAATTCAACACCATAAGCCCCAATATTTTGGATAGGTGCAGTACCAACATTGCCAGGAATAAGAGATAGGTTTTCTAACCCTCCAAAATCATGTTTTAAACACCATGTCACAAACTCGTGCCAGTTTTCACCTGCATTAGCTTTAATCCATACAGCATCTTCATCTTCGTTTTCTAGGGAAATACCCTTTAAATCTACATGTATAACAAGTTTCTTTTGGTCTTGGGTGAGTAGCATATTGCTTCCACCTCCTAAAAGCAATTTTTCAGGATAATGTTTTAACTTTAAAACTTCTATTAATTCTTCAACAGATGAAACTGCAACAAAATGCTCCGCTTTTACATCAATACCAAAAGTATTATGATGCTTTAGAGATATATTTTGTTGTATTTCTATCAATCTTTATAAGCTTTTAACGCTTCTTTTATAATGTTTGCCGCTTTAACTAGGCGTTGTTTATTAAGTACGTAAGCAATTCTAATTTGGTTTGCACCCAAACCTGGAGTAGAGTAAAACCCACTAGCTGGAGCAACCATAACCGTTTCATTTTCAAAAGTAAACGATTCTAATAGCCATTGTGCAAAATGGTCAGCATTTTTTACAGGAAGTTCTACTATACAATAAAACGCACCTTTAGGAATAGCCACTGTAATACCTTCAATTTTTTGCAACTCTGAAATTAAGGTGTCTCGACGCTCTATATATTCATGCTTTACGTCTTCAAAATAACTTTGTGGTGTGCTTAATGCAGCTTCACTAGCAATTTGAGCGTAGGTAGGCGGACTCAAGCGTGCTTGAGCAAATTTTAAAACCGTATGCCTTATGATTTCATTTCTTGTAACCAAACATCCAATTCTTGCACCACACATGCTATAGCGTTTGGAAACAGAGTCGATCATTATAGTATGTTCATCTAAACCTTCAAGTTCTAATATAGAGTAATGCGTGTATCCATCATACGCAAACTCTCTGTATACTTCATCTGAAATTAAAAACAAATCATGCTTTTTAACTAAAGCTGCTAATTGCTCAATTTCTTCTTTTGAATAGAGGTAACCCGTAGGATTTCCGGGGTTACATATCATTATTGCCTTCGTGCGATTGGTAATCAACTTTTCAAATTCTGCAACAGATGGCAATGCAAAATTATCTTCAATTTTAGAAATTATGGGTCTCACTTTTACACTTGCAGCAGTAGCAAAGGCGATATAATTGGCATAAAAAGGTTCGCAGATAATAACTTCATCGTCAGGATCCATTATACTTCCGAAGATAAAAGCAATAGCTTCACTTGCTCCTGTGGTAACAATAATATCGTTGAGGTCTACTTTTATGTTATGATAAGCATAGTAGTCAGCTATTTTTTTTCTATAAGTATCAGAACCTTCAGAGCGTGAATAAGATAATACCTCAATAGTATTATTCTTAACCGCGTTCAATGCAATTTCTGGTGTTTTAATATCAGGCTGTCCAATATTAAGATAGTAAACATATTTGCCTTCGGCTTCAGCTTTTTCAGCATAACGCACTAGTTTTCTAATTGGCGATTCGGGCATGTTTAGCCCCTTATCTGATATTGTTGGCATTTAATAGCTGTTAGGTCGCAAAGTTGCAAAAATTATCTTAAAATTTTTTTAAAAAACTAAGGTAAATTCATTGGAGACCTTAAAGATTTGTAACTTGATTTTTAATAAACTTTTGTTTCTGTAATGAAGAGAATTATTTACATGGTGTTTTTATACCTCTGTTTTAGTAATACCGTGTCTTCGCAAAGTCAGTTTATCATTCATAATCATAAAGGAAAAGAAAAGATTAAGTTTAAATTGATCAACAATCTAATTGTTTTTCCAGTAGAGGTAAATGGTGTGGAACTTTCATTCATATTAGACACAGGTGTTAGTAAGCCTATAATCTTTAATATTCTTAATATTTCTGATAGCTTAAAAGTTAAAAACACTGAAACCATTTTTCTTCGTGGGTTAGGTGGTGGAGCATCTATTGAAGCTTTAAAGTCTAAAAATAATGTATTAAAGATTGGTGATGCTATTAAGATTGATCAGGATTTATATGCTATATATAGTAAATTGTTAGACTTCACTCCAAAATTAGGGGTTCCTGTCCATGGCATCATTGGTTTTGATGTTTTAAAGGATTTTATTGTTGAAATTAACTATTCAAAACGTTTTTTGAAATTTCACAATCCCTATAAATTCACTTATAAAGATTGTTCAAATTGTGAAATGTTTAATCTAGAATTTTACAACAATAAACCCTATATGTACGCTATGATACATAATGATAATAAAGATATTCCAGTAAAGTTATTAATTGATACAGGAGGTAGTGATGCTTTATGGCTTTTTGAAGATACAGAAAAACATTTGACGTCTGGTGATTATTATTTTAATGATTTTTTAGGGCAAGGACTTAATGGTAGTGTTTATGGTAAACGTTCTAAAATAGATGGGTTTTCCTTAAAGTATTTCAGGTTGAAAAATGTTAATGTGGCTTATCCTGACGCCGAATCAATAAGTTTTAATAATATGATGGAAGGTAGAAGTGGTAGTGTTTCAGGAAATATATTAAAGCGTTTTAACATCATTATAGACTATGGTAGGGCTAAAATCACTTTGAAGAGAAACGTTAATTTTAAAAAGCCATTTAGTTATAATAAATCAGGTATAGTTTTAGAGTATGGCGGATATCGTTTGGTGAAAACGCAAAATAAAGGCTTGGATAATAAAAATAATGGATTCAGTGATCAAGCTGCACCAAATTATGTAGCTACTAACAATTATGAGTTAAGTTTAAAACCAGCATTCTCTGTCGTAGAATTGCGAAAAGATTCACCTGCCGAAAGAGCAGGCTTATTAAAAGGGGATATTGTTTTATACATTAATGGTAAATCCACTTATAACTATTCCTTACAGCAAATTACGCAGTTTTTTCATGGTGAGAATGGAAAAACTATTAAACTTGTTGTAGATAGAAATGGTTATAAACGTACGATTAGCTTTAGATTAGAAAATCCATTACATAAAAAAACCTAGACAAAATGTCTAGGCTTTTTTATTTTTTTCAAAAGGAATTGATTTATTGCTCAATAACGCTTTTGCTTGTTTTCTCTAAAACGTTGTTTTTAGAGGGGTCTATTACTAATCCCTTAATTTTTAACGCTACTGTTGGAGTATCAGCATTAGACATTACAGTAATTGTTTTTCTAATCGGGTTAACTCTATTAGTATCGTATTTTACTTCAATTTCACCAGTTTCACCAGGCATTATAGGAGCATCGGGCTTTTTAGGGATAGTACATCCACAACTAGAACTCACTTTCGATATGATCAAAGGAGCATCTCCAGTATTTGTAAATTCAAAAACTCTTACACCGTTAGCGCCTTTTTCAATAGTACCATAATCTATAGTAGTATCTTTAAATTCGATTTTAGCAACTTTTTCTTGCGCGTTAAGCGAAAAACTAATTAACCCTACAAATAAAAGTGTAAATAAATGTTTCATCTTTTTGTAATTAATGGTTATTATTTAATTCAAACATAGGTACTTTTTCCGCAACCTGCAAAAATAATAGACGAATTACCTCAATCTTAACATACAGAGCATTAAGCTCTACTTTCACAGGAAAAGAAATATAAGTACTTTTGCCAATTAAAAGTCAAAAACTGTTCCAAAGTATGCAAATCCCATCAAAACACACCAGATGATAGGGAGCCGTATACTATAGTTATACCGCCACCTAATGTTACCGGTGTTTTGCACATGGGACACATGCTGAACAACACGATTCAGGATGTTTTGGTTCGTCGTGCGCGCATGCAAGGAAAAAATGCATGTTGGGTTCCTGGAACGGATCACGCATCGATTGCTACAGAAGCGAAAGTGGTAGCTAAATTAAAAGAACAGGGTATTGATAAAAACGATTTGTCTCGTGATGAGTTTTTAAAACATGCTTGGGATTGGACACATGAATATGGTGGTGTTATTTTAGAGCAATTAAAGAAATTAGGATGTTCTTGCGATTGGGATCGTACTAAGTTTACTATGGATGACGATATGTCAGAAGCTGTAATCAAGGTTTTTATTGATTTATACAATAAAGGCTTGATTTATCGCGGATACCGTATGGTAAATTGGGACCCTGAAGCTAAAACTACATTATCAGATGAAGAGGTTATCCATGAAGAGCGACAAGGGAATTTATACTATATTAATTATAGAATTGAGGGAAGTGAAGCTATTTTAACCATTGCAACTACAAGACCTGAAACTATTTTTGGTGATACTGCTATTTGTATCAATCCTAACGATGAGCGCTTTACACACTTAAAAGGTAAAAAAGCCATTGTGCCAATTTGTAACCGCGTTATTCCAATTATAGAAGACGAATATGTGGATTTAGAATTTGGGACAGGCTGTTTAAAAGTTACTCCAGCTCATGATGAAAATGATAAGGTTCTAGGCGATAAGCACAATTTAGAAGTAATTGATATTTTTCATGAAGATGCATCCTTAAATAGTTATGGGTTGCAGTTTGAAGGTCAAGATAGATTTGTGGCACGAAAAGCTGTTGCTAAAGAATTAGAAGCGCTTGGTGTTTTGGTGAAAACTGAAACGCACATCAATAAAGTAGGAACTTCCGAACGTACTAAAGCCGTTATAGAACCTAGATTAAGCGATCAGTGGTTTTTGAAAATGGAAGATTTAGTAAAACCAGCTATCAAGTCGGTTTTGCAGGATAATGATATAAAGTTATTTCCAAAGAAGTTTGAAAACACCTATCGTCATTGGATGGAAAACATTCGAGATTGGAATATTTCGCGTCAGTTATTGTGGGGACAACAAATTCCTGCCTATTATTATGGAGATGGTAAAGAAGACTTTGTAGTTGCTGAAACTATTGAGGAAGCTGTTGAACAAGCGAGATTGAAAACTTCAAATTCAGAGCTTCTAGCTTCCGACTTAAAACAAGATACTGATGCTCTTGATACTTGGTTTTCTTCATGGTTATGGCCAATGTCAGTATTTGATGGTATTCGCAATCCTGAAAATGATGAGATAAAGTACTATTATCCAACTAATGATTTGGTTACTGGTCCTGATATTTTATTCTTTTGGGTAGCACGTATGATTATTGCTGGATATGAGTTTAGAGATGAAAAACCTTTTAATAATGTGTATCTCACAGGATTAGTTAGAGATAAACAACGCCGAAAGATGAGTAAATCTTTAGGAAACTCACCTGATGCATTAAAACTAATTGAAGAATATGGAGCCGATGGTGTTCGTGTAGGTTTACTACTAAGTTCTGCTGCTGGAAACGATTTATTGTTTGATGAAGCGTTATGCCAACAGGGAAAAGGATTTGGTAATAAAATTTGGAATGCATTTCGTTTGGTTCAAGGGTGGGACATAGACGATAATTTAGAGCAACCTGAAACCGCAAAAGTAGGATTGGAGTGGTACGATGCTAAATTTCAAAAAGCATTAGCCGAAATTGAAGACCATTTCAGTAAATATCGTTTAAGTGATGCATTAATGACGATTTATAAATTAATCATGGATGATTTTTCATCTTGGTTATTAGAAATAGTTAAGCCTGCATATCAAAAGCCTATTGATGCTAAAACATACAACGCCGTAATTACTGCTTTTGAAGAGAATTTAAAAGTATTGCACCCGTTTATGCCATTTTTAACTGAAGAAATTTGGCAGTTTATTTCGGAAAGAACGCCAGAGGAAGCTTTAATAATTGCTAAATGGCCGAAAGGTAAATCTATGAATTCTTCTTTAATTTCTGAATTTGAATTTGCTTCAGAAGTTATTTCAGGCATTAGAAACATCAGAAAACAAAAAAATATTGCTTTTAAAGATGCAATTCCGTTTTCAGTTATAAATAATGAAAATACAGCTTCAACTTTTGATAGTATAATTCAAAAGTTGGGAAATTTAGAGAACATCGATTACGTCACTGAAGGCGTTGAAGGCGCTCTAACATATCGTGTAAAATCCAATGAATACTTTATACCAATGGCCGGAGCTATTGACGTAGAAGCTGAAATTAAAAAGTTAACAGAAGAGTTAAACTATACTGAAGGTTTCTTAAAATCTGTTCAAAAGAAATTGTCAAATGAGCGTTTTGTAAATAATGCGCCAGAACAAGTTGTAGCTAGCGAAAAGAAAAAAGAGGCTGATGCTTTGGCAAAGATTGAAACTATAAAGGCAAGTTTAGCTAGTTTGCAATAGATTTAAGATTATACAATAAATTCAGATAGTTTTTCTCGCTTCCGCTCAGGTAAAATATCTAATTCCACTGCTATTTTCAGTAGCTCTTGCTTTTTGTTTTTAGCAAAAATAAGTTCATAAAGTTGCGCTACACTTAACGTCGTTTCTAAACGGTTTACGAGTTTTACCTTATCTTTTGTATGCACTAATCCTTCTTCTAACACGCTGACATAGGTGCCAGGGAAACCATGACTTATAAATTGTTTTAAGACATCCTGACTTCCAAATTTTACACCAAACTTAAAACAAGGTTCTCTAGGTTGGGTAACCTGCACAAGTGCATCTCCAATCTTATAAATATCCCCAACCATAATCTGTGTTTCATTCATGCCATTTACCGTTAGATTTTCACCAAACATACCCCAATTCCAGTTTAAATTTGGATATAGCGTTTTCCAATATGGATAATGGTCAGAAGAGAATAAATAACATGCTTTATATTTACCACCATGTACCTTTCTATCAGCAACATAATCTTCATTAACACCTTCTTTTTCAAGGAAAATTGGCTTAAGAGCTGGTGTTTTATAAATACCTGTATTTACTTCTTTATCATGCCACAAAATAGTTTTGGGTTCAGAAATATTGGTAGATTGTACGTACATATTTTACGTTATTACAAGTTCATTCTAAAAGTAATAAAATTTATGGGTTGATTGTACCCGAACAAAATACTTAGTTATAGATTAACTCTTATTTAAGACATCGATAATGTTTTACATTAATATTCCAGACGTTTTTTTGATTACAATATTTATCTTTAACCAATGCAAGAAAAACCATCTTCGTTTTCAATTAAAAACTGGAGTCAAGACGATCAACCAAGAGAGAAATTACTTTATAAAGGTAAATCTGCTTTAAGTGATGCTGAATTAGTTGCTATTTTAATAGGTTCTGGCAATCGAGAAGAAAGTGCCGTAGCTCTATGCAAGCGTATTTTAGCGAGTGTAGATAATAATTTAAGCGAACTCGGTAAACTCACCATCAAGCAACTCATGGCATTTAAGGGTATTGGTGAAGCCAAGGCTATAACCATTGCTGCTGCTCTAGAATTAGGAAGAAGGCGTAGGGGAGAGGAAGCCCTAGAAAAGAAAAAAATCACATCAAGTGTATCTGTTTTTGAATTGATGCAACCGGTAATAGGAGAGTTGGAGCACGAGGAGTTTTGGATTATCTATCTCAATAATTCTAATAAGGTGATTCAAAAAAATCAGTTGAGTAAAGGCGGTATTACAGGAACTTTGGTTGATGTTCGACTAGTGCTTAAAAACGCTTTAGAGGTTGGGGCAACTGGATTGATTTTAGCACATAATCACCCATCTGGAACCTTAAAACCAAGTGAAGCCGATAAACAAATTACTCAAAAGCTAAAGGCTGCTGCATTGAGTTTAGATATTAAAGTCTTAGATCACTTGATAGTTACTGAAAAAGCCTATTTTAGTTTTGCAGATGAATCACTTTTGTGATAATTCTAAAAAGCTAAGGTTGGAATTTAGAGTTTAGATGTCCATTTTTCGCAATTAAATACAATATGTTACTAGTTTATACCCATAAAATATCACCCCGATTAAAATATGTTTTTAAGCATATTTGTACACGTGTTTTGGGTATAAAAGTTGTTTTTACTACCAAGATTGAAGAGTTTATTGCGCACGACAGTTTAAAAATGTCGTATACAAAACAACATCTGGGTAATGAGTTTTTTATAAAAAGCCATGATATATTATTTGAGCAAGGGCTTACAGATATAGAAATTAATATTCAAAAATGGGAAAACACTAAATGCTTTTTCTTTAATGGAGATAAGAGTGCAATGCCGTTTGATATTTTTGCAGCCTCTTTCTACATGCTCTCTCGTTACGAAGAGTATTTACCACAACGCAAAGACCAATATGGCAGGTTTATAGCAACTGAAAGTATAGGCTATAAGCACGATTTTTTAGAACAACCAGTTGTAGATGTTTGGGCTTACAAATTTAAAGAAGCATTACAAAAACAATTTCCTGATTTTGAATTTCCAACCAAGAAATACCGAATAAAGCCAATTATCGATGTTCCGAGTCCATACAACTACAAACTTAAAGGTGTAATGAGATCACTCGGTGGGACTGTAAAGGATTTTTTCAGGTTTCGTTTTAGAAGTTTATATACAAGATACGCAGTGCTATTCGGTTTTAAGCATGATCCATATGACACCTTTAAATATATCATTAACAAACAAAAACAGTCGCAGTTTAAATTTTTAGTGTTCTTCTTTATTGGTTCTTATTCTACCTTCGATAAAGGGATAAATATTAATAAGCGTAAATATGTGTCTCTTATAAAACACGTAGCTGATTATTGTCGTGTAGGCTTGAAAGCATCATATTTCTCAGTAAATGATGTTGAAATGCTTAAAAAAGAAAAGCGTCAAATGGAAGATGTAATAAACACATCTCTTAAAGCGTCCAGATTTTCTTTTTCAAAATTTAACCTTCCTGAGTCTTATAGAAATTTGGTGCAATTGGAGGTTAATGAAGATTACACCATGGGCTACGTAAATCATGTGGGTTTTAGAGCGGGCTCTTGCACACCTTTTTTGTTCTATGATTTAGATTATGAAGTGCAGACACCTTTAAAAGTTTGTCCTTTTCATGTTATGGATTTCGCATTACTGCAACAAGCGTCTTTATTAGATAAGAAGAAAGTTTTAAAGACAATTATCGACGAAGTAAAGCAGGTGAATGGTGAATTTGTACCAGTGTTTCATAATTATACATTTAGTAGTAACGATAGATGGGATGGATTTAAAGAACTATTTAATATTATTTTAGCCTCAACAGATGAAGAAACTTAACGGTATCACTGATGTTTTTTTTGATTTGGACCATACGTTATGGGATTTTGAAAAAAATTCGGCACTTACTTTTGATAAGATATTCAAGCTAAATAATGTTGAGGTAAATTTAGATGATTTCCTACAGCAATACATTCCTATAAACTTCAAATATTGGAAACTTTACCGAGAAGAACGTATTAAAAAAGAGGCTTTACGTTTTACTAGATTAAACGAAACATTTCAAGCTTTAGAAGTACAAGTTGCAGATAAAATAATTCATCAATTATCGGAAGACTATATTAAGTACCTATCTACATTTAATTTTTTGATTGAAGATGCAACTAGTATTTTAGAATATCTTCGATCTAATTACAGATTGCACATTATTACAAATGGTTTTGATGAGGTGCAGTACAAAAAAATGGACAAATCAAATATCATTCACTATTTTGAAACAATTACCAATTCTGAGCTTGCAGGAGTAAAAAAGCCAAATCCTAAAATATTTAATTACGCTCTAGACTTAGCTAAAGTCAATGCTGGTCGAAGTATTATGATTGGTGATAGTTTGGAGGCCGATGTTGAAGGTGCTTTAAATATGGGAATGGATGCCATTTTCTTCAACCCAAATACAACTCATTTTAATGGAAGTATAAAAGGTGTTTCAAAATTAATTGAAATCAAAAACTATCTGTAAGCAATACCTTAACAAGAGAAAGCGTTTTTTGTATATGAATAAGAACATAAAAAAATACTTTGGTTTGGGAATTGTATTGTTACTGATGCTTAACTGTACTAAACCAGTAGATTTTAATCAGGCGGATGATTTAGTTCTGGAACCTGTTTTAGAATCTAGTTTAGTGTTTTATACAGCTTCGGCTGAAGATTTTTTTGTGGGTGGTAGTGAGCAAAGTACAGCAGAGGATTTTGCAGAAATTGACTTTTTCAACAATAGTTTTATTCAAGATAATTTAATAAAAGTAGAATTTGTTTTTCAGATTGAAAACTCAATTAATCGGGCATATCGTTTAAGCGTTTCTTTTTTAGACACTAACGGGCAAATTTTGGAGACGTTTGATGTAAATACCGAAGCTTCATCAAATAATCAAGTCATTCCATCGGAACATATAGAAACCTTTGAAGATGTTTCTTTGCAACGTGTAAAACAAACAAGAGTACTTGTTTTTAGTCTAACTATGCTTCCCGGAACACCAATAAACGAGAATACTCCTGGTGTGATAAGTGTAAAATCAAAGGGCATATTGTTTTTAAATATCGATTAATGAGCTTTAAAAATTTTTCCTTTATTATGCTGCTCATTGTAAGTGTTTGTTTTTCACAAAACAAGCAAATACTCTATGGGTTTTCAGAAATCCCACAAACGTTACTACAAAACCCTGGTGGTAAAATTGATAATAGAGGCTATTTTGGAATACCATTGTTATCTCATATTCACGTAAATGCTGGATCTTCGGGGATATCTATTTATGATTTGTTTGCAGAAGATGGAAGAGATTTCAACTTGAAGTTAAGAAATGCCGTTAATAGATTAAGTGATAAAGACTTTTTTACAGCTACCCAACAGTTGGAAATAATTTCAGGTGGTTTTGCTTTTGGTCCATCTTATGAAAAAAATGAATATTTGAGTTTTGGTCTATATCAAGAACTAGATTTCATCAGTTATTTCCCTAAAGATTATGCAATTTTAGCTCTAGAAGGTAATCAAAGTAATATTGGGCGTCCCTTTGATTTAGGGCATTTTAATCTCACAGCCAGTGTTATTTCGGTGCTTCATGTGGGGTATAATAAAAAGGTGAATTCTAAATTTACTTACGGTGTTAGAGGTAAAATGTATTCTAATATAGTAGATGTAAGTTCTAATAGGAATAGTGGACAATTCACTACCATACAAGGCGAGAATAATATCTATAAACATATTTTTAATCTAAATCTTGAAGTTAGAACTTCAGGAATAGATGGTTTATTAGATGATGGAAATTCAGATGTTAGTCAAGATATTAAAACGTTAAGGCGTAGAGTACTATTTGGAGGTAGTCTTGGTTTGGGTGTAGATTTTGGAATGACATATCAGATAACTGATCAATTGTTTTTTGATGCAAGTGTATTAGATATTGGGTTTATTACACATTCAAAGGACATAAAAAATTACCAGTTAAAGGATGATTTTGAATTTGAAGGTATAGATCCCCTTTTTCCAGAAAGTAATGCTAATCAAACTGCTGATGAATATTGGAGTGAGATTGAAGAAGATTTTGAGGAGCTATTTACCTTAGATTCTACAACAACGAGATACACTACATCGCGCCCTATAAAACTTAACGCTTCTCTAAATTATGCATTTGGGAAGAAAAAATTGGAGGATTGTGATTGTTTAGCTAAAGAAGGTAATTATTTGAATAGAGTAGGAGCGCAACTATTTATGGTAAACCGACCAAAAGGGCCACAAGCAGCACTCACGGCATATTATTACAGAAGAATCTTTAACGGATTGAGCGCCAAAGCAACCTATACTGTAGACTCATACTCTTTTAATAATATAGGATTAGGTCTTTCGGCTAACCTTTGGGGTTTAAACCTTTATGTTATGGCCGATAATTTTTTAGCATATCAAAATATATATGATGCACAAAATGTATCTTTACAACTAGGATTAAATTATATTTTTAAAAATGAAAACTAAATTACTTGCTTCTATTGTAGCTCTTTTTGTGGTTACAAGCATATTTGCACAAACTAATCTAAATAATTACAAATACGTTATTGTACCAACTAAATTCGACTTTTTGAAAGAAAACAATCAGTACCGTTTGAACGAATTAGCACAATTTTTATTTAATAAGTATGGATTTACTGCTGTAATGGAAGGGAGCGAATATCCTGAAGACCTTATGATAGACCGATGTTTAGCTTTGCGTTCAGATGCTATAAAAGATTCTGGGATGTTTAAGACTAAGATTAAAGTCACATTAAAAGACTGTAATGATAGAGTTGTATATACTTCTCAAATGGGAGAAAGTAGAGAGAAAGAGTATAATACAGCATATAATAAAGCATTGAGAGAGGCTTTTACTTCTTTTGAAACATTAAATTATAAATACGAACCAAAGAAAAACGTTGTTGCAACGCAACCTACTAAAGTTGTAGAAGACGTAAAAGCTGAAACAAAAGAAGAAATTGAAAAATTACGACAAGAGATAGAAACCCTTAAAAAGGCAAAGGAAACAGCTAAGGTTCAAGAGGTGGTGGAAGAAGTGATTGAAACACCTAAAGTTGAAGTTGCAGTTCAAGAAAAGAAAGAGATACAGCCTGTTGGTAGAATAAGTGAGTCTAGTTCTAATGTCTTGTATGCTCAAGCTATCGCTAGTGGTTTTCAACTAGTTGATAGTTCTCCAAAAGTGGTATACAAAATTAAAAATACAGGGCTAAATAATGTCTTTTTAGTAGAAGGCAAAAATGCTCTTATTTATAAAAATGGAGACAATTGGATGTTAGAGCATTATGAAAACGAAAAGCTAAAACAAGAAAAGTTAAACATAAAGTTTTAAGTTTCTGCAAACTATTTTAATAGCCGTATTTATCTTTCCAACGTTGTTTTAAAAACTCGCGTTGGGCATTTTCTCTAGCATTATTACTTGGCTCATATAGTTTAGCGCCTTTAATTTCATCTGGAAGAAATTCTTGTTCTGCAAAATTATTATCGTAGTTGTGGGCGTATTTATAGTTTTCACCATAACCAAGCTCTTTCATTAATTTGGTAGGCGCGTTTCTAATTTCTAACGGCACCGATAAATCACCAGTGTCTCTTACCAATTGTTGTGCTTCACATATAGCTTTATAAGCCGCATTGCTTTTTGGAGAACATGCCAAATAGGTAGCACATTGACTTAAAATAATTCGAGATTCAGGATAGCCAATGGTAGAAACAGCTTGAAAAGTATTATTCGCAATAACCAAAGCCGTAGGGTTGGCATTACCAATATCTTCACTGGCAGAAATTAAAAGTCTACGCGCAATAAACTTCACATCTTCACCTCCCTCTATCATTCTAGCAAGCCAATATACAGCCGCATTCGGATCGCTACCTCTAATAGATTTTATAAAAGCCGAAATAATATCATAGTGCTGCTCACCAGTTTTATCATATCTCACAGTATTGTTTTGTACTTTTTCTAAAACAAAGGCATTGGTAATAGAAACTTTGTCAGAAGTACTAGAATTTACAATCAACTCAAAAATATTTAGCAATTTTCTAGCATCACCTCCAGAAAGCCTTAATAAAGCATCGGTTTCTTCAAGTTTTATAGTTTTTTTAGAGATAAGGTCATCATTTTCAATAGCACGTTTTAAAAGGGTTTCTAAGTCGTTTTTAGAAAAGGCATTCAAAATATATACCTGACAACGTGATAATAATGCTGGAATCACCTCAAAACTCGGGTTTTCAGTAGTAGCACCAATCAAAGTAATCCAACCTTTTTCAACCGCTTGCAATAAAGAATCTTGCTGAGATTTACTAAACCTATGTATCTCGTCAATAAATAAAATCGGATTTTTGGTAGTAAACAATCCACCACTTTGTTTTACTTTTTCAATAACTTCCCTAATATCCTTCACGCCAGAATTTATAGCGCTCAAAGTGTAAAATGGCCTTCCCGATTCTGATGCAATTATATTTGCCAAAGTAGTTTTTCCCGTTCCAGGAGGCCCCCAAAAAATCATTGAAGCAATCAATCCATGCTTTAACTGCTGCGATAGCGCACCATTTTCTCCCACCAAATGCGTTTGGCTCACATAGTCTGCTAGGGTTTTAGGTCGTAACCGTTCTGCTAAGGGTTCATTTAAATTCATTACTGTAAAATTAACTGATTTTATTTAAGTTTTGGGCGTGCCCCAGATAAAAATCTGGGTCGGGCTTTCACGAGTCGCTCTCTGCGAGGAGCTCCAACAATCGCTCAATCCCTCACGCACCTATCTGCCATTTTAGCACATAATCCAAAGCTGGTTAACTATTTGCTATCTTTATTTTAATGAAACACAACAAACATTTCGAGTATTCCACTGGAGTTATAGCATACCCCATACTATTTGTATTGGTATTATGGCTTGTTTTTTGGTTCGAAGTGCGTTTCGGGTTCAAGTTTTCAAAATTTGGAGTTTATCCACAAACGTTTTCAGGTTTAAGGGGCGTTTTGTTAAGTCCATTTATACATGGCGATATTCAGCATTTATATCATAATACTATTCCACTTTTTGTGTTATCAATGGCGTTGTTTTATTTCTATAAACCAATTGCTTGGAAAGTATTGTTATGGGGTATTTTACTTTCGGGTTTTTTAACATGGTGTATTGGTAGACCATCCTACCATATTGGGGCGAGCGGATTAATTTATGTATTAGTAAGTTTTACCTTTTTCAAAGGCGTTTTTGCAAAGCATTATAGGCTTATAGCATTATCGTTGCTTGTGGTTTTTTTGTATGGAAGCATGATATGGTATACGCTCCCGATAGAAGAAGGCATCTCTTGGGAAGGACATTTAGCAGGTTTAATAACAGGATTGGTATTTGCTCTTATTTTCAGGAAGCGCATAGCGAAACCAAAGAAATATGTTTGGGAACAAGAGAATTATAAGGAAGAAGATGACCCATTCTTAAAACATTTTGATGAGGAAGGGAATTTCATAGAACAAATAGAACCAGAAACAGGGCAAGAAGATTTCAAAGTAAATTACACCTACAAAAAACGAGGAGAAGAATAGATGTACTTAGGAGCGTTGTCTAACAACTTCATATAAAAACGCACCACAAGCTACAGAAACGTTTAAAGATTCAATATCCCCTAACAAAGGAAGTTTAGCTTTTTCATCAACTACTTTTAAAGTTGAAGGGTTAATACCTCTGCTTTCAGATCCCATAATAATAGCACATGGCTCTTTGAAGGAAATATTATAAAGTGTATTTTCTGTTTTTTCAGTAGCAGCAATAACTTTTATTCCTGAAGCCTGCATATAAAACACAGCGTCTTTAATATGATCAACTTTGCAAATAGGAATTTTAAAGACTGCTCCAGCACTTGTTTTAATGGTATCACCATTTACAGGTGCGCCACCTTTCTTCTGAATAATTATACCATCTACACCTGTACATTCTGCAGTTCTAATAATCGCGCCAAAATTACGTACATCACTCAGTTGATCTAAAAGTAAAAATAGAGGTGTTTTACCTGATTCAATAACATTTAAAACCAGTGTTTCAATATCATGAAATTCAATTGGTGAAATTTGTGCAACTGCACCTTGATGGTTTTTCCTTGTTAGTCGATTTAGTTTTTCAACTGGAACATATGAAGTGTTAATAGAGTTTTGGCGCAGTACTGCTTCTAATTCTGTATAAAGTTCACCTCTTAGACCTTTCTGTAGAAATACTTTATCAATGGTTTCACCAGAGTTAATAGCTTCAATGATAGCTCTTATGCCGAATATTTGTGTTTGGTTTTGCATCATAAAAAAATAGATTGCCAATTTAGGCAATCTATTTTTAATTAATTAGATATTATTTAATATACTATTTAGTATCAAAAGCAGTAGATTCTTCTGAACCAAAGTCCCCGCCTCCGCTTACTTTTACAACACCACCTACAGTTAGGCTATAAGTACCATTACTTGGAAAACTTAAACCATCACCAAAACTATCTTTCATAACAAAAGTATAATCTCTGCCAGAACAAAGTGTTACTTCTTGTGAAGCAGTCGCTTGACCATCTGCATAGTTTCCTCCAGATGCAACTACACCGTCAAGGGCATCAAGTATTTCCCAAGTGGTTTCACTACCATAGCCATCAAAAGTAATAGCAACAGTACCTGTTACTTCATCACAATTTTGAATGTAACCTAGTGTTGTAGATTCACCAGTAAAAAACCCTTCACCGTTCATGAAGTTGATAACTAAGTTATTTACACCTATACCTAAATTGGTGTCAGTAAGTGCGACAGTTAACATAGCACTATTGGAACCTGAAGGAATTGTTACAGAACTTGGAACTGTATAAGATCCACTAGCTGCATTAGAGCTTTCATCTACCGTTACAGTGTAAGATCTATCCGATCCAGTGATATTAGTTGTATAAACAGGAATATCAAAACTTGTACTACCACCTACATCAACTCCAGTTGAATAAGAATCAGCACCAAATGTTACATATTCCACTTCTTCAACTATGGATTCATCGCAGCTATGGAAACAAGCAACTAGGGCAAGTATTAAAATATTATAAACTATTTTTTTCATGAATATTAATTTTATTTGGTTGTTTATTAATCCAACAACATGTTAGTCATTTTGTGACGAGATGAAAGGATTGTTCTGAATTTCAAGTTGAGGAATTTCAAATTGCATTCTTTCATCATTGTATGGAATTGCTTCACCAACAAATGAAAGGTGGTTCGCTCCTCTAACGGTGGTTGCTTTGTTACGTTTCATCGCTAAATAACTCTTTCCTTCTCCCCAAAGTTCGATACGAGTTTGTAGATAGATTTCATTTTGTAATTGAGCGCCACTTAAACCATCAACATAAGACACATCCGGAACTCTGTTAGCTAAAACAGCTTTCAGGCTAGTTCTAGCCGCTGGTTCATTACCAGCTCTAGCATTTGCTTCTGCATTTAATAAATAAGCTTCTTCTACACGCATGTACACATAATCAGCGGTTACTGTTTGTGAAGAACCTCCAATTTGATTAGATGCAAAAAACTTAAATAGTGGTTGTAAATTTCTACCACTAGCAGGATTGTTGAAGAATTGTGCTTTTCTAGCATCATCTGCTGGAATAGCGTCATACAAAGATGCATCAATTGCTTTATAATCACCTGCCCATGCATAACTGTAGGAGAAAGCATCAACTTGACCCCACCATGAAACAAGATCTAATCCATTATTTTCAGTAATATCAATACCCCACATCCAACTTTGATCGTTAACATCATTGAAACCAGTTGTCGCAACATCACCCATTGGCATAATTGTATAATTACCAGAATTAATAACTTGCTGAGTTAACGAAGCTACCTCGGTATCATTACCTCCTTTAGCACCCAATACATAGCCTAAAAGCATTCTAGCCACATCTTGGTTGATTTCATTTTTTGCGCTTCTATTAAAACCATCTAATAAGTTAATAGCATCGCGTAAATCTCTTTCCATTAAGTCATAAATTTCTCCAGCAGTGGCTTTCGCTACGTTTGTATTTATCGGACTATCATATAGAGGTAAAATAGCCTCTGAAGCGTTATATTCTTTTTGGAAATATTGTGTTAAATAAAAATAAGAATGTGCACGCATTGCTTTTGCTTGTCCCATTGCATATTGGTTATCTGCATTCTCCGGAATTGCATCATTACCGCCCAAGTTTTGAATAACTGTGTTGGCAGATCTTAAAATTCTGAAGTAGTATCTCCACACCATTCTATTTCTTCCTCTTGCAAAATCTAGTGGCGCTTGAAATTCAGTAATATCAGAACGATACCATCCATATGTACTTACACTTAATGCCATATCGCCACAAAGCATATCTCCATAAATATCATAGCCTTTCTGACCAAAATCATCATGACTTAAATTAGTACCACCAGTACCAGTTTGAATCATTTGTGAATAAATACCACCAACAAAAGCAGCAGAGATTTCTAAGTTAGTTTTCGCTCCTTCTTGTAATTGCTCAGCAGTAATAAATTGTGTGGGCTGACTCGTACCAGAAACACCACTGTTGTCTAGTAAGTCATCAGCACAACCTGTAACACAAAGTGCTACAACAGTTGCAAACGTAATTTTTAATAAATTTTTCATAATCATTTTTTTTAAATTAAAACTTTACTCTAGCTCCTAAAGTAATGGTCGTTGCTGGCGCATAAATTCTACGAGCGGAGTTACCAACTTCTGTTACAGAAGGGTTGAAACCATCTCTAGCCGATTTGATAAAAAGGTTATCTCCAGACACCCATAGATTTACCGTATCAAGACCTGCTTTAGCAACAAAATCATTTGAAAGTGTATATCCTATTCTAGCATTGTTAAATGCAATATAATCTGTACTTATTATAAATCTAGTGGATCCTGAGGTAGAGTTAACAATTGCATTGTCCGATAAAAGTGGTACGTCAGTAACATCACCAGGGTTTTGCCATCTTCTTAAGATGTCTTTATGATAGTTGTTACCAGCAGCTCCGAAACGATCACTCATTAGTTCAGCATATTGTCCATCATAGGCATATCCTCCTAAACTGTATGTAAATTGTGTAGAAAAATCAAAACTTTTGATTCTTCCAGTAATTCTAAATGCACCTCTAACGTCTGGAATAAAAGATTTATCATTAAATACCTGTGTAGCATCACCCCAAGTTTTAGTAATTGTTCTTTGGATATTGGTGTTTGAATTTAATTGTCTGTATTCGTAAAGTGTTCCAGATGAATTAGAATCCCCGCCATTTCCATCATCAATAGAGAAATCATCTTCACCAGCATCAAAAACACCATTGTTATTTGCATCATCATAATATTGATACCACATTGGGGCACCATCAGATGGGTCTACTCCTGCGTATTCTCTTAACCAGAAATCAAACATAGAACGACCTACGGCAAACGCATAGTTACCATCCGCACTAGATCCCGTATCAATCACCCTATCAAGACCAGTTGATGGGTTTACAGGTAGTTTACGTAATTCGTTTTGCAAAAGTTCTCCATTAATTGATACATTCAAGCCAACGTCTTTTGTATTAATTATGCGGCCAGTTACATCAAATTCAATACCAGCGTTTAATATTTCACCGTCATTTACTCTAATGAATGCTAAACCAGCTGATGAACCAACCCTTCTATCGAAGAACAAGTTATCAGTCATTTTACGATAATAATCAATATTAACATCTAGAAAACTTCCAAAGCTCATTTCTAAACCAGCTTGAAGCATTCTTGAAGTCTCCCATGTTAAATCAGGGTTTCCAAAATTACTTGCATCAATAGCTAAAGCCCCACCTACTAAGTTTGTATTAAACCTGTCAAAAGCAAGTGTTGTAGATACACCTTGTTGATCACCAGTGATACCATATGAACCTTTAACTTTTAAATAAGAAAAGATACTATCACTCATAAAATCTTCTTGAGATACAACCCAAGCAGCACCTAATGAACCAAAAGTACCCCACTTATCGTTAATGAATCGCGAAGAACCATCAGTTCTAATAGACCCTGTTAAGAAATACTTATCAGCATAATTATAATTTACTTGCCCAAAATAAGACTCTAAACCAGAGGCATTTTCGTAGCCATCAGAAGGTGACACCACTTCAAGATAATTGCTTAAGTTATATACACCAGGTAGAATAACATTTTGTTTAAATTGTCTAGATTGAGTGAAACTTGCTTCAAATGTTTCGTGAGCAGCTAAAGCTTCTATATTATGTAATCCAAAAGACTTTCTATAACGCAATAATTGAAGAAATGTTTGAGACCATCTTACTTGGTCAGTAACCGTAATATTACCTTTAGTATTAGCTCCAGTACCATATACATGGTTACTTACATTATTTCTTCTGAAAAATGAATACTGTCCACCATAAGTAGTTTCTAAATCTAAATCCTCAGTAATTTTAATGGTCATATTTAGATTACCATTAAAGGCATGTGTATCTCTACCATCAAAATCTAATATGGCAGAACCTATTGGGTTTAATAAGTTAGCATTTGGACGGTTTCTTGTGAATGCTCTTGTTGGGTCAGGGGTTGTACCTCCAGTTGGAGAACCATAATCATACTGAAAACCACCATATATTGGATCCACAATTAGTTCACCGCTATTAGGATATCTTGCAAAAACAGGATAAATAGGAGCCATTTTATCAGCAAATTCAAAAAGGTTTTCAGATCCAACAATTTGTCCGTTATTAGTGGTAAGCGAATTGGCATAATTTAAATTACCACCTATTTTTAACCAATCTTTTACATCTGAACTCAAGTTTATTCTAGCAGAATATCTCTTAAAATCAGAGTTTATTGAATATCCTTGATCATCTACATAACCAAGTGCTGCAAAATATCTTGTTTTATCAGAACCACCAGAAAACCTTATGTTAGCTTCTCTTCTAAATCCTGTACCAAATGCCTCGTCTGCGTAGCGTTCTGGTGTAAATAATCTGTTAACACCATTTCTTACAGTCCCTGTATTTGGGTCAATTAAATCTGCGCCGGTGGCAGCATCCCACATATTGTAACCTGCACCGATACCGTTATCACCTAAAAGTGTATTATTGGCAAAATCAACAGGATCAGCGTTGCCAGTTACAACTCCTCTATTAAATAAACCTTCCCAGACTAAACCAATATATTGCTCAGGTGAATCTATAACATCATAGCGAGGTATTATTTGTGCATTGATACCAGTTTTTAAGTCTACTTCTATAGAACCCTTCTCAGAAGCGGAACCATTTTTGGTAGTTATCAATACTACACCATTTGCACCTCTAGATCCATAAATAGCTGTTGCAGTCGCGTCTTTAAGTACAGTAGTACTTTTAATATCTGCAGGATTTATAGAGTTAAGTTCAAAAGTCCCTGAGAAAGGAACTCCATCAACAACATACAAAGGATCCCTATTCCCAAGTGGTGAACCATAACCTCTAACGCGCACAGTTGCAATTGTACCAGGTTGTCCAGATGTATTAATTACAGTAACACCAGCCACCTCACCTGCAAGAGATTGAGTCACGTTAGTGAAGTTTTTAGCTTCAATATTTTCAGTGCTAATTGTTGCTGCTGTACCAGCAAATGATTGTTTGGTTGCGGTACCGTAACCTACAATAAGTACCTCTTCGAGTGCCTCAGCATCCTCTACCATGGTCACATTAATTGTATTAGATGCCCCAACCTTAGCTTCTTTGGTTGTGTAACCCACAAAACTATATACAAGAGTTGCCCCTTGATTAGCTTTTATAGAGTATTTACCATCGAAATCTGCTGAGGTACCATTAGTTGTACCTTTAACTAAGACGGTTGTTCCAGGTAATGGTAGCCCATTTTGATCACTTACAACACCTGAAATTGTCTTTTCTTGCGCAAAAGAAATTTGCACAACAAACGCCAGTAATAGCGTTAGAAATCCACTAAACTTTGTTTTCATTTTATAATTATTTGAATTAGTCAATGCCAAAAATCATAAATAAAAGTTAACAAAGCAACAAAATTGCGTTAAAATTGATGTTTTTTTTAAAAATTAGTTTCAAAAAGGTTAATCATGTATTCAATTTAGATGATAAATGCCTTATTTGCTTATAGATTATCTTTTTTTTTAGATAGCAAAAATTGTTACTTCAATATTGAGTCTAGAATTTGTTTAAAACCTTACATAAATTAGAATTGATTCTAAAAATTTGCAATCAAACTTATATGAATCTTAGAATTTGATAACTTAAATTTTTGATTCTCATTTTTGCCATTAGCATAGTTAAACTTTAAGAGTCCAGAATTTGTTAGAATTCCAAACCCAAAACCGAAACCAAAGAGTTTTTCCTTAAGATTTGAAGTTTTATTTTCAAAATAAGCCACATCAGTAATGGAGTGTATGTAGATAGAGTTACTCAAGCGGTATCTGTACTCTGTATTTAAAACCCCAAATAACGAAGCAAATAAACTGTTTTCTTCAAAACCTCTAATGGAGTTTATGCCTCCAAAGCGAAGTAATTCATTTTCAAAATAATTATCAGAGATCAGGTTTGCAGCGTCTACATTTAGATAAATGCTATTTTTTCTATTTAGTTTAAAATTGTTAAACGCTTTTAATACTACTAAAGATTGCTTGGTTTCAATATTTAATGATGTTCTGTTTCCAAAGTTTGTTTCCAAATAGAAGTTAGATTTAATAGGAAATAGAATGTCGTAAAATTGTGGTTTTAAATATTCATAGGAAGCAGTAAAGTAATTTGAATTATAGTCCTGAAGTGAAACTATTGTACTTTCAGAACGTAAATTATTGGATTCAATATTTGAAATTCCAAAAGATACTTTGTGGAGCGCATTAATTTGATAATTAACTTTTGCCTTTTGGTCAATAGTTGTGAAGGAAGAGTCTTTTTTAAATATTCTAAGATTTAAATCAAACCCAATAGGCGTGTTAAACAAAAAAGGGAGGCCTAAGCTAGCATCAAAAGTATCTTGATCAATTTCATCGCTTTTGTATAGTAAACTGAAGGTTTCTCCAAAATTTAGATTATTAATCAATCTTAAATTTAAAAAACCATCAAATTCAAGTTTATTGGTTTCATCATTTGTACCAAATCCTAAAAATCCATCAAAGGTATTGCTTTTTGATTTTTCTACATATATATATAAGGATGTGGAATCTTGCTGGAACAATACTTCGGGTGATTTTACCTGGTTTGCAAATCTTAGATTGTTTAATTGTTCTGTCTTTTTTTCTATGGTTTCTAAATCAAAAACTTGTGATTGTTTTAGTTTGAGGTAATGTTTTAGAAAAGATTTTGGAAATTTATCGTAACCTACAATTTTAATATCATCGATTTTTCTTTTGGTTTCTTTTGAAATAACAACTAAATCAGCTTTCAAATTATCATTACCTTTTTTTTTGATATTTGAGAGTTTTAATTTTAAAAAAGGCTTGCCTTGGTTTGCCAATTCAGAATTCAAAAAATTAAGGTTGTTTTCAATTGTGGAAATTTCTACACTAAAATAATCGTCCGTTACGTCTTCTGAAATTGAATTCAAAAGTGATTTATCAAAGAGGGTTTTATTATAGTATATATATATGGTATTGAATTTTTGTTTTAAATGAAGTTTAGCGTCAAAAACAGAATCATTCTTCTTTTTAATTTCTATTAACCTGTTTTCAATAAAACCTGCAGCGTTAAGGCGTTTTCTTAAAGAGTCAACTTCAGTTTTAAGCGATAAAAAGTTTTGATGTGTAATGTTATACCCAATTGAATCAATAGTCTTGGTTTCAACATTGGTTTTCCCTGATATTTTTAACTGCAAATTTTGTGTAAGTGCTTCCGAAGAAAAAAGTATACATATAATAAGGACAAAAAAATAAGATTTCTGCACGTTGGTATCACTGAATTTAAATGTAAATCTAACGGAAAAAGAACACTTTTAATATGTCTAAAAAATTTAATTTTAAAAACTCTTCAAAATTAATGAATTAGGGTTTGAATAATTAATTTTAATTTCTACCTTTGCAGCCCTCTAAATAGAGGTTAATAAAATTTTATATAGAAATATATGCCAACAATTTCACAATTAGTAAGAAAAGGAAGAGCCAAAATAACCAAGAAGAGTAAATCGGCTGCTTTAGATTCTTGTCCGCAAAGACGTGGTGTATGTACTCGTGTTTATACAACAACTCCTAAAAAACCAAACTCAGCAATGCGTAAGGTAGCAAGGGTGCGTTTAACAAATGGAAACGAGGTAAATGCATACATTGGCGGTGAAGGACATAATTTACAAGAGCACTCGATAGTATTAGTAAGAGGCGGAAGGGTAAAGGATTTGCCAGGAGTTAGGTATCACATCGTTAGAGGTGCCTTGGATACAGCAGGTGTTGCTGGAAGGACACAACGTAGATCTAAGTACGGAGCAAAACGCCCTAAGAAGTAATTAAACTTTAAGAAGAAGACATGAGAAAAAGAGCAGCGAAAAAAAGACCACTTTTACCAGATCCAAGGTTTAACGACCAGTTGGTGACCCGTTTTGTTAATATGATGATGTGGGACGGTAAGAAGTCTGTGGCGTTCAAAGTATTCTATGATGCAATTGATATTGTAGATGCTAAAAAGACTGACGAAGAAAAATCAGCTTTAGAAATTTGGAAAGATGCTTTAGGGAATGTGATGCCTCACGTAGAAGTACGTAGTCGTCGTGTTGGTGGTGCAACATTCCAAATCCCGATGCAAATTCGTCCAGATAGAAAAATATCAACTGCCATGAAATGGTTAATTGGTTACGCTAGAAAGCGTAACGAAAAATCTATGGCGCAACGTTTAGCTTCTGAAATTTTAGCAGCAGCTAAAGAAGAGGGTGCGGCAGTTAAGAAAAGAGTTGATACACATAAAATGGCAGAAGCTAATAAAGCATTCTCTCACTTTAGATTCTAAGACATGGCAAGAGATTTAAAATATACTAGAAATATAGGTATTGCTGCGCATATTGATGCAGGAAAAACTACTACTACAGAACGTATTCTTTATTATACAGGTGTTTCTCATAAAATTGGTGAAGTGCATGATGGTGCTGCAACAATGGACTGGATGGAACAAGAGCAGGAGAGAGGTATTACAATTACTTCAGCTGCAACTACTTGTACTTGGCAATTCCCAATTGAAAATGGGCAGCCAACTTCTGAAACTAAAGGATATCACTTTAATATTATTGATACTCCGGGACACGTTGATTTTACTGTTGAGGTAAACCGTTCCTTACGCGTACTTGATGGTTTGGTATTCTTGTTCTAGTGCAGTAGATGGTGTTGAGCCTCAGTCTGAAACTAACTGGAGACTAGCTAATAACTATAATGTTCCAAGAATTGGATTTGTAAATAAGATGGACCGTCAAGGATCTAACTTTATAGGTGTTTGCCAACAAGTAAAAGATATGTTAAAGTCTAACGCGGTGCCAATCGTTTTAAACATTGGTGACGAAGCGGACTTTAAAGGTATTATCGATTTAGTAAAAAACCGTGCTATTGTATGGCATGATGAAACTCAAGGGGCAACTTTTGATGTAATTGATATTCCAGAAGATTTAAAAGAAGAAGCACGTAAGTACCGCGCACTTTTAATTGAAGAGGTTGCAACTTATGATGAGAACTTATTAGAAAAATTCATGGAAGATGAAGATTCTATTACAGAAGACGAAGTGCATGCTGCACTTAGAGCTGCTGTGATGGATATGGCTATCATTCCAATGATTTGTGGTTCTGCTTTCAAAAATAAAGGTGTACAGTTTTTATTAGATGCAGTTTGTCGTTACTTACCATCTCCAACTGATAGAGATAATATTGTAGGGACAAATCCAGACACTGGAGAAGAAGCTATACGTAAGCCAAGTGCTAGTGAGCCATTTTCAGCTTTGGCATTTAAAATTGCTACTGATCCTTTCGTAGGTCGTTTAGCATTCTTTAGAGCATATTCAGGACGTTTAGATGCCGGTTCTTATATTTTGAATAACCGTTCAGGTAAAAAAGAGCGTATCTCTCGTATTTACCAAATGCACTCAAACAAGCAAAATGCTATCGATTTTATCGAAGCTGGAGATATTGGAGCAGCGGTAGGGTTTAAAGATATTAAGACTGGTGATACTATGTCAGATGAAAAACATCCTATTGTTTTGGAATCTATGGATTTTCCTGATCCAGTAATCGGTATTGCAGTTGAGCCTAAAACAAAGGCAGATGTTGATAAATTAGGTATGGCTTTGGCTAAATTATCTGAAGAAGATCCAACATTTACTGCGAGAACTGATGAAGCTTCAGGACAGACTATTATTTCTGGAATGGGTGAGCTTCACTTAGATATTATTGTTGACCGTTTGAAGCGTGAGTTCAAGGTTGAAGTAAATCAAGGGCAACCTCAAGTAGAGTACAAAGAAGCTATTACACAACGTGCAGAGCATAGAGAAGTTTATAAGAAACAATCTGGTGGACGTGGTAAATTTGCTGACATTGTATTTACTTTAGAGCCAGCTGAAGAAGGAAAAACAGGTTTAGAATTTGTTTCTGAAATTAAAGGTGGTAACGTTCCTAAAGAATTTGTTCCTTCTGTTGAAAAAGGATTTAAAATGGCAATGGTTAATGGTCCGTTGGCAGGATATGAAGTTGATGCTATGAAAGTAACATTAACGGATGGTTCATACCATGATGTGGATTCTGACCAATTATCATTTGAATTGGCTGCGAAGCTTGGATTTAAAAATGCTGCAAAAGCTGCAAAAGCTGTTATAATGGAACCAATTATGAAACTTGAGGTAATAACACCTGAAGAAAACATGGGTGACATTGTAGGTGATTTAAATAGAAGAAGAGGTCAAGTAAGTGACATGGGTGATAGAGCTGGTGCAAAAACTGTAAAAGCTACTGTGCCACTATCAGAAATGTTTGGTTATGTAACTACATTGAGAACATTATCATCAGGTCGTGCGACATCAACAATGGAATTTTCACACTACGCTGAAACTCCTTCTAATGAAAGATGAGTCAAAAAATCAGAATCAAATTGAAATCATACGATCACAACTTAGTTGACAAATCAGCTGAGAAGATTGTAAAAACAGTAAAAAGTACTGGAGCTGTAGTAACGGGGCCAATTCCATTACCAACGCACAAGAAAATTTTCACTGTATTACGTTCTCCACACGTAAACAAGAAATCAAGAGAGCAGTTTCAATTATCTTCTTATAAGAGATTATTAGATATCTATTCTTCGTCATCAAAAACAATTGATGCCTTGATGAAACTTGAATTACCAAGTGGTGTTGAAGTAGAGATCAAAGTATAAGTATATTTCGGTATTTAGTTACCGAAAGACATGTCCCACCGATGCGGTCGCGGGAAAAACGGATAAATACATTTCAGGGACGAAAGGTATTTTGTCCCTGAAATTTTTTAAATAAGAATGTTGAATTAGATTTCAACGAAATAGTAATAATTAATATAAATAAATATGTCTGGGTTAATTGGAAAAAAAATCGGTATGACCAGCATCTTCGATGAAAACGGGAAGAATATTCCTTGTACAGTAATCGAAGCTGGACCATGTATCGTTACCCAAGTCAGAACTGAAGAAGTTGATGGTTATGAAGCTATCCAACTAGGTTTCGATGACGCGACAGAAAAAAGCGCTACTAAAGCAGACTTAGGTCATGCTAAAAAAGCGGGTACTTCTGTAAAACGCAAAGTTGTTGAATTCAAAGGTTTTGATGAGGAGTACAAATTAGGAGATGCTATCACTGTAGAACATTTTGCTGAAGGTGAATTTGTTGATATAGCTGGTACGTCAAAAGGTAAAGGATTTCAAGGTGTTGTAAAACGTCATGGTTTCGGTGGTGTAGGTCAAGCTACTCACGGTCAACATAACCGTTTAAGAGCGCCAGGTTCTATTGGAGCTGCATCTTATCCTGCACGTGTATTCAAAGGCATGAAAATGGCCGGAAGAATGGGTGGTGAAAAAGTGAAAGTTCAAAATTTAAGAGTTTTAAAAGTAGTAGCTGAAAAGAATCTACTTGTTGTGAAAGGGTGTGTTCCTGGACACAAAAACGCTTATGTAACAATTCAGAAGTAATGAAAGTAGCAGTTTTAGATATAAACGGAAAAGACACAGGTAGAAAGGCAGACCTTTCTAAAGATGTGTTTGCTATTGAGCCTAATAATCACGCCGTGTATTTGGATGTTAAACAATATTTAGCAAACCAAAGACAAGGAACTCACAAGTCGAAAGAAAGAGCTGAGATTTCTGGAAGTACACGTAAGATTAAAAAGCAAAAAGGAACAGGTACTGCAAGAGCAGGTAGTATTAAGTCTGGAGTTTTTAAAGGTGGTGGTCGTATGTTCGGTCCAAGACCTAGAAATTATAGCTTCAAACTTAATAAAAACTTAAAGCGTTTAGCGCGTAAATCTGCCTTAAGTATTAAAGCAGGAGAGAAGTCAATTACAGTTTTAGAAGACTTCAATTTTGATGCTCCAAAAACTAAAAATTTCACTGCAGTTTTAAAGGCTTTAGAGCTTGAAAACAAAAAAACATTGTTTGTGTTGGGTGGGTCAAATAATAACGTATATTTGTCATCGCGCAATTTAAAACGTTCTGAAGTTATAACTAATTCAGAATTAAGCACTTACAAAATTTTAAATGCAAATCAAGTAGTGCTTTTAGAGAGTGCCTTAGAAGGAATTGAAACAAACTTAAGTAAATAAGAAACAGATGAGTATCTTAATTAAACCTATAATCACAGAAAAAGCGACAGCTGATAGCGAGTTAAAAAACTGCTATTGGTTCGCAGTGAACACAAAGGCGAACAAGGTAGAAATCAAAAAAGCGGTAGAAGCTGCTTATGGTGTTTCTGTTGAAAAAGTTCGTACTATAAATGTCCGTCCAGATCGTAGTACCAAGTACACAAAAACTGGTATACAACATGGTAAAACAAATGCTGTTAAAAAAGCAGTTGTACAACTGGCGGAAGGTGAGATGATTGATTTATATGCTAATATGTAATTAGAATGTCAGTAAGAAAATTAAAACCAATCACACCAGGACAGCGTTTTAGAGTAGTAAATGGGTATGACGCCATAACTACTGATAAGCCGGAGAAAAGTTTATTAGCTCCGAAAAAAAGGTCTGGTGGTAGAAACAGTCAAGGAAAAATGACCATGCGCTATATTGGTGGAGGTCATAAAAAGAAGTATCGTATTGTAGATTTTAAAAGAGACAAAGCTGGAATTCCTGCTGAAGTTAAAACTATAGAATACGATCCAAACAGAACAGCGTTTATTGCTTTATTGAATTATCAAGATGGCGAGAAGCGTTACATCATTGCGCAAAATGGTTTACAAGTTGGGCAAAATGTAGTGTCTGGTGATTCTGGTATTGCTCCAGAAATTGGAAACGCAATGCCTTTAAGTGAAATTCCATTAGGTACAATAATTTCTTGTGTAGAGTTGCGTCCTGGTCAAGGTGCTGTAATGGCGCGTAGTGCTGGTGCTTTTGCTCAGTTAATGGCAAGAGATGGTAAGTTTGCTACTGTAAAGTTACCTTCAGGTGAAACACGTTTAGTGTTAGTAACTTGTATGGCAACTATAGGTGTTGTTTCTAACTCCGATCATCAATTAATCGTTGGTGGTAAAGCAGGTAGAACAAGATGGTTAGGTAGAAGACCTCGTACAAACCCTGTTAGAATGAACCCAGTTGATCACCCAATGGGAGGTGGTGAAGGTCGTAACTCATTAAAGTGGATAGCGGATCTATGCTGAAAAGATTACGTCCGGCACCACAAGGTCGTGCGCACAGAATTAGAAAACGTTCTAACCATGTAACACTAGTGGTTGGTGCTAACAATAACACACAAAGCTAAGATAGAAGTATGGGACAAAAAACAAATCCAATCGGAAATCGCTTAGGAATTATCAGAGGATGGGAATCTAACTGGTATGGAGGAAACGATTATGGTGATAAGCTAGCCGAAGACGATAAAATTAGAAAGTACGTTCATGTACGTTTAGCTAAAGCTAGTGTAAGTAGAGTAATTATTGAAAGAACTCTTAAGCTTGTAACCGTTACTATCACTACTGCTAGACCTGGTATCATAATTGGGAAAGGTGGTCAAGAGGTAGACAAGTTGAAAGAAGAGCTTAAAAAGATTACTGGAAAAGAAGTTCAGATTAACATCTTTGAAATCAAGAGACCTGAACTAGATGCATTTTTAGTAGCATCAAGTATTGCAAGACAAATTGAGAACCGTATCTCTTACCGTCGTGCAATAAAAATGGCTATCGCTGCTACTATGCGTATGAATGCTGAAGGAATAAAAATTCAAATTAGTGGTCGTTTAAATGGTGCTGAAATGGCACGTAGCGAGCATTATAAAGAAGGACGTATTCCTTTATCAACTTTTAGAGCCGATATTGACTATGCTTTAGTTGAAGCACACACTACTTATGGTAGATTAGGTGTAAAAGTATGGATCATGAAAGGTGAAGTATATGGTAAAAGAGAGCTTTCTCCTCTTGTTGGTTTATCTAAGAAGCAAGGAAAAGGTGGACGAGGCGGAAGAGATAATAGAAATCAATCTCGTCGTAGAAAGTAATTTTTTAAAGTAAGAGAAAAATGTTACAGCCTAAAAGAACAAAATTTCGTAAACAGCAAAAGGGACGTATGAAAGGTAATGCCGGAAGAGGGCATCAACTTTCAAGTGGAACTTTTGGTATAAAATCACTAGACTCGAACTTTTTAACATCGCGTCAAATAGAAGCAGCTCGTATTGCCGCTACACGTTACATGAAAAGAGAAGGGCAACTTTGGATTAAAATATTTCCAGACAAGCCTATCACAAAAAAGCCTCTTGAAGTACGTATGGGTAAAGGTAAAGGTGCTGTAGAATATTGGGCAGCTGTTGTAAAACCAGGTCGTGTTTTATTTGAAGTTGGTGGTGTGCCATTAGACGTTGCAAAAGAAGCATTACGTTTAGCAGCTCAGAAATTACCAGTAAAAACTAAGTTTATAATTGCTAGAGATTACGAAGCATAATAATTTAAGATGATGAAACAATCAGAAATTAAAGAATTATCTGTAGCTGAGTTACAAGAAAAACTTGGTGAAACTAAAAAGAGTTATTCAGACCTTAAATTGTCTCATGCAATATCTCCTTTAGAAAACCCAATTCAGTTACGTTCATTAAGAAGAACAGTAGCTAGAATTGCGACTGAATTAACTAAAAGAGATTCACAATAATTCTGCTGAAAGATGGAAACAAGAAATTTAAGAAAAGAACGTATAGGAGTTGTTACAAGTAACAAGATGCAGAAATCTATTGTGGTTTCTGAGGTGAAAAAAGTAAAGCACCCTATGTATGGTAAGTTCGTACTTAAAACAAAAAAGTACGTAGCGCACGACGAAACAAACGACTGCAACGAAGGAGATACTGTTAGAATCATGGAAACAAGACCTATGAGTAAATCTAAATGTTGGAGATTAGTTGAAATAATTGAAAGAGCTAAGTAATTATGGTACAACAAGAATCAAGATTAAAAGTAGCTGATAACACTGGTGCAAAGGAAGTTTTAACTATCCGTGTATTAGGTGGGACTAAAAGGAGATATGCTTCTGTAGGAGACAAAATTGTTGTTTCTGTAAAAGATGCTACACCTAATGGAAACATTAAAAAAGGTGCAGTTTCTACGGCAGTAGTTGTTCGTACTAGAAAAGAAGTAAGACGTCCAGACGGATCTTATATAAGATTTGATGACAATGCTTGTGTGCTTTTAAACCCAACGGGTGAAATGAGAGGAACACGTGTATTTGGACCTGTTGCTAGAGAGCTTCGTGATAAACAATTCATGAAAATTGTATCATTAGCACCAGAAGTGCTTTAATACAGAAATATTAAGATGGGAAAGCTTAAAATAAAAACTGGAGATACCGTAAAAGTAATTGCTGGAGACCATAAAGGATCCGAAGGTAAAGTACAACAGGTGTTGCTAGATAAGAACAAAGCGATTGTTGAGGGTGTAAACATGGTGAAGAAACACACTAAACCAAGTGCACAAAATCCTCAAGGTGGAATCGTAGAAAAAGAAGCACCAATTCATGTGTCTAACTTATCATTGTTAACTTCAAATGGAGAAACAACTAGAGTTGGGTATAAAATGGAAGGTGATAAGAAAGTAAGATTTTCAGTAAAATCTAATGAAGTAATATAGTTATGGCATATTCACCAAGACTTAAAGAAGAGTATAAAAGCAAAGTAATTGCAGCTCTTACAGACGAATTTGGATATAAAAATGTAATGCAAGTTCCTAAACTACAAAAGATAGTAATATCTAAAGGTGTTGGAGCAGCAGTTGCAGATAAAAAGTTAATTGACCATGCATTGGAAGAATTAACTACTATATCTGGGCAAAAAGCCGTAGCTACAATATCTAAGAAGGATGTTGCTTCTTTTAAATTACGTAAAGGTATGCCAATTGGCGCTAAAGTGACCTTGCGTGGTGAAAGAATGTATGAGTTCTTAGACCGTTTAGTAACTTCAGCACTTCCACGTGTTAGAGATTTTAACGGAATAAAAGCTACAGGTTTTGATGGAAGAGGTAACTACAATTTAGGTGTTACTGAACAAATTATATTCCCAGAGATTAACATTGATAAAGTGAACAAAATCTCAGGTATGGATATTACATTTGTAACTTCTGCTGAAACAGATAAGGAAGCGAAATCATTATTAACTGAACTAGGGGTACCTTTTAAAAAGAACTAAGTTATGGCTAAAGAATCAATGAAAGCCCGTGAGGTAAAGAGAGCTAAAACAGTAGCAAAGTATGCTGAGAAACGCAAAGCTTTAAAAGAAGCTGGAGATTACGAAGCATTACAGAAGTTACCAAAAAATGCTTCTCCTATACGTCAGCATAATAGATGTAAACTAACTGGTAGACCTAAAGGTTATATGAGAACATTTGGTATTTCTCGTGTTACTTTTAGAGAAATGGCTAACCAAGGGTTAATCCCAGGTGTTAAGAAAGCAAGTTGGTAAAAAACGAATTATAAACTGGTAGAAGGTTCAAGCTGAAGGACAGTATTGAAAACCATTACCGCAAATTAATAAATATGTATTCAGATCCAATAGCGGATTATCTTACGAGAGTTAGAAATGCAATTAGAGCTAACCACAGAGTGGTAGAGATTCCTGCATCTAACTTAAAGAAAGACATCACTAAAATATTATTCGAGCAAGGATATATTTTAAGTTACAAGTTCGACGATTCAACTGTGCAAGGTACTATCAAAATAGCACTTAAGTACAACAAAGAAACTAAAGAGCCTGTAATCAAGAAAATTCAACGTATTAGTACACCAGGTTTACGTAAGTATGCTGGAGCTAAAGAATTACCTAGAGTACTTAATGGTCTTGGTATCGCCATCGTTTCTACATCTCATGGTGTAATGACAGGTAAGCAAGCACAAAGAGACAACGTAGGTGGTGAATTATTATGTTACGTTTACTAAAAAAGGGAGAAAGAGATGAGTAGAATAGGAAATAACCCAGTAGCAATTCCTGAAGGCGTAACAGTTGACGTTAAAGAAGGAGTGGTAACCGTAAAAGGAAAATTAGGAGAACTAACTCAAAATTACGATTCCATCGAGATTAAAGTTGAAGATGGTAGTGTTTGGGTAACAAGAGCTTCTGATACTAAAGATCAAAAAGCAAAACATGGTTTGTATAGATCTTTAATGCACAACATGATTGAAGGTGTATCTAAAGGATGGACTAAAGAGTTAGAGCTTGTAGGTGTAGGATATAGAGCATCAAACCAAGGACAGAAGTTAGACTTAGCTTTAGGTTTTTCTCATAACATTGTTATGAGTATTGCACCAGAAGTGAAAATCGAAACAGTTTCTGAAAAAGGTAAAAATCCAATCATTAAACTAACATCTCACGACAAACAATTAGTTGGTCAAGTAGCAGCTAAAATTCGTGGTTTCCGTAAGCCAGAGCCTTACAAAGGAAAAGGAATTAAGTTCGTTGGTGAACAATTAAGAAGAAAAGCTGGTAAATCGGCTTAATAATTGAGTTATGGCATTAACAAAGAATCAAAGAAGATTAAGAATAAAAAGCAGAATCCGCAAGGTAGTTTCTGGTACAGAAGCAAAACCAAGATTGGCTGTTTATAGAAGTAATAAAGAGATCTATGCTCAAATAGTTGATGACGTTTCAGGAAAAACCCTAAGCGCTGCGTCTTCTAGAGATAAAGATATAGCGAAAGCTAAAGGCAATAAAAGTGAAGTTGCTGCTTTGGTAGGAAAAGCAGTTGCAGAAAAGGCTTTAAAAGCTGGTATTGAAACTATTTCTTTTGATAGAGGTG
The DNA here is from genome assembly GCA_043557195.1 of Flavobacteriaceae bacterium. Lineage (GTDB taxonomy): Bacteria > Bacteroidota > Bacteroidia > Flavobacteriales > Flavobacteriaceae > Jejuia. The sequence continues at coordinate 1,088,291 of CP121314.1, read as the reverse complement.
GTAATTTATACCATGGAAGAGTAAAATCATTAGCCGATGGCGCTAGGGAAGCAGGATTAAAATTCTAATAATATTATGTATCAAAACTATAAAAGCGCAGAATTAGTAAAACCAGGTGGATTAGATCTTAAAGATCGTTTAGTTGGTGTGCAAAGAGTTACTAAAGTAACAAAAGGTGGTAGAGCATTCGGTTTTTCAGCAATCGTTGTTGTTGGTGATGAAAACGGAGTAGTTGGACAAGGCTTAGGAAAATCTAAAGATGTAGCTAGTGCAATTGCAAAAGCTGTTGAAGATGCTAAGAAAAACCTTGTACGTATTCCTATCAGAAAAGGAACGCTACCTCACGAACAAAAAGGTAAATATGGTGGAGCTAGAGTTAACATTATTCCTGCTGCTCCTGGTACAGGTGTAATTGCTGGTGGTGCTGTTAGAACCGTTCTTGAAGCAGTTGGTGTACACGATGTGTTATCAAAATCTCAAGGATCGTCTAATCCTCATAATGTGGTAAAAGCAACGTTTGACGCTTTATTACAATTAAGAGATGCAAACGCTATTGCAAGAGATAGAGGAATTTCACTTGAAAAAGTTTTTAACGCTTAATAACTATCAACGATGGGAAAAATTAAAGTAACAAAGGTTAAAAGCGCTATCAATCGTACGCAAAGACAAAAAAGAACTTTAGAAGCTTTAGGTCTTAAAAGGATTGGACAAGTAAAAGAGCACGAGGCTACACCAAATATTCTTGGTATGGTGGCTAAAGTTTCACATTTAGTTTCTGTTGAAGAAACAAAATAATAAAAAACTGAAATGGATTTAAGTAATTTAAAACCTGCAGAGGGTTCAAATAAAAACCAAGGGAAACGCGTAGGTAGAGGACAAGGTTCTGGTAAAGGTGGTACTGCTACACGTGGTCACAAAGGAGCAAAGTCGCGTTCTGGTTATTCTAAGAAATTAGGATTTGAAGGTGGACAAATGCCTTTACAAAGACGTGTGCCTAAGTTTGGTTTTACAAATATTAACCGTGTAGAGTATCAAGCAATCAATTTAGATACATTGCAAGCGTTAGTAGATGATAAGAAAGTAAAAGATACAGTAGATTTTGAAACTTTATTTTCTAATAGATTAGCTGGAAAAAATGATCTAGTTAAAGTATTAGGTAGAGGAGAGTTAAAAGCAAAATTAAAAGTATCTGCTCACAAGTTTTCTGCTTCAGCAAAAGCTGCAATTGAAGCTGCAGGAGGAGAAGCGATAACTTTATAAGATTACATTAACGTATGAAATTTATAGAATCAATAAAAAATGTTTGGAAGATTGAAGAACTGAGAAACAGAATCATCGTAACGTTGAGTCTGTTATTAGTTTATCGATTTGGTGCCCAAGTAGTATTACCTGGTATTGATGCTGCACAATTAGGTGGTTTAGCAGATAAGACTGATGGAGGTTTATTAGGTTTACTTAATGCCTTTACTGGTGGAGCCTTTGCTAATGCTTCGGTTTTTGCACTTGGTATTATGCCTTACATTTCGGCTTCTATTGTTGTACAGTTAATGGGTATTGCTATTCCTTATTTACAAAAACTTCAAAAGGAAGGTGCTAGTGGTCAAAAGAAGATTACACAGATAACACGTTGGTTAACCATTGCTATTTGTTTGGTACAAGCGCCAGGATATTTAGCAAGTTTACCAGCATTAGGAATTCCTCAATCTGCATTCTTATTAGGAACAGGCGGATTGTTTTATTTCTCTTCTGTAGTAATATTAGTAACAGGATGTATTTTTGCCATGTGGTTAGGAGAAAAGATTACTGATAAAGGTATTGGCAATGGTATTTCACTATTAATTATGGTTGGGATTATTGCTACTTTACCACAGTCTTTCGTTCAAGAATATGCTGCCAGAGTAACAGAATCTAACGGTGGTTTAATTATGATTTTAATTGAACTTGTAGTTTGGTTTGTTATCATATTAGCTTCAGTAATGTTAGTAATGGCAGTTAGAAAAATAGCTGTACAATATGCAAGACGTACTGCTTCTGGTGGATACGAAAGAGCTGCAGCTGGAGGATCTAGACAGTATATACCTTTAAAGTTGAATGCATCAGGTGTAATGCCTATCATTTTTGCTCAGGCAATTATGTTTGTTCCTGGATTAATTGGAGGGTCTTCTTTCTTAAAAGATACTGCTGCAGGATTATGGATGCAAACTAACTTTTCTGACATTTTCGGGTTTTGGTACAATGTAATTTTTGCTTTATTGATTATTGTATTTACATATTTCTATACTGCAATTACAGTGCCTACCAACAAAATGGCAGATGATTTAAAGCGTAGTGGTGGTTTTATTCCTGGCATTCGTCCAGGTTCTGAAACGTCTGAGTATTTGGATAAAATAATGTCTCAAATAACCTTACCAGGTTCAATATTTTTAGCTCTAATCGCAATATTTCCAGCGTTTATTGTAAAACTAATGAACGTAACACAAGGTTGGGCGTTATTCTTTGGAGGAACATCATTATTAATTATGGTTGGTGTTGCAATTGACACTATGCAGCAAATCAATTCGTATTTGTTGAATAGACACTATGATGGCTTGATGAAAACAGGTAAAAATAGAAAAGCAGTAGCTTAATATATAGTTATTATGGCAAAACAAGCAGCAATAGAACAAGACGGAACAATTATAGAAGCATTATCAAATGCAATGTTTCGTGTAGAATTAGAAAACGGTCACATTGTGACAGCACATATTTCTGGTAAGATGCGTATGCACTATATCAAATTGTTACCAGGAGACAAAGTAAAATTAGAAATGAGTCCTTACGATTTAACTAAGGCTCGTATAACTTATAGATACTAACAAGATCAAATCGAAAGATCACATCTTCCATTAGTAGATAATAAAAACGACAAGATGAAAGTTAGAGCATCAATAAAGAAAAGAAGTGCCGAGTGCAAGATTGTGCGTAGAAAAGGCAGATTGTACGTAATTAATAAAAAGAATCCTAGATTTAAACAAAGACAAGGGTAATTATGGCAAGAATTGCAGGTGTAGACATACCAAAACAGAAAAGAGGAGTTATCTCTTTAACTTATATCTACGGAATAGGTAAAAGTAGAGCACAAGAAATTTTAGCAACTGCTAAAGTAGACGAAAGCACTAAAGTACAAGATTGGACAGATGATGAAATCGGAGCAATCCGTGAGGCTGTTGGAGCTTATACTATAGAAGGTGAGTTACGTTCTGAAAACCAATTGAACATTAAGCGTTTGATGGATATAGGTTGTTATAGAGGTATTCGCCATAGATCTGGTCTGCCTTTAAGAGGTCAGCGTACCAAAAACAACTCTAGGACAAGAAAAGGTAAGAGGAAAACAGTTGCTAACAAGAAGAAGGCAACTAAATAATAATTAGACATTAGTCATTAGTGTTTAGACGTTAGATGAATCTGTTCGAAATCGAAAGGTTTAGGATTCTAACAACTAAAGCTAACAACTAGAACAAAAGAATATGGCAAAGTCAAGTACTAAAAAACGTAAAGTAATAGTAGATGCTGTTGGAGAAGCGCACGTAACTGCTTCATTCAATAACATTATCATTTCATTAACTAACAAGAAGGGTGATGTAATATCATGGTCTTCAGCTGGTAAAATGGGATTTAGAGGATCTAAGAAAAATACACCTTATGCTGCTCAATTAGCTGCTGAAGATGCTGCTGGTGTAGCATTAGAAGCTGGATTGAAAAAAGTAAAAGTGTACGTAAAAGGTCCTGGTAATGGTAGAGAATCTGCTATTCGTTCTATCCACAATGCAGGTATTGAAGTAACAGAAATCATTGATGTAACTCCACTACCACATAACGGATGTCGTCCACCAAAACGTAGAAGAGTTTAATCACGTTTTATAGCGTGTTTTAAATAAGAAAATTAATATCATCTGATTGTCAGATGGTATTAATTTTTTGCATAAATTTGCAAACCGAAAAAATTAATTAATAACAAGTATCAACGAGAGGTTAACGGTTATCGAAGGATAAGATTAAGACCTTAATTCATAACTACTCTCAAAAACAATTAAAAATGGCAAGATATACTGGTCCTAAAACTAAAGATCGCCCGTAAATTAGGTGAAGCGATTTTCGGAGATGATAAATCTTTTGAGAAAAGAAATTACCCTCCAGGGCAACACGGAAACAACAGAAGACGTGGTAAAAAATCTGAATACGCAATCCAGTTAATGGAAAAGCAAAAAGCTAAATACACTTACGGTATTTTAGAGCGTCAATTTAGAGGATTATTTAAAAAGGCAAGAGCTGCACAGGGTATTACTGGTGAAGTGCTTTTACAACTTTGTGAATCTAGGTTAGATAACGTAGTTTTCAGAATGGGAATTTCTCCTTCTAGAAGTGGAGCTCGTCAATTAGTTTCTCACAGACACATTACTGTTAATGGTGAAATCGTTAATATTCCTTCTTACCAATTAAAAGCAGGAGATGTTGTTGCTGTAAGAGAGAAATCAAAATCACTTGAAGCTATAGATAGATCATTATCAAACTCAAGTCACGTTTACGAATGGATTACTTGGAATAACGATACTAAGTCTGGTACTTATGTTTCTGTTCCTGCTAGAATCCAAATTCCAGAAAATATCAACGAGCAATTCATCGTCGAATTATATTCTAAATAATAAATTAACAACATTGGTATTTGGCCAAAGGGTTTATTCGTACTTCTTCAAACTTATAAACCGCGCAACCAAATAACAATTAAAACGAAGAACAACAATATGGCAGTATTTAATTTTCAGAAGCCCGACAAAGTAATCATGATTGATTCTACTGATTTCGAAGGTAAATTCGAATTCAGACCTCTAGAACCTGGTTACGGATTAACAGTTGGAAATGCATTAAGAAGAGTATTATTATCTTCTTTAGAAGGATTTGCAATTACCTCAGTGAGAATTGAGGGTGTAGACCACGAGTTTTCAACAATCGCTGGCGTGGTTGAGGATGTAACAGAAATGATTCTAAATTTAAAACAAGTACGTTTTAAAAGACAAATTGAGGATATTGATAACGAATCAATCTCAATTTCAATTTCTGGTCAAGAACAAATATTAGCTGGAGATTTCCAAAAGTTTATCTCAGGATTCCAAGTATTAAATTCAGAATTAGTAATCTGTAATTTAGATCCTAAAGTGAGCATCAATATGGAAATTACTATAGAAAAAGGTAGAGGTTATGTACCAGCAGAAGAAAACAAAAAGCCTTCTGCACCAATGGGAACAATCTTTACAGATTCTATTTACACACCTATTAAAAATGTTAAGTATAACATCGAAAATTACCGTGTAGAGCAAAAAACGGATTATGAGAAGTTAGTTTTTGAAATCATTACTGATGGTTCTATAACACCACAGGATGCTTTAACTGAAGCTGCTAAAACCTTAATTCACCACTTCATGTTATTCTCTGATGAGCGTATCACTTTAGAGGCTGATGAAATTGCACAAACTGAAACTTATGATGAAGAATCACTTCACATGAGACAGTTGCTTAAAACTAAGCTTATCGATATGGATTTATCTGTACGTGCGCTTAACTGTTTAAAAGCTGCAGAGGTAGATACTTTAGGAGACTTAGTATCCTTCAATAAAAACGATTTAATGAAGTTCCGTAATTTCGGAAAAAAATCTTTAACAGAGCTTGAAGAGCTTGTACACGTTAAAGGATTGAATTTCGGAATGGACTTAAGCAAATATAAATTAGATAAAGATTAAAATTAATCAACTCCTTTATAATTTGCTCCTCATAAAAGAGTGTAGTAGCAAGATAGAGGTTTAAAACAAACGTCATGAGACACGGAAAAAAATTCAACCACTTAGGTAGACAAACAGCCCATAGAAAGGCAATGTTAGCAAACATGGCTTGTTCTTTAATAGAGCACAAGCGCATTAACACTACAGTTGCAAAAGCAAAAGCTTTAAAGCAATTTGTAGAGCCTTTAGTAACAAAGTCTAAAGAAGATACAACACACAACAGACGTATCGTGTTTAGTAAGTTAAGACAAAAAGAAGCTGTTACTGAATTGTTTAGAGAAGTTGCTACAAAAGTAGCAGACAGACCAGGTGGCTATACCAGAATTATCAAACTAGGTAATCGTTTAGGTGATAACGCAGATATGGCGATGATAGAGTTAGTAGATTACAACGAAATTTACAACGCAGGTAAAAAAGCTAAGAAAACTACGAGAAGAAGTAGAAGAGGCGGTAGTAAACCAGCAGCTGTAGCACCAATTGATACTAACGCATCAAACGAAGAAGAATAAATGTTAATAAGCATTTAATATATAAAGGATAAACTATTTTTAGTTTATCCTTTTTTTTTGAATTTTTGTAAAACTTTTGGCGTTACCCTCCTTTGGTCGGGTCGGGCTTTCGGGAGTCGCTCTCTCCTTCGTCGAGGAGCTTCAACAAATCCCTCAATCCCTAACGCATAAGAAAACAACGTAAACACATGAAATATCAGAAAAAGCAAAATGCCATCATTCTACTTGCAGATGGTACAATTTTTTATGGAAAGGCAGTAGGAGGAAAACAAGGAACCGCTTTTGGCGAGGTTTGTTTTAATACAGGTATGACAGGCTATCAGGAGATTTTTACCGATCCATCATATTACGGGCAATTAATGGTAGCTACCAATGCACATATTGGAAACTACGGGACCAATGAAGATGAAGTAGAATCAGATTCTATAAAGATTGCTGGATTAATTGTAAAAAACTTTAGCTATGAGTATTCGCGTCCTGCAGCAGATAATTCACTTGAAGATTTTTTAAATAAAAATAATCTTCTTGCAATTTCGGATGTAGACACCAGAGCTTTAGTAAGTTATATTAGAGATAACGGAGCAATGAACGCCGTAATTTCTACCGAAGTTGATAATATCGAGGGCTTAAAGAAACAATTGGCAGATGTGCCAAGCATGAAAGGTTTAGAGTTGGCTTCTAAAGTTTCAACCAAAGAACCTTATTATTTCGGTGACGAGAATGCTACTTATAAAGTTGCTGCATTAGATATAGGCATTAAGAAAAATATTTTAAGAAACATTGCAAGTAGAGATTGTTATATTAAAGTGTTTCCGTACAATGCAAAGTTTGAGGATTTAGAAGCGTTCAATCCAGATGGCTATTTCTTATCAAACGGACCTGGAGATCCAGAACCATTAGTTGATGCTCAACAAGTTGCTAAAGAAATAATAAAAAGAGATTTGCCTTTGTTCGGTATTTGTTTAGGACATCAAGTTATCGCCATTGCTAATGGTGTTTCAACTTACAAAATGCATAATGGGCATAGAGGGATAAATCACCCAGTAAAAAACTTAATCACAGGAAAAGGAGAAATCACATCTCAAAACCATGGTTTTGCGGTAAACAGGGAAGAAGCAGAAGCTAATTCAGAATTAAAAGTAACGCACGTTCATCTAAATGACGATACCGTTGCAGGTTTGGCTGTGAAAGGTAAAAATGTATTTTCGGTACAGTATCACCCAGAAGCGAGTCCAGGTCCTCACGATTCTTCATATTTGTTCGATCAGTTCGTTGAGAATATTAAGAAAAGTAAATTGTCGACAGTAGATTAATTCACTGTTTACAACCCTGAATTTCACTAAAACGTTATAGCTTTCTTTTTAAAATTTTTATGACTAAAGCTAGTAAATAAAAGAAGATTAAGCCGTAAATTTGAGGCAATAAAAGATTAAAAACAAACCAATTATGAGTATAATAGTTAGTGTACACGCAAGTCAAATTCTTGATTCAAGAGGAAATCCTACTGTTGAAGTAGATGTAATCACAACAAAAGGTGGTTTTGCACCAACTTTAGATGGAACAGAAGATGCTATTGAAACCATAGGTAAAGCTGTTGAAAATGCAGGATACAAGTTTGGTGACGAGGTTAAGATTGCTTTAGATTGTGCTTCTGCTGAATTTTTTGTTGATGGAAAGTATGATTATACTAAATTCGAAGGCGATAAAGGTATGATTAGAACTTCAAAAGAGCAAGCTGAGTATTTGGCTGAATTAGCTAATAAATATCCAATTATCTCTATTGAAGATGGTATGGATGAAAATGATTGGGATGGTACTAAATATCTAACAGAGTTAATCGGCGATAAAGTACAACTAGTAGGTGACGATTTATTCGTTACTAATGTAGAACGCTTATCTAAAGGTATTGAAAACGGTATTGCAAATTCAATTTTGATTAAAGTAAACCAAATAGGTTCTTTAACTGAAACTATCGCTGCTGTAAATATGGCACATAATGCGGGGTATACTTCAGTAATGTCTCACCGTTCAGGTGAAACTGAGGATAACACTATTGCAGATTTAGCAGTGGCTTTGAACACAGGCCAAATCAAAACAGGTTCGGCATCTCGTTCAGACCGTATGGCTAAATACAATCAATTACTTCGTATAGAAGAAGAACTTGGTTCGGTGGCTTACTTCCCAGGAGAAAATGCTTTTAAAGTGAAGCAATAAAAGATATTTCATTTTATGAATTAAAAGCGGTTACTTTTTGAAGTAACCGTTTTTTTTTAACATCAATTTTAGTAATAAATATATTAACAAAACCTTTGCTTATCGACTTCTTAAATCAAGGGATATTTCGTAATTTAGCAATCCGAAAAAATAAATAAATAAACACATGTCAGATAACGCTATCCTAGAAATCAATGGTGAAAAATATGAGTTTCCAATCCAAAAGGGAACTGAGAATGAGTTAGCAATTAATATATCAAAATTAAGGGCAGTAACTAATGGTGTAATCACAATAGATCCAGGCTATAAAAATACAGGATCTTGTGAAAGTGCTATAACATTTCTAGATGGTGAAAAAGGTGTTTTAAGATACAGAGGTTACGATATAGCGGAGTTAGCAAATAAAGTTGATTTTCTGGAGGTAGCCTATTTATTAATCTTTGGGGAGTTGCCTACTAAAGAACAGAATGATAAGTTTCATGACGATATCAAAGCGGAGTCGGCAGTAGACGAAGACATCAAGAAGATTTTAGATGCTTTTCCTAAAGCAGCGCATCCAATGGGAGTGATTTCCTCTTTAACTAGTGCATTAACAGCATTCAATCCATCTTCAGTGAATGTGGATTCTGAAGAAGACATGTACAAGTCAGTTGTGCGGTTGTTAGGTAAAATGCCTGTGTTAGTTGCTTGGACAATGCGTAAAAAACAAGGACAACCTTTAGATTATGGTGATAATACTTTAGGTTATGTAGAGAACCTTTTAAAAATGATGTTTTCTAGACCGAATAGCTGTTATGTTCAAAACCCAGTTTTGGTTGACGCTTTAGACAAATTATTAATTTTGCATGCAGATCATGAACAGAACTGTTCTACCTCTACAGTAAGAATTGTAGGTTCGTCTCATGCTGGTTTATTTGCCTCAATTTCTGCAGGAATCTCTGCATTGTGGGGGCCACTTCATGGTGGTGCTAATCAAGCTGTTTTAGAAATGTTAGAGGCTATACAAGCTGATGGAGGTGATACTAAAAAATATATGGCCAAAGCTAAGGATAAAAGTGATCCATTTAGATTAATGGGCTTTGGACATCGTGTATACAAAAACTTCGACCCAAGAGCTAAGATTATCAAAAAGGCTGCAGACCAGGTTTTACATGATTTAGGAGTAGAAGATCCGATTTTAGATATAGCAAAAGGTTTGGAAAAAGAAGCTTTAGAAGATCCATATTTTGTGCAAAGAAAGTTGTATCCTAACGTAGATTTTTATTCAGGAATTATTTATAGAGCAATGGGTATTCCTACTGAAATGTTTACAGTTATGTTTGCCATAGGGCGTTTACCGGGTTGGATTGCGCAATGGAGAGAAATGCGTTTGCGTAAAGAACCTATAGGTAGACCAAGACAAGTATATATTGGAGCTACAGAAAGACCATTTGTTGATGTAGATAAAAGATAAGATTTTTTTATTTTTAAATATTATTAAGCTTTGTGATGTTTTCATGAAGCTTTTTTTCTTTTTTATGCTTTATTTTTGAGAATAATACAAAACTGTTGAAATATGCTTAGATTTGCTCTTTTAAATTTTAAGGTATTTTAAAGGCATCTTATGATAAAATTAAATGTTCAAAATGAGACTTCCAGATTGCGATCTGTAGTTTTGGGTACTGCAGAAAGTAATGGTCCTGTGCCAAAAGTTGAAGATTGTTACGATCCTAAAAGTATTGAGCATATAAAAGCTGGAACTTATCCCAGAGAGGATGACATGATTCAAGAGATGAATGCGGTTCTTCAAGTTTTTGAGAAGTACGATGTTGAAGTATATCGCCCTGAGGTTATTAAAGATTGTAATCAGATTTTTTCAAGGGACATCGCATTTGTTATCGATGATATAATGATTGAAGCAAATATTTTGCCCCATAGAGAAGAAGAAGTACATGCCATAGATTATATTTGGAATCAAATTGCCGAAGATAAACGTATTATCCTTCCAGAAGATTGCCATGTTGAGGGAGGAGATGTTATGCCTTGGAACGATTATATTTTTATGGGTACATATTCAGGTGATGACTACCCTGATTTAATTACGGCACGAACTAATATTGAAGCGGTAAATGCTATTCAGGATTTATTTCCGAAGAAAAAAGTAAAGTCTTTTGAGCTTAGAAAATCAAATACAAACCCAAGAGAGAATGCGCTACATTTAGATTGTTGCTTTAACCCTCTTGGAAAAGATAAAGCCATTATTCATAAAAACGGGTTTTTAGTTGAAAGCGAATATGAATGGTTGGTAAATTTCTTTGGAAAAGAAAATACATTTGAAATTACGAAGGATGAAATGTACGAGATGTATAGCAATGTATTTTCAATTTCTGAAGATGTTATTATTTCGGAAAAAAACTTTACGAGATTAAATAATTGGCTAAGGCAACAAGGTTTTACCGTTGAAGAGGTACCGTATGCTGAAATTGGAAAACAAGAAGGTCTATTGCGCTGCACTACATTGCCATTGTTTAGGGACTAACCTAACCTAAATGCAAAGAATTGTAGATTTTCTTTCGGTATTCGTTCGGTGTCATTTTTAGATATTTTTTGAATTGCCTATGGAAAAACGACATATTTTCGTACCCACAACTCATAGAAATATCAAGAAGATTTTTATCAGTTTCATATAATAACAAACAAGCTTTTCTAATTCTAAATTCATTAAGGTAATTGGTAAAAGACTTTTTGAACTCCTTTTTGAAATATTTGCAAAAAGAACTTTTAGTCATATAAACAAGGTCTGCCATATCTTTAATGCCTATTTTATGCTGATAATTTTTATCTACATAATTTAATATTGAAGCTATTCGTGAATTTGATTTTTCGGTGAAGTTGTAGCTTGCTTTATTAGCAGATAGCAACTTCTTGTTTTTGGTAGATGATAACTCCAATAATATGTCTAGTAGTTCTATTATTTTTTTACCGGGACTCAACTGGTTTAGAGCAATTAATCTGTTTCCTATACTTTTTGAAAACCTATTATCAGTAAACTTTACACCACTTTTTGAGGCTTCCAAAAGATTATGAATTGATTTTAACTCAAAGCTTCCTTCAATAAAATTATCTAATGTTTTCGTCTTCCATTGCACACATGCCGAAAGTACACCGGCGTTATAATTTGACGCGTTAGTCCAACAATGGGGTATTTCTTTTCCTATCAATACTAAATCTCCAAGAGTAAAATTGTCAACACTACTGCCAACATGCCTTATGCCACTGCCTTTTATAATATATGTTAATTCATAATCTTCATGATAGTGCCAGGGATCTTCAAAATATTTATTTTGATATGTAAACGAATGAATGCTACCGTCTATTTCATGCGGAATATATTCTAATTTAGGCTTCATCGAATGATAAATTCATTAATTATGACAATATAGTACATATTTTGATATAATTAGCATTTAGTTCAGCCTTAGTTCTTAGTGTAGTTTTGTATTAAATAATAGAATCATGAAAGTACTATGTAGCGGCTTAAATGTAGTTGATGTTTTAGTCTCAGTTCCTTCAAAAATAAAAGCGGGAAGTAAAAATGAATGTAAAAATATTGTGATACAAGGAGGTGCTCCCGCAGGTAATGCAGCGTGTGCTTTGGCTTCTTTAGGACACGATACATCTTTTCTTGGATATTTTGGTAATAACCCTTTAAGCACTGTTGCCATAGATGAATTAACAAGACATGGTGTGAATGTAGATTTTTTTATCAAAAAAAAGGACGCTTCACCTGCAATTGCCATAGTTCAAATAGATGAAAATGGAGAGCGTACTGTTCTATATTCTACGAAAGGTTATATACCATTTTCACCAAACGATTTTAAATTAAATGATTTAAAAAGTTTTGATTTGGTTTTGGTCGATGGTTATGATACTAAAATAAATACTTATTTATTGAAACTAGCCAAAGGTTTAGGAATTAAAAGTGTACTAGATATGGAAACTGCTGAAGTCTCGGTAATGCAGGAAATGTTGGGGTTATGTACAGAAGCAATATTACCACTAGAGGCTGCGCGATACATATCTGAAAAAAATGACACAGTTGAAGTATTAAAAGCAGTTTCAGCATTAACTAATGCGCAAGTTATTATTACCGATGGCGTAAATGGTGCTTTTGCATTGGATGAACATGGAAAAGCGATCCATCAGCCAGCTTTCAAAGTAGACGTTGTAGATACTACTGGGTGCGGCGATTCGTTTCATGCTGCCTATGCTTCGGCATTATTGCAAGGGTTCAAATTAAAAGAGCGTTTGTTGTATGCGAGCTATTATGCATCACATGTAGCTCAACATTTTGGGGGTAGAACTTTTTTACCTAATAGAGCATTTATGGATAGTAATTGTCCATTGTTTCAAACTATAAATTAAATATATCATGGAGCTATTAAAAGAATTATCTGTAAAAGAAGGCATTGTTAGCCATTTATTTGAGAGCGCTATCACACCTAAAAAACCTAATTATATTGCAAAAATAGCCTTAGTAGGTATTGGATTGGAAGAACATTTCGATTGGACTTCTATTTTAAAGAATTATGGCAATGCGAAAAAGGCACTTAAGGAAGCTTTACCTAAACAGCGTTTTGAATTAATAGCATCTAAAGAACCAATTCAGTCTAAAGAAGAAATCTATATATGGTTAAAACAGATGCAGGCTCAAGGTATTGATGGGCTAATTATATATCAGGCATCTTTTATTGCTGGCGATTTGGCAGCAACATTGGCACGCTGGTTAAACCAAAATAAAATTCCTGTTTTGAGTTGGTCTCATGATGAAGAAACAGGAGGAAGGCTTTCAAATAATCGACTTTGCGGACAAAATTTCTTATTGAATATTTTTAATTCATGTGGTGTAAAGTATTCATGGTTGTTTGAGTCCCCTGATGATGAGGAATTTAATGGAAACATTTTAAAGTTTGCTAAATCTGTTTATGTAAAAGCATCTATTAATCAAAAATCAGTGGGTATGATGGGAGGTTTTCGAGTGCCAGGGTTTTACGATTGCGAGTTGAATGAATTATCACTTCTTAATAGATTCGGTATTAAAATAGACAGAATAGATTTTGATACCATTTGGCAACATGGTAAGAAGTTTACCGATGCCATTATTCAAAAGATAAAATCAGAACTTTTAGGCCATCCCTTATGCAAATTTAATAACGTAAGCGATGAACAAATTGATAAATCCATCAGATTATCTTTAGCCATAGCAGATTATGCGCGGTTGCACGACTATTTAGGTGTAGGATTGAAAAACTGGCCAGAATTGTTTGATACGTATGGGATAGCTGGTGATGGTGCCGGCGCTTTAATTCAAGATGTAGGTATTCCTGTAGCCGACGAATCAGATATGGGTGCATTACTTACTATGGTTTTAATGAACCAAATTAGTTTTGAAGAAGCCATACCAACACTTGTAGATTTATCATTGGTTAATAAAAATGATAATAGGGTAGGTTTCTGGCATTGCGGGGGTGCACCAACAAAATTAATCAACGAAGAAACAGGTTTTGAGGTTAGAAACCATAGTATTTTAGAAAACTATGATGTAGAGAGTAGCATGGGAATGTTACTGGAGTTTTTGCATAAAAAAGGCAATGTAACAATTGCAAAATATCAATATCCTGATGCTTCTAAGGTACTAACTTGGGAAGGAGATATCCGTTCTTCTGAAATGGCGTTCCGTGGTAGTTATGCCGAAGTAGAACCTAGAAAAAATTCGGCAGGAGATATTTTAAGTACCGTTTTAAATAATGGCTTGGACCACCATTGGATTATAGGTAGAGGATATTTGCAAAAAGACCTTAACGAACTTAATCATTGGTTGGGTATTAAAAATATAAACATAGAAACAAGTAAAGATCATTTGTATGGACACAGCAATTAAAACTAAAAACAAGGTTTTGTATAACCAAAACTATAATAATCTTAAAGAATTATTTATCGATTATAGAGCAAACCAGAAGTGTTTGCCAGCATTTAATGTAAACGATAATTATGATTTAAAAGCTGTGGTTGAAGCTGCAGATGAAATGCAAACTAATGTGATGGTAATGACCTATCCTCCAGTGGCTGAACTAAATACACCTGAGGTATTCCGTTCGTTAGTAGATGGTTTCAAAAAGATATCAAAGTATAATATCTATCTACATTTAGATCATAGTACAACAGTAGATTTATGTAAACGTGCTATAGATTCAGGTTACGATTCTGTTATGATAGATGGTTCTCAAGTGTCGTTAACCAAAAATATAGAAATGACTAAAGCTGTAGTAGACTATGCAAGTTCTGCTGGTGTGGTGGTAGAAGCCGAAATCGGAAAAATTATGGGACGAGGTGTTGAGGTTAAATGTGATGATGATTTTTTGGCTAGTGTTACAGATGTTAAACAATTATATGAAGCTACTGGTGTTGATATAGTAGCCGTGGGTATAGGAACAGCACATGGATTTACACCAACTGAACCTAAAATTCATTTTGATCGTTTAGGTGAAATAGCCAAAGCAATTCCGGCTCCTCTGGTATTACACGGAGGAACTGGCATTCCTGATGCCGATATTCAAGAATCCATAAATATGGGAATGAGTAAGATTAATATTGGCACTATTGTTCACAGCACTTATATGAAATATGCTTTAGAAGAAATACAAAAAGCAGGTGATGGCGCTTACCCTCCATTTGTTATGAAGGAAGTTCTACCTAAGATAAAGGATGTGGTTAAGGATAGGCTAAAAGCGGTAAATTTTAAATGATAATCCTAAGCTAAAACATACCAATCATCGAATAAAGAATAATCGGTAAAAACCCGTTTGTATCCTTTTGAGACAAGGAGATCATATATTTTATCCCGTAGCTTTGTGTAATTATGCTCTACAGTAATTATTTTAAATTTATAGTTCTTAAAATTTAGGCTTTCTAAAATCACATATTCACTACCCTCAGTATCGATAGATAAATAATCCATTATTTTTGGAGCATTATGTTTAATTAACAAGTCGTTAAATGAAATAGTTTCAACAACGTAAGTTTCACCAGCATGTCTTACTTTAGAATGCGAATCAGTATCACCAAACCCCACAATTGTGGAAAGCGTAGAGCTTTTAGCTTCATTAAACTCCAATGATTCCCCCGTTTTATGCCATACACAATTTTTTTCTAAAGCTACACTTCTGTTTTTTTCTAAAGCTTTGTGCCAACACCTTGCCGGTTCTGCAAGTATACCTTTCCAATTGAACTCTTTTTCTAAAAGGTACGTATTACTCATAGATAATCCGTCAGTTGCTCCAAACTCAACAAAAAAACCATCATTTTTAAAGTTTAACTGCGAGAGGACAAATAAATCTTGTTTAATTTGAGATTTAGAATGACTCTTAAACTTTAAATAGTTTGTTCCTACCTCAGGAGTATATTTTGATATGAATTCATACTCTTTTGCTTTTTTCTGGTCATTTATTAATCTACCTAAAGTTGATGTTTTTACTATACTATAATCAAAACTAGCAAAGATTTTTTTTATGATTTTTTTCATTTGAAAAGCTTAAAGATGTAATGTTTAATATAAATAGAATAATGGAGTGTAAGTTACCTGATTTTTTAAAACTACTCCAATTAAATTTTAACCAAACTAAATATTACTAACTTAATTAAGTATATTTTTGTAAAAGAAATTTAATAAAATGTCTCAAACAACTAATACTATATTGATGGTACGTCCTGTTAATTTCAGGATGAATGAGCAAACAGCCGTAAATAACTACTACCAAGAGCCAATTGATGGTGTTTTACCAGAAACCATAAATACAAAGGCGCAAAAGGAGTTCGATGTGTATGTTAAAAAGCTCAGGGATATTGGCGTAAATGTAATTGTTGTTGACGATAGAAAAGAAACTGATACTCCAGATTCTATTTTTCCCAATAATTGGGTGTCTTTTCATCAAAATGGAGATGTTGGTTTATATCCTATGTTTGCAAAAAATAGACGTTTAGAACGTAGAGAAGATATTTTAGAAACACTTGAGAACGAAGGGTTTCTTATTCAAAATATTATAGACTATACCAGTGCTGAAGATGAGTTCGTGTTTTTAGAAGGTACAGGTAGTATTATTTTAGATCGAGTAAATAGAAAAGCATATTGCGCATTGTCTCCAAGGGCAGATGAAGATTTGTTTATTGAGTTTTGTGAAGATTTTGAGTATATGCCAGTAGTTTTTGTAGCAAACCAAACAGTTAATGGTGAGCGTAAACCGATATACCACACCAATGTAATGATGTGTGTAGCAGAAAATTTTGCTATTATTTGCTTAAATAGTATTGATGATAAAAAGGAGCGTAAAAATGTTATAAAACACTTGAAAGAAGACGGTAAGGAAATTATCGATATTACTGAAGCCCAAGTAACTCAATTTGCAGGTAATATGCTTCAGGTTAAAGGTTACAATAACCAGCGTTATTTAATTATGAGTCAATCTGCGTATGACTGTTTAACCAAACACCAAATTCAAACCATAGAAAAACATTGTAAAATTCTATCTAGTTCTTTAGAAACAATTGAAACATGTGGAGGAGGAAGCGCACGTTGTATGATGGCTGAAGTATTTTTGCCTAGAGTTAATTAATCTTGACTCTAGCACTACACTTTTAGTTTCCGTTTGGTTTTGATTTTGGTAGCTGTACATAGAATGTACTACCAACATTCACCGTACTTTCTACCCAAATTTTACCACCATTAAGTTCAACTAATTCTTTACAAATTGACAGACCAAGACCTGTGCCTTTTTCATTATTGGTTCCCATGGTAGAGTAGGTATTACTCTTAAAGAGTTTTTCGAGGTTGTGGGTTGGAATACCAATTCCTGTATCAGCAATACTTATTATACAGCTACCATTACTGATATGGTTTGAAACAGTTATAGTATCACCTTTTCTTGAGAATTTTAATGCATTTGCCAAAAGGTTTTGAATAACAATTTCTATCATGCTTCTGTCTGCATATGCAAAATCTCTTAAAGAATGATCGATAAGTTCAATACCCTTGTTTTCCAAACGCTGTTCTACAAGCTTAATTTTTTCTTCAAAAACTTCTTGAATGTCAAATAAACTTGGACTTGGTTTTAGAGATTGCATTTGCGATTTGGACCAATTCAACAAATTGAAAAGTAAAAGAGAGGCGTTATTAGCATTCTCACTTAGCTCAGGAATTAAATTATCAAACTCTTCTCGCGATAAAGAACCATCTCTTAGCAAATCTATAAAGCCATTTATTGAGGACAAAGAATCTTTTAAATCATGTGAGACAATAGAAAACAGCTTATCCTTTACATTGTTAACATTCTCTAAATGTTTTGTTTGCTCTACAAAAGCTTCGTTTTGTAATTGTATTTTTAGGTTTTTCTCTTCAAGTTCTTGCGCGTACTTTAAGCTGTTATTTCGTTTTAAATAAATTAAAACAAGAAATACACTAACTATAGCTAAAATGCCTAAAACGATATAAAAGAAGAGCTTAAATTTCCGAAGGTTGTCCTCTTTTTCAAGATTAGCACTTATATCGGTTTTAGTTTCGATCTTCTTTTCTTTATTATCAAAATTTAAACTTAAATCTGCTGTCTCAACTTTTGGTGTTTTTATTACTGACTGGATATTTAAGTTATCCAGACTGTCTTTCAAACTGTAATAACGGCGTTGCCAAACAAATGCTCTATCAAATCTTCTAGTGGTAGAATCTAAAGCCTTCATTAAACCATAATATTTTAAAAGCTCATCAGTATTGTTCAATTTTTTTGCAATACCACCAGCTTCAAATAATTGCTGTTCTGCAGTACGCAGTCTACCCTGGTTTAAGTTAAGTTTTCCTAAATTATTTAATGTAGTAACTAAATTACTTTCGTTATTACTTCTTCTATTTAATGTTAAACCTCTTACTAAGTATTTTGCAGCAGCGTCGTAATCATTAAATTCCAAATACTCACCGCCTAGTTTTGGTAAAACGTTACTTTTTATAGAATCAGTTTTTCCTTTTTTACTATTCAATACCTTTTCGTAAAATTCAATAGCTTTTCTATGCTCTTTTGATTTAGAATATAGTTCAGCTAAAAGTAAACTAGAATTGCTAACACCAGTTGAGTCATTTAATTGTTCTTGAATTTCAAGAGCTTTTTGATTGTATTCAATAGATTTATCAACGTTATTTAGTTTGTAATATGCTTGTCCTAAACTAGCATAGGCAGAACGAAGCTCATGGCTTAGGCCTCTCCTCTCTAATTCTCTTATGGCCGATAATGAATATTGTAATCCTTTACTAAAGTTACCTCTTTCCATTTCTATAAGGCCAATACTGTTATTAACCTTAGCAATATTTAATGTGTCTTTAATCTTGCTAAATAAGGCTTTGGCCTTAGTGTAACCATCCATGGCATTAATATAGTCATCCTTCTCAGCATAAATTAGTGCCTTATAATAAGTAATTTTAGCAATACCCTTTTCATAATTAATATCTGAAGAGAGTTGATCGCTAAGTCTAATATATTTTAGTGCTCTATCAAAATCTTTGGATTGATACAGAATATCTATTATTTTAAGAGAAGTGTCAACTTTAAGGGAATCATTAGTTTCAAAGCCTAAAGCTATAGATAGACTATCTAGTTCTTTAGTTTGGGAAGAACCAAAAAACAGATTTAATAATAAAATGAGAGTAAAAATTCTCCTCATACAATGCTTAATTATAGCTTTTTTACAAAGCCATTATCTAAAGAAGCTTGGTTGAGGGAAATCAAGATGCTTTTTGAGATTCGAAAAAAGTTCAATTCTTTGTTAATAATAGCTTCGGCTAACAAAAGTTGCAAAAAGGCATTTTATAATCTAATTTATAGGTTTTTCTACCAAAAAATTAGATAAAAAGCGAGGTGTTTTTTTTGAAAAAATCGACGAATAGATTAAGTGCAAAAAACATAGAAAAACGGCACTTTTGTCGACGAAATGCAAGCTATTTTTTTGATTTGTTAAAATTGTAAGAATTTTGATAGTTTCAATAATTTATAGAAAATAGTATTTGCATTATGACATTAGCTAATCTTTATAAAAAACACTTCAGAAAAGTAGATTGTCTTTCTTTTTATAGATGAATATTTCACTCTAAATGGGCTATTAAACTTGATTTAAAAATTCTATCTTTGCGCACCTTTAAATAGCAAAAATGAGTCTTCAAGAGATATTATCAAAGCATGTAAAACAAGCGGTTTCAACTCAGTATCAAATTGATTTAGATTCTGTAGAATTTCAAGCAACTAGAAAGGAATTTACTGGAGATATTACAGTAGTTATTTTTCCAATGTTACGTTTTGTAAAAGGCAATCCGGTACAAATAGGAGAGACCATTGGAAACTATTTGGTAAACAATGTTAGTGAAGTTGAAGGCTTTAACGTCGTAAAAGGTTTTTTAAACATTGAGATTAGTGATGTTTATTATTTTAACTTTTTTGATACTATTAAAAATGATAAAACATATGGTTTTATTACTTCAAAGGAAGCGGATAAAGCAATAATGGTAGAATATTCTTCGCCAAATACTAATAAGCCTTTGCATTTAGGACATATTCGAAATAATCTTTTAGGTTACAGTGTTGCCGAAATTTTGAAAGCTTCAGGCAAAAAAGTTTATAAGACCCAAATAATTAATGATAGAGGAATACATATTTGCAAAAGTATGCTGGCATGGGAGAAGTATGGAAATGGAGAGACTCCAGAAAGCACAGGTTTAAAAGGAGATAAACTAGTTGGTAATTATTATGTGAAGTTTGACCAAGAATATAAGAAGGAAACTCAATTTTTAATTGAGGAAGGACGAACTCAAGATGAGGCAAAGAAAAATGCGCCTATTATATTAGAAGCTCAGGAAATGCTTCGAAAATGGGAGGCTGGTGAAGAAAAGACGGTAGCGCTTTGGGAAAAAATGAATGGATGGGTATATGAAGGCTTCAATGAAACATACGAGAATCTTGGTGTTGACTTTGACACCTTGTATTATGAAAGCAACACTTATTTATTAGGAAAGGACTTTGTAACAGAAGGTTTAAAATCGGGAGTATTTTTTAAAGAAGAAGATGGTTCGGTCTGGTGCGATTTAACTGATGAAGGTTTAGATAAAAAAATTGTGTTACGTGCGGATGGGACTGCTGTGTATATGACACAGGATATTGGTACTGCTATTCAGCGTATAAAAGATCATCCTGATGTTGACGGAATGGTGTATACCGTGGGTAATGAGCAAGATTACCACTTTAAGGTGCTTTTTTTAATTCTGAAAAAACTGGGCTTTGAATGGGCAAAAAATCTATACCATTTAAGTTATGGGATGGTAGATTTACCTAGCGGAAAAATGAAAAGTAGAGAGGGTACTGTTGTTGATGCTGATGATTTAATCGTTGAAATGGCAACTACTGCAGAGGAGATTTCAGAAGAATTAGGAAAGTTAGATGGCTATTCAGAAGAGGAAAAACAGCAACTATATAAAACTATCGGTTTAGGAGCCTTAAAATATTACATTTTAAAAGTAGATCCTAAAAAACGTATTTTGTTTGATCCAAAAGAATCTATAGATTTTCAAGGAAATACGGGGCCTTTTATTCAATACACTTATGCTAGAATTCAGTCTATTTTAAGAAAAGCAGATTTAGATTCTGGTGTCTCAATGAAAGGAGCCGAAATACAACTCCACGAAAAAGAAAGAGAGTTAATCAAGCAACTTCAGTTATTTCCAGAAGTCATTCAGAATGCCGCAGAACAACATAGTCCTGCATTAATTGCCAATTATACTTATGATTTGGTAAAGGAATTTAACTCGTTTTATCAAAATGTTTCAATTTTAGGAGCAGATAATGAAAATGAAAAAATATTCCGTGTTCAGCTATCAAAAACTGTTGCTAATACCATTAAAAATGCATTTAGTGTTTTAGGAATTGAGGTGCCTGAGCGCATGTGATTTACCAATTGATATTGTTTTCAATAAAGCTAATTAATTCGTTTGCAATTGCTTCCTGTTCTTCAACTGATGGATGACCACTGCTATCTTTATATGGTACAAAATGTGTGTAAATTTTAGAATCATCTAGCTCATTAACAGCATAATTGACGTATTCAGGCCATTTGGATTCTTTTCTGGTAATATCCATATTTCCTAATATACATATTATATGCGCATTAGGGTAATGACCTCTAATGGTTTTTACAAACGATTTGTAAGCTTCTATAATTTCTGTTTCTGAAGGCGGTTTATTTCCAAAACGAATTTTAAAGTTCTCATGTTCAGGTCTATTTACTAACCAGGAATCATTCTGAAATAAATTAATCACTACAACCTCTGGTTGATATAGCGAAAAATCCCATGTGCTTTCTGAGTTATACGGATTTAACCTATTGTACATTTCTGGCATTATTATATCGTGCCAACTTACCATAATACCAATACCACTTTTACAAATAGCACGATATTCTGCATTAAAATGTCGTGCCGTAATTGCAGAATAACTTAAATAATTATTGGTATAAGTACTGTCTGGAGAGTCTGCACTCGAAATATCTTCAACAGCATACCCAGCAGTTATGGAGTTGCCGTAAAACTCTATCTTTCTAGTTTTAGAAGGCGATTTATCCAAAAGTTTGGCATTGCCTTCAATTTTAAAACCATAAAAATTAGTAATGCCATAATGGGGTTCTGTGCGTTTGAAAAGCTCAATCTTGTGTTGTCCATCGCTCAAGTTATCAGCTAAAGTATAATATTGCTTTAATGTGCTAGGACGTATGATAAAAATACTATCATCATCTAAAATTATATTGTAATAACTATTTCCAGTATTATCTCTTAACAATGCGGCTATAGAATTGCCTTCAAAATTTATTGAAACAGAGCTCCCTGACCAAATTAATTGAGCACCATTAGAATTTAAACTGTCAATTCTGCCTGAAAAGGTAATATTTGGATTGTGATAATTCACAGATAATGATTTATTTACAGGTACTGTTGAATTTTTGCAACTCAAATAAATAGACAAAAAAAGAAAAAGCATACAAAAAACTGAAGATGTTTTAATTGTCATTTAAAATGAGATTTTATGTTAAAAAATCGAAGGTATTAAAATTGAATCGAAAATATAAAGCCGTGGTTATTTGTTTTGTTTAACATATCCTTAATTTTTTTATGCTATTTACCGTTGATTAATAAAATAAATTCTTACGAATACTTCAAGTTTTTACGATTCATCTTAAATTTTGTTTAATTAAATGATTTAAAAGTTAAACATAAATATATTTTGTTTAACTTTATTTCGAAAAACATAAACAGCAAAAAATGAAAGAAAAATTATCCTTCCAAAACCCCAAATCAATTTTATTAGCCTTTTTTACTTTCTTATTGTTCTCATCCAATCTTTTTGCGAACACTATTTGTGGCCATATTACGGGACTTGAGTTCTCTAATGGTCATGAAACAGTTACGATTGAAGAGCATGGTGTTTACAATATTAATGATTTACCCGAACATTTTTATGTTAATTTAAACGTTGACGGGTACTCCCAAAGCGCTAGATTTATTGTAGAAAATTTAGATACGGGAAGCACATATAATATCGTAGAAAATCAGCTTCCCTACACTTTTCCAGCTGGAAATGGTTCTTGGCACTTAGGAACTGGAACATTTAAAATTAAGGCGAATCTTTATAAATTTGATTTAGCCTGGGGTTTTAAATGTGATTCTGAAATAATTACGTTCACTATTATCGAGGGGCATCAACCATGTTTAGCAGATGCAGGTACGTTAACAGCAACGAAGAGTTCGGTATGTAGCACAGGCGAGGTTATGATATCCGCTCATGCTAATGGCGATGCAGTAGTCCCATCAGATTACAGCACTTTGTATGTATTGACCCAAGGCGAAGGCTTAGTAATTCAGCAAGTAAATACGGAAGCACCAGAGTTTACGGTAATGGGCGGAGGCGATTACACGATCCATACCTTGGTATATCCAACAGGCTTAGATTTAAGCATAGTAGAGTTAGGCGTAACGACAGGCTTTGACGTTAACAGTTTATTGATACAAGGAGGAGGAGAGTTATGTGCAGCATTAGATGTAGCTGGCGCACCGATTCAAATAACGAATCCCGATGCAGGCATGTTAACGGCTACAGAAGATAGTGTTACGTTGTCAGAAGGCGAGGCGATGCTATCGGCGACACTTAGTGGAGCAAACCAGCCAGAAGGATATAGTACGTTGTATGTATTGACTCAAGGTGAAGGCTTAGTGATTCAGCAAGTAAATGCAGAAGCACCAGAGTTTACAGTAACGGAAGCAGGTAATTATACGATTCATACATTGGTTTACCCAACCGGCTTAGATTTAAGTGTAGTAGAGTTGGGAGTAACCACAGGCTTTGACGTGAATAGTTTATTAGTACAAGGTGGTGGCGAGCTATGTGCAGCCTTGGACGTACCAGGTGCACCGATAATTGTAGAAGAAGCGCCATGTTTAGCAGATGCAGGTACGTTAACAGCAACGAAGAGTTCGGTATGTAGCACAGGCGAGGTTATGATATCCGCTCATGCTAATGGCGATGCAGTAGTCCCATCAGATTACAGCACTTTGTATGTATTGACCCAAGGCGAAGGCTTAGTAATTCAGCAAGTAAATACGGAAGCACCAGAGTTTACGGTAATGGGCGGAGGCGATTACACGATCCATACCTTGGTATATCCAACAGGCTTAGATTTAAGCATAGTAGAGTTAGGCGTAACGACAGGCTTTGATGTTAACAGTTTATTGATACAAGGAGGAGGAGAGTTATGTGCAGCATTAGATGTAGCTGGCGCACCGATTCAAATAACGAATCCCGATGCAGGCATGTTAACGGCTACCGAAGATAGTGTTACGTTGTCAGAAGGCGAGGCGATGCTATCGGCGACACTTAGTGGAGCAAACCAGCCAGAAGGATATAGTACGTTGTATGTATTGACTCAAGGTGAAGGCTTAGTGATTCAGCAAGTAAATGCAGAAGCACCCGAGTTTACAGTAACGGAAGCAGGTAATTATACGATTCATACATTGGTTTACCCAACCGGCTTAGATTTAAGTGTAGTAGAGTTGGGAGTAACCACGGGCTTTGACGTGAATAGTTTATTAGTACAAGGCGGTGGCGAGCTATGTGCAGCCTTGGACGTACCAGGTGCACCGATAATTGTAGAAGAAGCGCCATGTTTAGCAGATGCAGGTACGTTAACAGCAACGAAGAGTTCGGTATGTAGCACAGGCGAGGTTATGATATCCGCTCATGCTAATGGCGATGCAGTAGTCCCATCAGATTACAGCACCTTGTATGTATTGACCCAAGGCGAAGGCTTAGTAATTCAGCAAGTAAATACGGAAGCACCAGAGTTTACGGTAATGGGCGGAGGCGATTACACGATCCATACCTTGGTATATCCAACAGGCTTAGATTTAAGCATAGTAGAGTTAGGCGTAACGACAGGCTTTGATGTTAACAGTTTATTGATACAAGGAGGAGGAGAGTTATGTGCAGCATTAGATGTAGCTGGCGCACCGATTCAAATAACGAATCCCGATGCAGGCATGTTAACGGCTACCGAAGATAGTGTTACGTTGTCAGAAGGCGAGGCGATGCTATCGGCGACACTTAGTGGAGCAAACCAGCCAGAAGGATATAGTACGTTGTATGTATTGACTCAAGGTGAAGGCTTAGTGATTCAGCAAGTAAATGCAGAAGCACCCGAGTTTACAGTAACGGAAGCAGGTAATTATACGATTCATACATTGGTTTACCCAACCGGCTTAGATTTAAGTGTAGTAGAGTTGGGAGTAACTACGGGCTTTGACGTGAATAGTTTATTAGTACAAGGCGGTGGTGAGCTATGTGCAGCCTTGGACGTACCAGGTGCACCGATAATGGTTAAGGCTGAAGAAGTATGCGATGCTTCATCAGGTAAAATGTATTCACCTAAACCTGTACAATGTTTAAAAAGAGGAGAAGCAACAATCTCTGCTAAGTTTAATCAACAACCACATATTCCAGAAGGATATAACCAATTATATGTGCTGACAGAAGCATATTCTTTAACGATACTACAAGTTTCAGAAACCCCTGAATTTACTGTAGACCATAGAGGTTTCTATCGTATCCATAGTTTAGTTTATAATCCGGATACGCTAGATTTGAGTGTAGTTCAATTTGGAAAAACAACAGGTTTTGATGTATTAGGTTTAATCGAAGCTAATAATATTTGTGCATCATTACATGTAAAAGGCGCTATAAATTTAGTAATTGGTTCTAGATGGTTCTGTTATTTCTTTAATAAGTATAGAGCTAGAAACGGAAACAATAGAAATGGAAGAGGGCCAAATGATGATGATTTAGCAGGACACATTGAAGCTTATGATAGCTATGATGAATTTGAAGCATCATTTATAGAACAGAATGATGAAGTAAGATTCTATCCAAACCCAGTTGTAAATAATTTGAATGTTGAAATTAGATTATTCGACAATGAAGAAATGAATTATAACATTATGGATGTGAGAGGTAGAATGATTATGAGCGGTTCTGCTGAAGCTCTAAAATCTGGAAAGTTCACTTTAAATACAAACCAATTTGCAAAAGGAATGTATGTAATTAACTTTGTATCAGAGTTTAGAACTATAACTAAAAAAATAATTATTGAGAAGTAGTTAAATATCTAATAATAGTTAATCAAAAGCCGCAATTATATTGCGGCTTTTTTATTTTAAAAAATCACCCTAAAACTTACATTTGGTGTTATTCCTAAAGATATATTTTCAATGGGAGTAACGTTGTTTTCATCATTCAATATATAGTATCTATTGAGTATATTTTTTTTGTTTAGAAGATTCCAAAGTGAAGTGCCAATAACAGCTTTAGTGCCTTCCGATAGATTAAAATTATAAGTTGCCGAAACATCTGTACGCATATAATCTTCTAACCGAGAAGCGTTAGGATTGGAATAATTTATTCGCGTATCACCCTCATTTTGCACAAATGTGGGCAATGTTGTTGGTCTTCCAGAAAACCAGTTAAACCCTGCCGCAAGTTTAAAATCTCTATAGGTATAAGTACTGGCAAAAGTAAGTGAATGACGAATATCAGCATTATTTGGAAAAGGCTGTCCGTTGTTTAGTGTTGGAAAGGTATAATCATTAATACTATAAGAATACCCTAGCCATGTACTCACCACATCTTGAAATTGTTTATTTATAAGAACGTCAATACCTTTAATTTCATAACTTCCAGTGGCATATGTAAACTGATATTGGTTTTGAAACCCTTGGCTTCTGGTAGTAATACCATCTACTTTTTTGATAAATGCTTCAGCACTAATCAAAAATTTGTTTTTATTAAAATGAATCCCAGCCGAGGCTTGTTTACTCTTTACTATGGGAACAGGAAATAGTGATTTTTCATTAACTATCTCAGTTTCGGTTCTTTCAGTAGCCAAAACCCAACGGCGTTTTTCTATACCTAAAAAGTCATTTTGTAAATCGATAATTTGAGAAGCGGTCTGACTTTTAAATTCTCCTAAAAGTTCAAAACGAAACACATTTAAAAACCGCTGACTAAAATTAAGTCGTGGCTCAATCAAGATATCATCAGATATATCTATATGATTGATACGAGCACCAATATTCAATCTGGTTTTGGCATTAGTTGATAAAAAAGCACTTTCGGCATAAACAGAATGACTTCTTACGACATCACGAACAAAACTTCTGAAATTAGGGTTGTTCACATCTTCTAAATTACTAATACCTATTTCAGAAAATTGATACCCTAAATTAAACTTGAAATTATGATTTGGCTTATAATCAAAATCTAATCTTGCAGAGCCATCAAATACTTCATTTTCTTGAATCAGACGCTGATTATTTATAATATCAAAGTTAGTAGCATCTAAATCATAGTTGGTGACATATAATTGTGCTCTTGTTGAAAACGAATTACTCCAATCTCTAGTATATGTTAATCCATAAGCGAAATTTTGTTGTGATAGGCTACTATTAAGTGCTTCACTTCTATCATTTATAGTAGAACGCTCTTCATAATTTAAAGAATTATTAATATTCATAAAATGAAGGCGGACTTTATCCTTCTTAGAAATATCATATAAAAGTTTTGCCGTAATATCATAAAATGAAAAGTCTTCATTTTGAGAAATAATATCATCACTTTTTGCATTATTCGATAAATCAGAATCTTGAAAAACACGCTTAAAATACTGGTCGTATGTAGGCGTAACTATTAAATCTGTAATAGAACGTCGCGTTGATAATTGCAGTTCTGTATTATGTGTTAATGGAATTTTAGCATAAGCATGCGCATTGATTAGATTGAAGCCTGCACCCGCATTGAACTTGCCATCGACGTCATCGGACAATTGCATGTCTATCACACTAGAAACACCATCGCCAAATCTTGCTCGTGTTCCGTTTTTTGAAACATTTACTTTTTTTGTAGTATACGGGTTAAAAGCGGAAATCAATCCGAAGAAATGTCCAGATTGATACATTTTGATACCATCCCAAAGTATTAGATTTTGATCGTGCGTGCCGCCTCTAATATTCAAATTTGATACAGATTCTTCAACACTAAAAACACCAGGAAGTGCTTGAATGGTTTGTAATACATCAGGTTCAATCAATCCAGGTAAAATACCAAATTGTTCGGGTTTCACAGTAAGAGAACCATCGTTTAGTTTTGTGATACCAGATGTTAAATAGTTTTTGACGACAACTTCTTCCAGTTGCTCACGAATAATAGTTTTATCGGTTGCTTTTGGTTTTACAATGGTGACAAATCTATCATTTAGAATGTTGAATTTTAAGTTGGTTGACAATTCTAATTCATAAATAGCATCGGTAAGTTCTAAATCTTCAGAAGGTAATGTGGCTTCAATATTTGCGATAGTTTCATCCACATAAGAAAAACTAACGTCATACCTTTCAGAAAGTATTTTTAAAATAGCAATAAGCGGTTGTGTTTCTTGATTGGCTTGCGAGAAACCTTTTAAACCATTCAAAAAAAATAAGACACTTAAAAGAAAAAGGAGTCCTTTTCTATTCACGCTTTAAAATAATCGTGTTGTTTTGTTTACTATACGTTACTTGTAAAGGTAATGCAATAGATTTTAATGCTACATCAAGATTATCGTGTGTAAACGAACCTGTAAACAACTGTGTTGAATCAACATTCATTAGTGTAACTTCAACCTCATATTGTCTTTCAAACTCAGCAACAACTTGTTTAAACGGAATACTTTTAAAGTCACTTTCGTTATTCAACCACGAAGGTGTGGAGCGGTATTCTTTTTCTTTAGCAATAATTTTCCCATCGATAACCAAAAAGCTGTCTCCAGGTTTTAATTTTGTTTCTTTAGTGTTGTATGTTACCCCAACTAAACCTTCGTAGCAAATAACCTCAAAATAATTGTCCCGTTGTTTTACATTAAATTGAGTACCATAAACCGTAACGGTTCCTGATGTAGTTTTAACGTTAAATGAAGAGCCTTTGGCAACCTTAAAAAAGGCTTCACCTTGAAGGTCTACATCACGTTCTTTTTTCCAATCATTTTTATTATAAGCTAACAACGACTTTGCGTTAAGGGAAACGGTAGATGCATCTGGTAACTCTACAGTGGTTTTTTGTGCCAATTGTGTAGTAATAGTAGTGTCTAGCGTAGTAGTGAAATAGTATACGCTAAAACAAATAGCTAAAACTGCAGCAACTCGCATTAGTGGTTTTAACCAATGGATTTTTGGTGTTTGCTCAGTTTTTATAGCAGTTAATACATTTTGTAATTCTGTTTCAGAATCATAAGTGTCTGCCTTAAATCCTTGCAAATTTTGGTTTAACTTCACTAACTCATCATAGTCTTCCAAAGCTTTAAAAGCCTCGAATTCCTGATCATTTAGATCGTTATTTAACCATTTTAATATGAGTGCTTCTCTATTCATCTTGTCGTTATTCAATTATATAACAGGTTACTTTTATTTTTTCCTACCCTTGGTTCCAAAATTATTTTAGTTTCTCAAGTTTATCTTTCATTTTTTGCCAAATTGACTTATGTTTAATTTCGGTACTAACCCTCCTATTTTCGATATTAACTCGTTTAGCAGTTTTCTTATAATTCAATGATACTTTAACATCCTCTATTAATTGAATTATCTCAAATCTTAATTTATTTCGCTTTACTTTTATCTTAACTAATTCAAGTCTACTAATAATAGTTTCTGAAAAAAATATTTGACGTTCTTGTCCCGTCATGTTGAAAAATTGATTGTCAATAATTACAGGAATTCCTATGGATTTTTCTTTAGATCTATAGCTTTCAATTTGTTTTAAGTTTGTTTTTAAAAAAGCACCGGGATTAACGTAGAATTGAAATAAAATAAGTTCTAACCCTTGTCCGTAACTTCTCCATTTTAAATGTGAAAGTTCATTTTTTAATCCATTTTTACCCCACAAATATGACCTGAATAATTCTAGATTGGGATCATTTTCATTGAAGCTCGCATAAAATCCAATTATTTCACCATTATTACTTTCACTCATAATCTATAGTAGAGAATTAAATATTTGAATCACAACTCCTTAATCTCCTTTCGCAACTTCTCCAAAGCACCATAAATACGTTTTTCAACTGCTTTGGTAGAAATATCTAGTAACTCAGCTATTTCCTTAAAGCGTTTCCCTTCAACACGATTCATCATAAAAGCCACGCGTTGCGCTTCGGTTAAATTTGCCAGTGCACGTTGTAACTTATCATTATATTCAGATTCCTGCATTAAAAACTCAGGACTCTCGTTGGTGCTAAATTTTGGGTTAGAGGTTTGTTGATGTTTCAATACCACTTTTTGGTGCGCCACTTCATTCAACATTAAATTATTGGCTGTAGTGAATACAAAACTCTTTGCTTTATCGGGAGATACCTTCGCACAATTTTGCCATAGTTTTACAAAAGCCTCCTGTACTTTATCTTTGGGGTTTAGTAATTCTCCAAACTTATAATAGAGAAAATCGTGTAAGTTTTTTGAATGTTTATTGAAAATAGACGAAAATATACGCTCTTCACAAATATTTTCATGTAATTGTTTCGCCATGAGTTTTGGTAGTTGGTGCCTCTAAAATAAAGGTTTTTTGCAATTTTGGTTTTGGAATTAGGAATTTATTTTTTGAAATTTTTTAAAAAAAGGGTAGGAGTTTTTAAAGTTTACCTGTTTTATAGCAAAGAACGATTTGTTTAACCCAAAAACATATACCATGAAAACTAAGTTTAAATTTTTAGTATTACTACCTTTTTTTGCCCTTTTAATGCTCACCTCATGTCAGGATGAGATTGTTGACATTACTCCTCCTGACGAGGCTGAAGCACTTGCCCCAACGTCTGAGCTTACTAGCTTTTTAAGTGCTACGTCTAAAAACGACGGTTCTAAAGACAACATTATTGACGGCACAAGTTGTATCTCCATTAAGCTACCAGTTGTTGTAAAAGTTCGCGGACTTGAAATTAGAATTGATTCTGAAGCAGACTACATCAAAATTAAAAGATTATATGAAGAGTTTGAAGACGATATCGATCGTTTAGATATCATATTCCCTATTACGATTGTTACTTCAGATCACGAAGAAATTACCATAGAAAGCGCTGAACAATTATCAGAATTTATTTCTGAATGTAAAGACGATGATGAAGAAGATGAAAAAGAAATAAGATGTGTTGATTTTCAATTCCCAATTGCATTTTCAGTATTCGACAGAGATTTTAATATCATTGAAACTGTAGAAATAGAAAACGATAGACAATTACACCTTTTCATGAAACGTGTTAAAAACGCTGATGTTTTTGCAAGTTTAAACTTTCCAGTAAATATGGTTTTAAAAGATGGAACTGTATTAACTGCTGAAAACAACGAGCAACTAAAACGTATTATTGAAACGGCTAAAGATAGCTGTGAAGAAGAAGACGACTTTTCAAAAGAACGTTTAGAAAAGTATTTAATTAATTGTCCTTGGATTGTTTATGAATTCAAAAGAGATAATCAAGCTAATGATGAGTTTGCACAATATGCCATTAATTTTAAAGAGGATGGTGTTGTAACAATGCGCTCAAGAAATGGAGATATTTTAACAGGCGAATGGGAACTAGAACGTACAAGAAGAGGTATAGTTATAGATATGGAGTTCGAGAATTTAGCAGATTTTACCTTAAAATGGTTACTATACGATTTTGAAGACGGAAAGATTAAAATCTATGAAGAAGGCGGTAACAGAATTATACTTAAGAGAAACTGCGATGTAATTATAGATATTACTAAAGAGCGTGTTGAGAATTTCTTAAAAGAGTGTTTATGGAGAATCACCGAATTAGAAGTAGAAGATACCAACAAAGAAGATGAGTATATAGGTACACCATTAAAATTCTTTGAAAATAATGTTGTAAAACTAAGAATTAACGGAGAATTGGTTCAAGGTACTTACGAAGTATTGGTTAGAAACGCTGGCATTGGTTTAGAAATTAACCTTGAAGGTAGACCAGATTTAAAATTACAATGGTTAATAAACTTCTTAAGTGAAGATGAAATTGAGCTGACTAACGGTGACAATGAAATGGAACTAGAAAGAGATTGTCCAGAAAATGATGAAGATGTAATTTACATTGGCGAAGTTTTAGTAAACGGTGTTTGGGAAGTAGCATCTTACATGGTTCTTGATGCAGATTTAACACCAAACTACGACGGTTACGTAATCGGATTTAACGAAAACGGAAAGTTATTTGCTGAAGGTCAAGGTAACAACTATGTAGGGTCTTGGCACGGATACAGATACGAAGGCTTAAACTTAGGTTTAAACTTCAGAACAGATGATGCACCTTTCTTTGAGTTACGTCACAGATGGAAAATCAAAGAAATTACACCTAACAGAATTGAGTTAAAAGACTACGATTCTAACGGAGAGATAGAACGCATATTAGTTTTAGAAAACATACAATAATATTGCTTTTGGTTGATAAAGGAACATCTTACGTATTCGGTTTGTAGGTTGGTTAACTAAGATAAGATTCCTTTATAAGATAGGCTGCTAAATTTAATTTGGCAGCCTTTTTTAGTGAAACCCAAACTTGAGAAGTTTTATCAAAATACACTCAAGTTTGTTGGTTGAACTAATCCCGCTGAGAAGCGGGATCTTTTTTCTTTTTTAATAATTTGGGCGTTCCCCTGTCGGGTCGGGCTTTCACTACTCAATCCCTCCTGCGTCGGGGATTTCAAACATGCCGTTCAATCCCTAACGCACTTGTTTGCTAATTACTGTTTTAGGGAAAAATAGTAGTTTGTTTTTGTAAGGGGTCGTTTAACAACCACTGTGTATAGCGCAATGCTATGCTCCTCAAAAGGTGTAATTAACTATGCAACTTGTTGGCAGTAGTTTTATCTTCTATATTAATATTTTTTTTGAGAAAACTATATTTTCGTAACCTTTTCCATTGACTTTGAAGTTTAACTCTCCAACGTTTTTAAATTCATTTTTTTCATAGAACCTAATTGCTCTATTGTTTTTTATATAAACGGTGAGCCACATGGTATCTAGTTTCAGTTTTTTGGCTTGCTCTTCAACAAAAATGAGCAACTTTTGTCCAATTTTTAAAGGTATAAAATCATTTAGAATGAAGATTCGTTCTAATTGACAGCTGTTTTGTGATGGAATATTTTCGTTTGATGCATTTACTACTACTTTCGCATAACCTGCAGGTAAATCATCTACATACATAATATAAAAGAGTTGGTTGGAATTGTTTATATTCTGTTTTGTTTTAGAAACTGAAAAATTCTCATTTAGGTATTTTAATACATCGTTTTTATCTTCGATATAATGACCATGAGATTCTGCCCAAGTTAGTCTACCTAAAAGTGCTAAAACTTCGATATCTGCTTTTGTGGCTTTTTTAATTTTAATCATTGTTATTCCTATTTATTCGTAATCTTTGTATGTGATAGCCATGAAGCAATACAGCAATTGTGCAGCCTACAATTATTGGTGTGGCACTAATTAACGTACCATATAAAATGTAACCTATATTAGCGATTAGTGATATTAAACGTAGTTTATATTCGCCTTTGGTAGACATAGAATATAAATTAATAACTAAAGCTGCATAACCAATACTATCAATTAAAAATGTACTCATGTTTTATCTTTTTCTGTTTTAATAATTAAAACTGGTAACTATTCTGTACAAATGTTACAATACAAATATAGAAAGCAATACTTTATTTTTAGTTTATAATCGAATTAATAATTGTATATTTGAATTCGATAATATCGAATAATTACTAATAAAATTACGATTAAAAATGGACACATTAGATGAAAAGATACTAGAAATGTTAAATGTTAATGCCAGAGAAAGCTTTGCTAATATTGGAAAAGAAGTTGGATTGTCTGCTCCTGCTATAGGCAAACGTGTTAGACAAATGGAAGAAGATGGTTTAATAGAAGGTTATGCTTTAAAAGTGAATCATGAAAAATTAGGCATTGAAACAAAAGCGTATATAACTTTAGTAATACACCGAGAATTAAGAGCATCACATAACGTTCAAAAACAAATACAAGCTATGGAAGAAGTGCAAAGTTGTGATAGAATTACTGGTGATGATTGCTTATGCGTTTTAGGTTATTTTAGAAACAATAAGCATCTTATTTCCTTTCTTGAAAGAATTTCAGAGTATGGTGCTTCTAAAACAAGTATTATTCTAGAGGTTTAATCCATTTCCTAAAAAGGTGCTGTTAACAGGTAAATTCAGTTATTAAATTATCTGTAATGACTTATTTTCAATGTTAAACTAAATTAACATCTTTTTCGTACAAAATTAAGCGTTGTAATCTTATAATTCCAGCTTCAATTATGACGTCAATAATTTTGTATTCAATATTATAAAGCAAATAAAAAAATATTGTTTTAAGCTCAAACTTAGTTTTAGTAAAACCCAAATAATTCGCTATTTTTGCAATTCAAAATTTAATACAAAATACAGACTACTTACTGAAGGCTGTAAACTGAATACTGAGATATTATGTTTAATAATTTAAGCGATAAATTAGATAAAGCCTTACACGTTCTTAAAGGGCACGGAAGTATCACCGAAGTAAATGTTGCCGAAACCCTAAAAGAGGTAAGGCGTGCATTACTTGATGCCGATGTTAACTTTAAAATAGCCAAAGAATTTACCAATAAAGTAAAGGAAAAAGCGCTAGGGCAAAACGTATTAACTACGTTGCAACCAGGGCAATTAATGGTGAAAATCGTTAAGGACGAGCTTACCGAATTAATGGGTGGTGATGCCGAAGGGATTAATCTTTCTGGTACACCAAGTGTAATTTTAATGTCGGGGTTACAAGGTTCTGGTAAAACAACCTTTTCTGGGAAACTTGCTAATTATCTAAAAAATAAAAAAACAAAAAATCCTTTATTGGTGGCATGTGACGTGTATCGTCCTGCTGCGATAGACCAGTTGCATGTTGTTGGAGATCAAATTGGTGTTGAGGTGTTTAGTGATAGAGGAAATAACGATCCTGTTGCTATTTCTCAAGCAGGTATTGCTCATGCAAAAGCAAACGGCCATAATGTGGTGATTATAGATACCGCAGGTCGTTTAGCTGTAGATGAAGCGATGATGACCGAAATCTCGAACATCCACAAAGCTATTCAGCCTCAGGAAACATTATTTGTAGTAGATTCTATGACGGGTCAGGATGCTGTAAACACAGCCAAGGCTTTCAACGATATCTTAAATTTTGATGGTGTTATCCTTACCAAATTAGATGGTGATACACGGGGTGGTGCAGCAATTTCTATTAAGTCTGTTGTAAATAAGCCTATCAAATTTATTGGTACCGGTGAGAAGATGGAAGCTATTGATGTGTTCTATCCATCTCGTATGGCTGATCGTATTTTGGGAATGGGAGATGTGGTGTCTCTTGTAGAACGCGCCCAAGAACAATTTGATGAGGAAGAAGCACGAAAATTGCAAAAGAAAATTGCTAAAAACCAGTTTGGTTTTGATGATTTTTTAAAGCAAATACAGCAGATTAAAAAAATGGGGAACATGAAGGACCTTGTTGGAATGATTCCTGGTGCTGGAAAAATGATGAAGGATGTTGATATCGATGATGATGCGTTTAAACATGAGTATGACGTATGTTGGTGCTAAAGTTAAAGCTTGTGAACGTATTGGTTTTAAGTCTACACTTATTGAAATGCCAGAGTATACTTCAGAAGAAGAACTTCTTGAAAAAATACACCAATTAAATACCGATGACAATATAGATGGTTTTATTGTACAGTTACCATTGCCAGACCAAATAGATGAGCAGAAAGTATTGATGGCAGTAGATCCTGATAAAGATGTAGATGGATTTCATCCTACCAATGTCGGGAGAATGGCGTTAGATTTACCAACGTTTTTACCAGCGACACCATATGGCATTATGGAATTGTTAGAGCGTTATCAAATAGAAACCTCTGGGAAAAATGTGGTTGTGATGGGACGTAGTCATATCGTCGGTCGTCCTATGAGTATTTTAATGAGCCAGAAACGTCCAGCGGGTGATGCTACAGTAACTGTAGTGCATAGTCGTTCTAAAAATTTAAAAGAAATTACCAAAGCAGCAGATATTATTGTAGCTGCAATAGGAATTTCAGAATTTTTAACCGGTGATATGGTAAAAGAAGATGCTGTAATTATTGATGTTGGTATCACTCGTGTTCCAGATCAAACCAAGAAAAATGGTTATAGACTTGCTGGTGATGTTCATTTCGAAAGCGTTAGCAAAAAAGCAAGTTACATCACACCCGTTCCAGGTGGTGTTGGACCTATGACTATAGCAATGTTGTTAAAAAACACGCTTTTAGCAAGAGAACGTCACGGATAGGAGGTATTAAACTATTTAGCAAATAATTGCGACATATCTTTAAAGGCTTTAAACTCTAATGCATTACCGGAAGGGTCATAAAAAAACATAGTGGCTTGTTCACCAACCATACCTTCAAATCTTACATAAGGCTCAATAACAAACGCTATATTCTTGCTCTTTAAATGTTCCGCAAAAGTGTTGAATGTATCCCAAGGTAAAACTACTCCAAAATGTGGTACAGGAACATCTTTTCCATCTACGGGATTGGTGTGCAGACCTTGTGTTTCTTCTTTCGGTTTATAATGAATAACTAACTGATGACCGAAGAAATTAAAATCCACCCAATGATCACTACTTCTACCTTCTTCACAACCTAAAACGTCACGATAGAAAACTCTGCATTCATTGAGATTGTGAACTGGAATTGCTAAATGGAAAGGTTGAATGCTAGTACTCACTATTAAGAGTTAAGCAGATTTTTTACCATATTTAAACATGGAAACACCTGCAATAAAGAAGATAAGACCTAAAATGGCCAGTGCCCAAGGACTAAGTGAGTTAACGATTGGTGTACCAAAAATACCCAAAACGCCTAAAATTAAACCACCCATACCAACAAGGGTTAAAATCAATGCTAAAGTTCGTATCATGTTATTTAGATTTTTTCAAAAATAAGAATATTTAATAAACTTCTATTTTCTTTCTCTTTTATGATGAGGTGCAAATGTTTTTTTTGAATCACTAATCAGTTTTGAAAGTTCAGTAAATTCATCTTTAGTCAATTCTCTGTATTTACCAACGGGCATGTCTAGTTTTATATTCATAATACGCACACGTTTCAAGGTAAGCACTTCATAATTTAAATAACTGCACATGCGGCGAATTTGTCTATTCAATCCTTGTGTTAAAATAATTTTGAATTTATAGGTACTTATCTTTTCAACTTTACATTTTTTGGTAGTTTGTTTCAGGTCTTCTAAATAAATACCACCAGACATTCGGTTTATGAAGGTTTGAGAAATTGGTTTATCAACCGTAACAACATATTCTTTTTCATGATTATTACTGGCACGTAGAATTTTATTGACGATGTCACCATCATCGGTAAGTAGAATTAAACCTTCACTTGGTTTATCCAACCTTCCGATAGGGAAAATACGTTTTGGGTAATTTATAAAATCAATAATATTGTCTTTTTCAACTGAAGTATCCGTAGTGCAAACAATGCCAATAGGTTTGTTAAAGGCAAGATAAACAAATGCTGTTTTGGTGTTTTCAATAGTTTTACCATCAACAGCTACAACATCGTTTGGTGCTATTTTAGTTCCCATTTCTGGAACTACACCATTAATAGTAACTCTACCAGCATCAATAAGTTTGTCGGCTTCTCTTCTAGAGCAATAACCTACTTCACTTAAAAATTTATTAATGCGTTTTAATGAGATTTCAGACATGGAGACAAAAGTACAACAAACTTAGGCGTTTAAAAAGTCTGTAATATGTTGATATACCGGCTCAGATTTTAGCCCATGTCCAAAACCTTTTGTTGCTATAAAAGTAGCATTAGCGTAATTCTGTTTGAATTTTAAACCATCTTTATAGGGTATGATTCTGTCCTTTTTATCATGAATTATCAACCCTTTTGCGGTTATTTCTTTTGAGAAAATAGCGGGTGAGAAATATTCAGGTAAATGATTGTAATGCTTTAAAATATAGTTTTTTAGAGCTTGTGATACCCGTGTGTTGTAACCCATGATACTT
Organism: Flavobacteriaceae bacterium; assembly: GCA_043557195.1. Classification (GTDB taxonomy): domain Bacteria; phylum Bacteroidota; class Bacteroidia; order Flavobacteriales; family Flavobacteriaceae; genus Jejuia. Next base: position 1,049,987 of record CP121314.1, on the reverse strand, counting down.
TCATAGCGTTCAAAAACACCAATAAAATCTGCAGGCGCTCCCAATAAAACTAATTTTTCAATAGTTTCTAATTGATATTTATGCTGAAAAAATACAGTGGCCATTCCACCAACAGAATGCCCTATTATAGTATTAATATTAAATTTTTTTATAACTATATTTATGCATTCTGAATAGAGTAGTGCATTAAAAAGTTTACCTCCAGAATCGCCATGCGCGGGAGCATCAATGGAATATATGTTATAACCTTCGTCTTTCAATTTTTCAATTAAGTCTTTCCATCTAAACGAATTACTTTCCCAACCGTGCGCTAATAAAACATTCGCTCTAGAACCTTTCCAATTGTAGGTTTTTATTGAAAGACCCTCATAGTATACATTCTCTTGAATAGCGGATTTCAGGTATTCAGCTTCTTTTGGATTAATTTTTCCTTTTTTTGGCATCGAGAATAAATCGATGGCAAGTTTTGCTGCGAATTGTGAAGAAAAGAAGCTAATAAAATTTATGATAGCCCCAATGATTTTCGGTAAATATTTAGACATCTATTTAATTTCCCTATTAACTAAATCCATAGAAAAGGCAGGCGTGCATATGGCTATGTATTCGCAGACTTCTGTAAACGGATTGGAGTATTGTACTCTAGTGTTTCTTTCAATTTTGATAGATTGACCAGCTTCTAAAACTACCGTTTCACCCTCAATAATAAATTGTTTTTTACCTCTGATGATAAAAGTGTATTCATCAAATTCTGGTGTTTGAAAAGGTTCGCTCCAACCTGCTGGAGCAACCATGTGTGCAATACTTATTTTTGAATTTCCATCAGTTGCATTTCCAAAATGTTCTTTTATGATTTTTCCATCATTTGTTGGAACTACAAATGGATTGTTTTGAATCGTAAATTTCTTTTTCATCTTAATCCTTAAACGGCTTTCGCTTAATCATGCCTCCTTTAATATCTTTAACAATACCCATGATTAAAAAGGCTTTTCGGTCTATCTTATCTATCTCGGTTTTTACTCTTGGTAATTCTAAACGGGTTATTACGGTATAAATAATGTCTTTTTCCGCACTTTCGCCTTCCTTTCCATAACCGCCTTTTCCTTTGTAAACGGTACATGCACGCCCCAATTTCTTAGTCAACATTAATTTAATCTCATCATGCTTTACAGAAATAATAGTGAGACCAACATACTCTTCAACACCATCTACCACAAAATCAACCGTTTTTGCAGCAGCCAAATAGGTTAAAATCGCATATAAAGCAGTTTCAACCGAGAGAATATAAGCGCCAAAGGCAAAAATGATAATATTAATCATTAGCAATACATCACCCACAGTAACTGATAATTTTCTGCTTAAGAAAATGGCTAATACTTCTGTCCCATCAATAACGCTGCGACCTCTCATAGACATTCCAATACCCAATCCTAAAAAGAAACCGCCAAATATAGCTATAAGTAATTTGTCTTCAGTAATTGTTGGATACTCTACAAAATGAACTACGAATGCAAGTAAAGCAATTGCTACTACACTTCTTATGGCAAATTTTAGGCTTATTGTTTTTGAAGCCAAAATGATAAAAGGAATATTGACTAATATAAGAAGCACTCCTAAGTTGAGTGAGGTTATATTTTCTAACAATAGAGAAATACCAGTTGCTCCTCCATCTATAAAATTATTTGGTAACAAAAATCCTTTTAAGCCAAATCCAGCAGAAAACACACCAATTAAAATAAAAATATATTCACTTATAGTGTGTGATAGTTCTACTTGCAATCTGCGAACTAAAGGCACTATTTCTTTTTGGGTTATAGTCTTTTTGGGGTGTGTTTTTTTTAGCTTCTTTCGAGCAACATCAACTAATATTTTTGCTAAAAACGGATTCAATAGATTAGTGCCAGTTTATAAAGAAATATTTAATTTTTGCATTATCAGGAATATGGGTCGCTTCAATCTGTAAATCCATATCCACTCTTAAATTTGATGGTAATTCTTTTTTATCAATTGTAAAGCTAGCGTTTATATTCCTTACCGTAACTACAATTGAGTTAATTAAATTATCAATTCTAGAAATTTTATAATTATCAGCGATATCCTTAAAAGTACTGAGAGTTGTGATGTTCTTCTGAGTTCTATAACGATTGTCAATGACCTGAATGGTTTCTATAACGGATGTGGAATCTAAAGCTTCAGCAGGTTCAAGTATTAAAAGCTGTTTACCTTTTTTATCCAAGATTTCAATATTGTTTTTGTTTCCCGTGAATTCATCACCTCCAATGCGTTTTACAATAGAGTCGTTGGGAAACACTAATTTCAAATCTTTTACTTGTGTAGAGTCAGTTAACAAACCAACATGTTGTTTAGAAATTTCAAACGGATCTTGTTCTTTATTGCAGGCAACACAAAACACTAACAATAGTGCTATTAAGACTAGGGACTTTTTCATCTTTAGTTTAAGGTGTAAAATTTAAAATTATTTGCGCATTACTTTGGTGAGAATACCAAAAACACTGCGAATGAATGTTGCACTAGTAAGTACTTTCACCACAGGGTTCATTCTAGTGCTTTTACGGCGCGATGTTGTGGTTTTTCTTTTTGTTTCCGCTTTTTTTAGAGCCTCTTTTTCTTTCCGCGCTTTTTCCTTTGCTTCATCAGCTTCTGCCTTTTTAATCTTTTCATTCAGCATCTCATAAGCACTTTCTCTATCTACCGTTTCATTGTACTTTTTAGTCAATTTTGATTTTGAAAGTAAAGCAGCTAATTCAGTATCGGTCAATACATCCATTCTACTCATAGGTGCACGCAACATAGTGGCTGCAAGCGGCGTTGGGCGACCTTTTTCGTCTAAAGCTGATACTAAAGCTTCTCCAATACCTAAGGACGTTAAAACTTCAGTGGTATCATAATATTCAGAATCTGGATAGTTTTGTGCGGTGAGTTTAATTGCTTTTCTGTCTTTTGCAGTAAAGGCCCTTAAAGCGTGTTGCACTTTTAATCCTAATTGCCCTAAAACTTCCTCAGGAACATCGGTAGGGTTTTGGGTTACAAAATATAGACCAACACCTTTACTTCGAATTAGTTTTACAATACTTTCAATTTGATCTAAAAGGGCTTTTGAAGCTTCATTAAAAATTAAATGTGCCTCATCAATAAAAAGAACCAATTCTGGTCTTCCGCTATCTCCTTGTTCTGGGAATGTGGAATATATTTCGGCTAATAAACTCAACATAAATGTTGAAAATAACTTTGGTCTATCCTGAATATCAGTAAGTCTTAAAATATTTATATAACCACGACCGTCATCATCAACTCTCAACAAATCATCTACTTCAAAAGAAGTTTCGCCAAAAAATAAATCAGCACCTTGCTGTTCTAGTTCAATTATTTTACGAAGGATTGCTCCAGTAGAAGCAGTTGAAATACGACCATAAGATTCCGTAAATTCTTCCTTACCTTCCTGAGTGGCATACTGTAAAATTTTCTTAAAATCTTTTAAATCTAAAAGTGGTAATTTATTGTCGTCACAATACTTAAAAATAACGGAGACAATTCCAGATTGGGTTTCGGTTAAATCTAAAATACGTGATAGCAAAACAGGACCAAATTCACTAACCGTAGCTCTCAATCTCACACCATCTTGTTCAGAAAGTGTTAAAACCTCAATAGGAAACGATTTTGCTTCAAATGGTAAGCCAATTTTTTCATGGCGCTCATCAATTTTTGGATGTCCAGGACTAGGTTGTGCTAAACCACTTAAATCCCCCTTAATATCCATTAATAAAACAGGGATGCCTTTTTCACTAAGGTTTTCTGCTAGTACTTGTAAAGATTTGGTTTTACCTGTTCCAGTAGCTCCAGCAATTAAACCATGCCTATTGATAGTTTTTAGCGGGATATTAACATGTGCTCCTGTAACGGTTTCTCCATCCAACATAGCGGCCCCAATTGTAATAAAGTCGCCTTTAAATGTGTTGCTTTCTGTAATAATTTTAGAAAATTCGTCAGTTCTACTCATCATCAAAGTTTTGATAAAAATAGTGTAATTTTAATCAACTAGAAAATCCATTATTATGTCAAAAGAGACTATAGTGCTAATATTAATTCTACCATTTTTTTTAGTGTCTTGTGAAACGTCTAAAAATAAGATAGAGTTTCATAAATCTCACGAACCTAATAGACAAATTATACCGTTTAGTGACGCCGTTGAGACCAATGATTTTTTGTTTTTAGCAGGACAAATAGGTAAAGATCATAAACTAGGAACCTTGGTAGAGGGTGGCATTACAGCAGAAACCAAACAAGCCATAGAAAATATCCAGGCTGTACTGAAACATCATAATTTAGAATTGGATAATGTGGTAAAGTGTACAGTTATATTAAACAGTATCGAAGACTTTAAAGCTTTTAATAAGGTTTATACGCAATATTTCACCAAGAAACCTGCTAGAACCACGTTTGCTGCTCAAAACTTAGCTGCTAATGCTAGTATAGAAATTGACGTTATTGCAGCGAAGTAGTTTATTTAATTCTTTCAACATATATGTTTGAAGTGCCTGCACTTCTAAAAACCGCTGGGGCAGAATTTCCACCTCTAATTGTTTGTACGCTTATGGTTTGTCCCGCAGTAATGTTGAAAACTTCAGTTATATGTAAAGACGCCTCAATATGTCCAGAGTTGTGCCTTACATAGCCCGTGTTACCAATAGTTCCAGTAGGTGTGCCATTAATGGCTATTTGAGCCTCAACTGAAACCCTTTGGTCGGTATTTCCGCCAATCGTGGGCACTTGGTAAGCTATGTTTACTGTAATTTTATAACGGCCTGCAGTATTAATGGTTAACGTATTTCCTGCTACTGTATATAAGGTTGTATCGTCATTCCATTCTAAATTACCAAAAATAGGCACATTAGCATAAGCCCCATTATTATTAATATTTGTGGCAGTATCAGTATTACTGTATTTTACCGAAGATGGGTGAGATATTTTACTCCAATCGGGTATTGCCATAGTACCATTATTAAACTGAAATTCACCAATATCAGTATTATACACCATTAATCCATTTGCAGGGTCTACAATAGCATTAATTTGTGCCGTGGTTAATCTTGGAATGAGTATACCTTTATCGGTAGATTCTATATCTAAAATAGAGGAATCATCAGGATTGGTCGTACCAATGCCAACCTGTGCATAACTTGAGAGGCTGATAATAAGAAATATTAACAGCGTATAGGCTATTTTATTCATTCTTAGGGCTTAGAGAGCTAGCAATTTACTTGTTTTATCGATGTAAAGATAAAAAAATACGATGAAATACCAAATATTATCATAGAATATGAATTTGTATCTTTGCGGACTTATGAAAAAAGAGATACAACAATTAGTTGCTAAAGGCGAAATGCTACCCTTAATGGAAGAGTTTTACACCATACAAGGAGAAGGCTACCATAAAGGCACCGCAGCATATTTTATCCGAATTGGAGGTTGTGATGTGGGTTGCCATTGGTGTGATGTTAAAGAAAGTTGGAATGCCGATTTGCACCCACCAACTGATACCTCTAAAATAGTAGAAAACGCAAAAAAATATAGCGATACTATTGTTGTAACGGGAGGTGAGCCATTAACATGGGACATGACAGAACTAACCTCTCAGCTTAAAGCAGAAGGATTGCAAACACATATTGAAACCTCTGGTGCTTATAAGTTAACAGGAACTTGGGACTGGATTTGTTTATCACCTAAAAAAATGAAATTACCAACACAAGAAGTGTATGATAAAGCTGATGAGTTAAAGGTAATTGTATATAACAAAGATGATTTTCGCTTTGCTGAAGAACAAGCAGCTAAAGTTAATGACAAGTGTATTTTATATCTACAACCAGAATGGAGTAAACGTGAAAAAGTGGTGCCAGAAATAGTAGATTATGTAATGGCAAACCCTAAATGGAAAGTTTCTTTGCAAACACACAAGTACTTAAATATACCATAAAAAAAGCCCTGATATTTCAGGGCTTTTTTTATAAATAAATATGTTGTTTATTTGGTAAAAGGAACAGCAATTCTAGTGTTGCCCCAGCCTAAGTGCATGTGTACACCATTGTCAGCTTCACTAAAAGTAATAGAAAACGCTTCAACAAACTCCTCTACAGATTTTACAGGAACTGCTAAACGTGCCACATCATTCTTTTCATCATAAAAATAAGACCCCCAAACGTTTAAATCTGTACTTATAACAGCAGTCCACTCATCGTCTCCAGGAATCACGTAAAATGAATACGATCCAGCTTCTATTTTTGTATCCCCCAATTTCATATCCGTATAGAGTGTTAATTCAGCTGCTTCGTTAGCTCCAGTTCTCCATACTTTTCCGTTTGGTGCTAATTTCGAAACCGCTCTCCCCTTTAGTTGAGGTCTGCTATATACTATTTTTATTAATTTATCCGATACTTTATAGTCTCTAGGAAAAGCAGCAGCATCCATCGGACTTTTATCTAATTTCGAAAATTTTTGTGCGTTAACATTCGTACTTAATAATAATACAAATGCAAAAGCAATAGCAGAAAGCAATGTTGATTTTTTCATAATGAATTTTTAAGATTTTGATTTTTTCAAATTTAAGGCGGAATATCCTTAAAGTTTTGATAAAAGTCGTTAAGCTTTGTTAAAGTTTACAGAGCGATGCAATAATTTGGGAGTTACCTTCCTAAGGTCAGGTCGGGCTTTCGCGAGTCGCTCTCTGCGAGGAGCTCCAACAATCGCTCAATCCCTAACGCGGGCGTACTAGTTAATTTTTAGGCTTAAACTAAGTTCACCAAATGTCGGTAAGATTTAGTTTTATTTAAAGGACGAAACAAAATATAAAACCACATAATTTGTAGTACATTTGATGATAAACCAAATAAAACACAAGGTTTTGAAGTTTAGCAGAGATTTTAAACCAGACGAAAAAGTTATCCTAAGAGACTATCTAGCAATAGAGCGCACACGTTTAGCAAACGAAAGAACACTATTGTCTTACATCAGATCTTCTTTGTATTTATTAATAGGTAGCATTGCGTTTTTTCAGTTAAAGGAATTTCCTAATTTTAAATATTTAGCACTTGTATCTTTAGTGTTTAGTGCTTTGTTTTTCATTATAGGCATTTATCGATTTACAACCTTAAAGCGCAGTTTAAAACGGTTGTATTATATGTCTGAGGGTTTAGAAAAAAAAGATCTAAAGTAGCATGTCACTTCGAGTGATTCCGATTAAAATAGGAATCATATCGAGAAGCACAGCCTACTCACAGTGCGCCACTCAAACTAACGAAATTTAATGTGACGTCAAATAACCATACAAACTGCTATTAAGTTCATTTAAAACTTCAGAAATAACCTTCACATAAGATTTTGTTTGTTTAATCGCTTTTCCTCTCTTAAAATATTTAGAACCATTTTTAAGGTTAACCTCCTTCCAACCCATATCGTATTTGCTATTGGCTTTAGTTTTGATAGATAGAGGTTCAAACCTATATTGTCCGTTTTCAAAGCTGATTTTAATGGTGTATTTCATATGGAAATAACGTTTGTCTACATTAATGGCATTTTCTTTAATGCTGGTAAACTGTATAACTTCATTTTCAATTTTGGTATCAATAACCCTTTCAGGATTCTTAAAACTTTTTTTAATCCAACTTAGGGTTTTATTGTACAAAACAGTTTTAGAAAAACTGTCAATATTAGAAACAGTATATTCTGGTTCAAAACCATTTTCAGTAAATGTGAATTTGGTTTGGCTTTGAGCCAATGAAATAAAAGACAGCACTAAAATAATTTTTTTCATAAAATGAATAATTTCTTTCAATTTTGAAATTTCAAATTACTCCATAGCATCTAATTCTATATCATCATCAGCTCTTCTGTAACTATTAGTAACTAATAAGTCTTTAAATAGAATATTATTATCAATCATATTAACACTTCCTTTTTCGGAGACAGCAAAGGTTACTATGGCGAATTGAGTCTCGTAGAGAAGTGTGGCTTCAATAATATAAATATTTGTGATTTCATTTTGAATTTTTATGTTTTCTTTATATTGTTTTTTGAACTCATCATAGCTAATAAAATCGATCAATCTAACTTTTTGAATTGATTTTTCCACCTCTTTTTTGATGTTTTCATTTGCGTTATATCTCCATTTTATGGATTGAAAATCTTCTATTATATTAAATTTATTTGATAATTCACCTGATAAAAGTTCACAAAAAAACCAAAGATATTGGTCTACATTTTCTTTATTCAAATTAAGTTCTGCATACTTTAATACTTCCGCTATTGTAGATGACTGACCATCAATTAATAGAAATTCATCTTTTACATAAACACCTAATTTGTTGTAAGTTAAATTGTCTTGATTAAAAATATATTTTACTAAAACTACTTCATTTAAGAATATGTCATTTATTTTCATTGTTAAGATTTCTTGGATATCAATATCTGAAAGTTCTAATGGAGGAGTGACTATTTTAGATAAAAAAAGACTAAAAACATTTTGATCTTTTATACTTTTCCATTTAATGTTTTTATAGCCTGAAATATCATATTGATTAGAGGAAACAATATCAGCAATTCTCTTTTCTAAAACTTCAATTTCTGATATTGAATTTAGCTCATGAGCTAATTTGATTTGCGCCTCAAGACAATCAATCAGTGCGTAAAAATCAGGACCCTTTGATGAAGAGATTAGTTTTTCTGCACTTGTTAGTAAATTTGCAGCTACTGCAAAATCTTTCATTTCAATCATTACATAACCTAATTTATTTTTTATTCGACCTTCAGTATCTTTTCCGTATTGATCTGAGCTTTCAACAATATTCAATAAATCATACAAGAGGTTAGAGGCTTCTTCATATCTATTGTTCGATATATAATAACTAGATAAATCAATTGATCTAACTATCGACCAAATATGAGTAGACCCAAAATTTTGGTTAATTGCCTTTATGTAATTGATAAAGTTAGTTTCTCTGTTTTTTGAAGGGTATAAATGCAGAGCGATTTTATTTTCTAGATAGTGTCCTAAAATTAGCCATCTATGATCTTTTAGTGAGATTACTTCTATTGATTTAGATTTTAGGTTCTTAGCAAGTCGGTAAGCTTCCTTATATCTTTTTTGCTTAAACAATAATGAGGCCAAATCATGTTGGACTACCCATGCATTTCTGTGCATTTTTTTGTAATAAGTATTATAGAATTTCAAACAATTCCAGAATATTGCTTCAGCTTCAGTAAATCTCCCGAGGCTTTCTGAAACTTGTCCTAAGGCAAAAATCGAGCTTAAATAAGATTCTAAACTTAAATCATCAAAATTCCTTAATAAGTTATGAGCCTTATTAATAAGTTTATATGCATCAAAATAATTTCCACGAGTCTTCTCCAGTTGTCCCATTTGGAATAGGTAATTTCGATGTAAAGAAGGTTTGTTTTCTTTGAATTCATCTAGGTCAACAAACAATGACATAACAGATTCAAGTTGTTTAGCGGCAATTAGAGTGTTTCCTTCACTTATGCATATTGAGCTATATTGAATCATATTTTCTATAAAAAAATTTTCTAAACCTTCTGTATTTTTATTGTTTTCATATATTTCGAGACCATCTTGGAGACATTTTTTAGCAACTTCGATGTTGTCAACTAGAGAATAAAAATGTGCTAAAGAATTTAGATAATATAATCTTACCACTGGAGAACTTTTCCATTTATTTGAAGCACTAAGTAATAATTCTAGAACGGAAATTAGAGTATGATAATAAGATTTTACAGAGAAGTATTTAGCGTGTTTTTGCCACCAATCATAAATATTGCTGTTTTCAATGGAGACTAAATGATAAGTTGCTTTAACAAAATTGATGCAGTTTTTCTGGTCAATTTCATTTACATTCTGCCAATCAAAAGCCTTTTTATGAAAGTACTCAAGGAATTTTTGGTTTAAATCATTTTTTTCCTTTATTGTAAAAGTAGCAATAATGGCTTCACGATAAATTCCATTAATGTGAAAAACATCATTATTTGAATTAACAAAATTAAGATTTATGATATCATTCCATAAAGCTAAATCTTTAATAGTCGTGAAGAAACTACTGAATAATTCATAATCAAAAGATTCTGGAATTGCTAGGGGTCTAATTATTTGATAGACGCTATCATTTAAATTTCTGAGAAACCTTTCCATTAGGGCATTTCGCATTTCAGAAAAAGATGATGATGATAGGATGAAGTCTTGAGTTTCTGGTTTGCGCTTATAAAATGTCTTGATTATCTGATAATTCTTAATATGCAGTTCTACTAAAAAAGGATGAATTCTTAGCGTTTGTAAGTTGGTGGAGTTTTTTATGATTGCCTCTCTAATTTTAAGTTCGGGAATTGGTTCTTCAATTAAGATTGATTCAGCATTATCTCTTGTCAATCCCTGTAAAAATAATTGTTGTCCCTGAAACAAATTTTCCCCCCAGCTCTTTTTATCAAGCCATTCAAAAGGTTCTCTAGAGAAAACTATCCATTTTGCGGATGGAGATAACTCTGCTATTTTGAAAAGCACTAAATCTATTTCAGATAATTGTCTTGCAATTTGTCCTCTGCCAAGAGATACTGATTCATATTCGTCTATAAAAATTGCTACGGTGTTCTGTGGGTTTGAATTTATATAATAATTCAGATCATCAGCAAATAGCATTGGTAAGAAATCTAAGACTGTTTGAGGGTATAAATCATGAGGTTTAATTGCTAAAAATTGTTTTAGATTAGTCCTCGTTCTTACAGCATTTCTTATTTTTAGTTTAGAATTAACCCATTTCACAATTTTTGGAAGTATTGCACCACCCGGTACAATTTCTCCAAAAAGTTCCAGATTTGAAACAAACTCAGAGATAATATCATTGTTCTTATCAAAAAGGTTTGAAAATTCTACTATCGGCTTTCCTGGATACTTTAGCCCCATATAAATAAGATAACCCAAATCAAAAGAGACAAAGTCAATAGATGTTTTTTTTGTTAAAGTTTTTTTGAGTTGGAACAATACATCTTCCGCAAATATACTTTGGCTGTTTTCCATTGAACAATAACCAGATATAATATTCTTATGTTTTTCTTTTATAACCTCTTGTATTTTTAGACATAATCTAGTTTTTCCTAATCCACCAATGCCTTGATAAGCTATAATTTGAGGCTGCCCTAGATCATCATTTTTAATTGATTCTATGACATAACTTATTTCTTCTTCTCGTCCAGAGAAAAACATATTAGCTTTTATATTCTTGTAAGAACTTTTCATATCAACTATAAGTTATAAACAATTAAAATAATGATGATTGACTTTTTTAAAACTAAATTTAAAAACAAGTAAGTAATCAGTAAAAATATTATTACAATTTAAGGATTTTCAGATAATTTTTGAAGGGCACATAAATTAATTATTGATAAAAATGAAAAGCCCCAGATTTCTCCAGGGCTTTATTTTTAATGTATAAATTAATTTACTTCTTAATCACCTTCACATTCATCTCCTCAACTTTTCTATCAGACAGTGGAGAAGGAGAACCAAATAATAAGTCTTCACTGGTTCCGGTTTTTGGGAATGCCATGACTTCTCTAATAGATGCTTTTTTCTCTAAAATCATCATCAAACGGTCAACGCCCCAAGCGATACCGCCATGTGGTGGTGCACCATAATGAAATGCGTTATACATGGTGCCAACACTTTTCATCATTTCGGCTTTATTGTAGCCCATGTTTTTGTATGTAGCTTCTAAAATCTCAGGTTTATGTGCACGTACAGAGCCGCCACCAATTTCATAACCGTTCAGTATTAAATCGTATTGTTGTGCTATAATGGTGCCAATTTCATCTTCTTTTCCGTTAATGTGCTTCTCGATATCGTACACCACGGGCATAGAGAACGGGTTGTGCGTAAACGTCCAATTGCCTTCATCGGTTTTTTCAAACATTGGGAAGTCTACCACCCACGCTGGTCTTAATTCTTTTGGATTTATGAGTTTCAACATGGCCCCTAATTCCTGTCTTACAGCATCTAATGCTTTATTTGCAGTGTCATAATCGGCTGCAGAAAAGAATACTATATCACCAACTTGTGCATTGGTGGTTTTAATGATGTTTTTGGCAATGTCTTCACCTAAAAACTTGATTATAGGCGATTGTAAATCGTTTTCGTTAACTATAATATAGGCTAGTCCACCTAAACCATTACTTTGAGCAATGCCAGTTAATTTTTCAATTTGTCCTTTAGACAAACGCTTTTTGCCTTGTTCTTCGGCTGATACTCTAATACATTTTACAATACCACCTTCATCTATAGGTTTACTAAACACTTGGAATGTAGTATCCTTAACAATATCGGTAATATCTTGAAGTTTTAACCCGAAACGTAAATCGGGTCTGTCACATCCATAGTAATCCATGGCTTCTTTGTAAGTCAACACTTCAAACGGATGCAAAATCCATTTTTTGCCATAGATTTTAGTCACAATGGCATTGAACATATTCGTGTTCAAATCGATAATATCTTGCATGCTGGCATATGCTATTTCAATATCTAACTGTGTAAACTCTGGTTGTCTATCACCACGAGAATCTTCATCTCTAAAACATCTGGCAATTTGGAAATACTTTTCATAACCGCTCACCATTAAAATTTGCTTAAACTGTTGAGGTGCTTGTGGTAATGTGTAAAACGAACCAGCTTTTTTACGTGTAGGAACTATAAACTCTCTTGCGCCTTCGTCGGTACCAGCAGTCAAAATTGGTGTTTCAACCTCTAGAAATTCTTGCTCGTCTAGTAAGTCTCGCATCAATTTAATCACCTTATGGCGATTCACTATGGCGCGACGAACATCGTCATTTCTATGGTCTAAATATTTATACTGAAAACGTACTGTTTCGTTCGATTTGTGAGCACGTTTTATTTCAAAAGGTAATGTTTTAGATAAATTTAGAATATCAAGTTCTGAGGTTTCTAACTCTATAGTTCCAGTTCTTAATGATGGGTTGTAGTCATCAGCTTTACGCTGCACAATCTCTCCAGTAACTGTAATCACAGATTCTGGCTTTAGTTTCACTAACTCATCAAGGTTTGGAAACGATTCCCTACTTAAACGCACTTGAAAGATTTCGTGACTAGAATCACGCAAATCAATAAACATTAATTCGCCATGATCTCTAACACTAGCAACCCAACCAGCCAAAGTAACTTTTTCAGAAATTGAAGCTTCGTTTAATTGGGATACTTTATGAGTACGATATTGCTCTTTAATTACAAGTGGAACTTCTGGAAGTTTCTCTTCTTCTGAAGTTTGATTTATAACATTAGTTTTTGACGCTTGTTTGTGGTTAGCTTCAGTTTTTAAACTAGCCGCCGCATCAGAAGCTAATTGCGCTAAAATACGCTCACGAATCACTTTTCCAGACGCGCCTTTTCCGATAATCCCGATAACTTTCCCCACAAGAATACCTGCCTTCCCTTGGTTTCCACCTTTAATATCGTTTGCAATGGCGCTATTCTCTGAAATAACCTTTGCAATCGCATCTTCTATTTGGGATTCAGAAATGGTGTTATCTTCAAAATATTTATTGTAATCGAAACTTCGGTCTTTTAAATAAGATGTAATAGCATTTTGGACTAAAACCGAAGTGATTTTTTCTTCTTTAAATAATTGGAAAATTTCAATAAGGTGGTCTATTCTGTGAATATCGCCATAAGCTTCAGCATCAATATTATTCACCAAAGTTTTGGCTACAAACGAAGGGTCTTTTATAACTTCGTTTATCGCCATAAATGTTTTTGAACGGACAGGGTCTGCTGTGAAAAACTTAGCATCCTGAGGTAAAACGCCGCCTTTTATCAAAATAGATTCAACAGCAAACGGCAATGTGCTTATATCTACATCAATAGATTCTACAACGTCTTTAATCTTTACAAAGGGTAAATCTGGTTCAGAGATAAAGCGGTAGTCTGCCTCAAACTCCTTTTTACGCATGGTTTTTGTCTGCTTTAAATCAGCATCAAACAATACGGTAGTTTGGTCTGGTCTAAATTCCTTATGCTCTAAATAATAATTGAGTTGCTTTTCTACTTCTTCTTTTAAAGCCTCAATCATGAATTTGAAAGAGTTGAGGTTTTTAATCTCCGTACGAGGATTTAAAGTGTAATCCCGTTTTTTTCGAAGTGAAACTGAAACATCCGATTTAAACTCGCCTTTTTCAAGGTTTGCTTCAGAAATCCCTAAATTTTCAACGATGCGTTGTACATATTGCGCATAAATTGAAGCATCTTCAATATGACGAATACAAGGCTCGGTTACAATTTCAATAAGTGGCACACCTGCTTTATTGAAATCAACTAAAGAAACTTTCTTTTCGTGCATCAATTTGGCAGCATCTTCCTCGATATGCACCTGAGTTAAATTCACTGTAAATTGAGAACCGTCATTTCGAAAACAGGACACTTGTCCGTCAGGAATAATCGGGTTATGAAATTGCGTAATCTGTATATTCTTTGGGTTGTCAGGATACTCATAATGTTTTCTGTCCCAAGAAATAATATCATTTTCAAAAGTAGATTTTACTGCTTTTCCGAAGTAAATCGCTTTTGTAATTGCTTCTTTATTTATGGCAGGTAACACTCCCATTTGTCCAGTACAAACTGAACAAATATTATGGTTTGGTGTTTCTGTTTCTTCATTTGCACAAGAACAAAATAGTTTTGTTTTTGTGTTTAATCGCACGTGGGTTTCCAGACCGATGACTAACTCCAGTTCGTGCTTTTTAAGTTGCTCGTTTAATTGCTCCAGTTCCATTATATCGTGTCTTTTAAGAAGTTAGCAAACTTCAAAACGAGTTCGTCATTGTTTTTAGCAGCTGTAATTTGTAATCCAGTTGCTGTACCTTGCGGAATAGTTAATGTTGGTAATTGCCCTAAGCTAAAACCAACGGTATAAGCATCAGATAAATACATTGCCAACGGGTCTTTTAAGCTATCTCCAATTTTTGGAGGTGTATTTGGTGTAACAGGAGAAACAATAATGTCAACTTCGTTGAAATCATGCTCAAAATTCTCGGAAATTTGGTCTCTTAAATTCAGACCTTTTAGATAAATTTCATCTGAAAATCCTTGAGACAATACTTGGTTTCCTCCAACAATTCTGCGCTTTGTTTCTTCTGAAAAGTTATCTGAACGCGTAACAGCGTAAGTTTCTTTTAAATTTTCTGCTTCAATACGATTGCCATAGTTTGTACCATCTAATCTAGAAAGGTTTGATGCAGTTTCGGCCATTGCCAAAGTGTAATAGGTAGAAACTAAAGTGTTAGATTCAAAGAAATCTAAAGCTTTAACTTCAATGCCTTTGGCTTTAATTTTATCGATTATCGCTAAAAAGTCAGCCTTAATTTTAGCATCAATAGCTTCACTTTCAATAAAGTTTTTAAAATAGCCAACGGTTTTTATGTGTTTTGAATTTGAAATACTTTCCTTGGAAATACTCTCAGAAGCATAAGACGTTTGATCTTTAACATCTTGTCCGCTGATGGTGTTCAATACAATACGAACATCTTCAATAGATTTTGCAATAGGCCCCACACAATCGGTAGATGACGCGTAAGCCATTAAGCCATATCGTGAAACACGACCGTAAGTTGGTTTTAATCCATAAACGCCATTATAACCTGCAGGCTGACGAATAGAACCACCAGTATCTCCCCCAATTGAAAATACCGTGTAATCTAAAGCTACATTTACGGCAGAACCACCACTAGAACCACCACCAACTAAATCTGGGTTTTTGGCGTTTTTAACTGCGCCAAAAATGGTGTTTTCACTAGAAGACCCATGTCCAAAACTATCACAGTTTTCTTTTACTAGAGGAATAGCACCGGCATCTAATAATTTTTGAATGGCAGTTGCAGTATATGCCGATTTATAATTTTTAAGTAAATCTGAACTCGCTGTAGTGTAAGTACCCTGAACCATATACACATCCTTAATGCCAAAGGGAATGCCCTCTAGTAGTCCAATGGTTTCACTGTTTGCAATTTTAGTATCTACAGCTTTAGCTTTTTCCAAAGCCATGTCATCTAATAAAGCATTTACAGTATTATGCGAGTTTGATTTTAAGGCTTCTAATTTTTCTTGTACCAGCTGGGTACAAGTTATTTCTTTATCCACCAATTGCTGATGGATTTTACGTATTTGAGAGTCCATAACTATTCTTCGATTACTTTAGAAACTACCAAATAGCCGTTCTTTTCTTTTGGGAAGTTTTCAATAATAATTTGTTTTTCTGTAACAGAACTATCAATTACTACATCGTCTCTCAAACTATTTAAAGACACAGCATTATTATGATTATTATTAAAAGAGTTATTATTTGATGTATTAGCGTTTTTAATCACTTCAAATAACTTGCTCACAGTCTCAGATGGCTGCGCTCCTTTAATGCTCGACAAAACGTCGACTGTCATAATTTTACTCATGTCTTTTTTTTAAAAATTTTAGCAGGTAAAATTACAAAAGTTTTTATGCAGAACGGGGGTTTGGCGGTGCAAAGTTAGCTCCGTTTTTTTATTGCTTTGGAATATTCAAAATATTAGCAATTTTATTGTCAATTTGTATAGAAAAGCTAAGGAATTATAGTAATATTGAAAGTGTGTTGGAAACAATAAAGTCTACAAACGCATAAATTTTAAGCATTTTTCGCAATTTAGAATGAAAATTAAGCTCACTACAACGCATTATAAACTTCAATTGGAGTATCCTTTTAGTATTTCGAGATACACGGTGAGTACTCAAGAAACGTTTATAGTTTGTATTACAAATGGCGCTATTTCTGGTTATGGTGAGGCTACAGTAAACCCTTATTATGATAGTACAATTGAGGGTTTAGAAACATCCGTTCAACGTGTTTTAGGTATTGTCGAAACATGCAATGGTGTGCATCCTGAAGAATTATGGAAGCAGCTCGAACCCAAACTTCGTAATAATTATTTCGCATTGTGCGCTATAGATTGTGCTTATTGGGATTTTTACGCAAGATTGCAAAAGCGCACTTTAAGAAGTTTTTGGAGTGCAAATGCACTAAAACTTCCGAAAACTAATTATACAATTGGGATTGATGAGATTCCTGTTATGCAATCGAAAATTAAGAAAAACCCATGGCCTATTTATAAGATAAAACTGGGTGTAAAGAATGATTTAGAAATTGTAAAAGCTTTGAGAAATGTAACAAATTCTGTGTTTAGAATTGATGCTAATTGTGCATGGGAAACTGAAGAAACTATTGAAAAATCTGAAGTTTTAAAAGATTTAGGTGTTGAGTTTATAGAGCAACCTTTAAAAGCAAATGATTGGGAAGGAATGGCTTGCGTAAAGCAGAATAGTAAACTCCCCATTATGGCAGATGAAAGTTGCCAAAAATTGGAAGATATAGAAAAATGCGCAAAAGCATTCCATGGTGTAAACATTAAACTGATGAAATGTGGAGGCATTACGCCTGCATTACAAATGATAAAAAACGCCAGAGCACAAAATCTTAAAGTTATGATAGGATGTATGACTGAATCTTCCGTTGGAATTTCTGCTATAGCGCAATTGGCACCACTTTTAGATTACTTAGATGCAGATGGTGCTTTACTTTTAAAAAATGATATTGCTGAAGGTGTAAGCTTTAAAAACGGTGATATTATTTACCCTAAAGCTTTTGGCTCGGGATCAACGCTCCATTAGACAGAAACAAACATAGCGCTTATTTAATTGAAATTTGATATTGCAATACAGCCATTCCTTTGTAATCTTTTTGCTGTAGGGAAACTGCGTCAAAAATAGGACGATGTTGGTAGCCTAAACTTATTTTATTGCTATGAGAACCATTAATCAAAAAGTTAACGGTAACATCATAAACTGTCATCTTATCACTAAGAAGGTCCCAATTGGAATGTTGTATGGCAATATTAGGTTGAATTACGGTATTGTAACTCCAAAGATTGGTAGATTTAAAAGCATAACCGAATTGCCCATACCAGGTAGTGCCAGTACCAATCATAGGAAAAGCAACACCGGCGCCATTAAAGTCTGTACCGCCACCAGATGTAGGGTTGTTAGCACCTACATTTCTTATATAATCTTCACCAAAATCATAGTCGTAATAGCCTAGATAAGCAGTAATAGCATCGCCGTTAATAAGTGGAAGGTTTAAAAATGAATCTGCTGCAAAATGCGTCATATCGTAAAATGTAGTAGATGGCAATCGGGCATCACCATCACTCATCGCATCCTTTTGATGTTGAAACCCAGTTCCTATATTGAATACCTTTTTAGTTTGGGTATATGTGCCAACTTGATAAGCAGATTTGTTAGACTCATGCTCAAAAAACTGATACTTGACATAAGCTGATGTTTTTACCCTTGGTTTGTTGTTAGCAAAGTTCACCTCTCCATCTGGTATATTTGTAACGAAAAAAGGTCTATTGAACGCCATGCGGTAGTCAAATTTACCAGCTTGCCCTTTAATCCATACGCCAAATAATCGTCCTATGTCGTCATTTTTTTCTACTGAGTTTAAAGTGAAGAGCGGTGAATCAAGACCCATTAGGGTTTTATTGGAGCGTATATTCCAACGGCTTAATCCTTGCCAACCAGATTTACCCAAACCAACTTCAAAAAATTTACCAAATGTATATTCTGCATAAAGGTCTAGAACTTCCAGAGATACATCCTTTGTTTTAAAATTAAAGTTATTACCGCCAAAAATTGCGTATAAAAATATTTTAGGGGTTACTTGCGAGTACACGGGAATTCGCAATCGCCTAATAGATATGTCAAAAAACTCCGAGGTAGGTTCTTGTTGAATTAAAGAGCCTTCGTTTAAATCAGAATAGCGCATCCATATTTGTGCTCTAATATTCCAGTTTATTTTTGGGGTTTCTTTTTTTTCAGTTTGGCTAATTAAAAGTAGCGGGGTAATAAAAGCTAAGATTAACAATCCTGTTTTTAATGCTTTTGTTGTAAGTATCATTTTAAGGTTTACTTATAAAGTTTAGGACAAAATTAAGTTGAACTTTAAAGGTAAAAAGTGACATGTATCATATTTCGGGATTAATTTTTTCATCAGAATTGATGTCTTGAAATAAAATAGCAACTTTATTCCTTAATAAAAGTCTTAGTGGTAATACTTCCAGATTTAGATTTTAGTGCAAGAAAATAAATGCCTTTTTCTAATAGTTCTACCGAAATGGTATTTAAATCTTGGGTTTTTTCAATAACTTTTCTGCCCTCAACATTAAAAATAGAAACCAATTCAATGTTTTGATTTGTGCTACCTTTAAGGTTGATGATGATATTATCCTTAACAGGATTTGGGTAAATATTGAAACTATAATTGCCAATCGTATTATTTGAAAGGGTTACTGCAGTATTGCGCTCAAAGGTTTCAGTTGTTTCGTTAACTCCTAAAAAACTAGAAACTACTGTAATATCATTGTATCTAAAGTCAATATTGTTAGAAGTATTGCCATAGTAATAATATGTGGTTTGATTTAATGTACCAATATTATTAAAAATAGGAGGGATACTGAAACTTAGGGTTTGATCGATACGTAAACGCGTCACTGTATCAGAGTAATCGCCAGGTATAGTTAATGTGCCATAAGCATCTACAGAAGCTGTAAAAGTTCCTGAAAATGTCCCATTATTTCCTTGATAACTAAATGTTCCAGCTACTGCCCCAGAGTTATTTGTGCCGAAGCTAATGGGAAATAAGCCTACAAAAGCATTTGTGGTATTGTAATTAAGTGTAAGGTCTCCTTGTATAGCGCCAGTGATTGATGTCCCGCTTCCGTCTTCTTTTAAAAAAAAATCACTAGCAGAGGGAGTCCCTCCTTGAGTGGTAATTGTTAATATGTCTGTAGTACCAGGATATGTGCTAGATTGTGTCGCATCTGGAGTTGTATAAGTATCTATGCTCGTGCCTACGGTATTTAAATTATCAAATGTCCAAGTGGTATTGGTGCCAGTAGGTGATTGATCTAATGGCGCTGATGGATTTACAATGGTAAAACCAGTCATAGGGTCACTGTTGAATTTGGAAATAATCTGTGAATAGCTCAAACTGTATAGGAGCGTTGTAGTAAAAAGTAAAATTTTCTTCATGTAATTTTTTATTGATATTAATAGCCTAGGATAAAACTACAAAACAATAGTTAAAGATTTGGCGTTTTTAACTTCAAATTTTGGAGTGATTAGGCCTCAAAATTTCGTTTTTAAGACACTTAGCTTTTTTTTGAATTTTCAAACTAGTAAAACAAACGGTAAATCCATTTTAAGACTATTTTTAAGCGTTTTAAAGCACTTTTAGGTAATTAACAATTGTTGATAATTATTGAATAAACTATCGTAAAACCTTCGTAAACGCATCTTAATTTCGTATATTTGTATGTATTCAGAAGGATGCTTAATTGCATCTTTTTTTGTGAAATTGAATTAAACTAAAAATAAGATAAATTATAAATATGAGCGAACCTAAAGAAGAATTTAATAAGCATAATTATTCCGCAGATAGTATTCAGGCTTTAGAGGGAATGGAGCACGTGCGTATGCGTCCGTCAATGTACATTGGAGATGTTGGTGTGCGAGGATTGCATCATTTGGTGTATGAGGTTGTAGATAACTCGATTGATGAGGCTTTAGCGGGACATTGTAATAATATTACGGTAATTATTAATGAGGATAACTCCATTACTACGGAAGATGATGGTCGTGGTATTCCGGTGGATTTACACAAAAAAGAAGGAGTTTCGGCACTTGAGGTTGTAATGACTAAAATTGGTGCTGGTGGTAAGTTTGATAAGGATTCTTATAAGGTGTCTGGTGGTTTACACGGTGTTGGTGTGAGTTGTGTGAATGCGTTATCGGCGCATTTGAAGGCTACCGTTTATAGAAATGGTAAGATTTATGAGCAGGAATATGAGCGTGGAAAGACCTTGTATCCGGTGAAAACAGTTGGTGAAACGGATAAGCGTGGTACAACGGTAACGTTTAGACCTGACCCGACTATTTTTACCCAAACGCTTGAGTATAGTTATGATACTTTGGCGAGTAGATTGCGTGAGTTGGCGTACCTGAATAAAGGGATTACGGTGCATTTAGTTGATAAGAGAAGTAAGAAAGAAGATGGTGAGTTTGAAGGTGAGACATTCCATTCAGAAAACGGGCTTTCTGAATTTATACAATATTTAGATGCAACACGTGAGCCTTTAATGAAAGATGTTATAGCTTTTGAAGGTGAAAAAAATGGTATTCCTGTGGAGGTTGCTATGATTTACAACACCTCTTATGCTGAAAATTTACATTCTTATGTAAATAACATTAATACGCACGAAGGAGGAACACATTTATCTGGTTTCCGTCGTGGATTGACGCATACTTTAAAGAAATATGCTGATGAATCTGGAATGTTAGATAAATTGAAGTTTGATATTGCTGGTGATGATTTCCGCGAGGGTTTAACAGCTATTATTTCGGTAAAAGTTCAAGAACCGCAATTTGAAGGGCAAACGAAGACGAAATTAGGTAACCGTGAGGTATCTGCTTCGGTGAGTCAAGCTGTTTCTGAGATGTTGACGGATTATCTGGAAGAACACCCAGATGATGCAAAAATTATCGTACAGAAAGTAATTTTAGCAGCTCAAGCGCGTCATGCAGCTCAAAAAGCGCGTGAAATGGTACAGCGTAAAACCGTGATGAGTATTGGTGGTTTACCTGGAAAATTAAGTGATTGTTCTGAGCAAGACCCTGCAAAATGCGAAGTTTTCCTTGTTGAGGGAGATTCGGCGGGTGGTACTGCAAAACAAGGCCGTGATAGAGCGTTTCAAGCCATTTTACCTTTACGTGGTAAAATCTTAAACGTTGAAAAAGCAATGACACACAAGGTTTTTGAAAACGAAGAGATTAAAAACATCTTTACCGCGCTGGGTGTTACCATTGGTACTGAAGAAGACAGTAAAGCTTTGAATTTATCTAAATTACGTTATCATAAAGTAGTGATTATGTGTGATGCCGATATTGATGGTAGTCACATTGCCACATTAATTTTGACATTCTTCTTTAGATATATGAAGGAGTTGATTGAAAACGGACATATTTATATTGCAACACCTCCTTTATACTTAGTAAAAAAGGGTGCGAAAAAACAATATGCTTGGAGTGATGACGAGCGTGATCAAATTGTAGCTGAATTTGGAGATGGTTCTAAAATTCAACGTTATAAAGGTCTTGGGGAAATGAATGCAGAACAACTTTGGGATACAACAATGAACCCTGAATTTAGAACAATGCGATTGGTTCAAATTGATAATGGGTCTGAAGCTGATAGAATTTTCTCAATGCTTATGGGTGATGAAGTGCCACCTCGTAGAGATTTTATTGAGAAGAATGCGATTTACGCGAATATTGATGCTTAAAGATAAAATGCAGATTATATTTATAAGCCATGGTAGAAATATCATGGTTTTTTTGTTTTTATGAACATTTGTCATGTTTAAGTTCATTCAAGTAATTTAAATTTACACAAGTAATTAATTTATAATGAATAGAAGGAAATTTGTAAAAAATGCTGGAATAGCAGGTTTAGGAGTAGTATCCTCCACAAGTATTTTAGGAGCTTTTGAAAGTCATGGACTGTTTGAAGCTAAGGCTATAAACTTAGGAATAATTGGCACTGGAAGTAGAGGTGCAGGACTTATACCTTTAATTAATGACATAGAAAACCTAAATATTACGGCAATTTGTGATGTGCTCCCTTTTAGATTGGATAAAGCCAAGTCTTTGGTGAGTGAAAACACCAAAGCTTATAATGATTATAGGGATATTTTAGATGATAAAACTATAGATGCAGTGTTAATAGCTACACCATTTAATACTCATGGCAAAATAGCTATGGATGCTTTAAAATCAGAAAAGGATGTGTATTGCGAAAAAACATTAGCTAAAGATTTAAATGAAGTCGATGACTTGGTAACGAAGGTGTCAAATTCAAATCGTATTTTTCAAACAGGGCATCAATATCATAGTTCTAGACTTTATAATCATGTAGTTGAACTTATTAAAAATGGAGAAATAGGAAAAGTAAAATCTTTCGAATGTCAATGGTATCGCAAAGGAGACTGGAGAAGATGGGTTCCAGAGCCAAAATATGAAAGAGCTATTAATTGGCGTATGTATCGTGAGTATTCGGGAGGAATGACTGCAGAGTTGAGTTCTCACCAAATAGATTTTGTGAATTGGGTTTTAGGCGAAAACCCAAAGAAAATTATGGGTACTGGCGGTATAGATTTTTGGGATGACGAACGCGAAACTTATGATAATACACATTTGATATTTGAGTATCCTAGTGGTGTGAAAGCGCATTTTAAGTGTTTAACAAGTAATATTCCCGGAGGTTACCGAATAAAGGTAATAGGAGATATGGGTATTTTAACAATTACGGAAACTAAAGCTTGGATAAAGGATTATAAGCAAAAAACCTATAGTAAAAAAAGCTATGAAAATGTCGATGGGGTGTCAGGGGCAACGGTTCCTTCTGGGTATATAGAACAACTGGGTAAAGAAATTCAATTGCAGCATTTAGATCCTAGCAAGCAAGCCTTAGTGGATTTTAGAGATGCTATTCACCATAATAAGCAACCTATTTCAGATGTTAATACTGGAGCAAATACGGCAAAAGCGGTTTATTTGGCTATTGAGGCTATGATTTCAGGAGAGGTGAAACATTGGTAAAATAAGGCAAAATGTTATTTTTTACCGATTAAAAGCATTTTTTTTCGATAAAATGTTGTTTCGTGTGGTTTTTTTTATACATTTGTAAAACCAAATCTAAAAACCATAATGAAAAAGTTAATCTTATTTTCACTTTTAGCCTTAGTAGTTAACCTATCAAAAGCTCAAAATGATTTAGACGCATTACTTGCAGCGGGTGTTGAAGATGCAGAACGCTTTGCAAACGATTATCTAGCACCAGGAACTAATGGCTTAATGCACAGCATGAACGCTAACTGGTTTAACTCTGGTAAAGTAAAACCACTAGGTGGCTTCGAAATTTCTATTGTTGCAAATGCTGCTCAATATGGTGATGAGCAGAAAATGTTCAATATGAACACAGATGATTACAACAATATCACATTTACACAAGGTGGAAATCCACAGATGGTTGCAAGTGTTTTAGGAGAAAACAACCCTACTGTATTTGTGGATATTCAATATAATGATCCAATTTTTGGAAATCAAACCGAGACTTTGGAGCTTCCCGACGGAATTGGAGATGGTACCGGGAACTTATTGCCTACAGCCTTTATTCAAGGTGCATTGGGTTTAAGTAATGGTATTGAGTTAAAAGCACGATTTGTGCCTACAGTGGATACAGATGAAGTATCACTAAGTATGTATGGTGCTGGTTTACAAATTGAATTTACAGATTGGTTACCAGCAGATAAACTTTGGCCAATAGCAATTTCTGGTGTTGTTGCATACACGCATCTAGATGGAAAATACGATTTAACTGATTCATCTGGAATAGATGGAGATGATCAAAGAATTGAAAATAAAACCAACACTTGGTTGTTATCATTAGTGGCGTCAACTAAATTACCAGTAATTAACTTTTATGGAGGTTTAGGATACATCAAGGGAAAATCAGAATCTGATTTATTAGGAACATATATAGTGAATAACGGAACTATTTTCGCACAACCCATTGTAGACCCTTTTTCAGTATCAAGTGAAGTTTCAGCAGTTAGGGGTACATTAGGAACAAAATTAAAATTAGGTTTTTTCAGGCTTAATGCAGAATATCATTTATCAGATTTTAATGCCTTTTCAGTAGGTATTAACTTCGGATTTAGATAATAAGAATTTATTATTTTCATAATAATTATTTAGTTTTTTTAGTTAGTTTTTATTTAATTTAGTTAAAAGTGTAACATTAAATTGTTACACTTTTTTCTTTTGTGTTTCAATTGGTAATAGCGTTTAATTTGAGTAATTTTGCATGACGAAAATCATGAAATAGAGCCCATGCCAGTTTTATTTTTGTGGTTTGAAAATTTAATAAAAACAATCTAAACATAAAATTATGAAAGTTACCGTTGTTGGAGCAGGTGCTGTTGGCGCAAGTTGTGCAGAGTACATTGCTATAAAGAATTTTGCATCAGAAGTAGTTGTGTTGGATATTAAGGAAGGTTTTGCTGAAGGCAAGGCCATGGATTTAATGCAAACAGCTTCATTGAATGGTTTTGATACCAAAATTACAGGTGCAACTAATGATTATTCAGCAACAGCAAATAGTGATATTTGTGTGATTACTTCAGGAATTCCACGTAAACCGGGAATGACAAGAGAAGAGTTAATCGGTATCAATGCAGGAATTGTAAAGTCGGTATCTTCAAGCTTAATCGAGCATTCGCCAAATACTATCATTATAGTAGTTAGTAACCCAATGGACACAATGACCTATTTGGTACATAAAACTACCGATTTACCTAAAAATAGAATAATCGGTATGGGTGGAGCTTTAGATTCAGCGCGTTTCAAATACAGATTAGCCGAGGCTATGGAAGCACCAATTAGTGATGTTGATGGTATGGTAATTGGAGGACATAGTGATACTGGTATGGTGCCACTTATAAGTCATGCTACTAGAAATAGTATTAAAGTTTCTGAATTTTTAAGCGAAGAGCGTTTAGAGCAAGTTGCTGCCGATACTAAAGTTGGTGGTGCTACATTAACAAAGTTGTTAGGAACATCAGCTTGGTATGCACCAGGAGCTGCAGTTAGCGGGTTAGTTCAAGCTATTGCTTGTGATCAAAAGAAAATGTTTCCATGTTCTACATATTTAGAAGGCGAATATGGATTAAATGACATCTGTATTGGTGTACCAGTAATTTTAGGAAGAAACGGTATTGAAAAAATTGTGGATGTACCTTTAAGTGATGCTGAAAAGGCGCACATGAAAGCTAGTGCTGAAGGTGTAACTAAAACTAACGGATTATTAGAATTATAAGCTAAGAATCATATATAAGTATATATATAATAAAGACTGTAGAAATACAGTCTTTATTTTTTTATATTTGCCGCATGAGTCTTAAAAAGTACATAGGCGCAATTGTAGTTATACTTACATTGCTTGGTATTGCTAATCAGCAGCAGGTTGATGTGCATAATCAAGAAATTGTACTTGAATTTAATGAGGCAAACGTTTCAGGAGTTGATGCTGATGTAGCTATTTCAATTTTAAAAGAAGAACTACAACATTTAGGAGTAAAGGACTTTAGAGTTGTTGAGAATAATGATGGCAAACTAAAAATCACCTATTATAGTAATACTGCTGTATCTTCTGTAAAACGTATTCTACTAAAGAAAATAAGGTCTGAACTGAATACGTCAGATGACGAAGATGCACCATTTAATGTGCCTTTTGAAGATAATGACGTTGCATATAATTTAGACGTTCATGAAATTCAAAATGGAGATTCAACTGATTCTGGGCTTAATGGAATTGAAGTTTTAGAATTAAAACCTAAAACAGACAGACTTTTCAAGCCTGAAACATTGGCTTCAGTAACAACTGAATATTTTAAAAAGGAGGATGTCAATTTCAAAGTGGCATTCAATCTTCATAAAAATTCGCTTCATGCATTACAACATGCACTACAGCAAATTCCTGAAGTAAGAGCGGGACCCGGCTGCTAATGGGAAATAGGTTCTTGTAAAAACCCAACCTCCGTTTAGGTTTATTTTTAAAGTAAATAAATACCTAAAAAATAGCTTTTCAACCTAAAAGCTATAATTAAAAATCATAAACAACATAAAAATTGTCAAATCTAAACGCAAACTATATATTTGCGCGTTTAGAAAAATTTTGACTCATAATAAATTGAAAAATGCAAAATAAAGGCGTAGTTAAGTTATTTGCTATTTTGTTTGGCTTGGTAAGTATTTACCAATTATCATTCACATTTAAAGCAAATCAAATTGAAAAGGAAGCTGAGGAATTAGCCATCAGTAAATTTCCAGAAACAGATGAGGACTATCGCGCTAAGCGAAGTCTAGAAGAAATCAACTATTTAGATGCAAAAGCAACGGATACTGTTTTTGACTTATTAGTAGCAAAATACACTTATAACGAGGTTAAGCAAAAGGCCATGAACCTTGGTTTAGACCTTAAAGGTGGTTTAAACGTAATCCTTCAAGTGTCTGTAAAAGACATCTTAAAAGGGTTGGCTAATAATACTAAAGACCCTGTGTTTAATACAGCTTTAGAAAATGCTTCAGAGCTTCAAAAGGACAGTCAGAATACATATTTAGAGGATTTCTTTATTGCTTTTGATGCTATTAAAGGCGATAAGAAATTAGCATCTCCAGATATATTTTATACCAAGGCCTTAGATGGTGAAATCGATGGGACGATGTCTGACGAACAAGTACAAGGTATTATCGAAACAAAAATCGACGAGTCTATCGTTTCTGCGTTTGAGGTATTACGTAAGCGTATTGACCAGTTTGGTGTAACACAACCAAATATTCAGCGTTTAGGAAACTCTGGTCGTATTTTGGTAGAATTACCAGGCGTAAAAGATATTGAGCGTGCTACTGGATTATTACAAAGTACAGCACAATTAGAGTTTTGGGATGTGTATAGCGGACAGCAATTTCAGCAGTTTTTATTTCAAGCAGATCAAGTATTGAAAGATATAGTTGATGTTAAAGCGACTGATGATGAAGTTGAGCCACAAGACGAAGAAGATGCTACTGAAGACAAAATTGATGAGCTTTTAGGAGAAGCTGCAACAGATTCTACGGCGGTTGATCCAACATCTGCATCACCACTATTTGGTTTGATTAAGGGATTGGGAGATCCAAGGGGGCCGATAATTGCAAATTTCGAGACTAAGGATAAAGAAACAGTTCTTGAGTATTTAAACATGCCTCAAGTTAGAGCATTACTACCTGCAGAAATGCGTTATGTAAAGTTTGCATTTAGTAAGCCTGAGAAAAATAGTGAGCTAACAGGTTTATATGCTTTAAAAGGTAATAGAGATAGTACGCCAGAATTAAGTGGTGCTGTAGTAACGGATGCAAGACATACATTTGGGCAAACAGGACAACCTGAAGTATCTATGCAAATGAATAGTAAAGGTGCTAAAATCTGGGAAGAAATGACGGGTAGAGCCTATCAGCAAGGTAGTCAAATCGCTATTGTTTTAGATAATGTGGTATACTCTGCTCCTGGTGTTACAACAGGACCAATTTCTGGAGGAAACTCTTCTATTTCTGGTAACTTCACATTAAATGAAGCAATCGATTTAGCTAACGTATTACGTGCAGGTAAATTACCAGCATCTGCAGATATTATTCAAAGTGAAGTAGTAGGGCCATCATTAGGTCAAGAAGCTATTGATAGTGGTACGATGTCTTTCTTAATTGCATTGGCAGTAGTATTATTATGGATGATTTTCTATTACGGAAAAGTAGGAGGATTTGCTGATATCGCAATGTTATTAAACATCTTATTAATCTTCGGTATTTTATCAGGATTAGGAGCGGTGTTAACTTTACCTGGTATTGCGGGTATCGTATTGACTATTGGTATGTCAGTAGATGCAAACGTACTTATTTTTGAGCGTGTTCGAGAAGAATTAGCCAAAGGTAAAGGACAGAAAGAAGCCATTAAAGACGGATTTAGTAATGCATTATCATCTATTCTAGATGCAAACATTACTACAGGCTTAACTGCATTAATCTTATTCATTTTTGGTACAGGTCCAATTAAAGGATTTGCAACAACCTTATTAATAGGTATTGCAACATCATTGTTTACAGCAATTTTCATTACAAGATTATTGGTAGATTGGTATACAAACCGTGGAGGAGAATTGACCTTCTCGACACCAATTACTAAAAATCTATTCAGAAACATTAATATTGAGTTCTTAAACAAACGCAAGATAGCTTACGGTATCTCATTAATTCTTATTGCCATTGGTATTGGTTCTTTGTTTACCAATAGTCTAGATCAAGGTGTAGATTTTGTTGGTGGTAGAACGTATCAGGTGCGTTTTGCGCAAGATATGAATGCTTCTGAAATTACGGATGTATTATCTGATCCTGCTGTGTTTGGTAGTGCCAACGCTAAAACGTTTGGAGATGCTAACCAGTTAAAGATTACTACAAAATATAAAGTAAATGAAACTGGAGCAGAGGTAGATGAAGAAATCAGGTCATCATTATTCAAAGCGTTACAACCTTATTTTGATGGTATGACGTATGAAGATTTTATAAGCGATGCAGAAGATAAAACTGTAGGTTTAATGCGAAACGATAAAGTAAGTCCAACCATTGCCGATGACATTAAAAAAGCATCATTCTGGGCAATTTTAGGCTCGTTAGTCGTAGTGTTCCTATATATTTTGTTACGGTTCAAGAAATGGCAATACTCGCTAGGAGCAGTAGTTGCTGTATTCCACGATGTGTTAATCGTATTGGGTATCTTTTCATTAACATACAAGTTTATGCCGTTTAACATGGAAATAGACCAAGCATTTATCGCCGCAATCTTAACGGTAATTGGTTACTCATTAAACGATACTGTGGTAGTATTTGATAGAATTCGTGAGTTCTATAATGAGCACACAAGTTGGAAATTCGATCGTGTAGTAAACGTATCATTAAGCAGCACATTAAGTAGAACCTTGAATACATCGTTAACTACATTGGTAGTGCTATTATCCATATTTGTTTTTGGTGGCGATTCCATTAGAGGATTCATGTTTGCCTTAATCGTTGGTGTAATAGTAGGTACATACTCATCGTTATTTATTGCAACACCAATAATGTACGATACAGTAAAAAAACTTGAAGGAAAGAAGAAAGACTAACTCAAACTTTTCTTTTTTATAAAGCCTGTTAACGTAAGTTGCAGGCTTTTTTATTTTAAAGTAAAAGCAATAAAGTCCTCTTTAAAAGCGCGTCCTATAGGTAACTTATGATTTTGTGAAATAGTCACAGTGTTTCTAGAGAACTTCTCTATTTTTTTAGTGTTTATTATATAGGATTTATGAATTCGTATAAATTGATGTTTAGATAAAACTTCTAACCAATGTCTAAGAGATTCACTAGATAAATATTTCATTTTTTCTGTAATAATTTCAGTGTAATCAGCATCTGATTTTATGAATAATATGTCTTCGATAATTATTTTAATATGTTCAAAACCAGATTTAATGTAGAGTTCGTTAGTGCTTGCAGAGTTAGAATTTGGTAAAACTTTATTAACAGCTTTTGAAAAACGTTCAAAAGAGAATGGTTTTAATAAATAATCCGTTACATTTAATTCATAACTTTCTAAGGCGTAGTCAGAAAACGCCGTTGTTAAGATAATATGAGGAGGATTTGGTAGTGCTCTTAAGAAGTCTATTCCAGAGATTTTAGGTAAATTGATATCAAGAAAAATTAAATCTACATTTTGAGACTTTAAAAAAATCATTGCTTCTAGAGCATCAGGAAAAACACCAACTAAATTTAAAACACCAATATCTTCAATATATTTTTTTAAGATGCGTTGTGCAGGTGGTTGATCTTCTATTACAATACAAACCATGGCTATTACGATTTATGTAGATTAATTTTTAGACTAACCTCATAATTATTACTTGATTTTTTTAAATCCAATTCATGGTTATTACTATATAATAAATTTAGTCGTTTTTTTACATTTTTTAGTCCAATTCCACTTATTAAATCATTTTGTTTCTGATTTGAAAGTTGATAATTGTTTTTGCAATTAAAGATCAAACTATTCTCGTGCATGCTAATATTTACATCAATTTCTATGTTGCTAGATTGAGATGTTTGGCTATGTTTAAAGGCGTTTTCTATAAATACAACTAAGATAAGTGGTGCAATTTTATATTCTGGGTTTATATTTTCAGAATTGAAATTAATAACACCTCTATCTTCAATCTGTAGTTTGTTTAGTTCTGTAAAATTTTTTAGATGTTCAATTTCCTTAGTTATTGGAACATATTTCTCTTTGCATTCATACAGCATATAGCGCAATACGGCGCTTAGCTCTAAAATTATAGAAGGTGTTTTGGGTGACTGTTCTATGGCGTAAGAATATAAATTGTTCAAATTATTAAATAAGAAATGTGGATTTATTTGCGATTTTAAAAATTGAAGTTCACTTTCTTTTACCAGGCTGGAGAGCTTTTCAACTTGTCGCTTACTTTTTATAGCATCCCATGTAAACTTAAAACCAGATAAAACAGAAACCGTTGGAAGGATTTCAACTAAAGTAAAAAACACACCTGGAAAGGTGTTTGAGCGTCTAGTGTTAGGAAAAAATATTTGCTCTAAAATAAATTCTTCATTGATTATAGCTAATGCTAAAACTAAAAAAAGCATTATAACAAAAACATTGTATTTCCTTTTGTAAAAGTATTTAGGGAATAGAATGTAATTTATTATTGCTGCTATTAAGGCACTATTTAAAAAGAAAACGAAACGATTCAACTCAAATGTTCTATCGGTTCGGTCGTATGAAAAAAACACAAAAACCAAGGCATGAAGTATAATTTGAAAAGCTAGTTCTTGCCATGAAAATCTGAATGTTCGTTTATCGAATGCCATTAATCGAATTTACGACATTAAGGATGAGGATTAAAAAATATTGCCGCAAACGGCAGAAATTGTACCGTAAACGTAAGGGTTTGGATATAAATTGTCGATTACTGGTCGTATTTTGTTGTTTACAGAATTTAGTAATTGTTTTGCGACTTCTGTACTTATTTTTGCTAAAAAAATGCTTTATGACGATGTTACGAAAGATTATTTTAGGTTTAAGTGCTTTATTCTTATTCGGTTTTAATGCGATATCGCAGAACATTACAATTGAGGGCAAAGTAATTGAAGAAGCAAGCAAGCAACCTCTTGCTTATGCCACTGTAGCGTTATTTGATAGTACTACAAAAAAAACGATTACAGGAGTAATTACGGCAGACGATGGTTCTTTCAAAATTGAAACGGAAGCAACACAATTTTACATTCAAATAAGTTTTATGGGCTTTGTCTCAAAAACCATAACCAACTTCGATATTAATAGAGGAAAGGCTGACTTGGGTACAATCATTTTAAAAGAAGATGCAGAACAACTAGGAGAAGTATTGGTGCAAGCTGAGGTATCCACATCTCAATTTAAACTAGATAAACGTGTATTTAATGTAGGAAGGGACTTAAGTAGCACAGGTGCTAGCGCTTTAGAAGTATTAAATAATGTGCCTTCTGTAAATGTTGATATTGAAGGTGCTATTAGTTTACGTGGTAGTTCGGGAGTTCAAGTATTGATAAACGGAAAACCTTCAATTTTAACTGACGATGGCGGAGCTTTAGGTAGTATTACAGCAGATATGATTGATAGAATAGAGGTCATAACAAATCCATCTGCTAAATATGATGCCGAAGGTACATCTGGAATTATTAATATAGTTATTAAAAAAGACGAGCGTAAAGGTATTAACGGGGCATTCAGTTTAAATGCGGGTATTCCAGATAATAATAGTATTGGTATCAGTTTAAATCGGCGTTCGGAAAAATTCAATCTATTCACCCAAATGGGTTTAGGTAGAAGAGTGTATCCAAGAGACTCTGAAAATATTAATGAAGATCTTGAAAGTGGCAATTCTATTGTTAGTGAAGGTACAGATTTAAGGGAGGAAAAATTCTACAATATTACTTTAGGTACAGATTATTATATCAATGCCAATAGCGTCTTAACCTTGTCAGGGAATTTTGCTTACGAAATTGAAGACCAGCCGTCAGATATTAATTTTAAATCACTTGATGCAAATAAAGATATAACTTCTGAATGGAATCGTACTGAAGTTACAGAAGCTACAAACCCTAAGTGGCAGTATGAGTTAGTTTATAAGCGCGATTTTGAAGACTATGAAGACCACGATTTATTATTAAGTGCTACTGGACGTTCTTTTTCCAAAGATTTAACGTCTTTGTTTCAAGACACCACTATTTCTGGGACAGACAGAGATGATATACAAAATACTAGAACAGATTACGGTTCTAATAATTATACGTTTAAGCTGGATTATACAAAACCGTTTTCTGAGATTTGGACTCTTGAAACTGGTGCGCAATATCAAATTGATGATATAGGTAATGATTTTGAAGTGCAAGATTTAGTTAATGGTGAATTTGTAACCGATTTGGGGTTGACCAATAATTTTCAGTTCGATCAAAAAGTATTGGGTGCTTATGTAATTGGCGGATATGAATACGAGAATTGGGGTTTAAAAGCAGGATTACGACTAGAACAAACCGATTTAGAAACTACACTTGTAACCACAAACGTATCGAATACTCAAAGCTACAGTAATTTGTTTCCAAGTGTCCATACATCTTATAAATTATCGGATGCTGTATCTCTGCAAGCTGGGTACTCAGCCCGAATAAACAGACCAGGGATGCGAGAATTGAATCCGTTTTTTAATATAAGAAACAACTTTAATATTCGTCAAGGTAATCCAAACCTAATGCCTGAGTTTACCGATTCTTATGAATTGACTAGTATTTTTGATATCGGTAAAACATCTTTAAATTTTGGGGTATATCATCGCTACACTACTGATGTTATTGAGCGTATTTCTGTTTTTGAAAATAATGTTAATACTAGTATGCCAGAAAATGTTGGTACAAATAGTACTTTGGGTATTGAGTTTAATACAAAATACAGTCCTGTGAGATGGTTAACTTTTAATGTTGATTTCAATTACAATCAATTTGATAGAAAGGGCACTTTTGAATCGACGGTTTTTGATTTTAGTGGAGATCAATGGAGCTCAAAACTTATGGCTAAATTTGATTTACCTGCTGATATAGATTTGGAAGCTGTTGGCAATCATAGATCAAAAGTAAAAACAGTACAGGGTGTAAGTAGTGCAAATACATTTCTAGATATTGGTATCCGTAAAAAAATATTAAAAGATAAAGGTGTTATTAATTTAAGTATTAGAGACGTTTTTAAATCTAGGTTTTTTGAAAGCTTTATATCACAGGGTAATTCAGAAGCATATAGTTGGAGCCGACGTGGTAGGTTTGTAGCTATAGGTTTTAGTTATGGTTTTGGTAAAGGAGAAGCTATGGAATACTCGGGTGGAAAACGACGTTAAACCATTTGTGAAATGATATGAAACTATTTTCAGGTAGAGCCTTTCGTCTTCGTTCAAGACAGGCTAAAGCCGAAACATTTTAAATACCTTTTGAAATAGATAAATATCAATCCTTTTCCGCAATCACATAAAGGTAATCACCCAAATCATTCTCGTAAGATTTCATTATTTCACCTATTGCGCCACTTGAAACATCTTGTTTTAATTTTTTAAGACCATGTTCCACCTCCTCTTTATTTGATAAATGAGAAAAGGAAGAAATACCATGACGGATGTGTTCATCAAAATACAATTCAGGATTGTGTTTGCCACAATACAAGAATTTGTCTTCTAAATTTGGCTGAATAAAATAAGTGTGGGTATCTTTCAGCTGAAGTCCAGATTGGGAAATAGCTTTTTTTACAGTTTCTAAAGAAGGCATTTGCATTATAGAATCTTGCAGCATTTTCGGAAAGTAATGGTTTAGCCAATAGCCTTTCATTTGTTTTGGGGTAGAAGTAAAGATAACGATGTGTCCTTTAGGTTTTAAAACCCGCTTTAGTTCTGTAAAAGCATTATTTAAATTTGTCCAATGATGAATGGTTAAAGAACCGATAATCCCGTCTACAGATTCGTCTTCTAAACCAGTAGCTTCCGCACTACCAATACGCCAATCAATACTGTTATTTAATAATTTTGCCTTTTCAAGCATTAATTCTGAAGGATCAATACCAATTAATGAAAACCCCTTTTTAGCTATAGCATCTGTATAGTTTCCGGTACCACAACCAATATCTAGGTAAACCCCTTTGTTATTCGGGTTTGAATGTTTTATAAGCTGATTTGTAAGATAGGTATCTGCTTTTCTAGTTGAATTATAATTGACTCCAATAGTATCGTATTTAGCACTCATAATGAAAAAGTTTTACCTATTGTAAAGTAATGCTATCAATCAATAATTCAAAAGGTTCAGCTTTTTTATTTCCATATAAAAACCCAAGTTCTGCGATAGTATTGCCTGAAAAATTAGGCAAATCTAAAACACGCCCCCTAAATTTTGGAAATAAATCGGTTAAAGCTATTTCTATTGTTTCCCAATCACCAGAAGTAGTAAAATAAGTAACATAAGAATGCTGTTGATTCAGGTTTTCTTTAACTCTGAATTGATAGCGTTTACCATCACCTTTAACTCGTAATTTCAATTTAATGAAACCTTTGGTGTCTATGGCATCTTTACGATACCGCACTGATGAAAACCCACCATTGTTTTCTAGAGATATTTCACCATAAAACATCCCTTTGCCATCATCATTAATTTTGAAATGTCCAGAGGATTTACCACCCATAACCACATCGTCAACAATTGCCCAATGGTTTGCGTTGGAAGATGTATTGAACTTGGTGATGGTTTCTTGTTTCATATATATTGAATTTGTAGAGATAGATTATAAGGGAAAAAATTAAGATGATTTTTTTGTTTCGTTTAATGTGTTCGTGTATGGTTGCTTTGCGAAAAAGGACGCGGGTCATTTTCCGCTTGACGAAAGATAATTAATAAGATTGAATTTCCGAGAGGAAATTTAGTCGTAATGAATTGTACACTTTGTTAGCCTTTCGTTATTTCACCATTGATTTTGAAATTTTATTGAAATAGTTCTCCAAACAACTTTTTTGGTCATTTAAAAACTCTTCAATTTCTTCAATAAATGATTCTTTTTGTTGTTGACGATTTATTGTTAGATGAATGACAATAGCGTCGGGATCTGGAGGAAATCCAGTTGTAATGGTCCAAGTTAATGCATTAGGGCATTCTATTAAGGCAAAACGTACTCCTCCATTAATAAGAGCTCGAGTTAAAGTAAATTCTCCCCAAATACCCCCAATATCAGCATCAGTATTATTTTGATCACCAATGACAAAAATCTCACCGCTAATAAATTCTAGATTTTCAATAGTAAGTTCATCTTGAATTGTCTTGTCTTGTGTCTTTAATTTTATAATTCTAAAAAACTCCATACTGCAATTTAATATTCTTAATAATTTGTCAATCAAGCATACAAGATTGAGTTTTAATGAAGGCTAATGGATTGACGGATATGCGCCGTTTTTATGGCTTACATCCACCCTTAAACGAATATAGCTGAAAATTTTTACAAAGGCAATATCAAACCCTATAGTTTTCAAAGAAAACCACTGTTAATAACATCGTTTTAAATAGTTAAAAAACAATTCCTGAATAACTATTTTAATTTTGTAAATTTGCCTGCGTTTATAAGCGCAACATGACGACCAAAACCAAGTACATTTTCGTAACCGGAGGGGTTACATCTTCATTAGGAAAAGGCATAATCGCCGCATCTTTAGCCAAATTATTACAAGCACAAGGGTATAGGGTAACCATTCAAAAGTTAGATCCTTACATCAATGTAGATCCTGGAACTTTAAACCCTTACGAGCATGGTGAGTGTTATGTTACCGAAGATGGCGCCGAAACAGATTTAGATTTAGGACATTACGAGCGCTTTTTAAATGTCCCTACAAGTCAGGCGAATAACGTTACTACTGGTCGTATTTATCAAAGCGTCATTCAAAAGGAAAGAGAAGGCAAGTTTTTAGGTAAAACGGTACAGGTTGTACCACATATTACCGATGAAATTAAACGTCGTGTGCAAATTCTTGGAAAGTCTGGTGATTATGATATTGTTATCACAGAAATAGGAGGAACAGTCGGAGACATTGAGTCTTTACCATACATTGAAGCGGTAAGACAGTTGCGCTGGGATTTAGGAGAACATAATGGTATTGTTATTCATTTAACCTTAGTGCCTTATTTATCTGCAGCAGGAGAATTGAAAACCAAACCTACGCAACATAGTGTAAAAACGTTGATGGAAAGTGGTGTTCAGGCCGATATTTTGGTGTGTAGAACAGAACATAACTTACCAAAAGATTTACGTAGAAAATTAGCTTTATTCTGTAACGTTACTGCCGATTCTGTTATTCAATCTATTGATGCTTCTACGATATACGATGTGCCTAATTTAATGCTTAAAGAAGGTTTAGATAAGGTGGTTTTAAATAAACTCGATTTAGAGAGCACTAAGCCTGATTTAAAAAACTGGAACAAGTTTGTACACCGCTATAAAAACCCAAAAACCGAAATTAATATTGGTTTGATTGGTAAGTATGTAGAGTTACAAGATTCTTATAAATCTATTTTAGAAGCCTTCATACATGCTGGAGCAGCAAATGAAGTGAAAGTAAATGTAGAGTCTGTGCATTCTGAATATTTAAATGACGAAAATGCAGGTTTAATGCTAGAACATTTAGATGGTGTTTTGGTAGCTCCTGGTTTTGGAGAGCGTGGTATTGAAGGTAAAATTTCGGCAGTAAAATATGTTCGCGAACATAATATTCCATTTTTAGGCATTTGTTTAGGTATGCAGATGGCAGTAATAGAATTTGCTCGCAATGTGCTGAATTTACAAAATGCGAATTCTACCGAGATGGACCCTGATACGTTGCATCCTGTAATCGATTTAATGGAAGAACAAAAAACCATTAAAAATAAAGGTGGAACTATGCGTTTAGGTGCTTGGGATTGTGCGTTAATGCCTGGAAGTAAGGTTGAAAAAATCTATAAAGAAGAGCATATTAGTGAACGCCATAGACACCGTTATGAGTTTAATAGCGATTACAGATATCAAATTGAAAAAGGTGGGATGCAAGCCACTGGTTTAAACCCTAAAACTGATTTGGTAGAAATTGTTGAGATTTCAGACCATCCTTGGTTTATTGGGGTTCAATATCACCCTGAATATAAAAGTACGGTAGACAATCCGCATCCATTATTTGTTGGATTTATTAAAGCGGCTTTAAAGCATAAAAATTCTAAATAAGTGCCATTGTGGCATTTTGTTGTACATTGGATAGCTTTTTGACAATCAGAAATCATCCTTTCTAGTAGGATGTTTAATATAAAATTATGGAAGAAAAGAAGTTAGATATTAACTCAATTATAGGCTTTGTTCTCATTTTTGGAATTTTAGCTTATATGCTTTGGCAAAACCAGCCTTCACCAGAAGAAATAGAAGCTCAGGAAAAAGCAAAGCAAGAACAGATTGCTGCAGAACAAAAGGCTAAAGCGGATAGTCAAACTTTGGTTACTACACCTGAAGACTATGCACCTGTTAAAGATTTGGATTCAATTGGGCTTATTGAATTAAAAAACAAACTAGGCATTTTAGCATATTCTGAAACACTTGCTACTGGGAAAAATGAAACTGTAGTTGAAACTGATGTTTTTAAGCTTACGTTTAACCATAGAGGAGGATATTTATCAGAAGTTAAACTAAAGCAATTTGTAGATTATGATTCTGTACCGATTTATATCATTAAAGACAATAATGCACTTTTTAATCTAGGTTTTGGTACTACCGATAGCAGACTTATCAATACTAAAGAACGCTATTTTCAGCCTACAGTATCCAAAAATGGTGAAAACACCATTGTTTCAATGAAATTTAAAATTTCTGAAAGTAAATTTTTAGAATATAGATATGAGTTGAAGCCAGATGATTATATGATTGACTTTAGTGTGAAATCGCAAGGGTTTGGTGATGTAATCAATAGCTCGCAAGCTGTCAGTTTAGATTGGAAGTTGAAAGGTTATCGACATGCTAAGAGTATTTCTTATGAAAATAGATATACAGATATTCATTATGAACACGATGGTGGAAATGCAGATTACACGGGGATGGGTGATGCAGATGATGATTTAAATGATGTAGCTTGGATAGGGTATAAGCAACACTTTTTCTCTTCTGTTTTATTAACAGATGCTCCATTTAAATCTGCGAAAATTACTACCGAAAATTTAGTGGAAGATGAAGAAATAGATACGGTGTACACCAAGATGTTTGCTTCAAAAATTCCTTTAGAATTAAAAGGAGGAGAATTTAATGAATCTATGGATTGGTACATAGGTCCTAATGATTTTGAAATTCTAAATAGCTACGATAGAAATCTAGATGAAATAGTACCTTTTGGATGGGGGATTTTTGGTTTGATAAACCGCTATATTTTTATGCCGCTTTTTAGCTTTTTAGGAGGGTTTTTACCTTACGGAATTGCTATTGTGGTGATGACTATTTTAGTTAAAATACTATTGTCTTTTGTGCAATACAAGCAGTTTCTGTCGCAGGCAAAAATGAAGATTTTAAAGCCAGAGCTTGATGCCATTCGTGAGAAACACAAGGATAACAAAATGAAGGCGCAACAAGAAACTATGGCGTTACAAACCAAGGCAGGGGCCAGTCCTTTAGCGGGCTGTTTACCAGCTTTGATACAATTGCCAGTGTTTTATGCATTGTTTCAATTTTTCCCTTCGGCATTTGATTTAAGACAAAAACCCTTCCTTTGGGCCGAAGATTTATCGTCTTATGACACTATAGCAAACCTACCATTTAATATTCCGTTTTACGGAAGTCATGTAAGTTTGTTCCCGATATTGGCGGCAGTTGCAATTTTCTTCTATATGCGATTAACAACAGGACAAAATATACAATCGCAGCCGCAGCAAGAAGGTATGCCAGATATGGGTAAAATGATGAAGTACATGATGTATTTCTCACCAATAATGATGTTGTTCTTCTTTAATAATTATGCATCAGGATTGAGTTTATACTACTTTATTTCAAACTTAATTAGTATCGGAATTATTTTAGTGATTAAGAATTACATCTTGGATGAAGATAAAATTCACGCTCAAATACAAGAGAATAAAAAGAAGCCGAAAAAACAGAGTAAGTTTCAAACTAAAATGAAACAAATGATGGAGCAGGCAGAACAGCAAAAGCAGATGCAACAAAAAAGAAAAAAATAGTAAATACCTATTCTTAAAGCTGCCTTTTGGCAGCTTTTTTGTTATAACAAAATCGCTGAATTTACGTTAACTGTTTATCAATTCAAATTTTAGTTTTAAAATGAAAAGACTAGTCTTTATATTTTTAGTTTTAGGTATTGTTAATAATCTAATCGCTCAAACATTCAACCAGTTTAATGAAAATGGTAAGCGCCACGGTGTTTGGAGAAAGTATTTTGAAGGCACTAAGGTTTTAAGGTATGAAGGTGCTTTTGCTAATGGAAAAGAAATAGGGCAGTTTAAATTTTATAAAAACATAAAAGGCGAGGCAGTTTTATCTGCTACAAGACAATTTAATGATAGTACTGACTTAGCTGAGGTTAAATTTTTCACTTCAAAAGGAAAAGTGATTAGCGAGGGTAAGATGCGAGGTAAAACATATGTGGGTACTTGGAAATATTACCAGAAAGATTCTGATAAGCTATTAACGTTGGAGCATTATAATAATGAAGGGCAATTAGTTGGTCAGCGTTTTGTGTATTATGCTAACGGACAGATAGCTGAAGCAACAAATTATAAGGCTGGTTTGCTTCAAGGAAAGGCTGAATATTATTCTTTAAAGGGCGTTCTGCTTAAGACTTTGGTTTATGTCGATAATGAACTGCATGGTGCCGCTAAATTTTATAACCCAAAAGGAGATTTATTAGTAGAAGGTCAGTATAAAAAAGGAAAGAAGCACGGTGTTTGGAAGTATTATGAAAATGGTGTACTTAACGAGACTAAAGATTATACCGTAAAGGGCAAATATAAGCCACAAAAAAAAGCCCCTTGATTTCTCAAGGGACCCTTTTCATAGACAATTTTTACTAACTATAAACCTTAAAACTTGCCTATACTAAACAAACCAAACTAAACTAAAATATCTTAAGGCAAAGGTGGTAAAACAACCTTGTTGATTGCATGAATAACACCATTTGAAGCTTGAACATCAACAGCAATTATGTCGCTTACCCTGTTGTTTGCATCTGTCAAGGTTGCACCACCCGTGATATTTGCTGTTATATCACCACCTAAAGTTGTTACTGTCATATTATCTATTAAATCTCCAGATCTTACGTTAGCTCCTGCTACTGCATGATAACTTAATGTTGCATTCAAAGTAGGCTCATCAATATCGGCTAAACCATTTACATCTAACTCCTCTAATAAATCAACGAATGCTGCATCAGTTGGTGCGAATACCGTAAAAGGTGCAGGTGAAGTTCCGTTAGGAGTTGATAAAGTGCCTACATAATCAGTAGTTAAATCGTCACGAGTTAATGCCTGAACTAAAATGCTAAACTGAGGGTCTGCTAAAGCGAAATCTACAATAGTTGGTAAACCTATTACTTTATCAACCGCATGAATAACACCATTTGTTGCTACAACGTCAGGAACAGCAACAGTAGAAATACCATTAAACTTAACACCATCTGTAGTATTAAAATAAATACTCATTGGATTGTCTCCTGCGCCATTTGCACTTGTATTAGCATATCCAGCACCTGCAGTTACTAAATCTGTTGAAAACGTAGTTCCAACCATTACATGATTTAGTAGGATTTGAGATAAAACTGCAGTATCAACGTCAGCTAAAGCAGCGCCATCTAAAAATTCTGTAAATCCGTCATTTACTGGTGCAAGCACTGTAAATGGACCATCTCCACTAAGAACATCAACCAAATCACCATCTGCAGCACCTAATGCAGCTACTAAGCTTGTAAACACTGGATTTGCTGCCGCTAGATCTACCACAGTAGGTAATCCAATTACTTTATCTACAATATGTAAAACGCCATTTGTAGCATCAATATCAGCGATGTTTACCATAGCTGAGTTATTAAACTTAACACCGTCCGAAGTATCATAGTAAATACTCATCGGCATATCTCCAGCTCCTGTGGCATTTGTATTCGCATAGCCAGAACCTCCTGCTGCTAAGTCGCCAGACATAACTGATCCAGTAATCACGTGATTTAATAGCACTTGAGTTAATACATCAACTGGTACTGCTTCTAGGTTTGCAAAATTATTTGCTGACAGGAAATCTTCGAATGCAGCGTTAGTAGGAGCCAGTACAGTATATTCTGTACTGCCTGCCAAAACTGAAACTAAATTTGCTCTTTCCAATGCGGCGGTTAAATTGCTTAAATTAGGGTAATTTGATACTTTACCCGCTAGTGTATTTGGTAAATTAGGTAATACTACTTTGTCGATAACATGTATTACTCCGTTAGTTGCTTGTACATCAACTACATCAATATTACTTACTCTTCCGTTGGCATCAGTTAAAGTTGCACCTCCAGTAACATTGGCGGTAATATTTCCTCCCAATGTTCCAACTGCCATATTATCCATTAATACAGATGACACTAGATTAGCACCAGCTACAGCATGTAAATCTAGTGTAGCTTTTAAAGTTGGTTCATCAATATCCGCTAAACTACTAGCACCTAACTCTCCTAGTAAATCAACAAATGCTTCATTTGTTGGAGCGAAAATTGTAAAAGGAGCGGGGGTTGTTCCAGCGGCAGTAGAAAGTGTTCCTACATAATCAAACGTTAGATCAGAACGAGTTAAGGCTTGTACTAAGATTGAAAAATCATCATTAGTAGTTGCAAAATCTAAAACGGATGGTAATCCGATAACTTCATCTACAATATGTATAACACCATTCGTCGCATCTATATCAGGAGTTTGTACGGTAGATGTGTTATTTAGGGTTACACCACCAGATGTATTAATGTATATACTTAAGTTTGCTCCAGTAGTAGCCTCAGTAGCTAATGTTTTTCCATAACCTGTCGTTAAGCTTCCAGACATTAATTCACCGGAAATAACATGATTTTTTAAAACTTGAGTCAAAATAGGTTTAGGTACTTCAGATAAAGATGAAAAACCGTTAGCGCTCAAAAATCTATCGAATGCATCATTAGTTGGTGCAAATATGGTATATGTACCGTTAGGATCATCGAGAACGGCTGGTAAATTATCGTTTGCAGCAAGCAGTGCCTGTACTAGAGTACTTAATTCAGGGGTTACTACAGCTAATTCTGTAATTGTTTCTGGGTCTTTTTGTACTATTGTAGTGTCGTCATCGTCGCTACACGATACTACGAACATAGTGACTAAAAATAGTACTATTATTTTTTTTGTGGCTGTTAATGTATTCATTGTTTTGGTTTTAAATCATTTTGTTTAACAAAAATACGAATAAATTAAACGAAAAATAAATTTTTGTTTCATAAAATATTAATAATATTAAACAAAATATATCTATTCAATCATAGTTCTTATAAAAATTAACTTCGTTTTAGTATGATTAAAAATCGATTTAAGTAAAAAAAGCCCCCTAGATTACTAAGGGACTTTTATAGAAAATTCTATTAGTTAAAATTTTCTATTCTAAACAAACCAAACTAAATTATTGTGCTGCAGGTAGCAACACTTTATCTATAACATGTACAACACCATTTGTTGCGTGTACGTTTAATAACGTTGGTACTAAGCCAGCTGCAGGAGTAGATCCAGCTGCATCTTGAACAGTTAAAGCGCTTACACTAATACCTACGTTTTGATTATTCAACATTTCTACATCACCATCAACTAAATCTGAGGAGAATACATTTGCATTAGCTTTCACTACGTGGTGTGTTAGTATTCCTGCTACGGCGGTAGGCTCTGTACTATTTATTGCATCAGCATCTAAACCGGCCGCTAAAAAGGCAGCGTCTGTTGGAGCAAATACTGTATATGGTCCTGCACCATCGAAGAATGTACTTAATCCAGCTCTATTTAAAGCAGCAGCTAATAAGGTAAATTCACCAGGGTTTCCACCGGCGAAACCTGCTACTATTTCGTTTATAGTTTGAGTAGGAGGAAGTAAAACCCTGTCTATTACATGCACTACACCATTAGA
Organism: Flavobacteriaceae bacterium; assembly: GCA_043557195.1. Lineage (GTDB taxonomy): Bacteria > Bacteroidota > Bacteroidia > Flavobacteriales > Flavobacteriaceae > Jejuia. The sequence continues at coordinate 1,005,918 of CP121314.1, read as the reverse complement.
ACCTTCAATATTAGTAGCAGTAACGGTGGTTGTTCCATTTAAGTTTACGCCACTACCTGCGTTGGTTAAATAAACATCTCCACCAAGTGTTCCTACTGCAGTTGCAGCTCCTGAAGTTGTAGGTAAGTCTTCCGCTCTTACAGTTCCATCTATAACATGATAAGTTAAAACGGCATCAGCGCCATTAACATCAGTTACACCAGCAGCTTCAAAAGCGGCATTAGTAGGAGCAAATAATGTTAAACCACCATCGCTAGGACCATTACTTAAAAGCACTGATAATATATCAGTATTTGCATTTTGTACGGCTGCAATTAAAGTTGTAAAATCCTTATTAAAGTAAGCAGGGGCTACTATTGTTCCTACTATAGGTGCAATTGAAGGCGGAACCATTACATTTTCGACAATATGAACTATTCCATTTGTTCCTAAAGCGTCTACTGCAATTATTTTGGCATTTGCTATAAAGTATTCATCATTTACAATAGTAATGTCTGCATCTTCTCCGTTAGCCATTAATAAAGTTGAAGGCGAAACCTGAGAAAATGGTACAGAAGCTGTTGTGTAAACATGATATTCTAAAACGTTTCTTAATACATCTTCTGGTATGTCATCAATATTATCCTGCCCGATTGCAGTTAAAAGTTCAGCAAAAGCATCATTAGTTGGAGCAAATACTGTAAAAGTTCCGTTGCCACTCAATGTATTAACCAAATCTGGATATTTAGTCAATGCGCTAACCAAACTGGACAATTGAGGAGTTGCTTGCGCCAACTCAACTATATTGTTTGTTGGTATAAAAGGTTGTGGGTCATCATCATCACTACATGATAATACGAAGACAGATACTAAAAATAGTACTATCAATTTTTTTGTTGCTGTTAATGTTTTCATAGTATTTTTTGATTTTTATGTGTTTTGTTTAACAAATGTATGAATAAATGAAACATAAAAGCAAATTTTGTTTCATAAAAAAATGTAAAAATTAAACAAAATATAAATTTTGTGTATTTCATCGATGTTTTTATTAGAATTACAACTTAACAAAATGTGTATCTTTGCATTCTCAAAAAAAAATAGTCACTAGGTTTAATGAAAAGAGTAGTTATAGGACTTTCAGGAGGTGTAGATTCAAGCGTTGCAGCATATTTGCTTAAAGAGCAAGGTTATGAAGTTATTGGCTTGTTTATGAAAAACTGGCATGACGATTCTGTGACTATCTCTAATGAATGCCCTTGGTTAGATGATAGTAACGATGCTATGTTAGTGGCTGATAAATTAGGTATTCCTTTTCAAACAGTGGATTTAAGCGAACAATACAAAGAGCGTATTGTAGATTATATGTTTAAGGAATATGAAAAGGGAAGAACACCAAATCCTGATGTATTATGCAATAGAGAAATAAAGTTTGATGTTTTTATGAAAATTGCTTTAGAACTTGGTGCAGATTACGTGGCGACTGGGCATTATTGTAGAAAGGGAACTATTGAAAAAGATGGAGAAACTATTTATCAATTGTTATCTGGTGTTGATAATAATAAAGATCAGTCTTATTTTTTATGTCAGCTATCACAAGAGCAATTGTCTAAATCTCTATTTCCGATAGGTGAATTAACTAAACCTGAAGTTAGAGAAATAGCAACAAGTTTAGATTTAGTTACGGCAGAAAAAAAGGATTCTCAAGGACTATGTTTTATAGGTAAGGTAAAATTGCCTGATTTTTTACAACAACAACTAAAACCAAAGGAAGGAGTAATTGTTGAGGTTTCAGATGATGCAACTATATATAATGATATCAAAAGTGAATTTGATTCAAAAGAAGAAGAACTTAAATATTTATCTAAAAAAGTCAATTATAAATTAATTGATGGTAAAGTTGTTGGGAAACATCAAGGCGCGCATTACTTCACTAAAGGACAACGTAAAGGTTTAGCAGTTGGTGGTACTCCAGAACCTTTATTTGTTATTGATACAAATGTAGAAGATAATATTATATATACTGGGCAAGGTAAAAACCATCCAGGGCTTTTAAAGAAAGCACTCTTTATTAATGATGATGAATTGCATTGGATACGTGAAGATTTAGTTTTGAATACTAATGAAACGATGGAGGTTAGTGCAAGAATAAGATATAGGCAACCACTTCAAAAGGCTACATTACACAAAGTAGAAAGTGGACTATATATTGAGTTTGATGATTTGCAATCTGCAATAACCGAAGGACAGTTTGCAGCTTGGTATATTGATAATGAGCTTATTGGTTCGGGCGTAATTTCATAACTTAGCGTTATGTCTAACAGAATTACAGAACTTTTCAATATTAAATATCCCATTATTCAAGCTGGAATGGTTTGGAATAGCGGTTGGCGCTTAGCTTCAGCTGCCAGTAATTCAGGAATTTTAGGCTTACTTGGAGCAGGTTCTATGTATCCAGAAGTGCTGCGTGAGCATATTCAAAAATGTAAAAAAGCAACCGATAAACCCTTTGGTGTTAATGTACCTATGCTATATCCTGATATTGAAAAACTGATGGATATTATTGTAGAAGAAGGGGTGAAGATTGTATTTACGTCCGCAGGAAATCCTAAAACGTGGACAAAATGGTTGCAAGACAAAGGAATAACTGTTGTACATGTAGTAAGCAGTGTGAAATTTGCATTAAAAGCACAAGAAGCTGGTGTGGATGCTATAGTTGCCGAAGGTTTTGAAGCTGGCGGACATAACGGTAGAGATGAAACTACTACGCTTGCCTTAATACCTATGGTAAAAGAAAAAATTAGAGTGCCTTTAATTGCTGCTGGAGGAATAGCTACCGGTAGAGCAATGCTAGCATGTATGGTTTTAGGAGCAGATGGTGTACAGATTGGTAGCAGGTTTGTAGCCAGCGAAGAAAGTTCTGCACACGAGGCATTTAAAAAAGTTGTAGTTGATGCCAAAGAGGGTGATACACAATTGACGTTAAAAGAATTAGCACCTGTAAGATTGATCAAAAATAAGTTTTTCAATGACGTTCAGGAGTTATACGGAAAAGAAACCTCAGTTGAAGAACTTAAGAGGCTTTTGGGAAGAGCCCGAGCAAAAAAGGGTATGTTTGAAGGTGATTTGGTAGAAGGCGAATTAGAAATTGGTCAGATTTCTGGATTAATTCATGATATAAAACCTACGGTTAAAATTATTGAAGATATTCTGAATGAGTTTGAAGAAGCCAAAAAAGAAGTTTCAAATTTATAAGGATATATTTTGAAACTAAATGAAAAAGGAGTTTACAATTTTAAAAAACAAACCGAATGTAGAAATTAGAATCACTAGAGATTCAGTTTGTATGGCAGATGATTGTAATGCACCCCATGAAATCAAGATTACACAGCCATCATTTATAGATCCCGAAGTATTTATTAGAAATATATACTCTGGTTATTTACCATCTATTGCAGGAGTTGGACATACTTGGGAATGTTTTTTAAACGAAACATTAGTTGGAATAATTTCAATAAACCAAATAGTTCCTAGAGTAATACATATTGAATATAGAACAGAGAATCACGTACATTTTAAATATAATTCTGCCACTTATTAATTCTTCAATCCAACTTTATAAAGCCTACTCAACCCGTTGTCATATTTATTCAGTTCGCCTAAAAATTCACTTGTTTTTAAAGGAGTTTCAAAATCAATAGTTGTATTATCTCTTTTACTAGTAAAGTAGAGTGTATTGGTTTTGGTATCAACAAATGGGCAATAATCCATTTTATTTGAATTTATGATGTTTCCTAAATTTTTTGCTTCAGTCCAGCCATTTTCTGAATTGTAACTAATGTATAAATCACCACTACCAAATCCATCTTTTCGATTGTAAGCACCAAAAACAATGTAGGAAGCATCGGGAGCTACAAAAGCATTATATTCATAACCATCAGAATTGATATGATCTGAAAGTGGTGTTGCTTCAGAGTAAACACCATTTATATTCTTACTAACATAAATATCATCTTTCCGCTTAAGTTCTGGATTATCTCTCGTGAAATAAAAATCGCCATTATCAGCAATCGAAGGGTAAAATTCGCCATGTTCGGTGTTTACAGGAGCGCCCATATTGATAGGGGATGACCATTTATCATTCAATGATTTTCGGGTAACATGCCAAATATCAAAATTGTTTTTTTCTTCTGAAGTTGATGTTTTTGGTCTGGTAGATACAAAATAAAGTTTTAGACCATCTTTAGAAAAAAAAGGCTCTAAATCAAAATATTGACCTGAAAACGAAGTGATTTTTGGTGCACTCCACCCGTCGTTTCCCTTTTTTACTTCAACAATGGCAGAAAGATTTCCCATAACACTTTGAGCCGTAAATAAAATTTCATCTCCATTTGGAGCAATTGCTATATCCCGCACATTAGGAAATTGCTTTACCACAGTTTCCAAAAACGGTTTTGGATGTTGTTGAGCTAATAAAAAGGAGGTATTAATAAGAACCAAAAAAAGGAATAGTAAGCGTTTCATGTCATCATATTATATGTACAAGATAGAAAAGCTTTTATTCTTTATTCTGAAGATATTGTTAATTTATAAATGTAAAAAAGGGGAAATAGATACTTCCCCTTTTCATTTTTTGAAACATCTTGCTTTAAATTTTAAATCCCTTTTAAAAAAAAGCTAGTTGTTTCCATGTGCTATTAGAATAGTACAGGGGAGATTTTTGAGGCGCTCCAAAAGTATGGAAATACTATTTATGCCTTAAAATTTTTTTGACGAAGTTATTAACAAATGTTAATTTTAGTAATTCTAAAAAGAACTATTTGTAATTCGGTAATGCAACCAGTAAACTCTACTTTTGCATCATGCAATTACAAAACTACACCAAAGAATTTAAATACAATTGGAAGCTTGCTGCCCCGGTAATGTTGGGTATGTTGGGACATACGTTTGTGAGTTTTGTAGATAATATTATGGTGGGGCAACTGGGAACTGCAGAGTTAGCTGCCGTATCTTTAGGGAATAGTTTTATGTTTATTGCCATGTCTTTAGGTATAGGTTTTTCAACAGCTATAACCCCCTTAATAGCAGAAGCTGATGCGGAAGAAAATTTCAAAACAGGAAAATCGTACTTTAAACATGGTTTGTTTTTATGCACAGTTTTAGGTGTATTGTTATTTGCATTGGTCTTTTTTGCAAAGCCCTTAATGTATTTAATGAAACAGCCAGAAGAGGTTGTAGAATTGGCAATACCTTATTTAGACTTGGTTGCAGCTTCACTTATTCCTTTAATAATATTTCAAGGTTTTAAACAATTTAGTGATGGTTTATCCATGACGAAGTACCCAATGTATGCTACTTTACTTGGTAATCTCGTAAATATTGTTTTGAACTACATGTTGATTTTCGGGAAATTCGGCATGCCACAACTAGGTATCGTTGGTGCTGCTTATGGCACATTGGCTTCAAGAGTTATTATGGTTGGGTATTTATGGTTTTTATTAAAACGAAATGAAACATCCCGACACTATGTGTCCCAAATAAAATTCTTCGTTTTAGAAAAATTAATGATTAAAAAGATTTTTAATTTGGGAGTGCCCAGTGCAATGCAAATGTTTTTTGAAGTGGCTATTTTTACTGCGGCCATATGGTTGAGTGGGTTGTTAGGAAAGAATCCGCAAGCTGCAAATCAAATAGCGTTAAATTTAGCTTCAATGACCTTTATGGTGGCTATGGGCTTAAGTGTAGCGGCCATGATTCGAGTAGGAAATCAAAAAGGACTAAAGCAATATGGCGAATTAAGACGTATAGCATTTTCAATATTCTTATTCGGATTTATTTTTGCAGTTGGGTTTGCAATTTTGTTCTTGATATTTCATAATCAACTCCCAAAACTTTATTTAGATCATAATGATATTACGAATGCATTAGACAATGCTGAAGTACTAGAAATAGCAGCGAAACTATTATTGGTAGCAGCAGTATTTCAAATAAGTGATAGTATTCAAGTAATGGTTTTAGGAGCCTTGAGAGGTTTACAGGATGTCAAAATTCCTATGTTATTGTTATTTGTAGCATATTGGATAATTGGTTTCCCAGTGTCTTGGTTTTTGGGTAAAGATGAAGTTTACGGAAGCATTGGTATATGGATAGGACTTCTATCAGGATTAACAGTAGCTGCAATTTTATTGTATATTCGATTTAATTATTTGACAAAGAAATTAATTTTGTCAAAACCAAAATAAAACAAATGACACTCCCAAAATTTATATTAGGTGACAACACCGATTACCCGAATGCCATATTTGTAATTCATACCGAATTTCCGAGATTTATAATTAATCTAGAAAACGATGAAGTAGAATGGTTTGAAGATTTTGATGCCGAAGATCAAAATGAATTAGAGACAGAAACTGAAAATGCTATAAAATTGGCTACCGCCTTTTATGATGACGAAATAGCTAAATACGACGAATAATTAAGTATATGATTGATCAGCTTTTAAAATACGATACCGAGTTATTCTTGTTTTTAAACAATTTGGGTTCTACTACTTGGGATAGTTTATGGCTCGCTATTACCAATAAATTTATATTTGGCTCGATATTAGGCGTATTATTGATTTTTTTGTTTCAAAAGAAATTTGGTTGGAAAGGTGTATTGTTACTTATGGTTGTTTGTGCATTAATGATAACATTTACAGACCAAATTACTAATGTTTTTAAGCGAGGTTTTGAAAGATCAAGACCTTGTGGAAATCTCGATATAGTTGATCAAATGCGTTTTATAGCTGTTCGATGCGGTAAATATGGTTTCTTTTCAGGACATTCGTCAAACTCTATGGCTGTAGCAATATTTGGAGGATTGCTCTTGCGTCAACATTATAAAAATCTTATTTACTTATTAATAATAGTAAGTTTTATAGTAGCTTATAGCAGAATTTATTTAGGCGTGCACTATCCTTTGGATATTGTATGCGGATTAACGTTTGGTGCTATTTCTGGGTTTCTATTTTATAAGTTGTCGCAGTATCTTTTAAAGCGATTTATTAAGGCTTAAAATAAACTCCGCAGCAGCAAAAGGCGTAGTTTCATTATTTTCAACTAAACTAAGTTGTTTCTCTAATGCTTTTTTGATTTCAGAACGATTAAAAAAATCAGACTTTAATTGGTTTTCTATAGTTCGAATGAGCCAAAACTTATTTTGCTCACTTCGCTTCTTATCAAAATGCTTATTGTTTTTGGTTAGCGTTATATATTCTGAAATAAGCTTCCAAATGGTATCAATACCTTTGTTATCTATGGCACTACACAGCGATACTTTTGGCATCCATCCAGAAGATTTCTGAGGATAGAGGTGAAGTGCTCTATTAAATTCAACCATTGCTAGTTTCGCTGCCTTTTGATTGTCTCCATCAGCTTTGTTTATGGCTATAGCATCTGCCATTTCAACAATACCACGTTTTATACCTTGTAACTCATCGCCTGCACCAGCCAATTTCAATAGCAAAAAGAAATCTACCATACTATGTACCGCTATTTCACTTTGACCAACACCCACAGTTTCAATTAAAATGACATCAAAACCTGCAGCTTCACATAGTATGATGGTTTCTCTAGTTTTTCTAGCTACACCTCCAAGTGAACTTCCAGATGCTGAAGGACGGATATAAGCATTGTTGTTTTTAACCAAAGATTCCATTCTGGTTTTATCACCTAAAATACTGCCTTTTGTAACTGAGCTACTTGGGTCTATAGCCAATACAGCAACCCGTTTACCTTGAGACGTTAAATGTTCGCCAAAGGCTTCAATAAACGTACTTTTTCCAACACCTGGAACTCCAGTAATACCAATGCGAATAGAATTATTTGCATGGGGAATGCATTGTTTTAAAATGTTGTTTGCTTGTTGTTGATGCTTTGGGTTCGTGCTCTCTATGAGTGTTATGGCACGACTTAACTCTGATATATTTTGGTTTAAAATACCCTTAACTAATGTATCTGCATTCAGTTTTTTATTGCGATTGGATTTGAGTTTAGATATATACGACGGATTTATAATCTCCGAATCGGAAACCCAATCTGTAGTTTTTAAAGCCGTCTTTTTTTTGTTTGTCACAATTAAAGCAATGAGTCTCTAAGATAGTATTTTAAAAGATATTAACGTAACGGCACTTTAATACGAACATCATCCCAAGCCATAGTCATGAATAGTTTATCGGTAGAATTATCAAAAGCTATGGTAAATTGTTCTACGGTTGTATCGAGATTTTCAACAGGAGCAACGTAGTTTATTACATCAAATTCTGGTTCGCGAAGTGGCTCCAAGGTTTCGTGGTTTACACCCCAAGGGTATTGTTTGGAGTTGAAGATTACGGTCCATGCGGTATCGTTTGGTACCGTCCAAAGTGTGTATTTCCCCGCTTGTATATAACCGTTTCCTATTTTAAGTGGTTGATTAGTCTCGAACGTTGTGGCTTCGTTAGCGCCAGTTCTCCATACTTCGTTATAAGGCACTAATGCTCCAAATACTTTTCTTCCTCTTTTTGAAGGGCGATTGTAAAATACGTTCAGCTTTAAATCGTCTACTTTAAAGGCTACATTTTTCTTGGGACTTTTTCGTTTTTGCAACCCATCGTTAAAATATGAATATGCCAAAATACCGATTGCTGCCAAAAATAAAATTAAAATAATGCGCCTTAAAAAAGTATTCATGAATGAGAGGTTTTGTAACAACAAAGATACTTGATGCTTAAGTATTTGTAAAGTAGAAACGGTTATTTATTTAGGTTTGTTGTATTATAAGTTTACAAATAGAAAATAACTTAAGAGTTAGAACGAAATTAGCAAACAGACCCGCGTTAGGGATAGTAGCGGCAGCTTTTGGCGAGGCGCGCATCGAGCCAAAACTATTAGCAGATAGCCCGACCCGACCTAAGGAGGGAAACGCCCGCTTCTCGATACAATTCCGATTTAAAAAAATCGAAATCACTTGAAATAACAAAAATTTCGAAAAAAAAATTAAAGTTTTTGCAACACCTCGTTTTTTTTGTCGTCTTTTAAGTGAACCAATCAAGAAAACCAAAAGTATTAGCATGTTTCAAGTTGACATTATTGAACAATGTAAACAGAACAATCGTAAGGCGCAAATGCAGTTGTACAACCAGTACTGCAACGGTATGTACATTGTGGCAAAACGATTTTTGAAGGATGCGCATGATGCTGAAGATGTGGTACAGGAGGCGTTTATTAAGGCGTTTTCGAAACTTCACCAATATAAGGCAGAGGTGACTTTTGGAGCTTGGTTAAAACGTATTGTGGTTAATAAAAGTATCGACTTTCTGAAATCAAAAAAACAACAGTTAGTAGAGTTAGATGAGGTGCACCTTAAAGTGGTTGATACGGGACATAACGACAAATGGTTGGTAGCCGATACAATTACGGTAAACGATGTTACGGTGGCGATTAATCAGCTGCCTGAAAAATATCAATACGTAGTAATGTTATATTTAATTGAAGGGTATGACCACCAGGAAATATCGGAAATTTTAAATATAACTGAAGTAGCATCTAGAACACAATTATCTAGAGGTAAAGTGAAATTACAAGAATTATTAAAAGCGCAAAAAAATGGCACAGGATATTAGAGATTTATTCAAAAAAGAGACTATGACGCATGAGGAAATGCCAAAAAACCATGAAACACGATTTCTTAAAAAATTAGAAGCAGCGTTTCCTGAAGAGAAAAAGACATCTACTAAATTTAGTTGGCTAAATATAGCGGCTAGCGTGGTGTTGTTAATTGGTTTGAGTTTTGGAGCTTATAAATTTATGACTCCTGATGTTAAAACAGATCCTGAATTAGCATCTACTGAGGAATCACTTAATGGGGGTGCTTTAGGTAAAATATCTCCAGACTTGAAAAAGGTGGAAGATTATTATTTGGCAAGTATAAATTTAGAATTGTCGAAAATGAAACCTACTGCAGAAACAAAAGTTGTTTTTGATGGGTATTTAGAGCAGCTTAATGAACTGAACCAAGAATACAAAAAGCTGTCTTTAGAACTTACTGAAAATGGTGCTACAGAATTAACCATTACTGCATTGATAGATAATTTAAGATTTCGTTTAAACCTATTGTATCGCTTAAAAGATCAATTAAAAACCTTAAACGCTTCAGAAGAATCACCTGAGGCAACACAATCTATTTAAAAAAATCAAAAGATGAACAGAACAATTATAAAATTAAAGGTATTGGTACTTGCTTGTTTCGCAATAACAACATTGGGAGCGCAAGAAAAAGTAACCAAAGTATCGCAAAGTTTTAAAGTTGATAAAAATGTTACTATAGATCTTAACACAAGCCATTGTAATATTGTATTTGATACTTGGAACAAGAGTGAAGTAAGTATTGAGGCTTTCGTGGAGAGTGATGAGCTTTCTAAAGAAGAGTTAGACGAAATTGCTAAAGGCTGGAAGCTTGATATAGATGGCTCAACAGATTTGGTAACCATAAATACAAGAGGATCTTACGCGCCCCATACTTACAGTTTTGATGCTAGTGGCCAATATACTGATGAAGTAAAGCGTGCATTGAAAAATTTAAAATATGAGTTAGCAGAGTTGCCAGAGATGGACTTTGATTTCGATTTTAATTTTGACAACATGCATGTTGTTGAAATGCCAGAACTCCCTGAGATGCCAGAACTTCCTGAGATGCCAGAGTTGCCTGAACTACCAGAAGGCGTTAGTGCTGTAGCTTTTGATTATGAAGCGTATAAAAAAGATGGGGATAAGTATTTAGAAAAGTGGTCTAAAAAATTCGAATCTACCTACGGAAAGGATTATGCTAAAAAAATGGAAGCCTGGGGCGAGAAGTTTGGCAAGGAATGGGGTGAGAAGTTTGGTAAGGATATGGAGAAGTGGGGTGAAAAGTTTGGAGAAGAATGGGGTGAGAAATATGCAGAAAAAATGGAAGCTTGGGGAGAACGTTTTGCTGCACAAATGGAGCGACAAGCTGCCCAAATAGAACGACAAGCTGAACGTACTGCTGAACAACAAGAAAAACAGGCAGAATTAAAAGCAAAAATGGCAGAACAACGGGCTAAACTGGCTGAAAAGAGGGCAGAGGCAAGAGAGAAAATTGTTGAAAAGCGTGTTGAGTTAGCTGAAAAACGTGCTGAACAAGCTAAGGAGAGAGCTGTACTTGTACAAAAGTTAAGAAGTAAAACTAGACACTCGCATGTGAAGAAAACCATTATAATTAAAATGCCTAAAAAGGCAAAAATTAAGGTGGATGTACGTCATGGTGAATTAGAGTTTGCATCAGTTTTAGATGATGTACAGGCAGATTTATCGCATACAATATTTAAAGCACAGGGCATTAATGGAAGTAATACTTCCATTAATGCAGCCTATGCACCGGTTTATGTGAGTAATTGGAATCTTGGAGAATTAAACCTAAATCATGTAAAGCAAGCGGAATTGAAAACTGTAAAGCACGTGGTGCTTAACTGTACATCGTCTAATGTTAAAATAAACGATGTGATAAGTAGTGCTATTATTGACAGTAATATTGGTGATGTAAAAATCTTAAATGTGGCAGATACATTTACCAATTTAAACTTCATTTTACAAAATAATAAGGCTTATGTTGTAATGCCAGACGTAAATTATAACATGCATTATAAAGGCACTCATTCTTATTTAGTACACCCTAACAGTACTAGTGATAAAAAGGATGTAAGCTCTTTTTCTATGAGTAATACAGAGAGTAACAAAACGGTTACTGTTAATGCAAAATACAGCAAAGTAATTATAGAGTAATTTCTTAGCTTTGAGGAAATTTATAGTTGAATGACCTCAAGCGAATTTTCTACTTTCCTTAAAAGCATCAGTCTTAAACCGCTTCACGTTTTAGATGCTTCTATTCCAAAATCGAATTATGTTGCTTTAGATTTATCAGAAAGTAATTTAAATCTTAAAGATGTAGACCTTTCGTCTTCTCTTGAATTTTCAAAATATATTAACTCTTATTTAGAAGAACATAATGCTCAGGTGGCCTATGGTGGTTATAATGAGGTGCGTACTATTTATAATCGAAGTGTTCATTTTAATGTAAGTGATTCTAAAAACCGTAACATTCATTTAGGTTTAGATTTATGGTGTGATGCTGAAACACCAATTTATGCACCACTAGAAGGAAAACTACACAGTTTTAAAAACAACACGAATTATGGTGATTATGGACCAACCATAATTTTAGAACATACTTTTGAAGAGATTACTTTTTATACGTTATACGGACATTTAAGTTTGAGTTCTATTGAAGATTTGAATGTTGGAGACGTATTTAAGCAAGGTGAACCAATTGCTACTTTAGGAGATGCTAGTGTAAATGGCGATTATCCACCACATTTGCATTTTCAGATTGTTAGAGATATTCAAGGGAATTATGGCGATTATCCTGGGGTTTGTGCTAAAGAAGAGTTGGTGTTTTATTTGGGGAATTGTCCTAATCCTGATATTTTGTTTGGATTGAAAAGTTGATTTTATTTTCTGTTCAGACTATGTTAGATGGCTAGTTCCTAACCCAAATACCAGACTTTCTACCTATATCTTTCTTCTTTTTAAATTGGACAGGTATGGCAGTATCAAAATTTCTGACTACAAAGTGCAGATGTGGTTTTGTTGTATACCCTGTAAAACCTGAAATTCCGATAGGTTGTCCTGCCTCAACGTAATCATTTACCTTAAATAGTGTACCATTGGTATCAAGATGCACATAATAGGCAAATGTGCCATCATCGTGCTTTACAATAATCTGATTTTCTTTCCCTCTAAAGTCTTTTCCACCTCTTTCTGTAAAATGGGATACGACTCTTACAACATGACCTTCTCTAGCTGCAACAATTGTATCACCGATTGGTATTTTGAAATCTATGGCATATTTAGATTGTGTAGAGCTATGAGAAAACTTACCGTTAAATCCTTGCATGATTTTGTAACGTTTATTCTTTTGAAAAGGGAGTTCATAAAGATAATCTGTTATTGAATCTTTGTCTAAGCGTTTACCGAAGGTATAAGATAAGATGATATAATCAGAAGTTTCAAAAGTACTGTCCTTCTCAAATAGTCGCTTTGGTACGTTTATAACATTGATAAGGGAGTCTTGAGGTTTGCACAAAGTTTCTCCTTCTAAAAATTGAATTTCAGAATCTTTAATTTTCTTGATTTTTAGGGTAATGGGAGCGAAGGTTTTATTCACAAAATTAAAGGTAGTAGCAGTATCGCTCTTAATTTTAGAAAAATAGATTTCTTGACTATAAACCTCAATTATTGAGAGCATAGTCAGAAATGTTAATACAAACTTCCTCAAAACTTTTTACATTAATCCTCAACCAAAACCCAATCACCTTTTGCAATTAAAGGTTCTGCTTGTTTGTATTTTAAGGTTTTATTTTCACCGTTAAGTACATGCTTAATCGTTACGCGATCATTACGTCCAATTTTTGGTTTATCACGAACAATAGTTTCAACTATCTGTTGCTGACGTTGCGTGTTTCCAGCAGCTCTACTTTGTGCAGAACGCTCATCTAAATTAGGAATTTCTTCTTTAGAAGTTTCCACTTTTTCACGTTTTCTGGTTCTAGCTTCTTGAATAGTATCTTGTGTTTCCTGAGGTAATTCACCTTTAAATAAGAATGAAATTACATCTTTATTTACCTCATCAATCATGGCTTTAAACAATTCAAAAGCTTCAAACTTATAGATTAATAAAGGATCTTTTTGCTCATGAACAGCCAACTGTACTGATTGTTTTAACTCGTCCATTTTACGTAAATGGGTTTTCCAAGCATCATCAATAATGGCAAGTGTAATATTTTTTTCAAAATCGGTGATTAACTGTTTACCATTAGTTTCATAAGCCTTTTGCAAATCTGTAACTACATTTAAACTTTTAACACCATCAGTAAACGGTACTACAATACGCTTAAATTTATCACCTTGATTTTCATACACATTTTTAATTACAGGGAATGCAATTTCAGCATTACGCTCCATCTTTTCTCTATAATTTTCAAATGCGGCTTTATAGATTTGAGATGTAATCTCTTGCGCTGATAGTTTGCCAAATTCTTCCTCAGAAATATGTGAACTCATTGAAAAATAACGAATCAATTCAAATTCGAAATTCTTGTAATCATTAGCAGCTTTATTAGTTTCAGCAATACCTTCAGAAGTGTCAAAAATCATGTTTGCTAAATCTACACGAAGTCGTTCACCGTTTAGTGCGTTATAGCGACGTTTGTAAACTACCTCACGTTGTGCGTTCATAACGTCATCATATTCTAATAAGCGCTTACGAACTCCAAATTGGTTTTCTTCAACCTTTTTCTGTGCACGCTCTATAGATTTAGAAATCATGGAATGTTGAATAACTTCGCCTTCTTTAAGGCCCATTTTATCCATCATTTTTGCGATACGTTCACTACCAAATAAACGCATTAAGTTATCTTCAAGCGATACATAAAATTGAGAACTACCTACATCACCTTGACGACCAGCACGACCACGTAATTGTCTATCTACACGACGTGAATCATGACGTTCTGTACCAACAATAGCCAAACCGCCAGCAGCTTTCACTTCATCACTTAACTTAATATCGGTACCACGACCAGCCATATTTGTAGCTATCGTAACCTGCCCAGATTTACCTGCTTGATCTACAATTTCAGCCTCTTTTTTATGTTGTTTCGCATTTAATACATTGTGCGGTATTTTACGAATACTCAACATTTTTCCTAATAACTCTGATATTTCAACCGAAGTTGTACCAATCAATACAGGACGACCAGCTTGCGATAATTTGGTAACTTCATCAATAACAGCGTTGTATTTTTCACGTTTGGTTTTATATACTAAATCTTCTCTGTCATCACGAGCAATAGGTCTGTTTGTTGGAATTTCTACAACATCTAATTTGTAAATTTCCCAGAATTCTCCAGCTTCTGTTACCGCAGTACCCGTCATACCAGAGAGTTTGCGGTACATTCTAAAGTAATTTTGAAGTGTAACCGTGGCAAAAGTTTGTGTAGCATCTTCAATCTTTACATTTTCTTTAGCTTCAATCGCTTGGTGCAACCCGTCAGAATAACGACGGCCATCCATAATACGACCCGTTTGTTCGTCTACAATCATTACCTTATTGTCCATCACCACATATTGCGTGTCTTTTTCAAATAGGGCATAGGCTTTTAATAATTGATTTAATGTATGAATACGTTCAGACTTTACACCAAACTCTTTAAATAACTCTTCTTTAAGTTCAGCTTCTTTTTCCTTTTCTAGTTGTTGTTCCTCAATTTTAGCAACTTCAATTCCTATTTCAGGAAGTACAAAGAAATCAGGATCGTCTTTACCAGAAATGTATTCAATTCCTTTATCTGTTAACTCAATCTGATTGTTCTTTTCTTCAATTACATAGTACAATTCCGCATCTACCTTTGGCATTTCGCGGTTATTGTCTTGCATGTAAAAGTTTTCGGTTTTCTGCAATAATTGCTTCACACCTTCTTCAGATAGAAATTTAATTAAGGCTTTGTTTTTCGGAATACCACGATATACCCGCAGTAATTGAAAACCACCTTCTTTAGTGTCACCTTCTTTAATTAATTTCTTAGCTTCGGCTAAAACCCCTGTTAAGTATTTACGTTGAACACTTACAATATCATCAACTTTTGGTTTTAACTCATTAAATTCATGACGATCTCCTTTTGGAATTGAGCCAGAAATAATTAAAGGTGTACGCGCATCATCTACCAAAACGGAATCTACCTCATCCACAATGGCATAGTGGTGCGGACGTTGTACTAAATCTTCCATAGTGTGAGACATATTATCACGCAAATAATCGAAACCAAATTCGTTATTTGTACCGTATGTAATGTCAGCATTATAAGCTTTTCTACGTGCAGCAGAGTTAGGCTGGTGGTAATCAATACAATCCACACTCATTCCATGGAATTCAAAAATAGGCGCCATCCACGCGCTATCACGTTTTGCTAAATAGTCGTTAACAGTTACCAAATGCACACCTTTACCTGCTAGGGCATTTAGATATACTGGTAATGTAGCAACAAGCGTTTTACCCTCACCAGTTTGCATTTCGGCAATTTTACCTTGGTGCAACGCAATACCACCAATTAACTGAACATCGTAATGTACCATGTCCCAAGTAATCGGTTTTCCAGCAGCATCCCAAGAGTTAGCCCAAGTAGCATTATCGCCATCAAGAGTTACATACGTTTTTTCACCAGACAAGGTTCTGTCAAACTCATTCGCTTTAACCGTAATTTCAGTATTGTTTACAAAACGTTTTGCAGTTTCCTTAACAACCGCAAAGGCTTCAGGAAGAATGTCATTCAAAACACCCTCTGTGATTTCGTAAGCATCATCTTTAAGCTTGTCAATTTTTTCATAGATATCCTCACGAACATCAATATCTTCGGTAGTTTCAGCTTCTGCTAAAAGACTAGAAATTTCATCGTCAATAGTTTTTCTTGCTTCAGCAATTTTTGCTTTAAACTCAGCCGTTTTTCCTCTTAACTCATCATGAGATAAAGCTTCAAGTGCGCTTTCAAATGAGTTAATTTCATTAACTAAAGGCGAAATGGCCTTAACGTCTTGTTTCGATTTGTCTCCAACAAATACTTTTAATACCGAATCTAAAAATCCCATACTGTATGTTTTTATATTTTAACTAGGAAAACCCTAGGTGTTATCATTTATATGTGCGCCTTTAAAAGCGACTTTCAAAGATACATTTTGTTCTACTTTTTCGAGCCGAAATGGACAAAAAAAAAGCCTCAAATCGAGACTTTTTAACTATTCTTTATGCTTTGTATTTAATATTCGTCTTCATTCCAGAGGTAATCCTCGTCGGTTGGATAATCAGACCATATTTCCTCAATCGAATCGTATGAGTCTCCCTCATCTTCAATCGACTGTAAGTTTTCTACAACTTCCAAAGGTGCTCCCGTTCTAATAGCATAATCTATCAATTCGTCCTTTGTGGCTGGCCATGGCGCATCACTTAAATACGATGCTAATTCTAAAGTCCAATACATTTCTTAATGTTTAATTTTTTGCAAAAATAATTTTTTAGTTTAAACACACAAGAAAAAAGTAAAATATTTAATCATTAATTAAAAGAACGTATCTCTTTGTACTCTAAACATCATGAAATTATTTCCGCATTGTTAATAATAACGCAACATAACAGCTTTTTAAGTAATTAATTTGGGCGTTACCACAAGGGTCGGACTTTCCGTTAAAAGTTTTGGCTCGATGCGCGCCTCGCCAAAAGCTACCACTGCAATCCCTAACGCGAAGTTAATTACGTCGTTTTGCTGTAAAATTTGGATTAATTAAAGTCGTTTTACGTCTTTTCAGGAATCCATTTAATTTCATTTGCTTGTAAATCGTGTGACAACTTTCGTGCCAATACAAAAAGGTAGTCAGAAAGGCGGTTAAGGTACTTTAAAGCATTATCTTCAAAAGGCTCAAGATCATTCAACGCCGAAGCTAATCGTTCTGCACGCCTACAAACACAACGCGCTATATGACAGAATGACACCGTTTGGTGGCCACCAGGTAATACAAAATGCGTCATAGGTGGTAAGGCATCATTCATAGTGTCCATTTCCTGCTCTAGTAGTTCAATATCAGCAGCTTTTATTTTTTCAATGTTCAAACGTTCTTTTCCATTTTTCAGAATAGCTTTTTCTGGGTCAGTTGCTAAAATTGCTCCAACAGTAAAAAGTTTATCCTGTATAGTCATTATCAATTTTTGGTAATGATTATCGATATCTTGGTCGCGAATTAAACCCAAGTGAGAGTTTAGCTCATCAACCGTTCCGTAGCTATCAATTCTTATGTGATGTTTTGGTACGCGTGTGCCACCAAATAGGGCTGTAGTGCCCTTATCTCCTGTTTTTGTGTAAATTTTCATGTGATAGTAAACATTGTTTTAGAGGACACATGTAATTCGGAATGAATCTGTTTCCATTCATTGAATTATTTATCCTCCCTTATTTCATCTTTCTTTTCTAATTCTTTTTTTAAAATAGTTCTGAACTTTCTGTTATTAACCAATACGAATACAAAACCAATGATAATAGCTATTGTAGTCCAGTTTATAAACATATTTTCAAATTTAAGGGAAATCTAGCGAAAGCACTAACACAATAACTGTCTTTTAGAGGTAGCAATACATTAAATAATGTAATCACTCTTCTTTCTTCATGCAGTTTCTTTTAAACATTTTATCTCTATGCTTCTTTTCTCGCCTTTTGCTAAGTCTATTCGACATGATTTTCATCAAAAGAAAAATGCCTAAAAGAATAAGAATGGTTTTCATTTAAATCTGTTTCTATTTTTCTTTTTATCAAATCCATCTTCAAAGGAGCGTCCTTGTTTTAAGGGGTTACCAATAAAAACTGTAATGATAACAAAACCAATAATTAATAATAATAGCATGATTAAAGTTAAGAAAATAAAGTGTTTTAAGTAGAAAAAATCTACATTTGTTAAGACTTAAACACCAAACTTCATGAAGAAAACTACTTTATTAATCTTCTGGCTATTAGGAGCTTCTGTTTTTCTACAAGCGCAATCATATTTAGGTTTCAATTCTGATAATTACAGCGGTGTAAACGCAATTACCATAAACCCTTCGAATATTACCGATTCTCCATACAAGTTGGATATAAACCTAGCTGGATTGAGCGCTTTTGGAAGTAACGACTATTTTGGAGTGAATTTGTTTGATACATTTAAAGACGGCTATAGTTTTGATTTAGAGTCGACAAAATCGCCTAGAGATGATAACAGAGGCGCAGGAAATATTGATGTTTTAGGGCCATCATTCATGTTTAACCTTAATGCAAATAGTACGCTTGCAATTTTTACAAGAGGACGTCTTTTTATTAATGCCAATGACATTGATGGCGCCACTATGGCGTCTATTGATGATGATACTACCAAAGATTATAATATTAATGAAGAAGCTTTTAACGGTGTAGGGCATGCATGGGCAGAATTTGGTGTAACTTATGCCAGAACTATTTTAAATAACGAGCGCAACAAATTAAAAGGTGGATTTTCAATAAAATATTTAAAAGGTTTGGGTAGTGCATATGCGTTTGGAAAAGATGTAACCTTAGCATATGATTATGATGGTACTGATTTAGGAGGAGGGCAAACAACAGGAAGTATTTCTTCTTCTGGAACATTAAATATTGCGCGTTTTGAAGAATTTGATGGTGATGGTTATGACTATAAATCACCTGGCAATTCAAGTGGATTTGGGTTTGATTTTGGTGTAACGTATGATTGGAATCCTAATAGTTTTTCAGGTGAAGGTGTAAACGATTATAAGTTAAGAATTGGGGTAAGTGTTACCGATATTGGATTCATCAACTACAAAAATGGAATTCGAGAAGTTTATAATATTAATAGTACCAACGTAAGTGAGGAAGATTATAGAAATGCTGAAAGTATAGGTGATTTTCTAAATGATTTTTATACTAGAGGAGAGGCCGGTACTGGGTATAAAATAGATTTGCCATCTGCACTTCATGTAAATTTAGATTGGAATTTGAATTCAAAACTGTTTTTAAATTTGAACACTGACCTATCCCTAATGTCTAAAAGTAGGGTAACTGCAAATCGTATTATAAACACAGTATCGTTAACACCTCGATATCAAAGTAAATGGTTCAGTTTTTATTTGCCTTTTAGTCTAGTAGAAAGAAATGGATTAAGACTTGGAGCTGGCCTAAGAGCAGGACCCTTATATGTTGGTTCAGGGTCTGTAATTTCTGCCTTTGCTAGTGATGATAACCAACAAGCAGATGTTTATGCTGGATTAAAAATTCCGTTTTATAAAACTACACCAAAAGATAAAGATGAAGATGGTATTGTTGATAAAGAGGATGATTGTCCTGAAGAATTTGGACCAGAAGAAAATAATGGTTGCCCATGGGGAGATAAAGACGAAGATGGTATTTTAGATAATGAAGATGTTTGTCCTGAAGAGGCAGGACCTCTAGAAAATAAAGGATGTCCTTGGAAAGATACCGATGGTGATGGTGTACTTGATAAAGATGACAATTGTATAGAAGAGGCTGGTACAATACCAAATAAAGGTTGTCCAGAGGAAGAAGTTACTGAAGAGGTTCAAAAAACCTTGAATGCATTTGCAAGAACTATTTTGTTTGATTCTGGTACGGCGATGATAAAAGAAGAATCTAATTCGGTTTTAAGTGAGATTGCAGAGATTCTAAAAGAATATCCAAGTTCTGGTTTTACAATAGAAGGACATACAGACAGCACAGGTGGCGATGAGTTAAACAGAGAGTTGTCTGAAGCTAGAGCAAACGCTGTAAAAGACTTTTTAGTTAAAAACGGCATAGATGCAGGTAGGCTTTTAACGGTAGGTTATGGAGAAAGTAAACCAATTTTTAGTAATAAAACACGATACGGAAGATCTCGAAATAGAAGGGTTGAGATTAATTTAATAGATTAACTATACTCTAATCGTAAAGTGTTCCTTTGCTTGCTCTTTTCTAAAGAAAACTATGCCCCAGTAGAAGGTGTCTATGGTTACAGTTACTTTTGAATGCTGTTTAATCGTTTCCCAAGCATCTGTCATACCTTGAGACCAGTAGATGTCGTCAAATATAAATACTGAATCGTTATTCGCTCTAGGTAATAACATCTCAAAATATTCTAGCGTTGCTTCTTTTTTGTGATTACCATCAAAAAAAACTAAATCAAATTTTGAGATATCAAGTTTTGGTATCACTTCTGAAAAACCTCCTATTTCTACTTTTATGTTATTTAGTTTTTGAAGTTCAAATTGAGCTTTGGTATATTTTGAAATCTTTGGACATCCCTCAATTGTTATTATTTCTGATTTAGGATTTCCTAAAGCTAGAGCTTGTGTTGCTAAACCTAAGGATGTGCCAAGTTCTAAAATTGAATTGGGTTTAAAGTAATTTGCAACTCTAAATAAAAGCTTAGCATTTTTCTTTGAAATAGAAACGTGCTTGACAATGTCACAAATAGCTCTGGATTTTGATTTTAGTTTTGTACTTCCAGCTCCAAAATCTGTAACTTCAACCTTATCGTTTACCCGTTTTAAACGTTTTCTAAAGTCTTTAATATTATAGTAATTGGGATATTTAGTTTTATCATAAAAACATTTTGTGACCAAATCATAAACAAACGGAGAATGTACACCATGTTGATTAGAGGATTTTATGATGAATTTTATGTATTGCTTGATTTGATAAAGCATAATAATTTAGCTCTCTAATTTCGCCGAAAGTTCAAACCATCGTTCTTCTTTAGATTCAATGGTTTCTATAATACCTTGTAATTGCTTAGAAAGCTCATTAATTTCTTCCTGTGTTAACTCTGGATTGTTGAATTTATCTTCCAATTCTTTTTTATCAAAAGCCAGGGCATTAAGTTTACTTTCAATATTTCGTAGCTCTTTTTCTTCGTTAAAAGTGAGTTTGGAGGCTTCATTTTGTTTCCAAGATTGTTTTTCCTTTTTATCTTCTAAGTTTTTTGTTTCTGTCGGCTGACTGTCTTCATAAATTCTATAGTCACTATAGTTTCCAGGAAAATCCTCAATAACACCATCACCTTTAAATACAAACAGGTGGTCTACAATTTTATCCATAAAATAACGGTCGTGAGACACCACAATGATGCAACCAGGGAAATCTAAAAGGAAACTTTCTAATACATTTAGGGTAACAATATCGAGATCGTTTGTAGGTTCATCTAAAATTAAAAAATTAGGGTTTTGAATTAAAACAGTACACAGGTACAGGCGTTTTCGTTCTCCTCCACTTAATTTCTCAACAAAATCATATTGCTTTTTTCTACTGAATAAAAAACGTTCTAATAATTGTTGCGCACTAATTTGTCGTCCTTTTTTCAACGGAATAAAATCACCAAATTCTCGAATAACATCAATGACTTTTTGCTCAGGTTTTATGGTGATACCGCTCTGGGTGTAGTAGCCAAACTTTACGGTATCTCCTTTTACAACTTTTCCAGAATCTGGTTTATCGGTTTGGGTTAAAATATTTAAAAATGTAGTTTTACCAGTGCCGTTTTTTCCAATAATACCTACCCGCTCTCCTTTTTTAAATGTGTAATCAAAACTGTTTAAAATTACCTTGTCTTTAAATGCTTTTGATACTTTATGAAACTCCATGATTTTACTGCCAAGGCGTTCCATATTCAATTCTAGCTGAATTTGGTGCTCTTTTCTTCTTTGATGCGCTTTATGTTTTATTTCAAAAAAATCATCAATTCTAGATTTAGATTTAGTGGTGCGGGCTTTGGGCTGTCTTCGCATCCATTCCAGTTCTTTTTTAAACAGTTGTTTGGTCTTTCCTGCTTCGGCTTCTTCACGTTCTCGTCTTTCGTGTTTCTTTTCGAGGTAATAGGAATAGTTTCCCTTATAATTATAAAGCTCTCCATTATCGAGCTCTATTATTTCGTTGCAAACACGTTCTAAAAAGTAACGGTCGTGCGTTACCATAAAAAGTGTGATGTTTTCTTTAGCAAAAAATTCTTCTAACCATTCAATCATCTCTAAATCCAAATGATTCGTGGGTTCATCTAAAATCAATAAGTCGGGTTTATTAATTAAAGCATTTGCGAGGGCTAAACGCTTTTTCTGTCCTCCAGAAAGTGTACTTACTTTTTGTTCTAAATTTTCAAGCTTTAATTTGAAGAGAATTTGTTTGTAAAGTGTTTCAAAATCCCATGCCTCATGACGATCCATAGCTTCAAACGCTGACTGGTAATTCTCCGTGTCCTCAGGATTTAAAATTGCTTTTTCGTAGTTTGAAATAATCTTTAATATCGGGTTGTCACTTGCTAGAATGGTATCTTCAACAGTTAACGATTTATCAAACTTGGGATCTTGCGATAAAAACGAAACCTTAATATTTTTCCTATAGATAATATTACCAGAATCTGCAACATCGTCGCCAGACAAAATATTTAAAATGGATGTTTTTCCAGTACCATTTTTGGCTATAAATGCTATTTTTTGATCTTTATGGACACTAAATGAAACATTTTCAAAAAGTGTGAGTTCTCCATAAGATTTAGATATGTTTTCAACTGTTAAATAATTCAAAGAATATTATTTTTAGAAATATTGGATAAAAAACCAAAAAATCCGATTAAAGTTTTATTATTCACGATGAAAGGTTATATTTGTCGTATCTCAAACCCCATGGAATGAAGCAATTTGTTTGGTTTTATCTGCTAATATTTGGCCTTTTTTTTAATTCATGCATCACAAATAAAGACCTTGTTTATTTACAGGATAAAGGTACAACTGTTGATAATTCTGCGCAAATACAAAGTTTGTCTACACCATACAGGGTGCAAGTTAATGATATTCTTAGTATTAGTATTAAGTCTTCTGATAGTGAATTAAAAAAATTAGTAGAGATTTTTCAGCCTACAGAACAGGCTAATGGACTCGTAAATAGTCAAAGTTTATATTTTAGTGGTTTTACTGTAGATCTACATGGTAATATAGAGTTTCCTATTCTGGATAAAATCAATGTATTGGGTTTTACCACAGATGAGATTGAAACTAAAGTTAAGCAAGCGTTATTAGATAAATATTTAAAAGACGTTTCTAAAATTTTTGTTACCGTAAAGTTGGCTGGTTTACGCTATACAGTTACCGGAGAAGTTAATGGAGGAGGTGTGCTTACTTTATTTCAAGATCGTGTCAATATTATAGAAGCCATAGCAAATGCTGGAGATATAAAGGATACCGGAGATAGAAAGGATGTTTTAGTTGTAAGGCAATATCCTGATGGACAAAAAATTCACCATATAGATTTAACGGATAAGGCCGCAATGAAATCTCCATTTTATTTTATTAAGCCTAACGATATGATATTGGTTAAGCCGCTTAAAAGAAAAGCACTTGGTGCAGGACAGACTGCCTCACAAACCATAACAACAATTGCGAGTGTTTTTTCTGTATTACTTTCTGCTTATCTTTTAACCCGAAGCAATTAACACCTTCTATGAACGACGAATTTGAAAATATAGACTCCAGTCCTGCATTTGATATTAAGGCGTTCCTTCTAAAAGCACTTAGCTATTGGAAGTTGTTTTTATTATGTGTTGGTGTTGGAGTATTTATTGTTTATCAACAAAATATACGTAAACAGCAATCTTTTAGACTAAGCACTAAAATTTCTATAGAAGAAGATAAAAATCCATTATTTTCCTCAAATACCAGTTTAACCTTTAACTATGGAGGTATATCTGGAAAAGTACAAACAATTATCAATACACTACAATCTAGAAGCCTACATGAACAAGTAGTTGATAATTTACAATTTTATGTTACATACCTTAAAGAATCCCGTTTTCGTAAAGACGATATTTATAAAGACACGCCTTTCAGATTTGAAATTGATACAACAGTATATCAAGTTTTAAATTCACCAATAAAAATAACGTTCAAGGAAAATAATCAATTTAATTTAGAATTTAATTTCGAATCTAACCAGATTACAACTCAAAAGTATTCTACTCAAGCAATTAAAACGCTAGATGTTCCATTAGGAGTAAATATTACAACTCATACTTTGGGGGAGTTTATTAATTTACCTTATTTCAAAGGAAATATTTTATTAGACGAAGAAAGAACTGTAAAATCTGGAGATACTTATTTTATTAAACTTTTATCATTTGATTCTGTAGTAGCTGCATATCGTGGTAAATTAGCTATAGGTAACCCTAGAAATTCTTCAATAATTAACCTAAGTATGGTAGATAACAATACTAAGAAAATTGAAGATTATTTAAATGAAACTGTTAGAGTATTAACAAAAGAACAACTAGAGAGAAAGAATCAATTTGTTACTAATACCATCAATTTTATTGACAGCCAATTAAGTAGAGTAAAGGATTCTTTAGAAGGTAACTCAAATGCTCTCAATGATTACCGTTCTAAGATTGGCATATACAATTTAGATCAGGAAAGTGAATTAATTACCCAAAAGCTATCTGATTTCGAATTGCAACGTGATGATATACTTCGTAAAAAGGATTATTATTTTAGCTTAAAAGCCTATTTAGAAAATAGTACATCATTTACTGAGCTTCCAGCTCCTTCAGTTGCAGGTATAGATGATGCCAACATTTTAAGCAATATTTCAAAAATAAATGCACTTTCCGTTCAAAAAGCAAAATATGAAGCTACGGTAAAACCCGGAGCCTCAATTTTTGGAGAATTGAATTTACAGATAGATGGTTTAAAACAGGTGCTTTTAGAGAATATAAAATCTTCAACATCAGGATTAGATAGAGAACTTAATGTATTAAATGGTAAAATATCTAGACAAAAATCTCAATTTAGCCGTTTGCCAGAAGACCAGCAAAATTTGTTGGACATTCAAAGGCAGTATTTATTAAATGAGAAGACCTACAACCTGTTTCTATCAAAAAGAGGTGAGGCAGATATTATAAAAGCAGCTACGGTTTCGGATATTATTTGGATAGATTCTGCTAAAAATACTGGAGCACAACCTATCGACTTAAAATTGAGTTCTAGATACATATTTGCCATATTTGGAGGGTTATTACCACCTTTGCTTTTGGCGCTTTTAATTACTTTTTTTGATACTAGAATTCATAACCCTCAAGGTTTAGATAGTATTACAAACATTCCTATACTTGGTGTCATTGGAAGAAATAATTTAGATAACAACCTAGTGGTTCATAGAAAGCCGAAATCTTCAGTATCCGAATCGTTTAGAGCAATCAGGTCCAGTTTGCAATATATGTATAAACAGCATGATACGGCTAGTACTAAAACCGTTATGGTCACTTCCTCGGTTAGTGGTGAAGGCAAAACATTTTGTTCTATAAATATTGCTACTGTATTTGCATTAAGTGGAAAAAAAACCATTTTAGTTGGCTTAGATCTAAGAAAACCCAAAATTTTTGGAGATTTTGAAATAGAGAATGACATAGGAGCGGTAAACTATTTAATAGGTCAGAAAACTTTAGATGAAGTAACGCAAAAAACAAGTGTAGAAAACCTTGATGTAATAACTTCAGGCCCCATTCCTCCGAACCCTTCTGAGCTTTTGATTAATGAAAAGATGGATGTATTAATGCAAAATCTAAAAGGCAAATATGATTATATTGTATTGGATACCCCTCCAGTTGGTTTAGTTGCAGATGCTATTGAGTTGATTCAATATGCAGACGCTTCATTATATGTTATAAGACAAGACTATACCAAGAAAGAAATGTTAAAACTGATAAACGAGAAGTATAAAAAAAGGGAGATTAAAAACTTAAGCTTGTTGTATAATGGTTTTGATAAAAAAGGACGATATGGTTATGGTTACGGTTATGGTTACGGCTATGGCTATGGAAATTATACCAACGGTTATCATGAAGACGAAAAACGAAAATCATCTTTTATCAATAAAATAATAACATTCCTTAATCCTTTTAAATAATATCTCTCTAAATAAATAAGGTGAAGTCTTGAAAAACAAAAATTCAAATTCAGAGTGGTTATATACGATTTCTCCTAAAGGAAAATTTATCGATTTTAATTTTAAGGAGATTTGGCGCTATAAAGATTTACTGTTTTTATTTGTCAAGCGAGATGTTATAACCTTATATAAGCAGACGGTTTTAGGGCCTTTATGGTATTTAATCCAACCGCTAATTACTTCAGTAATTTTTACAATTATCTTTAATGGTATTGCTAATATTAACGTTGGTTCTAATGTGCATCCGTTTCTGTTTAATTTAGCAGGAGTTACTATATGGAATTATTTTGCTGAATGCTTAAAAGGTACTAGTGATTCATTTAAAAAAAACCAGAATATATTTAGCAAGGTATATTTTCCAAGGGTGATTATGCCAATGACAGTAGTAATTTCTGCATTACTAAAATTCGGAATACAGTTTTTGATATTTATTGGTTTTTACTTGTTTTTTGCATTTCAAAATAAGGCAGGAACCATCGATTTTAATGCACTAATCTTGCTCCCGTTACTGGTATTATTGATGGGGTTATTAGGTTTGGGTTTAGGAATGATTATTTCGTCGATGACAACAAAATATAGAGACCTCACTTTTTTAGTGGGTTTTGGTGTACAATTGCTTATGTACGTTTCGGCAGTAATGTATCCAATCCAAGATGCAGTTGAAAAGATCGAAAGCAATTTTCCAAAGTCAGCTTCATATATTAATCCAATAATAGAAAATAATCCACTATCACATATAGTGGAAACATTTAGATACATGTTTTTTTCGCAAGGTGAGTTTTCTACAAATGGTATTTTAATAACTTTAATGGTTACAGTTTGCATTGCTTTATTAGGGTTGGTTATATTTAACAAAACGGAGAGAAGTTTTATAGATACTGTATAACTATGGCTGACATTATTTTAAAAGCTGAAAATATATCAAAGCAATACCGATTGGGATTGGTTGGAACAGGTACAATCAGCCATGATTTAAACCGATGGTGGTATAAAATTAGAGGAAAGGATGACCCGTATTTAAGGGTAGGAGAAAGCAACGATAGAAGTATTAAAGGGAAGTCGGACTATGTTTGGGCACTGCAGGATATAAATTTTGAAGTTGAGCGTGGTGAGGTTTTAGGTATTATTGGTAAAAATGGAGCTGGAAAATCAACATTGCTTAAAATACTTTCGAAAGTTACGAGCCCCACAACTGGTGAAATAAAAACCAGAGGGCGCATCGCTTCTTTGTTAGAAGTTGGAACAGGTTTCCATGGTGAAATGACTGGACGTGAGAATATTTATTTAAATGGCGCAATTTTGGGAATGACGAAAAAAGAAATAACATCTAAAATAGATGAGATTATCGAATTTTCTGGCTGCCAACGCTATATAGACACACCAGTAAAACGTTACAGCTCTGGAATGACCGTAAGGTTAGCTTTTGCAGTTGCTGCTTTTTTAGAGCCAGAGATTTTAGTTATAGATGAGGTTCTTGCGGTTGGAGATGCTGAGTTTCAAGCAAAAGCAATAGGTAAGATGCAAGATATTAGTAGAGGTGACGGGAGAACAGTGCTATTTGTAAGCCATAATATGGCATCGGTAAAAAAATTATGCAATAGAGGTATTTTATTAGAACATGGTAAAATAAAGTTTGCGGGAGAGATAAATCAGGTTTTAGAAACTTATCAAAAGATAGATACACAAATACATGATTATTATGTCAATGAAAGCTCTAAGGAGGTATATATTCAATCGGTAAAAATTAAAAATGAAACTAGTGCGTTTTATAGTAAGGATGCCATTGAATTTAAAATTAATGTACAGCGAAGCGTAGATATAAAGAACAAATTCCTCTTAATAAGAGTTTTAAATGCTTTAGAGCAAGTAGTTTTAACCTGTGAAACTGTTTTGAAAGAAAAGGAGGTGTATAAGTTTAAAATTCCTGAAGAAACTTTAGTAAAAGGAAATTACAAATTAAATTGTATCATTTACCAACCTGCAGTAAGTCAATACGATAATGTAAAGGGATGTTGTGAGTTTCAGGTTTTAGATAACATAAAAGCATATGCGCACTTAGAGAAGTTTGATATAGGGAATATGTATGTGTCAAAAAATTGGATACAATAATGCTGAAGCGACTATTAAAAAAACTTTTTAAACCATCTCCATCCATAAAAGAAGGGAGCAAACCTTCTATTTATACCAAATCTATTTTTAGGGATAAAAAGTATAATATAGGAGATTATACTTATGGTAAACCTACCATACTTTTTGATGATGATGCAAACTTAACCATTGGAAAGTTTTGTTCAATAGCGCAGAATGTTACTGTTTTTTTAGGAGGAAATCATAGAACAGATTGGGCTACAACCTACCCTTTTAGTGTTTTGAATTCTGACTTCCCTAAAGGAAAAACTATTTCTGGGCATCCAGCTACAAATGGAGATGTTGTTATTGGTAATGACGTGTGGATCGGTAGAAACGCCACAATAATGTCTGGGGTAAATATTGGGAATGGTGCTGTAATAGGAGCTGGAGCCGTAATTACAAAAAATGTTGGCGATTATGAGGTTTGGGCAGGAAATCCGGCGCAATTGATTAAAAAAAGATTTGATGATATAACCATTCAATATCTATTGGATTTAGAATGGTGGTATTGGGATAATAAAAAAATCAATGACAATTTACATCTTTTATGTTCAACTAATTTGTCAACATTAAAAAATCTATAATTGAGCGATTTAAATACATCATATATCGGCTTAAGAGACGACCTTATAAAGTATATTGAAGGTAAGAGCCTTAACATATTAGATGTGGGTTGTGCAACAGGAACTAACGGTAAATATCTGTTAGATCACAAAATTGCAGATACAGTTGTTGGTGTAGAGTTTGATGAAGTTATGGCTAAAGAAGCATCAAAGTATTATGCTGAAGTTTTTAATGGAGACCTGAATTCTACTCGATTTTTGGAAAGAATTAGCAATCAAAATATAAAATTCGATTACATATTATTTGGTGACATTTTAGAGCATTTGATTTCTCCTAGAGATGTTGTAATTGCTTTAAATTCATTATTAAATAATGACGGGAAAATTATTATTTCTGTACCCAACATAGCTCATTTAGAACTGTTTATTCAAGTATTTATTAAAGGCACATGGCCTAAAAATAATAGAGGTATTTTTGATAAAACCCATCTTAGGTGGTTTACTAAGAAAGATATTTATGAGTTTGTTAAGGAAGCGAATTTATCTGTGGTAAAATACGAAGCAAAATTAAGAGCTAGAGATGCCATTGGTTCCAAGTTTAAGTTCTGGACTAAAATTTTGAGATGGATTAATAAAGATTGGGTAACGTTTCAACACATATTAGTCTGTGAACATGGGAAATAAGGTCGTTATAGTTATTGTTACCTATAATGGTATGCAATGGTTGCCAAAAACGTTGGTTTCTATTCCAGATAAATATCATGTTGTTGTAGTTGATAATAATTCAACCGACAACACAGTGGATTATATTTATCAGAATTTTAAAAATATTACACTTTTTCAACAGAAAATGAACCTTGGTTTTGGAGGGGGCAATAATCTAGGAATGCGTTATGCCCTAGAGCAAAAAGCAGATTATGTATTTCTTTTAAATCAAGACGCCTATTTAGATGCTAATACAATTGATTACTTGATACATGTTCATCAATTAAATTCAAATTTCGGTATACTAAGCCCAATTCATTTAAATGGTACAGGAAATGAGTTGGATTGGAATTTTTCAACATATCTAGATGCAAACACCTTGGAGGTGGTTAAAAAAGATTTGGTTAATAAAGGTGCAGTTGAAAACAAGCTATTTGATGTGCCATTCGTTAATGCAGCGGCTTGGTTGTTGCCGATATCTACAATTAATACAATAGGAGGATTTGATCCTATTTTTTTTCATTATGGAGAAGATAACAACTATTGTCAAAGAGTATTATATCATAAACTAAAAATAGGGGTCGTTTCTAATACTTATATAAAACATGATAGGTTTGATAAAGGTTTAAACCCAAATATTTCGTTAGAAGAAGCCTTGAAAAAACGCGAGAAACAACTTAAGGTTATTTGGGCAGATATTACTGAAGATAATCTTATTGATGAAGCATCAAAACGAAAAAAAAACCTTTTCAGGAAGCTTTTATCTTCTTTAGTAAAATTCAATTTTAAGAATGTAAATTATAGATGGGAAGAGATTAGTTTGATTAATAAAATAGTTCCAGAAATTAAGTTAAGCCGCGAGATAAATAAAGAAAAAGGAAGACATTACTTAGATGAATAATGCTTTGGTATCCATAATAATTCCAACTTTCAATAAAGCTAAATTAGCGGTTGAAACTTTAAAAAGTGTAGCAAAACAAAGCTATACACATTGGGAATGTATTGTGGTTGATGATGGCTCTTCCTTAGAAGATTTTAGAGTTTTGGATGATTATGTTTCTTCAAACGAAAAATTCTCTCTTCATAAACGACCTTCACAATTAAAAAAAGGAGCAAATGCATGTAGAAATTATGGATTATCCATTGCAAAAGGAACGTATATTCAGTTTTTTGATAGTGATGATTTAATGCTGAAAGATTGCTTACAAGGAAGGGTAGAAGCAATAGAAAAATCAAGCCTAGATTTTGTTGTTTTCTCTATGGGAATTTATAACAACGAGGGGTTTACAAATGATGATACGCCAGATGTTATCGTAAGCAATTGGGAAACTGCACTAAATGAATTTATTGGTAAAGGTAGGCTACCTTGGAACTTACAGCGTACACTCTATAGAACTGCATTAATAAAAGATAAGCTGTCATTTAATGAGGATTTGAGTAGGTTCCAAGATGTTGAGTTTAATATTAAGTTGTTAAGTCGTTTACAACCTAAGTTTATGATTTTTACAGAGGTAGATTGTGTATACAGGCGAGCAAGTTCTAATAATCCAAGAACAAAAGATTTCAATCAAAATGTATTTAATTCTATACCTGTGTTTTTAGATTCCATACATCTTGAGATGCCTCCAGAGATTTTGGCTATAAACAGAGAAAATTTGCAGCAATGGTTTTTTAATTTGGTTGGTTTGTATGCTAATAACTCTATTGGAACAAGTGAGTTTAGTTATATAATTAATGAGACTTCAAATAAGCTGGGTTTAAATAGAAAACAAAAAAATATTCTAAAACTTTTTTTTATCAGTAAAACAAAGTTAAATAACTTAAAAGGGGTAGTGAAGTTAAATTGGTATCTTAGAAAAAAATACAGTGAAAAGAATTATAAAGATAATTAGAGAACAAATAAAACTACAAAGAAAATCTTATTTGCAGTTAAAAGAACTCGAATGGGCTCATGTTTTTCATGATAGTATTCGAGGAAAGAAACCTTTAGAAAATCTACCTTTAAATGTTGGAAGATGGGCAGGTAATTATGCCTTTTTTTATGTGCTTCATCGCATACTTTCTGATTACAAGCCAGAGAATATATTGGAGTTTGGATTGGGTGAGTCTTCAAAATTTGTGTCTACATATATCGATAATTATTCTAAAATTTGTGAACACATTATAATAGAACATAACGACGAATGGCAAACGCTCTTTTTGGAAAAGTTTAGTCTATCAGACAAATCAAATGTAAAAATATTAAACCTTACAAAACAGAGGTATAAAACTTTTGAGTATAACAGTTACAATAATATTCAAAATCATATTACAAAAACTTTTGATTTATACATAGTAGATGGACCAATAA
This sequence comes from Flavobacteriaceae bacterium, assembly GCA_043557195.1. Classification (GTDB taxonomy): domain Bacteria; phylum Bacteroidota; class Bacteroidia; order Flavobacteriales; family Flavobacteriaceae; genus Jejuia. The sequence continues at coordinate 973,553 of CP121314.1, read as the reverse complement.
GGAGCCTTAGGTATTCCAGATTTGATATTGTTACTTTAGCACAAAACTTTCATTCAGACGACCAATTTATTATCCTTTTTGATGATTTTGAAAGGGATTCTGAAAAGGAAACAGCGAATGAGTTATTGTATGTTTTAGAGCAAAATAGCATTTCAATAGAGACTAGGGAATTTATTGGAAATAAAAGTGTATTTGTTATAGCTACAAGCAACTATAAGTATATAACTTCGGTTTAAATTGAAAACACAATTAGTCTCAATTATAATTCCAGTATATAATAGAGCCTCTATCATAAGGTCAACTTTAGATACTATTGCAAACCAAACATATCAAAATTGGGAGTGTATTATAGTGGATGATGGTAGCAGCGATGATACCGAACATGCAATTGCTTTATATTCAAAAAAAGATTCAAGATTTGTATTCGTAAAACGTCCAAATACAGAGGTTAAAGGCGCTAATAGTTGCAGAAATTATGGATTTACATTGGCCAAAGGTGAGTATGTTAACTGGTTTGATAGTGATGATATTATGAGACCAAATTTCCTAGAGGAAAAAGTAAATGCATTTACATCAGAATGTGATGCAGTGGTGCATAGAAATAATTATACCAATTATAATTTAACCGAATTTAGAGATAGTAAGTTTATCTATGATAATGGTAAAAGTTTATTTTTTAATTATGCTATGGAGCGCATAGAATTGCAAACCTGTTGTTTTATGTGGAAACGTAGTTATCTTCAAGATAAGATGTTGTTTAATGAAGACATTATGAGATATCAAGATAATGAATTTCATATAAGAATGTTGGCTTTAAAACCGAATTTCCAAATTTTGGATAAGGTGCTTGCTACCATTAAAAGTGGTGATGGCCACAAGAGTCAAATAAGTGCAAAAGTTAATTTAACCACCAAAAAATTATATGATGTGTTTTACTACCGCTATCAATGTTTGAAATTGGCAAAGGATTATATGTTAGATGTAGATGCAGCTTTTAATAAAACTATTGCAAAAAAAGCACTTTGGGCATTTTATGCAGGACTTAAGTTTGAAAAAAGTATGGTTAAGCGAATTGAAGACTTCATTGAATATTATTTAAAATTACGATATGTGTATTCAAGTCCGCAATTAACTTTGATGGATACATTTAAATCTCAAATTTATATTCTTAAAATAATTGTATTTAAATAATGATATCCATCATCATGCCCATATATAACAGAGCACATGTAATAGAAGAAACTATAAATTCTATTAAGGGGCAAACCTATACCGATTGGGAATGTATTATAGTAGATGATGGGAGTACTGATAAAACGCTTGAAACTTTAAAACAACTAGTTAAAAATGACGGGAAGTTTAAGCTATATAAAAGACCACATGATTTGGTAAAAGGCCCAAGTGCCTGCAGAAACTATGGGGTTTTAAAAATAAAAGGAGATTATATTCAGTTTTTTGATAGTGATGATATTATGCATCCTGATCATTTAAAATTGAAAATGGAAGCTATTAAAAACAATGATTTGGTGGTTTGTAAACTTCGGGCTTTTTCAGGAATTTTTAATGAAAAACTTTTTGATCAAGAAGATGTTTCATCTTTAACTAATCAACCCAATAATCTATTCGAAGCATTTGTTACTGGAGGTTTTCCAATGATGATGGTAGCTCCGCTTTGGAAAGCAAATAGCTTAAAACCGTATTTGCCTATAAGAGAAGATTTACATATTCTTGAAGATCATGAATTATACGCTAGAGCATTATTTGAAAGTAAGTCCTTAGCAATTATCAATAAAGAATTGATTTATTATCGTATTGGAGGAGAGTCCTCTACAGCTAATTTTTATAGCAATGTAGATTATGGTTTAGCGTCATACTTTGAAGCTAAAGGTACCGTTCTAAAACTATCTCAATCACGGCCAGTTAAGTTATCAATTTTGAAAATGACTTTAGGTTTTTTCAGACAAGCACTCGCAGAGCGTAACTTTAAAGCTGGTAGTAAGTGCTTAGGTTTTATAAGAGAAAAAGAGTTATGCTATAATTTTATTTTGAAGTTGAAATGCCTACGCATACGTTTTTTCTATGGAATATTTAAAATCATCAGAAAAGGAGATACCAAATTTAAACCGTTATTTAAGTTGTAATGAAGATTTTAATGGTTGCCATACCAAACCACCACTTTTTTCAATGGGTTAACCAACTGGAGGGTTCTGAGTATGAAGTATATTGGCTTGATGTTAATGATGATGGAACAGTATCTCCTCGGATACAATGGGTATCTCAAATCAAAGGTTGGCGGTTGAAAAAGAATTATCCTCTAAGGCAAACTATTAAAAAAAGCCTTCCAAATTTATATAAAGTAATACAGAAACTGAACGAAAAAAGTATAACAAGTGTTTTAGATGAAAGTATCAAAAACATAAAACCAGATATTGTACACTGTTTCGAAATGCAATTAACAGGGTTTTCAATTTTACCTGTGATGGAACAAAATAATATTCCATTAATATATTCCTCATGGGGAAGTGATGTGTATTATTATAAAAAAAGGGGAACTACTGATGATGAAGTTAAGCACTTTATGAATAGAGTAGATGTATTGATTTCAGATTGTAAAAGAGATGTTACACTACTTAATAAATTAGGGTTTAAAAAGAAATCTTATGTTTTCCCTGGCAATGGTGGTCTTAATGTTGAGAAACACAAAATTAAACCGCAGAAAGAAAGAAACTTAATAGTATTTAAAGGCTATCAATATGATTCAGGAGAGGCATTGCAAATTGTTAAAGCAATAGAAGTCCTTCCGATGGAATTAATAAAGAATATTGAATTTCATGTTTATAGTACAGATAAAGAAATTGAAAATTATATAAAGGAGTCTAACACTTTTAGAGAACTAGTTTATAGTATTCATCCACGCCATGAAAGACTTCAAAATGAAAAGTTATTGGAACTAATGGGTAAAAGTCTTATACATTTAGGAAATAATCTTTCTGATGGTATGCCAAATTCACTTTTAGAGGCTATGGCCATGGGGGCATTCCCTATTCAATCAAATCCAGGAGGAGCTACTTCCGAAGTTATAAAGCATGGGGTAAATGGCTTTTTAATAGAAAATCCTTTAGATTTTATTGCTATTTCTAAATTAATAAAAGCTGCCATAAACGATTCACAATTAAGAATCAAAGCACAAGATTATAATGTGAGTTTTATTGAAAATAATTATAAACGTGCTACCTTACGTCCAGAAATTGTTCAGTTGTATAAAGACATAATGTTATAAGGTTTAAGCCAGATGGAAGTATCTTTTTTAATTGTTACAAAACACCGTGCAAAAGATTTAGCAATTACGCTTGATAAACTAAAGCTTATAATAGATAGTTCCCGTCATGAAGTTCTTGTATTTATTGATGGATGCTCAGATACTGAAGTATTAGTAAATAACTATAATTGGGTAGAATGGACAATCTCTAAAAAAAGTATTAGCGCATCACCAGCGCGAAATATCCTTTATAAAAAGGCAAAAGGCACCATTTTTATTGGTTTAGATGATGATGCACATCCTATAAGCAATAATTTTATTGCCTCAGTTGAAACATGTTTTAATCAAAACTCTAAACTCGGTATCATTGCATTTCAAGAAGTCAGAGGATTGTTTGAATCAGATGCTCAAGCCCTCAAAAAATCAAAACAATTAGAAGCTCATCATGCAAGCGATTTTGTAGGTTGTGGTTTTGCAATACGAAAGCATATTTATGATGCAACAAATGGGTTTCCGGTATGGATGGATATTTACGGAGAAGAAACGGCAGTTGCCATAGAAGTTTTAGATATGGGATATACCATCTTATATGAGCCTAATATAAAAGTGAACCATAGAGTAGATATAGAATTAAGAAAAAAAAGAGGTAGAAATTATTATAGATTTCAACGACAACTAAAAAATAGTATTAACTTTTATATAGTATACTATAAGTATCCCTTAAAAAAGGTTGTAAAAGTATTATGGCATAACTTAGTGAAGTATGCTTTTAAAGATTCGAAATATTTTAGATGTTACGTGGTGGCGGTTTTTAAAACTATTATAGATTTACCAAGAGTTTTAAAGTATAGAAATCCGGTACAGCGAAAAACTGTTGAACAAAAAATAAATTTACAGGGTTTAAGGTATTAAGCTTTTAATAAAAAATTGATGTTAGTTAAGATTTGTAGATATTATCGATATCCAGATATAAAAAGGCAAACCCCGAAACAGTCTTTTAAATGGGGAGAGATTACCTTTACAGAGGATGAGGTTGATGCCTGTGATTTTTTGGTGATACTTGATTATCCCAAAACTGATGTTCGCGTTAAAGTAAACCCAAATAATATTTTACACTTGTGCTTAGAGCCAGCCAACGAAGTTTCTAAATACAGGCAATACGCCAATAAAAAAGCATCAGTAATATATAATCAAATAAATCAAGGTGGCAAATATGTTTTAGCACAACCGGCATTACCTTGGCATTTAGATAAAGATTACGATTATTTTAAACAACTTCAACCGGAAGATTTACAAAAAGAAGATAAAATAGTTTGGGTAACAAGTAACCAACGCAGTTCTATTCAGCATAATAAAAGAATGGATTTTTTAGAGTCTATTACAGATTTACCATTTGTGCATCTATTTGGCAGAGGTATAAAGGAAGTTGATAGTAAATGGGATGTAATGAAAACATCCAAATATACCATTGCCTATGAGAATTTTAGAAACGATTACTATTGGACCGAAAAAATATCTGATTGTTTCTTAAGTTACAATGTACCATTATATTTTGGCTGCGAACGAATTGAAGATTATTTCCCAAGTGAAGCCATCATTCAAATTGATCCTCAGGATAAACATATAAAGCAATTTTTAAAGGAAACTTTAAATTCTAAAGCATACGAAACAAGATTGGAGGTAATCAAAGAGGCTAGAACATTAGTGTTAGATAAATATCAAATGTTTCCGTTTATAAGTAATCAAATTACTGAAATACTATCTAAACGAGAGGTGAATAATGCTGAAAAAGAGATGATTCATTTAAAAGGAGGTAATGCTTATTATGATAATTACCCAAAATCTTTAGAAATTCAACGTTTGATAAGAAAGATAAAACATAAATTGAAAAATATTTAGACATCCATTCCAATAAATGCTATTTAATTCCCTAGACTTTGCTGTTTTTCTTCCAATAGTTTTTGTGCTCTATTGGTTTGTTTCTAGAAAAAATCTAAAGCTTCAAAACATACTATTAGTCGCGGCTAGTTATGTGTTTTATGGTTGGTGGGATTATCGCTTTCTTACCCTAATAGTATTTAGTTCATTAGTAGATTATACGATTGGCTTAAAACTAAAAAATGAAGATAGAGTTCCGGTTAGGAAAACACTTTTGTGGATAAGTATATTAGTGAATCTGGGGTTTTTAGGTTTTTTTAAATATTACAATTTCTTTGTTGATAATTTTGTGTCTGCTTTTTCATTTTTTGGCAATGAAATAAAGCCTAATACATTGGATATTATATTGCCAGTTGGGATTAGTTTTTACACGTTTCAAACATTAAGTCACTCCATTGATGTGTATAGAAGAAAACTAGAGCCAACACGAGATTTGGTTTCGTTTCTTGCGTTTGTTAGCTTTTTCCCCCAATTAGTGGCAGGTCCTATTGAAAGAGCAACGAACCTATTGCCACAATTTTACCAAAAAAGAAAATTTCATTACTCAAAAGCAACAGATGGTTGCAAACAAATCCTTTGGGGTTTATTTAAAAAAGTAGTAATTGCCGATAGTTGTGCGGAATATGCAAACTTGATTTTTAATAATTCTGCCGCTTATTCAGGTAGTACCTTATTTCTAGGTGCTTTGTTTTTTACCTTTCAGATTTATGGTGATTTTTCGGGTTACTCAGATATTGCAATTGGTACTGCGAGACTCTTTGGTTTTAATTTGAAACAGAATTTTGCGTTTCCATATTTCTCAAGAGATATTGCTGAGTTTTGGAGACGTTGGCATATATCTTTATCTACTTGGTTTAGAGATTATCTATATATTCCGCTAGGAGGTAGTAGGGGCAGTACATGGAATAAAATCAGGAATACTTTTGTGATTTTTGTAGTTAGTGGATTCTGGCATGGTGCCAATTGGACGTTTATTGTATGGGGTCTTTTGAATGCGCTTTACTTCTTGCCATTGCTACTTGGTAAACGCAATAGGAATCATTTAAACGTCGTTGCACAGGATAGTGTGTTGCCAAATTTTAAAGAGTGTTTTGGTATGTTACTTACTTTTTTACTTACCGTTTTGGCTTGGATATTTTTTAGAGCAGAAAATATAACTCATGCATTTAATTACATACAGGAAATGCTATTAAAAGATTTTTTTACAATTCCTTTGATAAGACCTAAAGATATCATCATTCTTATTTTTGTTTTTATGATAATAGAATGGATTGGTAGAAAACACCAATATGCTATTGAAGTATTGTTTAGGAATAAATCAAGACTATTAAAATGGAGTTTTTATATGATTTTGATGGCTTTAGTATTACTTTTTAGTAATGAAACACCACAAGAATTCATCTATTTTCAGTTTTAAATGAAGCAATTTTTGAAACATATATGCGTATTTGGTTTGTTGTTTTTTCTTGTAGAAAAAGGGAGTTTCTTTCTGCTTGAGGTTGCAAAAAACAATCAAGCTGATAAACGTTTAGAATATGTTTTAGATGGAAAAATGCATAAGGATATTGTGATTTTTGGTTCGTCTATCGGGGCAGGAAATATACTGGCTGGTGAAATTCAAAAAGTTCAGAAACTCGACACTTATAATTTATCTTATCACGGTTCCGATGTAGTGTTCCATAAGTTTTTGTTAGAATTACTTTTAGAATATAATAAGGCTCCTAAAAAGGTGATTTTGGTAGTTGATAACCCTTTCTATTTCAAAAAAAATGCGCTAACTTTTAGAGATGATGTTTTAAAACCGTTGTCTCAATACAATTTTGTAAACAATGCACTTATTGAAACGGGCAAACAACCCTATTACAGCAAATTTTTGTATTTGGGAAGGTTGAATAAAAACATGATTAGTTTCAAGCAAAAATCTGGTAATAAAAATAACCCCTTAGATAGTTTTGGTTCACAGCCTTTGTTGAAGCTTGATAAGCACCCTTCAACCATTGAAAAGATTGGAAACAACTATACAACTAATGTGGAAGACCAAATTAAAGTCGAGGCATTTCAGAATCTTCAAAAGTTATGTATACACAATGAAATTGAATTAATATGTGTATTACCTCCAAGCTACAGAACACATAATACAGCTTTTATTGGTCGTCTTGAGAAACTTATTGATAAACATGTAAGCAAAGTATTTGTTTATGACACATCAAACAAGGCATATCTTGATAGCGTAAATTATTATGATAATGCACATTTAAATATTGCTGGAGCCAAAATTTTCACTTCAGAATTAAACGATTACCTGTCTTCTTTAGATTAACGCGTTTCTTCAATAGAATTAAAAGATGCTTGGGGCCACTTTTCTTAAAACATCAGAAAGTAAATTACTATCCGTAAAAATAAATTTTGCTTGATATATTAAAAGCAAAATTAAGTTGATATTCAATATCTTTTCTGATTTTATTTTGAATTTTAACCATTCCGTGTTTTCAAGCAGTTGATGGAAAAATAGAATTCCTAAAAATATAAAACTAGTATACCATCGTATTTCTAAACTAGTTAAAACAACAAAGCAAAGTAAAAATGTGTAGCACCATAAAAAAAGAAAAAACGATTTGGTAAATTTAAGCTCCTCTCTAATGAGTTTTTCTTTTTTCAACATTTTGTAACTGAAAGCTAAAATCACAAAAAGGCCTAATCCAAAAAACCTAAAAAATATGGCGTGAAGTGTAAACCACAACTCATTAAAAAACTCTTTAATACTATAACTCCAATTAAACGTTACGCTTTCAATAAAAGTCTTTGGCAAATGAGTACTTCCGTAAGTATCAATATAATTTTGAAGTTCTTCCCAAGTTATTCTTGTATGTTCAGGAATTTTATTTTCGTAAATATATAATTGAGATACGTAATTTAATTGCGCCCATGTCAACCCGTTTTCTGGATCTTTATTAATTGAAGAAAGTGATTTATTAGCCAATAAAGATGGAGCGTGCAAACAAAACCCGACCATTAAAGCAATTGCACCAACTTTCATCATGGTTTTGAAATCCCGATATAGAAAGAAAATATACCCTGGAAGTATAATAAATGCTGAGATTCTTGTACCAATAATCAACCCAATTACAATACCAAGAAATACAATATGTTTGATTTTTGTTTCTACATGAATATTAAAAAGTAGTGTTACAGAATAAATAACTAATAAATGTAAAAAGTCATCGTTTATTCCTTGCCAAAATATTCTGTAGCCTAAAAAATTAATAATTAGAATTAAACTTGAATATAGGAATATGCCGTTAAGTTTTAGTTTATTTTTGGCAAAATTGTAAAGTAAAATAACTGAAATGATGGTGCATATGAGAGAGACTATTCTGAAATTATTCAAAGGATTTTCAAATAATAAAGTGAATGGATAAGAGGCTAAAAAAAATGAAGGTGAAAAGTTGCCCGCCATCCATTCAGCTAGAAAGCCATTAGCTTCAATGTTATAAATAGCCTTTAGAAAACTGCTTTCATCTCCGTATGGAACATGCAATCTTGTAAACGTTTCAGTTCTAAGAATAAAGTAAACTATTGTAGAAATACAACTAAAAAGAAGTAATCGTTTTGTGTTCCAAAAAGAAGAATTCAATATGTTAGGCATTGCTATGCATTTGTTCAAAAGTAATTAAAAATATAATTGAGAGTTCCATTTTAAAGTCAGACAAGATAAAAGTGAAAAACTGCTCCGTAATAGTATAAAAACAGAAGCAGATTTTTTTTTAAAAACGCCCCTTTTATCCTTAAAAACATTACTTTCATCCTAAAAAAAGTGTATTTTAGCGATTGTTACAGAAGATTCAATCATTTGCCTCTATGAAGAAAATCGGTTTTATCCCTTTAAGAAAAAACTCTAAAGGAATCCTAGGAAAAAACAAGCGTAAAATGGTGGGTAGACCACTTTTTACTTGGGTTTTAGGCGAAGCTATGCAATCTAGTCTAGATATGGTTTATGTGTACACCGATGATGAATCTATTATTAGTTATATCGAAAAGGAATACCATTATACCAATAAAATAAGCGCTTTAAAACGTTCTGATGCATCGGCTACGGATACAGCTTCTACCGAAAGTGCGATGTTGGAATTCGCAGAAAAAATAGATTATAATTTTGATGTATTTTGTGTATTACAAGCAACTTCACCATTTACAAAAACCATTGATATTGAAAATTGTTTAAGTAAGATTGAAAATGGAAAGGATTCTGCCTTAACGGTAGTTAATACACATAGATTTGTTTGGAATGAAGACGGAACTCCAGTAAATTACGATCCTAAATCCCGCCCAAGACGACAGGATTTTGAAGGGCTACTAATAGAAAACGGAGCCGTATACTCTTGTACAAAGGATGTATTGCAAAAGCATAAAAATAGATTAGGAAGTGATGTTGGTGTCGTAAAAATGCCAGAAGAAAGCTTACATGAAATTGACTCAGAAGCAGATTGGATAGTCGTTGAAAATTTATTGATAGAGCGACAAAAACGAGATAAATATCCTGAAAAAATAACCCATATAGTTTTAGATGTTGATGGTGTTTTTACGGATGGAACCATTAATTATACAAAAGATGGGGAGCATACCAAAAATTTTGATATGCGAGATGGTATGGGATTGGAGATTTTAAGACAATATGGTGTTGAGGTAATGGTGATGACAAGTGAGCAATCTGAACTTGTTGCAAAACGTATGCAAAAACTACAAATTCAACATGTTTTTTTAGGTGTTAAGGACAAGTACACGTTATTGCAACATCTTGCTACAAGTAAAAAGTTTTCACTAAATAATGTCGCCTATGTTGGTGATGATGTAAACGATATGGCTAACATTTGTAGTGTTGGTTGGTCTTTTGCCCCAAATAATGCCATGGATGAGATTAAAAGAGTAGCTGATGTGGTCTTATCAAAGAATTCTGGAGAAGGCGCCATACGTGAAGCTTGCCAATTTATTAAAAACTACAATAAACGCTTTTAGGAAAACCCTATGAATACCTACAAAACACCTTATGTTATAGCAGAAATTGGTTGTAATCACAAAGGCGACATTGAAATTGCTAAAGAACTGATAAAAGTTGCAAAAATATTTTGTGATGCAGATGCCGTAAAGTTTCAAAAGCGTAATAATAAAGAATTACTAACTGAAGAGCAATACAATACACCACACCCTAATCCTGCGAATTCTTATGGAAATACTTACGGGGCTCACCGTGAGTTTTTAGAGTTCAATCTACAACAGCATAAAGTTTTGAAAGACTTTTGTGAAGATATTGGAATCGATTATTCTACATCTGTATGGGATGTAACTTCAGCAAAAGAAATTACTTCACTTAATCCAAAATTCATCAAAATACCTTCAGCTTGCAATAATAATACTAAAATGTTGAAATGGTTATGTGAAAACTATCAAGGCGAACTGCATATTTCAACCGGCATGACTACAAAATCAGAAATTGATGATTTGGTTAATCTCTTTAAAGCACATAATAGAAATAAAGATTTAGTATTGTATAATTGTACATCAGGTTACCCAGTACCTTTTGAAGATGTATGCTTACTAGATATAAATTTGCTTATCGAAAAATATGGAGAAGATGTGAAGCATATTGGCTTTTCTGGTCATCATTTAGGAATAGCTGTTGATGTTGCAGCATACACGTTAGGCGCCAATATAATTGAGCGTCACTATACCTTAGATAGAACTTGGAAAGGCACAGACCATGCGGCATCTTTAGAACCTATGGGGCTTAGAAAGCTGTCTAGAGACTTGAGAGCTGTACACAGCGCCTTAAGCTTTAAAAATCAAGATATTTTACCAATAGAAAAAGTACAACGAGATAAGCTAAAAAATCAAAAAGGCTAATTTTTAGAAAAAACATGAAAAAGAAGGTTTTTGTTTTTTTTCCTGATGGCGTGGGTTTACGAAATTTTGCCTTTACCAATTTTAAAACTCTTGGAGAGCAAAAAGGGTTTGATATTACCTATTGGAACAATACTATTTTTTCGCTTAAAGATAATTTAGGTTTTGATGAAGTAAAGATTGAAAACCATCAATTACATCCGCTAACGCCAATTTATTCTCGAGCCAGAAAACGATGTGAACTAAACGTTTCAAGAGATAAGTTTAATGATGATGTTTATCCAACCTACAAATTTCCTTTCAATTATAAGGGATTAAAAAATATAGGAAAGAGTTTATTCACCAAGTTGTTAATCAGTCTATATTCTTCTGAAAAAGGTGTAGAGCGTATTCGTAAAAAAATAAACGCTTTAGAGCGAAAAAATCCAAAATATGCCTATTGCAAAGCACAACTTGCAAAGCATAAACCCGATTTAATTTTTTGTACCACCCAGCGTGCCACACAATCTATTAGTGCGCTGTTGGCTGCAAAAGATTTAGGAATACCAACGGTAGCTTTTGTGTATTCATGGGATAATGTGCCCAAAGCAATGCAAGTTGTGGAAACAGATTATTATTGTGTTTGGAGTACGCATATGAAGCGAGAGGTTTTACAATATTATCCGTTTGTGAAAGAAAACCAGGTATTTGTAACAGGAACACCGCAGTTTGAACCGCATTATGACGACAGTTTAAAGTTGATTAGAGATGCTTTTTTTGAAGCACATAATTTAGATGTGAATAAAAAATACATATGTTTTTCAGGTGATGACGAAACAACATCGCCTTTAGATCAATTTTATTTAGAGGATTTAGCAAATACCGTTAGAAGTTTGAATGAAAAAGGATGTAACCTTGGCATCATTTACAGGAAATGTCCTGTAGATATTACGAAACGATATGAGCCTATAATCAGAGCAAATAATGATATTATTGAAGTTTTAGATCCTATTTGGAAGCAAGTGGGCGACCAATGGAATCAAGTATTACCTGCAAAGGAAGATTTTAATATGTTGTACAATGTTTGCGAACATAGCGAGTTTGTAACCAACGTGTGTTCTTCAACAGTCTTCGATTTTGTAGCTCACAATAAACCCTGTATTTACTACAATTATGAACAGCCACAATTAAAAAAAGGTATTCGTGATATAGGTCAGAATTATAAATACGTACATTTCCGAAGTATGCCTAGTGATGACGCAGCTGTATTTTGTAGAGATAAAAATGATTTAGAAGATTTGGTAAAACGTATCTTAGATGGTGAATTATCAAATGTAGAGGAAGGTAAAAAGTGGTATGAAGTTATAGTTGGAAAAACACCAACAAAAGCATCAGAAAACATTTGGAAGGCCATAGATTCAATTTTGAACAAGAAATAATTTGGACAATTATTATAATAAAATAAAAGAAGAGTTTTTAGTTGAAGAACCATCGCTTTTTAGATTTGGAAGTATTGGTGATGGTGGTTATTATTTGAAACCAGAAACTATAAAGTCTTCAGGTATATTAATTAGCGGCGGTATTTCATCTAATTTAGAATTTGAATACGATATATTTCGTTTCAATAAAACCATTGATATAGTAATGATTGACCCGACTGTTTCTGGTTTTAAATTAATTTTTAAAGGCCTTGCGAGGCTTTTTTTTAAAAAACCAGATAAAATTAGATATCTGTTTAATGCCTTAATTTTTAATTATCTTGTAAACCAGAAACGCTGCAGCCATTTAAAGTTATGGCTAAAAAAACCGGTTAGTCTATTAAAATTTATAGAAACTAAAGTAAGCACTGATAGTAAAATATTGTTGAAGTTAGATATTGAAGGTGGTGAATATGATTTTTTGGATGAGATTAGCACTAATTTAGATGAATTTTCAGCAATGGTATTTGAGTTTCATGATATGCATCTTCATCATCAAAAGGTGCATAGTTTTATAAAAGAATGTCATGCACAATTTAGTTTGGTATTTGTGGATGAGAATCCTTCTGGAGGATATAACAACAAGGGAGAACCAAAATGCATCGAGATTACATTAGAAAGAAAGTAAAATAATATATGGTTAACCATCCAGAAATATCATTTGTAAGTCCGGTTTATAAAGCAGAAAACATACTGGAAGAACTTCTGTCTGAAGTTCAAAAAGTTATGGCTAAGTTGAATAAAACTTACGAGATTATTTTAGTAGACGACAGAAGTCCAGATGATAGTTGGAGAGTAATGAAAGCACTTTCGGCAAAATTTCCTGAAGTAAAAAGTATAAGATTAAGTCGAAATTTTGGACAACATCCAGCGATAATGGCAGGCTTATCTAAGGCCAAAGGTAATTGGGTTGTGGTGATGGATTGTGATATGCAAGACCAACCCAAAGAGGTTGAAAAATTATATAGCAAAGCACAAGAAGGATTTGATGTGGTTTTGGCTCAAAGAAAGGATAGAAAAGATGGGTTTTTAAAGAAACTTTCCTCAAAATTGTTTGCCAAAGTTTATGGTTATTTTACAAATACTAACTACGACCATTCTGTTGCAAATTTTGGTGTTTATAAAGCTAAAGTTATTGCCTCTATCTTAGATGTTAAGGACTATATTAAGTTTTTTCCCCTTTTTGTCAAATTTGTCGGATTTAATGTTACTGCTATTGAGGTTGAGCACAGGAGAAGAGAAGACAATACATCCTCATACTCATTCTTTAAATTATTGTCATTAGCCTTTAATACCGTCATTTCGTTTTCCAATAAACCTTTAAAGCTTTTTGTTAAATTCGGAATGTTGATTTCGGCTTTATCATTTGTATTTGGAGCATACACGCTGCTTAAATATTTTAATGGCGATATTAAAGTATTGGGTTATAGCTCATTAATAATATCAATATGGTTTTTATCCGGTTTAATTATCACTATAATAGGTGTGGCTGGTATCTACATTGGAAAAATATTTGACCAGTCTAAAAATAGGCCAGTTTATATAATTGATGAAGTTATATGAAAATCAATAGGTTAGATTGGGATTCAGATTTTTTTAATATTGAAATTGGAGAAGTAATTTTTGATGGCGGATTATTTGATGCTGATGATGTTCAGGGTTTTGATTTATTATATGTAAAATCAACTTCTGATTATAATTTAACCATTGATGGCTTTAAACAGTCATACCAAGAAACTAAGTTTATATTTTCAACAAAGAATATCACTAACTTAATGGATGATGACGATTGTATAACGTCCATTAAGGACACAAAGTTAACACCAGATAATCTTTATGAACTCGCTTACCTTAGTGGTGTGGATAGCAGGTTCAATAAGGATTATAATTTCACAACGGCCCAATTTAAAGCACTCTATAGAACTTGGATAGATAATTCTATTGAAGCTAATTATGCCGAGGATGTTTTGGTATATATTAAAAATGGTGAGGTTAAGGGTTTTGTAACGTATAACGTAAAAGAAAAGGCAGCCAATATTGGTTTAATTGCCGTAGATGTGAATTCACAAGGTTATGGAATTGGGAAATCTTTAATACATCAGGTGATGAATCGGTTAATAGAAAAAGGTGTCTCTGAATTACATATACCCACTCAAAAAGAAAATATTAATGCCTGCAATTTTTATAAAAAATTAGGTTATGCAATAAGTAGTTTACAAGTAATTAAACATTTTTGGAAGCAATGATTCCCTTCAATAAACCCTATTTTACTGGTAATGAAACGGCTTACATTGAAGATGCTGTTAATAGAGGTATGATATCAGGAAATGGGTATTATACCAAAAAATGTCAATCATTTTTCGAGCAAAAATTTGGGTTTAAAAAAGCATTGCTTTCAACGTCTTGTACTGATGCTTTAGAGATGTGTGCTATATTGGCTAATATAAAACCAGGAGACGAAGTAATTGTTCCTAGTTATACGTTTGTTTCCACAGCCCTGGCTTTTGTGCGTCAAGGCGCAAATATAGTTTTTGCTGACTCTAAAGGCGATAATCCAAATATTGATGAAACCAAAATAGAAGGTTTAATTACAAGTAAAACAAAAGCCATAGTTGTGGTACACTATGCAGGTATAGCCTGTAATATGGATGTTATTATGTCTATTGCAAATGCCCATAACTTATTAGTAATTGAAGACGCTGCACAGGCAATTACGTCTAAATATAAAGGTAAATACCTAGGAGCAATAGGTCATATGGCTGCGTTTTCGTTTCACGAAACAAAAAATATAATTTCTGGTGAAGGTGGTTTATTGGCAATTAATGACGACAGATTTGTAAGTCGCGCTGAAATTATATGGGAAAAAGGCACTAATAGAGCCGAGTTTTTTAGAGGAGAAGTTAATAAATATGGTTGGGTAGATACTGGTTCCTCATTTTTACCTTCCGAAATCATAGCTGCTTTTCTTTGGGCCCAAATTGAGAATATCTATACTATCCAGAAAAGACGAATAGAACTTTGGCACTATTATAATAATACTTTAGGAAGTTGGGCAAAAAAACATGATATCCAATTGATGCCAGAGCCAAACGAAGAAAACAACAATGCGCACATGTTTTATTTAGTTTGTAAAACTACAGAGCAGCGTGATGTTATTATTCAATATTTAAAATCAAAAGAAATTCTCTCTGTTTTTCATTATTTAAGTTTGCATAATAGTAAGTTTTATAAAAACAAGCATGATGGTAGAGCATTACCTAATAGTGATAAATTTTCAGAAAGATTATTGCGCTTACCAATGTTTTTTGAACTTGATGTTGCCAAAGTAGTAGAACATTTAATTTTGTATTAAACAAAGTTTTAGTGAAAATAGCCTTTATAACACCAGAATATCCACATTCCAAAATATCTTCTAACGCAGGTATAGGATCAAGTGTAAAAAATTTAGTAGATGCATTAGTAGAAAAAGGTGTAGAGGTAACGGTTTTTATATATCAACAAAAGACATCAGAAATTTTTAAAGAAGATGGTGTTACATTTCACTTGATACCTAAAAAAAGATATAAAATTGGGACGTGGTATTTTTATCGAAAATTCCTCCAGAAGTATATCAATTCGATTATTTCTAAAGAAAACATCAATATTCTCGAAGCACCAGATTGGACAGGTATAACTGCTTTTATGAGATTTAAGATACCCTTGGTAATTCGTTTTCATGGTACAGATGCTTATTTTTGTAAGCTAGAAATCAGGAAGCAAAAGTTTAAGAATTTTATTTTAGAAAAATTGGCACTTAAAGGAGCCTCTGCCTATGTTTCACCAACCCAGTACGCTAAAAAAGAAACGACTAAACTATTTTCTTTAGATGAAGATAAAATATCAGTAATACCTAATGGCATTGATATTGAGGCTTTTAATAATGAAGAGTCTAATCAATTTATTGAAAAAACTTTACTTTATATTGGAACAATTATAAGAAAAAAGGGTGTTTTTGAACTTGTGGATACCTTTAATCATTTAATTGAAGAAGTACCTGATGCTAACTTAATATTAATTGGAAGTGATAGTGCTGATGTAGAAACTGGTAATAGTTCTACTTATCAATTAGTTCAAAAAAAGCTGTCTGAAAAAGCCAAATTAAATGTGAAATATCTAGGTAAAGTACCTTATTCTAAAGTGGTTACTTATATTAAAAAAGCTCATATTTGTGTATTTCCAAGTTATGCAGAAACCTTTGGAATGGTAACTGTAGAATGTATGGCTATGCAAAAGCCAGTGGTAAATACCAATATAGGTTGGGCTAATGAGATTATTGATGATGATATCAACGGTTATTTAATTCATCCTAGTGAAACTATGGCTTATAAAAACAGAATTTCAAGCCTTTTTAAAGATAAACAGTTATGTTTAAATGTTGGAAAATCTGCAAGACAAAAAGTGGAGAGTGCTTTTAATATTGATACTATTGCAGAAAAGAACATACACTTTTATAAATCGGTAATTTCAGAAAGTAAATCTTAATGCGAGTAAAAAGGCTAAAGCAGTTTTTAAGTAGAAAGAAAAAGGATTTTTTGATCTTTTCTCATTATCTGAAATACTTTAGTTTGAAAGAAGACAAAAGGAAGTGCATAATTGTTTGTTTTGATGGTTTGTTTCCTCATGGCGGTTTGGTAGATCGTTTAAAAGGCATTGTTTCATTGTATCAAATAGCTAAAGAGTTAGATTATGATTTCAAAATTTTATTTGATAATCCTTTTGAATTGAGCATGTTTTTGGAACCTAATAGCATTGATTGGAGATTTAAAAGAGACAATATAAAATGGTATCCTACTAAAACAAGGTGTCTTTATCTTATCAATAATTTTGATGCGAATCCTTTGGAAATCATTAAAAAGTCGAAAGCAAATCGATTCTACGTTTATGCTAATATTGATTATTCTATAGTCACTTTTCCCAACTTAAAGCAAGAAGATTTATATGAGAATTGGCGCCAAAATTTTAATGCTTTGTTCAAAAAAAGTAACCTGCTTGAAGAAAAACTCAATGCTATTTCAGCAGAACCATTTATAGCCTTCCATTCTCGCTTCACAAGTTTAATGGGTGACTTTAAAGATACAACTACTAAATTGCTCTCAATTGATGAAAAGGAAAAACTAAGCGAAACATTATTAAAAATAATAGAAAGAGTTAAGAAAGGAGAAGGAGAGAAAGCTTATTTGTTTTCTGATAGTATCAACTTTATACATAAGATTAAACAACAAATTGATATTAATACAGTTGATGGTAATCCGTTTCATATGGATAATTTTGATAAGGCTAAAAATACCGAAGGACATTTAAAAACCATGGTTGATTTTTTTCTTATGTCTAAAAGTAAAAAGATATATTTTTTAAAGGTAGCTCCAATGTATCATAGTAGTTTCTCTAAATATGCAGCTATAATAGGTAACACAGAGTTTGAGCTTTTGGAGTCATGATAATAATAGTACATCAACATAAGATAGTCAAAAAAGTGCTAGATGGAAATTTACATGTAGTTGATAATACTTGTATTGGACAGACCATTACTAAATCTATTGAAATACTTTCGAAATTTTTTTCAGATGAATTAATTATCTGGTGCAATGAAAACTATTTAAAACACCTTAATATCACTGAATTCTCTGCTATTTTTCACCATAGACGTATTCTGGCTGCATATAACCCTTCCGAACTTAATTTTTTACCAAAACAAATGGGGTATGTAGAGCGTTCCTTCTTTTTAAAAATTAATAAAAAGGTAACCTATCCTACATGGTTTATGGATAGTAGTGTTGGCGGAATCTACGCTGAAGTGATTATTAGCTTAGAAGAACACTTAAATTTTAATGTTGATTTTGATTATTTTTTGAATTCTCTTGCTAAAAGAGCTATAGCGGAAGGTTTGTTCTGTTATTCTGAGCCTAAATTATTATTAGAAAGCGCGAAACCTATAACCAATACAGTACAGACTTCAACTTATGTGCTATTTAAATTTGTAAAACAACATTACAAATGGGTTTGGGTGTTTTTTCTTTTTTTATCCTATTTGATTTATGAAAGGAAATTAAAAGTGTTGTCGTTATTAAAATCATTGTTTTATAAACAGTTACGTGCAGATTTTGACTTAGAACAGATACCAGTTAAATCGAACAGGAAGGTTATAACTAAAAAAGAAATAGACGTAATTATACCTACAATTGGCAGAAAGCGATATTTGTATGATGTTTTAAAAGACTTATCTAACCAAACGTTAAAGCCTAAAAGAATCATTATTGTTGAGCAGAACCCGTTGGAAGGCTCTATCTCAGAATTGGATTATCTAAGTAATGAAGATTGGCCTTTTAAAATCAAGCATATCTTTACGCATCAAACAGGGGTTTGTAATGCTCGAAATATTGCTTTAGAACACATTGAGAACGATTGGGTTTTTCTTGCCGATGATGATATTAGAATAAATCTAGACTTTTTTGAGAAGTCTTTTGAGGGAATTACAGCCTATGGTAATTCAATAATTAATTATGCTTGCCTGCAACCAAACCAGAGTCAAACGTATCTAAAAACACATCAAACCTCAGTTTTTGGGTCTGGATCAAGTATGTTAAAAAATCAAGTTTTAAAAGGTTTAAAATTTAATATGGCCTATGAGCATGGTTTCGGGGAGGATAATGATTTTGGCATGCAGATACGTAATAAAGGTTATGATGTAATTTATTTTCCAAATATAAAAATCACACATTTAAAAGCGCCCGTTGGAGGTTATCGTACTAAAGTAAAACAGCCATGGGAGAATGAAAAGTTTCAACCAAAGCCTTCACCTACAATTCAATTGTTGTATCAAAGTTATTTTACCAAAGCGCAAATATTAGGTTACAAATTATTGTTAGGTTTACGTAGTTATAAAAATAGTACCATAAAAAACCCATTTAAATACATAAAAATTTATAAAGCACAATGGCAGCAAAGTGAATATTGGTGCCATAAACTTAAGTCTCAAAATTAATGCTTAAACTTTACACAAATACCAGTTTTTTAATCGAAATGCATAGGAAAGATGTTTTTCCTTTATTGTTTGATTTGGTGTTTAAAGAGAACGCTGTTTTGTTAGGTAAATATCAATTAGTTACTGAAATTAATGAAGCTGATATTGTTGTCTTTCCAATAGACTATAGTGTTTTTTTAAAGTACAAAACTGAATTTTCAGCCCTATTGAAAGATGCGAAGGAGTATAAAAAACCAATTTGGATTTACACTGCCGGAGATTATGGATTTACCAATTATATTTCAAATGCTTATACTTTTAGATTAGGAGGTTTTGATAGTAAGCTAGACCAAAAAACGTTTATAATACCTTCGTTTATTAATGATCCATACGTGACTTATTTGAAACAAGGGTTCTATCCTCTGAAAAAAGAAATTAAACCTAGTATTGGTTTTGTAGGTCATGCTCAGTCAGGATTTTTAAAATATTTAAAGGAATATAGTAATCACTTAAAATATAGATTGAAAAGAGGTTTTAAGCAAATACTGGCAGACAAGCAATCTTTTTATCCTTCCAGCGTTAAACGCGCTAAGTATTTGAGGCAATTGTCTTTGAATATGGATTTAGAGTCAAATTTTATACTTCGAAATAAGTATAGGGCAGGTTTACACACACCCAAAACCCAAAACGAAAGTATATCGGAATTCTACAAGAATATATTTGAGAATGCTTATACGGTTTGTTTGCGAGGTGTTGGTAATTTTTCGGTACGATTTTATGAAACCCTAGCAGTAGGTCGTATACCTATTGTTATAAATACAGATTGCAGGTTTCCTTTAGAAGATAGTATAGATTGGACCAAGCACTGTTTAATTATTGATGAAAAGAGCCGAAAACCATTGGGAGATCATATTTTAGAGTTTCATAATAGTTTGTCTCATATACAATTTGAAGATATCCAAAAATCTAATAGAGCACTGTGGTTAAATTATTTATATCGCGAAGCATACTTTTTAGAAGTATATGAATTATTTAAATCAAAGGTTTAATAATGGATATGTCTTTTTCACTAGTTATTTGTACCTATAAGCGCCCTAAGGCGTTAGTGACACTATTGAATTCGGTTGTAAACCAAACCTCATACCCAAATGAAATTATTGTGGTAGATGCTTCTGAAGATGAAAATACTGAAAAGGTCTTATCTGAAGGAAAATATACAAATCTAAAGTATTTTAAAGTTGATGCACCCCATAGAGGTTTAACTAAGCAGCGCAATTTTGGGATTAAACACGTAGATAATACTTCAAAAATTATATGTTTTTTAGATGATGATGTGGTGTTAGAGGTCGATTATTTCAATCAACTACTATCTACGTATCATAGTTACCCTAAAGCCCTTGCTGTTGGAGGATATATTACTAATGAAGTTAATTGGGAAAAGACAGATAACAGCAAAAGTTCTGATAAGTTTTACTATGATGGATGGATGCGAAACGAGCCGTTGCGATTCAAATTAAGGCGAAAGTTTGGGCTTGCACCTGATACTAAACCAGGATATTTACCAACGTTTGCTCACGGACGTTCTGTTAGCTTTTTACCTCCATCTGGAAAAGTGTATATGGTAGAACAAATTATGGGAGGTGTTTCTAGCTACAAAAAAGAAGTTTTTGATACCTTAAAATTTTCAACTTACTTTGAAGGTTATGGGCTTTATGAAGACGCAGATTTTTCTCTAAGATTATCACAGCTAGGTGAATTATATATAAACACCAAAGCAAGATTAGCACATTTTCATGATGGTTCAGGGCGCCCCAACCAATATAATTATGGAAAAATGGTAGTAAGAAACGGCTGGTATGTATGGCGTATAAAGCACCCTAATCCAAATGTAAAGGCTAGAATTAAGTTCCATACAACATCGTTTTTGCTAACATTAATTAGAGCAAGTAACGTTTTAACTTCAAAGGAAAACAAAAAAGCATTTACGGAAACAATAGGAAGAATTGCTGGGTGGTTTTCGCTTATATTTAACAAACCGAAACTACAATAATGCGTTTTTTAATTATCACTCACGTTTTACATAAGAAAGACAATACCGACTGGTTAGCTTATGCACCTTATGTTAGGGAGATGAATTTATGGTTAAAATACGCTGATGAGGTAGAAATTGTTGCACCATTAGCTGTAGAGGAATCTTCGGTAATAGATATTGCATATAAACACGATAACATTGTTTTTACTAAAATACCATCAATAGCGTTCGTTACCGTGGGGAGGAGTTTGCTATCTCTATTGTCTATTCCATTTATCTTATTGCAATTGTTTAAGGCTTGTAAAAGAGCAGATCACATTCATTTACGTTGCCCAGGAAATATTGGGTTACTAGGCTGTTTAGTACAAATATGTTTTCCCAAGAAAATAAAAACAGCAAAATATGCCGGAAATTGGGATCCAAATGCGAAACAACCTTTAAGCTACAAGTTTCAAAAAAGAATACTATCAAATACTTTTTTAACAAAACGAATGACAACTATCGTTTACGGCAAATGGGAAAATCAAACTAAAAACATAAAACCATTTTTTACAGCAACCTATAAGAATGAAGATATAATTAGGCTAACACCAAGAGATTACTCTAATAAATTAAACTTTGTTTTTGTTGGAAGTTTGGTAAAAGGGAAACGTCCATTATTTGCCATAAAAGTTGCAGAAGCACTTCATAAAAAAAACTATAATGTTTCTTTGGATATTTATGGCGATGGTGTTTTAAAGAATGAATTAGCTTTATATGTTGAAAATAAGACATTAGAAGGCATTGTTGCATTACATGGTAATCAAGAAAAGGAAACCATTAAGAGTGCTTTACAAACTTCGCATTTTATTATTTTAGCCTCAAAATCTGAGGGTTGGCCAAAAGCTTTAGCTGAAGGTATGTTTTTTGGTGTTATTCCTATTTCTACATCGGTTTCTTATATACCAAATATGTTAGACAAGGGAAAGCGGGGAATTTTAATTTCGGAAGAACTAAACGACGCTATTAGTAGTATTGAAAGCCATTTGCAACAGGAAGATAGTTTGATGAAAATGTCAAAGTTTGCCGCTGAATGGTCTCAACAATATACAATTGAGCGATTTGAGGAAGAGATAAAAAAACTAATTAAAGCTTAATGCGAGTACTGCAAATCATTGATACATTAGAGGCTGGCGGAGCAGAACGTGTTGCAGTAAATTTGGCAAATGCGTTTGTTGAAGAAGTTGATGGATCGTTTTTATGTGCTACTCGAAAGGAAGGTGCTCTAAAATCTATCTTAAAACAAGAAGTACAATATCTCTTTTTAAATAGAAGTTCTACTTTAGATATTCAAGCTCTAGTAAAGTTGCACAAATTTGTTAAACGGAACAATATCACACACATACATGCGCATGCCTCATCATTTTTTATTGCAACAATAATAAAATTTTTAAGACCTAAATTAAAACTAGTGTGGCACGATCATTATGGCAAAAGTGAGTTTTTAAAGCAGCGTCCAAAAACTATTTTAAAGATGTGCTCAAGATTTTTCAACCATATTTTAAGTGTAAATTCTAGGTTGAAGGATTGGTCAGAAGAAAATTTAAAAGCAACATCTGTAAGTTATTTGCCTAATTACGCGGAGTTGGATAATCAGCCTGAAATAACTGTACTAGAAGGTGAAGCAAATAAACGGATTGTGTGTTTAGCTAACTTAAGACCACAGAAAGATCACCTCACACTTTTAGAAGCATTTCAAGAATTAATTGGAATATATCACAATTGGAGTTTACATATAATAGGTCAGGATTTTAGGGATGATTATTCTAAAGCAATAAAAGATTTTATAGTTGATAGTGCTTTGGAGGGAAAAGTTTTTATTTACGGAAGTTGTCCCGATATTTCAGCGATTTTGAAACAATGTGATATTGGAGTACTATCTTCAAAGTCTGAAGGGTTACCTTTGGCATTGATTGAATACGGATTAGCTGAACTTCCTGTTGTGGCTACACGTGTTGGTGATTGTCATCTTGTGATTTCAAATGAAAAAGAAGGGCAGCTTGTAAAACCTCAAGATGTTTTAGAGTTGAAAAAGGCACTTGAAAACTATATCAATCATCCAGAAAAAGCTAAATTGACAGGAGAGTTTTTGAAATTAAACGTGCTAAAGAATTTTTCTAAATCAGCTACGATACATAAGATAATTAGAATTTATAAATCTATTTAAACGTTAATGACTAAATCAGAATACATTAATAAAAAAATAGAGTTATTGTTTAGGCCAGTTTACATTAAAGTAGTTTTAGTGTTAATGGTAATTTCTTATTTCTATAATTTACCTGTATTAAAATATAGTGCAATTGGAGAGAATGAGCTAAGACTGTACGATTTGGCAGGTTTTGTTATATTATTTTTTGTTATTAGCAATTTTAAACTAATTCGAACATATATAAAGAGTAAAACTTATTTTAAATACTTTCATGCTTTTATTCTTTGGGCTGGTTTTAGTCTAATATTCAACTTAATATTTAGTCTTTACAAAGCAAGACCTTTATGGTTTGTACAAACATGTTTATACTATTACCATTTATTGGTTTTTTTCTATACAGCCATACTTATGGCAATGTATTTAAGAAAAAGGACTAATTACAAATATATCGCTAGTCTAATATTGTTGCTGGCAATAGCCGAAGCTTTGGTAGTATTTGCTCAACATGCAGGAGTAGTGCCTTTTTTATGGAATGAAATTTACCGAATGTCCTATGGTGGATTTTTATCAGGAGCCTTAGGACCTAATAAGATAAATCTAGGAATGAACATGTTTTTTTCATTCATTTTTGCAACAGGACTTTTACTGCAACCACAATTAAAAATAAATAAGATACTTATTACAGCTACTTTATTAACATCATTAGCTACTATAGGCGTATCTGGTTCTAGAACTACCTATTTAGCGCTTATAGTTTTTGTGTGCTATTTATTTGTATCCAAAACAAAGAAGTTTTTTGGTTTGTCAATAATTATTTCTTTAGGAGTTATTATTGCGTTTTTTTTGAA
The DNA here is from genome assembly GCA_043557195.1 of Flavobacteriaceae bacterium. GTDB lineage: Bacteria > Bacteroidota > Bacteroidia > Flavobacteriales > Flavobacteriaceae > Jejuia. The sequence continues at coordinate 948,936 of CP121314.1, read as the reverse complement.
TTTAGAGTTAATTGAAACTATTACAACTACCATTGAGAATAGAGTAGTGAATAAGGTGAGTGACCCTCGTTTATTAAGTGGTGAAAATTTAGATGTCGGAGAATTATATGAGGATTTAGGTTCTGGACGCAAAGAGCTATCTATTAGGTACTTATATTATTTACTAGAAAACCCACTAATAATACCTCTTGGTATTGGTTTAAATAACAGGCTTCTAATTCAATCATCAGCTCATAATATTTATTTAAGTCTAATTAATGAAGTGGGATTGGTTGGACTTTTCTTATATATGAAATGGATTATTAATTATTTATATTTAAAATTTGGGAGGCTTGTTTCATTAAAATCCGCACTTAGTGGTTTAATATTAGCAATGTTAGTTACATTGTTTTTTGGCGAACATTTATATATTTACCGTTCTTTATTCACTATTTTAGGATACTTTTTATTAATTGTGGTAATGCTAATAGCACCACGTTATTATTTTATGAATGCTCGAAAAAAGTAAAATAGCTGTAGTTATACCTTATTATAATGCTTCGAAGCAAATTAAGAGTGTAGTAAAAAAGCTGCCTGATTTTATTGATGTAGTTTATATTGTGGACGATTGTGGTGCCGAACCTTTACCGAGTGAATTGGGCAATAATGAAAAGGTTGTCATTTATAAGAATCTAAGAAATTTGGGGGTAGGAGGCGCAACTAAGGAAGGGTTTAACAGAGCTATTATTGATGAAGTGGATATTGTTGTTAAGGTTGACGCTGATAACCAAATGGATACGGGGTATATTAAAGATTTGGTAGGTGCTCTAATACATGAAAAAGCAGAGTACGCTAAAGGCAATAGATTTAGAGATTTTAAAGCGCTTAATAAAATGCCTTTTGGAAGAAAGATGGGAAATTTAGTGTTGTCTTTCCTAGTCAAAGCAGCTACTGGCTACTGGAATAACTTTGACCCTACAAATGGCTTTTTTGCTATAGAAGTAAATACGCTAAGGCATTTAGATTTTACTAATATTTCAAACCGTTATTATTTTGAAACATCTTTAATTGCTGAACTTTATTTTCAGGAAGCCAGAATTTATGATATTGCAATGCCTGCAATTTATGGAGATGAAACATCTAGTATGAGCGTTTGGAAGATGCCTTTTGTGTTTCTGCCAAGGCTATTTAAAACCTTTGTAAAGCGTATTATAAAATCCTATTTTGTTTATGATTTTAACATGTCATCCATATACATATTGCTTGGGATACCACTATTTTTATTTGGTGTAATTTATGGTTCATACACATGGTGGTTATACAGTTCACAAGATATTTTTGCACCAACAGGAACTATCATGCTTGTAACGCTTACCATAATTTTAGGATTTCAACTTTTGCTACAAGCTATACATTATGATATCACTAAAGCACCAAAATCTCAAAAATGAAAGCATTAAGTAGGCTAAAAATAGCTTTGGTAGTTCTTCTTAATTTTACAATAGCTATTGCTTACTACTTAGACAACTTAAACGCAAGTTACAGTGAGTTATCTTCTGATATTCAAAATATTGTACCTGTTGCACAAAAGTTTGATAGTCCAGATTTATTTAAGAATGATTTATATCTCAACGATATTAATAATGTTAAATACTACACACCGTTTTATGTGCAAACATTACGATTTGTTGCAAAATTCACAAAGGATAACTATGTCCAGGCAATCAATGTAGTTGGGTTAATTTGCCATTTACTTTTTGGTATACTTTGGTTTTTTCTCTTATTCAAATTTGTAAATAATTATTGGATAGCCCTCTTAGTTTCAGTTATGATGAGAGGAGTAGTCTGGTTACCAGGACTTGAAATTTGGGGTATTTCAGATTTATGGACTATGATGCCTCGAACAGTTTATATATCCTTATTACCGATTCCATTTCTATTGATTTCAAACTCGTTTAAACATCTAGTTTTAGCGAGTTTTGTAATTGGACTTATTTTTAATTTCCACCCCATAACTGGTCTTGGTGGTGTTTTAGGTTTTGTGCTATTTTTAGTGTTGCTTTTATATTTTTACCCTAAACTCAGGAATAATTGTACTTTATCAAGGCTAGCTTTATTGATAGTTGTATTGATTTTTGGGATTTTACCTTTTATACTTACTTATTTTGGTAAAACATCATCTGAACTTACTTATGATTTAAATGCTTTTAATGAAGCTTTTAAAACACGAATACCAGAATACTTTAGAAATTCATTTTTATTTTTAAAACAATGGTTAAGTTTTAAAACTTTATTTTTTCTTATATCATTGATTGGTTTTCTTGGTATTGCAATTAAAAATAAGTTAGATACAAGAAAGCCTAAATTATTGTTTATTCTTACTTTATTACTAATTATTATTCCAACGTTTAGTATTCCTGTTGAACAAGCGTTTAATAGTGTTTTTGACATAAATTTAAGGATGTCGTTTCAATTAGTACGTATACAGAAGGTAGCCATAATACCAGGTTTTTTTGCTTTAGCGTTTGTTTTAAATTATATTTTCTCTAAAATACTATCTCAACAAATACTACCGTTTTTCTTTACTTTATATCTGTGTTTATTAGTATTTAGTGAAAGCAAAGTGTTTAAGAATGTGCCATTTCTGGGAGATGATATTTCAAAATCTATATTACCTCATAATTTAAGCGCTTTCACTCTTGATAATGATAAAGAATTGGCTATTGATAGAATGGCAAATTTTATAGCCCAAAATACTGATATTAATGCTATAATTTGTGGTAGTCATGTTTTAAGAGGTTCTGCAAAAAGATCTATAATTTTTGATGGTAAAGGTACTTCAATGCTTATTGAAGGAAATCCTAAGCAGTTTTTAGAATGGCAAGAACGCCTAAAAAGGATTAGTAATTTTGAAACTATGGATGAGGTTGTAAGTTATCTAAAGTATTTTGGAACAGATTATTATGTTACTACGAATACAGTAGAAGATTGTGAATTAGTGCATGTGGAAGGAAATCTAAAACTATATAAACTCTAGTTAGTTCATAAATTTGAAAAACATTCTCTACATAGGAAATCAATTATCAAATAAAACCGTAACTACGATTGATACGTTAAGTAACCTGTTGCAGATAGAAGGTTTTAGTACAACTACTACCTCAAATAAAAAAAACAAAATACTAAGAATGTGGGATATGTTGTCTCATATTATAAGATATAGGAAGTCTACCGACTATGTTTTAATCGACACCTATAGCACAACTAACTTTTATTATGCGTATTTATGTAGCAAATTGTGTTACTTTTTCAAACTGAAATATATTCCCATTCTGCACGGTGGCAAGTTAACAGAACGATTAAAAACATCTCCACAGCTATCAAAGCAGATTTTCAAAAATGCTCATATTAATGTATCACCTTCAAGGTTTTTAATGTCGAGTTTTCAAGAAGCAGGATTTAAAAATATAATTCATATTTCCAATTCCATAGAATTAAAAAACTATAATTTTAAATCACGAAATTTTGATGAAGTTCACTTACTTTGGGTGCGTTCATTTTCAAACATATACAATCCAAAATTAGCGGTTCACCTTTTAAAATCATTATTGGATGATAATTTTAGAGCTAGATTATGCATGGTAGGACCAGAGAATGACGGAAGCCTATCTGAAACAAAAAAAATAGCAAATGACTTATGCGTTGAAGTTGAATTTACGGGAAAGTTATCAAAACCTGAATGGCACAAAAAAGCAGAAAATTTCAATGTTTTTATAAATACGACAACTGTTGATAACATGCCTGTAAGTGTTATTGAAGCTATGGCTTTAGGATTACCAGTGGTATCTACAAATGTTGGGGGTTTGCCTTTTTTGATAGAAAACAATGTTGATGGTATTCTGGTAGAGCCAAATAATGTGGAGGCTTTTAAAACTGCAATTTTGAAATTAAAGAACGACACTTTTTTTCGACAACAAATTACATCCAAAGCAAGACAAAAAGTAGAGCAATTTGATTGGAATGTTGTTAAGCATCTATGGTTTTCCATTCTTTCTTAACATTTTATAAAATTACTTGCTATCTTTGATTACCCTTTAAGCTTCTCTAATTAATGCCAAAAGCAAGTATACATTTTAATATTTCTGAACGAAAGATCTTGTTGCGGATTTTTGATGTTGTTGCAGTTCTATTGTTACTTTATTTGGTTGGTAATATTTTTGATTTTGATTACTTTTCTATAACTAAAGAAAACTGGACATGGATACTTGTTCTAGTAGTGTATATTTCAATCTTTGGTTCCATTTTTGAATTGTATGATTTGCAAAACTCCAGCAAATTTGAGAAAGTATGGGTTAACATTCTACTAACCACATCTATAACAGTATTATTCTATTTGTTAACCCCCTTTTTAACGCCAGTTTTACCTGAGAATAGATTGCAAATCCTCTATTTTTTTGTCTCCATATTAGGGGCGCTTCTTATATGGCGTTTTGTATATATTAATTTTGTAACCTCACCAAGGTTTTATAAGAAGGCATTATTGGTAGGTGAAACATCAAATATTACGGCAATTTTAAAAACCTTTAACGACGCAGATCCTAATTATAAAATTGTAGGGTTCATTAATTGTGAAATTGAGAAGAGTGAAAAAGTTAAGTTTAAGGGGTTGAGAGAATACCATCCAAAACAAATTTATCAAATCATAAAAGATGAAAATATTTCTGAAGTTGTAGTAGCAAGTTATAATTCTGAAAATATTACTCCCGAAATTTACACTGATCTTATTACACTGTTAGAAGGTGGTTTACCCATTAAGGAATATACCCAAGTCTATGAGGAATTAACACAGCGAGTACCTGTACAATTTGTTGGGAAAGATTTTTATAAGTATTTCCCTTTTAGTAGAAGTAATCAAAATAAGATGTATTTATTTTTTCATCGACTTTTTGATATTGTAATTGCAACTATTGGCATCATCATAGGATTATTGTTCGTACCATTGGTATTATTAGGTAATTTAATGGCCAACAAAGGACCACTGCTTTATACGCAAGAACGGATTGGTAAAAACGGAAACCTGTTCAGTATCATAAAATATAGAACTATGATTACGGATGCTGAAAAAGATGGTGCAGTTTGGGCTAAAAAAAATGACACTAGAATAACTCCTTTTGGTAAGTTTATGCGGAATACAAGAATAGATGAAATTCCTCAATTCATAAATGTTATTAAAGGAGAAATGAGCCTTATTGGTCCTAGGCCAGAACGTCCTTATTTTGTTAGAGAACTATCGCAGATTTTGCCATTTTATGAAACCAGACATATAGTGAAACCGGGATTAACTGGTTGGGCACAGGTAAAAACAAGATATGGGTCGTCAGTTGATGATAGTTTGTTAAAACTGCAATATGATTTATTTTACATAAAGCATAGAAGTTTTGTGCTAGATGTAAATATTCTAGTAAAAACGTTGAGCACTGTAATTTTCTTTAGGGGGCAATAATTGTAGGTTTTGAATATTTTATCAAATAAATATATCTGATAAAAAGTGCAATTAATAAAGGAATTAGCCCTATTGCAAATACCTGTACACGAGTTATCCAATGAAAAATCAATAGGCAAAGTAGAATCAACAAAAACTTTACATACTTATTAAACCATTTACTCATCTTATTTTTAAAAAGCTGAAATAGTATAATAAGATTCAAAGGGTTTGCCCATAGTAAATTATAGTTATTCTGAGTGGTTTGATGGTCAGTAGCAAACCACAAAAGCAAAATCATAATTCCAGCTAAACCTGTAACAGTAAACAGAATGATATCTAAAACTTTTGTGCGCTTTTGTTTTTTATAATCCTTATAAGTAATGAAAATAATGAGTAATGCTATTATCCCGAAAATAAATAACGGACTTAAGAGAAAGGTTGAGTTTGCATCTTTAGGCGATGCTTCATATAAAACTCTAGTTCCTTTTATTAAAGAGTTTTTTCCATTTTCTGTAGTGGCGTTTTCAAAAAAAGTATAAATATTCTTTGGTAAAAACATGTGTTGTTCAGGTGTAGCGTATCTATCAATAACTGACCCCAGAGCTACATCAATACCAAGGCTTCCCCATGAATTTCTATTTAAGTTCTCATGTATTAAGCTTCTAAAAGTTGCCTCCTTATAGTTTTCTGGAATATTAAAATCAATGGGACTTTTAGTTGCAATATTAGTAACGTCTTTAATTTTTGTAGCACAGTTGTCAAAAAGAAAATCATATAAATATCTTCGATTTTCTGGCTTGTAGTTTTCAATGAGGTAATCAAAGAGTTTTTGTTTTTCGGCAGAAGTCAAATTCAAGGTTTGCTCCTTGATACTTCTGTTTTGCTCAGTATAAGCACTGTAAAAATCATCAAATCTATTTAAGCCAATCAAGTAATTGAGTTTACCTTGGGCAAACTTCAAAATAAAATTTGGTGCTTCGAAATCGTACACACCATAATTAAAAACTAAATCATAGCCTTTTGCATCATCTTTCACTCTAAAGCCACTGTGTCCGAATGCGTCGTTTAATGTATTGCCTGGGCCAACAGTAAGAACACTTATTTCTGCACTTTTAGAAAGTTCCTGTGCAGATATTGATAAAGCACAGAAAAGAGCACATAATATTAGAAGATATCGCATTATCTAAAGATACTAAAATCAAGTTTTAAGGAAAACACGTTAGAATAAAGCGCCACACTTTGGTCGCCAATATCGGTAAATGCATAATCAATTTGTACGCCGTTATATTTAAAACCTACACCAAAACTTGGTTGAAAGGTTAACTGTTCAGAATTATCAATTTGTAGTTCATTTTGAAAATTACCCATACCACCTCTTAAATATACCATATCTACATAGCCAAATTCAAAACCTAAAGCAGGATTTATACTTGCGAATGATGAGGAAAAGATATCATTGTTTTCTTCAAAACGAACATTCAAATTTGCCGAAGCCAAAAGCTTATAATCGTAATGGAATGTCATTAATTTAGAAATCCCAATTTGTAATTTAGGGATTGTAATTTCGGTGGTTTCTGGTAATTCTTGGTTTTGCCCTTCCACAGCATCTCTAATAGTAGCAAACTGCTCTTCATCAATAGCCCAAGCGTTAAATGTTGTTGTGATATCTCTTGCCATCACCCCAAATTTCCAATCGTTTTGGGTTTCAAACTGGATGCCTAGATCTAAACCAAAACCCCAAGACGATGCAAAATCTCCAATAATTCTTCGGATTACTTTAGCATTCACACCATAATTCAAACCTTGTACAGGTAATTTTCTAGCATAGGAAAATGTGAGACCATAGTCAGCAGTTGAGAATAAGCTTATTCTATCGTAATTTATGTTTCCTTGTTCATCAATTAACTGTGTAGTATTTAAAATATCGTCAACAGCAAATCTGATTAGGGAAATACCAACCGCGCTTCTATCATCAAGAGGCATTGCAAAAGCGGCATAATCGTAATTGGCAATGTTAGCAAAGTAGCTGGAATGCATCAATGCTAATTGGTTATCCTCTATATGTACCAAACCAGCAGGATTCCAATACCCAGCATTTACATCAGCTGAATTCGCAGTAACAGCACTACTCATGCCCAAAGCGGCTGCATCTACACCAATATTCATAAACTCATTAGAATATTTTCTAACGGTTTGACTGAGTAGAGAGAAGGTAATTAAACTAAATAATGCGGTTATGTAATATCTCAATCGCAATTTTTTTACAAAGATGCACATTATACATTTTCTATCATAACATATATTAGAGAAAACATGGTGTGACACTTTATTTTACAATGATATGTTAGACGAAATGTTAACCTATAAACTATAAATTATAGCAGATATTGTACAATACTTGCATGAGACTAAAATTGTTTGTTATTTTTACCAAAACGTTTATTTATGAAGCAATACATACCCAATGCACTCACGCTTTTAAATTTATTCTGCGGAAGTATTGCAGTTATTTTTGCTGTGAATGATAATTTTACTGCAGCAGCTTTGTTCGTATTCTTAGGCATATTCTTTGATTTTTTTGATGGTTTTGCTGCAAGAAAACTAAATGTGCAAAGTGAATTGGGCTTACAATTAGACTCTTTGGCTGATGTTGTGACAAGCGGATTGGTGCCAGGGATAATAATGTTTAAACTCTTAGAGATTGTTGAATCAGATTGGGGAGAGGTAGATTTATCTGAAGGTTTTGGAATGCCTTTGTTGCCTTTATTAGGTCTATCAATCACCTTAGCATCAGCATACAGACTAGCCAAATTCAATATAGATACTGAGCAACAAAGCTTTTTTAAAGGTTTACCAACACCAGCAAATACGCTTTTAATTATTTCTCTGCCTTTAATTTTAGAATTTCAGAATAGTGATGTTATTAACAAAATCATTTTAAATAAATGGTTTTTAATAGGGTTAACAATATTTAGTTGTTGGATTTTGACTTCCAATATAAAACTGTTTGCACTGAAGTTTAAAGATTATAGTTTTAAATCAAATGCTACACGTTACATCTTCATAATTTTGTGCCTAGTATTGCTTATCGTATTACATTTTGCAGCAATACCGGTTATAATATTACTTTACATTGGCATGTCTATGCTGGATAACGCTACTTCAAAATAATTTAAAGAGGACTATGGCTTCAGGATTTTTTGCGCTATTAGATGATATTGCTGTACTTATGGACGATGTAGTTGCCATGAGTAAAATTTCTACAAAAAAAACGGCAGGGATTTTAGGTGATGATTTGGCTGTAAATGCTGAAAAGGCGACAGGTTTTGTAGCCTCAAGGGAATTGCCTGTGCTTTGGGCAATCACGAAGGGTTCTGCACTCAATAAATTAATCATTCTGCCTATTGCTTTTCTTCTAAGTGCCTTTGTGCCCATTGCAGTAACTATTGCTTTGGTGCTCGGTGGCTTGTATTTAGCATACGAAGGTGCTGAGAAAATTTATGAATATTTTTTTCATAAAAATCACGTTGATGAACATAGAGTTTATACTGAGAAAGTCTTAACTAAAGAAGAACAAAAAGTTGCTGAAAAAAAGAAAATTAAGTCTGCTATTTTTACCGATTTTATATTATCTGTTGAAATTGTAATTATTGCTTTAGGGACAGTAATGGGGCGTGATATTTTATTCCAAATTTTAGTGGTTTCTGTTGTTTGTGTTATTGCAACGGTGGGCGTTTATGGAATTGTTGCGTTAATTGTTAGAATGGACGATTTTGGTTACAGATTAGTGAAGCTAGGTAAAGAAAAAGGGCTATTAAGCCATATTGGGAATTTTTTAATTCGAGCATTACCTATCGTTATTAAAAGTTTGGCCGTAATTGGCACTATTGCTCTGATTTTAGTTGCTGGAGGTATTTTTGTACACCATATAGAATTTATCCATCATTTAGTTGAAGACATAAACTTACCATCCATCTTGATTGAATTTGTCGTTGGATTAATAATAGGAATACTTACGGTGATATTAGTTAATGGGTTTAAGTTTCTTTTGAAAGCTGTAAAGGGGAAAAAAGAGAATTAATCCCGAATCTTCTTCTTACGTAACTCGAAATTCTGACCTAAGTACACTTTTCTTACCATGGCGTCATTTGCCAATTCTTCTGGTTCTCCAGCTTTAAGAATACTACCTTCAAACATTAGATAGGTTCTGTCGGTTATGGCAAGGGTTTCTTGTACGTTATGGTCGGTTATTAAGATACCGATATTCTTCTTTGTAAGTTGTGCTACAATGCGCTGAATGTCTTCTACAGCTACAGGGTCTACACCTGCAAATGGTTCATCGAGAAGAATAAAGTTTGGATCGGTTGCTAAGGCACGGGCAATTTCTGTTCGACGACGCTCACCACCTGAGAGTAAATCACCTCTATTTTTACGAATATGTCCTAAACCGAATTCTTCAATTAGCGATTCCATTTTCATGCGTTGCTCTTTTTTACTCAACTTTGTAAGCTGTAGTACGCTTAAAATATTATCTTCAATACTTAATTTTCTGAATACTGAAGCTTCTTGAGCCAAATACCCAATACCGTTTTGTGCACGTTTGTACATAGGGTATTTTGTGATTTCGGTATTATCTAAATAGATATGACCACCGTTTGGTTTTATTAATCCCACAATCATATAAAATGACGTGGTTTTACCAGCACCGTTGGGCCCTAAAAGACCAACAATTTCTCCTTGATTAACTTCAAGAGAAACGTCTTTTACCACTTTTCGCCCGCTGTAGGACTTCATTAAATTTTCGGCTCTTAGAATCATGGGTGCAATTACGGGAATTTTAATTAATTGTGGAAATTGTATGCGATGTATAACGTTTCGTTAACGGTTTTTGTTGTTTATGAAGACTTACTTTTGCTGATAAGAACTAACATTTGAATAAAGTGATACTTTGGCAAAAAGATGCGCTAGGGATTGAACGGCATATTTGAAATCCCCGACGCAGGAGGGATTGAGTAGTGAAAGCCCGACCCTTGTGGTAGCGCCCAAATAGTTTTACTGATTTTCTAAGGCATCCCAAAATTCGTATGCGCGACGTAAATGTGGAATTACGATAGTGCCGCCTACCAAAGTAGCGATACTTAAAGCTTCTACAACTTCTTCTTTTTTCAAACCTATTTTGTGACTAGTTTCTAGGTGGTATTTTACGCAATCGTCGCAACGTAGCACTGCAGAGGCGACTAATCCTAAGAGCTCTTTTGTCTTTACGTCTAAGGCACCTTCGGCATAGGCATTGGTGTCTAGATTAAAAATACGTTTGATGACTTTATTGTTGTCTGATAAAATTTTGTCGTTCATTTTAGAACGATATGCGTTAAATTCTTCAACAGGATTAGACATGGGCTTTTGCTTTTTTACGTTGACCTTTTATAACCAGTTTAGAGATGTAAATACTTACCTGATATAGCACAAGAATAGGAATGGCTACTATGATTTGACTTGCTATATCTGGTGGTGTGATGATGGCTGAAAGTATTAGTACGATAACTAAGGCGTACTTTCGGTATTTTTTTAGGAACTCTGGCGTTACCAAGCCTACTTTGGTTAAAAAATAAATAATGATTGGTAATTCGAAAATTAAGCCTGAAGCTAAAACGGACGCTCTAACCAAACCAATGTAGGAGCTGATATCTATTTGATTATCTACCTTTGTAGAAATACTATAATTGGCTAAAAAGTTTATAGAAAGCGGACAAATAATATAATACCCAAATAATACACCTAAGAAAAACAAAAATGAGGATATAATGATAAACCCACGAGAATGCTTGCGCTCTTTAGCATGCATTGCAGGGCTTATAAATTTCCACAACTCAAAAATTACATAAGGAAACGAAATGATGAAGCCTCCAAGAATGGCTGTCCAAATATCGGCAGAAAATTGTCCTGCCATGGTTCTGTTTTGTAATATTAACGGAATTTTATCGCCACAAAAGGTGGTGTCTACGTTTATAAAATTGGCGCATCTACATAAGAAATCGTAGGTGGGAAATGTCATTTCTAGCGGCGCAAATATAATTTCATCAAAAATAAATCTACTTGATAAAAATGCAATTGTACCAACAACTACAATAGCTATAACAATCCTAATTAAATGCCAGCGTAATTCTTCTAGATGGTCTAGAAAAGACATCTCGTTTACATCTTTCTTTGCCATTATATAATACCTTCTTTTACTAAATCGTGTAAATGTATAACGCCGGCGTATTTACCGTTGTCTTCAACCAAAAGTTGTGTTATCCCATTTGCTTCCATAAGCTCTTTTGCGTCAATTGCCATAGCTTCAGAAGAAATACGTTTAGGATTTTCACTCATAATATCCTTAGCGGTTAATGCCGTAAAATTATCGGTTTTACTCAACATTCTTCGTAAATCACCATCAGTAATTACACCAACAATACTATCGTTTTCAACTACTGCAGTCACACCTAATAATTTTTCTGAAATTTCAACAATAACATCTTTTATGCTCGCATTGGTATCAACTTGGGGTTTTTGGTTTACTGACGAAATATCATTTACTCTTAAATATAATTTCTTTCCTAAAGAGCCACCTGGATGGTACTTTGCAAAATCGTTACTAGAGAATCCGCGTTTATCTAATAAACAAATGGCAAGCGCATCACCCATCACCAATTGTGCGGTTGTGCTAGTGGTTGGGGCTAGATTATTTGGACAAGCTTCTTTTTCAACATAAGTATTCAAAACAAAATCTGCTTGCTGACCTAAAAAGGAAGTATTGTTTCCTGTAATAGCAATCATTTTATTTTTAGCCCTTTTTATTAACGGAACTAATACTTTTATCTCTGGTGTGTTTCCACTTTTAGAGATGCATATCACAACATCGTCTTTAAGAATCAAACCTAAATCGCCGTGAATGGCATCGGCAGCGTGCATAAAAATTGCAGGTGTCCCGGTGGAGTTTAAAGTTGCTACAATTTTACTAGCTATTATAGCACTTTTGCCAATACCTGTAATAACCACACGACCCTTAGAATTAAAAATAAGGTCTACAGCATCAGCAAAGTCCTCATCAATTAAAGTAGACAAATGTGAGATAGCATTTGCTTCTATCTCTATGGTTTGTTTCGCCGCAGCTATAATTCCTGCTTTACTATTCAAAATTTATATGTTTTATTGTAATTGGACTCAATAAAAGATTTTGTTATCTTTAACAATAGTCAATTTAAAATTTTATTGTAAATTCAAATTTCGTTTACAAAACTAACGAAAAAAAGAATGAGGGGTCTCCATATCGATTGCTAAATTAATAGCAACTTATGAGAATTAATTAGTTAACAAATTTTCAGAATTTTATGTCTATCGCAAAAGTTGATTTGCACGACGCGCTAAAAAAGTATTTCGGATTTAATAAATTCAAAGGCCTTCAGGAAGGCGTTATAAAAAGTATTTTAGAAGGTAATCACACGTTTGTGATAATGCCAACGGGTGGCGGTAAGTCTTTATGTTACCAACTACCAGCTTTAATGGAAGAGGGAACTGCTATTGTGGTTTCGCCCCTTATTGCATTAATGAAGAATCAAGTGGATGCTATACGAGGTGTTTCTGATGAAGATGGTGTTGCGCACGTTCTAAATTCCTCTCTTAATAAAACCGAAGTAAAACGAGTTAAAGAAGATATTACCAATGGCGTTACAAAATTACTCTATGTAGCACCAGAATCATTAACTAAAGAAGAGAATGTTGAGTTTTTACGCAGTGTAAAAATCTCATTTTTAGCCATAGACGAAGCGCATTGTATTAGCGAATGGGGTCATGATTTTAGACCAGAATATCGCAACCTAAGACATATTATCGGACGCATTGGAGACAACATCCCCATTATTGGTTTAACCGCTACGGCGACGCCAAAAGTTCAAGAAGATATTATTAAAAACTTGGGAATTTCGGGAGCTACAACATTTAAGGCCTCTTTTAATAGACCAAACTTATTTTACGAAGTACGTCCTAAAACCAAAAATGTAGATGTAGATATCATTCGGTTTGTAAAGCAAAACGAAGGTAAGTCTGGTATTGTATATTGTTTGAGTAGAAAACGTGTTGAGGAGCTGGCCCAAGTGCTACAAGTAAATGGAGTAAAGGCAGTGCCTTATCACGCTGGGTTAGACGCAAAAACCAGATCTAGCCATCAGGACATGTTTTTGATGGAAGACGTAGATGTGATCGTTGCAACAATCGCCTTTGGAATGGGAATTGACAAACCAGATGTTCGATTTGTGATTCACCACGACATTCCGAAATCACTGGAAAGTTATTACCAAGAAACAGGGCGCGCAGGCCGTGATGGTGGTGAAGGAGAATGTATAGCTTACTATTCCTATAAAGATATAGAGAAGCTAGAAAAGTTTATGTCTGGCAAGCCTGTGGCAGAACAAGAAATTGGGCACGCGTTGTTACAAGAAGTTGTGGCCTTTGCAGAAACCTCAATATCTAGACGCAAATTCATTTTACATTATTTCGGCGAAGAGTTCGATACTAAAACGGGTGAGGGTGGCGATATGGACGATAATGTCCGCAACCCTAAAAAACAAGTAGAGGCCAGTGATAATGCCAAAATACTGCTCGATATTGTAAATGGCACAAATGAAAAATACAAGTCTAAAGACCTAGTAAATGTTATTGTTGGTAAGGAAAATGCCCTTATAAACTCCCATAAAACAAACGAACAACCGTTTTTTGGAAATGGAAAGCATGAAGATTCCAAGTATTGGATGGCACTGTTACGGCAGTTGCTAGTAGCTGGCTATTTAAAGAAGGATATCGAAACCTACGGCGTTATCAAATTAAGCAAAGAAGGGGAAGCTTTTATAAAGAAGCCAACATCTTTTATGATGACCGAAGACCACGTGTTTAGTGATGGTCAAGACGACTCTGGTATCATTACCAATGCTAAAGGAGGTGGAGGAGTGGCCGATGAAACCCTTATGGGCATGCTTAAAGATTTACGAAAAAAGAATGCCAAAAAACTAGGTGTGCCGCCGTTTGTTATTTTTCAAGATCCGTCTTTAGAGGACATGGCGCTTAAATACCCCATCTCACTTTCAGAGCTCAGTAATGTGCACGGAGTTGGAGACGGAAAAGCCAAAAAATACGGCAAAGACTTTGTGGCGCTCATCGCAAATTACGTTGAAGAAAACGACATTATGCGTCCAGACGATCTTGTTGTAAAATCCACGGGAAGCAATTCTGCAAACAAGTTGTACATCATCCAAAATGTAGACAGAAAGTTGCCGCTAGACGATATTGCCTCCTCAAAAGGCATGTCTATGGAGGACTTCATAAAAGAAATGGAAGTTATCGTGTTCTCTGGCACCAAACTCAATATTAATTATTGGATTGACGAGATTCTAGATGAAGACCAACAAGAAGAAATTCACGACTATTTTATGGAATCTGAAACCGATAGTATCGAGGAAGCCATAGAAGAGTTTGATGGCGATTACGATGATGAAGAACTACGCCTATACCGCATCAAGTTTATAAGTGAGGTAGCTAATTAAAATAAACGCTCCCGGTGTTTTACTTGGAGTATCCACTAAAACTGTCATTCCCATGAAAATGGGAATCTAATTTTTATTTGGGCGTTCCCCTATCGGGTCGGGCTTTCGGCAGTCGCTCTCTGCGAGGAGCTTCAACAAATGCCTCAATCCCTAACGCACGTGTCTGCTAGCTTCTTTTATAAACCAAAGGTAGTTTTGTTTTGTTGCCTTGTTTTAAACAAAGGTTGAAGTAAGGCTCTGCCTTTAGTTTATTTGTTATATATGCATGTTGTAGCTCGTTTTATTTTTTACAGATAAAGTACAAATCTCTTTCCAATTCGGATAAAAATGATTTTAATCTTTTCTTCATCATAAAAATTGGGAAACCCAGAAAGAATAATGTAAATAAGGAGGTTATTAATAACATTTGATATTGCCCATCTTTGATTACTATAAAATTTATAAAAATCATAAAAAATACTGCAAAAGTATACCAAATTGACATATATAAATTATAACCTTTGGTTGTTATATCAATAAAAGTTTTACCATTCCGATTTCTTAATTTTCCATAAGTAACAGCAAAATTTTGTTTAGAAAACAATTTGTTCCTTTTTCTAATTCTAAATTCGTTCTGATTAATTTCTCCAAAATATGGCTTTTTAGAAAAATCAAAGAAGTCAAAAAAACCAAAAAGTGATATATTTTCTATAACTGTATTGACTCTCAATTTATCAATAAATTCCGATTGACTTATTTCAAATTCAAGGGTTCTATTATCAATTAAGTCGAATTTATTAAAAATTATATTCATTATTCTTAGTGTGCTACAACGGTTTTGTGTATGATTTCGTTGCGTGTTTCAGCAACTAAATTAGCAAATACAAACCGAATAGAAAATCCGCGAGGATTTTCGTAAGTAGGCGAGTACTAGCAATGAATTATACACGGTGTTCTACGCAGTTTTTATTCGTTCGTATTCCTCTGCTTTAATTACAATAGTCTTAATTTTTAATCTTTTATAAGTTTCTTCAGCTTTGTATTTACATCTATCATCATTAGTTACGAAAAACTCACAATGTGCTGCGTAAAATGTATGTAAAGAATCATCGAACATATTATTAAAATTTCCATCTGATTTATAACCTTTCAAATCGTATTTATAAAATGTTTCTATCAGTTTTGAATAATTACTATTATCACTTGTTTTAGATTTTGGTCCATACAAATCCGAAATTTCGAAAATATCTAAATGCTTTGGTAAATCTTTAAAGTTCTCCTTTATAGATTTCATCATTTCTTTATTGTTTTTAAGCTTATTCATACTTTTTATTAAATAAGTTTTAAAAGTTTTATATAGACTGTAATCAGTTTTTAATCTACTTTGAAAGTTGAATATATCTTCAAATAATGAGTAATAATTACTCTCAATTTTTGATTTAGGATACATTATTCCAAACATTGGGTCTTGATATCCAAGTTTCCATTCCTTTGGAAGTGGAACTAATTTAAAATGCAAGTAAAAATTTGGCATATCAGTAAACAGGTCATCAAATGAGTCAAATTCAAATTCCCATTCAGTTTGTTTTTCGTCGAAGAATTCTCGAATTTCTCGATAATGCCAAGTCGTTTCTTTTCTTCCCCAATATTGGCAAATACATAGGTTTTTTGTCAGTCGTTCAATATTATCTAAATGACTATCTATGTAATTTGGGTTTTTTTGAAACCCACGAAATAAATCGTTCAAATGTGCATTCGAATATGGAACAGTAATTTGTCCATTAGTCACTAAAATTTCCAATTCAGTATAAATTTTATTTTCAGATTCAGATAGATTGTCTTTCTTCTCTATTCTGTCGAAAATGTTTAAATCAAAATATACATTCATTGGTTTGGTCAAATTGCGTAGAACTCGTTATATAGTAACTTTTATCACTCATATCCCGTAAAGATAAATTTTTTAAAACATTATTTATAGGATATGTATTACATTTTTCTCCTTTCAATCAACATAAATCAAATTTTATTTAAGACAGATTTCATTATTGAATGGTTAATAGAACTAGCATTAAAATTGAAACGCGTAAAACTATAATCATAAATCATTTCCTATATTTGCACCTTATTAAAAATTAAGACAATGCAAGACGGATTATACGCAAAATTCAATACATCAAAAGGCGAAATACTTGTCGCTTTAGAATACAAAAAAACACCAGGAACGGTAGGTAACTTTGTAGCTTTAGCTGAAGGTAATTTAGAAAACTCGGTAAAACCACAAGGTACGCCATATTACGATGGATTAAAATTCCATAGAGTTATTCCAGATTTTATGATTCAAGGTGGTTGCCCGCAAGGTTCAGGCGCTGGAAACCCAGGTTATCAGTTTGATGACGAGTTTCACCCAGATTTAAAACACGATGGACCAGGAGTGTTGTCTATGGCAAATGCAGGTCCTGGTACTAATGGAAGTCAGTTTTTCATCACACATACAGAAACTGCTTGGTTAGATGGTAAGCACACAGTTTTTGGAAAAGTAACCGAAGGACAAGACATTGTTGATGCTGTTGCGCAAGGCGATACTATTGAGAGTTTAGAAATTGTAAGAGTAGGAGCAGATGCGGAAGCATTTAATGCTGTTGAAGCTTTTAGAACGTTTGAAGGTTCTAGAGAAAAACGATTAGCTGAAGAAAAAGCAAAACAAGAAGCAGCTTTAGATAAAGTTGCGGCAGGTTTTGAAAAAACCGATAGTGGTTTACGTTACCAAATCATCCAAAAAGGTGATGGTGCTAAGGCTGAAAAAGGTAAAACAGTTTCTGTACACTATAAAGGACAACTTATAGACGGTACGGTTTTCGATTCTTCATACAAAAGAAATCAACCTATTGATTTTCCTTTAGGTGTTGGTCAAGTTATTCCAGGTTGGGATGAAGGTATCAGTTTATTAAACGTTGGTGATAAAGCGCGTTTGGTAATTCCTAGTCATTTAGGATATGGAAGCCGAGGTGCAGGAGGTGTAATTCCACCTGATGCAAATCTAATCTTCGATGTAGAATTGATGAATGTAAAATAAGTAGGGCATAACTTTTATTTAAAAGTTTGTGTATTGCTTATCCTGTGCACAGTCGAGAATCTCATAAGAAGTAAAAATCATATAGAATTTAAAAGAGCACTCAATTTGAGTGCTCTTTTTATTAATAACAGTAGCATAACGTTTTATTAATGGCTTTATCGAGTTTTTTTAACCAATTTATTTCATGTGCGTAGTTTTGCGTAGTGGTAAGTGTTAAAGAAACAGCGTTATATTCTGAGGTTCGTAAAGAGCTTAATTATCCTTTTGGGGATGTGTTTATTTTTTCAGGATTTGTTATTTCTGAAATAAAAAGCGGTGTAAATGTAACTTGGCAACACCATGCAAAACGCATTGTAGATGACGTTTCATGCTACTTAGGAACCGATGGTAGCGATGTAATTTATATTTCCAATCGTATTAATTCTTATGCTGTAATGGCCGTAGATTGGTTAAAATTCTTCAAAAGTAATTACTATTTAAAGGCATATTATATAGTGTCTGATAGTCCAACCAGTAAAATTGGTATTATGGTTGAAAATTTATTTTTCAATAATAAAATTAAAAGTTTCAATTCTTTATTTGAAGCTGTTAATTGGGCAAAAAAGGGTATTGTAGAAGTTGCATAATCACAATTAATACTTATTTTAGAAGTGTACTTTTAAAACTAAAATAAGTGACTCCAGAAGAATTAGAACAATTAAAATATCCCATAGGACAATTTGAGTGTCCAAATCCAATAACTTCAACTGATATTTCAGAGTGGATTTCAATATTAGAGAAATTCCCCATTAAATTTGAAGCCTTAGTGAAGCATTTAACCAAAGAGCAATTGGATACACCTTATAGACCAGATGGTTGGACGATACGACAAACAGTGCATCATGTTTCTGATAGCCATCATCATAGCTATACACGCTTTAAATGGGCGCTAACTGAAGACAAACCTCTTATTAAAGCCTACAACGAGGCAGATTGGGCAGAACTTTCAGATAGTAAAACGGCACCAATACAAATGTCTATTGAGCATTTAAAAGCAGTACACTATAAATTAGTGCATTTGCTAAAAAGTCTTTCAAAGGAGGATTTAAAGAAAAGTTTTTTGCACCCTGAAACTAATAGTGAAGTTTTTTTAGACTATAACATCGGTAATTATGCGTGGCATAGTAACCATCATTATGCACATATTGAAAACACTATGAAACGCAAAGGTTGGTTGTAATATGATACGAAAGTTTGTAAAAGACGATACTGCGGCCTTATTAGATATATATAATTATTATGTCACGCACACCGTTGCTACTTTTGATATTGAACCTCTTTCTTTTGAAGCTTTTGAAACAAAAGTAAATCTTATAAATTCAGACTATCCATTTTTGGTTTTTGAAGAAGATAACGAGGTTTTAGGTTTTGCCTACGCTAGTAGATTTAGACCAAAACCAGCTTACAATTTTACGGTAGAATCTACAGTTTATGTGAAGCATACCGCTCATGGAAAACAGATAGGGTCGCAACTATATGAAGCGTTAATTACCGAATTGAAGCAAACCGAAACACATACCGTTTTAGGAGTTTTAACTATCCCAAATGATGCTAGTGTGCGCCTCCATGAAAAATTTGGATTTAAAGAAGTAGCACTCTTAAAAGAAGTTGGTTTAAAATTTGGTAATTGGCATGATGTAGGTATTTATCAGCTTAAACTCGCTTAAACCTTCCATTTGATATTACAACCAATACTTGGTTTCTGCGTTTTAATATTTTCTTTTCCTTCTATCAAACAATCTAAAGCATGTCTCAAATCTTTACCTGTTAAAGGTATACCATTGCCAGGTCTAGAATCATCAAGCTGACCTCTATAGACTAACTTTAGCTTCGAATCAAAAAGATATAAATCTGGAGTACAAGCAGCATCGTAAGCTTTAGCTACATCTTGAGTTTCGTCATATAGGTATGGGAAAGGGTAGCCTTCAGTTTCGGCATGTGCCTTCATTTTTTCTGGACCGTCTTGTGGATAGTTTTCAACATCATTACTTGAAATGGCAATAAATGAAATGCCCTTAGTTTGGTATGCTTGAGCCATAGCGATCAACTCAGAATTAACATGAATCACAAAAGGACAGTGGTTACAAATAAATAGGATTACCGTGCCATTTTCACCTTTTAAACTATTCAAACTTAGTGTTTCATCTGAAACTGTATCTAGTAGATTGAAATCTGGAGCTGTTGTTCCTAACGGAAGCATATTTGAAGGTGTTCTTGCCATAGCGTATTGTGATGTTTTTTCAAATTTCGGAATAATTTATATCTTTAAAAAATGAGCGATACTATATCTTTTGAAGATTTTACTAAAGTTGATTTACGAGTTGGAACTATTATAGAAGTCAACGACTTTCCTGAGGCTAAAAACTCAGCATACCAACTCACTATTGATTTTGGAGATTTGGGTGTTAAAAAATCTTCAGCTCAAATTACTACACTTTATAAAAAGGAAGATTTGCTGCACAGACAAATTGTTGCGGTTATAAATTTTCCCAAAAAGCAAATCGCCAAATTTATGAGCGAATGTTTGGTCTTAGGAGCTGTAAATGGTAAAGATGTTATACTACTCAACCCCGAAACTAAAGTTAAAAACGGTAGTACGGTTTCTTAAATTTTGAAGTTGATTTAATAGGTTTATTTCGTAAAAGAAATAAAAAAAACCGCTATGAATAATAGCGGTTTGGATTATTTAATTCTTTGTTAAAGCTTACTGTTAGATATCGTCAAAATCTATATCTGTAAAACTTTCTGTAGATTTTGTTTCTTCAGTTGAGCTCTCAACAGCAGGTTGTTCGTAATCTTTCTTAAAGTCTTTTTGATGACGTTCACTTATAACTTCATCTCCTTTTTCATTAATGATGTAATCTGTCATTTCAGCAAGGATTTCTCTAAATTCTGAAAAATCTTCTTTATATAAGTAGATTTTGTGCTTCTTGTAATGGTACGAACCGTCATCGTTTGTGAACTTCTTACTCTCGGTAATAGTTAAGTAATAATCGTCTGCCTTAGTAGCTCTAACATCAAAAAAATAAGTGCGTCTGCCTGCTCTTAATACTTTAGAAAAAATTTCCTCTTTCTCCATCATTCCATTGTTATTCATTATACTTTATTAAGTGTTGATTACATCAAAAATCTAAAAAAAACCGAAACTTACCAACATTTTTTGAAGTTTCTTTTTAAAAAGCTGATTTTTATTGAATTAAATCGAATAAAATATTGAAAATTGTAAGTTAAGTGATTTTGTTTTCAGAAGATTCACTTAATTGCTTCAAATACAAATCTTTGTAGTAACCTTCAGTCTCAATTAATACATTGTGCGTTCCCTCTTGCACAATTTCTCCGTCTTCTAGTACAATAATTTTATCTGCATTTTTAGCTGAGGACACGCGGTGACTTACAATAATTGTGGTTTTACCTTTTGAAATTTTGAAGAGACTTTTTAATATTTTTTCCTCCGTTTCTGTATCAACTGCAGAAAGGCAATCATCAAACAACAGGATTTTTGGAGATTTAATAATAGCTCTGGCTATAGATACGCGCTGCTTTTGTCCGCCAGAAAGTGTAATACCGCGTTCGCCTAAAACAGTATCATAGCCCTTATTGAAGCCAACAATGTTTTTATGGACTTGCGCATTTTTTGCTGCAGCAATCACTTCATCATCAGTAGCATCTTCTTTTCCAAACTTGATATTGTTTTTTATGGAATCTGAAAACAGAAAAGCATCTTGCGGCACGTAACCTATATTTTCTCTTAAATCGGACAGGTTATGTTTGTCGATTTCAATACCGTTCAAAACAATTTGTCCTTCATCAACATCGTAAAGCCTACCCACTAAATCCAAAATTGTAGATTTTCCAGACCCCGTTTTTCCCAAAATGGCAAGGGTTTCTCCTGCTTTAATATCAAAAGAAACATTTTTTAATGCTTGAATATTTGTGTCATCATAAGTAAATGATACATTTTTAAACGAGATGTCGCCAGTAATTTCAGTGTGTGCTTCAACTTCATTTTTAATCTCAGGCTCAATCTTTAAAAACTCATTGATACGTTTTTGTGATGCTTCGGCTTGTTGCACGATTGAAGTTACCCAACCAACTGTTGCTACTGGCCACGTGAGCATATTTACATAAATGATAAACTCTGCAATCGTTCCTAAACTTTCAATTTCACCATTAATATATTGCATACCACCAATGTAAATTACCAGAAGATTACTGGTGCCAATAAGCAAAATCATCATTGGGAAGAATAAGGCTTGTACCTTTACAAGATGCAGTTGTTTTTCTTTACTTGTAGTAGATAGCGCATCAAAATCTGCTGAGGTTTTAGGTTCAATACCATATGCTTTAATTACCGAAATACCGCTAAAGGATTCTTGAGTAAAGGTGGAAAGCTTAGATAAATACTCCTGCACTACAGTACTGCGCTTATGTATTTCTTTACTTAGTTTATATATAATAACCGATAATATTGGTAGCGGTACAATTGTATAAAGCGTTAATGTTGGCGCTTGATTAAACATATAAATTAATGCAATTACAAAAAGCGTTATGGTATTTATACTGTACATAATTGCAGGACCAGCATACATACGAACTCTACCTACATCCTCGCTTATGCGATTCATCAAATCTCCGGTTCTATTCTTTTTATAAAAGTTGAGCGATAGTTTTTGGTATTGCGCATAAACTTCATTTTTCAAGTCATATTCAATATAACGCGAAACGTTAATTATGGTTTGTCGCATTAAGAATGTGAAAATTCCAGCAATAATGGCAGCGCCTATAATGTATAGAATAGCTTCAAGTAATTCTCCTCTAATTTGGTCTTCGTTTAGACCTGCTTTATTTTCAATAATTTCAAAAATACGCCTGATATAGCGTGGTGTAAAGAGCAAGAAAATACGAGCCACAATAGTAATTACAACCCCAACTAGTAGATGGGTTTTGTATTTTAAAAAGTATTTATTGAGGTGCTTGAGTTCTTTCACTTAAACTTTGAAAAAATGAGTAGCAAATATACATCATAAAAAACACAATAGAGTTACTGCTTCTGTAGGGAACTGTTAAATAATAGCTAAAACCATTTAACCATAACAAAACTTGAAATTACAATCTATTTTAGTAAAATAGTATTATTTTTGCCTGCATAAAAAGTAAAACATACACTATAGGTTTTAACTTAAGTTCTTTGTAATGATGCTAAACAGACGACATATTCGTGTAAAAGTAATGCAAACCATTTATGCTTTTAATGGTAGCGAAAGTGATGATTTAAAAAAGGATGAAAAATTCTTGTTGTTTAGTATAGAGAACATGCACAACCTGTATCTTCTTATCATGTCTTTATTGCTTGAAGTGCAAAAACGAGCTGAACAAGATTTAGAGAATAAGCAGAAAAAGCATTTAGCTACTTCAGAAGATAAAAATCCTAACAGAAAATTTGTAAACAATCAAGTGTTTCAAGCTATTCGTAAAAATGAGACTTTAAAAGATAGTTTAAAGAACAATAAAACGATAAACTGGGAATTAGATAGCGAGTATGTAGACATTATTTTTAAAGCAATCATCAAAAGTGATTTATACAAGGATTATTTACAAACTAGAACATCTGATTTTAAAGAAGATAAAGATTTTTTTATTGATGTATTTAAAGAGGTAATTGCACCAAACGACAAGCTTTACGATTATATTGAAGATAAGAATTTAACATGGCTTGATGATTTACCAACTGTGAATACAACCATCTTAAAATTACTTAGAAAGCTTAAACCTAATAGCCCTGAAACACATTTTGCGCCAAAATTGTATAAAGATGTGGAGGATAAACAATTTGCAATTGACTTGTTTAAGAAGACAATTTTGAATGCTACTACTATAAATGAAGAAATTGCGCAAAAAACCAAAAATTGGGATGCAGATAGGATTGCTAATTTAGACTATGTTTTATTGCAAATGGGTGTTTGTGAGTTACAGCATTTTCCATCTATTCCAGTAAAGGTTACTATTAATGAATATTTAGAAATAGCCAAGGAATATTCCACACCAAAAAGTAGCATTTTTATCAATGGCATTTTAGATAAATTGGTTAAAGAATATAAGAAGGAAGGGAAATTTAACAAAGTTGGTCGAGGCCTAATGTAAAATAATCCCTGTTAAGAAGCTATTAAAAGTTTTTAAACAGTTAAATTATTGCTATTTTTACGCACCAAATCATAAAATCAAGGATTATGAAAAAAGTAATATTAGGATTAAGCGCATTATGCTTGGTAGCCTTTACAAGCTGTAAAGAGGATGCTACAAAAAAAATAAGTGAAGCTAACGTAGCCAAAGCTGCAGAGAGAGATGCGGTAGCATCAAAGTTTCCAGTGTTGACATTTGATAAAAAAGAACACGATTTTGGCGAAATTGAGGCTAAGACTCAAGTTGAGACTGTATTCAAATATAAAAATACAGGTGAAGCACCTTTAGTAATTACTGATATAAAAAGTACTTGCGGGTGTACTGTACCAAAAGATTGGAGTAGAGAACCATTGGCTCCAGGTGGAGAAGGGCAATTTACAGTAAAGTTTAACGGGAGTGGTTCTAACAAAGTATCCAAAAGCATTAATATTACTGCCAATACTGAAAGCGGTAGAGAGAGTGTGAAGATTACAGCATTTGTTAAACCAGATCCAAACAAAGCTAAACCAGCGCAAAGCTAAATTATAAAACATGGGAGAAGGAGGTTTCGGCAGTTTATTGCCATTTGTATTAATGTTTGTGGTTATTTATTTCTTTATGATAGCCCCACAAATGAAACGCGCAAAGAAAGAGAAGAAATTTGCTGCGGAATTGAAAAAAGGCGATAGAATTGTTACCAAAAGCGGTTTGCATGGTAAAGTTGCAGAACTAAATGATAAAGATAACTCTTGTGTTATCGAAACTTTAGCTGGTAAGTTAAAGTTTGATCGATCTGCAATTTCTATGGAGATGAGTAGTAAACTCAATGCCCCGGCAACAGCTAAAAAATAAAGTTCTTAAAAGACTTAGACTTAAAAGGCTTTCCAATTTGGAAAGCCTTTTTTATATGAAAAACTTAACAGTTTTTATACTTGTCGTTTAACCCCAAACCATTTAAAATCATAGGAGTAATTTTTTCTAAACGGGACTGCTTAGTAGCTTCTCGTTTAGCACTTGAAATATATTCGCAATATTCGCGCTGTTTGTAGTTGGATAAGTTATCAAAGCTAGATTTTAAACTTGAATCGTTCTTAAAAAGTTCTTTCAATTCCTTTGGAATTACAACTTCCTTTTTGCTTCTATCTGGTTTTATTTCTTTGCCTAGTTTTTGATTTTCAATAGCTTCTTTTACATAGCTCAAAACTACATTTTTATCAATATCGTTAATCGTTTCAAAACGCATTTGTCGCATGGCTTTTGTTTTGCCATCTTGGGCATTTTGCAAAATATTTAATTCATCTTTAAGAAAAACACCATTAAAAAACCAAATACAGCAATGGTTCTTAAAAGCACCAAGACTCAATACATTCTTGTTTTTTAGAGTATATACAGGGAAACTCCATTTTATAGTTTCTTCTAGTTCTGTAGAAAGCATAATAGAACGCAAAAACTCTAATGCTTCTTTATAGTGCGCATTTTCTTCAATATATTCTTCTACGGAGTAGACTTTTTTCATCAACCTAATTTTAATTTATTAGTTTTCAGCCGTCAATTCAGCAATCTTGCAAATAACTTCAGTTGCTTTAATCATACTTTCTACTGGCACATATTCATAGCGTCCATGAAAGTTGTGTCCACCAGCAAAAATATTAGGACACGGCAATCCCATATAGCTCAATTGTGAACCGTCTGTTCCACCTCTGATAGCTTTAATTAACGGTTCAATATGCAGCTCTTTCATGGCTTCTTCTGCAATATCAACAATATGCATTACAGGTTCAATCTTCTCGCGCATGTTATAGTATTGGTCTTTTATCACGGTAGTGATTACTTCTCTTCCGTATTGAGAATTCAATTCATTTGTTAATTTTTGCATTACTTCTTTACGCGCTTCAAAATGCCCTTTATCATGGTCACGAATGATATATTGTAATGTGGTTTCTTCAACTTCACCTTTCATATCATGTAAATGAAAAAAACCTTGATACCCTTCAGTGTGTTCTGGGGTTTCAATTCTTGGTAAAGAATTAATGAATTCAGTAGCAATGTACATAGAGTTTACCATTTTACCTTTGGCGTAACCTGGATGCACAATTTTACCCTTTACTTTTACCACAGCACTTGCTGCGTTAAAGTTTTCATATTCTAATTCACCTATTTGGCTACCATCCATTGTATATGCCCAATCAGCTCCAAATTTTTCAACATTAAACTTATGTGCACCTCTGCCAATTTCTTCATCAGGGGTAAAGCCTACCCGAATTTTGCCATGCTTAATTTCAGGATGATTGATTAAATATTCCATTGCTGAAACAATTTCACAAATACCAGCTTTATCATCAGCTCCTAAAAGTGTTGTTCCGTCAGTTGTAATTAAGGTTTGTCCAATGTATAGTTTTAAATCCTCAAAATAATCGGGAGATAAAATGATATTTTCTTCTTTATTCAAAACAATATCGCCTCCATGATAATTTTCAATAATTTGGGGATTTACGTTTGCACCCGTAAAATCAGGAGAAGTATCAAAGTGTGAAATGAAACCAATGGTTGGCACCTGGTGTTCCACATTACTGGGTAGTGTTGCCATTATGTAAGCGTTATCATCAATAGAAACATCTTGCATACCAATGGTTTTCAATTCTTCAGCAAGTTTATTCGCCAAATTCCATTGCTTTTTTGTGCTTGGTGTTGTATCGGAATATGGGTCAGATTCAGTATCTATAGTCACATAACTTATAAATCGTTCTATAATGTTTTCTTTTGAAATCATTGAAATGAGTTTTGTTTTAGTGTAAAAATTAGGGGTACTTAGTTCATTCTAATTTACAATTATTTATTGAAATTTGAAGAGAAATAGACTGACTTAATATCAATTTTTTATTTACAGGATTTCCACCTATTTTTGCATAAATATTACTGATGTACAAAACACTTCTTCGACCACTATTCTTTGCGTTTGATCCTGAGAAAATTCATCATTTCACATTCAGTCTCATAAAATTCACATCTAAAATACCCGGATTTTCAGGGTTGTTTAGAAGTTTATATGTGGTTGATGATAAGCGTTTGGAACGTGAACTTTTCGGATTGAAATTTAAAAACCCAGTGGGTCTTGCTGCTGGATTTGATAAAAATGCCGTTTTGTATAACGAACTTGCAAATTTTGGATTCGGGTTTATTGAGATAGGAACGGTTACACCTAAAGGACAAGAAGGAAACCCTAAAAAGCGCTTATTTCGATTAAAAGAGGATAAGGGCATTATTAATAGAATGGGTTTTAATAATGAAGGATTGGAAGCTGCGATTGCTCAATTAAAGAAGAATAAAGGAAAGCTAATCATAGGCGGAAACATTGGTAAAAACACCGCTACTAAACCCGAAGATTATACCAAGGATTATTTGGAATGTTTTAACGCCCTGCATCCTTATGTAGACTATTTTGTACTAAATGTAAGTTGCCCCAATGTTGGCAGTCATGCAAAGCTGAATGACAAAGATTATCTTGAGGAATTGATTGGAGCTGTTCAAAAAGCGAATAAAACTTTTAAAACCCAAAAACCAATTGTTTTAAAAATTGCACCAGATTTGAATGACGGTCAACTAGATGAAATTATAGAATTGGTAAAACAAACAAATCTTGATGGTGTTATTGCCAGTAATACATCTACCGATAGAAGTGGTTTAAAAGCTTCAAAAGAAAAGCTTGAAGCCATTGGTAACGGTGGACTAAGCGGTCAACCAATTAGAGAGAAAAGTACAAGAGTTATAAAATATCTTTCAGAGAAAAGTAATAAAGCGTTTCCAATTATAGGAGTTGGAGGTATTCATTCCGCAGAAGATGCATTAGAAAAGCTAGATGTAGGAGCCGATTTAGTACAAATTTATACAGGGTTTATTTATGAAGGTCCTAGTTTGATAAAGCGTATCAACAAGGCGGTCTTAGAAAACTAAAGAATAATTATCTTACTTAATAAACTGTTTTACCTCCATGTTTTTCCCACTTACAATAGTAACGAGATAAGAACCTTTAGGTAATTGAGACACATTTATTTGTTCATTACCAGTAATTTTACCAGTTAAAAATACTTGTCCAACTAAATTAGAAACGGTAAAATAGTCCTTCGGATTTCTTTTTTCAGAAGTAGTGACAATATTTAAAACACCGTTAGTAACAGGATTAGGGAATAATTTTAAAGTTGGTTCGTTAATAACCACTTCGTGTCCTTTAATGTTGATTCCGTCAATAGCAATATCACCAGCCCACCCATTACCACGAATAGCTCTAAAATGGATATTTATCGTTTGTCCGTAAAACTTCGATAGGTCAACTAACTGAGTCATAAAATCATCAGATTGACTAATTTGTTGTTCTCCAATTAATGCGGGAACAACGTCATAAAAATAATCATTACGAGTTTCTATATCAATATGGAGTTCTCCAACGTTATCACCAAACATGTGGTAGAAAAACTCTAATTGGGCATTCTTTTCATTAATGCTAATACAAGGGGATACAAATTCGGCAATATCACCTTCTTTTGATCCTGATGCTTCAGTATAGATATAGTGTCCTGAACTTTTATTACTGGTTTTATCTAAAAGAGGACCTGTATTTGTAGAAACAGTTTCTCCTGAATTTACCAACCAATTAAAACCATTACCTGATACGTCTATAGCAGACCAACCATTTGAGCCTGCAAAATCAAATGTTTCAAAATCTATATTTAAAGAAGCATCTTCTTGGGTGCCTACTTTAATGATTTGTGAAAAGGTCTTACTTATTGATGTAGCTAGATTAGCATCATTTTCTTCACCATTTTTTAGAACTATATTTCTCGTAGATATAGTTAGCGTTATATCATAGATGCCTTCAGTATATGTGTGTGTAGGATTTGGCTCGGTATAATCCACCACATTATCTCCATCAACATCCCATTGCCATGATGTGGCACCTACACTTAAATCTGTAAAATTAACAGTAAGCTCATTTCCACATTCTTGAAAGTTATCCGCAGTAAAGTCTACATTAGCAGATGGACAAGACAAATATTGTCTAGCGGATTTATAAAATGCATAAATTCTAGCTAGTTGTTGTTCTGAAAAGTGAGACTTACAAGTTGAACGAGAATAAGACATAATATTTCTCGTGTCTGGTCTAAAAACCTCACCATTAGCATCTTTTAAGTTGCCAATATATTCACAATCACCATTTACACAATCAGTTGACAGTTTAGGGTCAGCAGGTGTATCGCAAATCATGTCTCCGTCAGTATCACAATTTGATCCATTGACCAATTCAGATGTTAATTGATGATTATCAGGTCCGTGAGTATGCATTAATGAAAAGAAATGACCAACTTCATGAGCTAAGGATGTGCCGTTCATGCCACAACTATTGTTCATTACAATAACATCAGAACCTCCAAAAGTGTTAGAATAGCCACACAAACTAACACCAGTTTTAACCTCAACATGTTCGGTGAAATAAATATTTATAACACCAGAAGTATAGTTTCCTTCGGTTAAGTCTGATTCTTCGGATCTATTAAAATTGTAATAGAAGTTGTCGTTATTAATGTAATTTATACCATCGCATAGGAAAAACTCCATGTAGGCATCTGCATATATCGTATTTAAATCAGCAATTGCTTTGAATAATTCATCTAAATCTAAACCTCCATGTCCTGCTGATGTACGGACAATGTGAGCTTTTATTGGAATGGAATTTAGGGGAGTAGGAATTACGATTTTATCTGTTCCAGATTTTCTAACGTTTTCTGAAATAGACATAAACTCTTCTTCGAATTGCTTTATGTCGTCTTGAAAATTTTGAAAATATGATATGGATTCATCAGTTATTTCGGTACCACAAAAACTAGAAGAATTTTGAGAGTATAATGAAGTGCCTAGCAATATAAAAATTGCAAGTAGGTTTATACTCAAATTTAGGTAAAACTTCATGGGGCACTCGGTTTAAATCAAAAGTACCCCTTAGTGTTAAATCAATACAAAAAAAACGTTAACAGTATTTTTTTTATCGACAATGTGTTATTACTGCACTATTAATTTTTGAGTTTTACTATTACCGTCTTCATTATTAAGCTTTAAGAGATAGATACCTGAAGTTAAATTTGATACATCAATTTCAAGATTATTGACATTGTTTTTTACTAAATAAGTTCTATTCAGTTTACCTAAAACAGTAAATATTTCAATGCTTCTTAAGTTAGAGTTTATAATATTTGAAATGCTCAGTTTGTCTTTAACTGGATTTGGGAAAATTTTGATGTTTCCAATTGTGTTTAAAGTACCTTCTGTACTTAATGTCGAAGAATTATAGGTAAATGTAATAGTTGCCATTCTATTGCCATTTATAGGAAACCCTGAAACCATAGTTATTGATTCTCTTGGAGTTGTTGCTGAATTTCCAGAACCATAATCTGTACCAGAGTCTGTACCTGCATCATATGCAAAAACATCAACTGTAAACGTATCCCGCCATCCGTTATTAATTGATGGGTTTCCAGATCTTAAATCCAAACTATTAACGGCAATAAACCAATCAGGACTTGGCGCTACCATTGATACCAGAGTAATTAATGGGAAATCATCACTAACCTGAACACTGTTTAACGTAGCGTTACTATTATTGCCAGCAAAAGGTGAAAATCCTTGCTGCAAGTATTGATCTGCATCTCCTGCAGTAATTGCAGTGTTTACTTCACTCATGAAATTGGATGTATTACCAGTTTCAGCTATGTTTTTAATACCATTGGTTAAAGGTGCTGTAACTCCAAATTCTAATATATCATTGGCGTTTTTATGGGTTGCACCTGCTAGGGGAGACCAATGGGCATTTCCTGGAACTGATGTATGATCAGTTGCGTTCCATATTGTTGTTACTGATATGTCGTAGTTTGCAACACTTTGTCCAAAAGTAAGTGTAGACACAAAAAAAGATAAAAGAATAGTAATTTTTTTCATAATAATTTTATTGATGGATTAATAGTAATAATCTTATGTCGTCAATAAAATCAAAAACTTACATTCAGAAAAATAATAGTATTTTTAGCTTCCGAAATTTTCTAATTTAAATGAATAAATCCGTCAAAATAATCGAATGTCCGCGTGATGCTATGCAAGGGATAAAGCAATTTATTCCAACAGAGGAAAAGGTACAATACATTCAGTCTTTATTACGTGTGGGTTTTGATACTATAGATTTCGGAAGTTTTGTGTCACCAAAAGCAATTCCGCAAATGGTGGATACTGCTGAAGTTTTATCACAACTAGATTTAAGTAAAACTACTAGTAAACTTTTGGCAATTATTGCCAATACTCGAGGTGCGAATGATGCTTGTCAACACCAAGCTATTAATTACTTAGGTTATCCGTTTTCAATTTCTGAAAATTTCCAGATGCGGAACACGCATAAAACCATCGGACAATCAGTTGACATTCTTAAAGAAATCCTAGAAATTGCATATAAAGCAAATAAAGAAGTCGTGGTTTATATTTCAATGGGTTTTGGTAATCCTTATGGAGATCCTTGGAATGTTGATATAGTAGGGGAGTGGACTGAGAAATTAGCCAAAATGGGAGTAAGGATTCTATCCTTAAGCGATACCGTAGGTTCATCTAACGCCGAAAGTATTGACTATTTGTTTTCAAACTTAATACCTATGTATTCTAACATTGAATTTGGTGCGCACTTACATACGACGCCTTCTTCTTGGTTCGAAAAAGTAGATGCCGCTTACAAGGCAGGATGTATGCGTTTTGATGGAGCAATTCAAGGTTTTGGAGGCTGCCCAATGGCTAAAGATGAATTGACTGGGAATATGCCAACTGAGAAATTATTATCCTATTTTACTACCAATAAAAAAAATAATCTGGATGCTTTGAGTTTTGAAAGTGCTTATAACGAAGCGTCTAAAATTTTTAATTTTTATCACTAAATAGAAAGTCCAGAAAGTTAAACTTTCTGGACTTTTAAAATTCTCTTAAGAACCTAGATTCAATACAAAATATAAATTAAATTAAAATCTAAATTCCAAACCAGCATATGCTCCAAAGGGATGTCCTGGTCTCAATCCGGCAGGTACTCTAGATACTGCATATGTTTTATCTAAAAGGTTTATGATATTACCAGTTACACTTAGGTTTTTATTAAGATGATATTTTCCTGAAAAATCAAGAATTAAGTTTGATGTAACACCATTTTCATCTGTTATTTCCTCAGTGCCAGCTGTTGTTCTAAATGCGCCATTGTAGCGAGCATTCACATTTAATTCAAATGCTTTATGTTCTAATCCAATCGATGCATTAAATTGATGTTTGGCTATATATGGTAACTCATCACCTTCAGTAACTTCACCCCATAAATCATCATCACTACCAAAGCTGTTTAAGAATTCGGTATCGGTGTACGTGTATCCAAAAGTTAAAGGCAAACTAAAGCGCGTGTTTTTTTCTAAAAGTTCATAGTTTAATAGCATTTCGATACCTTTTACAGCAACTTCACCTGCATTAAATTGATCTAGAGAACCAGTTCCTCCGGTTGCGGCTAAGTCACTTCCTAATAAGTTGCTATAATCATTATAAAACGCCACTACATCACCTCTAATTCCTTTAAAATTGAATCGAGTACCTAGTTCGTAATTAATACTTTCTTCCGAGGTTTGGTCTGGCGAATTTCCCGGAGGAGAAAATCCTTTATGCACCCCACCATAAAGAGATGTATAGGGATTAAACTTGTAATTGAAACCAATACCTGGGATGAAAATATCTACCTTGTTTTCTCTCTCTGATAGATTACTACCAGTTCTATTCGCATCTTCTGTTCCAAAATCTTCTCGTTTTAACACTATATTTTCGTATCTAATACCTGGTGTTAAAGTCAATTTATCATATTTTAATTTATAAAGAATAGACCCAGCAAAGGCATTAGCACTGCTTATTCTGTTGGCATCGCTTCCAGGAGCTCCATTTGAAGTAAGATTCATTTCCCCATCAATGATATTATAACCATCCTTCCATTGAAAACGGTCTTCTTCGTCATAGTGATAACGTAACCCAATTTCTAGATCATGAAAAACGTTGTCTCCTGACCAATGAATATCGAATTTAGTTTGTACGCCTTGAGATTTGTATCTTCTGTTATTTGCTTTTAAGATGATAGCGTTGACGTCAGAATTTGTGCGCCCATTTACAATTTCAAAATGATCAGGATAGCTGCTTGGATCTTCAAGAATTGAAGAAATGCCTACTTTATCGCCATTAAAAACGATATCGTTAAGTTTGTACCAGTTTCTTGAGAACCCATTGTAATATGCATCTGTTGTGATTCTGAAGTTTTTTGAAAATTCTAATTCATGACTTACAGTAAATTGGATGTGATCATTCGTCATTTTATCATCTTGAGAGCTTGCATATCTGCTAAATGGGTTAGATGCAAAATCATTTTGTGATAATCCTAAATAGGTTTCATTTGATACCTCATCAGAATATTGAAATTTGAAGTTAACCGCTTGTTTGATTATTGCTTCAGGACTAGAATTCAGTCTAAACTTTGCAACAACATCATTTTTATCAAAGCCTGTATTACTTCCATCAGGTAAGTTTTTAAATCCGTCTGAATTAAAATTTAAAAATTCTAACGAATATCCAAAATTTGATTTACTATCACCAACTTTGGCTTGTATTTGCCCGGTATTAAAACTTCCATAACTAGCTTTTATACCCCCTTGGAATGTATTAGGTATTTGAGTGCTCACTAAATTGATAGCACCGCCTGTTGTAAAAGGACCATATTGAATTTGGCTACTCCCTTTTAGAATTTCTACAGCTTGCATTCTAGCAACAGATGGGAAATAATAAGCAGCAGGAGCACTGTAAGGTGCAGGAGCAATTAATACCCCATCTTCCATTATTGATATTTTGGCACTTCTTTCTGGAGATGTACCTCTTAAACTAATATTAGGTCTTAAACCAAAACCATCTTCTTCGTAAATATTTACCCCAGGAACCGAGCGCAATACGCGGTTGATATCTGTATAATTGAATTTTGCTAATTCTTCTGGTGATATATAGTATGAAGACCCTGTTCGATTTTTTGCTTCATATTTGTTTCCAAAAATAACTTTTGTACTAATAAGTACTTGGTCTAACTTTTGAATTGAGTCTTTACTTTTTTCTTCTTTTTTTTGAGCGAAAAAAATACTAGTAAATAGTAAGGCGAATAACGTAAATTTGGCTTTCATTTTATTTAGACTGATTAAAAATAAGATTTAGTTTTCGCCTGCAAAAATAGAAATGAATTTTAGTTTGACAAAGCTTATTTAGAATAAATAAAAATAAAATTTATAAATTATTGATATGCAGTTTTTTACTAAAGTTAAATTTTTGTTATGTGTTGATAATATGATTGCATTTAGCTTCAAGTCTCTAAAAAAAGTGTAAATTTGCACGCAATTATAACAGTAATTGCATCATGACTGCACATCAAAACAAGATTCTAGGGGAAGGTTTAACTTACGACGACGTTCTTTTGGTCCCAGCCTTCTCAGAAGTTTTACCACGCGAAGTTAGTATCCAAACAAAATTTACAAGAAACATTACCATTAATGTGCCAATTATTTCGGCTGCAATGGATACTGTTACAGAAAGTAAAATGGCTATTGCCATGGCGCAAGAAGGCGGTATAGGTGTGCTCCATAAAAACATGACTATAGAGGCGCAGGCTTTGAAAGTACGTCGTGTAAAACGTGCTGAGAGTGGTATGATTATAGACCCAGTAACGTTATCAATGGATGCAAAAGTTAAGGATGCGAAACGTGCCATGTCAGAACATAGTATTGGAGGTATTCCTATAGTGGCAAAAGACGGAACTCTTAAAGGTATTGTTACTAACCGTGATTTGCGTTTTGAGCATGAAAACAAAAAGCCGATTAAAGATGTAATGACTGCTGAAAACTTGGTAACTGCTCCGGTTGGTACCTCTTTAAAAGATGCAGAACTTATTCTTCAAGAGCATAAAATTGAAAAGTTATTAATCGTTGATGATAATTATAAGCTATCTGGTTTAATAACATTTAGAGATATCACAAAGCTGAGTCAGAAACCAAATGCCAATAAAGATCAATATGGACGTTTACGTGTTGCTGCTGCATTAGGTGTAACAGCTGATGCAGTTGAAAGGGCTGAGGCTTTAGTAAAATCAGGTGTTGATGCTGTTGTTATAGATACGGCTCACGGACATACAAAAGGTGTGGTTTCAGTTTTAAAGGACATAAAGAAAAAATTTCCAAAGTTAGATGTTGTTGTTGGTAATATTGCAACAGGTGATGCAGCAAAATATTTAGTTGAAGCTGGTGCAGATGCTGTTAAAGTAGGTATTGGCCCAGGATCCATTTGTACTACGCGTGTAGTTGCTGGTGTTGGGTTTCCTCAATTTTCAGCTGTATTAGAAGTTGCTGCCGCTATAAAGGGCACGGGCGTTCCAGTTATTGCTGATGGCGGTATTCGTTATACAGGAGATATTCCAAAAGCCATAGCTGCAGGAGCTGATACAGTAATGTTAGGCTCACTTTTAGCAGGAACAAAAGAATCTCCTGGAGAAACTATTATATACGAAGGCCGAAAGTTTAAGTCATACCGAGGTATGGGCTCTGTTGAGGCTATGAAAGAAGGTAGTAAGGATCGTTATTTCCAAGATGTTGAAGATGATATTAAAAAGTTAGTACCAGAAGGCATTGTAGGTCGTGTACCATATAAAGGAGATTTATATGAAAGTATTCATCAATTTATTGGAGGCTTAAGAGCCGGTATGGGATATTGTGGTGCAAAAGATATTGAAACACTTAAAGAATCGGGTAGGTTTGTTAAGATTACAGCTAGTGGAATTAACGAAAGTCATCCACATGATGTAACTATTACGAAAGAATCACCTAATTATTCTCGATAAATTAACAGTATTATTGGGGTTTAAAACTGATAGAATCTCCTGCTTTTAATCCCCATTTATCAGCTAAACCCGCATTAATTTCAAGCACATATTTTGCAGGACCACCTGATGGAAGCGACATTTCATCAAAGGGTTTTGCGTTTTTCTGAAAGCTAATAATAGTCTGGTTCGTATTGATATAAATGATATCTAGCGGTATTCTAGTGTTTTTCATGTAGAAGAAACGCTCGCGCTCATCCTCAAAAATAAAAAGCATGCCTTGTTGGGGTTCCATAGAGTTGCGGTACATCAATCCTGTTTGGATATCAAAATCAGTATCTGCGATTTCAATATCTAGAGCAACTTTTAAGGAATCATTTTCAGTATTAAAAATAGATAATTCGCCTTCTTTTTTGAATTTTACCTCGGTTTGTGTTACGCTATGTTTTTCTTTTTTGCATGACACAAGAGCAATATTGAAGACCAATACTAAAAAAAAGGAACAAAAAAAGCGTTTCATGTTTTAACGGACGGGTGTTTTTGGTTTGTATTTAAACATAAAATATAGCCCTAATAGAACGAAAGGAATGCTGAGTAATTGTCCAGTGTTTAATAACCAATTAGCTCTTTCTGTGTTTTGAGGTTCTTTCACAAATTCCACAAAAAATCGAACGGTCCAAAGTAACACTAAAAACAATCCAAAAATAAATCCTGTTTGATCTCTTTTAGGAGTTTTAGAATAGAAATACCATAAAATTAAGAATACGAAAATGTAACAGAAAGATTCATAGAGTTGTGAAGGATGACGATACGGAACTGCAGCTAATAATTCAGGATTGTTTGCAACTGCGTTATAGGCTTCTTGTATATCTTTTATACCTGTTTTTCTAACAACATCGTATTTACTGTAATGATCTTGAATAAAACGCACGCCCAAAGGAAAATCTCCAGATTTTTCGCCAATAATTTCAGAGTTGATAAAATTTCCAATCCTAACAAAAACAGCACCTGACGCTACAGGAATTACTAAACGGTCTAAAATCCATAACAACGATTTGTAGTTGTATTTTCTGCGATATAAATACATCCCTATAATTATACCAATTGCAGCACCGTGACTCGCTAACCCTTGAAAACCAGTAAACTCAATGCCATCTTTAAAACTAAATGGTAGAAATATACTAAAAAAGTCTTGTTGGATAAGATCAGACTGGTAAAACAGAACATGTCCTAAACGAGCACCGAGCATAGTAGACAATACCACATAAATAAACATCGGGTCTAAGTATTCTAATTTTACTTTTTCCTTGGTATAAATACGTTTCATTATGTACCAACCCAAAACAAAAGCAATAACCCACATAAGGCTATAAAAATGGAGTTTAAAGTTGCCAACAATATCTATTCCCGTTACAGGATTCCAGTCAAATTTTAATGCGTGCATGAAAATTGTTTTACGTCGTAAATATAAAGGTTTAACAACACTTATCTGTTAAAATTTTGTTTAGCTATTTAGCCATACTTAAAATTTCAACTTCAAAAATAAGATTGGTTCTAGGAGGGATACCTCTGTTTCCAGCTTCACCGTATGCTAAATGGTAAGGAATGAATAAAGTAGCTTTATCGCCAACATTAAGTTGTTGTAAACCCTCTTTAAAACCAGCAATCATTGGAGCATCGGGACTTAAATCAGCAGTAATAGGCGCATACCTTTGCGCAGCCTTTTTTCTTTCATTAACAGCTTCAAGTGCTTCAGCTAAAGTTAAGTTGCTTGTGTCAAGCAAAGTACCGTCCTCAAAGAATAAAGCATAATGCGTTTTTGCTTTAGAAAACACTTTTAATGGATCTCCATTACCTTTTTCTGAAATAAAGTATTTTAAGCCAGATTCTAGAGTTACGGCTTTTTCCTTTTGTTTGGAATGCTTTTGTACAGTCTCATTTAAAATCTTTGCTTTACGGGCTTTCTCTGCTTTTTCTCTTTTTTCACGTTCGGCAAAATGGTTTTTAAATACTTTAAAGGCATCAAATTTTTTGGCGTCGCTTCCTTTTCTAATAATATTTAACTGATGAATCACCACGCTATCCAAAGGTTTGTCTTTGGCATCAGTTTTAACATTCGAAATTGAATCTTGCACATCTAAACCAATAACCAATTCTCCAAAAACACTATAGCGGTTATCTAAATCTGGGCGTGGCACTTCAGTAATATAAAATTGACTTCCATTTGAGTTTGGTCCAGGATTAGCCATTGCTAAAACACCAGGCTTATCGTGTTTTAAATCAGGATGAAATTCATCCATAAAGCGATATCCGGGATTTCCTAAACCGGTACCTAATGGATCACCACCTTGAATCATAAATTTATCTTTCACTCTGTGAAAAATTAGGCCATCATAAAACTTTTTTTCTTTGTATTCTTCCGCAACAAGTGTGTTTGTGCCTTCTGCCAATGAAATGAAGTTTGCTGAGGTAACAGGTGCCTTTTTATAATATAATTTGGCTACCATTTTACCTTTTGTGGTATTAATTTCAGCATAAATACCATCTGTTAATTCAGGATATTGTGATTTACAACTTGAGAGAACAAGCGTAAAAACCGTTAGAATGTAAACGGTTATAGTATTCAATTTGAACATACTAATTATCTTGTGTTTTGGTAATTGAGTTTACAGTCACTTCTGCAATAAGAGGGATATTGGTACCAATTTTATCTTCATCACCATAATAACCGTATGCTTTTTGAGATGGAAATAAAAAAGTAACAGTTTCTCCGGGTTTCATCAATTTTAAACCTTCGCGTAAGCCAGTGAACAATTCTTGTCTGTCCATTGCATAATCCAAGTTTTTAAAACTATCTTCAGGATAGATGAGGTTGCCATTCAAATCTTTGAGGTTGTATGAGTAGTTTACTATATCTCCATAATCAGGAGTTTCTATGGTTTCTTCATTTGACTTTGCATTGTAGTAGTACCAAAATCCGTTTTCTGAAGCAATATATTCATTACTCTCATTTGAAGACATTATTTGCTCAATTAGCGCTTGCTCTTTGGCATTTAGTTGTTTATTGCGCTCTAGAGATTCATCTATAAAAGAACCTGTTTTTACCGAAATGGGTTTTCGTGCTTCTGGTGTTTTGCAACTAAAGCAAAGTAGAGCTACGACTATTAAAGTGAAAAATTTATTCATGATTTAGGGCTTCTTTATATTGAGGCAATATACTAAGAAATTTTTCAATCGTTGTATGGAGTGATGTTTCACTGCGTCCACCAGCCGCATTGTTGTGACCTCCACCACTAAAATGTGCTCTTGAAAATTCGTTAACAGAGAAACTACCTTTTGAGCGTAAAGAAATTTTAATGATACCTTCTTGCTTGTCTTCAATAAAAATTGCAGCAAAAATGATGTTGTCTAAAGAAAGGGCATAGTTTACTACGCCTTCGGTATCTCCTTTTTTATAATCGAATTTTCGAAGCTCGTTTTGTGTTAACGTAATATAAGCAGTTCTTAACTCAGGAATCACTTTTAAATTAGTCAATGCACAACCCAATAACTGCAAGCGGTTATAACTATTGGTGTCGTAAACATTATTATGTATATCTGAGTTTTTTGCGCCTTTTTCAATTAATTCAGCTACAATGCGATGTGTAGTGCTAGTCGTGGAAGGAAATCTAAATGAACCCGTGTCTGTCATAATCCCCAAATAAAGACAAGTTGCAATGTTAGCGTCAATTTTATCAGAATCCCCCAACATGTCAATAAAATGATATATCATTTCACAAGTAGAACTCATGGAAACATCGCTGTACATATAAGTAGCATAATCATCAGGGTCTTGATGATGATCGATTAAAATTTTTGTTGCTTTTGAAGTTTCAAGAGCTGGTTGCATTTGTCCTGTTCTATGAAAGGCATTAAAATCTAAGGTGAAAATTATATTGGCATCTTCAATAGCTTTGTTACTCGCTTCTGTTTGGGTATCATATTTTAAAATAGTATCCTCACCTGGAGCCCATTTCAAAAATTCTGGATAATCATTGGGTGTAATTACTTGAGTATTATGATTGTACTTTTTAAGATAATGATATAAGCCTAATGTAGATCCAATAGCATCGCCATCAGGGTTTTTATGGCATACAATAACGATGTGTTTTGGTGTGCTTAATAGCGCTTTTATAGCGGTAATGTCGTTTCTATTCATAGGAAACGAAGATACAATTTTTTAAACTTGCTATTTATTGAAAATGCGTTACTTTTGCGGCAAATAAAAAAACAAAATGGCAACAAATAGAACATTTACAATGCTTAAACCAGATGCAGTTGAAAAAGGGCATATTGGTGCAATATTAGAAAAAATTACAGCTTCAGGGTTTAGAATTGTAGCAATGAAGTTAACGCAGATGACAAAGGCAGATGCTGAAACGTTTTATGCAATACATAACGAGCGTCCTTTTTTTCCAGAATTAGTGGAATATATGACACGTGGCCCAATAGTGGCAGCAATCTTAGAAAAAGAAAATGCAGTTGAAGATTTTAGAACTTTAATAGGTGCTACAAACCCTGCTGATGCAGCAGAAGGTACTATTAGAAAATTGTACGCAGCTTCTATTAGCGAAAATGCTGTACACGGAAGTGATAGTGATGATAATGCAGCTATTGAAGGCGCATTTCATTTTTCAGGAAGAGAGCAGTTTTAACTAAGAAAGAACTTAATTA
The DNA here is from genome assembly GCA_043557195.1 of Flavobacteriaceae bacterium. Taxonomy (GTDB): domain Bacteria; phylum Bacteroidota; class Bacteroidia; order Flavobacteriales; family Flavobacteriaceae; genus Jejuia. Next base: position 907,990 of record CP121314.1, on the reverse strand, counting down.
ACATCTATCTAAAGTTTTAAAAACTTTTAAGGTAAGGTGTAAAAAAACAAAAGCCCGAGACTGAGTCTCGGGCTTTTCTGTTCAATAAAGTGAAATAATATATATTAGATTACTTTTACGTTTACTGCGTTTAAACCTTTTCTACCTTCTTGAAGATCGAACTCAACGCTGTCGCCTTCGCGAACTTCGTCAATTAATCCAGAAATATGAACAAAATGTTCTTTTTCTGATCCTTCTTCTGTTATGAATCCGAATCCTTTAGAATCGTTGAAAAATTTTACTGTACCTGTACTCATTGTATTTGTATTAAATTAATATATGTTATTGTCTGCAAAGTTCGTACCACAAAAAAAGTCTATCAAGAAACTGATAGACTCTTCGTTGTAATTGTTAAAGTATAATATATATATTAAATAACTTTAACGTTTACTGCGTTTAATCCTTTTTTTCCTTCTTTTAGTTCAAACTCAACTTCATCGCCTTCGCGAATTTCGTCGATTAAACCAGAAATGTGTACAAAATGTTCTTTGTTTGTGTCTTCTTCGCTAATGAATCCAAATCCTTTGGCTTCATTGAAGAACTTTACTGTTCCTTTACTCATAGCAGCATTCACTTTATTCAGTCCTTTTTCTAGCTTGTTGGTTTCCACAAACTCTTTTAAGGCGTCTTTAATACTTATATGTTCGTTGTTGCGTTTGGGCATGGTTTAATTTTTATTCTGGAATACCGAACCAATCAATTTCTTCTTTCCAGTCTGTTTTTCTATAATCTATGTATTTATTCGTGTATATTCTAAAAAACTTTTTAATAACTGTATTGGTTAGAATATTTTTTATTGAGTCAACTTTAGATTTTGGTATTCTTTTATCAATAATTAGATTGTAATTGACTTGGGAAGTATCTATACCTTCATCCAAAAAAAATAATTCGATAGCTTCTGTATTAATTTTATATAAATTATTAAACCTATCAGTTTTTACTATTATTTTTGAGTTTTTATAGCCTACATATACGTTAATATCATGATCGAAATGTCCAGTTTGGATCAAATTTGGTTTTTCTTCTAGTTCAATATTAAAGCCATTAATTTTCTCTAAATAGTCAAATTTATTTTGAATTTTGAGAAATGGATACCTAAATAGACTATCCTTTTGATTTTTGATATTTAAGGTGTCATTCGTTTTGTTTAACTGATAGTCTAAGACCATGCTCTTCAAAGGGATTTTTTTACTGTCTTTAATTGGATTTAGGTAAATTCTAGTTGAATCAATTTCCCATTTACCAATATAACTTAATCCAAATTCATTAAAAAAAATTGAATCTTTATAGAATGTCAATTGATTTTGATTTCCACTTAAAACTGTACTCCAATTACCCAATAATACATCTTTTTGAACATCATTTGAGTAATTTTGACAACTAAAGATAGTTATACTTATTAGAATAATATTATTAATTTTCATGATTACAACTTAAAAATCTCATAACTTTGATGCACCTGCTTCACAGCATTTTCAGTTCTATCGGCATGAGTATCGCTAATAAATAACTGCCCAAAATTTTCATCATCAACCAATTTAATAATTTGCGCCACCCGTTGTTCGTCAAGCTTATCAAAAATATCATCTAACAATAAAATAGGATTTACACCGCTTTGCGCTTTTATAAAATCAAACTGTGCTAATTTTAAGGCAATTAAAAACGACTTTTGTTGCCCTTGGCTTCCAAATTTTTTCACTGGATGCCCTTCAATATTAAACACTAAATCATCTTTATGAATGCCCACACTGGTATATTGTAACGCCTTGTCTTTATTTATATGCTTTACCAATAAGGTATTCAGGCTGTCTTCAGCTAGATGACTTTCATACACTAAATCTACCGATTCATTCCCGTTACTAATTGCCTCATAGCGAGACTTAAAAATGGGTATAAACTCTTTTAAAAACACATCACGTTTTTCATAGATAATGGTTCCATATTCTGTGAGTTGCTCGTTGTAAACTTCCAAAGTATCTGCATTAAAGGTGTGATTTAGAGCAAAATATTTCAATAGAGCATTACGCTGCGCTAGCACTTTGTTATAGTTTATCAAATTGGATAAATAACTTTTATCACTTTGCGAAATTACACTGTCTATAAATTTACGTCGTGTGCTGCTGCCTTCAATAATTAAATCTCTATCGGCAGGAGAAATGATAACTAGGGGCAAAAAACCAATATGTTCACTAAATTTTTCATAAGCTTTACCATTGCGCTTTATCACTTTTTTTTGCCCGCGTTTTAGACTAATGACTATTTTTTCAGGGTTATCATCCTTTTCATAATCGCCATTCACCACAAAAAAATCTTCATCATGCTTAATATTTTGAAGCGCCACAGGATTAAAATAACTTTTTCCAAAAGAGAGATGATAAATAGCATCTAAAATATTGGTTTTGCCAACACCGTTATTTCCAACGAAACAATTAATTTTTTCATTGAAATTAAAAGACTGACTTTCAAAATTTTTGTAGTTGACTAACGAAAGTGATTTTAAAATCATTAAATAGCGTAACTTAAAGCGTGTTTAATTCAAAAATATAGCAAAAAGAAGTGCAAATTATTGAAAAATAACAAATAAATAGCCTTTTAAATCACAAGAAAAATTATATTTTTGCGCGATATTAATTTTGAATATATGGCAACTTATAATAAAAGAGGATACAAACCTAAAACCAAAGCGGAGAAGGAGCAAAATATAGAAGAGGGATCAACAACTGCTGAAGTTTTTAATACCTTGGATGAAACTGCATCTAAGACAGAGGCGTTTGTAGCTAAAAACCAAAAATACATTTTTATTATTGTTGGTGTTGTAGCTGCGGCTGTTTTAGGATCGTTAGCATATAAAGAATACCTTGCAAAACCGAAGCAGTTAAATGCAATGAACGACATGTTTCAGGCACAAAAGTTTTTTAACGAAGCTGTAAACGGTGTTGCTAAAGATTCTTTGTTCAATTTAGCATTAAATGGTGGCGAGGGTAAATTTGGAATGCTTGATATTATAGATGAATACAGCGGTACACCTGCAGCAAATTTGGCTAACTATTATGCTGGAACTGCGTATTTAAGATTAAAAGATTATAAAAATGCCATAACTTACTTAAGCGAATTTGATAGTGATGATGAGGTGTTAGCGCCATTGGCCCAAGGTAATATTGGTGATGCATTTGTACAATTAGATCAGAAAGAGGATGCGTTAGGATATTACGAAAAAGCAATTGCCCTTCGTGATAATGCATATACTACACCTATGTATCTTTATAAAGCTGGTGCACTTGCTCTAGATTTAGGGAAAGCTGATAAAGCTTTAGGATATTTTAAGCGTATAAAGGATGAATACCCAGACTCTAGTGAAGCTTCTACAGTAGATGTATTTATAGGAAAAGCAGAAGTTTTGGCTAGTAAGTAAATCCATAATTATGGCAACTGAAAACAAAAACTTATCAGAGTACGATAAAAACACAATCCCAAACGCGAGTAAATTTCGGTTTGGGATTGTTGTTTCTGAGTGGAATGAAAGTATTACGGAAGGTTTGTATAAGGGTGCTTATGATGCATTGATTGAAAATGGTGTATCACCTTCAAACATTATCCGTTGGGATGTTCCTGGAAGTTTTGAGTTAATTTACGGTTGCAAAAAAATGCAGGAGCAAATGGTGAATGCCGTTATTGCCATTGGGAGCGTTATTCAAGGTGAAACCAAGCATTTCGATTTTGTTTGTGAAGGTGTTACACAAGGTATTAAGGACCTTAACGTCATGCGAGAAACGCCAGTTATTTTCTGTGTTCTTACCGATAATACGATACAGCAAGCCATAGATCGCTCAGGTGGTAAACACGGTAATAAAGGTACTGAGGCCGCTATTGCTGCTATAAAAATGGCAGAACTTCGTAGAAACAGTTAGTTTTCAGGCTTAGTCTCAGTTTATACTTCCGTCTTAGGTCTTAGGGTGTTTTTGTTAACAATTTTTAGCAGTTCATCCCAGTATTTCTAGCCTTTTTTAAGTATTTTTGAGAGATAAGCATAACAAACGTGTTTAAGCAACGCAAACATAAAACCTTTAATTATAAGTCGCGATTTTCAGGCGATGGTGATGCTTCTGAAATTGAAGAGAACGATAGAGAATTTGCCTCAAAGTGGCGAAAGGAAAGTGGTAAAAAAACTAGAGGAGGTATGTCGATGCGGTTTTTAGTCTTGGCTTTGGTATTATTATTGATTTGCATGTATCTATTAGAAAAGAAATACATGTAATCTTAAAAACCTAGAACCCATGGGAATATTAAAAGTTAGAAAAAATAAGAAGTTTAGTTACACACCCCGCTATTATAAAGGTGATGGAAACCCTTATGAAATTAAGCATAAGTTTGATGAACATAGGGTAACTGTGGGAAATAATAATGGAATTAAATCTAAGTTTGTTAATGCTATAAACGATTATAAAACCAATGAAAACAATGAAGCTAATAGACGTGTTTTAATTATCGTTGCAGTTTTAGTTTTAGTGTTTTTATTCATTATTGGTTTCGATTTATCTATCTTCTTTTCATAGTATTTTATGGCAGACATCATACAACTCTTACCAGATCACGTAGCCAATCAAATTGCCGCAGGTGAAGTTGTTCAACGTCCCGCATCAGCGGTCAAAGAATTATTAGAAAATGCTATTGACGCAGGAGCCGATGTCATTAAACTCATAGTTAAAGATGCCGGTAAAACCCTTATTCAAGTGATTGATAACGGTAAGGGTATGAGTGTTACCGATGCACGTTTAAGTTTTGAACGGCATGCCACTTCAAAGATTAGAAATGCTGACGATTTATTTCAACTTAGTACTAAAGGTTTTCGGGGTGAAGCATTAGCGAGTATTGCAGCTATTGCCCATGTAGAGTTGAAAACGAAGCAGGAAGGGGATGATGTTGGCACTTCTATAGTAATTGAAGGCAGTGAAGTAGCATCTCAAGATGTGGTGGTAACTCCAAAAGGTACATCACTTTCAGTAAAAAACTTATTCTTTAATATTCCCGCAAGACGCAATTTTTTAAAGTCGAATACTGTAGAATTACGACATATCATTGATGAGTTTCATCGTGTAGCATTGGCACATCCAAACATCAGTTTTTCGCTTTACAACAATGGTAGCGAAACCTTCAATTTGCCAGTTAGCAATTACCGCCAGCGTATTGTAAATATCTTCGGAAATAAAACGAATGAAAAATTAGTGCCTGTTGAGGAAGATACCGAAGTGTTACAGATTTCAGGGTTTGTAGGAAAGCCAGAATTTGCGAAAAAAACCAGAGGCGAACAGTATTTTTTTGTGAATAATCGCTTTATAAAGAGCGCATACTTAAATCATGCTATTTTATCTGCTTTTGAAGGGCTTTTAAAAACAGGAGCACACCCAAGTTATTTTTTAAACTTAACGGTAAATCCACAAACGATTGATATAAATATTCATCCTACAAAAACAGAAATTAAGTTTGATGATGAACATACCTTGTATGCCATTTTACGATCAGCCGTAAAACATAGTCTCGGTCAGTTTAATATTGCGCCTGTTTTAGATTTTGAACGGGATGCTACTTTAGACACACCTTATAATTTAAAAACTTCTAAAACTGAAGTGCCAAAAATTGAGGTAGATAGTGATTTTAATCCGTTTCAAGAGTCAAAATTAACATCAGGAAAACAAACACCATCTTTTAAAAAAGCACCAACAGAGAACTGGGAGAGCTTGTATGTAGGCTTAGAATCTAAAAGTAATGGTTCATCTGATTTTAGAGAAATCACATTTGAAAGTGAGGAGACCGTAAGTTCGTTATTTGAAGATAAGGAAGCTTCAGAGAAAGCAAATTCTACCTATCAATTTCATAATAAATACATAATAAGTGCCATAAAATCTGGACTATTGGTGATAGATCAAAGTAGGGCACACCAACGTATTTTATATGAGGATTTTTTGAAAGATATTACAGTTAAAGAAGGCGTAAGTCAACAATTATTATTTCCGCTAGAATTGCATTTTTCGTCACAAGAATTAGAAATTGTAAAGCAGTTGAAAGAAGATTTAGAGCATACAGGTTTTGTGTTTTCAAACGTTACCGAAGAATCTATAGAAATAAAAGGTGTTCCGGTAATGGTGCCAGAAAGTGAAATTTCTATCATTTTAGAACAATTAATTAGTGATGTGCAAAACGAAGTGCCCGATGCTAATTTTAGTGCTACAGATTTGTTGGCGAAATCTATGGCGAAAAGCTTAGCAATTAAAACAGGACAATCATTACAAAAAGATGAGCAAGAACATATAGTGAATAAACTATTTGCCTGCAAAGAACCGAATGTTTCACCTACTAATCGCTTAACATTTATTACGGTTGGTGTAGATGAATTAGATAAAAAATTTATTTAGATTATGATGAGGATTTCAGATACAGTAAAACATTTAATTATTATAAATGTGATAATGTTCGTGGGGACAATGGCATTTGGAGAGGGATTATTTTCTAATTGGTTCGCTATGCATTTTCCTAAAAACCCAAATTTTCAGCCATGGCAAATAGTTACTCATATGTTCATGCATGGAGGCATTATGCATATTGCATTTAATATGTTTGCTCTATGGATGTTTGGAACGCCGGTTGAACAAGTGTTGGGTTCTAAACGTTTTCTATTTGTTTATTTTTCTGCTGGATTAGGAGCTGTAGCTTTACAAACAGGATATTCATATTATGAGTTTTATACTGGGTTGGAATTAATCAATAATGCAGGGTTTCCCACTTCAGAAATAATGCAAGCTCTTGGTGAAAATAAAAATCTACTAGCGACTAATTTGACAGATCTAATTTCTTTGGATGATTTAAAATCTTTTCAAGAAGCATATTATGCTCCAATGGTGGGAGCATCTGGATGTATTATGGGGATTTTGGCAGCTTTTGGTATGATGAATCCTAATGCAGAATTAATGCTGATTTTTTTACCTATTCCGGTCAAGGCAAAATATTTTATCCCAGGTTTAATACTCTTAGACCTAGTTTCGGGTATAACAGGACATTCTATTTTTAGCCCAAGTAACACTGCTCATTTTGCTCACGTTGGAGGTGCGTTAACTGGCTTCTTAATCATGTGGTACTGGAAAAAAACACAGTTTAATAGAAATCGCTGGAATTAAATGACGTCGCTTAATCAAGATATCAAAGAGAAACTCTCACGATTAAATGTACTTGAGAAAATTATAGTAATCAACGTTGTAATTTTTCTTATTGGATTGGTGTTTTCTCAATTGCTAGTATGGTTAGAGTTACCTAGTGCGTTTGGCAAATTCATATTTAAACCATGGACCATTATAACATATACTTTTGTCCATTATAATTGGTTACACATGGGGTTAAACATGTTATTGTTGTATTTTTTAGCGCGCATGTTCCTAAATTTATTTTCTTCAAAAATGGCATTAAATATTTATTTCTTAGGTGCGATTTTTGGAGGAATTCTGTATTTGTTGTTTTACGATTTTTTACCAGAAAGTCAAACAAATGTTCCTTTGGTTGGAGCTTCGGCTTCGGTTAGGGCTTTGCTTATTTTTATTTGCGCTTATATGCCCAATAAAGAAGTAAGGGTAATTACCTTCAATATTAAATTGTGGTATATTGGAGCTGCTATATTAGCAATTGATATCCTAGGACTATTTGGAGGTAATGGAGGAGGCGCATTAGCACATCTTGGAGGCGTATTACTAGGTTATTTATATGCCAAACAACTTACAAAAGGTAATGATATAGGTAAAGGTTTTGAAAAACTTATGGATGCCATTGTTAGTTTTTTTAAGTTTAAGAAAAAAAGTCCTTTAAAGACGGTTCATAAAAATAAAAGTAAGGTTGGTGGTTATACTAAAGCAGATTTTAGCGAGTTTAATAACCAGAAAAAGATTGATGTTATCTTAGATAAGATAAGTAAAAGCGGTTACGATAGTTTAACTGCCGAAGAAAAAGATTTTCTCTTTAGAGCTGGGAAGTAATTAATATGAAGAAAGCAAGTTTTATTGATAAGTTATTTTGGTTCATCAATAGACTATTAGCGGTTGTATTGCTCCTTTCTTATGTGTTACCGTTTTTACCGCCAAAAACGTTTTCAGTACTTTCAGTATTAAGTCTCGGTGTTGCACTTTTAATTCTTATCAATGTATTGTTCTTTTTGTATTGGTTGATAAAACTTAAAAAACAATTTTTACTATCCTTAGTAGTTTTGGCAATTGGTTATTTTTCTTTTGGTTCACTTTATAAGTTTTCATCTTCAAAAAGTATTGATGCGCCTGATAATTTTAAAGTGATGAATTACAATGTCCGCTTGTTTAATCTTTACAAATGGATACCAGAGGATAGTATAGAAACTAAGATTGTAGATTTAATTAAAACAGAAGCGCCTGATATTTTAAGTTTGCAGGAATATCATCCCCATAAAAATGTAGATTTATCATTTTTCAAGTATAAATACGAAAAGCTATCTGGCAAGAAAACTAAGTACGGACAAGCCATCTTTTCAAAATTTCCAATTATAAACTCTGGGTCTGTAGAATTTCCAGAAACGTCTAACAATGCAATTTATGCCGATGTAGTTATTAAAAATGATACCGTAAGAGTATATAATATTCATTTGGAATCTATGCGTATTGATACAAATCCAGAGAATTTAAAAAAGGAAAACTCAGAGCGACTTTTTAAGCGTATTGGTACAACTTTTAAAATGCAACAGTTTCAATCAGAATTGTTTTTAATGCATAAAAAACAATGTAAATACAGAATGATTATTTGTGGTGATTTTAATAATACAGCGTTCTCTTATGTGTATAGATCCATAAAAGGCGATTTAAATGATACCTTTAAAGAGGCAGGTAATGGTTTTGGGCGCACCTATGATTTTAAGTTTTTTCCAGTTCGCATTGACTTTATTTTTTCAGATGAAACTCTTGAGGTAAATGGGTTTAAGGCGTTTAACGAACATTACTCCGATCATTACCCGATTATGACAACGCTTAATTTAAATCAATAAATTTACATAAAAGCGCAATCAACTGCATCGGAAATAATATGAATCACTAAGCCTAAACCTATGATTCTTGATTTTTTCGGGAAGCATAAAAAGATATAAAACAATATAGCGAAAGAAGAATGCAATGGGTGATACCCTATGCTGCATCTGTTTGGGTCAAAAATAGGAGAAGCTAATAAGTGATCTACATCTATCAATAATCCAGCAAGCATTGTAAAATAAGCAATTTTCCAATTTGATTTGAAAAATAGAACTGCAACTACCAAAGGTAAAATTAAGTGACAACCATAATGCGCTATTGACTGTATCATTATTTTATTAAAATATTTTGTGATTCTAAATAGTTCAAGGCATTAGGGCCTTCATTAAAAAGCAAGTCCAAAATACTTAAATTAGGAATAAACCCGTGCTTATCTGCAAACACCTGCGTGTATCCTTCAAAGTTTTGTTGTGTTTCATTTTTGGCGTTTACAAGATGTCTTAAATCTGAGGTGTCATTTACTTCTTTTTCGAAAGTAGATGTTTTAGAGATAGAAACATCTAATTGTAAACAATCACAGATGACTTCAAAACACTTTAAATTAAAATCTAAAAGCAATTCCGTGTCTTCAAAAAACAAAGGTTTCAGTTCATCTTCATAAAACTCAAAAAACGGAGAGGTACGATACGCAGATTCTAAAGATTTCCAATGCTGCAGTTGCCATCTTTCACTATTAAAAATGGTTACATCTTTATACTTTTGACGATTTTTTTGAGAATAAATCACAGGAATGTTAAGCAATAGCTTTCCATTAGCGCCATAAATGTAAGTACGATTACGATAGGTTTGTTTGACAAAATTATCCTCTAGTTCCCAGATGACATGTTTTGCTTGCACCATCGCAGAAAAATGAGCAATGTTAGGGAAATATGTTGGATGGATAAGAATAGTCATAGTTCTTTTATCATTCCTGTCTCCGCAGCAATGACAGACATTAATTGCTATGCTTTTGCCTTTTTTCGTTTACGCCACTTACTAAATCCAATCCAACCAAATAGTAACACTAGGAATGGGATAAGATATGAAGTTGCTTTACCTGTACCATGAACGGTAGTAAAAAAGCGTTTCCATCTTGGGTGTGGGAAACCATCCCAACTCATCCAAATAAATACGGCTTTACCAAATACATGATTGTAAGGTACAAAGCCCCAACGTCTCGCATCAACTGAATTATGGCGGTTGTCTCCCATCATCCAATAGTAATCTTGTTTGAATGTGTATGTGGTTGCAACTTCACCATTAATTAATATCTGGTTACCTTGGACTTTTAAAGTATTGCCTTCATACTCGGTAATTACACGTTTATACAGCGGCAGCACTTTCAAATCAATATCAATTGTAGCTCCCTTTTGAGGAATGTATAATGGACCGAAAAAGTCAATGTTCCATGGGTAATCTGGGTGATGCGGAAATGTATCTGGATCAGGCTGACCTTTTTCTTGTTTATTTATAGTGATATTAGCAGCATTAGGGTGATTTTTAAATTTAGCTAGTGCCTCATCCGAAACTGCAGGGAAATAATAATTTGAAAACTGTCTGTTGGTTGGATAAGCACCATCAGTGATATCGTATCTTTCAGCTAACCAATTAGGCTTAAATTTGTGGGTTTTAGGTGTTACATTGTAACTAAATTGAAGTTTAGCTCTGTCTGGTAACTCATTTTGCTTTCCATTTATAAAAACATAACCATTGCGTACTTCTAAAGAATCTCCAGGCAAACCAACACAACGCTTTACTAAATTGGTCTTTTTATCAATAGGTTTGTAGTAGTTTCTATCTGGTTTAAAAATATTCATATCTCGCAATGTATCTGCAGGTTGATTAAACACTACAATATCATTGCGTTTTATCTTTTGAAACCCTGGAAGGCGCATATATGGTAATTGCAACTTGTTTATCCAAGATGTTTTGCGTTTTTCAAAATTGTCATTAAAAGCGTAAGATTTTACATTTAATCCTGGAATAGTATCGTGTACCATAGGAGCAGCCATAGTTGTCATAGGAACTCTAGCTCCATAATGAAACTTACTTACAAATAGAAAATCTCCAACCAATAACGATTTTTCAAGTGAAGATGAAGGAATTGTAAAAGGTTGCATAAAGTAGGTGTGCACGATAGTGGCAGCTACAATCGCGAATAAAATAGAACTTGTCCACTCACCAGAGCCTGATTTTGGCATTAAACTTCTATTCTCAACATAGCTTACATCTGCAACATAATTCAAATAGTAATTGTAAAAACCAAGAGTTACTATAGCCAAAAAAGTATCCAAATACGTGTTTTTCCCAAAACTTCTAGCTGTTTCTACCCATACCACCATCAACATAATAAGGTTTACAATGGGTAAGAAAAGTAAAATAACCCACCACCAAGGACGGTTAATTATTTTCATTAAAACAACACCATTGTAAACAGGAACAAAAGCTTCCCAAGCTTTTCTACCTGCTTTTTGGTATAATTTCCAAGTGCCTAATCCATGGATAATTTGAATGATTAGGAAAAATATAAGCCACTGTGTAAGAGTCATCTTTTAATGTTTTTTATAACGCTCATTAGAGCGCAAAATGTAATTCTTGTTACAATAATATATGGCATTAACCAATATTTAACACATCGTTCATAGAAAACACCCCTGTTTTACCAACCAGCCATTCTGCTGCTACAACAGCGCCTAAAGCAAAACCTTGACGGTTGTGTGCAACGTGTTCTATAGTAATGGTGTCAACTTCACTTTCGTAATTTACTGTATGTGTTCCAGGAACATCGGCGATACGTTTTGCTACTATCGGAATAGTTTTATTATCGCTTTCATCTAGCTTCCAGCTATCATAGTTTGTATTATTATCAATAACACCTTCTGCAAGCGTAATAGCTGTTCCACTAGGAGCATCTAACTTTTTAGTATGATGAATTTCTTCCATGGTAACATTGTATTGCTCCAAATTACTCATCATTTTTGCCAATGTTTTATTTAACTCAAAGAAGATATTTACGCCTAAGCTAAAATTCGATGCATAGATAAATGCGCCATTTTTTTCTTCACAAAGAGAAATGGCTTTATCATAATCTGCCAGCCATCCTGTTGTTCCAGAAACCACAGGTACGCCATTTTTTAAACAGTTTGAAATATTTCCGAATGCAACCGAAGGAATACTAAAATCAATAGCTACATCAGCTTTGGTAATGTCATAATCAGTATCATCTTTATCTACTCTAAGAACGATATTATGACCACGTTTTATGGCTATTTTTTCAATGGTTTGTCCCATTCTACCATATCCAAGTAAAGCTATATTCATATACTATTTTTTTGCCTGAGGCCCAGTTTGGGCTAAAATTTCCAATTTAAAGTTAAGCCAACGGTGCTACTTCTATCTATATCGTTAAGCTCATAATGCGGCGCTAAGGTAAGATTTTCATCAACATTATACTGTAATAAATGGGCATCTACATTAGCATCAATTATATTTAGTGCATAAAGCCCAATGGTTACTAAAAGTGAAATCTCTTTATTTCTTCTAAATAGCTGTTGGGCACGCCGTAAACCATCGTCCGTAACACGTTCAGATATTACATTTCCTTCATTATCAAAATTTAAAAATTCATCATCTTGAAAACCTGCTAAACGTCTTCGGTAAGCATCCCTATAACGTTGGTATTGTTTGTCATTGGTTAAATAAAAATACATGCCTGTTCCTAAAGCTCCATAAACGATGGGTATTTTCCAGTATTTTTTGTTGTAAGCTTGTCCTAGACCTGGTAATACAGCCGATAGAAATGCAGCTTTCGCCGGACGCAAAGGGTCAATATTTTTTGATTTAACAATGGTGTCGGATATTGTTATTGGTGCGGGAATGCTATCTCTAGATGTTTTATCATCTTCTTGCGAAAAGGATGAAACACAACAACATATAGCTAAAACAAGTGCTATTAAGAGTTTATTTGGCACGTTGCACTAATTTTTTAATTCGGTTAAAATCTTCTTCGGAATGAAATGGAATAATAATTTTTCCTTTCCCATTTTTAGAGACTTTAACGTCAATTTTATGACCAAAGTATTCCGAAAATTCTTTTATGCCTTTTTTAACATGTTTCGGAATATCTTCAGATTCGTTGTCTTTTGAAGCCGTTTTAGAATTTTCAGTATCTGGATTGTTATGTTGTCTTACTAATTCTTCAGTTTCTCTAACGGAAAGTTTTTTTGATAAAATATTTTCGTAAACGTCCAGCTGTTCTCCCTGGTCATCAATAGCAATTAAAGCTCTACCGTGTCCCATGGAAATAAAACCGTCTCTCATGCCTGTTTGGATGATGGGGTCTAACTTTAAAAGGCGTAAGTAATTGGCAATAGTAGAACGTTTTTTTCCAACACGCTCACTCATTTGCTCTTGTGTGAGATTGATTTCATCAATTAAACGTTGGTATGATAAAGCAATTTCAATCGGGTCTAAATCTTGGCGTTGAATATTTTCAACCAATGCCATCTCTAGAGATTCTTGGTCGTTTGCAATTCTAATATAAGCAGGAATGGTTTCTAAACCTACTAATTTAGAGGCGCGATAACGACGCTCCCCTGAAACCAACTGATACTTGTTAAACTCTAGTTTTCTAACCGTAATAGGTTGAATAATACCAAGTTCTTTAATAGAAGACGCTAGTTCTTGTAATGATTCCTCACTGAAATTTGTACGAGGCTGAAACGGATTTACTTCAATAGATTCTATATCGAGCTCAACAATATTCCCAATAACTTTGTCCGCACCTTTGTCTTGAACAGATTGTATATCGTTACTTGGGTCTTTTAAAAGCGCAGATAAACCTCTACCTAAAGCTTGTTTCTTCGTTGCCTTCGCCATAATTAGGAGTTTTTAGTAATAATTTCTTCAGCTAAACTTAAATAATTACTAGCACCTTTGCTACCTGCATCGTAATTAATTATACTCTCACCATAACTTGGTGCTTCACTTAAACGTACATTTCGCTGAATTATGGTATTAAATACCATATCATTAAAATGTTTTTGTACTTCTTCAACCACCTGATTTGATAATCTTAAACGAGAATCGTACATGGTTAGTAACAATCCTTCATAATCTAACGTTGGGTTATGCACTTTCTGTACACTTTTAATGGTGTTTAGTAATTTCCCCAACCCTTCTAATGCAAAGTATTCACATTGAATTGGAATCAAAACCGAGTCAGCTGCTGTCAATGCATTCAACGTTAGTAATCCTAAAGATGGCGCACAATCAATTAAGATAAAATCATAATCATCCTTTACATCAGCTAATGCCTTTTTCAGCATATACTCGCGTTCATCTTTATCTACCAACTCAATTTCAATAGCGACTAAATCTATATGAGCAGGTATAATATCCAAATTTGGTGTTTCGGTTGAAACTATAGATTCTTTAGCTGAATTTGTGTGTTCTAGAAGCTGATAGGTACCAATTTCTACACGCTCTACTTCAATACCTAAGCCAGAGCTAGCATTGGCTTGAGGATCGGCATCTATTAACAATACTTTTTTCTCTAAAACACCTAAGGAGGCAGCTAAATTTACTGAGGTTGTAGTTTTACCTACACCTCCTTTTTGGTTAGCAATTGCAATGATTTTGCCCATTGATCGATTTGGTTTTTTAATGCGTAAAAATACAATTATTTGCGAGTAATAAAAACCTAACTTGTTAACATAGGTTGAATAACTTTAAGGCTTTACAGAACCTCTAACTTTGTTAAAATTTAACGTTTTATTGTGAGAAATTATCTTATTGAAATTGGAAATTTGAGAAAATTAAAAACTACGTCATGAAAAGCTATTATTCTTCTATTAGAAATGTGATGATTATTTTGCTCGTCACAACATTATCACTTCAAATTAATTCGCAGGTAAAGAAAACCGCAGAAGTTGAAGGTATCTCAGAATATCTTCTAGATAACGGATTAAAAGTACTGTTGTTTAAAGACAATTCTGCACAAACCATAACCGTAAATATTACATATTTAGTTGGATCAAGACATGAAGGTTACGGTGAAAAAGGAATGGCTCACCTGTTAGAGCACATGGTATTTAAAGGTACACCTAACCATCCCGATATTCCTAAGGAATTAACTGAAAGAGGTGCAAGACCTAACGGAACAACTTATTTTGATAGAACAAATTATTTTGAAACGTTTAATGCCACAGATGAAAATCTTGATTGGGCTCTTGATTTGGAGGCCGACAGAATGTTAAATTCCTATATCGCAAATGAGGACTTACAGTCTGAGTTTTCTGTAGTTAGAAATGAATTTGAAAGTGGTGAAAATTCACCATCAAACGTTTTGCGTTTAAAGGTTATTAATACAGCTTATCTATGGCATAACTATGGTAATGCGACTATCGGAAACCGTTCTGATATTGAGCGTGTGCCTATCAAAAATTTACAAGCATTTTACAAGAAATATTATAGACCAGACAATGCTATATTGATGGTTACTGGTAAATTTGATACAGATAAAACACTCGCACTTATTGAGAAAAAGTTTGGGGATTTAAAAAACCCAGAACAACCACTGAACGATGTGCCGACTATTGAGCCTGCTCAAGATGGGGAGCGAAGAGTAGCCTTAAGTCGTGTGGGAGAGTTGCAAATAGTATCAGCTTTATACCATTTGCCTGCAGGTTCTCATGAAGAGTACGCTGCTATGGCAGTTGCAGAAGAAATTCTTACTGATAATCCGTCTGGAAGATTATACAAAGCTTTAGTTGATGGTAAAAAAGCGTCAACAGTTTGGTCTTACTCACCTTTTACTAAAGAACCTTCGTTTTTATATATAAATGTTGATGTGCCTTCTGATAAGTCTTTAGCAGAAGCAGAAAGTACGATGCTAAATCTTATAGATGGTTTAAAAGATAATCCTATTACTGAGGAAGAGGTAAACCGTGCAAAAGCCAATATTTTAAAGCAATATGATCAAATAAGTAGAAACTCTGCGTATTTAGGAACATTTATGAGTGAGTTTATTGGCGCAGGCGATTGGAGATTATCTTTTATACAAAGAGATAGAGTAGAAGCAATGACTGCTGAAAAGGTAAATGCAGCTATTCAGCGTTATTTAATTCCTACGAATAGAACAGTTGGTAATTTTGTGCCAGCTGAAAAACCAATACGTGTTGAAATAGAGCATACTGAAGGTTTAGAAGAATTAGTGTCTAATTATAAAGGGAAAAAAGGTCTTGGTGAAGGTGAAGCTTTTGATGTGTCTTACGAAAACATCCAAAACAGATTGGATTCAGGTGAACTCAAAAACCTGCCAATTGAATATGGTTTCATTAAGAAAAATAATCGTGGTAATACCGTTAATTTATCTCTTATAATTCGAAATGGTAATGTAAACGATTTTATGAATAAAGGTAAATTGGCAAGCTACACTGCGCGCATGCTAAATAAAGGGACCAAAAATAATTCTAGACAAGATATCGAGGATAAATTGAGTGCTTTAAAATCGTCGATACGTTTTTCTGGTTCTAACGGAAGAATTAGTGCAAATATCAGTACTACAGAAGAGCATTTAATGGGAACATTAGCATTAATGACAGATATGTTAAAGAATCCTGTATTTGATGAAGCTGAATTAGAAAAATTAAAAACTCAGGAGCTCGCAGGTATCGAAAGAAATAAAACTGAGCCACAGTATTTAGCCAGTAAACGATTAAGCAGATTGAATCAAAAGTATAAAAAAGGACATCCACTTTATGCAGAATCTATAGAAGAAGATATCGAAGATGTTAATGCTGTTACTGTAGATGCGCTTAAAGAATACTACAACGAGTTTTATGGAATTTCCGATAATGCATCTCTGGTGGCTATCGGTAATATCGATGAAGAAGCATTAAAGAACTACTTCGAAACTGAATTTGCTGATTTTAAAGTGAACAAGCCTTATAAGCCTATTGAAGATCCATACAGTATAAATAAAGCAGCCAACGAACAGATAAAGACTCCAGACAAGAAAAATGCTATTAGTATTGGTATTATGAATTTTGAAGGAAGTGTTGAGGATAAAGATTATGCAGCCTTACAAGTGGCTAGTACAATTTTTGGGGGTGGTACTTTAAGCTCTAGAATTAGTACAAGGTTAAGACAAAACGATGGTGTAAGTTACGGTGCTGGAGGTTACGTAAATGTAGATAGTAATCCGAAAGAAGCTAACTCCTCCATTTTAGTATATGCCATTTATGCGCCAGAAAATGCAAGTAAAGTACAAAAAGGATTTAAAGAAGAAATAGCACGTTACATTGCCGATGGTATCACTGAAGAAGAATTAAAAGTTGCGGTAACCAACTGGGTACAAGGGGAAAGTGTTTCTAGGGCAAAGGATAATGAATTGTCTAATACAATTAATAACAATTTGTATTATGACAGAGATATGATGTTTTACAAAGCTGTTGAAGATAATGTTACGTCTCTAACGGTTGATGATGTAAATAAAGTCATTAAAAAATACTTTAAAACATTTGATAATTGGACAGTTGTAAATGCTGGAGATTTTGAAAAACAGCCTGAGATTAAGAATGATGAAAAAGTAGATTAAGTATAACTTTTAGAAGAATTTAAAAAGCCAAATCATGTATTTATGATTTGGCTTTTTCTTTCAAGTTTGATTGATTAGTACTAATCAATCAAAATCTCTAAAATCTTAATTGCAGCTTCACTAATTTTTGTACCCGGACCAAATACGGCAACAGCGCCAGCATCAAATAAAAACTGGTAGTCTTGTTTTGGGATAACACCACCAACAATCACCATAATATCTTCACGTCCGTAGTTTTTTAGTTCTTCAATTACTTGAGGCACTAATGTTTTATGTCCTGCCGCTTGCGAAGACACACCTAAGATATGCACATCGTTTTCAACTGCTTGTTTAGCAGCTTCTATAGGTGTTTGAAATAATGGGCCAATATCTACATCAAAACCAATATCTGCATAACCGGTTGCCACAACTTTTGCACCCCGATCATGACCATCTTGCCCCATTTTAGCAATCATAATTCGTGGTCTCCTGCCATCTTGCTCCGCAAAAATGTCCGCAAGTTGTTGTGCTTTTTTAAAGGAATCGTCGTTTTCTATTGCTTTACTATACACCCCAGAGAATGATTTAATTTGTGCTTTATGTCGTCCAAATTCGGTTTCAAGCGCATCGCTTATTTCGCCTAATGTTGCGCGAACTCTTGCTGCCTCAATAGCTAAAGCTAACAAATTTTCTCGTCCTGTCTTAGCTGCCTTAGTTAATTTTGATAAAGCAACTGCTACTTCCTCCGAATTTCTCGAAGATTTAACCTGGTGTAATCGTTCTATTTGTGAATTTCTAACAGTTTGATTATCTACTTCTAAGGTTGAAATAGGGTCTTCTTTTTCGAGTTGATATTTGTTAACACCTACTATAATATCCTTGCCAGAATCAATCCTTGCTTGTTTTTTGGCAGCCGCTTCTTCAATCCTAATTTTGGGTATACCTGCTTCAATGGCCTTTGTCATACCGCCTAAATCTTCAACTTCTTCAATTAGGCTCCAAGCTTTTTCAGCAATATCGTGTGTTAATTTTTCAACATAATAACTACCAGCCCAAGGGTCAACTGTTTTAGTAATTTTAGTTTCCTCTTGGAGATATATCTGTGTGTTTCTTGCTATTCTAGCAGAAAAGTCAGTTGGTAGTGCAATGGCTTCATCTAAGGCATTGGTATGCAGACTTTGGGTGCCTCCAAAAGCAGCAGCAGCAGCTTCAATAGTTGTTCTTGCTACGTTATTAAACGGATCTTGCTCGGTTAAACTCCAACCTGAGGTTTGGCAATGGGTGCGCAATGCCGTAGAACGCCATAATTGGCAAAACAGCGCCGTTCATGGTCATGGAAACCGACATTTTATCCAGCGGAATTTGATCAAACAAGATTTTCATATCAGATAATCCCTTTTGGCCTGCTGCTAAATTTCGTCTGTAGAACGCATTACTTTCCTCAGCAGTACTAAACCCAGCATATTGGCGAATCGTCCAAGGGCGTCTTACATACATTGTGCTGTAAGGCCCTCTTAAATATGGTGCGATACCAGCAGCAAAGTCTATATGCTTAATATCACTTATATCTTCTTTAGAATACTTCGATTTTAATTCAATACCTTCTGCAGTAGCAAACTTTCGAATATCAGTAGTCTGACTTTCGCTTTTAGAGTTTAGTTTGATATGTTGAAGGGGTTTGCGCATAAAATTATCTTTTGTCGCCGAATTGAATTTTATTGATGTAAGGTAGAAAATCAAATTCTGAATTTGATTCTACTTGAATTAAAAATGTCCTATAAAACTTCGACACTAAATATTTCTCCCAGAAAACAGTATCATTATTTATAATGAAATCTCCTTTATTTACGATCATTTGATAATCACTTTTATTAATGAAGTAATCACGATAAATATTTAATTGGTTAGTTGAATCTTTGTTTGTTTTATTTACCGCCATTCTATTTGATGAAGCTAATATTTCAGCTGAAGCATCATTTAGTCGAAAGTGTTTAACTTCATTTAAAAATACACTTTGATATTTTTCTATATCCTCCTTATAAAGATATTCAAAGCCTTCTGCAATAGGTAAAATGTGTCCTTCAATATAGTTTCCAGAAAGTAAATGTTTTAATTTAGGATTACTCATATTTGAAACAATTCTATTGTAATCTTTTTCATTTTCTGATATAAATGGAGTAAACCCTTCAGGAAAATAATAGCTAACATTTTTATCTTGAGAATAAAAAAACTCGCCTTTTAAATCGTTCTTAGAATCTTTATTGTTTCCATCAACACAAGACGCTAAAGTCAAAATGCAAATCAATAGATTTAGAAACTTTACAATTTCATAATTATTTATTTTCGATATGTTTTGAAAGTATTTCCTCAATCTTAGTGATTATGTCCCGCATGTGGGTCATTTTGTGGTGTTGGCGGCGGTACCTTATTAAAATCTACTGGTGGTTCTGGTTTTTCAGAAACTTGTGATAAATCTACATCAAATAATTTTCCATAGTAAAACTCCAAGGCTACGTAAGCCGACAAATACTTATCTCTAATGGCTGCACCATAATTAGATTGTAATGCAGGACCATATAATTTTGGGCTCATGCTATTTGTTTCGATTAATGCATCAAATGTGGTTTTTAAACTTTTATCCAGCATATTATTTGATATACATTCAATAACAGAGCTATTATAATTTAACTTAGTACTTGGATTATCAACTGACCATAATTCTGACCTAGATTTTAATACTTCAAAAATTTGAGCCGAATGTGGAGACACAACATCAGCATATTTTACACGACCATATATGGCATTTCGTATAAATTGAGAATACGCACGTGTTAGGTTTGGGTTGTTTTGCCCGTAAGCTTTTAAAATATCATCTTCAAAAGAAAATAGTGCCTCATTGAGTAGCTTTAAATCGAATTTTTCACAATTCAAAACAATACCTTTCTCGGAATATTTATAAGTTTCTAAAGTTTTTTCTTCAGCTTCTTTTTTACAACTAAACAAAGTGACAATCACTAAAAATGCAATGATTTTAAATTTTAATTTCATAATAATTACTCGTTTTTTAATCGTTCTTGTTCTAAATTTTCGGTTAAACGTTTTTCTATTATTGTTTCTATTAAAGTTTTTCGTTTTTCAGTTTTCACAAAAGGGTAAATTTCTAAATTATCCTTCATTCTGTCCTTAGGGTTTGGGTGTTTGTTACTGCCTAAAATAGCTTCATTTCCAATGTTAAATTGTTCTTGTTCTTTTACTGCACTTTCCTTTATTTTTCGTTGGATAGTCCCGTTTTTTAGCTGTTTTAAGAAACCGCCATTTGCTTCAATATCCTTAAAAAGCACTAGTGCTTTTTCGGCCAATTGTTGGGTGATGGATTCTATGTAATAACTGCCGTCAGACGGATTATCAACCACGTCAAAATAACTCTCATGCTTTAAAATAAGTAGTTGATTTCTAGCGATTCTAGATCCAAAGTCATTGTCCTTATGAAACATAGCATCATAAGGTAAATTACAAATGGTATCTGCACTACCCAAGACGGCACTCATGCATTCTGTAGTTGTGCGCAGCATATTTGTATTATAATCGTAAATGGCCTTATTCCGTTTTGAAGGTGTTGCGAAAATATGGCAATTATATTGTGCTGAATATTTCTGTTCAAGACTACTAAAAAGCAATCGTAAGGCTCGCAATTTTGCAATTTCAAAGAAGTAATTTGAACCTACTGCAACGTTAAAAACAACACTAATTTCTGAGGTTAGGTCTTTTGAAGCATTATCTATATAATTGAAATATTCATTAGCATGTGCCATAGCATAAGCTAATTGCTGAATCATGTTAGCACCAGCATTTTGGTATAATGCTATATTTACAGAAAATGAATTGGAATATTGTAAACAGGCTTCAAATTTTAAAAAATCATCATTTAAATTTGAATACCAATTTCCTGTTTTTGCAAGATTACCAATGATATCAGTATTAATGTAGATGCCTCCTGTTGAAGCTATTCCAGACACTTTTTTAATAACATCTTCAGATAGAAAATGAAATTCAAAATATATAGGAATTTTGGCAATATCAATTCTAGCCAGTAACATTGCGAAATCAATAGCTTCTGAAGGAATAATAAATTTAAGGCTACCAGTACCTTCTTTTATTGCTGAAAGTGCTAATGCATTCGCTTTTTCAACATTTGAAACAAATATGGTTTCACAAATTTTGAAGGTGTTTGAGGGTGTTTCTGAAGGTTTGGGAAATTCATCAAAATCATCAGAATGATAAAAAGGTTTAACAGGAATACCCTCATTGCTTGTCCAAACCAATGTATCATTATAGTCCGCTCCTTTTAAATCGAACTGTATTTTTTGTTTCCATTGTTTGGCGGAAACAGGTTCAAATTCATTAAATAACGAGTCACTCATTATCCTTTGTTTTTAAACTGTCTTCGTATTCAATTATAAAAATGTCTTCGTTTTCGCGTTTCATATAGTATTCCTCACGGGCAAACTTTTCCAAACCATCTTTGGAGCTTAATTTTTTAAACTCCTTGTCGTCCTTTTCTTTATTCTTTTTATAATATTCTTTTTCAGCTTCTAAATCACTAATTTCAGTATTTAATTCATTGTGAATAAACCACGAATTGCTATCAAAAAAAATCATCCAAACCACAAAAATCACCAAAACAAGAATGTAAATATTTTTGAATGGTTTTAAATACTTGTTATTTGTGTTGAATTTCTTCATTTAGAGCTTTTCGTTAATTATGGTGCGCACAATATCAATTGCTACCGTATTGTAATGATTATTTGGTATGATAATATCGGCATACTCTTTCATAGGTTCTATAAACTGATCGTGCATGGGTTTTAACGTGGTTTTATAGCGAGTTAAAACTTCGTCTAAATCTCTACCACGTTCTGAAATGTCCCGTTTTAAGCGACGTATCAACCGTTCATCACTGTCGGCATGCACAAATATTTTTATATCGAACATGTCACGAAGTTCAGGGTTCGTAAGGATTAAAATACCCTCAATAATCATCACTTTTCGCGGATGTGTTAATATAGTATCCCCCGTTCTATTATGTTTAACGAATGAATATACAGGTTGGTGTATGGGTTCGTTTTTTTTTAGCGCCTTGAGGTGTTCTACCAATAAATCAAAATCGATACTTCTTGGGTGATCAAAATTAATTTTCACCCGTTCGTCATAGCTTAAATGCGATGTGTCCTTATAATAAGAATCTTGGGAAATTACACCAACTTCCCCTTCAGGAAGCTCTTTCAGTAACTGATTTACAACGGTAGTTTTACCACAACCAGTACCTCCTGCAATTCCGATGACCAACATAAAGTTTTTAGATTTTTAGTGTAAAAACAAAGTTAGTAAATGTAAAAGTATAAGGTAGAAATTTTGCTTATTTTTTTATGGCAGCCACTTCTTCTTCAGTAACTATCTTATCGTTGGAATTTCCCCAACTATTATTAATAAAGTTCATAACATCAGCAACCTCTTCATCATCTAATCCCATAGGAGTCATGTTACCATTGTAAACAATACCATTTACTGTTATTTCTCCTTTTTGACCATATTTGACACCTCGAATACTCGCTTCACGATTATTCTTTAAATAGTCGGATTTAGCTAACGGTGGAAATGTTTTTTCAACACCTTCACCATTTGCCATATGGCAGTTCATACAAAAATCAGTATAAATCTCTTGACCTCTAGAGATACTTTCTTGTAGTTCATCCTGATGAGAAAAAGTAATAGCTCCAAAAGTCATTAAGCCACTTAAAACGATAAATAAAAATACTTTCATACTGTGAATTTAAAATGAATCTGGAATAATTTTAACGATGCCAACACCTTCAACACCTGCATATAAATAACCATCAGGTGCTTGCCTGATGTTTCTAAATCTTCCTAAACCTTCAAAGAGCTTTTCTCGTTTCGTCACTTTATTATCCTTGATGATAAGGCGTTCTAAGTATTCAAATTTTAAAGAACCAACTAATACGCTATCCTTCCAATCAGGATAATTACTTGACGTCACGAAAGCCATACCGCTTGGAGCAATGGAAGGCACCCAATAAAATAGGGGTTGCTCCATACCTTCTTTTTCATTAATATCTGTAAACGTAGTGCCGCTATAGTTTATACCATAAGAAATCACTGGCCACCCGTAGTTTTTACCTTTATCAACAATATTTATTTCATCTCCACCTTTAGGCCCATGTTCATTTACCCAAATTTCACCAGTATTGGGATTCATAATCATACCTTGCGGATTGCGATGACCGTAACTAAAAATAGCTTTTTTTGCATCGGCATTTTCTACAAAAGGATTGTCTTCAGGAATAGAGCCATCGGCATTCAATCTATAAATTTTCCCACCATCTCTTGTAATATCCTGTGGGTTTACATCGCGATTACCTCTATCTCCAATTGAGAAATACAAATAACCTTCTTTATCAAATTCTATACGAGATCCCCAATGTTGACCTTTTTTGGTATTGCCTTCGCCTTTATATATATGTTCTAGATCGGTTAGATTGTTACCATTTAATTTCGCACGTAGTATTGCAGTATGGCCTCCGTCTCCATCACCTTCTGACGAACCATATGAAAAGTATATCCAACCATTATTTTCATAATCTGGATGCAGTTTTATATCCATTAAACCGCCTTGACCTCGCACATAAACTTCTGGGAAACCTTCAATAATCATTTTTACACCGTCCTTAAAATGGATAAGAGTTCCTGTTTTTTCAGTAATAAGCATGCTTCCGTCAGGTAAAAATTCCATACCCCATGGAATATCTAGTTCAGGAACAACAATTTCTGTAACATAATCCATTTTTGCAGGTGTTTCTGCTGAAACTTCAGAAGCTTCTTGTTGTGCGCAAGAATAAAAACAAATTAATAAAATGACTAAAAGCGATGTAAACTGTTTCATTTTCATAGATTTATTGGTATAAAGATACATTAAAACGAATAATTTAAAGCGAGACCTGAATAATAATTTATTGGATTTCCTGGATAAAAATATCGTGGCGCATTACCACCAAAACTAGCAGCATTTATTAAAATTTGCGATGCATATTGGGCATCAAAAATATTGTTTATGCCTAAAAACATGTTCAATCGTAATTGTGACGCTAATGTATTTTGATACCCAATTTTAACGTTAGAAATGTTATAATTTTCGCTGTATAAACTATTACTGTCCGTAATTGGCATTTTCCCAACATACTGAAAATTGAAGTTTCCATAGAACCCAGTTGTTGAGTTGATGTCAAAACCTAAATTCAAAACTTCTGATGGTACTCCGGTAACATCATTACCTGAAAAATCGGTATCTTCATCAATAAATTCATCAAATTTATAGAGGTTTAAACTGTAACTTCCAAAAGAGGAAATTTGTATTTTTTCTGAATTTAAAAATAAATAAGTCCAATTTATTTCTAAGCCATCATGGTTCGTTTTTCCTGCGTTTACGCCGATAAATGCATCTTGGGATGTTCTACGGGCTACTAAAAGATTTTTAATAGCCAAGTGATACATAGAAATGTTATATTGTAATCTGTTTTTAATGGCAGAGCCTTTTATGCCCACTTCAAAATTCCAACCGGTCTCTGGGTTTAGATTTGTGTTGATTTGACCATCAGGACGCAACGTTTCTTCTAATGATAGTGGTGAAAAGCCATGACTAATATTTGCATAAAGATTTGAACTTGAATTCAACCGATGTAAGATTCCGATTTTTGGTGACACGATACCGCTAAACTTATAGTTTCCAGATTCATCACTATTTGAACTTGAAACAGGAAATCTATCTTCCAAATCGTATGTTGTTTTGTTGTAGTTTATGCCTAATACGATATCAGTTTTGGTTGAAATGCCATACCTGCCCTCAAAAAAGAGATTGTAATATTGTCTTCTTTCTTTGAAATTTGATAGAGCATTACCTTGAATACTTCCATTTTCTTCAGGAAAATCTTGATACAAATTTTCAAAGGTTTGATACTTATAATTGTCTCTAAAAACTTCAATTCCTGACGTCCAGTGCAATGCTTTATCATTAATTCTGAAGTTTCCAACTACGCGATGTCTCAAACCATATCCAAAGACAGATTCATCTAAAATATTGAAAGGTCTTGGTTCATAAGAATTTCTGAATGACATAAAAACACTGGTATTTTGAGAAATACTTTTATTGAAGTCATGCTGCAACGTTATACCTAGCAACCCTCTTTTAGTATCTTCAAATCCTCGTGAAGCACCCCATGTAAATGCAGCCGACTCGGGATTATTTTTAAAGTCAGTTTCATTTAACGAACTTGGTATAAATGCTTTTAAATCTGAAAATACACCAAGAATAGAAAGTTCGCTTTTACCTGATAATATGTGAGTAGAATTCAATGTTAGCGCGTCTCTTGTGTAATTGTTATTAGCTCTAAATCCATCACTTTGGGTTGTGCTAAAAACTAATTTTAAGTTGTTCGTTGAATTACCATAATCGAATTGTGATAGGTTTTTAAATAGCCCAAAAGTACCAATTGTTGTTTCGTTTACAATACTAGCAGTATTAAAGTTGGATGCTTTTGGTAAAAGTTGAATTACACCTCCAAGTCCTGCGCCATAAGTGCTAGATGTTGCGCCTTTAGTGATTTCTATTCTTGAAATAGATCCCAATTCAAAATCTTCCAAACTCGTTTCCCCACTGCCGTTTGTTAGCGGAATATCTTTAAAATACGCTCTAATTTTTGATGTACCAAACAAGTTTCTAGAGCCTACGCCTCTAATAGTTATGCGATTGGTGTTAAGCGCACCAGTTTGCATGAATACTCCAGGAACTCTGTTTAGAGCTTCGTTTATATTAATAGTATTAGCTCGTTCAATATCTCTAGTTGAAATAAGTGATGTGCTAGACGTTGAATTTCTTAATTGCGTGGGTAAATGGTTAGCATTCACAATAATTTCATTTAAAACTGAAGGTTTTTTTTGAAGTTTTGTAATGCTTATTTCGGAATTAATACTATCATTTTCAGTATTAATTGTTTTACTCTGAGCATAGTAAAACTGTGAAGTGATTACTGTAAATACAAAAACAAGAAACGGAATTTTTTTCACTTGCGCAAAGTAGATGTTTTCTAAAAATCCTAAAAGTTTGGAGCACTAAATTTTTCTTAAAAAAATATTTAAAAACTAGTTAAAAGAAGTATATTTGCATCCGCTTAGATAGCCAATTCGGGGTGTAGCGTAGCCCGGTTATCGCGCCGCGTTTGGGACGCGGAGGTCGCAGGTTCGAATCCTGCCACCCCGACCAAAAAGACTTTTCAATAACTTGGAAAGTCTTTTTTAGTTAACAACATTTTGTGGTTTATCTTCTAAAAATGCCTTTAAGTTATCAACGGTAGTATTCATCAAACGTTGTCGTGCTTCCTTTGGAGCCCAGGCAATATGTGGTGTGATAATACAATTTTTCGCATTCAATAAAGGGTTTTGCTCTTTCATGGGTTCTTCTGAAATTACATCAACAGCAGCGCCAGCTATTTTGCCATTACTTAAAGCTTTTGCCAAATCTTGTTCGTTTACTAAAGGACCTCTTGAAGTATTAATAAGAAAAGCGCTTTCT
Source organism: Flavobacteriaceae bacterium (assembly GCA_043557195.1). GTDB lineage: Bacteria > Bacteroidota > Bacteroidia > Flavobacteriales > Flavobacteriaceae > Jejuia. The sequence goes on along the minus strand of CP121314.1, from coordinate 880,668 downwards.
TTCATTTTGTCTAGAGTAGATTCATTTATGATATGGTTTGTTTCAGAAGTTAATGGACTATGTAAACTTATAAAGTCTGAATTATGGAACAATTCCTCTAAGCCGACAAACATTAAATTATCACTTTCAAAATCAGGGTAAATCGTTCTATTGTAAACCAAAATTTGCATCCCAAAAGCCTCAGCAAGTTTTGCAGTAGCCTTACCAATTTTACCAAAGCCGATAAGCCCTATGGTTTTTCCAGCGAGTTCAATCAAGGGGTAATTCCAAAATGAAAAGTCTTTGCTTTTAATCCAATCGCCTTGCTGAACAGCATTATTATGTGCGCCAATATGATGACACAATTCTAGAATTAATGCCATAGTAAATTGAGCTACAGATTTGGAGCTATAATCTGGCACATTTGTAACAGTAATATCTTTAGCTTTAGCAGTAGCAACGTCTACTACATTATATCCGGTTGCTAGTACTCCAATATATTTCAAAGAGGTTGTGTTGTCCAGAATCTCCTTATTAATTGGAGTTTTATTGGTGAAAACAACATCAGCATCACCGATATTCTTAATAATATCATTATTGTTATATACGGTTCTGTCATAAACTGTAAGGTCTCCAAATTGCTCTAATGCATGCCAACTTAAATCACCAGGGTTTAAGGTATACCCATCTAAAACTACAATCTTCATTTTACATTATTTTGAAGCTAAAGATAGTGTTTAAGATGTAATCAATATATAGAATTTTATTCGAGTCTTGTATAATTTTCGGCAAATAGAGGATGGCCTTCAGCATCAATTTGTATTTGGCTGTAAGAGTCTTCATCTAACTCATAATGAAACACAAAATCTGGATTTTGCTGGATGTATTTGCTCATTTCAACGGAACCATATTGTAATGTTTCGGTTAAAAGGCTGTCTGTTAGTTTGTACTTACCATAACCAAACCATTCCGTAGAATCTGAAGCGATATTTCTACACCACATCACTTTTGATGGTGTAAATATTTTGATGTGTCTATTAGCTTCATTAGACGCGAAACTATCTGTAACCAAACCATCTTCACCATAGTTGTAGAAGCTAGTACGTTCCCAAACACCAATTATAGAAGGTTTGTCTTCTTTTTTTTCTTCTGTGGCTTCAGTATTTGTCTTCGAGTTTGAATTGTTGCATGCAGAAAAAATAACGAGCAACATAAGCGTAAAAAAAGCATTTGTCTTCATAGTGTTTAGTTAAATTGGTTTACTACAATTTACGAAAAAAAATAATACGTTCACATTAAAAAATGATGCAAATGTCTTGATATATAAAATAGTAGGCAGCTGTAATGATAGTTAAGGTTGTTTTTCGCTTAGGTATTTCCAATAGCGTTTTGGTACATGTTTTACATGTAACGTCTTGTTTACGCGCTCTTCTATATTGGTACTTTTAAAGTAGTCTTTCCAAAGTGTTTCATACTGATTTTCTTCTGAAGTAAACAATTCTTCTTTAATCGAATTTATATTGAAGTCAAGAGTAATAACTTCAGTTTTAATCAAATTATAAAATAGACCATATATACGTTTCAAATCATAGATAATCCATTTTTGGTCTGCATATCTTGAAGTGAAATGTTTAATTATAAGAGGAAGCACATTAAAGTCTGGTTCAATATTAGAAAAGTAAATATCATCTTTAGTTTGTTGAAATCTTACGAATGCCTCCATTCTGTGCTTTTCTCTACCTACTTTTTTTGCAGTTTTAGATAGTGCTAAAACATCAGGGTTACTATAATCTGAGATAATGTTTTGCTGAGAATCAAAAGCATACTTTATAACATTGAATAGCGTGTTTTCAATACCGTCAATTTCACTCAAAAAAGCATAATATAAAGTACTACATCCATTTGATTTCAATAGTTTTTTTATGCCATTCCAAACACGCTTAGCATTGTTAATATTTGAGATTACAGTCTCAGATGTATCAAATAATACATCTTGAAATTCACTTTCTTTTTTTATAATAGGACTATCAATACGTCGTTCATAGATTTCGAAAACTGAAGAAAGAAACCCGTCAAAAGAACCATCGTAAAGTAAAATAGAAGGTTGCATTATGTAAAAAGTGTCAGTTGACCCGTAAAAGCTTTTTTATGTTTGCTGTTAGAGCTGTTGATAATTATTTGTTTTAGATGTGAAGCGGAATAGTCCTTACTTTCAAAATATCTAGAACTACAAGTAATAAAATATTTAGCTCTGTTTAATTTTACGCCTATGGTTTTTAGGTGTTCCCAGTTTAAATTTCTAAAACGGCGTGCGCTTAAAATTTTATTAACCGAAACCATGCCCAATCCGGGCACTCTGGCCAACATCATTTTATCAGCTTTATTAACATCTACAGGAAACCGATTCAAATTACGAAGTGCCCAAGACAATTTTGGGTCAATATCTAAATCTAAATTTGGATTATCAGGATTTAAAATCTCACTCACATCAAAACCATAGAAACGCAACAACCAATCGGTTTGGTACAATCGATTTTCTCTTAAAACGGGAACTTCTGTCCCAATCATAGGTAGTCGCTTATCATAACTCACGGGAATATATCCTGAGTAGTACACCCGCTTTAAATCAAACTTATTATATAAATAGTTTGAGGTGTACATTATTTGCATATCATTTTCGCCACTGGCACCAATAATCATTTGTGTGCTTTGTCCAGCGGGAGCATATTTTGGTGTACTCTTAATGATCTTCTTTTCAGATTTATATTGAACAATTTCATTTTTAACCTTCGTCATCGGTTTGATAAAATCGTCATGATTTTTATCAGGAGCTAGTTGTTTTAAGCCTTCTTTTGTTGGAATCTCTATATTTACACTAAGCCTGTCAGCGTATAAACCAGCTTCCCGCATTAGGTCATCTGAAGCTCCTGGAATAGATTTAAGATGAATGTAACCGTTAAAGTTTTCTTCTAAGCGTAGTTTTTTGGCAACAGCAACTAAACGCTCCATAGTATAATCCGCATTCTTGAAAATTCCAGAACTTAAAAATAACCCTTCAATATAATTTCTTCTGTAAAAATTGATGGTTAAATCTACCACTTCTTGAACCTTAAATGCAGCACGTTTTATTTCGTTGCTTTTTCGTGTAACACAATAAGCACAATCAAAAATACAATGATTGGTTAACAGAATTTTTAATAGTGAAACACAGCGTCCATCCTGTGTATAAGTATGACAAATACCCATACCGGTGGCGTTGCCCAAACCCTTGTTAGTGTTTTTTCTATTGCTTCCGCTAGAGGCGCACGATACGTCGTATTTAGCGGCGTCGGCAAGTATATTGAGTTTCTCTCGAATACGTTCGAAGGACATAAGTTGAATTAAATTTAAAAAGTGATGGGTAGATTTGGAAAACCTGTTTACTCAAAGATAGAAAAAATTAAAGTTGAATAGTGTTAAAATTAAACTGACTTTTTTGATATAACAAAGGCTTATTGCTTCATAAAGACTGTTAATAACTTCTATGTAAGGTTTACATCAAAAATTCTACTTTTGTTCTACTAAATTGATAAGATTATGGCAGAAGATATAGAAAGAGTAAAATGTTTAATTATTGGTTCTGGACCTGCGGGTTATACTGCGGCGATTTATGCTGCAAGAGCGAATATGAAACCTGTTTTGTATCAAGGTTCTCAACCAGGAGGACAATTAACAACAACCAATGAAGTTGAAAATTTTCCAGGTTACCCAGACGGTGTTACAGGACCAGAAATGATGATGCAACTGCAAGCACAAGCACAACGTTTTGAAACTGATGTACGCGATGGCTGGATTACAAAAGTAGATTTCTCAGGTGATGTTCATAAAGTATGGGTTAATGAAGTAAAAGAAATTCATGCCGATACGATTATTATTTCAACTGGAGCTTCTGCAAAATACTTGGGATTAGATTCTGAACAGAAATATTTAAAACTTGGAGGGGGCGTTTCGGCATGTGCGGTGTGTGATGGATTCTTTTACAGAAACCAAGAAGTTGTGATTGTTGGAGCAGGAGATTCAGCTTGTGAAGAAGCACATTACTTATCTAAACTTTGTAAAAAAGTAACAATGTTGGTAAGAAGAGATGAGTTTAGAGCTTCAAAAATCATGGAAGCCCGTGTTAAAAATACTGAAAATATTGAGATTTTATTCAATACTGAAACAGATGAAGTTTTGGGTGATGGACAAGTAGTTACGGGAGTTCGTGTGTTTAATAATAAAACAAATGAAAAGCACGATATAGAAGCAACAGGCTTTTTTGTGGCTATTGGACACAAACCTAATACTGATATCTTCAAAGGGTATTTAGATTTAGATGAAACAGGATATATTATCAACGTTCCTGGAACATCTAAAACTAATGTTGAAGGCGTATTTGTTTCAGGAGATGCAGCAGACCATGTTTACAGACAAGCGGTTACAGCTGCTGGTACTGGATGTATGGCAGCTTTAGATGCAGAGCGTTATCTCGCAGCTAAAGATGCAACCTTCGAAGTTTCGACATCTACTTATAACTAAGTTAAAACTTTAAATTTTTAAAAAGCCAAAGCTATCTGCTATGGCTTTTTTTTTGTTTTGTAATTATTTAAAAATATGTTTTCTTTGAAAACTGTTTTTTAAACGGGATGTGGCGCAGTCCGGTAGCGTACACGGCTGGGGGCCGTGTGGTCGCAGGTTCAAATCCTGTCATCCCGACAAAATCGGTGTCAATAGGCATCATGTTAAACCTAATCATATGAATATCAGTAATTTAATTTTTATTGATTTCATTTGATATCAAAACAGGACACCTCTAAAGGTGTCCTATTAGGTGTCCTGTTTTTTAGGAAATGTTTTCCTATATTTGATCAGTTTTTACCTGATTTGGCTTCATAGCGATTTGGCTTTCGTTTAACGGATTTATCCATTAATACGAAAGTAATGACAATTTCAGAAACATTCAGTGTTCATTTTTGGTTGAAAAAAATGGCCATAAAAAAAGACGGAACAGTTCCAATCTATGCAAGAATTACCGTTGACGGTAATCGGGCTGATATAAGCGTAAAAAAATCAGTCAATGAAAAAGATTGGTGTCACATAGCGCGTCGTGCAAAAACAAAATCTTCAGGGGCAAAAAATATTAATGATGCTTTAAGCAATGTTTATTCTAAATTGAGGGATTGTCATGATATGCTTAAAGATAGTGGGGTTGTAATTTCAGCATTAACGATTAAGCTAAGATATTTAGGAAAGGATAAGCCCGTTTTAACGATTACTGACTTAATAAAATACCATCGTGAGAACGATTTGGAAAAACTATCGCCCGGAACCGTAAAGAATTATCCATCTACTGAAAAGTATATCAAACGTTATATCTTAAAAGAATATAAATCTTTAGATTTCAATTTGAAAAAGGTTGATTATACATTCGTTATAGGGTTTGAAAACTACCTGAGAAATTGCCCGCCTCTTAGAAAGTCACAGCCATTAAGCAATAATGGTATAATGAAGCATATGGAACGGTTTCAAAAGCTAACTAACTTGGCTCTTAAGCATGGATGGATAAAAAATAATCCCTTTTCATTGCACCAATTGAAGTTTGAGGAATTTGACAGTCCTTTCTTAGAGCAATGTGAAATAGATGCTATCATGTCACTTACCTCAGACAAAGAGAGTGTTCGGAGTGTTAGGGATGTATTTATTTTTTCATGTTACACAGGGTTGTGCTATGCGGAAGTCAAACATCTCAAAGGTAAAAACATTGTTACTGGGGTAGATGGTGAGAAATGGATAATGATTAGGAGGCAAAAAACCAAAGTACCGGTTAAAGTACCGCTTTTAGATGAAGCTAAAGAAATATTAGCGTTATATAAAGATTATCCTTTTGAGAATAACGAGAGTAAGCTTTTGCCAGTTTTAAGCAGTCAAAAAACGAACAAATACTTAAAAGTAATTGCTAACATGTGCAATGTTGATAAAAGGCTAACTTTTCATGTAGCCAGACACACTTTCGCAACAACAATAACGCTTTTAAACAATGTACCTATTTCGACAGTTTCTAAACTATTAAGCCACAAAAAATTATCAACGACTCAAAAATATGCTAGAGTGATTGAAAAGAAGATAAGTGGGGATATGCGGGAATTGAAAGATAAGCTAAGAGCAAATTCTAAGAAAAATATAGCTAGTAAACAACCAACGGGATCTCATTTAAGAATTGTTTAGATTTCGTGCATTTGTTTTTTGTTTAGAACCAAATTCATGCATAGTATCATAAAATGCAAGGGGTGGTGGAATTGATAAACATATCTGATTTAGGATCTGGTTCAGTCGCGTGTCGGAGTTCGAGTCTCAAAACTCGGACAAAAAGTCGAAGATAAAACTTTGGTTTATTTCGTTTAAAATCGCAACCATTATTTATTAAGTATAGGATAGTATAACATTTTGTATTTTTTGTTGCTTCATTTAGAATAATTGAATTTGGGTATATTTAATCTCAAAAACTATTAATTTGTTATATTTTTTTTGGTTCTGTCGAATTGAATAGAAAGAGCTGTATTTTTAGAAGTGAATCTGAGTTTAAAAAGCTAGTGTACTCAAAGTTTAAGGGATTGAAGATTTTGGTTTTAATATTTTATACTTTCTAATCTTGTATTCCTGCCAGAGTTCTTCGTGTCGTCTCAAATTCTTTAAACCCGTTGAAATTTTTATTCTTTTTTTTAATGCTTCTTTTGTTTTGTATATAATATTGTTCAATTAGTTTATTTATTCAATCTATATCTTTTTTCTAGAATCATTTCTTTTATTCCATGTCTTTGCCTTGGGTGTTAACGTAGCTTCTATACTATATTAATTATTCTTGGTTTACCATTGTTTCTAATTGCTTTGTTCAAGAGCTACTTAACGGAATCTTTCATCTATCTTTTGGTTATTAGAAAGCTTAATTGTTTTCTAAGTTTTCGAAGGCCTTATATTGAGGTCTATACTTTACAAGAGATTTCATATTAGAAGCTTTTGTCGTTGATAAACACAAAATAACATAGTTTCAGGTCGAAATCGCTAATTTTCCAAGAAGACAATTTCATACATTTGCTATGTGCTTTTTTCAGTTGCTCGAAAGTATGTTTAGCGTAATTGAACAATTAATTTGGTTTTTATGAAAAAAAATATAATAGCCTTACATGTAGTGGTTGTTTTGTTTTCTTTTCTATCCTGTTTTTCTCAAGGGTACTTAGAGTTTAATAAGATATTACAGGATAGAGGATTGGCGCATTCGGATGTGCATTCAATTATTCAAGATGACCATGGTTTTATTTGGTTTGGAACGCTCGGAGGTTTAAATAGATTTGATGGATACGAGCTGAAAACGTTTTCGAATCAGAATAATTTATTTGAAAGTGTTTATAAAAATAGAATTGAAAAAATAATACAGCAAAAGAATTTTTTGTGGCTAGTAACACAAGGTGGAATTGAATGTTTTGATTTAGGAAAAGAGAAATACCTTGATTTACAATGGAAACTAAATGATAACGCTTCTCTACAAAATGCTAAATTACTATCTGTCTACGTTTCTCCAAATAATATACTTTATGTACTGTCTGAAAGTTATTTAAAAGCGTTTGAGATTACTTATAAAGAAAGCAGAGATATAGTGCTGCAAGAGCTTTTTTTAGACAACGAACCAAAGCAAGCTATTTATGTAGATATGCAAGCAGATGAAAAAGGCTTGCAGTGGGTTGTTACAAATAAGGGCCTGTTTTTGTTGATTGAGGAGCGTGGAAAAATACAGATAAAACCAATTTCAGTTGAAAGCAAAAATAAAATCTATAAAAATTTTTCAGGTCTTTTTGCTTATGAGAATAATTATTTATTGCTCGGAACTCAAAATGGATTTCTAAAAGCTAATACTTCGATATTTGATACCGAAAATCAAAGCAAGGTTTCTGCTTCTTTTTATGAGATAAATTATCCTTACATAAATTCTGAGAACATAGTAGATAACTCATTGATTGTTAATTCATTTGAAAAAAGTGTGGACAACAGTTATTGGATAGGAAGTAGTTATGGTTTAATCAAGGCAGAACTTGTTAATACTGCTTATAATTTTACTTTTTATAATGAGAAAAATTCAAATTTATCATCGAGTTCCATCGTAGCCTTACTCAAAGATGAGTCAGGATGTTTATGGTTATCAAATTATGACGGTGGAATCAATTTTGTCGATTTAAACAAAAAAGGTTTTAAATCTATCGTTTATAATGCTAATTCTGAAAACTCAATTTCTGAAAACTATATTCGTGCTATTGCTGAAGATAAATTAGGAAATATTTGGATTGGAACTGAAAAAACCGGCCTTAATTACTATAATTTTAAGGATAGGTCTGTTAAAAAATTTAAGCATTCAAAGAAAAACTCTAAGGGTATATCCAGTAATAAAATTAGGAGTTTAATTATAGATAATGATGGTAGACTATGGGTTGGAACAGCCGAGGGAATAAATATTTATTCAGAAAAAACAAATTCATTTTATAAAATTTCTGACGTTGGTGATAGTAATAAGAGTCTATCCAACAAAATTATTTTTGCACTTGCAGAAGATAAGTTTGGCAATATTTGGGCAGGTTCTTGGTTAAATGGACTTAATAGAATTAATTACAAAGATGAAAAAGACTTTGAAATTGAGCATGTATATAAAAAAAATGGCGAAGGATATGGCTTATCTTCCAACGTTATAACATTTATTTATGCTGACTCTTATTATCCTGAAGTATTTGTCGGAACTAATAACGGGTTAAATCATATTTTCCTAAATGAAGATGGTTCTATAAATGAAATATTACATTATAAGGGCAGTGAATCTTACACGCAATCTATTAGCTCTAACTGGGTATGGCCAATTGTAAGGGAAAACGATTCAACACTATGGGTTGGAACATTGGGGGGTGGATTAAATAAACTGATGCTGGACTCTAATTTAGAACTGGGATATAAAGCAAAATCTTTTTCGATAAAAGAGGGCGCGCCATCTACTGATATTGAAACTATAATATATGATGATGACAAAGGAGAATTATGGCTTGGTGGTAAAGGTTTGTCGAGATTTAATATAGAAAGGGAAGAATTTACCAATTACGATAAAGAGGACGGTTTAGTGGGTAATAGCTTTAAGGTAGGTGCTGCATTTAAAGGGGAAAGTGGCCGGTTTTATTTTGGAAGCACAAAAGGGATTAGTTACTTCTATCCAAGCCAAATTGAAACAAATACGTTTAATTCTAATGTAGTTTTCACCAATTTATATGTTAATAATCAAATTATAGATATTTCGGAAACTTCGTCTGAATACGACATATTACCAATTACCTTAAATTCGACTGATGAAATAGAATTAAACCACTTTGAAAATAATTTTCAAATACAATTCTCATCATTACATTACGCAAACCCAAATAGATCTCAGTTTAAATATAGACTACTAAATTATAATGATGATTGGATTGTAACAAATGCATCAGACAGAAAAGCTAGTTATTCTAATCTGCCTTATGGGGAATATTTGTTTGAGGTTATGGCAACAAATAATGACGGGGTATGGTCAAGTGATGTAAAGCGTTTAGCAATAAATATTATTGCTCCATGGTGGCTTACAAATTTTGCACGTATTTGCTATGTTGTTTTGGGGATACTTATTTTAATATTGAGTTATTACTTGCTCGTTAGATGGTTTGGTCTTAAAAAAGCCTACGAGGTTTCTGTTATAAAAGAACAAGAAAAAGAAAAGATGTATCAGTTTACTGGACAATTTTTTACTAATATTTCTCATGAATTTAAAACGCCTTTAACATTAATATTAAACCCTCTTGAAAAGTTAATGAAAGAGGATATGGGGGGCAGCTATAAAAAAGAGAAATACTACCAACTTATGTATAAAAATGCCAAACGATTATTAAGGCTAATAAATGAGTTGATAGATTATAGAAAAGTAAGTTCAAACGCATATAAATTGAATTCAGGGTGGCATTATCTAAATCCGTTTTTTGATGATATTAAAGATTCTTTTAAGTCGGCTTTAGAAAGCAAATCCATAACATTTAATTACAAGAATAACTTGTCGTATGAGAAACTTAATTTTGATAAAATAGTTTTAGAAAAAATAATTTTTAATTTGCTAGGTAATGCAATAAAGTTTAGCAATAATGGTGGTAAGATAGATATTAGATTAAGTGAAGAAAGAGAGGGTAATGCAGGTAAATACCTTTATTCTAATTCTATAAAGAGTGATTTTGTTGCGCCATCTTATACGTATATTAGTATTGAGGATACAGCATCTGGAATAGATGAAGTGTCCATTTCAAAAATTTTCGAACGATTTTTTCAAGCAGGAAATACGGCTAACATACAAGGTTCAGGCATTGGCCTAACGTTAGTTAAGAGTTTGGTGGAAATTCATAAAATGAATTTATCGGTTTACAGTAAAGAAGAGGTCGGAACCAAGTTTGTTTTAGAAATACCGAATGTAGATTTTGAAAAAGAATTTGGCGATTCAATAATCAAAAATACCATTCAGTTGTCAAAGAACGCGCTAAGCCCTTTTGTGCCTAAAGATGATATAATTATAGACAATAAAGTTGAACTTTTTGAAACCTATACCAAACCTGAAATACTATTAGTAGAGGATAATGCAGAATTGCGTAGTTTTATAAAGGATGATTTTGATTCAGAGTTTAGTGTTTTTGAAGCTTCAAACGGAAAAGAAGCTCTTGAGATTTTAGAAGAGCATCGTCATATAAAGGTGATAGTGAGCGATATTATGATGCCGGTAATGGGAGGTGTTGAACTTTGTAAGGTTGTTAAATCGCATTCTGAATTCTCAAATATCCCGTTTATTCTTCTTTCAGCTAAATATAATACTGAAAGCCAAATCGAAGGTGCACAGTCTGGAGCGGATATTTATTTATCCAAACCATTTAGTTTGGAAGTTCTTCATTTAACAATTCTAAATGTTCTTAAATCAAGGAAACAGATAAAACAAGCTGCTATAGAAAATACTTTTGAGGAGGCAAGAAAGAATGTTAAGGGTAATACAGAGGATGAGTTTTTAAAGAAGGTAATTAATTGTATTGATGATAATATAGACGATGTGAATTTTGACGTGGTTAAACTTTGTAAATTATTAGGAATCAGTAAAACCAAACTATATACTAAAATAAAGGAAGTTACTTCAGAATCTGTTGGTGGATTAATAAGGAGTATTAGATTGAAAAAAGCCGCTCAGATATTATCGAGTACAGATTTAAATATCATTCAGGTTATGGATAAGGTTGGCATGCAAAGTCAATCACATTTCACTAAAAGTTTTAAAAAACAATTTGGCGTCACACCATCTGAATTTGTTAAAAACTTAAATACTACCAAAAAGCAATAGTTTAGCATACTGGTTTTTTGGAAGTATTCTCAAACTTTAATAAAAAATAAACGGGAATCTTTTTTCGATGCTGTATTTTTCAAGTTTCACGAATATTTTGCGGTTTTAAACAAAAACGCAAAAGGTCTTGCCATTTGAGCAACGATATAATTGTATTCTTAGGGTAGTTTTGTTAAGATATAACAAATTAATATCATGTTTAATAATAAAATTTTCAGTTTGGTTATTTTAAAAGATCAGCAGGCAAAAGTCGTATTCGGTTTACTTCTTGTCGCAACCTTATTGGCATGCGGAGTTAAGTCCAGTAAAAACGATAAAGAAACAGTAGGAAGCGCTACTTTATATCCTGCTGTTGAAGGGCTTGAAAAAATCCATGGGCTTTCTGAGTCAATAACATTTGATCTTTCAGTAAATGGTGATGATACCTTTGTTTATCACACCAAAGAAATCAAGGATCAATATGAGCATGTAAAACAACTAAAGAGCATATCCTATACTGGTGTGTCTTACGTGAATTTTTCTTTTGAAGGTAAAGCTCAATTAGAGCTATCAGGGTTGAGTGAAGATACTGCCGATTGGCAAATCATGCCGAAGGATATAAATTATAAAGTAAATCAAGAAAAAGGGTCACTCTCAATTTCTATAGAAAAACCAGAGAAGTTTGTTGTTAGTGCAACTATTAATGGTGTAGTTCATTCCATTATCATAAGTGCGGAGGCGCCAGAAATTAATGTGCCATCAAAAGATGATAAAGGAGTGTTGTTTTTAGAGCCAGGAATTCATCAATATGGGCAAGCCTGGGATCCTTTTGTTGATGGAATTCATACTGTTTATTTGTCCGGAGGTGCTGTATTAGAAGCAACAATAAAATCTAAAAACAAAAAGAATATAAATCTATTAGGACGAGGTTTAATATCTCAATCCTTTGTAACTCATGCAGAGGAATCTTCTAGTGATGAAAATGCAAGGGAAGAAGAATGGGATGCAGATTGGCTAGGAGTTGTTTTTATCGATTCTGAAAATGTAACTGTAGAAGGTGTGGCTATTGCGAGTAGCCCTAGCTATCAATTAGAAGTAGCTAATTGTAAAGGAGTTGTGATTAAGAATGTTAAATTATGCGGTTTTGGCGAGCACAATAATGATGGAGTACATACTTACAGCTCAAATGTAGTTTTGGAAGATTCATTTATAGCAAGTAATGACGATAGAATATGCATTACAGGTTTGTTTGATTCTGAAAATGGAACTAATGATATACAATGGGACGGTACTAATGAACTAAAAGGCGTAGGTGTTGAGAATATAGTGATAAAAAATATGGTTTTTTGGGGCTTAGATAACAATGGAGGTGACATTATGCTAACATGGAATGGAGCCGATTATGCCAAAAACATTCTCATAGAAAATGTAAAGAGTTTAACACCTACTAATAAAGCCTTTTTAGCTGCTAGGCATGGAGGGAGTGCAGATATTAACAACTTAATAATAAGAAATGCAACCCTTTATCATGGCAATCTTTTTGACTTGGAAATAGCTGATTCTAATTATCAAGGCGAAGGTGGAGGAAGACTTAGAAATGTATCTATTGAAGATGTTACAATTCAGGCCGATTTAAAGGATATTGGAAAGCAATTACTAGGTGAAAGTTTAACTAGTAATATTGAGGGGATTACACTTAAAAATATAACTACCAATAACGGAGTATTGGCTAACATATCAGATTTGAATATTGTATCGAATGAATTTGTTTCTGAAATTAAAGTTTTTCAATAACCCAATCTAATCCCATTTTACAAACAAACAATATGGAAAATCAGGTATTCTCATTAGAACATTGGGATTATATAGCCTTTATTGGGTATTTTGTGTTTTTAAGTTTCATTGGTTATTGGTACGGTAGAAAAAAAAGTGTAAGTTCTGCGGATTATTTTTTAGCAGGCAGAACATTGCCTTGGTATGTTGTTGGTAGTTCCTATATTGCATCTAATATCAGTACCGAGCATTTTATTGGATTAATAGGTGCAGCTGTGATTTATGGTATAAGTGTAGCTACTGGCGAGTGGAGTACAGTTATAGCTTTCACTTTTTTAATATGGCTTTTTATACCTTATTTACTTACCTCAAAAGTTTACACAACACCAGAGTTTTTAGAAAAACGTTTTAGTAAAACCATACGGCGGATTTTTGCCATCGTTTCTATTTTAGCAAATATTTTTGCTTTCATGGGGCCTGTAATTTATGGTGGCAGTTTAATACTAACGGAGTTTTTTAATGTCAGTGCCATTAATGCATGTATTATTATAGGTATTACAACAGGAGGATGGGCCGTTTGGGGTGGTCTTAAATCGGTAGCTTTTATGGATGTGCTTACCATATTAATTATGATTTTTGGTGGTTTAACAGTAACCTTTTTAGGTTTAGCTTATTTGGGTGAGGGTGAAGGTATTATTAAAGGGTTTGCCAATATGGTAGATGTTAATTTAGGAAATGTAGATTGGGCCAAACGATGGATTGATGAAAATGTACCTAATATATTGAAAGGCGCGGAAACAGGGGATAGCTATAATAGGCTCTCTGTAATACAACCATTAAATCATTATTCAAATCCGTGGACTCACTGGGTATTTAGTTTCTTTTATATTGGTTTGTGGTATACTGTTATTAACCAAACTATGGTGCAAAAAATATTTGCAGCAAAGGATATGTATCATGCAAGAGCAGGTATGGTTTTAGCTAGCTTTTTAAAATTACTATTACCTGTAATAGTAGTAATACCTGGATTGATATTTTTTGCAATGAAGCCTGATTTTTTAACCGGTGGTAGTTGGGAATTTCAAAGTGATGCGGCAAATAAAACCTATATACAAATGATAGGTATATTAGTACCAACTTTTTTAAAAGGTGTATTACTTGCTGCTTTGTTCGGTGCCATTCAATCTACGGTAAGTTCGGTTTTAAATTCAACATCAACGATGTTTACTATTGATATTTATCAAGAAATATATCAAAAAGATAGGTCGTCAAGCCATTATGTGAAAACAGGTAAGGTAGTTGGTGCTATATTTTTAACCATATCTATTTTGTTTGCAATTCTTTTGGCAACAGCAACAAAAGTAAACTTATTCATTTTAATACAAGCGCTTTACGTTTTCATAGCGCCACCGTTTTCAGCATTATTTTTGTTGGGTATGCTATGGAAAAGGGTAAGCGCTAAAGATGCTATAATTACAGTTATTGCTGGTTTTGCTATGGCCGGATTTTTAAAATTTTTAGAGTTCGGGCCATTGGCGGAGTCTGGTTCAGAGCTTGCAAACTTTGTAAAACCTTTTGCAAATCAAGGATTAATTACTTGGGTTTTCTCCATGGTCGTATGTATTGTTTCTAGTTTAATAACTCCAGCTCCGCCTGAAGGACAGGTATCAAAAGATTTAACTTTTAGTATAAATGGAGAGGCTTTAAAACAAGGCTTAGGCACAAAATGGTATAACAAAATTGCTTTTTGGTGGGTTGTTAATGTACTATTGTTAGTTGCCATCGTATTAATATTTTCAGTAGGTCTTAAATAATTCATATATAGATAAATTAATGTTTAGAAAAAAAATTAAAAATAGAGCCTTAACACCTCCAATGGGTTGGAATAGTTGGGACTGTTTTGGGACTAATGTTACGGAAGAAGAGGTTAAGGCCAATGCCAATTTTATGGCAAAACACCTAAAGCATTTTGGGTGGGAATATATCGTGGTAGATTTGGGCTGGTATGGGCCAGAAATCAATAACCATAATTATAAAGATGAAAAGATACCGCAATTAATTGATGAATACGGTAGGTTGGTTCCAGATCCAGTAAGATTTCCATCTTCAGTCAATGGTGCTGGATTTAAACCGTTGGCAGATTACGTTCATAGTTTGGGATTAAAATTTGGAATACATATTATGCGCGGTATTCCCGTTCAGGCAGTTGAGAACAAAACTTTGGTTAGTGGAGCCAATGTTACGGCTGATATGATAAGTTATGACAGAGAACGCTGTCCATGGTTTAATAGTTTAAGAACTTTAGACTTTACCAAACCGGGAGCTCAAGCATATTACGATTCTATTTTTGAGTTATATTCTGAATGGGGTGTTGATTATATTAAGGCTGACGATATTAATGCTTGGTCTGAGGTTAATAGAAGTAGTGGCTCGCCAACAGGTGAAGGTTCACCATACCGTATTGATGATGTTGAGGGAATGGCAAAAGCTATTGATAACTGCGGCAGGGAAATAGTATTTAGTATTTCTCCTGGTGGTCCAGAAACGACTATAATCAACCATTTAAGAAATCACACAAACCTTTGGCGTATCTCAGCAGATTTTTGGGATGAATGGGGGTCGTTAAAAGCACAAATGAATCGCTGTTCTACATGGGCTCCTTTTGTTACGGAAGGGCATTGGCCTGATGCCGATATGTTGCCACTAGGGGATTTGCCTCGAGGAGAATCAGGAGGTACAAATAGAGTTTCGAATTTTACAAAGGATGAACAAATAACTGTATTAACCTTATGGTCTATTTTTCGTTCGCCATTAATGTTTGGTGGTAATCTACCTAATACAAGTGACTTTACAATTGGTTTAATTAGTAATAAAGAGGTACTTGAGGTAAATCAGAATAGCTGGAACAATAGACCAATAAAGGAAAATGATTCTGAAAAGGTATGGGCTGCAGAAAATAGTAAAGGAACCTATGTAGCCTTTTTTAATATTTCTGAAGAGGAAAGAGAAATTATGATTTCTCTTGAAGAACTAAATCTTCAGGGCTCATTCTGCGTAAGGGATTTATGGGCTAAAGAAGATTTAGAGAATATTTCCAGTAAGTTAACAAAAAAAGTGCCACCACATGGCGCCAAAATGTATTTGATATCAAAATAAATAGTAAAATGAACAAACAAATAGATCAGCAATCGGCAGATAACATAAGAGCCTTGGCTGTAGCCATGGTAGAGAAAGCAAATTCAGGTCACCCTGGAGGGCCAATGGGAGGTGCAGATTTTATGCACATCCTTTACTCAGAATTCTTTAATTACGATCCATCTGATATGACATGGCCCTTTAGAGATCGTTTCTTTATGGATGCTGGTCATTTATCAACTTTAATGTATGCACAATATTACCTTTTAGGGAATTATGCCAAAGAGGATGTTGCTAATTTTAGACAATGGGGTTCTATTACACCAGGCCACCCAGAAGTTGATGTAGCCCGTGGTATTGAAAACACCTCCGGACCATTAGGACAAGGGCACACTATGGGTGTTGGAGCAGCTATTGCTGCTAAGTTTTTGCAAGCTAGATTTGGGGATTGGATGAATCACAAAATCTACGGATTTATTTCTGATGGGGGCATTCAAGAAGAGATTTCACAAGGAGCAGGTAGAGTAGCTGGTCATTTAGGATTGAGTAACTTTATTATGTTCTTTGATTCTAACGATATTCAATTGTCAACATCTACAGATGAGGTGACAAGCGAAGATACTGCCGCTAAATATGAAGCATGGGGATGGAAAGTTGTTACTATTGATGGACATGATCATGACCAAATTAGAAAAGCTTTAACCGATGCTAATAATGAAACTGAAAAACCAACACTTATTATTGGTAAAACCATAATGGGTAAAGGTTGTGTTGCGGCAGATGGAAGTATATTTGAAGGATACTGTGAGTTACATGGTCAGCCAATTGGACATACGGGAGCAGATTACGAAAAGACATTAATTAACTTAGGAGCTGATGTTGAAAACCCATTTGATATTTATGGAGACGTTAGTGAGTTTTATAAAAATTTAATTGCTGATAAAACAGCGAAATCAGCCAAAAAGAAAGCAGAAATTAATGCTTGGAGACAAGAAAATGTAGCTTTAGCAGATAAATTAGATTTCTTCTTATCAGGACAATTGCCTGAGTTAGATTTTAAATCTATAGAACATAAAGCAGGATTAGCTACAAGAGCCGCTTCTTCTAATGTTTTAGCATATTTAGCTGAACATGTTGAAAATATGATTGTATCTTCTGCAGATTTATCAAACAGTGATAAAACCGATGGATTCTTAAAGAAATCATCTGCATTACAAAAAGGAGACTTTAGCGGTTCGTTTTTACAAGCTGGGGTGGCAGAATTAACTATGGCTTGTATAGCAAATGGAATTGCTTTACACGGAGGTGTTATTCCAGTGGTAGCAACTTTCTTTGTGTTTTCAGATTATATGAAACCAGCCATTAGATTAAGTGCTATTCAAGAATTACCAGTCAAATATGTGTGGACACATGATGCCTTTAGAGTAGGAGAGGATGGGCCAACACATCAGCCTGTAGAACAAGAAGCACAAATACGATTATTAGAAAAGCTTAAAAACCACAGCGGAAATGCAAGTTTCTTAGCAATGCGTCCAGCAGATTCTGCTGAAGCTACTGTTGCTTGGAAAATGGCTTTAGATAACTCCAATACACCTTCAGGATTAATCCTTTCTAGACAAGGAATTAAAGATGTGCCTGCACAGGGAACATCTAGATATGAAGAAGCTTTAGGAGCCGAAAAGGGAGGTTATTTAGTAAAAGAAGTAGACAATCCAGATGTTGTTTTAGTAGCAAACGGATCAGAAGTATCAACTTTAATTGCAGCTGCAGAGATTTTAGAGTCTCAGGAAAACTTAAAAGTAAGCATCGCTTCCATTATTTCAGAAGGCTTATTCAGGCAACAGCCTAAAGAATATCAGAATAGTGTTATTCCAAAAGATAAACCATTATTTGGTTTAACAGCAGGTTTACCTGTAAACTTAGAAGGATTGGTTGGTGATAATGGAAAAGTATTCGGGTTAGATCACTTCGGATATTCTGCACCTGCGGGAGTGCTTGATGAAAAGTTTGGTTTCACCGGAGAGCAAGCAAGTAAAAATGTATTAGAGTATTTAAATACTGTTTTAATAAAATAATAAACTAAGAGAAGTATATGAAATTTTTTATAGATACAGCTAACCTTGATGATATAGCAGAAGCACAGGCATTAGGGGTGTTAGATGGAGTTACAACCAACCCATCATTAATGGCCAAAGAAGGTATTACTGGTGAGGAAAACATATTAAATCATTATATAAAGATTTGTGAGATTGTTGAAGGTGATGTAAGTGCTGAAGTGATTTCAACAGACTTTGCCGGTATGGTAAAAGAAGGTGAAGCATTAGCTGCACTACACCCGCAGATAGTGGTAAAATTACCGTTGATAGCTGACGGAATTAAGGCCTGTAAATATTTTTCAGATAAAGGAATTAGAACCAATGTAACATTAGTTTTTTCTGCTGGTCAAGCTTTGTTAGCTGCCAAAGCAGGAGCTACTTATGTATCACCATTCTTAGGTAGATTGGACGATATATCAACAGACGGTTTACACCTTATTGCTGAAATTAGACAGATTTATGATAACTATGGTTTTCAAACGCAAATATTAGCAGCGTCCATTCGTCACACTATGCACGTGATTGATTGTGCTAAAACAGGATCTGATGTTATGACAGGACCACTATCATCCATAACAGGTTTGTTAAAACATCCTCTAACTGATATTGGATTAGCTAAATTTTTGGAAGATTATAAAAAAGGTAATTAATAATAAAGATTAAAGTTATGAACGAGACAAAATATTCTATTGGAATGGATTTCGGTTCAGACTCTGTGAGGGCCTTAATCGTAAATACAAAAACTGGCGATGAATTAGCAACTGCTGTTCACTATTATACGCGCTGGAGAGAAGGTAAATACTGTGAGCCTTCAAAAAATAAGTTTAGGCAACATCCTTTAGATTATATTGAAGGTATAGAAAATACAATTACTTCAGCTTTGTCTCAAGTAAATGAGGAAGTGGTTAAGAATATTGTTGGTATTGGTGTAGATACTACAGGTTCTACGCCAGTGCCCGTTGATAAATCTGGAACACCTTTGGCTTTGTTACCAGATTTCAGAGATAATCCTAATGCTATGTTTGTACTTTGGAAAGATCATACAGGTATTAAGGAGGCAGATGAAATTAATGCACTTTGTAGACAATGGGATGTAGACTATTCTCAATATGAAGGAGGTATTTATTCTTCAGAGTGGTTTTGGTCAAAAATATTGCATGTCTCAAGACAAGATAAAGCCGTGTTAGAAAAAGCTTATTCATGGGTAGAACATTGTGATTGGGTCCCATTTTTGTTAACCGGGGGTAATGACGCAAACAAAATAAAACGGAGCAGATGTGCCGCAGGACATAAAGCCTTATGGCATGAATCCTGGGGCGGTTTACCACCAAACGATTTTTTTGTGGAATTGGATCCCATTTTGGATGGTTTAAAAGATAGACTATTTACAAAAACATATACCTCTGATGTAACCGTTGGTACATTGTCGGAAGCTTGGGCAACACGCTTAGGTCTGTCACCAACAGTTAAAGTTGCAGTTGGTGCTTTTGATTGTCATATGGGTGCGGTTGGTGTAAATATTAAGCCCTATCATTTAACTAAGGTTATGGGTACTTCCACTTGTGATATTCTAGTTACACCACCTCAAGAAGAGGAACATTTAGTAAAGGGCATATGTGGTCAAGTAGATGGTTCGGTTGTTCCTGGAATGTTAGGTTTGGAAGCAGGTCAATCTGCTTTTGGAGACATTTACGCATGGTATCAACGGTTGATTGAATGGCCAATAAAAGAGTTAATAGTAAATTCAACTTTAATTAGAGATGAAATAAAAGAAAAATTAATTGAAGAAACAGTTTCTAATATTTTACCAAAACTTAATGAGGCTGCTTCAAAAGAACCGATTGGAGCTTCTGGAGAATTGGCTTTAGATTGGATGAATGGAAGACGTACACCTGATGCCAATCAGAATTTAAAAGGAGCTATTACAGGTATTAATTTAGGTAGTACATCTCCTAAAGTTTTTAGGGCTTTAGTAGAAGCTACTTGTTTTGGAGCAAAGAAAATTTCAGATCGATTTATAAGTGAAGGCATACCTATTAATGGTGTTATTGCTATTGGTGGTATAGCCAAGAAATCAACTTTTGTTATGCAGACAATGGCAGATATATTAAACGCGCCAATAAAAGTTGCAAGATCTGAACAAGCATGTGCATTGGGAGCTTCGGTTTTCGGGGCAGTATCAGCCGGTTTGTATTCAAATACTGAAGCCGCGATGGATGCAATGGCTAGTCCTTTTGAAACAATTTATGAGCCTATTCCAAAGCATGTAGAGGCATATAAAAAGCTATATGTTGATTACAACGCTATGTGCCAAACGATGGAGAACCATATAATGCAGAAATAATATGAGTATTTATAAAACGTTAAAAGAAGAAGCTTTCGAAGCTAATATGCAATTACCCGAGTTGGGCTTGGTATTATTTACTTTCGGAAATGCAAGTGCGGTAGATCGAGATAAGTCTGTTTTTGCTATTAAACCAAGCGGCGTGCCTTATGCAGATTTAAAACCTGAGGATATGGTAATTTGTGATTATGATGCCAAAATTGTTGAGGGTACTATGCGCCCTTCATCAGATACAAAGACACATGCTGTTTTGTACAAAGAATGGGATAGAATAGGTGGTGTAGTTCATACACATTCAACCTATGGGACTGCTTGGGCACAGGCTATTAAAGATGTACCAATTTTTGGAACCACACACGCAGATCATTTAATTTCAGATATTCCTTGTGCACCACCAATGAAAGACGAATATATTGAAGGTGATTATGAGCATATGACAGGCTATCAAATTATAGATTGTCTAAAAGAACGAAGCTTGGATTATGATGAAATTGGTATGATTCTCGTTGGAAATCATGCGCCTTTTACATGGGGTAAAACTGCTGCTAAAGCAGTCTATAACAGTGCAGTTTGTGAAGAGGTTGCTAAAATGGCATATTTAACATTGCAAATAAATCCGAACGCCCAAATTTTAAAAGAAGCTTTAAAAAGAAAACACTTTGAACGTAAGCATGGCAAGGATGCATATTACGGTCAAGGGTGTTAAAATAATTATTAGCAAAACCAAAATTAAATTATGGGAATAATATCTTTTGCAGGATTTACTTTATTAGTAGCTCTAATAGCTTGGTGGTCTACAAGAAAAACAGATGAGACATCATCAGATGGATACTTTCTAGGAGGGCGAAGTCTTACAGGACCAGTTATTGCAGGGTCACTACTATTAACAAATCTTTCCACAGAACAAATTGTAGGAATGAATGGTATTGCTTTTAGTGAAGGTATACTAATAATGGCTTATGAAGTTATAGCTGCTATAGCAATGATATTTACTGCTTTAATATTATTACCAAGATATTTAAAAGGAGGTATTGCTACAATACCCCAATTTCTAGAACGCCGCTATGGTAAATCAACAAAAACATTAGTATCTCTTTTGTTTCTGTTTGGTTATGCTATTTCTATGCTTCCAACAGTACTTTATTCTGGAGCCTTAGCTATTAATACCATGTTCGATTTGCCAGAGTCTTTTGGTATAGGAGACAAGGCTGCACTTTGGATTACAGTATGGGGTATAGGTGTTATTGGAAGTATCTATGCGATTTTTGGAGGGTTAAAAGCTGTAGCTGTTTCTGATTCTATAAATGCTATAGGTCTTATCATTGGAGGGTCAATGATACCTATTTTTGGATTATTATATGTTGGTGAAGGAAGCCTTATAGCCGGTATGGATACTCTAACAACAAATTTTCCTGAAAAATTTAATATTCTTGGAGGACCCGATTCATCGGTGCCATTTTGGACATTATTTACAGGTATGTTAATAGTGAATTTTTATTATTGGGGAACAAATCAAGCTATTATTCAACGTGCATTAGGTGCAAAAAACTTGCGTGAAGGCCAAATAGGATTGAGTTTAGCAGCCTTCGTAAAAATATTAGGGCCATTTATTGTAGTGTTACCTGGTATAATTGCTTTCCAAATTTTTAATGGCGAATTAACTAATGCAGATCAAGCGTATCCTATGGTTGTAAAGAAAGTACTTCCAACTTCATTTATAGGCTTTTTTGCCGCAGTACTTTTTGGAGCTATATTAAGTTCTTTTAATAGTGCTTTAAATAGTTCTGTGACTTTGTTTGGGTTAGATTTTTACAAAGAATATATTAACAAGGATGCAAATGAAAAGCAAGTTGTTAAGGCAGGTAAAACCTTTGGAATTTTTTTAGCAATAATCTCCATGGTTATCGCACCACTTTTATATGGTGTTGAAGGTGGAATATTTAATTATTTACAAGAACTCAATGGGTCTTATTCCGTACCAATTTTAGCTATTATTTTAGTTGGATATTTGACTAAAAGAATACCTGGAATTGCCGCCAATATAGCTATTGTCGTTGCAGTGACTACATATTTAATTACACTTTATATCATAAAACCTAATATTAGCTTCTTACATGTTATGGGGATTTTGTTCTTGTTATGTGTAATACTAATGTACATTATTGGTAAAATAAAACCAAGAGAGACAGAATACGTGCTGGTGCATACTGAACAAGTGGATATAACACCATGGAAATATGCAAAACCAGTAGGGTTAACTATATGTACTATAGTTATTGGCTTATATATATATTTTTCTTAAAAAACACTTAATAAATAAAATGATAGATTTAAAACAAAACGACATCTGGTTTGTAACTGGAAGCCAACACTTATATGGACCAGAAACTTTAAAACAGGTTGCAGAACATTCAAAGGAAATTGCAACGGCTTATAATAATAATGCTACTATTCCTGTTAACGTAGTTTTTAAGCCTACAGTAAAAACACCAGATGAAATTCATGCACTTTGTAAAGAAGCCAATAATGATGATAAATGTGTTGGAATCATTACTTGGATGCATACGTTTTCTCCTGCTAAAATGTGGATTGCTGGCTTAAATACACTACAAAAACCATTTCTGCATTTGCATACACAATTCAATAGAGACATTCCTTGGGATGCTATTAATATGGATTTTATGAATCTAAATCAGTCAGCTCATGGCGGGCGAGAATTCGGATTTATAGCCTCTAGAATGCGCTTAAATAGAAAGGTTGTTGTTGGGCATTGGCAAGATATAAAAGTTATTAGAAAAGTTGCCGATTGGACGCGTGTTGCCGCAGCTGTAGCTGATAGTAAAAAAATGAAAGTTGCCCGATTTGGAGATAATATGCGTCAAGTTGCTGTTACAGACGGCAACAAGGTCTCTGCTCAAATTAAGTTTGGTTACGAAGTTAATGGTTATGGCATTGGTGATTTAGTAAAATACATCGATGGTATTTCAGATGCTCAAATAGATACACTTATTCAAGAATACGAGGATACGTATGTAATGGCAGCAAAGATTAAAGCTGATGGTACTATGCGTCAGTCTTTAAGAGATGCGGCCAAGATTGAACTTGGTATGCGTACCTTTTTGGAAGAAGGTAGTTTTACAGCATTTACAGATACCTTTGAGGATTTACATGGCATGAAGCAATTACCAGGAATTGCTACACAACGCTTAATGGCAAGCGGTTATGGTTTTGGAGGTGAAGGAGATTGGAAAACAGCTGCTCTGGTACGTACAATGAAAGTTATGGGTCACGGTCTTGAAGGTGGAAACAGTTTTATGGAAGATTACACCTATCATTTTGATCCTACAAATACTACCTGTTTAGGGTCTCATATGTTAGAAATTTGTCCATCCATTGCTAAAGGTAACGTGTCTTGTGAAATACATCCATTGGGAATTGGAGGAAAAGAAGATCCTGTACGTTTAGTATTTAATGCAGGTTCTGGTAAAGCGCTCAATGCGTCGGTAGTTGATATGGGTAATCGTTTTAGAATGCTTGTAAATACTGTTGAAGCAGTTGATATTAAAGATGATATGCCTAACCTTCCAGTAGCACGTGTGCTTTGGGACGCAAAACCAGATTTACAAACAGCCGCTGCAGCATGGATTTATGCTGGTGGTGCTCACCATACATGTTATAGCCAAAACATTTCAGCAGAGTCATTAGAAGATTATGCTGAAATTATGGATATCGAGTTCTTATTAATTGATGAGAAAACAGATTTATATAGGTTTAAACAAGAATTGCGTTGGAACGATGCTGCCTATGTTTTAAATAAAGGTTTTTAGTTTTTACCTTTGAGTTAGTTTTTTGAACAGGGCTGTATTTTAGGATGCAGCCCTGTTTGTGTATTATATTGCGATTATAATATGCATTTACACCGGTTTTGAAAGAATTAGCATGTTTTTTAGATAAAATAGTCATCTAGTTGGCCTATTTATTTTTTTCTTTGATAGAACAATTAGTCTAACACAAAAAAATTGCAATGAATACTAAAATCAAATACGTACTTTATTTACTTTTTTCAATATTGTTATTTGAAGGTTGTAGTTCGTCTGATGATGATGCTCCTGAAACTTTAGACACAATTCCGCCAGTAGCAGGTACTTTGTCTTTTTCAAATGTAGAAGAAACAAGTGTTACTATTAATTGGACATCATTTATGGATGAAAACGGAATTAGTGAAATTGTAATTTTAAGAAATAATACAGAAGTCTTTTCAACATCGAATACAAGCGTAAATAGTTTTGTTGATGTTGACCTACAACCTACAACAACATATACATACTTGGCAAGAGGTTATGATGAAGCCCGTAATGTTGCAACAAGTAATGAAATTACGGTTACAACAAATGAAACTAATAATCGAGCTATAGCAGAAGATTTAAATATGCCGCCAGGTGTGATAGACGATTCCTTTATTACATGGGATGCCTCTACTGGAGTTGTCGAATTTATAAAGGATGTAACGTTTAGTAATGGTACAACCCAAACAGCAATAGATAATGATAAGATAGGTTTTTACTACGAAATACCTAGTAAGGTAAAAGAGATTGTTGTAAAGGCTAATGTGACTATTATCGGCCATTTTAGGTTTGATTCTAATATCTTAATAAGAGGAGAAGATAGAGCTTCAAGTATTATTTATGGTACACCTACAAGAGCTTGGTCCTTGGGTCCAAATAAGACCAACGATTCACCAAATTGTAATGAAGCTACAGGGGATGATAGGGCTGCAGACTGCCAAAAATGGAAATTTGGTGCTATTAGTGGAAACCAAAATGGAGCTACTTTAACAGTACGGGATATAACTATTAGAAATGCTAGATCTTACGCGATAACCTCTTTTGAGAGTAAAATTATTATGGATAGTGTTTTTGTGCATAATACTAGGCCTTCAGATGATGGTAATGGTGGCGATTATAATTCCAATTCTGATGGGATTAGCGCTGGCAAGGATTCGGTTGTGCGAAATTGTAAATTTGATACCTGGGATGATTCTATAAAGCTATATAAAAATATGACTGTGGAAAATGTTACCATAGTACAGAATGGTAATGGCGCAGCATTTCAATTGGGGTGGAGTAGTAAACCTGATACAGAGCATACCTTAAATAATATTTTGATTATAACCAATAATCAAAACTATTCTAATTTAACAACATTTGCAATATCAGGATCTAACGCAAGCTTAAATACAGTAATAAGCCTAGGTGATTTTTTTATAGATATAGAGCCTTCCCAAACATTTAGAAATACTGGAAACGCATTACCAGTGTTTCTAAATAAAAGTTCTGGGAATGTTAATATTACTCTAAATGAAACAGGCAATAATTATTATTTAAAAGCTCCAAAAGGATATGCAGAATATACTAACCAAGGTTCTAATCCTGGTGGAAATTTTGTTATTTCTGGAAATATTTGTGCCAGTGCTATTACCACAAATAATACTTTGATAAATTGTGGGACTTCTTCTAATGTTACTGGTTGTGGTTGGTAACTAAGCAAGATATATTTCCAGTAAACGATTAGTATTAGCAAGGGTTGATTTGCCTTTGGTTTTTATGGATGGATTTCCTACCAATCCGCAAGAAGTATAGTCTATGATAGAGAAAACATAACAAATGCTATATTAGTAAAAAAAGATGAACGTGAGTTAATAAATTTGGCTTCATCTGAAACCTTAAAAGTTGAAGAATTAAAAACAGAACTTTTAGATTGGTACAACAACTATCCACATTCAATAGATAAAAAACCATATCACAACAAAAGAAAAATAGCTATGAAGATTCTAAAACTTACAGTAATAATAAGTTGTGTTTCTATATTTTTTTATAATAAAGTTAATGCACAAAAAAACAAGAAACCCAATATTGTCATAATTATTGGAGACGATTGTACACATAACGATTTATCACTTTACGGTGGCCAAAATGTAAAAACCCCAGCTATAGATAAACTAGCTTCAGAAGGTTTAACATTCAATAAAGCCTATGTTACCATGTCTATGTGTACACCTAGCCGATCTGAGTTGTTTACCGGAATGCAACCAGTAAATAATGGGGTGTGTTGGAATCATGCTAATGCAAGAACCGGCACAGAAAGTATCGTACAGCGTTTAGGAAAGTTGGGATATAGAACGGGTATAGCGGGTAAAACACATATTCAGCCAAAAGCGGTATTCCCTTTTGAAATGGTGCCAGGTGTAGAGCGTAACTGCGTTAGTGAAACCTCTAAATATGACCCTAAAGGGATGTTCGATTTTGTTACTAGGGATAAAGCACAACCGTTCTGCTTAGTTACAGCTTTAACTACACCCCATGCACCGTGGACGGTTGGAGATCCATCACAT
Source organism: Flavobacteriaceae bacterium (assembly GCA_043557195.1). Lineage (GTDB taxonomy): Bacteria > Bacteroidota > Bacteroidia > Flavobacteriales > Flavobacteriaceae > Jejuia. The sequence goes on along the minus strand of CP121314.1, from coordinate 853,531 downwards.
TTTAATTTAGATTCTTTAAAAATACCGCCATACATGGTCGATACTAAAGAAACCAGAAGAGAATATGCCAAATATTTAGCAGAGGTTGAAGTGTTAGATGAACAAGTGGGTAAAACCTTAGATATGTTAAAAAAGGCAGGCATTTATGATGATACCATTATTATTTTTACATCAGAACAAGGTTCTCAATTTCCATATTGTAAGTGGACGAATTACGAAAATGGAGTTAAAACAGCGTTTGTTGTAAAATGGAATGGAGTAATAACCCCAGGAAAACGTACAGATGCGCTAATACAATACTGTGATGTGTTACCAACGCTAATAGATGCAGCTGGAGGAAAACCCACAGACATTTTTGATGGCTCTAGCTTTTTACATGTTTTACAAGGAAAAAAGGATAAGCATAGAGAATATGCTTATTTTATGCACAACAACTACCCAGAAGGGCCACCATACCCCATCCGTTCTATAACAAACGGTAAGTTTCATTATATATCAAACTTGAATAGTGAGAATATGTATATTGAAAAACACCTCATGGGCTTACCAGAGCATACTAGTTATTGGCCTTCTTGGATGTTAAATATTATTGAAGATGATAAAAATTTACAAATAGTATCTGGTTATATGCTTCGTCCAGAAGAAGAGCTTTTTGAGCCAGCAAAAGATAAGTATGAACGAAATAATCTAGCTAAAAAAGAAGAATATACCTCTATTAAAAAAGAACTTGCAAAAGAACTTGCTAATTGGATGCAAAAGCAAGGAGATCCTGGAGCATCAATAGATACCAAGAAAGAGTTTAATGCTCAAAAAAAAGGTAACCATTTTAATAGGCATTAGTTTTTCATTTTATTGCAATGCTTACAAGCTTTATTAACCAAATAAAAAAGTCATTCTGCATTCAAGGTAATTTTAATGAATTAATAGATTTAATAGATGTTCATTAATCAGAAAAATAACAATCTTTCAATTATAAAATTGCTATTCAGTTAAAAAAGTCAATGTTTTATGTTTATGACAATAAAGATTATGATAGATTAAATTTTTTCGACTAAAAAATACTTAGTGTTTTAAAAATCTAACTATTTTATCATTGCCAAGTTTAAGTAGATAAAGCCCAGATTTAAAATTTGAAACGTCAACCTTGGATTTAGCTTCTTCTAGAAGTATTAATTTTCCTGACAAATCATAAATTTTTATTTGTTCTTCCCCATCAAAATCCAAAATATTTATAACATCTTTAACTGGATTTGGATAAACTTTTATAGTTCTAAAAAGAGCTTTATTTGTAGACAAATTTGACGCACAAGTTTCGGAAGCATTATAAGTAGTATTTTTTGCAGAATTTATCGTGTAATCTGTGGTTTTATAAAACACAATTTTATCAATATTAAAATTTTTGGAACGACCATGTATGGTTAACATATAAGTTTTTCCACTTTTTAATGTATAAACGGCATTTCTTTTATTATCATGACCTCCCAAATCCAATTGTTGAGCCCATCCCCAACCATTTGCATTTCCGCCAAAAAACTTAACATTTCTGCGCAAATCGGCTTCAAGAGCATCACCATTGTGTACATCGTTAGCATTAGGACTTTCGTCAAAATCACCAGCTAGTTTCACATAGCAGTCGTTGCTTTTATCTGGCTCTGCACCATCTAAACGTTTTCTACCTTTAATAAGTAATCGATACAAGCCCCCATTGGTAATAGTAAAAGTATAGGTTAATGCCGAGTTTGGAGGACCACTCGCTTGATTGTTACCTGTAAATTCCAAATGACCCGAACCAGTATAACCTGTAACATCAGTTTTTTTAACCCATAAACCAAGATTTGATTGTGTGAATTCGGTCTCCATAATTACTAAACCGTTATCATCACCGTATGAAGGACAGTTACTTTCATTATTATTCCCACCATCTTCACACTCTGGAGTAGTTACGGAGGGTTGGTTGGAAAGTGCTACAGCAATATTGTCTAGTAACGGTCTTACCATGTATATATAGTTAGTATTACCAGAAGCGGTGCCATCAATGTATGATGTTACATTTGCAGGAACATCGGTTATGTTTGTAAATGTAGCTTCACCACTTATTTTTCTTCTTATTCTGTACTCTGTTTCTCCATCTGTATCGTTCCAATTTAGTTCAACTGTATTACAGTCATTAACAGTAGCCGTTAGTGTAATGTCCTCAGGAGGTAAATATAAACTTTCAGTTTTTGAAATAGTGGTATTTGTTTTTGAAGTACTAAATATGTTAAGTTTATTATTGTTAGACGCCTGAACAGATATATTCAGCCCTACTGCAAAAGCTATCAGAGGTATTATTTTTGAGTATTTATTTAACATTATGACTTTTATCATTTGTACTTCTACAAGTTATTATGGCTTCGTAATATTCAATGACGTATTTGTTTATATGTTTTGCTATTTAGTATTTATTAAATGAATATCAATAATGCAATGACATAGTAATAAAAAAACTAAAGATACATGTGTTGTTGAAGCGTGTCTTTTCAAGAGCCCTAATAGGAAATCAAAACCAATTCATCCAAATCATAGATTGAGTAATTAGATAAGATTTTCTTGAAAATAGAACAAAAAGATTCTCAATATACACATTAGAGCAATGCAAATGTATGTTTATATGTGAACTTTATACTTTACAATTAATGAATAGAAAATGTTTGTAAATACTCGTATAATTCAAGAATCGAAAATACTAGTCTTTGTAGTTTCAATACTATTTTTTTCATGTAATAATGAATCGCAAGAACCTACAATTGAAAAATCTGCTGATATTAATTTTAAGAGTTTTGCCAAAACCCCTCCTTTGGGTTGGAACAGTTACGACGCTTACCATGGTGCCGTTACAGAAAAACAGTTTTTACAATCGGTTGATTCTTTAGAAAGTAAATTATTGCCTTATGGATACAATATGGCAACAATTGATTTCTGTTGGTTTAATCCTGGGCCAGATCAATGGAATCCTAACAAGTGGACAACATTTCCTGTAAAACAAACGCGTGATGGAAACGGAAAATTATACCCTGTTTTAAACATGGATGAATTTGGAAGGTTGCTTCCAGCTGTTAACCGTTTCCCTTCATCAAAAGGGGGAAATGGGTTTAAGTCTATAGGCGATTATCTTCATAACAAAAAAATGAAATTTGGCATTCATATCATGCGCGGTATTGCTAGACAAGCAGTGGAAACGAATACGCCAATAAAAGGAACACCTTATTTTGCAAAAGATATTGCCAAAACCCTTGATACTTGTAAATGGAACAATAACATGTATGGGGTAGATCCTTTTAAACCAGGAGCACAAGAATATTATAACGGACTTTTCGAAATGTACGCAGATTGGGGAGTTGATTTTGTAAAAGTTGATGATATTTCTGCGCCAACCTATCATTCAAAAGAAATTGAATTAATAAGAAAAGCAATTGATAATTCTGGTCGCCCAATGGTATTGAGTTTATCTTGTGGCGAATCGTTTGTAAGTTATGCAAACCACATGGAAGCAAATGCAAACTTATATAGAATTTCAATTGATTTTTGGGATTCGTGGGAAAAAATTGAGCACATGTTTGATTTAGCTTATGCTTGGCAACCGCATATTGGTGATGGTACTTGGCCAGATTTAGACATGATTCCCATTGGTAATTTATGCTTAAGCAATTTTCCAGGTTATGAAGATGGTGAACGTAAATCAGAGCATTTTTCTAATCTTACAAGAGAAGAACAAAAAACAATGATTACGCTTTGGAGTTTTGCAAAATCACCACTGATTTGGGGAGGTGACCCTATTACAAGCACACAAGAAGATTACGATATGTTGACCAATACAACGCTTTTGAATATCAATCAATCGAGTGTAAATAACCGTCAAGCTGCAAATTTCGTGTATGAAGGTATGGGAAGGACAGATAGAATTTGGTTAGCAGAATCCGAAGATGGATTAGAAAAATATATAGCTTTTTTCAATTTAGATAAAAAACCAATGGATTTAGATTTTTACTTTCATTGGGAATATTGGGATGGTACTTATGAAGTGTCTGATATATGGTCTGGAGAAGTATATGGAGTATTTACAGAAAAATTATCAGCATCAAATATTCCGCCTCACGGAGTAAAGGTATATAAACTCAAAAAATTAGAAAATGATAAAAACTAAGGCGCTATTATCGCTTTTAGTAACAATGCTTTTTTTAAGTAGTTGTGCTCAGCAAAATACTCAAAAACCAAATATATTGTTCATAATGATGGACGATGCAGGGTTAGATATGAGTATTTATGGTAGCACCTATGTAAAAACACCAGGGTTTGATAATTTGGCAAAACAAGGAATGCTTTTTAATAGAGCTTATACCCCCAATGCAAAGTGCGCACCCTCACGTTCAGCAGTAATGACGGGGAGAAATTCATGGCAACTAGATGCGGCTGCAAATCATTTTATATATTTTCCTTCAAAATTTAAAACCTATCAAGAAGTTCTTTTAGAAAACGGGTACACCACTGGGCATACAGGTAAAGGCTACATGCCTGGACAAACTTTAAATGAAGATGGCAGCCAAAGGCATGTAATGGGGCCTTCTTTTAATAGTAAAAAATTAAATCCGCCTACAACTGGTATTACAAATAATGATTACCATGCTAATTTTGTTGACTTCTTAAACAAAGCACCTAAAAATAAACCTTGGAGTTTTTGGGTTGGATCTTTAGAACCTCACCGTGGATATGAATACGGAACTGGGGTAAAATTAGGGAAGAAAACTCTGGGTATGATAACCGATTTTCCTAAGTATTGGCCAGATAATGAATTTACAAGAAACGACTTGCTAGACTATGCCTACGAGATTGAATATATTGATAGCCATGTTCAAAAAATAATTCAAACACTTCGAGATAAAAACCTCATTAAAAACACCTTAGTTATTTTAACATCCGATCATGGCATGCCATTTCCTCGAGTAAAAGGTAATCAATATGAACACGCCAACCATGTACCCATGGCTATTTTGTGGGAAGGTAAAATGATTTCAAAAGGACGGGTTATTGAAGATTATGTGAGTTTTATAGATTTAGCGCCAACTATTTTAGAAGCAGCAGGTATTGATTGGCGAGCCTCGGGAATGCATCCTGCTACAGGAAAAAGTATCATGAATATGATAACTTCTGATGAGTCTGGACAAATTGAACCAGAAAGAAATTATGTATTGGTTGGAAAAGAACGCCATGATACAGGACGACCAAACGATGTAGGTTATCCTATTCGCGGTATTTATAAGGATTCTATGTTATACATCAAAAATTATGAGATAGATAGATGGCCTTCTGGGAATCCTGAAACGGGTTACCTAAACACAGATGCTGGAGCAACCAAAACATCAATTTTAAATATGCGAAGGGCAGGACAAGATAAATATTATTGGAAACTAAATTTTGGAAAGCGTCCTAACGAAGAGCTTTATAATATAAAAACCGACCCATATTGTATAGATAATTTAGCAGGTAATAAATCATTTTCTGTAATAAAAAATGAATTAAAATCAGAAATGGAAACGAAACTTACAGAACAAAAGGATTTACGTATGCAAGAATTTGGGCATTTATACGAGCAACATCCGCTTTCTGGAGGAAAAAACTTTTACGAAGATTTTATGGCAGGTAAAAAGCCAAAAGCAGGTTGGGTAATTGAAAGTGATTATGAACCCGTTTATGTTGATGGCGATGGTAATACACTTGGAAAAGTAATAATTCCAAAACCTAAAAATGAATAAAGGAAGCATGAGCAAAACGTTTTTAATAATCTTTTTTTTAGGATTTTGTTCTGGTTTTAGTCAGTCAGTTTCAAAATTAGAAAAGAGCTATACAGGGAAAATCAAATGGGATATTAGTTCAAAAACCCTAACTTTTGAAAGCACTGGTATAATAGATTTTGAAAATAAAATTGGAGTAGGTAATGATTCAGAAAACGATCAGAAAAATCATTTTTGGAGAGTGCCAAAAGGAGTAAAAAAAATAATTATATGTAAAGATGTTACAGTTACGGGAGCGTTTCATACGTTTTCTGATATTGAAATTTTAGGAGAAGATAGAAAAACATCTATAATTTTTGGAACTAACATTGAGGCTTGGGCCGATAAAAATAACCCTGGAGGTCAAGACTTAAAAGAATGGTATTATGCACAATTGCAAAATTTTGATGGTGTTATGATACTCAAAAATCTAACAATTTTAAATCCGTTCTCATATTTTGTGCGCGGTTTTGGACCAGTAATTCATGTAAAAAGTTGTGATTTTATAGATACCCGAGAAGGACACCAAAATCATAGTGATGGTTTTTGCGGTGGCAATGGATCAACTGTAGATGACTGTTATTTTGAGTGTGGAGACGATGTATTTAAAACTTATTTCAGTTATGATGTTTCTAATTGCATTATAAAGATGCGCGATAATGCAGTACCTATTCAATTGGGTTGGGGTAATTATAGTGATGGGGCGGTATGTAATTTTAAAAATATCAAAGTTTATGGTGATTCTGGACGTAGAAGTTCTGATAATGCTGTTATTTCTGGGCGGAAAGGCAAATTCAATATCACAATAAATATTGATGGTTTAGAGGTTGAAAACAAAAATGCCGTTTTTGTTAGTCTTTGGGATAAAACTATGACGTTAAACGGAACAATTTCGAGTGCGAAAATTAATGTAGAGCAATACTCGAAAAGGCGAAATATTGGCAATAATAATTTAATTATTTGCGGAACTAAAAGACATCAAAATAGTTATAACTGTTTCGAATAAATGAAGAGGTATTATATCATATTAACGGCTTTTTTAAATGTTTTTAACTTTGGTTTTACACAAATTGAGGATAAACGGCCGAATATTCTATTCTTAATATTAGACGATGCTGGTTTAGATATGAGTGCCTACGGGAGTAGTTATGTAAATACCCCTGCATTTGATGCTATAGCCAAAGAAGGAGTTTTATTTAACAATGCTTACACACCAAATGCTAAATGCTCACCATCTAGAGCAAGCCTAATTACTGGCAGAAACTCGTGGCAACTTGATGCTGCGGCAAATCATTATATATATTTTCCGCCCCAATTTAAAACCTATCAAGAAGTACTTTTAGAAAACGGTTATTTTACAGGGTTTACAGGTAAAGGTTATGTGCCAGGAAAAACGTTGACGGAATCAGGAGAAGAACGGCTTGTTATGGGTGAGCCTTTTAATATTCATAAACTTGAAGCCCCAACTACAGCAATTTCCCCAAAGGATTATGCTAAAAACTTTGAGACTTTTTTAAGTGAAGTTCCAAAGAATAAGCCATGGAGTTTTTGGGTCGGTTTTCATGAACCACATAGAAAATACGAATTTGGTTCAGGCGAAAAGCTAGGAGGGAAAATACCAGAAATGATTAATGAAGTACCCAAGTACTGGCCAGATTCTTTAGTGGTTCGACAAGATTTATTGGACTATGCTTACGAAATTGAATACGCCGATAATCATATCGCACGTATCATGAAATGTTTAGAATATAGCGGTCAATTGGAAAATACATTCGTTATTGTAACGTCTGATCAAGGGATGCCATTTCCTCGCGTAAAAGGGCAACAATACGAAACTGCTAATCATGTACCATTAGCTATACTTTGGAAAAAGAAAATGACAGTTCCCAACCGAACCGTAGATGATTATGTAAGTTTTATTGATATGGCACCAACACTTTTAGAAGTTGCTGGAATAGATTGGAAAGCTTCAGGTATGTATCCTTCACCCGGAAAAAGTATCTTAAATTTAATTGCTTCTGAAAAATCTGGTAGTATTGACGTCGATAGAAATTTTGTTTTAGTTGGAAAAGAACGCCATGATACAGGTCGCCCACAAGATCAAGGTTATCCTATTCGTGGGATGTTTAGAAATAATATGCTATTTCTTAAAAATTATGAAACCAGCAGATGGCCATCTGGAAATCCAGAATTAGGATATTTAAATGTAGATAGTAGCCCTGTTAAAACATTACTTCTAAATCTTCGCAGAGAAAATATAGACAAACATTTTTGGCAACTCAATTTTGGTAAACGCCCTATTTATGAGCTTTACGATTTAAAAACCGATCCTTATTGTTTAACTAATCTAGCATCAAATCCATTGTATTCTAAAATTAAAAATGAATTTGAAAAGGATATGGAAGCAAAATTGTTAGAACAAAACGACTTGCGTATGATGGGTTACGGACATATTTACGAGCAAAAATATCATCTTACGAAAAATAGCTTTTTGTACGATAGATACATGGCAGGAGAGCCTTTTCCTGAAGGTTGGATGCTGCCAACAGATAGAGAAGAATATTATATAGATGATGATGGGAAAAATTTAGAAAAAGTAAAACGTACTAAAAATATTAGGGCAATAAATACAAATTAAAAATGAAGGTTAATTTAACATATTTAGTAGCAGTTTTAATAATGCTTTTGTCTTGTAAATCAGAAAAAAAGGAAACTGTTGAAATATCAGAGCAAAATAATGAATCAAAAGAATTGTCTGTAATTGATAAACATAACAAGGCGGTTCATGTTATGGATGGTATTTGGATGCGTGACCCTTTTATTCAACTAAATCCAGACGGGTATTATTACCTTTCTTGTACAAGGCAAAGAGAGAATTTAAAATTAGATGCCCCAAAAGGGGGTATAGAAGTTTATAGAAGTAAAGATTTATTGAACTGGGAATCTTTAGGGGTAATTTGGACTACTAGCGAATCTATATGGGGGCAAAAGATGGAAAAAAGAGCTGTGTCTAAAGAAAATAAACATGGGGTAAAATCAGCTATGATTTGGGCTCCCGAAATTCATTTTATAAACAATAAATGGGTTGTTCTTTACACAAGCAATCAAGGAACTGCAAATTTGATGCTGTCTGAAGCACAGAACTTAAAGGGCCTTTTACGGAACCATTTGGAGCCCATTTTGGTAGACATCACGATCCTTCAATTTTTATAGATGGTGATCAACCATGGCTGGTTGACAAAATAGCAGAAATAACTCCATTAAAAAAAGACTTTAGTGGATTTGATGGTAAGCCAGTTCATATAGGACCTTCTGATAGAAAAATGGGGCATGAAGGCGCATATATCATAAAAGTGAAAGATAAATATGTGTTATTCGGAACCGCTTGGAGTACTGATACTATGCGTCACGGTACTTACAATTTATACTACAGTGTTGCTGATAAAATTACAGGGCCTTATGATGAGCGCAAATTTGCAGGACGGTTTTTAGGTCACGGCACACCTTTTAAAGATAAAAACGGCAACTGGTGGTGTACAGCTTTTTATAATGCTAATAAACCGCCACTTAATCCAGAGGAAGCTAAAACTATGGATTTAAGTGATACTGCTTACACCATAAATAAGCAAGGGTTAACATTGGTTCCTATAGATGTAACCTATGAAAATAAAACTGTTAAAGTAACAGTTTTAGATGAAGATTATGCACATCCTGGTGCTGAAGAAGTACAAAAACTTTAAATAAGTGAAGAAGCTAAGTTTAATAATAGTAATTGTTTTTTTGTGCGCAAACTGTGTAAATAATTCAGTAAGCAAAGAAATAATTACAAATAAAAAAACAGGAAAACCAAACATCGTTTTTATTTTTTCAGACGATCTAAGTTTTAGGGATATAAGTGCCTACGGGCAGCAAAATTATACTACACCAAACATGGATGGATTAATAGCAACATCCACACGTTTTACGCAAGGGTATGCTGCAGCCCCAGAGTGTGCCCCATCCAGAGCAACGTTATTAACTGGCTTACATGTAGGGCATCAACACATTCGTTTAAATAGCAGTGCTAGAGGTTTTGAGCCTTTACCGGAAGGTACTTATACATGGGGTAAAATGTTTCAAGATGCAGGATATACTACTGGTGTAATTGGTAAATGGGGTTTAGGGTATAGCGATACTTCTGGCAACCCTTTAAACCAGGGGTTTGATTATCATTTTGGGTTTTTAACACATTACGAGGCACACTCTTATTTTCCAACAGTATTATATGAAAATAATAAGCCCACTTATTACCCAGAGAATAATAGTTTTAATATAATTCCGCTTTACTCCAAAAACAAGTATCTCGATAATTCTCATTTTGAAAATGATTATGATGAAAACGGGAAGCTGATTGCCATGGACATGCAAAAAGCAGCTTATGCACCCGATTTATTTGATAAGAAAGCTTCAGAATTCATAGATAAAAACAAAGAAAATCCATTTCTATTATACTTTACGACAAATCTTCCTCACGGGCCAACTATTGTTGATGATTTCCGTCAACTAAAAGACCGAAAGGACATGGATATCTACGGAAGGGAATGGGGGGCTATGGTGCAACGTTTAGATATCTCTGTTGGAAAGCTTATCGAAAAACTTAAGAAAGAAGGCTTATATGAAAACACCATGATTGTTTTTGCATCAGATAATGGCTATTCTATGCACAGCCCAAAAACCGTAAAATCTGGTGAACGTATTTGGTTAGACGATAAAGATTTAGCAAATAAAGGGCCATTTAAAGGAGGTAAATTTGGAGTCTTTGAAGGCGGAATGCGTATTCCATTTACCATTAGAATGCCAAATCAAAATAAACCAAAAGTAGTTAGTGAGCCTGTTTGGTTGGTTGATCTATTTCCAACGTTTGCTTCAATAATAAATTATCCCTTAGATAAAAAATTAGACGGTTATAATTTAGAACCACTTTTAAATGGTGACAAAAATGCTATTCCAGAAGATCGTTTTATGTATTTCTTCAAACAAAATGAACAAGCCGTGAGACAAGGACCATGGTTTTCTTATCGCGAACATCCAGACAAAAATGTGGAGCTTTATTTAATTGAAGAAGACCAGCATATAGATTTTAATTATGCTTCTTTATATCCAGAAAAAGCCAAAGAATTTGCACGAATAATGGACACAGAACATACTCCTAGTGAATGGTATTGGAATCCGGGTGATAATGCTGAGACCTTTAAAAATAAGGTTTTAAAAGCCAGAGAATTAGGAGTAGAAGTAAAACGTTATAGACCCAATGGTATGAAATATATGCCTTGGGAAAAAGATAAATTTGAGATTAAGAAATAAAATTAAAAAAATGGGTAAAATTAATTTAGTATGGATATCATGTGTTATAGTATTTACAACTATTTCATGTAAAGAACGAAAAGAAGAAAATGCCTTACAGGCATATAAGACTCAAAACTATTTTGTGTATAAAAACCCTATAAAAAGTGGGATAGATCCAAACGGATTGAGAGATTGCCAAGTCTTAAGGGATGGTGATTGGTGGTATATGACAGGAACGTCATACCCTCATTGGAGTCGTCAAGAAAAAAATGGTAATCTTAATAAAGGCGTAGTGTTGTATAAGTCTAAAGACTTAAATAATTGGGAGTTTGTTAAATATATTGTTGAAGCAGGCGATAGTTCAAAATGGTATCATAGGCGTTTTTGGGCACCTGAAATTCAAAAAATAAAAGGTAAATATTATGCTTTGTTTAATTGTAGAAATGATGCTTTAGGCTATGTTGGCCAGCATCCAGGGTATGCCGTAGCCGATAATATAGAAGGGCCTTATAAGATTGTAACAGAAGATAAGCCACTTACTAACGGTAACGATTTAACGTTCTTTGAGGATAAAGATGGTAAAGTTTGGGCATTTTGGAATCAAGGAAGGCAGTTTGGAATTGGGTTTGCACAAATAGATCTTGAAACAGCAACTTTTTTAACTAAACCCAAAACAGCAATAAAACCTTCTAAAGTAGAATATGCTTATGATGATAAAGGTGAGGTTTTAAAAGAGCCTGGTTACGATGGCAGATTAAAACCAAAAGTAGATAAGTACTATGACTGGGATTCAATAGGGATTGAAGGTGCATATGTTATAGAAAATAATGGTATGTACTATTTGTTTTATTCTAGTTGGACAAGAGGTTACGAAATAGGCTACGCAACAGCAGAGAATATCGAGGGGCCATGGACAAAGTTTGAAGATAATCCTTTCTATGGAGCTCAAAGTCAAGCCGCATGTAAAAAAAATGGATTTGAGTATGAGGGCGATCCTGAAAATCCGTTTAACCAAGTGGGGCATAACGAAATATTTATTGGTCCAGATGGGCGCTATTGGCTTTCTTGCCATGGTATTATTCCTGGAGATAATGATGAAACCCCATTTTTAGTAATTGATCCCATATGGTTTGATGAACAAGGAAATGTAAGATCAAATGGGCCAACTTATACGACTCAAAAAATTAAACTTAACTACTAACGGAAAGCATAAGATGAGATTTTTTTTTAAAATAATACTTTCTCTTGTAATTATCTGTTCGACAGGATGTAAAACGAATATAGAAGTTAATTCTGAAACAAATGAAGATGCCAAAAAGTACAATATTCTTTTCATTGCTGTTGACGACCTTAACGACTGGACAGGTTTTTTAGGAGGACATCCACAAACCCAAACCCCAAATATGGATAAGCTGGCAAACCAATCTCTGGTTTTTGAACGTGCTTATTGTGCTGCATCTGTTTGTAACCCCTCTAGAGCAGCTATCATGTCTGGATTAAAACCGTCAACAACAGGAGTATATCAAAACAAGCAAAAACCTTTCGATGTGCCTATTTTTAAAAATTCATTGATGCTGCCCCAGTATTTTTCTAAATATGGATATAAGACATTTTCAAAGGGAAAAATATATCATACACCAAATACAGGAAATCATACTTGGAATGTTTGGGAAAAAAATTCAGGTTCTTATGGTAAAAAACCTAAAGTAGAGGGCTATATGAGTAACGGTATTCCTGAAGGAGAAATGTCTGCCAATATGGATTGGACACCCACGGATGAGGACGTTGAGAATACACCAGATTATTTAAATGCAGAATGGGCTGCGAACTTACTACAGCAAGATTTTGAAAATCCTTTTTTTATAGCCTGTGGTATTTTTAGACCTCATTTAGAGTGGAATGTACCAAAGGAGTTTTTTGATAAGTTTCCTCTTGAAGATATAATCTTACCAAGTGTTTTAGAAACAGATTTAAATGATGTAACCGATGATAGCAATCCTCAAAAAAAACCTTCAAAAGAGTTTACAACAATTAAAAAATATAATAAACAGAAGGAAGCTGTTCAGGCATACTTGGCAAGTATTAATTATGCTGATTATTGTATTGGTAACATACTGAACGCTTTAGAAAAAAGTAAATATAAAGATAATACTATTGTTGTGCTTTGGGGAGATCATGGCTGGCATTTAGGAGAAAAATTACGGTATAAAAAATTTACGCTATGGGAAGAGGCTTGTCGTGTTCCTTTAATAGTAAAAGCTCCAGGTGTAACTACATCTGGTTCTAGAACCAAAAGAACTGTAAATTTATTGGATTTATACCCAACGCTTGTAGATCTTGCAGGGCTTCCTGAAAACAAGAATACTGAAGGACATAGTCTTGTACCTATTCTAAAGAAACCAAACGTAGAATGGAATTATCCTTCGCTAACTCAAATGGGTGAAGGTCGCAATACCATTCGCACTGAAAAATGGCGCTATATAAGATATGCCAACAATAATGAAGAACTCTACAACCATGAAACAGATTCACTTGAGTGGGAGAATCTGGCTAATAAACCAGAGTATGCCAATATCAAATCTGATCTATCAAAAAAAATGGATGAGATTTTAAAATGAACTTAAACAAAAAACAAAAAAAAAATGAAACATTTAATAATTATATTTTCATGTTTAACATTGTATTCATCTTGTTCTAATGGATTCAGAAATATTCAATGTAATACTCCAAAGTGTAATCAAAATAATTTAATTAATAAATAGGTTTAATATAATGTGTTTAAAAAAAACATCTAGTGCAATTTTTACCTTATTCATAGTATTAACTATGTTTAGTCAGCAAAAAACAAAGAATATACTCTTTTTGGCCGTTGATGATTTGAATGATCATTTGGGCTACTTTGCTGAAGAAAAAGCCAACAATTTAAAACTAATATACGATAGCCCTGTAATCAGGGAACAAGTAGCTGCGAGAATTACCCCGAATTTTGATCGTTTAGCAAAACAGAGTGTTAAGTTTATGAGGGCTTATACTCCGTCACCTTTGTGCAATCCCTCAAGAACGGCAATTTTAACGGGACTAAGACCACACAGAACAGGGATATATTCAAATAAAACTAACTTTAGAGATATACCAGAACTAAAAGATAGAACTACGTTACCACAGCATTTTAAAAATAATGATTTTTATACGGTTGGTTTAGGTAAAATTTTCCATACAGCGACAAATGCTAAAAAGGAATATCCTGATGAGAAAAACTCGTGGGATTTATGGATAAACCGACCTGTTGGTGCAGATGGTGAAAAAGTTAAAATAGATGTTCCAGAACGTCCTTGGATTGGAGCCTTAGATGTAGCAGATAGTGAAACTGCCGATTGGCAAAATTCAAACTTCATCGGTGAGTTACTTAAAAATAAAAAAGCTTCAATTACAGATATAAAAGGCAATAAAAAAACGGCAGTACTCCCAAAAAATAAACCGTTTTTTATGGCTTGTGGTATTTTTAGACCACATATTCCTTTTTATGCCCCAGAGGCGTATTACAATAGGTTTCCTATTGAAGAAATGAGCATCAATCAGAATACAATTAATATGATGTTGGCAGATATGGAAGACGTTCCAGATGCAGGTAAAAAAATGTCTGGTTTAGATCATGGAGTAATCAAAATTATTTTCGATTTAATGGAGGCCGAAAAAGTAAAAGGCGGTAAAGTAACTGGTTTGCAAGAATTGGCACAGGCTTATTTGGCAAGTGTTAGTTACGCCGATGCTTGTTTGGGTAAAATTTTAGATGGTTTGGAAGATAGTGATTATGCAAATGATACTATGGTAGTGTTGTGGAGTGACCATGGATGGCACACAGCAACAAAATATACCTTTGATAAGTTAACCTTATGGGAACCAGCGACTAGAGTAGTTTTGCTAGTTAAAGACCCAGATAACACATCAAATGCAGGAGAATCTTGTTATGAAACAGTTAGTACAATGGATTTATATCCAACATTAATTAAAAAATTCAATCTACCAAATGTTGAGGGTATAGACGGCAACGATATTTCATCAGTAATACAAAATCCTAGAAACGTATGGGATAAACCAGCGGTGTCCACTTTTGGAAGAGACAACCACTGTTTAAGAACAAAAGAATGGAAATATATACGCTATAAGGATGGTAGTAAAGAGCTATATAATATGGTAGCAGACCCATGGGAGTATACCAACCTAGCAGATAATATTTTGTTCTCAGATCTTATGTTTGATTTAGAAAAAGAGATGATAAAAATACTTAATCAAAATCCAGTATTCAAAGGTTTGGGGCATCCTTTAAACAAAAATTCCTATAAGAAGTGGTAACAAATAAAATAAATAAAATGAAAAAATTAATTACAATACTGATGTGTTTTTTAATTTGCTTTTCCTGTTCAAATGGAGATGAGATTACTGAACCAGAAATTATTGAGCAGGAAAAAGAAAAAGAGGATGAAGCTCCTCCGGCTCCCGTTATTGGATTAGAAGATTTCTACAGCGGTGATATGAAATGGGATGAGGATACTGCTACAGTTACGTTTCTTACCTCTGGTCAAATTAATTTCCCTAGTGAGGGCTTAAGTGGTTTTATTTGGAATGTTCCAACTAAAGTTAAGCGTATCATCATAAAGGAAGATGTTACCGTAGATGGTGGTTTTCACACCTTTGCAGATTGCAATATTTCTGGAGAAAACAGAAAAACATCGATTTTATATGGTTTAGAAGAGAAAGCTTGGGCAAACAATAATAATTTAACTGCTTACAAAATCAGTTCTTTTGAATGCCACAAGGGGACGTTAACAATTTCTAACTTAACATCTTTAAACCCACGTTCTTTTCATGTAAGAGGTAATGGAGGTGTAGTACATCTTAAGGATGCCGATTTTATAGATAATAGAGGTGGGCATCATAACCATAGCGATGGTATTGCTGCTGGAGCAGGGTCAACAGTTGATAACTGTTATTTTGAAACAGGTGATGATGTTATAAAAGTTTACAAAGATATTACGGTAACCAATACTACAATTAAAATGGTAACCAATGCGGTACCTATACAAATGGGTTGGGGCGATTATTCAAATGGTGCAGTAGGAACATTCAAAAATTTAACTATTATAGGCAATAGTGGACGCTTTAACCCAGATAAAAGTAATCCTATTATTTCTGGTAGAAAAGGAACATACACCGTAACCGTGGATATTGATGGTTTAATTATTGACAATGCAACCGCATCAATGGTTAATCTTTTTGATGATAATGATGATGGAGTTTATGAAAAAACTTTAAAAGGAACATTAAAAAATGTTGAAATTAAGAACATACGTCGTTATTCAAATCAACTAAGGGGTAATGACGAGTTGGTTATACTTGATAAACAAGGTAATCCCATATCTAAAGATTTTTAAATTACAATAAAAACTAAAAATATAAAGTCTTGTCTAAACTGAAACAATAAAACTAATTAGAAATATAGAGTATGAATAAAGTATTTTTTTTAGTGTTAGTAATTGTTTGTTTTTCATGTAAAGAAAAAAAGTTTGAAACGATTGAAAAACCAGTAACTTCAGAAGTTAAAAAAAACTCTTTTGAAGAAAAATTCGAAAACCACGATACTGCAATTTATATAAAATCTGGTTGGATTCGTGACCCTTATATTTATCTAGCTGAGGATGACTTTTATTACTTAACAGGAACAACACCACAGCCCAATAACCCAAGAGAAGCAAAAGAAAAGTATAATACAGGACTTGATAATGCTGAAATAACTGGCCATAAAGAAACCAGTATTGTAGGTTACAGTATTAGAGTTTGGAGAAGTGAAAACTTAAAAGACTGGGAGTATTTGGGAGAACCATTCACCTTAGATCAAGGCTATTGGAAAACTATTTATCCTGGGGCTTTTGAAAATGATGATAAAGATGATTGGCGTGTTTGGGCACCAGAACTTTATTTTCATGAAGGGAAATGGATGTTTGTTCACACCACACCAAAACCTGTGAAAGGTGGCGCTAACCTAGCTATCACTGTTGGTGATAATATGAATAGTGGAGCATTTACTTTTCCAATGGGTAAGGATATAAGACACAAACACGATCCGTCATTATTTAAAGATGATGATGGTACTTGGTATTTGCTTTGGGGAAATACATCCATCGCTCCAATTAAATCAGGCTTTTCTGGTTTAGCGGCAAAACCTCAAAGAATCGACCCGTCAGATAGAGTTATAGGTCATGAAGGTGCAACAGTAAGAAAAATTGGTGATAAATATGTGCATTTTGGAACCGCTTGGTCAACAGATAAAATGCGTAAAGGGTCTTATAATTTATATTATGCTACTTCAGATAAAATCACTGGACCTTATGGTTCAAGAAAATTTGCAGGTCGATTTTTAGGACACGGAACACCATTTCAGGATAAAGCAGGTCGCTGGTGGTGCACCGCTTTTTATAATAGTAATATTCCACCAATTAGCGACGAAAATATTCAAAACACCGATTTAGGAGATAATGCTCAAACCATAAACGAACAAGGGACGACCATTGTGCCTTTGGAAGTAAAAATTTTAGAAGATGGTGATATATTTATTAGAGCAAAAGACCCTAGATATAGAAATCCTGGTCCAGATGAGGCCACAAGTTACCAAAAAGTTTAAATATGAATTTTATGATAAAAAGAAGAATAGTACTGCTAATGTTTATTGGGTTAGTAAGCCTTATGTCTTGCAAGGGTCAAAAAGAAGAAAAAAATGATATTACCAATGAAAAGCTTAATATAGTATTTATAGCAATAGACGATATGAATACTTGGGTTGGAGCTATGGGAGGCGCTGCAAAAACACCTGCTATTGATAAATTGGCTAGCGAAGGTAAATTGTTTACCAATGCTCATTGTGTAGTGCCAGCATGTAATCCTTCGCGCGTAGCAATAATGACAGGATTACGTCCAGAAACTACTGGGCAATATACAAATCCAGGAAATTTTAGAGATAAACCAGGAAATGCAGATAGGATTACCTTGCCTAAATATTTACAACAATTTGGATATGAATCTATAGGGATTGGTAAAATATTCCATAAGGAAGCAGGGAAAGGAGATGAGCCACACCCTCAATCTGATCCAGAATCTTGGAGCTATCAATATCCTAATGGAATTGGCACTAAAGGACACCAACTGTATTTAGACGAAAATAACCAAGCTTTGTGGTTAGAAGGTGCCATGTACGAGGAAGGTATGAATATTAAAAAACCGAATTACCTAAGTAAGTTTGGGGTTTGGGGAATAACTCCCGAAAAAAAGGAAGAAACTGCCGATTGGCAAAACGCCACTTTTGCTGCCGAATACATGAGCAAAAAACACGAGAAACCATTTTTCTTATCAGTTGGATTTATGAGACCGCACTCACCGCAAATTGCACCAAAGGAATTTTTCGATATGTATCCATTGGAGAGTGTAAAAATACCAGAATTACCAGAAGACGATACGGATGATGTTCCACAAATAGCAAAAAGAAACTTTTCTTCAAATTTTGTTGACCATGTTAAGGCGAAACAGCAACTTCAAAAAGCAACACAGGGTTATCTAGCATCCATTAGTTTTGTTGATGCTTGTATTTCTGAAGTTTTAAAAGGGATTGAAAATGGACCAAATAAAGATAATACCATTGTTGTGCTTTGGAGCGATCATGGTTGGCAGTTGGCACATAAAAACCGATGGGAAAAGTTTAGCCTCTGGAATCAAGCTACTAATGCACCACTAGTAATAAAATACCCGAATATGAAACACGAAGGCATTGCAACAAATCAGGCAGTGTCTTTATTAGATTTATTTCCTACAGTTCTCGATTTAAGTGGTATTGAAAAACCAGAGTTCTTAGAAGGAGAATCTTTAAAATCATTACTAGAAAACCCAAATTATACAAGAAAAGAACCAGCACTTGTTACTTATGAAAAAGGCAATATTAGTGCACATAAAAATGAATGGAATTTAATTCAATACAAAAATGGCGCAGAGGAGATGTACAACCTTAAATCAGATCCTCATGAGTTTAATAATATTATAAATGAAGAGGGCAATGAAAGCATTAAAAATGAGCTAAGGGCAGCAATCGCCAATTTAAAAGAAAAATCAATATAAATGAAACATAGAATTTTTGTAATCGTCCTTTTTGTACTTGTAAATTTAGCTTGTAAGTCTGAAAAAAAAGAAGTTGAAGTTCATGATGAAAAGCTAAATATTGTTTACATAGCTGTTGATGATTTAAACCGTTGGGTTGGTTGCTTAGGAGGCCAAGCAAAAACCCCAAATATTGATAAATTGGCAGCTCAAGGCATATTGTTTACCAATGCCCATTGTGTAGTGCCTGCGTGTAATCCGTCGCGGGTTGCTATTATGACAGGACTGCGCCCTGAAACCACAGGACAATATACAAATGCAGGAAATTTTAGAGAAAAACCAGGAAATGCGGATAGAATTACCATGCCTCAATATTTAAGTGCAAATGGTTACGAATCGGTTGCAGCAGGTAAAATTTTTCATCACCCAAGAGGAAAAGCAGAGGAGCCAAATCCTTTTTCTGATGATGTGTCTTGGGATTATCAAAATAAAAATAACGTAGGAACTACAGGACATCAACTATATTTAGATGAAGGAGATCAAGCAAAATGGTTAGAAGGCGCAATGCGTAAAGATGGATCTGGAAGTACTGGTGCATCTTACATCAGCAAGTTTGGAGTTTGGGGTGTTACACCACAGAAAACAGAAGAAACGGCCGATTATCAAAATGCGGTTTTTAGTGCCGATTATTTAAGTAAAAAACATGACAAACCTTTCTTTTTAGCCTGTGGTATTTTTAGACCTCATTCGCCACAATTAGCGCCACAAGAATTTTTTGATATGTATCCACTTGATGAAATAAAGCTCCATGATTTACCTGAGGATGATATGGAAGATATTCCAGAGCATATCAGGACCAACTTTTCCTCAGAATTTGTTGGTCACGTAAAAGAAAAAGGGCAGTTAAGAAATGCTGTTCAAGGCTATTTGGCTTCGGTAAGTTTTGCAGATGCATGTATTGGAAAAGTGCTTGAAGGATTAGAAAATGGGCCTAATAAAGATAATACTATAGTTGTTTTATGGACAGATCATGGGTGGCAATTAGGACATAAAAACCGTTGGGAAAAATTCTCATTATGGGATATAGCCACCAATTCGCCACTTATTATAAAGCATCCAAAAAAAGATATTGCATCAACAAAAACAAATCAACCAGTTTCGCTTTTAGATTTGTATCCTACGCTTATGGATTTTATTGGTTTAGAAAAACCTTCTGATTTAGAAGGTGTTTCACTAGCACCATTCTTTGAAGATAAAAATTATAAGCGTCCCGAACCAGCAATTATAACCTTCGAAGAAGGAAATCGGTCGGTAATAAAAGATAATCTAAATTACATTAGATATAAAAATAATACGGAAGAGTTGTACGACCATAGTAATGACAAAATGGAGTATAATAATATTGCTAATGATGAAGCTTATGCCGAAAAGAAAGCGGACCTAAAAAGTTGGTTGGATAAAATAAATTAGTACAATTAATTGAGATGAAATATATAGTAATCATAATCTCTTTCATGGGCCTCTGTTCTTGTAATACAGAATATGCTAAGAATTTGAGCAAGCAAGTAGCGTTCGCTCAATCTGAAATTAATGCTGTTTCAAATTCTAAAGATTATAGTATTAAATGGGTTGCTGATGAAGCACTTTGTGACCAGTGCTATGAGATTTCAATTAATGAAAAAAATGTTTCAATCTCTGGAGGAGCGTCAATAGGTTTAATGTATGGAGGTTTAGAGTTTGCCGATATGTTACAATTGAACGAAATAGAATCTACCTCGGGTTCGCCATATATTAAAAACAGGGGATTAAAATTTAATATTCCGCTAGATGCTAGAACACCAAGCTATGATGATACAGGCGATGCAGCTCAGAAAAATATAGCTACTGTTTGGGAATTTGATTTTTGGAAAAACTTCTTGGATAATATGGCTCGTAATCGCTATAACTTACTTACGCTTTGGAGCAACCATCCATATCCAAGTATGGTTAAAGTACCAGAATATCCAGATGTAGCTTTAAACGATGTTTGTATTTATAACGGCGATATCACAACCAAAACGCACATGAAATGGAAGGGTGAGGATATTCAAAACCCAAAGAAACTTAACGTGGTTAAAAAAATGTCTATCAAAGAAAAGATGGACTTTTGGAAAAAAGTTTTTCAGTATGCTGAAGATAGAGGTGTCGATATTTATTTATTCCATTGGAATGTGTTTGTTTTTGGTGCTGAAGGTAAACATGGTATTGAATGGAAACAAGACAGTCCTATAACAGTAGATTATTTTAGAAAAAGCGTAAAAGCATTTATGCTTCAATATCCAATGATTAAGGGTATTGGTGTTACAGCTGGCGAACACATTAATAGAAAACTCATCAATGAATATCGTACCGAAAACTGGATGTGGTTAACCTATGGGCAAGGCATTATGGATGCAAAAAAAGAGAATCCAAATATTGATGTTCGATTTATTTTTAGACGTCACTGGAGTGATTTAGCAGACATAAGAGATTCTTTTAAAGACTATGAGGGCTCTTTAGATACGTCTTTTAAATATTCTAGAGCAAGAATGTACAGTTCAACAAATCCGCCATGGTTCGATAAAATTTATAAAAGTATTGTCGAGGATACAAATATAGATTGTTGGCTAAATATGCGAAATGACGATGTTTTTACGCTACGTTGGGGAGATCCAAATTATGCCAAAGCGTATATTAAAAACATACCAGTTAATTTCAGTCCAGGATTTTACATGGGGCCAGATGGGTACGTTTGGGGTAAAGAGTTTATTAGTAAAGATCCTGAAATAGCAGGTCAGTTTGAGATTGATAAACACTGGTATCGTTTTAAAATTTGGGGGCAAACAGCTTACAATCCTAATTTAGATGACAAGTATTGGGCAAACCAAATAAAGATTAAATTTCCAGAAGTTGATGCGAATTTAATGCAAAAAACATGGAGTGCATCTTCTGATGTGTTTGCATGGGTAGATAAGATACATTTCAGACAGAATGATGCTCAATTTGCACCTGAAGGTTGTATTGGTTGGCAGGCAAATGGCGGTCAGTTATTTCACTCTGTAAATTCGTTTTTAAATGTTGGCGCAATGCCAGAACAAGGTTTGCAATCTATTGCAGATTATGTAAAATCTCAAGACGTTAAAGCAGGTTTAACCCCTTTTCAAGTTGCCGATAACTTAAGAATTGCTGCTAAAATTTTATTAGATGGTGCCTATAAATTAGATGAAGATAGCACTGATGGAGAATTTCAAGAGACTTTAGAGAATTTTAAAGCTATGGCCTATTTAGCACAATATTATGCTAATAAAATAGAAGGTGCTAGTTATGTTGGAAGGTTTAGGCTTATGGGTAATGAAGTTGATAAGAAAAAGGCAGTTTCAGTATTAAATAAAGCTGTTAATTCTTGGGAAAACTATGCCAAGACTATAGATGCAATTTACAAGCCACAGTTATTAGCTCGTACCGATTATTTAGATGTTAAAGCAATTTTAACTCATGTAAAAAAAGACGTTGATATTGCAAGAAACGCAAAATATGGTGATGAGGTTTCAGTAAAGGATTATAACTTCCTGTGGAAAAAAGATTCAAGAAAATTTTAAATAAAATCAAAATGAAACAATTATTAAAGTTAGCATTTGTTTTAAGTATGTTTATCTTTCTCTGTCAGTGTAAGCAAAATACATCATCAAATGAAGCTGAAAAAGAAACTGCCGTATTGGAGGTGAAACAACCAAAGCAAACCGATTTATTCTATCATTACTCCATATGGCACGCCTTTGTAAATAAAGTATTCGAAGGTAATTTAACCGTAGCAGAATTAAAAACCAAAGGTGATATTGGTTTAGGCTCCTACACTAAATTGGATGGTGAATTAGTGATGCTAGACGGAATTCCTTACCAAGTTACTGAGGATGGGAAAGTGAGTGTTCCAAGTGATGACACCAAGATTGTATACACCAATGCTACTTTTTTTGAGCCAGATTTTAGTTTCGATATTAACGAAACTATAGATTATGATGCCCTTAGAGCAAAAATTAACGAGCAACTACCTTCAAAAAATATGTTTTATGCCTTTAAAATAAAAGGTGAATTTAGCTATATGAAATGTGGTGGTTTACATAAACAAGAACCACCTTTTAAAGATGGTTTGGATGTGTTAATACCCAATCGACCCGTTTTTGAGCGCGAAAATTTTAAAGGAACCATGGTTGGATTTTTCTGTCCAGATTTTATTGGAGATATCAATGCTTCGGGATATCATTTACACTTTATTTCAGATGATAAAACCTTTGGAGGACATGTTATGGAGTTTCAGGCAGAATATCTGAATGTGGCTATGGATGAAATATATGAATACCAATTTGTTCTTCCTAATACCGAAGCATACCGAAATGTAGGTTTTGATGCCGAGTTTCAATATAAGAAAAAATAATGGCAATTATTAGTTCTAAAATAACACCATTTTTTAGTAGGCTTTGCAGTTTACTTACTCTTATTTTATTGCTTAATTGTTCCAATTCTCAAATAGAGTTTACAACAAAACATATTCCAAAAAGTAGGGTCATTATTTTAACCGATATGCTTAACGAACCAGACGATTCGCAAACCATGGTTCGGTTCTTAATGTATGCCAATGAATTGGATATAGAGGGTTTGATTGCTGTGTCCTCATGCCATCAATATCTTGGGAAAAAGGATGTTTTTCCTGTTTTAAAAGACGGAAAAGTTGTAAAAGTAGATACTGTTGTGCAAGATAGAAATGGTGTACATCCGCAGGAAATTAATAAACGCATTTTGGCTTACGGCAAAGTTTTAGAAAACTTAAAACAGCATGAAAATGGATGGCCATCTGTTAGCTATTTATTGAGTAAAGTAGGTAGCGGACCCGCAGGTTATGGTATGAGCGATGTGGCAGTGGGTAAAAGTACTTCGGGCTCTAAATTAATAGAAGAAGCCATTTTAAAGGACGATGAGCGTCCATTATACATTTGCATTAATGCGGGAGCCAACACCTTAGCACAAGCCTTAATTGATTTACAATCTAAATACGATTCAATCACTTTTACTAAGCAATTAAAAAAAATACGAGTTTACGATGATGCAGGACAAGACGATGCAGGCGCGTGGATAGCGAAAACATTCCCAGAACTTCACTATCAGCGCAGTCAACATCAAGTATTCAACTTTATGAATAATGAAGGTCCAGAGGTATGGCCAGTTGCTGAATACCCAGGAAAAGGGCAGCATTTATGGGCAAAAGCACATGTGCAAACTAACCATGGTCCATTAGGAGCATTATATCCTACCAGGATGCAATTTAGAAGGCCTGATTTATTTCATACCCTTGAGGGAGGTGGAACAAGCACTTGGATTGGGCATGTAAATAAAGGACTTTATGTTCCAGAAGAAATGACTTGGGGAGGTTGGGGCGGACGCTTTGAGGCTGTAAAAGCTAAAAACGTATTAGCAGATCAATTAAAATGGGCAAACCTGGTTGAAAGCGAGAATCCTTTTAAACCATTTTATATGTATCCCGAAGCATCAGACAAATGGACTGATTATGTAACTGGAAAAATATATAATGACATCGGAACACCCATTTACCGTTGGCGACAAGCCTACCAAAACGATTTTGAAGCACGAATGGATTGGTGTGTTAAATCTTATGAGGATTCAAATCATAATCCAGGCGCTACTTTTTTTGATGATACTTCAGATGGTATAATTTACAAATTAGCTAAACCTGGAGAAACAATCAGTTTAGATGCTTCAGCTTCATCAGATCCAGATAATGATGCATTATCATTCTATTGGTTCAATTATAATGAAGCAGGAACTTATAATAAACCAGTTTTTCCTTCTAAATCAAATCAATCAAAAACAAATCTTCTAATTCCAGAAGATGCAAATGGAAAACAAATACATATCATTTTAGAAGTAAAAGATAATAACCCGATTGTTTCACTTTACGATTATCGTAGAATAGTAATAAACGTTAAATAGTATGATGATGAAAAAAAACCACTTTTTTGTTTTGTTAATAACTGTTTTTTGCCTGTTTTCATGTGAAAAAGAGTTGTCAATCGTTTATCCAGAAGCTTCAGAAAAAGTGAGTTTTGCTGTTGATGATTTAGAAAAGTCTTTGGCGGTTTTAAAATCTACAAAAGATATTTCAGTTTACTTCAAAATAGATTCTACCATACAAAAACAAGCCTATAAAATAACTTCAAAAAATAAAAGTATAAATATTACGGCAGGTGATGATATTGGTCTTATGTATGGCGGTTTAGACTTGTCTGAGCGTATTCGATTTGAAAAAAAGTTACCAGATTTAAGCACACCAATTGAAGAAAAGCCATTTATAAAAGAACGCGGAATTAAATTTAATATCCCGTTAGATATTCGTACGCCAAGTTACCAAGATGCAGGTGATGCAGCCCAAAATAATATTGCTGAAATGTGGAATATGGACTTTTGGAAAGCGTATTTAGATATGATGGCGCAGAATCGTTATAATGTCTTAACACTTTGGAATCCACATCCATTTCCATCAATGATAAAAATGGAAGAATATCCAGATGTGGCTCTAGAAAATGTTTGCGGGACTTCCTTTCCTTTAGATACCGACAGATTAGACGAACCCGATGCAAAATTTATAGCAGGTTGCGGTGTCTCACAAGAAGTGCTTGATAATCTGGTTGTTTTAAAAGAAATGACCATTGATGAGAAAATTGAATTTTGGAGAACGGTTATGGCTTATGCAAAAAACAGAGGTGTTGACGTGTATTTTGTGACTTGGAATATTTGGATGAATAGTTTAGCGCCTTCAGGTTGGTATCGTAGGCAAGAAAACCTGAAAGGGAATGAAGGTAAATATGGGATTAATAACGATCAAACCAACCCAAAAACCATAGCGTATTTACGACAAGCCGTTAAGCAATTTATTTTAACCTATCCAGATTTAGCAGGTATTGGTTTAACTGCTGGTGAGAATATGGAAGACCGAAATGATGAGTTTGATCGTGAAAAATGGCTTTGGAGTACTTACGGAGAAGGGGTTGCCGATGCCAAAAAAGAGCAACCAAACCGTGAAGTGAAATTTATTCATAGATATTGGCAAAGCGATGTTGGGAAAATGAAGGACGATTTTATTGATAAATACCCTGATAAAATTGATTTAAGTTTTAAGTACGCAAGAGCCAGAATGTATGCCACTCCAAACCCACAATGGGCTAATGAATATATTGAAGAATTAAAAAGGTATAACTTAAAAAGCTGGTGGAATATAAGAAATGATGATATTTTTCATTTCAGATGGGGTGATGCAAAATATGCATCAGAATTCATGAAAAACATGCCTTCAGATGATGTTACAGCAGGTTATTTTATGGGGTCTGATGGTTATGTTTGGGGGCGTGAATTTATAAGTAATCACCCAAAAGCACCTCGCGAATTAGAAATTGATAAGCACTGGTTTAATTTTATGCTTTGGGGCAGAATGGGTTATAACCCCGATATGCCAAACATTATTATTAAAGGAAAACTTGCTGAAAAATATTCAGGTATTAATATTGATGATTTACAAAGTGCTTGGGCTACAGCATCATCAATCCCGTCCTTAGTAACTAAATTTCATTGGAATAGTTGGGATTTTATGTGGGCTGTAGAAGGTTGTTTAGATCTTCGGAATGGGTTTCATACGGTTGAAGATTTTATTACCAACCCTACAATGGATTTTGAAAACATATTAACTATCCCAGAGTATGTGGAAAGATTAAAATTGAAGCTGCCAATAGCCGCAAACCAAAGAACACCAATAGCCATAGCAGACGAATTAGAAGCAAAAAGCAATATGGTTTTGGCCTTTGCCGATTTAGAGAATTTACAGGACAAAGACCAAAGTTACATTGAATTGATTTATGATTTAAAAGCTTGGGCCTATTTGGGTAAATACTATGCTTATAAAATTAAAGGTGCATATTATTTGCATGCGTATAGAAATGGAATAGAGCAACATAGTGGTGTATACTCCAAAAGCTTTTTAAAATTTGCCTTCAAGGAATGGAAAAATTATGCCGCCGCTGCCAGCCGAAATTATAAACCACAATTTATGGCCAAAACCCGAACAATAGACTGGCAAGCTTTAGCTATACGCGTTAAGGACGATATTGAAATGGTGAATAATGAAATAAACCAATAATACTTACCTAAAATTCTAACATATGAAAAGAAGCACATTTATTCAATCTACTATAGCTGCTGGAATTTATACCGCACTTCCATGGTCGTTATACAGTCAATCTAATTTTATAGATGTTGATATAAAAATTAAAAAGGTAGTTGCTTTTAGGGTAAAGTATAACCGACCCAGAATTATTGGTGGTAATTCAAAATACAAAATGGCAGGTAGTACGAGGCACGATTGGATGATTGCTCTGTTTGCCGAAAATGGAATGATAGGTATTGGTTCTGCACCTCGTTATGGCAGGCCAGAACCTACTAATTTTCCATTAGGAAAAACGGTTGGCGACTTACTTGGAAAATATCAAGCTACAACCGCCGATACTATAGGTACAACGGCAGTTTGGGATTTACTAGGTAAAATAAGGAAAAAACCAGTGTACGCATTACTTGGAGGCAAACCCATTACAAAGGGGGTGCAAGTCTATGATGGTGGTATTTACATGGAAGAATTAGTGAATAGGGATTTTAATTCTCCATATCGTTCGCCAAATGCCGTTTATGGAAAACGTCCTGATTGGCAAGATGTTTTTAAAGAAGCTATTGATTTATCACAAAGTAATGGACATAATTTTGTTAAAGTTAAAATAGGACGAGGTAAATTACACATGGCAAGAGAAGCGGGTAATTTGCAAGACGCTGCTGTTCTAAGGTTTATTCGTGAGTACGCAGATAAAGATTTGAGAATAGGCGTAGATGCTAATGATGCGTATACCCTTAAAGATACCAAATGGTTATTAAAAGAACATGGTGATATAAACTTGGAGTTTATTGAGGAAATGTTTCCAGAAAACATCGAATCCTATGCTGAAGTAAAAGCATTAATTAAAGAATTAGGGCTATCAACTCATATTGCAGATGGAGAAAACTGGATAACACCCCAAGAAGGTAAGCCCTTTATAGAATCTGGTGTAATAGATGTGCTTCAAGGCGATATGCGCATGTTTCAGATAGAAGGTATTTTAGAGGAAGCAAAAATGAGTAAAGGAACAGGTAGTTTAATTGCGCCACACAATTGGGGATGTGAATTTGCTTGGTATGTTATGATTCATATGGGGTATGTGATACCAAATTATTATGGAGCCGAAAAAGACGATGGTAAAATAGAAGTCCCTGTATATGAAGGCGAAGCCTATAAAGTAATTAACGGGCATTGTAAAGCCCCAGACGCGCCTGGTTTTGGTATGGAATTAAAGCCAGAGTTATTAAACAAAGTTGAGATAATTTATCAATTTGAGTTATAATCATTTAAAAAAAACTAATCTTTAAAAAACAAAATAGAGTGATACGAAATTATTTATCAATACTCATTATCGTAAGTTTTTGTTCTTCAATATTCGGACAAAAAGCTAATGTTCCGGGTGATTTTCCCGACCCTTCAATTATAAAATTTGGAGACTATTATTATTGTTCTGCAACAAGTTCTAATTGGGCACCAGGATTTCCAGTGTTAAAATCTAAAAACTTAAAAAATTGGGAATGGGTAGCCAATGTTTTTCCTGAAAAACCAGATTGGATAAACAACTCGTATTGGGCTCCAGAAATGAGCGTTGATAATGGTAAAATTTATATTTATTATACTGCTAGAAAGAAAAATGGTGGCTTATGTGTTGCAGTTGCTAGTGCTGATAAACCCGAAGGACCATATATAGACCACGGACCACTAATTTGTGAGCCTGTTGTTGGCTCAATAGATGGTTACGCCATACGAGATAAAAACAACAAGTTATACTTAATTTGGAAAACAGATGGTAATAGTAAAAACGAACCAACACCATTATGGGCGCAAGAAATTAATGAGGAACGAACTGCCCTTATTGGAGAAAAAGTTGAACTATTTCGCAATGAATTGGATTGGGAAGGCCGATTAATAGAAGGAGAAGCCATTATTAAACATAACGATTATTACTATTGCTTTTATTCCGCAAACGGTTGCTGTGGCTCAAAATGTACGTATCAAACAGGTGTTGCTCGTGCTAAGGAATTATTAGGGCCTTGGGAAAAAGATCCAAACAACCCTATTATGGTTGACGAAGAAAACTGGAAATGTCAAGGGCATGGTTCTCCAATAGTTGTAGGAAATAAAAATTACTTTTTATATCATGGTTATAGCAAAGAGTCTGGTGTTTTTACAGGCAGACAAGGACTTTTACGAGAGTATAAAGTTAACGATGATGATTGGATATCTTTTCTTCCAAATTACATCGAATCAGATTTTAGCCATAAAAAAACAAATAATTCAATAGTCTATTTTGAAGATGATTTCTCAGGAAAACAAATCAAACCTTCGTGGAATTGGTCTATTTATACCCAACCTAAATTGAAACAGAAAGGTAAGAAGTTAGCAATAAAAGGAATCAATATAGATACCCCCATTTTTTTAGGGCAGAAAATATATTCAAAAGATTATACGGCTACTGTTTCAGTACATAAGTGCAGTAGTGCAATAACGGGTATTGCATTAATAGGCGATGAAAATAAAAATATTAGGTTAGTTATAAAGAATGACAGATTAATGGTTGTTTCAAAACAAAATAAGAATGAAAAAATACTTCATAAAACACCTCTCGCTAAAAAGCAAAAAAAACTTCAACTTCGCGTTTCAGTAGTAGATAATAAAAAGGCTAAATTCTATTATAGTATAGATGGAAAAAAATTTGAAGCCATAAACAACCAACCTCTTGATGTTTCGTTCTTACCGCCATGGGATAGGGCTGTACGAGTTGGTTTATACTGTAAAGGTGCTGAAAACGAAAAATCTGTATTTAAACATTTTAAATTGACTGAAGTGATGGAATAGCTTGAATATTAAGAAGCCAATATTATAAATGAAATGCATAAATCTTATATCAATAATGTTGACTTAGTTATGAGTAACTACATGAATTAATAGTCTGTTTTACAGCGGATTATAATAATTACTGGATTAGAAATAGAATGAATACTAAAATCATTTCAATAAAAAACAGATCATGAAAAAACTTATTTGCCTCTTGTTTCTAGTAGTATTAGTCTTTGGAATTTCCAATGCTCAAATGAAAGCAAACTTGGAACTGCCAGAAGATATGAAAGCACCATATTTAAATAAAATTACATCTTTTGGTCAACGATGCGATTGGTCGCTTGATGGAAAAAAGCTCATTTTTTTAGAAAAAACTTTTGGTGATGTTTATGAAGTGGAAGTAGCTACAGGAGAATTAACCCCATTAACACATCATTATTTTCATGAAGGCTACACTAGAGCACTTTACCTTTCAAACGGTGATATTTTGTTATCAGGTTCAAAAACTTTTGATGCCAACGATCCTTGGAAAAGTAGAAAACCAGAACAAGCAGAACTTTGGGTTTTAAAACGGGATTTATTAAGTCCACCAACACGTTTAGGCGTGTTTTGTAAAGAAGGACCAACGGCTTCTAGGAAACAAATGAAAATTGCTTGGACAGTTGATGATATTTATATGTCTGACATCATTTATGAAAATGGTACACCAAAACTCAAAGAAATTGATACTATAGTGCGTTCTGCCGATTTACCAAAAGAAGTTGACAATTGGCGATTGGAAACCCAAAATTTTAGACCACCTTTTGATGATGAGCTTATTTTTAATGCGCATTTTCCATCGGTTGAATATGAAGCAGAAGTAATGGGTATAGATTTAAAAACTAAAAAAATCGTCAATTATTCCCAACGTCCAGATCGCTATGATGAGCCTGAAGGCATTTTCCCCGATGGGAAACATATATTAGTTGAAAGTACAAGGCATTACCCAAAGCGTGACGAAGGACGAACCACTTGGGATTATATAGATATTTACAAATTAGCTTTAGATGGTTCAGCCAATATGGAGCGTATTACCTATTTCAATAAAGATAAAAAATATAAAGCTACAAACCCTGTTGTGAGTGATGATGGACGATATATGGCATTTCAATATTCAATAATAGGCGAAACTACTGGCATCGGCCACGGTATTGTAATTTGGGATTTTGAAAAAGAAAAAGAAATTAAAAAGAATAGAAAATAATGAAAAACGGAAACCAAGTAATAATCTTATTCTTGTTTTTAATACTGAATTTAAACGCTCAAAATTCTAAATTAAAAGTTGATAAAAATAATAGTGTTTACACTATTGAAGTTTTAGATGAAAACGGAAATACGTCATTAAAAACTCATAAAAATGGATTGTGGGCTATAGCGACCAATTGGGAAAATAAATGGATGACCAACTGGCATTATGGAAATCCAGATACCGTTGAAAAAGTTAACGGATATACGATTCTATCTGGAAAAATCATTTTGCCAGAAGGTGATATGTTAATTCGTGATGCTTATTTTGAAGAAAAAGGGCGTATTAAATGTATCAGAAGATTTACTTGGACGGGTGAAAAACCATTGAATAAATCGACGCTTTCAGTTCAGTTTTTAGCTCCAGGAAAAGGTAAAAGCATTTTAATGCCTGGGATTTTATATTACGGAAATCCAGCAGGAAAGCGAAGCGGAAGAACACCAATTTATGATGGTAACGTTGGCGATATGGCATTTTTTGAAGAACACCGTTTCCCAATGCCGTTTGTGAGTTTTGAATGGGGAAAGGAAAATCTTTTCGGTGCAGCATTACATAGTTTGCCAACACCTGTACCTTTTGCAAATTTAAAAGACCAATGGTGGTCTTTGGGAGCGCACACAACAGATGATGGTACTTTACTAACCTTATTGAGTGGTGCATGTACTTCCAATAGGGAAAAGAGTGTGATTAAAGCATTTCAAGGGAAAGAACAACATAGCATGTTTGCCGATTATGACAATGCGTATTTAAATATTCCTCCAGGAGGTATCATAGAAAAAGGATTTTATTTAGAAACTTACCCAGTTGGAAGGAAAGGCTCTGGTTTTCAAACATCGATTCAAACGTCGCTTGATATTTTTAATTTAAGCGCAGATGGATTGCCAGAATTTAATCAAATTATAAAAGATAAATATACGTTTGCTAAAAATAGATGGATTGAAGGAGAAAACTATGCAGGATTTAATCAATTTGATACCCATTTAAAAAAGAATGATCCCGTCATTGTTTTGGGGTGGGTCGGTCAAGCGGCCGCTCCTGGATATGCATTTCAATATTTGCAAGATGAAATTCAAGATAAATCATCTTTAGAAATGGCTCAAAAGTCTTTAGATTTTGTGTCAACTGCCAAATTTTATGATGAAGGCATATATACGTGGTATCATACCAACAAAGAAGAATGGGGCACTCGAATTTGGAAAGAAAATCCTGAAATTCTTTCACAAGGGCAATCTATGTTCAACATTGCCAATGCTATAAATGCTTCAGAAAAATCGGGATTAAACCCCAAAAAGTGGAAAATGTTTTTAGAGAACGCTTCTAATTTTCATACTAAAAGAATATTAAGCAAAACATGGAACCCAGTTTCTACTGACGAAGCTTTTTTTATAGCCCCCTTATGTTTGGCATCTTCTATTTTTAATAACGCATCGTATAAAAAAGCAGCCATTAAAGTTGCCGAAACTTATGCAGACCGAAGTTTGCAGATGGAGGAAGTATATTGGGGAGGTACTTTAGACGCAAGTTGTGAAGATAAAGAAGGTGCATTTGGCGCGTTTCAAGGATTTTTAGCGCTTTACGAACTAACTAAGGAGAAAAAGTATTTAGATTGGGCTAAACATGCAGGCGATGTTACTATTTCTTATACTGTTGTTTGGGATATTGAATTACCACCAGGGCGACTACGCGACCATAATTTTAAAACCAGGGGATGGACAGCTGTTTCAGTGCAAAATATGCACATTGATGTTTATGGTGTTTTAATCGCGCCTTTTGTATATAAATTAGGAAAATACACTAATGATGAAAAGCTGAAGCAATTAGCTAAAATTATGTATTTAAGCTGTGGCCAATTAATAGATCCTTATGGTAGCCAAGGGGAGCAGCCACAGCAAACCAATTATACTCAAGATCCGTTGGCATCGTCAGATGTAACAACGTATAGAGGCAACTATGTTGAAGATTGGACT
The DNA here is from genome assembly GCA_043557195.1 of Flavobacteriaceae bacterium. GTDB lineage: Bacteria > Bacteroidota > Bacteroidia > Flavobacteriales > Flavobacteriaceae > Jejuia. The sequence continues at coordinate 819,967 of CP121314.1, read as the reverse complement.
GTTTTTTGGATTACAGCACACTTTCTTAATGCTGGTGCTATGTTTAAGAAAATGGATGTTGAATTTGATTAAAAAAAATAAAAACATAAACTTTTATTATTAACCTGAGTTTGATTGTTAAAACCTTGATTCAAAATTAAGTGTGTTTTTTCTAAGGGTTTCTAAAAATTTAGTAGGCATGAGTGTAGGAAACGCCAAAAAAATACTTAGGTGATTTTAAGGCACATCATGTCCTTGGCTTGCTATTAACAATTCAAACCAATCCTCTGTTTCTAAATTGATTTTAAGTGCTTCAACAGATTTTTTTAATCTATCCTGATTTGTGGTTCCAACTACAGGATGAATATTATTGGGGTGTTTTAAAATCCAAGCAAGTAACAATTGGTCCGCAGTGGCATTGTATTTTAGTGAGAACTTATGTAAAATAGACTTTATACGATTGTTTTGCTCATTGTCAACTCCAAAATAGGAGCCTAAAGGACTCCAAGCCATTGATATGATGTTTTTTTGTTGCATATAATCTAAACTGTTATCAAATAGTGCTTGATGTTGCGTTAAAGAAAACTCTAATTGATTAGCACTGATTGTAAATCTACTTTCAGCTAAAGCCATTTGGGATGCAGAAAAATTTGAAACGCCGTAGCTTTTTATTTTGCCTTGCGTTTTTAAAGTGTTTAAAGCGTCTTTTATTTCATCAAAATTCATGAGCGGACTTGGACGATGCAAGAGTAAAATATCGAGGTAATCGGTTTTTAAATTAGCCAAAGATTGTTCTGCGGAAGCAATGATATAATCTTTACTATAATTATAATGTTTAAGCTTGTAATTAATCTTAAAACTAGTGTAATTGTCTGTATTATCTGTTGAGTAACAAATGCCACATTTACTAATAAGCTGAATAGCTTCTCTTTGCACACCACTTTTTTTAAAAGCATTTCCAAAACTAGCTTCTGTGGTATAGCCACCATAAATATCAGCATGATCAAAAGAGGTAATACCGTTTTCTAGACAAAAAAGAATATTGTCTTTCATTTGAGATTCGTTTAGGTTTTTACCCCAAACACCCCAATTCATGCAGCCAGCAATAATTTTTGAAAACACCTTTTTTTGATTTTTAGGATTCGTTTATTAAATACAAAGATGCAAATTTATTAGTGTTTTTGGTAAATAAGGTTTAGATCTAGTTTGTACAAGTCAGAATCACAAAAAAAAAGAGCATAAGAGTAAATGGCTATGATATTAAAAATTCAACTTTGATAAAAAATGATACTATGAATATGTTTAAGAAAGTACAATTTATTATAGCGCTTGTTTTTACTGTAAGTTTAGGTTTTTTGTCTGGAGCTCAAAACCTTGTTGTTAATCCAGGTTTTGAGGCATCTAATGGTAGTTTGACGAATTGGACACATACACCATGGAATGGGTCTTCTGGTGTTGAACTTAGGGATGATAATGGAGATAATTATGCTTATATGTTCGGCGAAAATGGTTATTTATATCAAAGAATAACTAGTTTAACTCCAGGTTTGCCTTATATTTTTTCGGTGAACTTTAAAGATTTAAACCCGAAACAAACTACAGGTATAGGTTTTGCAATTGAAAAAGGATCGCCTTTAACTATACCAGCTTTAACTAAGGGTTCTACAGATTTAAAACCATTTTGTAATAATAATTCAGGATTATGGTGGGAATTTTTAGGAGCTAATGCACCGGGAGACGTTGTTTCTGAATCTGATGGAAGCACAACATATAAGCTTAATGTTACTATGCCTAACGATGCTACTGGCATTTATGTTTTTGCTGGCAGTAAAGGCGCAATATCTCGATTAGAAATAAATGAAGTTGTGTTTGAAGCAGATTCAAATATTAAGGAAGTAACTTTCAACGTAACAGATTCCTCTAATAACCCTATTGAAGACGCAAAGATTGAAATAGAAGGTTTTTCTTTTGATCTAGTCACAGATTCTTCAGGAAATGCAACGACAAATTTATTATTAAATACAACGTATCAGTTTTTTGTTTTAAAAGAGAATTATCAAATTTTTGATGGCGCAGTAAGTGTAGATTCTGGTACTAGTATTGTAAATATACAATTGCAAGACTTGGTTGAGGTAAAAGATGTGCAAACTAGAATATCAGAATATGGAGATAATGCTACACCTTATCCTATTTATGCCCATTTTTGGAATAAAGATTTGAATTTTACCCCAGAAATAAATCAAAAAATAGTTAACAATTTTGATTATATAATTGGAGGTGGAGATGTTAGTGATATTCAAAATTCTAATCTAGATGTAGCAGCCTTAAAAGCTATTGATGATGATTTTCAAGTGATTACTTATCAAGGAGGATGGTCTCAAAAAGTTGGTAATTTAGATGATAAAAAGTTTGATTTATTGTTTTATTTGGCAGGGACATTAGGTTCTGGTATTAATGCTTTAGATAACACAATTGTTATTAATAAACCTTCAACGAATAGAGGTTTAGGTTTGGTTGCTAGTGAAGATGGAAATTTTACAACTTGGTTAAGAGTTGAAGATGAGCTAATGAAGATAACCTCAGTAAGCAGTAAAACCAATTACCCTGTTACAGTTACTGTTGAGCGTGGTTTTGATGGTTCAACACCTGTTGCACATACAGCCAATACTGTTATTACCGCACCGGTTTATACCGAAGCCCCAGTAGAGGGAGGTAATAACGGAAACTTATCGTACTTCAATCCTATTTTTGGTGCGCGTAAAGATGAATTAAAAAATAGTGTTATTGAATTAGCCCGATTCAAAAATCAAGATGGTATTTGGATTGATATACTAGTTGGTCTTTTAGGAGCAAAAAATATGTCTGGAGGTAATTACACACTTTGGAGTTATCAAACGAATCAAGCATTGAATAATCAAGAAATAAATTCAAGAACTAAAGATGCACTAGATGAGATGTATGATGGATTTTACGCGCTTTTAGGGTATTATCCAGTAATATACGGGAATAATGTACTTTATGATCAAAATTACAACACTAGTTCTCGTGGGTTTGTAATGGAAAAAACAGCTCAACATCCAAAGGGGTTAGACGGTTTTTGTCATGAAAATAGTTGGGGACATATGAGTGATGATTCTGGAGGTATAGATAATGATGGAGAACCTGTAAATACTTCAGATATATTCAGAACTTTAAGTAAGAATAATAATGGAAGATTTTTAGAATGGTACATGGGAAATACTTGGGTAAACAGGTGTAAGGCCATTGCATTGTTAGCGCAAAGAGAATTGCCAAACCAACCAATGACCATTAATGCTGGGTTTAAAAACCAATGGTTTGCCTTTGATTTAACTGATGCGCAGCGTTACGACTTTAATAAATACAGTTATGCTTCATATTTAATGAGTGTACATGTAGATTCTGAAAATAAAATTGCTTCTAGAATGGGGATATCGCCTATGACAGATGATGGTGCAGGAAATATTGATATTACCGTAGAGCCTTTTTTCTTATACGATATTGGGGTGCCTATAGAAACAAATAGTTACACCAGTTTTACAAACTACAGGGTAGGGAGTAATAATCTATATGCGCGTAAGTTCAGTAAAGGACTTGTTCTAGTAAATCCCTTTAGTCAAGATATGACACAAAGTATTGCCATAAGTTCTATTACTGGAAATAGTGATGTTTATATCGATCCAGAAAATGGTAATAACCAAGTTGTTTCGGTACAGTTAAATTCTAGGGAGGCTATGTTGTTGCTAAATGAAAACACAGCATCATTTGATGACGTTAGGAAGCCAGTTACAGTGTATCCCAACCCTGTTGATGATATTTTGTACTTAAACATCAACCCGTCTTATGTTAATAATGGAAAATTGGTTGTTGAAATATACAATCTTCAAGGGGTGAGGGTGCGTTCTAAATCTATAAATAACATAAGTAACGGAGCAACTAGGGTAAATACTGAAAGATTAAGTTCTGGAGTTTATTTTATAAGATTACCTGAATTAAATCAGACATTAAAGTTTGTGAAAAAATAAATAACTATTGAAGTTCTTACTCTATGTTTAAAATCAATCTTCTGTAGTTATACATAGATGCTATTTTGTTATTGTCTTTAACCTCTAGTATTAGGTGTATTATAGAATTTTTAGCGTCTTTTGGAACTACAAAAGTAATTTTATTTGAGTTTGAGTTATCGACGTCTATTGTTTTTGTATAGCTGCTCGCTTCTTTATAGATCCACCAGTTAAAATCAAGTGAATCTCCATCAGGGTCGTTTGATTCTGAGGCGTCAAAAAATAACATTTCATTAGGCTTAACCTTTAAATATTGAATGGTGTTTTCTGAGTTTCCATTAATGGAAATATTTGGATTATGATTAGCGTTTTCAAAAGATTGTGTACACCAATCCATTCTACATTTAAAATCGTTTAAATAGGCTTTTCTCCATCTAAAAACTGGGTTAAATATGTTTTTACTGGTAGTGCCTTCAGGTGTTGTCCATGTATCAGTGGCATCAGTATACATATAAAATGGCATAAATTGATGTTCATCTTTATTGACACTTTCATGTTTAGAAAACTCATTTTTCACCTTGTCTTTGGTATATCGCCCAGACCAACTTCCCCAATGTGGATTATCCATAGAAAAAAGACCTTTATTAATAAGTCCTAACCATGGAATAGTTCCGCCACCTTCCATAAAACTGATACCTCCTTTTTTAAATTGACGAATGGGATAGTAGTTACCAAAAGGTCCGTGATTTCCTATTACATTTTCTAAAAGCCATTGATGTTGACCAATACCAGAATAGGCATAAGGTTTCCAGGTATAAGGCCCAAGATTTTTACCATTTCCTTGATTATTGTAGCCACCATCTACACCAGGGCCGGCATAACAATAGGTTTGGTAGTTACTTCTAATCCAAAAAATGTTTGGGTACTTGCTGCAAATATATGCCCCAGCATTATCTTGAGCACCGTTTTCGTAAACTCGAAGTTTTGATAAATACTTGTTGAATTCTTTTTTTGAAACCTCGTTTTCTAAATCAAAAAGGGCTTGAGCTAACGTGTTTGATCCTGCGTTTACTACAATATATATTGGACGCTTATCTTGTTTTTTAATAGCTTTAATAATCAGTTCTGATCCTTTGGAAGATTTGCCATTGCCAACATCTTGATATCCATAACCTTTTTGGCCGCTTACTACTATAGACGACAAATACTCTGGTTCTGGCCAATCATCAGCATGTTTTTTGAGATTGTCTATAACTTTAGAATACCCTTCAATTAATTTGAGAAAAAGTTCTGGATACAACCTTTGCTTTTCTGGATTACTCGAATTAGGGTTTAAAAACTTACCAGTTACAGCAATTAAACCCTCCAAATCAAATTCATTGGCATACATGAGCATATGCATCATTTGTTGTTCTTCGTCGGGTTCGTTGCCCATATCAGCAAGAATAATCAAACGCTGTTTATTTTGAGTGTTACCTGCGTAAAGAAAAAATATAAACAGAACTAGAAAAATTTTTTTCATTTTAGTGTATTTCAGCAATACTAGTTGATAATTTAAGTATAATGCTTAAATTATTGTTTTTTGCAAAACTTTTTTGTTGCACTAGGAATAGTAAAGCCACAAAATTAAATATTTATAAACGGGTTTACACATTAAAGCAATAAAATTGAGCATCTGAGTAAAAGTATTTTATGTTTTAGTTACAACTTTACATCAATTAATAATGTTTATAAATTTTAAAAATAAATATTCATTTTGAAAAAAGGCCTGTTATTTCTATTTGTAAGTATTTTAAGTTTTGGATGTAAATCAAATAAAAATACTGATACCAACTCATTAAAAAAAGAAAAACCTAATGTGGTTATAATTTTTACAGACGACCAAGGATACCAGGATTTAAGTTGTTATAATTCTCCAAAAATTAAAACGCCTAATCTTGATGCTTTGTCTGCAACAGGTGTTAAGTTAACAGATTTTTATGTTACAGCTTCTGTTTGTAGTGCCTCTAGAGCATCGTTATTAACGGGAAGATACCCTTATAAAAATGGTGTGAAAAGTGTGTTTTTTCCAGATGCTAAGGGAATGAACTCTAGCGAAATTACAATTGCTGAGATGCTTAAAAATGCCGGGTATAACACAGGGTGTTTTGGTAAGTGGCACTTAGGGGATTTAAAAGGAAGTTTACCAATAGATCAGGGGTTTGATAGGTATTACGGAATTCCTTATAGTAATGATATGTATATTGGATATAATCAATATTTTTCTGAAAATGTAAGATTTACAAAAGGATATAATCTTGAAAAAGCTAAAGGAGATCAAGTTTTTGTAAAAAACTCTAGTAGAGACGAAATAAAGAAAAAAGGTATAAGGGAATTTGTACCTTTATTTGAAGATGATAAGATAATAGAGTACCCATGCGATCAATCTACACTAACCCAACGTTACTTTGATAAGGCCATTAACTTTATAGATAGCTCTAATGATGCACCCTTTTTTGCTTACATCACTCCTTCTATGCCACATGTGCCCTTATTTGCATCAAAAAAGTTTGAAGGGACAAGTGAAAGAGGTTTATACGGCGACGTTATAGAAGAGATAGATTGGTATGTAGGTAAGTTAATCAAGCATCTAAAAGAAAAGGGTGTTTATAATAATACAATGATATTTTTTGCTTCAGACAACGGGCCATGGCTGGGTTATAAAGACCATGCTGGTTCTGCATTACCCTTAAGAGACGGTAAATTTACTAATTATGAAGGAGGAGTAAGAGTGCCATGTATTATGCAGTGGCCAGAAAAATGGGAAAAAGGTACAGTTAATTCAAATATAATCTCCACTTTAGATATTCTGCCAACAATAGCTCATTATACAGGTGCTACTTTGCCTAGTATAAGTATTGATGGACGCAATATTGCGAAATTACTTGAAGGAAAAAATATGGAAGAAACACTTATGTTTTACACTCAAAAAGGAAAAATAATGGGAGTAAGAAAAGGGTATTGGAAATATATGCCCAATAGTGGCAAAAGAAATGCCGATAGAGGCGATTTACCTGAGCTTTTTAACTTAAAAACCGATATTTCCGAACGTTATAATGTATACGAAACCTATCCAGACATCGTCAATGAGCTAGCTATGTTAATTACAAAAGAAAGCCAAAACATAAAACATCAAGATTAAAACAATAAATTCATGAAAATAAAAAGATTAGTAAAGTATTGTATGTGTTTGATAGTGTTCTGCAATACGTTTTCTTATGGGCAAGATGTTCCAGAAAATTTTAAAAACCCTATAATCTCGGGCTTTTATCCCGATCCTTCCATTTGTCGTGTTGGAGAAGATTATTATATGGTAAACTCCAGTTTTGAGTGGTTTCCAGGTATGCCCATTCATCACAGTAAAGATTTGGTGAATTGGGAATTAATTGGATATGGTCTATCAAGACCAAATCAAGTAGAGTTACCTAAAGGGTTAAAGGACTCAAGAGGTATATATGCGGTAACTATTCGCTATCATAAAGGCTTATTTTACTTAATAACAACATGCGTACAATGTGATGGTAATTTTTATGTAACAGCAAAGAACCCAGCAGGACCTTGGTCTGATCCTGTTTGGTTAAATTCTAAAGGCATAGATCCTTCGCTTTTTTGGGACGATGATGGTAAATGCTATTATACAGGACATGCTAACATTACGGGAGTTAATGATTGGCCTCAAAAAAACGGTGCGTGGGTGCAAGAACTTGATGTTGATAAGGGTAAATTAATAGGTAAGGTACAGCAGTTAACCCACGGACATGCTAAAAATGCACGATGGACAGAAGGCCCTCATCTTTATAAAATTAAAGGAAAATATATGCTTATGGTGGCTGAAGGGGGTACAGGTTATCATCATGCTGTAACTGTTCATCACAGTGATAGTTTATGGGGAGATTATATTCCAAGTCATACTAACCCTGTGATGAGTCATAGACATTTAGGAGAAGATTATCCAATACATTCTGTGGGTCATGCGGATTTGGTTCAAACCCAAAAAGGAGATTGGTGGGCCGTAATGCTTGCCAAACGTAAAAAAAATGGCTTTTCGCTTTTAGCACGTGAGACCTTTTTAACACCAGTAAAGTTTCAAATTGAGGAAGGCAACCCTGTTCCAATTTTTAATCCGAATGAAGGGAAACTACTTTTTGAACAAAAACGTCCAGATTTGCCTTGGTCGCCATTTAAACAGAAACCAGCAAAGGATGAGTTTAATAACACTACTTTGGCACTAGAATGGAACTTTTTAAGAACGCCATACACCAAATGGTATGAGATTGATGAAGGTAAATTAAAAATACAAATGAGGCCAGAAGCGCTGGATAGTTTGGTAAACCCTTCTTATATAGCCAGACGTATTCAACATCATAATTTTGAGGCCTCTACTAAATTCAACTTCAAATCAAAAAGAGAAAATGAGCAAGCAGGATTGGTTGTCTATAGAAATAGCACTAATCATATTCAACTAGTAAAAAAGAAAAACAGTTTGATTTTAATTACCACGAAAAAGGGTGTAAAGAGAGAACTTAAGAGTCTGCCCATTAAATCTAAAACGGTTTACTTAAAAGTAGAGGGGAGTAATACATTAGCAACCTTTAGCTATTCGGAAGATGGCGAGGTGTATAAAAATATAGCCGATAATGTTGATTTAACAATAGTTTCAGACGAAGTTGCCGGAGGGTTTAGTGGGCCGTATGTTGGGATGTATGCTTCAAGTAATGGAAAAAAGTCGAAGCAAAATGTTGCTTTTGATTGGTTTGAATATGTTAAAACAAAAGATTAATCATAAAACAGTGCAGCTTATAATAAGTAGTTTTTAAGTAATTGATATGTTCTTGTTAACAGCATTAGACATCATAAAAATAAATGTATGAAAATAAAGATATTCACTTTTTTAGCCTTTTCTTTTATTCTAGCAGCTAGCGCTCAAAAGCCAAAGGTTTGGATAATCACAGATATGTCCGATAACACCATTCCTGGTAATAACCACATGAATACTGTAAATGATCCAGATGATATTTCTGCTATGGCTGGTTATTTGTTAATGGCCAACATGTTTGATACTAGAGGTATAGTTGTAGCTAGTACCCATAGAAAGGAACATAAAGCAACTCCTAATCAAGCAGAATGGGCAGACCAAGTTTTTGGTAAAGCTTATGCGAAAGATGTCAAGCAACTAGACAAACAAATTTTAGGTTACCCAAATGCTATTGGTTTTATAGAATCATCCATAAAAATATCATCAGAGCGATTCAATCCTCTCAATGATTATTTATCCATAAAAAAATATAATTCTATTAATTTGTTATTTAATGAAGTAGAAAGTCAATCAGATATTCTGAATGTACTTTGTTGGGGTTCTTTAACAGAGCAGGCAATTTTTGTTAAACATTGTATTTCTAATAAAAGATGCGACATATTAAATAAGGTGCGATTTATTGCACATTGGACTAATTCACCTTTACATCAAGGTAGTGTGGAAAAACCAGAAAATGTTGCAAACTGTAGGGAAGATGCTAAAGCTTGCGCTTATATGAAAGATATGGCATTAAATGGAATAATAACATATTACGAATGTGGCGCTATTGGACAGCATGGTATAGTTTCTGGAAGCCCAAAAGGGATTGAATATTACGAACAATTTGAGACAAGTGAACTAGGAAAGTTATTTATTGAAGGGAAATTTGTCCACAATAGTGTAGACCACTCTGATGCTGCTACTTACTGGGTGTTGCTTAAAAATTGGGGAGTAAGTTTAAATGATATTGCAGATAATGGTACCAATTATATAGAAGTAGAAAAAAATAATGAAGAAAAGTTTCTACTTCATTCAAAGTACATTCATAATGAGCTTTTAAGGCGCAGTAAGATAGCGGGCTCTAATTAAAAGCAATAATTATAAACGGGGTGTTACAATCAACTTAATTAGGGTATTCAAGTAAAGCGTATCATTTTTTTACTAATTTTTTATTGTTATAAGTTAGGAGTTGGCTGTCTTTAAGCAAATTCGCAAAATTATTATCAAATTCAGCAACGATTTCGTTTAAACTGAATGTAGTTTTATTTTATGAAACTAAAACCTCCTTTAAAATCTTTTTTGTTAGGTCTATTATTAATTGTGAATTTATCTTTTGCCCAAGGAGTAAAACAAAATTTCAGGAACATCTCTGCAAAAGATGGTTTATCGCATTCTGATGTTATGGACGTAACACAAGACGATAAGGGGTTTATATGGATAGGAACTTTAGCGGGTTTGAATAAATACGACGGTCATGCAATTAAGCGCTTTTCGAATAAAAACTATTTAATAGAAAGCGTTTATAAGAATAGGATAAACAGAATGGTCTGTAAAGACAACTATATTTGGCTTGCAACACAGGGCGGACTCGATTGTTTCAATATAGAAACAGAAAAATATGTAAAAATAAATTGGTTATTTAATGACAGTGTTTTTACGCCAAATACAGATATTAAATCGGTTTTTGTGTCAGACCGTAACATGGTTTACATTATTTCGGTTGATACCGTGAAGGCATTCAAAGTATTAGAAGCTTCTCAATCTCAACTTACCCTAAAGGAACTAACAATAAGAAACCTTCCTAATAATGGTGATTTTTTAGATATGCAGAGTGACGAAAATGGTTTGAAATGGTTGCTATCTGAAAACAATTTATACTATTTAGATGATTCTGATTCTGAGATTAAAATAAAATCAGCAGAAGTGTCTGATGGAAACGTCATTTTTTCAGATTTTTTTGGATTCTACACAACAGAAACAAACTATTTGTTAATAGGAGTTGAAAAAGGTTTTTTAAAAGCCAATACATCATTTTTAAACTCTGATGTCCCAATTAAACTTTCAACTACTTTTTATGAAATTGAAACTTCGGCAATTCAAAGTGGCAATACTTATAATACAAGGTTTGTTATAAATCGTTTTGTGAAGGGCATCAATAATAATATTTGGTTGGGTTCTAGTTATGGATTAATTGAGGCTTCATTAACAAGCCAAGGCTATAAGTATGCATTCTACAATAATTACAATGAGAATTTAACTACTAGTGGGGTAGTTGGTTTATTTAGAGACAGGTCTGATTGCTTATGGGTTTCAAATTATCAAGGAGGTGTCAATTGTACAGATTTATATCAAAAAAACTTTTATTCACTTAAATATAATCCTGGGGAAACCAATTCTTTATCCGAAAATTATGTAAGGGCTATTGTAGAAGATGAAAATGAAAATATATGGATAGGAACCGAAAAAACAGGGCTAAATTATTACAATTTTTCAACAGGTAAGTTTTCGTTTTTAAGACGCGATGCCAATAGTGAAAATAGTTTAATAAGTGATGGTGTAAGATCTTTATTAGTTGACAATAAGAATAGGTTATGGATTGGTACAATGGATGGGATTAGTATTTATTCACCAGATAATGGTAAATATTTTAACATTACAAAAGATGGTTCAAAAGGAAAAGCACTTACTAACAACGTTGTTTTTACTATGGACAAAGATAAGTTTGGAAATATTTGGGCTGGATCTTGGCATAGTGGTTTAAACAGGATAAGTTTTAAAAATGAAAATGACTTTGAGGTGGAAAACATATATAAGAAAAGTGAGAAAAACTCAATCGGTTTGTCTTCAAATGTTATAACTTATATTTATGCTGATGATTTTTTTCCAGAAGTTTTTATTGGAACCGATAAAGGCTTAAATCATGTTTTCTTGAATGAAGATGGCTCAATAAAACACATAGCGAGTTATAAAGGAGATAACTCTAAGGCAAATACTTTAAGTTCAGATTTTATATGGCCTACCATAAGAGAGAATGATTCTGTGCTTTGGGTTGGCACATTAGGAGGTGGTTTAAATAGACTAGTAATTAATAAAAATAGTGAATTAGGATATAGGGCAACTGCATTTTCTATAGAAGAAGGCGCTCCCTCGGCAGATATAGAAACTATTATTTTTAATGACAAAAAAAAGGAACTATGGCTTGGTGGAGTTGGGCTTTCTAAATTTGATTTAACAACTAAGCGATTTGATAATTACGATGAAGAAGATGGACTTTCTGGTAATAGCTTTAAAGTTGGGTCGGCAACTAAGGGTGAAAGTGGAAGGTATTATTTTGGGGGTACTGAGGGTTTAACTTATTTCTATCCAGATAAAATTGTAAATAATGAATATTTACCAAAAATTGTTTTAACAGATTTAATAGTTAATAATAAACCAGTTTCAATAGCAAAAGAATCTGAAAGTAATATTAACTTAAATAAGGCCATAACATATCAAGAAGAGATTGCTTTATCACATACAGAAAATAATTTTCAGATTCATTTTACATCAGATCATTATGCAAAACCCAATAAAACAAAATTTAAGTACAAGCTGGTAGGCTATGATAAAGACTGGGTTTTTGTTGATGCAAAGGATAGAAAGGCATCATTTACAAATTTGCCTTATGGCTCGTATGTTTTTCAAGTTACTGGAACAAACTCAGATGGTATTTGGACGAACGATATACGGTCTTTAAGAATAAATGTTCTTGCACCGTGGTGGCTAACCAAGTGGGCAAAAGTTGGATACATTTTTCTTTTCATAGGCTTTTTAACTTTAGGCTTTTTTGCTATTGTAAGATGGTTTAAATTAAAGAAGGCATATGAGGTTTCGGTTATAGAAGAAGAACAAAAAGAAATAATGTATCAGCTTAGAGACCAGTTTTTTACAAATATTTCCCATGAATTCAAAACACCACTAACACTTATATTTAATCCGCTAGAAAGACTTCTTAGTAAAGAAAACATTAATGTAAAACAGCGAAATTCTTTTTATAAAATAATGCTGAAGAATGCAGAACGACTACTAAAATTAATTAACGAATTAATAGATTATAGAAAAGTAAGTACTAATGTTTACAAGTTAAACCTAGAGGAGCATAACTTGGTAGAATTTGTAAATGAAATAAAGGAGTTTTTCGAATCAACTTTAAGAAAGAAAGAAATAACGCTAGAAATAAAAGAAACTTTGAACAAAAGGACATTACAATTTGATATGTCTGTATTAGAGAAGATACTCTTTAATATTATTGGGAATGCCATCAAGTTTAGCCCAGAAAAGGGTAAAGTCTCAGTTTCTTTATCAGAAAGTCCTTTTTCTATCGATAAAAATTTGACAAATACAATTACAATCGATAGTGAATTTGATGCTCCAGAAAATATCTACATAGCTATAAAAGATGAAGGAGTTGGTATAGGAGAACAACAAATAGAGCATATTTTTGATAGATTTTTTCAAAGTGAAAAAGCTAATATTGGAGGATCTGGAATTGGGCTAACATTAGTAAAAAGTTTAGTACAATTACACAAAATAAAGCTAACTGTTTTTAGTCAACTAAAAAAAGGCACTGTCTTTTTGTTGGCAATCCCAAATATTGATTATCACACTGTATTTCCACAATTGGCTATCCCTGGATCAGTTAGGCTCTCAGAAAAAGTTAAAACTAATTTGGAAACTTTAGATATTAAAGAGTCTAAGCAGCTATATGAGGAAGATTTAGAACTTTATGAGAATTTCACCAAACCAGAAATATTGATTGTTGAAGATAATGAAGAGTTAAGAGGGTTTATTAAAGACGATTTTCAAGAACATTTTAATGTTCTTACAGCGTCTAACGGAATAGAGGCCTTAGCTATGCTAGAAAGCAATAATATTCAAGCTATCATAAGCGATATTATGATGCCAGAAATGGATGGTATAGAATTATGTAAGAAAGTTAAATCATCTCATCTGTACAAACATATTCCCTTTGTGTTGTTAACGGCTAAATTTAAGGTGGAAAGTCAAATAGAGGGCATGCAATCTGGTGCGGATACCTATATCCCAAAACCATTTAGTCTAGATGTGTTGAGATTACACATATATAATTTGTTAAAAAATAAACAAGAGCTAAAAGAAAAAATTGTTGAAAATTCTTTTGAAGAAGCTAGAAAAATAACTACAGAGAAATGTAAAAACAAATTTCTAAAACAAGTGATAGACACCATAGATGAAAATATCGAAGATGTAGACTTTGATGTGTCTAGATTAAGTGAGATTTTAGGGGTAAGTAAATCTACGCTTTATAATTCGGTAAAATCCCTTACTTCAGAATCTATTGGAGTATTAATTAGGAAAATTAGGTTAAAAAAGGCAGCGCAAATTCTGTCGAATTCAGATTTGAATATTATTCAGGTAATGGATAAAGTAGGTATTCAAAGTCAGTCTCATTTCACAAAAAGCTTCAAAAAAGAATTCGGAAAAACTCCTTCTGAATTTAAAAGGAGTCTTTAATAGTCACTTTTTTATTCATTTCTATTTTTTGGTAGTGGTTCAAACTGAATCTTTAAAATATCTAGTTTTTTAAAGAAAAAAGCCAATCGTTTAAAGAAAATAACAACACATAAAATTACTGTTAAGATATTTTTGGGGTTATAATTTAAATAGACAACTTCAAAAATTAAACTAAATGAAAAAAAATTATGTATTAAGCTTTTTATTCGCTTTGGTTATGTTCATCTCGTATGGGCAAACTAAAGAAATTAAAGGGCAGGTTTTAGATGAAAACCAGGTGCCATTAGCAGGAGCTAGTGTTTTGGTTACAGGAACTGCAACAGGAGCAGCTACAGATTTTGATGGGTATTTCACCATCAATGTTCCTGAAGGCGGTGAGACTTTAACGGTCTCATATTTGGGTTATGAAACTAAGGTAGTTCCTATTGAAAACAGCTCTCAGCTTACCATAATCTTAACAGAGAGTAATCAATTAGATGAAATTGTGTTGGTTGGTTATGGACAACAGAGAAAGCAAGATGTTACCGGAGCAGTAGCGAGAGTAACATCTGAAAATTTTAACCCCGGATCTGCCCTAGGTGTTAACGATTTAATACAAGGTAAAGTCGCAGGTCTTAACATTTCGTCTGCAGGTAGTGACCCAACTCAGGGTCCAAGTATTCAATTACGTGGGCCATCTACAATTAATGGTGGAGATAGCAAGCCATTTTTTGTTGTTGATGGTGTTCCAGGAGCTAGTTTAGCTGGTATTGCACCACAAGACATTGAGTCTATTGATGTATTAAAGGATGCGTCCTCTACCGCTATTTATGGTACAAGAGCAGCAAATGGTGTAATTATAGTTACAACAAAAAGACCTAAATCTGGAGAATCTTTTTTGAGATATAGTACGTTTGTGTCAACTGAATCAGTAGATAAAAAAGTCGATGTAGCTAATGCATCCCAGTTGGTTGAAGAGATTACACGTCAAGGTCAAACCTTACCAGCAGCAGCCGATTTAGGCTTTGATACCGATTGGCAAGATGAAATTACTCGAGCAGGTTTTAAGCAAAATCACAACATAACGTTTGGTGGCGGTAGCGCTAAAAGTAGTTATACAGCATCATTAAGTTATGTAGATCAAGAAGGAGTGGTAATTACATCTGGACAAGAGGAGATACGTGGTCGTATAAGAGCATATTCCAAATTGTTTGATGATAGATTGACTGCGGATATCTCATTAGCAGGTGCTACCATCAAAAGCAGACTAACAGACTACAATGCATTTTATCATGCACTACAATATTTGCCAACAGTACCAGTAAGAAATGACGATGGTACTTTTTTTCAAAATTTAGGGTTACAAGATTACTTAAACCCTGTATCTATGTTAGAGTTGGATAATAACAGAAGGAAATTTACAACTTTAACTGGTATCGCTAAATTGAATTTAAAAATAACTGATGAGTTTTCTGCAGAATTAAATTCCGTGATACAAAACAGTAGAACGGACAATGCAAGATACATTCAAACTATGCACCCTGAAGAATCACCAAATGGAGCAAATGCAGGTTCTTTAGCAAGAAGATCTTCTGAGGGTACTAATACTACAATAGAAACCTTATTAAAGTATAATAAAACATTTAATGAAAACCATGTTTTGGAAGTTCTAGGAGGTTACTCTTGGCAAAAGGATACGTTTGGAGACGGACTTGGAGCCACTTCTTTTGGGTACTTTACTGATAGACTAGATATTTATGGTTTAGGGTATCAATTGGAAACTCAAAATATTGGTGTTGGTAATACACCAAGATATGGAGAAAGTAAGCTGATTTCATTGTTTGGAAGAGCTAATTATGTATTGATGGATAAATATGTATTTCAAGCTTCTATAAGACGTGACGGTTCTACAAAATTTGGTGAGAATAACAAATGGGCTAATTTTCCTGCGGCATCTGTAGCTTGGAAAATTGGCGAAGAAGATTTTCTAAAAGATAGCAATACAATAAGTGAGTTAAAGTTAAGAGTTGGTTTTGGTGTATCTGGTAATCAAGATATAGGAACTAATATTTCTAGATTTATTAGAACGCCAACAGGAACATCACTTTTTAATGGAAATTTATATAATGTTTTTGCGATTATTAGGAATGCTAATCCAGATTTACGCTGGGAAAAAACAACCACTACCAACTTTGGTTTAGACTTTGGATTGTTTGGAGGAAGATTATCTGGATCATTGGATATATATGATAAGACAACTACAGATTTATTATTTACATATTCTGTGCCAGTACCTCCTAATTTTGTTGACACTACAGTTGGAAATGGTGGAGAAATAAGTAATAAAGGAGTTGAGGTGTCCTTACAAGGACAAATTATACAAAATAATGATTTTTCATGGAACTCAACATTCAACATTGCTTTTAACAAAAACGAGGTAGTAAATTTAGAAAGTGATTTTGATTCGCCAGAAGAAATAAGAGTTGGGGGTATTCCTGGTAGGGCTATTCCAGGACAAACAGCTCAAATTATTAGACCAGGTGAACCATTAGGAACGTTTTTTATGAATGATTATTTATACACAAATTCAGATAACAATCGTGTATATTTAGCATCAGATGGTAGCGAACTTGTGGGTGATGATGCTGGTATTGATGACTATTATATAGTTGGAAATGCACAACCAGATTTTATTTTCAATTTTGGTAACACCTTTAGTTACAAAAAATTTAGTATGAGTTTCTTATTGAGAGGAATGATAGGACATGATATTCTAAATGCTACTAGAATGAACACCACAAGATTAGGCGAAATCACACAGTATAATTCCAACAATCAAGCCATAAGCGAGGGTGTTTTAGATGGTCCAAAAGTATCCGATTTCTTTTTAGAAGACGGTAGCTTTATCAGATTAGATAACTTAACATTTAGCTATCAATTACCAGAAACCAAGTTGTTTAAAAGTGCAACGGTTTCCGTAACAGGTGAAAACTTATTTACTATAACAGACTATACTGGTTTAGATCCTGAGATTAACTTGAACTTACCTTTACCAGGTATAGAATCTATTAGACCTGTCAATGGGAATAATGGAGCTGGACCTGTTTTCTACAGAGCTAAAACATTTACGTTAGGATTAAATGTTAATTTTTAAAAAAATAGATATGAAAAATATTAAATATGTAATGGCAACTGCATTATGTTGCTTAGCAATGGTAAATTGTACAGATCTTGAGGAAGAGCAGTTTTCTCAATTAAGACTTGATGAGTTTCCTAATGAAAATGCATCAATTACATTTCAATTGGTTGCTCTAGAGCCTATATCCCACTTTAGACAATTTGTATCAAATCAACGTTGGTGGTTGATGCTAGAGGGTGGAACAGATGAATGTGTGGTGCCTGCTCGTGGTGGTGGATGGGTTGATGGTAACAAGTGGAGAGACTTACACAAACATGAATGGACAGTAACGCACCCAACATTTAATCAAATGTGGAATTGGGCATATAATGGAGTCGCAAAAGCAAACTCTGCTCTTTTCACGTTAAAACCTGTCCCAGAATCCGAAACAAAGGCAAAGTTTGTTGGACAAATAAGAGCAATGAGAGCTTTATACTATTTCTTATTAATCGACTCTTTTGGAGATGTTCCATTAGTAATTGATTTTGAGGATACTTCAGTCCCTACCCAATCAACAAGGGCAGAAGTCTACAGCTTTATCGAATCGGAATTATTAGAGGTAGTCAATAATTTAGACCCTACTGTTAATGCTGAAACTTATGGTGTCCCAACTAAGTGGTTTGCACACTTTTTGTTAGCGAAGCTATATATCAATTCTCAAGTATATGCAGAGAAAGATGATTCATCAAAAGCATTGGCACAGTGTAATATAATTATTGATGAAGGGCCTTTTTCGTTAACCGGAGATTATTTGTCTATGTTTTTACCAACTAATGGACCTAATGTATCAGAGTCTATATTCGCTATGGTTAATGATGCACAATTTGGTAGTAATTTGAATTTTCAAGTTAGATTCTTGCCTGGAAACGCAGGTAGAGCATTTGGAGTTAGTGCTGGCGGCTGGGGAGGTCATGCAACTTTGCCAGAGTTTTATGATATGTTCGACGACCCAAATGATCAAAGAAATAATCAATGGCTTGAAGGTTTAATTTTTGATACAGCTGGAAACCCAGTTATGAATGGTGACGGACAAATGGATATTATAAATGATTTACAATGGGGAGGTTTTGACCCGACTAATGATTTTAATATAGGTGGAGATACTCATACATCTCCAGCAGGAACCGTACAGGGTGTAAGAAGCGTTAAATACCGTCCAGACCCTAATCATGGAGGAGGGCAAAGTATGAATAATGACTTTCAGGTATTTAGATATGCAGATGTGCTTTTAATGAAGGCAGAATTACTTTTAAATACAGATAACGCTGCTGCTTTAGATTTAGTAAACGAAGTAAGAAGTGCTAGAAGTGCTGCGGACAGAGTAGCCCCTCTTACAGCTGATGACCTTCTGGAAGAAAGAGGTTTTGAGTTTGCATTTGAAGGTTGGAGAAGAAACGATTTAATCCGTTTTGGCAAATGGGAAGATTCTTGGGGATTAAAAACTAGTACAGATCCTACCAGAAGATTATTTCCAATTCCTCAAAACCAAATAGATACTAACCCTAATCTCCAACAAAACCCAGGGTACTAATTTGTATAGTAGTATAGTGTGTTAGTTTATAGCAATATTTAGTTTGAGTTAGTTTTTAAGAGAGTACTATATTTTTAGTACTCTCTTTTACCCTATTAATTTTTTATATTTCAATGAAACTTTTTAAGTTTTTCACGTTTGCTTTTTTAATTTTTATGTTAGGTTGTAAAGAGAAAGGCAATTGGTCAATAAAATTTTGTACAGCTATAGAAGATAACAATTGTATAGATGATTCTAATACTTTCGATAGAAATGTAAAAGTATATGTTTTATTTGAGAGTAAACAACCTATTTCAGAGCCTCTTATTATAGGAAATATTTACAGAATGTTTGGAGAAACTTATGATGATTATTTGGGGTCTAAAAATTTTGTAATAGAGCCTAATACATTTAAATTAAAGCATTCCATTCCATTTGATGAATTAGGTGGCTCTGGACCTCATTTAATTGAGTTTACAACAGAGGATGGAACGTTATTAGCATCAAAAGAACTGTTCATTAAATAAATTATGAGATTTTTTTATATCTGTTTGGTTTTTATTTTTCTTTTAATCGCGTGTAATAAAAACACACCTGGAAATAATAACATAGAAATAGATAAATCTTTATTTAAAAAATTAGATAGTACGCAAACCGGGATTCGATTTAAAAATATATTAAAACCCACTGAGCAACTTAATATTATAGATTACACCTATTTTTATAATGGAGGAGGAGTGGCTGCGGCAGACTTCAATAATGATGGGTTGGAAGACCTGTTTTTTGTTTCTAATCAAAACAAAAATCAACTATATTTAAATAAAGGTAATTTGTCTTTTGAAGATATTTCAGAATCCGCAGAGATTGGAGGTAATGCACAATGGAATACAGGAGTTACGATAGCAGATGTGAATAACGATGGATTTGTTGATATATATGTTTGTGGTGTTTCAAATTATGCGGGCCTAAAAAGTAAAAATGAATTATTTATTAACAATGGTGATTTAACCTTTACTGAAAGTGCTGCAAAATATGGTTTAGATTTAGAGACTTATGCCACTCAAGCAAGCTTTTTTGATTATGATCATGATGGTGATTTAGATTGCTATCTTTTAAACTATGCATTGCAGGAATCAGAAAATTATGTCCCAATTCATAAAGGGCGTAGGCAAGATAAACAGTCTGGAGATTACCTACTTCGAAATGATAACGGTTTCTTTAACAATGTAACCATTGAATCTGGAATTTTACAGTCTAAAATTGGTTTTGGTTTAGCTGTTACAGTTACAGATATTAATAATGATGGTTGGGAAGATATCTACGTATCGAACGATTTTCATGAAGATGACTATTTATACATCAATCAAAAAAACGGTAAATTTAAAGAGCAAGGGCGGGAGTATTTTAACCATTTCAGTAGGTTTTCTATGGGTTGCGATATTGCCGATATTAATAATGATGGTTTTATGGATATCATAAACCTAGATATGTACCCTTACGAGAGAGAAATCGAAAAAATGTCAGTTGGAGAAGATCCATTCGATATTTACAATTATAAATTAAGTTATGGCTACTACCCTCAATACGCAAAAAATTCACTGCAATTAAATAATGAAGGAGAAAGCTTTTCTGAAATAGCGTCATACTCTGGGATAGCTGCAACAGATTGGAGTTGGGCATCACTTTTTGCCGATTTTGACAACGATGGTATAAAGGATTTACTAGTTTCTAACGGCATACCGAAACGGGCTAATGATTTAGACTTCATAAATTTTGTTTTAAATTATCAAAAACGAGACCCTTCAAAAATCAATCTTCAAGAGTATTATGATGAGGCTATAGGGCAAATGCCAAACGGAAGTTATCACGATTTTGTGTATAAGGGTACAGATAGTTTAAAATTCATAGATAAATCTGTAGATTGGGGGTTTAATGAAGCTACAATATCAAATGGCACAGTATATTCAGATCTGGATAATGATGGCGATTTAGATATAATTATAAATCGTTTAAACGATCAAGTTGGTGTTTATGAAAATAAAACAGATAGTTTATTACAAAATAATTTTTTAAAAGTAGAATTACGCTCTAAGGATGAAAATAGCTATGGTGTTGGTTCCAAAGTAATAGTTTTTACTGGTGATACACATCAAACCCAACAGCTAGTAAATACCAGGGGATTTCAATCTGCTGTAGGAAATACACTTTATTTTGGTTTAGGAGACTATATTGCGGTAGATTCTGTGAAGGTAATATGGAATAGAGGTGCTGTTCAAGTCGAAAAAGCTGTTGTTTCAAATCAAAAATTGGTTATAAACAAGACGACTTCAGGAATAAAAGCAACTACTAAGACGGTTACTAACGAAACTTACAAAGAAATTACATGCCCTATTCCATTTTCACATCAAGAAAATGCGTTCAATGACTTTGCTAGAGAACCATTAATGCCCTTTAAAATATCTACAGAAGGGCCAGCTTTAGCTGTAGGCGATATAAATAATGACGGATTAGATGATGTTTTTGTAGGAGGTGCAAGGAGTCAGTCTGGAGAAATTTGGATTCAATTGGACGGAGGGAAGTTCAAGAAATTAGAACAAGAAGATTTTGTTAATGACGCTATTTTAGAGCAAGTAGATGCTGCATTTTTTGATGCAGATAGTGATGGCGATTTAGATTTATATGTAGTAATTGCTGGTAATGAGTTTTTTGGTAAAATGCAAAATCAGCAGGATTGCTTGTATATGAATGATGGAAAAGGAAATTTTACTAAAACTATAAATAGTTTACCAGAAATGCCCACAAACACATCTTGTGTGAAACCAGCAGATTTTGATGACGATGGTGATATAGATTTATTTGTTGGAGGTAGGGTTGTAAGTAAAAGTTATGGATTAATACCAAATTCATATGTATTGGAGAATAATGGTACTGGTGTTTTTAACACTATTACCGATAATAATTTGAAAACCATTGGTATGGTAACGGATGCAGATTGGATAGATGTTGATAGTGACAATGATTTAGATTTAATTGTGGTAGGAGAATGGATGTCTCCGTTAATATTTAAAAATAATGGTGGTAATTTTACTAAAGAAAAAGCAACCAACGTCTTAAAATCGGGTTTATGGCATAGTATGGCTTCAGGTGATTTTGATAATGATGGTGATATAGATTTTATTGCAGGAAACTTAGGTACAAATACTAAGTTTTATAGGAATGGAAAGGAAGATTTATCAATGTTTGTGAAAGACTTCGATAACAATGGCGCAGTAGAACAAATAGTATGTTATAAGGAAAATGAACAATGGTTTCCTGTTGAAGGTAGAGACGAATTAGGTAAACCATTACCAAGTATAATCAAACGGCGCTTTTCTACACATAAATCTTTTGCCAATAAGTCTATAAAAGATATTTTTACAGAAGAAGAATTGAAAGATTGTAATATATTAAAGGTCAATACTTTACAATCTTTTTTTTTTGAAAATGTAAACGGAATTTTTAAGGCGCATGGTTTACCAAAAGAAGTAAACTATTCTACTATGTTTGCGGTGTTACCCGTTTATTCAACTGAGAATAATAAAACAGATATATTGATGGCAGGAAATTACTTAAGCGTTAACACTTGGCAAACACCTTATGATGCAAGTTATGGAGTCACATTAAGCGTTTCAACTAGTAATGACCTTCAAAATATAAATAATTCAGGATTTTATACTAGAGGAGAAGTAAGGCATCTAAAGGAAATTACTATAAATGATAAGCGATGTGTCTTAGTTGGAAAGAATAACGAACCAATACAATGTTTCGAAATAAGAGAATAATACATTGCAATTGAAAAGAGGTGTTATTTATAGTTTTCTAATTTTAGTGGGTATATTTATTCTCGTCTTTTTTTTCTGTAGAAAAAAAGATGAGATAGAGTACTTGCCAATGCAACCTATTCAAAATGGTAAAGGTAATGCTTACGTAGGCGCCTTTGCCTGTGTAGAATGCCATAAAGAAATTGTTGAAACACATTTACATACTGCACATTATAAAACATCTTCAAAATCTAATATAGATAATATAAAAGGGAGTTTTCTTAAAGGAGAAAATAGTTTTCAACTTAATGATAGTATTTCTTTTAAGTTTGTATCTAGTAAAAAAGGTGAGTTCCAAGAAGCTTTCTTTACGAATTCAGATCATAAAATATATGGACTTAAATTTGATATAACCGTAGGCTCAGGTACAAAGGGACAAAGTTACTTAACATGGATTAAGGATGGTTTATATCAACAACAAATGTCATATTATGGGCCATCAGATAGCTGGATAAATAGCCCTATGTACCCCCAAAAAAAACTCGTAAGCCCAAGACCGGTAGTTCCAAAGTGTATTGGTTGTCATACCACTTATGCCATACCTTACACAAATCATCCACAGGAAAATAGATATGTTAAAGATAAACTTGTTTATGGTATAGATTGCGAAAAGTGTCATGGTCCAGCTAGAAACCACATATTATTGGCAAAAGATAAAAATATAAATTTTACTGGTAATTCAATTACCAAATATGGTAATTTAACCAGGCAGCAGAGGCTAGATGCTTGCGCATTGTGCCATTCAGGGCTTTCAGAAAAAACAAGTAATGGAATTTTAAACTATAAAATAGGGGATGTTCTTTTTCATATTTATGAGGAAAACACATCAAATAATCTTGATGTGCATGCTAACCAATACGGTTTATTATTGCAGAGTAAGTGTTTTAAAAAATCCAATGAAATGGATTGCATGTCTTGCCATAATGTCCATAAAAATCAACGGGGAAACTTTAATGCATTTAATAATAAATGTTTAGATTGCCATAGTAAGACCAATATGACACACAAGGGCGATTTAGGGGTGTTAAATTGTGTAGAATGCCATATGCCCATAAAATCATCAAAAAGCTTATTAATTGATGATTATCAAAGTGATTCAATAATGCCGCTTCAAGTTAGAACACATCTAATAAAAGTTTATTAAAACATAAAATTATGAACTTAGGTTTCTTAGGAAGAAAAATAAAAATTTACAGCATTTTTTTAATAGTAATAGTTGCAGGTTGTAAGAAGGAATCATCAGAACCTAATTTACAATTAAGAGATGCAAATCTAGTGCATATAGCCATGCAAAACTTAACTAAAGCCATGGTACACGATATATTTTCACCACCTGTTGCTAGTAGAATTTATGCTTATCCAAGTATTGCAGCCTACCAAGTTGTAAGTGCAGCAAACCCTGAGTACAAAAGTTTGGCTGGTCAGTTAAATGGTTTAACAGAAACTCCAAGTCCACATACAAATAAATCCTATAGCTATGAGTTGGCCGCATTACAAGCTTTTTATAAGGTTGGGAGTAAAATGGTTTTTTCCACGGATATTACTTTTGAATTTGAAGATTATTTGGACTCTGAAATTAAGCGTTTAAAAATACCAAATGAAATAGTACAGCGCTCAAAAGATTACGGTGATAGTGTTGCGATTCATATTCTTAACTGGGCAAACAAAGATAATTATAACGAAACAAGATCATCTACGGCTTATGATATTGATGATAGACCAGGTAGCTGGAAACCTACGCCTCCTGCCTATATGCCAGGTATAGAACCCCATTGGAATACTATTCGTCCTTTTGTACTTGATTCAGCAAGTCAGTTTGTGCCTTCTCCACCTTCAGAATATAGTCTTGCTACGAACAGTAAATTTTACAAAGAGCTGATGGAGGTATATAATAAAGGGTTAAATCTTAATAGAGAAGAGGAAGCGATAGCTAAGTTCTGGGATTGTAATCCTTATGTAGCCCACAATAAAGGTCATGTTATGTTTGCTTCCAAAAAAATCACACCGGGTGGACATTGGATAGGTATCACTGAAATAGCCTGTAAGAAATCAAATTTCAATTTTATAGAAACTGTAGATGCTTATGCAAAAGTATCAATAGGTATGGCAGATGCCTTTATTAGCTGCTGGGATGAAAAATGGCGGAGTAATTTAATTAGACCAGAAACTGTAATAAATGAGTATTTTGATGATGATTGGGCGCCTCTCCTGCAAACACCTCCTTTTCCAGAGCATACAAGTGGACATAGTGTGGTAAGTTCAGCGGCTTCTGTAGTATTAACATCCATTTTTGGAGATAATTTTGAGTTCGATGACACATCAGAAATACCTTATGGCTTACCCGTAAGATCGTTTCAGTCTTTTAAAGACGCAGCAGCCGAAGCTGCAATAAGTAGACTTTACGGAGGAATTCACTATATGCCTGCCATTACATATGGATTAGATCAGGGAAGCAAAGTTGGGGATTTTGTTTTAAAAAATGTAAATACCAAAAACTTTTTATAATTCTATCTTGAATTAGCCTTAAATAGGTTGTATTGTACAAAATCGCTATAAGTTAGTATACTTCAGTCGTTTTTTTTTTAACAAAAAGGATAAATTCGAATAATAATTTAAACAATTTTTATGGTACAACTTTATGTTCTTCATTTTAGTGGTTTAATAGGATTATTTATAGAAAGTTATAAATAGTTCTTTCGCAACTTTTTTATGACCTTAAACAACTTAATAATCATATTAGTGTTTATTGGTGTAACAAGAGATTGAAATCGTGATAACCGTTAACTTCAGTGTGTCTAAAGAATTCATTTTTATTCTAAAGTAAAAATATTCTCTGTCATTAGCTAAATGCAAATAAATACGGTGTATTGGCTATTCTAACTGAAGTTTATAAAGATTTGTTTTAGAACGAAAAAACTAAACAAATGAACAAATGAGTAGCCATATTTTTTGTTTGGATTGTAAGTTTGATTAACTAATTTAAACTAAATTAAAGATGAGTAAACAAAAAAGATGTTTTGTTTTTCTTAATGTAAAAAAAGCATTTCTATGTATGTTGTTGTTTGTGACGGTTTCTTTTGTGTCTGCGCAGACAAGGCAGGTAAGCGGTTTGGTCTCTGATGCCGCAGGTGTTCCTTTACCAGGAGTTTCAATTTTAATAGAAGGCACAAGTAAAGGTGTTGTTACAGATTTTGATGGAAATTATACCATCGAGGCTTCTACTAATGACGTTTTGGTGTTAAGTTATTTGGGATATAAAACTCAAAAAATTACTGTAGGTTCACAAAGTGTTATTAATGTTACAATGGCTGAAGATCTTGCAGAATTAGATGAGGTTGTAGTTGTTGGTTATGGTATACAGAAAAAAGAGAGTGTAGTAGGTGCAATTGCTCAATTAGAAGGAGAAGCTCTAGTTCAGAGGGGTACTGTACCTAATTTAGCTGATGCTTTAAGCGGTTCTATTCCTGGTGTTAATGTTTTAACAGGTAGTGGTATTCCTGGTGGGGCAGTAGGAGGTGACTACGCAGATTCTGAAATCCTTATTCGTGGAAGGTCTACATGGAACAATGCATCTCCATTGGTTTTAATTGATGGTGTAGAACGTACCTTGAATGATATTGATCCAGAAACAGTAAAGTCAATTTCTGTTTTAAAAGATGCTTCTGCTACTGCTGTATTTGGTGTAAAAGGAGGTAATGGTGTAATTTTGATTACTACAAAAAGAGGAAAATCTGGGCAGGCAGTTTTTAAAGTAGATGCAAACTTGTCTGTTAAATCACTATCGAGAGTTCCAAAAGTCTTGGATGGTGTAGAGAGTACCATTGCAAAAAACTATGCCATAATTAACAGTCTACCTGTGGTGCCAACTGGATGGAACGATTATGCTTCACAAGAGGAAATAGGTTATACGAGAGATCAAACCTTTCCATTTGCTTATCCTAATGTAGACTGGGCTGATGTGATGCTTAACGATTCTGCAATATCAAGTAGAGTGAATTTGAGTGTAAGCGGAGGTTCTGACTCTGTTAAATACTATGGTGTTATAGGTTATTTAACTGATGGCGATATTCTTAATACAGTTGATGTAGGTCAAGGGTATGATCCTAGCTTTACTTACAAGCGTTTCAATTATAGAACAAACTTAGATTTTCAATTAACTAAAACAACTAAGTTAGGGGTTAATTTAGATGGTTATTATGGGCGTCAACAACGATCAGCAGCTCCAATATTTAATTTTTGGTATGGTGTGTATTCTAAGCCTTGGACGCAACCTGTTGTTCAATATGAAGATGGTACTTATGCTAATGGTAATGGTATATATGAGCGCTTTGGTAGCAATGAGTTTGTAGAGTTGAACTTTCAAGGAGTTAATGTAACTAATAGAGGGGAGGTAAACGCTAAGCTAGATTTAGAACAACAACTTGATTTTATTACTGAAGGTTTAAAAGTTGCTGGAGAGTTTGCTTACAATAATTCTTATCAAAATACAGGTGCTGGAATTACAGATGACGGCATTTTAACCAAATGGGTAGATCCTCAGTTCTACCTCTTAAACGATCCTAATGCTGATATAGAAGATTATACAGAGTATTTTTTTCCTGGTGATTTTGAAGGTACTACTGATGGTTTTGACTTTAAGGACTTGCCTTTAAATTATAATACCGAGCGTATCACAGGTAATGACGCACAAGCAGTTGAATCAAGATTTCTTTTAAGATTAAGATTGTTATATAATCGTAGTTTTGGTAAACACGATGTTGGAGGTATGGCTTTGTTTAGTAGGGAAGAGTTTTTAGATTATTTCGACAGAAATAACCCAACTCTGCAAGGATTTCCGCAAAAAAGTGAAGATTGGGTAGGTAGAGTTACCTATGGTTTTGATGGTAGATATAATCTTGAACTTAATGGGGCTTATAACGGAACTGAGCGTTTTGGTCCAGGATTTAAATTTGGTTTTTTTCCTTCTGTTGGTGTAGGTTGGACTGTGTCAAATGAGAAATTTTTTGAAGGATTCACTAACGTAATGAATAAATTAAAGTTTAGATATTCTGATGGTGTTGTTGGTAATAATAACGGTAATCGTATAAATCAATGGGCATATTTTACGAACTTCAATAATGATGGAGGAGGAATTCCATTTGGTGATCCCAATGGAGCAATAATTAATGGACCTAACATCTTTAGCGAAGGAGCTATTGGTAACCCGTTTATTCAATGGGAGTCTGCAAGAAAGCAAAACTTTGGTATAGAACTTGGGTTTTTAAACAATAAATTTTCTGCCGAAATTGATCTTTTTAGGGAAGATAGAGATGATATTATTGTAACCGCTGCACAGCGTAATGTGCCAGACTTTTTTGGTGCTCCAGCTCCTACTGCAAACATAGGCTCAACGGAGAGCAAAGGTTACGAAATAGTGACTAAATACAACGATAATTTTGGAGATCTTAATGTGTGGGCGCAAGTAAACTTTACTTATGCAAAAGATAAGGTTTTGGAAAGGGAAGATTCTCAGTTATTACCGGAGTATCAAAAATTAGCAGGATATCAAATAGGCCAAGTAAGATCGTCGCTACCTACTGGCATAATTAAAAGTTTTGATGAGTTATATACTGGTGTGGTAGGATTGGAAAACAGTAGCTTATTGCCTGGTGATTATAGATTGTTAGATTACAATGCTAATGGTGTAATAGACCCCTCTGATGCCGTTCCTTATGGTTATGCGAACAACCGTCCACAACATACCTACAATTTTATGTTTGGAGCTAGGTATAAAGGCTTTAGCTTTAATGTTAACTTTTTTGGACAGTATAATGTTACACAGTCAGTTGTATTAAGTGAATTTGCTTTTGGTGCTCCTGCAGTATATCCAATACAAGTCGAGAATACTTGGACGCCTGAATATGGAAACGCAGATCCGTCATTTAGATCTTTAAATATCGGGCAAGATAGAACAGGTGTGTCCAGCGCTAATTTTTATCAAATGGACGGATCTATGTTGCGTTTAAAAACAGCTGAAGTATCATACAGTTTACCAGAAAAGGTAATAAACAACATAGGTTTATCAAATTTAAGACTATTCGTAAACGGTAATAACCTCTTATTATGGTCAGATTTACCGGTTGATATTGAGGGGCGGGAGTTTAACTACAGAAATTATCCAGTTACCAAACAGGTTAACTTTGGGCTTTCAGCATCATTTTAACTAAAAAAAATAATAATAATGGAAAAGTTTATTAAATCAGTACTAGCAGTATTTTTTGTTATTGCAACCTTTAATAGTTGCGAAGAGTATTTAGATCTACCTCCTGAGGCAGATATCACACCAGACGATGTTTTTTCTACTTATCAAAACTACCAAGGTTTTATAGATAGATTATATGATTACGTTTTAGATTACAACGGTATGTCTATATGTGTAGGGCAAAATTTAACTGGAGAAACCATAGCAAGACAAGGCTGGAATACCGCACAAGCAGCATCAACAGGGAATTACTTGAATTTAGTTGGTGGTCGTTCCAATTTTAAATTCTTTGGAAATAATAACGGTATTTGGAAAAATGGATGGGAAGGTATTCGTAGATCCAATATTGCTTTAGAAAACTTGGATTTACTAGTAAATGCAGAGCAAAATGAAAAGGATATAATAGAAGGACAGGCTTATTTCTTTAGAGCATTTTTACATTGGGAAATTTTAAGAGCTTATGGCTCTATACCATATATAAATTCGGTACTTGCAGCAGATGGAGATTTACAGTTACCACGTTTTTATGAATACAATGGTAAGTTTGATTACCAAGCAGCTACAGAATACATTGTGGAGGATTTAGACAAGGCTGCTGCATTATTGCCTATTGAGTGGGGGGCTTCTTCAGATAATGGGCGTATAACAAAAGGAGCAGCATTAGCTATAAAGGCTAAAGCTTTACTGTATGCTGGAAGCCCATTAATGAACGAGAATTCTAGAAACTCGGCTACTTTTGATGCAGGGTATATGGCACGGGCTGCAGAAGCTGCGGCCGAAGTATTAAAATTGGCCGATCAAGGTGTTTACATGTTAGAGCCTTTCGAATCTTATAAATCGATATTTGCTACAAACGAAGCTGGTTTAAAACCTTTTTCTAGAGAAACCATTTTACAGCGTAACAAAAATGCTAAAGGAAATTCTCAGGTAAATGTGTTTATAGGTAGGTTATACTTACCACATCAAGGACGTTTTGGTGGCAATGCAATTACCGAGGCTGTTACACAAAACTTTGTGGATATTTTTGAAATGGCCGACGGCACTAAGTATGATATTAGTTATGATACACAAGATGATAAACGTTGGAACGGTAGAGATCCAAGGTTTAGAGCTAATATATATGTAGATGGAGATAGAGCAGGAATTGGTAATAATACAGTATTACAGTTATACAACGGTGGTGCTACTTTAAACAATGGTAATACATTAAGCCCATATATCGTGCACAAATATTGGCCTATTGGAGCTAATAGAGCCGATAAAGTATGGAACGAGTTTAGGTTTAATACACCGCAAATACGACTTGCAGAAATGTATTTGATTTATGCTGAAGCTGTTTATCAGTCTACCAATAGTGCAAATGCTACTTCCTCAAACTATGGAATGACAGCTTTGGATGCAATAAACACTGTAAGGGCTAGAGCAGGTCATGCATTGGTAGTTAACTTATCCAACTATAATAATGATTTTCAAGAGTTAGTGAGGTACGAACGTGACATTGAGTTGTGTTTCGAAGGTC
Source organism: Flavobacteriaceae bacterium (assembly GCA_043557195.1). Taxonomy (GTDB): domain Bacteria; phylum Bacteroidota; class Bacteroidia; order Flavobacteriales; family Flavobacteriaceae; genus Jejuia. Next base: position 789,313 of record CP121314.1, on the reverse strand, counting down.
ACAGATGGTATGATATGAGACGCTGGAAAATTAAACCAGATCCAATTTTATACAGAATGACTTTTGATCGAGATTATACCTTTTTTAATAGAGAAGAAATACAGCCATATATTTTTACAGATCGAAATTATTGGATGCCCTTGCCTCGAGACTTAACATTTGCCTATGAAGGTTTTCCTCAAAACCCTGGTTGGGAGTAAAATAAATTAAATAATAACTGACTAAATATAAACTTAATGATAAAATCAATTAATCGATTACTATGCTTTATTGCAGCATTTATTATGACGCTTTCATTAAATGCACAGCAAGGTAATAGTTATGATATAACAGGAAAAGTATTCAACGCAAACGATAAACCTTTACCGGGTGTGTTGGTAAAATCTGGGAATTCAAATGAAACATTTACAAACGAAAATGGAGAATTTAATATTACTTTAGACCAATCCAAAGAGTTAGTGGTAATGTTAGCTAGCTACAAAACTCAAAGAATAAAAGTTGATAATGTTTTAGATGTTTTAAATGTCGTTTTACAAGAGGAGAAAGCTTTTATGGGGGAAGAATACAAAATAAATATTCCCTTTGATAAAATTGAACAAAGACGAGTAGTAGGGGCGTTATCTTCCATTGATATTGAAGAACATTTAGAAAACGATCAACGTATTGGTTTAGGAGCGGCAACTACCGGCAAGGTAGGTGGTATTTTTGGAGGGTCTAATGTTTTAGGACTTGGAAATGCGGTTTACATTGTTGATGGTATTCCAAGAGATCCAAGTTTGGTGAACTTAATGGAAGTTGAAGAGATTACAGTTCTCAAGGATGCAGTCTCTAAAGTTCTGTATGGGTCAGATGCTCAAAATGGTGTAATTTTGGTTACTACTAAAAGAGGTAAGGTAAATCAAAAGGATTTAACAGTAAGAGCTGAGTATGGTATTTTGCAACCAAGACGATTACCTAAATATTTAAATACACCGCAATACATGCAGGTGTTAACTGATGCAAATATAGGGGCATTTACGACAGAAGATATTGCAAACGCACAACAAGCAGGGGCAAATTCTCTTGAATATCCTAATATAGATTTTTATGGAGACACGTTTTTAAAGGATAATACTAATTATTTTGATGTAAATGTTAATGCTACTGGCGGTAATGAAAACGCTAAATATATGATGAATTTAGGATATTCTACTAATGAGGGTTGGCTTAATTTAGGAGAAAAAGAAGTATCTAATAGAATTAATTTTAGAGGGAATACTGATTATAAATTAAGTGATAATTTATCAGTGCATTTAGACGCTGTTGCAGTTTTTGATTTCTTTAAATCACCAGATGTTTTTGACGGTGGTAATTTTTGGACAAAAGCAGAAACAACCCTACCAAATGCATATCCTTTATTAATCCCAATATCAGCTTTGGATGAGTCTACTGTTTTTGACAATCAAAGTTTAATTGATGGACAGTTTTTATTAGGAGGATCTAATCTTTTCCAAGATAATATATATGGAGATTTAACAAGAAAAGGTGTGAAGCGTTTTAGCGACAAGTATTTTCAAGTTAATACTGGGATAGATTGGGATTTAGGTTTTATAACAAAAGGTTTAACCTTTAAGACTAATATTACTTTTGATTTCTTTAATACTTCAGTATCTAACGAGAATAGGGATTATGCAGTTTATGAACCTGTTTTTGATGAGACAACACAGACGTACACTGTTACTAAAATAGGTCAAGATGTATTAACTAACGAGCGTGTAGTAGATAATAATGAAGCTTATTTTAGCAGAAGGTTAGGGCTTTTTTCAACACTAAACTATAAAGCGAATTTTGGTGATGATAAGTTGGATGTTACAGCTCTTGGTTACTTTACAGAATTTGCTCTCCCAGATACTTTTCAAAATCCTAAAAACCTAAATTTTGGTTTAAGAGCAAATTATATGATTAATGATAGATATATAGCTGAGTTTAGTGGCCTAATGGTGGGTACCAGAAAGTTGCCAGAAGGAGAACGTTTTGCATTTTCACCTACCTTTGGTCTAGGTTGGGTGCTTAGTGAGGAAGATTTCTTTAAAACTCATAGAAAATCGACACCTTATTTAAAATTGAAGGCTTCAGTTGGATTAATAAATAATGACAACTGGGGAAATAATCATTTTTTATATGAAACATCATTTTCAACTGGTGGATGGTTCAACTATGGGAACGGAAATTTTAGAAATCGACAACTAAACTATAATAATGTTGGGGGAGCTATTGATTGGCAAAAAACATTACAAGTTAATATAGGTTTAGAAGGAATGTTCTTTGAGAATTCATTATATGCAGATGTGAATTATTTCCGAGTAAACGATAAAGATTTAATTACTCAGTTAAATAATTCCACTCCTGATTTACTTGGATATACCATTACAGATAATTTTAATGCATTTGTAGATAGTGGGTTTGAGTACACTTTAAAATTCAAAAAACAAATCAGTGAAGAACTGAGGATAGAAGTAGGGCATAGTGCTATTGTTTCTGGGGGTAAAGTTGATAAACTAGATGAACCTACTTATGCAAGTGATGCACAACAACGTATTCAAACAGGTGAAAGCAGATATGCTAGATTTGGTTACACTGCCGATGGACTTTATGGGCCTTCAGATTTTAATGTTGATGGGTCTTTAGTATCTAGTTTACCAACTCCAACTTTTGGTGCGGTTCAGCCGGGTGATATCAAATATATAGATATAAACGGAGATGGTGTTATTGATGTAGATGACCAATCTATTATTGGTAGTAATAGAGCGTATTTACAATACAATTTCGACTTTAAAGTTAGTTATAAGAATTTTGATTTTTATATGTTAGGTATTGGCCAAAAAGGGCAGGATTTGTTAAGAAACAATAGTTATTTCTGGTCTTTCGGAAATTCAAAATTATCTGAAGCTTATTTAGATGCCTACAGTTCTAGTAACCCTAATGTTAATGCTTCTATGCCAAGGCTATCTGCAACAAATAATAGTAATAACTACAGGAATTCGACATTTTGGCAGTACAGAAACGATTATTTTATAATTCCAACTATGCAATTGTCTTATAATATTGATACAGCAAATAGCAAGGTTTTTAACGGTTTAAGAGTGTTCGTTAAAGGAAATAATTTAATTAATTTCAATAAAAATAAAAACTTAAGCGAGTTGCGTATAGGTTCGGCACCAATAACAAACGGCTTTTCGTTTGGCGTAGTTTCATCTTTTTAAAAATATAGTTATGATAAAAAAGAATAAAATACAATATATAGTTTTAGTAGTTTTTACATTACTAGCTGTATCGTGTGATAGTTTGTTAGACCCTGAGGATGATAACAGATTCACAAATGACACTGTTATTGATAACCCAGTTTTTGCTGAGGGTTGGTTATTAAAAGCATATGCTAACTTACCAACTAATTACAATTTTAATATCGATGTGGCTAGTGATGATGCCGAAAATAATAATCCAGGATTAAATATTCATGTTATGAACAGTGGTGGATGGGCATCAAATTTTAATCCATTAGGTTCATGGGGTCAGGCTTATGAAATGAATTTATATATCAATACGTTATTAGAAAATGTTGATTTAGTAACTTGGTTTCCTTCAAGTACAGAAAAAGATGCACTATTTAGGGATAGAATTAAGGGCGAGCTTTATGGATTAAGGGCTTGGTGGAATTTCCAGTTATTACAATCGCATTCTGGTGTGGGGTCTAATGGACAATTATTAGGTTTTCCAATAGTGGAAAATGTATTAAGTTCAAGTGATGATTTTAAGTTACCAAGAAATACTTTTAAAGAATGTGTAGATTTTATAATTGAGGATTGCAATTTGGCTATAGCCAAATTGCCAGTAAAATGGGAGGATCAAGGCTTAGACCCTGAAGTTGATGCTGTATTGGGGGCGAGAAATCTAAACAGAATCAATGGTATTTCGGCGATGTTAATAAAATCTAGGGTAGCATTGTATGCAGCTAGTCCATCATACCAAGAAACAATATCTTGGGAAACTGCGGCTCAATATGCAGCAGATGTAATTACTGCAAACGGTGGACTTAATTTGAATAGCTCTGATGTCACGTTTTATGAGAATTTTCAATCTTCAGAAATATTATGGGCATCTTCTAGAATAACAAATAAGTCTAATTGGGAAGCAGATAATTTTCCACCATCTTTATTTGGAAATGGAAGAACAAACCCTACTCAAAATTTTGTGGATGCATTTCCTATGATTGATGGAACACCAATTGAACTTTCTGGTGATTTCAGTCCAACAGATCCATTCTCTCAAAGAGATCCTAGATTGGAGAGACATGTAATTTATAATGGGCAAAATTTTTCTGGAAACACAATTAATACTTATGTGAATTCAGGAATTGATGGAATTGATGCCACTCAGACATCAACCATTACTGGCTATTACCTTAAAAAGTTTATTGATCCAGACGTAAATTTAGACCCAGGTGGTGTAACTTCTGGTGTAGATCATTTTTATACTTATGCTAGATTTACCGAAGCACTTTTAAATTTTGCTGAAGCGGCTAATGAGGTTGGTGGACCGGAACACACGGTTAATGGATATACACCTAGGCTTATTATAAACGCTATAAGAACTCGTGGAGGTATAACTAGTACAGCTTACGTTGATGGCATTAATGGTGCATCTCAAATGCGGGAATTAATAAGAAACGAGCGTAGAATTGAACTTAGTTTTGAAGGTAATAGATTTTGGGATTTAAGACGTTGGGGACTTACAAATACTATTAAAGAGCCAGCATTGGGCTTAAGAATTTCTGAGAGTCAAACAGAATACGATATATTTGAAGTAGCTCCAAGAAATTATCAAGATTTTCAGCTATATGGCCCAGTTCCGTTAGCTGAAACCCAAAAGTATGACCTAATTCAAAATATAGGATGGCAATAATAAACATGAAACAAGATACCATGAAAATAAAAGTAGTATTTATATTAGCATTAATAATCTTATCGTTTGGTTGCGAGAACCAAGAAAACGAGTTTGGAGATTTTACAGAACAAAATGTTTATTTTCCAATTCAATACCCTGTTAGAACTATTTCGTTGCAAGAAGATAGCCGTATAGATAACTCTATTGATTTAGAGCGCGCTTTTAGTATCGGAGTTGCTATTGGAGGTGTTAGGGAAAACACAAAAGATAGACGTGTATCGATAGCTTTAGCGCCAGAACTTTTAGAAGATGCCTATTTGACTTATGATGCAAATAATCCAAGCAATAATGTTTTGGTTCAAGAGTTACCTTCAAACTATTACAGTTTAGAAAGCACCGAAATTATTATACCAAGCGGACAATTTTCTGGAACAATTAAAGTACAATTAACTGATGCATTCTTTGAAGATCCTTTGGCCTTGTCATTAAATTATGTTATTCCATTAGTAATTACTGAAGCCGATGATGATGTAGGGATTTTAACAGGTGAACTAGCAAGTGGATTTGAAGGGGTTTCAGATAGACGTAACCCAGACCATTGGCAAACAGGGGCAACTCCAAAAGATTTTACATTGTTTGGAGTGAAATATATTAATAAATATCATGGCATTTATCTGCACAAAGGATTAGATGAAACTCTTGATGCTGAGGGTGGAAATGTTGTTAGTTCAGATGAGTATAATACTCCTTTTATAATTGATAATTTATTGACTGCATGTTCCACCACAACTTTAAATTCGGTTGAGGTAGATCGTTTAGCTAGAAATACTGGAGCACAGTTTAAAATGAATTTGGATATTGATGACAACAATAATGTTACTATATCATCAGTTATGGATGGACATAATGTGTCTGGTACCGGAACATTCGTAAGTCGTGATAGTAACGATGCCGAAGCTTGGGGAGGAGAATCAAGAAAAACGTTCTTCTTGGATTATGAATATGATGTTGATGGAACCTTTCATAGAGTTCAAGATACATTGGTGTTTAGGAATGATAACTTATCATTTGAGGATTTTACCATCACCTTACCCGATGAATAATAATAATGAGTAATTTTAGTTGAGTTTTAAGAAAGAGCCATATGGATATTAACCGTGTGGCTTTTTCAACTTTTGATTTATGTGCTATTTACTGTAAATCTAAATATTACTCATCGATATGATATCCATCTCATAGATTTTTATAACGTTTATGATATTTTAACCAATTTTTAATTAATACCCTATGTTTTCTTCAAAAATGATGAAAAGAACAACTTATATAAACAATACAGATTCTTTTTAAGGAGGTTAATTATTAAATTTACTAAGTAATCCAAAAGTTAAAAAATATAATGAAAAGAGAGGGCAATCTCAAAGTGATTTTTTTTGTAGTGATAATTTTTATTGTTTCAGTACCAATAGAAGCTCAGAATAGTCTAGGAGCAAAAGTATTCGAAGAAAAGGATGGTTTATTAAAGGTTGAAGCCGAAAATTTCTATAAACAAACCAACGACGATATTAGAAAATGGTACGTTGTCGATGAGAACTTTAGTTCAGATTTAAAAGACGCTGATCCATCCCACGCAGCAACTGCCAGTGGAGGTAAGTATATTGAAATTTTGCCAGATACAAGACAAACCCACGATGATAAACTAATTCATAAGGAGAATTTTAATGGTACTCCAGAAATGGCAGTTGTACATTACAAAGTAAAAATTAACTCCCCAGGCCGCTATTACGTTTGGGCAAAAGTACACAGCACAGGACCAGAGGATAACGGTGTACATGTTGGGATTGATGGGAATTGGCCAGAATCTGGAAAGCGCATGCAGTGGTGTGAAGGTAAACGTTCATGGTTTTGGGAGAGTAAGCAACGCACCAAAGAAGTGCACTGTGGCGTTCGCGGACAAATTTATTTAGATATTGATACACCCGGAGAGCACGATATTCATTTTAGTATGCGTGAAGATGGTTTTGAGATGGACCAGTGGTTAATAACGAATGATAAAGATTATAATCCACAAATAAAAGAAAAACCAGACCCTATAAAAGTAAGTCTCTCAATTTGGGAGCAAACAAAAGCTTTTAATAAAGAAGCCATTATTATTTCGGCTACAAGTTTTGATTACAAAAACACAAATTTTTATAAGAATAATGATTGGTTGGCGATAAATCCAAACAAAGCAAAAAAAGCTACTGTATCAACTATATTTAATAAACCTTCAGGGTTATATGATGTAGTATTTTTTGGAGTTGGTGAAAATGATGGACAATCCAGGTATAGTATTAGTATCAATGGTCATCAACAAGGTAACTTGAGAGTGCCATTGAGTATCGCAACTTTTGAAGAAGGACCGCAATATGCAAAATCATTTTCAGATGTTCAGATAAATAGCGGTGATAAAATTGAAATTGAAGCGCAAATAGCAAGTGCCGATGGAAAAGAGTATAGCCGTGGACGTTGGATGGGAATCGTAATTTTACCAATTGGCCAAGGTGATAACTTATTACAAAGCTTAAAGGAAGAAATTGCAAAAAGTACCAATGTTAAATTGAGTAAAGAACTTAAAAAATGGCATAAAATATCTTTAACTTTTGATGGTCCAGAAACTTCAGAAACAGCAGATTACAATCCGTTCATGAATTATAGATTTAATACAACATTCACGCATACAGCTTCTGGGAAAAAGTATGTAGTACCAGGGTATTTTGCTGCTGATGGAAATGCAGGACAAACAGGTGCTGAAAAAGGTAATAAGTGGCGTGTTCATTTTGCACCAGATGAAATAGGTGAGTGGACCTATCAAGTAGACTTTAGAAAAGGGCGCTGGGTTGCAGTTAGTTCTAAAAAGAATGCAGGTGTAAGTGGAGGTTTTATGGATGGAGCAAAAGGTAGTTTTAATGTAGAGGCTTCAGATAAAACAGGGCGCGATTTTAGAAGTAAAGGAAGATTACAATATGTTGGTGAGCGTTATTTGAAGTTTGCTGAAACAGGTGAATACTTTTTAAAACAAGGACCAGATGCCCCAGAAAACTTTTTGTCTTTTGAAGATTTTGATGGCACATTTCATTACGATGGTCATAAAGATAATTTGGTAAAAAAATGGGAAGCACATTTGCAAGATTGGAAACAAAAAGATCCAACATGGCGAAACGGTAAAGGAAAAGCCATTATTGGAGCTATCAACTATTTAGCATCAAAAAAGTTAAACTCAGTGTCGTTTTTAACAAATAATATTGCGGGAGATGACCAAAATGTGTTTCCGTACATTGATTATGATACATACGATAGAATAGATGTTTCTAAGACCGACCAATGGGAAATTGTGTTTGAACATGCTCAAAAAAATGGACTTTTTCTTCATTTTAAGACCTTAGAAATGGAGAATCAAGGCTTGTTAGATGGTGGCGGTGTAGGTGCAAATAGTAAACTATATTATCGTGAGCTTATTGCCCGTTTTTCACATCATTTAGTATTAAACTGGAATTTATGTGAAGAAAATGGAGAATGGGTAAAAAACCACCCAACTCCTCCACAGGAAAAAGAACAGCGCATCGCAATGACACGCTATTTTGAAAAGCATGATCCTTATAATCATCATTTGGTGATTCATAATGGTATTCAATATGACGATTTATTAGGAGATGATAGTGCATTAACGGGGCCTTCAATTCAAACCCACCAAGTAGATTTTAGAATGGTACATAAAGATGTTTTACATTGGTTAAAAGCATCAAAAGAAGCTGGTAAAATTTGGGCAGTAGCTGTGGATGAACCTGGGGATGCCCAACACTCGTTAATGCCAGATGCCGATAATCCAGATCATGATGTTGCTAGAAGAAATGCACTTTGGGGAACTTTTATGGCTGGTGGCTGGGGAAACGAGTGGTATTTTGGCTATAAACACGCACACTCTGATTTAACGTGTGAAGATTACCGTTCCAGAGATTTATTTTGGAATCAAGCCGTAACTGCAATTAACTTTTTTAAAGATAATGAGGTGCCATTTTGGGATATGGAAAACCGAAACGATTTAGTTGGTAATTCCGAAAATAAAAATACGGTTTATTGTTTAGCTAAACCAAATGCGTTTTATGTGGTGTATTTAAATACTGAACCAACTGCTAGTATTGATTTGTCTGATGCTTCTGGAGAGTTTGAAGTGCGATGGTTCAATCCTAAAAAAGGAGGTAACCTTGAAAAATCAAAAGTTAAAACAGTTAAAGGTGGTTCTAAGGTAGAATTAGGTAAATCACCAGACAAAAAGCAGCAAGATTGGGCTATTATAATCAAAAAAATATAAGATGAAAATATTAAAAATAGTTTTTTTAGGTCTTTTTGTAATAGCTTTAAATGGCTGTAAAGAAAAAACGGATACTAACGATGGATATGTAAATCTTTATAACGGTAAAAACATGGATAATTGGAATATTATGTGCCGTGATAAAACCGAAGGTTTGGCAGAACGTGTTTTTACAGCTGGCGAGAATGGCGAAATGCATGTATTTAAAGATTTTCCTGATGAATATGGATTTAGAGAGAATCGTTCTGGTACCCATTGTATGTTTTTTACGCACGAATCTTATAGTAGATATAGCTTTAAGTTCGAGTACAAATGGGGAAAGAAGCGATTCAATAATTTTGATATGTTCCAATATGATGCCGGGTTATATTTTCATGTTTTTGATGTTAAAATATGGCCCAAAGGATTGGAATATCAGGTACGCTATGATCATACGAAAAACGAAAATCATACAGCCTGTATATGGAATTCTGGAGGAAGTTTTGATTGGACAGCAACCAATTGGGAAGAAAACCCTAAGGAGCGAACGTATTTACCAGAACAAGACGGAGGCGTTGCTCAATTGCACAGACAAGGCGAACATAAAGTAAATAAAGATGCCTCTTACCATGGTTTGGATGGCGAATGGAACGAATGCGAAGTTATTGTTATGGCCAATAAATATGCGGTTTATAAATTAAATGGTAAAGTGGTGAATGTACTTAAAAATTTAAGTCATTCTGAAGGGACTATTGGTTTACAAGCAGAAACTGCGGAGGTATTTTACAGAAATATAAAAATTAAAGAGTTTAACGAAGATTTGCCCATAGAACAATTTTTAGAAGACTAATACAATTTATATAATAGAATGAAAAAGCTATCCCTGTTTCTGGTTTTACTTTCAGTGGCTTTTGTAGCTTGTAAAAATTCTAAAGAAAAAGCGCAACTAGTTTTAGAAAAAAAACCAAACGTTATATTTATTATAGCTGATGACATGAATGGTTATGGGCTAAATAAGCAAAATCCTTTAGTTAAATCGCCATATCTGGATAAGTTTAAAAGCGAAAGCATTAATTTTATTAACGCAGCTTGTAACACCCCCGTTTGCAACCCGTCACGATCTTCTTTTTTTAGTGGTTTACACCCACATACTACTGGTGCCTACGTAAATGGTAGCGATGGTTGGAACCGTTCAGAAATTTTGTCAAAAATCAGAAATTTACCAGAACATTTCAACGATCAAGGTTATGAAACTTGGGGTGCAGGTAAATTATTCCATAATAAAATGGGTAAAGACAGAGAGCCAGGGATTTGGGATAACTATCCAGTGTTTAAAGGTGGTTTTGGACCTCATCCAACAGAGGAGTATTGGGATGGAGGAAATAAATTTCAATCTATTAAAGCGTGGGACGATCCTGATACTGATTTTCCAGATGTGGTTAATGCCAATGCTGCCATCGAATTTTTAAACAAAGATCACGAAGATCCGTTTTTAATGGTTTATGGTTTATGGCGTCCACACTCACCATATACAGCTCCAAAACGCTTTTTCAATATGTATAATGAAGAAGATTTTTATTTGCCAGAGGGTTATAAAGCAGATGATTTTGATGATGTACCGTATTTAGGGCAAATGCTTGTCGACTCTTTAAATAAATACAGAAAAAATGAAAAAGGTTTAGAAAAAACATGGAAGCGTTTTTTATATGGCTATGCAGCAAATTATAGTTTTACCGATTGGAATATCGGGCGGGTTGTAGAAGCTTTGGATAATAGTAAATATGCCGAAAACACTATTATAGTATTAATTTCGGATAATGGTTTCCATAATGGCGAAAAGTTGCGTTGGGGTAAATCTACGCTTTGGGAACAGGCTGATTATGTGCCTTTTTTAATCAGAACCCCCGATAAAAAAGAGGCCGAAAGTAAAGCCACTGTAAGCTTAATTGATATTTTTCCAACTTTAGTAGATTATTGTGGTATAAATAAGCCACAACATAAACTTGACGGAAATAGTTTAATGCCAATAATTGAAAACCCAAATCTTAAATGGGATAAACCCTCATTTACAAGTTATGGTATAGAGTATTCATCCGTAAGAAATGAAAGGTATAGATATTTAAGATATCCTGATGGTTCAGAAGAATTGTACGACCATGAAACAGACCCTAATGAATGGACCAATATTGCTTCAAGATCTGAAAATGAAGCTATTAAAAAAGAGTTGTCTCAATACATTCCCAAAGATTGGGCACCTTCCTTAGGTGGGCGACTAGAAGTGCCAAGAGATTTTGATAAAGTAATGCGCCCCAGTATGAAAGCTGCCCCAAGGGCAAATGGTTCGTAGAATAAAATACGTGGAATAATAAATAATTAATAGTAAATGAAAAAGCTAATAGCGTTTGCAGTTTTAATGTGTTTTTGTTTTGTAATAGAAGCCCAAAACAAAAAAGAAGTTGATGGCGTACATGTAAAACCAGAAACACCTATGGTTACACCATGGGCTTCAGATTTAGATAAAAATAATCCGTTATCCGAATATCCACGCCCAATTATGGTCAGGGAAAAATGGAAGAATTTAAATGGGGTATGGCAGTTTCAAGAAGCAGCTTTAGGTGCCACTATTCCTAAAAAGCTAAAAGAAAAAATTACAGTGCCATTTCCTTGGGAATCTCATTTGTCTGGTATTCAGCGTGAGTTAAAATCCCAACGAGCTTGGTATAAACGCAGTTTTACAATTCCAGAGTCTTGGGGGAAAGATGATGTATTATTGCATTTTGGAGCTGTAGATTTTGAAGCAAAAGTATATATAAATGGACAATTTGTTGGGATGCACCGCGGCGGATATGACAGTTTTTCATTTAACATAACCAACTATTTGAAAACATCTAAAAATGAGTTGGTGGTTGAAGTGTATGACCCAGGAAGTGATGAAGCCATAGCTTATGGTAAACAAAATAATGACCGTTTTGAAAACCCACAACGTTATGCTTACACAGGAGCTTCAGGTATTTGGCAAACCGTTTGGTTAGAGCCAGTTGCTAAAAGACACATTACTAATTTTAGCATTGTTCCAGATATAGATATGGAAACTATTACGGCAAATATTAATTATTCAGGTTTTAGTAAAACGGTGGTCGTGGAAGTTTCTGTTTTCGATGGTGATAATATGGTTGGAACTTCAGAAGGTTCAGTAAATGTGCCTCTCATTGTTTCTGTTCCTAATCCTAAATTATGGTCGCCAGATCATCCATTTTTATATGATGTAGTTATCAAATTAAAAGACGGAGATACCCTTTTGGATGAAGTGAAATCGTATACAGGAATGCGTAAAATTTCGATTGAACAAGTAGGTAACTTAAAAAAGATTTTTTTAAACAACGGTTTTTTATTCCAAATGGGGCCTTTAGATCAAGGGTATTGGCCAGATGGAATTTACACAGCTCCAACAGACGAAGCTTTAAAATGGGATGTAGAAATGACTAAAGAATGGGGTTTCAATATGATACGAAAACATATAAAAATTGAACCACAACGTTGGTACTATTGGTGCGACAAGTTAGGAATCCTAGTTTGGCAAGATATGCCTAGTACTTTTGGAAAACGTACCGAATCTGAGAAAATCCAGTTTGAAAGTGAACTTTCAAAAATGGTAAGCAATAATATAAATCATCCATCAATTATTGTTTGGGTTGTCTTTAATGAGCACTGGGGTATTTATGACGTAGAACGCTTAACCGAAAATGTTATGGCGCAAGACCCATCGCGTTTGGTTATTGGAAATAGTGGCATAGATGCTGGAAAACCAGATATTGATTATGAAGTTGGACATATTAAAGATAATCATTCATACCGTCCGCCATCGGTTCCTTTTGCATCAAATAAGCGTGCAGTGGTTAATGGCGAGTACGGTGCAATAGGTTATAAAATACCAGGTCATATTTGGGATATTGATGGCCCTTGGGTACATCATAATTATGAAGATAAAGAAGCAGCCACTAAAGAGTATGAGCGTTTTATCAAAATGATAGTTGACGATTTTCAAAAAGAAGGTTTAAGTGCTTCGGTTTATACACAATGGACTGATGTTGAAAATGAAATGAACGGACTTTACACTTACGACAGAAAGGTAATAAAGTTGGATAAAAAAAGAGTTACTGAAGCGAACCAATCTACTTACCAAAAAAATAATTAATTCTTTGTAGTAAATATTATTTCAAAAAAAATGATAAGAATTTCTAGACTATTATTAAGTGTTTTTTTAATGATTAATTTGGCTTGTGGACAAGCTGAAAAAACTGAAATAAAAGTTGAAAATAAATCTAACAGGAAACCAAATATAGTTATGATTTTGGTTGATGATTTAAAACCTAACTTGGGCGTATATGGAGATAAAACAGCCATTAGTCCCAACATCGATAAATTGGCCAATATGGGTGTTAGGTTTGATATGGCCTATGCAAACCAAGCGGTTTGTGCGTCTTCAAGATATAATTTAATGCTTAGTTCTAGATCTACTAGTACAGGACTTTACAGTTTTGGTAAAGAGTTTAGAGATGTCTATCCTGATGCGGTAACGCTTCCACAGCACTTTCAAAAGGCAGGATATCATACAGAATCTATGGGGAAAGTATTTCATATAGGGCATGGAAATACAAATGATGAGGCATCTTGGAGTGTGCCGCATCGTGAAGATAAGGTTATTGAGTATTTGGTTCCTGAGAGTAATAATAGGGAGTTGACCCGGGAGGAAGCACTTTTTAATAACTCAAGAATGTATTTTCCAGATTTACCTAAAATTAAAGATTTGCCCAGGGGGGCAGCTTGGGAAAGTCCTGATGTTTTAGACGATGCTTACGCCGATGGTAGAACCGCTACACATGCCATTGATAGGCTTAGAAAACTGAATAAAAAACCAAAGCACCCATTTTTTATGGCAGTAGGTTTTGCGCGTCCGCACTTACCGTTCTCAGCACCAAAAAAGTATTGGGATATGTACAATCCCAAAACACTACCTATGCCTAAGTTTGAAGATTACCCAGAAGGAACACCGAAATTTGCTGTAAAAAGACGTGGGGAAATTGAAGCATTTAAACCTATACCAACAGATGGTGAAATTTTTAGCAAAGAACTTAAAACAAAATTAATTCATGGGTATTATGCAAGTTTAAGCTATATGGACGCCCAAGTTGGAAGAGTGATTGATGAATTGCAACGATTGAACATGTTAGACAATACTATTATTGTTCTTTGGGGCGATCATGGTTGGCATTTGGGCGATCATGGATCGTGGACAAAACATTCTAATTTTGAACAAGCAGTAAGAATACCAATACTTTTTGCAGGTCCTGGAATTTCTAAAAATAAAAGTACAAAACAACTTGCAGAAACAGTGGATATTTATCCAACTTTGTCTGATCTAGCGGGTTTGTCAAAACCAAATGTTCCACAACCTTTTGATGGATTGAGTTTGGTTCCAGTATTGAAAAACCCAGAAAAAACAATCCGTAATCATGCCTATCATTCTTATCCAAAACAGAGAGGTGAACTCATAGGGCAAGCCATACGAACAGAGCGATACAGAATGGTACAATGGACCAATGTTGTTAATGAAAATGAGACACATATTTATGAGCTTTATGACTATGAAGAAGATCCTTTAGAAACAAAAAACTTCGCTAATGAAAAACCAGAAGTTTTAAAAGAATTGATTGAAATAGTAAACACTCACCCTAAACCTGTTATTTTATCAAAAAATAAAAAAAAGTAATTTAAACCGAGTAACAAAATGAAAATACTGTTTTGTAAAACTTTACTAGTCTGTGTCATTACATCCAATGTTGTTTTTTCGCAAAATGAAAGAGCAAAACAAGTGTTTAAGGAAGGTCAACATTTAGCAGATCAAAATAATGGGTATTATAAAAACCCCATTTTTGCAGGTAATTTTGGTGATCCATCGTTTGTGAAAGTAGATGATGATTACTACATGGCTTTTAGCCGAAGTAACGGAATTATTATCTGGTATTCAAAAGATTTAGTGAATTGGGAGCCAAAATTTAGACACCGATTGCCAGAAGGATTTGATACGGTTTGGGCTATCGATTTGCAATATTTTAATGGGATGTTTCATATATACATGCCCATAAGAGAATTTCCAGAAAAGAAAAGCAACGAACCTTTCGGCAATTTTGTAATTCGTTCAAAGTATCCAGAAGGACCTTGGTCATACCCAATAAATCTTGAAATTGAGGTGCCCGATACCAATTATTATTCAGGAATTGATCCAGGGTTTATTCAAACTCCTGAAGGAGAGAAGTACTTGTACGTTAATCATGGATGGGCTTTAAAATTGAATGATGAAGGAACTAAAGCAGTTTCTAAACCAAAAATTGTTTACAAAGGCTGGGACTATCCTGAAGAATGGGTCGTGGAGTGCCACTGCTTAGAAAGTCCGAAGTTATTTTATAAAGACGGGTTTTATTACATGGTTTCTGCCGAAGGCGGAACAAGTGGCCCTTCAACAGCACACATGAGTGTAGTGGCTAGAGCAAAACATCCTATGGGGCCTTGGGAAAACTCTCCTTACAACCCATTAACGCACACTTATTCGCAAAATGAGGCATTTTGGCATCAAGGACATGGAACTATTTTTGAAGATAAAGATGGTGAATGGTGGACGGTTTATCATGGACGCGTTAAAGATTTTACCGAAATGGGGCGTCCAACGTTATTAAAACCAATTAAATGGACAAGTGATGGTTGGCCCGTGGAAAAAGGCTACGCCTCTGATGCTTTGATACCGAAACCAAAAGGTGAAAATGTAGGTCATGGTTTAGTGCTTTCAGATGATTTTATTTCAGAAACTCTAGGAGATCAATGGTATTTTGACAATGCTAAAAAAGATTATTTTGAGTTTGGAAGTGGTAAACTTACAATAACAGCTGCTGGAAATTCGCAAAACGATGCAGCACAAATTTATGCTTATGCACCAAACAAAAGTTATAGTATAATGGTTAAGTTGGAAAACGTATCAGAGAACAACATTTCTGGAATAAAAATGGGAAACGACGGTATTGCAACCAATGGTAAAACAGTATTCTTTGTTGATGCTCCATCGTGGCGACAAAAGCATTCTGTTTATCCTGTTAGTAATGATGGTGTAGTTTGGTTAAAAATTGTCAATTTTAAAAAAGATTTAAGTTTCTATTATAGTCATGACGGTAAAATATGGAAAAAGTTTTCAGATTCTATGCGCTCTCATGATAGCTACCGTTATGCGCTATTTACATATGGCGAAGGAAAAACAAATTTTAAAACCTTTCAATATCAAGGATTAGAGAAATAAAACAGTATTACAATGCCAATCTAAAAACATGTATTAATTAACTCAATAAATAAGATTTGCCTTTTATTTGATTCCCTTTGATATCCGACGGTTTTCTTTTAATAGTAGATTCCGTTCATATTGATTAGTTAATGGTTCACAACCGCTTATTTACAGTAGCAATTTAATATCCTAAAACCATAGTACTTGACAGACTGGGAGGTATTTGAGAAATGATAAAAGTTAAACAGCAAATTTTGGTTAGTACATAAAACATTGAAAAAAATTATGAAATTTAAAATAGTCCTAATTGCTTTATTGTTAATAGTAAACGTCTCTATAAATGCACAAGAAGCGCCAAAAACATTCCAAAACCCAGTGATTTCTGGCTTTCATCCAGATCCTTCAATTACTAGGGTTGGTGATGATTATTATTTGGTAAACTCATCTTTTAATATGTTTCCAGGCATTCCAATTTTTCATAGTAAGGATTTAGTAAACTGGAATCAAATAGGTTATGTTTTAAATAGACCAGAGCAGTTGAACATGAAAACACCAAGTAATAGTGGAGGTATTTGGGCACCTACAATACGTTACCATGATGGTTTGTTTTATGTTATTGTAACCTGTAAGCAATGTATTAGTAGTTGTAATTGCGGGGATAATTTTTATGTAACGGCAAAAAATCCAGCAGGCCCATGGTCAAACCCTATATGGGTTGATAAATCCTATGGAATAGATCCTACTATTTTCTGGGACGATGATGGAAAAACCTATTATGTTGGTTCTACGCATGCCTTAGAAGGCGGCAGGGAGTGGCCATCTCAAGATAAAATCTATATAAGTGAAATAGATTTAAAAACAGGTAAAGTCTTAACAGACCCCATTGTTTTAACATCAGGTCATGCTACCAATGCAAAGTTTGCAGAGGGACCACATATTTATAAAATCAAGAATAAATATTTATTAATGATTTCTGAAGGAGGTACTTGGAACAATCATGCGATAACAACTTTTATAGCTGATAAAGTTACAGGACCTTATGCACCAACGCAGGTAAATCCAGTATTAACACATAGGCATTATGGCAAAGACTTTCCTATAACAACCATTGGTCATGCTGATTTGGTTGAAACACAAAACGGAGAATGGTGGTCTGTAATGTTGGGTTGTAGACCAATTGACGGCAAGTACTATTTAGGCCGCGAGACATTTTTAACACCAGTTACTTTTGAAGGGACTACGCCAATTTTCAATAAAGGAAAAGGGCAGGTATTAATGGAGGATAAACGTCCTAATTTACCATGGTACCCTTTTGAAAAGAAAACTAAGGACGATTTTGATTCTGAGGAATTAGCTCTAGATTGGAATTTTATACGAACGCCACAGGAGAAGTGGTATAAGTTACGTAAAGGCTATCTTGAAATCGAAACACGACCAGAAAAAATGACAGATAAAAATAATCCATCTGTAATTGCTCGAAGGTTAGGGTTTCTTAAAAGTGAAGCAACAACTAAATTTAAATTTAAGGCACAAAAGGTAAATGAAGTTGCAGGATTGGTAACTTTTCAAAATGAGAATTACCAATATCAGTTATTAAAAACAAAAGATAGTATTGAGCTGATAAAAGTGTATAACAAAAACCGAAAGCAACAAACCATAACTAAAGTAGCATCTGTAGCTTATCCAGAGAATGTAGTAGTGATGCGCATGATTAATGATAATATGATTTTAAAATTTTATTACGGAAAAGATAAAAGTAGTATGCATCAAATAGCAAACAATCAGGATGCTTCTGTAATAACATCAAAAGAAGCAGGAGGCTTTATAGGAGCTTATGTTGGGGTTTACACCAGTTCTAACGGAAAAAAATCGAAGAATGAAGCTAGGTTTGATTGGTTTGAGTATAAGCCATTTTAAAACGCTTTTGAGGGTTATAAGTAAAAATGTTAACGTTTGTTAAATAGACACTAGAAACATCATAAATAGTAAAGTTGAATCCATGAATAAGCGTATTGTTTTAATCGGCATACATGTATTGCTTAACATGTTTTTGGGGAGGTTGCTCCAAAACACCATTGGTTCGTTGTGTTTTGTAGAACTTGTTATTTTTGCAGTTTCAAGCTTTTTGTTTTGGAATTTCACCGCAAATAGTATCAAATCATGGAACCTTATATGGAACGCTTTTCAGGATTTCAAGATGGTGGGTATTCATGCTTGTTTAGCAGTAATTACTTCTCTTTTAAATATTCTTATTGGACAAGGTCTTATTTTTGTTTACGGTTT
The DNA here is from genome assembly GCA_043557195.1 of Flavobacteriaceae bacterium. Taxonomy (GTDB): domain Bacteria; phylum Bacteroidota; class Bacteroidia; order Flavobacteriales; family Flavobacteriaceae; genus Jejuia. Next base: position 770,453 of record CP121314.1, on the reverse strand, counting down.
CTTCATATACGAAGCCTATGAATCGTTTAATTATCAATTTTTAAATGCCAGCCATACAAACCATATAGCAGTAAACTTACTGTGTTACTTTTCTTTGGTGTTTTATTTTATAAGAACTACTAAAAAAGAGGTTGATTTTTCAGATGAAAAAATGGATGTTACCAATCATGATAAAATAGCTGTATCAAGGGCTGGATCTAAATTTTTAGTTGCTTTAGGAGATTTAATTTATGTTGAAAGCTCTAATAATTGTATTGTTCTCTATACTGAAAAAGGAAAGTTTGTAAAATACCAAAGTTTAAAGTCATTTCAAGAAGAACTTCCAAAAGGGCAATTTGTAAGAGCCCATCGTTCTTTTTTAGTGAATATAAATTACATTGAATGTATATCGAAAAATAAAAATGGAGATGGGATTCTTAGATTAAATAGTGGAGACGAACTCAAATTTAGCCGTACTTATCAGCATTTAATTCCTCAATAAAAAAGGTTTCAACTTACCATTAAAACACCGCAACTTACCCTGTTTTAGTTTTTAACACCAATTTGCTCGCTTAGTTTCGTTGAAAAATTAAATTTCAATGAAACACCTACTTTCTATTTTTTTTATATGGTTATTTGTAAACAGTAGTTTTTCTCAAAGCTATTTAGATAGTGTTGAAGATATATATAAAACAGATGATTTAATTACACTGGATGGTAATTTGGATGAAGCGGTTTGGCAAGAAATAGAACCATTTCATTTTACTGAATACAGTCCAAGTTGGGGGCAAACGGATGTTTTAACATCTCTATACATAACGTTTGATAATGATTATCTCTATGTGGGGTTTGATGCCAAAGACCCACACCCAGAAAAAATTATTAAAAGAACCTTGGTAAGAGATGGTTATTATGGTGATGACTACAGTACCATTTATATAGACCCAAATCAAACAGGAAAAAACGCCTTTATGTTTAGTGTTTATCCTTCAGGAGCTAGATTGGACCATGCCATTTATAACGACAATGTATCGTTGGGAAGGTCATCCAATGGGCCTACGTATGATATGATTTGGGAGGGTAAATCACAAACAAAGGTAGATGGTTGGCAATCGGAATTTAGAATACCATTATCAACCCTAAGATTCGAAATAAGAAATGGAGAGGTACTAGGTGGTATCTCAGCTGTAAGAACCATTAATTATGATAATAAACTGTTGGTGTATCCAGAATTACCTCAAGAAGTTTCTGGCGCTATTGCTCAACCATCCCTCAAAAAACCCGTGCGATTTGTTGGGTTGATACCTAAAAAGGACTTGCAAATAACACCCTATGTTTTAACGTCTTATAGTAATCAATATAAAATAGATAATAATAATTCAACATTTAGGAAAGTGTCAAAATTTAAATTAAATGCAGGTTTAGATGTTCGTATTGGAGTGACACCAAGCCTCACGCTCGACTTAACTTTAAATACTGATTTTTCGCAAGTTGATATAGATAACCAAATAATAAATTTAGATAGGTCTTCTATCTTCCTTCCTGAACGGAGAAAGTTTTTTTTACAACAGGCAGGCTTATTTATTTTTAATACAGGATTGCAATCCCAGTTATTTTATAGCAGAACCATAGGTATTAACAACGGACAATTAACTCCCATTATAGGAGGAGCTAAATTAACGGGGGAATTGGGGAATTGGGATATTGGTTTTATTTCATTGCAAACCGAAGGTATCGAAATAAATCAAACTTCATTGGCTTCTGAGAATTTTAGCGTGTTGCGTTTACGAAGTAAAGTGTTTAATAACCGTTCGTTTATTGGTTTTATGGCCACAAACCGAGTTAGAAATAATTACTTCAACACAGCTTTAGGGTTCGATGGTGTTTTTGATTTGGGAAATGAAAATTTGTTGATAGGTTCTATTTCAACTACACTAGAAGGTCAAAATTATGCCAATGCATCATTTGATTTTGTTGATAATTCGCGTTTAGCACTCCAATTCAATCAAAGAAAACAAGAGGGTTGGTTCACGAAAGGAGCTTACGAATATTCTGGCGAGTTATACAATCCAGCAATGGGTTTTGTTAAGCGAAATGAGCATCATAAGTTACATGGTGAGCTTGAAAATGGCAAGTTTAATAGAACCAAAAAGGATGGTCTGTTTAACTATAGAAAATTAACTTTAGTAAACTCTGATGTGTTTTTCACGCCAGATTTATCAAAAGTACTTACTTGGTATAACCGTGCAGGTTATATCGGAAGGTCTTTTACTGGTGAAGAAGTGTCACTTTTAGGAACCATGCAATATGAGTTTCTAGAACAATCCCTTAAGTTTTCTGAAGACATAAGTATTCCTGCAGGACAATATTTTTTTAAATTTATAAAAGGTGGGTTTACTAGTGCTAAAAGAAGTGCTATAAAAACAACTACATCTATCCAATATGGTGAGTTTTTTGACGGCAATAATTTGGAGTTTCAATTTTCTCCAGAATGGAATATCAATGAGCATGTCTCCCTACTTGGTTCTTGGAGACTTAACCATTTAAACTTTAAGAACAGACAGGTTGATGAATGGATTAACATTCCACAAATGCGAATTACATGGGCCTATAATTTACATCTTTCAGGCAGTATTACGGCACAATATAATTCACTATCAAGTAAAGTTTTTACAAGTGCACGTCTCCGATATAATTTTAAGGATGGACATGATTTTTATTTAGCTTACAATCAAGGGTATAATACCATGAGAGATTTGACCACCTTTCAATTGCCTTATTATAACAATCAAGTGTTTGTTGCAAAATACACTTATACGTTTATGAAATAGCATTATATTAGTGTGAACAGATTAAAGATAAACTATTTAAGCACCCCCATATCAATCTCTTTTTCTTCAGCTTCAATATGGTGTAATTTATTGTGAAGCGCACGCCCCATACCGTTCCATTTTACAACCATGGTATCATTATGTTTTAAAGTAATTTGTGCACCAAAACTAAAAGCATCAGCTCCAAAAAAGTGAATATGTGCGGTTCCTGGAATGCAATGGTTTTCATATTTAAAATGGTGGTATTCTAGGTTTTCAAGACTGTGAGACATGTTATTTTCACCTGTTTTAATAGCCTGTTCCCAATGCACATTGCCGTTGCGTAAAACACTTACTTTTCCAGAAATATCTTTAAACTCATCGGTAATTACCAACTCAGGGCCAATAGAACAATTTCTAATTTTTGAAGGCGCTAAATATAAATAGTTTTTGCGTTCCATAACATGGTCTGAAAACTCATTACAATTCGTGAACCCAACACGCCATGGTTTTCCGTTGGTATCAATAACGTAAACACCAGCAACTTCTGGTTCTTCACCACCATCATTACCATAAGCAGGGATGCTTAAAAGAGCATTATGTGCCTTTAAAACCGAGCCATTGCCTTTGTAAAACCATTCGGGTTGTACACCAATGTCTCCGGCTTTTGAATGTCCACCTTCAACCCCCATCAAATACATTTTCATACTGTCGGTAAGTTCACTTTCACTGGCTGCTTCATGCATTTTTTGGCGGTTTTCTGCACTTGCTTTATGGGTTAATCCTGTGCCTGCCAACATAATTTTGGTTATATCGGTTGGGTGGTCAAAGGATGGCAATAATACCCAATCAGATTCACCATTATAAATAGCATCATAATCTAATTTTTCAACAGAAATATAATCTTGAGCTAAAGCGGAAAGACCTACTTTCTTCTGAATGGCATCATTTGCCAATTCATAAATAGAGGTGTAATTTTTTATGAATATAAGTTTAGGTTCTATTACAATAGCAACTTTTCTACCATGTTTTTTATGTGATAATTGTACGAGTCTCATGTTGAATATTATTTTCTTTTTGTTGAAACAGTTTCAGAGTATCTAAATTCACCAGTTCTCCCATCAAAATATTGAAAGATAACTTGTGGATGTTCATAAACTACCCAACGTTTCTCTCCCAATTTAATAGGATTGTTAAATACATTATTAATTTTCACCACACAATAATGTGGAAACATACGTTCTGGACGTGGTATATCATCAAGTACAAAGGTTGACCAACGGATATCCATTTGACGTTTATCAAACTGGAATAAACCAGATTTTGGTCTGCCACCTTCATCAGATAATCTGTGGTTTACTGAGTTGTGAGGTCCTGAGCAGAATTCCCAAATTTCATCTGTAATTTTTATAGCAAAACTGTTATGTAAATCACCAGTAAGTACAAAAACAGGTTTTTCTAAAGTTTCCCAGTATTTGATTAGTTTTTCGCGTTCATCTAAAAACACCGTCCACGATTCATCTTTATTATCAGCCATGGCGTAACCACCTGCACCAACATGCGGAATCATAAATGGCACTGATGAAAATAGAAAAAAGAAATCGGCTTCACTTTTTGTCATTTCTTCTTTTAGCCATTTTAATTGGTCTTTACCCAAAAGCGTTAAACCGGGTTTATCGGGTTCTTGGGTGTTATGATATTCTCTGTGGGTTTTAGTATCTAAAATGAAGAAATCACAATTTCCAACGGTGAATTTTGAATATGATTTTCTGCCAATAGAATACTCACCATAACCAGAGGCTACAGCAGGCGGATTGATTCGGATTTTATTTTTATTGATGACCTCTACAATTTCATAAACTTTAGAGTTTGGATTGCCATCATCTAAACCATCTAATTCTGTGTCGTCAACACCAGCAGTTGGTGTGCCCCAATGTACATGAAGATTTGCAGCTTCATCCATATTAAGTTTATTGAAATCTGCTTTAGCATCATATAAAATATCAGATTTTCTTTTAAATTTTGCTTTTCCAAAATGCACATCTTGTGTAAAATGATTTGGGTTTGCCCATCCTAAATAATCGTACCAAGCAGCTGTACCAATATCTCTAAAAACAGAACGTCTATTTCTGCGACCAGTTTCACCTGCTCCCCAAATATCATTAATCAATTCATGGTCATCAAAAGTAAAATAAGACGGTACATATCTATGCCATTCACTTAAATTTTTAGCTCTGTCTAAATAGAGTTTGTAATTTTCCCAAACACCCACAACGGTAGGGGCATATTTTACAATATCTGGTTGGTTTTTAGTAGTTAAATTATTGTTTTTTAGCCATTTTGAAGCGGGATAATCTCGAAGTTCTTCGTATAACCAATCGCCATTCATCATTGCAAAATCTACTTCACCTCTAACTTTTTCAAGCATGGTTGTGTATGCAGGTAAACTGGGACCAATACCATTTTTAGGGTTTTGGTTAGCGCAAGAGCCAAACTCAAAACTAAAATTGAAAAGCCCTTTTGGGTTGTGTGTTTCATTTATATAATCAGCAGCATCAGGAAGGGTTTTAAAACTGCCTTTTTCACTCACACTAGTGCCAGTGCACAAATGATAAATATACTTGGTATCTGGTTTTAAATCGGTTAAGGTAATCCAACCTGTATTATCATTTTCTATTGATGTTTTAACATTAGTAGACTCAGAATTTAATAATTTCCCAGCTTCTTGATAAGCTACTTTAAAGATACCTGGTTTTGATGTTCTACCCCAAACTTTTACAGAGTTATGAGTAATATGACCTAAGATGGGACCGTGCGTTATGGTTATATTTTTACTTTCTTGCGCTAAACTACTAGTTAGGGTAAAGAAGGTAAATAAAAATCCTACAAATAAATGTTTCGAATTCAATAAAATTTTATCCATTTTAGTCTGTTTTTTATTTTTCCCACTCAAATTTAAAAAAGGGAGAGGGCGTTCTTGCTTTTTCTAACTCAAGTTCTAGTTCTTCAATAAATTCTGGATGCTCATTGGCAACATTATGGCGCTCAGAAATATCATTTTCTAAATCATATAATTCTAAAGGCGCATTTTTATCTTTTAGAAAATTAACACGGATGGCTTTCCATTTGCCTTTTCGAATGGCTTGTTTGCCATCACGTTCATGAAATTCCCAATATAAATATTCATGTTTTGGTTGCTCTTTACCTAATAATTCTGGTAGGTATGAAATACCATCAAGTCCCTCAGGTGTTTCAATATCAACAACATCACAAACGGTTGGCATAAAATCCCAAAAGGCAGAAATATGGTCAGAAACTTGACCTGCTTTTATTTTATTTGGCCAATACGCAATCATTGGGGTTTTTATACCACCATCATATAAATCACGTTTTATACCACGCAAAGCGCCATTACTATTTAAAAACTCTGGGTCGTTACCGCCTTCAGCGTGCGTACCATTATCACTGGCAAAAATGACTAATGTATTTTCATCAAGATTTAAATCTTTTAATTTTCTAAGAATAGCACCAACATCGCTATCTAAAATAGACACCATTTGTGCATATCCTTTAGCGGATTCTGGCCAATCTTTATCTCTATATTGTCCGTAATCTGGAGTTAAACCACCAGGAACTTCCATACCATGACTATTGTTCATCCAACCTTCATTATTGGCATGCGGAGGTGTAACCGCATAATATAAAAAGAACGGATTTTCTTTTTCTCTATCAATAAAACCAAGTGCTTCCTCTAAAAATAAATCTTGAATATATTGTTTTTTATTCGTTGAAACCGAGCCAATACCATTGGCATAATACCCCTCTTTGTCGCAGATTTTAACTTCGTTTTCTAAAAGGAATTTTTCATCGTTTTTCCATACATAATCTGGATAATAATTATGAGCTCGAATTTGATTTAAAAAACCAAAGAAGAAATCGAAGCCTTGTTTTCTTGCAATGCCTTCAGTATCAGCTTCTCCCAAGCCCCATTTGCCAATAAGCCCTGTACTATAGCCAGCGGGTTTTAATAATTCCGGAACAACCACAACTGAATCGGTAATCGATAAATCGTTATTGCCACGGATGTAAGTGTTTCCTGTGTGCATTCCTGTCATTAAAGTACTTCTAGAAGGCGCGCAAACGGTGCTACCAGAATAATGGTTTGTAAAACGTATACCATTAGCCGCCATCTTATCCAAATGAGGTGTTTTTATATGCTTTGAGCCATAAACGCCTAAATCTCCATAACCTAAATCGTCTGCCAAAATAAATATGATATTTGGTTTTTTTGGTGTTTCAACAACCTGTTTTTTACAACTTGTTAGAATGAAACTAAAGGCTAATATGATATTTAGAATTCTCATTGCTTTAAAGGTTTTACATGAAGGGGTTTAGTTGGACGAATGGGATTATCCCATGGGTGAACACCATTTTGATACATTACTCTTGAAAAAACACCTGTATTTGAAACAACATAAAGTATATTGTTATCACCATCACCAAAACATAAAGAATTTGGAGTACTTCTATCTGGTAAAGGCGAAATCATTCGTGTTCTTCCTAATTGGTCAGCTATTTGAAGTCCCATTGCTGTAGCGGTGTATGTTTGGTTTTCAATATCTACAACCATACCATGTGCTCCACTATCTCTTTCACCATAAGGTATCGAATAATGGAAAAAAGGTAAAGGAGCTTTCGGGGTTCCATCAGGTTTTAGTCCTAAGGAATAAGCATGAACTGATGTTCCATCTGTAATATTTAAAAAAGATTGTTCCGCACTTAGCGATAATCCTGCGGGATGTTTTATACTGTTGAACTTTGAAATAGAGTCGTTTTCAAATTGATAAAACCCAAAAGTATCATTGTTTTTATTCAAAAAATAAACACCTTTTTTCGTAAGTAATAGATTGTCACATTCAAAACCTTTAGCAATAACTTTCTTTTTCGGATAAATAGAAACCACCTCTTTTTTTGAAGGGTTGCAAGAGCAAATTTCATTGTTATATGAAAGCGCTAATCCTTTTAAAGATTCATTAAAAGAAATTAGTTCTTCAATAGTTCCATCTGAATATAGTTTATTTAAGGTTTTTTTTGAAGTATCTAAAAACAAGAATTCACCTGATTTATTTGAAGTTATTGATACATCACCTTTAATTTCATTGGTGACTAACTGCCAAGTTTCTCCTTCTTTTAAAATCTTGTTTTCATGGTTGTTAATATCAATTTTACCAATAGGTTTTGGGTAGTCTTTCCAAAGCCAACGTAAAATATCAGGCATAATGGCACCAGCGTGTCGGTAACCGTGTGTATCTTCTCCCCAAGTGTGGTTTACTTCGTAGCCAGCCCATTGCAATGACGAAAGCATATAATTATTTGCCAAAAACCAGTTGCCAGAAAAATTATCTAAATCGTTACTGCCATCTTGTAAATATACGCGTAATGGTTTGTGTTCTGTGCGTCGTATTAAGGTTAAAAACTCATGACCGTCACGTAAAGATGTGTATGAGCCAACACCTGAAAAAACACGTCTGAAAACATCTGGTCGTTCCCAAGCTACACTAAATGCAGCATTTCCGCCTGAGCTATTTCCAGCAATTAGATGATCGTTTGGATCATCGCTTATATTGAATTGTGCTTTTACTTTTGGAAGAATTTCATCAATAACCATAGTGGTGGTTTCAGGGCTTCTACTATCGTATTCAACACTTCTAATAGGACGATCGTAAGTACCTTCAATTTCAGTTTCTTGAACTCCAACTTCAATAAAAACACCAATCGTTACAGGAACTTCTTTAGCGTGAATTAGGTTATCTAAAACAATGGGTAGTTTCCACTTATTGACTGCCATATTATAGCCATCAAAAGACACCATTAAAGCAGCGGGTTTTTCCTTGTTATATTGATTAGGGGCATAAACGAAATACTCTCTAACCGTTTCAGGAAACACATCGCTTTTGTGTGTAAATGGACCAAGAATTTTACCTTTAGGTACATCATCTTTAATTTTCGAATCTTTATGAACAGGATATTCTATTTGAGAATAACCCATTAAATAAACTAGACAAAAAACTAAAGTTAAATTGAATTTCATTTTTAATTTATCTGCTTATTTTAAAAAGTTGAGCACCATGAGGGTTTACTTTTATAGTTATTCCCGATTTCATTTTACCTAAATTTTCACCAGCCCATAAATCTCTAACTGAAGAGGTGTTTCTCATACCAATTTCTCGCCATTTTACTGAAATGTCTTTGACTTCTTCATTTAAATTAAAGAGTGCTAAGTATTTTGATTTTCCATCAGGAGCATCACTAACCCAAGCTACCAAGCCATCTTTTCTCCAAAGTTGTTTTTGGTTTGTTCCTTTTTGATTGACTTCAATAACTTCAGGAGTTGTTAATAATTTTTTAACAAAAGGTGTGTTTTCAGGCATGTGTCCGCCCATCATTAAAGGCGATCGGGCTATCATCCATAAAGTTATATGTGTGAGCATTTCATCTTCAGTAAAATAACTAAAACGCTCAGGCACATTAGGACCTCTTTTGGCGATTTTACCAATTTGAAGCATATCCGCATCTGGCCAACTGTCAGGACCTGTAACATGGTTCCATTTATCAATAAGTTCAAATTGATGTTCTAGTTTTTCCCAATTATCCCAGAAATCCATTGAGATACGCCAAAGCTCACTATTGGACGAAACATGATCTCTATTTTCATATTTCATATTTAACGATAAACTTAAAACAATATCACTATTATGATAGTCAATAGCTTTTCGTAGTGCCTCTACTTCTTCTTTTTTATAAGTGATTTCTTTTGTCAAATCTATATCGTCAACTTTAATATAGTCAACACCCCAAGATTCGTACAATTCAATTAAGGAGTTGTAATAGGCTTGACTCCCATCTTTAGTCATATCAACGCCATACATAGAATTTAACCAACGACAAACCGAAGTTGTATCAGCAATTTTATCGGCAGTTATACCTATCGCGTCCTTAATTTTACTTTTAGCCCATTCTGCTTGTCGCGGAATACCTCGCATCACATGAATTCCGAATTTTAATCCTTTACCATGTACATAATCTGCTAATGGTTTAAAACCTTTTCCGCCTGCTGCAGAAGGGAATTTACCTGGATCTGGATATAATCTTCCGTATTCATCCATAGGAAACCAGGGTACTAAAGCACCATCTTTTGGTAATTTAAATTGTGGCGGATTATCTTGAATACTTCCCGGAGGATGTGGATAATACCAGCAATAATCTACAACAATATATTCCCAACCTAAGTCCTTCATGTGTTCCGACATATAATCAGCATTGGCTTTTACATCTTCCTCATAAACAGCAGCCCCAAAACTGTTGTAACTATTCCAACCCATTGGAGGAGTAGGGGTTTTAAACGTTTTGGTTTCTTGTGCCGAAGTTTTAAAGTTACAGCAGATTAGTATTATAAATATTAACTTTTTAAGGATACGTATCATTTAAATGTATAGTTGTTATTTTATAATTCTTACTCCGTTTTCTATTCTTGAAATACCTAACGGGTTCTCGGTTCTTAATTCAATTGGTAGTAAGAATTCTGGAAAGTTTTGATAACATAAAGGTCTTGTGAAACGAGTAATTGCTCCTGTTCCAACAGACGTCATTCGTGAATCGGTTGTAGCAGGAAACGGACCTCCATGTACCATGGAATGGCATACTTCAACACCTGTTGGATATCCGTTAATTAATAATCTACCAACTTTACGTTCTAATATTTTTATAAGTTTGGAATATTCTTTTAGGTCTTTTTTGGTGCCATGAACCGTTGCTGTAAGATGTCCTTGTAAACTATTAGCAATAGATAATAACTGATCAATATTTTTTGCTTTGATTACTATGGATGATGGACCAAATATTTCTTCTTCTATTTGTTTGTCTGAGAAGAAGCTGTCTCCTGAAGTTTTAAGGACTTCAGTAACGCCTTGGTTAGGATTTTTTGTGTCTTGACCTTTCGCAATTTGGGAAACATAATCTTTTGTTTTGAGTTTATTTATACCAGAATTGAAAGCTTCATAAATATTAGAAGTGAGCATTGTTGCAGATCGAGATTTCTCAACTTCTTTACCCAATAATTGTTCAAATATATCGGAATCTTCCGATTTGTTGACTATAACCATTCCAGGATTAGTACAAAATTGTCCAACACCAAGTTGTATGGAGTTTTTCAGATTTTCAGCGATACTATTTTTTTCATTCTTAAGAATATCTGGTAAAATAAAAACAGGGTTTGTGCTACCCATTTCAGCATATACAGGTATAGGTTCGGTACGTTTATTTGCAGTATCAAAAATTGCTTTACCGCCTTTAAACGAGCCAGTAAAACCTATAGCTTTTATGAACGGGTTTTCCACAATAGACATACCGACTTCAATTGAAGTACCCTGTAAAAGAGAAAAAATACCTTCTGGCATATTACATTTTTTGGCAGCTTTTATAATAGCTCTACCTACCATTTCTGAAGTTCCAGGATGTGCAGGGTGCCCTTTTACTACCACAGGGCATCCAGCAGCTAAAGCAGAAGCAGTGTCTCCTCCTGCAACAGAAAAGGCTAACGGAAAATTACTAGCACCAAATACACCAACAGGACCTAATGGACGTTGCATTTGCCTTGTGTCAGGTTTTGGTACTGGAATTCTTTTTGAGTCTGCATAATCTATTCTAGCATCTACCCAAGAGCCTTCTCTTAATAAGGTAGCGAAAAGACTAAGTTGTCCCACTGTTCGTCCTCTTTCACCAACAATCCTAGCTTCAGGTAAACCAGTTTCGCTTTTACAAATTTCAATGAGATGGGAATCTAAGGCCAAAATTTCTTCTCCAATTGTTTCGAGAAAAATTGCTTTATCATTGCCACTTTTTTCTCTATAAATCTCAAAAGCATTTTCTGCCAGTTGAATAACATCTTTCACCTCTTTTTGAGTAGCCTCATAATACTTAGTTTTTAATGGTTTATTATTTGATGGATTGTTTGCGAAAAAGGAATTACTTCCACTTGCTGACAAAGTATTGCCTAAAATATTTTTTCCTGTTAATAACATAATTAAATAAATAGTGATATTAGAAACACTAAAAAGGCAGCAAAACAACCAACTATTAATGCGCCTGTAGTGTAAAGTTTATAACCTGTTTTTATGTCCATGCCAGTAAGTTGGGTAACCACCCAAAAACCGCTATCATTAGCATGCGGTACAACCATAGCCCCCGCACCAATGGCAATAACTAACAACGCTTTTTGCATTTCACTATCAAAACCCATTGTACTCATTAATGGAGCCATAATTGAAGCCGCAGTAATTAAGGCTACAGTTGAAGATCCTTGAGCAGTTTTGATTGCTGCAGTTAAAATAAATGGTAACCAAATGCCAAGGCTTACGCCTGAAAGCATATCGGCCATAACACTACCAATACCAGAGTTTTGAAGTACTTTACCAAAAACCCCACCAGCACCAGTTATTAATAAAATGGTTGAAGCACTTAAAAGTGATTTTCCTACCCAACCCGAATCTGCCAATAATTGCATATCGAATTTTTTTGGTAGTAAAAAGGCTAAAAACATACCTATAAATAAAGCAATAACCGGCGAACCAATAAAGGTTATAAAGGATAAAAAACCGTCTAAATCTTTGCCATAATTAAATTCAATTAAAGATTTTGCAACAATAAGAAGAATGGGAATTAAAATAGGTAAAAACGATTTTAATGCATTTGGTGCTTGTTTTATTTTTTCTTCAATATCTGTTTCTGATAATTCGGGGTTTGGATCAATATATGTTTTTCCAGCAACACGTTTAGCGTAAATAATAGCTACAACAAGTGATATTGTACTAACAAAAATACCCAGTACCATAACTAGCCCAATATCAGCATCTAAAATACCTGCGGCGGCAATAGGACCAGGTGTTGGCGGTACCATAACATGAGATAGGAGTAAACCCAAAATTAGAGCAACTCCAGTACCAGCTACCGAAATGCCAGCTTTTTTTGATAATGATTTGTTAAGTGGTGATAAGATGATAAATCCACTATCTGAAAATACTGGAATAGAAACTATATAGCCAATAATTGCCATGGCAGCATGCACATTTTTTTTACCAATAAGTTTTAAAACAACTTCAGCTAATTTATATGCCCCACCAGAATTTTCAAGGAATGAGCCAATAATAACACCTAATAAAATTACGAGACCAATTTTCCCTAAGGTGCCTCCAAAACCATCTTCAATAGATTTGAGTATAATTTCAAAAGACATACCAGAGCAAAGTCCGAAAAATAAAGACGCTATTAATAGTGCTAAAAATGGATGAATATTAAGCTTTGCAGTTAATACAACAATGAGTACAACACTTAATATTAATAGTAAAATTATCATTTGTTTTTTATTTAGTGAACATCTCTTTTTACAATACTTCCAGAGCCACCAACAAGAAAATCCATATCGGCACCTAAATGCGCTTGTTGCACATGTTCTTCATAGATTTTCACATAACCTCTCGTAGCATGCGGTTCAGGAGCTTTCCATTCTGCTTTACGTTTAGCTAATTCTTCCTCTGAAACATCTAAATGTAAACGCCTTTCAGGTACATTAAGTTCTACAATATCACCAGTTTTTACCAAGGCCAATGTGCCTCCAACAGCTGATTCTGGTGATACATGTAAAACAACCGTTCCAAAAGCAGTACCACTCATTCTACCATCAGATATTCTAACCATGTCTTTAATGCCTTTTTTCAATACTTTTTCGGGTAAATCAACATTGCCAACTTCTGCCATTCCGGGATAACCCACAGGTCCAACACCTTGAAGAATGATAACGCTATTTTCATCAATATCTAATTCTGGTAAATCAATGCGTTCGTGGTAATCTTCAATGGTTTCAAAAACAACAGCTTTTCCTCTGTGAACCATTAAAGAATCGGTAGCGGCCGATGGCTTTATTACAGCACCATTTTCACATAAGTTGCCATATAAAACCGCAATACCTGCCTTTTCTTTAAATGGTGTTTTGTAATCGGAAATCACTTCTTTGTTATAGTTTTCGGCATGTAAATTATTTTCACCTATAGGTTTTCCGTTTACTGTAATTGCATCATTGTGTAAATGGTCTTTCATGTTTTTTATAACCACTGGTAACCCGCCAGCATCAAAGAAATCTTCCATTAAGAATTTCCCCGATGGCATTAAGTTTACCAAAAGTGGAATATCACTACCAATAGTATCAAACTCTTTTAAATTCAAGTCCACTCCAATTCTACCAGCAATAGCTTGAAGATGAATAATGAAATTAGTTGAACCACCCACTGCCGCATTTAATTTAATAGCATTTTCAAACGCATCTCTGGTTAATATTTTTGAGATTTTTAGGTCTTCTCTTACCATTTCAACAATGCGTCTTCCAGATAATTGTGCAAGTGTTTTTTTGCGTGAATCTACAGCAGGAATTGCAGCAGCTCCAGGTAGTGTTAATCCTAAAGATTCTACCATACAGGCCATAGTTGAAGCTGTTCCCATGGTCATGCAATGTCCAGAACTACGCGCCGAACATATTTCAGCCTCTATTTGATCTTCGGGTGTAAACCCTTCGTTTTTTATTTTATGTTTTAGTTGCCAAACAAATGTACCAGAACCAATACGTTCACCTTTATATTTTCCATTTAACATTGGGCCGCCAGGAACAACAATGGTAGGTAAATCTACACTGGCAGCACCCATAACGGTAGCTGGTGTTGTCTTGTCGCAACCTGTTAAAAGTACAACGCCATCCATGGGGTACGCTCTTATACATTCTTCGGTATCCATACTACCTAAATTCCTAAATAACATAGCTGTTGGGCGCATTAAAGTTTCGCCCATACTAGTTACAGGAAATTCCAATGGAAAACCACCGGCTTCTAAAACCCCACGCTTTACAAATTCTGCAAAATCCCTTAGGTGCGCATTGCAAGGTGTAAGTTCAGACCAAGTATTGCAGATGCCAATTACGGGTCTGCCTTCAAAATGATCTTGTGGATAGCCTTGATTACGTAACCAAGAGCGATGAATAAATCCCATTTTTGGATCTTTTGGAGCAAACCATTCTTCACTTCTTAGTTTCTTTTTTTGTTTGTCGTCACTCATTTTTGATACTATATTTTATATTAATTAGAAGTAGATGTTAAAGATTTAATTAAATCGACTTCTTCTTGTTTGTAAGGTGTATAATCGCTTTTGAAAATATCATGATGCCATAATTCTGGTTCTTCTGTCATTTTGGTTTTCCATGAGTCCCAATGATAAATGGTGTTTGTTTTTCCTGAAACAAACCCCCAGTTGTATGCTCCAATGTTATTGTCTTTAAATTGGGTTAAAATAGTTTCGAAATTGTTGTTTCGACTCCTAGCTAAATATTCTGTACACAAAATTGGACGATTATATTTTTGAAGAAAATCTATTTGAATTTCAGCAACTTCTGGAGACTGATAGGTGTGAAAAGAGATGATGTCAGACTTTTCTAGCATAAATTTTGTAATGCTGCTAATCGAATCTGTTCTTTTTCCATCTCTACCAATAAATCCTCCCCAAACGGCTGAGGTTAAGGGTTGTGAAGGATTAGCTTCTCTAGCCCATTTAAATGAAGCTTTTAATAAATCCAGAGCGCGGTCGTATTTGTCAGGAAGTTCTAATTCTGGATAAGCCCCTGCATTTTTATTTTCTGGCTCGTTAAAAATATCCCAAATCAATACGCGGTCATCATTAGCAAAGTGGCCTATAATACCTTTTACATAAGATTCTAATTTTGGGTAAGTTGATTTGTCTTTTAAATATTCAGCCCCTGGACTTTGAACCCAACCAGAATTATGTTTATGTGGTATAGGGTCTGGTTGTGTTCCTAATTTAGGAAAGGGATGCCATACACCATCAAAAAGCACTAGCATAGGCTTTATATTATGTTTCTTGGTAAGGTCTAAAAACTTATCGATTCTATTTATAAATCCTATAGAGTCTTGCTCCCAAAGCAAATTATGAAGAAAAACACGATGGGTATTCATACCAATACTGGCAGATAATGCTAACTCTTTGTCTATAGTTTCTAAATCAAACGTTTCGGCTTGCCACATTTCTAATTGATTGATAGCATTGCTTGGACCAAAATTAGTTCCTACTAGCCAAGATTGTTTTGCGTACCATGAATTTGCTTTTTCTTCAGTCCATTTTTCCGTTGTTTTGCTTTTATTATTAATGATTTCCTTTTCATTTTGCTTGCAAGCAATAATTGCCAAAAAACAAATGATAGAAGCAAGAGTTTTAAATTTAAATGACATATTTGTTATTTTTTAAATCCAAGTTTGTATCCTAAAACGATTCTTAAGAGATAGTCGTCACATGTTACGTAAAGAACGGTTTTGTCATCGTTAAAAACACAGTTAGATGTTCTTTTATTTGTCTTTATTGTTCCTAAATGTTGTCCATTAGGTGAAATAACTAAAATTCCATCTGGTCCTGCACCAAAAATGTTTCCTTTATCGTCAATTGCCATTCCATCAGGAACCATTTTGCTGATGCTATTCTCTTTCATTTTTTGAGCATGGAAAATCCACTTTTCGTTTTTGATATTTCCGTTTTCATCTAAATTATACGCAATCCATTTTGCAGGGTTAGAATTACTTATATAAAGTGTTTTTTCGTCTGGTGATAAACCAATGCCATTTGGGGTTGGTAAATCTTTTATTAGTAAATCTAGGCTACCATCAATATTACTTCGGTAAACACCATTGAAATCGAGTTCTTTAGATTTTGGAAGTAAATCTTTGTCCATTCCAAATGGTGGATCGGTAAAGTAAATGTTGCCTTTGCTGTCAACAATAACATCATTAGGACTATTTATTTTTTTGTCATTATAATGAGTGACAATAGATTCATAAAGTGGATGTTGGTCTTTTAAAGTGCCAATTAAGCGTCCAATTTGTCTGTCACCATGTTGGCATAAAATGAGTTTATTATTTTGATCTAAAGCCAATCCATTTGAGCCTTTTCCTCCAATTCTTGATTTTTTTCCTGTGTAACCACTAGGTTTTAAAAATATTTCAATGCCGTCAGCATCTGTCCATTTGTAAATGAGATTTCTTGGTACATCTGAAAATAATACAGATTGTTCGCTTTCAACCCAAACAGGACCTTCGCTCCACTCAAATCCTTCTGCCACAATTTCTAGCTTTGTTGAAGGCGGAACTATATTATCAAATTCTGGTGATAAACTTTCCAGACTTCCAAAAGTTCTATAGCGTCTCAAGGAATCTAAGATGTTTGAATATTTAAGTTTTATTTCTTTTGATTCTTTACTTAATATAGTTAATGGGTTTTCTTCTAAAGCATCATTTGAAATATCATAAAACCCACCATCATCATAAAGTTTATATTGTTTTCCCTTTACAAATTTTGTTGGAGTAAAATTTTCTTTGTTCCAACCAGGTCTTGGGTTATGATCAATTAATACCCAATCTTTTCTATTGGATTTTTCTCCGATTAACTCTAAGAAAAAACTCTGTCCATCTGTTTGGAAATCATCAGGAAATTTTCTGCCAATAGCATCAAAGATAGTGGGTAAAAAATCAGGGGGTGAAACCATTTCTTCTAAAATAACGCCTTTTTGAGTTTTTCCTTTCCAATATGCGATTAAAGGGACTCTGGTTCCTGCATCATTTGAAAAACCTTTACCACCTTTAATAGTTTTCTCTCCCATTTTAGAGGTTAAGGTTGCTTTGGTGCCGTTATCACTATAAAAAATAATTAGTGTGTTTTCGCTTAGGTTATTGTCTTCTAATAAATTTAAAATTTTCCCAATAATTTTATCGGTATATGCAACCATATCTGCAAAATACTTATTGTCGTGTTTGTGCCTTAATGTTTTGTTTTCCCAAGCCTTACTATCTGGAGTTGGTACAAAAGGACTGTGGGTAAGTACCATTGGGTAGTACAAAAAGAAGGGTTCTTCTTTATGTCTGTCTACAAAATCAATTAAATAATCTGAAAAAATATCCGGACCATATTTACCCGATGTGTTGTTCAGGAATTTTCCGTTTTGATAAATTAGTGGGTCGGCATATCTAGAGCCTTTATCTTCAGTATGTGCTGTATGCCATGTACTATATTCATCAAAACCAGCGTCTTCAACTTTCATTCCTGTGTTTCTTCTTAAATGACTCCCAGGATAGTTTTCTGGGTCATAGCTTTGTAATTGCCATTTTCCAACCATACGCGTTACATAACCTTGATCTTGCATTAAATGACCAAATGTTTTTTCTTCAGGGTCTAGAATTCCAAATGCTTTCCAATTTCTGAAATTGTATTTACCAGTCATTAAGCTCAAACGTGTTGGTGTGCAAAGTGGATAAGCGTAGGCATGGTTGAATTTAACACCATTATTTGCTAATTTGTTTAAATGAGGTGTTTTGTAAGACGTGCCGCCATAAGTTTCTAGTGCTTCAGTTCCTAAATCATCTACCATTATTAAAATGATATTTGGAGGTCTTTCAACAGTTGGTTCAGTTTGTGCATGAAGTTGAAGTATTGAAATTTTTAAGATAAAAAATAAGAAGGAAAGTAGTTTGTTATTCATGTTTATTGAACCATAATATTCATTTAAAAGTGCGCAAAACTTGATCCAGCTAATATTACCAATTTTATTTAAGAAGAACCCTCTGATGAAAGAGGGTTCTTTGACTAACTCAAACAATTAACTTAAAACTACTTAAGAAAAAATTTTTAAAAAGGAGCCCATCTTACAAAAGTTCGTAATTGATGGCCAACACCATTGGTAAATTCATAGTTATGTAAATAAACCGATGTGCCCTTAGCTGTTCCTGGTCTTTCTGGACTTCCGTTTCTGTTAATTTGAATTTCCATGTAACGTCTCCATCTCCATATAACAATACGGCCGTCAGGACCTTCGTTTAGAGTTTGCATAGTTACATATTCTTGACTATTTAATTCATCGTTTGTAAATCGTCTAGTTATAATATGATAATTTAAAAAGTTTTGAAGCACCTGTGGGTCAATTTCAGCTACTGAAGTAACACCTTGATTGTCTAAAAAGTCTTCCATAGCTTCATTTCTCAATAATAAAATGGTTTTATCGTCTTGCCCTCCGCTAAAAGTACTTTCCATTCCAGCTAATTGTACAGCTTCAATCATTAAACTAAAATCGGCAGATTCTTGATTCATGAACTCCCAAATGGTCACATCAAATGGCTCATACTCAAGATGTATAGTTGCGCTTTCATCAAAATCATAATTTTCCTGAAGTTCTAAGTCACAACCTGTAAATAGCATAACCATTGATAGAAGTGATATGTATTTTGTTATTTTTATTAGTTTTCCCATTTTGTAAAATTTTATTGCTAAATTATTCATAAGCTTCGTTTTGTTCAATGTTTGGATTTCTGTTCAAAACGTTTTGAGAAACAGGCCATAGTATTTCACTTTCTCTGTCTAAACCATTAGGATTGCCATTAATATCTGTAACTTGACTCATGACTTGTAACGCAACGCCATTTCTAACGAGGTCCCAAAAACGATGCCCTTCACCAACAAGTTCAAATTGTCGTTCGTCTAAAATTAAATCTCGCATTTCTGTTTGATTTGATGTATCAACATCTGTTCCGTTAACCAATAAAGGTAATCCACGTGCAGTTCTAATTTCGTTTAATGTGTTCAATGCATCAGGACCGTTACCAAGATAGTTTTGTGCTTCAGCTTTTAAAAGCACTAGTTCTGATAGTCTGAAAACAGGTAAATCTATATCATTATTGATGGTAGCATCTTGTTGAGCATTTCTATCTGTGAATTCTCCTAAAAATTTAGTCAGAATTCTTAGAAATGGAAACTCATCTGGATCAGTAATTTCTATATCAAATGCTGCGGTTTCATTAATTCTATAATCACCAGGTATAGCAGCTTCCCATTTAGTTTCTAAAGTTTCAGCAGGAACCTTATCGGGGGTAAAACCAGCGAATTGTCCAATACCGCCATTTGCACCATCTTCAGCAAAATTCCAAGCTAACCAAAAAATGATTTCATCACTGTTCTCTCCACCTTGAAATATGTTTAACCAACCTTCAGGAGTTGTTTCCAATTCATATCCTAGGCTTTCTAATTCTGCAACAGCATCAAATGTGGTTTGATAATTTTGATGTGCCCCAGGCCATGCGTAAATATGGGCTTTGAGTGCTAAAATTGATCCTTTTGAAAAGAAATTTCTGCTTAGGTCATTCTGAATCAAATCTTCAGCTGTTGCTAAATCGGGTAAAATAATTTCATTATATATTTCATTTATAGGCGCTCTTGGAGCATTAATACCATCACCACCAACATCGGTAATTATTTCAGTAACCTTTGGAACATCCCCCCAAACTCTAACAGCATAAAAATAAAGCATTGCACGTGCAGCATAAGCTTGGGCCAATAAATCATTTTGATTACTAAATGCAGGTATTTGCGGTATTTGTTCAATAGCAGCATTGGCATGAGATATGGCATTATATATACCAGACCAATCTGTTCCTCCCGTAGTTATTGTTAAATTATTAGTAATAATATCTAAGGATGTTTGAGAAGGCCTATCATTAGGGATAAAATTATCTCCTCTTAATTCACCCCACATCCAAAACTCTTCTTCAAAAGCACCTTGTAACGTATTGTAAACTGCTGCCATCCCTAATTCAGCATCATCTTGCGTTTGCCAAAAATCAGATAAACTTATTTGACTTGTGGGTGGTGTGTCTAAAAATTCATCGCAGGACCAAAGTAATCCTAAAAGAACTATAAATATATATTTAGATTTTTTCATAGGAATTTAAATTAAAAATTAACATTTATACCAAGTAAAAATTCACGTCCTCTTGGATATCTTCCAGGATCCACACCTGAATTAAGAGCGTTTGCATTTCCTCCTGTAACTTCAGGATCGAATCCTAAATAATTTGTCCAAACAAAGGCATTGTTTACTGAACCGAAAATTGAAAAACGTTGCATGCCTAATTTTTTGGCAAAGTCTGAGGGTAAATCATAAGCTAGTTTGATGTTTCTAAGTTTTATAAAATCTGCTTCTTCTACCCAATATGATGTTGGGGCAGACGTACCAAGTAGATTTTGGCTTCTTCTTCCGTCAGGGAATAAAGCAGTAGTATCACCAGGACCTTCGTAAACATTGTTTATAATGTATGGTACAGGTGTCCATGAGTTTAATGTGAAGTTAGACATAGTTTGGTAAAAATGATTGTAGACCTCTGCATCAAACTGATAATCGAACAAGAAAGAAAATGTAAAGTTTTTATAAGTAAACTGATTTCTCCAACCTCCGTAATACTTGGGATAAGGATTACCCAATATTTTTCTATCATCTCCGTTGATATTAAAATTGCCATCAGAATCTAAGTAATGGTAATCTCCTCCGCCACTAACATTTCCACCAACACTAATTTGTTCAACGGTTCCGATGTAAGTTTGACCATCTAACGTGTAATTGGTGAAATTTCCGTTTCCATCAAAATTAGGTGTTAATTGTACACCCTCTGGAGTAAACGCATTCGATTCGTCATAAGGAAATATACCAACGATTTCATACCCAAAGAAGCTTCCTAATGGATCGCCAACTTGAGTAATGTGATCTCTTGAAGTAATGGGTACACCACCAGCAAGATCTAATACTTCATTCTCATTTATAGCAATGTTAAAATCTGTAGTCCAACTAAAATCTTTAGTGGCAATTGGCGTGGCATTTATTGCTATTTCTAAACCTTTATTTTGAACATCCCCAATATTAACACGTGTTTGCCCAAAACCTGTTAACGCGGGTAGGGGTAAATTAGCTAATAATCGGCTTGTCTTTTTGGTATAATAATCTACAGTTAGGTTTATTTTTCTTTTTAAGAAAGACATATCTAAACCAAAATTTGTTTGCTGTGTTTCTTCCCATTGAATTGCTGGGTTTCCAAGTTGATTAGTAAAACCAACGCCGTTTAAACCTTGATAAAAGTTAGAGTTAGATAATAGAAAGTCAAAATCTCTATTATTAATACGCTCGTTACCTGTAATTGCAGAACTAAATCGTAATTTGGCATCGTTTATAAACGATACGTTTTTCATAAATGATTCACTAGAAAAACGCCATCCTAAAGATATGGATGGGAAACCACCCCACCTATTTTGAGTACCAAATCTTGAAGACCCATCACGACGGTAAGTTGTTGCTAAAAGGTATTTGTCATCGTAAGCATAGGTTGCTCTACCAAAGAAAGAGGCTAAAGCATGATCGTTTTGATCTTGTGTGAATGTGTTACCTAAATCTATAGATTCTAAACCTCCTAAGTTGTTAAGGGTTGGAATTAAACCATTAGCTAATTGCCCCTCAATACGCTCATTAGGTCTTGCCCATTGTTGGGCACTAAAACCAAGTAAACCTGTAACTACATGTTTATCACCAAAGGTTTTATTGTAGTTGAAGAAACTTTCATGAATCCAGTTGTAAGCCAATGCTGAAGCAAAAGAAGCATCAACATTTTCATTTTGACCTCCTACTGCCTCAGGAAAAAATTCAGTATTTCTAACATAGTTAAAATCAATACCATTATTTGTTCTAAATTTTAATCCGTCGAATAAATCAAACTCTAAGTAGGTAAAAAAGTTACCACGAAGATTTCGATTTCTAACATCCATTCTTGCAAATTCATCTAAAAGGTTTGCACGCCCTCTAAAACTGGTGATAGATGTTAGGTATGTTCCATCTGGGTTTATATAAGGGCTATAAGCTGCTTTAATTAAGGTTGCAGAAATGGTATTTGTTTCTCTAGATTCATCAATGTTTTTTGATTCTTCGTAAGACATACCCATTCTAGCTCCCAACCTAATTTTACTGGAAAAATCGTGATCAATATTAATTCGAGTATTAAACCGTTTAAAATAGCTATTTGGTGTTACCGCATCTTGAATAATAGCACCTGTATTCCAATAAAACTTTGTTTTTTCACTGCCAGAAGATAAGCTTACATTTATTTGATCTCTCGCTGCTGTTCTAAAAAATATATCTTGAAAATTGAAATTATTCTGCCACATTTGATTTAAAGAGTCTACAAGCGTGTTTCTTTGAGTGTTTCTTAATAGATCGTATTTTAATCGCTCCTGCGCGTTAGCCACAGGTACAGTTCGTAATTTTGTAAAACTTTTTACGTAATTAACATTTATATTTGTTTTCCCTGTTTTACCAGATTTTGTGGTAACCAATACCACACCGTTTGCAGAGCGTGATCCATAAATTGCAGCAGAGGCACCATCCTTTAGAATTTCAATAGATGCTATATCATTAGGATTGATGTTGTCTATATTATCTACAGGTTGACCATCCAAAACATATAAAGGATTTGTTCCACCGTTAATTGTAGACGTACCCCTAATTCTAATAGACGCCCCAGATCCAGGAGCTCCAGATCCTGTGTTTAGCTGAACACCAGCTAGTTGTCCTTGAATTGCTTCAAAAATATTGGCAGGATTTCTTTGATCAATTTCTTCTACTCCAACAGAAGCAATTGCGCCAGTTACATCTCTTTTGCGTTGAGAGCCGTAACCTATAACTACAACACTATTTAGCTCCTGTACATCAGGTTCTAAGACTACATTTAAGGTGGTTGAGTTTACAACAACTTCTTTGTCTAAGTAGCCTAAATAGCTAAAAATTAAGACGTCTCCATTTGTAGCATTAATGGAAAATTGACCATCAAAATTTGTTACAGTCCCAATGGTAGTTCCTTTTTTTATGATACTTACACCAGGTAATATTTCACCTGTGTTAGATGTTACATTTCCTGTAACGGTTTGCTGGTCAATACATAAAGCAAAATTTATTTCTTTAGGTATATTTTTAGAATAAATGGCTTGCGAAAGTAGAAGCGAAAGGAGTAGGGCAAACAAAAATGGGTAAACACTTCCATTAACTTGCTTAATAACTTTACTATTCATAAATTTGAAATATTAGATGAAATATTAATTTCATAATCGTTAATTTTTGTTGATTTTGATGTTCGTCTATTTATAGTCAGTGATTGGCAGATCACTGACTTTTTTTATGCTTTCATAAGTCTTAGAGTTTTAATTAATATTTTTATTTAGGTTGATAATTTTGACTATATTTTTTGGTTCGCCTCAAGTGTTCTTTCATCTGATAATGTGCTTCTTGAGAATCTTTATCCTTTATGGCTTGAAAAATATTCGAATGAAAATTTATTACTGAAGCTCTAATCTCTTCTCTACTTGTGGATGTGTTTTTACCGTAAATTAAAGATTTATGTTTAGCAATTAAATTGTGTATTGGTGTCATTATGAGTAAAATAACTGGATTGTTTGCAGCTACAGATATCAAAGAATGAAAATCTGCATCAATCTCAGTTTCTTGTTTTACATCATTTATGGGACAATTAATAAGTTGTTGTAAGTTTTGTTCTAATTTAGAAAGATGTTCAAGGGTTCTGTTTTTTGCAGCTAAACTTGCTATTTCTGGTTCAAAAGCTTGTCTTGTGGAGATGGTGTTTTTAACTAAATCTTTATCTTCAGACATTTCAAAATAAAGATTTATGGGATCTAAAGCACTCTTCTTACTTAATTCGGCAACATAAACACCACTACCTTTCTTTATTTCAATTAAACCTCTTGCTTTTAAACTTTTTAAAGCTTCTCTAACAACTGTTCTACTAACAGAAAATGTATTACAATATTCGTTTTCGGTAGGTAATTTTTGGCCAACATCATAAGTTTTACTACGAATTGATTTTTCAATTTCGTGCTCAATTTTTATACTTATGGATGGAGTAATAGTTGGCATGAATAATTAATTTGTCATACAAATAAATACAAATTTTACATATAATCAAAATATTAGTGCAAAAAAATAATTATTTTTAAAATTTGTATGATATATTTGCAAAGTTGCTATTTTGGCGATTTATTTCAAACTTTAAGTATAATTTCAAACTTATTAACTACAATTATGAAACTTCATCATCTTTTTTTTGTATTAACCTTTTTTTTGTTATTGCCTTTTATAGGTTGTAAACAAAAAGAAGCATCAGCTAATATATCTATACCAAATGACATAATTAGTAAACCACCTAAGGGTTGGGTAGCTCTTTTTAATGGTGAGAATTTAGATAACTGGTCTTTTTCTAAAAGAGACACAACTTATACAAATGATGTATACAGCATTTTTTCAATAGAAGATGGAGTTATACATGTATATCCTAATCAAGAACATAATTCTGAACAAACTTTTGCGGGTATTATTACTAAAAAAAGTTATAGTAAGTACTTACTAAGTTTAGAATATAAATGGGGTGAAAATAAGTTTAAGCCAAGGCATGAATTTGTAAGGGATGCAGGTGTTTTGTTTCATGTCCATGGAGAAGATGTAATATGGCCAAATAGTGTGGAATGTCAAATACAAGAAGGTGACACAGGAGATATTTGGGCAATTAATACACAGGTTTCATCGAAGGTAAACGCTACAATAAGAAATTATAGCACAATTGGAGAGTTGGTAACTAGAGGAGGTATAGATGCGCCAAAGTTTCATCGTTTCCATAGAGGTTATGATTGGGAAGTACCTCATGGAGAGTGGAACAAATTAGAGATAGAAGTAAATGGTGAAAATGCCAAATACACCTTAAACGGAAAAGTGGTTAACGAAGCTTTAAATATGAAATACTATGATAAACATACTAACACGGCACTACCTTTAACTAAAGGGAAAATATTACTTCAGGCTGAAGGTGCTGAATTGTACTATAGAAATATTTTTATAAAGGAAAAATAGTAGTGGTTAGTATTAAATACTTTAGTAAAGTATTTGTTTTTAGTTAAAAGATTAAACAAAAGATTTATTAATTAAAATTTAATTAGCCATAGAGCTTTAAAAACCCTTTATCTGTAATTCGGTTTCTTCTCTTACTATTGGTATAGTGAAAAGAGCAAACCGATTTTTTTTGCCCAATGGCGAATTAATACAGATGAATAAAAACCGTATGCTTTTTTTGATTTCATGAAATGTGAATTTTTTTAATTGTCTTTGGAGAGCAACAAAAATGAACAAATGAGAACCTGGTTTGGGGGCTTTCAAAGATATATTTGAAACTTACTAACTTTCTAAATTTAAAAAATTATGATTAAAAGTTTCAAGCAAAAAAGCTTTCATAGACACAAAGGTATTTTGCTTCTTCTGTTTATGATATTTACTCTTTTTGGGTTTGCTCAAAATAGTGTAATTTCTGGTACGGTAACGGACAATAGTGGACAACCGCTGCCAGGAGTTAATGTATTAGAAAAGGGGGGAGCCAATGGGGTGGTTACAGACTTTGATGGGAATTACTCCTTATCAGTTAATAGTAATGCCACACTTGTATTTTCTTTTATTGGATTTGTTACTCAAGAAGTTTCAGTTAGTGGTAGGTCTACCATTAATGTCTCACTTTCTGAAGATGTTGAAGCCTTAGATGAAGTAATAGTTGTAGGTTACGGGCAAACCGATAAAAAATCCCTGACAGGATCAGTCGCAGCTGTAAGCGATAAAAACCTAATTAAGGGTTTTAACGTAACCGCATCTCAGGCTATTCAAGGTAAGGTTGCTGGACTTTCTATTCAAGAGGGTAGTGGCGCTCCCGGTGGATCCGCTAGAATAAACATAAGAGGTATTACTTCTTTAGCGGCAAACACACAGCCTTTATTTATTGTAGATGGTGTGGCCCTATTTAGCGGAGGAGCATCTAATGTAGGAGGAGCTGGTAACTCGGTTAACACTACCAACCCTTTTGATTTTATCAATCCAAACGATATTAAAAGCGTAAGTGTATTAAAGGGACCATCTGCAATTGCAATTTATGGAAATAGAGGAGCTAATGGTGTGATTATAATTACCACAAAATCAGGACAAGTACAGCAATCTTATGTGCAGCTCAGTGCTAATACAACACTAACTACTCCGGGAAGAAAAATTAATGTGTATTCTGCTGATGAGTATAGGACAGTTGCCGCTGAAGAAGGAATCGTTTTTAATGATTTAGGAGCTTCTACAGACTGGCAAGATGAAATATTGTCTAGTGCAGTCTCTACGCAGTATAATTTAAGTGCTGGTGGTGGTAACGATAAATCAACCTATTATGGCTCTATGAGTTGGACTGATGAGGAAGGTACATTATTAGGAAGTGGAAACAAAAGATTAACAGGAAGGCTGAGATACACGCAAAAAGCATTTAACGATAGGTTAAATATTGATATCAATTCTAGTTTTTCAACAAATTCAACCGATTTTTCACCTGTACAAGTTAATGGTGGAGGTAGTGCAACTCCGCCAATTCTAGGTATGGCATTGCGCTATAACCCTACTGCTCCCGTGTATAATCCAGATGGTTCTTTCTTCGAAGTTGGTTTCCCAGATAGAGAGAATTGGAATCCAGTGGCTATGGCACTTCAACAAAATGATAACCTTAAAAGACGAACATTTGTATCTCAGCTTAACGTAAGTTATGATTTGATTCCAGAAGTTTTAACAGCAAAGGGAACATTTAATATATTAAGTTCCAATTCAACTAGACGTTTTATTTATCCACCTAATTCACAAAGAGGAGCTAATTCTGGTAATGGTTTGGCATCTTTAAGAGAGGTAAACAGTACTAATTTAGTTGGAGAAGGTACGCTAGCATATAAGAAAACCTTTAACGATAGTCATAATTTAGATGTGGTCGTAGGTTATTCTTATCAAGAGACTAAGGGAGACGGAACGCAATTAAGCCAAACTAACCTTCTATCTGATGCACTTGGTGTAAATATGATTGGTATTGGAGATCCAGCTTCACTACAAGTAAGTGTTTTTGAAGGTGGAGATAATATACGCTCTTATTTTGGTAGGGTAAACTACGATTTTGCAAAAAAATATTTTATTACAGGAGTATTTAGACGTGACGGTTCTGCACTATTTTCTCAAGGAGAACCTTGGGGTAATTTCCCTTCAGGAGCTGTTGCTTGGAGAGTTAGTGAAGAAGACTTCTTAAATGATTCTTCTGTTTTAAATGAACTTAAGATTAGAGCAGAATGGGGTGTAGTAGGAAACAATGCTATACCAGGTTTAGAAACAGTTGGTAGGTCTCAATTGTCATTCAATGGACAGAGTTTTGTGATTACTCCTAATGCACTAGGTAATCCAAACCTAACTTGGGAAACCACTACTACCACAAATTTTGGAGTTGACTTTGGATTATTCAATAATAGAGTTTCAGGTTCTTTCGATATTTATGATAAAGTTACTAAAGACCTCTTTTTAAGAACTACCGTACCTGCTCCAACTATAGATGGTAATCTGCTTATTAATGCGGGAGAAATGCAAAATAAAGGAGTGGAAGTAAGTTTAACAGGAAGAATTATAGAACCTAAAACGGCAGATGGATTATCATTATCAACTACATTGGTTATGGCCTATAACAAGAACGAAATAACCTCGTTATCAGGTAATGGTTTCGATCAAGAGTTTATTAGTTATGGATCGCTTTTTGGTCCTTCTTTTGTTGGCGATGACGCCTTTAGGATAGAAGTTGGCGAGCCAATACACAGTTTTTATGGTCCAACCTTTGCAGGTTTGAATGCTGATGGTAACGAAACATATTTGAATAATGATGGGTCTATTACTGATAATAGGTCAGAAGCTGATGAAAACTATCTAGGGAATGCAATTCCTGAATTAACGTTTTCATTTACTACTAATTTGCAATACAAGAACTTTGATGTTTCCCTTCAATTACGAGGAGCCACTGGTGGACAAATCGTCAATAATTCGCTTTTAGAATTTGGCCAACCAACCTTTTTAACCAGCGGTTTTAATATTGTGAAGGATGGATTTCAAGAGCCTAATGCGGCGTTAACTACTGCACATGAATTTTCTAGTAGGTTTCTGAGCGATTCGGACTTTATTAGATTGGAGAACCTAACAGTTGGGTACAATTTTAATGTTAACAACTTCATAGGAGTAAGTTCTTTGAGATTGTATTTTTCAGGACGAAATTTATTCACTATTACAGGTTATGATGGTGGAGATCCAGAGAGTTTTTCAGACTCACGAAATGATAATAATGTTTCTGCAATTTATGGGGTAGACTTTTTAGGGTATCCAAGACCTAAAATATACTCTTTAGGACTTAATGTGAATTTTTAAAAAAAGAATTATGAAAAAAATATATTACAGACCGTTTTTCCTGTTGCTGATTGGGTTATTAATTACCGTTTCATGTGACGATCTAGAGGAAAACTTAAACGATGTACTAACCGAAAACACTCAGTTTACAACAGATGCCGAGTTTCAAGCTATTCTTGCATCTTCTTATAATACATTAAATGAGTATGCTTTTTGGTATTTAATGGTTATAGAAAATTACTCGGATAATTTGACTATTTATACGCATACCAGTGGTTGGAATAATGATAGACATAGGCGAACTGATACGCACAATTTAAGTGCAGCAGACGCTTTAAGATTTCCTCTTGGCACAGTTTGGAATCCTATATTTAATGGTATAGCCAGAACAAACGCTACTATTGCCACTTTAAACAATGTTGATGACAGTTCTCCATTTAAGGCAGATTTTCTTTCACAGGCTAGAGTAATTAGGGCATATCATTATTTCTTGGGTATGGATGCATATGGAGCGATGCCATTGGTAACAAATGCTGCCCCAGAGTTTGATGCGCCTTTACCTTCTAGAAATCCAACATCAGAGGTTTTTGCGTTTCTAGAAGCGGAGTTATTGGAAGCCATTGAAGGATTGCCCTCTGGTAGAAACGTAACTAACCCTACGGTAATTACACGCGAAAGTGCAAGGGCAGTTTTGGCCACGTTATACTTAAATGCTGAAGTTTATACAGGTACACCAAGGTGGCAGGATTGTATAGACCAATGTGATGCCATCTTAGCAGCTCAAGGATACGAATTAGCTCCT
Organism: Flavobacteriaceae bacterium; assembly: GCA_043557195.1. Taxonomy (GTDB): domain Bacteria; phylum Bacteroidota; class Bacteroidia; order Flavobacteriales; family Flavobacteriaceae; genus Jejuia. The sequence goes on along the minus strand of CP121314.1, from coordinate 740,626 downwards.
AACTATTTTGATTTATTTAAAGTAGATAATACTGCTTTGGCTCCAGAGGAAATGCTTCTATTTATTGATTTTACGCCTGGTGTTTCTCCTGGAGGAGGTATAGGGTTTGTAAGAGCAGGACTAACACAGGAGTGGATTACTGATAGATATCCAAATTTCCCATTCAATATTTGGAATGGACCAGCTGTTCAGCCTACATTTTATAGAAGATATGATGATAATGATATCAGAAAAACGGAAGGCTTTCTTGAAGGGGTTCAAACCTCTATAACAACTGGAGAACCTTTAGTTGATAATAATGGATTGGTAGTGGATCACACTATTGATTTTTATTTAAGGCCATCAGATGCTCCGGCAGGATCAGGCTATGTTGGAAAATTTGAAGGTGTAAGAAGTATTAAGTGGGAACCAGACCAGAATGCAGTTTCAAATCAACAAGGTAATGGTATTCCATTTATAAGATTAGCAGATATAATGCTTCAGAAAGCAGAATGTTTAGTAAGATTGAATGGACCTAATGCTACTTCTGATGGTTTAGTAAATCAAGTTAGGGCAAGAGTGTTTGAGCCAGATCAACCTTTAACTGGAGCTACTTTAGATGATATTTACGACGAAAGAGGCTTTGAGCTTTTCGCTGAAGGGCATAGAAGAAGAGACCAAATTAGATTTGGAACGTTAAATCAAGCTAGCGATTTTCATCCTGCTCATGATCCAAGTTTTAACCTGTTTCCAATTCCACAAAACCAATTAGATGCTAACCCTAACTTGGGTCAAAATCCAGGATACTAAAAATTATAGTTTTTGATTTAATTGTTTTAGTATTTATTAAGGGTGAAAAAATTTTTTTCACCCTTTTTTATCTAAATTTTACGTCGAGTTTAAGTTTTGGTAAAGTGAATAATAATTTTGATACGTTTTCACTAATATTTTAACCATATCGATGTACTACAAATTTTTATTTTTCTGAACTTTATTAACTAAACTATTAAAAAAAAGTAAAACATTATTTATTAAGTATATTTTTATAACTACCCGTACTGTTTAAAATTTAGCATTTTTATACAGATAGAATTCGCTTATGGACTAAATAATGTTTTAAATAAAAACGTAACGTTCTCGTAGATATATGAAAAATAACGAATGAATTTCAAAAAAGCTTTAATATCATTCTTTCTATTTTTTATTATTCCAGTAGCCGCTACAAAAGCTCAGGAGTACCAATATAAATTCAAGTATTTTAGTGTAGATGAGGGGTTGGCTCATACCGATGCAACATCATTAATTCAAGACCAAGATGGTTTTATTTGGGTTGGCACCTTTAATGGTTTAAACAAGTTTAACGGATATGATTTTGAACATTTTAAAGATACGCGTACGCAACTCTCGGCAGCATATACTAATCGAATAATGCATATGGCCTACGATGGGCAATTACTGTTCATGGGTACACAAGGTGGTGTGGTGTGTTTTGATACTTTTACAGAAAAATATGTTAAGCTAAGTTTGAATAACCATGAGTTTGATGTCTTATCAAATCTTAAAGTATTTCAGGTTGCAATAACAAAAAATCAACTTTTCTTTACTGCAAACCAGCAGGTTTATGTTTACAATTATAATTATGTAGGTGGCGTTTTAAAGTTGAAAGAAATTAACATTACAACAAAATTTAATGAACCCTTTTCTGTCGAACAAGTTTATATTGATAATCAAGAAAGCATTTGGGTATCAGGCGCTACGGGATTATACATTTTATCCGAAGAAAAAAAACTAGACACATTCTATTTAGAAAAAATATCAGTTGTAAATCAAAACAATAAGGATGTTAAAAATTTGAATTCTACCTATCTTTTTCATGATAATTTATGGCTAGGAGGTGTCAATACACTTACAAAGCTGAATTTAACTACATTAAAAAATAACAGAGTAGAGGCATTTACTTATTTTGAATTTCCATTAGCTGCAAGAAGAGGATTAGAAGTAAGTGAAGATAAAAACTTTGAAGTTACCAACATCACTAAACTTAAAAATGGAAATTTTTGGTTAGGCACAACTATTGGACTTATTGAATTCCAACAAGATGGAGAAGAATTAAAGTATAACAGTTTTTATAGCAAATCTTATGGAGAATCAAAAGAGAAATTATCAGACAGTAGGATAAGCTGTTTATTATCTGATAGTAATGATAATTTATGGATATCCATATTTGGAGGAGGGGTTAATTTTATTGACTTCAATCAGAAAAAGTTTTATTTATTGAGCCATAGTGCTAAATCCAATAATACATTAGTGTCAAATTACGTAAGGGCAATTAAAGAAGACGACGATGGTAACTTATGGATAGGGACAATGGATAAAGGTATTAGTTTTTATGATTTTAAGACAAACCAGTATACTACATTTAGACATGAAGATAACAATCCAAATAGTATAATAAGTGATGCTGTAAGGTCTTTGACTTTTGACAATAAAGGAAGGTTATGGGTGGGTACATTTGACGGTATTAGCGTTGTTGGTTTAAAAAAAATGTCCTTCAAGCACCTTACAGATGAACTTCAAAACGAAAGAAGTTTAACCTCTTATAATATTTTTGACATAGCCCAAGACACGTTTGGTAATATTTGGGCAGGTTCTTGGAATGCTGGGTTAAATAAAATAGTAGAATATAACAACGGCTTTAAAGTTGAAAAGTATTATAGTAATAGCGATTTATCAATTTCATCAGATGGTATAACTTCCATATATGCTGATAAAAAAAGACCGGAACTATTTGTTTCAACTAATTATGGTCTCAATCATATTTTTTTAGATTCCAAAGGAGAGGTAAAAGAAATAAAGCAATATCTAGGTGTGCATGGTAACTCAAATTTACTAACTTCAAATTTTGTGTGGCCTGTTGAAAGGGTAAACGATTCTCTGTTATGGGTTGGAACCTTAGGAGGTGGTTTAAACAAAATGATTTTAAATGAAGAATCCTCTTTTGGTTATTATGTGGAAAAAATTTCTAATGACTCCGATTTTGTTTTTTCAGATATAGAAACCTTATTAGTTGATGATGAGCAAAACGTTTGGATGGGTGGAAACGGTTTATTTAAGTTTGAACCTGAAACTAATAAAATTATTAGATACGGAGTTGAAGATGGTTTACAAGGTAATAGTTTTAAAATAGGAGCCGCACATAAAGGAAAAAGCGGAAGGTTTTATTTTGGAGGCACTAAAGGAATTACTTATTTCTACCCTAATGAGATAAAAACAGATACTTCAACATATACTACAGTTTTAACTAAACTATCAGTTAATAACGAGGATGTAAAAATAGGAGAGACTTACAATAAGGAAATTATTTTAAATAAGCATATAAATAAATCTGACGTACTAAATTTAAACTATTTACAAAACAATTTTACAATCAGTTTTTCATCATTAGAATTTGTAAACCCAAGTAATGCAAAGTATAAATATATTTTGGAAGGTTATAATGAGGATTGGATTGAGATAGAGGGTAGTTTGCCTATGGCTACTTTTGGAAACCTAGATTATGGAGATTATAAATTTAAAGTCATGTCTGCTAATGCTAGTGGTATTTGGTCTAGCGCCATTAAAGAATTGCCACTAATTATATCTCCGCCTTGGTGGCTTTCTGTATTTGCCAAAGTAGTATATGCGCTTTTTGTTTTAGCCTTACTTTATGCTACATTTCGTTGGATGGTTTTAAAACGAGCTTATGATGTTTCGGTAATTGAAAAAAAGCAAGAAGAGCAACTTAACAAATTACGCCTACAGTTTTTTACCAACATATCCCATGATTTTAGAACACCGCTAACATTAATTATAAACCCATTAGAAGATCTAGTAAAAGGTACAGTTGGAAAACGTAAAAGATTGAGATATTACTCGCACATGTTAAATAACACAAAGCGTTTATTAAGATTGGTAAATGAACTAATGGATTTTCAGAAAATTGAAACAAAAGCTTACGAATTACAGCTTCAAAAGGGTAATATAAACAGCGTTATAAAAGATGTTTGTGAAAGTTTTGAAGAATATGCCAACTCTAGAGATATTTACTTTAATTATAACCTCAGTGAAACTTTTGAGAATTTTTGGTTTGATAAAACAGTAATAGAAAAAATACTTTATAACTTATTAGGAAATGCCTTTAAGTTCACAAAAAATGGAGGTAGAGTTAAAGTAGATTTATTAAAATCAATTAGGACTGATGAATTATCTCAAAAAAATAGTTTTAGAATATGGAATCAAGATTCTAAAAAGAACTATGTATGGATAAAAATAACTGATTCTGGGGTTGGTATTTCTGAAGATGAAATAAAGCATATTTTTACTCGTTTTTTTCATAAAAATAATGATGCATTATTAGATTCTGAAGGCTCGGGAGTAGGGTTGTCATTGGTTAAAAGTCTTGTAACACTTCATGAAGGTAGTGTGCTTGTAACAAGTGAAGAAAATAAAGGAGCATCGTTTTATGTTTCTGTTCCCTATAATTTAAATGAGGTAAGTGTTGAGGTTAATAATAATATTAAACTCTCAAAATCATCTTTAAGCCCCATTTACGATCAGCCAAATATAATATTTGGAGCTAGGGAAAGTTTAGGTAAATCATCTATTTTAGTTGTTGAAGACAACCAAGAACTTCGATTTTTTATTAAAGAAAATTTTGAAGACGAGTTTTATGTTCTAGAGGCTGAGGACGGAATGGAGGCTTTAAGCAAAATAAAGACTTTTAAACCTAATTTAATTATTAGTGATGTGATGATGCCCAGAATGGACGGTATTGAGTTGTGCAAACGGGTTAAAGAGTTGGAGGGGTGTAATGATATTCCATTCGTACTTTTAACCTCTAATTTGAGTTTAGAAAAGCAACTAGAAGCTGCCAATGCCAAAGCAGATTTATACCTATCAAAACCATTTAGTATTGATGTTTTAAAAGTGAGTATACAAAATATTATATCTAATCGAAGAAAAATTAAAACAGATATAGTTAAGAATACTTTTGAAGAGGCGCATAGTATGGCTAGTAATGCTAAGGAAAATGAATTTCTTCAAAAAGTTACTAAAATTGTGATGGATAATATTGATGACAATGCATTTGATGTTAATACTTTATCAGAAAAATTAGGGATGAGTAGAACAAAACTTTATACTAAAGTAAAAGATTTAACAGGTAAACCAACAGGAGAATTAATAAGAAAAATACGTGTAAAAAAAGCAGCTAGTTTACTAGCAAGTGAAGATATTACAGTTGCGCAGGCAATGTATAAAGTAGGTATACAGAGTAAGTCTTATTTTTCTAAGGTGTTTAGAAAAGAATATGGAAAAACGCCCTCACAATTTTTACAAGATTTATCTAAGAAATCGTAAATTCTAAAACTATTATTAAGCTTAAATATTCATTATAACACTATAATTTATTCTTTAATAATTTTAGAGATATAATTATTATTGTTAGAACCAACTATTTCTAAAAAATAGATGCCACTACTCAATTCGGATACATTAATTTTATTTGATAATTGTTTGCTTGAATGCTTTAGTAGTTTACCAGATAAATCATAAACTTTATAAGAGTATCTATTATCAATGTTTTTAACAATAATAATATTCTTTACTGGGTTAGGGTACGTGGATATTTTTAAATTTTGTATAACATCATCTAAACTTAGTGCAGTACAACCGTTACACACGATGGATATACCATTTGAGTTATTAAATTCACTAGTATTTACGCAACTATCATCTACAACAACACAACTCATATTTATTGTCATACCGCTTGAAGGTACAATACTCTGCTTAACCGTATTATTAATAGTGAAGTTATTCATTTGAATATTAACGATGCCGCCACCATCAATATCAAAAATTCTGCTGATACCATTTTCAACAACAATATCATTAAAAACATGGCCTGTTTGAACTTTTCCAGTATTAGCATTAGCCCAACCAATTATTGGATGTCCTTCACCAGCAGGGTAAGTAGATTCAGTTTCACTACTTCTTACAATGTCAATTCTGTCTATTTGCGAATTTTTACTTTCTTGTCCGCCCCAACCAAATTGAAAAACATGCCCATTAGTTTGCTGGTAAACCACATTATCTTGAATAACAAAGTTGTCACCATAAAGTTTCCAAACATCATCATTCACTTTAAAAAAACTATTTGTACAAGACGATGCATTGCCACTTCCATAGCCAGCACCCCAACCATCTGTGGTATTATTCATTGAAAAACATTTTACATTATCAACGTCAAATTGCCCTCTTGAAAGTAAATGATAATGAATAGGTTTCATTATGGTAATACCTTCAACTTTACAATTATCAGAATTATTGCCAGCAAAATAAATATGTGCATCAACACCACCATTAGGTCTAAATTGTATGCCTTCGCCTGATAAAATACCGCGACCTCTAACCGTAAGATTTATTCGATTATTGGTATATATATTTCCTGTAACGTAAGCCCCTCCAGCAATGTAGATAGTTGTTATGTTTGAAGGAGGTGTATAATTAAGTCCTAAATCATGAATTCCAGGAGCAAAATATACCACATTTGGGTCTGATTGAGATGGAATATTAGTTTCTAATTTATCAGCGAAAATGAACAGTGGTTGCCCTATATTACCATCAATTTCTAAATATATTTTTTTATTAGGACTTGGAACGGTTATGTAAGCTTTACCACCACTATAAGTTGCAGATAAATTATATCTTGAAGGGAAAATTTTACAATCTGAAATAGAACCACTTAGTTTAGTTATCTCAACAGTAACGGAATTTCCCCCAAAGGAAAAACAAGTCCAATGATTTGAATTTGTTAACGCATTTACCTTTCCGTTATTTGATATGTTAAAAGGATCATTTGTCGTGGCGTTATTGCCATTATTTTTCATGTATTCGTATACATAAGAATCTTGATAACTGGCACCATTTTGCTGAACTCTAACAGTATAATCGCCAGACTTAAGTTTGTCTCCTGGTAAGGCTGAATAGGTGTTTAACTGCGCTTTTACTCCTATTGAAAGGAGAAAAAAGATAATCATTAAAGTAGTTGTTTTTTTCATAGCTTTATTTTTTGTTTTCTTTCAATTTTTTTTACTTTTTCTTATTGGTTTTATGGTGCTTTTTTAACAAGAACTACCCATTCATCATTTTCAGATGGTGGATTTCCTAAATTCACTTCACTTCCACCAGATACTTGTTTTATACTTCCTTCATGTAAATCTCCATTTTTTACAGGGTTTAACCAAAGGATATTAAACTGACCACTAACTTCTAATAAATTTAAAACTGCGTCTTCTTTGTTTAAATAAATGATATATGTATCTCCTGGTAATGCTAGAATTTTTCCGTTACCTAGTTCATTGTGATTTTTCATTTTAGGAAGCAGCGGGTTGATATTTTCATTATGAAAAAATTCTATACCAATGGCTAATTGTGACCAAATTTCATCTCTATTTCTAAAATCTTCATTTGCTATATCGCAAGTACCACCGCCGTATCCAAAATACACATCAAAACCTTCACCTCCCGCAGTTAATACATTCCAAAAAATTTGTCTAGCTTCATCAGTCGAATCTGTATAAATGGCCATAGATTCGTCTATGCTTACAACCCATTTGTGTCCTGATTTTTCAGACCTGCCTAACCATTTTAGTATTTCATTATGGTGATCTTTGTGTATTTGCATCCATGCGCCATCAAAGTTTTTATGACCCAAAAGTGGATTGTATTCTTCATCTCGTTTTTCGGGTAAATAAGAACATTCTGCGCCTAATGCTTTTCCGTAAGGTTCAATTTGAGTTATGTAATTTACATTTTCTAACATTTGTTGTGGCGTAATTTGAGGTTCTTCTGAAACATTCCAACGTAACCCGGGTAAATATCCAAATCTTGCAATAAGTTCTCGGTAGTAAATCCTTCGCTCAATACCCATATCACCTCCATTTAGAAGCTTTGTGTTTTCTGCTTCCCAAATAAGAAAATCAATATGTAAGCCTTTGGTGTTTAAATGATTTAAAACAATATTCCATTGGTCTAGTTTAGATACATCATAAATATCTCTATCTTCATATTTAACCCATGGCCAACAATCTCTACCATCTCCATTAACATTGTTATTAACCATGTATAGGGTGTTTAGCCCTTTTGAGGCGAGGTAATTAATAGACCCAATAATGCCTTTTCCTTTTCCATCTTGCCATGTAGGGTCTCCTACTTTCCAATCTTTAATATGTGGTTCGTACTCGTGTAAACGATTGTCTCCAAGCATACTATCTGTTGCCACTCCGCCTTCTACATTATATGTATTGTCAAACTCTGCATAACCAAGAAAGTTTTCTGGACCTCCTGGACCCGCTTTAATAAACCATTCGCCTGTTTCTCCATATTTTAAATAGCGTTCTCCAACATAACGAAGGTCTCCTTTTTTGTAAAACCCAGTAGCATTAGCATCTATTTCGCTAACATAAAAGCTACCAGTTTCTCCATCAAGTTCTAATGCTTCACCATTTAAATTATCTGCACTCGCTGCAATATCTTTACCTTTTTTAAAAGCTACTTTATAAGACCATTTACCAATTTTATCTGGTGTGAAAATAACCCGCCATTTATTTCCAGAGTTTGCACTTGTATTAGCTGCATTACCATCAGCAGCAAAATAACCCGGAACGGTATAGCTTTTATCTTGATTTGTGAATGTAACATCTAGTTTGTAATCACGAAACGTAGCACTTTCTTCTTTTAATTCTGGGCCGTTAAAAGTTAATATAACAGGTTGCCATTTAGATAAGTTTCCAGATATTTCTACGTTTTTTTTACAATTAAAACACAATAATATGCAGGCTAATAAAGCCATTTTTAATCGTTTCATTTTTAATTATTGTTGGGTAATTAATTAATTCCTTTTTTGGTTTGTTCAACAAGTTTCATCGTGCCATCTTCATTATGGTATAAATAGTCTACGCAAACACTTCGTCTATTTCCTCTCCCTTTTTCACCTTTTTCATTGGTGTAGTTACCAACATGATAAAAATAATACCATTGGTTTTTAAATTCTACAATCGAGTGATGATCTTGCGCTCCCGGAGCATTTCTATTTACAGCACCTTTCCATTCAAATGGACCGTACGGACTTGTTCCCATACCATAAAACCCTTGATATGCTTTGTTTTTATAATTACTGTATGAAAAATAATAAATACCGTTGCGTTTATACATCCAAGGGGCTTCAACCATATCTTCGTTGGTTTCTTTTCTATCATTGGCGCCGTAATCAATTAGATGCTCTTCTTCTGCTAATTCCATCATATTAGGTTTAAGTTTAGCAACACTATGGTCAAAATATAAATAGGCTTCCCCATCATCATCTATAAAACACATAGGGTCTATACCATGCGTACCTTCAATATAGTTACCAGAATCTTTAAAAGGGCCTTGTGGTTTTTTGCTTGTAGCTACACCTATGCGCCATTTTTCATTTTTATCTTTATGCGGATAGTATAAATAGTAGGTGTCATTTTTAAAGGCAACTCCTGGTGCCCACAACCAGCCTCCGCCTTCAATACCCCAATTGGCATCTCGAGAGTGGAAAATTTCACCATGGTCTGTCCAAGTCATTAAATCTTCAGATGAGAATACATGATACCCATCCATTTTTGCATAACCAGGACCGCCTCCAGGAACGGGGTCATGATCTTGAGATGTGTACATCCACATTTTTCCATCTGACCAAACATGGCAATCTGGATCAGCAGTTCTTAAATGTTTTATAATAGGGTTGCTTTCCGCTTTAAATGTGTAAGGATAGGTTTTAGGGTCTGTAGTGTTTATTTTTAATATATTATCGTCTTTTGAGTTGCTTTTTACTTTACAGGATGATATACTTAATATTAGAATGAGTAATAAATAACTAAGTTTTAATTTCATAAATTATTTTTTTAAAGTACTTTTTGTATGTTCAAAATAAAGTGTTTTTTTAATGTAGATATTGTTTTATCAGAGGATTATTTAGCTTTTTTATATAAAACAAAAGCCCGTTTTATAAAACGGGCTTTTGAGTGAATGATGAATGTTATGCGATTAGTCTTAAAATTACTCTTTAATTATTTTACTAATACTTTTAACATTTTCAGAATCTATAACTTCTAACAAGTAAAGTCCTTTACTTAAAGAGCTAACATTTATTTCTTTTGATATAGCTTTCGTGTTATTTAATAATAATTTACCAGTAAAATTATAAATATTGTATGAGTACTCTCCTTTTAAATTCTTAATATTTATAATATCGTTTACAGGGTTAGGATATACGGATAGTTGTGGTCTATCAAATCCTTCCGTTGACAAAACAGTTGGTTGCGGGTTGGATTGTGTTGGTAAAACAACATTGTCTACGCCAAAATAAGTTTCAACGGGGTTTCCAGTTTGATCAGGATTTCCAAATACTTGTCCAAAAACAACAACAATAATATCATATTGTCCGGCAGTACCAAAATCAATTGTAAAGTTTCCTGAGTTAGTCCAAGAATTACTGTAAGGAACGTGAGTATGTGCTAAAAGTGATGTTTCTTCGCCAGAACTAAGGGTGTAATTGGTACTGTTATTGTCTCCAAAATTTCCGTTACCGCTAGTTAGTGCAAAAACACCGTCTACAGAGCTATCGGTGCTGATTCCCCAAACTCTAAAACCAAAGCGACCATTAGTATTTCCATTATCAAAGGACGTGTTATAAAAGTAATCAAAACTAATGTCTATGGATCCGGTTACAGATGCATCTGCATTGTTATACACATAAGCAAAGCCTCTAGCAAATTGTGTTTCGCTAATTCTGCTCACGTAGTTTCCAGGATTACCATTTGAAGTTTGAATTCCAAAATCTGTTGTACCAAATCCTTGTACTGTATACCATATACCATCACCAGAAGCAATGGTACTAAAGTAACTGTTGTCTAAACCTTCGTTTGAGGCATCTTGTAGTACAGGGGCTAAAACTTCACTATCAAAGGTTTCTGTGTAAGTTTGTGAATAAGAAAGCGTTGCAATTAAGCAAGCAATAAAAAAAGTAATTTTTTTCATAATTAAATAGTTTTTGATTTATTTTTTAATTGAGTTTAAAATTAGTATACATCTAAAAAAATGACTGCTTTAAAAGTTCTTTTAATTAGCTAATTTGTTTAAAATGAGATTTATGTAATAAAAAAAGCACACATTATGTGTGCTTTGAATGAGTTTTAAATCTTAGAAAAAGAATTTAACTTTTAACTATTTTAACTATACTCGTTATGTTATCGTTTGTTGTAACTTCTAGAAAGTACATGCCTGCTTTTAAAAAGCTTACATCAATACTATTTGTATTCTGTTTAGTTACATTGGTAATTTGCTTTCCAGAAATATCAATTATTCTGTAGAAATAAAAGCCGTTCAGGTTATTTAAAGTTATAATATCCGTTGCAGGATTTGGGTAAGCTGCCAGATTATTTTGTTTAAAATCTTTAGTTGATAAGACTAAGTTTTCAGGTATACTAACATTGTCTAAACCAAAAACGTCTTCAATTGCTTCGCTATTTGTGTCAATTGCCGTACCAAAAGCACCACTAAATGCGATAACAATATATTCATAACCTGTAACGTCTATAGCATAATTTACTGTAGTCCATATATTGGCTACTCCTAGATCATTAGTACCGGCTAACTCAACACCATCACTTCCTACATATTTTGTAGCATCATTATCTCCAAAGGCTCCAGACCCTCCGGTGAGCCTTACATAATCTTCAATACCATCTGCTTCATTATCCTGAATACCATAAACTTTATATGAAATTCTATCAGAGGTTCTAGGTGAAGTCCATTTATAATCGAAAGACATGTTCAGTATCCCAAAAGCATGAGCTTCTGTATTATTAAAAACATAGGCAACGCCTTTGGCAAATTGAGACACAGAAGTTCTTGATAGAAAATTATTTGGATTTCCACCAGTGGATTGTATATCAAAATCAAATTCTGATGGTACGGAACCGCCCCAAGTGTCGGCTGCAAACCATTTTCCGGTACCTGCCGGTATTGAAGCTACGTCTGTATTTGTAATTCCTCTTTGGTTTAATCCTGCGTCACCGCTAACTTGGTTAGGCAACTGAGTCATTGTTGAAGTAGAGAAATCATCAATTTCCAAATTAGAGCTGGATGCTCCAGTACCAATATCAAAATTAATGTTTTGGGTGGTACTAGCTTCAATATCAAAAAATACAGGAGCATTAATATTGTTTAAGTTGGTACCATCAATTGTAATGTTCGTTAAAGTAACATTTTGCGTAAAAAAAGTTTCGTTACCGGTTGTAGTGGCATTGGCTTGCCCCTTTATACGCCCTTTTCCAAATTGCTGTTCTACATTTATGTCTTCAAGCAATAAGTCTCCTAAATACCCTAAGTCAGCTTGTGTAACTTGTACAGCATTTGGTGTGCCGCCATTAGATCTTGGTTTTAAATTTAAAATACCTGGTATAGAGCCTTCTATTCTAATATTACGTAATGTGGTTAACGTGCTACCATTATTATAAGCAAACGGTTTGTAATCCAACCCTATTTGAGCAGCTACTAATCCATTATTATTTCCAAGTCCTGTCCATTCTGGATTTATAATGTCTATATTTTCCATGGTAGAAGCACCCGAATTATAGGTGTTTCCACCAGGGTCTCCACCCCATCCATAGGTTAAAACAGCACCATTATGTCCTGCCCAAAGTACACAATCGTGAACATAGTTATCGAAATTGTAAAAGAAATCATCTACAGCCCTAATAAAGCTGTCTTTAATTTCACTGTCTTGTCCAACACGAACGGCATCATTATTAGAATGCCATCCTAAGAACTTCAGATTGGAAATGGTCATGTTATTTGGCGATACGATTCCATGTAACGGAGAATCGACAACATGAATACCACTAACCTCAGCAAACTTACCGAGTTCAATAATATCTCTGTAAGGTTTGTTGCCCGATCCATCTTGCCAGATATATTGCCTACCCGACAAAACACCTCTACCATATACCTTTTGATTTGTATCATTAAAATTATTTCTTCTAACAAGACCCTCAACAAATGCTCCTCCTTCCAGGTACATTTTTTGTCCGTTTCCTAAGGTTATTTTTCCTTCAAAATCTATTATAGCATTTCCAAAAGGATAATCATCTAAATTATGATAACCTTGAGGGAAGTAAACTATTGAGGCGTTATTTAGTGCTGTTGGAGAAACACTATTAGAGTAAACTACTACTCCAGAGTCTGTTGGGTTTGGAGCACCAGTTTCTGGTGGGTCAATAAAAATCATAAGCATATGCTTTATCCATTTTTCTGTAGCTGTTTCATTTTCTGTATCTTGAAAATTAATGGATATAAATTTGTTGTCGTCATTAATATTAAAAGTAACCTGATTGTTAGAAACCGTAGGTGTGATGTTATAACTTTTAGGAACGATTTCTGCATTATTAGATGTATTTCCAAATGTTTTTACTACTCTAAAAGTTAATCCAGAGCCGCTAATTTTATCATAGGATAAAGATGCAAAGGAAAATGTTCTTCCAGTTAGTTCAGCGGTTTTAAAGTCGTATTGAATATCATTAGGGTCAGCTTCAGACATTAGTACTTCTATTTCTTCCTCAGCACCAGTACCATGTTTTACAAAAACTTGATACTTGTCAGATAAAATTGCTTCACCAGTTGCAGTAGGCCAATTGTAATGTACTACTTGAGAAAAACCCAAAGTTGATATTAATGCTGCAATTACTATAGTAATTTTTTTCATTTTTTTAGAGTTTTGTGATCGTTTTAATAGTAAAAAAGCTAAAACTAGCTCAATTGTGAGATTATGATAGAAATATGAGCGAGTTGTATGTTTATTGTTTAATGATTTTTAAAGTGCTGCTAATTTCATTATTATTGATAACTTCTAAAAAGTAAATGCCATTATTTAAATACTCTACATTTATATTTTTAGAAACTTCATTGTTAGATGTTTTTAAAACTTTTCCAGAAACATCATAAATCTTGTATGAGTAGTTGCCATTAACATTTCTGAGCGTTAAAATATTGTTTACTGGATTTGGGAAAAATGATAATTGTTTAGACGCTTCTATATCTTTTGTGGATAAGGATTGCGGATTAGACTGTGTTGGTAAAACCACATTATCAATACCAAAATAGGTTTCAACTGGATTTCCTGTTTGTGCGGTGCCAAAAACTTGACCAAACACAAAAATAAAATAATCATAAGTGCCAGCTGCACCTAAATCAACAAGTATGTCTCCTGAGTTTGCCCAGGTGTCAGTATGGACTAAATGTGTGTGACCACCAGTTAAGTCAATACCATCTGTTCCTCCATAATTAGTAGAATTATTATCTCCAAAATCTCCAGATCCACTTGATAGTGGAAAAACACCATCAGGTGTTTCAGAACTAATACCCCAAATGCGATACCCAAATCTATCGTTGGTTGTACTTGCATTATCAAAAGCTGTATCAAAGAAATAGTCAAAACTTAGTGTATAAATACCAGTTGCAGAATCATCGGTGTTATTGTAAACATAAGCTAAACCTCGTGCGAATTGTGTTGTACTTATTCTACTTACATATTGGAAATTATTACCTCCATTAGGTTGAATTCCAAAATCTGTTGTACCGAATCCTTGTACGGTGTACCATTCACCATCCCCAGCAGGTATTTGGCTAAAATAGGTTTGATCTAAGCCTGGATTTGAACCGTTTTGTAAAACGCTGTTCAAAGTAACAGTATCAAAATTTTCGGTATATGTTGATGAAGTTGAAGAACCGTCATCAGGATCAAAAGTAATGTTTTGGGTTGTACTTGCTTCAATATCAAAAAACAACCCTTTATTACCTTCGTGTACCTTTGTACCGCCAATTGTAATATCTGTGAAGTTTATATTTTTGGTAAAAAAAGTATCACCTCCAGAAGTAGCATTAGCTTGCCCTCTTAACCGTCCTTTAGAAAATTGGTTTTCAACAGTAATATTTTCAAATTGAATATCTCCTAAGTATCCTAAACTTGCTGCAGGAACTTGAGCAGCTTCTGGAATACCATTGCTAGACGAACGTGGCTTTACATTAGTTAGACCAGGTATTGAACCTTCTATTCTAATATTTCTAAATGTTGTTGTGGTTTCTCCAGTGCCATAGTCAATAGGATTAAAATCTAGATTGCACTGAGCGGCAATTAAACCATTATTATTACCTAAACCGCGCCACTCGGGGTTGATGATGTCGATATCTTCTAAAAAAGATGATCCTGTATCAATAGAAGCCCAACCATAAGTTAGTATAGCACCGTTGTGTCCAGCCCAAAACACACAGTCATGGACATATATGTTGTAGTTATAGAAGAAATCATCCACACAACGCATAAAACTATTGCGAATTTCGCTACCAGATCCAATGCGGATACCATCATTATTGGCATGCCAACCTAGAAATTTTATATTTTCAACCAACATATTATCTCTGCCCACAATACCATGTTTAGGCGTATCTATTAGATGGACACCTATTACTTCTGCACCTTCCCCAAGTCTTACAATTTCTCCGTAAGGTTTCGTGCCATCAGGTAACTGCCATTCATATTGACGTCCGCTTAAAACACCACGACCATATAACTTTTGGTTAGATGTATTGAAGGCCGTTCTACTTACTAGACCTTCTACAAAGGCACCGCCCTCTAGATATATATTTTTATTAGAGGCTAAGTAAATAATACCATCAAAATCTATAACAGAACTTCCAAAGGCATAATCCCGAAGGTTATGGTAGCCAGAAGGAAAGTAGAGTGTAGTAGCGTTTTGTAGCGCAGTAGGAGATAATGTATTCGAATATTCTACTACTGATGTTCCATTTACTACAGGTTTGTTTTCTTCTGCAGGGTCTACATAGATGGTGAGCATGTGCTTTATCCACTTGTGGTTGTTCGTTTCATTTGCGGTATCGGCAAAATTTATTGAAAGGTATTTGTTAGGGCTGTTTACAGTAAATGTAACCTCATTATTGCTTACTGTAGGAGTGATATTGTAACTTTTTGGGGTGATTTCTACACTCGTTGAAGTATTTCCGAAGATTTTTACAACTCTAAAAGTTAAAGCAGGATTTGCAATATTATTGTAAGATACTGCAGCATACGAAAATGTTCTACCCAGTAATTCATTACCCTGTCCATCATATTGAACATCATTTGGGTCGGCTTCAGACATGAGAACTTCAACCTGTTCTTCTGGGTTTGAACCAAGTTTTACATATACTTCATACTTATCTGAAAGGAGAGCTTCTCCTGTTCCAGTAGGCCAATCATAATGCTCTAATTGTGCGAATGCACATGATGTAATTGTAATAAAAAGAAAATGTAAGATTTTTTTCATAATAGCACGATTTTAGTTTTTTTGTGAATTTAAAAATATCTTTTAGTAGTACTTAGCGTATAAGTACTTAAATCAAGTGTTTTTGTTTTCACCTAGTTGGCTTGTGAGAAATGTTGGAGAACGAAAAAGGTTAACCTTTAATAGTTAACCTTTTATCTAATATCTATTAAATGGCTTCTTTTACATACTACTTGGTGAGCCTGCAAAAAAGCGAGCAGATTTTATTACTGTGGATTCATTTAGAGCTTGTTTAAACACAAAATATACATGTCGCTTTCCTTTAGCATTTCTCAAAAGAGTTTCGGAAAGGCCATCTTTTTTAATCACGAAAGAGCCTATAAGTTCTCCGTCGGGTTTATCTAATCGAATTTCACATTTTATGCTGTTTTTAACACCTTTGGTTTTTATATCTGCATAATAATATCCAGTGCCTAGATCGATGTTTTCAAACTTAATAATATTGTTTTTAATAGATTTTGTATTTGTGTCTAGTTTTATTTCAAAGGGCTGATTTACCTTAACAGGATTCACGCTACTTAACGTTTGCTGAACTGGTCGTATAGTACCAGATTCATCATAAATAATTTTATCAATACAAACGGAGCGTTGTGTCCAAGTTCCAGGGCCTTTAAACACATCTTGTCTCCAAGAGGATAGGGCAGAAGTATGGTAAAATAAATATTCATTACCATGATATTCTACAATTCCACCGTGGTTAGATTGATACAAACGCCATGGAACATAGTTTTTTCCAGGTAATTTTGGTCCCTCATTTACGTTAACACCTAACTCATAGTTTAAAATACCTTTATATTTAAAAGGCCCGAGAGGGCTGTCTCCAACAACATAGTCTAATCTAGATTTTCTTCTAAATAGATCATCAGGATTATCAGGGTTTATGGGTTTGTCATAGTGTGAATGGTATGATAGATAGTATTTTCCAGCCTTTTTATTCATCCAGATAGCTTCCATAAAGCGGTGGTCGTCAACTTCCATTTTTACTGGTTTACCATCTAGTTCTGTCATGTTATCTTTTAGTTTTGCGCCCATGTGCTGCCCATAATAGAGATACTTTTCACCATCATCGTCAATAAATACCGATGGGTCAATGCCTTTTGTGCCCTCAATTTTGGGATTAATTACTTTAAACTTTTTGTCAGGCGCATCGCTAACAGCAACAGCAATGTAGGAGTTAACCTTTCTTTTACCCTCGCCTCCATCTTTACCAATTACTATTCTTACAGGAAAATATAAATAATATTTACCTTCGTAATATACCATATCTGGTGCCCAAAGTGCCCAATTTTCTCCTTCTGGTTCATCGTCTCGCCCCATAACATCATAAACATTTAGCACTTCTCCATGGTCTACCCAGTTTACCATATCTTTTGAGGAGAATGTGTGGTATTTATGCATAGTACTGTAGCCACCACCATCTTCATGATCTACAGAGGTTACCATCCAAACTCGACCATCTGGCATAACGTGTGGTGATGCATCTGCAGTGTACATATGTGTAATTACGGGGTTATTGTAGGGGTAAGGATTGGTGTTTGTGTTTTTCTTTTGCCCAAAAGAGAAGCTTAAGCTAAATACAAGTATTACCTTTATAAATATGTTTTTTTTCATTTTAAATTGTTTACGATGTCTTTGATTTTTTTTAAGTTTAATTTTCTGCCTTCTGGATATTTATTTTCCAAAAGCCACCAATCTTCAGTGAAGCTAGCAATTTCTCCAGGTAGAATGCTTTCAATTGGGCCTATTGGTTCAATTTCGCATTTTTCATCTTTGTAATACCAAATGGAGACTTGATTGTTCATCATATCACCATATATTACGTTTTTGTCAGCTTTAAAGGTTTTGATAAACAATAAATCATCTTTCGAGTTGTAAGCAATCCAGCCTTGGTTACTGTCCATTACAAATTTTGGATTCTTAGGAGTATCTAGTATTTCTAAAACCCCATCACGAACTCTAAGCGCATTTTCTTTAGGAGGATTAAAATCAATTAAACTAGTGCCAAATTGATAAATAGCGTATCCTTTAGGCAAGCGGCTGTTTGGGTTTAGAGGCACCAAACAAATACCTCCGCCTTTAGCAAAAGTGCGGCTCCAGTGTGCGTAGTTTTGAATTGTGTCACTTATGTTTTTAATATGTTGAACACATTTTAAATGTGAGGACTTGTTGTCTAAATAAAACTCCCGTATTAATTGAACTCCAAGTATTGTGTCCTTTTTGCTTGTTAATTTAGCAGAATTTAGTCCTGTTATTTCGCCTTTCCAGGTATTGAAAAAACTTGCTCTAAAAGGTGTTGTTTTTTCTGGACCTATATCAAACCTTCCTGCGCTTACTTCAAAAGTTGGTTTGCCTTTTTTCCAAATTCGCCCATTTAATGAAGGGTTTTCAAAAAGGATGTTTTTTCCATTAAGCTCGTATGTTAAAACACGACCACCAACATTGGGATCTAATATTACTTTTACTTTTTTGTTTTCTAAGAGTATGCAGTTCTTATAACCAAAAGCTTCAACCCTTGAGACTTTGGTTTGCGCATAGTTTTGTTTTGCTATCAAGAATAGAAAACTAAAAAGCAGTAAGGGTTTCATTTAGTTGTTTTTTAAGTTACGTTTGGGGGTGTTTTTAATTTTTAGATTTTTTACCATATCAAACTCTTCGTTAACGCAGCGTTCTCCCCATCTGTCGTATATGAATTTTAACGAATAAATGTTTTGAGGTTCGCTGCCTTTGTCTCCAAAAGATAGCGTCCAGTTCGTTAGTACATCTCTATGCTCTTGCAAAATTGATGCGTATTTTTTATTACTAGCAAGATTATTTATTTCATGCGGATCATTTGCTAAATCGTAAAGTTCTTCTTCTGGTTTGTTGGGTAGCCAATATTTTGCTTGAACAGGGTTAAGTTCTTTATTTTCAAAAGCCTTTTTGATATCTACAAATTCTGCGCGTTGATCTCTATATGAAGGTTGGGTGTAAGAGCGATATGGCATATAGTTTTTTATGTATTTGAAGTTTTTAGTGCGTATAGCCCTAATTCTATCAATTGAAAAATCACATCTATCTCTTGTTGTAACAACATAATCTCTTTTATAATCGGTATCAAATATGTTTTTACCTTCCATGTATTTTGGAATATTTATGTTTGCTATGGCGAGAGCGGTAGTGCCAATATCTATACCATTTACTAAATCGTTTCTTTTGCTACCTTTTTTTATTTTGGAACCTTTACCAAAATAGGCAACTATTAAGGGTATTTGCGTACCACCGTCATATAAAAATTGTTTGTGCCTTATGCCTTTATAGCCATGATCTGTAAAGAAAAACACATAAGTATTGTTGAGTAAATTTTTGTCTTTTAGTTGGTCAATAATTTTAGCTACTTCAATATCCGTATAACGGGCTGCATCATAATGT
This sequence comes from Flavobacteriaceae bacterium, assembly GCA_043557195.1. Lineage (GTDB taxonomy): Bacteria > Bacteroidota > Bacteroidia > Flavobacteriales > Flavobacteriaceae > Jejuia. The sequence goes on along the minus strand of CP121314.1, from coordinate 720,770 downwards.
CTCGCAAAATCCTCATGCACTGAAGGTATATTAGGATAATAAGGTGGAAGTTTTACTAGGTTTCTATCAATAGGAGTTATTTTACTTTTTATGCTTTTATAGGTTTGGGCTAACCCATGCTTTCCTCCGTTAAGCTGAATTTGTCCAAAAAAAGGTTGGTTTTCAGTAAGCGGTTCTAGCCAATTACCAGTGCCAGCAAACGTATACCAAAAGTCCGTTTCAATAGTGTCATTGTATAAGTCTTTTCTATTGTAAATAAAGTTATAATCATCTTTGCCATGGTTGAATGTGTTGTACCCATTGGCTTTAAAAAGCTCTGGGATAGTTTTCACGCCTTCTGGCAAGAAAATAGCGTCCTCAACAGTTCTTGATGAATGATGATTATGTGTTCCAAAAGTAGTAGGCATCGTACCTGTTATAATTGCGGAACGTGCGGCAGAACAAACAGGAGCAGGAGTAAAAGCTTGTTTAAATAATACACCATTTTCGGCAAGTTTGTCAATGTTAGGTGTGGGATTGATAGTTTCGCCGTAACAACTTAAAACAGGATTAAGGTCTTCAACATAAATCCATAGAATATTAGGTTTGCTATTGTTTGTCGTTTGTGCATACAGAAGCGAACTAATCACATAAAACATAAAAAAAAATAGTTGTTTGTATTTCAAAATATAAAGGTTTTCAATTATGTCAAAGTTATTTTCAATTAAGGTTTTCAATTGGCGTTAATGGTCTTTCTTTTAGTTTTTTGGTACGGGTTGGATGATTTAGCTAATTCAAAGAAGAAACAGGCTAGTTACTTTTTTATGCAAACTATAATTTAGCTTTAAAACCTATCCGTTTATTATGAAGTTCCATATATATTATATAATAACCTTTCTTTTAGTTGGTTGCGGTGTTCCGAAGAAAACCGATAAAGAGCTATCTTGGGCTAACCCCATAAGTAATGGTATTAATGTTTACGGTATGAAAGATTTTTTTATTTTTTATGAAAATGAATCTTATTTTTTAGTAGGAACAGAGTATAAAAATCCATTTACGGGTTATTCAGGGCCAAATCTATACACTAGCAAGAATTTTAGTAGTTGGAATGTAGTAAAACAACTGATTGATGTGTCTAAAATCCCAGATGATGCTTGGTACAAGGATGGTTGGTTTGCCCCTGAAATTAAAAAAATAAAAAACAAATATTACTTCACTTTTAATAATAGAAATAATAAGGAAAATCCATACCAAAAAACAGGATTTGGTATAGCTGTTAGTGATGTGTTAACCGGAGAATACAAAGTCCTTAACAAAGATGCACCTTTAGTTTTAAGTAACCATGGTAGTTTAACCATGGGTAAAACCCATGATGAAGTTTATGTAACTTTTGATATGGATGGTAGGGTTTTTATTGCTGAAATAGATGTAGAAACTGCAAGTTTAAAAACCAAGCCTAAGGAATTGTTAGGGCCTAAATATTTAGGTAAAAATTATAAATTTATTGATGCTCCGCAAATAACAAATATTAATGGTGTTTACCACATGCTATTCTCTCAGTTTTATGGTGGTTATGTTGTAAAAGTGTTTCATTTAACTGCATCACATCCATTAGGGCCATGGCAATGGGATAGTACTAATCCAAAATATACTTTTATAGAGGCCGAAGCAGATTTGAATGTTAAGACTAAATATCCTGAAAAACATGGATACGCACCACCTACTCAGGTTGTTTTTAGCAACCAACTCTTTTTAGGTGAAAGCGGACAATACTTTAATGCTTATCACAGTTCAGAAAAGTATTCTGAACCCTACTTATGCATCGAGCCTATTGTAATTAAAAAGGATAAACTTATAATACCTAACGCTAAAGCAAAAAATCAAAAACTAACAATAAAGAGATGAAAAATTTAAGTGTAGTGTTGTTCTTTTTTAGTGCATTGTTAGGTTTTTCTCAAATCGAAACATATCAGCCATCATCAAATATTAATGATAATAATCCTTATATATTTTCGTCGCCTTACTATAAAGTAGAGCTGAGTCAAGGTAATTTGGTTAAAGAAAGTTTTGTATATGCTATGAATGCTATGCACAACACGAACAATTCTAAGTCTACATCTTGGATTAACTTCTCTTTTAAAAAACCTGTAAATGTAAAAGTTACTGTTTTGTATAAGGATATTGATTTTTCTCAAGTTTTACCCAGAAAATTGAACATAGTTACAGAGAAAGTCACTGAAAGAAGTGTTGAATTTACAATAACTGAAACAGGACATTATTCAGTAGAGTTTGAAGAGGGTATTGTTATAGAACATCCCTTACTCATTTTTGCAAATCCGTTAGAAGAAGATGTTCCAAATAAAATGGATGAAGATGTTATTTATTTTGAATCAGGCTATCACGAAATAGGAGATAACTACATCATTCCATCAAACAAAACCGTTTATATAGAAGGAGGTGCCTACATTAAAGGGCAGTTTGCTGCAAGTGATGCTAATAGTATTAAAATTAGAGGAAGAGGTATTGTCTCTGGGGAAGATTATCCCGCAAGAACCCATAATCACATGATTCAAATGAATGATGTGAAAGATGTTGAAATAGAGGGTATTACAATAATTCATTCGCCAAAATATATGATTGCTTTGAGAGGTGAAAATCATTACTTACACAATATTAAAATGATGGGTTGGTGGTTTAGTACAGATGGTATTTCCGCTGGAGAAAACACTATAATTGAAAATTGTTTTTTTAAAGTTAATGATGATGCTGTTAAGCTATATAAAAGCAATACAATTGTAAGGAATTGCGTGATTTGGCAATTGGAAAATGGTGCGCCATTTATGATTAGTTGGAATGGTAGTAGAGATTTTGGTAATGTACATGTACACGATATTGAAATAATTAGGGTAGAACACCATTGGGATAATGAGAATTTGGCTGTTGTATGCGCTGTGCATGGCGGTAGAGCACATATTAGTAATTTTCTTATAGAAAACATTGTTATAGATAATAGTAAATGGCGTTTATTCCATTTAGTAACGAGACCTAACCGGTGGGGGAAGTGGAACACAAAAGAGGGTAGTTTGTCGGATATGATTTTTAAAAATATTTACTTTCATAACAAACAAGAAATTCCAAGCTTAATTATGGGGCATGATAAAAATCATCCTATTTATAATTTGTCTTTTGAAAATATTATTCATAATAGAAAAAAGATAACGGCAGACGGTGGATTTTTTATAATTGATCCTGAAACTACAAAAAATATTAAGGTACATTAGTTTTAGTGTCTAAATAGTTTGTTTTAAGAAAAAAGAGCAACAATGTTGAACAAAAGAGATATAACATTCAATAGCCTAAATCTTATTTTTGTTAAAAATCAAGAATTATAATTTTATGAAGCATGTATATTTAATTTGGCTGTTAATATTAAGTTTGTGTTTTTTTGGATGCAAGCAAAACGAAGAAAAAAAATCAGAAACTGTAAGCGTCAAAAATACTCAAAAACCAAATATCGTCTTTATTTTAGTAGATGATATGGGTTATGGTGACTTGAGCTGTTATGGTCAAAAAACCCTAACAACGCCAAATATAGATAAAATGGCATCAGAAGGTATGATGTTTACTCAGCACTACGCTGGTTCTACAGTTTGTGCACCTTCTAGAGCAGCTCTTTTAACTGGTAAACACACAGGGCATACATCAGTTAGGGGTAATAGTCCAGAGGGGCAACTTCTAGAGGATAGCGAAGTCACTATTGCAGAACTACTAAATAACAACGGTTACAAAAGCGCAGTAGTTGGCAAATGGGGCGTAGGAAATCATCCAGAACCAACAGACCCAGAACGAAATGGCTTTAATCATGCCTATGGTTATGTTAATATGTGGCACGCGCATAACTTTTATCCAGAGTTTTTATACAGAAATGGGCTTAAGGAAACCTTAGAAGGTAATGTTACAGACTGGTCTTACGACTATCCAAAGGATATGAAAGAAGGCACGGGGGTAGCTAAAGAGAAAGTTACTTATGCTATAGATAAACTTCAAGAAGATGCGCTTGGTTTTATAGAACGTAATAAGGAGAACCCGTTTTTTCTCTATTATTGTTTAAATATTCCTCATGCCAATAATGAAGCAGGATACTACACAGGCGATGGTATGGAGGTTCCCGCTTATGGCGAATTTGAAAATAAGGAATGGCCAAATCCTGAAAAAGGATTTGCAACAACAATATCTATTATTGACAATAGTGTTGCTGAAATTGAAGCAAAATTAAAAGAATTGGGGATAGCCGATAACACTATCGTAGTTTTTGTTAGTGATAATGGACCGCATAACGAAGGAGGTCATGATTCTAATTTCTTTGATAGTAACGGCATATTCAGAGGAACCAAAAGAGACTTGTATGAAGGTGGTATTCGAGTGCCATTAATCGTGAAGTGGCCTAATAAGATAAAAGCAGGAATCATAGCCGATACTCCTGTTGCTACTTGGGATTTCTTACCAACTTTTGCAGATGTAATTAATGCAGAAGTCCCTAATGATATTGATGGAGTTTCATTTTTACCAACTTTAATGGGAGAAGTAGATAAACAAAAGAAACATGATTATTTATACTGGGCATTTTACGAATTAGGAGGTAGACAGGCAATCAGAGTGGGAGATTGGAAATATCTAAAACTAAATGTTAGAGATCAATCCATACCAGTAACTAAAGAGTTGTACAATATAGTTCAAGATCCATCTGAGCAAAATAATATCATCAACCAAAACCCAGATAAGGCAAAAGAGTTGGAAGCAATTATGGAAGGTGCGCATACAGAACATGATTTACTGTCTCTTTTTTCTATGGATAAAGATGCAGAAACCAAATTTTAACAACCAATTAAAATATTTAAGAATGAAATTATTAAAAATAAGTCTGTTCATACTTTCAGTATTAGTGTTTTCATGTAACAAAAGTCAAGAGAAACCAGAAACTGTTGCGGAAATTGCAGATGTAGAAAAGGATGAAACTCTTAAGCTGGCGCAAACACCTCCAATGGGCTGGAATAGTTTTGATGCCTATGATTGTAGAATTAATGAACAAGAGTTTAAAGCTACGGTTGATTATATGGCAGATAATTTATTACAACATGGTTGGGAGTACGCTGTTATAGATTATATATGGTGGCATCCAGAGCCAGGGAATTGGAATACACCAAGGCGAAAAGGTCATCCAAATATTAGATATAATGATGATGGAAGCCCATTACATCCAGAATATATTACGATGGACGAGTATGGACGCTTATTGCCTTCCGTAGAACGTTTTCCTTCTGCTGCTAACGGAAAGGGATTCAAGCCTATAGCAGATTATGTGCATAATAAAGGAATGAAGTTTGGGATTCATATTATGCGTGGCATTCATAGAATGGCAGCTCATAATGCTACGCCAATAATGGGAAGTAGCGCAACAGCAAAAGATGTAGCAGAACCATTTGATACCTGTGGATGGTGCAATCATATGTTTGGGGTAGATGCATCAAAAGAAGGTGCTCAAGCTTATTATAATTCCATTTTTAAACTTTATGCAGATTGGGGTGTAGATTTTATTAAAGCAGATGATACTATGTTTCCTCCTTATCATAAAGAAGAAATTGAAATGATGCGAAAGGCTATAGATCAATGTGGTAGACCAATGGTATTAAGTTTATCGTGTGGTGAAGCTCCTGTTTCCAGAGCAGAACATTTAATTGAGAATGCAAATATGTGGCGTATTTCCGGGGATTTTTGGGATAATTGGAAATCATTGAAACATAATTTTGATCTTTTGAATGCCTGGTCTCCATTTATTGGAGAGGGGCATTGGCCCGATGCAGATATGTTGCCAATAGGACGCATCTCTCTTGATGATCGGCCTCATGGTCCAGAAAGAATGTCTGAATTTACTGAACCAGAACATTACACATTAATGACGCTGTGGTCCATTGCCAAGTCGCCATTAATGATGGGAGGAGATTTATTGAGCTCACCAGAAAGCACTATGAAGTTTTTAAAAAACGATGAAGTTTTATATGTAAATCAACATAGTGTAGATAATAGGCAAGTTATTAAGCATAACGATAGTGCAATTTGGGTAGCAAAAGACCCTAAAAACGGTGATACGTTTTTGGCAATTTTCAATCTCTCAGAAAAGCCTAAAAATTTAAGTTTCACGCTTGAAGTTGAAGGACTCAGAGGAAAATATAATGTTAGGGATTTATGGGAGAAAAAGAATTTAGGTATTATTTCAGGTGAATTGACAACAGATGTGGATAACCACGGCGCAAAGATTTTTCGGTTGTCAAAAATTAAAGAATAATTATCAAGAGTTAGTTGTTTTAGTTTTAGTTGTAAACTCGTTGCGTTATAATCTTTATAATGTGACGAGTTTTTGGTTTATTGGTATACCTAATGTAAACAAATACTTTTCACAATTAAAAGGCGTTTTTACAATTTGAAAGTAATATTTTTACCCATTAAAAAAGTAGAATGGATTTATCAGGTGTAAAACTTGTCGTAACAGATATGGATGGAACTTTGCTTAATGCAAACGGTCATGTAAGTGATAGGTTTTTTAATCAATTTAAGGAGTTAAAAAAACACAACATACATTTTGTTGCAGCAAGTGGTCGTCAGTATCAAAGTATATTAAGTAAGCTTTACACTATTAAAGAAGAAATTTCAATTATTGCTGAGAACGGAGGTTTAATGAAGTTTAATAATCAGGAAGATATTCTATTTAAATTATCAAATGAAGATATTTACAAGTCAATAGGAATACTCAGAAAAATTGAAGGTTGTTATATAGTTTTATGCGGACGAAAGTCGGCTTATGTGGAGACAAACAATAATTCCTTCCTCTCAAAGTTCAGTGAATACTATGAAGTTTATAAAGTTGTTGAAGATCTTACGAAAGTAATTGATGATGAGTTTTTAAAGATAGCTGTTTATCATTTTGAATCTTCTGAATCCTTTGTATTTCCTCATTTAAACAATATCACCAAAGATTTAAAAGTGGTAGTTTCGGGGAAAAATTGGCTAGATATTTCTCATATAGATGTAGATAAAAGTTTTGCTCTTAGCTTGATACAAAAGAACCTGAATATCAAACAAGAAGAGACTATGGTTTTTGGGGACTACAATAATGATTTGAATATGCTTAAGTTAGGCTATTACAGTTTTGCTATGAAAAACGCCCATAAGGATGTTAAAAAAGTGGCACGATTTGAAGCAAAGAGTAATAGTGAAGAAGCCGTTGAAGAGGTTATTGATCAATTATTAGTTGTTAAAAATAAATATTGAATCTTATCTATAACTATCCTTTCGTTTTATATAAATTATTTCATTTTTTGTATGCCGTAACAATCTAAAGATTATAGTTTTTTGGGTTTGCTTAATTTTATATTTAAAACGGCTTAAGCATTATGAGTATTGAGTAGTGCGAATTTCAAAGTTTTGTGCCGATTAGAATCGGATAAACAAATACCATTAATTCCGAAAAAATCTTCACCCAGGAGCTTTCTATAAATACATCTAGGCATTCCATAACTACAGAAAGATTCTTCAGATATAAAAGGCACTAATTATAAAGGAATCAAAGTTATCACAATTAAAATTTAATTTAATAATGTGAAATCTAGAAATGTGTGAAAAAGAATTTAATTTTTTCCTTGTAAAGTAACTCTTTTGGATATTAATACTAATAATTAAGTCAAAATCACCAATACAGAAAAATATAAAGTAGGATATTTGTTTAGTGTGATTTTTTAAAATATCTATATAGACGATAAGGTTCTTATAGAATTAAACTAGAAAAATTTTTATGATTAATAGTTAATGAGCTACAAGTATTAGGGAATTAAACCTCTTAAAATAGTTAATCAATTTTTGGTGTTTGTTCCCTATTTATTGTAGCTAAACTATCTAAAATATACCTTTATACTATTTTAAAAAATAAAAGTAGAAGAGTTTTCCGTTAGCTATCTTTTAATACATTGCTGATGGTATATGCTGTTTTAAAAATTTAAACTAATACAGATGAAATGATTTCGAATTACATATGAAAATTAAGATAAAACATATTGCGTTATGGTTGAGTCTCGCTTTCTTAAGTTGTAGAGGGCAAAAACAAGGGTTTAACTCAAATAAAAAGGTTAAACCAAACATTTTGTTTGTTTTTATTGATGACATGGGATATGCTGATTTAGGTAATTATGGCAATAAAGAGGTTTCAACACCCAATATCGATAAATTGGCTTCAGAAGGAATCAAAATAGATCAGTTCTATGTAAATTCACCTATCTGTTCCCCTTCTAGAGTGGCTGTTACAACTGGCCAGTTTCCCTCCAAATGGGGGATAACCTCATTTATTAGTTCGAGAAATCACAATCAAAAAAGAGGTATTCAAAATCATTTAGATGTTGCGGCACCATCAATAGCTAAGCAGCTAAAGCGTGCTGGATACTATACAGCTCATATTGGTAAATGGCATATGGGGGGTGGACGAGATATAAGCGATGTTCCGTATATAAGAGAATACGGTTTTGATGAATCTGTTACCCAATTTGAGGGTTTAGGCGAAAGATACTTAGCGACTTATGAAACTTTAAAATTAAAAGACAGTACAAGAAATTTAGAGAAAAGTTCAGCTGCTTTGGGTAAAGGAGAAATACATTGGGCAAAACGGGAAAATTTCACTAAAATTTTTGTTAACAGAACTATTCAAGCAATTGACAATGCTCAAAAAAACAACAAACCTTTTTACATAAATCTTTGGCCAGACGACATACACACACCACTTGAGCCACCCAGACAATTAAGAGGTGATTTAAGCATAAAATCTAGATTTTTAGGGGTTATTCAAGAAATGGATAATCAAATGGGACGCCTGTTTGATTATATCAGAAATAATCCTAAAATAGCCTCTAATACCTTAATAGTTTTTACTAGCGATAATGGACCGGATGATAAGGTAAATAATGCAGGACATTTAAAAGGCACTAAAACATGGATTTACGATGGAGGTATTAAAGAACCATTTATTGCATGGTGGCCTAATAAGATTCCTAAAGGAAAAGTTAATAAAACTACTGTTTTATCAGGGGTAGATTTACCATTAGTTTTTATGGATATTGCAGGTGTAAAACCAGAACGTGAAGTACGCTATGATGGAGAAAATTTAACCAAGGCTGTTCTGGGAATGACTGAACCTTATAGAACCAAGCCTCTATTCTGGTTGCGTCCACCAGATAGACCGGGTTATAATGGCATTGATAATCCAGATTTAGCAATAAGAAAGGGTGATTTTAAGTTGTTAATGAATGTTGATGGCTCAGATGCACAGCTATTTAATATTGTCAAGGATGAAGGCGAAGCGAATAACATAAAAGAATCAAATCAAGAAAAGTTTGAAGAGTTGAAAACCGAACTTTTGAATTGGTATAAGAACTACCCACATAATATCGATAAGAGTGTTTATCGCTAAAAAAATAAAAACAAAAATACCTAATGATGAAAACATTAAAATACATTGGTATAACTCTACTTATCTTTTCTTTAAGTATCAGTTCTTGCAAGCCAAAAAATAAACAGATTGTTGCTCCTATTGTTGAAGACCAAACAATAACCTTTAATAGAGCCGATTACCTAAAAAACAACGACTTTGATACAATTCTAAAAGGTAAAGAGGTGAAATTATTGTGGATAAAAAATGGTAATTGTCAAGCAGCTTTTACAAATTTTGGCGCGCGCTTGGTTGGGCTTTGGGTTCCAAATAAAGAATCCAAGATGACAGATGTAGTAGTTGGGTTAGGAAGTATTAAAGGTTTTTTGGAATCAACTGAACGGTTTTTTGGTACAACCATTGGAAGGGTGGGAAACAGAATTGAGAAAGGTAAATATAAAATAGACGGAATTGAATACTCAGCACCAATAAATAATGGTGTTAATACTTTACATGGAGGACATAATGGATTCCATGAAATAGTTTGGGATGTAGAACAGCCAAATGAACACACCTTGGTATTTAAATATCTTTCTAAACATATGGATCAAGGTTTTCCAGGTAATTTAAATGTTCAGGTGGAATATTCTCTTACGAAAGACAATGCACTAAAAATCGAATATTCAGCTACGACAGATAAAACAACCATTGTAAATTTAACAAATCATGCATTTTTTAATCTTAATGGAGAGGGAAGCGGCACTATTCTTAATCATACACTTACAATTCATGCAGATCAATTTACACCGGTGGACGAAGGGCTAATACCTACCGGAGAGTTAAGGGATGTAAAAGGTACTCCTTTCGATTTTGTAAGCAAACCTTATACAATAGGTGAACGCATTACCACTGATAACCAGCAATTGGAATATGGCAAAGGGTATGACCATAATTATGTGTTAAACCACACAAAGAAGAATGGCCTGAATCATGCAGCGACAATTGTTGGAGATAAATCAGGTATTTCTATGGAAATACTAACAGAAGAGCCTGGTTTACAGTTTTATAGTGGTAATTTTATGAAAAGTGCAAATACATTCAAATCTGGAGCCAAAGATGATTTCAGAACAGCATTTGCTTTAGAAACTCAACATTTTCCTGATGCTCCTAATCATAATAATTTCCCATCAATTTTATTAGCGCCAAATGAGACCTATCATACTGTATCGATTTACAAATTTTCTACTAAGTGAAGTAATTAAATGTTCGACAGTTCCTAAAGGAGTTTAAAACAAGGTGTTCCTTATAAGAGAGCACTTAATAATCAATGGTTACGTGTTTTAATCATTGTTAGTGTTTTTTTTCATTTAGATCTTTATGAAAGAGTAGAAATAATTAATTTTCATTTATTGCTATTTCTTCGTTTTTAAAAGCACTTTCTGCGGTTCGTTATCCTGTTTTTCTAATCTAAGCAGTTTTTGGGTTTTAAATTGAGAATTAAACTGATTTAAATTGATTTCTGAGAAAATACTTTAGAATCTCTGTAGACTCTTGAATTAAATTGATGTCCCATTCAGCACATTTCCTTCCATTCCGTTAAAACTTCATTTCAGAAAAACAGCTTCATTATCAAAGTCTTGGACACAATCCCCGCGTTTGACTCTTCATTACATTAACCCTTTCCGTTTCTCTGGAAAGGAACATTTCATTCCAAGTAAAAAGTGTGAATCAAGTCCGCCAAATAGGATGAAAATGTATTTGCGTTTAGTTCCACTTCCTATGATTTAGTATTTAACAAAGAATTTAGGTTCACATCCCGAGCCACTGTCATACCTTTTTTTGTCAGCAAAATAACAACATTCAGCTTTGAAAGACAGCATAACCAGGCTCCTTCGTCGCTCTTTTTATATGTCTGTACAAACCTGAATATTGAATGCACACCAAGCAACAAAAAGAAGGTAACAGCGGTGGCTCTATGGGAAGTAAATCTAAAATGAATCTTATGAAATCTTACAAAAACAATAAAAAGGAAGCGGAACAAAAGTTAAAAAAACAAAAGAAGGAAAACGCTCGGGATATAATAAGTAAATCAATAATAAAGCCTTTCTGAAGGGTTCAGATAGGTCAATATTAATCTTTAAATTTTTTAATTATGAGTACTCTAAAAAACAAAGTACAGTTAATCGGCAACGTAGGAAACGAGCCAGAAATCACGAACCTAGACAGCGGAAAGAAAGTTGCAAAATTTTCGATTGCTACCAATGAATTTTACAAAGATTCAAAAGGAGAGAAACAACAAGATACCCAATGGCACAATATTGTAGCATGGGGGAAGATTGCCGAAATTGTTGAAAAATATGTAGGCAAAGGAAAAGAGGTAGCGCTGGAAGGTAAATTGACCTCACGCTCTTATGAAACCAAAGAGGGAGAAAAAAGATATGTTACCGAAGTGGTCATAGACGAAATCTTGCTTTTGGGAATTAAAGGCGATAGCCCTACTGAATAAGTAAAAATAAAAGAGGGCGTTCCAGTGGAAAGACGCGCCCTCTTTTTCATTATTAACTTCTAAAAAGAAAAAACAATGAAAGATAAAGTTAACAAAATAAAAGCCGATTTGCAACATTTTTGTGGTACGGAAATGTTCTTTAAAATTCCATTAATTGGAACTCGTTTTACTGATGGATTAAAATATTTAGCTAACGAAGCGGAATGCTTTTGGCTGATTACAGATGCATCAGTAATTGCAAAAAGTTTATCTAATAGAAGTTCTTTTATTACCATAGATTTTAAGCGACTTTCTGAAAAGGAACAGTTTGAAAAGCAATGTGAAGCTATCATTAAATACAGTGATGGAAATGATAAAATTTTAGAAACGCATAGATATAATGTAACCGATTTTCCTTTGGACGAATTGCGATTATTTTTTGTAGATAATACGCTGATGCTTCCAAGCGAATATTAAATTTTTGAGATATGATTTATATAACATTTCAAGATTTAAGTTCGGAAAGACAAGAGGAGCTTTTAAAGGTTTCTCGGGAAGATGTGGAACATAAATTTGGAGAGTCTATTAAAAAACATATTGACGAAAAATATGTTGATGAAGATAACCAAATGTATGAGCGTTTGATAGAGGAAGAAATAATTAAAAACCTATATACTTATAATTTCGTTTTTAACATTTAGTAGATTTGAAATTCAAAAATTAACCTAAAGACCTTTGGAAATTCCGAAGGTTTTTTTATGACCTCATTTTATATTCTGCAACAAAAAGAGTGGTTTGTTAAAGATACTTTTAAACTTCAATTGAAACACTCTTAAAAAATCTAATTTCAATTCGTATTACAGAAAAAGCCATTACATTTTTGGATGTAATGGTATTTTTTTTGTCCAGCGAGCTGGACGAAAAGGATTTCCATGTTAAAACCAAGAAAAAAAATAAAAAAGTTGATAAGTGAAAAAATGAAACAATTAAGCCACTCTTTTTTGATAGGTTTTTTGCCTTTTAACCACGGCACAAACTCTCAAAACCAATTTGTTTCTGACGTTGTTGAGCACCAGCATTTTATTTTTTCCTTCTTCAGCCTTACGTTCATAATAGACTTTAAGTTCTGGGTCATGGCGAACTGCAGAGAGTGCGCACATGTGCAGGTGTTTTTTCATGGTTTTATTAGCCATATGATGCACCCTGGATCTTTTCTGGACGGAAGAACCAGAGGTATGCTCAAAAGGTACGACACCACAATAACAAGCCAGTTGTTTGGCTTCCTGATATCGTGTAAAGAAGTTAGTAAATATCACAAAATATAATGCAGTCATGGTTCCAATTCCAGTAACAGAGGTAACAAGTCCTACAGTTTTGTTAAGTTTTTCGTCAGAAAGTATGAGAGCCTGCAGTTCTGCTTCTATCCGTTTAATTTCATCGGTAAAGCATTTATTGGTTTTTCTAATCTGCTTTTGTGCAAGTTTTCCAAGCTCTGGTGCAAAGCGTTTAGCTTCATTGGGGTATTTGTTCAAATCTGCCTTAAAATTAACAAGTTGCTCCCTAGCCTTGATGAGTATCTTTACTTTTTCAAGTATCTCGGGAATTGGTCTATATAGTTCTATTTCATTACAGTTTTTAATTGCATATTGTGCAATACGAATGGCATCTATTTTGTCATTTTTACCGCGTTGGATTCCAAGACTTCGGGTAATCCTTAAAGACATTTCAACACAGAAATTAGCTTCTGTTTCCAATAATTTTGTGATGAGCAACCTTCCATATATACCTGTGTGTTCCATACAAATAAGCGTATCGTTTAAAGCCATTTGCTGGTTCTTGAGCAATCTTAAAAAGGCTTTGACGCCTTTGTTGGTGTTTTCAAATAAAAATGATTTGGTAGAGGTCTCATTAACAATGGCAACATCAAAAGTCTGTTTGGATACATCTATACCGATAAAGTACAGAAAGTCTAATTTTTTCATAATAAAGAGTTTAAAAAGTATGTAACATAAAAGAACAAATACAACCAAGAATCTGAGGTATCATCTAATCCCTAATAATAGGTCTAAAAACCTGAATTTCCATTTGATGCTGGTTCAGATATAACCGACAAAGGATTTAATCCGACCTTATAAGTCCGAAACTTTGAAAAGCAATTAATTCTCCTTTGTCGGTTTGGTTGCCATTCATAATCATAGAGGTTTAAAGTAAGATAAATTATTATCTACCCTCTATATGAATAGCGATATAGACCTTTAGAATATTAAAGGTTAGATTTTATAAGATATGAACGTAAAAACAATTAATAATCTGAATTACCATCGAAACCCAATATTAGGTCTAAAAACCTGTATTTCCATTTGATACGGTTCAGAGATAACCGATAAAGGATTTTTAAGGCATAAGTCTAAAACTTTCTTTGCGTGTAATTCCCCTTTATCGGTTGGTTGTTATTTACAATTACAGAGGGTATTCCCTAAAAAAAGATAACTGCTCACATAAGTAGTAATTATCTTAAAAGAAAGCTCTATGTAAATGACATTGCGAATCTAAGGGAATAGCAAGAGGGTAACACGCTAGCGCGATGTTTCGATTTTCAGTTTTTTCAAAACCCTAGTAAAATCAACACCTTTCGGCGATTGATTGTTTTGATATTTGAATGTGTAACATGGTTTTTTCAGAAAAAATCCTCGCAGCCCAATCAAAACAACAAATTTTTTCAGAAAAAATGGATAAGGGATATGAAAAAGAGCGATTTGAGAAGCTCGGGATTAAAACTTCAGTAGCAGAGCGTTTTCGAGTGTTTTGTAAAAAATTATCTAAATCACAATCGATGACTTTGCTTCTGATGTTGGACTTTTTTGAGGACAATGGCATTTCACCAAATGAAACTTTAGGGCCAAATATGCAAACATTGGAGAGTGAAATTAAGAAGCGAATAAATGCAGTAATCGCTATCATAAAAGACATTGAAAAGAACCATGACAAACCCACAACTGCAATGTTACAATCTTTGTTTATGGAGTTTGAACCAAAGCAAGAAAAGTTGATTTTAGAGAAAGAGGTCAAAGAGAGGGAAGGGCTGATTGTAGAAAAAAATGAATCAAATAATCAATTATAATATTATGTATATCACAATCACAGCTCAAAAATTAGGAGGAGATTATTCACAAAGTTCTGCGGATTTTGCTGAGTATCTGGAGAAAGAAAATCAAGGTTTGGAGCAAGAAGATGTGGAGCATTTTTTTAATCAATATGGAGACGAAATTGAAACCAAAGATGTGGTAAAAGAAATCGATGGCAATACGGCTAAACTCAAAAATAAAGAACCAAAATTTTATTCCATTACAGTTAGTCCAAGTAAATATGAATTAAGAAAATTACAGAATAATTCTGAGGATTTAAAAAAATATACCAGAGCCATAATGAAGGATTATGCAACGTCTTTTAATCGAGAAATTAATGGTAAACCGATAACTGTTGACGACATAAAATATTTTGCAAAAATCGAACATCAACGCACATTTAAAGGTACAGATAAACAGGTAAAAGAGAATCAACCTTTTGCCACTAAAATACTTCAGCTAAAAACTGATATTCGGAAAATTGAACAAGGTCAATTAGAAGGGAATATAAAGAAAATGAAATTTCAAATTAGCAAACTCGAAGCCGAAGCACCACATCAACAAAATGGAAAACGGATTGTACAAGGCATGAAAAAAGCAGGTAATCAAAGTCATATTCATATTATCGTGAGCCGAAAAGATGCCTCAAATTCTGTGAGTTTATCGCCAGGATCTAAATACAAAGCTTCACAAGTTGAGATGCATGGTAAAATTGTAAAACGTGGGTTTGATAGAGATGCGTTTTTTACAAAAGCCGAAAGCACTTTTGATAAAACTTTTGGCTATAAACGCAACTATGCAGAATCCTATAAATCGAAAAAAGATTTCATTAAAAATCCGAAGCTGTACTTCACGACATTATTGGGATTGCCAGCAAGTGAAAAAGCGATAGCATTTAAAATGCTTGCAAAATCTAGAGTGCCCATCGCGAGTATTCCAACCAATCAAGTGCAGTTAGCACTTAAAACCATACGATATTTAAAACGAGGTGTAGACGTCGCCATTAAATCAGGTTCAATAGGTATATAACATGGAAATACAAGGAATTACATTTACTATTGGATTACTGTTTGGAATGAGCTTGGTGTTTTTAAGTCTTTTCAAAATGACGAGATATGCTTTTTTTATAAACCTCATTTTGACTGTAATTTGTTTAGGACTACTTTTTAAATTGAGTCCATATTTAATGCATTGGGTTATCCAGCTTCTTTATATTGGTTGTCCACTTTTGCTCATCAATACAGTTTTATATGTATTTCTTCACAAGGAAAATGAAATTATGGATTCCAATGATAAACACCAAGTTCATTTTAAAATAAAAGGTGGAAGTTTTAAAATAAACAACATCAAACGAGGCGCTTCAATAATTGGTTCAGCAGGAAGTGGAAAAACAGAAAGCGTCGTTTTTAATTTTCTTCAGCATTTCAGTAAACACAAATTTTCTGGTGTGATTCACGATTATAAAAACTTTGAAATCACAGAAATGGCATTTCCTTTATTTGAAAAAAATGAGATTGATTTCAAAGTAATTTCATTTGATAACATATATGACCGAGTTAATCCAATAGCACCAAGATATATGACCAATGAAGAAAGCGTAAATGAAGTTGCAAGAGTACTTATAGAAAACTTATTAGAACAAAGAGAATCCGGAAGTATAGGAACAACAAAATTTTTTAATGATGCAGCTGAAGGCTTAATTAGCGGATTGATTTGGAAGTTAAGAACCTCGCATCCACAATATTGTACATTACCTCACTTAATAGCTGTTTACCAATATCTCAACACTTCAAGTCTAATTGCATTTTTAAGTAAGAATACAACATCGAGAGCGATGGCAGATGCTTTTATTAGCGGAAAGGATTCCGACAGGCAAACAGCTGGGGTAAAAAGTACTTTGTCCAATGCGCTCAAAAAAATAAGTACCCAACGTATTTTTATGACTTTGTCCGCAGATGATGTTCCACTCGATATAAATAGCCAGGAAAAACCGTTAGTGATTTCCGTAGTCAATAATCCGAAATATGAGACGGCCTATTCGCCCATAATAGCTGCTATTGTTCACACGATTACCAAACAAATGAGTGTGCGGAATTCAAATGCATCTTTTTTACTAATGGAAGAAGCGCCAACGATCAAATTATTGAATATGCACAGAATTCCAGCCACATTACGAAGCTATGATATTGCTACGATTTACGTGATGCAAGACAAAATTCAAAACGATATGATGTATGGCGATAAGGCGAGTAAAGCCATTTTAAGTAATCTATCCTATCAATTCTTCGGAAAGGTAAATGACCCAGATACTGCGAAATATTATGAACGTTTTTTTGAAATTGTAAAGAAAGAAACCACAAGTGTAAATCGGGGATACAATCTTAATTTTGATACACGAATTACAACAGGAGAGCGCGAAGTCGCCAAAATTAGAGCTGATGTGTTTTTCAGATTGAAAGAAGGCGAGTTTATAACGTTTGCTGATGGAAAGGACAGAAAAGTACAATTTAAATTGCCCAAAATTAAAAAGCGATTACCAAAGAAACAACAGGATTACTCTGATGCCGATTTACAAGCTAATTTTGATAGGATTTATAATGAGGCTAGATCGATATTTAAAGATTAATTACCTTAAAAAGGGGTTTTTTCCTTAGGATCTCTAACCGTAACTTTCCATGCACCATCTTGCTTTACCAATTTAAAAATCCCAGGTGTTTTGTCATAAGAGGTCGAGTATTTTACCCAAGCAACATCGCCTTCAGTAACTTCATCGATAAGTTTAAAGTTAGATTCTGAACCTTTAGGTTTGGCGAACATTTTCTGAAGGTTAGAAAATGTAGCAAAACCTTCAGGTGTTGTATGCTTTTTAAGTGTAGTTTCTTTGCCTTGATAAAAGCTTTCTGCGACGATTTCTGCGACAGAAGCTGGAGTTGAATCCTGTGTTCCGGCACAAGAAATAAATAAGATTACAAGAGCATAAATGGCTGTTTTTTTCATGGTATTATTGATTTGGGTTATTGATATATTTATGTGATACTTTCATTTCAATATTTCGTTCACCATCTTTCTCGTTCAATTCTAAAACTATTCTTCTGCCCTTGGACAATGAAAATTTCGGCATGATATAAACGAATCTTAAGGTTTCATTTACCAAGATTTTCGAAGGCAGATGATGTTTAAAAATAGGCTCCTTATACAAACGCTGTAAAGATTTCCTTTTCCCTTTTTGCCGAGTTTCGATATAAAGGTTCAAGAAATTCAAATCATAATCCAAAGAAGAATTATTTCTAATTTGAATGACGAAATAGAGCTCTTCTTTGTCAAATACAATATTTTCAAGCCTCAGGATAACACTATTATTTCGCCTTATGTATCTTCCAAGATATTGTCTTCTATCAAGAAGGTAAGAGCAAAATTTTTGATAATAATACGTCCTGTTATCAATACTTTTTTCAAAAGTTTCGATCTGAATCGAATCTTTAACTTTTGGTTTTTCATTCCCGATACTACCTGCCATCGGGATGAAATAATTGAGCTTTGAAAGTTGGGCTTTGTACCTTACAATATACGAAAAAATCGCACCATTTCTATTGATTACCAGTAGATTACTTTCTTTTCCTTCTTTGGCTTGCAGTAAGCCAAAATATTGTTCTTTTTCACGATTGTAAGTAAATACAAAGTTTTCTGAACCAGTTATACCTTGTCGTATAGGCTCTGGAAAAAATAGTGCAACATTTTTTGTGTCGTTTGCATAAATTGTGTCAAGTATTTCAGTTGTTTGCGCTTCCAAGAAAGCTGAAATGGAAACAAGTATTATAATCAGTATAGGTTTCATAATTTTGGTTTTAAAATAAGTTTATAATTGTTCAATACGGTAACCTTTACATTCCGATTGCTACGTCTAAGTACTTTTGTGATGCCACCTACTTGTGGAACAGTTGGGATATTGATATCGCCAATAACATCGTCTAGAACTTCACTCGTCACTTCAGCTCTAAAGTTGTTTTCCACATATATACCTTCGCTACCATCTTGTAAATCGAAAGCTTTGAGTTTTGTGGGATGATGATTGATATTTTCAATTTCAATTAAAGCACGATTAGGCTGAAAGCTTATGAACCCGAATAAAAATGTGTTCTTAGGCATTTGTTTGCCATTTATTGTTGCAGCTTCAGTAAGTCGCATTCTCAGTCTAGTATTAGCCTTTACAATTTGATCGCCATCAACAACCACGTAAATAGTAGCATCTGTATTACCGATAATTGAAAGTTCATTTGGTTTTGGCGCAGCAGCAAAAAACAGTTGATGTTCCAAGCCCAATTCTTTGGCTTGAATCTTTAGTTCTCTTTTGATTTCGGATGAATCAATTTCTACAGGTTGCTTCTTTTTAACTTTCTTCTGTCCGAAGTTTTGATATTTTTTATCTGAGTATTGAGTTTTACCTGCATTATAAATGCTATCTACAATACGTTTCCTTTCACGTTCTGGAAGATCTGGATCGTAATAGCCTAAAGAATCAATTAATTTTTCGTCATAGATACTAGGCGCATTGTTCTCACGTACTTCCTTTAAATCATTAAGAGCCTCTAATTTTGAATCATACTCTTTTTGATTTTCTTCCAAATCTGGTATTAAGGTCTGTTCAAGGTTGTCATTCTCGCTTTGATCGTCGCCCATTACCATCACGGAATAGGAAATCAGGAATATGAAAACAATAGCCAATACTGCTATAAATACAATTTTATTTTTTTCAATTTTCATAAGAGTAGTTTTTAAATGCCCATTATGGGCTTTCGTTGTTTAGTTTTTTTAAAGTGTTTTCGAAATAATTGGTAATTAAAAGACCATGTGGATTGTTGGGGAAGTTTCGGTCAACCATGATTAGGTTTCCTGTGGAAACCAATTCATAAGTGTCTATTATAGAACCTCTATTGATTTCAAAAATGATAGTCGTGGTAAAACCATACGAGCCATTATTTTCTTTTATCTGAGCATCGATGCTCAGCACCTTTTGTACTAAAGAATATTGCAATAATCGATTATAGACACCGTCCGCTTTTTTCTGGCGATATAGATTATCAACAGAACTGTTACCTAGCCAAAGCGCCTTTTTCAGGTTCTTTTCATAATTGCTTGCATCGATATTATAGAAGTAGTTGTGAAACAGTTCTAAATGAGCCAAAGCTTCAACTTTAAAATTTTCTTTTTGGTTAACAAGCTTCAGCGGAATGATGCTGCCATCTGTATTAATGGCAAATGCACTATTCATTGCGTTTTTGTTGGTAGTAAATGCTATCCAAACTGAAAAAGTACTAGATAGTAATGCGCAAGCGACTACTGCCAAAACGATAAATCGATTCAATTTTAGAACGTTGTATATGTTTTTATAAGGTGTTTTCATTGTGGGTTGAATTAGCTGGTAAACAATCTTAGTGTAAAGGATGTGGCGCGTTTATATAATTTGAATTTTAGGAATACGATAAAGCCTACCGAACCCAATTGCACAACAGGCGCAAAGAATCCTTGGCCAAAATCGGTACCAAATAAGTTGGTCCAGAAGTTGGTGTTTATTTCACTATAGATAGCATTGACAAATACATTGACCAGAAAAAATGCTGGCACTAACATATAAACTGCTGCATAGAGTTTGAAAAATGTGTAGGCTAGAGAACGGAACTTTTCGAATACAGCCAGACTTATAACCAATGGAAAAAATGCTTGCATGATTCCCAAAAGAAAGAAACGTTCTGCTAAAAATAGAGGGTAGATAAACAGGTCAAGAATCCATAAAATGGTACTCAGCATAAAAGCTAATATCTTGAATCCATAAAGTGGTGTTACTAAAGCTTCATAAAGCAACGTCATTGCCATACTTGCAGCGTCTAATAAACCGACTTCTTCTTCAAGCGGTAAATCCTGTAATTGCAATGGTAATAACGCAGGTGCAGTCCCTCGATATTGTCCTTCAATAGCAACTAAAATACCATCAAAAAACCCTAACACCTGCGTTGAAAAAATAACCAATAGCACCACAGCAAAATTCTTTGCGAGTTCGCCTGGACTCAATCCCCAAGAATAGCCATCTTTATCCGCAATACCTTCGTTATACTTTTTTAGGATATTGACTAGAAAAAACAAAACAGCAAGCGTTTTCATTCCTGCAATGGTATATTGCGAAAAACTACTGTTCTGTATGGTTTGAAATACCGTATCGATATACTCTAGCCCAATTCCTAAAATGATGGTTGCGGTCATTTTTAATAGTTTATTTCGCGATTATTGACTTTATCCTGCATTTTTCTGAAGGAAATAATATCCTTATACCGTTTGGTTCTCGTATTGATATTTGAAACCATTTCTTTTGATTCCTGTTCCTTCTGTTTAAGAACTTCCGCACGTTCTGCATCGGTCATTTTAAGATTATCACTCGATAGGATTTTATCTATAAAATCTACTGTATCTAAAGAGTTTTGTACTATAGCATCAAAGGATTCTGCAACTCGTGACACTTCTTCAGGTTTTATATAAGGCGAGTTCAAAATGTCTTGCAGATCATTCTGCATGACTTGAATAAGAAGTTGGTTGTTTCTTGCTATTTCTTGAACAGCTTTGAGTTGTCTAACTACACTAGACACTTTTTCTATGGCTTCTTTTGCATCCTTCATGAATTTCACAGACTTAATAAGTTGAGAAGTCTGCTTGCCAGATTCTACAAGTTGTTTTACCAAACTGATAAAATTGGTGTTGTCGTAAGTTGGCATGCCTTGGCTTGTTGTCTTTGATGGGATTAATAGTATTAATGCTACTACCATTACTAAAATTCTGATTTTCTTTTTACTCATTGTAAAAAATTTGTTTTGGTATTCGTGAATCTTCGATTTCATAATGTTAAGTTTTAGATGTGAATTGAATTATTGCTTTTTGCATGTCATGATGCTCTTCATAGAACTTCATTATGTCCTCATTTTCTTGTCCGTCGGTTAAATAGGCAGCGTAAACTTCTTTGGGAACTTCGAGACGAAAAATGTTGCTTTCCTTTCCAATTTTGATAAACATTTCGGTGTACTTTCTTGGGCCAGAAAGATTGTTTTTAATGGATTTTAATTGGTTTAGGTCGTGGCTTGACAGATTCAGCCTTTTGACTAATTCATCATAACCTTTTTCATTATTCAAACTGTAGATAACTTGCGTGTTTTCAAGAATACTTGCTGATGTAGAATTATTAGGCAATTGATTAATTGATTGTAAAATAATACCAATGGCGCCATTTTGTTTTCGTATGGCTTGATAATAAAATTCTACACTTTCCAATACGTTTTCAAACTTCAGTTGTTTGGCAAACTCATCGAATAAGATGATGCCTTTTTCAGCCCTATTTTTCCAAATGGTTCTTTGGATTGCAGACTTAATGAGTTTTAGCATTACGGACAGAATTTCCTTGTTATCCTTCACTTCATCGAGTTCAAAAACAATCAATCTCTTGTCTTCTATTTTATAGGTTTGGTCTTCACTAACCTCAAATAGAAAACTGTATAGACCATCGCCAACATACTCAGACATCACATGCAAAAAGCTTGTAACATTAAAGTAGTCGGGATGGATTTTTAAGGAGCCTAAAAGGTTTTCCTGATTCTGTTCTATATGATTGTAGAAGCCTTCTAGTGAATGATTTTCAGAAGTGCTATTGTAATAGTGACGCAGAATCTTTTTAATTGAAACCGATTGCGCTTTGGTAACTTTCAAATCTGAAGCAAACAATTCAAAAAGAAATACAGATAAATCCTCTAACCGTTCTGGTGTCAAGTCATTTTTATTACTGATGTAAAAAGGATTGATGCCTAAGTTCTTTCCGCTTTCGTATCGTAAGACGGTGTATTTTTCAGGATAGAGTTTGGCAAATTTGGTATAAGAACCACCCAAATCTATAATGACCAGACGGACGCCACTTTCAAAATATTGGCGCAGAATGTTATTCGCCAAAAATGATTTGCCTTCACCTGTAGGCGCAAAAATGGCAAAGTTTCTAGCCTTGATGCGTTTCTTTTTTTCGTCCCAGACATCTTTTAAGACAGGAATATTATGTTCTCTGTCATTAAAGATAATGCCCGTTTTATCCGATTTGTAATTGGTATTATTGATGAATAAACAAAGTGCGTGCTTTAAGTCCGTTACATATAAATCGTTGTTTGAAAAATTAGAAGAGAAGCAACAGTAACTATTCAGGATGTAATTCTTGCGTTCTTCACCTTTTGGATAGTAAGGTATGATATCCAATTCCTTAAATTCCGTTTTAATTTTAGAAGTGATTTTGTCCAGTTCTTTAGCATCTTTCGACCAGTAGATAATATTGAGATGACCACGTATAATTCGTGAATTATCATCTGCATTGATTTGGTTCAAAATGTGCTGAATTTTGCCAAGTACCACTTTGTTTTGTGAGCCAAAATTGGAACTCTTATTAAGTTCCTCTATTTTCTTATCAAGTAGTTTGCGCCACTTTTGTTTATCATCTAAATAAAGAATTTGGTTAACAATGTGATTTTCATTAAGCGTTAGCCCTAAGCCATCAATAAACCCTTGATGAAACACAAAATCATCCGAAGTAAATTTTTCATTAGTTTTACTACTTTGTACGCTTTCGCCAAAACATAATTCGCTATTGATAGCAAGCGCATCAAAATGGTTTTCGCCAATATTGATGCTTTTCTTCCCACCACGGCGGGCAGGTTCCAACAGAATATCAGTATCAAATCCTTCATTGAAACCATTGAAATAACTACTCGTTAATTTCTGAATGGCTTCTGGTTTTAGTGGAAGAAATGCCATTTTTCTACTATTATTTATGAAGGAAACCGAATCGCTTACGGAATTGACAAAGTTTTTTATATTATCATCTAATTCTTGAACAATTCCCTTTGAAATTTTTTTAAATGGATTGACGTATTTCGGATTGTTAAGTGCCTTATTTTTGGTTAAAATGAAAAACAAATAACATTTATGCTCTATGTGTCCACGACCTTTAAAATGTGCATGGGTGGCTTTTTCCAAAAAAGTGGTGTTTGGAAGCTGTTCTGAAGAATAGGATTTTTTAATATAGATATCCTGTTTGTGAACCACAGTTCCAATGGGTAATGATTTCAGAGCCTGAAACCATGCACCATGCATATCCTCAAAATCTTTTTCAGACAAGGAATAGATTTCGGGCAGATTCCCTTCATACCATAAAACCACATTGCCGTTATTCGCAAAAATGATATTATCTTGAATATCTATTATGGGTGGATATGCCGAAATATTAATCTTGTTCATAATCGAAGCCAGAATTTCTTTTGTTACTTATAATTCGTGGAAAGGTTCTTGCCATCTGAAAAAGCTGTGGATTGTTGGTTATACGGGTCAATGCAACATATAATGTTGCATTGAAGATCAGTATGCCAATTATCAACCCGAAGCTAAACGAGAAAATGATGATTAAAAGTGATGCCAAAATGGATGTCATCATTAAAGCAAATAGGGAAATAGGCAATCCAAAAATGACTGCCCGTTTCCTTATGTTTTTATAAACTTCGTACTTCTTCATACAGCTTTTTTAATAAAGCCCTCAATGAGGGTCATTATACCACGATGCTTATGAGATAAGTAAAGATGCCTACAACTGCACCAGCAATCAGAACAAATACAAGAACGCGAGTAATTCCTTTTTTGAGATCTGCATTTTCACCAAAGAAATGACCTGCGTTAAACAAGAATCCGATGAGGAAAATAACACCCAGAATGATTGGGAAAATAGTTCTGATGGTATCTGAAACATCATTTACCGAGTCTTCAATACCCCCAATTTGGGCAAAGGTTTGAGATGTTACAAAAAGCAATAAAGTAAGGGCAAAAATTGATTTTTTCATAAAGAATAGATTTAGCCTTTGGTGGCAGTTATTTGAAATTTTTGCGAAATCTATTACTGTATTTAGGCTGTGAATGAAATAAGATAAAATTTAACGCTATGGTCTGTTAAATTTTTGAAGATTCTTATGGAAAGCATAAAATCATTGCATTTTGCTTAACCTAAAAATAGGGTTATGAAAAAGACATGTTATTTGCTCGTACCGTTGTTTTGTGTTTGGTTTTCTAAAAGCTTCTATGCACAAGAAGAACAATCAAAAGTTAATATACCAATTGTAATCATTGACCCAGGACACGGTGGAGTAGATGCTGGAGCGATTGGTGTAAATGGGGTCAAGGAGAAGGATGTCGTTTTAAGTATAGCATTAAAAATGTTGAAGCTAAACCGTAGTTTTTATAAAAATCAAATGGAACTGTACTTAACTAGATATACGGATACTTTAATTGATTTAACGGATAGAACATATTTAAGCAAAAAATTGAAAGCGGATGTTTTTATCTCTATACATTGTAACCAAGCGAACAATCCTAATGCTAGGGGAGCGGAAGTTTTTGTTTACCCTAAGAGAGAAGCGGATTTGGATAGTTCGATCTTTTTGGGATTTACTATACTAAAAGGATTGGATGATATACTTGGAGTTAATAATAGGGGTATTAAATATGGCAATTTTCAGGTGTTACGAGATAACTACAATAGTAATGCGACGGTTCTTTTAGAGCTTGGGTTTTTATCTCAAACTGATGAAGTAATTTATTTGTCTAAGGAAACTTCGCAAAATACCGTTGCATTGGTTTTACTAAAATCAATAATTAAGTTTTCAAGCCAATGATGAAATTATATAATGCTGTTTTCAAAATAATATTTTTAATTCTAAAAAAAATATTCAAACTATTTTCGAAGCTTTTTACTTGTTGATTGGATGATACGTTGATCTTTCATTTGAATTTGAGCCGCATCATTGATTTTTTGTCGTGTTCTTACATCAATTTTAAAAAGTTGGGTATACTCATAAATAAAATTCCTTAATAATAATCGTGCCATAGGTCTATTAAATCCTCTCGAAGAGGAAAGATATTTTTTAACCTCAGATTCATTATAAATACCCAGTTGTAAAAGATCGATTGAAAATTCTATAAGTTTGTAAGCGTTTGTAAAATGCTCTTTTGATATTTCTTGAAATAGTGGCCTTAGTTGTTTATGCCCAAGAGAATATGCAATCCTTCTAATTAAATTGTAACAAGCTCCAAAAGCCAATTGTCTTGTGAATTGCGTTGTTATTTCTTTAAGTTCACTTAAATTCTCTATTTCTTTTTCTGTGGATATTTGTCTTATATGAGCTACAATTTCGTCAGCACCATTTTCGATCATTTTAAAATAAGCTGTCATTAATCTTAACCCCAAACCATATGTTTCTTTAACTAAAGGAATTTTTTTCTCATAGTCCCATGCATAGTTTATTTTAACAACATTTCCCATTAATTCAAATGTCTTTAAAGATCTAACAAATTTGTTTAAAGACGTTATTATATCTACATCCTTATCTGGATCATATTCTAACTCATTAATGTTCGCATCACCATTTGGTGGTATTTGTTCATTATTAGTGCTTTGAGGGCCTGATGGTTCATCAGTTGCTTCGAGCAATGGTAAATATTCATTAGTGATTGTTGAGTCTATTGACAGGATATCTTGATCAATAGTAGCTTCTTGAAAATTTGTAAAATACGATTTACATTTAGTTTTTAAGGTTTCCAACACGTATGTATTACTGCTGAGATGTGATAAAAAGAGTATAATACCCTCGAATTCTTGAATGTATAGCCGATTTATCATTCTTTCAACTCTCTTTTGAGTTTTTTCATCATTAAGCCTATCATCTAATGCTCTAGAAACAAAATAATAATAAATATAAGGCTGGTGCAGAGAAACTTGTCCTTTAACAATTCTAATAATATTAGAATTTATAAGGTCTGTTAATAATGTAGAGTAATTTAGAGTTACTCTCTTCTTTGATTTAAAGTTTGTCAAAAAGATTTGAAAATCATCTTCATTGATATTGTTAATTCTTTCTTCAAATAAAAAATAGCAAAAATCTATCAAGAATGCTTCATAAAGAGAAACTTGATTTTTATTATCTATTGATTCCTGTAAAGAATGTTTAATTAAATATTCGTAGTAGAATCCAATTGAACCATGGTCTAATGCGTTTGAGTTTGCATCATGGACTTGTAAAAGTGTTAGTATATATATAGGGAATGGTTCTGTAAAGTGCTTTTGAAGAACACTATTAACAAATCTTATTGATTGAAGGTTTTTTGCCGAAATTTCTTCAGATATATTGGGGTTGATGGTTTGCCCAAGAGCATTCCATTTATAGATAACTTTTTTTCTTAAATCATGATTTAATTCTAAAATCCGAGAAGTATAAAATTCATCAAAAGCATTACTCGAATTTATAGGGTCAAAATGAATAAGTTCTCTAGAAGTTATATATAAACCATTAAACTGGTTTTTCAAGTTTTCAATAAGAGTTACTCTCTTTTTCCCATCCAAAGGGCAATTCCCAAAGTTATCTATTAAAATCACAATCTTTTTGTGGTCTATTTGGTCAAAGTATTTCGAAGAGATTGTTTCGTATTGATTGTGAAAAGCCTTTCTTAAAATTGTGCTATTAAAACTTATGTTTTCAAACTTTTTAATTATTTCTCCCTCTAAATAAATCGGAATAAGCCCCTTTTTTAGTTTGTAGTCAAAAACTTTTTTTAAGAAACTTGTTTTACCCGAACATTCAGATCCTACAACTATACAATATTTTTTTTGTAAAAGCTCTTCAGATGAATGTTCGTTATTGATTAATTCAGATGTGTCTTTATTAGGATCTGTAATAACCTGTATATCTGGATAAACATAGAAATCATCTAAATATAGGTCTTCTTTACGAGGATGGGCGATTGGAGCACCTATCTCTTCGAGCCACGTTTGGAAACTATCTTGGGTTGCAATTTTATTTCTTTTTGTTTTTATTTCGCTCAATTTTATTTGAGGTTTATCTTCTCGTTGATAAATTCCATTCTTTAGGCTATAAGAAATATGATTTCCTATGAACGATTTTGAACTATCTCTTATCATGATTAGCCCAAATTCACTAGTGTTATCATTACCATTATCTTGTAATGCTCCTGATTCAATAAATTTTGATGATTCATCCTTTCTTTCGATTAAAAACTCATCTGGTACGTGTTCATGCCCAGTAAAAACTAAGTCAGAAATTTCAATTAATTTATTTCTAAGAGATCTATGTGAGTCAGTATTCAACCAATTTAAAGGATGATGTAGAATCGAAATAGAGATATCTTCACTTCCTGTAGTTAGATTTTCATTATATAGTTCAATTGGAAAATTTAGACTGCCAGCATTTTCAGTTAATTTAGAAAAAGAAGCACTATTAAAACAATGTAATTTTATTATTCTTCCTTTAATGCTTACTTCAAATTGATCATACATTTTACTTCTAAAATTGGATCTAGTTTTGCGCCTCCAATATGACATTTTGCTATTGACAAAGTTCAAATATTCTTTTTGTGTATTGCAAAGCACATCAATAATATTTTGATCAAATTTGAATGTACTTGAATTAGCCTGATTTAATATAGCTTCTCTAACCGAATTAGGTTCAAAATAACAATCGTGATTTCCTGCTACAAAGAATAGCCGAATCCACGCTTTTGTTTTTGCTTTTAAACTTTCAACAAGTGAATTAAAAAATTCGTTGGCTATTTCATATTCTTCAGCTTTTCCTGAATACGCTATATCTCCTGAAAAAATAATTATTAAATCACTACACTCTGTAATTTCATTTGCAACAGAATCTACAATTTTACCAACTCTTTTTAAAATAGGATTATTCTCCCTACCTTCTTTTAAGTGCATGTCACTTAAGTGCAATATTCCAATCATAATATTTTAGTGATATATTTCGTACATCGAATATACGTTTTTTGCTATATCGACTGAAAACTTTATGCATTATTTTTATTTATTTATCAACACAAAAATTCAAAAGTCAAATGAATTCCCCCCAAACCAAAGGATGCTCACTGCCAGCATTATATTTACTGGTAACG
This sequence comes from Flavobacteriaceae bacterium, assembly GCA_043557195.1. Taxonomy (GTDB): domain Bacteria; phylum Bacteroidota; class Bacteroidia; order Flavobacteriales; family Flavobacteriaceae; genus Jejuia. The sequence continues at coordinate 691,690 of CP121314.1, read as the reverse complement.
GTTTTATAAGTAGTCCATTGCGGACGTTTTTTAGGCCATACCGCTTTTCGGTTTAATCCACTATCCTTTATCTTCTCAAATAACACCGGAGAGAACAACAAATAGTCCTTTTGTTTAATATTCACACCCATTCTATAAGCCCCTAATCGGAAGTACGTGGCATCGGCGCCATCGTCTGTTTCTACTTCAAAAGAGAAATGTTTTGTGATGTCTCTTACATCAGTATCTTGAAACAATGGGGATAAAGAGTTGCAATAGGAAGGGGTGTTGAATGTCCCGGCAATAATTACGTTTTTCTTCCCTTGTTCTTTGAGGTTTTTATATATTTTGGCAATATTCTGAATCTGACTTTTTCGTATAACGTCTGTGGTATCAACATCACTGGCATGCTTCCTTAGATAGGTAGATAAAACATAAATTTTTTCTGAGGTAGGCGTACAAATTTCATATTCAATTAAGTTTTGGAATAAGTCGCTATACCCACCAATTATATGCGTGGTAATAGTTTCCAACTTATAGCCTTCCCGGAGTAGAATTGCAATTTCCAGACCTTTCATGTCGTTGCATTGAATAATGAAAGACTGCTCATAGGGTTTACAGTCAAATTTTGGTAAAATGGTTTGATTAAATTCTTCTAAAGAGGCTCTGTCTTCAACTTCTTGCAATAGTAAAATATCGGCATTAACATAGGCAATTACCTTTGCTTTATTATCGGTTGCGGTTGGCGCAATTGGGGTAGTTTGTAATTCTATCCAACCGTTCCAGTTGGTTAAATTACTGGCTTTTGTTTCTGTTGAATGATGAATGCCTTTCAAATACAGCAATCCAGCTTTTCTGCGCATAACAGCATAAGGTCTTGGATACGTTTTCTCAAAACCAAGTAGAAAAGACAATTCCCTGATTCTATCCTGATCTTTTAGCAAAGCCTTAGATTTACGCATTAAAGCATCAAGCTCCTGCATCCAATCGGTTAGGTTTTTCCCAATGGTTTTTTCTACAAGACTTTTATCGCGATGGAATAAGTTTTGAATGTTGAAAGTTGCAATTTTCATGGTTTTATTTTCGTTTGTCTTTAGCGCTTTTATCAAATGCAATAAGATTGAATAGTTCCCGCATTCTACTTCTTACGCGATTTCCATATAAATCCTCAAGTTCATCAGCATTAAGGTTTGTTGTAGCATGGGTTTTAATGTGGTGTTTTAAAAACATCTCGTACCGTGATAACATAATCTCTCCCATGACATTACAGTCTTTACCGTAGTGTCTTCCAATGGGTTCAACACCTAAATCGTCGAAACAAAAAAATTGACTGCTTCCATAATCTTCAATTACTTTATAGCCCACATGATTAAACCCAAAAACAATATTTCTTGAAGGTATTATGGTATATGGTTTTTGTAGTGGAACTATATATTTTAAAAGCCTCATTAAACTGGTTTTACCACAACCAACAGGGCCTGAAAGCAGAATGCCTTTATCCGGGTCAATGCCATGTTTACTACAGTTATTGTAGTCTTTAATAAAATAGTTGCACAACTTGAAAATAATGGCTCTGTCTTCATCATAAATTTTGAAATGCTTTCCAAAGAGCAACTTGCCTTTGGCATCGAGATAAATCAATATTTTATCGAAATCGTAAACTACCGATTTGCCATCAAACGTGCCGATGGAATACACCACACCGCCTTCCTTTATTTTAGAGGGGTTGATCATAATTCTTGTTGTTAGTAGTTTTCAAGTTGTCCTTATTTAGAGACACCTCTTGAGCAGTTTCAATTTCATTTGATTTTAGCATCCAGTTTTTGGCGGAAGCTTTCCAATTCACAATTTTAATTTTACCTCCAATTTTCCAGCCTATGGATTGATAGTGATTATAAAATTTTTTCGCTTCTAGCTCTGACCAATTATTTTTTTCAAAGAAGCTAATAACTTCATTTTCATTTTTTGGTAGCTTAGTTTTACTTGAGTTTTCTTTATGTTTATTAAGGTTTATATTAGATACTAAAGCTTGTTCAGTACTTGTATCATGCTCGTTTATCGCTTGTTCAGTACTTGTACCGAAAATGAGCATCTTAATTTGGCTTCCTTTAAGTGGGTTATGGGACGGTAAATAATTTATATATTTCATGTTATGGAGTTGCCTTAAACATCTGTGATAAGTAGCTTTGGAACCAATTTTTGATAATTGCATAACTTCTTGGCGGTTAATGAAAAACACTTCTGGAAAGCGATTGAGATTCCAAAATTGAAATAAAGCCATATAAAGGCTTATATGGGTGGAATTCAATTGTTCTTCTCCATAAAAGCTTTGGAAAACCGCATTGAGATGTTTTATATAATTCATGCATCATCTATCAGTTTTTATTATTGACTCTATTGGCGGTCATTACTTTTTGAATTTCGTCGGCTTCATAGAAAATGATATTGCCCATTTTAGTATAGGGTAATGTGCCATTAAGCCGGAAATTCTGAAGCGTTCCAGGGCTTATGTTTAATAAATCCATTACTTCTGAAGACTTCAGATAGCGCTTTAATCCAGAGCCTGAATGTTTTATCAAGATTTTTTTAATGTCATTGAGAAGTTCCATTTTAAAATCTCTCAAATCATCGGTTGTTATAATACTTGTTGGCATAATTCAATTTTTTAGAAAAGGACTATCATTGTGATTGTGTTGAAATGATAGCCCTTAACTTGATTTGACTTTCGTTATGCAAAGTTGAGAGGTTTTAAGAAGATGATTTCACTAGTTGCACCGGACTACGGTAAAAAAAACGAATACTAATATTTGGTACTATTTGATTTAAAATGAAGGGTTAACTTGATTCAAAATTGAAGAAATATGATTGAATTTAAAAAAACAGGAGGAGTACCTGATGTGGAGTTTTCCGAACCCTATTCCTCAGCGTTTTCCATTTGAGTGATTAGTCCATCAGATAGATCACTTAAAAACTTAGTTCTTTTAATTTTTCTTGACTTAATTTCTGAAAAGATTTTATAGACGTCGCCAAGGTTAAGATTGAATACATTTTGCAGAACTAAAGCTACTTGTTTTATGTCTGCTTTACCGTTGTTTATTGCACCATAATAGTGTAGCGCATAAATCAATTCTGTTAGGGCAGTTTTTGAAGCAGTCCATTTGAGGTTTGACTTGTATAATTCTTCTTTCCCTTCTGCAGAATTCAGGTTGTTCAGTTTCCTCTTCAAATATGCGATTAATAACTTATAGCCTCTTAGTTTTCCCAATAGCATATCACGGGGTGTACTGAAATCAGGATCCTGAAAGTAGAATTTAGAGGATGTAATTGGTAAAAAATCTAAATGGTCTCTAGTAAAATAGTATCTATCAAAATGAGTATGTCCTGCTTCTATATATTGAATAAAATCAATATTGTACAAGTAAAATCGATTAAGTTTTCTTAGTTTTTTCTTTATGGATTTCTGCTGAAGTAGTTTGTCAGCCTTAGGGTATTGCAGTTCAAACGATCTAACTTCAGAATAAAATATCAATTGCTCTAAAGGTATTTGTTTAATACTTTTGAAAAACAAAATTTCTTCAGCTTCTATCTCGAATTCATTTTTTATAACCCCTTTTTTCAAGCTATATAAAGTATTTCTTGAAAGTAATATTATCTCCTGGCTTCTAAATTCAATTGTATTTGTAGAATTGTTAATCTTATAAAGACTATTTTTAAAATCTTCAACTATTGTGTCATAATCCATAATCCACCTATATCATCTAAGATTCGAGCTATTTGCCGAATCCTGAAAAATTAATTTTGGTTGGTGAAGTTTGGTTAAGTTTAAACAAATATGCTTTAGATAAATTTAAAATGAGAATCTAAACTGCGTAGTTTATGCGTATTTTAAATGTGAACTTTTGTACGCACATCAGAAGTGTAAATTATTTGATTTTCCTAATAAATTCTTCCCTACTTGAAGAGTTGGTCTTCGTGTAAATATTGGAAGCATGTTTTCTAACCGTACCATACGTGATGAACATGTTTTCGGCTATGTTCTTGTAGCTATCTCCTTTTATAATCTGCAAGGCAATTTCATTTTCTCTGTTGGTTAAATTGTATTTTCCACCGATATCCTCTTTGAATCTGTATGTGTTTTTTAGTCTATATAAATAGCTGTTTATTTCCATTACAGTCACGAAAAAGAAAGAAGATGTAACAATAGAATGGGTAATTGGTTGAAAGTCTCCAAAGTAGGTTAACGCTGGTAGTAGAACCAAAGAGAAAATTGAACAAAGGCCTAAGTACGTTTGGATTTTAAAATAGCGTTGCCGATTTGTTTTCTTTTTTAGAACTCTAAAGAAATATATCATAAAAATTATTGAAAGTATAGTTGGGAATACTAAGAACAAACTTCTCGCAAAGTTGAGTGATTCAGTAATATAATAGGGAATTACAAAAAGTAAAATAAAGCATGTGGTCAAAATTAGTGTAAGATTTTTTATCTTAAAAAATGTGCTTGGTGTCTTTATGTTAAATTCTATATACAAATACCAAACAAGATAAATACAGGTTATGATTGATATTGAATAGGTAATTGTATACTGTATAATTTCCGAAGACGGAAATTTATCACTTGGAAGCAAACCATTAAGTGTATTATAGAAAAGGAAGAGTATAGCAAGTATCAAATATCTATATTTTGAGCTCCTGTTTTTATTCCTGCCCAACCAAATATTAAAAATTTGATAAGTTATAATTATTCCAATACTAATACATAAGAATAAAACTACCCAATGCATGGAGGAAGCATATGTATAAACAGCTGTGTATTTGTATTCCTGAGGCTGAAGTTGCATATAAGTAGCTGTTATTCAATTTTATAATGTAAATTTGAGAGGTTATTAAAGATAATGAATTTTAGTAAGTATCAAAAATTCCAGGAATGTTAGACAATAAATACAATTTAGGTTTTTTTCCAACTCCACTTGAAAGATTGGATAATTTGTCTAAGAAATATCCTAGTTATAATTTATGGATAAAGCGAGATGACAATACAGGTTTAGCATCAGGTGGGAATAAAACTAGAAAGTTACAGTACTTTATTTATGATGTGCTAAAAAAAGGATGTGATACGGTTGTGGCAGCTGGTGCCCAACAATCAAATCATTGTAGACAGACTGCCGCGGCTTGTGCTAGGGCGGGTTTAGAATGCCATTTATTATTAGGAGGAAAAGAACCCGAAAACTATAATGGTAATTTACTTTTGTCGAAGCTATTAGGAGCTAAAATTCATTTTACGGGAGATAATAGAAAAGGTGAAGATTTAAAAAGGATAAAAAATGACTTAGAAACTGCCGACAAAAAAGTTTATGAAATACCTTATGGAGGATCAAATGCCCTTGGGGCATTGGGCTTTGTAGATGCAGCAAGAGAATTGAAAGAGCAGCTTAAAGATATAGATACTAAGATCGACTATATATTTTTTGCATCTAGTTCTGGGGGGACACAAGCTGGACTTAAACTTGGAGTGGATTTATATAATCTTGATGTCAAGCTGATGCCGATTAGTATTGATAAAATTGACATTGAAAATCAAACATTAGATAATGTGGTTTTAGAAATTTTGAAAGAAGGTTCAAGAGTTTTAAATATTAATGCAACTTATACTTTAGATGACTGTGCCTTGATTCAGGGCTATGATGAAGCCGGATACGGAGTTGTTACGGACAATGAGAGAAATGCAATTCAAGAATTAGCCCAAGCAGAAGGTATATTGTTGGATCCTGTTTATTCGGGAAGAGCATTCTATGGTATGGTGGATTATCTTAAGAACGGTAGATTAGAGAAGGGATCAAATATTCTATTTTGGCATACGGGTGGTTTACCGGCTAATTTTTATTATTCTGATTATCTTCTAACTTAACGAATACTTTTTTTTCTGAAATTAATAACAGTTGTTGTTATTTCATATTGTTTACAGTATCTTAGTAATAGAAAGCTAATAAGCTGTATTTAGGTGTCCTAATAGGTGTCTTATTTGATTTTTTTAAAGTTAAATGATTGTTTTCCAATGACTTAATTTTGAAATTCAAATCCTGTCATCCCGACAAAAATTTACTATTAGGCATTACAATAATAGTAATAAGACGATTTTTCAACTACTTATTTTAGATTAGCTCCTTAATTTACTTATATTCTTGGAATAAGTACTTGGTATATTTAAGGCTTTTTAAATCAATTACATTTTATCATTTATTCATTATCAGATAGTACAGGATACATATTTCTGAATATTTTTTTTCTTTTGAAATATCTGTGCTAATCTTTATTTAAATACAATTTTATCTGAAGGTTAATATTAAAAATCGAAGAATTAGAAGTTTCTGATAATGGTAGATCAAAGAATTGTAATAAGAGATATTAACGGTAATAACATACCCAAGTACCAGAAGGTAGTCAATGCTTTTATAGAGTCTATTGAAATAAATGCTTATAAGTTAGGAGACCGCGTGCCTTCTATAAACGATTTTAGCAAGGAATTCAACATCTCTCGTGATACTGTTTTCAAGGCTTATACTTTGCTAAAAAAGCAAGGATACATAAATGCTACACCAAACAAGGGATATTATATATGTGAAAGCAGGAAGAAAATCCTTTTATTAATCAGCACGTTTAAGGCATATAAAGAGGTTTTTTATCATTCTTTTATGAGTTATATGCCTGATAATGTTATCGTAGATCTTCAATTTCATCATTACGATATTAAAAACTTCAAAGCCATGTTGAATGTTGATAACGGTGAGTATTACAAATACATTATCATGGGCTTTAATCATCCCGAAGTAGAAGGTATGATTTCAAAAATCGACAAAAAAAAGTTATTGCTTATTGACTGGAAAGCAGATCTAAAAAATACGGAAAACTATGTATTTCAAGATTTTGGGAAAGCCTTTTATAATTGTCTAGAAAATGCATTACATTTATTTAAGAAATACAAAGAGCTAAGTTTGGTTTACCCTGAATTTACATACCACCCTCCTGAAAGTTTAAAACACTTCAAGAAATTTTGTTCAAAAAACAACCTTAAATTCTCAATCTGTTATAACTCAAATGAGCTGATTGTGGGCAAGTATACCGCATATATTTGTTTTAATGATAGAGTTCTATATGAGCTTTTAGGACAATGCTGTGAAAGTAATTATGAACTGGGTAAAGAAGTAGGAATTCTTTCTTACAATGATACTCCCTTAAAAAGATTTACATTTAAGGGGATTTCAGTAATTTCAATTGACTTCAAAGAATTTGGAGCTGAAGTAGCTAAATTCATTGTTTCCGATAAACCAGTTAGAACTTATTTAACTACTAAGTTAATTTTAAGAGAATCTTTATAGAAAAGATTATAACTGTTTTACCAATAAGTTTAAGGTTTCTTAAAAAAACCACTTAAAACAGGATAGGGCAGGATGCCTCTGCATAATGTAATTTGTAAAATTGTTGACATCTTAGTAGTGCTATAATTTCACAATTAATGGTGCTACTGAGATCCAAAAAAAACTAAATTATATGTTTAAACTAAAACTCAAAATGAAACAAAAAATTAAGAAAAAATACTCTGTTTCTGGATTGGTATTACTAATGGCTCTGGTTTTGTCCAGTTTTACGCCTATTAGCTTACAAGCCCAAGATAGAGTATCTGGAACGGTTCTCGATTCCAATGGTATGCCTCTACCTGGTGTAAATGTATTGCAAAAAGGTACAAGACAAGGTGCGGTAACAGATTTTGATGGAAATTTCTCATTACTATTAACATCTGGGAACAAAATTTTAGTATTCTCTTACATTGGTTATAAAACACAAGAAGTGTCTGTGGAAAACCAAAGCACAGTAAACATAACTTTAGAGGAAGATGTAGAAGGTTTAGAGGAAGTCGTGGTAATCGGGTTTCAACAGGTTAAGAGAGAAAAAATACTAGGTGCTGTAGAAACAATTAAATCAGAAGATATTGAGAAATCTGCGCCTATTGATCCTCTACAGGGTATCCAAGGGCAATTATCTGGTGTTCAGGTTGTAACCAACAACGGGCCAGGAGAAGGTTTTGACATTCGTATTCGCGGTTTGTCCACTTTAACGGCAGGTGCAACGGGGCCTTTATATGTAGTTGACGGGCAACAAACGTTTGATATAGATAACCTAGACCCAAATGATATTGCATCGTTAGAGGTTATTAAAGATGGTGCTACTGCAGCTATTTACGGTGCTCAAGCAGGTAATGGAGTTGTTATTATTACAACAAAAAAAGGAAAGACTGGTAAACTGAATTTAGATATTACAACGGTAACTGGTATAAATCAGTTAGTTGGCGATTTGCCAGCACCAAACGCAAACCAGCGTTTAGAACAAGAAGAGAGACAGGGCATCACTTGGGGACCTATTGCTCGAGATTCTCTTAGTTTAGTAACCAGAAATTCATTTGATTTACAGAAATTAGTAACAAGACCAGCTGTAAGACATCAAACCAATGTTGCAGTTAGTGGCGGTTCTGATAAAGCATCATTTTATTGGAATACTGGTTTCTTTAATGAGGAAGGACTAATTCTAAATAGTGGTCATAAAAGAATTAATACACGTTTAAAGGTTGACATTACACCAAATGATAAATTTAAAATAGGAACGTTGATTAACTTATCTTACGAGTTTACTAATAGTACTCCTGCAGGGCCTGTGCTTGGGCACCTTTTAAATAGAGTTGCCTATTTACCTTTATTTGAACCAGATGGTACTTTTACACCAGGTTCTCCACGTAAGTTTAGTTTAAACCCAATACAAAATGCACTGCTTAGAAAAAATGATAGAAGCCGTTACAGAGGTAATGTGTTTAGCTATGCACAGTATCAATTGACACCTGCACTATCTATAAGATCGCAGTTTGGTATAGATTTCTTTTATGATAAAAGAGAAACTTTTACACCTTCAGTACTAGACCCAAGAAACTTTAGAGATGGTTTTGCTACAGGAGGAGAGCGTCATGATTTAATGTATGGTATTCAGCAGGATAATACGCTTAACTTCAAACAAGATTGGGGTAAGCATTCACTTGCTGCTTTTGCAGGTATGCAAATTCAAAGAGATTGGAGAGAGAACCTTAAACTTGATACAAGATTTTCAAATGACTTGATAGAAACACTTAATAATGCCGACCCTGAATTTCTATTACCTGATACAGCTGGAGGTGATGCTACTCTAAATCAACGAGAAGGAATATTTTCACTTTTCACAGGGTTTAATTACGATTTTGATAATAAGTATTTAATTGGGGCTACATTGCGTAGGGATGGTTCTTCTAGATTTGGTAAAAATAATGCATTCGGTTATTTCCCTTCTGCGAATGTAGGATGGAGAATAAGTAATGAAAATTTCTTAAAGAATAATGGTTTAGTTAAGAATTTTTTAATTAGAGCTAGTTATGGTATCGTTGGTAACGACAGGATTCCTAATTACGCATTTTTGAGTTCTTTAGAACCTGGGTTTATATATAATGCAGAAGCAGGTTTTGCTCCAGTAAGATTAGGAAACCAAGATTTAAGATGGGAGGAAACCGAAACAACCAATTTAGGTTTCGATTTAAGCTTATTTAAAGGTAGAAGATTAAATGTTTCTTTTGATTTATGGCGAAAATTGACTGATGGATTACTTGTAAACTCTGAAATACCTGAAGAGTCTGGTTTTGCGAATATAAGAGAAAACCGTGGTGTAGTAGAAAACAAGGGTATAGATTTAAGTATTAACGGAACAATAGTACAAAACAAAGACTTCTCTTGGAGAGCAGGTTTTAATATTGGATTTGTTGAAAATGAAGTTCTAGAATTAGATGAAGATATTTTTACTGGTCGTTTTGTAACGCGTGAAGGTGAGCCTATCGGAAACATTTGGGGCTATAATAATTTTGGTGTATTTCAATATGATGAATCTAATGCATTTACACCTGATGGAGAACAATTATTCCCAAATTTTGATGCTAACGGATTTTTCTTAGGATCATATAGCAGAGGTAACGGGGATCTTTATCCAACTGATGGAGAAATAAAGCAGTTAGAGCATTCAAGTGGTAATATTTTACGAGGCGGTGATTATTTTTGGGAAGATGTTAATGGTGATTTTATAATCGACAGTGAAGATGAACAAATATTAGGGAATGGTTTACCGACAGTTTTTGGTGGATTTACCCATGATATTACATATAAAAACTGGACATTTAGTACGTTGTTCGATTATAGCTTTGGAAATGATATCTACAGACGTTACGATCATGACAGAAACAGTTTAAGAGCTGCTGTGCTAACCGTTTCACCTGATAGATTAAATAACGCATGGCAAAACCAAGGAGATTTAGCGCAGTATCCTATCTTACAGAGTGGTGCCGCTAGAATTCAAAACAGATTTGATTTCTCAGGAAGTACTGCCAACAGTACGTATGTGTCTGATGGAAGCTTTATAAAATGGCGATATGTGCGTATAGGTTATGATTTTCCTAAAGATATTTTAGAATCTTTTGATATAGGAATGAAAAGATTAAGCCTAAATTTCGCTATTAATAATTTGTTGACCTGGACTAACTACCCAGGGTATAACCCAGAATTTGGTACTAGAGGCAATCCTTTAACACCTAGTGAAGATGCTCTAAGATATCCAAACGATAGAGAGTTTATATTAACGGTACGCGCTCAATTTTAAAAAAAACAGTTATGATAGATTATAAATTAAACAAATTAAAAGTAGTGATGCTTTTTATCGCTACAGTGGGAATGTTTTATTCCTGTGATGATTTTGTAGAAGAACTTCCTGTAAGTGAAGTCTCTCCAGAGTCGTTTTACAGCAACAACGCAGAATTAGAATCTGCTTTGATAGGGGCTTATGATGCAGTACAAATTGCGTACAGTCAGTTTGCTTTAAATACGGGTGAGTTTAGGTCCGATAATTTTCAACCTAATGGAAATAATGCCTCTAGAAACTCTTTGCACGATAGTGCTTTAGATCCAGGAGAAGGCTATCTAAGATGGGCAAATCTTTATCGAGTAATCGATAGAGTAAATAGAATTATCGTTGCTGCCGATAATGTTGAAGGTGTAGACCTTAACATTGTTGGGGAAGCACATGCCATTAGAGCTAAAGTATATTTTGATATTGCTAGAGTTTGGGGTGGTGCTCCTGTATTTCTTGCGCCTGTATCCACTAGAGCAGAAGCTAAGCGACCTGCTACACCGTATGCTGAAATTATTCAAGATGTTGTGGTTGCTGATATGAAAAAGGCCGAAGAATATATTTCAATATTACAGTCGGAATTCAGATTTTCGAAATCAGGTGTTTTGGCATTGCAAGCAGAAGTATACATGTGGGAAAAAGAGGAGCAACTAGCAAAAGAAGCTATTCAAAAACTAATTGTTCTTGGAACGCATAGTTTAGTGCAAACACCTCAGGCTTGGCAAGATTTATTTATAAACCAGCCAAGTACTGCAGAGTTTCCTGATGGTCCAGGCAAAGTGCAAAGTGGTCCAGAACTTATTTTTTCAATCCATTATGAATTGGAAGAAACCACATCAGGTGTTGCCAGGGCTTATATGGCAGGCGCTGCTATAAGTACAATTTCAGAAGTGGCTGACTTGCAATGGTCTGAGAGATTTCCAAATGATTCATTGGGTTGGGCTACTAAATATCCTGACACACCACCTGTATTTACTAGAGAAGTAGTGGAGCCCGATACTACATATACAGAGCCTATATATGGTGATTGGAGACATTTTGCAACTAGAAATGAAAACGCATTTATGGAAGATGGTTTAGGGTCTGCTGATCCGGGTGAGGCTAGATGTGCAAAATGGACTAAGAACCGATCACATATAGATCCTAATGACGATGATACTAACCTTCCGGTATATCGTTTTGCTGATATGATACTATTATTGGCAGAGGCTGAATTAAAATTAGATAATGCACCAGAAGCACTAAAATTAATAAATGACGTTAGAACAGCCAGACAATTGCCTTTGGCAACAGAAGCAGATTTTGGAACTACTTTTGACGAGCAACTAGACTTTTTGCTGGTTGAACGCCAATTGGAGTTATTTGGTGAAGGTAAAAGATGGTGGGATTTGGTAAGAAATAATAAGGCAATTGAAGTAATGACACCTATATTACAAGAACGAGAGATTATTCCTTTTGGAGTAGATCAAATTGTGTGGCCTATTTTTATAGAACATCTATTGGAAAATGATTTGTTGATACAAAATTCAGGTTGGTAATGATAAATAAAAAAATTATGAAAACATATATAAAAGGCATAATCGCTGTTTGTTCAGCAATTATATTAAGCTCTTGTACTTTAGAGCTGCAAGAACCATATAACTTTAAACCAGAAAATACTTTTGGTGATCCTTTTGCTAATATGACAGCATGGGAGTATATCCAATCTAGAACTACTACGGATATTATTGATGATCAAAATAGAAAAGAGTTGAATGGTGAAGAGTTGGATTTGATGATAGCGGCTATTAAACACGTTGGCTATGAAGACTTATATAGCCAAACAGCTACTAGAAGAACCTATTTCTTGTTGAATAATAATGCCTTTACAGGAGGAAACCCAGATAGGGACATTATTAGAGCTGTTACCGGGGTAACCCAAGGTGGTAGGTCAAGGGTTAATCCAGATACGTTAATGGCCACTATCACTGAGCCACACCAGATTAATAGATTAAAGGCAATATTAAAGTACCATATTCTTGAGGAGGAAGTGGGACAGGTACCTAAGATTACCATTTTTGACAAGGATTTTCTGTTTAAAACCTTGTTGCCCATTTTAAATATAGATGCAGCAACTGGTGAGCCAACAGGCTTATCTTCAGAAAAGGCGCCAATGGCGTTAAGACGCGATATTGAATGGAGAATGCGAGCTAATAATGGTACGGCACCTTTAATAGATACTGCTATAGGGCCAGGTTTTGACGAAAGGATTAGATCGCATAACTACGTATTTAGCAATGGTTTAGGCCACTACTTAAATGATACGGTACGCTATCAACCCTACTCGTTGTACGATAATTTCTCTGTAGATTAATAATTAGCTATAGTTGTCAAATAAGATTAAATCTTACATAAAACAAACAAAAATGAATAAAACAAAATTTATAAAATATTTTTCTACGTGCATATTAGCATCCTTAATGATGTTATCATGTAACTTTCCAGAGGATGAAGCATTTTATATTCCTTTTGAGGTAGGAGAAGTAGAAAACCCAGAAACTTTAACGCAATTTATTATTGCTAGAGAAGACTTTAGTATTATGGAAACCGCTATGCGTGCCATAGAAGAGTTTGGTAGTTTTAAAATTCTTTCAGAATTTAATGTGCCAGGTAATACTACATTATTTGTGCCTAATGACACAGCTTTTCAGGCTTGGTTGGACAGTAATGAAATCGATGATATAACCTTGTTGGACATAGAGCTCATTGAAAATCTTGTAATGAACCATATATTGGAGGGCGAGTTAAAAGCTGCTGATTTGACGGCAGGATTAACAACATCTATGGCCGTAGTAGGGCCTAGGGCTAACCCAAGAAATATATCGATGTACATCGATACGTCAAATGGGGTTACAATCAATGGTGAATCCAATGTTATTACGCCTGACGTTGATGCAAATAACGGGGTGATTCACGTTGTGGATGCGGTTATAGACTTACCTGTATTGCTGGATTTATCTAAAATGATCCCGTCACTATCAATTTTTAATGAAGCCGTGGATTTTGCTCAAACAGCAAGAGATGAAAACGGTAATGGGCCTAATTTAAGATTTAGACTAGTAGACCCAGGTGCTGACAGAACGTTGTTTATGCCAACAAACGATGCCTTTGCGGATTTGTTAGCTGAACAAGGGGTAACTCAGCTAGAAGATTTAGACTCATCGTTGGTAGCTGATGCAATTTTTGCGCATTTAATTGATATTGCGGCAATTACTTCACAAGAAATGATAGATATAGGAAGAGCTTTTCCTATACCAACATTTAAAAACGAACTAATCTTTATAGACCCTATTAATTTAACGGTTACAGACCCTAATGATAGAACCGCCAATTTTGTGCCGGAGTTAATCGATTTGTCTGCAGTAAATGGACTTGTTCATGTTATCGATAAGGTCTTATTACCAGAGCCAGAAATTTAATAGGATACCCTATAAAACTTTTCATAACTGGCAAGTTAATTGAGTTAGTTAGAAAACCTCCATTTAAACCATTTAAATGGAGGTTTTTTTTATAAAAAGTTTGAAAGCATTTTTAATAAGGAAATTACGTTATATTTTACAGCTTTCAGGATACAGCAGGACAGAACTTGAATGTTAATGTTTTAATTTTAGCTTCTGCCAATTAATGCAAAGAAACAGTAAACCGAAAACATTAAATATAAGAAATATCGTATGTGCAAAAACAGTTTTTTTTTAATTCTTTTAAGTGCTTTATACAGTTTTAATATATCTACTGCACAACATAAGAACAGTAGTGAAAAGCCTAATATCATTTTTATCCTTACGGATGACCAACGTTTTGATGCAATTGGTTATGCAGGTAATGAATTTGTTGAAACCCCTGAAATGGATGATTTGGCTAAATCTGGAACCTATTTTCATACAGCCATAGTAACTACACCAATTTGTGCCGCTAGTAGAGCTAGTCTTTTTACGGGTCTACATGAAAGAGCTCATAATTTTAATTTTCAAACGGGCAACGTGCGAGAAGAATACATGTTAAATTCCTATCCAACTGTATTAAAAAATAACGGCTATTACACAGGTTTCTTCGGTAAATATGGCGTGCGCTACAATGAATTAGATAAACAATTTGATGAGTACGAATCTTATGATAGAAATAACCGTTATAAAGATAGACGAGGCTACTATTATAAAACTATAGATAATGATACAGTACATTTAACTAGATATACAGGACAAAAAGCATTAGATTTTATTGATAAAAATGCTACAAACGAAAAACCTTTCTGCTTGTCGTTGAGTTTTAGTGCACCTCATGCACACGATGGTGCACCCAAGCAATATTTTTGGCAATCTGAAATGGACAATATGTTAGAGGATACTACTATTCCAGATCCAGAACTTGGAGACGATAAATACTTCATGGCTCAACCCAAAATTGTAAGAGACGGATTTAACAGATTACGTTGGACTTGGCGTTATGATACCCCAGAAAAATACCAGCATAGTTTAAAAGGGTACTATAGAATGATTTCTGGAATTGATTTAGAAATTAAAAAAATTCGCGAAAAATTAAAGGAAAAGGGTCAAGATAAAAACACTGTTATAATTGTAATGGGTGATAACGGTTATTTTTTAGGTGAGCGCCAATTTGCTGGTAAATGGTTGATGTATGATAATTCTATTCGCGTGCCTTTGATTGTTTTTGATCCAAGAGTAAACAAACATCAAGATATTAAAGATATGGTTCTTAATATTGATGTACCACAAACTATTGTTGATATTGCTGGAGTAAAAGCTCCGGAAACATGGCAAGGAAAGAGTTTATTACCAATTGTTAAACAAGAAACAAATACAATCGCTAGAGATACTATTTTAATAGAACATATCTGGGATTTTGAACATATTCCACCAAGTGAAGGCGTGCGTACTGAAGAATGGAAATATTTTAGGTATGTAAACGATCAATCTATCGAGGAACTATATAACTTAAAGAAAGATCCTCAAGAGATTAACAATTTAATAGGTAAGAAAAAATATAAAGCTGTAGCAGATAAGCTTCGTGCTAAGCTTGATGAACTAATTAAAAAGAATAGTAACGAATATAGAGCAGCACCAACAGATTTAACTGTTGAACTTATAAGAGAACCAAGTACAGACGTTGAAATATTTGATTTAAAGCCAGAATTTGGGTGGACCGTGCCATTAGGTTCTAAATTTCAAGGAGCCTATCAAATTTTAGTCGCTTCCAACCAAAAAAGCATCGATACTAACAATGGGGATGTTTGGGATAGCGGTAGAGTAGCCTCTTCGCAATCAACAAATGTAGAGTACCAAGGAAAACCATTAGAGATTGGTAAAAGCTATTACTGGAAAGTTAGAATTTGGGAGCAAGAAAATAGGTTGGTAGATTATTCTGAAGCTCAAAAATTCACTACAGGAAAAAGTGATAGTTACATTATATCAACAGAAAATAAATTTATAACCACTGAAGTTAAACCAGTAAATTTTAACAAAAAAGGTGATTTATATACTATCGATTTTGGAAAAGCAGCTTTTGCAACTATGGATTTTTACTATACTGCAAAAACACCACATACCCTTACGGTGAGGGTAGGTGAAATGGCTAACGATGACGGAAGTGTGAACAGAACACCACCTAAAAAAAGTAATATCCGATATCAAGAAATTAAAGTGGATGTAAAACCTGGTCAAATAAAATACCAAATTAAAATTCATGAAGATGAACGGAACACTAGAGCTAATAAAGCAGTGCCATTACCAAATGGCTTCCCGCCTTTAGTGCCGTTTAGATATGCAGAGGTTGAGGGTGCTAAAAACGATTTAAAAGCAGAAAACTTTACGCAACTAGCATATCATACGTATTGGGATGAAGAGGCGAGTAGTTTTGAGAGTAATAACGATATTTTAAATCAGGTTTGGGATTTATGTAAATATTCAATTAAAGCAACAACATTTAATGGTTTATATGTTGATGGCGATAGAGAACGTATCCCTTATGAAGCTGATGCTTATTTAAATCAACTAAGTCATTATACTACAGATAGAGAATATGCCATGGCAAGACGTACTATCGAGTATTTTATGAAAAATCCAACGTGGCCAACGGAATGGCAACAACACGTGCCGCTATTAATTTATGCCGATTACATGTATACTGGGAATACCGAGCTTATTGAACGTTATTACGAGCCATTAAAGCATAAATCGTTGTTCGAATTATCTAATGAAGATGGTTTAATAACCTCTACAAAGGTTGATGCTACTTTCATGAAAAAACTTGGTTTTCCTGAAGGATATAAGAAGCCATTAACAGATATTGTAGATTGGCCAGGACCAAATTTTAATGGTAGTAAAACAAAAGGTGAACGCGATGGTTTTGTATTTAAACCATACAGTACTGTAATAAATTCATTCTTTTATGAGAACATGAAGATTATGGCAGAATTCGCGAAAATTTTAGGTAAAACTCAAGAGGTTTTAGATTTTGAATTAAGGGCAGCAAAAGCCAAAAAAGCTGTTAATGAACAAATGTTTGATAAAGAAAGAGGTATTTATATTGATGGTATTGGTACGGAGCACGCATCGCTTCATGCTAATATGATGCCTTTAGCTTTTGGGCTAGTGCCTGAAGAACACATGGCTTCTGTTGTTGATTATGTGAAATCTAGAGGAATGGCATGTAGCGTTTATGGTGCACAGTTTTTGATGGATGGATTATATAATGCTGGTGAATCAGATTATGCTTTAGATTTATTAACCGATACTTCTGATAGGAGCTGGTATAATATGATAAAAATTGGCTCAACTATTACCTTAGAAGCTTGGGATAACAAGTACAAAAATAATTTAGATTGGAATCATGCATGGGGCGCTGTACCTGCAAACGTCATTCCAAGAGGGTTATGGGGTATTAAACCAAAAACACCAGGATTTGGTGTGGCAACTATAAAACCTCAAATGAGTAAATTAAAGTCTAGTGAAATAGAAGTGCCAACAGTAAGAGGTGCGATAAAAGGGAAGTACACCTATAATGGTGCAAGATTACAAACTTATGAAATCGAAATTCCGGGTAATATGGTGGCGGAGTTTTCTTTAAATGGACTTGATGGAAAAGACTTAATCCACAACGGAAAAAAAGTTCCTTCAGCTTTTGATTCTATAAGGTTAGCCCCTGGTAAACATGTTATTCAGCTAAAAATTAATTCGTTTTAATTGTACGCAAAGCTAATGGCAGAATATGAAGAAATGGAATAAGTTTTCAGTAATAAAGTCTTAGCACATGCATTACAAGTATTCTTATATTGTCTTTTTATTCATGTGTGTATTTTCGGTCTATCCCCAAAACCCAATAGTCCCAAACAATGGCCTAAACGATCCTCATATGCATATTTTTAACGATACAGCTTATGTTTATGCATCTCACGATAAATCCATTGATAATAAAAAATTTATTATGGAAGATTGGTGGGTGTGGTCGTCTCCAGATTTAGTGAATTGGACAAAGCGAAGCGTTTTAAATCCTAAAGACACCTATATAGGAAAAGATTTTTCAAGATGTTGGGCAACGGATGCAGCATATAAAAACGGAAAATATTACTGGTATTTTTCAGAAGCAAATGAACAAACAGGGGTTGTTGTAGGAGATACCCCAACAGGACCTTGGAAAGATGAATTAGGAAAACCTCTTTTAAATTCAGACTTAACGCCAACACATGAATACGATATGGCTATTTTTGAAGAAAATGGAGCGCATTATATCATTTTTGGTGTTTGGGATTATTATATAGCAAAGCTGAATGATGACATGATAAGTTTAGCTGAAACACCTAAAAAAATAGAGATTTCAAATGTTAGAGGCCCATACAATACAGATGGAAAAAACAAAAAAATGCCGACTGACGATAAACCGTTTCTTCACAAATACAATGGTAAATATTATTTATCTTGGGGTTGCTTTTATGCCATGTCTGATTATTTATATGGTCCTTATGAATATAAAGATTCTGTTATAAAAGAGGAAAGTTTTGCAGAAGGGTATGATGCTCCTACATGGCCAAATGGTTTTTTACAAGGGCGCCATGGTAGTTTTTTCGAGTGGCATAACCAATGGTATTATGTGTATTGCGATATTAGTCAAACAGGCAATCGATATTTTAGAGACGCTTTTATAAGTTATGTGCATTATAAGAACAACGGAGAAATGGCCACTATAAAAGTAGATGGTGTTGGCGTTGGAAATTATAACGCTAATAATACTATTGAAGCCGAAGATTATTTTAAATCTGAAGGTACTATTAAAACTGAGAATACTATAGGAGGCTTTTCTATACAACCTCAATATGATAACAGTTATACCATATACCCAAATGTAAAAGGGTTGAATGATAAAAATAGTTTAGAGCTACAAGTAATAGCTCGTGAAGCTGCTCAAATAGAAGTTCGAGCTAACCATTCTAACGGTAAATTATTATTTACTTGTAATGTGCCTAAAAATGATATTTATACCCTTCAAAATAGACAGTTTGATATTGAAAATATAGAAAACATACAATCCATTTGTTTTGTGTATAAAGGAATAAAAGATAAATCGTTTACACTAAATAGATTTCAATTTAAAAATTAAACAACTACTAAAAACTCTAAAATGAAGAAATTATTTTCGTTATACTTATTAATCAGTATTGCTGTTACGTCTTGTGGTGAGTCCGTTTCAAAAGATTATAAAGACCCCTCTTTATCCATTGATGAGCGCGTAGAAGCCTTATTACCAAAATTATCACTTGAAGAAAAAGTTGCACAAATGCGAATTTTTCATGCCAACATTGGTACGAAACCTGATGAAAATGGGAACTTAAAACTTTCTGATAAAGTTGTTGAAAAACTAAAGTTAGGAATAGCAGGCATTAAAAATCCAGGAGAACATATTGATGCCGTAGCAGCAGCAAAAATGAATAACGAGCTTCAAAAGTATATTATTGAAAACAACCGTTGGGGGATTCCAGCTTTGTTTGTTACAGAATCTTATAATGGTGTAGATGCTGAAGGGTGTACGCGATTTGGACGCCCAATGACATCGGCAGCATCATTTAACCCAGAATTGGTGAGAAGACAGTGGGATGTTGTTGGTCGGGAAGCAAGATTAAGAGGTATGCACATGTGTCATTCACCTGAAGCAGATGTGGTGCGCGATCCGCGTTTTGGACGTATGAGCGAGGCATTTGGAGAAGATACTTATTTAACAACGCAAATGGTTAAAAATGCAATAATTGGAGTCCAAGGTGATTATGAAGGTTTAGGAAATGGAACACATATTGGCGCCGTAGCCAAACACTTTGCCGGTTACGGACAAGTATTAGGAGGTTCTAACTTCGCTGCCATTGAGATTTCTGAAAGAACCTTGATTGATGAAATTTATCCACCATTCGAAGCGGCCGTTAAAGAAGCAAAAACTTTAGGGATCATGGCATCACATGGCGATTTAAATGGAGTGGCTAGTCATGGAAACCCAGAATTGTTGACAGGAGTACTTAGAGACCAATGGGGATTTGAAGGTTATGTAGTTTCAGATTCAAATGATATTGCGCGATTATTCTATTTCATGAAAGTTGCTGAGTCCCCTGAAGCTGCCGCTCAAATGGGTTTAGAAGCAGGAATAGATATCGATTTATATGCTGAAGACTCGTATGCTTACCTACCAGAAATGGTAAAGAAAAACCCTGAACTTGAAAAATTGATTGACAGATCTGTACGTCGTGTTTTAAGAACAAAATTCATTTTAGGACTCTTTGATAATCCTTACATCAACATTGAAGATGTAGAGAAAGGCAACAGAGCAGCGTCTTCTTTAGAATTAGCAAAAGAATCAGATTTAGAATCTATTATTTTATTAAAAAATGAAGCTAAAGCATTGCCATTATCTAAAGACAAATCTTTAAAAGTAGCTTTGTTAGGGCCTCTATTAAAAGAAAACACAAAAGAAATGTTTGAATCTGTTGCGGGTTCAAATGTAAAATTCATTGCTGAAAAAGGATTTCAGCTAACAAATCAAAAAGGTGGTGCTCCAGAACTTTTAGATAGAGATCCAAAAGCTATAGGAAGTTTGGTAAATAAAGCAAGGTCTGCAGATGTATCAATCCTGTTTTTAGGAGGTGATGAGTATACTGCAAAAGAAGCTTATTTTAGTAATAGTACGTTAGGTGATAGAGCAACTATCGACCCTGTTGGTCCTCAAGACGAACTCGTTGAAAAAATTAAGGCTTTAGGTAAACCAGTAATTGTGGTTTTAAAGCACAGAAGAACCTTATCTATTAATGTAATAGCTGAACAAGCCGATGCTATTTTAGATACTTGGGATTTAAGTGAATTTGGTGATGAATCTACGGCCAGAATCGTTTTTGGTGAAGTATCGCCATCAGGTAAATCGCCTGTAACTATTCCAAGGTCTATTGGGCAAATTCCGTTTCACTATAGTATGAAAGAA
Source organism: Flavobacteriaceae bacterium (assembly GCA_043557195.1). GTDB lineage: Bacteria > Bacteroidota > Bacteroidia > Flavobacteriales > Flavobacteriaceae > Jejuia. The sequence goes on along the minus strand of CP121314.1, from coordinate 670,465 downwards.
ATCAATTATAAGAAAGAATATTTGTTTATAGGTCAAGGCCCATTATACCCATTTGGTCATGGTTTAAGTTATGCTAATTTTGAATACTCAGATATTGCAATTTCAAATACTGAAATAACACCAGACACAGAGTTAGAGGTTAGCGTAAAAGTCACTAACAATGGTAGTGTTAAGGCTAAAGAAGTAGTACAAATGTATATTAAAGACGAAATAGGATCTGTTACGAGACCAGATAAAGAACTTAAAGGTTTTGAGAAAATAGAATTAGATGCGGGAGAAAGTAAAACCGTTTCATTTAAGATTACACCTAAAATGTTAGAGTTTACCGGTATTTCAATGGAAAAAGTTTTAGAAGCTGGAGACTATACTGTTATGGTAGGAACTTCTTCAAAAGACTATTTAGAAACTAAATTCAAACTAAAAAAGTAAGATATAATGAATAAGACAATTTTAACACTTGTAGCGGTTGTATTATTATTCAATTGTTCTACGGCACAAAAAGTAGCTGAATCTCAAAGCATTGATAAATCTAAGGTGAAATCCTCAATGATAAAAGCTTTAGAGTGGCAAGAAGCACATCCTATTTTTGCAATAGCTCCTACAGATTGGACAGCAGGAGCCTATTACACAGGTGTTGCACGAGCGCACAAGACTACAAAAGATATGATGTATATGGCAGCCTTAAAAAATCAAGGTTATTGGAATGATTGGCAAACGTTTGACCGCTTGCATCATGCTGATGATGTAGCTATCTCATACAGCTATTTGTATATAGATATGACTTCAGGCAGGAGAAACTTTGTCGATTTAGAGCCTACTAAGAAATTCTTAGACGCCCATTTACATGAAGATGATGAATGGAAAGCAGGAACCGATAAATCAAAATACGGAAGAACCATTTTATGGTGGTGGTGCGATGCTTTATTTATGGCGCCACCAGTACTAAATTTATATGCTAAACACACAAAACAGCCTAAGTATTTGGATGAGATGCATAAGTTTTACATGCAAACTTATGACCAATTGTATGACGAAGAAGAACAGTTATTCGCAAGAGATATGCGTTTTGTATGGCAAGGCAACGATAAAGATAGTAAAGAGCCAAATGGTAAAAAAGTATTTTGGTCTAGAGGAAATGGTTGGGTTATAGCTGGTTTAGCTTTGATTTTGGATGATATGCCTGAAGACTACGAGCACCGCCCGTTTTACGAAAAGCTGTATAAAGAAATGGCTGCTAAAATGTTAGCTATTCAACCAGAAGATGGGTTGTGGAGAACAAGTTTGCTCTCTCCGGAATCGTACGATCATGGTGAAGTGAGCGGCAGTGGTTTTCACACTTTTGCCTTAGCATGGGGAATTAACAATGGTTTAGTGGATAAAATATATACTGCAGCAGTAAAAAAAGCCTGGAATGCTATAGCTAAATGTCAGCATGAAGACGGTCGCGTAGGTTGGGTGCAAAATATTGGTGCTTTTCCTGAGCCTACTTCAGCTGATTCATGGCAAAATTTTGGAACCGGTGCTTTTTTAATGGCAGGTAGCGAGATTTTGAAGCTAGAATAAAACTACAAAAATTAGGATTGAATATTGCCTCCTCGCTATAAAATGACGAGGAGTTTTTTTGACTTAATAACCTTGTTTTTTTTGTAATTAATCTGATTTTCAGAATAGTACAGGATACTATGTTAATGTTTAATCTATATATTACATAAATATTTGATAATAAGATAAATAGTGCTTGGTTTTAAATTAAAACTAGGATTTAATTTAGCTAAGAAACATGAAAAAGATTACTTTATTCAAAAAGCCATCCATTAAATATTTTTTTTTATTAGGATGTATAATATTCTTCCATTTAAAAATAGAGGCACAGAATTATCCATTTAGCCTTCCAAATTCAATAACAGCATCTCTAAATGTTGAAACTACCAACACAGAGTCTTTTAATAATAAAATCATAGGATACAATATAGAAGGCTTTAATACGCAATTGCAAAAAGATTTTATCAAACTAGTAAATCCTGTTACCATTCGTTTCCCCCATGGTGTTTGGGCTAATTTTTATGAATGGCAAGATGATACTTATCAACAGGATAGTTATGATAATGGAAGCCACCAAACCGTTTTAAACAGTTACGTCGCCAGTATTAAAGGTCATATTGGTGGAATTGCATCTTTAAATACGGACAGGAAAGCTCTCACCGGCGGACAAGGTTACGATATGATGTGGACCTACAGTATTAATTTTGATGATGGCGCTAGTAGTGTGGCCAGAGCTCAAAAAGATATTGGTTTAGGTTTGGAGGTTAAAGCTATTGAGTTGGGAAATGAACATTTTTGGAAAAATCAACGTGCAAATAGAACAGCTACACCGGCATTATATTTGGCAGCAGCTTCAGAAGTTTCTAGTGCATTAAAGGCTGAATTTCCAAATATTAAACTGTCTATTCCTTTAGGTTGGAGACGAAGTCAAGCAGATTACAATAACGAAATTATAGGTGATGGCAGCTATTTTGATGCCATTAGCATCCACCGCTATTTTGGAGCAGACCCGGATATACCAGGAGAAAGTAACAACGCATATTCTGAACTGTTAACATCAAAACTACAGTTAGATGAAGATGTAAATTGGACAAGGGACAATTTTGCTCCCGGTAAACCAGTATGGTTAACAGAGTGGGGTGTGTCATCAGGGAGTGGTTCTGCAACAGTACATGCGGCAGCGTGTTTAGCCATGGCAGATATTTATTTGTATATGGCTGAAAACCAAGATATTTTCGAAAGAGCCAATTGGTTTAGTTTTAATAGGATAGCCAATGCTATGGTGGTTGTTTCACCTCAAAGACAACCCGTATACCCATTACAAAAAAGACCTAATTTATCTACCTACGAAATTATACAAGATGTTTTTAGAGATGCCATAATGTTGGCAGGAACTGTAACTGCTTCGGCAGATTTAACAGTATCAAAGGGCTCTGTAAAAGCAGTGAATGCCAGAGCAACCACTAAAAATGGTGAAACAAAAGTAATAGCCATTAATCTCACGGATAAACCTGTGGAATTCGAGCTTAAATTTGATGATGTTGATTACGATGGAGGTTTTAGCCACGAAGCTTTGATATTTGAAAATTTAGGACCTGTTGAACCCGTTGATTATTTCTCAAACCAATTACAGATACTAAAGCAGGGTTCGGGGTCTATAACTTTGCCGCCTTTGTCGGTAAGTAAAATTTCTGGTATTTATCTTAATTCTACAGCCCAATTAATTTCAGGTGTAATAGAATCTGAAAGCTTTGTTACTTCTAGTGGTGTTAGTGTGGCTACGGATAATGATATAACATATACAAGTAACATGCAAAGTGGCGAATGGTTGGAATACAATGTAAATGTTTTAAATACTGATAATTATGATTTTGAGTTTATATACGCCACAGAAAATTCAGGTGCTATAATTGGTGTAGAAATAGATAACACTGTAGTTTTTGATGATTTTGCACTAGTGCCAACAGCGAGTACATCCGATTTTGAAAGCAGTACAAAATTTAGTGTCCCCTTGACTAAAGGCTTACACACGCTGAGGATCAACGCGATAAATGGAGCATTTAATTTAGATAAAGTTAATGTGAATTTACTCTTACCGTTACAAGCCCCAGTATTTTTAACACCGGGAGACGTAGATAATTTTTTACCAGGAGAAGATATAGAGGTAGAAGCATCAATAGCCTTAAATGCCGAAGATATTGCAAGTGTAGATTTGTTTATGGATAACGTTTTGGTAAGAAGTATAGCAAGTGCACCATTTACATGGGGGTTTGATGGACAAAACGATACTGTTTTAGAAAATATAGCTGAAGGCGAATATGAATTAAAATTGGTTGTAACAGACAAATTGAATAGAACAGCCGAAACTATAATTAACATTACAAGTAACGATTTTCCAACGAGACCATACAATAACATAACACACACCATACCCGGAGTGATTCAGTTTGAAGACTATGATACAGGAGGTGAAGGTTTAGCCTTTTCAGACACCACCCCAGGAAATTCAAATGGAAACGGAGCTTATAGAACTGAAGTAGGAGACGATGTAGATATCACATTAGGAGGTACGGGTTTTATTATGTCTGGTATAGTTGGAAACGAATACACGAGATATACAGTAGATGTTACAGAAACAGGAGACTATGAAATGCTAGTAAATTACAGAACATTCTCAAATACCTCAAAACCTTTTGAAGCTTCAATTTTAAATCGGCATTTAACAACGTCAACAACGCTTTTTACTGCGCCTAATGGTTCGACAACATCAGGCATCAGAAGAATAATTGATGGAAGCGGCGCCACAGTATATGGAGATTACAAATCATCACAATTTACTTTAACCGAAGGCACATGGGTATTAGAATTAAAGATTCCTCAAGGTGGCGCAGGACCTTCATACGATTATGTAACTATAAATAAAGTAGGTGCTTTAAGTGTTGATGATATTTATCAAAGAAGTGATTTTGAGGTGTACCCAATACCGAGCAGTGATGGAAGGTTTAATTTAAGCAAGCCTAAAAAATGGATAGCGTTTTCCATTTTGGGCATTGAGGTGAATAGAGGCAACGGTGTATTCGTTGATTTATCAAGATTTTCCAAAGGAATATATTTTCTAAAGACTGAAGATGGAGTTACCAAACGCCTTCTATATAGATAATTCGGTGGAACAAGTTCAATAATAAACTATAACAATGAAATTTTTTAAAATTTGCACATTATTAGTGCTGTTTTGTCTTTCAGCTTGTCAAAATCAGGACAAGACAGAACAAAAATCAATAGTTAATAAAGCGATATTAAAATTACCCGAAAAACTCAATGTTTTATGGCTGGTAACCGAAGATATGGGGGCATATATTCCTCCTTTTGGAGATTCTACGGTGGTAACTCCTAATCTAAGCAAACTAGCTTCGGAAGGCATAATATACCCAAATTTATATTCTACATCAGGAGTTTGTGCACCAAGTAGGGCGGCCATTGCTACTGGAATGTACCCATCAAGTATTGGCGCTAACCATATGCGCGTTAATTCATACACTAAAGAAAGAGGTTTGCCAGCTTACGAAGCTGTACCTCCTGCTGAAGTTAAAATGATAAGTGAATGGATGCGTATGGCAGGGTATTATTGTACAAATAACTACAAAACCGATTACCAATTTAAAGAGCCTGTTACCGCTTGGGACGAAAACAGTCCTTATGCACATTGGCGCAACAGGGGTGAAAACCAACCTTTCTTTTCAATAATAAATTTTACGGAAACCCACGAATCTGGATTGTTTGAGCCTTATGGGTTCAGAGAAATTGAAACCAGACATTATCAGGCAGGAGATGGAGAGTACAAGTGGAAAAACTTTGGAGAACATCATGCTAATAATCGCATGGCTGAAGAAGATACACCTATTCATCTTCCAAAAGATACCAAATTCAATATTCCTCCATATTTACCAGATAATGAAGTTGTGCAACGGGATATGTGGAAATTATACAACAATATTGCTGAAATGGATAGGCAAGTGGGTGCTGTGTTAAAACAATTAGAAGAAGACGGTTTGCTTGAAAATACCATAGTCTTTTTCTACGGCGACCATGGTGGGCCATTGCCAAGAGAAAAACGATTGATTTACGATTCGGGATTAAATACCCCAATGATTATTCGTTTTCCTAACAAATTACAAGCGGGCACAAAAAACAATCAACTTATAAGCTTCGTAGATTTTGCACCAACCTTATTGTCATTAATCGGTGAAGCGTCAAAACCATACATGCACGGGCAAGCCTTTTTAGGGCCCTATAAAGCTAGGGAGCGTGATTATATTCATGCCGCAGCAGACCGTTTTGATGCAGAAACCGATGTGATTAGAGCGGTACGAGACAAACAATTTAAATACGTCAGAAATTACCGTCCAGAGCAAGGATATTATCTACCTATTGAGTATAGAGAACGTATCCCGACAATGCAGGAATTGTTGCGATTGCGTGAAGAAGGTAAATTGAATGAAATTCAAAGCCAATGGTTTAGGGGAAGCAAGCCTAAAGAAGAATTATTCGACTGTTCGGTGGACCCATACGAATTGAACAACATTGCAAATAACCCTGCATATCAAGACAAAATTGATGAATTAAGAACTGAAATGGATAAATGGCTCAAAGTTATTGGAGATAATCCTAATTTACCTGAAAGGGAATTGATTAAGAATCTTTGGAATGGTAAAACTACACAACCAACAACATCCGCACCTGTGATTAATAACGATAATGAAAAAATTTCAATAACCTGCGAAACAGAAGGTGCTTCCATTGGGTATAAAATTGTGAAATCTGGAGAAAAAGTACCGTCATCTTGGGAGGTGTATCAAAAACCATTAGTATTACTCGAAGGCTCAAGATTACAGGTGAAATCGCATCGTATTGGGTTTAAAGCTAGTGCTATAGTTACTTATCCCATTACGGCATCTAATTAGGATATTCTTGACTTTTACATGATGCAACAGGATACTTTATTTTAATAATATGACTTATTTCCAAGACATAATAATTGTTCGTTAATATGAAGTATATTTTTTCCCTGTTTTTAGTATTGTTTTTAGTTTTTGGTTGTAAAACAGAAAATAAAGAGGTAACCAATGCTATTGAAAATTTAACATTGCAAGAACTAAAGAATGAGTTTAACAACCCATCTAAAAAATACTATCCAGAAACCTGGTTTCATCTAAACGGAAATAATATAAGTAAAGAAGGCCTAACCTTAGATTTAGAAGCTATAAAAGAAGCTGGTCTTCAAGGAATTCATCTATTTAATAAAGCAGGACGACTATATCCTAATGTAGAACCCATTAAAATTTTATCACCCGAATGGGAGGATATGATTCGTCATACGGCTGACGAATGTAAGCGCTTAGGGTTAAAATTCACCATGCAAAATTGTCCAGGTTGGTCTATGACGGGCGGCCCATGGGTACCCGCGGAAGAAGCGCAACGTGAAGTTGTAGAAACTGTTTATCATATTTCGGGAAACAAAACATTTGATGAAGTTTTAAAAATAGATTCTCTATATAAAACGCCAGATTATGATTATAAAGATATTCAAGTAGTGGCATTTCCAACGGTTGAAGGTGATGATTCAGAACCATTTAATCCTTCAAAAATTGAAACAAATAATACAGTTGTACCTTGGGAAGATATTTTTAACCCTAATTCAAAAATTAATGTAACAAGAACTACAACGCGACTAGATAAACCGTTGGAAGCCTATAGAGCTAATGGTATTTCAAAAATAAACAATCAAGACGCTTGGGTAAAGGCTACTTTTAATGAAGCAATTACATTACGAACAATCACTTTACCGCAATCGCGTCATATTATTATGGGCACAGAATACCCTAAAATGGATGTGGCTATTAAGGTTGAAGCATTGATTGATAATAGATTAACAGAAATTACTACTGTAAATTTACCAGACGCTAATTGGAATGATAGGAGAAAACATTTAACGCTAGCCATTCCAGAAACTACTTCAAATACATTTGTATTTACATTTGGGGGTAAACATACAATAGCTCCAGAATTTATCCGATTGAGTTCAAAACCGAAATTTCATAATCATGAAGCAAGAGCAGCAAAAGTATTAAGACGCCTTGAAAAAAATGTGCAATATGATTATGCTGAAAACACCATAATTCCATCTGAAAATATTATTTATCTTACAGATAAAATGACTTCTGAAGGAAATTTAACTTGGGAAGTTCCTAATGGAGATTGGACAGTAGTACGTTTTGGCCATATCAATATGCGACTTACTAATAAGCCAGCGGTTCCTGAGGCTACAGGTTGGGAAGCGAGTAAATTGGATAAACAAGCCATAGAAAACCATTTGCGTAATGGTATGATTGGTAATTTAATTAAGGATGGTGGGGCTATAGGCGATGGGAAACTGCATGGTTTGTTAATTGATAGCTGGGAAAGCCATGTACCTACATGGACAATGAATTCTCAGGATATGTTTACAGAATTTGAAAACCGCAGAGGTTATAGCATGAAAACCTATTTGCCTGCTACAATGGGCTATATTGTTGAAAGTCCAGAAATAACAACTAAGTTTTTGAGAGATTTAAGGCATACTATGGATGAGGTTTTTATTGATAATTTTTTTAAACATTTTGCAACAGTAGCTCATGATATGGGTGCCGAAGTATATACCGAAGGTGCCGGAGGCGAAGTACTACCCATAGACCCAATGCGTTATTATGGAGTTAGCGACATCCCCATGACTGAGTTTTGGTATCCTAAAGCACCATCGGCTCAAAACGAATATGCAAAGCCTATTTATTCGGCTGCTTCGGCAACACATTTATATAACAAACCTGTTTTAGCGGCAGAGGCATGTACACAAATTGGTGTACAATGGAATGAACATCCGTTTTCGGTTAAATATTTAATCGATTATAATTTTGCTAAGGGCGTGAATCATTTGGTGTTTCATACCTTTTCTCATACACCACAAACCGATGTGTATCCCGGTTCTAGTTTTGGTGGTCATATAGGATTTCCTTTGGTTAGACAACAAACGTGGTGGCCCTACATGAAAGATTGGACAGATTATTTGGCTAGAAACCAAACCGTGTTGCAACAAGGGGAATATGTAGCCGATGTACTCTGGTATTATGGCGACCATTTTGATCGTCCACCTTTTGATTTGGATGATTTTCCAGAAGGATACAGATTTGATTATTTAAATGCTGAAATTCTACAAGATAGATTGAGTGTTAAAAATGATAAAATTCATGTTGAAGATGCTGGCAATTATCGAGTAATCATGCTAAGAGATTCTGAGGAAATGCTACTTTCTACCCTAAAGAAATTGGAAGCATTGGTTGAAGCAGGAGCGGTTGTTTTAGGTAATAAACCCAAAGACTCCCCAAGTTTGATGGATGATGAGAATGATTTAAAAGCACTTAAAACCATTTCGGATAAATTATGGGGAAGCTCCAAAAGTGGTGTAAAACAAGTGGGTAAAGGAAAAGTATATTGGGGTAAAACCTTGGATGAGGTTTTGAATGAAGAACATATCACACCAGATGTTATCGTTCCTCAGGATGTAGATATTAATTGGATACATCGCGAAATTAAGGGGGTGCATATTTATTTTATAGCTTCAAAAGAAGACAAACCCGTAAATTTTGCCCTAAGTTTTAGGTTAAATAATGTTGCTCCTCAAATTTGGGATGCTTTTACAGGAGAACAGCAAGATGCCAAAATTTGGAAAGCTACAGAAAACCGAACTAATGTTGCCTTGTACCTGGCACCAAATGGAAGTGCTATTGTCGTGTTTTCCAAAAGTGATAAAAAGCCTTTAGCTTCAAAAGTAACTCATGATGGCGCTGTTGTGTTAAATACCGAAACAGGTTGGTCTAAAATTTACGAAGGCGAAGCAGCTCCAAAATTATCATGGAAAAATGATGAATTTTTGGCTTCAGAATCTAGTGAGTTTGTGTTTCATCAAAATGGAAAAGAAAGTAAAAAAGAAGTTTTAGTTGAAGAAAAATCGCTTCAAAATAATTGGAAATTATCTTTTGAAGAAGGTTGGGATACACCAAAATCCATAGAAATTTCAGAATTAAAATCTTTAACAGAGCTAGATAACAAAGCGATACAACACTATTCTGGAACAATAATCTACTCAAAATCAATACAAATAGAAACGGAAGATAAACCTGTTTTTTTAGATTTAGGAAAGGTTGCTAACATCGCCGAGGTGTTTTGCAACGGAAAAAAAGTAGGAGTGAAATGGGCGCCGCCTTTTGTTTTTGATATTTCTGATGCAGCTCAAAAAGGAGAAAACAAACTAGAATTTAAAGTGACAAACACTTGGCGAAATCAACTCATTTTTGACAATACACGCCCAAAAGATAAAAAGAAAACTTGGACGACCAATCCACCTAAAACTAACGAAACCAGGTTGGAACCTGCGGGCTTGATAGGTCCTGTGGTATTAAAAATTATAAATTAATACAAAAACAGCTTGGTTAATTTTCTTCAGATAGTTTATTCGTCTTTTAACTAAGCATTTTATCGAATTAACTAATCTATCTCCCAATACATCAGGATAGTTCAGGATAGAGTTTTAATATGTTTTGGTGATTTTTAGGAAAATTAAGGTTCCCTAAAACTAATTAAAACGACTATGAAAAATATTACTTTGAAGATTTTTTTGTTTTCAGCTTTGATGTTGCTTTCACTTTTTTTAGAAGCACAAGTAACTCTAGAATCAGAGATTCATATCACAGATTTAGCCATGTACTTTAATGGTGTTCAAAACCAGGGCAGTACAAGACAAAGTGGTGCAGAACCTTATGACTATGCCTATGGTCCGGCCTTATCACCTCACGGTGATTGTATAAAGACATACAAAAAGTATGTTTTTATGACGTGGTATCGTGGTGGTAAATTGGATAGGCACGTGATGCTTACACGATACAATACCGAAACGGGAACTATGAAAACTATAGAGTTTCCTCATCAACATACAGGTCTTAAAGGAAAATGGTGGGTAGGTGAAACGCATAACACGATAGCCATAGGGATTAGTCCTATTAATGGAAGCATACATATGGTTTATGATATGCACGCTTATACCAATACTAGTCCTTTTGTAAATGATTATTTTAGATATTCATATTCTATAGGTGGAGCTGCGGAACTTCCGGATGAAGATTTTACTTTGGATAAATTTGTTAAAGATCCTATAGACAATGATTACAGGCATTGTACAATGGATGGAGTTAGAGATGCTTCTCATTATGATCGATTTACATACCCAGAATTTTTCCTAAACGATCAAAACGAGTTGTTTTTAAAGGGAAGAGACGGAACTTCTCATGATGGAGCACTAGCATTTATAAAGTATGATGCCTCGTTATCTAAATGGGGGCGTTTTAAATATTTTAATGCCTTAGGAGCTGGTAGTAAAGGAGAAACGCATAATTGGAGTATTTATGGGAGTATAAAATATGTGGATGGAAAAATAAGAGCTGGTTTTCAACGTAGATTGAATAATGGGTCTGATAAATATCAATATCAAAATGGGGTGTACTATGCGTATTCGGATGATCCAACAGGGGCATCACAATGGAAAAACCACAAAGGAGAAGCTATGACACTTCCATTAGTCAAAGCAGAAGAAGTTTTAGTCTATGAGCCAGGTGATTATGTAGAGACTACAGCTCAAAATAAAGTCCATATTGTAAGTGGATTTGATTGGACAGTAACAGATAACGGAGATGTACACATTATAAGTAGAGTAAAAGACAATGAAAATAATATAACCAAGTACATACATAGTTACAAGCCAAACGGCGTTAGTGATTTTATAATTTCTACTGATTTTACAGGAGCCGAAGCCTTGTACACCTCTGGTGATGATGTATTTGTGATTGGTTTAAATTCTTCGGGCAGACCTTTTGTTGATAAGGTTCAAGGAGGGACAAATCTTTTTACAAGAGTTTATGAGCAAACCTCGGGTAGGCGTTTTAGAAAAGGGCAGGTTCATATCTCAGAAGGTAAACTATATTATTACCTTTTGGAAAATAATGTTTCGGATAATGATGATACGCAACCTACCTATTTACAAATAATTGATTTAGATGTTATAGAAGGTCCAAAACCTTTTGCGGTAAATTTAGTGACACCTCCAGATAATCAATCTTTTCAAGAAGGAAGCAATGTGCAGTTGTTTGCAAATGCTACTGCAGATACAGGTGAAATCACTAAAGTTGAATTTTTAGTAGATGATGCCCTAGTAAACGAGGATACCACAAAACCTTATTTATTTGATTGGACACCTAGTGCAATCGGCACATATAAAATAAAGGCAGTAGCCTATAAAACAGGTGGCGAGAGTATTACATCTTCAGAAATTACTATTGAAGTTACCGAGGTTGATGAAAGTGATTTAACAGGTGACGTTTATAGATTGCGGAATTTGGGTACAGGTAAGTTTTTAGGTGATGAAGGTGGAAGCGCCAATCCAGTTTCAATGAACGATGGAGGAGAGGATACAAACAAACATTGGAACTTTGTCAAAACTAATGTAGGAGGTATCGATTATTTCAATATTGATAGCGAAACCAATGGGATATTACGGGCCACAGGAGCTGGTTTTTCTGCAGGGGCTTATTTTGTGGTAAGCACTGGGAAATCTGCCCCAGCAGGAGATACCGATAAAATTTGGACAGTACATTATAATGAAACTGATGATACTTTTAGATTTGAATCTAAAGACAACGGCCGATTTTTATATCACGATGCAAGTGGCAATGTAACAAATATTGCTGCTGCTGAAACAGATACAAGAAGTGTATGGCAGGCTATCTCAACAAGTGAAACTTTAAGTATTTCTGATAATAAACTTTCAACATCATCAATAAAAATATATCCAAACCCAGCTGAGGATAAGTTTACCATAGCATTTCAAAATATTAATAATATAAAAAATGTTGAAATTTATAGCATCTTAGGAAAGCGTGTTTTTCATAATTCACCAAAACGTAAGGTTTTAGAAATTAAAACTACAAAGTTTAAAACAGGTATTTATTTAGTAAAAGCATTTTCAGAAGATAACCAGGTGTTTCATTCTAAGTTGATTGTAAAATAATTGTATTACCAGCTTAAGTTTGTTAATAATTATACTTTTTATGAGTTATGAGGTAGTTTGTCTTTCGCACAGGACAGTTCAGGATAGTGTTTTGAACTATTATTAAGAACTTTACATGCTATTTAATTTGATATCAATAGATTTATATCTAAAAAAACTATGAAAAAAATTACTATTAAATCCGTCTTATTTTTCGTTTTTATGTTATGCACAATTTGCATAACAGCACAAGATGCGCCACCTTCTGATGACATTTTTAGGTTGAGAAATGTAGAAACAGGGTTATTCTTAACTGGTTCAGAATCAAGTGCATCTGCCGTGACTATGACAGATTTAGATGAAGAAGTCCAAAGTACCCATTTTACTTTTGTACAGAGTGGAGCGTTCTACAATATTGATAGTGAAATTTTAGGAATATTACGGGCACCAGGTTCCGGTGGTCCAGGAGGTCCGTTTGTAGTTGTAAGTACAACTAAAGCTTCACCAGCTACGGATGGTGATAAAGTGTGGACGATACAATATAACCAAACGGATGACACCTATAGATTTCAATCGGGAAATAGTGGTAGATTTATGTATCATGATGCAAATGGAACCGTAACCCATGTTGTAGTTTCTGCTACTGATGATAGAAGTAATTGGGAACTCATTCCATATGTAGATACTACTGTTGAAGTACCTGTAGCGATAGCTCCAGATGAAGATACAGGTACAGATTTAGATTGTCCAGCTTCAGGTGAATTCGAAAACAACACTACTAGAAATGTAGATTTACCAAACTCCGTTAATGTAGGGACTGCTGATGATAGAAGTTGCTATTCCGATTACTCAGAAAGTAACGTGTATGGTAAAACTTGGGGTGTTTATAATATAACGCGCAATTCTAACCACTGGGATGCTCCAAATACTTTACAGCCAAGAATTGAACGATCAATGCCTAGGTCTGGTGAAACAGGAGTGGGAAGTTTCGCAAGATTCACGGGAACATTTAGAATCCTTGAGGTTGGTGATGCTGGTTCTTTTGGACAAAATGGTAGTTATATAGCCCAAGCCAAAGGTAAACACACAGGTGGTGGCGGACCGCCAGATCCGGCTATTTGTTTGTATAGAGCACATCCTATCTATGGCACCGGTATAAATGCAGATAAGCAAATAGCATTCGATATTTATGCTGAACGAATCTTGGAGCGAGGCGGATCAGGTAGTGGAAGAGAAGTGGTTTTTTTAAAGCGAGTAGATAAGGATGCCGAAACTAGCTTTGAGTTGGAGATAGGTTTTGCTGAAGATCCAAATGATTCCACTAAAAAAATTCATTACTGTAACGCCGTAATTGGAGGAGAAGTTTTTAATTGGAACATTCCTGATCCAGAAAGAGGTACAGAATCTGGGATTAGATATGGCGCATACCGAGTTAGAGGCGGTAGGGCTCAAATTAGATGGGCAGATACCACTTACCAAAGGGAAGAAGTTGAAGATAATGGTAGCGGATCAAATGATGATAATATTTTCAGAATGAGAAATGTGGCTACAGGGGAATTCTTGACAGATTCTGGGACTTCAGCTACTCCGGTTACAATGACAAGTTCTGGTGAAGCAACAAATACACACTGGACTTTTGTACAAAATGGAGCATTTTTTAATATAGATAGCGAATCCTATGGGATACTGAGAGCAACAGGTTCTGGATTTGCTGGTTTACCGTACGCTGTAGTAAGTACGGGTACAGGGGCACCATCAAGTGATACTGATAAAGTTTGGACGGTTACTCAAGATTTTTCTGATAAGACTTATAGATTTGAAGCAGGTAATACTGGTAGATACTTGTATCATCAAGTAGACGGAAACGTTACCAATATTTCAGCCCCAGATACGGATGATAGAAGTAAATGGGAGGTTATCGCTTTAAGTGAATCACTAAGTACTGATGATAATGAACTTTTGTCATCAACAATAAAAGTATATCCTAATCCTTCAGCAGATAGATTTACCATATCTTTTAAAAATATGAATGGTGTAAAAGTTAGTATTTATGATGTTTTAGGAAAGGTTGTTTATCAAAACTCTACAAACAAAGATCGTCTTGTAGTTGATAATGATTTTAAATCGGGCATTTATCTGGTTAAAGTTATTGATGATACCAATAGAGTGTATCATACCAAACTTGTGAAGAGATAATATATCCTCTATAATTTATATTAAAAAAGCCAGAAAATAGTTTTCTGGCTTTTTTAATGGAATCAAACAGGACAAAACAGGACAGATAAATTCTTATTTTTAAATACTTTTCAAAAGGTAATAAATTATGTGATTAATTAAATATGAAATAAGCCATAACAAGAAGTTGATACCAACAGAAATGATTTTTGGCGAATTACATTCCTGTGCTAAGAGGAGTCGAGGCATGACCAATAAAAACGATAAAATTTAACAGATGAAACGACGTAACTTTATACAACTATCAACGCTGGTAGGCGTTGGTTTATCACTTCCCATTACAGGAGTTTTAAATGCATGTTCAAGTCATTCAGAACATTCCGTAGAATTCAAAAATTTGATTTCAGGGCTGCTAAAAGACTGGTGTGATGGCATGCTAAACGTTCAAATCAATAATCCGTCTAACCTTGAAGAGCATGGTGCATTAGGATGCCCATCATGTTCCCATATTCACGGGCGTTGTATGGATGCGGTTTATCCATTTTTATACATGGCCGATACTACGGGAGACAAAAAATACATTGAAGGCGCAAAACTTGTAATGCTTTGGGCAGAAAATAATGTATCTCATAAAAGTGGAGCATGGACAGTGGTTCCAAACCCAAAAACATGGAAAGGAATTACTGTTTTTGGAGCCATTGCTTTGGCAGAAGCGTTGCATTATCATGGACATGTTTTAGATGCTAAAACAAAAGAAAGTTGGACAGAGCGTTTGGAGAAAGCAGGACAATATATTCATGATACGTTTACAATAGATTTTACTAATATAAATTATCCGGGTACAGCGGTGTATGGACTAAATTTAATTGGAAATGTTTTAGAAAGAGAAGATTTTAAAGAAAAGAGTAAAACATTAGCTTCCGAAGTAAAAGTATACTTTACAGAAAATGAAGGACTTTTATTTGGTGAATGTAAAAAAAGTTCAAGCAAGCTAAGTCAGAAAGGATTGCATGGCGTGGATTTAGGATACAATGTTGAAGAAACGTTGAACAGTCTAGTAATGTATGCTTTAAAAGAAAAAGATGAAGCGTTATTAGAAATTTTAACGAAGTCGTTAAATAGTCATTTAGAATTTATGTTGCCAGATGGCGCTTGGGACAACAGTTGGGGGAATAGAATGTACAAATGGAGTTATTGGGGCAGTAGAACTTGTGATGGAAGTCAGCCCGCATTTGCAATGATGGCAGATAAAAATCCAGCTTTTGGTACAGCAGCCGTTAAAAACACAGAGTTACTAAAACGCTGTACGCAAGACGGTTTAATTCATGGCGGTCCTGGTTTTATAGAAGCAGGTATTCCGCCTTGTGTGCATCATACATTTACCCATGCCAAACCCTTGGCAGCCCTTTTAGATCATTGGAATCATTTACCAGAAATAAATAAAAATACTGCATTGCCTAGAGTTTCAGCCGATGGTGTAACATATGTTAAAGATTTAGATGTTACCCTTTTCGCAAGAGGTGATTGGAGAGGAACGGTTAGCGCATATGATGCAGAGTATCATTACAAAGAAGATTTTCGTCAAGCAACAGGTGCTAGTTTAGGTGTGTTATATCATAATAAAGTTGGGCTATTATGTGCCGCAAGTATGGCAGAATATCATATGGTAGAACCGTATAATCAACAACCACAGCCCAATAAAGATATTCCGCTAACGCCACGAATTGAAACCTTTAAGGATGAGGTTTGGTATACGAATCTTTACGACTTAACAGCAACCACAAAAGCAGAAGATAAAAGCGGCGAAATAAATATTTCTGCTCAAGTAGTTTTAAAAAATCAAAAGCGAGAAGTGGTAACAGATACAGCTTCATTATTTAATTTATCTTATGAATGTACTAATGAAGTTGTTCAAATTAAAGTGAAGACAAACGAAAAAATAACAGTACCAACAGCCTTTGTGTTGCCAATAATTTCGCCTAATAAAGAAGTGGTTTCAAAAATTAGTGATACAGAAGTTAGCATTCAAAAACCTGATGGTTTAGTTACTATTAAAGCAAATGCACCTATCAAAATAAAAGAGATAGAGGGAAGCAGAACGTTTAACATGGTACCTGGTGTAGAAGCTATACCTTTAGAAGTGTTTTTTGAGGGTGACAAGGAATTAATTTTGGAAATTAAAGTGAGTTAGTATAAAGGAAAAATAATCAAAACCTCAATTTTAAATTTCAACATAGCAAATGCGATTTTTACTAATTATTTCAGCGTTTTTATTAGTGTTAATGTGTTCTTGTAATAACAAACAAGAACATCTTCTTAAACCTAATATTGTCATTATAAATGTTGATGATTTGGGCTGGAAAGATGTTGGTTTTATGGGAAGTGAATATTACGAAACGCCCAATATAGATTACCTCTCTAGCTTAGGAATGGTATTTACAAATGGTTACGCATCAGCATCTAATTGCGCTCCTAGTAGGGCTTGTTTAATGACGGGACAATGGACGCCACGTCACGGTGTTTATACCGTTAGCCCTTCTACAAGAGGGAAATCTGAAGACAGAAAACTTATTCCTATTAAAAACACGCATACACTGGCGCCAGAACATGATGTTCTACCAGAAGTTTTAAAGGAAAATGGGTATATAACCTGTCATGCAGGAAAATGGCATTTAAGTGATAATCCTTTAGATTATGGGTTTGATGTGAATATTGGAGGAAGCCATGCAGGACTTCCTAGAAGCTATTATCCACCTTATAAAAATGTTGAGATTGAAAAAGGGAATAGTCAATATTTAACCGATTTGGTGATGGAAAATGCCTTAAAGTTTGTTGACACTATATCCTCGCCATTCTTTCTTAATTATTCGCCTTACGCAGTGCACGTCCCGATAATGGCGATTGACAGTATCGTGCCCAAATATGAGGAAAAATCACCTTGGAATGGCCAAGGTAATGCAGAGTATGCTTCAATGGTTGATAATTTGGATAGAAATATTGGGTTGCTCATCCATAAATTAAAAGAAAAATCCCTTTTTGATAATACACTCATTGTGTTTACCTCTGATAATGGCGGTTTGTATGGTATTACCAAACAAAAGCCATTACGAGCAGGCAAGGGAAGTTACTATGAAGGCGGAATTCGAGAACCTTTTTTCTTTGTTTTAAATGGAAAGATTAAACCAAATATTAAAAGTGATGTTCCAATAACGAACTTGGATATTTTTCCAACGGTATTAAATTATGCTGGAATAAATGCTAGCACGCATAATCTTGATGGTAATAGTTTAGCGCCTGTTTTAGAGGAAAAAATACAGACATTTCAACGTACGTTATTTTGGCATTTCCCTGTGTATTTACAAGCATATAATGTAAATGATAACGAAACTCGAGATGCATTATTTAGAACACGCCCAGGGTCTGTGATAAGAAAAGGAGATTGGAAGCTGCATTATTATTTTGAGGACGATGGCGTGGAATTATATAATTTATCGCAAGATATTGGGGAGAGAAATAATCTTGCCGAGGCGAACCCTGAAAAAACAGAAGAGTTATTGGAACTTCTAAAAAAATGGTGGAAGGATACTAATGCTCCAATACCAACGGAGTTAAATCCAGAATACATTGGTGAAATTTAGTTTTTAGTTTAACTATTATTCTCTACATAATTCAACATTCTTAAACTCAACATGTGCAGTTACATCACCATCATCGCTAGTGCCATAAGCACCGTATCGAGAGTAAACACGTTCGGTAGTATGAGTATGTTCAACATGTTTTTCGGTTTCACCAATTTTTAACTTTGAAAAAGCAGTACCCTTATCGTCATAACCAGTTTCATACACAAAAGGATAAGCTTCGTTATAATTAAGAGTTTTGAAATCTTGTACATCTCTAGCACCGCCAGTATCGGTAGTATAAGGGTTTGTAGTTACGTGAGTTTCTAACTTAATTCTATTGTCAGTTGTTTTTTTCGCATATACCAAAAACTGTGCACTTCTGTTTGTACTTCCAGCTTCTTCGCCTTTCAAAATATCGCCACCAGCATGCGACTGAATAATACAAGTATTTCCGTCGCTTAAATCTACAATTTTAAGTGTCCCAGTTAGAATAGTTTTTTTACTGATTCCTTGCGAAATAGTTTTAAAAAAACGTTCTACTCGTGTTTTTGTACCATCATATCTTATTTCGCCACCAGTAATCTTATAGCTGCCCCAGCCGTTAGCTAAATTTTCATAACCTCCAACAGTATTATCTGTTCTACAATCTAGTGTGCCTTGATTGTTAGGGTTTGAAACATCATTGCAAGATTGTGATTGCGACGCACTAGGACCCAAGTTCGGAAAATCTGATGTATCATCACAAACCTGGTTGGAAGTAGGATTCGAGTTGTCGTCTTCTGGTTCTTCTATCATGGTTTCTTCTTTTTCTGATTCGCTTTCTGAATCACTAGAACATGACACTAAAAGGGCTAAATATAAAATGAATCCACTTTTGCCTATAAGTTGAAGCTTGTTCTTCATTGTAAAATTAATCAAGATAAATTGGTGTTTTCAATATAAGTTACGAAAGGTAATCACAAACCCATTTAATTGTATCCTGTTCTATCTTGTGTTATTCATTGGAAAACATGACAGAGCAGGATAATCTTCTAGCCAATTGCCAATAACTTTAGCTTATAATTTAAAAAACCACTTTTTCACTATATTAAATGGAAAACACAAACTGGATACTTCAATTGTTAGGGCGTTTGCATCCATTATTGGTGCATTTCCCAATAGGCCTTTTAGTTATTGGATTTGTATTAGAATTATTAACGATAAACGGCAAGCGTAAAAGACTTAGAGAAGGTATAAATCTCATGGTTTATATTGGTGCTGGATTTGCAGTATTTTCAGCACTTTTTGGATGGTTTTTAAAAACTCAAGAAACGTATAGTGGCGATTTAGTAGATAATCATCAATACACAGGTATAGCAACAGCAGTATTGGCTATAAGTACAGCCCTAATTTTAAAAAATAGTTTAAAAAGATCCGTAGTAAGTTTAAAAGCATATCGGTTTATGCTCATTGCAACAGTGGTTTTACTAACCATAGCAGGTCATTTAGGCGCAAACTTAACCCACGGAGAAGATTATTTAACAGCAGTTTTACCAGGCAATAAAAATGCTTATGATAATACAAAATCTATAGCTTTACTTTCTGAGCTAAAAGTATCAGATTCCATATCAGAATTGCAAAAAGACAAATTAAATCTAGAAGTAAGAGGTCTTTTCGCCCATAAATGCTACCAATGCCATAGTGAAAACAAACAAAAAGGTGAGTTAGTTCTTGAAACAAAACGAGGTGTTTTTAAAGGAGGAGAAAGTGGATTAGTAGTCGTACCAGGCAAGCCGGAAGAAAGTGAAATTTACAGACGTATTACACTTCCTGCTAATCATAAGGAAGTCATGCCAACTAAAGGTAAATTACTGACTTCAGATGAGATTGCACTAGTAAAACTTTGGATTGCAGAAGGCGCACATTGGTCGGATAAAGCAGTGAAAGTTTTTCCAGAAGCTGAATTAGCTTTAGCTAAACCTGAGCTACCAAAAAACCAAGATATAACGCATCCTATCGATAAATTAATTGATGTTTATTTCGATAAAAATAATATTGATTGGCAAGATGTTATTGAGGATAGAGCTTTTATAAGACGTGCTTACATGGATGCGGTTGGATTATTACCAGAACCAAGCGCAGTTAAAGATTTTATAAATGATAATAATCCAAACAAAAGAGAAGAATTAGTTGATAGTTTATTGAACGATAATCAGAATTACACACAACATTGGTTAAGTTTTTGGAATGATTTATTACGAAACGATTATTACAGCGTAGGCGGTAAAAAACCAATTACACATTGGCTGTATAGGTCTTTAATGAAAAACAAATCTTATGACCAAATAGTGACTGAGTTGGTAAATCCAGTTAAAGGTTCAGAAGGTTTTATACAAGGGGTAAAATGGAGAGGTGTTGTTAATGCTAGTCAGCGAACCGAGATGCAAGCAGCGCAAAACATCGGACAATCTTTAATGGGTGTTAATGTAAAATGCGCGTCCTGTCATAACAGTTTTATCAGTAATCTAACTTTAGACCAAGCCTACGGATTTGCAACTATATTTTCTGATTCAATATTGGAATTGAATAGATGCGATAAGCCTATAGGTAAAATGGCGAAAGCTAATTTTTTGTATCCAGAACTAGGAAGTGTTGAGGGCGAAACAGTTAAGGATAGATTGTTAAAGCTTTCAGAGGTTATGGTACAAAGAGACAATGGCAGACTGTACCGCACTATTACCAATAGGTTTTGGGACAGACTAATGGGGCGCGGTATCGTTGAACCTTTAGACGAAATGGATAATGCACCATGGGATGCTGAGATACTCGATTGGTTATCGGCAGACTTTATCGATTCGGGTTCAGACTTAAAACATTTAATTAGGCGCATCATGACCTCTAAAGTCTATCAACTACCCATGGTCAATTATAAAAAAGAGGAAGACTTAAAAACTAAGTACGTCTTTAAAGGTCCAGTAACGCGCCGATTAAGTGCGGAGCAATTTTCGGATGGCGTAAGTCAAATTATTGCGCCTTTGTACCCTCAAGTTGCATTTAATCCCAATGGAGATAATATTAAAGCCATACGCATATGGCACTTAGAAGAAGTGTTAGGCAGAGTAGTTTTACCTGAACCCGGTAAACGATATTTTAGAAAATCATTTAACATTTCAAAAGAAGCTATAAATAAAGCGGAGATTTTAATTTCTGTGGATAATTCGTATGTCCTTTACCTTAACGGGAAAAAAATATCGCAAAATAAAAATTGGAAGGCAGTGGATAAAATTGATGTTTCCGAGCAATTGCATCCAGGAAAAAACACCATTGCTATTATAGGAGAAAATGGAGGTGCTATTGCAAATCCTGCGGGTATATTATTTGCTTTTAAGATAGATTATGAATCTGGTAAAAGCACACTTTTAAAGTCTGATTTATCTTGGGTAAGTTCTCGTGAATTACCTGAAGGAGATTGGACAGGCGTGGCGTACGATGATAGTTCGTGGGAAAAAGTTAGAAATTACAGTACTGGAAATTTTAAAAATTGGGGACAACTACTTGATTTTACATTTAAACCACACAACGAAAAATTTGCACGTGCTAGTTTGGTAAAACAGCACCCGTTTATGAAGGCATTAGGAAGACCCAGTAGAGAAATTGTAACCACTTCAAGAGAAGACCAAGCAACCTTATTGCAAGCTTTAGAACTTACAAATGGAGAGTTTTTTAACGGCGTTTTAGGAGAAGGAGCGCAGTCATGGTTAAAAAAATATGGCGAGGATAGTAGTGCTATTGTAGATGATTTGTATGAGAAAGCATTAAATAGAAAGCCCTCAAATGAAGAAAAAAAGATTATGCTAAATGTTTTAGGAGAGGCACCAGAAGAAGAGCAACTGCAAGATGTATTTTGGGCAGTTTTGATGTCACCAGAATTTCAGTTTATCAATTAAAAGTAAAAAAATGGATGCAAATAAATCACGTAGAGATTTTTTAAAGAAAATGAGTGCTGCTAGTTTATCAGCAGCGGCAACTACAATTCCAGGATTTAGTTTTTTAAGTTCTTGTTCGCCTGAGGTTCAAAAAATAGCATCTACCGCAGATACTGTTATTTTACTATGGATGGCTGGAGGTATGGCACATACTGAAACATTCGACCCTAAAGCTTATGTCCCGTTTGAAAAAGGAGTGGAAAGCAAAAGAGTGCTAAGTACCTTTCCAAAAAAACCGACTGTAGTCGATGATTTATATTTTTCTGAAGGATTAGAATCTATTGGTAGCGTAATGGATAAAGGTGCTATAATTCGCTCTTATAAATCGGCCGATTTAGGTCATATTTTACACACCCGCCATCAATACCATTGGCATACCTGTTACGAACCACCGCAATCGGTTCAAGCACCACATATAGGCGCATGGATAGCTAAAGAATTAGGGCCAGCAAACCCCGTTATTCCTCCTTTTATTGCCATGGGGCAACGTTTTACAATGGGAGAGTCAGAAGAGCTCAAAGCATTTCACTCTGCAGGATTTTTAGGTACGGAATATGGTCCATTTTTAATTCCGGACCCGTCCAGTGGTTTAGAAAGTGTACGTCCGCCAAAAGGCATGTCGCTTAAACGTTTTGAAGCACGCTATAAATTATATAAAGAACTTGCTAATAAAAGCGAGGTTATGGAACAGGCTAGCGATTATCAGCGAGAGTCTTTAATGCGTTCTATGGAGCAGTCCTATCGTTTATTGAATTCGCCAGAAGCCAAAGTGTTTGATTTATCAGAAGAGCCAAAAGACGTTTATGATACTTATAATACAGGTCGTTTTGGTTTAGGTTGTTTGTTGGCAAAACGTTTGGCTCAGAATGGTGGGCGTTTTATTAGTGTGTCTACAGAATACGAACCATTTTTAGGCTGGGATACGCATGAAAATGGACATACGAGACTTATTAAAATGAAACAATTAATAGATAGACCGATAGCGCAACTTGTTAAAGATTTAGACGAATCGGGACATCTAGACAGAACATTAATAATTTTAGCAAGTGAGTTTAGTCGTGATGCTATTATGGAAGGCAGACCGGGTAAAAAAGTGAAAAATCAAGTTAACCAACCTGATATCATAAGAAAAGAAAAACATTACGGCATGCACCGTCATTTCACTGATGGAAGCTCTATTTTAATGTGGGGCGGAGGCGTTAAAAAAGGCTTAGTTTATGGTAAAACGGCCGATGAAAGACCTTGTTCATCCATAGAAAATCCAGTTGTGATAGACCAAGTACATCAATCCATTTATCATGCATTGGGGATTCATCCAGAAACCCATTACGAAATAGAAGGTAGACCATTTTATACCACACCCGATGGCAAAGGCCAACCAATATTAGATTTATTTGGTAATCCTATGAAATCTTCAAAAGAAAACATCGCTTAAACTTTAAATCAATAATGACAAAGTCTAAAATTAATCGCAGGACATTTATAAATACTACGGCAAAAGCAAGTTTGGGTTTGGCGGTTATTCCCCATTTCAACATATTAAAATCTAAACCTAAAATGTATGATAAAGTCATTGGTCATGGCGATTTTAAGTATAAAGTGCATAAATCTTGGGGCGATTTAGATAGAACTATTACACCTGTAAAGAATTGCCATGAAATGGTAATGGATTCCAAAGGCCGGTTGATTATGGTAGGCGACAATACCAAAAACAACATCTTAATTTATGATAAATCAGGAAAATTATTAGATTCTTGGGGTATTCGCTATAAAGGAGGTCATGGGTTATCTATTTGGAATGATGGTTCTGAAGATTTTTTATTCATTTGCGATGCCAAAGGAGAAAGCGTAATAAAAACCACAACAGACGGTAGGGAGCTAATGATTCTCGGCCATCCGTCGCAATATGGCGCATACGATAAAAAAGATAAATTTAAACCAACAGAAAGCGCAATTGGTCCCAATGGCGATATTTACATTGCAGATGGTTATGGTGCAAACTATATTTTGCAGTTTACAAAAGAAGGAGAGTTTATTAGAAAAATAGGAGAAGGTAGAGGTACAGGTCAAAATCAATTTCAAACCGCTCATGGCGTATGTATCGATTACAGAGGCAAAGGCGAACCTACTTTGTTAATTACGTCAAGAGCAGCAAATTGCTTTAAACGATTTACATTAGACGGTAAATATATTGAACAAATTAACTTACCGGGAGCATTTGTATGTCGTCCCGTAATTCACAACAAAACCTTGTATTCAGGGGTTTGCTGGTCATCAGAAATCGATTATATAGAAGGCGATAAGAACACACATCCTTTTAATATCAACCCAAAATCGGGCTATGTCACCATCTTAAATGACAAAGGAAAAGTAGTGTCCAACCCCGGAGGCACAAAACCAAAATACAAAAAAGGAAAATTGCAGCGCATGGTTCAAAACGAGCCTATTTTTCATCATTGTCATGATGTTTGTATAGATAATGACGAAAATTTATACGTCTGCCAATGGAATGCCAACAAGGCGTATCCGATAAAATTAGAGCGTTGTTAATCATTAAATATTTTTTTGGGCGTTACCCCGCTTTAGGGCGGGGTCAGGCTTTCCTTTCCAAGTCCTCGTACCTCCTATCGTCGGGCTGTGGGCTTTCCAATACAATCCTTAACGCGGGCATATCCGCCAAGGTTTTTACCAATTCATTATAAAAGATTATCTAATTAGGCAAGTTCCAAAATATATAACTATAACGTGAGTTCGATTAATAAATATCTGATTTTTAATATCCTAGATGCGTCCTGCAAGGTTTTAAAAACCTTGTAGGTCTGTTTTAATCATACCGAAAAGGTCAAAAAGACCTTGCAGGAGGTGGAATCTCGAATGTTAATGTTATCAACATAACATGATAGTACAGGATAACATTTTTAGCGTATTCAGCTATTTTCAACAATTAAAATTTCACAGAATAATTTTATAATTTACGCCATAAAAATGATAAAAAAACAATTCCTATTTTCTATTGCCATAGTTGCATTACTTTTAGTTTCTTGTAATGAAAAGGAAACTACAAATACTTCACTAGCTTTTCAAGAATTATTAGTCAATTCAAAAGAAAACCCATTAGCCATTGAAAGTAAAACACCGGTTTTTTCTTGGATTGTAGATGCCGAAGGTTTTAATAAATCGCAATCTGCGTATCAAATTTTGGTAGCATCTTCAGAAGAAAACTTAAACGAATCTGATTCCGATATTTGGAATTCTTCTAAAATAAAAAGCCATCAATCCACTTACGTTACATATCAAGGTAAAGCTTTAGAAGCCATGAAAACCTATTTCTGGAAGGTTAAAATTTGGGATGAAAAAGGTGTGGGGTCAATCTGGTCGCCAGTACAACAATTCGAAATGGGATTAATGGAAAATGAAAATTGGGGCAATTCAAAATGGATTACATTAAATAAAGATACTCGAACTTCAGAGCACCGTTTTAGAGGCTACAAAAGGGGAAACATGGAAAAATCAAAACCCGTTGATGGTTTCCCTGCAAGTTATTTTAGGAACGAATTAAAAGTAGATAAAACCATTAAAAATGCGCAAGCCTACATTTGCGGATTGGGCTATTACGAGTTGTATTTAAATGGCAAAAAAGTAGGCGACCATGTGTTAGACCCAGCACCTTCAAACTACGATAAGCAAGCCTATTATGTAAATTATGATATTACAGAGCAATTAAAAACAGGTAAAAATGTCTTCGGAATTATATTAGGAAATGGTTTTTACGGACAAAATATTTCCTGGAGCAAAGACCCCGAATCAAATAAAAAAGGCGTGTCTTACGGTCCGCCAACTGTACGTTGTTTGATAAAACTAAACTATACCGATGGTTCATCATCAGATTTTTATACCGATGAAAATTGGAAAGAAGCAACAGGCCCAATCGTATTCAATAATATTTATGGAGGAGACACCTATGATGCACGTTACGAACTCGGTAATTGGAATACAGTTGATTATAATGATGCGTCTTGGGGAAATGCAAAAGTAGCATCGCCAAAGGTTAAAAAAATAAGTGCAAACCAAATTCCGCCAATCAAAAAATTAAAAGAGTTTGAACCTCAAAACGTATTCAAAGGAGCAGATGGCGAATGGGTTGTCGATTTTGGACAAAACATTGCAGGTTGGGTGAAGTTGAATGTCAAAGAAAAAGAAGGACAGCTCATCGAAATTATAACCACAGAAGCATTGTTAACTAATGGAAAAGATATTTTTCAAGGGTCGACAGGTGGCGGTGCGAATGGGATGGCTCAAATTTATAAATACATCTGCAAAGGGGATGGTGTAGAATCTTGGGAACCTAAATTTAGCTATCACGGATTTCGATTTGCCAAAATTAAAGGCATTTCTACAAAGCCTGATGCTACTATGATTAAAGCAGTTTTAGTAGCTACCGATATTCAAGAAACAGGCAGTTTTACATCTTCTGATGAACTGTTAAACAAAATGCATAGCATCAGTAAATGGACGATTGTTGATAATGTTCACGGTATTCCAGAAGATTGTCCGCATCGCGAAAAATGTGGTTGGTTAGGTGATGCACACGCCTTTTGTGAATACGCACTTTATAATTACGACATGTACGATTTCTACAAGAAATACATGGAAGACATCCGCACGCAAATGCGACCTACAAAAGGACATAATAACCCTGAAATAAAGTTTCAAGTGCCTACCATGATTGCCCCGGGAAAGCGTACATCAACCTATGCAAAAATAGATTGGGGTGTGGCAACCATGTATTTGCCATGGTATAATTATAAGTTTTATGGCGATGACGCTATAGTCAAAGAGTATTATAATGATATGAAAGGCTTAACCGATTTTTATCTTAACTATAAAGACGAAAACGGCATTATGCAAGATGGTATGGGCGATTGGTGTCCGCCACGATGGGACCGACGTAAAAATCCATCAGCTATGGAGTGCGACCCGATTATTTCAGCCAATGCCTATTTCTATGACGTTTTAGGTATTATGGAAACCTTTGCCAAAATGAATAATGATGTGGCGTATGCGGTAAAAATGAAAAAGGAACAACGCGATTTAAAAGAAGCTTTCAACAAACAATTTTTAGTAGAAATTCCAGAGACAAAGCATAAGTGGTATCAAAGTCAAACCGCAACGGTACAGGCTTTACAATTTGGTATCGTTCCTGAAAACGAAATCGAAAGCGTAGTAAATGGATTAGCACATGATATTGTTGAAGTAAAAGGTGGTCATCATTCCACAGGAATTCACGGAAACCGATACATCTACACTGTTTTATCGGAATATGGAAAACCAGATTTGACTTATCAAATATTAACCACACCAGATTTCCCAAGTCAGACTTACGTTATGAATTCTGGTTTTACCACGTGGCCAGAACGCCAATTTGTTTGGGAAGACATGGAAGGGCCAACAAACTCTTTAAATCATCCGATGCATTCTGGTTTTGCGGCTTATTTTTATGAATCATTAGGTGGTATTAAATCTTCAGAAGATAAACCAGGTTACAAAGCATTTACTGTAAATCCTCAGTTTCCCACCGCTATTACAAAAACGGAAGTGAAAGTACCAACGCCTTATGGAGATATTACCAATAATTGGACGATAAAAGATGAAGTATTGAGTATGAATCTTTATGTACCGTTCAATACTCAAGCAAGGGTTTTAGTTACACCTTCTGAACTTAAAAGTTTAGAAATAAACGAGACACCTATTTCAGAATTTAAACAGAATGATACTGTTGAAATAGCGGAGGGGGTTGTGATTTTAGGCTCTGGAGAATACACAATAGCGTATTCTAAAAACTAAATTTATAAGACACTAAAATACTTAACAAACAAAGCATGAAACTAGTATATCATATTGTTGTAAAATCACTAATTATTATACTATTAGTGTCATTTGCCAGTTGTAATTCGAAACCAGAAAACAAAACAACAACATCTTCAAAAGATGTGGCTCAAGCACAAACAGGCAGCTTTGGAGATCAAGGCGATGGCACATACATCAATCCTATTTTAAATGCAGATTATCCTGATTCTGATATCGAGCAAGTAGGCGACACCTATTATATGATAACATCAAAACAGCACATGTCGCCAGGGATGCCTATTCTAAAGTCTAAAGACATGGTAAATTGGACTAATGTGGGACACGTGTTTGAAAGTTTATCTTGGGCGCCAGAATACAATTGGGATCGCATGAATGGCTACTCTTTTGGTACTTGGGCAGGCGATTTAGCGTATCACGAAGGTACTTGGTATTGCTACCAAATAGATTATCAACATGGCTTGATGGTGGCAACAGCAAAGGATATTAAAGGTCCGTGGAGTAAACCTATTATGATGCTTCCAAAGGCCGAAGTGCTAGACGACCCTGGCGTGTTTTGGGATGAAGAAACACACAAAGCTTACGTGATTATTAACACTGCAGGTAAGCAAAAAGCAGCAAGTAATACAATTGAAGGCAACGAAAATAGAATTTACGAAATGAGTTGGGATGGTACAAAAATCCTTGGCGCAGGTAAATTGGTATACACTGGTATGGGTGCTGAAGCTGCCAAAATCTATAAAATAGATGGTACTTGGTATATCTTTTTAGCACAATGGACCATGGGTGATAGGTCAACCAAACCAGGTGTAAAAAATCCTAAAAACGATAGAAAGCAAATCGTACTACGTTCAAAAGAAAGTATTTATGGACCTTACGAAGTAAAAACCGTGTTAGAAAAAGGTACAGCGTTTAATAACCGGAGTGCAAGCCAAGGCGCATTAATGCAAGCACCAGATAAATCGTGGTGGTATATGCATCAATTAATTCAGAATGATACCATTCCATTTCAAGGGCGTCCTCAGTGCTTAGAACCTGTAAATTGGGTTGACGGATGGCCAATTATAGGTATAGACGAAGATAACGATGGCATTGGCGAACCCGTAAAACAACACAAAAAACCTATAGATGGTTACCCAATTACTGCCCCAAGTTCAGACGACGATTTTTCATCATCTAAATTAGGGTTTCAGTGGGAGTGGAACCACAATCCAAGAAACACACATTGGTCTTTAACCGAGCGTCCAGGGTGGTTACGCCTTAAAGCAAGCAAAATATTGCCAAACGAAAAGGGTTACGGACCAAACATAAACGAATGGACGAACAACGATGGCTCCGACTCAGATTTCTGGAGAGCTTCCAATACCTTAAGTCAGCGTATCATGGGCATCACCACAGGAACAGCCGTGGCTAAATTAGATATTTCAGGGATGCAACCTCACCAATTAGCAGGATTTGTAAGATACGGTGGCGTGTTCAATTTGTTAGGTGTGGAAGTAGACGAAAACGGAAAAAAACACCTGTTTTACATGGATCCCATGGCGCAAAAAACGCACGGACCAGAAATTACAGGAAACGATTTATACGTTCGAACATCAAATAATAGCAACCAAGCTACTTACGAATATAGTCTCGATGGCGAAACCTATAAACGATTTGGGCCAACGTTTACCATAGCCTTCGGAAAGTGGACGGGCGATCGTTTAGGGTTCTTTTCGTGGAACGAAAAAGAAGACGCAGGGTATATTGATGTCGATTGGTTTACTTACGATTACGATGGTCCAAAAGCCACAAAAAATTAAAAAGTAGTACATTTATTGAATAATTTGGGCGTTACCCACAAGGGGTCGGGCTTTCACTACTCGCTCTCTGCGAGGAGCTCAAACATGCCGTTCAATCCCTAACGCGGCCTCTAAGGAAGTTTAAGCAAAAGCACATAAATATATAATCGTTTAGATTAAAATGAAAATCAACATATGCACTATTCAAAAATAATTTGTCTCAATTTAGTTTTACTCGCTTTTTTGGGGTGTCAAAACAATGAAAAGACACTAAAAGAAAATTTCAAACCTAACATTCTATTCATTCTAGTTGACGATTTAGGCTATCACGATTTGGGAGTTACGGGTAGTACCTTTTACGAAACTCCAAACGTAGATAGATTAGCCAATGAAGGCATGATGTTTACCCAAGGCTATGCGGCAAGTAGAGTATGCAGTCCATCTCGCGCTAGTATCATGACAGGTAAGTTTACAGCACGCCACGGCATCACCGATTGGATAGGAGCAAAAACAGGTGAGGAGTGGCGCACAAGAAATCGCCATGATAAATTATTGCCAGCCGATTATGTAATACAATTACCTAAAGCCGATATCACCATTGCAGAAGCTTTTAAAAATCACGGATATAAAACCTATTTTGCTGGAAAATGGCATTTAGGCGGCGAAGGTTCACATCCCGAAAACCATGGTTTCGATATAAATATTGGTGGTATAGATGCAGGATCGCCCAAAGGAGGTTTCTTTTCACCTTGGAACAATCCAAAATTACCCAATAAGCAAAAAGGAGAAAATTTAACCCTACGTTTAGCCAACGAAACGGCAGATTTTATTTCAAAACATAAAGACACTTCGTTTTTTGCATTTTTATCCTTTTACGCAGTACATGCACCCATTCAAACTACAGAAAAAAAATGGCGAAAATACCGTGATAAAGCTGATAGCTTAGGTGTTGCAGATTCAGGTTACAATATGGAGCGTGTGCTACCTATCCGTCAAGTACAAGATAATCCCATTTACGGAGGATTAGTTGAAACTATGGATGACGCCGTTGGTATCGTTTTAAAAGCATTAAAAGATAACGGATTAGATGAAAGTACTATTGTTGTTTTTACTTCAGATAATGGTGGTGTAGCTTCTGGAGATCATTACGCCACTAGCAATTTACCGCTAAGAGGGGGGAAAGGGTATCAATGGGAGGGTGGTATTCGCGAGCCCTATTTTATAAAAGTACCATGGTTAAAAAATGATGGTGCTACAACGGAATTTCCAGCAATAAACACCGATTTTTATCCAACGCTTTTAGATGTTGCAAATGTGCCGTTACATCCTGAGCAACATATAGACGGTATCAGTCTCAAACCATTATTAGAAGGAAAACAATTAGATCTATCCAGACCCTTATATTGGCATTATCCACATTATGGTAATCAGGGCGGTGAACCAGCTTCTATAATTCAACAAGATAGCTGGAAGTTAATTCATTATTGGGAAGACGGTCATGAAGAATTATATAAACTGCCTTCAAAAGAAACCGACGATTTAAACGTAATCATGCAACATCCTAAAATAGCTGAAAAATTAAGTTATGACTTAATGTCTTGGTTAAAAAGTATGGGCGCAAAATATCCAGTAAAAGACACAGCCTATGACGCTGACAAAGCCGAAAATCGATATTCAAATACTGTGAATGAAAAATGGCCTTCGCTAGAAAAACAGCGTTTAGAGGTATTATCAAAAGATTTTCAACCCAATGAAAATTGGTGGAAAAGTAAGGTAACCGTTGATTAGAATATGATATGAGATTAAGAGATGTAAAATACCTATCCTTAATATTAATACTATTAGCTTTAGGTTTTTCTTGTAAAAACAATGAAGATAAAAGAGAATTCATATCTATTTTTGATGGAAAGAATTTAGAAGGATGGCAAGGAGATCCAACCTATTGGCGCGTTGAGAATGGCATTTTAACGGGAGAGGTAACACCAGAAACCATTTTAAAACGAAATTCTTTCATTATTTATAAAAAGGAACAACCCGAAAACTTTGAGTTAAAACTAGAATATAAAATTACCAATTCAGGGAACAGTGGCGTAAATTACAGAAGTGCACTTATAGAAACTATGCCGTTTGCCTTAAGAGGGTATCAATGTGATATTGATGGCAAGAATAAATATACTGGTCAGAATTACGAAGAGAAAAAAAGAACCACATTGGCTTATATGGGCGAAACTGTAACTATTCCACAGATGCCAGATAGCATACCAAAACAAAACATACGTAAAAATGTAAAACGAAACTGTTGGCAAACACGAGACGTTAGTACTACCAAATTAAAATCAGACTTAGTATCAACTATAAAGCCTAACGATTGGAACACGATACATCTCATAGTAAAAGACAACAAAATGCAACATTATGTAAACGGTGTACTGTTTAGTGAAGTGACTGATTTTGATGAAGTTAATAGATCAACAAAAGGCTACATTGGTGTACAAGTGCACGTTGGTCCACCAATGAAAGTGGAGTATAGAGCTATTCAGTTAAAAACTTTAAAATAGGTTAGGTGTTTTAAAATTTACATGACAGTTCAGTATGGTTTTTTAATAAGGAAAATCTAATTTTGATACCTTATTTATACAAACTATGCTTAAAGTAAGTTACAGAATCTTTTTCTTAATATACGGTATCTTTCAATTAGGATTTACCTCTTGTGAAACTAGCACACATTCTGCCAGTAATACGTTTGAAAATACAAGAACAAAGTACAATTTTAATCCCGATTGGAAATTCTTGAAAGACAACCCACAAGACGCACAAAACACAAGTTTTGATGACACCTCTTGGGGTACGATTAGTTGTCCGCACACTTTTAATGATGTAGATACGTTTGACGATTACAGCTTAGGTCATCACGATGGTGAAGAAAACCAATGGCGCGGTACGGTTTGGTATCGTAAGCATTTTAAATTACCAGAATCTGATGCTGGAAAAAAAGTGTTTATTGAGTTTGAATCTGTTCGTCAAATTGCTGATGTTTATATCAATGGGGTGTATTTAGGTCAAAATCAAACAGGTTTCATTCCGTTTGGTTTCGATTTAACACCGCACTTAAAATTTGATCAAGACAATATTATTGCTGTAAAGGTAAGCAATGATAGAGGCGACCATTTTCGAGATAATTTTCCGTTAGTTTGGAACCACGAGCATTGGCATCCAACCCACGGCGGAATTTATAGAAACGTATTTCTCCATGTTATGGAGCCGCTTCACATCACATTACCGCTATACGACAATTTAGAAACTTTAGGAACCTATGTGTACGCTGAAAACATATCAGAAACTAACGCAGATGTTTTTGTAAATGCTGAAGTTAAAAATGAATATAACGCTTCTAAAACAGTGAATTTTGAAGCTAAAATATTTGACAATGAAGGGAATCTTGTAGGCGTTTCAGAGGCACAACACGCATTAAAAGCAGGAGAGAAATTCACCTTTTCAACACAAACCAATTTAGAAAATCCAAACCGTTGGTATACACGTCATCCGTATATGTATACAGTAGAAACTGTGTTAAAGGTAGATGGTAAAGCTATTGATTCTTATAAAACCCCTTTGGGTATTCGCACATTTAATTTTGATAAGGATAAAGGTTTTTTTAATAACGGAGAATATGCTAAACTGCACGGTTGGGGACAAAAACCTACCAATGCTTGGGCAGGTTTGGGTGCTGCGTTGCCCGATTGGTTGCGCGATCATACATTTCAACTTATGGATGAAGCGGGTGGTAATTTTATCAGATGGGGCCATTGTGCTGGTTCGCCAGCTGAGATTGCCATGGGCGATAAATATGGTTTTGTAAACTTGATGCCAGGTGTAAGTGGCGAATCTGAAGATGAAGGTGAAACTTGGGATATCCGTATTAAAGCCTTTAAAGATATGATTGTATATTATAGAAACCATCCGTCTATAATGATTTGGGAAGGCGGTAATTGGGCTGAAAGTGCTGCGCATTATCAAGAAATTTTAGATGTGATTACCACATTCGATCCTAAAGGCAAACGCTTAATGGGTAATAGACGCGCAGATGTTAAAAATGATTCTGAAGGTTATGTAACTATTGAAATTGGTACAGAAGGTTGGGAGCGTGAATACCCTGATTTACCATTAATAGAAAGCGAGTACATGCGAGAAGAAGCACCAAGGCGTATTTGGGATAAACATACACCAGATGATAATTTTTATAGCCATCCAAATATTGAAAAGAATACTTATAAAATAACTTCAGAAAAGTATGCAGTAAGACAGGTAGAACATTGGTGGGATAAAATGGGCAGAAAAGCGTATCACGTTGGTGGTGCTAACTGGATTTTTTCAGATGGTACTCATGGTGGTCGTGGGCAAACCGAAGTTACAAGAGCAAGTGGAGAAGTAGATGCAGTACGCTTACCAAAAGAAGCGTTTTATGCTCTAAAGGCAATGTGGCGGCCAGAACCGCAAGTACATATTATTGGACATTGGAATTATAAAGAAGGCACGAAAAAAGACATATTTGTAGTGTCTAATACTGCTGGGGTAAAACTATATGTAAATGGCAAATTAATTGGAGTAAATACAACCCCAAAAAAAGGGTATTTATATACGTTTAAAAATGTGGCTTGGGAGGCTGGCAATATTAAAGCAGAAGGTATTATTGATAATAAAGTTAGCGTTACACAAACTAAAGAAACTTCGGGGCAACCTGTAGCGTTGAAATTGACCCCAATTACTGGGCCAAACGGATGGCGCGCAGATGGATCAGATATAGCTTTAATTGATGTTGAGGTGGTTGATGCAGAAGGTAAAAGATGTCCGCTTGCAAAAGGTCGCGTAGATTTTACTGTAGAAGGGCCAGCCATTTGGCGTGGTGGCTATAATAGCGGAAAAGAAAAATCAACGAATAATTTATATTTAGATATTGAAGCGGGTATAAATCGTGTTGCAGTGCGCTCAATTTTAAAAGCAGGAAATGTTACAATTACAGCAACCAAAAAGGGGTTACCAGTTGCTAGTGTATCATTAACATCTAATCCTATAGATATTAAAAACGGTTTAACCGCAGAGCTACCTCAGGTATTCGAAAATGTACTTACAGAAGAGCCTATGCCTGTTTATAGGCCAGAAATTCCAGAATACATTCCAGGTAAAACAAATAAAAGTAAACTTTTTACAAAATTCAGTTATACAGGCGATGGTAAAGCCATGTTGCGCACCAACATGCACTGGGGTAAAAAGGCCTATACTGATATGGAAGAAAACTACACGGTAGTGCCTCAATATTTAAGAGGGTCAGAATATATAAGAACACCAAATTCTGATAATAGATATTGGGCCAGAGACCAACTGCAATTTATTGCCGGTATGAAGATGCATATCTATATTTTACACGATGATACAGTAAAACGTCCAGAATTCTTATTAAGTGATTATAAAGATACTGGCGACAATATTAAAGTTGGTAACGTAGTAATGTCAATTTTTCATCGCGTTGCAGAGGCTGGTGATAGTATTATTATGGCTGGAAACAGTGATGGTGATGCTCCAAAAAATTGTAGGATGTATACGGTTATTGGGAAGAAGTTTTAAAGTTTTATAAGTGTTAAGAAAAAAAGGAGTCTAGTCTTATTATAAAACTAGACTCCTTTTTTTAGTTATAGAAGATAATTTTTTAGGTAACACTTATGTTATCAATTATTTAGAAAAATTATAGCCTAAACCAAAAAGAACTAAATGTGTGAAAGTTTCATGCCTGTATTCGCTTTTTAACATTAATCCTTTATATATGTCGATTTCAATTCCTGCCCCATATAAAAAGCTTAGTCCAAATTCGCTTTGGAATCCCCTGTCTTCTAGAAGAGAGTTACCTTCGTCATCATTAAAAGATAAATAAGAAACATTCATTCCCATAAATACATAAGGTCTAATGTTTTTGTTTGCAAAATTATGCTGAAGCTGAAATGGAACAGAAATTAGGGATTGTATAGCTTCAAAATCTGAACCAAGGCTTACAGCTCGAGGTATAATAAATTTATAATTATAGTAATTTAAACCAATATTTAGAGACGTGTTTTTGCTAAATTTAGGAAAATATATCCTATTTGTAAATTGTGCAAAGTATTCAGATTCGCTACTATTTCCAATACCTATACCTGCACTTAAAATATAAAAACGTACAGGCTCTTCTTTAGTCTTAATAACTTCAAAATCATCTCCTTTAGAGGTGTTATATTTACTCAGAATATCAATAAAAACCTGTTCTTTATATTGTATCGTTGTGTTTGTTTTTATAGGAAAATTATCAGTAACTAAATTTAAAATACCTATATAATTGTATCTTTTTACTTCAGTTTGTCCAGATATAAACTTATCATTTTGCAGTATGTAATTTTTATCATTTTTTGATATGATGTAAAAAATAGATTCTTCATGCAAACCTTTGTATAAGGCAGTTTTAGCATTTAATATTTTTTTTGCAAATAGAGTTAAAGGCGTTGCACCGTTGTCAAGTTTTGTTTCAATTAAATCATAAACCTCACCGTTTTCAGTTTTAAAGGAAACTATTTCTGATGTATCATATAAACGACACTTTTCGTCAGTTAGAGATAACTTAAAACAAACTTCAGCTATTTTATGTTTAAAATCATCGTTTCTTATGTAACCTTGTTTTATTTCACCATTTTTTGTTGTGATATGTCCTTTTTCATAAAATTCTTTCAGTTGAGCATTTAAGAGATTAGTTAGAAAGAGTGTCGAGGCTAGAAATAATAGGTTTTTGTACTTCATGGATTTAATACTTAATAAAAAAATAGGGATACTTGAATTTCAGGAAAAGAAACAATTATTTTTTCTTTTTTTCTTTTTTTGGTTCAGGATTGTTAGAAACATAATCCGTTAAAATTGTTTTTACAACATCCATAGGTCCAGCTTTCAAACCATCATTTACATTAGCACCGGTTATCCAATATAAAATCATGCCAGCATCAGAACAGTCCCATTTTCCTTTTTGAAAGTTTACAATATTATCAATTTCAGCAATGTTTCCTATGGTCCAAATTAGTCGTATTCTCGGGTCAGTATGGTTTTTAGCCCAATCCCATTGGTCATGGTCTAACTTCAAATTTATGTTTTGGTCTGGTATGCGCACTTCTTCAATACCAAAATCTAAAATTTGTTGCCAAGTATAAAAATCGCCAGCGTTATCGTTAGCAGGGTGGTGTGTTACTACTTTTACATATTTATGTTTTTCTTTGGGTGTTTTCTGTAAGGCCATACCAATAATATCAGGTTCGCCAGCTTCTATGATCCAAAGAGGGTCTTCGGCGGTTGATGCTTGTATTGCCCATGCCAAATCGTTTATAGTTTCCTCTTTTTGCCACAAGGCGTCAAAAAAGGTAAGTTGCTCAAAACCACCCCAGCGTCTCGCTGTCATATCACAAGCTATCTGCATTAAGTGATGGCGCTCTTTTTCAGCCTTTTCAGAAATGCGATCATCTCTTACCAAATCACAGCTATGTGAATAGTGCACCAATCTATCCTCTAAGCCACTTGCTCTTAAAAGCGCAATAGAAATTGCTGTTCCTCCTAAATCATCAGGGTCAGGAGAGTTACCATCGGCTACTATAGCAATGCGGCCTTCAGGTGCTGCAATTTTTTGAGCAAAAATAATTTGAACAAATAAAAATATAATTAATGTAGGTAATATGTTTTTAAGCATTTCAGTCATTTAAAATAATTGTGTTAATAAATTTAGTTCTATTTCCCACAAAACTATTGTGTTAAAGTTTTAAAAGTAATATGCGATGTTGTTTTAATTACCCTGTAGTATCCTGTGTTTTTAATAAAATTTTGCTAAAAACAAACAAATACAGCACAGAGCAGAACAGGTAGTGCAGGATACTCAGTAAAGTTTTAAGAAATATTTTAGAATTCTAATTAACAAATTAACTTAATATTTATGAAACTAAAAACTAAACTTAATGGAGCACCTAATTTTAGAAAAATTAGGCTGTTTACCGTTTTCTTGTTTTCATGTATGGCAATGTCTTTTGCCCAAACTGTTACAGGAACGGTTACTGCAGATGGCCAACCACTCCCGGGTGCCACGATTGTAGTGAAAGGGAGCACAACAGGAACAAGTACAGATTTTGATGGTAATTATACCATCAATGCAACAGCGGAAAGCACGCTTGTGTTTTCTTATGTAGGGTATTCTTCAAAAGAAGTTGTGGTAGGAAATCAAACTACAATTAACGTTACGCTAGAGCAGGACAATGCTCTGGACGAGGTTGTTGTAATTGGTTATGGTACGCAACGAAAATCAGATTTAACAGGTTCTGTATCTTCCGTTAGTTCGGAAGATATAACAGCGGTTCCTGTGGCTAGAGTAGATCAAGCGCTTCAAGGTAGAGCCTCTGGTGTGCAAGTAACTCAAGTTAATGGTGCGCCTGGAGCAGGAACGGTTATTAGAGTAAGGGGTGGTAACTCCATTACTGGTAGCAACGAACCACTCTGGGTAATTGATGGTATTATTGTTGGAACCAATTTTAACTTAAACAATATAAACAGCAATGATATTAAATCTATTGAGGTTTTAAAGGATGCTTCTTCTATTGCTATTTATGGTGCTAGAGGTGCAAATGGGGTTGTATTAGTAACAACAAAAAATGGCGCTGGCGCTGGTGCTGGAAAACCACAGATAAGTGTAAATCTTTACACTAGTTCGCAAATGTTGCCTGAACTCCCAGACAGATTAAACCAAAGAGAGCAAATTGAATTTACTAATGAGCACGCAAATTTTAGAGGTGTAGCTATTCCTTTTCCAGATGATCCGTCTACATATCCCGACAATGATTGGGTAGACCTAGTATTAGGAACTGCTCCAATTTATAATGCAGATGTTTCCATTTCTGGGGCTACTGATAATGTTAACTACTATACCTCGTTGAATTATTTTAATCAAGAAGGTATCGTAAAAAGTTCTGGTCTTGAAAAATACATTTTTAGAACAAATTTAGATATTAAATTGAGCGACAAAGTAAAAGCAGGGTTTAGATTAAATTATTCTAGACTAGAACAAGATAATCCACTAGCTAGTTTTAGTCAGGCAGCTTTTGGAATACTTCGTACACAACCTGTTTTTAATGATGACGGTTCGTATAATGGTTTTGATGATGTAGTTGGTTCGCCATTCAACAATCCTTTAGCAGCTATAGATTTAAATACAAACGAAACGTTTACTAATAACTTATTAGCAACAGTGTATTTGGAGTGGAATCCTGCACCAAAGTGGACAATTCGTTCTACTTTTAACCCAGAATTTAACAATACGAAGCAAAATAGATTTAGTTCTAGCCAATTACCTGGTTTACTTGCGGTAGGGGATACTGGGCAAGGAACTGCCAGTGTTCGTACTGTAAATACGAATGGATGGAACAATGAAAATACGATACAATACCAATCAGATTTTGGTGAAGATCATAGTATTACCGCACTTGCAGGTGCTTCTTTTCAAAAAGTATCCACAGAGATAGCTCAAGCTGATGCTTTTGGTATTACTAGTGATGCTACAGGGTTTAATGATTTAGGAAACTCTAACCCTACTCGTGCTGTGGTAGATAGTGACTTTATTGGAACTCAATTCGCATCTTTCTTTGGACGTTTAAATTATTCCTATAAAGATAAATACCTTTTAACTTTGGTAGGTAGATCAGATGGTAGTTCTCGTTTTGCAGCAGGTAATAAATATGCGTTTTTCCCTTCAATAGCGGGTGCTTGGAAAATAACAGAGGAAGATTTCATGCAAGATCAAAATGTATTTCAAGACTTAAAGTTAAGAGCGAGTTGGGGTAAATCGGGTAATCAAGCCATTGATCCATATAGTACTTTGCCACTATTTGATCCAGCGAATACAACACTTAATGGTGTAGAAGTGCCTGGTGTAACTATAGGTAGACCTGCAAACCCTAATTTACAATGGGAGACTACAAGTTCTTTTGATATCGCTCTTGAAGCTTCTTTATTTGGTGGTAGAGTATTTACAGAATTTAACTATTACTATAAGGAAACCGAAGATTTACTTTTGGAAAGAACTATTCCAAGGCAGACTGGTTTTAATAGCCAATTACAAAATATAGGAGCTTTAAAAAATTCAGGTTGGGAGCTTTTAGTGAATTCAACAAATGTTAGTAATTCTAATTTTAATTGGAATTCTACCGTAACATTATCGGCCAACAAGAATGAAATTCTGGATCTTGGTGGGGTAGATTTTATTGATATTGTCGCAGATCCTATTTTAGGCTCCGGTAATACGCGTTTAATTGTGGGAGAATCAGTGCCTTCATTTGTCGGAGTAAGATACTTAGGTACTTGGAAAAGTCAAGCAGAAATAGATGCATCTGGTAGAACAGATCCCCAGGTTGTTGGTGGATCTCATTTTGAAGATCTAAATGGAGATGGTATTGCATCAACGGAAGATGCCGTTGTATTAGGTAGCCCTTTTCCAGATTTAATCTTTGGTATTGAAAACAATTTGTCATACAAGAATTGGGATTTTTCGTTCTACTTCCAAGGAACTCAAGGAAACGAAGTGTATAATTTATCAATGAGAAATCATTATTTCAATCGTGGCGAGACTGTAAAGTTTGGAGATATACGTAACCGTTGGATAGAAGGGGTTAATGAAACTTCCAATATTCCTAGAGCAGGAGGAGACAATGTAACTAATACATTGCCAAATTCTGAGTATGTTGAAGATGGATCTCATATCCGATTAAAAACGGTACGATTGGCTTATAATTTCCAACCAGATAAGATGGGATTAAATGGTATTAAAAATGCTACAGTTTATCTTTCAGGAACTAATCTTTTACTATTCTCTAATACAAGGTTAATAGATCCAGAGGCAAGTAATTTTGGTCGTAATAATCTTTTACAAGGTTATATTAGTGCGCAGTACCCTAACCCAAGGATTTTAACACTAGGTCTAAATGTAACTTTTTAAAAAAATAAATATGAAAACAAAACACATAATTTTATACGTCTTTATGGTTTTTGCATCTTTTAGTTGCGAAAGCTTTTTAGAAGAAGATCCAAAGGCACTTATTTCTCCCGAAACCTTTTTCGCTTCAGAAAATGATGCTAGACAAGCGGTTCAGGGTATGTATGCCATTTTAAAGAACAACTCTTTATACGGCCAAGTAGGGCTAGATCATTTTTACGATAATGGAGCAGATATTATTGAACCTAACCGTTCTGCAAATTTTGTTCAGCCAATAGGAAACTACACACTGAATGAGGCCTTAGCAGATGTATCGGTTCAAAAAATGAGTGTTTCAGATACTTGGAAAGACCTTTATCGAATTATTCTAAATGCTAATGTTATTATAGATAGAGTAACAGGTAATGAGGCCATTGGTACCCAAGAAGTGAGAACTGATATCATCGCAGATACTAGATTTATTAGAGGCTTATGCTACTGGCATATTACTAATCTTTGGGGTGATGCGCCGTATTACACCGAAGTTTTAACGCTTGAGGAAATTGGTTCATTAGGAAGAGCACCAGAGGCTACCATTATTGAGGGAGTTTTGGACGATTTACAGTTTGCACAAGATAATTTACAAACTGCTTACACAGGAGATCAAAGTGGTAGAGCTTCAAAATGGGCTGCAGCAATTGTAATGGCTAAAATTTATATGAAGCAGCAACAATGGCAACAAGGTTTAGATAAATGTTTGGAAATTATCAACCAATCGCCTCACAGACTTCTAGATTCTTATAATGAAGTGTTTGATCAATTTAATGAATACAATGATGAAATTATTTGGTCTTTAGATTTTGCTAGAGATATTAATAGTCAATTTGATCCTGCATTCCCTGGTAGATCGTTTGCTGGTAACAATAACTGGCGCCCAAGTATGTTTAATCCACGTCTAAGAGATGAGCCAGCAAATTCAGATGAAAGAGCTGCATTAGGAGCTGCATTAGCGGCTAGAGGTGAAGCGTTTAATGGTACTGGATTACAGGTGGCTTCTAAGGACTTTGCTGAAAAGTTTCCGATGAATGATTTAAGAAGAGAGTTAAACATAGTGGATAACTACTTAGGGTTTGACTTGAATTTTCCATACATGGCTAAATTCTGGAATTTAGAATTAGACAGATCTCCGCGTTTTAA
This sequence comes from Flavobacteriaceae bacterium, assembly GCA_043557195.1. Classification (GTDB taxonomy): domain Bacteria; phylum Bacteroidota; class Bacteroidia; order Flavobacteriales; family Flavobacteriaceae; genus Jejuia. The sequence continues at coordinate 628,181 of CP121314.1, read as the reverse complement.
CCACTCTGATAACAGAATGGTATTTCGTTTGGCAGATGTGCATTTAATGGCGGCAGAGTGTGAAAATGAACGACCTGGTGGAAACCCAAATACGGCTTTTGAATATATTAGAAAAATTAGAGAACGTGCTTTTGAAACACAAGCAGAAGCAGAAGCTATATTAGGACTAGATCAAGAAGCGTTTAGAAGAGCTATTTATGATGAGCGTAAATGGGAATTAGCGGCAGAAATGCACAGACGATACGATTTAATTAGATGGGGTATTTTATTAGATGTAGTGCAAAACCTAGAATATCGTTTCTGGAATCCAGCTGATAATATTAGACCATATCATGTAAAATTGCCTATTCCTTTACAGGAATTAGAGAATAATCCAGCTTTATTGGAGTCAGACCCAACAAATAATGGATATAGAAATTAATGTAGTAGTTTAGAATTAGTTAAGTTGTTTATAAGCCGGAAGAAATGTTTCTTCTGGCTTATTTTATACAGTATAGAACAGGACAGAAGAACCAAAAGTGAAATCTATTTTTGATATTAATCAAATAATTAATTACTAGCCATATATCAATGAGACTAAAAATAATTCTTTTACTATGTGTTTTAGGAACGTTAAATATTCATTCGCAAATAAAACACGGACTTCGAGATGAATTAGGCAGACATATAATTCCTAGAGGATTTGTTGTAAATACTAATGATCACGCGGGCGAGGTGTTTTTTAATAGCGATGATTATGCACGAATGGTTAGAATGGGTGCCAATACCCAAGTGGTTCGATTGGAGTTAGGTAAACTTAGTAAATTTCCAGGAGGAAGTTTAGAACCAAATTATCTAAAAAAACTAGATACTTTAGTTGCTTTAGGGCGAAACGCAGGTATTAAAACGGTTTTTAAAATGACAGTTTATGGCGTTGATAAATTTGTTTGGGAAGAATTTTGGCAAAATAAAAAGAACGAGTACAATACCTATATTGATGCTTGGAAAGTAATTTGGAATAGATATGCTGAAGAATCTTATGTACTTGGTTATGATGTTGTGAATGAGCCTAGGAAATTAAAAATGGATATTTCATATGAAAATCTTACTAATAAATACCTAATTGCGTTATATCAAAAGATTATAGATGAAAGCCAAAAGATTAATGCAGATAAAATGATATTGTTTCAGTCTATTTTTATGAATAAAGGCGAAAAAATAGATAATAACCAATATGCTGAAATAACAGCTCCAATAAATCGTAAGAACATCATTTTTGCCCCACATATTTATCAAAATGATATCGGCTTTATAAAACGTAATATGGATCGGTTTGATAAAGAATCTGATATGCTAAACGCACCTATTTTAGTTGGTGAGTGGGGGTTCCCAACTTTTGCTACTACAGATACTATAATAGAAGGTAAATTGGGGCAATTAAAGTATAGAGAGTTATATATTCGAACTGCAGAGGTATTCGACCAAATGGGAATCGGCTCTATAAAAGCATGGTTTTTAGGAAATAGAACAATGCAAAACTTTCTTCCTGGAGGGCCTTCAACATGGTCGATTTTTAGTGATAAAACCGATGCTGGTACTGTAGAGCGCAAATATATTACAGATGTAATATCTCGTCCATTTCCGCAGGCTATCGCTGGAGATATCCAATCTTTCATGTTTAACCATGCCACAAGAACCTTAGATTTAAATATTAAAACAGATAATAGTAAAGGTGCCTCAAAACTATTTATAGGCGCAAACCGGCATTATCCCGATGGATTTTCAATCATAATAAATGATGATTTTGTAATGTACTATAGTCCTCTAAAGAACATAGGATTAGAAACTTATAAAGCGCCTAAAGATTCAAATCCATCAGATTTTATCTGGGATGCTAAAAGTCAAAAACTAATTATTTTGCAATGGCCAGTTAATAACAAGGAGTTGAATATAAAAATAGTACCAGGTATTCGAAATTTTTAAAAATGAACACAGATTAATATCAAACATATGAGAAAAGTAATATTTGCTGCTCTTTTATCAATAGTAGTTTTCAGTTGTAATACTAATTCAAATAAATCTAATTTATCTAATGAAGATGCAGAAATAGCAGAAAAGGTTGAACAGCTAATAAGCGAAATGACACTTGATGAAAAAATAGCAGAACTAACACAAGATGCTCCTGCTAATGACAGACTAGGCATTCCTTTTATGAAATATGGGGAGGCATTGCACGGATTATGGCTTGTTCTTGATTATTACGGTAATACTACTGTTTATCCGCAAGCGGTGGCTTGTGCCTCAACTTGGGAACCTGAACTCATTAAAAAAATGGCTTCCCAAACAGCGATAGAAGCACGAGCTTTAGGTGTTACACATTGTTACTCACCTAATTTAGATGTGTATGCAGGTGATGCGCGCTACGGTCGTGTTGAAGAATCGTATGGTGAAGACCCTTATTTAGTGTCGAGAATGGGCGTTGCATTTATACAAGGTTTGCAAGGTACGGGTGAAGAACAATTTGATGAAAATCATGTGATTGCAACGGCTAAACATTTTGTGGGTTATCCGGAAAACCGTCGTGGGATAAATGGAGGATTTAGCGACATGTCTGAACGTCGTTTACGCGAGGTTTACCTTCCATCTTTCGAAGCAGCAGTAAAAGAAGCACAGGTAGGTTCTGTTATGCCAGGGCATCAAGATTTTAACGGAGTGCCATGTCATATGAATACTTGGTTGTTAAAGGATATTTTAAGAGATGAACTAGGTTTTGATGGCTTTATTGTATCTGATAATAATGACGTAGGGAGAATAGAAACTATGCATTTTATTTCTGAAACCAGAACTAAAGCGGCTATTTTAGGGTTAAAAGCGGGTGTTGACATGGACTTGGTAATAGGGAAGAATGTAAAACTGGCAACGTATCACAGCAATATTTTAAAGGATACAGTAACTCAGGATCCTTCATTGATGCCTTATATAGATAAAGCTGCATCACGTATTTTGACCGCAAAATATAAATTAGGTTTGTTTGATGCAGAGCCAAAAGAAATTGACGAGGAAACAGTAAATGCTGGTCGTGAAGAACATCGTGAGTTTGCATTGGAAATTGCTGAAAAATCCATTATCATGCTGAAAAATGATAGTAACCTTTTACCTGTAGATTTATCAAAAATAAAATCATTAGCCGTTATTGGGCCTAATGCCCACGAAGAAAGACCTAGAAAGGGAACATACAAACTATTGGGTGGTTATTCAGGATTACCACCGTATTATGTTTCAGTTTTAGATGGATTAAAGAAAAAAGTAGGTGATAAAGTAAAAATAAACTACGCTAAAGGATGTGATATTGATAGTTTTTCAAAAGAAGGATTTCCAGAGGCGATTTCTGCTGCAAAAAAATCAGATGCTGTTGTTTTAGTGGTAGGTAGTTCTCATAGAACCTGTGGTGAAGGCGGAGACCGTTCTGATCTTGATTTATATGGCGTTCAAAATGAATTAGTAGAGGCCATTCACAAAACAGGAAAACCCGTAATTGTTGTTTTAATAAATGGGCGTCCATTAAGTATAAACTACATCGCCGAAAATATACCGTCCGTACTTGAAACGTGGTATGGTGGTATGAGAGCAGGTGATGCAGTTGCCAACGTCATTTTTGGAGATGTAAACCCAGGTGGTAAATTAACCATGTCTTTTCCACGCTCGGTAGGGCAAGTGCCTGTAACTTATCTTGAGCGCCCCGATTTTATTGGATCTGGAAAAGGAAAGTACCGATTTACTGATAAATCACCCTTATTTCCTTTTGGATATGGCTTAAGTTATACAACATTCAAATATGGCGAACCAAAACTTGAGCAAAACACTATTTCTAAAGATGGTTCAACAACGGTTTCAGTTGAAATTACCAACACAGGAGATAGAGCTGGAGATGAAGTAGTACAAATGTATGTTCGAGACGATTATGCATCTGTAGGGCGTTATCTTAAACTATTAAAAGGTTTTAAGCGTATTACACTACAACCGGGTGAGACTAAAACCGTAACATTCAATTTAGGTTTTGATGAGCTTAATATCCTTAATCAAGACATGAAAAAAGTAGTAGAACCAGGTACGTTTACCATTTCAATAGGTAAATCTTCGTCAGATTCAGATTTGAAAGTAGTAAAACTTACTGTAAAAGACTAATAGGCTAAAATGATAAAAGCATTCAAGAATGTATAGTCAAATTGCCTATAGAATTTATGCTATAATGATACAGAAATACAAACCCTAAAACTCATTAAAATTCAAATAGAGTAAAAAATACTACAACTAAAAAATCTTTTCAACTACGTATTAGCAGAACAAGTAATTTTCTTACTTCTAATGCATTAAAAAAGACTAAATAGACCTAATAATCTTTTCGACAACATGATAGTACAGGATAGTATAAACTTAAAAACAGCTTAAATTTAAAAAATTAAAATTTTTACTAAAACTATTTAAAATTAAAATTATGAAAAAAACTACAATTAAGTTATTTGCGTTTTTATTTTTCGCATTAGCTACTATTCAAATTGAAGCTCAAGCTTTTCCAACTGACCCTGCGGAACGTTTGGGGACTTGGATAATTAAAGTTCAGGGTGAGAACCTTTATTTAACCTTACCAGATGAAGAACCGCCTGTATTTGGAGCTTGGGAGCAACGTCTTACTTACCAACCGTTAAACACAACAAAACCAGAACTACAGCAGTTTACAACTGTCTTTACAGGTACAACAAACTTTTATTACCTTGAATCTGTAATCGCTGGACGCGGTGTTGTGGAAATTTTACAAACAGATATCGATAATCCAGCAATAGGAGTACAAGGCAATGCCAGTGGAGCCGCTGATCAAATGGATTGGTGGAACCCAACTAGAGGGTCTGGTACACAAATATTTAGTGAAAATACTTGTGCTACATGTTCATGGGCGGGAAAAGCAAAAAGACGTGTTCAAAATTTTGCATTAGGAGATGACGTAAGACTTAGTGGTGGAGGTCCAGTAGCATTTGACTGGGTATCTCAAACTTTAAGCAATGAAGAATTTGACACTAGTTCTATTTTTGTATCAAACCCAGTAAACAACCAATTAACCATCAAAGGATTAACAACAAGTGTAAATAGAGTTTCTGTTTACTCTTTACTTGGTAAGCAGGTGTTAACTAGAGAATTAGATGGACAAACTTCTCTTAATTTTGACACTAGCGCTCTTGCAAGTGGTTTGTATTTGGTTGAAATGAAAGGGGACCGCGGAAGTTTTACAAAGAAAATTGTAAAGCAATAAGCTGATTTTTGCAAAACAAAATTTAAAAATCATTCTGTCTTTGTTTTAGATAGAATGATTTTTTTGTTACAGCACTTATAATTATTTAAACTAGTAGTATCTCCAATTCTATTTTATTTTAAAAAATCATGCAAAGATTAGCATTTAAAATGAAACTAAATCCAGGTCAAAAAGAGACGTATAAAAATCGTCATGACAAGTTGTGGCCAGAACTAAAACAGCTGTTAAGGAACAATGGCGTTAGCGAGTACTCAATTTTTTTGGATGAAGAAACATGTACATTGTTTGCTTTTCAAAAAGTATCAGGAGAAGGAGGTTCTCAAGATTTAGCTAACAATGAAATTGTAAAAAAGTGGTGGGATTTTATGGCAGATATTATGGAAACCAATTCAGATAATTCACCAGTATCCATACCTTTAGAAGAGGTGTTTTATATGAAATAGGCATTATTTAACTATTTTTTATATATCTCAGGATACAACAGGACACTTAGAGCTGTTTTTCTAGTTAATTTTATATAATTATTCTAATTCGAAAAAGAAAAAAGAAAAGCATGAAAATTAATACCCTAAGTATAATATTTTTAAAAAGGAACTTATGTCTTATTCTGTCACTATGCTTTGTTCAACTTCACATTGCACAAGTCGTTTTAGAAAACGAAATTAAGATAACCGATTTTGGGTTACACTTTGACGGTAGTAAGGTAGGAAGTACTAATACTAATGACGATCCAAATACAAGCTATGATTACTTTTTTGGTCGTAATATTTCTGCACACGGAGATTGTATAAAAACATACAATGAGTATGTGTTTATGACATGGTATCGAGGAGGAAAAGGAGACCGTCATGTCATGCTAACACGATATAATACAAATGCAGGTACATCAGCAACGATTGAGTTTCCTCATAGACATACGGGTTATCAAAATAGGTGGTGGATTGGAGAATCACACAATACAATTGCTGTTGCTGTAAGCCCTTTAGATGGTACAATCCATTTGCTGTATGATATGCATTCCTATAGTAACTCAAGACCGTCCGATGGAAGTTTGAGTGATGATTATTTTAGGTATTCTTACTCAATAGCAGGTGCTGCATCGGTTTCTGATGCCGAATTTACTCTAGATAAGTTTGTGGAAAAGCCTTCTAATCCTGGTGTCTATAAACATTTATCTCTAAATAGTGGAAGACCAGGGTACCCCAATGAAGAGTATAGCAATTTTTCGGCACTAACCTATCCACAGTTTTTTCAAAATGATGCTGGTGATTTATTTATGTATATGAGAGAAGGCGGGAATAATAATGGGGCTTATAAGTTTTCAAAATATACTGCTAGTTCCTCTTCATGGTCTAGTTTTACAGATTTTAATGTTTTAAATGCTAGAAATCAATCAGGAATAACATATAACTGGGGACTTTACGGAAACATGAAATACGTAAATGGAAAAATTAGAATTGGCTTTCAACGACGATCTCAAAACAATAGCGATAAGTTTCAATATCAAAACGGTGTTTATTATGCATATTCAGATAATCAAGACGGGTTAAATGGATGGAAAAATCATTCAGGTACAGCTTTTTCTTTACCACTTTATGATGCCGATTTTATAAAAGTAATGGAACCAGGTGATTATGTGCAAACAACTCAAGCTAATCAAGTTTACATTGTGCAAGGTTTCGATTGGACGGTTACTGATAATGGTGATGTACATATTATTAGTCGTGTAAGAGATAATGAGTTTAACGTTACAAAAAATTTACATACTTATAAACCAGCTGGTGCTACCGATTTTATAACCTCAGAAAATTTTTCTGGTGCAGATGCCATTTACACCGCTGGTGATGATGTCTTTATTATTGGCTTAAGTAATGGTAGAGTTAAAGTTGAAAAAACGGAAGGTGGCACTAATAATTTTACCACAGTATATCAGGCTACTTCTGGCAAAACCTTTGACCATGGTCGAGTACACATAGATAATGGTAAGTTGTATTATTATATGATGGAAAACGCCTCAGGTAGTGCGCAACCATTATATCTTCAAATTATTAATTTAGATATTATACAAGAGCCTTTTAGAGTGTCGTTAACCTCTCCTTTTGATGGTGAAACTTATAACATAGGAGAAACCATACCAATTTCCGCAGATGCTGTAGATGAAAATGGGAGTATTTCTAAAGTAGAGTTTTTACTTAATGGAGCAATCTTTGGAGAAGATACAACCGAACCTTATGCTTTAGATTGGATACCAACTACAGAAGGTGCTTATGATATTCAAGCGGTAGCTTATAACGCGAGTAATGCAACTGTGAATTCTACTGAAATTACAGTTAATATTCAAGTTTTTGATCCTACTGATTTAACAGGTGATATTTACCGCATCAAGAATTTCGTCACTGGAAAGTACTTACATTCTGTAGGTGCAGATGTCGTAGAGGCAGATGATGGCACTAATGTAGCTCCTGGAGATAAAGAATGGGAGTTTGTACCGGCTGGTGCTTATTATAATATCGAAAGTAAAAGGTCTGACCGAGGAATTTTAAGGTCTGCAGGAAATCCTGCAAACGATATAATTAATACAGGTTTTGCTGCACCAAGAGAAGATTCCGACAAACAATTTACAGTAACCTACAATAGTAATGATGGTACATATCAGTTTGAAACTCGAAATGGTTCAAATTATATATATCACAATGCAAATGGTATAATTGAACATGTCGGAAACACAGACGATAGGTCTAAATGGATAGTTGAATCTACAACGCTAAGTACTTCAGAAGTAAAAGCCGACGCTTTTTCGGCAAAGATTTTTCCCAATCCGGCTAACAATGAATTTACAATCTTGCTTAATGGTGTGAACAAGGCAAATATTGTTATTAACGATATGCTTGGAAAAGTAATTTATCAAAACTCAATAAATTCTAATAGAATTGAAATTGAAAACAATGGACGTTTTAAGTCTGGTCTTTATATTATTAAAGTAGTTGATGATAACCAAAGAGTTTTCCACGCAAAACTTATGATTAGATAAAGAATAAAAAAATATTCTGTTTTAAAAAAAGCTAGAGAATTTTAATTCTCTAGCTTTTCTTTGTAAATAGGGTTATGGGAAATATGCCTCTCGTTTATAATATCGAAATTTCGAGACAGTACAGGATAGTTTTTTTTGAAAAAAAATGGAATTTGGTAATTAATTTTCAACCTAAATTTAAAACCGTAAAATACTATTGATTAACGCATTTAAAATGAAACTAACAAAAAAAACAATATCCTTAACGTTGTTTTGTTACTGTATTGTGTCATTTTTTGTTTGTGTGTCGTGCAATCAGGAAGAAATAAAAGGACCAAAATCTTTAAAGCTTTCCGAAGGTTTTGTAAATCCTATAGGGTTTTATAATGCCAACCCAACATTTTCATGGCAATTACCGGCTTCAGAAGACATTAAATCGCAATCGGCATACCAAATAGTTGTGGCATCTTCGGCGGATTTATTACCAAATAATCCTGATTTATGGGATTCTAAAAAGCAAAAAAGTGTGCAATCTACTTTTGTAACGTATCAAGGTTCGGAATTACAATCTCGACAAAAAGTGTTTTGGCAAGTACGCTATTGGAACCAAGATGAAAAGGTGTCAGACTGGAGCGACATAAATACTTTTGAATTAGGTTTGCTGCATAATTCCGATTGGAAAGCCAAATGGGCAGGATTAAATACCGCAAAAGATAGTATTAAAGGCGTTAGAAAATTTTTAATGCACAGGCCACAATATTTAAGAAAAGGTTTTGAGTTATCTTCTGATGTGTTTTCGGCTAGATTATACATTACTGCAAAAGGTGTTTTTGATGTGCATTTAAATGGAAAAGACGTAAGTGACGATGTTATGACGCCTGGTTGGACGCCATATAATCATCGCATAGAAACATTGACTTATGATGTTACTGAACTTTTACAGGCCGGTAAAAATGCTATTGCGGTTGAGTTAGCTTCAGGGTGGCATTCAGGAAGAATTAGCAGGCTAACTGCGCTTTATGATAATTTTTTATCACCTAAAATTCTATGCCAGTTAGAAGTTGTCATGAAAGATGGTTCAAAACAAACCATTATTTCTGACGAATCTTGGAAAGGCACTACAAATGGCCCCATACGTTTAGCGGGCATTTACGATGGCGAAGTATATGATGCAAATTTTGAAATACCAAAATGGAATACGACTACTTTTGATGATTCTAATTGGGAATTGGTTCAAATTGAACCAATTTCTAAGGAGGTTAAATTAGCACCAAAAAGACATCATACGGTAAAAAATCAACTGGTTTTAAAAGATGTAGAAATAGTTTCGGTTGATGAAAATTCAGCAGTTTTTAATCTAAAACAAAATATGGTGGGCGTGCCAAGAGTAAAAGTGCCTATGAAAAAAGGCGATACTTTAAAAATACGTTTTTCTGAAATGTTGCTAAAAGACAATACCTTTTATACCAAGAATTACCGTTCTGCAAAATCAACCGATTATTATATAGCAGCTAAAGATGGTGTTATAGAATATACACCTAAATTCACCTTTCACGGGTTTCAATTTTTAGAATTAAGTGGTTATGATAAAAATGCGAAACCAGAGGCATCTTGGGTACAAGGAATAGCACAACATTCAGATTTCGGGAAAAGGGGAACGTTTACTTCGTCTCATGAAAAATTAAATCAGTTGCAAAGCAATATTACGTGGGGCTTACGAGATAATTTCTTCGATATTCCCACAGACTGTCCGCAACGTGATGAACGTTTGGGCTGGACAGGAGATGCTCAAGTCATTGCGCCAACATCTTTGTTTAACTATGACGGACATGCATTTTGGACAGCTTGGTTGCAAAGTTTAAGAGAAAATCAATCTGAACATAAAGACGGCATGGTGCCTTTTATAGTACCGGATGTATTGCAAACCAAAAATGGAAGTTCTGGTTGGGGTGATGCTGCTGTAATTATTCCTTGGGATATTTATAATGCTACCGGAGATATTACTGTGCTTGAAGAAAGTTATGAGTCGGCCAAAAAATGGGTTGGGTACTATCAATCTAAAGTAAAAAAACAACCTTATTTGCCAAAAATGCATTCGTTTTCAGATTGGTTACAACCTTATCCTTCTAAATCTGGTAAAATGGGTAACAGAGGTGATACGCCAAAAGACTTAATACATGCCGCTTTTTTTGCACATTCGGCCCATTTAGTGTCTAAAATCGCAAGTGTTTTAGGAAAAACAGAGGATACTAAAAAATATAAAGATTTATATAGAGCTATTGCTCATGCTTTTGAAACTGCTTTTTTTGAAGAAGGAAAGTTTACAGGTGAAATACAAACGCAAACAATTTATTTACTAGGTATATATTTTGATTTATTTAAACCAGAAACCAAATTAAAAGCCCAAAAATATTTATTGGAAGAAATTAAAAATGCCGATTATCATTTAGGAACAGGCTTTTTAGGAACACCTATTTTACCAAAGGTTTTAGATGATATGGGAGAAATAGATTTGATGTATAAAATTTTGTTTAAAGAAACTTATCCATCTTGGTTTTACTCTATAAATCAAGGGGCAACCACTATGTGGGAACGTTGGAATAGTTATAGTAAAGTAGAGGGCTATAATCCACAGCCTATGAACAGCTTGAATCATTATGCTTATGGCGCTATTGGGCAATGGATGTACGAGCGTATCGCTGGTTTAGCATCCTTAGCACCAGGATACAAGAAAATCAGAATTGCACCAATACCAAATACCGAGTTTTTGAAATCGGCTTCGGCAAGTGTAAAAACGCCTTATGGAAAAGCATTATCATCATGGAAAATAGAAAATAGTAATTTTAACCTTGATGTTGTTATTCCACCAAATACAACTGCTGAGATTCAAATTCCTTATGGAACACAAGAAAATTTAATCGTAAACGCAAGTGCTTTCAAAGAAACTTCAAATTTAAAATTAATCAGTTCCGATAGTGATTCAGTCAAGATTTTAGCAGAACCAGGAACGTATAACTTTCAAACTAAACTTTAAATCATGTTTAAAAAATCAAATTTCAAATATTTAGCATACGCTTTGGTCTTTTTGAGTGTAATAATGTCTTGTAACTCTAAAGGTTCATTAGAAGGCGCACTAGATTTAACTATTTCCGAAGGGTTTAAAAATCCAATAGGTTTTTATGATGCTAACCCAACATTTTCATGGAAGTTGCCTGTGTCAGAAAGCAATAAAAGTCAGTCTGCTTATCACATTGTAGCGGCAAGCAACCCAGATTTGTTGCCTAATAATGCCGATTTATGGGATTCAGAAAAGCAAACTTCGGAGCAATCAACTTGGATTACATATAAAGGAAAACCACTTATATCTCGCCAAAAAGTATATTGGCAAGTGAAATATTGGAATCAAGATAGAGACCCTTCAACGTGGAGTGAAATCAATCATTTTGAATTAGGTTTATTGAAGAATAGTGATTGGAAAGCACAATGGGTTGGTTTGGATACTGCTAAAGACAGTATTCGAGGACGAGGAAAAGTACTCATACATAAACCACAATATTTAAGAAAAGGGTTTGAACTATCTAGCGATGTCACTTCAGCACTTTTATACATTACATCTAAAGGTGTGTTTGATGTTTCTATTAATGGTGAAAATGTTTCAGATGATGCGATGTCTCCCGGTTTTACAACTTACGATAAACGCATTGAGACCTTAACATATGATGTTACGAATTTAATCGAATCTGGGCAAAATACTATTGGTGTTGAGTTGGCTTCGGGTTGGTATTCTGGTCGTTTACTTTGGGGAACCACACCATGGGATAATACAATTTCACCAAAAGTTTTAGCACAATTAGAAATGACCATGAGTGATGGTTCTAAAGAAATCATTGTTTCTGATGCTAGTTGGAAAGGAATGACCAACGGACCACTTCAGTTTGCAGAAATCTACGATGGCGAAATCTATAATGCTAATATGGAAATGCCAGATTGGACGACTAATAATTTTGATGATAACGATTGGACGAAAGTTGAAGTTGCAGCTCTTGATGCTAAGGTAAAGTTAGAACCAAAACGTCATACTACCGTAAAAGATAAAATAAAGTTAGTACCGCAAGACATTACGAGTAATGACGGAGTGGCTGTATTTGATTTAAAGCAAAATATGGTTGGTGTCCCTCTTGTAAATGTTCCAATGAAAAAAGGTGATACGCTTAAAATTAGATTCGCTGAAATGCTATCACCAGATGGTACGTTTTATACTAAAAATTATAGAAGCGCACATTCTACAGATTATTATATTGCCGCTAAAGATGGAAATATAGAATATCAACCAAAATTTACGTTTCATGGTTTTCGATTTGTTGAATTAAGTGGTTTTGATACCTCAGAAACACCAACGAAGGACTGGGTAACAGGTATTGTGCAGTATTCCGATTTTGATGATAACGGCACGTTTACCTCTTCGCATGATAAATTGAATCAACTACAAAGTAATATTGTTTGGGGTTTAAGAGGTAATTTTTTAGATATCCCAACCGACTGTCCACAACGTAATGAACGTTTGGGTTGGACAGGTGATGCGCAAGTATTCGGGCCAACATCCATGTTTAATGCCGATGTTTATAAATTCTGGGCAAGTTGGTTGCAAAGTGTGCGCGAGGCGCAACTAGATGATGGTGCCATTCCGTGGACGGTTCCAGATTCTCGCGGCAATAAAATTGGAAGTTCGGGTTGGGGTGATGTAGGCACAATTATTCCTTGGAAAATTTACATGCGCACTGGCGATGTAGGTTTTTTAGAAGATAATTTTGAGATGATGAAAAATTGGGTTGGGTATCATCAAAAAAAATCAAATAAATATATTTCTAATATGATGTCGTTTTCAGATTGGTTGCAACCTTTTCCTGAAAGTGGTGATAATAGAGGAGACACCTCAAGGAATTTAATCGGTACAGCATTTTTTGCGCATTCTGCAAAATTAACGGCTCTTACTGCCGAAGTTCTTGGTAAAACAGAAGAGCAAGCTAAATACGAAGCACTATACCAAACCGTAGCAAAAGCCTTTGATGATAAGTTTTTTGATGAGACTGGAAAAGTAAAAGGCGTTACAGAAACCCAAACATCTTATTTGTTGGCATTAGCATTCGATTTATTACCAGAAAACAAGATAAAAAATGCACAGACCAATTTGTTGCGCAAACTTAAAGATGCGGATTATCATCTAAGAACTGGCTTTTTAGGAACACCATTGTTGTCAAGAGTTTTAGACGATATGGGCGAAGTAGATATGGTCTATAAATTATTATTCAATGAAACCTATCCATCGTGGTTTTATTCCATCAATCAAGGTGCGACAACAATTTGGGAACGTTGGAATAGTTACAGCAAAACCGAAGGTTACAATCCTATGAGCATGAATAGTTTAAATCATTACGCCTATGGTGCCATAGGTGAATGGATGTATGAACGTATTGCAGGTATTGCACCTTTGGAAGCTGGATATAAAGTCATTAAAATTACGCCTCAAGCCAAAGAGCCATTAACATCGGCTTCGGCAAGTTTAAACACACCTTACGGAAAAGTATCGTCTTCATGGGAAATTAAGGAGGGAACATTCAATTTAAAAGTTGTGGTGCCACCAAACACTACTGCAAAAGTAATTGTGCCAGCAAATACATCAGATCAGTTAATGCTAAATGGTAAATTATTTGAAGATACTAATCAAGCAAAATTACTAAGTACAACCGAAGCTGGTTTTGAACTTTCGGTGCAACCAGGAACATATAACTTTACATCAACATCAAATTAAAACTTGAACACACTAATGCATATTAAATTAATATCCAAACTAGCTTTTATAATATTAACAATTTCATTGATTCATGGTCAACAAAACCAACCTAATGTGTTAGTTTTTTATGTTGATGATTTACGAGCAGAATTAGGGTGCTACGGAAGCGAAACAGCCATAACACCAAATATAGATAAATTGGCTAGTGATGGTGTGATGTTCAATAAAGCTTATACGCAGCAAGCTATTTGCGCGCCTTCAAGAATGAGTACATTAACGGGTTTACGTCCAGAAACATTGGGGATTTATAGTATTTTCACACCACTTCGCAAAGTCCATAAAGAGGTAGTGTCTATGCCACAACTGTTTAATAAAAACGGTTATAAAACAGTAAGCATTGGTAAAGTCTATCATCATGGTTCAGATGATAAAAAAGAATGGTCTGTATATTTTCAAAAAGAACCAAATACTTATAATGACCCAAAAAATATAGCAATAATAGAGCAATTAAAAAAAGAAGGGAAAAATCTAAAAGGTCCCGCTTTTGATTCTGCAGATGTTCCAGATGAAGCCTATAAAGATGGGCGAGCAGCGAAATATGCTATTGAAACTTTAGAAAAATTAAAAGACGATAAATTTTTAATGTTTATAGGCTTAAGTAAACCACATTTACCATTTAATGCACCAAAAAAATATTGGGATTTATATGATAAAAGTAGGTTTGAAATTCCTTCTAGAGAAAAGCCTGAGGGCGTTTACAGATTAGCATTAACCAATTGGGGAGAATTAAAAGGGTATCATGGTATTCCAAAAGAAGGTGATTTAGATGATGATTTAACGCGCGACTTAATTCACGGGTATCACGCTTCAGTTAGTTATATCGATGCACAAATTGGAAAGGTGATGCAAACTCTTGACGATTTAGATTTACGAAAAAACACCATGATAGTTTTCATGAGCGACCACGGTTATAAAATAGGAGAGTATGGTGCGTGGTGTAAACATTCTAATATGGAAATAGACACAAGAGTGCCATTAATTATTAGTAGAGAAACAAACTATAAAAAAAGAAAAGCTGGTAAAACATCTGATGCTTTAGTAGAAAATGTAGATTTATTTTCAACCTTGATAGATATTTGTGGTTTTGAAAGCAGACCTTCTGATGGGAAAAGTTTAGTTCCAGTAATTGATAATCCTAACCAAGAATGGGACCCTGTAGCAACAAGTGTTTATGCAAGAGGTAAAAAATTTATGGGTGTTACAGCTACAGATGGACAATGGCGTTACACAGAATGGCGAGATTCAAAAACACACGAAATACTTGGAACAGAATTATATGAGCATAAAGATAATCTGTTGTCTTTTGAAAATCTTTCAGGAAATGAATCCTATAGTGAGGTGGAATCTAAAATGAAAAAACTTTTAGAAATCCAATTTCCTAGTAATGGTATACCTTTTTTACAAAATGATATCCCTCGGAATTAATGAGATCTATTATTTTAATCCATTAGGGACTAATAAAAAATAAAACTATAAAACCCCATTTTACAAACTGTAAAATGGGGTTTAAATTTAAGTCTATATTAGCTAAACTCTATTGTGGAATTAACTCAATAAGTTTAACACTATGCGGTTCTAGATTAACTTCTAAGGTAAGCTTACCATCTATCTTTTTAACAGTCCTGTCTTCAATAGTTTTAGGTAAATTGGCTATGTTTTCATATTTAGCCAAATTAGAATTTAGTACATCTTTCCAACCGTCTTCAAAACGATCAGATGGTCTATTTCCATAAATGCGGCCATTAGTTTTTTCTCCTACACCAGCAGCCCTTACATCTTTGTAAAGCTCATGCATCATAATACCATGGTCTTTATCTACAGTCCATTCATTCATTTTCCACTCGGTATTCCCTGTTATTTCTCCACCTTCTAATATCGGGAAAAACGTACGAGAAGCGGAACTATTTCTTGAGGTGTTGTGGTTATAAACTAGCAAATAAATATTTCCATTTTTAGTAACAGGAATAATTCCAGCATGTACATTAGAGGCAAGGTTGTCAATAGTTTGCAATCTAGTGCCGCCTTCCAGCATTTGAAACATTTTGGTTACGTTTTTTCTACCTTGAGGTAAATCGCTAGACTCAATTTCTTGTCCCCAATCATATATTTCTGTTATTCTATATTCAAAAGCCAAATCAGCTACTCTAGCATACCAACTAGCCCCCAATTCTGTAGCATCAGTTAAACTAACGCCTCTTACGCCATTTTCATCACGTAGCATTCCAAATTCTTGTATATCAAGAGGTATGTTACTAAACTGCGAATAGCTGTTTAACTTATTTCTGTAAGGTTCAATTTTTTCAGGTAGTGCAACCGTGTTTTGATCAATCTTCTCATAATAAGAAATGCTGAAAAAATCCATTTGAGTACCAACAGCACCAGTAGCATAATTGGTTCCAGTAGCACAATGGTCAATAAGTTCTGTTGTATAAGTTGCCGCACCTTCAGTAAGCATATTACCAGGGCCAATAATAGCATCCGGTATTACTTTTAAAACTTCATCTACAGTAATATCGTAATGCTTAAAATACTCTTCCATAGTCCCATTCCAGTGGTTTGGCGTATAATTTGGCTCTGTACTTACTCTAAAACGCCAAGTTTTCACTTCGTTCATTCCAAATTCGTTAACAAGCGTAGTTAAAAAAGCATTTACATATTGTCTCCAGTGGTCATAATCGTCAGGTGGACTTGTGTTTCCGTAGGTGTTAACTACTTTTACCGCAACCATTTCCCAAGGCACTTTACTCAGCACAATTCTAGGCTTAAAACCTGTGCTCATAAAGTTTCTCATCGTACTAATTAGTTCACTAAAATCTGTAATAATATTACCTGAGGCATCTACACCTTTATAGAAGTCATTTAAATTGTCGGTTCTACCTCCCATCGCTCTCACCAAATTATAGCTTTTTACATAATCTTTAATTGGGATTAAAGACGTTCTAAAGCCAGCAGCGTTAAACCGAGATTGGTTCACCATAGGTCGTGTAGACCAAAAATTATAGAACTCTCCAACAACACTTCCAGTATTAATGTTTACAACTTTATCTGGGTCTACAACAATTTCTTCAGGTGTTTCTGGATCCGGATCCGGCTCTTCAATTATCTCTTCTTCCAATTCTTTTTCTACTTCATCTTCTTTCGAGCAAGTGTATAGAATTGTACTAACCGATAGTAGAAGTATTAATGCTAAAAAGGTGTTCTTTTTTAAATAGGTCATAGCGTTCATTTTTTTTTAATAGTTTGGGCGTTCCCCTGCGGGTCGGGCTATCCACTATATCTTTTCGCAAAGCGTCCCGAACTTGTTTCGCAATCTCATCATTTTAGTCCATTTAGTTTTGCTTAGAAGTTTTTAACTTCAAAAGCTTTGCAAAAAGGATGCCGTTTCTATCCCTAACGCGGGCTAACTTGACAAAAAAGGGTTTTACACCATAGCTTGTACTTACCCGTAATTTTGTTTTCAAGACGTTTCAAGCAAAGTTACAATATACACCTTGAAAAACCGACCTGTACTATCATGTTATTAGCATAAAACACAGGACAAAGCATGACACTACAGGATTAAGTATTGAAGATTTGAACCTATGTTTGTTTAAACAGCATAACTTGAAATGAAAAACACGTTTTTACTAATACTTTTAAGCGTTCTTACAACGTTTTTATATGGACAACGTAGCGTTCAGAATTTCAATAATAGTTGGCTTTTTACATTAGAAGATAACTCATCATTTTCAAAGGAAAATTATAATGATGCCGCATGGAAAAATTTAAACGTACCACATGATTGGTCGTTCGAAAAAGGGGTAAGAAAAGGAGGCGATCAAGGTCAAGGAGGTGGTTATCACGATGGAGGAATTGGATGGTACAGAAAATACTTTAATGTAAAAAAAGAAAGTCTTTCTAAAATCATCTACATTAATTTTGATGGCGTCTATATGAATAGTGAAGTTTGGGTAAACGGGAACTATTTGGGAAAACGACCTTACGGTTATATTAGTTTTAGGTATAATATTTCAAAATATTTAAAAGAGGGTAAAAATACAATAGCAGTAAGAGTAGATAACGCTTTAGAACCTTCCGCACGTTGGTACCACCCTTGTGGTATTTATGCTGCTGTAAAATTGATAGAAGTAAACCCTATTCATTTTAAACCCAATACCATTTTTATAACCACGCCTTTAATTAAAAAACATAAAGCGATAGTAAATATTGAATCTGAAGTTTCACATAACAAAAAAGGATTAGAATATGAGGTACTCTTGTTTTCTCCAGAAGGAAAACAACTAAATAAAAATTGTGAGAAGTTAAAAACTGTGAATCCAAGGATTCAATTAGAGGTTAAAAGTCCAAAATTATGGAGTCCTGAAACACCAAACCTGTACAAAGCGGTTACCAAAATTTTAGATGGCAAAAATGTAATTGATGAAGTAGAAACCATTTTTGGTTTTAAAACTATAGAATGGAAAACAGAAACTGGATTTTGGCTAAATGGAGAAAATGTAAAATTAAAGGGGGTTTGCGAACATTGGGAAGGTGGACCTGTTGGTGGCGCGTGGACAAAACCTATGTTGCGTTGGAAATTGCAATCGCTAAAAGATATGGGTATTAATGCTATTCGGCCTTCGCACAACCCAACACCACCAATGTTTTACGATATCTGTGATGAAATCGGGTTGTTGGTTATGGATGAAATTTTTGATGGTTGGCACAAAAAAGCACCTCAAGATTATGGTAAGCAAGCTTTTGACGAATGGTGGCAACGCGATGTAGAAGAATGGATTACCAGAGACAGAAATCACCCGAGTATTTTTGTGTGGAGTTTAGGTAATGAAACCCATAGCGATGTTGCACCAAAATTAGTGGAATTTGGCAAAAAGTTAGACCCAACAAGATTATTTACTTCAGGTGCTGGAAATCCAGAAGATATGGACATTCAAGGAGTTAACGGTGGTTCTGAAACAAAGACTTTCATCGAAAATAAATCCTTTGACAAACCTTTTATTTCTACTGAAGCCCCTCATACTTGGCAAACTAGAGGGTATTACAGAACCCAAACGTGGTGGCGCGATAACGAATTGCCTGGAACTTATGAGTTGCCAAATTTAACTGATAAAGAAATCTTTTTTTACGAAGGCTTAAATCCTAAAGATTGGAAAAATAGAAAGCAACGTTTCAATTCTTCTTACGATAACGCTACAGTTCGTGTTTCTGCAAGAAAGTATTGGGAAGTTATGCGAGATCATCCATGGCATAGTGGTCATTTCCGATGGACAGGTTTTGATTACTATGGGGAAGCTGGTTTGGTACATGGAGGCTTGCCTTTCAATTTATTTATGGGTGGTGCTTTAGATGTTGCGGGTTTTAAGAAAGACTTGTTTTACTTTTATCAAAGCCAGTGGACAGAAGGACCAATGATTCATATGCTGCCTCATTGGACGCATCCTCGAATGAAAAAAGGTACCGTTATCCCGGTTTGGGTATATTCAAATGCTGATGAGGTTGAATTGTTTCTCAATGGAAAATCCTTAGGAAAAGATAAACCAGGAACTGTTTGGAACGAAATGCAATGCGAATGGATGGTGCCTTATGAAGAAGGAAAACTAGAAGCTGTGGCTTATGTCAACGGAAAAGAAGTAAACCGAACATCCTTTTCAACCAGCAAACAGCCTTCAAAATTAAAAACAACAATTCAGAAATTAGAAGCTGAAGATAGTTTTACGACAAGTTATATCATCACTTCAGAAAGTCTAGATGAAAACGGCAGTTTTTACCCTTACGGTGAAAACAAAGTCTACTATAATATTCAAGGAGATGTAAAGAAAGTTTCCATGGAAAATGGAAACCCTATAGACCCAGCGAGCAGAACAAAATCTGATTATAGAGCCTTGTTTTTTGGGAAGTCAAGATTGTTTTTAAGAGAGTTGCCAAATGCAAAAAGTGCTTCTCTAATAACGGCATCGATTTTGGGAGACAAAGCATTATACGTTTCAAATAAAATAACAATCGATGCGAAACAGATTCAAGTTTTAGGTGATTCAAACTTAGAAACTTTAGAAATTTATTATACAACCAATGGTGCAAATCCTGATACTAATGGTCTAATTTACAATGGTGCTTTTGAGATTTCAGACGGAACAACTGTAAAAGCGATAGTAAAACAAAACGGAAAAACAGTGTTAAGGCTAAGTGAAGCTTTTGGTAAAAATCAAGGTCTATTTTGGGGCGATGAGCACTCTGCAGATATGTGGATAGGTAGAGGTGTAAATATTTCTGCCGAAGAAGGTATTCTAGAAGGCGATGCAAAGGTTAGTGATGATGCACACAGATTTAAAGGTACTGGTTTTGTTAGGTTTGATGGAAATGAGGGTGCTATTACATTCTATCAGGAAAACGACGGGGAAGCTGGTGATTACAGTATCCGTTTTAGATATATGCATAATAACGTTGGTAAATTACACCCCATGAAGCTGTTTGTTAATGACGTTTATATAAGGACGCTTGAGTTTAAACCAACTGGCGGATGGGAAAAAGAGTGGAAATTTGTACCAGCCATTATTACGCTAAAAGCGGGTGCAAACAATATTAAGTTGCAAACTACAGGAGAAAGTGGGCCTTTTATTGATGAAATGTTTGTGGATTAACACCTCTATAGGGTCAAAGAATATTAAGAGTTAGGAGGATAATTAAACTAAGATGATGACAGTTATATATGTAGTTGGTGCTTTGGTGGTTTTAAACATACTGCTTATGATTTTTAGTAGTAATAAGGATATTGATTAGGTGTTTATGATGAAAAACAATCGAATAATTATAAAGTGTTATTTATTGTTTCGGAGGACGGTAGTTTTATTGCTACTCATCAATTTATTTGGGTGTAACTCTTCTAATACTAAGGGCATCAAGGGGTACTCAGAACTAGAGGAGAGGAAAGAGAAAATAAAAAAAGGTGATGAGCGTGAAGTTTTGGCATATAAAAATCTTATCAAAAGAACCGATACGTTATTAAATAGACCTGTGTTTTCAGTAGTGAATAAGAGTGGAATGCCCCCAAGTGGCAGTAAACATGATTACATGAGTATTGGGCCTTATTGGTGGCCTAATCCAGATGCTCCCGATGGATTACCATATGTTAGAAAAGACGGAGAAATAAATCCCGAGACAAGAAATAATTATACCGATTTTGTTGAGAACGAAAGTTTTCTAAGAGCGATTAGAGACTTAAGTAATGCTTATTATTTAAGTGATAATATAAGCTATGCAAATAGAGCTCTAACATTAATAAGAGCTTGGTTTTTGAATACGGAAACCAAAATGAATCCTAATGTTAATTATGGGCAATCCATACCTGGAAAAAATGAAGGAAGGTGTTTTGGAATTATTGAGTTTGGTGGTATTGTTAATGTACTTAAATGCTTAGAGTTATTGGAGGATAAAAATATTCTCGATCAGGATACGAAGAAAGGAATGGGGTCGTGGCTATCTGAATATGCTAATTGGTTACAAAACAGCAAACTAGGAAAGGAAGAGTCAACTAGAGAGAATAATCATGGTACGCATTATGATATTCAATTGCTCAATATACTCTTATATCTCGATAGAGTAGATGAGGTTAAAAACCATCTTTCTACGGTAACCAAAGCAAGAATCTTTAGTCAAATTGAGCCAGATGGAAGTCAACCAAGAGAACTCGCAAGAACCAAATCATTTTCGTATTCAGTTATGAATTTACATGGGTTTATAGAATTGGTGCGTTTGGGACAAAAAGTAGGCATTGATTTATGGAATGTTGAGTCGGAAGATGGCAGAAGTATAAAAAAAGGATATCAATATATGTTACCTTATCTCACTAAAGAAAAAGAGTGGAAGTTCAAACAAATTACTGGTAGAGAACATTCAGAAGCTAAATTGATAGAAGATTTGAATTATGTGAGTAAAACATTGAAAGACGCGTCTTTTGATAAGGCACTTCATATTTTAAATCAAAGAAATAATATTGAACTTTAGGAAGAGAAGCATTTTTTTGAAAAGTAAACAATGAAAAAAAGAAACCTATTTAATATTTTCTTCCTAGCTATGTTTAGCATGGCATTAAACGCTCAAAACTCGCCAGTTAATGAAGTGTTAGAATCAGGATTTGAAAACCCACCAAACCAAGCCAAAGCCAGAACTTGGTGGCATTGGATTAGCGGAAATGTTTCCAAATCAGGCATTACAAAAGATTTAGAAGCCATGAAACAAGTGGGTATTCAAGAAGCACAGTTGTTTAATGTGCACTTGGGTTTTCCAAAAGGCGGCATTACCTATTTAAGTGAAGAATGG
The DNA here is from genome assembly GCA_043557195.1 of Flavobacteriaceae bacterium. Taxonomy (GTDB): domain Bacteria; phylum Bacteroidota; class Bacteroidia; order Flavobacteriales; family Flavobacteriaceae; genus Jejuia. Next base: position 605,720 of record CP121314.1, on the reverse strand, counting down.
CTAGATTTATTTCACTTTGCAGCTTCAGAAGCAAAACGGTTAGATTTGGAATTGGCATTTCATAATAGTGCAGGTTGGTCTTCTTCTGGAGGTCCTTGGGTTACAGAAGAAAACGCAATGCAAACCGTAGTTTTTAGTGAGCTTCTTGTTGATGGTGGTAGTTTGTTGAAAAAGGAAATTCCAAAACCAAAGACCAAATTTAATTATTATAAAGACATTGCTGTTTTAGCATTTCCAAAACCTAAAGAATCTATCAAAATTGATGGTTTAGATTATAAAATATTATCCGATAGAATCAGAAATCATCTGCTTCCTGAGACCAAAGAAATTGCAAATGCTGCCATTGTGCATAAAGAAAGTATTGTTGATATTACTTCTAAAATCAATAAAGAAGGAATTTTAGAATGGGAAGTACCAAAAGGCGAATGGGTTATTTTACGAATTGGGCATACGTCTAATGGGGCAAAAAATAGACCTGCTGTTGATGGTGGTCACGGTTTAGAGGTAGATAAAATGTCTGCAGCTGCTTTAGATGATTATTGGAACAAAGGTATACAGCCCATTTTAAACAAATTGGGAGATTTAGTTGGAGAAACTGTAAATAATTGTTTGATTGATAGTTACGAGGTGGGTTCTCAAAATTGGACTTCTGGTTTTGAGCATCAATTTAAAAAATTACGAGGCTATGATTTAAGACCGTATTTACCAACTTTAGCAGGCTATTATGTTGAAAGTGGTGAAATTACCGAACGTTTTCAATGGGATTTCAGAAGAACTATAGGCGATTTAATTGCTGAAAACTATTATGGACATTTTGCAGAATTGTGCCATAAAAACAAATTAAAATTTTCTGTAGAACCCTATTGGGGGCCTTTTGATAATATGCAAGTAGGTGCAAAAGGTGATATTGTCATGTGTGAGTTTTGGAGTGGAGGTTATCCGTTTTTTGATTCATCAAAATTTGTCTCTTCTATAGCCCATTTAAATGGAAGTAGCATTGTTGGTGCAGAATCCTTTACTGGTATTGGCGGGTGGGATAAACACCCCGCAACTATAAAATCTATCGGAGACAAAGCTTGGGCAGAAGGCATTACCCGTTTTATATTTCACACCTATGTGCATCAACCTTGGGATATTGGACCAGGTATGGCATTAAGTTATCACGGTTTCGATTTTAACCGTTTGAATACTTGGTGGGCACAAAGCAAATCGTATTTAGATTATATCGCCAAATCGCAATATTTATTACAACAAGGTTCTAATGTTGCAGATGTTTTGATGTTTACTGGAGATTCTTCTCCAAACACCGCTTTTTTATTACCAGAACTAAAGAAATCTGGTTATGATTATGATTTAATTGGAGCTAATAAACTGGCAGAATTATCTGTGAAAAATGGTAAAATTGTTACAAAATTTGGAGTAGCATACGAAGTACTAAGCTTACCAGAAAGCGATTGGATAACACCTAAAACACTAAAGATAATAGATGCTCTAGTTAAAAACGGGGCAAAAATTATTGGTAATAAACCAAAGCGTTCGCCAAGTTTGAGCAATTACCCAGAAAGTGATGTTTATATAAGAACAACAGCTAATGCACTTTGGGATAAAGGTTTGATAAAACCTATTTCAATTGCTGAGTTCTTAAATAAGGAGCATATAACACCAGATTTTTCTATTGTTGAAGCAAATATGGAAGATATCGGTTTTGTACACAGAAGAACAGAAGAAGCCGACATTTATTTTATTGCCAATGCAAAAAAGGAAAAAGTAGCATTTACGGGACGCTTTAAAGTTGCAAACAAATTGCCGGAAATTTGGAACGCTGAAACTGGAGACATTAAAAAAGTAGCAGTTTGGAAAAATAATGATGATGGTACTGTAAATATTCCTATTGCTTTAGATAGTGAACAAGCTGTATTTGTAGTGTTTAAAGAAAATTCAGTAGATAAAAATCACATTGTTGAAGCTGATGTAAAATTAGAAAAACCAACACCAAGACCACTATCTAACTTAAAAATTATAAAAGCGGAGTATGGTAATTTTTTACAAGAAGGGTTGGTAGATATTACTGATAAAGTAGCTGCCGTAGTAAATGGTGGAAAGTTAAATTTTCAGATGTCTAGAGCCTTTTGCGATTGCGACCCAGCTATGGGCTATGTAAAAGAGTTTAGAATGGAATATCAAATTGGGGATAAAGTAGAACACATTCATGCTGAAGAACGAGAGTTTGTTAAAATAGATGCAGGTAATCAACGCCTCAAAATAATTTCTGCGGTGTTTGGTAAATTTAAAGCAGAAACCAAAGGTGTGCCTAAAAACTTTGAAGCTTTTGATGTTACCGAGGATATCAAAAAACAAGTGGCTTCTGGAAACTTGAATATCAAAATATCAGATGATTTCGTAAATGGTAAAGTATTAAAAAACGCTAATAATTTTCTGAAAATTACTTTTGAAACCGATGGTAATTTAAGAACCAACATAATTCCAGAAGGTGAATTTTTAAACTTAAACAAATCTGTACCTTCATCAGAAGTTTATAAAGTCAATGGGAATACCGTTTGGAAAACACCTTTTTCAGGAAGTTTGTCTTATACAAATGCCTCAGGAAAATCAAAAAAGGTAAAAGTAAAAGTTCCAAATCCAATGGTGTTATCTGAAAATTGGGAGGTCACATTTCCTTTAAAAAACGGTATGACACTAAAGAAGAATTTTAAAACATTATCATCTTGGTCGGAAGCAGATGAAGAAGACATTCAACATTTTTCAGGAACTGTGATTTATGAAAAAGAATTCATTCTATCTAAAAAACAGTTATGTAAAGAGAATGCTTATGAATTGGATTTGGGGAGTGTGGCTATTGTTGCCGAAGTTTTTATAAATGATAAAAAAGTAAGCACATTATGGAAAGCGCCTTTTAGGGTTGCTATTGGTGATTATGTGAAAAAAGGTCGTAATACAATAACACTAAAAATCACGAATTTATGGGTAAATCGCTTAATTGGCGATGAAAAAGAACCTTTAGATTACGAGCGTAGAGGTAACAAAATTAAGGCACTTCCTAGTTGGTTGTCAAATCCAGAATCTCGTGATTCTAAAAGACAAACGTTCTCCTCTTGGAGGCATTGGAAAAAAGATGATGAATTACAATTATCAGGACTTTTGGGCCCTGTAAGTATTCAATTTTATAAAAAAGTAAAACTCTAGAACGATAATGAATAAATACTTTTTTAAAATACTATTCATTTGTTTTTGCTTTTTAGGATGTGTATCAAAATCCAAAGATGGTAAAGCAACTACAAAAGAAAATGAATTGGTAGATTACTTTGCCGATAACGGTTTTGGAAATGCCGTCGCCATTGTACAACATCCAGCAGGAATTTACCATAAAGGAATAACTTATGTTGCATACCAAGGACCGCTAGAAGATCCTTATGTAGCCTCATACAATCACACTACAAAAGAATGGAAAGGACCATTTAAAGCAGGAATAAGTGAAATGGGTAAAGACCCTAATCGAAAGAAAAAAATAGACAATCATGGTAAGCCTGCAATTCTTGTTGATGATACAGGATATATTCATATTGCGTTTGGAGGTCATGGGGGAACACCCGATAATGGTGAAAACCCATTGGGTAATCATCATTATGGGAAAAATTTGCATGCGGTTTCTAAAAAACCTTTAGATATTTCTGAGTGGGAAACACTGGATAATATTTCGGTATTTGGTACATACAGTCAGTTTGTAAAAATGGATAATGGTGATATGTATCTATTTTATCGCCACGGTGCCCACAGAAGTAATTGGGTATATCAAAAATCTACAGATAATGGACGCACTTTTGGGGAGCCGGTTTCCTTTTTAAAACATAAACGTAGAACAGATATTGAAGCCGAAGATTCTTGGTATCCTTGGGTGAATAGAGGTCATGGAGACGATATCATTCTAGCATTCGACTACCATATTTGTAGAGATAAAAATAATGTTCAAGACGCACGTGGGCATATTCCAGAAAGACACAACCTTTATTATATGGTTTTTGAGACTAAGACAGGGCAATGGAAAAATGTTAAAAATGAACCTTTAGCAATGCCTTTAACCAAGGAAATGGCAGATGAAAAAACCTTGGTAAGCCTCATATCTGATGATTGGACCTTTCAAGCTATAACAGATGTAGACCCAAATGGAAATCCACATGTAGGTGTGTTGATAGGTTCTGATGTAGGCGAAAACAGAAGCGGTCCAAAGCATATACAACTTTTTAGATGGGATGGACAATCATGGTTAAAAAGTGAGAATTCCAATCTCCCCAAAGGTGATGGCGATTTAGAAGTAAAATCTACTACAGAAGTATGCCTATTTATAGAAAGTCAAACCAAAGCAGAAGTTGGAGAAATATGTAGATGGGATAGCTTTGATGGGGGTAAAACGTTTAAGAAAGGACCTGTTTTTTTAAATCGAAAACATTCCGGTTTTGTGATATCGGCTCTAATTGATAATCCACATCCAGATGCAAGAATTATTGTAGGGGAAAAAATATCTGGAACAGATTATAGAACAATGTATTTGTTGGGAGATCATGGTCCTATTAAGCGTGCTATAGATGAAGCTAAAATTATAAAGGACTAAAAAGAAGGAGTAAACAGGTGAATTTTAGAATCTAGGAAATATGGGGGCCAATGGCATATTAAAACTATCTAGTCTATTGTGAACTTATAAGGATTAACGTTTATAAATTGAAGCGGTAAAAACAAGATTTACAATGAAAACTAGTAAGTATACATATTATTTTATTCTAATCAACTTTTTCTTTTTTAGTGGTTTAATTGCACAAACAAAAACCTACTTGTCCGGTACCTATGCCGATACTGCTGTTGACTGGGAATTTAAAATGTCTGAAGGACGCAATAGTGGTTATTGGACCACTATACCCGTGCCATCAAATTGGGAAACTAAAGGTTTTGGCTATTATACTTATGGTAAAGACCATAAAGATTATAAAACCAAACCTGAAATTGGGTTTTATCGTCATAATTTTAAATTCAATTTAAAATCAGATAAACGTTATTTTATAGTGTTTCAGGGCGCTATGACAGAGACTACCGTTACCTTAAATGGTAAACAAGTTGGAGAGACTCACATTGGTGGTTTTACAGAGTTTAAATATGAAATTACAAATTTTTTAAAAACCGGAGATAACCTTTTGGAGGTGGAAGTTTTAAAACCAGCCACTCATCCTCAAGTTGTAAAAGCCGAACGTATTGCCGATTATTGGTTGTTTGGAGGTGTTTTTAGGCCTGTTTTTATAGAAGAGGTGCCAGTAAATTTTATAAAGCGTGTTGCTATTGATGTTCGGATGAATGGCGACTTTAAAATGGATGTGTTTACATATGCTTCTAAAGAAAATGTATCATTAACAGCACAAATTTACGACAGCAATAATCAAAAAGTAGGGAAATCATTTTCTGGAAAAGTTTTAAAAAATAAAGGTCATTTAGAAGCCACTCTAAAAGAGATTGCATTATGGTCTCATGAGTATCCAAACTTATATAGTGTTGAGGTTACTTTAAAGCAAAAAAAGAAAACATTACATACGTATAGACAAAAATTTGGTTTTAGAACCTTTGAAGTTCGAGATCACGATGGTTTTTACTTAAATGGCAAACGAGTTTTATTAAAAGGAGCAAACATGCATAGTTTTAGACCCGAAACAGGACGAACATTAACCAAACAAGATATGCTTGATAATATAAAACTCATGCAAGACATGAACTTTAATACGGTGCGTATTTGTCACTACCCGCCAGATGCAGAGTTTTTAAATTTATGTGATTCTTTGGGCTTAATGGTAATGGATGAGTTACCAGGCTGGAGGCATGCACTTCCGGATGAAATTGGGAGCAAAATTGTAAAAGAATTAGTGGTAAGAGATGTAAATCATCCATCGGTGGTACTATGGAGTAATGGAAATCACTTAGCACATAATCCTAAGTTTGATGAAGATTTTTTTAAATGGGATATCCAAAAACGACGTCCTTTAAAAAACGAAACCAAAACAGGTGATATTTATAAGGGGTATGCTCCAGGTTTTGACATTGTAAAAACTAATTTTTACCCAGGTTACAATTTATTAAAGCAACGTTTGTTTGAAGAAAACCATATTGTGTTACCCAATGAAGCCTTGCATGCGTTATATGATGGCGGCGGCGGTGCAAACTTAAAAACCTATTGGGACGCTATCGAAGCATCAAAAGTTGGTGGCGGATTAATGATTTGGGCACTTTTTGATGAAGGTTTAAGGCGAACAGATATGAACAATCAGCCGTTTCATCAAGGTAATAACGCACCAGATGGTATTGTTGGTCCTAATTCAGAAAAAGACGGAAGTTTTTATGCGGTTAGAGAAATATGGTCGCCTGTAAGTATAGAAGAAGATATAATTACGTCAAATTTTAATGGCGAATTAACCATTAAAAATAAGTTCGATTTTGTTAATTTAAAGGAATGTGAATTTCGATGGAAACTCATAGCTTTCGAAACGCCTAATACATCGGCATCAGGGCATAGAACGGTAACTTCAAATAAAATAGTTGCGCCTAATGTTTCACCTAATAAAACAGGACAGTTAAGGATAGTTTTACCAAAAAATCATCCTAATTTCGATGCGTTAGCTATTGAGGTTTTTGATAATAAAGGGCATTTAGTTTATGAAAAGCGATTAGTGCTAGAAAAAGAATCGATTTTCTTTCAAACGTCAAAAAGAAATAAAGTAAAACAGGATGAAAATAATCCGTTCCTTTTTTATTTGGGTACAACCACTATATTATTTGATGCGCATAGCGCCGTGTTAAAAAAAGTAGCAGTAAAAGGAAAGCAAACGAGTGTTACAAACTTTCCTTTTATTGATGTAAAACTGGCTGATTCGTCAAAAGTAGAAGAAAAAAATCAACTTGAAGTTAAGGCTTTAGTAAAAAAAGAAAGTGAAAATTTTGTTGTAGAAAGCCATAATTGTAATGGTTTTGATGCTATAAAGTGGACTATAAAACCATCGGGAGAAATAAAACTAGACTATAAATTTTCCCCACAAGAGGGCATTTACAAATATGCAGGAATAGGTATGAGCGTAAACGCAGATGCAGTAAAAAGTAAAAGGTGGCTAGGTGAAGGGCCTGCAAGAATTTGGAAAAATCGAATGGATGGCGGTCTGTATGATGTGTATGGAGTGGATAAATTAATTAACATTCCAGGTGAAGTTTATAATCAACCTGAGTTTGAAGGCTATTTTGCACCTTGGAAATGGGCTGTGTTTCATCTAGAAGATAACGTTTCTATAGGGTTTCAAAATAATAGCGATGTTATTTTGGGTGTACTGAACCCTGTAAATGGTGAAAACGCAAAATTTGCATCATGGAAATATCCTGATAAAGCAGGGTTTTATTTTTTTAATTCCATTTCAGCAATTGGTTCCAAATGGAAAAAACCAACCGAGTTTGGACCAGATGCGCAACCAACATTTATCAAAGAACCACAAGAAGGCTCGGTATCATTATTCATTAATTGGAATAATGCCGAAAATGATAGTAAGACTTTCAAGATATCAATAGAATAAAAATATGCAGAACATCAAAGTGATGAAGCCGTTTTTTCTTATTGGAAAGATTGATGTAAAAAGGCGAATAATTAGCATTGAGCTTATTGGGGCTGGTTAAAATTAATATATCAGTAAATAGAAAAACAAAAAACTGAATAAATAAAATAAAACTCAAAAAATGAAAAAACTATTACTAGGCTTATTCTTCCTAAATGTGGTGTTTTTGTCAGCACAATCCTTAGAGCATCCTATTATTTGGACAACTCCTGCTGAGAAATCTGAGGTTTTATCAAAAATTAGTAACTACACTTGGGCTAGTACTATTGTATCTCAAACAAGGAGTCTTGTAGATTCTGAAGTAAATACACACGTTACAAATCCAGCAGCTTTTCTCAACACCATTCCAGCATTAGCAGCAGACGATAATGTATCAGAAGCAAATGCAGGATCTGCTATTTCAGGACATGCTTCAACTTTAAATCACGCATCATACGCCGCTATGATTTATTATATTTCTGGAGATGAGAAATATGCTCAATTTGCTGCAGATGTTTTGTGGTATTATATAGAAGAACTTGCTCCAAGAACACCAGATAAGACTGCAATGAGCGGTAATTATTTTGCGGACCCACGTACTGGGTATTTACAATTTGCTATCGCTTATGATTTTATGGTAAACTATTTAAAAGAACCTGAAACTAGGGTGTATCAAATAGCTTCGGGAAATAGAATTCCTTTCGATAATGTTAAGGCGCAAGAAGCAGTGCACAATATAGCAATGAATGCATTAGGAGAATTTACGGGTGTAGATAATAGATATGGAAGAACAGTAAGTAACCATCCTATTTTAACGGCTCCAGGTTCTTTATTTACTATACTTTGTGTAGAAGATGATGCAGAAAGGGAACGCATGTTTAACATTTTCTGGAACGTAGGAACGAGGCGTCAAAATTCTTTTACCAAAACCATCTTACCCATATTTGGAGAACAAGGCATTTGGCCAGAACCCGTTAGCTATAGTTTTATGCCCAATGTAACTATGGTACTTAATATAGTAGATCGTCTTAAACCAGAATTAAATGTAATGGATAATTACACCAATATATTAGATGGAAACTTTCTCTTTGATAATTTAAGGCATCCTAATAGAACTTTTGTACGTTTTGGTGATTCTAAAAGATATAGTGATCAAACAAGAAAAATTTATAGATATACGCATAATTTGGCATCTAGAAAGGGACTAAGTGATTACGTTCAAAAAGCTGAAATAGCTTTAAGACAGGGATATGACGCTATTGGAGGTTATATTCCAAACATACGAATAAGTACTTATGAAAACGTTGATGCTTTTGAACAATTGTTTTGGGCAGAAGATATACCTAACACTATTGATGGAGAAATTGATTTTGAAAAACCAACAGTTATTATCAAACACGCGGGAGTCGCATTGCAACGTAATTTAGTGAAAGAAAATAATGAAGATTATGGTCTTACTGGTATTATTGGTGGGGCACATTATGTACATTCTCATGTTACAGGAATAACTATAGAATTGTATGGAGCCAATTATATTATGGCTCCTGGAGCTGGATTACCTAAAACAGTTGCAGAAAGAAAATTACCAGAGCATACAGATTATTTTTGGCGACATGCAGGTAATAATACGATTATTGTAAATGGTACTACACATGGTATTCAACCTGGTTCTTGGAATTCAGATTCTTATTTATGGATGAATACAACCGTTAATGAAGCTGCAGAACCAAAACATTTGGAAGACCCTATAAATCCTAATTTTAGTTTTGCTACACAATTTTTAGATGATACCGTAAATAACGATCAACAAAAAAGAACCTTAAGCACAATTAGAACCAGCGAAACTACAGGTTATTATTTTGATATGTTCCGTTCAAAATCTTTAGGAGAAAATAATTTTCATGATTATATATATCATAATATTGGTGATGTAACTAATGTTATGGCGATGGATGATACAGAATTGGCAGTCTCTCCAACAACCAGATACCAAAATGATATAGGCGATTTAAGAAAATCTCCAGGTTGGCGATTTTTTGAAAATACCAACGTTACACAAGCTACAAATGATGCAGTAAAAGTTCGGTTTGATTTAAATGAAACAAATACATATATGAACATGTTTGCGCCATCTGGAGTAGCTAGGGAATACACTAAAGCACTTGGGCCAGCAACAAGAGAAGCAAAAGGGGGTTATATTAACAAGAAAACACAAATTGTAGCTATTAGACAACAAGGGGAAGCTTGGGACAAACCGTATGTGCATATTTTCGAACCTTCTAAATCTGTAAATACAAGTGTTAAATCTGTAGAACATTTGTACAGAGAAGGTGTTATTGTTGGAGCCATAGTTAATAGTCAGATTGGTGATAAGATTATTAAAGATTATGTTATTTGTCAAGAAGATGCATCTAAAGTGCTTAGTCTTCCAAGTTTAGGTATTGAATTTACAGGACATTTTGCAATTATTCGTCGTGAGCAAGACCTAGAAAAAGCCTTTATTACCCTATATATTGGAGAAGGAACTAGCATTACCTATGGTGAACATGCACTTGATGCCGATGCAAATAATAAAGGACAAAAGGTCATTGAGGTGCCACTTGATTTAAGTAGAGTATTAGGGTTTAAAGATTTAGAAAATAACCAAGAAATAATAAAAGGAAGTGATTTAGCGGTTGAAGCTATTGTTGGAACCGATTTTACAGAAGCCACTTTATTTGTAGATAATGTAAGTGTTGGTACGTTAACAGAAGCCCCTTATGTATGGTCTTCAGTACCAGAATTAACAAATATGACCGAGCTTTCATATTTACTTAAAATAGAGGCAAAGGATGCAGGAGGTAATATAGAGGAAAGAACACTTACTGTTTTAACACCTAATCAATGGGCCTACAGACCAGATAGTAAACCACATCCAGTTCCTGGAAAAATAGAATTTGAACATTATGATAATGGAGGAATTGATATTGCATATTGGGATAAGAAAAATCAAAATAGTTCATCCTTTAGACCTAATGAAATGGTAGATATTAGTTCTAACGGACAAATTGTGAGAGATATAAAAAATGGAGAGTGGTTAGAATATACTATTGATGTTACCCAATCAGGAAATTATGAATTAGAGGTAACACATCAAACAAGAAGAAGTCCAGCATTTAAACAACTTACGGTTTCTTTTCCAGATGAAAATATGACGTTTTTAAGCGATATCATATTGACCAATACAGGTTCTGGTGCATACTTAACAGAATCTATCGGAAATTTTGATTTAGAAGCAGGAGAGCATGTGCTGAGGTTTAGTTTATTAGATTTTGGTTTTGATTTAGATTCGTTTGAATTAAAACTAAAGAGTCTTTCAGTATCAGATATCCAAAATGAAGATAAATTCAAAATAAATGTATTTCCAAACCCTACGAGCCATTCATTTACAGTAAAAGTGAATAAATCTAATTGGAAAAATGTAAGCATTTATAATGTTCTCGGAAGAAAGGTTTATACGAATAACAAAGTTCAAAACGAATTAACTATAAATACTCAAGACCAAAAAATGACAAGTGGGATGTATTTTATAGTTATTCAAGACCAGCAAGGGAATAGATACACGCAAAAAGTAGTTGTTAAATAATCTGGTTAAAACAAAAAGAATTTAGTTACTACAAAATATTTAAAATATAAACAAAAAGATCATATTAAAATGAAAACAACTAAATCACTATTTCTGGTTTTTTTAATGATAGGTACTCTTTTGTCTTGCGGAAATAAGACTAAAAGTGAGACTATTAAAAATGAAGTGTCAGATGAAGTACAAACGCCACCTAACATTGTATTCATACTTTCCGACGACCAGTCTTGGACGGACTATGGTTTTATGAATCATGAGCAAATAGAAACCCCTCGATTAGATAAATTTGCTTCAGAGAGTTTAACCTTTACTAGAGGATATGTGCCTACATCCTTATGTTCGCCTTCTTTAGCAACTATAATTACAGGTTTGTATCCAAAAGACCATAAGATTTTGGGTAATGATGTAGTTTATGATCGTAGTAAGGACCGAAAAAAAAACAGAGCAGAAGCATATAAGCCTATAATTCCTCATTTTGAAAAATTAACTACACTTCCAGATATGTTAAAAGAAAAAGGTTATCTATCATTTCAAACAGGAAAGTGGTGGCATGGTAATCATAAAATTGGTGGGTTTGATTACGGAATGACACATGGTGACCCGAATAGAGGTGGACGTCACGGCGATTATGGTTTAGAAATTGGAAGAAAAGGATTGGATACTATTAATAGCTATTTAGATTTGGCCGCTAAAGAAAAGAAGCCCTTCTTTTTATGGTATGCGCCGTTTTTACCACATCAGCCGCATACGCCACCACAGCGACTTTTAGATAAATATTTACCAAAAGCGCCTACTGAATACGTTGCCAAATATTGGGCGATGTGCGAGTGGTTTGATGAAACTTGCGGAGATTTATTTGATATGATTGAGGCTAAGGGACAAATGGAAAACACGTTGTTTGTTTATGTATGTGATAATGGCTGGGTACAGGAACCTAATAAAAACACCTATGCTAAAATTTCAAAAAGGGCACCTTACGATTTAGGTATGCGCACACCAATTATGTACAAGTGGAAAGGGAAAATAGAGCCGAAAATGGATGCTGAAACTGTGGTGAGTAGTATAGATATGGTACCAACGGTACTCGATGTTTTAGGAGTTGAACAACCGGAAGACTTACCGGGAATTAGCGTTTTAAATGATGAAAAATTGAAAGAACGTGATGTTGTTTTTGGTGAAATTTATGCACATGATTTCACTACCATCGATTCAAGCATGTTCTACAATATCGCTATTGCTAAGCCTTATAAGTTAATAATACCCGATGCTGAGAGAAAACAAGGAGAGAAAGTTCAACTTTTTAATATTGATGAAGACCCTTTTGAAAAGAATGATATAGCTGAAAATAATCCCGAAATAGTTGAAAAACTAAAACAAAAAATCGCTGGCTTCAGAACAGAATAAAAAGCACATATTATGAATAAAATACATTTGGTATTAGTACTAGTATTGGCATTCGTCTTTTCATGTAATAATGAAAAAAAGAATGTAAGTAAAGATGAAGCGTCGCAGCCAAATGTTTTATTTATAGCGGTTGATGATTTAAACAATTGGATAACGCCAATTGATGGGTTTTCAAATGCGAAGACACCTAATTTTGATAGGTTGGCAGCCATGGGAGTTACGTTTACCAATGCCCACGTTCAAGCGCCTTTGTGTGGTCCCTCGCGCGCCTCAATAATGACTGGTTTACGTCCGTCTACCACAGGGATTTACGGTATGACACCAGATAATCAAATCCGTAGAGAAGGAAATCCTGCAACAAAGGATATCAAATTCTTGCCAGAATATTTCGAACAAAACGGCTATCATACCATGGGAATTGGGAAATTGTTTCATATCCATGCGCCAGACAGTGTCTTTAATGAATCAGGAGGGCGTGTAAAAGGTTTTGGGCCTTATCCTGAAAAACGATTTGTGTGGGACGGATTTGGTAAAGGAATTAGAGGAACCCATGGGAGAACGAGTACGGATTGGGGCGCATTTCCTGAGAATGACACCTTAATGCCAGACCATGCATCTGCAAATTGGGCGATTGAGCGTTTGCAAAGAGATTACAATAAACCGTTCTTTCTCGGACTTGGTTTTTTACGTGTGCATGTGCCTTTGTATGTGCCACAAAAATGGTTTGATATGCATCCTTTGGAAAATATTTTAAAACCACCGTACAAGTCGTATGATTTAAATGATATTCCGCCAGTAGGGTTGCAAATAAATGATTTGCCTATGATGCCATCAACAGAATGGGCTAAAGAAAGTGGCGAATGGAAAAAGATAGTACAAGCCTATTTAGCCTGCATGAGTTATGTGGATTATGAATTGGGTCGCGTTTTAAATGCTTTAGAGGAAAGTAAATATGCAGACAATACCATTATTGTTTTGTGGTCCGACCATGGATATCGTTTAGGAGAAAAAGGAACCTTTGCTAAGCATGCCCTTTGGGAAACCGCAACCAAGGCACCTTTAATGTTTGCTGGACCTAATTTGCCTAAAGGTAAGAAGATTGCAGTACCAGTAGAAATGCTATCTATTTATCCAACTCTTTTAGAATTAAGCGGACTTCCAGCCTATGAAAGGAATGAAGGAAATAGTTTAGTTGCCATGATGCAAAATGATAAAGGATTAGAAGAAGCTAGAGCCATAACAACGTTTGGTATGAGTAATCATGCCGTAAAAGTAAATGGTTACAGATATATACAATATGAAGATGGTACTGAAGAGCTGTATAATCATAGCAATGACCCTAATGAATGGATAAATGAGGCTAATAATCCTAAGTATAAAGCTCAAATAGAAAAGATGAAAGCCTTTTTGCCTAAAGAAAACTCCAAATGGGATTCATCATCAAACTATACCTTCCAACCTTACTTTGTGGAGCAAAAAAAACGTGTAAATGGTAAAAACGAAACACCAATAAAGGTAATTGGTGCAGATAGGTAGTTTTTTCTATTCTTCAAAAATTAAATTTTGTAACAGGACACTTCAGGACACTTTTGATTGTAAATACAATTAAATTGCCTAGTTGTATCAAATATGTTACAATTTAAAAATGAATAGATGTTCTCTAGAATAAAGATTAAAACAAGCTTAGCATTAATAGGTATGCTTTTTGGCTTATCAAATATTGATGCTCAAGTTACACTCTCTACAGATTTTACAGATAATACTAGACAAAATGCACCTTTGCATAATATATGGTCTGTCGCCAATCGTATTAGTCCAAAAAATGGTTCTAACATTCGTCTAGGTCTTAAAATGAATACGGTTAGGATGATTGGAGGCATTAAAAAAGTTGTTAATGGACAAAATGTAAAAGACTTAGATTTTGATACCTGTTTATATGATTCAATAAACAATATTTATGTGTATAGATTTGAACGTCTTATTGATAGATTAGATAAGATTATCAATTCTCAGACAGAAATTCATCAAATTGTATTAGATCAACCACCTTGGGCTTTTCAACATGGTTACACTTTTATACCTGAAGGAACAAGAGACAATATTAATTTTCGTGAAGACGAGCAAATATCCATTTATGGAAATTCTTTACCTCCAGCCAATAAGCAAGCGTATCATGATTATATAAAAGCTTTAATGACCGAATTGGTGAATACTTATGGTGAAGAAAAAGTATTATCATGGCGTTTTAGAGTGGGTTCGGAAATAGAAACTCCAGAGCATTGGTATGGCACCAAACAAGATTTTATTGAGCATTTTGAAAATACTGAAAAAGCAGTAAGAGCTGTGTTGCCAAATGCAGTTATTGGTTTACATACAAGAGCTCCAGATTTTTTATATAAAAACGGGACCATATTAAATTATAAAGGAGAACCTTTTGCTTCTTTTGCTGAAGGATTGATAGAATACTGTTTCGATAATAATGTAAGATATGATTTTTGGGGAGTGTCAGATTACGTGGTTTTAGGTAATGGAACTTTGCGTAATATGAGCATAAAATATGATAAACTTTTTGCAGATTTAATAAACCACCCAAAATGGAATGCAAATGCAATCATTGACTTAATGGAATATGCCACTGTTACAACTATGAATGGTGCTGATGACCAAGGATTTATTAATGCAGAAACAACACATTCTGAAATTGTTGAATTGTATTTTTCTAACATTTATTATAAAAATAAAGACCAAGGTTTAGATTTAATTTATAGATGGGGTAATAGAACAGGGTCACAAGATCCAGTGGGAATCAGGACATTGAATTCAATGAATGGAAAAATTCATTATAACACATCAATTACAGGAACACCTAACACTTCAAGCAATGATATTCAAGCCATTTTCGCAAAAAGTGCAAATGCCATAGAATATGATGCATTAATTTATAATTACAACAATAGTTCACTGTCTTATATTCAAAACGAAACAGCAAACATTTCTTTAACTTCAGAATTGCCTGAGGGCACAACCTTATATTACAGAAGTATTGCATATAGTAAAGCAAACAATAAATTGCAGAATTTCTTAATAAATAACTCGGGCTATGTAAAAAACGGTTTTGATGATAAAGGTGAACCGGAAAGAATTTTAACAGCGGAAGGCTTCACAGCTTATCAAGCTTATGAAAACCCAAATCCACATGCTTATAGTGAATGGAAAAGCATTACAACAACTGCACGTAATGATGGTAAATCAGGTTCTGTAATTACTTTGAACACAGAAATCCCATCTTTTGCATTTGAAAAAATCGAATTTAGAACTAATACTAATTTAGTAACGGAATTAAACATACCGCAATACAAATGGACAACTAACGAAGATTTTCAACAGTTTTCCACATCTCAAATGTCATCTTCAATAGCTGGAGGTATAATTAATATGACTATTAGCGGTAATTTTCCAAACCTTATTTATGACACATCACTTAATGTTGATAATTTTGATAGGTTTAAGATTGATATTAAAAACGTAACGGATAGTGATTTGTTTTGGTTTGTTTGGTATAAAGATGGTGTAAAAAATCAGCGTCGTTTTCGTCCAGGAATTAATGAAACATCCTTTAACACCTATACTGTAGATTTAAGTGCAGATGCAGATTGGAATGGAACCATTGATTCTTTTAATGTTGAGGTTGCTAATAGGTCAAGTTTGGGCGGTACTGTAGAAATTAGTAGTTTGGAGTTAGTACTTAAGGCAGGAATTCAAGAGCATACCATAACTACTAATATTATTGAAGGTTCTGGTGTGGTTTCTCCTTCTGGCGGTACTGTTTTTACAGATGAGGAAGTTACGTTTAATGCTTATCCTGATGCGGGTTGGGTGTTTCAAGGTTGGTCTGGTGATATAGTTAGTACAGAAAATCCGTTAACAATAACAGTAAATTCAAACCTAAATATTACAGCAACATTTGCTCAAGATGGTTTGTCTGTGGATGATTTTCAACAAAACGAACCCTTTGCTGTGTATCCAAACCCGAGTAGAAGTGGCGTATTTATACTGAAAAATCATGACTCAGAAAACTGGGATGTTTATAATTTTACAGGTGCCAAAATATTATCTGGAAATGGGGAAACTATAGATATTTCTAACTTTTCAAATGGCATGTATATCATTAAAATAAATAATAGTTATAAAAAAATATTATTTAATTAATTGAAATTTATTTAAGATGAAGGTGTTTTCAAAAATTTCAATATTCATTTTTTTAGCCATTCTTTTTTTAAGTTGCAATTCATCGTCTTCGCAAAAAAAAAAGAATGATGATAAAAAACCTAACATCATTTTCTACTTAGCCGATGACCAAGATGTATATGACTACGGTTGCTACGGCAATGAAAAAGTAAATACGTCGGCAGTAGACCAATTGGCGAAAGAAGGCATGCTTTTTAACAATGCGTTTACGGCTCAGGCTATTTGCGCACCAAGTAGATCGCAACTTTTTACGGGTAATTATCCTTTAAAAAACGGCTGTTTTGCCAATCATACCGCTACACGACCTGATATGAAAAGTGTGACTACTCAAATGAAAAATTTGGGTTATGAAGTGGTTTTGGCAGGAAAAAGCCATGTGAAACCTGCAAGTGTATATCCATGGGATAGAGAATGGGAGCCCGTACCTAAAAAAGATGTGCCTAGAGATTACATTCCTTTAGACAGTATAGAAGGTTATTTCAAAACGTCCAAAAAACCGTTTTGTATGTTTATCACATCAAAGTATCCTCATGGTAAATATTTTGATGTTCAAAACCCAAATACTGATGATATAAAGTTTTATCCATTTAATGAACACAAAAAAGAGGATAAAGCTTATGTAAAATCTAAAGCAGGTTATTACCGAAGTATTGAAGAAGATAACAAGCAAATAGAAGCTGTTTTAAAATTGGTGGATGAGTATTTAGATGATAACACCCTATTTATTTATAGTGCAGACCATGGAGTTTCAGGGAAGTTTACGGTTAAAGACATTGGTTTAAAAGTCCCTTTTGTTGCGCGTTGGCCAAAAGTAATTAAGCCTGGGACGACTTCAAATCAGCTCATTCATTATACCGATGTTCTCCCAACATTTATGAACATAGCAGGAGGGAAGTCACCAGATGGTATGGATGGAAAAAGCTTTTTACCCATTTTACAAGGCGAAGATGTTGAGGTAAACCAATACGTTTATGGCGTAAGAACCAATCAAAATATTTTGAATTCTGAGGTGTTTCCTTCAAGAATGGTTCGCAATCAACGTTACAAATACATTCGTAATTTTAATTCAATAGAAGTTGTTGAACAAAATTTAACAGGAAAACCTAATGTAGATTACTTCATAAAAAGAGGTGCAAATAAATATAAAAGTGAACCTTTTGAAGAATTATACGATTTACAAAACGATCCTTTTGAACAACATAATTTAATTAAGAAATCAGAATTACAAGGGATTAAAGAACAATTGAAGGAAGATTTATTTAGTTGGATGCAGTCTCAAGGAGATATTTTAGATGAATCCCTAGGTAATATGCCAATAATAACCCCTAAAGGAAAAAAAGGTTTCAAACTAGACCAAGATACCCCTAGACGAAAAATTCCCGATTCCATAAAAAACACCTTGAAAAAAGGTGATTATATTGTAATTGAACACTGGTAAAAAACATCATAAAATGAATAAAACACTTATAGTTGCATTAAGTTTGTCATTGTTTTTATTGTCCTGTAAAGACAAGAAAGAAGTCACGTTATTACCGCAAGACAAAACGCCAAAAAACATCTTATTCATCGCAGTTGACGATTTGCGTCCTGAACTGAATTTTTACGGAGCAAATCATATTAAATCTCCAAATTTAGATAAACTTGCTGGTGAAAGTTTGGTGTTTAATCGTGCCTATTGTAATGTGCCAGTTTGTGGCGCTTCCAGAGCAAGTTTAATGACTGGATTAAGGCCTACAAGAAATCGCTTTATAAATTATAAGACTAGAGCAGATATTGATGTTCCTGATGCCATTTCCCTACCAAATCTTTTGAAACAAAATGGATACACAACCATTTCTGAAGGAAAGATATACCATAATAATGAAGATGACGGTACAGCTTGGAATAGTAGATGGTTCCCAGAAGGCAATATTCGTAACTACCAACTTGAAACGAATATTATTGAGAATGCAGGTTCTGGTCAAGCAAAAGGCGGTGCTATTTCACATGAAATGGCACAAGTACATGATACTGCGTATTTTGATGGTAAAATAGCGCAAAAGGGTATAGAAGATTTACGAAAACTAAAAACTCAAAAAGAACCATTTTTTCTGGCCTTAGGTTTTATGAAACCGCATTTGCCATTTAACGCACCTAAAAGATATTGGGATTTATACGATAGAAATAATATTGAACTACCAGAAAGCTATGCCCAACCAAAAAGCACACCGCGGAAGGCATTTCATAACTTTGGGGAATTGCGTCAGTATAATAATATTCCTAAAAAAGATGATATTCCAGAGGGGTTGGCAAAAGAATTAATTCATGGCTATTATGCCTGCGTAAGTTATGTAGATGCACAAATTGGTTTGGTTTTAGATGAATTAAAACGACTTGAACTAGATGACGATACGATTGTCATTTTATGGGGAGATCATGGCTGGAATTTAGGAGACCATAAACTATGGTGCAAGCACGTCACTTTTGAAACCGCTTTAAGAACACCATTAATCATAAAAGTACCAGGTAAAACGAGTGGGCAACAAACAGATGCTATTACCGAATATATTGATATTTATCCCAGTTTAGCTGAATTAGTTGGTATAGAAGCGCCAAAAACAGTTGATGGAAAAAGTTTTGTACCTATTTTGAATGGAGAGAAACCTCAAAAAGATTGGGCAGTTTCTAAATTTAAGGATGCTGTAACCCTAATTAAAGGCGATTTATTTTATACCGAATGGACTAAAGATGATGGTATTGCTTATGAACGTATGTTGTTCGACCATAAAACAGACCCTTTAGAATTGGATAATCTTGCCGAAAAACCAGAGCATCAAGAGCAAGTTAAATCTCTTACCATAGAATTGCGAGAAAAATGGGGGGAAGATTTTTTGAAGAATCAGTAAAATGAACTTTGTGAAAAATAGAGCATACTTGTTTCTAGTCTTGCTGATTATTAGTTTTTATAGCATGATAGGTCAGGAGTTAGAACGTCCTTTTATTTTGGTAAAGTCTGGTGAACGTCAAGAAATTCTAAATAAAATTGAAACTAAACTTTGGGCAAGGGAAATTTACTGCAGTTTAAAGCTGAAAACTGATACTGAAGTCAAGCAGTTTTACAAAAACCCGTCAGAATATATTAAACAATTACCCTTTGATTGGTCTAAAAAACAACATAACCATTTTCCGCCTTTTTTTAAAACAACCCATGTAAGGAATGGTGTTCAAGAAAATTTGGATAATGCCACAGATGAAGATTGGAAACCTGCGGAACTTTTAATTACCAATTTGCAAGTGGCATTAGATTGTGGTACTATGTACTATCTAACCCAAGACGAGAAATATGCTTACATGTCAAGCAGTATTTTATATTCATTTTTAAAATCAGTACAGCAATCTGAGGTATCTAGTTGGAGGGGCAGGGGTGGTTGGTTATTTCCGTATGATGGCTTTCGGGAAGTACGTGTTATAGGGTACAGACTACCGTTGATTTATGATTTTATTCATCCCTATGTAAAAAAGGAAGGGAAGGTTTTTGACATCATTAAAAACAAAAAAGTGAATTTTCCTTTTGATGAGGCTCAAAAGGTGTTTAAGGGCTACGCAAATATTACTGTGAATTATGGGCAAACAGGCTCAAATCACTGTGTTTTAGAAGCACCTAGTTTGGTGTATAATGCGCTAGCGATGGATGATAAAACGGAGCGAGAAAAATGGTTGTCCTATTTCTTAACAGAAAGTACCGAAAACCAAGATGCCTTAAATGTTATGGTTGAAAATTATAAAAATGAAGGTGATATCTGGCCAGAAACCTCTCAATATTTAAACCATACGACCTCAATTTTAACAAGATTGATGTTGGTATTAAATAAATACGATCCATCTTTAAAATTGGGGGTAAAGCACTCCAATGTATTGCATGCTTTACCACGATTGGATTATTTTGTATATCCTAACCATGAAATTGTGCGTTGGGGAGATGGACACAGGCATGCTCATGTGCCTTATGAAGCTTACGATGATGCATATGCTGTATCTAAGATAGATGGGTTAACGGAAATTCAAAATAAATTTGCGCCACTTATTAATAGGGCAATTAGTAAAGGGAAATATAAACGAGAAAGCACCGAGGCATTGTTTTGGTACGATGGTAGTTTTGATAATGCATCTACAAATGTAGACTTGTCACGGACAGATAGAGTGTATCATGCGGGTATTGTTTTACAGCGTAATTTGAGTAGCACAAATAACCCCAAAGATGGTTTAATGTGTTTTGTTGGTGGTGCGCACATGGTACATGGGCATGCGGAAGGAATGAATATTGAATTATACGGTGAGGGGCAAGTATTAGGTGTAGATAACGGCCGAAATCGCTATGGTGTTGACCTTCATGAAAACTACTCCAGAATTTTTGCTGCTCATAATACAGTTATCGTAAACGGTAGTTCACAAGGTGAAGGCGGATGGGTTAATTTAAAAATTAATAAAATTCAACTGATAGCTATGGAACCCGAAGTTGGTAAAACAGGGGTGTCGCCTTACCATTCATTTAGTCAAACAAGTTTTGAGGATGATAAAGGTGATAAGGCCGAAGCCACACAGGAGCGAACCTTGGCTTTAATTAGAACCTCTCCAACCACCGGGTATTATGTGGATGTATTCCGCTCAAAATCCAGACTGCCGAATGAATATCACGACTACTTATATCATAATATAGGAGATAAACTTACTTTTGAAAATGCGGATTTAGATTTTCAAAAAACTCCTGAAAGATATATGGCGAATGCAGATGCGCCTTGGCAACGTAATAAAGTTTACAGGCATCCAGGATGGCATTTTTTCGAAGATGTAAATACATCAAAATCTTATACAAGTGATGTAAAAGCCACATTTCAGACAAAAAAGTTGAGCGAAGGCGATATTTTTATGCAGTTGCATATTCCAGGTTTTGAAAACAGAACTTATACCAAGGTAATGGCACCAACAACTTTTGAGTCTCCCGAACCTTATGATAGATTATCAACACCAACATTGGTGATTCGTAATGAAGGAGAGGCTTGGGACAACCCTTTTGTTGTAGTTTTTGAGCCTTTTAATGAAAATGAATCAGCTACTATCAAATCAGTTGAAAAGCTGGAAGAAAATGGAATTTATAAGGGTTTAAAAATAGTGAGTAGGGTAGCTTCTAAAAAAATGACGCAGTATGTGCTTACGCAATCAAAAGGAGAGATTTACTCCAACGAAGGTCTAAAACTATATTTTGAAGGTACGTTTGCTGTAATAACGATTGATGAATACCAAAGGTTGCATAGTATCTATATTGGAGAGGGTAAAAGACTAACCTTTAAAGATAAAGTTATTGAAACCGATAACAGTAATGCATTTTATAAAGAATATTGAAAACGAATGTAACCTTTAATGCATAATAACATGTTATATGATGTATTTGTTGCGCAAACTAGCAATAAAAAAAGTCTTCAAAATTTACTAAAGTGATTCTCTATCAATAAAATTGAAAGGGACTTTAACTTTGCCCTTTGTTTTATTCAGTATCATATTTGCTGCAGTTTCTCCCATTACTTTAAAATCTGTTGATATTACAGTAATCCCCAGTAATTCTTTTAAAGGTGTGTCATTGTAAGATATAATGCCAATTTCGTCACCAAGTTTAAACTCATCTTCTCTTACTTGTTTTACGAGATTTACTAGGTCAGCTTCTTCAATAGTTATAAATAAATCTCCTTTTTTTAAAATCATCTCATCATATATTTTATCTAGTACTTCAAAATCTAATTTGAACTCAACACAAAATTTTCTAAAACCATGTAAAATTCTTCGGGGATATGGATATATGGCCTTTTCAGGATATATTAACATGATTTTCTGATATTTTTTTATTTTTTCTAATCCTACCTTTAGGGCAGAGTAAATATCGTTTTCAAAATCTTGATATATTTCAACCATGCTACCTTCCAGGTTTGGCTTAATGTTATCTAGAATAATGAGTTTTTCTTTTGGTATTTGTTTTATAGCTTTTACTACTTTTTCGGTGAGGCTAATATGTTTTAAATCCTCAGTTTTAAAGTGGGGCATAACAATAATGTAGTCATAAGCTGATTTGTTTTTATCCAATAAATTTAAAAACAAAGTTTCGTCGCAATGATACACATGTAAGTCGGTATGAGAATTGGCGCCAATACTATTTATAAAGTGATTGTAAGTTCTTAATTTATAGGCACTTAATTTATTAATGAGAAACAGGATATTTACTTTAGAAATCAACTTAGTTCTAGAAATATAAAAGCCTTTTCCCCGTATTGAAGTTATAATATTGCGTTCTTTTAAAATACTGTATGCTTTTTCTACGGTATCGCGTGACAGATAAAACTCTTCACTAAACATGTTTATGGACGGAATCTTTTGATCTATGGTAAGATTCCCCTCTGAAATGTTGTGAATAATAGAATCGATTATTTGCTGGTATTTTGGTACCCTAGAATGCTCATCAATCGTTATGAATTTCATCATGTCCATGTCAGTCAAATTTAATATTGAAACTTAAAGCTTTTTTTGGAAAAATCAATAGAAAAGTAATGAAAATCCCGATTATAAGGATATACCTCAAAATATATTTGTTATTTTCTTAAACACCTAAATCGATTTTCGATCTAAAAGATTAAAAGGCACTTTATACTTCCCTTTTTCTTTATTTAAAATCATTTCTGATGGTACTTTCCCCATTTTTTTAAAATCAGTTGATATAACAGTAATACCAAGTAGTTCTTTTAAAGGTGTGTCATTATATGAAATAATGCCGATATCATTCCCTAACACAAGCTCTTTACGAGTTATTTGCTCCATTAAATTTATTAAATCGTCCTCTTCAATAGTTATGATTAAATCGCCTTTGAGGAGCACCATGTCGTTAAATACTTTATTTATAATTGCGAAGTCCAAATTATGGTTCATACAAAACTTTTTAAACCCACGCTTAATTCTATCAGGGTAGGGATACACCGCTTTTTCTGGATACACAAGTATTATTTTTTTATATCTAGAAATTTTTTCAAACTCTTTTTTTAAGGCAT
The DNA here is from genome assembly GCA_043557195.1 of Flavobacteriaceae bacterium. Classification (GTDB taxonomy): domain Bacteria; phylum Bacteroidota; class Bacteroidia; order Flavobacteriales; family Flavobacteriaceae; genus Jejuia. The sequence continues at coordinate 581,754 of CP121314.1, read as the reverse complement.
TATAAATATCATTTTCATAGTCTTCATAAACCGTAATAATACTATTTTCAAGAGGTATATCGTTGTTGCCTAAAATAACAAGCTTTTGTTTTGGAATCTTATTTATAGCTTGAGTAACAGCCTCGGTAGTACATGCGTACCTATTCTCTTCAGTTTTAAAATGTGGCATTATAACGTAATAGTCATATCCTTTTTTGTGCTTACTTAATATGTTCAAAAATAAAGACTCATCGCAATGATAAATGTGAAGATCTACATAAGAATTGGGCCCAATGCTATTAAAAAATGAATAGTAAGTATCCATTTTGTACCAACTCAATTTGTTGATTAAGAATAAGATATTCAGTTTGTTAATTAATTTAGTTCTTGAAATATAAAAACCTTTGCCTCTAATGGACACTATTATATTTTGTTCTTTAAGTGTGGTATATGCTTTTTCAACGGTATCTCTAGATAGGTATAACTCCTCGCTGAGGTTGTTTATTGAGGGGAGTTTTTGATCTATTTTAAAATTCCCGGTAGAAATATTGTGTATAATAGAATCAACAATTTGTTTGTATTTAGGTATTCTAGAGTTGTTATCTATTTTAATAAATTTATATACTTCCATAATCGTTTTTTTAAGCATAGCGGATAATAGCTATGACTTTTTTGAGGGCGAACCAGAATTAATGAAAGATGGAATGGATTACTTCTAAAGAAACCCAAATGTTTATGAACTTTTTTGCATAAACATTTCGGCTTTTTCAACCATTTTTTTACTTCCGCAAAAAATAGGAGCTCTTTCGTGCAATTCTCGGGGCTCTATTTCCATAATTCTTTTATAACCATCTGTAGCTTTACCTCCAGCCTGCTCGGTTAAAAAGGCCATTGGATTGCATTCGTACAGCAAACGCAGTTTACCATTTGGTGCTTTTGAACTTGTTGGATATATGTAAATCCCACCTTTTATCATATTTCTATGAAAATCTGAAACCATGGAGCCTATATATCTGTAAGTATAAGGTCTGTCCTCTTTTTCTTCTTGACAATATTTTATGTAATCTTTTACCCCTTGTGGGAAATGTGCATAATAACCTTGATTTATAGAGAAAATAGTTCCGGTTTCTGGAAATTTCATATTTGCATGAGAAAGATAAAAGCTCCCAATGGCCGGATTAAGTGTAAACCCATTAACACCATTTCCTGTGGTGTAAACTAGCATGGTTGATGTGCCATAAACAATATAACCGGCAGCCACTTGTTCATCGCCTTTTTGTAAAAAATCTTCTTTTCTTACGGGCATGCCCAAGGGCGTAACTCTCCTGTAAACTGAAAAAATAGTACCAACTGAAACATTTACATCAATATTGGAAGACCCATCCAATGGGTCAATTAACACAATATATTTGTTGTCATGTGCATGGTGTTTTCCGTGAACGGTAATAAAATCTTCTTCTTCTTCACTTGCAATACCGCATACAATTTCTCTGTTAACCAGTGCCGATTTAAATACTTCATTTGCATAAACATCAAGTTTTTGTTGGTCCTCTCCCTGAATATTGGTCTCCCCAGCGGCACCCAAAATGTCAACTAAACCGGCTTTGTTTACTTCATGATTTACAATTTTGGCAGCTAAACGAATTGAGTTTATTAAGCGCGAGAGCTCTCCAGAAGAGTATTTAAAATCATGTTGATTGTTAATAATAAACTCTCCTAAGGTTTGGTGATTCTGGTCCATAAAAATTATTGAGTCGCTTTAGTTATTGCTTTTAGGTGAAATTTTTATGGTTCAAAGTTATGTTTCTTATGTATGTAAGCCATCCTGCGTTGTCCTGTACGTAATTTGGACATCTTACGATCCTCAACTAACTTTTAATCTTATGTACAGTGTGCTACATCTTGTTTTGAAATTTAAAAAAGTTAATGAGGGTATATGCGGCACTTTACTTTTTATGTTGTAAGTAATTGTAAAAGAGCATTGTAGTCGGTTTTTGCAAATAAAAAGCATATTTTTAAAAATAATTTTCCTCTTTACGGTATAGTACAGGATACAAAAGTTTATTTTCAAATATATTTTTGGAGTCATTAATTCATCTTAATATAAAATATGAAGGAAATTACCAAAACATTTGAATACGTTGATTACCTATGGGACGATGCCAAGGCAGATGCATTAGGGGATAACCAAGTAGAATTATTTTTATACCGATCTAATATACTAGGCGCCGATTTAAGAATTACTAATTATGGCGGAGGTAATACCAGTTGTAAAACTATAGAGACCGACCCTTTAACTAACGAGCAAGTTGAAGTTATGTGGGTTAAAGGTTCTGGTGGAGATATCGGAACGTTAACTAGATCTGGTATTGCTGGTTTATATACCAAACGCCTTAGAGACTTAAAAAATGTTTACCAAGGGCTTCATGATGAAGACCGTATGGTGGGGCTTTTTAATCATTGTATTTATGATTTAGATAGTAAAGCACCTTCTATAGATACACCGTTACATGGTTTATTGCCTTTCGCGCATATAGATCACTTGCATCCTGATGCCTTAATTGCCGTTGCGGCAGCACAAGACAGTGAGAAAGTCACCAAAGAAATTTGGGGCGATACTATGGGCTGGGTGCCATGGCAAAAGCCAGGTTTTGATCTGGGCTTGCAATTAGAAAAATGTTTGGCTGATAATCCTGGTATTAGAGGTATTGTTTTAGGAAGTCACGGTTTATTTACATGGGGTGATACTTCATACGAATGCTATATGAATAGTTTAGAAGTTATAGAAATGGCTTCGGATTACATCACTAAAAAAATTGAAGCTGGAGGGCCAGTTTTTGGAGGCCAGAAAATAGAGAGTTTACCAAAAGAACAGCGCTTAGAAAAAGCAGCGCAACTAATGCCACTACTTAGAGGTTTATGTTCTTCGGAAAACAGAATGATCGGTCATTTCTCAGATTCTGATGTGGTGATGGAATACATCAATAGTAATGATTTGGAGCGTTTAGCGCCTATGGGAACTTCTTGTCCAGATCACTTTTTAAGAACAAAGATCCAACCCTTAGTTTTAAGCTTAGATAAAAACGAAGATTTATTGGATGCTGATGCTATTTTAAAGAAATTAGAGCCAGCATTTGAAGCCTATCGTCAAGAATATGTAGATTATTATAATACGTGTAAAAAAGATAATAGTCCAGCTATTCGTGATGCAAATCCTGTGATAATTATTTACCCGGGAGTTGGTATGTTTAGTTTTGCAAAAAACAAACAAACCACACGTGTAGCTAGCGAATTCTATATAAATGCGATTAATGTAATGCGTGGTGCTGAAGCAATTTCGGCATATACATCATTACCAAGACAAGAAGCTTTTGATATTGAGTATTGGTTATTGGAAGAGGCTAAGTTACAACGTATGCCAAAAGAGAAGCCATTATCTCGTAAAGTTGCCTTAATTACTGGAGCAGGCGGCGGTATCGGTAAAGCAATTGCTGATAAATTAGCTGCCGAAGGTGCTAATGTAGTTCTAACAGATATTAGTGAGGAATCGTTAGTTGAAGCGAATGGAACTTACGCTCGAGACGTATCAACCTATGCGATTTGTGATGTTACGAATACTGAATCTATTGCTAGTGCTTACAAAAAGGCTTGTATTGAATTTGGGGGTGTAGATATCATTGTGCATAGTGCAGGATTGGCGATTTCAAAACCATTAGAGGATACAACAGATAAAGACTGGAATATTCTTCAAGGTATTTTAGTTAAAGGTCAGTTTGATTTAGCAAAACAATTTGCAGCTATTGTACGTAAGCAAGGACTTGGTGGAGACTATATTGCAATAGCAAGTAAGAATGGCTTAGTAGCCGGACCAAATAATGTGGCCTATGGCACTGCAAAAGCAGCTCAGCAGCATATGGTACGTTTATTAGCGGCTGAATTAGCAAAAGATAAAGTTCGTGTTAATACCGTAAATCCTGATGGTGTTATTGTAGGTAGTAAAATTTGGGAAGGTGCTTGGGCAGAAGGTAGAGCAAAAGCTAACGGTATTACTGTTGAAGAGCTTCCAGCATTTTATGCAAAAAGAAATTTATTACATGAAATTATCACTCCAGATGATATTGCCAATGGTGTATTCTCCCTAGTGGGAATACTTGATAAGTCCACCGGAAATATTATTAATGTTGATGGAGGAATGGCTAACGCTTTTGTTAGATAGTTTTAGTAAATATTGCTTGGAGTACGTTCTCCAGACACATAATAAGATAAACTTTTTTAATTTCGAGTAAGCACTCGAAATATTTCAAACTCGATTGTCGAGTAAAATAGTTGTTTAGTTAGTTTAGTTGAAAATGAAAACTTCCATGAATAACAATATTTATGGAAGTTTCTTTTCTTTAAGAAAATTTAATTCATGAAAATACAACAAGAACAAATTTCAGATTATAATCAACAGGAATTAAAAAATCACTCAGAAAGTTTTGATTTTTTAGCCAATAGATTAATCAATAACGGGCACAATGTAAATGATATAGTCTCTAATTTAGCTGATTTTCAGGTAGCAATACCAAGTTGGGCATTAGGAGCAGGAGGAACACGTTTTGGACGTTTTGGGTTCTACGGCGAACCATCAAATTTAGAGGAGAAAATTGATGATATTGGAGTTTTGCACAGTTTAACACAAACAGCAGGAGCAGTATCGTTACATATTCCTTGGGACATCCCTTCGGATTACAATGCAATAAAAGAAAAGGCAAACGCTTTAAATATAAAATTTGATGCTGTAAATTCTAATACATTTCAAGATCAAAAAAACGCCGCAGAGACCTATAAATATGGCTCCTTAAGTAATACGAGTAAAGCGGTAAGAGAGCAAGCGATACAGCATAACTTAGATGTTATTAAAATTGGAGATAAATTAGGTTCTAAAGCATTAACCGTGTGGTTAGCAGATGGTTCGTGTTTTCCTGGACAAAATAACTTTCAAACAGCATTTCAAAACACACAAGACAGTTTAATTGATATTTATAAAGGGCTTCCAAACGATTGGAGCTTACTAGTAGAATACAAACCTTACGAGCCTAATTTTTACAGTACAGTTATTCAAGATTGGGGAGCTTCTTTAATGTTGGCCAATGGTTGTGGTGATAAAGCTTATACGTTGGTAGACTTAGGTCATCACTTACCAAATTCTAACATAGAACAAATCGTATCAATTTTACAGCTAAAGGGTAAGTTAGGTGGTTTCCATTTTAACGATAGTAAATATGGAGATGATGATTTAACGGTAGGAAGTATTAAACCTTATGCGTTATTCTTGATTTTCAATGAATTGGTATACGGTATGCAAAACAACCCGCAAAACCCAGATTTAGCGTGGATGATTGATGCGAGCCATAATGTAAAAGATCCTCTAGAAGATTTAATTCAGTCCCTTGAAGCTATTCAGGAGGCTTATGCGAAAGCGATGTTAATCGATCAGAATGCTTTGAAAGCAGCACAATTAGATAATGATGTAGTAAAATGTCAAGAGATTTTGCAAGGTGCTTATAGAACAGATGTAAGACCATTAATAGAAAAAGCACGTTTAAATACGGGAGGTGCTATACATCCAATTAAAGCTTACAGAGATTTGGGTGTTAGAAATCAACTTATTAAGGAAAGAGGTAAACATACTGTTGCTACAGGACTTTAACGTAATGTTATGAAACAAGAGGTAACTGCAGTTTTTGATATAGGAAAAACCAATAAAAAGTTTTATCTATTTGACAAGGATTTCAAGGAGGTACATAAAGAGTATATTTCATTTGAAGAAATTAAAGATGAGGATGGACATCCAACTGAAGATCTTGCCGAATTAAAAAAGTGGTTAAAATCAGTTTTTGATCGTATTTTAAAATCAGATAAGTTTGATATTAAAGCAATTAACTTTTCTACCTATGGTGCAAGTTTTGTTCATATTGATAAAGAAGGTAATCCGTTAACACCGCTTTACAACTATACGAAACCATTACCAGATAATTTAGTAAATGAGTTTCTTGAAGAATATGGACCAAAGGATGAACTTCTTAAAACTACTGGTTGTGGTGATTTAAGTATGTTAAATTCCGGTTTACAATTGTATTGGTTAAAAAAAAGGAAGCCAGAAGTTTATAAAAAAATAAAATATTCATTACACTTACCACAATATTTGAGCTATATTTTTACAGGTATTCCTTTAAGCGAGTATACCAGTATTGGTTGTCACACAGCATTATGGGATTACGGAACAAGAGATTATCATAGTTGGGTGTATAAAGAGGGTATTCAAAAAATTCTACCTCCAATAGTTTCAACAGAAACTAGTACCAACATGAACTACAACGGAAAACGTATAAAAATAGGGGTTGGTATTCATGATAGTTCTGCGGCATTACTGCCTTATGTGAGAAGTATTGATAAAAAGTTTGTCTTGGTTTCTACAGGAACATGGAGTATAGTATTTAATCCGTTTACTGAAGAGCCAGTTTCAGAAGGCATTTACGAAGAAGATACCATTAATTACATGCGTATTAATGGTAAAGCTGTAAAGGCTACCCGAATGTTTTTAGGTAATGAATATAAAGTTCAGGTTGATAAACTTAATAAACAGTTTGGCGTTGATGAAGATTATCATACTTCTGTGAGTTTTGACTATGATACCTATTTTGAAATCATGCAGGACTTCAAGAATTGTTTTAAATGGGAAAGCATCTCAGATGAAGATATGCCTGATAAAACTCATTTGTCTTACCATAAATATGAGCACGCTTACCATCAACTGATGGTTGAGCTCGTACAGCTTCAGATTAAAAGAATAAAAGAAGCATTGGGTAATGATAATATTGCAAGTATATATATTGATGGCGGTTTTAGCAATAATGATATTTATATAAAGCTTTTAACACATCATTTTAGGGACAAAAAGCTTAGTACAACTGATGCATCCCTAGGGTCCGCTTTAGGAGCAGCAATAGCAATTTCAGATAATAAATTGAACTCAAAATTTTTAAAGGAGAATTATGCTCTTAAAAAGCATGTTCCTTTTATAATTGGCGGAAAGGTTTAAAAAAACACATTTTTAAAATATATAAACACTTTGTTTCCAAATTCTACATCATGTCTAAAAACAGTAAATTAATTCACCCAAGAGATCAAATCACCGAAATAATTGATCGTATATACAAACGCGGAATGACCACAACTTCAGGAGGGAATATTTCCGTAATAGATGCAAATGGCGATATCTGGGTTACGCCCTCGGCAATTGATAAAGGTTCGTTAAGAGCTTCAGATATTATTTGTGTAAAAAAAGATGGCACTATTATAGGGAAACATAAGCCATCTTCAGAGTTTCCGTTTCATAAGGCTATTTATGAAGCTAGACCAGATATTACATCTGTAATTCATGCACACCCACCTGCTTTAGTGTCGTTTAGTATTGTACGTCAAATTCCAAATACAAATATTATTTCACAAGCAAGACATATTTGTGGGCCAATAGGTTATGCTAAATATAGATTACCAGGAAGTGATGATTTGGGAGATGTAATTGCTGAGGAGTTTAAAAAAGGATATAAAGCCATAATAATGGAAAATCACGGGACTGTACTTGGTGGGAGTGATTTAACAGATGCTTTTGAACGTTTTGAGGCCTTGGAGTTTTGTGCTAGAACTATTTTATACGGCTCTCAAATAGGCACACCCAAGTATTTGTCTGATGCAGATATTGATGAATTTGAGGCACAAGCAACAGGTGTATTACCCGAAATGGATGTTGTAGATTATTCTTCTGATGAAGTTGAAAAGCGTTTAGAAATTTGCAAAATTGTACAACGTTCCTGCCAACAAGGATTAATGATAAGTTCTTATGGAACGGTGTCTATGCGATGGAAAAACAATGATTTTTTAATTACTCCAACAAATATTAATCGCTGGGATTTAGAGCTGGATGATATTGTTCAAATTAAAGATGGACATAGAGAGGCAGGAAAGATTCCGAGTAGAGCTACTTGGATACATCAGGAAATTTACAATCGCAATCCAGAAGTAAACTCAATTATCATGACACAATCTCCATACCTAATGGCTTTTGGCGTTACAGGATCTTATTTGAATGTGCGAACTATTCCCGAGAGTTGGATTTTTCTTCAAGATATAAATACGGTAAAATATGGGGAGCATTTCAGAAAAAATAATAATTCTGAAATGGTTGATAATTGTGCTACAGCGTCCATTATTGAAAACGACTCTGTAATAATTACTGGTGATAAATTATTGCAGACTTTTGATTATTTAGAAGTAGCTGAATTTAGTGCAAAATCAATTGTTTTGGGTAATTCGCTAGGAGACATGGTACCCATAAATGATGATCAGGTAGAAGATTTAAGAGAGAAATTCTTAACCTAAAAACATAAAACTATGAGTTTTGATACCCGCTATCCTTCAATTGATGATTTAAGAGCAAAGGCTAAAAGGAAAATACCAAAGTTTGCTTTTGAATACTTAGATGGAGGTTGTAATGAAGATGTTAATTTAGTCAGAAATACCTCTGAACTCAGAGAAGTACAATTGAAGCCAAATTATTTAAGAAAGCATCATGGCTCATCGTTGAAAACAAAATTATTTGGTATTGAATATGACGCGCCTTTTGGAATTGCACCAGTAGGTCTGCAAGGTTTAATGTGGCCCAATTCACCAGAAATTTTAGCTAAAGCAGCATTCGAACATAATATTCCGTTTATTTTAAGTACTGTTACAACTACAAGTATTGAAAGAGCTAGCGAACTTACTGAAGGAAAAGCATGGTTTCAATTGTATCATCCTACTGAAAATAGATTGCGTGATGATATCATTAAAAGAGCAGCAGAAGCTGAATGCCCCGTTTTGGTCATTCTATGCGACGTTCCTACGTTCGGATTTAGACCAAGAGACATAAGGAATGGACTAGCGATGCCTCCAAAGATGAATTTAAGCAATATTTTGCAGGTGTTTGGAAGACCACATTGGGGTATAGAAACATTAAAACATGGTATACCTAATTTTGAGGTTTTAAAACCATATATGCCTAAAGGGTTAGATTTAAAACAACTAGGGAAGTTTATGGATGACACTTTTAGTGGCAGATTAAACGAGGAAAAAATAAAGCCAATTCGCGACATGTGGAAAGGCAAACTAGTTTTGAAGGGTGTTGCATCGGAATATGATGCTGAAGAAGCTATAAGGTTAGGTTTAGATGGTATTATCGTTTCAAATCATGGTGGACGCCAGTTAGATGCTGGACAATCTACTATTAAACCGCTTTCAACAATTGCAGAGAAGTATGGTGACCAAATCGAAGTAATGATGGATAGTGGTTTGCGTTCGGGTCCTGATGTAGCCAGAGCCATGGCAAGTGGTGCAAAATTTACTTTTATGGGACGTTCCTTCATGTACGGTGTGTCCGCCCTTGGTAAAAAAGGTGGCGATCATACTATTTCATTATTAAAAACGGAATTGCAGCAAGTTATGGAGCAATTATGTTGTGAAAAGACAACAGATTTTCCAGAACACTTGATTACAGCTTAATAAAATATTAACCAACTAAAATAAGACAATATGAGCCAACATGATATTGAACACGATATTGAAGAATTAGCGGGAGGAGAATTTGAAAGAACTCCTGTTCCTAAATCAAGGCTTAAAGGCTGGAAAAGTTTTATAGGCATGTATGCTGGGGAACACGCTGCGGGAACAGAGTTTATGATAGGGCCTTTGTTTTTAACAGCGGGGGTTAGTGCTTTTGATTTGATAGTAGGATTACTAATAGGGAACCTTTTAGCTGTGTTAAGTTGGCGATTTTTAACAGCTGAAATTGCCATTAAAAATAGACTAACACTTTACTATCAACTTGAAAAAATTTGTGGTAAAAAACTAGTTACAGGTTATAATTTAGCTAATGGTATTTTATTTTGCTTTTTGGCAGGAGCGATGATTACTGTTTCGGCAACGGCAGTTGGTATCCCTTTTGATATGCCAATGCCTAAATTAACAGATACAATGCCGAATGGAATGACTTGGATTATCATAGTTATTTTGATAGGAGCTGTAATTTCTATAATTGCGGCAAGAGGGTATGATACAGTAACCAAAGCTGCTAATTGGATGTCGCCTATTATTGTTTTGGCCTTTGTAGCTGCTGGTATTGTAGCACTCAAACAATTAGGTGTTTCGAGTTTTTCTGAATTTTGGGATATATGGGGAGAGGGCTCTGAGCCATTTCCAGGACAAATAAAGTTCACTTTTTGGCATGTGGTAATTTGGTCTTGGTTTGCTAATGCAGCTATGCACGTTGGAATGTCCGATTTATCGGTATTCAGATTTGCAAAAGAAGCAAAAGCAGGATGGGCAACTGCGGCCGGTATGTATGTAGGACACTATATGGCGTGGATAGCTGCAGCATTATTATATGCTGTTTATTTAAAGTCTCCTGAGGCACAGGCTTTTTTAAGTAATGGAGATGCGCCACCAGTTGCTCCTGGTCCTTTAGCCAATAACGCTATCGGTATTTTTGGAATAATAGCTGTTGTATTGGCAGGTTGGACTACGGCAAACCCAACTATTTATAGAGCTGGTTTAGCATTTCAGGCTATTCTACCAAAACTATCTACTGCTAAGGTGACAATATTAGCGGGAACTGTTGCTACAATTGCTGGCTTATTTCCTGCATTTGCGATGAAGTTATTAGGTTTTGTCGCGTTGTATGGATTTATATTAGCACCGTTTGGAGCTATAATTGTATTTGAGCATTTCTTCCATAAAAAGGCAGGAATCGTAAAAAATTATGCTGAAGTTGCCAACCTATCCTTTAACAAATCTGTGTTTTGGGCTTGGGCAATAAGCTTTGGTGTTTTCTATTTTATTTCTGTACAATTCGATGTATTTCTATCGTTTGTAACCCTTCCAGCTTGGTTGCTATGTGGGTTTCTATTTTTAGTATTTAGTAAGTATATACAGAAGACTTAGAAACATTATTTACATAAGAGCTAGTAAGCTTAGACTCTTTTTAATTCTTTTGGGAGTATTGAAAAAAACCAATATAACAGACTAAAACAAGATATCAACTAAAATTAGAATTGTCTGAGCTTTACTTGGATTTTACTTTTTGATTAAGACTTTTTGTTGCATTAAAATCTCTAAATGGATTTTAAAATATGAATTTCGCTAACTTAAGGGCTCTTTATAGATAGTTTACTTTTAATCCCCATGAATATTTCCTAATAGGATCTATTTTTGTTATTTTTTTTTGATATTTGTATCAGGACAGAACAGGACGGATTGATAACCTTGTTCTTTTAGTTTTGTTATAGTACAAAATGTATAATTTGAAATTTCATTTTTTTTACACATCAATACAATCGATTGTATTTTTGCTATATCAGCAAAACGCAATACTTAAAAATATCAATTTATTAAAACTGAACTTAAGAGAGAAATGAATAAAACTATTGTGGTAACTGGTGCAGGAGGCGTATTATGTAGTACGTTAGCTGAAGCTTTAGCTAAAGAAGGACATAGAATAGCCTTGTTAGATTTAAATAAAGAAGCAGCTACAAAAGTTGCTAATGAAATTAATAAAGCAGGAGGAGAGGCCATAGGAGTGGAGGCGAACGTTTTAGAAAGGGAATCTCTTGTTTCTGCTAAAAAAGAAGTTAATGAGGCTTTTGGTAAATGTGACATACTTATTAATGGTGCAGGTGGAAATCACCCTTTGGGAACAACGAGCAACCCATTTTTGCAAGCAGAAGATTTACTCAATAAAACTGAAGGGTTTAAAACATTTTTTGATCTAGATCCAAGTGGTATTCAGTTTGTATTCAATTTAAATTTTATTGGAACACTTTTGCCTACTCAAATTTTCGCTGAAGATATGGTTGGGAAAGAAGGCTGTAGTATTTTAAATGTGTCATCAATGAATGCATTCACGCCTTTAACAAAAATACCTGCATATAGTGGAGCAAAGGCTGCCGTATCAAACTTTACACAATGGTTGGCAGTTCATTTTTCAAAAGTTGGTATTCGTGTCAATGCTCTTGCGCCAGGGTTTTTCTTAACGGAACAGAACAGAACTTTATTAACAAACACTGATGGAAGTCTAACACCAAGAGGTAATCAAATTATAGAGCAAACACCAATGGGCAAATTCGGAGAGCCAGAACATTTAGTTGGTACAACCCTATGGCTTTGTGGTGAAGGGGCTTCTTTTGTAACAGGTGTTGTTATACCTATTGATGGAGGATTTAGTGCTTATAGCGGAGTTTAAATTTTAATATATACTTTAAATGGAACAAACATGGAGATGGTATGGGCCTAATGACCCTGTATCTTTATTAGATATAAAACAGGCTGGTGCAACGGGAGTTGTTTCTGCATTACACCATATTTCTAATGGGGAAGTATGGACCATAGATGAAATTCAAAAGCGAAAAAAAACTATTGCAGATGCTGGATTAACATGGAGTGTAGTGGAGAGTATCCCTGTACATGAAAACATAAAAACACGTTCGGGAAATTTTGAAATTTATATTGATCGTTACAAACAAAGTATTGAAAATTTAGCCAAATGTGGTATACATATAGTTTGTTATAATTTTATGCCAGTATTAGACTGGACACGCACTGATTTGAGCTTTCAGGTAGAAGATGGTTCTAAAGCATTACGCTTTGATGTTATTGCATTTGCAGCTTTTGAACTGTTTTTATTACGGCGCCCAGGTGCAGAGGCAAGTTACACCGATTCGCAAATATCAAAAGCTAAAACTTATGTTGATACGCTTTCAGAAAATGATAAAACACAATTAATAAATAATATTATTGCTGGGTTACCAGGAGCAGAAGAAGGTTATACTTTAGAACAATTTCAAACCATTTTAGATACCTATAAAGATATTGATGCCAAAGTTCTAAGAGAAAACCTAGTGTCATTTTTAAAAGAGATTATTCCCGTAGCTTCAAAAAATAAAGTATTAATGTGTATTCATCCTGATGATCCACCATACCCAATTTTAGGATTACCAAGAGTGGTAAGTACGGAAGAAGATTATGCTTACTTGTTCGATAATGTTCCCGACAGATCTAATGGTATTACTTTCTGCACCGGATCTTTGGGTGTAAGAGCAGATAATAACTTGGTGCAGATATTCAAACGGTTTGCAGACCGTGCGCACTTTTTACATTTAAGAAGCACGCAGCGTGATGAAAACGGTAACTTTTATGAGGCTAATCATTTGGAAGGCGATGTAGATATGTACAGCGTAGTGAAGGAAATTCTTCTTGAAGAACATAGAAGAAAAGCCGAAGGAAGAGCAGATTATAAAATTCCTGCAAGACCAGATCACGGGCATCAAATGCTTGATGATTTAAAGAAAAAAACAAATCCAGGATATTCAGGTATTGGTAGATTACGAGGTTTGGCGGAGTTACGAGGCCTTGAGTTTGGTATTTCAAAAAGTTTAAATTTATGAAAGGCATAACTTCCAAAGGTTTTATCACAGATGATTTTTTATTACAATCTGAAGTTGCGAAGACTTTGTATCATAATTATGCCAAGGATTTACCTATCATAGATTATCACAATCATTTATCCGCTAAACAAATTGCTGAAGATCAACCTATCAAAAACATTACAGATGCTTGGTTAAAGGAGGATCACTACAAATGGCGAGCCATGAGAGCAAATGGCATCGAAGAAATTTTCATAACAGGTTCAGTTACTTCTAATAAAGAAAAATTCTTAAGATGGGCACAAACGGTACCATATACGTTAAGAAATCCACTGTTCCATTGGAACCAGTTAGAGCTCAAACGTTATTTTAATATTGATGATGTGCTTCAACCCAAAACTGCTGAAGCTATTTATGAAAAAGCAAACGCTGTTTTAGCACACAAAACACCTGTGCAGTTATTAGAAGATTTAAATGTGGAAGTAGTTTGTACTACAGATGACCCAGCTGATGATTTACAACATCATATAGAAATTTCAAAACTGGGATTTAAAGTCAAAGTATACCCTACTTTTAGAACAGATGCCTTGTTTTTAATACACACGCCTAACTTCAAAAATTACATTGAAAAATTAGGTAAATGTGCGAACACGAACATAGATAACTTGCATGATTTTCTAAACGCTATTTATAATCGCATGCTATTTTTTAATCAGCATGGTTGTAAACTATCTGATTTTGGAATGGAGGGAGCGCTTCGTTTTGTTGAATACACAGAAGCCGAAGTCAGCCAAATCTTTGATAAAGGTCTGAGAAATGAAGTGTTGTCTTCTGAAGAGATTGATAAATACAAATCGTTCTTATTCATGTATTTAGGGAAAAAATATCATGAGTTGGATTGGACACAGCAATATCATCTTGGAGTTATCCGAAACAATAATATCAGATTATTAAATGAAGTTGGTCTGGATGCAGGAGTAGATTCTATGGGAGATTTTCCTATGGCACAATTCATGTCGAAATTTTTTAATGCTTTGGATGCTACAAATCAATTAGCAAAGACAATAGCATATAATTTGAATCCATCACAAAATGAAGTTTTTGCCACAATGTTGGGCAATTTTCAAAATGCAGATTACCCTGGGAAAATGCAATGGGGTTCTGGATGGTGGTTTTTAGACCAAAAAGATGGTATTGAAAAACAAATTAACTGTTTGTCTAATATGGGACTGCTAAGTCGTTTCGTTGGTATGTTAACCGATAGTAGAAGTTTTTTATCATTTCCAAGGCATGAATATTTTAGACGTATATTATGCAATATCTTAGGAGAGGATGTAAAGCAAGGGTTAATTCCCAACGATATTGAATTTTTAGGTAAAATGGTGCAGGATATTTGTTATTTTAACGCTAAGAACTATTTTAATTTTAGATAAAATATGAATTTACTTAAGACTACATCTAAATTAAAAACAATGAAAATAAAAGGTATTTTACTTCTACTCACTTGTATAATTCTTGGATCTTGTGTTGAGAAAGAGCAATCAAAAATTCTGTATTTAGCCCATACACTACCACAAACACACCCTGTGCACAAAGGGATAGTTGAATTTCAAAAGGCACTAGAAAAAAAATCTGAAGGAGCCATAAAAATTAAGATTTTTCCTGACGGACAACTTGGTTCAGAGCGTGAGGTTTTAGAACTACTGCAAATAGGAAGTGTTGCTATTACAAAGGTAAGTGCTGCTACATTATCTAACTTTGTACCAGAGTATCACGTGCTTGGTATTCCATATTTATTTAGAGATAAGCAACATCAATTTGATGTATTGGAAGGCGACATAGGTAAGTCTATTTTAGAAAAAGGTAGTAAGTTTTGGTTACGAGGATTGTGTTATTATGATGCTGGAAGCCGAAGTTTTTACACCTCAAATAAAGCTATTAGAACACCAGAAGATTTAAACGGTTTAAAAATACGTGTAATGAACAACCAAATGGCCATTAATATGGTAAATGCTTTGGGAGGTTCAGCAACACCTATGGCTTATGGTGAATTGTATACTGCAATACAACAAGGCGTGGTTGATGGGGCGGAAAATAATCCGCCATCATTTGTGTCGTCAAACCATTATGAAATCAGCAAATACTACATTTTAGATCAACATTCATCGGTGCCAGATGTATTACTTATAGGAACCAAACAGTGGGAGAAATTATCAGAGCAAGAGAAACAATGGGTTCAAGAAGCAGCTGACGAATCTGCACAAGCACAGAAACAATTTTGGGCAGAATCAGTAGAAGAATGTATGAAAATTGTAAAAGAAGCTGGAGTTGAAGTTATTATTCCGGAAAAATCATTATTTGCTGATAAAACAGAATCGGTTGTTGAAACTTTCAAAAAAGAATACCCTGAATTATCTAAAATAGTTAAAGACATAAAAGCCCAATAACGATGAAAACATCTAATCTTCTATTTAATAAGGCGGTACGGTTTATGGAAATTTTTCTTATAGCTGTTTTTATTCTATTGGTATTTGATGTGTTATTTCAGGTATTTTCAAGATATGTTTTAAAAGCATCATTTTCATGGACAGAAGAATTGGCAAGATTTTCACTAATATGGATGTCAATTTTAGGCGCCGCATACCTAAATGCCAAACGAGAGCATTTATCAATGGATTTCTTGTACCGAAAGTTTTCAGATAAAACCAAAAAGAAGGTTTCTATTTTTATTGAGATATTAATCTTTTTATTCGCATTAATTGTTATGGTAATTGGAGGTCTTAACTTGGTTTATACAACCTTGCATTTAGGGCAACTCTCAGGAACATTAAGAATTCCGTTAGGATATATTTATGCTATTTTACCCTTTAGTGGCTTGCTCATCATGTGGTTTTCCGTATATCACATTTCTAAAATTTCTAAGAACCAAATAACCGACTAACCATGAGTATTGAAGTTTTAAGTATCATCGTATTATTTGCTAGTTTCTTTACATTATTAATGCTTAAGGTACCTGTAGCTTACAGTATAGGTATTTCAACCACAATTAGTTTATT
This sequence comes from Flavobacteriaceae bacterium, assembly GCA_043557195.1. Taxonomy (GTDB): domain Bacteria; phylum Bacteroidota; class Bacteroidia; order Flavobacteriales; family Flavobacteriaceae; genus Jejuia. The sequence continues at coordinate 565,223 of CP121314.1, read as the reverse complement.
ACTGAATATTGACAAGCTACCTGGATTAACAACTATTGCCCAAAGAATGACTACAGGTATTGATAGTTTTGCTCTATTGGCTATTCCATTTTTTGTGTTAGCAGGTGAGATTATGAAACAAGGAGGTATTGCTAACAGGCTTATTAATTTCGCAAAATCATTAGTTGCCAGCCTACCAGGAGGATTAGCTTATGTAAATGTTTTGGCATCTATGTTGTTTGGTGCGATTTCTGGTTCGGCAATTGCTGCAACCTCGGCCATAGGAAGTATTATGACCGATCGTATGGAAGAAGAAGGTTACCCAAGAGAGTTTAGTGCATCTGTAAACATCACGTCTTCTACTACTGGGTTATTAATTCCACCAAGTAATATTTTAATTGTTTACGCCTTAGCTAGCGGTGGGGCAGCTTCTGTAGCAGCTTTGTTTATTGCTGGTTATTTACCAGGAATTTTATTAGGGCTGGCCTTAATTGGATATATCATTTTTGTAGCTGTTAAAAAGAAATTTGCTAGGGGACAGCGTGCTACCCTTAAAGAAGTTTGGAATCATTTTAGAAAGGCATTTTTTAGCTTATTACTCTTGTTTATTGTGGTAGGTGGAATTGTAGCTGGTATTTTTACAGCAACTGAAGCTTCAGTAATAGCCGTGTTATACGCTGCAATTTTGGCTTTGATATACAAGAGTGTTACGATTAAGAGTTTTCCTAATATTTTATTGAATAGTGCAAAAACCACAGCTGTAGTAATGTTTTTGATTTGTACTTCTATGGCTATGAGTTGGTTGTTTTCTTTTGAGAGTATTCCGGAACTTATGAGTAGTTTTCTACTAGAACAGTTTAGTAATAAGTTTGTAATATTTTTAGTGATAAACTTAACACTTTTGATTGTTGGGACCTTCATGGATATGACACCTGCGGTATTAATTTTTACACCTATATTTTTACCAGTAGTTGTGGCTTTGGGTATGGATCCTGTTCATTTCGGAATTGTACTCGTACTAAATCTTTGTATCGGATTATGTACACCTCCTGTGGGTACTATACTCTTTGTAGGTAGTGGAATTGCCAAGGTTTCGGTGTCCCAGGTAGTTAAACCATTATTGCCCTTTTTATTAATTATGGTAATAGTATTATTGCTAATCACATATATACCTGAGATTTCATTATTGCTACCTAGATTGTTTGGGTTGTAATAAATTCAATTTATAAATTATTTAGGTTTATTTATAAGCTATAACATTTTGCTTAGATGTTCCTAAACCATCAATACCAAGCTCTACAACATCACCTGGTTTTAAATATAATGGTGGTTTTAACCCCATACCTACGCCAAAAGGCGTTCCAGTTGATATAATATCCCCAGGAAGTAAAGTCATGAATTGACTGATGTGACTTATGGACTCTTGTATATTGAAAATGAAATCCGATGTAGAGCTATTTTGCATTAGCTTTCCGTTTAGTTTTAACCACAAGTTTAAGTTGTTTGGGTTTTCAATTTCATCAGCCGTTGCTATAAACGGACCAATAGGGGCAAAGGTGTCGCAACTTTTTCCTTTAACCCATTGACCAGAACGTTCTAATTGGTAAGCTCTTTCACTTACATCATTATGTAAAACGTAACCAGCTACATGATTAAAAACGTCGTTTTCTTCAAGATATGAAGCCTTTTTTCCAATAACAACAGATAATTCTACTTCCCAGTCTGTTTTTAAACTTCCCTTCGGAATAATAATATCATCATAAGGGCCTATGATAGCAGATGTAGCTTTAAAAAATATAACAGGCTCTTTCGGGATTTCCATACCAGCTTCTTTGGCATGCTTAGCATAGTTTAACCCAACACAAACAATTTTAGATGGTCTAACTAGTGGTGCTCCCAGACGTTCTTCATCTTTAATTATTGGGCAATTGGATTGATTAGATTTTAGCCAAGTTTTAAGTTTTTCAATACCATTGTGTCCAAAGAATTCCTCGTTATAGTCCATACCAAATCCCGAAACATCTATCCTTGTACCATCTTCTAATTGCACTCCTGGGTTTTCTTTATTTACTGCTCCAAATCTTATTAATTTCATTCTATAAGTCTTTATTATTTACCATTTAGTGTTACAAATCCTCCATCAATAGGATAGTTAGATCCTGTTATAAATCCAGCTTCATCAGAACATAAAAATAATGCTAAGTCTGCAATTTCTTGTGTATTAGCCATTCTTCCAATAGGTTGAGTTTTCGATAATTTATCAAACATTTCTTTTTCTCTACCTGGATAATTTCTTTTTATAAAACCATCTACAAATGGTGTATGCACTCTTCCAGGAGCCATACAATTACATCTAATACCATCTTGTATATAATCTTTTGCTACTGAATACGTCATAGTTAGAACAGCTCCCTTGCTCATAGAATATGCAAAACGATCATTTAAACCCACCGAAGATCCAATAGATGCCAGATTTAAAATTGCCCCACCGCCTTTTTTTAGTGATGGAATGGTTGCTTTAATACAGTTATAAATTCCCTTTACATTAACTTCATAAAGTCGATCTAAATCTTCTTCTTCTACAGCTTCAATATTACCAATGTGCGCAATACCAGCATTATTTATTAAAATATCTATCTTTTCTTTTTTTGCAATTTTTTGAATAACCTCATTAACATTTTGTTGATTGGCTACATCACATTGATGTGCTTCAGCTAGTTTACCAGATTGTTTAATAGCATGTAATGTTTCATTCGCTTCTTCCAAATTAATGTCCAAAACATGAACTTTTGCCCCCTGATTGGCAAAAGTTAAAGCTATGGCTTTTCCAATGCCACTTCCTCCTCCAGTTACAATAGCTGTTTTACTTTTTAAACTGAACTTTGTCATTTACTTAAGAGTTATTTCAATAATCGTATCTATGTCATCCAACTGATCTTTTGGTATTTTTAATAAAAGCCCATAACTGTCTTTTTTATATTTTAATTTTTCCTTACTCTTGAAAAGTTTAACAGCGCTAATACTCTCTTTAAAGTCAGGGACAAAAACAGTTTCATTTTTATTGTCTAGCCAATGAAGGTAAAGAGTATTATCCTTTTGAGTAGACACCATAGTTTTAGATGGAGGAATAATACCTGCTCTGGTTCCATATATTGTTTCTCCATACATGTTTAACCAGTCACCTATTTCCTTTAGAGATTGCACATGCTCAGGTTGAATTTTTCCGTTAGGCATTGGCCCCACATTTAGTAACAAGTTACTGTTGTAACCTGCAGCACTTATCAAATATTGTATTAAAGTTTTTCTGCTTTTATGCTTGTTGTCACGAATATTAAATCCCCATGAACCATTGATAGTTTCGCATACTTCCTTAGGTAATGTGCCGATATCTTCAGCTTTACTCGCAAATCTTTGTGTAGCTTTACCCGGTAAATCTTTTTCAAACATTTGAAAATCTTCCCCTTCTTTTACACTTTCATGGTGATTATTTCCTATTAAACATTGAGGTTGTAATTCATGAACTAATTTGTAAATTTCGTCATAATGCCAGTTTGTGTTTTTTTTATCCCAATGGCCATCAAACCAAATTCCTCCAATCTCACCATAATTCGTGAGTAATTCTGTTAATTGGGCTTTCATAAAGTTTATATAGTTTTTCCAATCCCCTTCTTTTCTTCCTTTAATACCTGTACCAGTTCTTCCTCTTGGAAAATAATCATCTCTATTCCAATCTAAAAGCGAATAATAGAAAAACAATTTTAAACCTTCTTTTTCGCATTCATTTGCTAATTCTTTTAATACATCTTTCTTGTATGGTGTTTTTTGAATAATAGTATAATCTGTCGCTTTAGAGTCAAACATTGAAAAACCATCATGATGTCTACTGGTAATTGTAATATATTTCATTCCAGCATCTTTCGCAATTTTAACCCATTCTTTAGCATTGAATTCAATAGGATTAAAAAAGGCTGGGAGCTTTTCATAATTCTCAACTGAAATATTCTGATGCTGCATAACCCATTCTCCATCTCCCAAAATACTGTATACACCCCAATGAATAAACAGTCCAAATTTGGCATCTTCAAACCATTGGCGTGCTTCTAAGTTACTTGCTGTTGGTACGTAATTTTTTTGTGAAAAACTTTTTAAACTTATTAAAGCAACAAAAATTAAGAGAATCGTTTTTTTCATTTGGTTAATTTTAATATTCAAATACTATAAAGCTTAGAGGTAGTCACTAAAGATATTAGAAAAAAGTCAATACGTAGTTTATCACGTCTGAAAAAATGCTAATATAATTCTTAAGTTCAAGGGTTAATGATCTTTTTTTGAACTTCTATTTTTCAAGTTGTACAGGTTATTCAGAAAACAATTGGAGTAATTGTTTGTTTTTAATCATGTATGAATTTAGAAGTTTAAAATATTAAATTTAGATCAAAGTTTTATGGTCAAAAACGGAAATGGACAAAAGTTATTTATATTAAGCCATATGTTATAAATGTTAAATGAAATCTTTTGTTTCTTTGAAATATAAAATACCCACCCTTGAATTATGAAATTTAAGATAGCAATTATTTGTCTTTTTACTAAGGTTTTCTTTTCATGTGCGCAAACAAATGATGCTAAACCAAATGTAATAATAGTTTACACTGATGACCACCGTTACACTGGTGTTCATGCTTTAGGAGGTATGCCAGTTAAAACGCCTAATATGGATAAACTAGCGGAAGACGGAATAGCTTTTACCAAAACCTATTTGCAGGGAGCTTTCTCAGGTGCAACCTGTATACCAAGTCGCGCAATGTTGCTTACGGGGCGACATTTATTTTCGTTAGATGGGATTGGTAGAAATATACCTGAAAGCCATACGACAATGGGTGAGTGGTTTAAGAAAAAAGGTTACAACTCTCATATAGTAGGGAAATGGCATCAGGATAACGCATCTTTAAATCGTTCTTTCGATTCAGGTGATAAAATAATGGGTAGAAGTGCTTATTTAGTTGATCATTTTAGAATGCCATTTTGGGATTTTAATAAAAATGGAAAATACACTAGAGAAGAGGCCTACTTATTACAGTTTGATGAAAACGGAAAACGAATAAAAAGAGGTTTAACCGACAATGACAAAAGAGGGCCAACAGGAACAGAAGCAAATGGACCACATACTTCAGAAATTTTTGCGGAATCTGCATCAAACTATATTTCGAATTATAAAGAAGACAAACCGTTTTTTATGTATTTGGCGTTTCATGCACCACACGACCCAAGGCAAGCTCCAAAGAAATATTTGGATATGTATAAGCATGAAGATATTACATTAACACCTTCCTACATGCCACAGCATCCTTTTGATAATGGAGATATGACACTGCGTGATGAAGCACTTGCCCCTTGGCCTCGAACAACAGAGGTTGCAAGAAAGCATTTAGCGGAGTATTATGCTATTATCACACATTTAGACGAGCAGATTAGGAAGGTAATTGCAACGTTAAAGAAAACAGGACAGTATAAAAATACTTTAATTGTTTTTGCTGGAGATAGTGGTTTAGCAGTGGGAAATCATGGCTTGATTGGAAAGCAAAGTGTATATGATGAAGACGGTATTCATGTGCCTTTTGTACTTTCTGGTGGATTCATAAAGGATAAAGGAAAAAGGATTGATGCCTTTGTCTACACACATGATATTTTCCCAACGGTATGTGAGGTTGTAAATATTGAAGCTCCAGAATCTGCGAATGGTAAAAGTTTAGTCCCTGTTATCAATGGTGAAGTTAAAGAGGTAAGAAATACAACATATCATGCCTACAAGCAATTTCAAAGGGGTTATAGAAAAGGCGAGTATAAGTTAATAGAATATGTGAAAGCTCCCGGGGTACATTGGAAAAATGGGCCATACACTGCAGGATCTAGAGTAACACAACTTTTTAATATTGAAAAAGATCCATGGGAAACTACCGATTTATCTTTCTTGCCAGAGTATGAAGAATTATTGAAAGAAATGCGTCAAGAAATGAAAGAGCAAGCTGTCAATTTTGGAGATGGTAAATCTGACCAAAAGGGTAGAGAAGTTAATTTTTGGGACTATTTCAACTAAATTACTTTACTTTCTTTTGAAGTTTCGTAGTATCCGTCATACTATTGATAGTAATTTTAGGATTTTGGTATAAGTAAATTGAACTTGTACCAGTAGCATCAATAGTAATATCTTTAATTACTTCTAAATACGCATCACTAGAAATATTACAGATCAATTTGCAGCTATTCACGGTGAAATTTTTTCCTTGAAACTGCGCATTGTTGTCCAGTTCAATATCTGCAGTATCGCAATTACCTTCTATTATGGCATTGGTTCTTTCATACAATGCTGCGGAAACTTTAGGAGCGTTGATTAAAGCTTCTAGCTTTCCTGTACCTCTCATATTTACATTACAAGTATCTGCTGTTACGTTTAATTTTACTTTGGCTTTATCAGAGCTTTCAAAATTGAAGGTATTTGTTTTTATGGTTAAGGCTACTTTAGCAGAACCACTCGTGAGCAGTCCCCCATAATACAAATCTAAGGGTGTTAGCCCATTTACTTCCGCATCATCGGTAACTTCTATCTGTTGTAAATAATCGTCATAACTCACTTTAATATTCAGACGTTTTTTAGATGTAATTTTCTTCAGTTTATTAAAGTAAAGCACACTGTCTTTCACCATGAAATCAATAACCTCATGTAAGTTTTCGTCTGTTTCAATTTCAACAGAAGGGATTTTATTATAGATCAAATCTATTTCAAAATCTTCATCTAAAGCAATGGTATGAAACGAATTGATTTCAGTATTTATAATAGAAACTAATCTGTTTCCTTTTATTTTTTCAGGATTTTGTGCTAGAGTAATTCCACAAACTACGAGAGCAGAAATTAAAGCTATAAGTGTTTTTTTCATTTTAATGAGGGTTAAAAATTATAACGCAAATATTATACCGTTATACTATTAATTTAGACACACTTAAGTAGCTAAAGGTCACTTTTCAGGGAAATCAAATATAAACAAAAACCACCCTAAACCAATTAAGGCTTAAGGTGGTCAAAAATTCATAAAGTTTAGTTGGTTATCTTTTACTTACGCTTCCGCCAGAGCTTTTGTCAGTATCAAGCATTTCTGGGTTGCCATAATATTTCACACTAGCACCGCTTGAAGCTTTTGCTATAAGTGCTTTAGATGTATTTACAGTTAAGTTAGCGCCACTAGATGCGGATACTTCTGAAGATTCAGCTTTTAAATCACCAGCTTTAATAGTGCTACCACTACTTGCATCGGCGGATAAGCTAACAGTTTCACCAGAAACCTTTAGGCTACTACCACTAGATGAATCGCAGGTTAAATCATTAGCTTCTACTTTTACTTTCATACTACTACCACTACTTGATTTCAATTTTAAGTTGTCGGCAGCAATAACATTTGTAGAATGCACGCTACTTCCACTGGTTGAAGTAATACCTGAAATAGTTTTGAAATTAACATTTACTTTTTTAGAAGATGCCTTTCCTATTTGTTCTTTACAGTGAATTTTTAAAACACCGTCTTTAACTTCGGTTAAAATAAGTTCTTGTAAATTTTCGTCTGCTTCTACAGTAATACTTTCGCTATTACCTTGAGTCAAATAAACGCTTAAGCCTTCCGAAGCTTTTATTTCAGAGAAAGGTTCATTTACGGTTCTAGTTTCCATAACTACATTGCCGTTGCCTTTTACTCCAGAATTCCAATTCATATTGAAATTACAGGAGAACATAAGTAAACTTAAGATGGAGGTTACGATGATTCTGATTAGTGTTGTCATGATGTTTTGTTTTTTTAAATGATTGATGATTAGTAATTTATTTGTTGTTCAAATATCTTTTTATTTCTATGATTTTTAAAAGGTTAAACCCCGAACTGTTGTTTTTAAATGATGAATTGTTAATTGTCTGATTTAATATCAATACCACTTCTATCTATATTAACTTTCACATCATCTGATTCTACCTTTATACCCTCACTGTTTATTTTTACTTTATCGTTTCCGTCTTCAATTTCAATACCATTTCCGTTAATTTTAACGCTTTCGGTATCAACATTAACTTCAAAAGCATCATCATCACAATCTATACACTTGGTGTCGTTATGCAATATCTTTAAATAATGCTCTTCCTGTCCGTTATCCAATATGTCATTGTAATATGGTGAGTTTCTATGGAAAGAGTAGGTATTATCATCTGCATACAAAGTTGAACCTTCTGGTAAATACAGTATCAATTCTACTTCTTGATCTCTATACTTATTCTCAAAATCTGTAGTTAAAAAGGCATCTAAGAGCAACTCATTGTTGGCTAAAGCATAACTATAATTAATTTGTTCAGCACGTTTTTTAGCAATACTGTAGCTACTACCTTCAGCTTTTTTCTCAATACTTAATGCTCCTAACGAATCTTTTGTGGATCTAACAATTAATCTAATATCTGATGAATAGATTATCTTCTCATCATTTTCGTCAGGTACAATTCTAAAACTATTGGTGTCTCTGTATAAATGTCCATGTTTCGATCTGTAGAAATTATCATTTCCAACCATTTTCACAAACACAGTATCCTTAGCTGTAATGTTTAACTGTTCTTTCTGAACAATATTCGCATCAAATGCATGCTCGCTTGCTTGTTTTACTCCTAAAACAACTAGTCCGATAACGGCGATAAGCCATAAACCAAGTAATGAGAATTTGGCAACATTACCTATAGATTTTAGATTGTTTACTAAAATTTTCAAACCTAAATACGCTAGGAAAAAGAAAGGTACTCCCACCGCAAAAAGCACAAGTAATGATACTAGCCAAATTGGTGTATTAGCAGAATTAGCTGCATCTACAATATCAAAACCTGGTACGTTCACAGCATCTGAAATTCCTACAGTAAACAGCGAAACTATTAGAGCTATTACTGTAACAGAACCAACAAACATTAATATGGCACCGATGAATTTGGCAAATATTTTAAAGAGAAACATAATAACATCGCCAAGTGTATCAAAAAAAGTTCTAGAAGATGATTTTATAGAGTTTGCTCCCTTTTTAACGTCTACTTTTTTCGCAGCGCTAGATACAGAGTCGGTTACATTTTTAGCAACGTCGCCTACAGTTTCGGTTACCGTATCAAAACCGTCCTTTATTTTTTTTTCTATGTTACTAATGTTAACAGGCTCTCCCGTCATCATTATTTTTTCTGCCGTAGTTTTAGCTTCAGGAACTAAAACCCATAGTAAGATGTAAAGTAAAATACCTGTTCCTGCACCGGCAACTAAAAGTATCCAAGCCAAACGAATCCAAATCACATCCACTCCAAAATAGTGAGCTAAACCAGAAGATACACCACCTACATAAGAGTTGTCAGTATCTCTATATAATTTTTTAGAAGGGCTAGATTTAGTAGATCTTGAGTAAAATTGCTGAGGTTCATCCTCAAAAATCTCTTCATCTACTAGGTAATCCTCAGGTTGCCCCATAATGGTAATCACCTCGTCTACTTCCTTAATTCGTATTACTTGCTTATCGTTTTGCACACGCTCGTTAAAGAGTTCGGCAATACGTGCCTCTATATCGGCAATAATTTCAGATCGACCTTGAGAGTCTGTAAATGAACGTTTTATAGCCTCAAGATAGCGTTGTAATTTTAGGTACGCATCCTCATCAATGTGAAAAAAGATACCTGCTAAATTTATGTTGACTGTTTTATTCATTTCTTTGTTGTTTTTTGGCTTGTTACAATATTTACTGCGTTACGTAATTCGTTCCAAGTAGTATCTAATTCTTTTAAAAATAATTTCCCCGTTTCGGTTAAACCATAGTACTTTCTTGGAGGTCCAGAGGTACTTTCTTCCCATCTGTAATTCAAGAGTCCTGCATTTTTAAGTCGCGTTAGCAAAGGGTAAATAGTGCCCTCAACCACTAGCAACTTTGCGTCTTTTAGCGTTTGTAAAATTTCTGCAACGTATGCATCGTCGTCCTTTAAGACCGATAGTATGCAGAACTCCAAAACGCCTTTACGCATTTGTGCTTTTGTGTTTTCTATCTTCATAGTGTCATTCCTTTAATGTTGTAAAACTGTTCATTTTTTGATTGATTGATTTGATTGATGATATTGATGAAATTTCTTTTTATTTATGCTTTTATGCCGTTACCACAAGGGTCGGGCTTTCGGCAGTCGCTCTCTGCGAGGAGCTTCAATCCCGCACGTGCGGGACCTCAATCCCTAACACAGTGGCGTCTATATATTTATATGTTATCATTTTAAAAAATTAATAGTAAGTGGGTACTTATACAACTCACCATCTCTAGCTTTTAAACTGGCAATAACAATTAAAGCCAACTCAATAATAAAGGCAATAACTGCTAAAACGCCTAAACCACCACCAACATAAAGTAAAGGCGAAGGCTTACCCATTGAGATATGAAAATCATGAAATCCGTTAAAATCTATAAAATCCATACCGCTAAATATTTTGAAAATAAAAAACGGAATAGTAAGCGTTCCTAAAATAATAGCATAGAGAAAAATGCTTATCTGAAAATTTAAAATCTGCTTTCCGTGTTGATCAATAAATTCAGATTTATCTTTATTAATCGTCCATAATATTAATGGTCCAAGAAAATTTCCTAGCGGAATTACAAATCTACTAAAGGTAGATAAGTGAATAAAAGTAGCGATGTTTTTTTGATGATTATCTAACATGATTATTTCGATTGATTAAAAACATATAATAGTTTCTTATGCAAATATATGTCTAAAAACAGGTACTTTGTTACGCATAGTACTGTAATTAACATTTTTTTAACATTTTAACCAATGAAATAATTTCATAACTTAGTAAAATAAACAAATGATATATGAAGCTGACTCCCAGTAAATTAAACACATTTAGCATGCTTAAGTTACCATCGGCTTACCTGTGTGGTGTCCGTGTAAAATATTTAGAAGATGAAAAATGTGAAGTAACAGTAAAACATCGATGGATGAATCAAAATCCATTCAAATCCATGTTTTGGGCAGTGCAAGGTATGGCAGCAGAACTCTCAACAGGCGCATTAATGATTGGGAAAATTCAAGAATCTGGCAAGCGTATTTCAATGTTAGTCACTTCAAATAACGCCACATTTACTAAAAAGGCAACAGGTAGAATTGTATTTACTTGTAATGATGGGCATTTAATTGACGAAGCTTTGCAAAAAACAATTGAAACTGGCGAAGGACAAACTGTTTGGATGAAATCTGTTGGAGTAAATGAAGAAGGAATAGAGGTATCCACTTTTAATTTTGAGTGGAGTGTAAAGGTTAAGAATTAATGACTAAAAAGTTTGTGTATACAGACAAAGATGCTAGAATTAAAGGGCAATTTGTAAAAGACGAATTTCTTATACCAGATATTTTCAATAATACTAATTATTTCATTGGAGGAAAAACTTTAAAGAAGTATGAAAGAGGAATTATTGCATACACAGGAAAGTCACTCACTATTGATGAAGTACTGGCTCTAGCCAAAAAAAATGGTTCTTTAGGCTTTTTCAATGAACTAAGAGTAAAAAAAATTATTAAAAAGTACCTTATTCAAATTAAAGAATTGAAAGTTGGCGATAATGTTGCTTTTATTAGTTTTAACGAGCTTAAAAAAGTTAATCGCATTAAAACAAGAACTTTTAAGGATAATTAGTAATTGAACCTGTAACAAAACCCAAAACAAATCAACATATAAACGAATCAACAAAAAACAATAAAAAATGACAGCACACGAAATAGACTATCGCATTTACGGAGAAGAAATGCAATATGTAGAAATAGAACTAGACCCTAACGAAGGTGTAGTTGCCGAAGCAGGGAGTTTTATGATGATGGACGATGGTATTAAAATGGAAACCATTTTTGGCGACGGCTCTCAAAAGGATTCTGGTTTTTTAGGAAAAATACTTGGAGCAGGAAAGCGTATCCTAACTGGAGAAAGCTTATTTATGACGGCATTTTATAACACTGTAGTAGGTAAACGCAATGTGTCATTTGCATCACCTTACCCTGGAAAAATAATCCCCATAGATTTAACAGAATTTGGTGGAAAGTTTATCTGTCAAAAAGATGCATTTCTTTGTGCTGCAAAAGGTGTAAGTGTAGGTATAGAGTTTTCTAAAAAATTAGGTCGCGGTTTGTTTGGTGGTGAAGGTTTCATCATGCAAAAACTGGAAGGTGATGGTATGGCATTCGTACATGCCGGTGGTACCATGGCTAAAAAGGAATTAGCCGCCGGAGAAACGCTAAAGGTAGATACAGGCTGTATAGTAGGCTTCGACCAAACCGTAGATTACGATATCGAATTTGTAGGTGGAATAAAAAACACGGTATTTGGTGGCGAAGGCCTATTCTTTGCAAAATTACAAGGTCCAGGAACAGTTTATGTACAATCTTTACCGTTTAGTAGACTTGCAGGAAGAGTATTAGCATCTGCTCCCAGAGCGGGCGGTAAAAACAAAGGAGAAGGTAGTATTTTAGGAGGTTTAGGCGATTTATTGGATGGCGACAACAGATTTTAACATTGTTAAAGTCCTATTAAAAAGGTAGAGTTTTATAATTTTTGTTTAAATTTATACGTTAATTTAAAACAGAGCCTATACATTAAATCTACTTTATTACAAACCTAAAATCCTAACACAAAAATGGCAAGAGCAATGCTAGAGTACACTAAAACAGTACTAGAGAAAGTGAGTTTTGACGCGACATTGTTTTGCAAAGAAGTACAAAAGGCGGTACAACGATTACTACCTTACGAGATTGAAGAGCTTAAAATTTATATTCTATCTCTTGTACAGCAAAACCCGGAATTAAATCAATGTATGATTTATTTAAAACCATAAGAAAAGCGACCAATAGGTCGCTTTTTAGTATAAGGATTTATCGGTTTTTTACTTATTAGGTAACGGACTAACAATCTTCACATCCTGAAATTTAATCGCACCTCGAATAATCCCAGAAATTACAGTTTGCATCGCTTCAATAATTTGCATTTTCAGTTCACTCTTATGATAAATAATACTTACTTCCCTTGCAGGTGAAGGTTCTTCAAAATAATGTAGATTATCTTTAATATTATCATTCAAATCTAAAGTATGTAAATAGGGTAGAAGCGTCATCCCTAAACCTTCATTAGAGAGTTTTATTAAAGTTTCAATACTACCGCTTTCCAATTGAAATTTATCATCTTCATGATTTTTAAACGCTTTACATAAATTAATAACACCATCTCTAAAGCAATGGCCATCTTCTAAAAGTAGCATATCTTCAATCACCAAATCATCAACTTTTAGTTTGTTTTTTGTATGCATTTTATGCCCTTTTGGAATGTAAGCTACAAAAGGTTCAAAATATAATACGCGTTCCTTAATGCTGTCATTTTCAAGTGGTGTTGCAGCTATGGCAGCATCTAAATGGCCTTCGTTAATCCTATTGATGATTTCTTCGGTTGTAAGCTCTTCAATCTTTAGTTTTATTTTCGGGTACTTTTTTATAAAGGTTTTTAAGAACATAGGCAGTAACGTAGGCATAATTGTTGGGATAATACCCAGTTTAAACTCACCGCCAATAAATCCTTTTTGCTGATCTACTATATCCTGAATTCTATAAGACTCATTAACTATATTTTTGGCTTGAGTAACTATTTTACGCCCAACATCTGTAAGTTCAATAGGTTTTTTACTTCTATCAAAAATTAAAATATCTAGTTCGTCTTCCAATTTTTGTATCTGCATACTCAACGTAGGTTGTGTAACGAAACATTTTTCGGCTGCTTTAGTAAAATTTTGATGTTCTGCAACGGCCAGAACATAGTATAATTGGGTGATTGTCATTTAAATAAGTTTAAGCTATAAAAATATAAAAACTATCAATTATATTTATTGAAATCGAGAATTATTATAAAGTATTTTTGTAATGCAAAAAGGACACAATAGTTGTATTTAATGACGCTATTGAAAATAGTTTTATTTGTTTAAGTTTAGTTTAGTTAAAAGAAAAAAGACGACCGTTAGGTCGTCTTTTTGATTATGTATAAATCTTCAATTAGAATCTTATATTCATTTCTAAGTCCTCTGAAGCTACATCAAATTTAGCTGTAGCAAATTGTGGTGGTCCATAGCTCATAGGGTTGTTAGACATACCGTAAGATTCTTTAGGCATTCCGTTGTCTTCAAAATCCATAGCATTATTGTCGTTTTCGTCATGCAATGCCATAACAGCGTAAGTTCCAGGTGCTACATTTTCAAAAGTTACTTTTATCTTGCCGTCTACTATTTCACTTTTAGTATTCTTTATACCTGGGCCTCTCATAAACGTTTCTTGGGTATGAAGCGCCAACACAACACTTCCGTTGTTATTAGTTATATTGTCAATACTTACGGTAATAGTGTTACCGTTTTCTACAGTTTGTGCGTTGCTAAAATTTACTGCTAAAAATAATGCGATGAATAAAGTTGATAGTGTTTTCATGATGTATGGTTTTAAGTGTTATTTATTATTGAACACTTCAAAGATGCATCACAACACCAGCATTTTATAAAGTAACAGACCGAATTGTAAAATTTTAATGATGAATTGTAGTTTTTCGTAAAAATTCGAGTTTTACTAATGATTTTTTGGGCGTTACCCACAAGGGGTCGGGCTTTACGTTCCAAGTCCTCGCTGCGCTGTGGGCTTTCCTCTGCAATCCCTAACGCGCGCAAGTATGCTAGCAAAGTGCTTGCCCAATTATTATAACAATCCTCTCGCTTTAATCTCTAAATACTTGTTAATGGTATCCACTGTTAAATTTTCAGGAGTAGTTAAAATAGAATAAATACCAAACTTTTTAAGTTCATTAACTATAAGGCGTTTCTCAAAATCAAACTTTTCAGCAATTACTTTATCGTAAACTTGCTGAACAGTTTCAGCTTTATTACTAATAAGTTTATCAATTTCAGTATTCTTAAAGAAAATAACAACCAATAAATGACTTTTGGCAATCGCCTTTAAATATGGTAATTGACGATTTAAACCATCTAAAGTTTCAAAATTAGTATACATCAAAAGCAAACTTCTATGCGTAACATGGCGTTTAATATTACCATATAGTCGCCCAAAATCACTTTCAAAAAAATCGGTTTTCACGTTGTAGAGTGCTTCTAAAATCAGTTGCATTTGTCCACTTCTTCGTTCTGCTACAACTACGTTATCTGTCTTTTTAGAAAATGATAACATGCCCGCTTTATCGTGTTTTTTTAAGACGATGTTGCTAATTACCAAAGTGGCATTTATAGCATAGTCTAGCAAGCTTAAACCATCAAACGGCATTTTCATGATACGTCCTTTATCAATAATAGAATATACAGGTTGAGACTTTTCATCTTGAAATTGATTTACCATCAACTGGTTTTTCTTTGCTGTGGCTTTCCAGTTTATGGTGCGTAAATCATCACCTAAAACATAATCTTTAATTTGCTCAAACTCCATGGTGTGCCCCAATCGGCGCACTTTCTTAAGTCCATAATCCATGGCGTTTTTATTGATGTTTAGGAGTTCAAACTTCTTCAATTGTTTAAAACTAGGGTAGGTAGGTATCATAACTTCGTTTTCAAACATAAAGCGTTTTGCAACTAATTTTATAGCAGAAGACGCATAAATATTTAAAAACCCAAAATGATATTCGCCGCGTTCTTTAGGTGTTAAATTGTAAGTAATAGTTCTTTCTTGGCGAGGAGAGATAGTTTCTTTTATTTTAAAATCTCTAATTTGAAATTGCTCAGGGATTTCATCAATAACTTCTATGTGCGAAATAAAAGGATAATTATTTCTAATTTTTATTTCAATTTGGTTTGTATCACCGTTTGAAAACTTATCAGGAACAATACGTTTCCCTTCAATTTTTTGTTTTCCAATAAATACGATTAAAACATCTAATAGAAAAAGGGCAACTAAAACCAAAATACATAACTGCGCGATATTAAATAGCACTGGTATAAAATAGCTTAATGCAAAAAGCACTACTATACCAATGCCAGCATAAAAAAATCGAGGCTGTATGTAAAAGGGTTTAAAGAGTTTCAAGTTTTTGTTAAGAGTTTTATTCGTTTAATTGTTTAGGCAATTCGTCGTCAATAGGTTTGCCAATATCATCAATTTCATTATCATGACCGATGTCTTTTGGATTATCTCCATATTCATTTGGACCAGGTTCGCCATCTGCAAAAATCATCCAAAATACGTAGAATGGAATAATTTGATACCAACCACTATTACCTCTGTCATGACAACGTTTAGCTCCTTGTGCTAGCATAATCCAGAGTATCGGTATCAAAATTATTAAGTAGAATATTATTGCTGTATCAGGAGAAAAATTTGAATCTATTAATAACTCTAGCGAGTTAGTGATGATTATATATGCCAAATAAGTAAGACCATATTCCAGTCTTCTAATTCGACCATCAAAAGAGAATATATTTTTAAACATAATTTAACGTGGAATTTCTACTGTTTCGATTATCTGATTAATAATTTGCTTACTAGTCACACCTTCCATTTCACGTTCAGGAGTTACGATAACACGATGGTGCAACACAGGAACCACGGCTCGTTTAATATCTTCCGGCGTTACGAAATCACGACCATTCATGGCAGCAAAAGCCTTACTTGCTTTTAATACTGAAATAGAGGCTCTTGGGGATGCACCTAAATACAAAAAGCGGTTGCTTCTTGTAGCCACAATTAATTCAGCAATGTATTTTAGCAAATGTTGTTCAACAATCACTTTGCTTACCAAACTCTGATAATCTGCAATTTGTTTTGCTGTTAAAAACGAAGTGATTTGTTCTGTTTTTGTGCTTTCCTTCAGCTCATGTTCTCTAGATAAAATTTCAATTTCTTCCTCTAAATTCGGATAATCTACATCAATCTTAAACAGGAATCTATCTAATTGTGCCTCTGGTAAACGATATGTACCTTCTTGTTCTACAGGGTTTTGGGTGGCTAAAACCATAAATGGCGCATCCAGAATATATTTGTGACCATCAATAGTTATTTGTTGTTCCTCCATTACTTCAAACAAAGCTGCTTGGGTTTTTGCAGGCGCACGGTTTATCTCGTCAATCAACACCATGTTCGAGAATATCGGGCCTTTTTTAAACTCGAATTCTGAATTTTTTAGGTTGAATACGGAGGTTCCTAAAATATCACTAGGCATCAAATCTGGTGTAAATTGTATGCGACTAAAATCTACACTTAATGATTTAGCCAATAGTTTTGCAGTAACCGTTTTTGCAACTCCAGGAACACCTTCAATTAGCGAATGCCCTTTTGCTAAAAGCGACGCAATAAGCATATCTACCATGTCTTTTTGCCCCACAATCACCTTACCAACTTCAGCCTTAATTTGTGCTACGCTTTGTTGCAATTCTGATAAATCCAACCGATTTTTAAATTCCAAATCTTTGGTGTCCTCTTTTAAAGCACTATCGTCAATAGACGATACAACATCTTGTTCTGGTTTTGGTAAAAATTGCTCGTGGTTGTCTTGTTCTTTGTTTTCGTCCATAATTATTGTGAATAAAACGCTTCTATAAATCTATTTAATTTAATGAGACTTTCTTCAGAAAGTTCATCTTTGGTACGTAACCATTTTATATAATTAACCAATTGTGATACATCATCACTTTTTCTACCAGCTTTTGCAGCTAATTTTTTAATGAAATCATCATCAAGATTTGAGGTATCGATATTAAAATCAGTCCGAACTTTTTCCAAAAAGTACGTTATTTTTTTGTCAATCAAGTTCTTGTAGTCCTTAGTTTCTATGTATAAATTAGAAATTGTTTTTACAAATGCCAGCGACGTATTTTGTAAAGGTTTGATGATTCTGATAATGCGCTGCCTGCGCTTCGCATTAAAAATCATAAATAATAATAGAAAAATTAAAGCAGTGTACCACGCCCATCTAAAGGATAATTGCTCTAAAAACCAACTTAGGTTAGATTCTTCCTCGGCATCACCATAAGGTGTTTGTCGTTTCGCATAAGAGTCAAAATACACATCGGCATCAGGTAAATAGGATAATGCACTTTCTATATAGCGGTATCTGTCGTCTTTTAAAATGTTATAGTTTGTAAATGCTTTTGGCTCAGTATGTAACAGGATGTTTCCGTCTCCAAAAGGAATTTTTATAAAGTTAACTCGTTTTTTATCCGTTTCGGCGTAGCCTAAAATAGTATGATTAATACTGTCAAAACTTGAAAAAAAGTAATCACCTTCATTTTTATCAATTTTGGTACTATTCAAATTTTTATTCTGAAAAGACAAGGATGTAATACTGTCATTTTTCTGATTGTATTCAAAATCTACATCAACACCTAACGTATCATGAAGCCTTTGCGCATAGTAATAATCTGAGATAAATAAAGTATTTCCAGTATCTACAAAACCTAGGAGTTTATCTACTGAAAAATCAGTGAGATAATCAGAATTCCCGATAATAATATAATTCCCTTCAGCATGATGATCGCCATAACCAAACTCTGAATTTGCAGTTAGGTAGCTTGAAGGCTGATGGTAAACCGTTCTTAGTTTATTATCTTCAAAAAGTTTAGGGAGTTCTTTGTAGAGTATGCTTAAACCATAGGGTTTGTTGCTTTTTTCGTTAAAGGATTCTTCCCAATCTACAGTTTTGGTACGTTTAATGCCCAGACCAAAAACGGCTATGAGAATTATGGCAACAACAACTAATATGATGGGTAACGCTTTCTTCATTTATTTTACTTGGGTTAAAAGCGTTGTGAAATCATCTTTTGCTTTATTATACTGCTGTTCTTCTAAAGCAAATTTTCCATACCATATATAATTATAAAGATATGACGCATATGAAAAACCTTTAGCAAAAGGCTTATCCGTAAGTTCGTTTAAATATTCAGTATTGGTTTTGTCGTCTTCAAACTTAATATGGTTTTTTAAGGTTAGTGTTTTTAGCGTTAACAGATAATAATAGCGAATAGCGAGCCTATAATCCTTATCGTTTTCGGCTTGTTTTATTAAAGCATGAATATCGGCATGCTCTATATTGTCAGCATTTATATCATCAAAACGTTGAATGGATTTGTTTTTACTCGCACCAAAAATACCAACACCGCCTTCATTTAATAAGGTATAGGCCAAATACACTACTGCGCCAATGAGTATAAGGACAAATAACCAACCAAGTGGGCCGAAATTAATGTAAATATCATCAGAGTTATCCTGTTCTCGCGGTGTAACTTTATCTTTGTCGTAGTCTTCATATTCACCAGAACCCATTCTGGTTTTCTTGACTACTTTTTTGCCTTCATAATTATAATTTTCACTTGCATAACGTTCTTTAAAGTCTGAATCAAAAACGCGATATACCTCAGGCTCTTGAGCAGGTGCTGCTGCATCACATAACTGATGACTCCATATCAAAAGCATTAAACCTAAAAGTATATGTAGTGGCTTTTTTATCATTAAGCAGTTATAGAAAGTGGGATTTGGGTGATTTGTTTTTGAACTTTATAAGGGTAAATTAAATAGTAATAACTTATAATACTTAACGTGATTAAGATGATGCCAACCGATAACCAATTGGGCATAATGTTAGAATATCTTGTGATAAAACCTTCTAAAAAGCCTGCTGAAAATGTAAAAGGAAACGTGCTGATTAATATTTTAATACCTGTTTTAGCACCTTGCTTAAACGAGGTGTATCTAGAATGAGTTGCAGGAAAAAGGATGCTAGCTCCCAAAATTAAACCTGCCGCACACTCGATAACAATAGCAAAAATTTCCATAGCACCATGAATCCAAATACCACGAACACTTTCCCAGAATACATTTTTCTCGTAGAAAAAGTATTGGAAAGACCCTAGCATGATACAGTTTTTAAACATGATGTATAATGTGCCAACACCCAGAAATACACCAAAAACAAAGGCTATAATACCAACACGTAAGTTGTTGATGGTAATACCAATAAAACTCCCCCAATTACTCCCGCTTTTGTAAACTGCTAGAGGATCGCCGGCTTCAATATTTGCAATAGTTTGGTCTACATAATTATCACCAACTACCGATCGTAAAAACTCAGCATTATTTGCTGCAGAAATAACGCCAATTAATGTGAAAACGGTAAATATGATAAAGGCTACATAAATAAATTTTCGGAATTGGTAGCAGATAAGTGGCACTTCGGTTTTCCAAAATCCAATAATTCTATTGGTATCCTGTCTTTTGGTTTTATATATCTTTTGAAATGCCTTTGCCGCAAGCTGATTTAAATAGGTAATCACCTTGCTTTTAGGGTAGTAGGTTTGTGCGTAAGCTAAGTCATTAATTAAATGAATATAGTTTGAAGCGAGTTCATCAGGGTCTTTAAAATCATTATTAAAAATAGCATTCTCAAAACTCAGCCATTTTTCTTTATTTTGCTTAATAAATGCAACTTCTCTCATATACGAGATAAATTAAAATATAAAATGTCAGAGTTACAAATTAACACGACGCAAAATGTAAAAATAAAGTTCACTGCAGCAGGAGTTGGTGAGCGTTTGGTTGCATTTATAATAGATACTGCAATTAAAATAGGCTATTTGCTAATTTTAAATAAAGTGTTTGGTGTTTTTGAAGGTATGGACGAATGGTCTCAAATAGGCATAAACACTGTTTTAAGTTTTCCAGTGATGTTTTACACATTAGCCTTAGAAACCTTGCTAGACGGACAAACACTTGGTAAAAAAGCACTAAAAATTAGAGTTGTGAAGATTGACGGATTTCAAGCTACATTTTCAGATTATGTAGTGCGTTGGTTTTTTAGGATTGTAGATGTTTGGATATTTGGCATAGGTTTTTTTGTGATTATTTTCAGTAAAAAACTACAGCGTTTGGGTGATATGGCTGCTGGAACAGGAGTAATAAGTTTGAAAGACAAGGTAAATATTAGTCATACCATTTTAGAGCAATTAAAAACAGATTACAAACCAACCTATCCTAATGTGATTAAACTATCTGATAATGATGCACGCATTATAAAGGATACATTTACACGAGCAAGAGCAGGAAAAGATTATGCGACTTTAATAAAATTAAGAAACAAATTAATTGAAGTGGTTGGGATTAAAGAAGTGAAACAAAGTAGTGATATAGAATTTATTGATGTAATCTTAAAAGATTATAATTTTTATACTCAAGACATGTAAGCAGAGAATCACTTATTCTGTAAACCAGAGGAATCTAAAACTAAAAACTAACCAATGTTCTACACACTAGACATTTTAGGAACCATAGCTTTCGCCATTTCGGGTGTTTTAGTCGCATTTAATAAAAAAATGGACTTGTTTGGTGTTTTGATTATCGCTTTTGTAACTGCAGTTGGTGGGGGTACGTTGCGCGATTTACTTATTGGAAATACTCCTGTAAGTTGGATGACCGATATGACGTACACTTATGTGATACTTGGTTCTGCTATTTTTGCAATTATCTTTAGGAGTAAAATCAATTATTTAAGAACATCTCTATTTTTGTTCGATACAATTGGTATTGGTTTGTACACGGTTGTTGGTATTGAAAAGGGTTTAAATGCTGAGTTACACCCCATAATATGTATTGCATTAGGTACGATAACAGCGAGTTTTGGAGGTGTAATTCGAGATATTTTATGTAACGAAATCCCCGTAATTTTTAGAAAAGAAATTTATGCTACCGCTTGTATATTGGGTGGGCTAACTTATTTTCTTCTGAATGAATTTCCTATTAAAACAGATTATGTTTTTGTAGTGTCAGGATTAGTTGTAATCCTTGTAAGGCTGCTTGCTGTGAAATTTAAAATAGCTTTACCTTCAATCTACAAAACCTGATTCTTTTTACTCTTATTGCACGGTTATTTGAATGGCATCTTGAATGCCATCGGTTTTAAAAGTTACAGGCGTATTTGCCGATAAGGGATAAGCATCATCCCAAGAATACAACTTAATTGTTGCAACTCCAGATTTGTGAGTTGATAACACTCCAAATTTATCTACAGTGGCAATTTCTGGATTTTCAGAGTGCCATATCACATTATTTCTAGTAGCATTATCTGGTGTTATTTTGTGATGTAATTCTATAGATTCGCCAGCTTTTAAAGTATTATTTGCTATTTGTATCTGTAAACTTTTAACGGGAATATGAGCATGCTTTTCAATTTTAGCTTTTAATAGTTGGTATGCAGCTTTTTGCTCGTTGTTTAAATCTTTAAGATTAATACCACTGTATAATCTTAATTTCCACTTTCGTTCTTCAAAATAATCACCTTCTCGCTCCAGTCTATCTCTTCTTAAATCAAAAAATCTACCTTCTGGGAATTTTGGTGTAGGTGCGTAATATTTAAAGTCTTTATTGAATGCATATCGCAATAGTTCAGAATCATCAGTGTAAAGATTATTTGCATTATACCATGTGTAAATATAGTCGCGATGTTTTTGCTGTCCAGAGGTAACTTCGTCCCAAAAACCAATACCATCAATATCATTTTTATTAGGGATTTCGAGATCTGCAGCTTCAATAATAGTAGGGTAGATATCCACGAGGTCTACTAACCCGTCATAAGTTGCATGCTTAGGGAAGTCTTTTGGTCCATAAAAAATTAATGGCACATGCGTACCATTATCTGAAGTGCCACCTTTTCTAGCAGGATAGAGGTCTCCGTTATTTAAAACATGTGTAAAGGATTCTTTGGTACCATTATCCCCCATAATAACTACCAATGTGTTATCCATTACTCCCTCCTCTTTCAGTTTATTTACCACTTTACCAATAAGCTTATCGGTATAGGCTATCATATCTGGAAAAAAGTTATGGTCATCAGGTTTGTAACCTTTACTTCTGTCACCCTTAAAAGTATCAAAAACACTTTTTGGTTTGGTGTCTGGTGTAGGTTGATGTTCATCATGAACAAGCATCATGGGATAGTATAGAAAGAAAGGCTTGTCTTTATTTTTTTCAATAAAGTTTAAAGCATCTCTATTACAAATATCTGGCCCATACCATCTCCTGCCAGTTTCTGGGTCTACATCGGTTCGTCCAAAATAATTAAGTACTACACCGTTTTTTACTAAGTTAGGATTGATAAAACGTTGCCCTTCAGTAACCACATCAAAACAAGTGAATTCGTCCCAGCCAAATTCAAAAATATAGTCTTTGCCGTTAATTTCTTTGGTGCCTCTTGTTTGTTTCCACTTACCAAACATGCCCGTTGTATAGCCATTTTTCTTAAAAACATCTCCAAACGTGATATCGGAAGCATGTTGAGATTTGCATCTTAAATAGTTTCGAGAGTTATGTTTTCCAGACATTAAAGCTATTCGAGTAGCTTCACATAAAGGATAAGCATGAGCATTGTTAAATAGTACACCTTCATTAGCAAGTTTATCCATTTCGGGAGTACTAACAGGGGCATTTTTAAATAAACCACGATTAGAGCTAACACGGTCTGCGCCGTAAGTAGAAACTCCTAAATGACTTAAATCATCTATTAAAATAAGAACTACATTCTTTTTATTCGAAGCCTTAGAAACTGAGTTTTCAGCAAAAAGTATATCATTATTTTGCTTACAATTGGTAGAGAGAATAAGGCACAATAATAGGAGAAGCCAATTAAGACGATACATAATAATAAGTTTTAGTTTAGTTGAATGCCTAAAGATAAGATTAACTTAATTTAGAATCTCTACTTTTCTGATATAAACATTTTTAAGAGGCCAATCAGATTCATCGGTTTTTACACCAGCAATTTTATCTACAACGTCCATTCCGCTTAATACTTTACCAAAAACAGTATAATCTCCATTTAGATGATGAGCTCCTCCTTTTTGTTGCACTATAAAAAATTGATAAGGAGATGCTAATTTATGTGGGTTTTCTATATCGCTACTGGGCATAGAAATAGTACCACGATCATGTTTAAAACCACGATTAGTATCTCTAGGTAGTAAGTATTTTCCAATTTTTCTACGTTTAATGGCAGTAGTCATATCATCACCATTACCGCCTTGTATCATAAAATTATTGATAACTCTAAAGAATTGCGTACCGTCAAAATACTTTCGCTTGGTCAAATAAATAAAGTTACAACGATGAAATTTCGTTTCATCGAATAGTAAGATGTCAATGTCTCCAAAATCAGTAGTGATTCTAACTTTATTTTCTTTGTGATGTTTATCATATTCTAAGTAGAATTCCATAGCAGTTGGACTATCCAAAACGGGGAATTCAGATGTGTTATCCTTAACGGTGTCCTTTTGCTTTTCAACCTTTTTTGTAACAGAAATAGTGTCTTTTGTTTTTAAATTGTTCTTTTTTTTAGATTGTTTATCTTCACAATTAAGAAACAGTAAAAAAAGACTTAAAAACAATACAACGCGCATACACAATGAGTTTTGATGAATTTGTAAACTTGCTATCAAAAATAAAAAATATAGAACTACCAGCCGAATCATCTCATTTTAAAATGGTGCCGCCAACGCGAAAGTCTTTTGCACAATATTCAGAAGCACAGCTAGAACAGGCTAAAAAAGCGGGTGTACTGGCGTTGTTTTATCCTAACCAACTAAAAGAAACGCAATTAGTACTCATACTTAGGAAGACTTACAAAGGTGTGCACTCTGCACAAATTTCTTTTCCAGGAGGAAAAATTGAACCAGAAGATAAAAACCTAAAAGAGACTGCGGTACGTGAAACTTTTGAAGAAATTGGAGTGCCCATAAGCACTATAACCGTAAAAAAAGAATTATCCCAAGTTTATATTCCCCCAAGCAATTTTTACGTGCAGCCCTATTTAGGAGTTTTAGAAAAACAGCCTGTTTTTAAAAGGCAAGAAAGCGAAGTAGAACAAGTGATAGAAGTAAAGCTGTCAGATTTAATAGATGACGGTAATCTCATTTCAAAAGAAGTAAAAACATCATATAGTGTTGGTATAGAGGTGCCTGCATTTAAACTAAACGGATTTACCGTTTGGGGAGCAACGGCCATGGTGTTGAGTGAAATCAAAGATATTATCAAGCAATTGACATAGCGTGTAGATTTATTACCTTTGTTGCCCAACCAAAAATAAATTCTCAATATATGGGATTGTTTAAAACAAATCCATTCGGACATATACTTTTCGTTAAAAAGTGGCTTATTCGCATTTTAGGAGCTATGACCCACAGACGTTTTCGTGGGTTTAACGAACTACAAATACATGGTTCAGAAATTATAAAAAACCTTCCAGATAAAAACGTATTATTCATATCTAACCATCAAACCTATTTTGCCGATGTAGTTGCTATGTTTCATGTGTTTAATGCCAGTTTAAGCGGACGTACAGATTCTATAAAAAACGTGGGCTATCTATGGAACCCAAAACTTAATATCTATTATGTGGCGGCCAAAGAAACCATGAAAGCAGGGTTGTTGCCAAAAATTCTGGCGTATGTAGGTTCGGTAAGTATCGAGCGTACTTGGAGAGCAGAAGGTAAAGATGTTAACCGGCAGGTGCGCATGAGCGATATTTCTAACATCGGTACCGCTTTAAACGACGGTTGGGTTATCACCTTTCCGCAGGGCACCACAACACCATTTAAACCTATCAGAAAAGGTACAGCGCACATCATCAAACGCTATAAACCTGTTGTTGTGCCTATTGTTATTGACGGTTTTAGGCGCTCTTTCGATAAAAAAGGACTGCGCATAAAAAAGAAGAATATCCTCCAGTCTATGGAGATAAAAGAGCCTTTAGACATCGATTACGACAACGAAACTACCGAAGACATCGTAAAGAAAATCGAATTCGCCATAGAGCAGCACCCATCATTTCTAAAAGTTATTCCAGAAGCCGAACTTAAAGCGCAAGCCGAACTCGATAAGTTGCGCCAATGGAAAATTGATAATTAAAATGTTTTGGGCGTTACCCTCCTAAGGTCGGGTCGGGCTTTCACTACTCAATCCCTCCTTCGTCGGGGATTTCAAACATGCCGTTCAATCCCTAACGCAGCTATCTGCTAGTGTATGTTCTGCCGAAGTGTTATTTGCTTTTTGGGGAGGTTCGTTTAACGGTCTCGGCTATGAGTAGTTACGTGGTTTAACAACGAATTTAGCAAATACAAACCGAATAGAAAATCCGCGAGGATTTTCGTAAGCGGGCTCGTACCAAGCAATTAATTTTATACGTTGTTGTACCACGTATTTTTAAGAAACCCAAGTTCCTTTTATTTTGTCAATTACCCAATTTCCATGTTCGTCTTTTCGAATAAAAATTCGACAACTACCTCCATTCAGACGACCTTTTACAAAACCTGCATTCAGCACTCCGAATGTTCTTGTTTGGTCAAATAAAATTCGTGTAAATGACATTGAACCTCTAAAGTTAAAATCATATTTAGTTCTCCAAAATTCACGTCTTTCTGGAAATTCAGATAATGGTTTAAATTTTAATTTTTTATTGTCCGACTTTAATTTGTCAAAGTCCACTTTAAATCCGCTCTCCAATTCAAAGTCTTTTGAGTCAACAATAAGTTTTTGGTCATTGAAATGATTAATCAGTTCATACATATCTTCTCTTTCAAATCGGTTTATTGAATCAGGAAAGGCAATGTAAATTTCGGTAGTGTCATTGATAATCGAATCGCGTCTTTTTTGCCATTCTTTTAATCTAATTTTATAGTCATCTGACTTTTCCCAGCTTTCGAGTGCTTTATTGTAATCAGATTTGGCATCAAATCCTTTTTCGGTCAGATAAGTTGGTGTTGGCGGTGGCGGTTTTGAGATTAGACGGATGTCATTATACATTTTGTCCGAAAGTTCAGGGAATAATTCGTAAAATACCTTTTGCTCAAATTCCAAATCGGTAAGTGCCGTTTTCTGTTCACAATTAAAGAATGTGACAGAAATCAGTATTAAAATCAGTATTTGAGGCAGTTTGGTCATATGTGGTGCAATGGTTTGACGGATATGCGCCGTTGGTATGGCTTATATCCGTCGTTAAACGAAGATAGAAGAAATTTTTTACAAAGTCAAGCGTATACAAACCCAAAACTCGTTAATAACTCCTAACAACTCCCTTTTTAAAAAGGCACTTAAATTTCTATTTTGCAATGCTATTTTTAGTAACTAATTAGAGAATTATTTTGAAAGTCTGTATCGCCGAAAAACCAAGTGTTGCCCGAGAGATTGCTGCTGTTTTAGGAGCAAACTCAAAGCGCGATGGCTATTTTGAAGGTAATGGTTATGCAGTAACTTACACCTTTGGTCACTTATGTACACTTAAAGAACCTGCAGATTATAAAGCTTATTGGAAAAGTTGGGATTTAAATAATTTACCCATGCTTCCAGAAAAGTTTGAAACCAAAGTGTCTTCTAATTCTGGTATTAAAAAACAGTTTAACATTGTAAAAAGTTTGTTTCAAAAAGCCGAGGTCATCATAAATTGTGGTGATGCAGGGCAGGAGGGAGAACTTATTCAACGTTGGGTGATGAATGAAGCCAATTATAAAGGCGAGGTAAAACGTCTTTGGATTTCATCTTTAACCACAGAGGCTATAAAAGAAGGGTTTCAAAACCTAAAACCAGCTTCAGATTACGATAATTTATACTACGCAGGCTTTTCCAGAGCTATTGGCGATTGGTTGTTGGGCATAAATGCCACCAGATTATACACCGTAAAACATGGTGGTTATAAACAAGTATTGTCGGTTGGCCGCGTACAAACACCAACTTTGGCAATGGTGGTAAATCGCTTTAAAGAAATAGAAAACTTTACGCCACAACCGTATTGGGAATTGCAAACAATGTATCGTGACACCTTGTTTAGCTATGAAGAAGGTCGGTTTTTAAAAAAAGAAGATGGAGAGGCTTTAGCGCATAAGGTGAAAGAGAGTGATTTTGAAATTAAATCCATCACGAAAAAGAAAGGAAAAGAATATGCGCCAAAACTCTTTGACTTAACAGGTGTACAAGTGTATTGCAATACCAAATTTGGATTTTCAGCAGACGAAACTCTCAAAATAGTACAAGCTTTATACGAAAGGAAAGTGGTAACCTATCCAAGAGTAGATACCACATTTTTACCAACCGATATTTATCCAAAAGTACCAGGGATTCTTAAAAAGCTAACCAGTTATTCAAATTTAACACAACCTCTTTTAGGTAAAAAAATAAAGAAGTCTTCTAAAGTGTTCAACGACAAAAAAGTAACCGATCACCATGCGATTATTCCAACAGGCATGCAAACCACCTTACAATACAATCAGCAACAAGTGTATGATATTATTGTAAAACGTTTTATTGCAGTGTTTTATGATGATTGTATTGTTGCAAATACCACAGTTTTAGGTAGTGCTGCTAAAGTGGTTTTTAAAACTACAGGTAAGGAAATATTAGAAAAAGGTTGGCGCGTAGTTTTTGAAAACCCAAATAAAAAAGAAAAGGAATCGGGTATTTTACCAACGTTTGAAAAAGGTGAAAAAGGGCCGCATGAACCCTCATTTTTAGAAAAACAGACCAAACCACCAAATCAGTTTACGGAAGCCTCTTTATTACGAGCCATGGAAACCGCTGGTAAACAAGTAGATGATGATGAGTTGCGCGATTTAATGAAAGAAAACGGCATTGGTAGACCGTCGACGCGAGCTAATATTATCGAAACGCTATTTAAGCGCAAATACATCAAAAGAAATAAAAAGCAAGTATTGCCTACTGAAACTGGTATTCAGTTGATTGATACCATTCAAAATGATTTATTGAAATCTGCTGAACTTACTGGGAAATGGGAAAAGCAGCTTAAGGATATTGAAAAAGGCGAATATAGTGCTGGTGCGTTTATAAAGAATATGAAGCGTATGGTAGATGCTTTGGTGTATGAAGTGCGAAGTGAAACGAAACGGGCTAATATTTCGCATGCTGCGACGGTTCAAAAGAAGGCATCCAAAGCGAAATCTAAAGCAGCTACTGGAATTACTTCTGAGCAATGTCCTAAGTGTAAAAACGGACAAATTATAAAAGGGAAATCGGCTTATGGTTGTAGTGCGTATAAGTCAGGCTGTGATTTTATATTGCCTTTTAAGTTTAAGAGTAAAAAGATTTCTGAAAAGCAGTTTGTACGATTGCTTCAAAAGGGGTCTACAGTGAATTTAAAAGGTTTTAAGGAAGGTTCGCAAACCATTGAAGGGTTATTGCGTTTTGATGATAGTTTTCAGCTTAAATTGGAACCTAAGTTATCTGCAAAAAAACCAAAGTCAGATATCCTATTGTGCCCTAAATGTAATACTGGGACTGTTCTTAAAGGTAAAACGGCCTATGGGTGTTCAAATTACAAATCTGGTTGTGATTTTAAAGTGTCTTTTGATGTGGTGAAAGCAAAAATAAACGGACAAACACCAACGAAAGAACTGGTTTATAGTATTTTAGTCGAAAATTTTTAAAAGCGTACATTTTTACTCCTAAATTATCAATTGTAATTTGTAAGATGCAATTATCTTGTACTTACAATTAGTTCTTAAACCTATGAGTTCAGATTATATTTTAAATTTTACACCAACAGGGATGATTCCCACAAAAGACATGACACCACATGTGCCTCTGTCTGTTTCTGAAATTGTAGAGGATGTACTTAAGGCATTTGAAATTGGTATTACAATGGTGCATCTTCATGCAAGAGATGCAGTTACTGGAGAACCCACTTACAAAAAGGAAATTTATGCAAAAATTGTTGAAGGCATAAGGGAATTTGCTCCAGAACTTGTGATTTGTTTGTCTTTAAGTGGTAGAAACTTTGGTGAGTTAGAACAACGAAGTGACCCGTTATTGCTTGATGGAAACCTCAAGCCTGATATGGGTAGTTTAACTTTAAGTTCCCTAAATTTTAATAAAACAGCAAGTATTAATGCGCCAGACATGATTGCTAATTTAGCTGCAATTATGAAAGATAAAGGGATTGTGCCTGAGCTTGAAGCTTTTGATATTGGCATGATTAATTTTGCCAAATATTTGATAAAAAAGAATTTGATCGAACCACCATTTTACTTCAACCTACTATTTGGTAATATAGCATGTTCTCAAGCTAATTTATTACATTCAGGTGTCATGATTAATGATTTACCAGAGTCTTCTTACTGGAGTTTGGCAGGTATCGGGAATGAACAATTAAAAATGAATTCGTTGTCCTTAGCCTTTGGAGGTGGTGTGCGTGTTGGTTTAGAGGATAATATTTGGTATGATACAGGTAGAACACGATTAGCTACTAATTCGGATTTATTAGAACGTATTAATGTTATTGCCAATGCTAATGGCAGAAAAGTGATGCATCCTAGAGATTTTAGGAAACTCATGAAAATGAAGGTTGGTAAAGGTAGTTACGGGCGATAATTTTTAATAACTAATTATGGAGGTTGCTAGTAATAAAAAGTTTTATAAATGGTATTGGTTTTGGAATATCATTAAACATGGAATGTTTTTTCAAGGTATTAGAAATAGACTTGGGCAAGCGGGAATAGATATTATGCCATATTATTGGACTTTGGAAGGCACAGAAAACATCACTTCTCCTGAAGTGAAAGGAGGTAATTCCGATTTTTCCATTTCTCGTTTTTCAGTTGAAGATTTGGATAAAGCACAGCTTATTATTACGGGGCCTTATTATAAAAATTTAAGCTCCTTTGTAAAAGAGGGTCAGGTTTGTGTAGGAATAAAAGAGAATAATAACATCGTTGCATTTATGTTTATTAAAAGTGATTCTTATTTCTTTAGAGGTAAAACATTTTTACTGGGTAAGCAAGAAGCTTATTTGCATAGTATGTATACTTTTGAAGCTTACCGTGGGAGACGTATTGCTCCATATCTGCGTTACCACTGCTATGAAATATGTAAAGAGTTAGGTTTTACAAGAGTTTATAGTATAAGTGAATATTTTAATAAATCAAGTAGAAGATTTAAGCAAAAATTAAAAGCAAAACAGGTTGCTTTATATCTAAGTTTTGTGATTTTCAAGAGATATAAGAAGACTGTTTTATTAAAACGTTACAGTTGTGAAGCTGAATAAAAATGCTAGCCATTTCATCATCTACAAACCCTATGGTTATTTAAGTCAGTTTAAAAGCAACGATTCCAAGCAGCAATCTAAACGATTTTTAGGTGAACTTTATGATTTCCCAGAAGGTATGATGTCTATTGGTAGATTAGATGAAAAATCAGAAGGGTTGCTATTGCTAACTACTGACGGGAAAATGAGTGATTTTATCAACAGTAAAAAAGTAGATAAGGAATACTATGCTTTGGTAGACGGTGATATTACAGATGAAGCAATTGAAAAGTTAAGTTCTGGCGTAGAAATTGGTTTTGATGGCAAGAAATATAGAACTAAACCATGTAAAGTCTTTAAATTACATGCACCGCCTGATTTGCCAGAACGTTCGAAAAAAATAAGAGATGCACGCCACGGGCCAGTATCTTGGGTGTCTATTACTTTGAATGAAGGCAAGTTTCGACAGGTTCGTAAAATGACTTCAGCTGTTGGCTTTCCAACATTAAGGTTGGTTCGGGTTAGGGTAGGTACTATTCAATTAAAAACCATGACACCTGGTGAGGTTATTAAAGTTGAAGCATTTAATGTATAATACTAAACTTTGCAACAAAATGCCATAACTGCGTTAGCGATAGAAGTGGTTAGCTTTTGGCGAGGCGAGCATCGAGCCAAAACTAGTAACGGATAGCGCGACCCTTTGGGTAACGCCCAAACGAAAATTACGATTCTAGTTTCTTAAGTTCTTTATAATTACGGTTAAGTCGTTTTAATAATAACCCATAAATAAGTAAATAAAATAGCCAAATTACTAAAACAAAAAGGGCAGCAAAAACTATCATTACGGTTATTGCTAGTGTCATTTGGGTATTGCTAAATTCACTAAATTTTGTAGATATTTCGGGGTTGGTATGTAATGCATCGTAAATGCCATATATCATAGATAAGCCTGCCACTATTAAGTTGTAAAGCACGTAATATTTTACAATTTTTCGAGTTCTTATGATGCTTTCCATGAGTCTTTTGGCGCTATCAGTAACCGAAATAGATTTATAAGATTTGAACAAAAGATATATGAAAAGTGCGATAATTAAGAAGCCAAATATGGTTAATCCCATGTAAATGGAGCTATCGGAATACATCTCATTAAGTCGCTCTTTGTATGTTTGAGAATAAAAATAGGGTAAGATGCTAAGTGCTATCCAAAATATAAGTTCGGCAATACTAATGTGAAACAAGGTTTTAACAATAGAAGACGATTTCTTATGTAGCATTGGGTAAATGTCATTTACCGATAATTTTGTTTTGTCAGAAGACTTATCCCAGTCTTTCTTCAATAAATCTAATCCGTCCATGGGCTAAGGATTTAGTATGTTTCGTAGTTTAGTTTTAGTTCTGTTCATTTTCACTCGTGCGTTTACTTCGCTAATACCAAGTGTTTCACTTATTTCTCTATAATCTTTATCTTCTAAATACAGAAAAACCAGTGCTTTTTCAATATCATTTAGTTGATGTATTGCTTTGTACAATAGCTTAAGTTGTTCCTCTTCGGTATCATCATATTCTTCTGCTTTTATTTTAAAAGAAACACCTTCAAAATCTTGAGTGTTAACTCTGCGTTTTGATTTTCGGTATAACGTTATTGCTGTATTTAATCCTACCCTATACATCCAAGTACTAAACTTAGCATCACCACGAAATTTTGGATAAGCTTTCCAAAGTTGAATGGTGATTTCCTGAAATAAATCATTGTGTGCATCATAATTATTAGTGTACAATCTGCATACTTTATGTATGATGTTTTGATGTTTTTCTAATAATTCAACAAAGCTATGTTCTAGTTCTGTGTTCAAATATTTTGATGGTTTAGTTAATGTATAAGTAGCTTTTAATTTTGATTTGTTACACCAAAATGCAACTTTTTTTTAAGTGATTTTTATTCATTATTTAAGAGTTTTTTGAGAAGTATACATTGTTTTGGTTTAAAACTTATAAATTAAACTTATTATTTATATAAGCATGTTAAAGTGTTTGGTTAATAGTGATTTAATAGTAAGGTATAGATAAAATCTATTGATGATATTTATATGATTTTGATTGAATTTGGTTGAAGACCTTATGCTAATATAGCAAAAAAAAAATAGTTGTGATTTCACAAGAAATTGATTTTGGTGGCGTTCGTTTTCTAACTTTTTAAGCGCGTTGAATTTGAGGAAAATTGTTTCTATTTAAAAAATGACATTAACTAATATCCTTTACTTTTGAAGTTGTGATTTTTTAAATTTTCAAGTCTAATTTAGTGTGCGTTTTTCGAAATACAATTCATCTTAAAAAAAATACAGTTCGGTAATTGTAAATTTTAAAATGCAATCTTCTGTCGCAATTTTGTGTCAACGAAAAACACATAAACTAATTCTCATGAAAACTTTACTAACCATTTTAATTACATTTTTAGTCATCCAGGTGCATGGGCAAACTACAATAAGTGGCACTGTAATTAATGCAAAAAAAGAACCCATTATTGGGGCTAATGTTTATTTAGATGGTACTTATGATGGAGGAACAACTAA
Source organism: Flavobacteriaceae bacterium (assembly GCA_043557195.1). GTDB lineage: Bacteria > Bacteroidota > Bacteroidia > Flavobacteriales > Flavobacteriaceae > Jejuia. Next base: position 531,568 of record CP121314.1, on the reverse strand, counting down.
TGAGAATGGTGGGTTTTCGTTTTCGACATCAGAAACTGGTACGCAAACCTTAATTGTATCATTTTTATCCTATGAAACATTTACCATGGTTGGTGATGTGTCTTATATGAAAGATATTTCTATAAAACTAAAAGACGATGTAAACACATTGGACGCAGTAGTATTATCAGCAGGTACATTTTCTGCAGGCGATAATAGTAAGGTTAATGTATTAAAACCTTTAGATGTTGTTACAACTGCAAGCGCTTTAGGTGATTTTGTAGGCGCTTTACAAACCTTACCTGGAACGACCACGGTTGCAGAAGATGGACGTTTGTTTGTGAGAGGCGGTGATGCCAACGAAACTCAAATTTTTATTGACGGTATTCGTGTATTTACACCATATACGCCTACAACTAATAATGCACCTACACGCGGACGCTATTCTCCGTTTCTGTTTGATGGTATTACCTTTTCAACTGGTGGATATTCGGCAGAGTATGGGCAGGCCTTATCAAGTGTTTTGTTATTAAATACAATTGATGAACCAGATCAAGAAAAAACAGATATAGGGATTATGACTGTTGGAGCTACTCTAGGGAATACACAAAAATGGGAGAAGAGTTCAATTAGCGTAAATGCATCGTATGTGAATTTAGCACCTTATAATGCTATTTTTTCGAATAGAAATGATTTTATCAAACCTTTTGAAACTGCTTCGGGTGAAGCAGTCTATAGAAGAAAAATAGATTCTGGATTATTTAAATTGTATGGTGCTTTTGATACGAGTAGTTTTGAGTTGACGCAAGAGGATATTAATCTTCCCGAAGGTCAGTACATTAAACTAAACAACAATAACTTTTATTTGAATGGTTCTTACAGCGGTGTTTTAAGTGATAATTGGAGCATGCAAACAGGATTTAGTTTTACAAACGCTAAAAACAAGATAAAATTTGGAGAAAGAGATATTAGGGATACTGAAAAATCATTACACTCAAAACTTAAGTTTAAAAACCGTATTAGTAACCGCTTTAAATTATACTTTGGTGCTGAGTATTTTAAAACCGACTTTGAAGAACAGTATAATGACGAATTTGTTGACAATGCTAGATATGGTTTTAACAATAATATTGCAGCAGCATTTGCTGAAGCCGATATATTCATCTCTAAAAACTTAGCCTTTAAAACGGGATTGAGAGGAGAATATAGTGAGCTGTTTGATAGTTTTACTCTAGCGCCTAGAGCAACTATGGCTTATAAAATTTCAAGTAAAAGTCAGCTTTCATTGGCATATGGAGATTTTTACCAAAACCCATCGAGTAATGTTTTGAAGTTTAATCAAGATTTTGAACCTGCAAACTCAAAACACTATATTTTGAATTACCAATACAATGCAGATAGAAAAATTTTTAGAGCAGAAGCCTATTATAAAGATTACAATGGTTTAGAGAAGTTTGACGGTGCATTCGCAAGTTTTGATAGTAATTTTAGCAGTAATGGTTCTGGTTTTGCAAAGGGTATTGATTTTTTCTGGAGAGATAGCAAAAGCATCAAAAATGTAGATTATTGGTTGAGTTATTCAATTTTAGATACCGAACGTGATTACATGAATTTCCCTGAAAGCGCACAACCTAACTTTGCAAATACGCATAATTTTTCAGCAGTTGCTAAATATTGGATAGACAATTGGAAAAGTCAAGTAGGGTTTAGTTACGCATATGCATCAGGTAGAACGTTTACCAATCCAAATAAACCGGGGTTTTTAAATGAAAAAACTAAAGCATTTAATAGTTTAAGTTTGAATTGGGCATATTTAATTAGTCCGCAAAAAATATTATACGCATCAGTTAATAACGCTTTAGGATTTAAAAACGTTAATGGGTATCAATATGCCAATACTCCAGATATGAATGGTAATTTTAACCGTCGTGCGTTGCGTCCTGCTTTAGACCAATTCTTTTTCGTGGGCTTCTTTTGGACGATTAGTGAGGATAAGAAGAGTAATCAGTTGAATAATTTGTAGATAAACATATGCTTTTTGGGCGTAACCCTATCGGGTCGGGCTTTCCGCTATATCTTTTGTTTTGTTATTCCTGCGCATGCAGGAATACACAAGCAAGTTATAGCACTAATGTAACAAAGGCATTTCAAAATAAAGCAACACAAAAGGATGCCGCTGCAATCCCTAACGCGGGCCTATTTACTAGTTGATGTTTTTATGGAATCTTTTTTTTCTTTTGAAAGAGGTGTTTATCGTTGAGGTAAAAAATGGATATTATAAAAAAAATTATTTCTTTCTCCGTCCACTTCTCTTAGTTTCTTTATTCTTAATATAAATATGTTTATATCTAGCATTATTAGGGGCATTGCGCTCTTCAACTTCAAATTTTCCTGTAGATTTTATCAATGGTGTTAGTTTTTGAAAGCCGTAATTTCTAGAATCAAAATTAGGTCGCTTTTTCTGTATTAAACTGCCAACATCACCAAGGAACGCCCATCCATCTTCATCAGAAAGATCTTCAATCGATGATTTTATCAAATTAATTTCTTTACCAGTGATAGTATCAACAGAAGGTTTTTTGTCGCTTTTACTCTCATCTTCATCATCGCCATCACTCTTTTCGTTATCTCTGTTTTTTAGAATTTCAATATAAATGAATTTGTCACAAGCTACGATAAACGGATTTGGTGTTTTCTTTTCGCCTATGCCAATAACTTGCATGCGGGCTTCTCTTAAGCGGGTAGCTAAACGTGTAAAATCACTATCACTTGATACCAAACAGAACCCTTCAACTTTATTAGAGTACAAAATATCCATCGCATCAATTATCATTGCAGAGTCTGTAGCATTTTTGCCCACAGTATAACCATATTGTTGTATTGGGGTAATGGCGTTTTCTAGCAATACTTTTTTCCATTTACTTAAATGGGGTTTGGTCCAATCACCATAAATACGTTTTATGGTAGGGTTGCCGTATTTTGCAATTTCCTCCATCATTTCCTTAACATTGCCGGCAGGTATATTATCTCCGTCTATTAAAACAGCAAGATTTATGTTCATAATATCTATTTAAAATTAGCTTCTAAGTTACAGGATAGTTGTTCTAGAACCAAACTTATAAGTAATTTGTTTGAGAGTTTAAATTTTATTGAATTGTAGACTATATTGATTTCAAATTACCATATTGTTAAAATTACATCCTTATTTTGAGAATATGATAAAAGTCATAGGTAGTATTTGATGTTCTGGTTAATTTTATGATATCAAATTGAAGGTTAAAAAATGAAATTGATACAGTTTCATTTTTAAGTGAGATTACAAACAATAAAACTGATAAGCATGATACCTAAAAAGAACCCAGAATTAGAGGTTGGTCGTAATAGCAGCCTTTATTTCGCTATCGGACTCAATGTTATGCTATTTTTTTCATGGCAAGCAATAGAGTATAAAACGTATGAAAAAGAAAATGTATCCATAGATATAGTTATGATGGAAAATGAGATAGATGAGGAAATTCCATTGGTAAGTATGAATACACCGCCACCACCACCGCCACCTGTGGTGATGCAAGAATCTGTTCAGATTGTTGAAGATACAGAAGATATTGAAGAAACAGTTTTTGAAAGTACAGAGACGAGTCAGGATGATTTAATTTCTGATAATGTGATAAGAGTTGAAGATGTAAATGTTGGAGACTTGGAAGAAGATGTTGAGGTGCCATTTGCAATTATTGAAGATGTACCTTTATTTCCTGGATGTGAAAATGTAAAAAAATCTGAAAGACGCAATTGCTTTCAAAGCAAGATGAATGCACACGTTGTTAAGCATTTTAGTTATCCTCAGGTTGCTTTAGATATGGAGATTAAAGGGCGTGTCTTTGTGATATTTACAATAGCTCCTGATGGAAATATTACTAAAATTAGAACTCGTGGGCCAGATAAGATTTTGGAGGATGAAGCCCATCGTATTATAAGTTTATTACCAAAAATGATTCCTGGGAAACAACGCGGTAAACCAGTAAGCGTTCCATTTAGCTTACCAATAAACTTTAAAATGGCAGAACAATAGCAAACATATAACAAGCTTTTTAGGGTTATCACCTATTATCATGTTTGTATGGTTAAGGATGCTTCGTCTATGAGGTGTCCTTAACTTTTTTGTGTCTTTTTCAATCTGTACTTCACTATTATTACAATTCGGTACTTATTTTTTACAGTTCGGTCATTTCAATTTTAAAAAACAGTAGTTTCATCGGATATTTGAACTATAATTAAAATTCGAACAGTTATGCAACATCTAATTAAAATCATCTGCTTTTTTATTTTAAGTACTTCACTGGGAATAGCTCAGGAGTCAGAAGGTCAAACAATAACCGTTATCATTTCTAATTTAGAGAGTAACGATGGAAAAGTTTATGTAGGACTTTACAATACCGAAGAAAGCTTTTTAGGTAGAGGCTTTAAATCAACGCATTCTAAAATTGATAATAATAGGTGTAAAGTAGTATTTGAAAATGTACCAAATGGTGTTTACGCAGTATCAATATATCATGATGAAAACGATAATAACAAAATGGATACTGGTATGTTTGGCATTCCTAAAGAAGACTATGGATGTTCTAATAACGCTAAGGGTTTTATGGGGCCACCAAAATGGGAAGATGCAAAATTCACATTAGAAAACGAACCAATAACACAACATATAGAATTATAAAAACAACAACATTATGAAGCATTTAATCATCGTCGCAGTACTTTTTATTTCAGCAGTTACAACAGCACAGACAAATTACGAAAAAGGAATGCAAAAAGCATTTGAATTATGGGGCCAAAATAAACCGGCAGAAGCAGCAAATATGTTTGAGCGTATTGCTTCAGCAGAACCAGATAATTGGTTGCCACCATATTGGGCAGCGCAAATTAATATCATTACAAGTTTTGGAGAGCAAGACAGGGATAAGTTGGCTGCAAAACTTAAAAAGGGACAAGATTTATTAAATGATGCCATGGCTATTTCTAAAAACAACCCAGAAATTATGGTTATGCAGGCTTTATTACACACAGCTTGGATTGCATCAGACGGAGCTACTTATGGGATGACACTGTCGCCTAAAGTGGTAGAACTGTATACTAAAGCAGAAGTTATTGCACCAGAGAATCCAAGAGTTGTAGCATCTAAAGCAGAATGGAATATTGGTAGTGCTCAGTACTTCGGACAGGATACAGCGCCATTTTGTAAAGATTTAGAAAAAGCCTTAGAACTTTTCGCTAAATTTAAGCCAGAAACGCAGTTTCACCCTAAATGGGGAAAAGATCGTGTAGAACAGTTATTAGAATCTTGTAAAAAGTAATCTATAAAAATTACAATGTAAAATGAAAAAATCGATTAAAGATATCATCATAACTTTTGCCATTGGCTGCGTAGTCTTTGTGATTGGTAATTTTTTGTCCGACGGATTCAATTTCAAAGATATTAATGAGTTTTTAATCAATTTCGCATTCTATCAATTATACGCCTTTGTTTTAGGTTATACCAATATGTATTTTTTTGATAGAATGAATCGCTTAACCTGGAAAAGAAAAAGTACAATTAAGCGTATCATTTTAGGAACTGTAGGTGCTACAGTAATCACTCTTATAGGGCTGTTTTTTCTAAGGTTATTTACCTATTTCGTTTATGGAGGAACGTCAGTTGCGGCATTTTTAGAAAGAGAGCGTTTTGAGAATTATCAATTTGGACTTTGGATTACCTTAGTTATTATTGGGGTATTTCATGTTATTTATTTCTATAATAGGTATCAGCAAAACAAGCTCAAAGAACAAAAAGTAATAGCAGGAACAGCAAGTGCTAAGTTTGATGCCTTAAAAAATCAATTAGATCCGCATTTTCTATTTAATAGTTTAAACGTGTTAACGAGTTTAATAGAAGAAAACCCAAATCAGGCACAAAAGTTTACCACATCGCTTTCAAAAGTATATCGCTATGTATTGGAGCAAAAAAGTAAGGAGTTAATTACGGTAGACGAAGAATTACAGTTTGCTAAAACCTACATGTCCTTGCTAAAAATGCGTTTTGAAGATAGTATTGTGTTTACAATGCCTGAACGTGCATCAAACCCTGAAAGTAAGGTAGTACCGTTATCTCTACAGTTACTCTTAGAAAATGCTGTGAAACACAATATGGTAACTAGTAGTAAGCCTTTGCATATTAAAATTTATGAAGAAGAGGGATATCTGGTTGTAGAGAATAATTTACAGCCCAAACAAATCGTAAAAAAGAGTAGTGGTGTGGGGTTAAGTAATATTATGCAGCGCTACAAACTACTCACAAAGAAAAAAGTAGACATTAATAAACAAGCAAATAGTTTTGCAGTAGCAATACCAATGCTTACAAAACAAGTATCAATCATGAGACCACAAATATCAAATCAAATGGACGACAGTTATTTACGTGCAAGAAATCACGTAGAGGAACTTAAAAGCTTTTATTACAGCTTAATATCATATTGTTTAGTAATTCCTTTCTTAATCTTTATCAATTACAGAACCTATTGGGGTTTCCAATGGTTTTGGTTTCCAATGATAGGTTGGGGTATTGGTTTAACAATACAAGCTTTCAAGGTTTTTGTAAGTGATAAGACATTTGGCGGCAATTGGGAACGACGTAAAATTGAGCAATTTATGAGAGAGGAAGAGGATAATAACCGCTGGAACTAATATTATGAACAATTCAATAAACGAAAAACAAAGCGAAAGCTTTTTAAGAGCAAAAAAGCGCGTTAAAGAATTAAAAGGATTTTATTGTAATGTACTAGCATATTGTTTAGTTATTCCTTTCATAGCATTTATAAATTACAAAACCTATTGGGAAATAAAATGGTTTTTATTTTCGGCTATAGGTTGGGGTATAGGAATTAGTTTTCATGCATACCGCGTATTTGCTAGAAAACCAATATTTGGAGCTGAATGGGAACAACGTAAAATTGAGCAATTTATGAGTGAGGAAAAAGACAGATCATGGAATTAAAATATAACGTTATGGAAAATCAAGATATAGAGCCTTATGGCAAGAGAAATTTTAGAAACGAAGATGCGTATTTAAGAGCAGAAAAAAGACTTAAAGAGCTAAAAGGATTTTATTGGCACGCCTTCTGGTATGTTGCTGTTAACATCTTTATAATCATAATGATAGTAGCTAACGGCGGGAGCTTATTTCATTTTGGAACATGGTCCACACCGTTCTTTTGGGGAATAGGTTTAGGCTTTCACGCTATAGGAGTTTTTGGTAAAAGTCGATTATTTGGAAAATCTTGGGAAGAGAGAAAGATTAAAGAATTTATGGAGAGAGAAGAAAATGAAAGCCGTAATTTTTAGTAATGTGAAAATAGATTTCAATCCCTAACGCACTTATCTGCAAAAACCTGTTTAAGAAAAGAACCTAAAGTCAATCAAAATCAAGCCATCAAAATAATGAAAGTAATAATCATAGAAGACGAAAAACCATCAGCAAGACGTTTACAACGTATGCTTCAAAGTTTAGATATTACAGCTGAAGTTATGCTGCATTCTGTGGAGGAATCTATTGACTGGTTTCAAAATAATACACATCCAGATTTAATTTTTTTAGACATTCAATTAAGTGATGGTTTGTCTTTTGAAATTTTCGAAACTATAGAAATAAAGTCCGCTGTAATTTTCACCACAGCATATGATGAGTACGCATTACAAGCGTTTAAACTCAACAGTATCGATTATTTGTTAAAACCTATAGATGAAGACGATTTAGAAGTAGCAGTAAAAAAATACAAAGAACGCGCGCCACAAAAACAAGCCGTAACGCTAGATTTTAATGATATCAAAAAACTATTGGTAAACCCAATAGATCGCGAATACAAAAAGCGTTTTTCGGTAAAAGTAGGTCAGCATTTAAAACTGATTAATATTGATGAAATAGAGTGTTTTTACAGTGAAAATAAAGGCACTTATTTACACACTACTGATAATAGAAATTACCTAATAGACTCTACTTTAGAACAACTTGAAGAAGAATTAGAACCACAGACATTTTTCCGTATCAATCGTAAATTCTTTGTGAACATCAATGCTATAAAAGATATGGTAAGCTATACTAATTCGCGTTTACAAATAAAACTAAATTCTTACAACGAACAAGAGGTAATTGTTGCTCGAGAACGTGTTAAGGATTTTAAGGGGTGGTTGGAGTAGGTTTTATGCTATGTTAAATTATCATTTCTTTCGGATAATGGTGATTAACTTATAACAAAAACCACCTTGTTTTCACAAGATGGTTTTCAATATTTTAAGTTTAAGTTATAGTCTAATTAACCGAAATCAAATGCACATCAAAAATTAGTACAGCACCTCCAGGAATACTTCCTCTGCCTGTACTTCCATAAGCTAAATGCGAAGGAATTAATAGAATACCACTACCGCCTTCTTTAAAATAGGTAATACCTTCTGTCCATCCAGCAATTACTTGTTGTAAGCCAAAAGAAATACCTTCTGTATTACTTTCATCAAACACATTTCCGTTAGTAAAATAGCCTTTGTACGCTACGGTTACATTATCAGTAACTTTAGGTTGTGTGCCTGTTCCAGGTTCATCAATAACATAATACAAACCTGTATTGCTTTTTTCAGCATTTAAATTATTGGCTGTTATATAATCGTTGATTTCTTTGTCGTTGGCTTCTCTGAAATCTGTAATTGTTGGGGTGTCATCAGAAGAACAAGCTGTAAGAAATAAAACTAAAAAAGCTACTACTGTATATTTCATATAAATATTTTTGCTGCAAATATAAGTGCTAGTTTAAATTGCGCAATAAAAAACCACCTTGTTTTCACAAAGTGGTTTTAATCTATAATAGATTGCTGAATTGTTTCAGCGTGTCAACTATTTTATCATATCATAGCTACGCTTAATGAAGTTTGTTAATTCTTCACCTTTAAGCAAACCTTGAGATAAACGTGCTAAATCTAAACTTTGGTTAATTAAACGCTCCTGTTTCTTTTTGGTTTTAGTGTTTAAAATTTCACCTACCAAATCAGAGTTTGTATTAACCACCAAGTTGTACATTTCTGGCATATTACCCATACCAAACATACCGCCACCTCCAGTTTGCTGCATCTCTTTCATTCTGCGCATAAACTCTGGTTGTGTGATGATAAACGGATTAGCGTTGCTATCCATAGCTTCTAACTGTACCATGAATTTTTCAGAAGGAATTACCTCTTTCAGTAATTCATCTAAAGCTTTCTTTTGGTCTTCATCCAACTTAGAAATTTTCGTGTCGTCTTTCTTAATCAAATTATCAATATGATCACCATCCACACGAGCAAAAGAAATATTTTCCTTAGTAGATTCTAACTTCTGGATTAAGTGTGAAACAATAGGAGAATCAAGTAATAACACTTCATAATCTTTAGCTTTTGCAGCTTCAATATAACTGTGTTGTGCATCCTTATCAGACGCATAAAGAATCACTAATTTATCATCCTTATCCGTTTGATTCGCTTTAATTTTATCATATAATTCTTGATACGTATAGTATTTACCATCAACCGTTGGGTATAATGCAAAGGCATCAGCTTTTTCAAAGAATTTTTCTTCTGAAAGCATACCGTATTCAATCACAATTTTAATGTCATTCCATTTAGCTTCAAAATCTTCACGGTCATTATTGAATAACGATTTTAACTTATCTGCAACTTTTCTTGTGATGTAAGATGAAATCTTTTTAACCGCACCATCAGCCTGTAAGTAAGAACGCGATACGTTTAGTGGAATATCTGGAGAATCAATAACACCACGAAGCATCGTTAAAAATTCAGGAACAATACCTTCAACGTTATCTGTTACAAAAACTTGGTTTTGATACAATTGAATTTTATCCTTTTGAATTTGCATATCGTTGGTCAACTTTGGGAAGTATAAAATCCCCGTTAAGTTGAACGGATAATCCACATTTAAGTGAATGTTAAACAATGGTTCCTCGAATTGCATTGGATACAATTCTCTGTAGAAATTACTATAATCTTCATCCTTTAAATCTGTTGGCTGTTTTGTCCAAGCAGGATTAGGATTATTGATAATATCGTCAACAGTAATTTGTCTGTGAGGCTCAGTAGTTTCTTTACCGTCTTTATCTTTTGTAGTTTTTGGCTCGTGCTCAGGATCGTTTATTTCCTTAGTGCCGAATTTAATCGGAATAGGCATAAACTTATTATACTTGTTCAATAACTCACGAATACGAGATTCCTCAAGGAATTCGGTAGAATCTTCCGCGATATGAAGTACAATTTCAGTACCTCTTTCTGTTTTATCAGCTTCCTCCAAAGTGAACTCAGGAGAACCATCACAAGTCCAATGTGCAGAAGGCTCGTCTTTAAAGGATTTGGTAATAATTTCAACCTTATCAGCAACCATAAAAGCTGAATAGAACCCCAAACCAAAATGCCCAATAATACCAGCATCTTTGGCAGAATCTTTATACTTATCTAAAAACTCCTCAGCACCAGAAAACGCTACTTGGTTAATGTATTTCTCAACCTCTTCAGCTGTCATACCCAAACCTTGGTCAATTATATGAAGCTTTTTTGCATCTTTATCAATTTTAACCTCAATCTGCGGATTGCCATATTCAACCTTCGCCTCACCAACATTCGTCAAATGCTTTAGCTTAAGCGTAGCATCTGTGGCATTACTTATTAACTCACGCAAAAAAATCTCGTGGTCGCTGTATAAGAACTTTTTAATTAACGGAAAGATATTCTCTACCGAAACATTAATACTTCCTTTTGTCATGATAAATAGTGTATTTGTCATTCCTGCAAAGGCAGGAATCTCATTAATCTTAAATTTAATTGCTGTGTAAGAGCAAGACAAAAAAAGTACCAAGCCTTAAAATATGACAAACTGACACAACTTTAATTACACTAACTGTAAATGGATGTTTTATTTGGGCGTTCCCCTCCTAAGGTCGGGTCGGGCTTTCCGCTAATAGTTTTGGCTCGATGCGCGCCTCGCCAAAAGCTGCCGCTGCAATCCCTAACGCGAACCCACCTGCTAAAGACAGTACAAGCAATAAACTAAATCTAATCGGCTAGAGTCAAAATATCTAAAGCTTAGTTTTTGGAATTTGAAAATTATATTTTGTACATTGGTTTATACTAAAAAGCTATTGATTATGTACAATTCTAAAATAATAGGTCTTGGTAAATATGTGCCAGATAATGTGGTGACAAATGATGATTTGTCCAAAATGATGGATACCAATGACTCGTGGATTCAGGAGCGCACTGGTATTAAAGAGCGCCGTTGGATTAAAGAAGGCTCAGAAGATACATCTGCTGTTATGGGGGCTAAAGCAGCAAGAATTGCGATAGAACGTGCAGGATTAACCAAAGATGATATTGATTTTATAGTTTTTGCTACCCTAAGTCCAGATTATTATTTCCCTGGCTGTGGCGTGCAAATTCAGCATATGCTCGACATGCCAACTATTGGCGCTTTAGATATCAGAAACCAATGTACGGGGTTCGTGTATGCTGTTTCGGTTGCAGATCAGTTTATTAAAACCGGCATGTATAAAAATGTGTTAGTAATTGGTGCAGAATTTCATTCTGGAGGCTTAGAAAAATCTACTCGTGGGAGAAATGTTACCGTTATTTTTGGTGATGGAGCAGGTGCTGCAGTTATGACAAGAACTGAGGATAATACAAAAGGTGTATTGTCATCTCATTTGCACTCCGAGGGAAAATATGCAGAGGAGCTAGTAGTGGAAGGGCCTAGTATAAAGCATTGGGTGCCAGAAATTTTAGAAGCTAATGATCCTGATGACACATCTTATTATCCTTATATGAATGGACAGTTTGTATTTAAACATGCCGTGGTGCGCTTTAGTGAAGCTATTATAGAAGGTTTAAAAACAAACAATTTACAAAAAGAAGATATTGACATGCTTATTCCACATCAAGCAAACTTGAGGATTTCTCAATTTATCCAAAAGAAGTTTGGATTGCGCGATGATCAAGTATTTAACAATATTCAAAAATATGGAAATACAACAGCGGCATCCGTAATTATTGCTTTAACAGAAGCTTGGGAAGAAGGAAAAGTTAAAGATGGAGATACCGTGGTTTTAGCTGCTTTTGGTAGTGGATTCACTTGGGGAAGTGTTATTATGAAATGGTAATCTGTTAAATCTGTGTTATAAACAAAAATCCGAAACTGGTATTTTTATACAGTTTCGGATTTTTTAATGCTATTAATCAACTAGTTTCAATTAACACAAATTTTGAAAAGAGAAGCTCTTATGGCTCAGTTAGATGATAATAGCAAAACAATATTTTAAATCAGCATATTCTCATCTAGTTCCTACGAAAACAAAACTCGAAATTTGTTGTAATTTCGAGTTTAAAATGTGTCTAAACACATTAACCGTCTAATAAAATGTTTTTAAAGCGACTAACTCAAATAATTACTATAAACGGTTTTTGGTTATATACTAACGTTTGGCAGAAATTAATATTGTGGTATTTTTTTAATTTTAACATTTTTAACAAAAAAAGTAAAAAACAAACCCCTAAAGTTTAAACTTTAGGGGTTCTATTTAATAATCTAAATATAACACTAACCATCAACTATTATCAGATTATTAAAATAGTTTTACATGAAGCCTCCGCTTCCTTGTTTGGTATTGTCATCTCTTTGCTTCCTTCTTAGAGCTCTATATTTTCCGCCTCCAAATCGGTAGGATAACGCAATGTTCCAGGTGTTACTTTCCCAATTGAACTGCCCTTGACTAGGAAAAGGTGTAACACCCTCAAATTCAAAATTCATAGTATTCAAAATATCACTATAATTAAAGCTTAAAGTAGCGCGTTGATCTTCAAGAAATGAATAACGCATACCTGTATTTACCATAAACATTGGTTTTCTGGTAAATTGTATTCCTTTTTCTTCACCACGATACATTGTAAACAATGAAAAGCTTAGTTTTTTTGTGGCTTTAAAATTATTGAACACTCTTAAATTCCAAATAACATTATTTACCTTAGTGGTTTGGGCAACAATATCATCTGCTGTTGCATTTTGTACGTCATCTGTATCAATAATTTCAGTAACACCGCTTTGTTCTTGAGAATATAAATCGAAACTTCCGTTTAAACTCCACCATTTCGTTGGGCGATAATTACTTGAAAGTTCCACACCATAAGCGGTAGTGTTATCAAAATTATCAAAAGTTAAAATAGCATTACCTGCTGGGACATTATTTCTATCTATTCGCACAAATCGGTTGATATTATCCTCAATTAACCTTCCAAAGACACCTGCAGTAATGCTTCCTTTCTTAAGCTCACGTGTATAATTTAGCTCTACCGAGTTTGTAAATTGTGGCAATAGTTGAGGATTTCCGAAAGAAGATACTCTTGGTGTTGCCCATTGTCTAATAGGGTTTACTTGTTGCAATCCAGGTCTATCTACACGGCGACTTGCACTAAACTGATAGGTGTTTTTATCTGAAGCTTTATAGCTTACAAAAATTGAAGGATACACTTGGAAATAATCATTCTCAAAAGGAATAGATTCTGTAGTGTTATCTGTAAAAAACTGAAGTGCATCTGCATCTTCCATTACTTTTTCAAATCTAGCACCAACTTGGTAGTTCCATTTGTCATTTATAGTTTTTCCGTAGGTAGCATATGCAGAAAAAATATTTCTGTTATATTCAAAATCGGTGCTTGGTGTAGATATCACGTTGCCTTGTCCATCGAAAGTTAGTCCAGTTGATTCATAATCAACATCAGAATTAAAAAATCGTGCTTCTAAGCCAGCTTCTAACTTAGATGTTTCATTTAAAGGTTTCACATAATCTACATTAATAAAAGTCTGGTCTCTCTTTGTATCTACCATATCTACATAATCTGGTGGAAAATTAAAGTTTCGAAAGTCGAAATTCGCTACTTCATCATTTTCAAAATTGTTATGGTCTATTTCAATATCTAAAGTTTCATCTTCTTCCTCATTGAAAATATGTTTGTAGGCAAGGTTATATTGGCTCGATATATTATTAGTTACATTACTGAACAGTTGCGCCTGATTTATAGGTCCAGGAAACGTAATAAAGGTGTTGCCAAAACCGTCTCCATTAAATGTGTTTTGATTGGTGAATACTGAAATAGTATTCTTGTCGTTCAAATAAAAATCTACCCCAAATTTGTATAAATGAGATTCATTATTATTACCAAATTTGAAGTCTTGACGGGAGTCGTCATCAAGTCTGTTGATAAATCCGAAATTGTCGTACTTTCCAATATTATTACCGTAATTGCCATAAAAATTCAATTTCCCATTGCGATAATTCATGTCTATAGAACTATTGAATTTTGCAAAAATCTCTTTGGTTACACCTACATTTAAATTTCCGTTGAACCCTATTTGCGTGTTTTTATGAAGTTTAATGTTGATGATGCCGCTCATGCCTTCGGGGTTGTACTTAGCTGAAGGATTTGTAATAAGTTCAATAGACTTAATTGAGGTAGAGGGAATTTGCCTTAAGAGTTGTGCTACAGGTACATTGCTTAATTTACCATCTACCATAACACGAACATTTTCGTTTCCTCTTAAACTGATATTACCAGTTTGTTGATCTACGTTAACAGAAGGTAAATTATTCATAATATCACTAGCTGTAGGGCCAGCAGTAGTAAGATCTTTACCTACTGTAATAACTTTACGATCTACCTTCTGTTGAATTGTGGAAACTTCAGCAACTACAGTAACTTCATCTAGACTCTCTAATTCCTCTTCTAAATAAATGTCTCCAAGGTTTACATTGTAATTACCTCTTTTTAAAGTAACGTTTTTGTTGTAGGTTTTATAACCAATATATTGAATGCTTACGATTATATTGCCTTCTTCTATTTTTTCTATTTTAAAAGTGCCATCGTCTAGCGTTATACCACCAGTAAGGATTTCTCCTTGAGTGTTTTTAATAATTACATTTACATAAGGTAAGGGTTGTTTTAGTTTTGCGTCTAAAACTTTGCCTGTAACGGTACCTTTTTTGGCATCGTTAGTTTCAGGAGTATTGGCAAAAGTAAAGTTGCAAAAAAGAGCAAAGCATAGTATGCTCAATGAAATGATTTTTTTCATTTTGATTGTTTGATTTGATTGATGATGTTTATAGTTAACAAAGAGACGTCTCTTTTGTAATTATGTTACTCTTTTTAACAAAAAATTAAATTTTTTAACATATGAATAAGAAAACTTTGGTGTTTGGAGCATCCTTAAAACCTAATAGATATTCCAATTATGCTATACAGCGCTTGGTGGCAAATAATGTGGAAACCGTAGCCTTTGGCTTAAGAGAAGGCGAAGTATCTGGTATTGGTATAGATGTTGAATTAGTAGATTATAAAGATATCGATACTGTTACTTTATACCTAAACCCAAAACGCCAGAAGGAATATTACGATTATATTTTGTCATTAAATCCAAAACGGGTTATTTTTAATCCGGGAACCGAAAACCCCGAGTTTTATTCAATTTTAAAAGAAAACAATATTGTTTTTGAAGCGGCTTGTACCTTAGTGTTGCTTTCTACGAATCAGTATTAAACCAAGAAAAGTAATTAATCCATTTAGAGGTAATATTTCCCAGTGAAATTTATAGTTTCCAATTATGCTTTCTGGAAGCGATGTAATTGCAAAACTTATTGCAATAGAAAGTAGGGCTACTATCCACGCATATTTATCCTTAATCTGATGTTTTGTTAGGATGCCAAAAGCAAATAAACCTAGTAACGGACCATAAGTAAATGTTGCAAATTTGAATAGGTTGCTTACTACATTGCCTTCAAGATAATTGAAAACAATTACAACAATAATTAATAATAACGATACTGCTATATGAACTTTTTTGCGCAAAGGTTTTTGTGCCTCTTTTGGTTTATCATGAATGTTTAAAAAATCTACAGAAAAGGAGGTTGTTAATGATGTTAATGCACTATCTGCGCTGGAATAGGCTGCAGCAATAAGTCCAATAATAAAAGTTACTGCTAAAGCATTTCCTAGCCCTTGATTCATGGCAATTTCAGGAAATAGTAAATCTGTTCTTGTTCTTCCATCCACAACTGGGATTTCTAAACCAACTTTTTCAGCATAAATAAACAATAAAGCACCAAGAGATAGAAAAATAAAGTTAACCACAACCAATAAGCTAGCCATAGCAAACATATTTTTTTGTGATTCTCTATTATTTCTACAAGTGAGGTTTTTTTGCATCATATCTTGGTCTAGTCCAGTCATTGCAATCGCTATGAATATGCCGCCAATAAAATACTTCCAGAAATAAGTAGTAGCATTGGGATCATCAAAAAAGAAAATCTGACTTTTTGTGGAAAACACTTCAGAAGAAAGCGCTTCAGTTAGTGTCCAATCTAAGCGTTCGTTTATTAAAAATATAGCAACTAAAACTGCAGTTAACATTGCTAAAGTTTGAATGGTATCTGTCCAAATAATAGTTTTTATGCCGCCACGATTGGTATATAACCAAATGAGCAAAATAGAGATCACTACAGTTATCCAAAACGGAATTCCAATACGTTCAAATACAATATACTGCATTGCAAGAGCTACTAAAAACAACCTAAAGGAGGCCCCAGTAACTCGTGATAATAAAAAGAAAAAAGCACCAGTTTTATAACTTACAGTACCAAACCGCTGTTCAAGATATTCGTAGATGGATATTACATTTAGTTTATAATAGAGAGGTAATAGAATAGTTAAGATAAAAATGTATCCCACAAAAAAACCAAATACACCCTGCATGTAGGCAAATTGCTGGCCACCAATCATTCCAGGAACTGATATAAAAGTTACCCCAGAAAGTGATGCACCAATCATTCCAAAAGCCACTAAGTACCATGGAGCCGATTTGTTGGCTTTAAAAAAGGCTTCGTTGGAATCTTCTTTCCCAGTGAAATAGGATATTAAAATTAGAACAACAAAGTAGACAGCTACCAGAAGTAGTATTTGTGTGGCGCTCATAAAAAATGAAATTTCGAGTTTTCAAAATACAACTATTCAAATTCAAAATCCAAATGGAACACAGTGTATTTTAATATGCTAGTTTAAAATTAGCGAAATTGAGGTGTAAATAGTATTTTCGCGGTTATGGAATTTTCATCAAAGTTGTTGGAAAATGCAGTGAACGAAATGTCACAATTACCAGGTATAGGAAAGCGTACGGCATTACGTTTGGTATTACACATGTTGCGTCAACCTAAAGAGCAGACTAGTGCCTTGTCGCAAGCATTGCTCAATATGAGGATTAACATTAAGTTTTGTAAATCTTGCAATAATATTAGTGATGTAGAGTTGTGTGAGATATGTGCTAACCCAAATCGAGATGACAGTGTTATTTGTGTTGTGGAAGATATTCGGGATGTAATGGCTATAGAAAATACGAGTTCGTTTAAGGGGCTGTATCATGTTCTAGGAGGTAAAATTTCCCCAATTGATGGTGTTGGTCCTCATGATTTGAACATTAATCCTTTAGTTGAAAAGGTGAAATCAGGTGAAGTAAAAGAAATTATTTTTGCATTAAGCTCAACAATGGAGGGTGATACCACTAATTTTTATATTTTTAAACAAATTCAAGGATATAACGTTACAACATCAACTATAGCTAGAGGAATATCAGTAGGTGATGAGTTGGAATATACAGATGAAGTAACTTTAGGTCGCAGTATTCTTAATCGAGTTCCATTTGAATCTTCTCTTAAATTATAACTACGCATTTGAAACTCTCTATAATCATACTAAATTACAACGTACGTTACTTTTTGGAGTTATGTCTAAAAAGTGTACAAGCAGCAATTGTAAATATTGATGCGGAGATTATTGTAATAGACAATAATTCTGAAGATGAAAGTTGCCATATGTTAAAGGATATATTTCCAGATGTCAAGCTCATTGAGAATAAGCAAAATCATGGCTTTTCAAAAGGTAATAATATAGGGGTAAATATGGCAAAAGGAGAGTATTTGTGTATTTTAAATCCTGATACTGTTGTTGCAGAAGATACGTTCACGAGTTTATTGAAGTTTTGTGAAGGAAAGGAAAAATTGGGGGCTGTAGGTTGTAAGCTTATTAATGGTGTTGGTGCATTTTTACCAGAAAGTAAGCGAAATATACCTTATGTAAAAGCGGCATTTAAAAAGCTGTTTGGTAATTCTTCAGAATATTATGCAAATCATTTAGCGGAAGATGCAATTGGCCAAATAGATGTTCTAGTTGGTGCATTTATGTTTTTGAGGCGTGATTTGTATAACAAGGTAGGAGGATTTGATGAAGATTATTTTATGTACGGTGAGGATATCGATTTGTCTTACAAAATATTAAAAGCAGGATACCAAAACTACTATTTGGGAGATGTTACTGCTATACATTTTAAAGGTGAAAGTACGTTAAGAGATAAGCATTACGCCCGAAGGTTTTATGGAGCAATGCAGATTTTTTACCAAAAACATTTTAAAAAAAATGTGATATTCGATATGTTGGTTTGGCTTGGAATAAGGTTGGTTTATATTTTTAGAAAGGTGCAAGTTGAGAAAAAAAAATCGGTATTTCAGTATGTTTTAATTTCGAATACGAATAATAAAACATTGGAAACCGTGTTACCAAAAGCAATGCTTTTAAGTAAAGAAATAGGTAACTTTGAAGAAGAAACCGAAATTATTCTTGATACTAATTTTTTAAGTTATAAGGAGACTATTCAAATACTCAATAAGTATTCTAGTACAAGAAAATGGACTTATAAGTTATTACCCAACAATTCTAATTTCATCTTGGGAAGTGATAATGCTATTAGTAGAGGAGAGGTTATTCAGTTTTAGGTGGTTTTATTACAGATAGTTTAAAAAAATTGATGATTTTTAATTAATTTTGCAATTGAAATAAAAAATAAAGGCTTTAATTTAAAGAAATGGCAAAGTTTGAATTGACATTACCGAAAATGGGAGAGAGTGTTGCAGAAGCAACCATCACGTCTTGGTTGAAAGATGTTGGTGACACTATTGAGCTTGACGAAGCTGTTTTGGAAATTGCTACAGACAAGGTAGATAGTGAAGTGCCCAGTGAAGTTGAGGGTGTTTTAGTTGAAAAACGCTTTGAAGTAGATGATGTAGTGCAAGTAGGGCAAGTTTTAGCAGTTATTGAAACTGAAGGAGATGAGCCTGTTAGTGAAAAGGTAGAAGAGGCCTCAAATGATGCTCCTGTAGAAGCGGTGAGTGCATTAACAGAACGTGTTGAAAAGGCTCAGGCTGAGGTTAGTGTTAACACGCCAACCATTACTAGTAATGAGCGTTTCTATTCTCCTTTGGTTAGAAACATTGCGAAGCAAGAAGGTATTTCACAAGAAGAATTGGATGCTATTCCTGGTACTGGAAAAGAAGGAAGAGTTACTAAAAATGATATTTTGGCTTATGTAGGAAATGGAGGAAAAACTACTCCTAAAGTTGAAGTAGCGCCTAAGCAAGAAGTGCCAAGTCAGACAATTAAAGAAACGCCAAAAGTTGAAGCGAAACCGGTTGTAGTTAGTGGTGAGGATGAAATTATAGAAATGACGAGAATGGGAAAACTCATTTCCCAGCATATGACCGATTCTTTACAAACCTCTGCCCATGTACAAAGTTTTATTGAGGCAGATGTAACTAAAGTTTGGAATTGGCGCAACAAAGTGAAAGATGGGTTTGAGAAACGTGAAGGTGAAAAGCTAACATTCACGCCAATTTTTATGGAAGCTGTTGCTAAAGCCCTAAGAGATTATCCAATGTTGAATATTTCGGTTGATGGTGATAAAATCATTAAAAAGAAAAATATAAATCTAGGAATGGCTACTGCTTTGCCAGATGGTAATTTAATTGTTCCAGTTATTAAAAATGCAGACCAGTTGAATTTGGTAGGTATGACTAAGCAGGTGAATGATTTAGCAAATAGGGCTAGAACTAATGCATTGAAGCCACAGGATATTCAAGATGGAACTTACACTGTTACCAATGTTGGTTCTTTTGGAAGTATAATGGGAACACCAATTATTAATCAACCACAAGTTGGTATTCTAGCTTTGGGTGCCATTAGAAAGGTTCCTGCAGTTATTGAAACATCTGAGGGTGATTTTATAGGTATTAGATATAGGATGTTCTTATCGCACTCTTACGACCATCGTGTGGTAAATGGAGCTTTAGGCGGTATGTTTGTGAAATCTGTTAAGGATTATTTAGAAGCTTGGGATAGTGATAGAGAACTATAATTAAGAAATAAAAACAACTTCGAAACCCGACCAAAGTGGTTGGGTTTTTTATTTTTGCAAAAGAAATAAGACATAATCAATCAAAATAAATGCAATTAAATCTAACAAAACCCATTTGCTTTTTCGATTTAGAAACTACGGGTATTAACATCACCTCAGATAGAATTGTTGAGATATCTATACTAAAGGTGTATCCTAATGGAAAAGAAGAACGCAAAACTTGGCGAGTAAATCCTGAAATGCCGATTCCTAAGGAAGTTACCGAGATACATGGAATTTCTGATGCTGATGTGGCAGATAAGCCTACATTTAAAGCATTAGCAAAAGAGGTTTATAATATGATTAAAGATTCTGATTTGGGAGGCTTTAATTCTAATAGATTTGATATTCCACTATTAGCTGAAGAGATGTTGCGTGCGGAGGTAGATTTTGATATGAAAAACAGGCAGTCTGTTGATGTTCAAACTATTTTTCATAAAATGGAACAGCGCACATTGAGTGCCGCTTATAAGTTTTATTGTGACAAAAGTTTGGATGATGCACACAGTGCTGAGGCGGATACCAATGCCACCTATGAGGTTTTAAAAGCCCAATTGGAAAAATATGACGATCTGGAAAATGATACCAAATTTTTAGCAGAGTTTAGTTCTAGAAAAAAGTTTGCTGATTTTGCTGGTTTTATTGCTTATAATAAAAAAGGTGAAGAATGTTTTTCTTTCGGAAAGCACAAAGGAAAACTAGTGACTGAGGTTTTAGAAAAAGAACCTGGATATTTTGGTTGGTTGCTGAATGCAGATTTTCCATTATATACTAAAAAGGTATTAACGGCTATTAAGTTGAGAAGTTTTAATAATAAGCTTTAGGAAATAATTAAATAAAAGTAGCTTGCCATAGGAGGAATGAAAGAATACGGTAAGTAGGCCCGCGTTAGGGATTGTAGAGGAAAGCCCACAGCGAGGTACGAGCGAGGACTTGCAACGGAAAGCCCGACCCGATAGGGTAACGCCCAAATTGAAAAAAAGAAATGAAACTAATTTGTATAGGTAGAAATTATACCGAACATATTAAAGAACTAGAAAATAAAAAACCGACTGATCCAGTTGTGTTTTTAAAGCCTGATACTTCTATTTTATTAAAAAAACAGCCTTTTTTTATTCCTGATTTTTCGGAAGATGTACATCATGAAGTAGAGGTTTTGGTAAAAATTAATCGTGTAGGCAAACATATTGATAAAAAGTTTGCCCATAAGTACTACGATGAAATTGGATTAGGAATTGATTTTACAGCACGGGATTTACAAAGCCAATTAAAGGCTAAAGGTCTGCCTTGGGAAAAAGCAAAAGCATTTGATGGGGCTGCAGTTGTTGGAAAATGGATGCCAAAAAGTGAGTTTGATGATGTAAACCAAATTGAATTTTCTTTAAAAAAGAACGATATTATTGTACAAAAAGGAAATACGAGCCACATGCTTTGGAAAATTGATGAATTGATAGAATATGTCTCGAAATATTTCACTTTAAAGATTGGAGATATTATATTTACGGGCACACCTGCTGGAGTTGGTAAGGTTGTTGCTAATGATAAGTTAAAAGGTTTTATAGGAGACAAAGAATTATTTTCTATAACAGTTAAGTAACATGGAACAACATTATAAATTATTTAGAGTAAGAGAGTTAGCGGATAACGATGAGGATTTTATTGCAGTTTTGGCAGCAACTTTTTTAGAAGAAGTACCTGAAGACGCAGAGCGTTTAAAAAAGGCGGTTGCCGAAAAAGACTACCATACAGCATACCAAGCGGCGCATAAAATGAAACCTACGATTGACTTATTTGAGTTGGGGGTTTTAGAAGATTTAATTGAAGTGCAAGATTGGGGTAAATTCACAAAAACGGATATGGACGTTACCGATAAGTTAGATATTGTACTTACTGCAGTTGATAATGCCGTTGCAGAAATTAAGTCGGATTTCGGATTGTAGATATGTTAGCGGAAATCATAACCATTGGCGACGAACTTCTTATAGGTCAAGTTATTGATACCAATTCTGCCTTTATAGCTCAAAGTTTAAATAGTATTGGTGCTTCTATTTATCAAATTACTTCGGTTCAAGATGATAGAGCTCATATTCTTCAAGCATTTGCAGATGCTGAGAGTCGTGTAGATATCATTATTATTACCGGTGGATTAGGTCCTACCAAAGACGATGTTACTAAAAAAACCATCGCAGAATATTTTGATGATACTTTGATACGAGATGCTTCAGTAACAAAAAATATTGAAGACATTTGGAAGAAGTATGTGCGTCAAACACTACTTCAGGTGAATAAAGATCAGGCTTTAGTGCCATCTAAAGCTACAGTTTTAATGAATGAACTGGGGACTGCTCCGGGAATGTGGATAGACAAAGATAAAAAAACATTTGTATCACTTCCAGGTGTGCCTTTTGAAATGAAAAAACTCATAGTGAATAAGGTAATCCCTAGGCTTAAAGAAAAATACAAGTTTCCATTTATACTTCATAAAACCTTATTAACCTACGGTTTGGGCGAAAGCACTTTGGCAGAACGTATTGAGGCTTGGGAAGATGCATTGCCAGAAACCGTAAAGCTAGCATATTTGCCAAATTTGGGAAGCGTGCGCTTGCGTTTATCGTCTAAAGGATTTGAGGAGAAGGAGGTACGAAAGAATATTGACACAGAAATTGAAAAGGTACTCCCATTAATTAAAGATGCATTTGTTGGTTTTGAAGACGAAGCAAAATCCTTAGAAGTATTAATTGCAAATCGCTTAACTAAATCTGGAAAAACACTCGCCATTGCAGAAAGTTGTACGGGCGGTAATGTTGCAGAACGATTTACACAAAACGCAGGCGCTTCGGCATATTTCAATGGAGGTGTAGTAACCTACGCTACCGAATCTAAAATTAAGGTTTTAGGAGTCTCAAAGGATCTTATAGAAAAACACTCCGTAGTAAGTGCACAAGTTGCAGAAGCTATGGCAAAAAATGTGCGTGAATTGTTTAATGCAGATTATGGTGTAGCCACTACAGGAAATGCAGGACCATCTAAAGGAGAATCTGATGCTGAAGTAGGCACTGTTTTTATTGCTATAGCTACAAAAGACAGGGTTATTTCAAAATCATTTATGTTAGGCTCTGCAAGGAAACGTGTCATCGTAAAAGGGGTAAATAAAGCTCTTGAAATGCTCGAAAAAGAAATTTTAAAAAATTGATAAAGTTTTAATTGTCATAATTCAAAATTTAAGTATATTTGCACCTCGTTTTTAAGCAACAACAAATTTAAAGTTAAAAATAATGTCAAGAGTTTGTGAACTTACAGGGAAAAAGGCAATGGTTGGTAACAACGTGTCTCACGCAATGAATAAAACTAAGCGCAGATTTGATGCTAACTTAGTAAAGAAACGTTTTTACATTCCAGAAGAAGACAAATGGATAACTTTAAAGGTATCTACTTCTGCATTAAAAACTATTAACAAAATAGGAATTTCAGCTGCGCTTAAAGAAGCAAAGGCAAAAGGATTTATAAAATAATACGTCATAGTTTAAGTAGTATAAAATGGCAAAGAAAGGCAATAGAATACAGGTAATTTTAGAATGTACGGAGCATAAAGAATCTGGACAACCAGGAACTTCAAGGTACATTACTACTAAGAATAAAAAGAACACGCCAGATAGAATGGAGTTAAAGAAATTTAACCCAATCCTTAAGCGTATGACCGTTCACAAAGAAATTAAGTAATAAGTTTTACACCGTAAAGCTAAAAAGTATAAGCCATGGCAAAGAAAGCAGTAGCATCGTTACAAACAGGATCTAAAAGATTAACCAAAGCTATAAAAATGGTTAAGTCTCCAAAAACAGGAGCGTACATGTTTGTAGAATCAGTAATGAGTCCAGACCTAGTAAACGATTTCTTAAACAAGAAATAAACGTTTATTACCACAATATATAAAGCTGCTGTCTGTAAAGAGAGCAGCTTTTTTTATATTTACAACTCAAATTTTAATGACAATATTTCATGTTTCAATTAAAGGCAGGGAAATTGTTATCAAGTATTTGGGCGTTACCCTAAGGGTCGGGCTTTCGGCAGTCGCTCTCTCCTGCGTCGAGGAGCTTCAACAAATGCCTCAATCCCTAACGCAAAGTCTAATTTGTCTATAAATATTATAGCTTAGACTCTTATTAAAATAGTAGCAAGAGTATGAACAGTTAAACGTTTAAACTCATAAATGAATAAACAATAACACATGAGTTTTTTCAAAAAAATATTCTCTTCAGAAAAAAAAGAAACCTTAGACAAAGGCTTAGAAAAATCTAAATCCAGTTTCTTTGGTAAATTAAGTAAAGCCGTAGCTGGGAAATCTAAAGTAGATGATGAGGTTTTAGATAACCTTGAAGAGATTTTAGTAACAAGTGATGTTGGCGTAAATACTACCCTAAAAATTATAGAACGAATTGAAGAGCGTGTATCTAAAGATAAATATTTAGGCACAGACGAACTAAATCAAATTCTGCGTGAAGAAATTGCAGGGTTACTATCTGAAACCAATTCAGGAGAAGAAACAGAGTTTACAATTCCGGAAGGTAAAAAACCTTATGTAATGATGGTTGTTGGTGTAAATGGTGTTGGTAAAACCACAACTATAGGGAAATTAGCAAGTCAGTTTAAAAAACAAGGTCTAAATGTAGTATTGGGAGCAGCCGATACTTTTAGAGCCGCAGCAATAGACCAATTACAAGTTTGGGCAGACAGAGTTGATGTACCAATTGTAAAGCAGTCTATGGGAAGCGACCCAGCATCAGTAGCTTTTGACACCCTAAAAAGTGCCGTAACCCAGGAAGCCGATGTAGTAATTATTGATACAGCTGGTCGTTTACATAATAAAGTCAACTTGATGAACGAATTGACCAAAGTAAAACGTGTAATGCAAAAAGTAGTAGACGATGCACCGCACGACGTATTATTGGTTTTAGATGGTTCTACAGGTCAAAATGCTTTTGAACAAGCGAAACAATTTACGGCAGCGACAGAAGTAACGTCTTTAGCAGTAACCAAATTAGACGGAACTGCAAAAGGAGGTGTTGTAATTGGTATCTCAGACCAATTTCAAATTCCTGTAAAATACATTGGTGTAGGTGAGGGTATTGACGATTTACAGGTGTTCAACAAATATGAGTTTGTGGATTCCTTTTTTAAGTAATCTCATTCCTGCGAAAGCAGGAATCTCATTTCGAGTAACGTCGTATTTTGTCAACCTGAACTTGTTTTAGGTTCTCAAGGATTTAATTTTCAATTTTATTCGTAATTCTCGAGTTCATCATTTAGGTCTCGTATAAATTCTTCTAAGTTTACCACAAAACCTGATTTACCATTAACAGGGAAGATACTTAGTAAATATTCATTTTCTTCAATGAATGGTATTATTGTATCATCTAAATTATCTAGGTCTATCTTTATAGGTGTAAAGCCTTTCCAATTTCCAGTCAAATTACTTTGAATAAAGTCTTCGGCTGTCCAAAAAGAAACCAGTTTGTGTTTTTCGATATCAGATAACGCGATAGCTCCATTGTTGTCAATAATCGTCCACAACTCTTGGAAATCGGCAACTTTTCTAATAAAGTATTCGTATCTTTTGAAAGGTTCAAGTTTTGAAACATAATCGATTTCTTGTTTGGTTAATTTCATTTTATAAAGTTGTTTTTTCGATTTTTTTTGAAACCTTAAATTTATGAAAGTATTCAAAATCAAGACTTAAAATTATCTAATTATTAAAAGGTCAAAAATTTTTAACTTCTAGCCAAAAAAATACAACATATAAAATGCCTTACAATATTTTTCATAGTCTAACAATAAAAACTTCTACAGAAGAAGTTTTCAATGCCATATCTCAACCCAAACATCTTGACAATTGGTGGACATTAAAAAGTTCTGGAACACCAAAACTCGGAGCAGAATATAACCTCAATTTTACTGATGATTACGATTGGTACTGCAAAGTTTCAAAAGTAGAAATGAATGCATCTATTCATTTTAAAATGACAAAATCTGATGTCGATTGGAATCCCACCACCTTTGGTTTTGATTTAAAATCTACAGAAAATGGCACTCTTATTGAATTTAGTCATGTAAATTGGCCAGAACAAAATCATCATTTTAAACACTCTTCATTTTGTTGGGCGCTGCTACTAAATGGTTTAAAAAATTACGTAGAGAAGGGCATTGTTATCCCATTTGAAGGTAGAAGTTAAAATTGGTTTTTTAAGTTTATATTATTCTTATAAACATATACATCCCAATAACTAAATATCTTTTTAAAATTACCAGACCTTAAAATTTCGTTTTCATAATTGGGCACATAATAAATTATAGTGATTTCTCGGGATGCCTTTTATTACTTTCTTCTATATTACTTATCACATCTGCCATGACATTTCCAGGAAAAGGATTGAAAAAGTAGAAGTAATTATAAAGTTCAAGTTCCTTGAAATTACTAGCATCACAGTTATATATTTTAGATTTTTTGACACCTAACTTGTTTAAGTTATTGATTGCAATTTTGGATAAAGAATTAGTTATTTCAACACCATCAACCCGTTTAAAGGGGTATTTAGACATTATATAGAGCATTTTTCCTTTTCCGCAACCAAAATCTAAAATAGTATCGGTATCTTTTATATTGAGTTTGTTAAGAACGTATTTTACTCTACCACTACTTCCGGCCATATAAGGATTTGAAGTAGTTTTTGATAGCCCAAGATTTTCTAAACTTTCTTGTTTTGTGAAGTCTAATCCTTTTAATTGTTCATTAATTATTGATAGGTTTAATTTTAAACCCAAATAATTTTTATAAACAAATTTTGCCGGCTTTAATAAAAGCTGCAAATTATTGCTCTTATCAATTTTAACGATTTCATCGACTAACCTGCTCATTTATCTAAGAATTAATGATTATAATTAGTAGATTATGAGGGGTTTAAAAGGAGGATTTTAACTAAAATACAATTATTTATTCAAAATATGATGCTTAAAAGTGATTTTATTGTTTTTATTTTGCTGAAAATCAATACTTAACCATAGTTGTGTGTTACTTTTATTTTCAAAATTAGTTCAGTATTTTTATAAAAAATGCTAACTATGAGAATTCTATTATCCTTCTTCTTAATTACACTGCTTTTTAATTGCAAAAACACTAAATCTGAAGAGAAAACTACTACTAGTGATTCAGATTTAAGTGCGATTTCAACTAAAGATTTTAGAGAATTTAAAGTTTTAGATTCTAAGTATATTGATAATGAGGAGCTTTGGCAACCTTTTGAAAAAGACTTAGAGGATTTTACGGTAGACACTTACAATAGATTAAAACTATTAATTTTAGAACAGGATATTCCAACGATTCAAAATCATATTTTTAGTAAAAAATTGAATTATGAGAATTTAGTGAAGTTCTATTTATACCGCATTAGAAAGTATGATAGAGCAAACAAGTGGTCTTTAAATTCGGTAATTTCACTAAATCCAAATGTAATACAAGAAGCAAAAAAGGCAGATAACTATAATGCAGAAATCACTAATTATATCTTTGGAATGCCAATTCTCTTAAAAGATAACATTAATACAACAGGAATGCGAACAACAGCTGGGGCTGTAGCATTACAAAACAATAATGCTGAAGATGCTCATATTGTTAAGCGTTTAAAAGAAAAAGGTGCTATTATTTTAGGAAAAGCCAATTTAAGTGAATGGGCGTATTTTTTCTGCGGTGATTGTCCTAGCGGCTATAGCGCTATTGGAGGGCAAACCTTAAACCCTTATGGAAGAAGAATTATAGATACGGGAGGTTCTAGCTCAGGAAGTGGCGTTGCTGTGGCTGCTAATTTTTGTGTTGCAGCTATTGGCAGTGAAACGTCAGGGTCGATTTTATCACCTTCAAGTCAGAATTCAGTAGTTGGTTTAAAGCCAACTATTGGTTTGGTAAGTAGGAGTGGTATTGTGCCTATTTCTTCAACTTTAGATACTGCAGGTCCCATGACAAAGAATGTCGTTGATAATGCTATATTATTAGATGCTATTTATGGTTTTGATGCTGAAGATTCTAAATCAATACCAACAGAATATTCAGAAATATCTTATTTCAATGAACTTGAAGATGTATCTATTGATAGCAAACGTTTTGGTGCTCCCAAAAGACTTTTAGAAGATTCACTATATGTTCAAGCTATTAAAGATTTAAAATCAAAAGGTGCGGTAATTATTGAAATAGAAGAAGAGAAAGTAGATTTACCTAATTTTCTTAGGTTATTGAATTTGGACATGAAAGTAGATTTACCAACATATTTATCAAATTATGCAGGTAAAGAGGTTTCTGTATCATCTGTTCAAGATGTTATCAATTTCAATAAAAAGGATTCTTTGAATACGATGCCATACGGACAAAAACTTTTTGAAGGCATTGTTGACGATATTGCAACTGATGAAGAATTTAAAAAGATAAAGAATACTTTAAAAACCAATGGCAGAAAATATTTTGATACACCTTTTAAAGCCCATGATTTGGATGGATTCTTATCAATAAATAATTATCATGCAGGTTTCGCCGCTGTTGCAGAATATCCTGCGCTCACAGTCCCTATGGGTTATACTTCAGAAGGCAAGCCAAAAGGACTAACGTTTATTAGTAAACCTCTTTCTGAAAAGCGATTATTACAATGGGCTTATATTTATGAACAGGTTTCAAAAAGAAGACAAGCGCCTAAAAATTATAATTAATCAATTAAAGCGTTAATCTTTTCCCACAAATCGTTATCAAAAGTAGAAAGGGCTAAAGCATCAGTATTGGCTTTGTTTCCCATTCTTACAATAACTAACTTTTTACTAGGAATAATATAAATCTTCTGGTCGTTTTTACCTAAGGCAGCATAAGTATCAGCGGGAGCATTTGGAATTAATTCACCATTAAATTCTATTTGACTTGCAGGTAAATGGTAGCTTTCTTTTCCATTAAGCCACCACAAATAACCATAGGATTTATTGATATTTTGTGAGGTATTTGTAGCTTCATTTAAAAATGTTTCAGGTATAATTTGTGAACTATTCCATTTACCATTAGCATAAATCATTAGTCCAAAACGCGCCATACTTCTAGTATTACTCCAATATACATTGAAATCGGTGTTCTGAACCCAAGCACCATTCATACCAATTTTATTTTTCAGTTTTGTTCCAAAATAACTATTCCAAGTTTCGCCACTTGCAGCAGCTACAACATCTTGCATTTTTTTGTATACATTATGATATGCCCATCGGGTTCCCGCATCAGACGTATATTGTAAATTTTCCTTAGAGACATTATCACCTAAACTATCATCCAAACCAGAGTTCATAGACAATAAATGTTTGCAGGTAATTAAGTTTTCTTTTTCTAGAGATGCGCTCGTCCAACCATCGCCTAAATAGTCAGATACCTTATTATTTATATTAATAAGACCTTCCTCTTGTGCAATCCCCGAAATAGCTGTAGTTAACGTTTTTCCAGCGCTTGCCCAATACCATAGTTTTGAAGCATCATGGCCATTCATATATTCCTCTAAAACCAACTTTCCGTCATGAAGTATTACAAAACTTTTAGTGTTTTTTTCTTCTAGAAAATTTAAAAGTGATTGTAATTCATTTTGGTTCCAGCCTAAATCTTCAATAGTCTTAGTTTCCCAAACATCAGAATTTAAAGGCGGAAAGTAAAGAGTATCATTAGTTTCAGGTATTTCAGTACTTGGTGCTTCAGAAGAGCAACTAAATGCTAGACAAATAGTTATAAGAAGGTAGAAAATATTATTTTTCATAACTGTAGGTTTTCAATTTAGGACATTCAAATATATAAAAGGTTTAATTAACGTTGTATCTTTGCACTTCGTTTTAAATAATTTATGCGCACAAAATCACTTAAAAAGAATAGAATAAACGTTGTTACGCTTGGTTGTAGTAAGAATGTTTACGATAGTGAAGTACTCATGGGGCAGCTTAAAGCTAGTGGCAAAGATGTGGTACACGAGGAAGAAGGTAATATTGTTGTGATCAATACCTGTGGTTTTATTAATAATGCTAAAGAAGAAAGTGTAAATACCATTTTGGAATTTATGCAAAAGAAGGAAGCTGGTGATGTAGATAAAGTATTTGTTACAGGTTGTTTAAGTGAGCGTTATAAGCCAGATTTACAAAAGGAGATCCCTAATGTTGATAAGTATTTTGGAACCACCGAGTTACCAAGTTTATTAAAAGCCTTGGGAGCAGACTATAAGCATGAATTAATAGGCGAACGTTTAACAACAACACCAAAAAATTATGCTTATTTAAAGATTGCAGAAGGCTGTGATAGACCATGTTCTTTCTGTGCGATTCCTTTAATGCGTGGAAAACATAAATCTACTCCAATTGAGGACATAGTTATTGAAGCTGAAAAGCTGGCGTCAAATGGTGTAAAGGAGTTGATTTTGATTGCTCAAGATTTAACCTATTACGGTTTAGATTTGTATAAGAAGCGAAATTTAGCCGAATTACTTGAAGCATTGGTAAAAGTTGAAGGTATTGAATGGATTAGGTTGCATTATGCATTCCCTACAGGTTTCCCTATGGATGTATTGGAAGTTATGAACCGCGAACCTAAAATTTGTAATTACTTGGATATTCCATTGCAGCATATTTCTGATTCAATTTTAAAAAGTATGCGTCGTGGTACCACAAAAGAAAAAACCACAAAACTTTTACAGGAGTTTAGAGCTACTGTTCCTGAAATGACAATTAGGACTACTTTAATAGTTGGATATCCAGGAGAAACGGAAGAAGATTTTCAAATATTAAAGCAGTGGGTTCAGGATATGCGTTTTGAGCGTTTAGGGTGCTTTACGTATTCTCATGAAGAAAATACGCATGCCTATAATTTAGAAGATGATGTTCCTGAAGATGTGAAAATTGATAGAGCGAATCAAATCATGGAAATTCAATCTCAAATTTCATGGGAGTTAAATCAACAGAAAATAGGGCAGGAGTTTAAAGTAGTTATTGATAGAAAAGAAGGCAATTACTTTATTGGACGTACTGAATTTGATTCTCCTGATGTTGATAATGAAGTATTAATCGATGCCACAAATACATACTTAAAAACTGGCGAATTCGCTAATGTTAAAATAATTGAAGCTGAGGATTTTGATCTTTATGGCGAAGTGTTATAGCTTCTTTTAAATACTTAAACATAGAGCAAAAAAAACCAATAACTATAAAAGTTATTGGCTTTTTTATATATCAAGGAATCTTTATGATTCTTCTTTTTTCGCACTTTGCTTATCCAGTTGCTTTTTAATCTTTTTAATCGCATTTTCAATCGATTTTTCGGGTTCTATAATATTATACGCCCCCCAGAATTCTGGATCTGAGAAGCCTGAAGTTTGCTCAGTTAAAATTGTTGTAGGTCTTAACATTTTTTCTTTTGATTTAGCAACTTTGTTTTCAGGAATTTCCCAATCTGTAATAGCCATTTCGCTGTTTAGTGTATAAATACTATTAAATAATTTTCCTGTCCAGTTTACTTTAAATGTTAAACCTATATTACTGTAGGCGTAATGCCATTTGCCATTTTGAGTTCTGTACTTCACTCTATAAGTAGCTTCGGTTGGATAGACATCGACCTTTCTAGGTTTTTTTCTAACAAACATGCGGCTAGAAAGTTCTTTGTTTTTTACATTCAAACTATATTCAGCACTCGTTAAAGCTAAAGTATTCGCGTCTATATATAATTTACCATAATACATAGGTGATTTCACTCTTGGTTTTTGCTTAAAGTTAACAACGTAAACTAGGTTTTTATTGATATTTGTTGAGTTTTCATAATTGAAATCATAAAAATCAATATCTTCCTCGTTAAATATAAATTCAGGGTATTTTACTAAGTCTGTGTATATATTACTAAATGGACCACCTTGAAGTTTTAGCGCAAGAGTGTCTAGTCTAGAATAATTAGTGTTTTTTCTAGATTTTATTAATTCAATATGGTCCTTTCGAAGGCTGCTATAAGGCTGTTTATGTATTCTTACTACAGCCTCAGAAAGAGATGCATTTCTGCGCCTTTTCTTGATTGTCTCTCTGTAAAAGGCAGTCATTAATGCGTTATCATTACTATACGCCTCGCTTTTATTCTCTAAAGTTTTTATAACTAAAGTTCTTGCATCATATTGTGGTGCTGCAATATTTACAGCTGTTAATTCAGTAATACTTGGAGTGAGCATAATCTTTTCATCACTACCAAGATCTATTATATTTAATAGTTTTCTTTCATACCCCAAGTGCGTAATAACTAATTTTTCATCAAGATATTTATAAGGTATTTTTAAGAGAAACTCACCATCTGAATTGGTTACGGTACTAATGTTGGTACCATCCACAACGATATCAGTAAATACTAATTCATCCCGGGTATCTTCAGCAATAATTTTACCACTTATTTCTTTTATGGCTTGACTGTCTTGCGCAAAACTTATTGATACACAAAACAACAATAACAGGCAATACTTTATTGATTTAAAGACTATATTTTTCATTATTTTAAGGGTTTATTTGATACTTTCTAATTTACGAAAAAAAATATTTTTTTAGAATGTTTACAGCCTTTTTAACAGAAATATTAACTTTTAATTTATTCAGCATGTGCTAGTTAGAGTAATTACTGAGAAAGTGTTTTATGATGAACATCAAACATTATAGCTGTATAAATATTGTTAAAATCCATACCCTTAATTAAAGGATTCAAGATAATGATGTAGGACGATATTTCTAATGATTTGATATCTATCGTCGACTAACGATGCTTTTTTGAATGGACAAAAGGTGGACATAAGCGGTTTTATTTTTTTTATCGTGTCTATATATATACCTTGGAGTAACCTAACTTAATAAATTATGCGAACCTCTGGTATTATTGCGTTCTTAGAGTTTTTATTGCTTTTTCATTTTGTGACCTTGTCTAGATTGAAAGTATTGAAGGCAGGACATCTAAAACTTCACTTGCTTTCAAAATCGTAAGAGCAGTTTTTAATCAATTACAATTACTTTTTAAAAGTTTAAATATGAATAAGTCACTACTATTTTTAATTCTTATAAGTTTTGGATTGCATTGCAACAGTCAGCAATTGTATATGGAATATGGTTCTACCATTTCTTCATTTGATTATGAGAATTCTCGAGGACAACGGTTAAACAATTTATTGTCTCAATCAAAATCATATTTAGGAATGGGATATCGCCATACCCTTAATAAAGCGAAGACTATATTTTTACGAGGTGGATTCGCATACAATAACTATGGTGCTATAGGTAGTGAAAATAGCGTGGATAACTATTTTGAGTGGGATGTAAGCTATTTGGGGATTAAGGGAGGAACAGATATAAAATTATTCCAACACAACGATTTTAGATTTTTTGCAAGTGGATCAGTGGCTTATGAGCTTTTGGTAAGAGGCACCCAAACCATTAATAACGATGTGTTCAATTTAGTGGGAGAACCAGAATTTAACAATAATATCTTATTTCTTAGGGCAGGCATAAGTATGCAGTATCCTATTTCTAACGGTACAGCAATAGTTGCAGGCTATAATTATGGAAGCTCAATATTGATAAATAGTGGGATTAGCGCTGAAAAACTAAAGTTGAATGCACACCAATTTGGAATAGGATTCATAATTAATTTGCCAACCTGTTATTGCGATTTTTAGGGTGGACAAACCATGGACACCCTAGTATATAAAAGTTAATTACTCTAGTTTAGAGTATCATAAAGTAACATTTGTTAAAATGATAAAAGAAAAATTGATAAGAAATATTGTGCTTTTGTTTTTAATGATTTGGGTAGCACCTGCAATACAGGGGCAATCTGAGACAAAAAATAAAGGGTATAAGATCATACGCTCCAATGTTGGAGTTGGAGGTTCTAGTAAGACATTTCAAACCTCAAAAGGCACATATATTGTAAGCCAGAGTATTGGTCAATCTAGTGTTATTGGAACATCTGGTAATAATGGCTATTATTTACGTCAGGGTTTTCAACAGCCTCATAAGCGTATTAAAGTTACTAAAAGCACCTATAGTAGTTTGAGGGCCATAGTGTATCCAAATCCTTTTGATTACAACATTCAAATTTCATTTAACGAAAATGTATCTGAAGACATCAATATTGATGTATACGATATTTCAGGAAAACTTGTCTATTCTAAGAGTTTTTCACCTTCAAGAAAAATACAAATAAATCTCGAAAACTTGTCTTCGGGGTCATATACATTGAAAGCAAATTCAAACGGAAAGTTGTTCAATTCAAAACTTATAAAAATATAGTACCAATTTAAAACCCAACTGTTATGAAACGCATAATTACCCTAATTTTATTTTTGTTTATTGCTACAGGCGTCTTTGCACAAACTGATGGTATAACGTATCAAGCGGTTATTATAGGACCTGATGCTCTAGAATTACCCGGAGTAGATTCTCAAGATAACTATTTGCCTACTACAGATATTGCTATTAAATTCTCGATTATAGCTCCCGGTAGTGGTGTAGTAGAGTTTACAGAAATACAAAATACAACTACTGATGAATTTGGTAGAATAAATTTAATTATTGGTGCTGAAAATCATGATGATTTTGAGAAGATTGATTGGAATGGAGACCCAAAATCCTTAAAAGTTGAAGTAGACTTTAATAACGGCGATGGTTTTGTAGATATGAGTGTGGAAAAATTAACTTATGTACCGTATGTTGCGCATAGAGATATTACGGCTACCGGAACTTTAGAGGTTGATGATGACACATTTTTAAATAGAGAATTAACAGTTAACGGTCCAACTACAATAAATAGCACACTTAATATAGAGGATGGAAATCCTGCAAATTTCTCTGGAGATTTAAATGTGGATGGAGAAACTAATTTAAATAACACTTTTAATGTTACAGGCCAGAGTGCATCTAATTTATCTGGCGCTTTAAACGTTGGAGACCCATTAGTTGGACCTCCAAACGGTGATCCTAATGCACCTACGGTACTAAACGGTTCGTTAACTGTTGTTGGAGAATCAACCTTTACTGGTTTGGTTGCAGACGACTTAACAATTAATGAGTCTACAGTGCTGAATGGTAGCATAGCTATGAACACAGATTCACAAATTACAATAACTTCAACTTTAGAAGGTGATGATGATACTAATATTAACAATTACCCTTTAAAAATTGAGGGAGGACAACAAGGATTAGCCATAGTAGTGAACGAAAGCAGAACTAATGATAATAATTTTATTTCTTTTTGGGATAATACAGCATCCTCTAGTCCAGCACTGTCTCAAGCTAATGTGACAACTACTAACCCAACTATGTGGGGTCGTATTGAAGGCGAGACTCCAGGAGAATTTGAGAACGATGCCGATTATTTGTTTGACCAGCGTACATTGAGATATGATATTCTTGATGCATCTATGGATTTATTATTCCAAGCTTGGGATACCACTGTAGCAATTGCAGAAAATATTGCTGCGGCTACTGCCTTTGCTCCATGTGTAGGTCCTATTCCTTGTGTGATGGGGCCCCCTCCTTCTTGGATAGTAAGTACTAAGGCTAAACTAGTGGCTGAAGGAATTAAAACTGCTGCCGCAATTGCAAATGAAGTAGTTGCCATAAATCATAAAGTGATATATGATGATAATAGAGAACAGTTTCAAGGTGTAACATATGCTTCAGGAGCTGGAGATTATGCAGAATATTTACAGAGGGCTAATCTTGGTGAAAAAATGACCTACGGAGATATAGTTGGTGTAAGAGGTGGGAAAATATCAAAAAACCTAGCAGACGCAGAAAGAATAATGGTTGTTTCGTTCAAACCTATAGTTTTAGGAAACATGCCACAAGTAAACAAAGAAAACCAATATGAAAAAGTGGCTTTTATGGGGCAAGTACCGGTAAAGGTATTTGGGAAAGTAAATATTGGGGACTACATAATTCCTAGTGGGAAAAACGATGGCATAGGCACAGCAATAGCTCCAGACGAGATAAGTGTTAGCCAGATTAAAGATATTGTAGGTACCTCATGGGCAGAAAATATAAATGGTTTTGGTTTAATTAATGTTGCGGTAGGTTTAAATAGAAATGATAGTAGTTTAATTCTTGAAAAAATAGAAAATCAGGTTAACCAACAAGCTGAAGAAATTAATTATTTAAAAAGCCAAATAGAGACTATTTTGTCAAGAATAGACAATGTAGAACAAGGTGGTGCTGTTTCAAATAAAGTATCTGTTGCTAATACAAAACAACAAATCAATTATCAGGATTATAGTAGTAGAAAATTATCTGTGGTAAAATCTCCAGAAGTGGATGTTATTTATTTTGAAATCAATGAACATGATTTAGAAGCAGGTTTGGCCCTTGCAAAGAAAATGATGCAAGATTCTGGAGAATTTGAGCGAAGCAGAGAAATTTTTGAAAAATTAGAAAACGATAATGCATTTAAAAAACGATTCATTGAAGAGTTACAGACAAAAATAGATAAGCAAATGCAGTATCATAAAGAAATAGATAAAAAAGGAGGATACTAATTACAACCTACGATTTGAAAGAAATTATGAAAAACAAAATAATATTTTTCTTTTTTGGGATTGTTCTTTTGTCACCAACTTTATCTAGCCAAACAACACCCATTCCAGATGCAAATTTTGAAAACTATCTTGAAACTCATGATGCAAATGGGGTAGAAGTAAGTATTGGAGACGACAATAGTATGGGGGATGGAGTGAATAACAATGGTTTAGTGTTAACTGAAAGAATAAATACTGTAATTACTTTAAGTATAAGTAATTTAAGCATAAATACGCTCTCTGGTATTGCTAGTTTTGAGAGTTTAGAGACTTTAATTTGCAATGGAAATAGTTTAATGAATCTTGATGTTTCTAATAATGCTAATTTAAAATCATTGTTGTGTGGTTCTAATCAATTAGGCGGTTTAGATGTGTCAGCTAATTCTAATTTAGAAGATTTAGATTGTTCTAATAATCAAATTTCAACACTTAATGTTACCAGCAACGCGCTATTAAAAAGCATAAACTGCTCTAATAATAGAATCACAGATATAGATGTTAGTCAAAATACAGATTTAATGTCTTTATCAATTTCAAATAATAGAATAAATAACTTAGGTATAGGAAATAATGTGAATTTAGAAAGTCTATTTTGTACATCAAACCAAATAGCAACGTTAGATGTATCTGTAAATACCAACTTAAAAACATTAGATGTATCAAATAATCTCATTTCAAACTTAGACTTAAGCAATATAAATACAGTCGGTTGTCCAGACCCTCAAACCAATCCTATAACTACTTGTCAAGGTGCATCCTCAGTTAATGTGTCAAACAACCAACTAACGTCTTTAATTGTTGCAAATGGTTTTAACGATTTAGTGACTTTATTTACTTCAGAAGGAAACCCAGATTTATTTTGTATTCAAGTAGATGCTGGATTTACTCCAAATTTAAATTGGGTAAAAGATGATTGGACATATTATGCAGAAACTACTTGTGCAGATATTTACACCTATGTGCCTGATGATAATTTTGAACAAGAATTAATAAACCAAGGACTAGATGATGTATTGGATAATTTGGTTTTAACAGGCAATATTAATGGAATTTCAGATCTTGACGTATCAAATTCAAATATTGAAAGTCTCCTTGGAATTGAAGATTTTGTTGCGCTTCAAACGTTAAACTGTAGTACAAATAATATTGAGGAATTAGATGTTTCAAATAATACAGTACTTACAAATTTTAATGGTTCATCA
This sequence comes from Flavobacteriaceae bacterium, assembly GCA_043557195.1. Classification (GTDB taxonomy): domain Bacteria; phylum Bacteroidota; class Bacteroidia; order Flavobacteriales; family Flavobacteriaceae; genus Jejuia. The sequence continues at coordinate 493,378 of CP121314.1, read as the reverse complement.
AATAGCCTAAGAAATATTGATTTCAGCAATAATACTGGTTTATCCTTTCTTGATGTTTCAACTAATGCTTTAGATAAGCTTGATTTAAGTGTTAACCTTTCGCTGGTGAATTTAAATTGTGCAAATAATAGTATTCAATTTTTAGATTTAAGCAATCATCCCGCAATTACAGATGTTAATTGCGATTCTAATACTTTGGATGCTTTAAATATTAGTAATGGACAAAATGGTAATCTTACTAATTTTAGTGCTTTAAATAATCCTAATCTTTTATGTATTCAAACTGATACTGGCATGGTTCCTGGTGGCGCTACATGGTCCATTGACGCAACTGCATCTTATGCTGTGAATTGTGGAACTTATGTGCCTGATGATGCTTTTGAGCAGGCTTTAATTAATGCAGGTATAGATGTTGATGGCATCAATAATTTTGTATCAACGGTAAATATGAATGCCTATGCATTACCATTAGATATTTCTGGTTTAGGTATTTCAGATTTAACAGGTATTGAAGCGCTCATAGCATTACAAGAATTAAATTGTTCTAATAATAACATTGTTCGTCTAGATTTAACTGCTAACATAGCCTTAATCAGTATAATCTGCAACAATAATGTATTGGAGTTTGCTGATATTAGAAACGGAAATAATACAAATACTACTAGTTTTAATGCTACAAATAATCCAAATCTATTTTGTATAAATGTAGATGCTGCAGTAGTTGGAAATATTCCTGCGGGTTGGACAATTGACGCCAATGCAAACTATAATGAAGATTGTGAGAATAATCGATACACACCAATTCCTGATGATAATTTTGAACAATCTTTAATTGATTTAGGCATAGATTCAGGGGCTTTAGACAATCAAGTACTAACAGCAAATATTGAATATGTAACGTCACTAAATATTAGTGGGAAAAACATCGAAAGCTTAGAAGGGATTAAAGGCTTTTTGTCTCTAAAAACGTTGGATTGTAGTGATAATTACTTAGACGAATTGGACATAAGTGGTATGATGAATTTAGAAAGTTTATTCTGTGGGTCTAATTTTTTGTTAACCAATAATCCAGCAAATGTAACGGGCGTATTAAATACCACTGGAACAATAAGCTTAATTGAATTGTATTGTGCAAATAATAATTTGGCTGATTTAGACATATCTCAAAATATCAATTTAGAAAAACTGGAATGTTCAAATAATAGTTTAGTCGTTTTAGATATTAGTAACAACATTAATTTAACTGAGGTTAATTGTGACAATAATCAAATTTCAAACTTTGTAAGTTACACGGTTGACAATTCAACATTAACCAATATAAGTTGTAACAATAATCAACTTTCTACTTTGCTGGTTAATAGGTGTTTGGTGCTAAATAGTCTAAACTGTAGAAGTAATACATTAACACTACTTAATATTAGTGCAAACATAGCTTTGGAAGTTTTAGATTTTTCAGATAACGAGTTAGCGGATGTTAATTTATCTGCTAATACAAATTTAATAGCGCTTTCGGGCTCTCAAAATCAACTAAATGAAATAGATGATTTGTCTTCAACAGTTTTAGAAAGTTTAATTTTAGATAACAATCAAATCCATCAATTGAATACAGTATTAAACGGTTTATCATCTATCAAGTACTTATCTGTAAATAATAACGAACTAACTGATTTAGATGTAAATACTAATATTAATCTGATTGAATTAAACGTGAGTAATAATGATATCGTAATCTTGCAATTACCAACTAGTTTAAATCAGCTAAAAACTTTGAATTGTAGTGATAATGAAATATCAGGCGATTTAGATTTATCCAATATGGGAACAGTTGCATGTCCTGTACAAAACGAGGATAATCCATTAGATTTTTGTCCGGGGACCATTACTGTTAATGTCTCTAATAATCAATTGGAGTTTGTAAATATTCAAAACGGAATTAACACAGATATTTCTAGCTTTAACGCAACGGGAAATCCTAATTTATCTTGCATTCAAGTAGATGATGTGAACAATATTGGAGCAAATTGGACAAAGGATGCAACAACAGAATATAGTTTGGATTGTAGATTTGGAGAGACCTATGTGCCAGATGATAATTTTGAGCAAGCATTAATTAACTTAGGCTACGATGTAGGACCTTTGGATGATTACGTCTCAACAGCCAATATTGAAGTCATAGTAACTTTAGATATTAGCGGTAATGCTATTTTAGATTTAACTGGGGTTGAAGATTTCGAAGCGTTACAAAACTTTAATTGTTCCAATAATGTGATTGACACCGTTGATGTGAGTAACAACGTTAATTTACTCGACATCGATTGTTCCAATAATATTTTGGAAAGTCTAGACTTGACAAATAATATAGGTGTTACTTCAGTAAATATTGCAAACAATAGTTTTACGGAATTAGATGTAAGTTTAATTTCATTATTAGAAGTTTTTAATTGTGATGGTAATAATATTGTTGAGTTAGATTTTTCAACTAATACAGCGCTTACAAACTTAAGTTGTGCTTCAAATACATTAGAAGTTTTAAACCTTCAGAACGGACAGAACCCTAGTCTTTTGAACTTAAATGCACAAAACAACCCAGGTTTAACTTGTATACAAACGGATGTTGGTACTGCTCCAGCTGGTGTAACATGGCTTAAGGATGCAACAACTAACTATGCTATTAATTGTCATTTTGGAGAAACATTCGTACCCGATGATAATTTTGAACAAGCTTTAATTGACTTGGGTTATGATGTTGAACCTTTGGATGATTATGTACCAACTGCAAATATTGAGAATAGAACATCTTTAGATGTTGGTGGTAAAGAAATTTCAGATTTAACCGGTATTGAAGATTTTGCGGCGCTTTCGAGTTTGAATATTGCTAATAACACCATTTTAACTGTAGATTTAAGTGATAATACATTGCTAAACAATTTAAATGTATCAAATAATCAATTCACAACTATAGATATTTCTAATCTAATAGAATTACGTGTTTTAGATGTTTCAAATAATAGCTTATCAGAAATAAACACAGACTCAAATTTAGACCTTACAGTGTTAAATATTTCAGATAATCTATTTACAAACCTAGATGTAAGTTTACTGTTAGATTTACAGAGACTTAATTGTTCATCGAATCAATTAGAAGCTTTAGATGTAACTGTTAATAATAAATTGATAGAATTGATTTGTTCTTCTAATGCGTTTATCCAAGATAAATTGAATATACAGAATGGAGCAAATACTATTTTAGGCGTATTTAATGCTTCGGGTAATCCAGATTTAAGCTGTATTTTGGTTGATGATCCAGTTGCAGTAATTTCTAATGTTGATGGTACTTATGATGATTGGTTTAAAGATCCTACTGCGACTTACCAAACAGTTTGTGATGATGCGGATAATGACGGTGTAGCTAATGAAGACGATTTATGTCCAGGAACAGGCTTTGGACAACCTGTTGATTTATTTGGTTGTACATATTCACCATTACCTGAAGATAATTTTACTATTTTGATTACGGGAGAAACTTGTTTGAATAATAATGATGGTAAAATCAATATTGTAACTAAAGAATTTTATGAATACAAAGCGCATTTGGTTGGGGATGATTTTGATAGGGAATATACATTTACTAATCAAATTGATATTCTTAATCTTTTAGCAGGAGCTTATAGGCTCTGTATTACATCAGAAGAGTTAACAAATTTTGAAAGGTGTTTTGATGTTGTGATTAATCATCCAGAAAACTTAGATGTAATTACTGGAAAGAGCAAAAACGGTAAGGAAGTTACAGTAAATATGTCTGGAAGTTCTAGTTATAATATTGAATTTAATGGCTTAAAGTTTACAACTTCAGAATCTCAATTGACGTTACAACTAGAACATGGAAAAAATACCATAAAGATTTCTACTGATTTGCCTTGTCAGGGTGAGCACGAAGAGAGTATTTTGTTGTCGAATAATATGTTCGTACATCCTAACCCTTTTCATAATGAGCTGAATTTATATTTAGGTGAGATGGACAATACTAATGTTCAAGTAAGTATATACTCAACCATTGGACAAATGGTATTTTTTAAAGAATTCGATGTAAAAGATAAAAGGAGTATCAGTATAAATACAGCCTATTTTAATACTGGTTTGTATACGGTATTTATACAGTCAAATAATTCTATTTCTAACTTTAAAATTGTTAAGAAATGAAAAGATTAATTTACATATTTAGTTTGAGTCTTTTGATGTTTGCCTGCAGTAGTCCTTCAACTATAGAACCAGATCCAGATACTTTAGATCCCGAAGAGCCTAGTCAAATAGAAAGGCTAACAGTAAGCTTACAGTTTCCTCATAAGGATGGTTTGTGTAATATAGGAGCGGACATTACTCCAACAGAGAGTACTGTAGTTTTTGAATGGGAAGCAAGTGAAATTGCCGAAAGCTATAGCATTTTTGTAACAAATTTAGTTGATGGATCTACCATTGAAGATGAAACTACTGAAGATAAAATTGGTATAGTGCTGAATAGGGCAACACCTTATTCTTGGTATGTTATTTCTAAACGCGGTACCGTGATTGCTGAAAGTGAAACCTGGAAATTTTATAACTCTGGCCCTGGAGTAGAAACATATGCACCTTTCCCAGCAACAATTAATTCTCCTGATATGGCAGCATCGGTTAATGCTGGAAATGTTACTTTAAGATGGACGGGAAGTGATGTTGATAACGATATAGCTAGTTATGATGTTTATCTAGGCACTAATAACAATCCAGATATTCATGCTTCAGATGTTACAGCTAGCGAGTTAAACGTATCTGTTACTTCTGGTACAATTTATTATTGGAAAATTATCACTAAAGATGCAACCGGAAATACTTCAGAATCTGGTGTATTCCAATTTAGGGTACTCTAGTTAAGTCTTAACTTAAATTTTAGATTTTAGAAAATGGAATAACTGTATATTTACATGTTTTTAATTGAAATATGCAGCAAGACTATCTTCCGTTTAGAGAAACAGGTTATTTTTCAAAGTTAATTTGTGATTATTTAGATCAAAATTCTGGTTTAAAACCATTTTACAATCAGTTTCCTGCTATTGAAAATTTTAAAGCTCAAATTGAAGAGAAAAAGTTGTCTGTTCTAGCGCAGTCGAGAACTATTTTGATTGAAGTATTAAAAAAACAATATAAAACCCTTCAAACTTCAGACTTAACAATTCAACATATTGAAAGCCTAGATTCAGAAGATACATTTACTATTACAACAGGGCATCAACTCAATTTATTTACTGGCCCACTTTACTTTCTTTACAAAATAGTTTCAGCCATAAACCTTTCAAAAGAGTTAAAGGGAAAATATCCAGAATACAATTTTGTTCCTGTCTATTGGATGGCGACGGAAGATCATGATTTTGATGAAATAAACTATTTCAATTTTAAAGGAAAGAAGTTTCAATGGAATAAAGAGGCAAAAGGTGCTGTAGGAGAATTGTCAACTGAAGGTTTAGATGAGGTTTTAGATTTGTTTTCTCAAGATTTGGGTAATTCAAATAATGCTAAAGATTTAAAGGGTTTATTTGAAAACGCCTATTTAAAGCATAATAACCTAGCAGATGCAACACGTTTTTTAGCGAACGAATTATTTAAGGATTATGGTTTAGTGATAATAGATGCAAATGATAACGCATTGAAACGCCTCTTCATACCTTATGTAGAAAAAGAGTTAATCAGTCAAACGTCATTCAGGACGGTAAATGCTACTAATGCTAAATTGTCGAATGTTTCTGATGATTATTCTATTCAAGTAAATCCTAGAGAAATAAATCTGTTTTACATAAAAGAAAATTTACGTGAACGTATCGTTTATGAAGATGAAACATTTAAAGTTTTAAACACCAATTTTGTTTGGAGCAAGAGTGAAATACTAAAACACCTCGAAGAGGTGCCTGAACGGTTTTCTCCGAATGTGATAATGCGTCCACTGTATCAAGAAGTAATATTGCCAAATTTGTGTTACATAGGTGGTGGTGGCGAATTGGCGTATTGGATGCAGCTAAAATCCTATTTTGATACTGTAGATGTTACCTTTCCAATACTTTTATTAAGAAATTCAGTGTTAATTAAAACTGAAAAGCAACATAAAAAACTTGAAAAACTAGATATTTCAAGCGAAGAGATATTTTTAAGTCGCGATAGATTTATCAATCGTAAAGTGCGAAAAATTTCAAATATTAATATTGACTTTTCAGAAGAAAAAAATGTCTTAAACCAACAATTTGACAATCTTTACAAATTAGCAGAACAAACCGATAAATCGTTCTTAGGATCTGTAAAAGCTCAAGAAGCTAAACAACTAAAAGGGTTAGAAAAATTAGAGAAACGTTTGCTTAAAGCGCAAAAGAAAGCTCTGTCAGACCAAGTTTCTAGAATGACAGAACTTCAAAATGAATTATTTCCAAATGGTAGTTTACAAGAACGTAGTGCAAATTTCTCTGAGTTTTATTTGGAATACGGCGATGGCTTAATCAAGCATTTAATTGAAAACTTGAAACCCCTGCATCAAGAATTTTCAGTATTGACTATTTAGAGGTTCAATACTAAATCCTGCAAAGAGTCTTCTGTAGTAATCCCTAATTTTTTACGTAATCTGTAACGCGCTTTTTTTATGCCTTCAGGAGAAATATTTAAAATATTGGCTATTTCTTTAGAAGACAAATTCATCTTCAATAAAGCCATCAATCTTAGTTCATTAGACGTAACCTCTGGAAATTTTTGTTTTACGGTATTATTAAAACCAGTGTGTACTTGTTCAAAATAGTGACTAAAGTTTTCCCAGTTGTTATCGTCTTTTAAATCAAAATTAATAGTTCTAATCAGTTGGTTATACCCTTTTTGAGAGTTTTTTTCAGATGCTTTAAATGTTTTAGCTTGTTGTTTTAAGTTTTCTAAAACTTCATTCTTTTTTGCTAGATGTAGCGCATGGGTTGTGAGTTCCTTTTTCTTAAAGTCAAGTTCTAGATTTAATTTTTCTCTTTCGGTTTTACTGCGCTTTAATTTTTGTCTTAAGGCATAAAAACCAATTAATGCTAGTAATAAACCAAAGCCCAATAAAGTGATATATAAAGTACTAACTTCTCCCTGTTTTTCTAATAAATCAATTTCAGTTTCTTGTAAAGCTATTTGTTGTTCCTTTTTTTCGGTTTCATAAATCGTTTTTAATTCCTCAATTTGTTGAGTTTTGGCAATTGAATATAAACTGTCATTAACTTCTTGAGATGCATTAAGATAAACTATAGCTTCTTTATAATTGTTTTGTGCTTGCAATATTGTAGCACGGTATGGATAAAAACGTTTTAAATAGGCTAGAGCGTCATTTGGTTTGGCAAGTTTAATAGCTTCATCATTATATTCAAGGGCTGTTTCGTAGTCTTTATATTCATATGCGATTCTAGACAATCCATGAAGTGCATTGGCTAAATTAAGCTTGTAGTTTTCTTCCTCAGCAATAGTCTTAACTTCTAGAAAATGTGTTTTAGCTTTAGCATAGTTTTCGTTTTCCATTTCTAATTCTGCTATACCAGTTATTGCATCAGAAAGGGCAAATTTATCCTCAAATTCTTCAGCATATTTGATGGCTAACTCGTAGTGTTTTTTAGCGTTAGGATAGTCATCTAATTTTTTATAAGAACTTCCCAATGAAGTATTAACGTAGGTTAGTGACCACTCCTGATGCTCTTGCTCATAGATTTCTACGGCTTGTTTATAGTATTTTATGGCAGTCTCATAATTTTTTTGGGTAGATTGAATGATGCCTATTTGCTCTAAGGCACCAGCTCTTCTAGAATCTTTTGCTTCTTCAAAATACTCTAAAGCTTTAAAAGCTTCGGTTAAGGCTATTTTGTAGTTACCCTTTTCAGCATAACGGATGGATAGTGCATCATGATGAGAACCTAAAAATTTTATTTTTGAAGGATCGTCATCGTCTTCCGTTTCTTCTATTAATTTTAGATTGTCTTTAGTAATAGCAATAGCTTCATCTAAGTCTCCTGAAGTTTCTTTGACTATAGAAATAGCGTGGTTGATAAATATGAGTCCTCTTGTATACGAAATAGCATCAAAATTCTTTTTTGCAATATCATAATAGTATAAGGCAGAATCATTTTCACTTTTATTAAGATAATAATCGCCTATGTGCATGTTTCCAGCGGCTATACCAAATCTATTGTTTATCCTATTTGAGATTTTAATGCTCTGGAGCGCATAAGCTTTTGCTTCTTCGGGTTTAGAATATTTGAGGTTTTTATTAAGATTGATTAAAATGCTAACTTTTATTGAATCATCTGTTTTTCTGATTTCAAGTTCATGTTTTAAGCTGTCTATAAGTGTGTTGTCTTGAGCTTGTAAAAAGCAAAATTGTAGAGACAATATAAATGAGTAGTAAACGAACTTTTTCATTTTGGGCACAAATATTTTTCTCTAAAATACCCATTTAATATATTTAAATCAAATCGGAATAGGTAGGATTAACGGTAAATAAAGTATTCTCAGTTATTCACAAATTATGTTTAAAAAAACTAATTAAAAAATCAATTATACTAAGGGCTCAATAAAAAATCAATTCCTATTTTTGCGCATGCAACATGATAAGGTACTCATTTTAGACTTCGGTAGCCAATACACACAACTTATTGGACGTAGAGTTAGGGAACTCAACATATACTCCGAAATTCATCCATTCAATAAAATTCCTAAAAATTTAGAAGACTATAAGGCAGTGATTCTGTCGGGTAGCCCAAATTCCGTTAGGGGAGAAGATGCTTTGCATCCAGATTTATCTAAAATTAGAGGAAAAAAGCCAATACTGGCAGTTTGCTACGGGGCTCAATATTTAGCGCACTTTTCTGGAGGAGAAGTAGCGCCGTCAAACACTAGGGAGTATGGGCGAGCTAATTTGTCTTTCATTAAAGGGAATGAACCGTTTTTTGCACATATTCATACAGGAAGTCAGGTTTGGATGAGTCATTCCGATACAATTAAAAAGTTACCAGAACATGGTGTTTTAATTGCAAGCACTCATGATGTAGAAAATGCTGCTTTTAGAATTAATGGTGAAGAAACGTATGCTATTCAATTTCACCCAGAAGTGTATCATTCTACAGATGGAAAGCAAGTATTGGAAAACTTTTTGGTTAGTATTGCTGGCTTGCACCAAGATTGGACACCCCAGTCTTTTGTAGAAGAGACTGTTGAAGCTATTCAAGAAAAAGTAGGAAATGACAAAGTTGTTTTAGGTTTATCGGGTGGTGTAGATTCTACTGTTGCGGCTGTATTGCTAAATAAAGCTATTGGTAAAAACCTGTATTGTATTTTCGTTAATAATGGTTTACTTCGTAAGAATGAATTTGAAAGTGTTTTGAATCAGTATGAAGGTATGGGGCTTAATGTAAAAGGCGTTGATGCTTCAGATAGATTTTTAGATGCTTTAAAAGGTATTGAAGATCCAGAGAAAAAGCGAAAAGCCATAGGTAATGCTTTTATTGAAGTTTTTGATGATGAAGCACATAAGCTACAAGATGTAAAATGGTTAGCACAAGGTACTATTTATCCTGATGTGATTGAGAGTGTTTCTGCTACTGGAGGACCTTCGGCAACAATAAAAAGTCATCATAATGTTGGAGGACTTCCTGATTTTATGAAGCTTAAAATAGTAGAACCGTTACGTGCCATTTTTAAAGATGAAGTACGACGTGTTGGCGCTACTTTGGGTATAGATCCAGAATTATTGGGGCGTCATCCTTTTCCTGGACCTGGTCTGGGTATTCGTATTTTAGGTGATATTACTGCTGAAAAAGTAAGAATGCTTCAGGAAGTTGATCATATTTTTATCAACGGATTAAAAGAATGGGGATTATACGATAAAGTATGGCAAGCGGGTGCAATGTTGTTACCCGTAAATAGTGTTGGTGTAATGGGAGATGAACGTACTTATGAGAAATGTGTAGCTCTACGAGCAGTTGAGAGTACAGATGGTATGACAGCTGATTGGGTAAACTTACCGTATGAGTTTCTTCAAAAAACATCAAATGATATTATAAATAAGGTAAAAGGTGTAAACAGAGTGGTTTATGATATAAGCTCTAAACCTCCGGCAACGATTGAGTGGGAATAAATTGTGTCTTTTCTATATTAAACGTGTCATATATTTTAGATGTTAATAACATTTTGGCATACTAAATGCATCTTTTACACAATAAATAACGTATATAAACTATTTAATATAGGTTTAGCTATTAAACAACAATACAATGCATAGATTTTTCTTAGTCCTAATTGTTACCCTATTTTTTGGAATAACGGCAGTAAATGCTCAGAATTACAGTACACATCAAGTTAAAAAAGGTGAAACTATAGAAGAAATAGCAAAGCGCTATTATGTAACCCCTTTTGATATATACAGTTTAAATCCTGATGCCAAAAAAGGACTAAAACCTAATACGATTTTAATCATTCCTGTTTCTAAAGCAAAAAAGCCTAAAATTACTGAAATTAAAGAGTTGCAGGGGTTTAAAAAGCATAAAACCAAGCGAAAAGAAACACTTTACAGCATTTCAAAAAAGTACGATGTTGATATTGAGGATATAAAAAAGTACAATACATTTTTGTATGCAAATAATTTGAGAAAAGGTGATAAACTTCAAATTCCTGTATTCAAAATTACCAAAGTTGAAGAAGAGGTTGAAGAGAACAAAACCTACGTTGTTCAACCTAAAGAAGGAAAATGGCGTATTGCTTACAAGTTTGGAATTACCGTTGCAGAACTAGAAGCGTTAAACCCAAATATGGGTGAGGTTTTGCAGGAAGGACAACAAATTTATGTACCAAATATTGATACGGCTGAAGAAAAGGAAGTTGATGAAAAATACAGTTACTATAAAGTTTTACCAAAGGAAGGTTTTTACAGACTAAAAGTGAAGCTCGATTTGGAAAAGGAAGAATTAGAAAAACTCAATCCAGGTTTAGCTGAAAGTGGTTTAAAATCTGGTATGATTCTTAAAATTCCGTTTTCTGAAACTAAAGGTATTACGGTAGAAGATTTAGCAGTAACAAATTTGGCTAGTAGAATTAAAGACTATGAAACAAAGCATATCGCTTTGATGCTACCATTTCGACTAAATCGTGTGGAGTTTGATTCCATTGCTGAAACTAAAAGGAGTATTGAAAAAGACCCGTATTTAGATGCCTCACTTGATTTTTACTCTGGAGTGCTTATGGCTATTGATTCGCTAAAGAAGTTGGGGATTTCGCTAAAGTTAGATGTATATGACACCAAATATCAAAATACGGCAGTATCTCGAATTTTATCAGATAATGATTTTGAGAATGTCGATGCTGTTATAGGACCATTAACCACCAATAATTTTAATACTGTAGCTAATGCACTTAGGAAATACAATGTTCCTGCTATTTCTCCTATTGGTACGACAATAAAATTACATGATAATGTGTTTCAAACAAGACCTTCAGATGATTTATTAAAGGAGAAAATCATCAATTATGTGAAAAATGATAGTGTGCCTAAGAATATTTTAATTCTTGCTGATTCTAAAAATATGGCAATAGCGAACGCACTTAAAAGAGAATTTAATGCCGCTACTATTGTGTTTTCTAGAAAGAATAAAGAAGGAAAAGATGAGTATTTTGTAACTAAAGAGGATATTGAAACAGCGTTGAAACCTGGAAAAAACATTGTGTTTTTAGAAACTCAAAACGAAAGTTTTATTTCAGGAGCTACAAGTGTTTTGGCTGCTCTAAATTTAAAGGTTGATCCAGAAAAACCTGAGCTAGAAAAAGCGGAAATTATTTTAACAACTACAAGATTTAATGGTGCTTTTGAAGGGGATGAGGTAAACAATACACACCTTTCAAAATTACAGTTTACTTTCGCGACATCCTCTAAGAGTATCACTGAAGATGACGGTAATTTGTTTGTTAAAAACTATCGTAAGGTTTATAATATTTCTCCAGGAAAGCGTGCTGTAAAAGGTTTTGATTTAATGATGGATGTTGTGTTACGTATGGTTACTTCAGATGATTTGTTTATGTCAGTTAATGAAGCGCCTTTAACAGGATATGTTGAGAACAAATTTGCCTACAAAAAGAAAATGTTTGGCGGGTATTTTAATGATGCTGTATATCTTGTAAAGTATGACGACCTTAAGATTGTTGAGGTAGCGCAATAAGTAAGACTTATTTTGCGTTTTTCCATCAAACTTTCATCATAGTGCATAAAATTCTTTTAGTAATATGTTTGTTATTTTTTATTCAGAATGATAACGAACCTGTAATGCCTTGGAGTAATAATTACCGTTTAACTTGGAACGATTTTAAGGCAAAACCGCAACGTAATGTTAGCGCGGTAGCCACTACAGCATCAGGGATTACTTTTGGTTTTTCAATTAAGGAAAGCGACAAACGCGTTATTAGTTTTACTACAGAAGTTCATGCCCATTTTTATCCAGAACAGTCTTGGTATAAACCAGAACGCGCCGATAACCATGTGCTTGGACACGAGCAATTGCATTTTGATATTACCGAATTGTTTGCACGTAAGTTTAGAAAACGTATCAGTCTTTTAAAAACTACAAATGATGTCGCAAAACGTTTAAGAACTATTCATAGAGATATTAATAAAGAACTTGCAGCGTTTCAAGATAAGTATGATTCAGAAACAGATTTTTCACGAAATGTTGAGATGCAGAAAAAATGGAAAGTGTTTGTGATAAATGAATTGAAAATGTTAGAATCTTTTAAATCAAGAGACTAATGTTGCCAGATAAACAATTCTTGATAGATTTGGCGCATACCAAAATGCCCTACGGTAAATATAAAGATAGATACCTCATAGATTTACCAGAGTATTATGTGGTTTGGTATCATAGCAAAGGTTTTCCTAAAGGCAAGTTGGGTGAAATGTTAACCCAAGTTTATGAGTTAAAAATAAATGGATTAGAAGATTTGATTCGGAATATAAAGAAGCAGTATCCTAAATGATTTTCTAGTGTCTAATATCAACATAAAAAAAGCTACCCTAAGGCAGCTTTTCACTATATCAAAATATTAAGTTTTTACTCAATAATCCCTGCACAACTTACTCTAGCACCAGCAGCCCCAGAAGGCTGAGACGTAAAATCATCTGCTCCTGCGTGAACAATAATAGCTTTACCTAAAATATCTTTAGTAGCATCTCCACAACCAATACACCATTCGTCAGTTGTTTTAGAAATAGTGCCATTACCGTTTTCGTCAGCAGTAAAATTGCCTATATCGCCTTTATGATATCCTGTGTCGTTGCCCCATTTACCATGTGGTTGCCCCGTTGGGTTCCAGTGGCCTCCAGCCGATTTTCCGTCAGGTGAAGAGCAATCTGCAGTTGCATGAATGTGTATAGCATGTTCACCAGCTTCTAATCCACTAATAATTGCCGTCATGGTTACATTACCATCTTCTTCTTTAAACACCACATTACCACTAGTATTCGTGTCGCTTTTAGAATTAAGTGCTATTTTAACTTTTTTAGCTTTAACAACCTCAGTAGTTACAGTTTCTTCTTCAACTTTAACCTCTTCTTTCTTTTTCTTGCAAGCCGTAAATCCTACGGTTATAACTAATAATAAAATTGTGATTTTTTTCATGGTTTTGGAAATTTTTATGCATTCGAAGTTAAGGTTTAATTGTACAAAATGCAAGAAAGTGATATGACATATATCATGTTTTTTAGGTTTTCATTCTGTTAATTTTGGTTTATAATTATCAGGTATGTCAAATTCATTAGTTAATAAGTATAACATAGCAGGACCACGTTATACAAGTTATCCTACCGTACCCTATTGGAATGGTAGCACATTTTCTGTTGAAAAATGGAAGTCTTCAGTATTACATTCGTTTCAGGAAAGTAATGCTAAGGAAGGTATAAGTCTATACATTCATCTACCGTTTTGTGAAAGCCTATGCACGTTTTGCGGCTGCAACAAACGAATTACAAAACAACATATGGTAGAGTTGCCATATATAAATGCTGTATTGAAAGAATGGCGTTTATATTTAGAGTTATTTGATGAAACACCCATTATAAAAGAATTACATCTTGGTGGAGGCACACCAACCTTTTTTAGTCCCGAAAATTTAAAGTTTTTGATTACTGAAATTTTAAAAACCTCACAACGAGCTTTAGATTATGAATTTAGTTTTGAAGGGCATCCTAATAATACAACCCGAGAGCATTTACAAGCATTATACGATGTTGGTTTTAGGCGTGTAAGCTATGGCGTGCAAGATTATAACGAAACTGTACAACGCGCTATACACCGCATACAACCATTTGAAAATGTTAAAAAAGCAACTGAAATAGCCAGAGAAATAGGCTATACTTCAGTGGGACATGATATTATTTTTGGGCTACCATTTCAAACTTTAAATCATGTAGAGGAAACCATTTTAAAAACTAAATCCTTGCTTCCTGATCGTTTGGCATTTTATAGTTACGCGCATGTACCATGGATAAAAGGCAATGGCCAACGCGGGTTTCAAGATTCTGATTTACCAAGTGCCAGTTTAAAAAGAGCACAATATAAATTAGGTAAAACTTTATTAGCTCAAGTAGGCTATGAAGAAATTGGTATGGACCATTTTGCGCTTAAAACTGATACCTTATACCAATCTATGGAAAACGGAAAACTCCATAGAAACTTTATGGGGTATACTGCTTCTAAAACGCAAGCCATGATTGGTTTGGGCGTATCCTCAATAAGCGACAGTTGGTATGGTTTTGCTCAAAATGTAAAGGATATAAAATCGTATTACGAGCTATTAAAGCAAGATAGCTTGCCAGTATTTAGAGGACATATTTTAAACGATGAAGATTTAATCGTTCGTCAACATATATTAAATTTAATGTGTCGTTTTAAAACCACTTGGAGCAAAGACTACCTTTATTTTGATGAATTACCAGATGCCTTAATTCAACTTAAGGAAATGGAAACCGATGGTTTAATTGAAATTAACACCAATAGTATCAGTATTACCGAAAAAGGCAAACCTTTTGTACGTAATGTATGTATGGCTTTTGATGTATTATTAAAACGAAAACAGCCTGATACGCAGTTGTTTTCAATGACGGTTTAACGAAAACTCCCCAGATTTATCGTTAATCTTTTCTGGTTTAAGTAAATTTAATCCCACTACGCTTTTAATAACTTTAAAAATTAGCATTATGAAAAAAATAATTGTACCCATAGATTTTTCAAATCATTCAGAATATGCGCTTAAAACAGCCGCTAAATTGGCTAAACAATATGATGCCGAAGTTCTGGCATTACACATGTTAGAAATGTCAGACATTATGCTCACAGCTTCTGATGGTTTACAAAACGAAAAAGCAGTATTCTTTTTTAAGTTAGCAGAAAAGAAGTTTACTGAATTCTTGAAAAAAGACTATTTACAAGACGTAAAAGTAACGCCATTGGTAAAGCATTTCAAAGTATTTAGTGAGGTAAACGATGTAGCTATCGAACATAATGCAGATTTAATTGTAATGGGTTCTCATGGTTCATCTGGTTTAAAAGAATATTTTGTAGGCTCTAATACTGAACGTGTGGTGAGAAACGCAGATGTTCCAGTTTTGGTGGTTAAACAAGAATTGCTAAATGTTAGTTTTGATGTGGTTGCATTTGCTACTGATTTTTCAGAAGAAAGTATACCATCTTATCTTAAGGCAAAACAGTTGTTCGAGAAAATGAAGTCTAAGATGTATTTGGTGCATGTAAATCTTCCTAATGATAGGTTTAAAAGTACTTTAGAAATAGAACGCAGTATTGTAAATTTCTTTACCAGGGCAGATAGAAACTTAGATAAAATGGAAGATGTATGCTACGTTGCCGATTATACTGTTGAAGACGGATTGTTGAATTGTGCAAACAAAATAGGAGCAGACCTTATTGCCATCCCTACCCACGGCAGAAAGGGATTATCTCATTTCTTTGAAGGCAGTATAGGCGAAGATGTAGCAAACCACGCAACACTACCGGTAATAACGTTTAAAATATAGCTGTATTTAAAGTTTGTTGAAAATTAATTGGGCGTTACCCACAAGGGGTCGGGCTTTCACGAGTCGCTCTCTGCGAGGAGCTCCAACAATCGCTCAATCCCTAACGCGCTTGTTTGCTAGCTAAGTTTTTAAATTGAAGGTTGTTTTGTGTTTAGAAAGTTTCGTTAAATGATTATTTGTATACATAATACCAGGTTAATGCACTTCATTTTTAAACATGCACCGTTTTTTGTTAAAAGTTAGATTGTTTATTATTAGCAAATTGTCCTAGTTATGTTTATAAATTGTTGTGTGGCGTTGCAATATATAAACCTAATCTAGCTTTTAATAAATTTTTCAACTCCTCAATTAATTCTGGATGTTTATCCGCCACATTTTTGGTTTCATTTTCTGCAGTTGTATGATCATATAATTCTACAAAACCGTCTTTATGAAGCGTCATTCTATGCGTGGAGGTTCTTATAGTCGAAGCATTATTTTTATAAGCTATAGCTGTGTGACCAGTTGCATTCGGATATTCTAATATTTCCTTCAACGATACCCCTTGGGTAAATTTAGGAATTTCAACTCCTGTTAAATCACATAATGTTGGAAAGATATCAACTGTCTCCACAATAGCATTCGTACTAGAGCCTTCATTCTTCATTCCAGGATAGCGAATTATCAAGGGAGAATGTAATGACTCCTCAAACAAACTATGCTTTCCCCAAATAGCATGTTCTCCCAAATGCCAACCATGGTCACCCCAAAGTACAACAATAGTATTTTTATCTGCTCCTATACTTTTTAATTCCTCAAGAATTTTTCCCACTTGAGCGTCGGCATAACTAACACATGCTGCATAATGGCGGCGCACCTCATTAGCAAAATCCACATCTTTATTTGGGTCTTTACCCCAACGGTTGTACTTCATAAATTCACCAGAACCATGCCATGTGGTTTTTCCTTCTGGTTTTTGAGGATACTCTATTTCTGGAAGTTTAACTCCATCGTACTTGTGAAAATAAGATTTTGGTGCTCCAAAAGGTAAGTGTGGTTTGATAATTCCAACAGCAAGAAAAAAAGGATTTTCGTTAATTGTAGCAAGTTTTCTTAATTGTTTTAGTGCTTCATCCGTAATCGCTCCGTCTGGATAGATGCTATCGTCTCCTTCAACAGTCTGGAAAACGTCCATATCACTTGATTCTATTCGAATCTCTCCATTTGCTAGACCATGCATCATCCCACGTGGATGCTGCCATTCTGAAACTGGCATAAGATGTTTATCCCAAGCATTTGGCATTTCAATTATTGTGCTATCATTCCAATTCTGGCCACCTCTTCCTCCAGGATGATGAGATACTTTTCCAACTGAAACCGTGGTATAACCATGTGTTTTAAACCACTCCGGCATACTTTGATTTATTTCTTCAGTTCCTTCTTCTATCTTATTTGCTCTAAGGAAAAGTGCATTATTACCCGCCGATCCGTACTTCCCTGATAATAAAGTATAACGGGATGGCCCGCAACTTGGTGCATTTACAAAATGTTTTTGAAAAGAAATCCCCTCTGTTGCTAAATTGTCAA
Organism: Flavobacteriaceae bacterium; assembly: GCA_043557195.1. Lineage (GTDB taxonomy): Bacteria > Bacteroidota > Bacteroidia > Flavobacteriales > Flavobacteriaceae > Jejuia. Next base: position 475,719 of record CP121314.1, on the reverse strand, counting down.
TGTTTGGTGAGCTAATATATTCTACACCAAAGCTTTTCAATTCTGGACGAAGGTCATCTATACAAATCAGTAGAATATTAGGTTTTTGAGTGATTTGTCTTTCATTACAACTGGTTATCATTAAGAAGCATAAAAACACACAATAAATTGGTGTTATTTTTTCAATTTTCATTACTATATTTCATTTAGTTATATGCCAATACTTTTATTAATGACAAACAATGCTACAATAAAAAATCGATGCAACGTTTTTATCATTGGTAAAACGAAGGTAGCTGAAAATTTTTAACAAACTCAATTAACCATCAAATGGTGATAATACTAAATATTTAGCTACAATCATTCAATCGCCAACACATTAAACAAGTTAGCCTTAGTCTTCAAGAAATCATTTTCAATTTCTATAGCTTTTAATTTTGCATCTATAAGTTTTGATTCTCGCGAATTCACCAAAAACAGTGAGCTTTCACCTAAGAAAAACTTACGCTCTTCAGCAGATAGCATGGTAGCATAATCATCAACTATTACTTCGGTAAAATCACTCTGGGTGATGTACGAATCTAATTCTTGATTAATCGAACTTATCTTGTTTCTTAAGCTTAATCTCGTGTCCTGAACTTCAAATCTTGTGTCCTGCAACTTCAGTTTTGCTAATCTTAAATCACCACGTTCTTTTCTTAAAAACAACGGAAAATTAATATTCACGCCACTTTTGTATGCCGATGTACTAAACGACCGGGCAACTTCTGGTGTTTCTGATAAAAAATTATATTGCAAATCTATTTGCGGCAATAAATTATTTGCTTTTAAACGTTTTTCAATATTTAAGCTTCTTATTTTGTAATCTAAAGATTGTAGTTTGGGATGACTTTCAATATCAAAACTTTCAATATCAAGTCCAGACGTATTTAATGTTTCGTCAACAGTTAAAAACGTATCTGTATTAGGAATTACACCATCTTCAAGCTCAACAGGCGTGTTATCATTCAACCATAAAAAATTAGATAACTCTAAAGAAGCTTTAATAAATTTTATTCTAGATTTTTCTAGATTCAAACGTCTGTTATTCAGTGTAATTCTAGCTTCTAGTGTGTCGATAGCCGGTTTATCACCAACTTCATAACTCTTTTTAATACCATTAAAACGTATCGCGGCATTATCTAAAAAGTCTTCATAAACCCGTTTTTCATTATAACGTCGCAGCCAATTAAAATAGGTTACGGTAGCTTCATATAAAATATTGTTCACCAATAATTGCCTGTCTACTTGTGCTTGTTTTACATACAAACGCGATTGTCTTAACATGGCCATACGCTTATTGGTTAATAAACCACGGGCTACAGGTACAGAAACACCAGCACTGTATAATCCATCTTCTGGTACAAAGGCTTGTGGATTTAAAAAATCACCGGTGTTTTCTTCAAAGTTGCCTTTAAATTCAACCCCAAACCATGTTGGAATTTTAAACGTAGCGTTTAGTCTGTCAAAATACTCAGTGTTTTTAAACTTCTTTCTATCATAATCTACTTCAAGCTTGGGGTCGAAGGCACCACGCGCTTTCATTAATTTGGCTTCACTTTCGTTTATAACCAAATTAGCTTGCTTTACAATAGGGTGAAAGGATTTAACATACCCCAAATATTCAGCTAAGGACAGTACCGAAGTAGAATCTTGGGCAGTAGTTAAACCACTAAAGAAAATAAATATACTTACGAGGATTACTCTCATTTTTTATCTTTTTTTGAGGCTGTTTTGTTTCCTTCTGGTTGGTAATAATTTGGAGGGAAACTGTTGATTTGTCGCCATAGTTCAAACCAAATAGGCACATCTTCTAACAAGGCAATGGTTCTAGCTCCCGAACCTACTCTAATGGCTTCCGGCCACTCATGGTCGCTTTCGTCTGGTGCTAGTAAAATTCTGTATTTACCATTATCACTGATAAAATTCTCAATTGCAACTACTTTGGCTCCATAAGTTCCGTAAGACACATTAGGCCATCCACTAAAAACAATAGCGGGCCATCCATCAAACTGTACACGAACTTCTTCTCCAATGTGAATTAGAGGCAAATCTATAGGTCTTACAAAGGTTTCCACTGCCAAATCGTATTGTGCGGGCATGATACCTACCAGTTCTTCACCTTCTTTAAATGTAACACCAATACCGCCTGTGAGCGCTTTATTGATGTAACCGTTTTGTGGTGCAGTTACGTATAGCAAACTATTACGGCGTTCGTAATTGGTTTTAGCATTTTCAAGTTTGGTAACTTGCGCTCTTGTATCAAACTGACTAGATTGCGCCGTAAACATATCACTTTGCGCTTTCGATATTTTATCAGCAAATGACGCTTTTGTTCTAGATAACTCCAATTCTGCATTTATCACTTCATTTTGACTTGCCAAATATTTATTCTGTTGAGAGATAAATTTAGCTTGTGTTTCTTGAAGTTTTAATCGTTTTTCTTCTACGTCCTTAACGGCTTTTAAGCCTTCTTCTTGTAGCGTTGCAATACGCGTATACTGCGTTTCGGCAATTTTTAAATTGGTTTTAGCAGCTTCTAAATCAATGCTATCACTTTGTACTTTTAATCGCGATTGCATCAGTTTATTTCTGGTTTGCTCCATTTTTAGCTTTTGCTCATTCCTTAAAGCATCAATTTGCCTATTTAATGCGCTAACTTTTCCGCCGTAAGCGTCAACTGATGAGGATTTTGCTATAATTTGGTCGTTTGTACGCTCCACCAATTTGTCATCAAAATAATCACTTTTAACTTCAGAAATTCTTAAAATAGTATCGCCTTTCTTTACATAGTCACCTTCTTGTACAAACCATTCTTCAATACGCCCTGGAATTTGAGATTGAATATGCTGTGGTCTTTGATTTGGCTTTAAAGTTGTTACAATACCGTTGCCAGAAATATTCTGCGTCCAAGGTAAAAACAGTACAATTAAAAGTATAATCGCAGCAGCCAATAAAAACCTATTAAAGTATTTGTAATACTCTTTGTTCAATACATTTTTCCCAGACTTGTATATGCCAAGGTCAATGGTTTTATTTAATTGATTATGTGATATATTAAGCATAGCCTGTTTTTTTAGTTTTTAACTCTTCCTTCTTCTAAAGTAATTACCTCACTGCATTTGTTCAACCAAGCATCACTACTACTCACTACTACGAGTGCCCATGGTCTATCTTCATGTGTTAAATAGTCGATAATAGTATTTGTTTCAGATGGATTGAACCTATCCAAAGCATCTTCAAGGATTAGAACTTTAGGTTGTTTTAAAATTGCTCTTGCCAACACAATTTTTTTGGAAAGCGTATACGACATTTGTTTACCGTCTGGATATAGTATGGTATTTAACCCATCTTGTTGCTCTTTTATAAAACTTTTTAATCCAGCTTTTTCTAGAACTTCCATGATTTGCTCGTCCGTAATTTCAGGATTACCAAAGGTTAGATTGTCTTTAATTGTACCTTCAAAAGGAGTTTCGTCTGAAAGAGATAAACCCAATTGAGAACGATAAAAATTTAGATGCAAACTATTGATAGACATATCATTTACATAAAGATTTCCTGACGTAGCTTGAATCACACCAGCAATTAATCGAAGTAGGGTAGACTTACCAGAACCACTTTCACCTCTTATCAAAATGCGGTTTTTGGGGTTTATAGTTAATGAAATGTCTCTAAGAATATGTTTATCTCTATTATCCACTTCATAAGACACTTGGTCTAACTCAATTCTAATGCCTTTGCTAAATTGTGGTTGCTCTCCAGTTTGACTTTCTAAAGTTTTATCTACAATTTGTCCTAATTTCTCTAAAGAAGTAAGGGTGTCATAAAATGATTCTAAGCCTAGAATTAATTTTTCAACTGATGCAATAACCAATAAAATGATAATTTCTGCAGCTACAAACTGACCAATATTCATTTCCTGGTTTAGTACTAAAGCTCCACCAATCAATAATAAACTTGCAGTTACTATAACCTTGAAGCTTATCATTTGGATAAATTGTAGCATCAAAATTTTAAAGTGATTTTCTCTGGCCGTAAGGTAGCCACTCACTAGGTTGTCGTTTTTCTGCAAGCCCAAACTGGTGCGTCCAGATAGTTTGAAACTTATTACGGATCTGGCAATTTCCTGTATCCAATGCGCCACCTTATATTTTTTCTTTGATTCTATTAAGCTTGTTTCTAAACCTTTTATAGCTGTAAACTTAAACACCACAAATATCAATAACATAAGAAGTAAACCAAAGATGATAAAAAATGGGTGGTAAAACGATAGTAGAATTAGCGCGAATAATATTTGAAGAACCGCTGTTGGTACATCTATTAAAATTTTAGACAAGCTTTTTTGAATAGTTAGTGTATCAAAAAAGCGGTTTGCCAATTCTGGAGGATAATAATTACGTAGTTCAGACATTTTTATCTTAGGAAAGCGATACGCCAATTCAAAAGAAGAACGCATAAAAATACGTTGCTGTATGGTTTCTATAATCCTTAGTTGCATGAGTTGTAATACTCCTGAAAAAGCTACACCTACAGTAACTAAAACTACAAGAACTATCCAAGATGTTGATATTTGGGCACCTTGAATAAGGTTAATGATAGCCTGAATTCCCAGGGGAAGTGATAATGCAACTACTCCGGCAAAAATGGCATAATAAAATATTTGGAGGATGTCTCTTCTTTCTAATTGAATCAGGCCGATTAGACGTTGCCAGGGTGTCATTTTTGGTTGTTCCATAGTTAAGATTGTAAGGTGTTTAAAACTAAATCTTTGTAAAATTGCGTAGGTGTAATGTCGGTATCACAGTCTGTAATGGATGTGAAATGACTTTTTAGAAAATGCTGATGCAAACTACCCTCTATAATTGTACTTGCTAAACTAGACGGGAATTTATAACCAGGTTTTAAGGCAATCACCATATCACGTAAACGGTGTACAATGCGCTTATAAATCACAAAATACCCTTCTTTGTTTTCTTGGTCTACCTCTTTGGTTAAAAACGACTTTGAATTTTCGTTTACCATAATACGATTCAATACTACTTCGTTAATATGGGAAAAGTTAGAATCTTCTTTAGTTGTTCTAGAAACCACCTCTATGGCTTTTTGTAGCTTATCTAAAGGATTTAGATTGTGGGTTTCAATAACTAACTGATATTCTATCCAAGCCCAATACCAAGAGGATAAATACAGAAGTAGCTTATGCTTACTTTCAAAATAGCGATAAATAGAACTCTCGTTTGAGCCTATTAGGATTCCAAGTTTTTTAAAGGTAAAACTATCAAAACCAATGTCGTCTATTAAAATAATGCTGTGCTCTACAATGCGTTTACCCAACGATGATGACTCCGGATCTTTTACATATATTTTTTCTGGAACAGCTATCTTTAGATTTGAAAGTAATGAGTCCATAAATAATTATTTTGAACGCAAATATAATAGCAATACTATTAATATTGAAAATAATACTATTGTTTTTGTATATGATTTCCATAAATAAATTTTATGAATGATGTATTATTTATTTAATTATTGGTAAATCAACACATTAGGTTCTGGTGTTGAAAAGTATAAGTGTAGAGGGTTACTTTAAAAATTTTCTAAAGGATATGATAGTAACCAAATAATACAGTAATTACGATTAGAAACTAGCCTTAGCAGATAGGTGGGTTAGGGATTGTAGAGGAAAGCCCACAGCGATTTCCAAAGGAAGCGCGAGGACTTGGAACGGAAAGCCCGACCCGATAGGGTAACCCCAAAATTATTTTAATGGCAATTCATTCCATTAGACACTAGCTCGTAAACGGGAGCTGGAGAGAGGTAAGGAATGCCTAGACCTAAACCGCGGAGAATAAAAAGAGCTCCGATAAGCACCACAAAAACAGGGATTGCCTTTTGAATACGTTGTCTGGCCGTACCTTTTAAAAAATTACTAAGATAGATAGCGGTTGTCATAAGAGGGATAGTGCCCAGACCAAAAACCGCCATATACAAAGCACCGCTTAAGGCGTTTCCTCCTGCCAGAGCAGCAAAAAGTGCCATATAAACCAGTCCACAAGGTAAAAAACCGTTTAAAAAACCAATAGTTAAAAAGGTGTCCATTGTTTTCTTTTTGAGAGCAGCCCCTAAAGTAGATTTTACTTTTGAAATTACCTTGAAGATTGGTTTAGAAAGGTTGTATTTATTGAATGTCTTTTGGGGAATTACAACCACTAAAATCATTAAAATTCCAATAAAGATAGAGAGTTGTTGTTGATAACCAAAAATATAAAGACTCTTACCGATGAAGCCAAAAATGAGGCCTATAATACTGTAAGCTAGTAATCTACCAAAATGATAAATGGCGATTTGGGCTACTTTTTTAAATGAGTTAGAGCGATCTACAGGTAACATAAAAGCAATAGGGCCACACATGCCAACGCAGTGAAAACTTCCTAATAATCCTAATATGAAGGCTGAAACAAGCATGTTAATACACTATAGATTCTTTAAATAAATAAGATTTTCCTTTATATTGCCAATCTATTTTAATGTTCCAACGACCATCTACCAAACGTTTGTCAGGTATGAGCAAATAAGAATTAGACAATGAAATAGCAGTTTCAAAGTCTAGTTGTTTGTTAGATGGTCTATATAGGAACATATTTCCTGTAATTTCTTTGTAATTAATATCTTCTGGAAAGTTTATTTTTAAACCCTCATCAGTACGCTCGTAACTAATATTGGTGCTCAAATCATTAGAATTTTTAAGTTTATCAATATCTGCTTGATATTTTAACTCATCACTGTAGTAATCTTCGCTTACCAAATCATGATCGTATTTATCATCTACATTCATCGATATAATAAAGTACATTATAAAGGCAATAAAGCCTATAAATGCTAATACAATTCCGGTACCCCAATTTAGTTTCATAATATCTTTATTTTTTTTTATCTATAGCTCCTAGGACCTAAAAAGTTAGCCGTAGTTGTTTCAATTAAATCATCACCTTTGTAAACGCCTATTTTTATTTTATTTCTGTCCCCAGATAATGCAGCATTGTTGATTTCTATAAACAATGTGCCTTCCGCTATCCCTTGACTTGGTACAATAAAATCATCACTTGTTGATACCAATTTTAATTCCCCTTTATGGGACATTAGTTTTAAGCTAACGTCTTTAATATCATCAGAGGTTTTATTGACTAATTTATAAGTGAAAACATTACTAATAATATTATTCTCCTTATGTTCATAAAGTTGTCCAGGTAGTCTTAAAACATTGGCCTCAATATCATTTCTTAAAAACAACATCCCAATTAGTAAACCAATCATAATTGAAAGTACAGCTATATAACCCTTTATTCTTGGAGTTAGTTTAAACTTTGCTTTCTTCTCAATGTTTTCTTCACTGGCATAGCGTATTAATCCTTTTGGCAGATTAATACTTTCCATAATATGGTCGCATTCATCAATACACGCCGTACAGTTTACACATTCTAATTGAGTACCGTTTCTAATATCAATTCCTGTTGGGCAAACATGTACACATTGTAAACAATCAATACAATCGCCATGACCTAGAGCTGCTCTGTCTTCATTTTTTCTAAACTTTTTTCTTCCAGCTTCCCCCTCACCACGTTTATGGTCGTAGGCTACAACTATTGATTTGGTATCTAATAAAACGCCCTGTAATCTTCCGTAGGGACAAGCAATGATGCACACTTGTTCTCTAAACCATGCGAACACAAAATAAAAAACACCAGTAAATATTATTAACGGAATAAGTGTGCCTACATGTTTAAAAGGACCATCTATGATATATCGGATGAGTTTATCACTACCAATTAAATACGCCAAAAATACATTCGCAATTAAAAACGAAATAACTAGGAAAATAAAGAGTTTAAGCCCTCTCTTTCTTATTTTTTCGGCATCCCATTTTTGGCGTGCCAGTTTACGCTGCTTGTTTCTGTCGCCTTCAATCCAATATTCTATGCGGCGGAACACCATTTCCATAAAAATGGTTTGCGGACAAATCCACCCGCAAAAAATTCTACCAAAAACTACGGTAAATAGTGTGATAAAAACTACCCCAATCAACATGGAAATTACAAATAAATGAAAATCCTGAGGCCAAAATGGAAAACCAAAAATATTAAAGCGACGTTCTAAAATATTGAACATCAAAAATTGGTTACCATTAATTTTAATAAAAGGCGATAATAATAAAAATGCAAGCAAAAGATAACTCACATATTTTCTGTACTCGTAAAACTTACCGCTAGGTTTTTTTGGATACACCCATGCACGTTTACCTTCTTCGGTAATCGTAGCAATTGAATCTCTGAATATTTCGTTTTCTGGAGTTTCCATTTGTGCTTTTTTGCAGCTATTTGATACTCTAAATACTTATTAAACTTTCTTTTTAAAAGACCTACAAGATTTTAAATAATCTTATAGGTCTTGCAGTTTAGTTTAGTGTTTAGTTTGTAATTGTTTTATTCAGTGGTCACATCTTCGGTAACCTCGGTTTCAGCACTTTCAGTTTCTGTACTAGTTTCAACTGGCACCTCTTCGGTAATACTTTCATCAACCCAAATATCTCCTTCAGGTGCTTTTGGGTTAGCAGGTGTTGTACCTTCAAACGTTAAAACATAGCTTGCTACTTTGGCTATTTGTGATGGTTTTAATTGCGCTTTCCAAGGAATCATACCTTTTCCAGAACGCCCACCTTCAGATATGGTTTTAAATACGTTTTTAATACCACCACCTAAAATCCAGTTTTTATCTGTTAGATTTGGCCCAATACCACCACCGCCATCAGCCATGTGGCATGCTACACAGTTGGTTTCAAAAATAGATTTACCTGTATTTAAATCGTCAGCACTAGTTAGTAATTCAACGGTGTTAAAATCCACTAAATCTTTAGCTGTTTTTTTGTATGCTTCAATTTCAACTCTTGCTTCTGCTAATTCAGTTTCTAACTCATCAATTTGAGTAGCACCATCAAAAATGTGATATCTCACTAAATATATTGCCGCAAAAATAATTGAAGCATAAAACCCGTATAACCACCATGGTGGTAAGTTGTTATCCAACTCTTTAATACCATCATAATTATGGTCTAATATAATTTCTCCCTCTTCTTCAATTGGTTTTTGTCCAAGAAGTTTTATATATGTTTCTTTTAACCAAGTAAACTTAACTGACTTTTCTTTTTCGGCTAAAAAGCGTGCTTTTGCTTCTTCATCTAGCTTGTGAAGCATAACATTTTCTAATGCGCCAACAATAGCTTCGATAGCAATTAAAATTAACAATACTAATAAGAGAAATAGTAGTACTGCTGGATATTCAATAAATGCAGGTTTCTCACCAGAATCTATAAAGAATTCTACTGCTCCAAAAATTATTAAGAATACTACAGGAACGCGAATCCACGATGGAACTAAATTTCTCATAATGTGTCGTTATTTTGGTTGTCTAATGGTATATTACTAACTGTTTTTATATAGTCTTTCTTTGCGGTAACAACCCACCAAAAAAGCGCTACAAAAAAGATAAAAAAGATGAGTAGCGAAATGATAGGGTATATTTCTATCCCTGCGATACTCTCCATATGGTTTTTTACAAATTTTAACATAATACGTTATTTACTGGGTTAGTTTTGAGCAGTTTCTACTTTAATATCTGTACCTAAACGTTGCAGGTAGGCAATTAAAGCTACAATTTCTCTATTCTTCATTTCTACAAAATCTTCACCACTTTCCGAAGCATATTTTTTATCTGCTTCGTAGGTTTTTGCAAAATCAGGATCACTATATAGATTTTCTTCTATTTGCGTGCCTTGTTCAGTCATGCTTGCTTGTGCGCTAGCAATCTCTTCTTCAGAATAAGGTACACCCAATGATACCATTGCTTCCATTTTAGCCTCAGTTTGAGATTTATCCAATTCGTTTTTAATCAACCATTGGTAACGCGGCATTATAGAACCAGATGATGTACTTTGTGGATCATACATATGATTAAAGTGCCAGTTATCAGAATATTTCCCGCCTATTCGATGTAAATCTGGTCCTGTACGTTTACTTCCCCATAAGAATGGATGATCATATACGAACTCACCGGCTTTTGAATATTCCCCGTAGCGCTCTACTTCACTTCTAAAGGGGCGAATCATTTGCGAGTGACAACCCACACAGCCTTCACGTATATAGATGTCTCTACCTTCTAACTCAAGAGGTGTATAAGGTTTCACACTAGCTATAGTTGGGATATTAGATTTTACCATAATAGTTGGTACAATCTGGATGATACCACCAATTAAAATAGCTACTGTAGCTAATAATGTTAATTGAATTGGGCGTCTTTCTAACCAAGTATGCCAACCTTCATTTGCTGTACGCCTTTTAGTAACACGCTCTAGTGCTGGTGCTTCTGCTAACTCATCTTGCACTTTGCTTCCGCTTCTTACAGTTGCAATTACATTAAATACTAGGATTAACATTCCCACGATGTAAAGTGTACCACCAATGGCACGCATCCAGTACATAGGTATAATTTCAGTTACAGTCTCTAAAAAGTTTCCATAAACTAAAGTGCCATCAGGATTAAATTGCTTCCACATACTAGCTTGAGTAAACCCAGCAACATACATTGGTAGCGCATAAATAATAATACCCAGAGTACCTAACCAGAAATGTAAGTTAGCCAATCCTAGAGAGTATAGTTTTGTTTTAAATAATCTTGGAATTAAATAATAAATAATACCAAATGCCATAAAACCGTTCCAAGCTAATGCACCAACGTGTACGTGCGCAATAATCCAATCGGTAAAGTGAGCAATAGCATTTACATTTTTAAGCGATAGGGTAGGCCCTTCAAAAGTTGCCATACCGTAACCAGTAATAGCTACTACCAAGAATTTTAAAACAGGGTCTGTTCTTACCTTATCCCAAGCACCACGCAAGGTTAATAAACCGTTTATCATACCACCCCAAGACGGCATCAATAGCATTACAGAAAAGGTAACACCTAAATTTTGTGCCCATTCTGGTAAAGCAGTATATAATAAATGGTGAGGTCCAGCCCAAATGTATATGAAAATTAACGACCAGAAATGTACAATAGAGAGTCTATAAGAATAAACAGGTCTATTTGCAGCTTTAGGTACAAAATAATACATTAGTCCTAAAAACGGTGTGGTTAAGAAAAATGCAACCGCATTATGTCCGTACCACCATTGCACCAGTGCATCTTGTACACCTGCGTAAACCGAGTAACTTTTTAAGCCACTTACTGGTAATTCTAAACTATTAAAAATATGTAATACTGCAACGGTAACAAACGTAGCTATGTAAAACCAAACCGCTACGTATAAATGACGCTGGCGACGTTTTAAGATCGTCCAAATCATATTCACACCAAAAACAACCCAAACCAAGGCAATGGCAATATCAATTGGCCATTCTAGTTCGGCATATTCTTTAGATGTGGTGATACCTAAGGGAAGAGTGATTGCTGCGGCTACAATAATAAGTTGCCATCCCCAAAAGTTGATGTTGCTTAATAAATCGCTCGCCATACGTGTTTTTAACAAACGCTGTAACGAGTAATAAACTCCCGCAAACATAGCATTACCTACAAAGGCAAAAATCACGGCATTGGTGTGTAAAGGTCTTAAACGACCAAAACTCAACCACGATATGCCATCGGTTAAATTCGGGAATAAAAACATAAAGGCAAGCAATAAGCCTACCGCCATCCCAACAACGCCAAAAATAATGGTGGCGTAAAGGAACTTAGTAACGATTTTATTATCGTAATGAAATTGTTGCATTTCCATAATTCTAGTAATTAATCTTTCTTGGTTAGTATCGTTTTATTGGTTTTATTTTTAACAAGTTCGTCTTCGAATAACATGCGTACCGATGGCGTATAGCTATCATCAAACTGTCCTTTTTTCACGGCAATAACAAACACCACAAAAAACACTACAGCAACTAATATGCTTACAGCAAGTAAAATATATATAACACTCATACCTAATTGAAGTTATGGTTCAAAAATACTTTTAAGGTTCTGTTCAAAAGATGACAATTGTCATGTTTCATATTATTTTTTTGGGCGTTACCCTATAGGGTCGGGCTTTCCGCTCCAAGTCCTCGCACCTCCTGCGTCGGGCTGTGGGCTTTCCACTACAATCCCTAACGCACCTATCCGCCAAATTTGGTTCTAACACTTATTTCAATTTTCGTCCTACTAGATTCGTGCTAACCGTAGTAAATACCACAATGCTTATAGAACTTAATGGCATCAAAATAGCAGCTATCACTGGTGCTAACTGACCCGTAATCGCAAAATAAAGCCCAATACTGTTGTAAATAAAAGACAATAAAAAACTCCATTTTATGATAGTCATAGCCGATTTAGAAGCCTTTATAAAACTGTATAGTCTGTTAAATTTGCTAGCATCCAAAATTGCATCACATGCAGGCGAAAACACATTCACATCTTCAGAAATTGCAATACCAACATCGCTTTGTGCCAAAGCACCAGCATCGTTCAATCCGTCACCAATCATTAACACCTTAGCTCCAGAATTTTGGTGGTGTTTTATATACTCCAGTTTATCTTCAGGTTTCTGATTGAAAAATAATTTTGTCTTTGCAGGCAATAGTTTGGTTAGGTTTTCCTTCTCTCCAGCATTGTCACCAGACAATATCACCAAATCATATTCTTTTTTAAGGCGCTTGAACAATTTCGAGATCCCTTTTCGATACTTGTTGTAAAACGTAAATTTTCCTTTGTATTTATTATTAGTGCTTACATGAACTGCGGTGTTTAAGGTTGCAGTTTCAGAAGTATATCCCACAAAAGGCGCAGAGCCAATTTTTATAGAATTAGTATCGTGTTTCGCAGCAATACCTTTTCCAATATGCTCTTTGTAATCATCTAAAGTTAAAATATCATTATCCTCCAAGAGATTGTAAAGTGAACGGCTTAAGGGATGATTTGAATTTCGTAACGAACTTTTTAATAACACTTCTTCAGCTTCTGAAAGTTCAGAACCTTCATAAGCAATAGACGTTTCTTTATTGGCTGTTATTGTTCCCGTTTTGTCAAATATTATAGTATCAATTGCTGCTAACTGTTCAATTACCGTCGCATTTTTTGCATAAAATTTTAGCTTTCCAAAAATGCGCAATAGATTTCCAAACGTAAAAGGAGCAGCCAAAGCAATAGCGCATGGGCAAGCAATAATTAAAACTGCTGTAAATACATTCAACGCTTTTGACGCATCAATAAACATCCAATATGTAGTTGCTATAATAGCGATAGCCAACAGTGTTATGGTAAACTTTTTACTTATCGCATTGGTAAGATTGGTAAAACTGTCTTCTTTATTTTTATTAAATACATCATTACTCCACAGTTGTGTTAAGTAACTTTGTTCTACAGTTTTTAAAACATCAACTTCAATACTGCCATTTAGTTGTTTTCCACCAGCAAATAATTTGTCACCAGATTGTTTTGAAACCGCATCAGATTCTCCCGTAACAAAGCTATAGTCAATTCTTGCGGCGCCTTTAATCAAAATACAATCCACAGGAATTAATTCTTCATTTCGTATCAATAATCTATCACCTTTTTCAATATCATATACTTGAACAGGCTCTTCATGACCTTCGGAAGTTATTTTAGTAATTCCAATAGGGAAATACGATTTATAATCCCGCTCAAACGATAAAAAATTATAGGTTTTCTGCTGAAAAAACTTCCCAAGCAATAAAAAGAATACTAAACCAGATAAACTGTCAAAAAAGCCTGTACCAATATCAAAAACTATTTCGGCAGTACTTCTTAAAAATAATACCGTAACGCCAAGTGCTATAGGAACGTCAATATTTAAAAGCTTAGATTTTAAACCTTTATAGGCAGAGATAAAATAATCTTGAGCACAGTAAAACACAACTGGAAGCGAGAAGGTAAACATCAACCACCTAAATACAGGAGCATATTGTTCTATCCAAAACCCATTTACTTGAAAATATTCAGGAAATGATAAAAACATAATATTGCCAAAGGCAAAACCCGCAATACCTAGTTTGTAAATTAAGGAGCGATCTACATTCTTTTTGCCAACGCTGTAATCATCTAAACTAATAAAGGGTTCATAACCAATACTGCTTAATAATTGCACTAATGCTTTAATAGAAAAATTTTCAGTATGATAATTTACACGTACAGTTTTCTTACCAAAATTCACTATGGATGAACTTATTGAAGGATTCAATTTGTTTAAATTCTCTAAAATCCAAATACAAGAACTACAGTGAATATGAGGAATATAAAGTGTAACTATTTGTGTTTTCTCGTCGTTAAATTCCAGTAAGCTTTCAACAATTTTTTCGTTATCTAAAAAGTTATACTTGCCTTCAATCTCTTTTGGAGTAGCCCCTGGAGCGTTTTGTAAATCGTAGTAACAGGTTAAATCGTTTGCAGAAAATATCTCGTACACAGTTTTACAACCGTTACAACAAAACGATTTTTCATCATATTTGATTTCAGAAGATGTGGCGTCTAGTCCACAGTGGAAACATGTTTTTGCCTCCATAATATTTGCTCATTTATACCTGAAGCAAAATTGTGAAATATAGAGTTTTTAAAACATGACATTTGTCATGCTTTGATGAAATTGTTTATTTGTGTAATCAATGACGAATTATTGGTTTTACCAAATTGTTTAGCTATTTTTACCGTATTAAAGAAAATAGGTATGAGCAAATGTGAACAGTGCATTATCAAACAGTTTAACGCGCTTAAATCACTAACTAAGGATGAATTAATTCGAATTTCTGGATGTAAAACATCTAAAACCATTAGAAAAGGGGAAGTGATTTTCGAAGAAGGGGAGACTATAAATGGTGTTTACTGCGTGAAAGATGGCATTTGTAAGCTGACTAAGTTAAGTGAAAATGGTAAAGACCAAATTGTAAAAATGGTTGTGAAAGGTCAGTTAATTGGGCAACGTTCATTAGTGTCAAATGAGAGCTCAAACCTGCAGGCTACAGCGCTTAACGATATGGAAGTTTGTTTTATTCCTAAGAGTGAAATTATTTCAGACTTGCAGAGGAATCCGAAGTTTACTTTAGATATGCTAAGGGATATGGCGCATGATTTAAAAGAAGCGGACGATGTAATTGTAGACATGGCACAAAAATCGGTTAAACAACGTTTAGCTGAAACTTTATTATACGTTGAGAAAAATTTCGGCACAAATCCTGATGGTACTATAAGTTTGGTGTTGTCTCGTGAAGATTATGCTAATATTGTAGGCACAGCAACAGAATCTGCCATTAGAGTGTTATCTCAATTTAAAAAAGAAGGGTTAATTTCTACAGTAGGAAAGCATATAAAAATTGAAGATTCTAGCGGTCTAGGTCGTGTAGAATAGTTTATATTGCATTTTCATGTTAAAGAATAGATAAATCTGATTGTTGTCTTAATAGTTTTATTTTGAAATGTAGTATTTTTATACTGCAATGAAAGAGAATAAAATTTTTAGAAAAGGGTTTGTTTTTAAAACTTACGAAGCACCCTATAAATCACCTTTCGATACACTTTTTGAAATTTTCAAGGAATTAATTACGCATACATCTGGAGATTTTGATGAAGCAATTAGCTGGTTGCGAGAGTTGGATAAAGAGTATAAGCTTACCACACCAGAATACACCATTGAGGATTTTATTGAAGACCTAAAAAAGAAAGGTTATTTAAGAGAAGAAATAGATCCTAATGGAAATGGTTCATCATTAGCAATTACTGCAAAAACAGAACGTGCGATTCGACAACAAGCATTAGATCAGATTTTTGGAAAGATAAAACGAAGCGGACAAGGCAATCACAAAAGCAAAAGTCCAGGTATTGGTGATGAACATACAGGTGATTTTAGAGGGTATCAATTCGGAGATGCTTTGGATAAAGTTTCGATGACTGAAAGTTTGAAGAATGCACAAATCAATCATGGTATTTCTGATTTTACCCTATCTGAAGATGATTTGGTGGTTGAAGAAACATTGCATAAATCTCAGATGAGCACTGTGTTGATGATTGACATTAGCCACAGTATGATTTTGTATGGTGAAGATCGTATAACGCCCGCAAAACGTGTAGCGATGGCATTAGCGGAACTTATTACAACTAGATATCCAAAAGACACTTTAGATATCATTGTCTTTGGAAATGATGCATGGCGTATTGAAATTAAAGATTTACCATATTTAAAAGTTGGCCCTTATCATACAAACACGGTTGCAGGGTTAGAATTGGCGATGGATTTGTTGAGGCGAAAACGTAATACCAACAAGCAAATTTTTATGATAACCGATGGTAAACCCAGTTGTTTGAGTTTGCCAGATGGACAGTATTATAAAAATAGCATGGGATTAGATTCACACATCATAAATAAATGTTACATGATGGCGCAACAGGCTAGACGATTGCACATACCGATAACTACGTTTATGATTGCGAAGGATAGCTATTTAATGCAATTTGTACGTGAGTTTACCTATGCAAACCAAGGAAAAGCATTTTACACAGGTCTAAAAGGGTTAGGTGAAATGATTTTTGAAGATTATGAAACCAATAGAAAAAAGAGAATTAAAGGATAGAATGAAAATAGAAAATATAAAAACATTAGGAACATTAAAAGAAGCAGGATATCAATCGAAATCAATTAAAAACGAATTAAGAGATAACCTGATTCAAAAGATTAAAAATAAAGAAACAGCGTTTGAAGGTGTTCATGGTTATGAAAACACGGTGATTCCAGAACTGGAACGAGCCATTTTATCAAGACATAATATTAATTTATTGGGATTACGCGGACAAGCCAAAACACGTCTAGCGCGTTTAATGTTGAATTTATTGGATGAATACATTCCTGTAGTTGAAGGCTCTGATGTTAATGATGACCCTTTACATCCTATTTCTAGATATGCCATTGAATTGATAAAAGAAAAGGGAGATGATACACCAATTACTTGGTTACATAGAAGTCAACGTTTTGCTGAAAAACTTGCTACGCCTGATGTAACGGTTGCCGATATAATAGGTGACGTAGATCCTATTAAAGCGGCTAATTTGAAATTGAGTTATGCAGATGACCGGGTGATTCATTATGGTATGATTCCGAGAGCAAATCGCTGTATTTTTGTAATTAATGAGTTACCTGATTTGCAGGCAAGAATTCAAGTAGCATTATTTAATATTTTACAAGAAGGAGATATTCAAATTAGAGGATTCAAAGTGCGTTTGCCTTTAGATATTCAATTTTTATTTACTGCAAACCCTGAAGATTATACCAATAGAGGAAGCATTGTTACACCTTTAAAAGACAGGATTGGTTCTCAAATTTTAACGCATTATCCTGAAGATATTGAAACAGCGCGTTTAATTACTGAGCAAGAAGCTAACCTAGTTGAAGGTCAAAAAGAAAATGTATTGGTGCCAGATTTGGCAAAAGACTTGCTAGAGCAAATTGTTTTTGAAGCAAGAGAAAGTGAATATATTGATTCCAAATCAGGAGTAAGTGCAAGGTTAAGCATTACGGCGTTTGAAAATTTATTAAGTACAGCCGAAAGACGTGCCTTAATCACGGGAGACGAAAAAACAACATTACGTTTAAGTGATTTTATTGGTGTTATTCCAGCTATTACGGGAAAAGTAGAATTGGTATATGAAGGAGAACAGGAAGGTGCTGCAGTAGTGGCTTATAATTTGATAGGTGAAGCCGTTAAGAGTCTCTTTGTAGAATTCTTTCCAAAACTTGAAAAGCTAAAAAAGCAAGATGAAGAAACACCTTATGATGATATTGTGTCTTGGTTTTTCCATCAGAAAGAAGGTTTTGAATTGTTGGATGATTTAAGGGATAAAGAATATAAAAGTATGCTAGATGCCATTTCTCCATTAGATGATTTATTAGGAAAATATCAACCAAACCTCAGAAAGGAAGATAGTTATTTTATAAAGGAGTTTGTGCTTTGGGCTTTGGCAGAATATAAGCAATTAAGTAAAAACAGGTTTTCTGAAGGTATGCAATTTAAAGATCCCTATGGCAGTTTTATAAGTGGTATATAGAGTAAAAAAGGAAGCAATGTTGCTTCCTTTTTTACTCTCATGAAGATATTTTAACTCTTCATTTTTTGATTGATAATGGATGATATTTTGTTTGACTTAACCGCCAATTCTATTTTTTTCGTCTTCTAATCCTGTTTTTCTACTTCTTGCTTTTTTAACCTCATTACTTCCAAAGTTATAGCTTAAATTAAATCGAATCTGCCTGCTATCTCCGCCACCATTACCATTAATGGTTAAAGCCCCAAATTCAGTGTCTCCGCGCCAAGGGGAAGTAAATAATACATCATTAAAGCTTAATCTTGCGGTAATCTTTTCATCCATAAATTTCTTTTGGAAAGCAATATTTAGTGATCCTAAACTTTTGGTTTGGTAAGTGCCACCCCAAATAGAAGGCGAACTGTACCAACCAGATACTTCGGCTCTAAATCCTTTTGGAAGTTTAAAAGTATTTTGGGCATAAAGACTTAACGTATTTTGCGAAATAGGAAGAAAATCTGGATTTGTAGCTTCAAAAATACTTCTGTAAGCATTTAAACTAAAATAGATGCTCCACCATTTATTGAAGCTTGTTGGATAACTAATTCCTAAATTTATCACCTTTTGATTTGCAACATTTCTTGTGGTTAAAAAGTTTTGACTCTGACCAACAGCCTCGGTAATTTTTGCAAAATAATCTGTAACAAAGCTATAACTGATTGATGTGGTTAAACGGTAATTAAATGTATGTGATAGTTTAAGGTTGTCTGTGTATTGCGGTTGTAAGAAGGGATTTCCCTTACTAAATGATAACTCGTCAATCTTATATTCAAACGGGTTTAAGCTTGCATAGTTTGGTCTTTGAATACGTCTACTATAGTTTAATGCAAATGAATTTTTTTGGTTTAATTGATATGTTATCCCTCCACTAGGAAACCAATCAGTATAACTGCGTTTCACACGATTATTCTGTTCTTCTTGAAGACTTGTGAGAATACCATCAGATTCAGTATTTTCCATTCGAAGTCCAAATTGCATGTTCCACTTTTTAAGTTTATAGCTGTAATTGATGTATAAAGCGTTGATATTTTCATCATATTGAAAATCGTTGGTACGTTCAGTATTTAAAACATCTTGTTCGTTTATGCGATCGTAAAAATCAAATTGATTTTCGGTTATGACTTTAGAGAACTTTCCTCCAAAACCTAATTTGCCTTTGAGAAATTGTTGTTCATAGTCTACTTTAGATGTAAATAGGTCAATGTCAATAGGTGTCACCATAAAATTTATGATTTCATCTATAATTTGAGTTTCATTACCATTAAAATATTGATTTGGTTGCAGGTTTTCCCTGTCTCTAAAATATCTTCCAAAATCAATATCTATATTTAAAGAAATATCATTATCACCCGAAAATTTGTAGTTAACATTGGCATAAAGGTTGGAGACGTTGTTTTCGGTATTGCTGGAGGCCACAAGCACTTGATCTGGATTTGAACTTCCTACAGGAGTAATTGGAGTTCTTGAATCTGCAAATGAATTGTTATCTGAAAAATTACCAGAAACAATAGCGCCAAAGGTTGATTTTTTAGAGCTATACCAATCAAAACCAAATCTAGCATTATTGTTTAGATTGTCGAATACAGTTTCTGTACGGGCGTCAAAAATAGTATTGTTTTGTTGTCTAAAAAGGTTAATAAAACCAAGACTTTCTCCAAACCTATTACTAAAAGTGCCATAAAAATTTGTTTTTTTACTTCTGCTATTAAATGAAGCAGAATTGTTTACGCGTGCAAACTCTCCATAGGTTAAGCCAGAGGCAATAGTTCCATTTGTTCCAAGACTTTTGTCTCGTTTAAACTTTATATTTATTATCCCTGCATTTCCTTCAGCATCGTATTTTGAGGAAGGTTGTGTGATAATTTCAATAGCTTCTATATCGCTAGATTGGATACTTTTTAAGTAATTGGTTAAATCTTCACCTCTTAAAATAGAAGGCTTATCATCAATGTAAACCAGTACACCAGTTTTTCCTTCTACAATTAAATTATCATTGTTATCAATAATCACTCCTGGTGCTTTTCTTAATAATTCAAAACCAGAATCTCCAGCAGCATTTATTGAATTTTGAACATTAAAAACTGTTTTATCAGCCAAAACTTGTACCATCGGCTTTTCAGCAGTAACAACAACTTCATCTAAGTCTTCAGAAGCAGGTGTTAATTGTATCCCTCCAAAATCTTTATCGGAATTTGAGATTTTGAAAATGGATGTGTCATAAATTTTAAAACCTAGGCTTTTTATATTCAGAATATAATCTCCATCCTTTATGTTTTTAATCGAAAATTTGCCGTCATCCTCAGTTATTGCAGCTTTTACAAATACAGATTTATCTGAATTATAAAGAGACACAATTACCCCAGGAATTGCTTGTAGATTGTCATCTACAACTATTCCTGTTATAGTGGATTGAGCCATGGATAATGTGCATATAAGCGTTGCGATAATTTGAATAATAGTTTTCATGTGAATAAATTTTGATACTTCAAAAGTCTTAACAATGAGCTTATCTTACACGTAAGAAATGATGAGTGGGCTTTTGAAGCGACGAATGGACTTGGACTATTTAACTTTATATAGGTCAACTCGTCGGAAAGTGAAAGCCAAAAAAATATACTAACTTTAAATTTGTAGAAAATTTATAATATGGAATCAAGTAAGTCATTCTTTGATAAGCGCTTAATTGGTATTAACATTAGAGAAATTATTTTTTTTATTTGCTTTTATTTGTTTTGGGCATTTGCGTATCATGTTGCAATAACAGTAAATAGTAGTAGGTGGAATAATGGAGAATCTGCCATTTTTGACTTTATGGAGTTTATGAATACCGTGGGAGTAGACTATATTCTTAAAGCAATTATAACCTATCCCATATGGTGGTTTTTGTTTAGAAAATTAAAGTACTGGAAAACATCAAAAAAGGTGCTACTACATATTATTTTACTTCCCGCATTTGTAATTATTTGGCAACAATTATATTATGTAATATGTGATTTTTTTGAATGGGGGCATTTAGGAGGAGTGGCCAGAGTATGGGATATCTATATTCCTGCTTTGTTTTATACATTACAATTCGGCATCTTTCATTCTTATAACTATTATCTTGAAAATCAAAGAAAAATACGTTTAGAAGGAGAGCTTAGAACTGCTGCTTTAAAAAGTGAACTATCAGCATTAAAAGCACAGTTAAACCCACATTTTTTATATAATATATTTAATACCATTAGTGCCTCTGTACCTGCTGAAAATGAACATACACGAAACTTAATAGCAGAATTATCCGATTTATTTAGGTATCAATTGAAAGCTTCACAGGTTGAAAAAGTAACTATTAAAGAAGAAATTAACTTTGTGAATAAATATTTGGCATTAGAAAAAGAACGGTTTCAAGAACGTTTGGATATTGAAGTGAATGTTGATGAATCTATTATGAATGAGATGATACCGCCAATGTTGCTGCAACCATTAGTGGAAAATTCAATAAAACATGGGCTATCTTCTTTAGTTGAAGGAGGAAAAATAGCAATCACAATTCAAAAGAAAAATGGACAGTTAGCATTTGAAATTGCAGATACAGGTATTGGGTTAAAGGATAAAAATAATGCATTTGAAAAGGGTATTGGGCTAACTAACACCAAGTTGAGATTGGAAAAAATGTATAAAACTTCTTTGAGTTTATCTGATAATTTACCTCAAGGTTTAAAAATTAATTTTTCAATATGAGGAAAGTTATTATCGTAGATGACGAATCTGCTGGACGTCAATTGATCAAGGAATATCTTGAAGATTATGAAGATCTAATACTTTTAGGTGAAGCAAATAATGGTGTAGATGCCGTAAAACTGATTAATGAATTTAAACCAGATTTGGTGTTTTTAGATATACAAATGCCTGGAATGACAGGGTTTGATGTTTTAACACATTTAGAAGAATTGCCTCAAATTATTTTCTCTACAGCTTACGATCAGTATGCTTTAAAGGCTTTTGAAGTTCATGCCATTGATTATTTATTAAAACCCTATACTAAAGAGCGATTTAATACTTCAATTGAAAAACTGCGTGATAATTTATATAACAACGCGCGTCCTTTAACGGAGAGTCTATTGATGGAGACATCACAATATCCAAAGCGCATTTTAGTACAAAGCCAAAACAAGTTGGTAACCTTAAGTTTAGAAGATGTAATAAGAATTGAAGCTTATGGGGACTACTCGAAAATCGTAGTGAACGATCAAACATTTTTGAGTAATTATGGTATTTCAACATTAGAGGAAAAGTTGAATAATGAAGTCTTTATTAGGGTTCATCGCTCATCAATAATAAACTTAAACAAAGTTAAAGAGCTAAATAAATATACTAAAAGCTACGATGTAACCATGTTAAATGGCGATGTGGTTAGAGTTAGTAGAGGTTATATGGATAATATTAAAAAGCTTATGTTTTAATCTATTGGTGTTTCAAAATAGTATAGGGATTTAAATGCCCTTTTTTAAGGTTTTCACACATAATCAAAGCTTTATCAATTCTAGTTTGGCTCGTTTTATATCTGGCAACAGCATAAATTATACTACGCTTTTTGCCAGCGGATAAGGTTTCAAAAACTTTAAAAGCTTCAGGGTCTAACTTGAATACTTCGTCTAACTCTTCAGGAACTTGAACCCCATATTTTGATGTGTTTTCAAACAGTTGAATCTGGAAATAATCGTTTTGTAAAACACCCAGTTCCTTCTGTAACCGTTTACCAAACATAATACGATAATCGTCAGTATTTTTATCTCTTACGAATGCTGCATAAAAATTGATTGACTTATTATTATGCGAGACTTTTATAAATAAGCGCTTTACGTTCTTATCTACAAAAGGTTGCATAATATGTTCAGGAATATAGATATGGTATTGATCTAATAAGCCTATTTCAAAAACGTCACTTTTAATCATTTACCAATTATCTCTTGATTTAATATTTCTTTCACAAAGGGTAACGATTTCTGCAATTCTCTTTTGTTTGGTTTCCTCGCGTTTTGCACTATTTAGCCAAGACAAGTAGCTTTTTCGATAACCTCGTGCAAAATTTTGATAGTTTTCAAAAGCACGTTGGTTTTTATCAAAGGCTTTTTGTAAATCGTTTGGAATTACGCCATTTTCAACATCATCCATTGCAGTCCATGTTCCTGTTTGTTTTGCTAATTCGATCATTTTATAGCCTGCCTCATGAATTAATCCAGATGCTTCTAATGCTTTTATATGTTTTTTATTTAAAGCACTCCAAGTGCTTTTGGGATTACGAGGGCAGAAGTATTGTCGCCTTTTACCATTACCTAAACTTTTTACTGTAGCATCAATCCAACCGAAACAGAGGGCAACTTTTACCGCCTCTTCCCAGCGCATTGTGGGAATATTTAGTTCTAATTTGTAGAAAACTAGATAAATACCTTTCGTTGTACTATGATTTTGTAATAACCAATCATACCAATCGGTATCACGCTCAAAATGTATTTCTGGTAATTCTTCCAAATTTAAATTTGCTTAGAATAGATATAAAAGTCTTTATCTACTTCGAAAAATTCAATTTTTGACTTTTCTTTTAAAGTTTTCCACTCTGAATTAGGAAACAACCAATGCTCTTTTTCATTTATTTTGATTTGAATTGGCATATCAAAACCATCAACTATATTGGTATATCTATATTTTAGTGTCTTTTTTTCAATTTCATATTCTAATGTTGGTGTTTTGGTGGTTCTTAAATATTGATTAAAAAACTCGGTTAAGTCCTTTCCAAAAGCTTCACTTATGTAATTTTCAACTTGTTGGGTTGTTACAGTTTGATGATAAAACGCTCTATTTAAACCTCGTAACATTTGTCGCCATTTTTCATCGTCTTCAACCAACTGGCGCAAAGTGTGTAGTATATTGGCACCTTTATAATACATGTCGCTTGAGCCTTCTTTGTTTACGTTATAATAACCAATTAAAGGTCTATCGTTTTTTATGTTTTTGCGCGTTCCAATAACGTATTCTGCCGAAGCTTCTCTTCCAAAATAATAATCTAAATACAAATTTTCAGAATACGATGTAAACCCTTCATGAATCCATAAGTCGGCAACATCTTTAGTCGTAATACTATTAGCAAACCATTCGTGTCCCGCTTCATGAATAATAATAAAATCAAACTTTAGCCCCCACCCAGTTCCTGATAGATCTTTACCTAAATATCCGTTTTTGAACTTATTACCGTACGTCACTGAACTTTGATGCTCCATGCCTAAATACGGAACTTCAACCAGTTTAAAACTATCAGCATAAAATGGGTATTGCCCAAACCAATGCTCAAAAGCTTTCATCATTTTAGGCGCTTGGTTAAACTGTTCTTTGGCTTTTTCTAAGTTGTAACTTAACACATAATAATCCATATCAAGATTGCCCGCCATACCGTCATACACTTGGGAAAAATTCACATAATCACCAATATTGATATTTACACCATAATTATTGATAGGATTTTTTACTATCCAATGAAATGTTTTAGTATCGCCGATACGTTCCACAAGTCGTAACCGGCCATTAGAAACGTTAGTTAGTTTTGAAGGTACATTTACGCTTATCTGCATGCTGTCCACTTCGTCATACATATGGTCTTTACAAGGCCACCAAACACTTGCGCCCAAGCCTTGACAAGATGACGCTATAAAATGATTACCATTTTTATCTTTTTTCCAAGAAATACCACCATCCCATGGTGCTCTTATAGCTTCTCTTGGTTGTCCTTCATAATACACTTCAATACTATTCACATCGCCAATATTTTGAACCTCTCTTAAAGAAATGAAATGTGCATTTCCATCGTGACTTATATTCAACTCATTCCCATTTTGGGTAGCCTTTAGCAATGTCATGGGGGATTGCAAATCAATTTGCATCATTGAATTTTCCTTTAAAACCTTATACTGAATTGTGTTTTTGCCAGAGATAAATTTTTTATCAGGGTCTACCTTAATATCCAAATGATAATAAGTTAAATCCCACCATTCGCGTTGGGGTGTAATGCTTCCTCTTAGCGTATCTTGCCTCGTGAAATTTGTCTTTTCTTGTAAAAGCCCTTGTGAATAAGTCAACAAAGAAGCACAAACTAATATTCCTGAAAGTAGATGTTTGAAGTGAATCATTTTAAAAATTTAACGCATGACTTTATTAGGAAATACCACAGTACTTTCAAATCCGTTTTCACCAACAGCAGCGATTCCAAAGAAATAATTATCAATAACAATACCATCTAAGGTGAATTCTGAAACATCACCAACATATCGACTGTTATCCCAAGTCGGGGAGGTGGTATCTCGCCAGTATATTTTATAACCTTTAGCGCCGTCAACCTTATCCCATTTAAACTTTGCTGAAGGCTCTACAACGCCACCGATAGCAACTTCTTTAGGTGCAGGAGGTGCCCAAGCTAAACTTGCTAAATTAATAGCATTTACTGCTGTTAACTTTTTGGCATATCCAAAATTAACATGTTCAATGACGTCTCCATATTTTATGCCGTTTTCTTCTCTAATATCCTGATGTTGTTGCGTATAATTTTCATGAGCTTCCATAATACGAATACCTGGAAAACCAAGATCATTAAACGGACGATGGTGACCACCACGACCAAATCTATCTAAACGATACACCATCATAGGGTTCATTTCGGGCATATATGTTTTAGTATTTTTAAGAATGTAACGTGCTAACTGTCTTGAAATACCATCAACTTCGCCTCCATAAAAACGACGTAACTTTCGCTGTCTCTCAGTTTCTGTTGGCGGTACTGGTTCTGAGAAAATTCTAAATGTTCTATTATCAATCACACCATCCACACCTTTAATGTTTCCAATCATATCATTATTGAGAACACCTATAATGTCCCAATTGTTATCCTTTGCATATTTTGCTAATCCAGAGCCACCAAATAGACCTTGTTCTTCTCCTGATAAACCAACATAAACAATACTGCTTTCAAATTTATATTTTGAGAGCACTCTTGCCGCTTCAATAGTTCCTGCCATACCAGACGCATTGTCGTTTGCACCAGGTGCATCGATTGTAAAATTCATGGTATTGCTAGCTCTAGAATCAATATCACCACTCATTATAACATAACGATTTGGATATTTTGTGCCTTTTTGAATAGCAACAACATTAACTACCCACGCATCATGAGGCACACGGTTATTACCTTCTTTGGTTACAAAATCTTTTTGGTAAAAAACTTCAAGACAATTATCACATGTATTTGAAATTGATTTAAACTCTTTCTTAATCCAACGTCTTGCTGCTCCAATGCCTCGCGTTTCTGAAATAGTGTCACTAAAGGTATTTCTAGTGCCAAAATCTACTAAGGTTTGTATATCATTCTGAATGCGTTCTGCTGAAACAGCATCAATAATATTGTAAATATCGTTTGGATTTTGACTATGGGTGAAATTGAAACTTAATAGGAGGGTTAAACATAGAAGTTTTTTCATAACATGAATTTTCAACTAAATTAATAAAAAAACGCCTCAAAATTTAATTTGAGACGCCTTTTACATTTGAATTAGTCACACGAAATTGTTAGAGTTTTAAACTCAAAAACAATATTTATTTTCATTAATTACTTTTTCAGCAACTATATGTCTTAGTTCAATAATATTTGGCATGTTAACGTATTTTATATAACGTTTTAAACCTACAAGCATCATACGTTGTTCATCACCAGTTGAGAAAGAAATGATAGAATGTTTTCCAGCAGTTTCTATAACATCAATAGCATGGAATAAATTTAATTTTGCCATAGCGATTTGCTCTTTCACATTATCTTCTCCTTCTTTCTTAGCCATTTTTTCAGCACGAAGAATAGCAGATTCAGCTAAATACACCTGAATTAATATATCAGAGGCCGCTAACATTAATTGTTGTTGTTGCTCAATTTTTTCTCCATACTTTTGAAGTGCAGCTCCAGCTACCATCAAGAATAATTTCTTAAGATTTTTGATGATATTTTTTTCTTCTGAAAACAACTCTGAATAATCAGGAACATCAAAAGAAGGAATTCCCATTAATTCTTCTTTAACAGCCATTGCAGGTTCTAAAACATTTACATGACCTTTCATAGCTTTTTTAATAAGCATTCCAATACTCAACATTCTATTGATTTCATTGGTGCCTTCATATATTCTAGCAATACGGGCATCTCTCCAAGCAGATTCAATTGGTGTTTCTTCTGAAAAGCCCATACCTCCAAAAATCTGGATACCTTCATCTGTACAATTTTGCACAAACTCTGAAACTGCAACTTTTAAAATAGAACATTCAATCGCATACTCTTCAACACCTTTTAATTCAGCCTCTTGGTGCGTGTCTTTACCATTGTTTTTTCTAAGTTCAATACGGTCTTCAATATTTTTGGCAGCACGGTAAGTGGCTGCTTCACTTACCCAACAATTGGTTGCCATTTCAGCAATTTTTTGACGAATAGCACCAAAACTAGAAATAGGCGTTTTAAACTGAATACGCTCGTTGGCATATTTTACCGATTCTGTAATAGTGCGTCTTTGCGCATCCAAACATGCAGCTGCCAGTTTTATTCTACCTACATTCAAGGCATTCATTGCAATTTTAAAACCATTACCTCTAGTGGATAACATGTTTTCAACAGGAACAACTGTTTCGTTAAAAAACACTTGACGCGTAGAAGAGGCACGAATACCTAGTTTATGCTCTTCTTCACCCATGGTGATGCCATTTGGGTTTTCAGGATCGTATTCAACAATAAATCCTGTAATATTTTTGTCATCTTCAATTCTAGCAAAAACAATCATAACACTACAGAAACCAGCATTGGAAATCCACATTTTCTGCCCTGTGATTTTATAGGTTTTGCCATCGTCTGAAAGTACAGCTTTTGTTCTTCCTGAATTCGCATCACTACCAGCTGTTGGTTCTGTTAAACAATAGGAGCCAAACCATTCGCCAGAAGCTAATTTTGGTACATATTTTTGTTTTTGTTCTTCATTACCGTAAAGTGTAATTGGCATAGTACCAATACCTGTATGCGCACCAAATGCCGTACTGAACGATCCAGTAGCTCCAGAAATATAGTCACATACCAAACAGGTATCCACAAAGCCCATACCCATTCCGCCGTATTCTTCTGGAACAGCCACACTTAAGAAACCAAGTTCTCCCGCTTGACGCATACAAGATTCGGTCAAGGCATAATCCTTTTGCTCAAATTGTGCTTTTTTTGCCCAAATTTCTCTATCAACAAATTCGGTAACAGCTTCTTTCATCATCAGCTGATCTTCATTGAAATCTTCTGGGGTAAAAATATCTTCGCAATCTGTATCTCTTACTAGAAATTGACCGCCTCTTAAAATATCTTTTTCTGTTGCTTCCATTTATTTTTCTTTTAGTGTCTTTTTTAGTTTAAAAATTCGAAAATTCCACAAGCGCCTTGTCCGGTTCCTACACACATGGTAACCGCACCATATTTACCTTTCATATCACGCTTACGCATTTCATCAAATAACTGTACTGAAAGTTTTGCTCCAGTACACCCAAGTGGATGACCTAAAGCAATTGCACCTCCATTTACATTTACAATATCTGGGTTGAGTCCTAATTCTCTGATAACCGCTAATGATTGAGAAGCAAAGGCTTCATTTAATTCAATTAATTCTAAGTCGCTTTGCTTTAATCCGGCTTGCTTTAAAGCTTTAGGAATTGCTTTAACTGGTCCGATTCCCATAATGCGTGGTTCTACACCAGCTGCTGCATAATTCACTAATCTTGCAATAGGTTCTAAGTTTAACTCTTTAACCATAGCTTCACTCATTACCAACACAAATGCAGCACCATCACTCATTTGTGACGAATTACCCGCAGTAACACTTCCACCTTGAGCGAATACAGGCCGTAATTTTGCTAAAGCTTCTAAACTTGTGCCTTTTCTTGGACCTTCATCTTTAGTCACTGTATAAGATTTAGTAGCTTTCTTACCATTCTCATCCACATAAGTTTGTTCCACATCGATAGGTACAATTTGATCTTGAAATCTATTTTCTGCTTGCGCTTTTAAAGCTTTCATATGAGAATTAAATGCAAATTCATCTTGATCTTCTCGGGATACTTTAAACTCGTTCGCAACAGCTTCGGCAGTATTACCCATGCCCCAATAATATTCTTCTCTTCCAGACTTGGCAATATCGTAATTAAGCTCAGTTTTGTATCCGGTCATTGGAACGGCACTCATGCTTTCAGCCCCACCAGCAATGATGCAGTCGGCCATACCAGCTTGGATTTTTGCAGTAGCAATACCGATAGTTTCAATTCCAGAGGAACAAAAACGATTTACGGTAACACCAGGAACATCCACGATGTCTAACCCCATTAAAGAAATTAAACGTGCCATATTTAAACCTTGAGAACCTTCAGGCATTGCATTGCCAACAATAACGTCGTCAATACGCTTTTTATCTAACTGAGGTAACGCTGCCATCATGTATTGAATGGTTTCAGCAGCTAACTCATCTGTTCGTTTGAATCTAAATACTCCTTTTGGAGCTTTTCCAACCGCCGTTCTATATGCTTTAACTATATATGCTTGTTTCATTTTTTAGTTTCTTAAAGGTTTACCTGTTTTTAGCATATGCTGAATACGTTCTAATGTTTTGCGTTCGGTACATAAACTTAAAAAGGCCTCACGTTCTAAATCCAGTAAATATTGTTCGGTTACCAATGTTGGTTCAGATAAATCGCCTCCAGCCATTACATAGGCAAGTTTATTAGCTATTTTATGGTCATGCTCACTTATGTAGTTACTAGCTTCCATAGCATCTGTTCCAACTAAGAACATTCCAAGTGCTTGTTTGCCTAATACTTTTACGTCTTTACGTTTTACTGGTTGTGTATAACCTGCGTCTGCCATTAGTCTTGCATGTGCTTTGGCGGTAGCAATTTGTCTGTCTTTATTCACTACAACTATATCTTTTCCTTTTTGAAGGATGCCTAAATCGAATGCTTCATAAGCAGAAGTAGATACTTTTGCCATACCTATAGTTAAGAAATACTCTTGTAAAACATTCAATTCTACATCACCTTTTCTAAAGGTGTCCGATGCTCGTAATGCCATTTCTTTAGAACCAGCACCACCTGGAATTACACCAACACCAAATTCAACTAAACCAATATAAGTTTCTGCTGCTGCAACTACTTTATCCGCGTGCATTGATAATTCACAAGCGCCACCTAAAGACATGCCATGAGGCGCAGAAATCGTTGGAATAGCAGAATAACGCATGCGCATCATGGTATCTTGGAAATACTTTATGGCGGCGTTTAATTCATCATATTCTTGTTCTACAGCCATCATGAAAATCATTCCTATGTTTGCACCAACAGAGAAATTAGCACCTTGGTTTCCAATAACTAAACCATCAAAATCTTTTTCAGCAATATCAACAGCTTTATTTAATCCAGCTAAAACATCACCACCTATGGTATTCATTTTAGACTGAAATTCACAATTCAAAATACCATCTCCCAAATCTTCAATTACAACACCTGAGTTTTTGAATACTTCATTAGATGTTCTGATGTTATCTAAAATGATAAAGGCATCTTGTCCAGGAATTTTAGTTTGTGTTTTTGAAGGAATATCGTAATAATAAGTAGCACCATTTTGAACCGTGTAAAATGAAGTGCTGCCTGAACTTACCATATCGTTAACCCAACCAGCAGCTTCTAAACCTTCGGCTTTGATTAATTCTAAACCCTTTTCAATACCAATGGCATCCCAAATTTGGAACGGACCATGTTCCCACCCAAATCCAGCTTTCATCGCATCATCTATCTTGTATAATTCATCTGAAATTTCAGGAATTCTA
This sequence comes from Flavobacteriaceae bacterium, assembly GCA_043557195.1. Classification (GTDB taxonomy): domain Bacteria; phylum Bacteroidota; class Bacteroidia; order Flavobacteriales; family Flavobacteriaceae; genus Jejuia. Next base: position 444,637 of record CP121314.1, on the reverse strand, counting down.
TAGGTTACATAAGCAAATAATTGCGCAAAGGATTTTCTGTAGAAATCACCAGCTTTATCTTTTCCAGAAACTAAAATTTTGAATCTATCAACAACTTTATCTACAGTTTTAGTAAGTTCTAAAGTCGCAAATTTTGCACTTTTTTTAGCTCTGTAGTCTAAGGAATTTAAGTCTAAAGATAGAATTTCACTTTTACCATGTTCACCTTTAACTTTTTTATAAAACCCTTGGCCTGTTTTGCTACCTAACCATTTGTTTTCAACCATAGTTGATATAAAATCAGGAAGCTTAAACAATTCTAAACGCTCATCATCTTTACAGTTATCGGCAATTCCGTTAGCTACATGAACCAATGTATCCAAGCCTACAACATCAACAGTTCTGAAAGTGGCTGATTTCGGTCTCCCAATTACAGGCCCTGTTAATTTATCAACTTCCTCAATGGTCATATCCATGTCTTTTACAGTATGGAATAGACTCATGATACTGAAGATACCAATACGATTTCCAATAAAGGCTGGCGTATCTTTAGCAATTACTGAAGTTTTGCCTAAATACTGTTCACCGTAACCGTTTAGGAACTCTAAAACAGAAGCGTCAGTTTTTGGACCAGGAATAATTTCGAATAACTTTAAATATCTTGGAGGATTGAAAAAGTGCGTTCCACAGAAATGCTTCTGGAAATCATCACTTCTACCTTCACTCATAAATTGAATGGGAATACCAGAGGTGTTACTTGTAATTAAAGTTCCTGGAGTTCTATATTTTTCAAGATTTTCAAAAACCTGTTTTTTAATATCAAGACGCTCTACTACAACTTCAATAATCCAATCTACATCTTTTACCTTTAAAATATCATCTTCAAGGTTTCCAGTTGTAATTCTACTCGCAAATTTTTGATGGTAAATAGGAGAGGGCTTCGATTTTAATGATGCCTTAAGTGCATCATTTACCAAGCGGTTTCTAACTGCTTTATCCTCTAGAGATAGTCCTTTAGCTTTTTCAATATCGTTTAATTCTCTCGGAACAATATCTAAAAGTAAAACTTCTACACCAATATTGGCAAAATGACAAGCAATGCCGCTTCCCATTATGCCAGAACCAATTACGGCAACTTTTTTTATAATGCGTTTACCCATTCTTATTTAAACAGTTTTTACTTGTTGTTATATATTTTTTTATTGCAAACCAATTCATTTATTGTTTCTGCAACTTCGTAGAAATGATTCATTTTTTCTTCAGGAATGTGCTTTCTAATAGTTTCATTAAATGTTAACACTTTTTCTCTAGATAGATCTCGTTTTTCTTTTCCAAATTCAGTTAAATGAATTAAAACACCTCGACCGTCTTCAGGATTAGGATGTCGTTCTATTAATCCTCGGTTTTCCATAGTTTTTAGTATACGTGACAAGCTTGTAGCTTCCATCCCCATTTTAGGACCCAAGGCTGTTGATGGCGTACCCTTTTCAGGATCAATGCTTAATAAAGTAAAGCCTGTTGCCATCGTAGTTTCAAACTTTGACGCCTCTTCATTATACATCTTATTCACTGTTAGCCAGGTGGTTCGCAATACGTAATCTATAGTTTTATCTTTCATTCTTGAGAGTTAGAATTCCCAAATATAATAAAATTTTATTATGCGTGCATAATAAAATTTTGAAAAAAGGATATAAGTTAAGGCACAAAAAAAATCACCCTACAATTAGAGTGATTTTTATAGAATATATGTAGTCTTAATTAACCCAGTTTTCCATTTACTGCGCCAATTACAGCACCGATTATAGCGGTCATTACAACCGAAATACCAACATCTAAAGCTGCAAGTTCCATTGTTGCTCCAGGTTGCATGGCTAAATTGAAGAAATTATAAAATAACCCAATAAATACACCAATAATAGCTCCTGCTTTTGCTCCTGTTGCTAATGTGGAAATTTGGGACCACCTTGTGTAAATGTACGCCACAAATAGCCCAAAGGTCAAGCAACCCAGAAATATAAATAGCATTGTGGTGGAACTTTCTTCTGGTTGAGGAAAGGTGTCTGCGAAAATAATTCCATAAAATAGCCACCCTAAAAGGAAGTCTACAATACCTCCAATAATTCCAGCAATTAAGAAATTTTTTGTCTTCATTTTTTTAGTTTTTAATTGGTTATGTTAAATTAAATATACTAAAAAAAGAATAACTATCTTATTTCCATCAGGTTATGATGTTGGTTTATGTAAAGGACAATACTTTAATACGTTATGAGGGACGGTAAATTTTCTCTATTAAATCTGTATACATTTTTTTGATAACATCTCTTTTCATTTTCATTGTAGGCGTAAGATGTCCGTCATCAATAGACCAAATCTGTGGAGTAATTTCGAATTTTTTTATCTGCTCCCACTTACCAAACTTTTTATTGCATTTATCTACTTCTTTTTGAATGCGTTTTTGAACTATTTCAGAACTAGCCATAGCATCCATTGAATTTTCGATATCATGATTCTTACGCTCAATCCATTCATGTAAAAAATCGAAGTTAGGTTGAATTAAAGCAGCTGGCATTTTCTCACCTTCACCAATCACCATTACTTGTTCTATAAAGCGAGACTGTTTTAATTGGTTTTCAAGTAGTGTTGGAATAATATATTTTCCACCAGACGTTTTAAACATTTCTTTTTTGCGTCCCGTAATTTTCAAAAAGCCATCAGCATCAATTTCACCTTTATCACCTGTATGAAAGTAATCACCTGTCATAACACTTGCAGTTTTTTCAGGGTCTTTATAGTAGCCCATCATAACGTTAGGACCTTTTATAAGTATTTCTCCATCTTCAGCAATTTTAACTTCAACATTTTCAATAGGAATGCCCACAGTGCCCACTTTATACATTCTATCAGCATATTTTCCAACAGAAACAACAGGTGAAGTTTCAGTTAGTCCATAGCCTTCCATTACTTGCATTTTTGCAGCGCCAAAAATTCTGGCTAATCTTGGTTGTAGTGCAGCACTACCCGAAACCATAGTTCCTAAATTACTGCCTAAGGCTGCCCTCCACTTACTAAATATAAGTTTGTTGGCTATTTTAAGTTTGAACTCATACCAAGCGCCATTTTCGCCATAAGGTTTCCATTGTTCACCTAAGCTAACGGCCCAAAAGAATAGTGCTTTTTTAATTCCAGATAAATCCTCGGCTTTGTCCATAATTTTGTCATATACCTTTTCTAAAAGTCTGGGTACAACACTCATCATGTCTGGTTTAATTTCCTTGGCATTATCACCAATTTTATCTAATCCTTCAGCATAATAAATAGAAGTACCAGCATGTTGGTATACATATATAAGGACACGTTCAAAAATGTGGCAAATAGGTAAAAAACTTAAAACCCTAGTTTCTCCTTTTTTTAAAGGAACTCTGGGAGAACTGTCTAAAACATTACTCGTGATATTCCAATGTGAGAGCATTACGCCTTTAGGTTTTCCAGTGGTTCCTGAAGTATAAATTATCGTGGCTAAATCTCCAGGTTGTACCTCTTCCATTCTTTTTTCAACTTCATCTTGATTTGAAGTATCTGCACCTAGTTCAAGCAATTCTGAATAATGTTTACAACCGTCAATATGATCAAAAGAATACACTTCCTTTATGTTTGTGTTCTTTTTTACCTTGTTTACCTTGGCAAGTACTTCTTCATCTGAAACAAAACAATACACAGATTCACTATGATTTATAACATATTCATAATCTTCAGCACATATAGTTGGATAAATAGGTATGTTTTGCGCTCCAATTTGTAGCACGCCTATATCAACAATATTCCATTCTGTTCTATTATTGGTTGATATAACAGCAATTTTATCGTTTTTTTTAACCCCAAGTTTTAATAATGCCCTACTTAATGCATTGGCTTTATCAAGATATTCTTGGGTTGAAGTTTTTACCCACTTGCCATTGTATTTAGTAACCAATGCAGCATCATTTGGTTTGTGTTCAAGTTGGTAATATGGGAAATCAAATAGGCGTCTTATGTCAGTCATATTCATTATAGAATCTATTGATGCAAAATATGAAAATAAATAAGATTTCCAAATAGTGAAATTAGTGCTTTAGAAAACTAGGGAAATATTGTGCTATCAATTTTAGAGGAATTTACGAAAAATAACAGTCTTTAATTTTTATATAGTTAAAAATTTAACGCTTTTTTTAGAGAAATACTAAAGGAATGTCAATTCTTAATATTAAAATGTATTAATTTTTTCTTCTGAATAAAAACTTGAAAAATATCTCATTATTAATGGTTTACTGACAATTGTCATAATTTATCAAGTATTTGGATTTTACCTTTGAATAGTCAAATAGACTGACATAGATTTTACAAAATATAAAATACATATAGAGATGGAAGTAAAAGAATTTAAACCCGGAATTTGGATTGATGAGATTAACGTTAGAGACTTTGTGCTTAACAACGTAACACCTTATCATGGTACAGATGAATTTTTAGTTGGCCCAAGTGCTAGAACTCAGCGTTTATGGGACATCTGTAAAGACGCCACAAAAGAAGAGCGCCAAAATAATGGTGTTCGTGCTTTAGATACTGAAACTATTTCAACGGTTAGTGCATTTAATGCGGGATATATAGATAAGGAGAACGAGGTAATTGTTGGATTACAAACAGATGAATTGTTAAAACGTACGATGAAGCCTTTTGGAGGTTTTAAAGTAGTACAAAAAGCATTGGCAGAACAAGGTGTTAAGCCAAATGATAACTTAACAGAATTATTTTCTAAATATGTGAAGACCCATAACGATGGTGTATTTTCAGCTTATAATGCTGAGATTAAAAAATTCCGTTCGTTAGGATTTTTAACTGGTTTACCTGATAACTATGCTAGAGGAAGAGTTATAGGAGATTACCGTCGTGTGGCATTGTATGGTATTGATGCTTTAATTGAAGCTAAGAAAAAAGATTTGGCAAATATCACTGGACCTATGACGGATGCTGTGATTCGTCTTCGCGAGGAAGTTTCAGATCAAATTAAGGCGCTTAAAGAAATGATTGTTTTAGGTGCTAAATACGATTTAGATTTAAGCCGTCCTGCAGAAACCGCTAGAGAAGCTGTACAATGGACGTATATGGCATATTTAGCTGCTGTTAAGGAGCAAGATGGTGCTGCAATGTCTCTTGGTAATGTTTCTACATTCCTTGATATATACATTGAAAACGATTTACAAGAAGGTTTAATTACTGAAGAAGAAGCTCAAGAATTTATAGACCAATTCGTGATGAAATTGCGTATGGTACGTCATTTAAGAATGAGTGCTTATGACGAGATTTTTGCTGGAGATCCTACTTGGGTAACCGAAGCTATTGGTGGTATGTTTGATGATGGAAGAACTAAAGTAACAAAAACGTCTTTCCGTTTCTTAAATACATTATACAACTTAGGCCCTTCACCAGAGCCAAACATGACAATTCTTTGGTCTAAAGATTTACCTCAAAATTTCAAGGATTTTTGTGCTAAAGTTGCGATAGATAGTTCTTCAATTCAGTTTGAAAACGATGAAATGATGAGAACTAATCGCGGTTCTGATGACTACGGTATTGCATGTTGTGTGTCTTACCAAGCTTTGGGAAAGTCAATTCAATTCTTTGGCGCACGTACCAACTTAGCAAAAACTTTATTGCTAGCTATCAACGGAGGACGCTGCGAGATTACTGGTACGCAAATGGTGGAAGGTATTGAACCATGTGACTGTGAGTATCTAGATTTTGATAAGGTAATGGCTAATTTTAAAATTGCCATGAAAGAAGTTGCAAGAGTTTATAATGATTCCATGAACATTATTCACTACATGCACGATAAATACTATTACGAAAAAGCACAAATGGCTTTAATTGATACCAATCCAGAAATTAATATCGCTTATGGTATTGCAGGATTATCAATTGTTGCTGATTCACTTTCGGCTATCAAATATGCCAAAGTAAAACCAATTAGAAATGAAGAAGGTTTAACTGTTGATTTCGAAATTGAAGGAGAGTTCCCATGCTATGGTAACGATGATGACAGAGTTGATGTTTTAGCTGCAAAAGCTGTTGCCGATTTTAATGATGAATTGAAAAAGCTACCTGTTTATAAAAATGCAGAACCAACGATGTCTGTATTAACTATTACATCAAATGTGGTTTACGGTAAGAAAACTGGAGCTACACCTGATGGTAGAGCAAAAGGCATTCCATTTGCACCTGGTGCAAACCCAATGCATGGTAGAGATTCTCATGGCGCTATTGCTTCATTAAACTCTGTTGCAAAAATAGATTATAAGGATTCTCAAGATGGTATTTCAAATACATTCTCAATTGTTCCAAAATCATTAGGAACAGATGCTGAAGAAAGAATTGAAAATCTTGCGTGTATTTTAGATGGTTATTTTTCTAAAAATGCACAACACGTTAATGTGAATGTTTTAGATAAAGAAACCTTACTTGACGCGATGGAGCATCCAGAAGAATATCCACAGTTAACCATTAGGGTTTCTGGATATGCAGTAAACTTCGTAAGATTAACTAAAGAACAACAAATGGAAGTGATTACTAGATCATTCCACGAGTCAATCTAAACTAAACTCTATTTATATTTTGTAGGCATCTGAGAAATGAAGTGTAACAACTTCTTTTTCAGATGCTAATTTTAAAACATCAAGCCATCGAACATAAAGATAATATATTGAGAGTGCATTCTATTGAATCATTTGGCACTCATGACGGACCGGGAGTAAGAATGGTAGTGTTTTTACAAGGTTGCAAACTAAAATGTTTGTATTGCCATAACCCAGATACTATAGATACTCATGGCGGTAAGGAATACCAAATTGAGGAATTGGTGCAAATGGCCATAAAGGAGAAACCTTATTTCGGAAAAAGAGGTGGTGTCACCGTTTCAGGGGGCGAACCTTTGTTACAATCTAAGGAATTGGTGCCATTTTTCAAAAGATTAAAAGAAGAAGGTATTCATACTAATATTGATACCAACGGTAGACTTCTTAATCATTTCACAGAAGAATTATTAGATAAATATGCAGATTTAGTAATGCTGGATATTAAGCATATGACTGAGGAAGGTTATGAATACATCACAGGTCAGAAAAACAAGGAGACCACTTTCAATTTTGCAAAACACAGAGAAGCTTCAGGAAAAAAAATGTGGTTACGGTATGTGTTGATTCCAGAAATAACAAATAAACCAGAGTTATTACATCAAATGGGGGAGTATTTTAAAGATTACAAAACCATTGAGAAAATTGAAATTCAGCCCTATCATAAGTTAGGCGTTCATAAATGGGATGCTTTGGGTTGGGATTATCCCTTAAAGGATGCAAGAGAAAATACCCCAAAAGAAATTGATGCTGCAGTAGAGATATTGCAACAGTATTTCAAAGAAGTTAGAATAAATTAATGAGTAAGCAGAAAGCAAAACTCTAACAATTAGTATTATGAAAACACAAAAACTAAAAAACCGTTGGTTAATAGCTGCTTCAGCGGTAGGAATACATATTTCAATAGGATCGGTATATGCGTATTCAGTAATGACAAACCCTGTAAAAGACATATTTGATGTTGATGGCAGTGTAATAAAATGGGCATTTAAAATTGCTATTTTATTGTTAGGACTTTCAGCGGCTTTTTTAGGTAGATGGGTAGAACGCGTTGGTCCAAAAGTTAGTGGTACAACAGCAGGTATATTTTACGGTATTGGTATTTTAGGTTCTGGATTAGCAGTACAACTAGAAGCCTTATGGTTATTCTACTTATGCTACGGTGTTATTGGTGGTATTGGTTTAGGATTAGGTTACATAACTCCAGTTAGTACATTAGTAAAATGGTTTCCAGATAGAAGAGGGTTAGCTACAGGAATGGCGATTATGGGCTTTGGTTTTGCAGCGTTAATTTTTGGTCCTGTAATGCAATCACTTTTTGATGCTGTAGGTGTTTCAAATGCATTTTACATTTTAGGATTGATTTACATGGTATTGATTTTATCTTCTGCAAGGTATATTGAAAGACCACCAGAAGGCTATTTACCAGATGGTTTTAAACCAGGTGAAGGTAAAACTATCAAAAAAGACATGGCAAATATTACGGCTAATGAAGCCTTAAAAACACCACGTTTCTACTATATCTGGATTATGATGTTTATCAACATCGCCTGTGGTATTGCTATTATTTCTGCAGCAAGCCCAATGATGCAAGAAAAGCTAAACTACACACCAATGGAGGCAGCAGCTATAGTTGGTTTAATAGGCGTATTTAATGGATTGGGTAGAATCATGTGGTCTACCTTATCAGATTATCTTGGGCGAGCAAATACATACATTGTGTTCTTTGGATTCCAGATTTTAGCATTCTATTTCTTGCCACAAATAGGCATGGAAATGCTATTCTTAATTGTATTATTTACAGTAATAACAATGTATGGGGGAGGTTTTGCAACATTACCAGCATTTTTAGGAGATCTTTTTGGTACCAAACAACTAGGTGCTATTCACGGCATGGTGTTAGCAGCATGGGGATTAGCAGGTGTAGTGGGACCAACTATTTATGATATGGTAAAAAATGCTACAGGGTCTTTAGACACAACGCTTAAAGTATTTGCCGGATTATTTGTAATCGCGTTATTGGTATCTCTACTTATGAAACGTACAGTTGTAAAAGCATACCAAAAAAAAGATAAGGAAGTCGACAAAAAACTAAAGTTTGCGTAAACTTTGATTTGAATTTTTTTATAATTGTTTTAGTTATTTGAAGAAGTCCTAAAAGTGCAATAATGCATTTTTGGGACTTTTTTTATACAGTTAGTTGGCTGGTGGTTTTTGCTGTAAAATTACAGAAGCCACTATATAATTATCATATTACTATTTATATCACCATTTATTCATAATTCATTAAAAATAAACTAATTAACATGATATTTGTCATGAGAATTCCTTTCTGAAAGAAGTAATTTTAGAGTACTTATTTAATAATAGAAATTTAACAATAAATATCATGGAAGTACTTGAAAACGTAAAAAAAAGGGTTTTCAAATTTGGAAACAAAACTGCTGATGGCAATAGCTCAATGAAAAACCTTTTGGGTGGTAAAGGAGCAAATTTGGCAGAAATGAGCTCAATAGGAATTCCTGTTCCACCAGGATTTACTATTACCACGGAAGTGTGTACAGAATACAACCAACTTGGTGAAGAAGCCGCAATAGATTTAATAAAAGCAGAAGTAGAGGCATCTATAGCCAATATTGAGGCGCAAATGGGAACTACATTTGGTGATAAGGAAAACCCGTTGTTGATTTCGGTGCGTTCTGGAGCACGCGTATCTATGCCAGGAATGATGGATACTGTTCTTAATCTTGGTATGAATGATGAAGTGGTTTTAGGCTTAGCCAAAAAAACAAATAATGAACAATTTGCTTGGGATTCGTATCGCCGTTTTATACAAATGTATGGTGGTGTGGTTTTAGGTATGAAGCCAGCTTCAAAAGAAGATATTGATCCTTTTGAAGAAATCATGGAACATCTAAAAGAAAAGCGGGGTATTACTTTAGATACTGAGTTTTCAATTCAAGATTTACAAGATTTGGTTTACGATTTTAAAGATGCAGTTAAGAAGCGTACAGGAATGGATTTCCCAACCAATCCTTGGGATCAACTATGGGGCGCTATTATAGCAGTTTTTAATAGTTGGAATGGAGATCGTGCGGTATACTATAGAAATATGAATGGCTATCCAGCTGATTGGGGAACAGCAGTTAATGTACAAGCCATGGTTTACGGTAATATGGGTGATAACTCAGGTACAGGTGTTTGTTTTACTAGAGATGCAGGTACAGGAGAAAATGTATTTAATGGCGAATATTTAATTAATGCGCAAGGTGAGGATGTTGTTGCAGGTGTAAGAACGCCACAGCAAATCACCAAACTTGGTTCTGAACGTTGGGCAGAATTAGCAAAAGTTGAAGAAGAAGATAGAGTTGAAAACTATCCGTCTTTAGAAGAATTAATGCCTTCAATTTTTGAAGAACTCAATGGTTATCAGGATACCTTAGAGAAACATTATCGCGACATGCAAGATATGGAGTTTACCATTCAAGATGGAAAACTTTGGATATTACAAACTCGAAATGGTAAGCGTACCGGAGCAGCTATGGTTAAAATCGCCATGGATTTATTGAAAGAAGGTATGATAAACGAGAAAGAAGCGGTAATGCTTGTAGAACCTAATAAGTTAGATGAATTATTACACCCTGTTTTTGACCCTAGTGCCTTAAAACGTGCAAACATTATTGCTCAAGGTTTACCAGCTTCACCTGGTGCAGCTACGGGAAAAATTGTGTTTTTTGCTGATGAAGCCGATAAATATAAAAGCAGCATTTTGGTGAGAATTGAAACTTCTCCTGAGGATTTAGAAGGTATGAACATTGCTAAGGGTATCTTAACCGCTCGTGGTGGTATGACGTCGCATGCGGCAGTTGTTGCTCGTGGTATGGGTAAATGCTGTATCTCCGGAGCAGGAGCATTGAAGATTAATTACAAAAAGAGAACGCTTACTATTGGAGACCACGAATATCACGAAGGTGATTGGATTTCATTAAACGGTTCCACAGGTAATATTATAGAAGGCAAAGTAGCAACTAAAGAACCACAATTAAGTGGGGAATTTGCTGAAATTATGAATCTTGCCGAAAAATATGGTGAAATTAAAGTAAGAACAAATGCTGATAGCCCTAAGGATGCAAAAATTGCACGCAGTTTTGGTGCACAAGGGATAGGTTTAACAAGAACGGAGCATATGTTTTTTGAATTAGATAGAATTAAAGCCATGCGCGAAATGATTCTTGCTGATACTCTAAAAGGAAGAAAACAAGCATTGGAAGACTTATTGCCAATGCAGCGTTCAGACTTTGAGGGAATTTTTGAAGCTATGGAAGGTTGTGCGGTAACTATTAGATTATTAGACCCACCATTACATGAATTTGTACCTCATCAGTTAGCAACTCAAAAGGAATTGGCTGAAGATATGCATATTTCTCTTCAGGCTGTGAAAAACAAAGTGGCAGAGTTGGAAGAATTTAATCCGATGTTAGGGCATAGAGGTTGCCGTTTAGGAAATACATATCCTGAAATTACAGAAATGCAAACTCGTGCTATTATTGAGGCAGCTTTAAATCTTAAAGAACGAGGTATAGTTTGTCAACCTGAAATTATGGTGCCTTTAATTGGTACGGTTAAGGAATTTGAAATGCAAGAACAAATCATACGTTCTACAGCTGAGGTAATTTTTAAAGAGCGCAACGATACTATTGAGTATTTGGTTGGAACCATGATTGAAATTCCAAGAGCAGCACTTATGGCAGATTTAATTGCTGAAAAAGCGGATTTCTTCTCTTTCGGAACAAACGACCTTACGCAGATGGCATTTGGGTATTCTCGAGACGATGCTGGTAAATTTTTGCCACTGTATATCGAAAAGGGAATTTTAAAAGTAGATCCTTTCGAAGTAATTGACCAAGAAGGCGTAGGGCAACTTGTAAAAATAGGAACCGAACGCGGGCGCAGCACTAAACCAAACCTAAAAGTTGGTGTATGTGGCGAACATGGTGGCGAGCCAAGTTCAGTAGAGTTCTTTTATAATACAGGAATGGATTATGTGAGTTGTTCACCTTATCGTGTGCCAATTGCAAGATTAGTTTCTGCACAGGCAGCGATTAAGGCAACTTTGTAATATTAGCGTTTTACAAGTATATATTAATCGAAAACCCCCGAAATGACATGTCATTTCGGGGGTTTTTAAATTATAACTTTATTACTATGTAATCCTAGATTTAATAAATTTAAATTGCCCGTTGTGATTAGATTCATGTTCACACACATGAAACCATTTGCAATAGTTATTTGTCGGACCCCAGGGAAATTCTTTATCCACAGACATCAACCATTCATCATCACGATTTTTAAATTCTTTTAAGGTATTTTCTCTTACTTCAGAAAGGTGATCTAAATAATAATCTAGGGTATTGCCTTTAATTTGTTGTCTTGCCTTGTCCCCTAAACCAGAGGCAACATTCCATTTATCAGCATCTTCTTTAGACCAATCGCCCCATTTCTTATTTTCAAATGTATGTATTTGATAAAAACGCTCAGTAGCTGCTAAATGCATAAGCATTGCGCCAATAGTATTGGCTTTGTCATCCACTAAATAATCCAAATCGGATACACTCATGCCATTCACGGGGAAAAGAATTACCATTCGCATCCAGTTCATCATGGATACTAAAGTGCCAATTTGCGGTGAGTATCCTTCTTTAGGACCAACAATGTTAATGTCGCTATCTTGAGAATAATTTCCAGTAGGCATTGTCTCTGGAGAAGCGAATAAACTACTGGTTCCTAATGCTCCAATTGTAAATAATGAGGACTTTTTGATAAAATTTCTTCTATCAACTGATTTTGGTTGTTGTTCCATACTTAGGTGTTTTTTGATTCACCTAAATATACTTATTTCTTTTCCAACCAAAGTCTAGCATTCACAAAAGCCTCCAACCAAGGAGAAACTTCATCTTTTCGTCCATCAGGATAGTTCGCCCAATTCCATTGGAATGTAGAACGCTCAATATGTGGCATAGTGACTAAATGGCGCCCTGTTTTATCACATAGCATTGCGGTGTTGAAATCAGAACCATTAGGATTATGAGGATACCCTTCATAACCATACTTAGCAACAATATGATATTGGTCTTCAGCGTATGGCAAGCTAAATTTACCTTCACCATGAGAAATCCAAACACCTAGGGTTGAACCCGCCAATGTTGAGAGCATCACAGAATTGTTCTCTTGAATCTTTACAGAAGTAAACGAGCTTTCGTGCTTATGCGAGTCATTATGGTGCATTTTTCCATGAACTTCATGGTCTGGATTGATGAGGTCTAATTCCATCCAAAGCTGGCAACCATTGCAGATTCCAACTGACAACGTATCTTCTCTAGCAAAGAAATCTTTAATAACTTTATTCGCCTTTTCATTGTATTTAATAGCACCTGCCCAACCTTTGGCTGAACCTAAAACATCAGAATTAGAGAAACCGCCAACAGCACCTAAAAATTGTATATCTTCTAAGGTTTCGCGACCAGAAATTAAATCGGTCATGTGTACATCCTTCACATCAAAACCAGCTAAATACATAGCATTTGCCATTTCGCGCTCGGAGTTACTTCCTTTTTCACGAAGGATGGCTGCTTTTGGGCGTTTTGTCTCCCCGAGCGCAGTCGAGGGGTTTTCATTAGGTCTCGACTGCGCTCGACCTGACACAACATCGGCTAATTTCCCCGTAAAATGCTCAGGAAATATATACTGTAAAGGCTGATTTTTATAATTATCAAATCTATCTGTAGCTAAACCATTTGCGGTTTGCTTTTGGTCTAATAAGTACGACGTTTTATACCAAACGTCTCTTAATCGCGAAACCGTCATGGTAAATACTTCAGCATTATTAATAACACTTAGCGTATCACTTTCGGTCACTTTTCCAATATTAACAAAATCGATATTTGCGGCACTTAAAGCACTTTCAATGGAAGCATCTTTCGCCTGAATTACAATTCCAGCATTTTCAGCAAATAATATTTTAAACGAATCCTTTTCATTTAAAGCCGATAGATCTAATTCTGCACCAATAGTGTTATCAGCAAAACACATTTCTAACAGCGTGGTGATAAGTCCACCAGAAGCCACATCATGTCCTGCTATAATTTGTTCGTTTCTAATTAAATTTTGAATGGTATTAAAAACAGTCTTAACATAGCCAGCATCTTTTACATTAGGCGCGTCATTTCCAATTTTATTAAGCACTTGAGCAAATGAGCTTCCTCCTAATTTAAAATCATCTTGAGATACATTGATATAGTAAATGTCACCGCCATTAGCTTTAAAAACAGGCTCAACCACTTTAGAAATAGCGTTACAATTCGCAGCTGCAGAAATAATAACTGTTCCTGGAGAAATCACATCTTCATTAGGATATTTCTGCTTCATGGAAAGCGAATCCTTTCCAGTGGGTACATTGATGCCTAAATCTATAGCAAATTCCGAAATGGCTTCAACAGCTTCATACAAACGTGCATCTTCACCCTCATTTTTACAAGGCCACATCCAGTTTGCAGATAACGATACCGATTGTAAACCATCTTTCAAAGGCGCCCAAATAATATTGGTCAACGCTTCAGTAATAGAATTTCTACTTCCCGCCACAGGATTAATTAATCCAGAAATAGGGGAGTGCCCAATGGAAGTCGCAATACCTTCTGTTCCTTTATAATCCAATGCCATCACACCAACATTGTTCAAAGGTAATTGTAAGGGGCCAGCACATTGTTGCTTCGCTACTTTTCCACCAACACAGCGGTCTACCTTATTCACGAGCCAATCTTTACAAGCCACAGCTTCTAACTGTAAAACTTGGTCTAAATAGCTGTAAAAGTCGTCCGAATTATAAGCAACATCACTATAGTTGCGTGCAACAGTTTTATCCGTCATCACTGTTTTTGGAGAGCTTCCAAACATATCTTCCATGGCTAAATCCATAGGTGTATTGCCTTTGGTTTTAGATTGAAACGTAAATCTATCATCGCCAGTTACATCACCAACGGTGTACATTGGCGAACGCTCACGGTCTGCAATGTTATGTAAGGTGTCAATATGTTTTTCGCTAATCACTAATCCCATACGCTCTTGAGATTCGTTACCAATAATTTCTTTATCAGAAAGTGTTGGGTCTCCAACAGGTAAAGCATCTAAATCTATTTTTCCACCAGTATCTTCAACCAATTCAGATAAGCAATTCAAATGCCCACCAGCACCATGGTCATGAATAGAAACAATAAAATTCTCATCACTTTCCACCATGCCACGCACTGCATTTGCAGCACGTTTTTGCATTTCAGGGTTGGAGCGTTGTACCGCGTTTAATTCAATACCAGAAGCAAACTCTCCAGTATCAGCCGATGATACCGCAGCACCACCCATACCAATACGGTAGTTTTCACCACCAAGTATTACAATTTTATCACCCGTCTTAGGCGTGTCTTTTAGGGCTTGGTCTTGTTTGCCGTAGCCAATACCACCCGCTTGCATAATCACTTTGTCAAAGCCTAATTTGCGGGCATCTTCCTCATGTTCAAACGTCAATACCGAACCACAAATTAAAGGTTGCCCAAATTTGTTACCAAAGTCCGACGCACCGTTAGAGGCTTTAATTAAAATATCCATCGGCGTTTGGTACAACCAATCGCGCTCTGCAACACCGTTTTCCCAAGGGCGGTTATCTTCTAAACGCGAATACGAGGTCATATACACCGCAGTTCCGGCTAAAGGAATAGAACCCTTTCCACCAGCAAGTCTATCTCTAATTTCACCACCCGAACCCGTTGCAGCACCATTAAACGGCTCCACCGTAGTTGGGAAGTTGTGCGTTTCCGCTTTAAGCGAAATCACAGATTCAAAATCTTCAGTTGTATAAAAATCAGGAATATCCGCACGTTTTGGGGCAAACTGTTCCACTTTTGGGCCTTTAATAAACGCCACATTATCTTTGTAGGCCGAAACAATATCATTAGGATGCTGCTTCGACGTTTCTTTAATTAATTTGAATAAAGAGGTTGGTTTTTCCTCACCATCAATCACAAAAGTGCCATTAAAAATTTTATGGCGACAATGCTCAGAATTTACTTGAGAAAACCCAAACACCTCAGAGTCGGTCAATGGGCGACCAATTTTCTTCGCAACACCTTCCAAATACGCCACTTCTTCGTCACTCAACGATAAACCTTCCTGCGCGTTATACGCCGCAATATCTTCAATATCAAGAATAGGTTCAGGTGTAATGTCAATCGTAAAACTATTTTGGTTCAACCCCTTAAATTTCTCCGAAATCATCGGGTCAAACTCCGCAAAATCTTCAGAAACCGCTTCAAACTCCTCAATACGTATAATGTCTGTAATCCCCATGTTTTGGGTAATTTCCACCGCATTCGTACTCCAAGGCGTAATCATTGCTGCACGAGGACCAACAAAAAAAGCATCCAAAGATGCTTGTTCTATTTTAGGCTGGTTCCCAAAAAGCCATGTTAATTTCGAAATCGTTTCGGTTGATAATTCTTTTGTTGTTTGAACAGCAAATACCTTGCTATTTACGTTTCCAAAGAAATGAATCATTGTGCTTTAGTTGTGTGTGTTTAAGAAAACGCAAAAATACACTTTTTTAGCGATTCAATATCCCTTTTTTAAGCAAAGCGAAGCCGTTTATCAACAGTATTTTTAACATCCGTTTTTATTATTTGGGCGCTACCCTGTCGGGTCGGGCTTTCACTACTCAATCCCTCCTTCGTCGGGGATTTCAAACATGCCGTTCAATCCCTAGCGCAACCGTCTGCTAAAGTCATTGTATAACCCATGGTTTTCGTGTTCTTGCGAAGAGAGGGGGCTGTTTTTTATGGATTTGTTTTAGCTCTAGCTAAAATGATAAGAGTAGATATTTAAAAAAAATTATTTGTTATATACGCATTTTGTGTGCAGTTATTGGTTAAATTTTATTGTTCCGATTTTTCCTGTATATGGGTTCAAATTTGGTGATGTTGAAAAATTATCAATTATCGTGCTATTCGTTGCTGTTCTCATATAAGATTCCACATAAGTTCCATCTTTTTTGTAATATCCATCTACTTAAACGTGGTTTGGGTTCGTGTTAGTTGAATAATATTGAGAGGAAATATTAGGCAAATCATAAGTTGAATAACTCGGTAAAGTTGGAACTAAAATATTCGAGTAGCTGTCATATGAATTGCTCCAAGTTGTACTATTCAAATGACTACTGGATGATGGATAACTTGAAAAACTGTTGTAATAGTTATATTCTCTTTCTTTTCTTAATTTTTCCAACTCTCTTTCCAGTTCAATTGGAGCAATTAATTCCTGTCTTTTTCTTTCTTTTTCTTCTTCAATTCGTTTTGCTAATTCCATTCCTCTTGAAGCCGAAGCATATTCCAAAAGTTTTGCTGAAATTATATACTTTGATGCAGTTGAGTCAATTGAATTTAACACTGAAGAAACGTGAGCAATATCAGACTTATAGAGTTTTATTTGCATTAATTAACCTGCGTCTAATTTTATTAGCAATAAAAGTGTTGTCATCAAGTATTAAAATATTTATTGGTTTCATTTTTTTAGTATCAAACTGTCTTATTTTCTGTTACATTTTTTTTATTATGCTCTTCTAATTTATAGACAAATTCATTTATCAATCTTCTTAGATTTAAGAATAGAAATATCAGTTGACTATATACAATATGCATTGTTATTATACCTACTGTAAAAACTAAAGGAGCATCTTTATCAATTTTTGCATCTAATGCGAAATATGTAAATAAAAATGTGAGAATTAACCCTATGAGTACAACAAAGTCAATAAACCAAAATTGATTCTTAACAAATTCTAATTCACTTTCATCTTCCTTTGTTTTATTTTCTTTGGAACTTATTGCCTCAATTAGAAACATATCAATAAAAAGAAAATTAATAATCACTAAAAAAATATATACTTCAACCAAATGAACAATATGTCCAAACTGAATCATTAACCAGTGCACTACAAAATCTTTTAATTGAGGAAAATCTACTATAAAATCTTTATGTAATAATTCTAAACGCTCAATAGAAAACATTTGATATCCAGTATAGCCTAAAATAATTATTAATGCGAAAACAAAAATATTCGTTATCACTCTCCAGGCATAGTAGGCGTTTTCAGTCTTTTTATAAAACAAGTTCTTAGAACTACTAGGGTCACTTATAATTGTTCTAAAAAACTCTTTGTAATAATATCTTGTGTTGGCAATAATTAAGCTGATACTGGTTAACAGTAAAATAAAATAAGGTAATAACTCCTTAATTTTATTAGTTGGTTTAGATTCCAGAGCTGTTCCACTCCAGTCATTTGTTAACCAGCCTATTATAGCTCCTTTGAAAGTTAGAAAAATTATTGGTATGATTAAAAGCGTTATAGCTGCGAACCATAGATAAAAAGAGACCTTCTTTTTAAAACCAAAATTCTTAAATTCTTTAGAATTATATAAGTCTTTTATTCCATTTAAATATTCAGAATTAATCATTTCTCGTTCTGTTATAGTATGAATCGTTAAAGAACCTATCACTATGCTTGAATAACCTAATAACATTTCCATTAGAAATGGATGTATCGTTTTTAAAGAATTTCTCTACATATTCAGCAATTGTTATTGGATGCAACCAATTCTCTTTATCTCCGTGAGGTTTTAGTTCTAATTCTTTTTCAGTCATTAAAGTGGAAAGAGCAAAAATATTAGCTGATATACCATATTGGCTATATTCGTTAGCAATTATCTTAATAAGCTCTTGAACAGCCACTTTTGAAGGAATAAATGCACTCAACATCGGATAGCTCTGGTAAGCAGTATTCATACTAAAAGCTATAAAATCTCCCTTATTGTGCTCTTTCATTAGAGGTAGAAAAACACTTCCAATATTTGTAATAGAGATAACATTGGATTCATAAGTTCTTCTTATTTCATCACCATTTAACTCCTCAATTCTTTTGTAACCAGGGAAATGGCCAACACAATTAATTATAGTAAATGCAGTATCTAATTCATCTGTTAGTTCTTCTCTAAGCAAGACTACTTGTTTGTAATCCGATAAATCTATGCCATCTATAAATTTTATGTTTGTGCCATACTTTGAACCATTACTCATTTTCTTTCTGGTAACAGCATAAACAGTATTTTCTGTATCTCTGCTAAATACCTCTAAAAAAGCTTTTCCCAAAAATGAAGATGCTCCAGTAACTATATATTTATTTATGTCCTTCATTCCTTATTTTTTCTATAATTAACCCCTTCTTGTCATAAGTGGCATACGTACCATTATTTTTGAATCGCACACCTTTTTTTAAATCTTCTTTGAAGTCTTGTTTTGGCAGTAACAAACTACCTTGCCAATTCTTAATTTCTATAAGATAACCACTAAGTGTATTAATAACTTTAGTTACCTCATATTCGCCATTATCTGTAAAAACAATTTCATTTTTATAACAGCATAAATATTTAATGTTGTCTTTTGCACCATCACCATTCTTGTATGGTAAAACAACCATATTATCATAAAATATACTTTCCACAATTTCAATATGCTTCGGAAATTTTGACTCTTTTATATTGATTGAATCAATTTTAACAGAACTATCTTCTTGTAAAAAGTATAGAATATTTTCACACAAGTATTTTGCTTCTTCTAAATGGTGTGTTATGTAAAGTAAATGAGTGCCATAAGTAGAACACAATTCCACAAGACTATTCATTATTTTAGATTTAGTTATTTGGTCTAAACCAGTTAAAGGTTCATCTAAAACTAAAATGGAAGGCTTTACAGACATTGCTCTTAACAACATTATCATTTGTTTTTGTCCTCCACTCAAATCTTCTACAGATGTGTTTTTATCAAGTAATTCCTTTATACCTAATAAGGTTACTAATTCGTCTATTCTTTTGCTTTCAAAATATTTAGAATACTCCTTAGAATGCTTTAAGTATTCTATGTTCTCTTTAATATTTAGATGTTCAAAAAGCACAGGACTTTGTGGTATGTATGAAAAAACAGTCTGTTCCGGCAATATAATTTCACCTTTACCTGGTCTTAACATTCCAATTACTAATTTTATCAGAGTAGTCTTTCCAATACCGCTTTTACCCATCAAAGCTGTACCAAATCCATTTAAAGGAATTGATAGGGATAAATCCGTAAAAATAGATTTATCTATATATCCAAAGTCTACATTTTTAAACTCTATATTATTCATTTCTTCTCCCATCTTTTTTGACCTATTCCAACAAGAGTAATCGCAAGGAAACTTAACATAACAGATATTAATAAATAACTATTAGAAATAGAATAATCATAACTTCTCCCTTCTATATATTTTCCAATATGCGATGAAAAAGATGGAACAAAATCAGAATAAACTCTATTTAAATAACCTTCATTCCATATGACAGATATACTAATAACAAAGGCAAGTAGCAATTCAATTTTATATGGTTTTACAAACAAGTCTAAATATTTTTTCAGTTTTGGAGGCTTCACAAACTCTATGTAATCTATTCTTTTATTAGTTAATTGAAAATTGTTGAAAATTAAAAAAGAGCTGATTAATGGAAACGTTATAATCAAATGTCCAATAAACCATTGTATTGTCATTGTTAAGCTTGACGCTACTCCTATAACTGCTATCCACTTATAGCCAATGGCTGTTAATAATATGGGTGGTATAAATATCATACCGAGCGTTATGATGACAATTGACAAAGAGCTAATATTCAATGAATGTAACTGCTTTTTAAATTTAATTCGGATAAATGAGGCATAAGTAAAAGACAAAAAACATATGAATATTGAAGCGATAACGCTGTAAAAGAAAGACTTGAAAAGGTTTAACATTTCTGTCTTAACCAATAAACCATTATTAATCAAAACGTAAAATACAGGAACAGTTATAACAATTAGCAGTAGCATAAATATCGTTATACTTACTTGGCTTGATAGTTTTAGAGTAAAACCAAAATCTTGCTTCGCTCTAAATTTCATCAGCTTATTTTGTAATGCGGACAACACAAACAATAATATTGTTAATACTCCAAAAACAATAATGCAAATCTGTACAATTTTCATTGTTGCGGTATTTGGAGATGAAATTAAAAATGAATTATAATTCCTTGATAGCCAGTTACCAATGTATTCGTTCCCAGAACCTTCAGAAACCTTTAACAAAGTGTGTGCGGTTATATGGTCATAAAAAGAGAATACAAATGTGAGTATTGATAGTATTATTATCAGGTTAATTGATGGTGCATTATATAAATCTTTAGTTCTTCTTGCCTCAGTTGTATTTAAAAAATCAATATAAGTGACCTTATTCTTTTTACGATTTTCAAATGAAATGTAAAAAATGAAAATGAAAGCAAATCCGTACTGCCAGAACTTCAATAACGCAAACAATATTATTTGGACAAATACTCCTTGTTCTACAGCAAAATCAATTACACCTATATCGGTTAGAAAGATTTTAAATAAGTAAGCGGTAGCCATACTTCCAATAAAAAAAGGAATTACGAGTAGGTGGGTTTTAGTTTTTATAAAACGTGATTTTGCCTTGTGCAAGATTTTTGCAAATTGAAAACTTAATCCAACTGTTATTAATGTTGTAAATAATGAACCAACAACTGTATTAATTAAAGCAGTATCAAAACCTAAATAATTAGTAGAATCTGTGTTTTGCAAACTTTGCAAGTTTCCAACAACAGGAATGAAGTACACTATAAATATTATTGGTACTATTAGAAAAAATAAATATTTAGTTGCTGTGGTTCTCAATTAATTAAATACTTCTGTTCTACGTCTTTTTTCTACCTCTTCTTGTGCGGCATTTAATCCGTCCTCAACAGAAATTTCACCTTTCCATATTTGTTGAACATATTTTGTTATAGTTTGGCTTATAACATCTGCGTCTGGTCCAGCTTCAAACATATAAACACCTCTATTAAGGGATTGATATAGGGCGTCTGAATATGGAATTTGCTTTACTTCGGCATTAGAATATGTGCTTTTCAGAGGGGAACATAATCCATTTTTTGCTAATTCTATTTGAGTTTTAGGCTGCATTAAATCATTAACATATGCAATTGCTATATCCTTATTCTTAGACATTTTATTTATGTAAAAAGAGCCTCCAGCAAGTGCAGACTTATCACCTGGTATGGGAGCAAAACCAAATTTGTTTCTCAAACTCTTAGTTTCATCATAACTTAACCCATAGATGTAATCACTCCAGACAATAGACATAGCAACGTTTCCTTTTTCTATCAACTCTATTTTAGAAGATGCATCAACTGTATTGTAATTCCCTGCATTAAACGGTTTTAAACTCAAGTAGTATTTAAGTGCATTTATATTCTGTTCGCTATTAATTAAAACCTTTGAATCCTTAGTGCTTTCCCATCCATATTGTTTATCCATGATGGTTCCACCTTGACCAAAAACATAATTCATCAACTCATAATATAACCATCCACCTTCAGCACCTTCAATGCATACGCCATAAGAATTGTCAGTTGTAAAAAACTCAGCTACTTGGTAATACTCTTCCCAAGTTTTAGGTACAGATAAATCTCTATTATATTTTTCCTTAAATCGAATTTGATTGTCAGAGTTGCTAAACATTTCACTATTGTAAACAAGCAACATAGTATTTGCCGCAAATGGGTAGCCCACGAGCTTTATACCTTCATCTGGATTAGTAGCATCTTTGTAATAGTAGCCAACCTCTTTCCAGGCATTGTTAAACAACTGGCTTTCAAAATCAGAGTTAATAATATTATTGTCGCTTTTTAATTTATTTAAATCTGCAACAAAGTCATTTTTCACAAAGCTTGATAAAGAAAAATTATATTGAAGTACAATATCATAAAGCCCTGTTTTATTAATAAAGTCAAGGTTTGATTTGTTAAATGCTTCATCAAAGGAATACGCCTTGTAAGAAATATTAGCTTTGTTTGCTTTTTCAAATTCACTCTTTTGGCTTTCCATAGCCTGCAGATTGGAAGAGTCTTCTCCAATTATTGTTATGGTTTTTGGCTTGTCTTCACAGCTAAACAAAAAAAGAAGTGTGAAAATTGTAAATATGTGTTTCATCTTTTTATTTATTCTAATATCAATTTTAGTATCATTTGTCCTTTCAGCTTGCAGAGAACTTGTTATATAATAACTTTTGTCACTGATATCCCGTAAATTTATCAGGATATGGTAAGTTTCTAGTTACTGATATCTCGTAAATGTAACAAATATTTCCTACCAATAAAACGAAAAACCCTGATATAATTTATCAGGGTTTTTAATCGTATTGTTGTAAAATTCTATAATCAATTTTCGTCCATTTCCATAATTAAATTCGCAATTAAAGCCGTCCATCCTGTTTGGTGCGATGCCCCTAAGCCTTTACCATTATCACCATCAAAAAACTCATAAAACAGGTGTAAATCTTTAAAATGGTCATCTTTTGTAAAATGCTTATCTGCATTATCGGCGTGGTATATAAATTTACCATCTCCATCAGCTTCAAACAGTTTTACTAAGCGTTTGGTAAGCTCATTCGCAATTTGTTTAAGGTTTAGCTTGTTATCAGAACCTGTAGGGAATTCATAAGTATAGGCGTCACCATAGAAGGTGTAATATTTACGCAACGATTGTATAATCATATAGTTTATAGGAATCCAAATTGGTCCGCGCCAGTTAGAGTTACCACCAAACATATTCGACTGACTTTCACCAGATTCATACTGTATTTGATGGTGCCCGTGATGCTGAAATACAAACGGATGCTTTTCATGGTATTTAGATAACGACCGTATCCCGTAATCGGACAAGAATTCATCTTCGTCCAACAAGCGTTTTAGCAAATGTTCTAACCTAAAACCACGCATAATAGCGAATAGGTAATTGCCATCGTCATTAGGCGCATTTAAATTGGTGATTAACGATGCTAAATCTGGGCGTGTTCTAATAATTTCGTTGGCTCTGTATCTAAAGTCTTTTAATTCTTCAAACAAATCTTTGTGCATAATCTCAACGGCAAACATTGGTATCACACCCACCAAAGAACGTACTTTTAGTCTATCGGTAGCACCAGAGGCCATTTCAACCACATCGTAATAAAAGTTGTCTTCATCATCCCAAAGCGAAATGTCTTTTTTACCAATATGGTGCATCGCCCAGGCAATATTTAAGAAATGCCTAAAGAATTTTGCAGCAGACTCTTCGTAGATTTTATTGGTTTTTGCCAACTCAAACGACATGCGCAACATGTTTAGCGTAAACATCGCCATCCAACTTGTAGCGTCGGCCTGTTGCATTCTGGTAATGCCCGGTGGCATATGGTTTCTATCAAAAACACCAATATTATCCAGTCCTAAAAATCCGCCCTCAAATAAATCGGTACCACTTTTATCTTTCTGGTTTACCCACCATGTAAAATTAATGAGCAGTTTCTGAAAGGCTTTTTCTAAGAATTCGGTATCGCCTTTACCCGTATTGGTTTTATCTCTATCGTACACATGCCATACAAAGTAGGAGTGCACAGGAGGGTTTACATCACTAAAATTCCACTCATACGCTGGAATTTGTCCGTTAGGGTGCATGTAGTTTTCTTTTAGCACCAAAAGCAATTGGTTTTTGGCAAAATAAGGGTCTATCTCAACAAAAGATGCCATATGAAATGCCAAATCCCAAGCTGCATACCAAGGATATTCCCATTTGTCGGGCATGGAAATAATGTCTCTATTGGTAAGGTGCTGCCAATTGTAATTTCGCATGTTAGCCCTATTGGGTTTACTCTCTCCAGGACCACCAAACAACCATTTAAAAATATCTACATAATAAAATTGCTTTGTCCACAATACACCAGCAAAGGCACTTTTAGCAACAGCTTGATGCGTTTCTGGAATTTTAGCATCTATGGTTTCATTATAAAATGCCTCACATTCCGAAATTCTATCATGAAAAATAGCATCAAAATTCTCCCAAGGATTTTTTATTTTGGTATTGCTTAAGCGTACTCTCACCGATTTTTCTTCACCAGCTTTAAGCGTGAATTTATGCCACACCGCCATTTTAGAACCCGTTTTTTTCGGATTTACCGTTGGCATGCCATTCACCACATGGTCGTTAATGCCATCCTTTACATAAGGTACATCGTTCTTAAAATTATAAATGCGTTTATTGTTGGTTTCATTGTGGCAGTAGAGCTGTTCACCGCCATCATTATAAAAATAATAGTTGCCATTGCGCTTACTACTAGTTAATGCAGAACCATCAGAAGTAGATTTAATTTTCGGCCTCGAATGGCGCTTGTTATGTTTCCAAAAATTACGGAACCAAAGATGTGGTAACACATGGATATCAGCGGCTTTACTACCTCTATTCACGATGGTTACCTTCATTAAAATATCGTCGGTATCGGCCTTGGCATATTCAATATAACAATCAAAATAGGCGTTGTTTTTAAAGGCATCAGTATCCAATAATTCATACTCAAAATGCTCTCTACCAATTTGGTTTTTGCTCACCAATTCACCATACGGAAACGCCGCATGCGGGTATTTATACAAATATTTGCTGTAAGAATGTGTGGGCGACGACACCTGATGAAAATACAATTCCTTAACGTCCTCACCATGATTTCCTTGGTTGTTGGTAAGCCCAAACAAGCGCTCCTTTAAAATAGCATCATTACCGTTCCAAAAGGCAGGCGCTAAACACAAAATTTCTCTGGTATCGGTAAATCCGCCAATACCTTCTTCTCCCCAGCGGTAGGCATTACTTCGTGCTTTTTCGTGGTCTATAAACTCCCAAGACTCCCCGTGTTCACTGTAATCTTCCCGTACCGTTCCCCATTGTCTTTCCGCCAAATATGGACCCCATTTTTTCCAATTCCTATCATTGTCGGGTGTCGCTAAACGCTGTGCTTCAATACCTTTCTGAATCATATGCTTCTAGAATTTACACCAAAAATAATCTTAAATTGTTAAAAAAGGACACCCAGTTTTAAAGTATTATGTAATTGCTTATTTAAGTTGTGCTATTTGCAGTTTTCATCAAAAAAAGGATTTAAAAATTGTTGAAATCACAGTTTGATTATTGGGGCGTTACCCTCCTAAGGTCGGGTCGGGCTTTCCGCTAAAAGTTTTGGCTCGATGCACGCCTCGCCAAAAGCTACCACTTCAATCCCTAACGCAATCTGTTTGCAAAAGTCATTTCTGAGAAGACAGAAATCTCTATGTTAACTAAACGAATTTTAATTTGTAGCGACCACAAATTTCACTTACTTTTTGCATATCGGGAGGTCCAGCAGGTAATTCAGATAATTCTTTAAACATATCTTCTAATCCAGCAGGAAAAATGCTCAACATGGCTCTAGCATTTTCCTCTCCAACAACTTTCCAAGAATGTGGTACCCCTTTTGGACAAAAAATAAGGTCGCCAGCATTTAGCGTGGTCACATTGCCTCCAACACTCATTTCAACTTGACCTTCTAAAACTTGAAACACTTCATCTTCATTTTCATGCACGTGTGGAGGGATGCCAACACCAGGTTTATTGTTTTGTTCAATTAAGGTGTATTGCCCATTTGTGTCTTTTCCTGTAAGTTTAATATTTTGATTATCTCCCAAAACATTTAATACATTACCCTCACTGTTTTTTACAATCTTAGGGTTTAGTAACTCTACAACTTCAGGTTTTTCTGGTGTTGTGATAGCTTCGGTTTTAGTTTCAGTTTTACAAGCATTTAGCATTGGAATTATGGAAAATGTTCCTATGCCAAGTGCTGTCGATTTAATGAAGTTTTTACGTTTCATAGTAATAATAATTGGTTGGTTAGTATGTGTTTTTGCCAATTTCCTAATTCATAGAGAGCTGTATTGGCTGAGTGTGTAAGTTAATAAAAGAAAACAAAATAAGGTTAAATGCTCTAAACTTCATTAATATCACTCTATACTTTTTTTGGAACATAGTCATTGTAACCATTGGTCAAGTAATTCCAAAATGGTCGTAATAAGCGTGCTAAAAATAGTTCTTTAGAATAGCACTCACCGAACCATAATAAGATCGCCCAAACATGTTTAAATGCACTAGTAAATAGTATAGTTGATATATCTCAATTCTTGCAGAAGTATGATTATCTACTGGAAAATGCGAAAAGTAAGCTTCATAAAAAGCTTCACCAAAACCACCAAATAGTTTACTCATGGCAATATCCACTTCGTGATGCCCAAAATACACCGCAGGGTCAATTAAATAAGGTTCGCCATCTTTTGAAATGAGGTAATTGCCACTCCATAAATCGCCATGCAATAAAGATGGTTTTATATTTTCAAGCAATGGTTGTAGTCGGTTTTTAATATGTTCTGTGTTTGGACATTCTGAATCTTGTAACAACCGGTTTTGTTTTGCTAGTTTCAGTTGTGGTTGCAAACGTTCGTGAGTGTAGAAATCTGCCCAAGTTTTGTGATGAGTGTTGGGTTGTGGCAAGCGCCCTATAAAGTTATCTTGGTCTAAACCAAAACGCTCAGAAGTACATTGGTGCAATTGTGCTAATTGCTCACCAAGGCTTTTAAAGTCATCTGAAGAAGGGGATTTTGATGCAATAAACTCCAACAACAAAAACGCTGAACCTTCAAAACTATCGCAAGCTAAAACGGTTGGGGTTTTAATAGTGTTGGTTTTGGCAATGGATTGTAAACCATAAGCTTCAGTTTGAAACATGGTTAAGGCATCGTCAGCGTTGTTTAATTTTAAAAAGTAACTGTGGGTTGCGGTGTCAATACGGTAGGCTTGTGAGATGTCGCCGCCACTGACTGACGCAATATTAGTTATTTGTTGGTTTAGGAGGTTTTGGAAATATGATTTAAGACTGTCAGTCATCGTTTTCTTTTATAACAACTTTGTACAATCTGGTTATAAAACACTTCGGTTTTAATATGTTCAAACTCTAAAGATTTAGGTAACACATCAAAAAGCGGAATACCATCGCCTAGAATAATAGGAATGGTGGTTAATCTGAGTTCATCAATCAAATCTTGCTTTAAAAAGTTTTGTACTACGTTGCCACCATCAATATATAAGTTTTTAAAACCTTTGTTGCGAATAGCATCTAAAACGTCTGTTTCCTTTCCTTGAAGCAGCGTGACTTTATCTTTAAGATTTTCTGGGATATCTTTTATAGAGCGACTTAATACAAAAACAGGTTTGGTGTAAGGCCAATCTATACCAAACCCCAAAACAGTTTTAAAAGAGGTGCTTCCCATAACAATAGCATCAATGGCGTTCATCAAATCATTATAACCCATATCCAATTGGTCAGGATTTGGAATCATATCCAACCAATCAAGTTCGCCGTTTTTTCCAGCAATATAGTTGTCAATGCTTTTGCCGAGGAAGACTATGTTTTTCATTACAGCAAGATAAACAAGAAGAGATTCTGAAACAAGTTCAGAATGACAAAAAGCTAAGCTTTACGTTCCAATAGCGCCATATAAAATCCATCAAATCCAGATTCGTGGGCGAATATTTTTTTGTCCTTTATTAGCTCAAAGTTTGCACCCGCTTCTGATTTTAAAAAGGCTTCTACTTGGTTTTGATTTTCAGAAGGTAACACCGAACAGGTGGCATACACTAATTTACCGCCTGCTTTCACCATTTTAGAATATTGTTGTAAAACATCCTGTTGCACGCCTCTAATTCTATCTAAAAACTCTGGTTCTAGTTTCCATTTGGCATCTGGATTTCGGCGTAATACACCCAATCCAGAACATGGTGCGTCAATTAACACACGGTCCGCTTTATTGTATAATTTTTTAATTGGTTTAGTAGAGTCAATGACTTTTAAATCCACATTATGCACTCCATTTCTGCGTGCTCTAACTTTTAGCTTTTTAAGCTTGCTTTCATAGATGTCCATCGCCACTATTTGCCCTTTATTTTGCATTAAAGAGGCAATGTGAAGCGTTTTTCCGCCAGCACCAGCACAAGTATCTACTGTTTTCATACCTGGTTTTACATCTAAAAATTCTGCCACTAATTGTGATGAGGCATCTTGTACTTCAAAGTAACCCTTTTTGAAGGCTTCGGTAACGAATACGTTAGCACGTTCTGTAAGTTTTAAAGCAGATGGGTACCCTTTGATGAACTCCGTTTCTATACTGTTTTCATCAAAAAGGATGTTCTGCAGTTTTTCTTTTGTGGTTTTTAGGGTATTAACTCTCAGAATAACTTCGGCTTGCTCATTTTGCATGGCGATTTCCTTGGTCCATTTAGCCTCACCTAATTCTGCTACACCAAGGTCGTCCATCCAATCTGGGATAGATTCCCTTAACTTTCTAACTTTTGAAAGCTCATCAAAGCGTCCTTTTATTTTTCTTGTAGGCGTGTTTTCGAAGTATTTCCAATCGGGTAATTTTATACCTTTTAGTGTTGCCCATACGGCAAACATACGCCACAGATTATCACGATCGAAAGGTTCTTTTACTTCGGCAATTTCAGCGTATAGACGTTTCCAACGTACGATGTCGTAAACTGTTTCTGCAACAAAACCACGGTCTCGCGAACCCCAACGTTTGTCGCGCTTTAAGAGTTGTTGAATAACTTTATCGGCGTATTGCCCTTCGTTGAAGATTTGTGTTAATCCGTCTATTACGGCGAAGCAGAGATTTCTGTGTAAGCGCATGGTGTTTTATTGAGGGTGCAAAGGTACGTTTAAATGTTGGATTTTTAATAGTTTCTGTTCATTTTGCCTTGATGCAAAACGAATCAAAAGATCACGCCCAAGCCAAGGAATTTTTTAGTTTTTTTGTAAAAACTAAAAACCGATTTGAAAACTCCGCGTCGGACTGAGCCCTCCTGTTCTCGGAGCTTTTCAAATCTATTCTGCGTCTTGGGGTTCAATTCTGCGAATTGATTTGGGTGTTGACTTTTTTGTTTAGGTTTGTTTTAATTCTATTTGCTATTTCTTTACATTGCTTACTCTTGCGGATGGCTTTTTGTTTGGTTTAAGAAATAGCTTTGGCAGATTTGCCCGCGTTAAGGATTGTAGAGGAAAGCCCACAGCGAGGGACGAGCGAGGACTTGTAACGGAAAGCCTGACCCGATAGGGTAACGCCCAAATAAAAAATAATTTACCTAGCGCAAGTTTTACTTTTTTTAGGCATCTAAACTTGAACAAGTTTAATTTTAATATTTGACTGAAGACGAATTTATAGCGGGATTACGAAACCATAATGCTAATGCGTATGGTAAGTTGTTGGATGATTATCAGCAGAAGGTATTTGCAACCTGCATTTCGTTTGTGCCTAATAAGGAGGATGCTGAGGATATTGCACAGGAGGTGTTTGTGGAGGTGTTTAATAGTATTGGGAAGTTTAAGGGGAATTCGAAATTATCGACTTGGATTTACCGCATATGCACTAACAAATGTTTGGAATTTATTAGAAAACGTAATACTAAAAAGCGCTTTGGATTTATGCAAGCGATTCTTGGAAATGAGATACCTATTGATAAGACGAGCTATTTTACAGAGATGAATCATCCGGGAGTTATTTTGGAGAATAAAGAGAAGAGTGAAACATTGTTTTATGCGATTAATCAATTACCAGAAGCACAAAAAGTAGCGTTTACATTGCATAAGATAGATGGGAAAAGTTATCAAGAGATTAGTGATATAACTGAAAAGAGTGTGTCATCAGTAGAGTCATTAATGTTTCGGGCAAAAAATAATTTACAGAAACTTTTAGAAAATTTTTATAAAAACAATAATTGACACAAGTTTTTAAAATTTGTGGCATCTAAATATTTGATATGGATACAAATAGCAACCTACAAAACCAAATTGACGAGACTTTAAATGTTTTGGATAGTTTGGAACCGGCTCGTGTCTCTCCGTTTTTCAAGGATAAAACAATGAACGTTTTATTTGCTGAAAAGGAAAAGGAGATTGAAAGCGCGTGGGCTTGGTTTACACCTAAATTACAATTGGCTACATTGGCTTGTATAGTGATTTTGAATGTGATTGCGTTTACCAAGCTAGAAACGACTGTGGAATACGACGAAAATTTAACTGAGTTTGCAGAGTCTTATGGTTTAACAACGACTGATGAGACTTCAATTTTAAACAATTAGTAAGATGAAGAAAAATTTACCCTTATATATTTTACTCATTTTCTTGATTGTAGTGAATGCTTTTTTTCTATATAATTATTTAGGGAAAGGAGAGAAAGTACAAGAACTTAAAGAACGGCAACCACCTGGAATTTTTTTAGTAAAAACGTTAGGTTTTGATGATGCGCAAAAGGAGCAGTTTAGGAAGTTAACTCATGAACATCGTAGAGAGATGAGAGGGATTACCGATGAGATTCGTGTATTAAAAGATGTGCTTTTTAGTGGATTATCTAACGCTACTTTGGATAGCATTAATACAGATTCTATTGCAGCTTTGATAGGTGAAAAGGAAGCAGCTAAAGATATAGAAGTACTTCGTCATTTCAAGGAAGTTCAAGAACTATGTAATACTGAACAAAAGGAAAAGTTTAGCGAAATTATACAGAATGCGCTAAGGCATGGGAGCAGGGAAGAAGGCCCACCGCGTAGAGGTAGACCAGATGGTGATAGGCGGCCTAGAGACGAAAATAGGGAAGGGAATAGACCACCCCCTCCGCCAGATCATTAAGGGATTAATTATAGAAAGACGCTCAATTTAAGGGCGTCTTTTTTATTTGTGAGTTTTTTAACAGTTGTGCTCACAAGTTTAAAAATAGTATAGCATCTAAAAACACATAACAATAAAATTTAGACAAATGAAACGAGACAAATTGAGAACTGTATTACTGATTTTAGGAATAACACTTTTTATGACAAATAGTTCTTTTGGACAATCTGATGATAAACCGGAAAGAAAGAGACCACCAACTTTTAAGGAGTTACTGGAAAAGATGGATGCTAATGAAGATGGAAAGTTATCAAAGAAAGAAATTAAAGGCCCTTTAAAAGAACATTTTGACAAAGTAGATGCTAATGAGGATGGTTTTATTACAGAAGAGGAACTAAAAAAGGCTCCGAAGCCAAAAAGAAGAGAAAGAGAATAGAAAAGCATACTAAAAACTATAACTATGAAAACAATTAATTTAATTAAAACAGTAGCAAAAACATCAATTTTTGTGTTACTCGCATTATGTTTTATTGCATGTAGCAATGATGAAACTTCTGAACCAGAAATAATGGAAGAGGAAGAAGAGGAGGAGGTTATTGATGATACGGATTTTCAAGCTACAGATTGGACAACAGAAACCCATACCAAGGATGTAGATCCTAATTTTGATGAGGTTTTTGAAGATAACACGATTAAGAGATTAGACATAGTAATTACAGAAACCCGTTGGCAAAGAATGCTAGATGATATGACTAATACCTATGGCACTTTTGGTTCTGGAGGAGGCCCAGGTGGCGGTTTAATTGAAACGGACGAAAATCCAATTTTTGTTCCTGCAGAGGTGTTTTACAACGATAAGCAGTGGTATCGTGTAGGCGTGCGATTTAAAGGGAACTCTAGTTTGCAGTCAAGCTGGAGAAATGGTATTCTAAAATTATCGTTTAAGTTAGACTTTGATGAGTTTGAAGATGAATATCCGCAAATAGATAACCAACGTTTTTATGGATTTAAAAAACTAAGCCTTAAAAACAATTATAATGATCGTTCCATGTTACGTGAAAAAGTTGCTGGAGATGTATTTAGAAATGCAGGATTGGCTGGATCTCATACAGCATTTTATAGGCTTTATGTAGATCATGGTGATGGTCCTCAATATTTTGGAGTATATACTTTAGTTGAAGAGGTTGATGATACGGTGATAGACGAGCAGTTTTCTGACGATAATGGTAATTTATACAAGCCAGATGGTGATGCAGCAAGTTTTGCAGAAGGCACTTTTGATGAAGATGAATACGAAAAGAAAACTAATGAAGACGAAGCTGATTTCTCTGATGTTCAGGCTTTATTAGCTGCTATTAATGATGATGTTAGAACAACAGATGCAGCCACTTGGAGAACAAATCTAGAAGCTGTTTTTGATACGGATGTGTTTTTAAAATATTTAGCAGTTAATACAGTGATTCAAAATTGGGATACCTACGGGCGAATGACGCATAACTATTTCTTATATAACAACCCTGATACAAACAAGTTAACGTGGATTCCTTGGGATAATAATGAAGCACTACAAAATGGTAATAGAGAAGGCTCCTTAGCATTAGATTTTTCGGATTTAAACACAACGCAATGGCCTATAATTGGTTATATGTATCAAGATGAAATTTATAAAGCTAAGTATAAAACCTATCTTCAAGAGGTTATAGATGGACCATTTAATGTTAGTAACATACAAACACTTTACGATTCGTACGCTGCTTTAATTGAACCCTATGCAACTACAGAAGAAGCTGGGTATACCTTCTTAAATTCTAGTAGCGATTTTCAAATAGCAATAAATCAGTTAAAAAGCCATGTGTCTTCGCGTACTTCGGCAGTGAATTCATATCTAAATAATTAATAAATAGTTTGGTTGATTGGTAGAAAAGGCTTCATAAACATAATAGTTGTGAAGTCTTTTTTTTAAACCCAGAGTTTTGTAATAGAACTTCTTAATGAAGGTTGAAACTATAATAAAAACTAATGTTTTCTTAATTTCAGCTTAGTATGGCTTTGGTTAAATTAAAAAATAAAGTGTAGCGCAAGTTTTTTTCAGTAGATGCATCTAAGGGAATAAACCAAACCCAAAACCATGAAACCCAAGCAAGTTAAACTATTGTATGTGCTATTTGCACTTGTTTTAGTTGTAATAATCTTAAACATCGTAATGATTTCTGTTTGTTGTAAATAAAAAATTAAGCCTTTGAAAAAAAGAGAGTTTTTTTATTAAGAAGCTTTAAAAATATTGCAATCGGCTAGTTAACAAAATTTTGAGATTTAAACCTTTTTAATTCATCAAAGTCTAAAAAACAAAATATTGCTATATGAAACTGCCCATCTTAACCTTTATTCTTTTATTTACATTATGTTCTTGTAGTTCGAATAACGAGGAAGTTATCGATGATGAGACTCAAGAAGAAACTATTAATTCGTCTCCAAATATACTTTTAATTATTGCCGACGATATGGGTTTGGATGCTACTCCAGGATACAGTATTGGTGATATTAAACCTAGTATGCCTAATCTAGAATCTTTAATAGCTCACGGCATTAAATTTACCAACCTATGGTCTTCACCTTTATGCACACCTACCAGAGCTGGAATCCTTACAGGTAAATATGGCTTTAGAACTGGTGTAACAAATGTTACGCAGACTTTACCTACCAACGAGGAGTCTTTACATAGCTATTTAGATGATATGAATTCTGGATATAATCATGCAGTAATTGGTAAGTGGCATTTGTCTAATAGAGATATAAATCACCCTAATATTATTGGCGTTGATGAATATTCGGGAATATTAGGTGGAGGCGTACAATCTTATTTTAATTGGGATTTAGTAGAGAATATGCAAAGTTCTAATTCAACAGAATATACCACAACTAAACTTACTGATTTAGCTATTGATTGGATAGGAAATCAAAATCAGCCTTGGTTTTTATGGCTAGCATATAACGCACCACATACACCTTTTCATTTACCTCCAAACGAATTGCACAATCAAGGTGCATTATCTTCAGACCAAGCAAGTATTGATGCCAATCCCTTACCGTATTATTTAGCGATGTTAGAAGCTATGGATACAGAAATGGGAAGGTTATTCAATTCTATGAGCCAAGAAGAAAGAGATAATACTGTTATTATTTTTATTGGAGACAATGGTACACCAAACCAAGTGGTGCAAACATACTCTAGCCGTCGTGCAAAAAATAGCGTGTATCAAGGTGGTATAAATGTGCCGATGGTTATTTCTGGAAAAAATGTAGAGCGTAAATCTGCAGAAGAAACAGCATTACTTGGAACTATAGATTTATTCGCTACTGTTGCAGGAATTGCTGGAGCTGATGTTACCAGTGTAAATGACAGTAAAAATTTTACATCAATGTTCAATTCGTCTGGTGTATCTGTTAGAGATTACGTGTATTCTGAAATTGGTGATGATGTTAATACCATTGACTATACAATACGAGAGGCGTCTTATAAACTTATAAGGTTTTCAAATGGAGATGAAGCGCTATATAATTTAGCGCAAGACCCTTTAGAATCTACCAATTTATTAAATGCAAATCAACTACCATTATCTAGTGAAGCATTAAGTGCTAAAGAACGTATGGAAGCTGAACTCATTAACTTGAAACAATAATAATTAAATCCCTAATACTATGAAATCAATTAAAATTTTTATGCAATTTGCGCTGTTTGCAATATTATTTATGCTCGCATGTTCAAATAGTGATGATAGCGTGCAAGAGGAACAAGAGCAAGAGCAAGAGAATACTGAGACTAATTATAACATTACATCAATTTTATCAAAGTTTGAAGGCACAGGTTTATCTTATGCTGTAAATGGTAACACAGTAACATTTACCACTCAAGATTTACCAAATCATACAAGTCCGTATTGGCCAACTGATAATCCACTTTACGAGGCTTATAATGGCACCAATAGTGATTTTAGAATAAATCCTAACAGAATTTCAGCTCAAAATATAGTATTTACAATAACACTAAATCCTGAAGAGGCTACCAATAAAGAGGCTACACCCATGGGGCCAATTGGAATATCCAGAAATGGTGTTGTATTTTTTAACCAATATGCTGCAGGTGGGTCTCCGTTAACTAATGAAATTAATTCCTTTGATCAATTTTTGGGGCATCCTGCTGGCCAAGGAAATTATCATTATCATATTGAGCCCGCATTTTTAACACAAGAATTTGGAGAAGATGCATTTTTGGGACTATTGGCAGATGGTTTTCCAGTGTATGGGCCATTAGAGAATGGTGAGATTATTACTAATTCAGACTTGGATGCTTATCATGGTCATACATCAGCAACAGCAGATTTTCCAGATGGTATTTATCACTATCACATCACAAGTGAAGATCCATATTTAAATGGAAATGGTTTTTTTGGTACACCAGGAAATATTACACGTTAATTGAAATTTCACGGGTTACATATTATTTTTTTAAGCGTCCTTCTTGCTGGCTGTTATTCTGCTACTGACACTTTAGTTTTAGAAGCTTCGGATAAAAACTTAGAATTGAATAATGGTGTTTTGTTGTATAATGAAACGCCTTTTAGTGGAACATTGGTGTCTTATTATAATTCTGAATCTTTAAAATCGAAAATTGAATATGTTGATGGTAAAAAACACGGTTATGAAAGGCAATGGTATTTGGATGAAAGTATACAGTTAGAACGTGTTTATAATGAAGGTTTAAAAGTAGGTATTCATAAGGCTTGGTGGCCTTCGGGCGATTTAAAGTTTGAATATCATTTTAACAACGATGGCGAGTTTCATGGTAATGTTAAAGAGTGGTTTCAATCTGGGAAGGTATTTAGAGACTTTAATTATGATTCTGGAAAAGAAGTTGGTCTTCAGCGCATGTGGAAAATTGATGGCAGAATTAAAGCAAATTATGAGGTGGTAAATGGTGAACGATTTGGATTGATAGGCTTAAAAAAGTGTTACACTGTAACTGTTGACAAAAATGAAATTGAATAAAATGAATTTTTATTTGAAATATATATGTTTTTTGATGTTGATTGTTTTTGCCTCATGCAAACACAAATCAAAAGAGACAGACTCTATTGAAATTACAAAACTCCCTTATTTTAATTCAGCAAATTTCACACCAGAATGGAATACGCCAAAACATAAAATACCTGAGTTTTCATTTTTAAATCAAAATGGAGCAGAAGTAAACAATAAGACGTTTGAAGGGAAAATCTATATTGCGGATTTCTTTTTTACAAGTTGCCCTGGGATTTGTCCGAAACTCACAAAACACATGAGCACGATTCAGGAGGCATATCAAAACGAAAAGGATATCATGTTGCTGTCACATACTGTAATGCCGTGGCGAGATTCTGTACCTCTATTAAAAGACTATGCTGAAAAACATCAAGTGAATGCTAAAAAATGGCATTTGGTTACAGGAGATAAAGACGAGTTGTATACTATTGCCAGAACTGGATATTTCGCTGATGAAGATTTTACTAAAACGCAAGATGAAAGTAATTTTATTCATACTGAAAATTTTATTTTGGTAGATAAACAAGGTTATATTCGAGGTGTTTATAACGGCACACTAGCGGTTGACGTGGAGCGACTAAAGCGGCATGTTACTATTTTAAAACAAGAGGGTTAATTTAATTAATAGATATTTTGAAGAAAAGCTTCGTGAATGTTCACGGAGCTTTTCTATTTTTATGGAAATTTGAAAGCTATGAAGTGTTTTTTCCTGCCGTTATTTGTTATTGTTTTTTTCTTTTCCTGCGCAAAGAAGGAAGAGAAATATGTTTCTAGAGATATCTCAAGGATTTGGATAAAAAATATTCTTACTGATTCTACAAGAAGTATAAGAACTTTGGATATAATTGACAACAATATATATTATGCAGCCAACAATGGTAGATTTGGTATAATATTGAAGGATGGTGGAAAGGTTATCGATAATATAAAGTTAGATAGTTTAATACCTTCATTTAGAGCTTCAGGATATAATAATAAAGGTTTTTTTATTTTGAGCATTGGTACACCAGGGTTAATCTATAAATATACTAAACATCCCAAATTTAATTTATTTACTGAGGAGTCTAGTCTAGTTTACCAAGAAACCCACTCTAAAGTCTTCTACGATTCCATGGACTTTTGGAATGACCAAGAGGGAATAGCTATTGGAGATCCAACGGATGATTGTATGAGTATAATCATCACAAGAGATGGTGGAGACACTTGGACAAAATTGTCATGTGATGCTTTACCTAAAGCAGAAGAAGGTGAAGCAGCTTTTGCGGCTAGCGACACAAATATTGCTATTGTTGGAGATCATACTTGGGTCGCAACAGGAGGGAAGGCAAGTAGGATTCTATATTCTCCAAATAAAGGTGAAACTTGGGAAGTTTTTGATACACCAATTATTCAAGGTGCAGCAACTACAGGCATGTATTCGATTGATTTTTATGATACATTAAACGGATTTGCTATCGGTGGTAATTATACAAAGCCTGATGAAAATACAGCAAATAAAATAAGAACTAGTGATGGTGGAAAAACTTGGGAGTTAGTGGCGCAAAATGAGAACCCAGGCTATAGAAGTTGTGTGCAATACATCCCAAATGGTAAAGGAAAAGAATTAGTTGCTATTGGTTTTAAAGGTATCGATTACAGCAACGACTCAGGCAATTCATGGAAACATCTAAGTGATGAAGGTTTTTATACGATTCGCTTTTTAAACGATACCGTAGCTTATGCCGCTGGAAAGGGTAGAATTTCTAAACTAACTTTTAGGGAATAAAAAAGGAGAGTGTTTACTCTCCTCCTTGATGTCTTCTTTTTTTAAATTCTTCCAGCATTTTCCTTTTAAAATCTTCTTCGGCGAGTTTTAGTTGAATCATTTTTTTAGGTGAAATAATTTTGGAAAGCTTACTAGAAAACTCAGTTTTAAGGTTATGCATTTGGTCCTCAGCTTTTTTAAAGCGCTCAATAATTGCCAACGCTTCATTGTCAGACATAGTATCCAAATTGTCTCTTATTTCTTTTTTAATACTTCTGATTTCATTAAATCGTATCTGGTTCATTTTTTGTTCAAAAGCATTATAAACCGGCCAAAATTGCTGCGCTTCTTTTTCAGTTAAACTAAGCTGTTCTGTAATAAATGAAATCTTTAAAGCTTTAATACGCTCATGTCGTTTACCCTTCTGAGCAGATGCCGTAAACGAAATACATAATAAAAGTACAACAAGTAATTTTTTCATGGTAATCAATATTTTATTCTATCATCAAATTTTCTATATCTGCATTATTTAGCAAATATTCTTCTAGATGCTCTTCCTCTAAGTCAAAATCAACTAAACCCTCTTCGTTGGGTAATTCTTCATTAAACAAAGAAGCAATGTCATAAGAGCTTATGTCTTCATCTAAAAGATAGCTTTCAACTGTGGCTACTTCCAAGTCTTCAATGGAAATATCATTATTAAAAATAGAAAGACTAAACAATATTAAAGCTGCAGCCGCAACACTAGAAACGTAAACTATTGCTTTTCTGCTAAAAAGAGAAATAACTTTAGTTTCTTTTTCTTCTGAAAGGGTGTCAAAAACACGATCTTCTAAAGTGTCAAAATAATCTTCAGGCGTATTAAAACCTGTAGATTCAGTGCTTATGATGTTTTCTTCAGCATTAATTCTATCTAGAAGATTATTTTCAAAAGTATCAAAGTAATCTTTTGGGACATTAAATCCAGAAGATTTTATATGTTCTAAATTTTTGTTTTTCATGTTGTCAATCTTACTCTTTTGACTCATTTTTTTTCAAAAGGTTTAAT
The DNA here is from genome assembly GCA_043557195.1 of Flavobacteriaceae bacterium. Lineage (GTDB taxonomy): Bacteria > Bacteroidota > Bacteroidia > Flavobacteriales > Flavobacteriaceae > Jejuia. The sequence goes on along the minus strand of CP121314.1, from coordinate 405,404 downwards.
TTTCAGTTAAATAGGCTTCAATTTTTTTAACAGCTATATGATAAGACGCTTTAAGAGCGCCTTCACTTGTTTCTAAAATTTCAGCCATATCTTTATATTTTATATCTTCAAAATACTTCATGTTAAACACTAATTGTTGTTTTTCAGGAAGCGTGCTGATAGCCTTTTGTAACTTTAGCTGAATAGCATCACCTTCAAAATACACATCTGATGTTAGTTTGTTAATAGCAAGTTGCTGCACTTCTTCACTTGTAATCTGTAATCGTTTTGCATTTTTGTTAATTAGCGTAATAGACTCGTTTGTAGCAATGCGATACATCCATGAAAACAATTTACTATCACCTTTAAAGTTTTGAATGTTTTTATAGACTTTTATGAAGGTGTTTTGAAGTACATCATCTGCATCATCGTGAGATTTTACAATGTTTCGGATATGCCAATACAAACGCTCCTTGTAGAGTGACATAAGTGCTCTAAAGGCTTGTTCTTTTTCAGTATCTGATTGTAACTGTTGTACTAATTGTGCTTCGTCAATCACAAAAGTGGTTTGGTAGTTTAGACTGTTAAATATACAGAAAGTTTAATTTGAGATTCATGCTTAGATTTCAAGAATGCCTAATTGTTTAATAATCATACAATTATAGAAGTTAATATCGATAAAATGTAAATAAATACGATAAAATGCATTTTTTTCTTGGTTGGTATGTATTTTTAATATAGATTTGTATCAGAAACCTACTTATATATGTTAGTCGTCCCCAAATCTAACATGAACAAAAAAAGGATAGTTGCCCAAATCACTATCCTTTTTTATTTTTTAACCCTAATCTATCTAAAACATTAAGCAATATTTTGCATTTCTACGAGCTTTTGGTAAGTACCTTTTTTAGCAATAAGCTCATTATGTTTTCCTTGTTCTACAATTTCGCCTTTGTTTAAAACAACTATTTCATCAGCATTTTGAATGGTAGATAATCGGTGCGCAATTACAATCGATGTTCTGTTTTTCATCATGTTCTCTAGGGCTACTTGAACCAGACGTTCGCTTTCAGTATCTAGAGCTGAAGTTGCTTCATCTAAAATCATAATTGGAGGACTCTTTAAAACAGCTCGAGCAATACTTAATCGTTGTTTTTGTCCTCCTGATAGTTTACCACCAGCATCTCCAATGTTATATTCAAGTACACCATCTAAATCTTTTACAAATTCCCAGGCGTTAGCAACTTTAAGTGCTTCTAGAATATCTTCATCAGTTGCCGATTGGTTGCCTAACTTTAAATTGTTTTTTATGCTATCGTTAAATAAAATAGCATCTTGGGTTACTATTCCCAATTGCTTACGTAAAGAGCTTGTGGTTAAATCTTGTATGTTTATCCCATCTATTAAAATTTCACCTTCATTTACATCATAAAAGCGTGTGATGAGGTTAGCTACGGTTGATTTTCCACTTCCTGATTGTCCTACTAAAGCAACAGTTTTTCCTTTCGGAATAGTTAAGCTAAAATTTTTAAGCACATACTCATCTTGGTATTTGAAAGAGATGTTTTTAAATATGATTTCAGAATTAAATCCGTCTTTTTCAATAGCATCAGGTTTGTCTTTTAGTGGATTTGGAGTATCAATAATTTCTTGAATACGTTCTGCAGCTGCTCCACCTTTTTTAATATTGTATAAACCACGAGAAATAGCCTTTGCCGGAGTAAGGATATTATAGGCTAGCCCCATGTAGATTAAAAATTTACTTCCGTCTAAAGCTAAACTATGGTCATTGCTTAATACTAGATTTCCACCATACCATAGAATTACTGATATCATACAAATACCTAAAAACTCACTTGCAGGAGATGCTAGGTTTTGTCGATTCAATAGCTTATTTGAAAAATTATAAAATCTATTGGTAGATTCCTGAAATTTCTCATTAAACTTTCCTTCAGCACTGAAGCCTTTAATGATTCTTAATCCAGTAAGCGTTTCTTCTAAGGTTGACAAAAACATACCTTGTTCTTTTTGAACCCGATCTGATTTTCGCTTTAAACTTTTACCTATTTTAGAAATTACGAATCCCATAACAGGAATAAAAATAAAAACGAATAGTGTGAGTTGCGGACTGATATAAACCATAGCAATAATGGTGAATAAAATTGTCAGCGGTTCTCTAACAATAAGTTCCAATACTGATAAAAACGAATATTGTAAATCTTGAACATCTCCAGTTACTCTAGCTAAAATATCACCCTTTCTCTGATCTGATAAAAACGATAGAGGTAATTCCATAGTTTTCTTATACACCCTATTACGTATATCACGAATTACTCCATTTCTCAAAAATACTAGAAAGTAATTTGCTAAATAGCCAAAGAGATTTTTTAACAAAAACATCACCACTATTAAGCCAATAGTAAACATAAGGGCTTTACCTTTGTCACCTCCAGTAAACTGGTGCATTTGATAGTTTAGATAGTCTCCAGCAAAATCACTTAGTTTTTCTATACTGGTGTAAACGGGTTTTTCAGTAGGAATACTTTTTTCCTTATCAAAAATAACATCCAACATTGGTTTTAAGGCAATGAAAGAAAGTGTGCCAAATAACGCAAAAAACACATTAGAAATAATGTGTCCTACGGCATAATTTCGATAAGGCTTTGCATACCTTAATATATTTGTAAAATGACTCATTAAATCAAGTTCATATCCTTAAGAATTGTTTCTGCTTTAGTATCTAATTGAGCTTCTATAGTTTTAAAGTTTTCCGTTGTATCTAATTCCGAATTCACACTAACATAGAACTTAATTTTTGGCTCTGTACCGCTTGGTCTTAGTGCTACTTGACTACCATCTTCAGTGTAATAAATAATTACATTTGATTTTGGTATATCAAGCGAAGATGTTTCCCCAGTAATTAGATTTTTAGATGTTGCAGAGGCATAGTCTTCAATTTTAACAACTTTTGAACCATTTACAACCGTTAAAGGGTTTTGTCGTGCATCAGTCATCATCTGCTTTATTTCTTCAGCACCCTCAATTCCTTTTTTGGTAAGCGATACTAATTTCTCTTTATAGAAACCATGTTCCACATAAAGCTTAATCAATTCTTCGAAAAAAGAGCTGCCGCTAGCCTTCGTTATTGCTGCGATTTCACATGCCAATAGGGTAGAGGTTACCGCATCCTTATCGCGTACAAAATCGCCTACCATAAATCCAAAACTTTCCTCGCCACCACCAATAAAGTCTAATTCAGGATGGTCTTTAATTAATTTTGCAATCCATTTAAAACCTGTCAATACAATTTTATTATCAACACCATAAGCATCCGCCAACTTATTTAGCATAGGCGTAGAAACTATCGTAGTAGCAATAAACTCTTTTCCTTTTATTTTGCCTTCAGATTTCCATTTTTTCAAAAGAAAATCTACCATCATTACCATGGTTTGATTACCATTTAGCAACTGTAATTCATTTTCAGAATTTCTAACTGCAACTCCTAATCTATCACAATCAGGGTCAGTTCCAATCACAATATCCGCTCCCACTTCATTAGCCAGTTCTAAAGCCATTTTTAAGGCTGCTGGTTCTTCAGGATTTGGCGATTTTACTGTTGGAAATCCACCATCTGGTTTACGCTGTTCTTCAACAATGTGTACATTTTTGTAACCAGCACGCTTTAAAGTTTCTGGAACTGCAGTAATTGAAGTTCCATGAAGTGAAGTAAATACAATCTTTAAATTGTCTTTAGCATCTTGAGTAGCTCCTACTTTTCCGTTTTCAACAGACGCATCTATAAAAATATCATCAACATCTTTCCCAAGATATGTGATTAAATTATTATTTGCTTCAAATTTAATACTTGAATATTCTACTTTATTAATAACACTTATTAAAGCTTCATCGTGAGGAGGCACTAATTGTCCGCCATCTTGCCAATACACTTTGTAACCGTTATATTCAGGTGGGTTATGAGAAGCTGTTAAAACAATACCGCAATGACAATTTAAATGCTTAACAGCAAACGATAATTCTGGCGTAGCTCTTAAATCTTCAAATAAATATACGTCAATACCATTGGCAGAAAACACATCTGCAACGACTTTTGCTAATGTTTGACTATTATGTCGACAATCATAGGCAATTACTGCTTTTGGTGTTTCATTGGGAAATTGCTGATGTAAATAATCACTTAAACCCTGAGTACTTTTACCTAAAGTATACTTATTGATTCTATTGGTGCCAACTCCCATGACGCCACGCATACCACCAGTACCAAATTCTAAATCTTTATAAAAACTTTCTTGGATATCCTTCGGATTGTTAGCAATACTATCTTTAATGGTTTGTTGCGTTTCCGCATCAAAAGTTGGAGTTAACCAAGTGTTTATTCTATCTAAAATTTTAGGTTCAATATGAATCATAATGGTTTGGTTTAAAATGCAAAACAAAAGTAAACATTTGATTAAAAAGATGACTTTATAACTAACCCTTTTTAACTAAAAATTTACGAAAAAAGGTAATAAAACTAAAAATTCAATTTGCTTTTAACCAAGTAACGACGCTTATCTGGTCTATTTCGTAGAATGAGTTCACCTAAAAATCCAGCAACAAAAAATTGTGTACCAATAATCATGGTAACCAAAGCGATATAAAATTGTGGGCGTTGGGTAATTAACCTGCCTGTTGGGTTTATGAATAGTTTATCTATTCCCAAATAAAAGGCGAATCCAAAACCTATCGCAAACATTATAACTCCCAAAGCTCCAAATAAGTGCATAGGACGTTTACCAAAACGAGATAAAAACCAGATGGTAATTAAATCAAGAAAACCATGGATAAATCTGTCCATACCAAATTTGGTTTCACCATACTTTCTAGCTTGATGTTTAACTATTTTTTCGCCTATTTTATTGAACCCTGCATTTTTAGCTAAAACAGGAATATAGCGATGCATTTCTCCATTAACATCAATGTTTTTAATAACGTTTTTTCTGTATGACTTAAGACCGCAATTGAAGTCATGAAGTTTTACCCCTGATGTTTTTCGTGCTGCCCAATTAAATAGTTTTGAAGGCAAATTTTTGGTAATTACCGAATCATATCGTTTCTTTTTCCAGCCAGAAACTAAATCGTAATCACCAGAAATTATCATATTATAAAGCTCCGGAATTTCATCAGGATTATCTTGTAAATCAGCGTCCATAGTAATTACCACATCGCCTTGTGCTTTTTCAAAACCAGCATGAAGTGCCTGGGATTTGCCAAAGTTTCTTAAAAAACGAATACCTTTTACATTATCGTCTTTTAAACTTAGTTCAGAAATTATTTGCCAAGAATTATCCGTACTACCGTCATCAATAAAAATGATTTCATAAGAAAAATGATTGGACCGCATAACACGTGCAATCCAATCATGTAATTCTGTTAAAGATTCTTCTTCGTTAAGTAGCGGTATAACTACGGATATGTTCATTAATTACGCTTCTTTTTTCATTACAAGCCCACCAATGAGAGAATAAATTAAGCCAAAGATAGCACTAAGTCCAATCCAAATAGCAGATCCTAAAACTGGATTTGAAAACTTCTCCATCATTTCGATACTGTTATCAACCATTTCTTCGGTCATGTTTGGGTTTTCATATAATTTTTCTCTAGTGACTTCCATCATTTTCCCCATAAACTCTGGATCGATAACGTAATTAAACAAAATGTTATAAACAGCATAGACTATGGCACTAATTGCTGCTGTTGCAACACCTACTTTTAAAGCATCTGATAGTGTAAGTAAACCAGCGTTTTGTTTTTTAAATTGACTTATGGTATAAATTATAAAAGCAGGAAAAATGATATAATATAAATACATCGGCCACTGTTTGCCTTCTAACATCATTCCTGTAGCGTACATAATTACAGCGATAACAATCATTATAATTCCTAAAATAAGCCCATAATTAACGGCAAATTTCCCTGGAGTAAGTTGTTTGGTTTCCATAATTTTATTGTTTTTGGTTATATGGATAGTTAGTAAACAAAGATAACAAAACGTTACATTTTAAAAGGAAAATAAAAAATATTAAAAAGTAATTGTTGATTTGCAAAAAATACTTAAATTTGCACCTCTAAAAAAATATGATTTAAAGCGTAAAGCGATGAAAAAAGGTATACATCCAGAAAATTATAGATTAGTAGCATTCAAAGATATGTCAAATGATGATGTGTTTTTAACAAAATCTACTGCTGCAACAAATGAAACGATTGAAGTTGACGGTGTTGAATACCCACTTGTAAAGATGGAAATTTCAAGAACATCTCATCCTTACTATACTGGTAAGTCTAAATTGGTAGATACAGCTGGACGTATAGACAAGTTCAAGAACAAATATGCTAAGTTTAAAAAATAAGCTAGCTTAAAATATAATTTATAAAAGCCTTTCTACTGTAGAGAGGCTTTTTTATTTTTACCAATAAGAACTTCTTATTGAAACTATAGTTTTAGGTTTAGCTTAGAACTTTAAAATTTAGCATTGTTATGAACTACATATTGTTTGATGGACCTTCGCGAAATAATCTACTTCCATTTACGTTTACACGCCCTGTGGCCGATATACGTGTCGGGATTTTAACCATTAGAGAAAAATGGGAATCTTTTTTAGATACAACTACCACAACGGTTACAGAAGATTACCTGTCTGAAAAATATCCAATGGTTGAAATGGAAGAGAATATTATGATTAATGCATCATACCTTCCAAATTTACAATTAGTGGAGATGATTAAAGATCTGAAAGCGAATCACGCTATTTTTAAGGATGAAGATGTTATCGCTTTTCATGCAACTGAAGGACAGGAGAATATAGATTTTAATGCTTATGAGGCTATTGATTTCAATGGCGAATGTATTAAAATTGAAAACACTTGGGATATCTTTTCTAAAAATGGTGAAGCCATACAAGAAGACTTTACGCTTTTGACAAAAAACAGAAAATCTCAACCCATACCTGCAAGTAATAATATTATATCTGCCGAAAATATTTTCATTGAAGAAGGGGCTAAATTAGAATTTGCAACGCTTAATGCTAGTGGCGGACCAATATACATAGGTAAGCATGCTGAAATAATGGAGGGCTCAGTGGTTAGAGGGCCTTTAGCATTATGTGAAAATGCAACTATTAAGTTAAGTGCAAAGATATACGGACCTACAACTGTTGGGCCACATAGTAAAGTAGGAGGAGAGGTGAACAATGCTGTAATTTTCGGATATTCCAATAAGGGTCATGATGGGTTTTTAGGAAACTCGGTTTTAGGAGAATGGTGCAATTTAGGCGCAGACACCAATAATTCAAATTTGAAAAATAACTACGCTCAGGTGCGTTTGTGGGATTATCAAACCGAAGGTTTTGCCAAAACGGGCTTACAGTTTTGTGGCTTAATGATGGGAGATCATAGTAAATGTGGTATTAATACAATGTTTAATACTGGTACTGTAGTAGGTGTAAGTGCTAATATTTTTGGTAGTGGTTTTCCTAGGAATTTTGTGCCAAGTTTTAGCTGGGGTGGTAGTAGTGGTTTCACAACGTATTTAACCAAGAAAGCTTTTGAGGTAGCTAAAGTCGTAATGTCCAGAAGAGATATTGAGTTTTCTCAACAAGATCAAAACATATTAGAGCATGTTTTTGAAGAAACTAAAAAATACCGACGTGATTAATTTTTTGTAAATGGCTAATTATTAAAGATTTGTATATTTGTTACAAATCCTTTTACATTGAAATTACTAATTTATCTTTCTATATTTTTCTATTGCTTTTTAGGTTTTTCACAAGAATCTAAAATTAAAGTCACCAATTTGGATATAAATAGTGAATACCCACATTTTGCTATCATGCCACATGGCAATAACCAAATTATATTTACTTCATATCTTTTGAAAAAAAACGGAAAACCAAAAGTTGCATTTACAGGAGAGGGAGTGTTAGCTATTTATAGCGGAAATATTTCAACAGATGGTTCTATTAATGAAATAAAAGAAATAAAGATTGACCCTGCGATTGAATTAGGGTTAATTACTAGTGCTGTTATTAGTAAAGATGAAAGTCGTATTTATATAATGACAACATATACCAATAAAAATATGCCTAAAGGAAACTTTAATAAAGCAAACTTTCATTTAGAAGTTGGAGAGTATAAAGCTGGAATAGGTTACACTAACTTTAAAGTTTTACCGTTTTGTAAACCTAGGTTTTCGTATGGGCATCCATCTTTAAGTCCAAATGGTAAAACATTATATTTTACGGCTAATGTGAGAGGAGGTAGACAATCTACTAAGGGAGGCTCAGATATTTTTAGTGTTGAAATTTTAGAGGATGGTACCTACGGAGAGATTAAAAATTTAGGCGCTAAAATTAACTCTTACAGCAGAGAAATGTTTCCAATTATGGGACAAAATAATACGCTTTATTTTTCGTCAAACAAGTCTAACGGATTTGGAGGTTATGATATTTATAAAACCCAAATTAATGACGATGGTACCTTTACAAAAGCAGAAAAACTACCAAAGCCTTTTAATAGTGCAAATGATGATTTCTCCCTAATTATGCTAACCAATGGAAATTCAGGTTATTTCGTTTCTAAACGAGATGAAGGTAAAGGAGATGATGATATCTATTATTTTACAATAGAGAAATAAAACTAGTCAATAGATTTGGTAGCGTATCTCAAATCCAACATATTAATAGGATTAATTCCTAATCCTTTCACATTCTTTCTTGTAAATCGAACAACTTCATCATAGAAAAGTGGTACCATAATGGCATTTTCCATGGCAATAGAATCAATAGTACTGTATAAAAGCTTTCGTTTTTCAATATCTGAAATAGTAAACGCTTTATTATACAAACTATCGACAGTTTTATTTTTAAAGTGAAAATAATTTGAACCTTTTGGGGTAAAGTTTTTACTGTAGAAAATAGAAAGATAATTTTCAGCATCCATATAATCTGCCACCCAAGAACTTCTAAACATATCTACTTTTCCTTCTGACCGTGCGGATCTTAATGTAGCTTCGGGCATAACATCAACATTTATTTTTAAACCCGCTTTTTCCAACTCACGTTGAATAAATTCACAGAAGCTTAAATAGTTACTTGAGGTAACCAAAGTTATTTCAGGATTGGTAATACCGCTTTCTTCTTTAAATTGATTTATGAGTGCTTTTGCTTTCTCAGGTTGATAGGTAAATCCATTGGCATTATTATACCCTGGGAGACCAATAGGTATAAAACCACCATTTGCAGGATTACCAATACCATTTCGTAGATATATCATCATCTTCTTTCTATCAAACCCAAAATTGATAGCTTTTCTAATCAATTTTGATTGTATTTCTGGAGTTTCAGAATCTAAATAAAACCCTAAATATTCTGTGTTTAAATACGGACCTGTTGTCATGTTTACAGATGCAGCATAATTTTCTCTTAATTTACCATCAGCTGTAAGTAATTCATCTTTGTATGAAGCATCTAAACCTGATAAATAGTCAATATTACCTTGGGCAAATTGCAGAAATTCACTTTGTTTATCAGGTAGAAAGGTGAGGGCTACTGCTTCTAAATAAGGTAGTGGTTTTCCTTTTTCATCACTTTCAAAATAATTTTCATTACGCCTAAATACCAATTTTATATTTTCTTCCCAGCGTTTGAATTTAAAAGGACCTGTGCCAATAGGATGAGAACGAAATTCAGTACCATAATGCTCCACAATTTCTTTAGGGACTACAGAACAATATTTCATAGTTAATAACCCGATAAAAGCAGGGAATGGTTGTTTAAGCGAAATTTCGAAAACGGTATCATTAATGGCTTTGAAATCTTCAACTTTATTTAAAACCCAACTTCCGGAAGCTGCTAGTTTTTCGTCCCTTAAGCGGTTTAAACTATATGTGAAATCATCTGCAACCACAACGCGAGTTGAGTCTTCGCCGAACAACCTATGCTTATGGAAATACACATCATTTCGTAAATTAAATGTATAGGTTTTTCCATCTTCAGAAATGGTCCAATCTTTGGCTATACATGGTAAAATATTCAATTCATCATCCAATTGTACCAAACCATTGAACAATTGATTACAAACTGAATTATCTTGTAAAGTTCTCGAAAAAGCAGGGTCTAGGGTGTTGATATTAGCGAATTCGTTATACCGAAAAACGAGGTGGTCTTTATTTATGTTGGAGTCTGTTCCGCATGAATAAACACAAAGAGCTACACAACTAATTGATAAATAGCTAATTATTTGATGACAAATGCGTTTTATCATATAAGTTATTAGTTGTAAATTTGCTGACTTTTAGCCGTAAAGATAAATTTTAAAACTCCCTGAAGCAAGTTTGGGTTAATTAAAGTGGATAACAAAAAAGTCGCATTTTACACACTAGGTTGCAAGCTGAATTTTTCAGAGACTTCTACAATTGCAAGGAGTTTTGTTAATGAAGGTTTTGATCGTGTAGAGTTTTCTGAAAATGCAGATATATATGTAATTAATACCTGTTCTGTAACCGAAAATGCAGATAAGCGTTTTAAAACCATTGTAAAGCAAGCCCAAAAATCGAATCCTGAAGCTTTTGTGGCAGCAGTGGGATGCTATGCCCAATTAAAACCTCAAGAGTTGGCTGATGTTAATGGTGTGGACTTGGTGTTAGGCGCTACGGAAAAATTTAAAATTACTGATTACCTTAACGATTTAACCAAAAATGATTTTGGTGAGGTACATTCCTGTGAAATTGAGGATGCTGATTTTTATGTGGGATCCTATTCCATAGGAGATAGAACAAGAGCTTTTTTGAAGGTTCAGGATGGTTGTGATTATAAATGTACCTACTGTACAATTCCTTTAGCACGTGGTATTTCACGTAGCGATACAATGGAGAATGTATTGAAAAACGCTCGAGAAATTTCAAAGCAAAATATCAAAGAAATTGTTTTAACAGGAGTTAATATCGGTGACTATGGTAAAGGCGAATTTGGCAATAAAAAGCACGAGCATACTTTTTTAGATTTAGTGACGGAATTAGATAAGGTTAATGGTATTGAGCGATTAAGAATTTCTTCTATTGAACCTAATTTACTAAAGAATGAAACAATTGATTTGGTTTCAAAATCAAGAGCTTTTGTGCCGCATTTTCATGTACCATTACAATCTGGAAGTAACGAAATCTTAAAAAAAATGAAACGCCGGTATATGAGAGAGTTATATATAGATCGCGTTTCAAAAATAAAGGAAGTAATGCCCCATGCCTGTATAGGTGTTGACGTAATAGTTGGTTTTCCAGGAGAAACAGAAGACCACTTTTTAGAAACCTATAATTTCTTAAACGAATTAGATATTTCTTATTTGCACGTGTTTACATATTCAGAAAGGGATAATACAGAAGCAGCTGAAATGGATGGGATAGTGCCTAATACTGTAAGAAGTAAGCGAAGTAAAATGTTACGTGGTTTATCTGTCAAAAAACGTAGAGCGTTTTATGAGAGCCAAATCGGAACCACAAGAACCGTGCTTTTTGAAGGTGAAAACAAAGAAGGTTATATTCATGGATTTACAGAAAATTACGTAAAAGTAAAAGCGCCTTGGAATCCAGAATTGGTAAATACGTTACATAAAGTAGAATTGACTAAAATTGATGAAGATGGATTGGTGAGGTTTGATTTTGTTAAGGTTTTAAAAGCTGTAAATGAGTAGCAAACTGACTAAAAAAGGTGATAAAAACTTTATTCAATCTTCTTTTGATGACGCAATTGATACATTAAAAGCTGGTTTAGATAAGGTTTCAGATTTTGGCAATTTCACTAAAGATAAAACTGTTGATTTTGTTGAAAGTATTGCAGAATTAATTCCCATTATAGAAAAGGCAGGTTATAGAACCAATAGATTTATTGTCGGTATTACCATTCCGCCTTCTGTTCAATTGCATCTACACAGATTTAAAGAAGTGTCAGAAGAAGAAATAGAAGATTTAAAATTGGAGTATAAGAATAAGAAGATTTTAAAAATGATTCTTTCCTCTTTAATAACAGTTAACAAACTACAAGGAAAATTAAGTGTAGGAGATTTGGTTTTTAGTGAAGTTGCTATTGATATAACGTTACCACCTAAAATTAGTATAAGATATCTCAATAAAGAGATTGCCAAATTAGAGAAGCAAATAGATCTTTTTTCAGAATAAAAAAATCCGAAGCCATTAAAACTTCGGATTGTATATTCTCTAACGTTTACCTATTAAATTCTTACGCCAACAGGTAACATTCTTTTATATTTTCTATTACTTCTAACGAATTTTGCAATCGCAGGACATGTAGGCATTACACTTAAATTTCTATCTTGAATTTGCTCAAAAACAGCTGCAATAAATTCTTTTTTAAACGCTTCGTCGTTAATTTCTTCTGGAATAATCAACTTGGTTAAAAAAATCTTTCGTTCTTGTAAAGAGTATTCAATTTTTGCTAAATGTCCATTCGTCTTTATTTCAAATTGACGTAAAAAATCATTGTCAACCAATTGTTCAGCAGTTTCAACCATGTGTGTTTTTTATTTAATTTAAAGAAGTAAAGGCTTAAATAGTGGATACTATTTCTCTAACTTTGTGCAAAAGTACGAAAAAAAATCGATAAAATAAAGTAAAACTAGGGTTAAAACCTTATGAGTCAAGACGTAATACATGTGTATTTAATGCCTGGAATGGCCGCAAGTCCACTTATTTTTGAAAACATAAAACTGCCAGAGAATCAGTTTAAATTGCATTATCTGGAGTGGTTTCTGCCTGAGGAAAAAGAAACTCTAAGTCACTATGCCCGTAGAATGACTACAGAGATTAAGCATGACAATGCTGTTTTGTTAGGTGTTTCATTTGGAGGTGTTTTAGTGCAAGAAATGTGCAAGCATATTAAACTTAAGAAACTTATTATCGTGTCTAGTGTTAAAACACAATTGGAATTACCTAAGCGCATGCATATTGCTAAATCTACAAAAGCCTATAAATTGTTACCAACAGGATTAGCGAGTAGAATAGATCTTTTGGCAAAATATACCTATGGTGATAAAGTAAAGAAGCGCATTAATCTTTACAAAATGTATTTGTCGGTGAGTGATAGAACTTATTTAGATTGGGCGATAGATAAGATGTTAAATTGGAATCAATTGGAGTGTTTGTCTGATATTGTGCATATTCATGGTGATAACGACAGTGTTTTCCCAATTAAAAATATATCTAGCTGTATAACGGTGAAAAACGGCACACACGCCATGATAATCTATAAATACAAATGGTTTAACGAGAATTTACCACGTATAATTTTAGAAAACTAAAAAATATTCTACCTTTATTGAAAACTTATTAATGATGAAGACGATACAACGATTTTTGGCGCTTGTTGGATTATTAAGTTTATGTTTATTATTTACATATGCCCTCCAAGACGCCCCTACTGATGAAAATTTCGAAAAGAAAATAATTAACGATTACAACGTTTATGCGCTGCAAGTACCCGAAGATTTGTCTTTTGCAGGTGAGCGCATGCCTTTAGAGAATCCAGATATTTTAGAACGTATGGATAGGGAACTGTTAGTGAATACCTATTGGCAGTCTAATGGTTTATTGATGTTTAAGCGTGCGCAAAAGTATTTTCCAATAATAGAGCCTATTTTGGCAAAATATGGCGTGCCAGACGATTTTAAATATTTAGCGGTGATTGAAAGTGGTTTAACTAATGCTGTTTCCCCTGCTGGAGCAAGAGGTGTATGGCAAATTATGAAAACCACAGGTCGTGAAAATGGTTTAGAAGTGAATAATAATGTTGATGAACGTTACCATTTAGAAAAGGCAACCGAGGTAGCTTGTAAATATTTGTTAAGAGCCAAGGAACAATTAGGGTCTTGGACATTGGCAGCAGCAGCTTACAACGCAGGTAATGCTGGTGTATCAAGACGTTTAAAAGAACAAAACGTTTCAGATTATTATGATTTGTTATTAGGAGAAGAAACTGGGCGTTATTTATTTAGAATTGTAGCACTCAAAGAAATTTTATCACATCCGAGTAAATATGGGTTTAATTTTAGAGATAAAGACTTGTACTCTAATGTGCCGACATTTAAGGTTGAAGTTGATACTGCCGTAACAGATTTTACAAAGTTTGCAGAGCGTTTTGGTATAAACTATAAAATCTTAAAACTGCACAACCCTTGGTTGCGAGAGCCTCATTTAAATAATAAATCTAGAAAGCCATATTATATAGAGATTCCAAAAGAAGGATATTATAACTAGAATTCTATGTTAGATTATCTAAAAGATAACTACTGGAATATTTTACTCATACTAAATTATGTTATAGCCATTTCTGCGGTTATAACCGTTATACTTAAAAACATCAATCCAACCAAAACGTTGTCATATATCATCGTTTTGGTTTTTTTTCCTTTTTTTGGACTGGTAGTATATTACCTATTTGGACAGGAATATCGGAAAAATAAAATCTTCAGCAGAAAGCATATACTAAATCAATCTACAATAAAAAGTATAAACGAAGGATTAGAGTTAGACGGAAGGGAAATAAGGAAAGTTGATGATTATTTAGATGCTAAAGTAAAACTGGTTCAGCTATTATACAATAATAAAAGTTCACCTTTAACACTTTGTAACGACATAAAAATTATAAGAAATGGAGAGAATAAGTTCAAGCATCTATTAGAGGATTTATCAAATGCTAAACATCATATTCATTTGGAATATTATATTCTGAAAGATGATAGGATCGGGATTAAAGTTCTAGATATTTTATGCGACAAAGCGAAAAAAGGCATCATAGTAAGACTCACCTATGATGATGTTGGTAGTAAAATATCTTCGAATATGAAGCGTAAATTAAGTGATAGTGGCGTCGCTCATTTTCCATTCATGCCTGTTTTACTACCTAAATTTACAGGCAAAATGAATTATAGAAACCATCGTAAAATTGCAATTATTGATGGTGAAATTGCCTATGTAGGAGGAATTAATATTTCAGATACTTATGTTAACTATCCCGATAGCGATTTGTTTTGGAGAGATACACACTTGCGCATTGTTGGAGAATCGGTTAAATCTTTGCAAATTAGTTTTTTTACGACTTGGGATTTCGTTTCAAACGAAAAAATAAAGATTGATGTATCTTACTTTCCTGAGGTAAATTGTAAGAATGATGTTGCGGTACAAATAGCCAATAGCGGGCCGGATACCGATTGGCCTTACATCATGGAAGCTATGTTTACAGCCATCAATACTGCCGAGGATTATATTTACATCACTACGCCCTATTTTGTGCCTAACGATCAAATTATAACTGCACTTCAAGTTGCGGCTAAAAGTGGTGTAGATGTAAAAATCATCATTCCAAAAAATTCTGATTCTTGGGTAGTTAAACACGCCACAAACTCATATTTAGAAAGACTACTGGATGCTAATATAAAAGTATATCGCTATACAAAAGGTTTTGTACACGCTAAAACTATGGTTGTAGACGACATTTTTTCAACTGTAGGAACTTCAAATATGGATTATAGAAGTTTCAATATTAATTTTGAAGTAAATGCTTTTATTTATGACGTTGAAAACAGTAAAACTCTTAAACAGCATTTTTTAGAGGATTTGAAACATGCTGACGAAATAGAGCTCAGTAGATGGCTAAAAAGACCAAAAATTGAAAAACTTAAAGAGTCTTATAGTAGGTTATGGTCGCCACTTATTTAAATTACCTGCCTCGTCTCTTCTGAGACCTTAAAGAACCACCAGCGCCAAAATGCTGATTAGGGCCAACGGCTTGCTTCATATTTTGCTTCATCATTTTTATTTGATCAGCAAGCATACCGTGTTTGTCCAGTTTTTGAGCTTCAGTAAGTAGTTGTTGAGCCTCACGTTTTCTGCGCTTTGAAAAAGCAATACCAGCTAGGTTCAATTTAGCCATAGCTAAATCGTGCTTCATCGATAAACCTAAAGCAATAGCTTTCTTGAAATGCTTTTCAGACTCGTTCATATTATCCTGCATTGTCATTATCCCGTGAAGATAACTGTAATAACCTTGTTGCTTTTTTACTAATGCAGCCTCTGGATTTTTAATTTTATCCAACCACTTCTTAGCACCGTCAAAATCTTGTTTGCGCAGTCTTAAGAAGGCGAGAAGTATAAATTCATTTTTAAAATAAAGAAATATAAAAACTCCGGCTAATAAAATTAAAGAGATACCATTTCCTATATTACCTTCAGTAAATTGATAAACAGCGTACGCTATAATTCCAGCAGCTAAAATCAGCTTTATAATTTTATTGAACATTTTAATAAATTTGAATAGGTTTTGGGCGTTTCAGATTCTACAATTGCCCCGTTTTATTTTAAAATGCAAAGAAACTAAAATTTTTATGTAAAAAATATTTTTAAAATAGGTTTGTGAAATAAAAAAGCTTTGTATATTTGCCCCCAGTTTTGGCGAAGGGTCAAAATAATTTCAGAAAAAAATACAATTCAGATTTTAAAGATATAAGACGATGAGTAAAAGAACGTTTCAGCCTTCTAAAAGAAAAAGAAGAAACAAGCACGGTTTTAGAGAAAGAATGGCTTCTGCTAATGGTAGAAAAGTGCTTGCTAGAAGAAGAGCAAAAGGAAGAAAAAAATTGTCTGTATCATCTGAAACAAGACATAAAAAATAATGATTAACAATTGTTGATATTTTAAAGGTGTTGCTTAGGTGTAACGCCTTTTTTTATGTTTCGTTATTACATAATTTAGCAAACTGATTATTTAAAACTTGAATACTTTTAAAAAATGCCGAAAAATCCTAAACTAAAATCTATTCTAATTATTGGCTCAGGGCCTATCGTTATTGGTCAAGCCTGTGAGTTTGACTATTCAGGATCTCAAGCCTTAAGATCATTAAGAGAAGATGGAATTGAAACTATTTTAATTAATTCAAATCCAGCAACCATCATGACAGACCCTTCTATGGCTGATCATGTGTATTTGTTACCCTTAAATACTAAGTCTATAATAAAAATATTAAAGGAGCACCCTCAAATTGATGCTGTTTTACCAACAATGGGAGGACAAACCGCTTTAAATTTGGCTATAGAAGCTGATGAAAAAGGTATTTGGGAAGATTTTGGAGTGGATATGATTGGTGTTAACATTGATGCGATTAATATTACTGAAGATAGAGAACAGTTTAGGGAATTAATGGAAAAAATTGGAGTAGGTATGGCGCCTCAAGCGACTGCTTCTTCATTCCTTAAAGGAAAGGAAATTGCGCAAGAATTTGGTTTCCCATTATGTATCCGCTCGTCTTTTACCCTTGGTGGTGCAGGTGCCGCTATTGTTTATGATGAAAAAGATTTTGATAAATTATTACGTCACGGATTAGAAATTTCTCCTATCCATGAAGTGATGATTGATAAAGCATTATTAGGATGGAAGGAATATGAGTTAGAGTTGCTTAGAGATTCTAACGGTAATGTAGTGATTATCTGTTCTATTGAAAATATGGATCCAATGGGAATTCATACAGGAGATTCTATTACGGTTGCACCGGCAATGACCTTAAGTGATAGAACCTACCAAAAAATGCGTGATATGGCAATACATATGATGCGCAGTATTGGTGATTTTGCGGGAGGATGTAATGTGCAATTTGCGGTAAGTCCAGATGAAGAAGAAGAGATTATTGCCATAGAAATTAACCCACGTGTATCACGTTCTTCGGCCTTGGCGAGTAAAGCTACGGGATATCCAATTGCTAAGATTGCTGCAAAACTTGCTTTAGGGTATCATTTAGATGAATTAAATAATCAAATTACCGGAACTACATCTGCTTTATTTGAGCCAACTCTAGACTATGTCATTGTAAAAATACCACGTTGGAACTTTGATAAATTTGAAGGTTCGGATAGAACTTTAGGCTTACAAATGAAAGCTGTTGGAGAGGTGATGGGTATTGGACGATCATTCCAAGAAGCACTCCATAAAGCTACGCAATCTCTTGAAATTAAGCGTAATGGATTAGGAGCTGATGGAAAGGAAAACACTAATTACGATGAGGTGATTGAAAAATTAAAATTTGCTTCATGGGATCGTGTATTCATCATTTACGATGCCATTAAAATGGGTATTCCGTTAAGCAGAATTTTCGAAATTACTAAAATAGATATGTGGTTCTTAAAGCAATACGAAGAACTGTATTTCTTAGAAAAAGAGATTTCAACATTCAATATTGATTCTATTGATAAAGAGTTATTGCTAGAAGCAAAACAAAAAGGTTATGGAGACAGACAAATAGCTCACATGCTGGGGTGTTTAGAAAGTCAGGTGTATAATAAGCGCGAAGAATTGGGAATCAATCGTGTTTACAAATTAGTAGATACATGTGCTGCTGAATTTGAAGCAAAAACACCTTATTATTATTCTACGTTTGAAAGTGACATGCAAACTGTAGATGGTGAGCGATATTCTCAGAATGAAAGCATAGTTACAGATAAAAAGAAAATAATTGTTTTGGGTTCTGGACCAAATAGAATCGGACAAGGTATCGAGTTTGATTATTGTTGTGTACATGGCGTATATGCTGCACAAGAATGTGGTTATGAAACCATTATGATTAACTGTAACCCAGAAACTGTTTCAACAGATTTTGATACTGCCGATAAGTTATATTTTGAGCCCGTATTTTGGGAACATATTTACGATATCATCAAGCATGAAAAGCCGGAAGGTGTTATTGTGCAGTTAGGTGGACAAACAGCATTGAAATTGGCTGAAAAGTTATCACGATATGGTGTGAAAATTATCGGAACTAGTTTCGAATCTTTAGATTTAGCTGAAGATAGAGGAAGTTTTTCTACTTTATTAAAAGAGAATAACATTCCTTACCCACAATTTGATACTGCTGAAACTGCAGATGAAGCTTTAGCAGTGGCAAAAGAATTAGATTTCCCAATCTTGGTAAGACCATCATACGTTCTTGGAGGACAGGGTATGAAGATCGTTATAAACGAAAAAGAGCTTGAAGAGCATGTTATAGATCTTTTAAATAAAATTCCAAATAACAAATTGTTATTAGATCACTATTTAGAAGGTGCAATAGAAGCAGAAGCCGATGCTATATGTGATGGGGAAGAGGTGTATATCATAGGTATCATGGAGCACATTGAGCCATGTGGTATTCACTCTGGTGATAGTAACTCTACATTACCGCCATTTAACTTAGGTGAGTTCGTTATGCAGCAAATTAAGGACCATACCAAAAAGATTGCGTTGGCCTTAAATACTGTTGGGTTAATCAATATTCAATTCGCGATAAAAGACGATAAAGTTTACATTATTGAAGCCAACCCTAGAGCATCTAGAACGGTACCATTTATTGCAAAAGCTTATGGTGAGCCTTATGTAAATTATGCTACCAAATTAATGTTGGGAGAGAAAAAGGTTAAAGATTTCAACTTTAATCCACAACTAGAAGGTTACGCAATTAAACAACCAGTATTCTCATTTAATAAATTCCCGAATGTAGATAAAACACTAGGGCCAGAAATGAAGAGTACAGGAGAAAGTATCTTGTTTATTGATAGCTTAAAGGACGACGAGTTTTACGATTTATACTCAAGGCGTAAAATGTACTTGAGTAAGTAGGCCTTAAATGAGTCGCTCTAAAAAGATGTTTTACAGTTTTTGAATAAACGCGGTTAAACCGTTGAAGCTAGCTTCAACGGTTTATTGTTAAATAGTGGTAAATCAGAATTTTGTAACTTATTAATTATTAACTTAGTAAAAAAAATTATGAGTTATGAAAACAAAATTACTTCTTTTATTATTTCTTTCAACTTTTGCTGGGTTTTCCCAAAGTACACAGACTATAACCATAGACTGGGGTTTTAATTCAACACCATCAGCATCAGGTAATGCCAATACAGATAGAACAATTGAGGTTGGAGACACTATTGAATGGAATTGGTATGCGTCTGGTTCTCACAATGTTGTGTCTAACGGAGGCACGGAAACTTTTAATAGTGGCTCTGTAACCAATAATCCTGGAGTTAATTTTAGTTTTACCTTTAATCAGATTGGTACTACTAATTTCATTTGTTCACCGCATTCTAGTATCATGTTTGGTACAATAACAGTAGTGGCGGAAGGTACATTGAGTATGGAAAATTTTGAGATTTTAAATGAAATATCAATTTATCCAAATCCTGTTAAAGATGAATTAACTATGGATATACCACGAAGTTTGAATGAAGAAATTAAATATGAAATTTTTAATGTTTTAGGAAATAGAGTTTATACATTCAACTCTGAAAAAAAACTAAATAAACTAAATGTGTCTAATTTAACTTCTGGTGTTTATTTGGTGAGAATTTTATCAAAGAATAATAGGAGCTTAATAAAAAGGTTTGTTAAACAATAGTAAAGCACTTCTAAAGTTTAACTCTAGCATTTTGTTTTTTGATGATCGCTAAATGCTCTTCAATTTTAAATTCAGAAGCATTAAACTTTGTAGAACGTTGTTTTGCTTGATGTTGTCTAGCAATACTTCTAGCAAAACGCCTTACAGCCTGTTCGGTATCTAAAATAATTCCAGGTACAGCTACATTTTTACCGTTTTCGTCTTTAGCAACCATAGTGAAATATGATGAATTGCAATGCTTTATTTCACCAGTTTGAATGTTTTCGGATTCCACACGTAAACCAACAACCATAGAAGTTCTACCAGTATAATTTACGGATGCTTTTAAGGTGACTAACTCACCAACTTCAATAGAGTTCAAGAAGTCAACTCGGTTTACAGAAGCTGTTACACAATAATGCTGCGAATGTTTTGAAGCACAAGCAAAGGCAATCTGATCCATTAAGTTTAAAATATGTCCACCATGAATTTTTCCACTAAAATTTGAGTGTGATGGTAACATCAATTGGGTGATGGTAACTTGAGATTCTTTAGGATGCTTAAACATGTTTTTTTAAGTTAATGCGGTATATATTATTCCAGTTACTATGGCTATTCCAAAACTTATTAAAGTGCCAATTAATACATATTCTGTAAGTTGTCTGGTTTTAGATTCCTTTAGGTCTCCAAATCTAAATACTGATTTCGCAGTAATTAGAAAACCTACAGCCTCCCAGTGGTCTGATATAATAAAAATAAACACTAAAATACGCTCTAAAATACCAATATATTTGCCTGCATCAGCTAGCGATTGGTTATTTTTAGTAAGTTCTGAAATATCCCACTTTAAAAAAATGGTTTTCATAATTATGGATACAGGAATTGTTAAAAATAACAAACATGTAATTAATGCAAGTTGATTCTCAGTTATTCTAAAATTGAAATCATTAATCGTATTAAATGTAAAAAAATAACACGCAAATATTACCAATACATGAAGTAACTGATCTATAAAAAACAAGCGTCGTTTTGTCTTTTTCTTTTGAAATGAAAGTTTTAGTCCGTCAATAATAAAATGAGATACACCAATAACTAAAATTATAGGCCAAAGCGATAAGTCCCAAAGTAGTAAACCTGTTACAGCAATGTGTATTAGTACATGAAAATATAGTTTGGGTGATTTGAGTTTTTTTTTCTCTTTTTCTTTCACCCATTTTTGAGGCTGAAGAAAAAAGTCGCCAATAAGGTGCGCCAATAAAAGTTTAATTAAAATCATGATAGTGAGGCTATTTTTTGTTGATACATCTGGTTTAATTCCAAAATAGATTCTAAACCAGCACGCTTTTGTCGTTTACTTACGGCATCTTGTTTTATACCAATTAATTCAGCTAATTCATGCTGTAAAGCGTTAGGGTTTTCAATGCTTAGTTTAATGATTTCTGCAGAATTTTTAGTCCAATTATCCATGAAAGACAGGGCTAATTTAAAGTATAAATTCAGTTCATTATCAAGTTGATTGTTTTTAGTTTTTATCCTTAAATTTTGTTTTTCTTTTTTTAAAGTTTCTATGGTTTCACCAGAAAAAACGAAGGCTTCTCCATTAGATTCGCTTACTTTGTTGCCTTGATAGGTTTTATTCCCGATTCCAATAGCTAACCGAACATCTAAATCAGAAATCATTTTTATACAAGCTTTTATATATATGGCATTTAAAAAACTTTTTGATGTATCGGTAATTTCTATTTGAAAACTATCGCCACGGTATATTTCCCAATAATTATCATTCATTTCTATTGTTGAAAGCGAATCTTTTAGAGTACGTATCCATATTTCAGGGTTCTTTTGTGCCGTAGAGTTTATAATATCACCTGTAATTACACTAGTCATAACATTTGAAAATTTGAGTATTCCTTTTAAAAAGCATTTTCTTTATTATGCCTTTTTTGTGGAATATATTAAAATATGCCTTTTTTATGGAATAATCAAATATATCACGTTTTTATGGAATAATCAAATATATCACGTTTTTATGCGATAAATATAAACATCATGATAATGTGTTACAATTTAGAATGTCCTTGGGAATGATTCAATACTACTCGTCTTCCTCAGCACGTTTTATGATGGCTTCAGGAAGCGATTTTTTAGCTTTGGCACCCATTTTCTTGAGTTTTTCAACACTAGTAATAAGGTTTCCTCTACCTTCAACTAGTTTGTTCATAGCTGCAGAATAATCACTTTTTGCCGCATCAATCTTTTTACCAACTCCTGTTAAATCACTCACTAACCCTTCAAATTTATCATATAACGCCCCTGCTTGTCGTGCAATTTCTATGGCATTACGCTGCTGTTTTTCATTATTCCACATACTATCAATGGTGCGAAGTGTTGCCAAAAGGGTAGAAGGTGTCACAATCACGATATTTTTTTCAAAGGCCTTATTGTAAATAGCATTGTCTTCGTTTACAACAACAGCAAAAGCGGGTTCAATAGGAATAAACATTAATACAAAATCAGGCGATTCAATATCATATAAATCCTGATAATTTTTTGCAGAAAGTTGCTCTACATGCTTTCTAATGGAATTTACGTGTGCTTTTAAAAATTGTGGTTTATCATCATCGTCTGCATTTACTAAACGTTCGTAGTCTGTTAGTGAAACCTTAGAATCGATAATCATTTTTTTACCATCAGGAAGGTTTAAAACCACATCGGGCAAAACACGAGAGCCATCAGCTCTAGTAAAATTTTGCTGCACAAAATATTCTCTATCTTTTTCTAAGCCTGACTTTTCTAAGACGCGTTCCAGCACCAATTCACCCCAATTTCCT
Source organism: Flavobacteriaceae bacterium (assembly GCA_043557195.1). GTDB lineage: Bacteria > Bacteroidota > Bacteroidia > Flavobacteriales > Flavobacteriaceae > Jejuia. Next base: position 382,141 of record CP121314.1, on the reverse strand, counting down.
TGCATTTTACTATCGCCTTTTAAAGCCCTAGTAAGGTTGGTAGCTTCTTTTGTCATTTGTTGGTTAAGGTCTTTTAAACCGAGTAGTTGCTCTTTTAAAGCAGAGTGCATACTTATGCTTTCCTTTTGGGTTAAATCAACCTTTTCTTCAAATGTTTTTATTTTTTCTTGAAGTGGATTTAAAATATTTTTAATGTTTTCTTTATTCTGCTCCGTGAATTTATTTGATTTTTCTTCAAGGATTTTATTGGCAAGCAATTCAAAATCTTTGCGCAGTTGTTCTTGACGTTCTTCAAGTTCCTTATCTCGCTTTAAGTTTTGCTCTTGTAGGTTTTCATATTCAGAATTTTTTCTGGCCAACTCGGTGCTTAAAAACTCTTTTTCACGACGAATCTCTTCACGTTCATTTTCAATTTTATTAAGATTTTGCTTTAACTCATCAATGGTTAATTGCATTTGATTTTGACGTTCCTCCAAAGTACTTTGTTCACTTTTATTCTTCAATTTTGAAAAATAATTACCTAAGAAAAAACCAATTACTGCAAAAATAATAGCAGCAAGGATTATGATTAAGTTGTCGTTCATGTAACAAATATCAAATAACAAAAACCAAATTCCAAAAAGTTATAGGTTTATATTTTTACTGAAAACGGCGACTGAGACTAAAAACTTATTTCTTCACTCTAAAACTCCCCGTTTTCTCATCAAAAGCAATTAAATCTTTAGGGAATAACGTTTCAAAAACCCCGTTTGATATCAAATTACAAGGTTGGTCTGATACTACTTCAGCATCTGTCATCACAATTAGAGTATCGCAGAGTTGAATGGCTAAATCTATTTCATGCGAAGAAAATAAAATAGTTTTACCAGTTTCTTTAGCTAATTTTTGTAGTAGCTTTAAAATATAAGCTTTGTGGTACATGTCTAGATGTGTTGTGGGTTCATCCAGAATAATCAAATTGGTGTCCTGAGCTAAAGCTCTGGCAATCATTACATTTTGAAGCTGGCCATCACTTAATTCAAAACACTTCTTGTTTCGAAGGTGTTCAATATTTATTTGTGAAATAGCTCTATTTGTAATTTCAATATCTTCTTTTGAAGGATTACCAATCCAATTGGTATAAGGCTGTCTACCTAATGCTACAAGTTCATAAACTGATAGATTTTTGGAAGCTACAGGTTCGGTCAAAACCAAACTCAGAACTTTGGCTAAGTCAATAGGAGAGATGCGTTTTAATTCTGTATCGTTTACATAAATCCCACCATCAATCGGACTTTGTACTTTGGTGAGCGTCCGTAAAAGCGTAGATTTTCCAATACCATTAGCTCCGATTAAACCAACGAGCTCACCCTTTTTCAATTCAATATTAATATTTGAAGCTACAATGGTTTTTGATTTTCCAGACGAATAACCTATGGATAGGTTTTGTGTTTTTAAAATGATATGTTGGTTTTTATCTTCCATTAAAATATCATTTTTCGTTTTCTAACCAACAACCAAATAACAACAGGCGCACCAACTAATGATGTTATGGCATTGATAGGTAAGGTAAAATCACTATTCGGTAATTGCGAAATACTATCGCAAATAAGCATTACGATAGCACCAAACAAAAATACAGCTGGTAATAATACTTTATGGTTTGAGGTATTAAACACTTGTCTGGTAATATGTGGAATAGCTAATCCAATAAAAGCAATTGGTCCAGTAAAAGCAGTTATAGTTCCTGCTAATAGGCTTGTTGCGATGATAATGACAAATCTACTCTGTTTGATATTCAAACCTAAACTTTTGGCATAATTTTCTCCAAGAAGTAAGGTGTTTAATGATTTAATCGATGTTATTGCCATGAGAATACCAACTGAATAAATTATAAGAAGGATTATAACATCATCCCACGATAAATTACCTAAACTACCAAAGCCCCAAAAAATATACTGTTGCAATTGTTCTGCTGAACCAAAATAAGAGAGTACGCTTACAATAGCTGCTGTTATACTTGCGAACATGAGACCTATAATTAATATTGCCATGGTATCCCTAACCTTTAAGGATACAGCTAAAACGGCAAGTAACACAAGAAAACTACCTAAACTTGCGGCAATAACGATGCCCCATTTTGATATAAAAAGTGAAGCCAAAACACCTCCAAAAAGACCAGAACCTAAAATGACAAGCGCTACCCCCAGGCTTGCTCCAGAACTTATGCCTAATACAAAAGGGCCAGCCAGTGGGTTCCTAAATAGAGTTTGCATTAATAGCCCTGAAATACCTAACCCAGAACCAACAATAATAGCAGTTAGGGCTTTTGGTAATCTGTAGTTCTGAATAATGTTTTGCCAAGTTTCTTGTTCCGTAGGGTTTCCTATTAAGCTACTAAAAATATCTTTTAATGGAATTGAAACAGAGCCTAAACTTATATTAATAAGAAAACAAACTATTAAAATAGCAGAGATTATAATAAATGAGATATGATATGTTTTTTTTTCTGCCAACTATTCTAATGGTTTAAAGAAAAAGGGTTTATAGTTTTCTAATAATTCTGGGTGGCAAATTTTTATGATGTCTTTTAATACTAAATCTGGTCTACTCATTCCCAATTCATAATATAAAACCCCACCGGTTGCTCCCGTGGTGTTATTAAACGTATAAATGTTTTTATTCTGAAAAGCTTTGAAAAAAGAGTGATTTTCATTGCCATTTTTTAATGCTGTAAAACTAGAATAGTTTGACGGACTTAACCATATATCGGCATCTTTTGCTTTTACAAAAACCGATTCAAAATTTAATTTCAAACTGCCAGAGCCTTTGGTGTCACTCCAAAGATAGTTGACGTTTGCATCTTTTAGCAGTTGTGCTTCAGTACTTGTTCCATTGGGCAAATACCAAATATCGTTGTGCATGGCGCCACTTAAAACGGTCGGTTTACGAGTTACATTTTGAGCTAACTTTTTGGCTTCCAAATAATCTTTTTCAATTTGATTAAAAATAGAATCAGCTTCTTTTTCTTTGTTAAATAGCACTCCAAAAAACTTTATCCATTCAGCTTTTGCTAAAGGAGAATTCTCCACCCAATCTCCATTAAAAATTACTGGAATTCCTGATTTTTTTATAGTTTCTAAAGAGCGATTACCACCATCAATTCCAAACCCGACAACAAGGTTAGGGTTTAGCTCTAACAAAACTTCGGTATTTAATCCTTCATTTTTACCAAGCTCTCTAATATTTCCGTTATCAATTTGTTTTCTAATAGCTTCAGAAGACACATAATCTGTACCAGGAAATCCAACCAATGTTTCTTCTACGTCAAATAATTCTAAAGCAGGAAGATGTGTTGTAGAAGTCGTTACTATTTTTTTAATCGGTGTTGTAACAATGCCATCGAATTCATCTTTCAGAAATGATGTTTTAGCGGCATTTTCTTGGTCAATTATTACATAACGGTATTTCTTTTCTGCTTTTGGCCAAGGTTTATTTATTTCTATTACCGTATAGCTATCACTTTTAATTATAGAAAAGCCCTTTGCGTATTTTAAATTTAGGGTTTGTGCGTTATTAATTGTTTTTGGTGGTTTTTTTTGTTCCCTTTTACAGTTGAAAAGAGCCAGAATGATGCAAAGGAGAAAAAGTTTAAACTTCATAAAAACGGTGTAACATTTGTAACAAGCAGAAGATTTTAGATTATTAATTTTGAAAAAAGTAAAATCTATGCGAGACGGTTCAAATTTAACAATATATATAGTAGGTGCGGTTATTATAGCTCATTTTCTTGTTGGGTTTATTTATCTTATTTATAAAATGAATAAGAAAAAATAGATTTTTCAATCTCCATCTATTTTAAAAAAGTACTTTTGCAATGAAATTTGGTTCTGTTTAGTTTTTCTAATCGGATTAAAAGGGAATCTGGTGAGACTCTATCAATGTCAAGTCCAGAACTGTTCCCGCAACTGTAAGCTATAAAGCTTCATGTTACACTTCAATGTCACTGTCATTTTGATGGGAAGACCAACATGAAGACGCAAGTCAGGAGACCTGCCATTTTCAAAACAAATAAGTTAAACTTTCGGGATAAAAGTTTGCGTATGATAATCCATGCGATTCTCGAGTAATTATTCATTAAAATGAAAAAAACAAATGTATTTGGTGTACTGTGTTTGGGTATATCAATGTTTGGATTTGCACAGGAACAGATTGCAGATTCAACAAAAGTGGAACAACTTGATGAAGTTGTAATTTCAGATTCACGATTCGAATTAAAACGTGAAAACTCTGGAAAAACAGTAATTAAAATTTCTCAGCAGGAAATTGAACGTCACCAAGGCAGAACTATAGCAGATTTGATTAATACCAAGAGTGGTATTGAAATTAATGGAAGCAGAAGTGTTGAAGGTCAAAATTTAGGTACTTTTGTTAGAGGTGGTAATAACCGACAAGTTTTGGTGCTTATTGATGGAGTTCAAATAAATGACCCATCTATTGTATCGAACGACTTCGATTTACGATTGTTAGATTTAAATACAGTTGAATCTATAGAAATTATTAAAGGTTCAGCAAGTACATTGTATGGTAATACAGCGGCAACAGCAGTTATAAATATTACAACTAAGACAGCATCTAAAGATGAGATTTCTGCTAGCTTTTTGAGTGTTGTAGGCACCAATCAAACACAAGATGATTTAAACTATAATGGGGCGAGTTTTACGAACCAAGTTTCTATTAATGGAACATTAAATAAATTTACATATTTAGCTAGTTTTGGAAATAGATTTGTGGACGGATTGTCTGCAGCCAAATCTGAAACCCCAGAAAAAGATCCGTTTTCAAGGTATAATACGAATGTGAAATTGGGTTACGAATTTTCGGATAATTTTGAAATCACAGCTTATGCAAGTTTAGATAAATTTAAAACCGATATTGATGGTTTTCCACCACCAACTTTTGCTTTTTCTGATACTGATGATGAATATATTTCACAACAGAAAAGAGTAGGGATATCACCTAAGTTAACTTATACTAACGGAAGTTTTCAAATAAATGCAGCATACACAAAAATTGATAGAGAAACAATTTCTGCTTTTGGATCTACTAATGAAGCCGATAGTTATGTTGTTGACGCGTTCAATAAATATAATTTTAGTGATACCTTTTATACTATCGTTGGGTTAAATTATGGTGACTATAAAAGTTTGTTTACTGAAGAGGAGAGTTTCACGAATACCGATCCGTATTTGAATGTGGTTTATGTTTCTGATTTTGGTTTAAATATAAATGCTGGTGGTAGATTAAATAATCATAGTGAATATGGTTCTCATTTTGTTTATAATTTGAATCCGTCGTTTAGTATTCCTGTAAAAGATGGTTATGCAAAACTATTCAGTTCCTACGCCACCTCTTTTATAGCGCCTAATTTGTCACAACTGTTCGGGTTTTTTGGACCAAATCCAGATTTAAAGCCTGAGGAAAACGTTACTATTGAAGGTGGAATTGAATACAATACTAAACAAGGGTTTCGTTTGAATGCTGTTTACTTTAACCGAAATGAAACGCACACCATTATTTTTACTTCAGCTTATGAAAATGCTACTGAAGATGCTATAGTACATGGTTTTGAAGTTGAAGCTCAAATAGATGTTGTGAAAAATTTATCGATTGCCACAAATTATACGTTTACCGAAGTGAAAGATGGTGTACGTTTAAGAATCCCGAAGCATAAAGCAAATTTTTCTTTGGGATATGATATTTGCGACAACACGTTTGCCTCTTTAAATTATCAGTTTGTTGGAAGTAGAACCGATACCAATTTTTCAACGTTTACCAATGAAGATTTAAATGCTTACTCTTTAGTTGATTTATATTTTAGTCACAAATTAATTGATAATAAATTGAAGTTGTTTGCTAATGTTACCAATTTGTTTAATGAAGATTATTTTGAAATTTTGGGATATACAACAAGGGGTAGAAATGTGAGTTTGGGGTTGAATTTGAATTTGTAATATTAGAATCATGAAATACAATTTATATAAAATGATGGGGCTAGATATGTATTTATCCTCATTAAGTAAATATGATTATGAAGCTATTTCTTCAAAAATATGTAGTAAATCTCAAATTATAACACCACTTACAAGTTGGGATATATACAGTGAAGGCTATCAAAATAATTTGAAAGAGGCGGAAAGATATCAAGATATTGTAAAAGTGAAATCTTACGCAAAAACATTGAATTGGCAGAATGATATTGACTTAATATTTAAAGATGAAGTCTATGAGGCTATAATTATAACAGATTTAAGTCAAAACATAGTTTGGGTTAACAAAGGGTTTTCCAAAATGACAGGTTATCTTAAAAAAGAGGTTTTGAATAAAACACCTAGGGTTTTACAAGGTGGAGAAACGTCAATTAATTCTAAGAGAACTATAAAAATGAAACTTTCTGGAGATTCACCGTTTAAAGAAGTAATTACTAATTATAGAAAAGATGGTACGCCTTATAAATGTGAAGTAAAAATATTTCCATTAAATAGAAATAATAATAAAACACATTTTATGGCTTTAGAACGACAAGTAAGTTAAATGTTTAGAGCAGATTAAAAAGTAAGGCTAGCTAGTTTTTTTAAATTAGGCTAGCCTTTTTATTTAGGAAGTAAATCGCAATACCAAACGCCATATTTATCTGAACTACAAACAGAATCATCAGTATTTGGATGGTCGTATTCGCGATATACTTTTTCTCCAATAGTAAAATCAATTTGTTTTTTGAAGATAGGCGCGTCAAAACAAAAGGTATGGAACTCGCCATTTTCTCCACAGGGGTCAACACCATCAGGTAGATTCTTGATGAAATTTTTATCTATAACAGTTCCAACAAAATCTTCATCGAAATATTTTGAATTGGCACAAACAATTATAGTTTTAAAGCCTAACTCTAAAAACTCATTTAGCAATACTTTGGTATTTCTTTTCCAGATGGGAAACACAGCTTTAAAGCCCTCTTTCGCTAATTGTTCTTCTCGATATTTTCGTAAATCTTCTAAAAAAATATCACCAAAGGCTGAATGTGTAAATCCATCAGACTTTAATCTTGAGACCGTTTCAGTCATTTTTTGCTCATAAACTGCCATACTTGGCATTTCGGGAAGTTCTATTAGACTTGCAGGAATATCGAGTGCATTAGTTTGTGCAATCAATAATTCCTTTCTTAAACCATGCATGGACACACGATTATAATGTGAATTTACAGTTGTGATTAATTCATCTACAGAATAATTATCATCATTTAGTAGATGATATAATGCAATTGCAGAGTCTTTACCGGAACTCCAGTTGAAATAGGTTTTTTTACTGGAAATCATTTTCAATATACATTTCACTATCAAATCTATATGGAGTGTATTTTTTTAGTGGTTTGGTATGTATAGATATTTTGTTTTCCTTATAACTTTTTGTTGTCACCCCTCTAATATCATCTAGTGCAGCTTTTAGAAGAACTTCGTTCTCATCTCCAAAAGGTAAAATATTTCTCCAGAACTGAAATTCCTGAACCTCAATATCTGGACTAAACCCTTGTGTGTAATCACTTTCGCCAAGTTTGTTAAAAGTTTGAAAAACTATTGGTTGTAAGGCATATAGATGACTTTGGTTTGCTGAATCTTTATCTTGATAGTTAGAAGCTGGTGAATCGTAAAGTGTTATTGAGCCGACATTTTTCCCAATTGTAGTAGTGCCAAATAATTTAACAGGGATAAAAGGTCTAAGTGCATTTATAATTAATTCGCTTGCTGATGCTGTATTATTAGAAACTAAAACGTGCAACTTACTTACTGTAGTTAGTCGGTTAATAGGCTGCTCGCCCGTTTTTTCTCCATTTGAATTAATAACATTTAGTGTATTTTGAAAACTAAGAGAACTATCCCTATCACTACGTTTAGTATTATGCTTTAATTCTACAAACGTATCAGTGCCAGCATCACTATATACCATACTGGCTAAATATGCTGAGGTTAGAACAGAACCACCACCATTCAATCTTAAGTCTATTATGAGTTCATCAATAGCTTCACCTTTAAAGAATTGAAAGGCATCATTTAATTCATCATTATACGATGATCTAAAACCTGTGTATACTAAATAACCTACTTTTTTACCACCAATATCATTAAAAACTTTTCTTAAGAATACAGGGTTTTCTGACACTACTCTAGATGAAATTGTTTTGTCTTCTATAAATTCTAAAGAGCCATTATTATCGGTAACAAAAGATAGTGTAACCGTTTCTCCAAATAGTTTGCTTCTTAAGTCATTGTAATTAACTGTATTTATTGCTGTTCCGTCTATGGCATTTACAATATCTCCACGTTTAATACCTGCATCTTTAGCGGGAGAATCATCAACAACATGAGAAATGTAAATAACAATATCTCCACCGCTATTTACTTGGACTGCTTCAAAGTCCAATCCAAAAGATTTTGTAATGCCTTGAAAACTTTGTTGTAAGGCTATATAATCTTCAACAAACCAAGAGAATCTATCTGTAACTCCGATATCAAATCGTAGACTTGTAAAAAAGTCTTTTGGTGATTCGAATTTGTTTATCAATTCATTATATGTAACACTGTTGTCAACTTGTTCGTCAGATAAATCAGGAACTTGAGGCTGCCAATAATACCAAGAATTCATAGCTTTCCAAACAAAATCGTTTATATTACTTCCTTGAACTAGGTTATCGTCTCTATCTTCAAAACAACTTGTTAAAACTAGGGCAGCAAGAAGTACTACTAGGGCTTTTATTCTTTTCATTTTTCGCAATTTTATATAAGTAGTCTATTAAACCCTAAATTTACTTACATTATTGTATAATAAAAAATTAATCGGTGAATTACGATTGATGATTGCAGAACAGAATTAGGCGTTTGTTGAGAAATGGTGTTTGCAGATTTACCCGCGTAAGGGATTGAACGGCATGTTTAAGCTCACCGACGCAGGAGGGAGCGAGTAGTGAAAGCCCGACCCCTTGTGGGTTACGCCCAAATTTTTAAAAATTTTAATATTTATTGTAACAAAATAAATAGTGGGTCGTCGTAATTACAAATAGCACAGATAACGTTATTTTAACCAAACATTAACCACAACCAAAATGACTCAGAACGAGTTTTTAAACATAGTGATGCCTTTTAAGGATAAAGTGTTTCGTTTAGCAAAACGATTGCTTGTATCGACAGAGGAAGCTGAAGATGCCACTCAAGAAGTGTTATTGAAGCTATGGCGGAATAAAGGGAAGATAGGGGAGTATAAAAATGTGGAGGCTTTTTCTATGACAATGACTAAGAATTTTTGTTTTGATAAATTAAAATCGAAACAGGCACAAAACTTAAAAATTGTACATAGTAATTATGAAGAGAAAAATACACCTTTACAAAAGCAGGTTGAACTGAATGATAGTGTAAGTTGGGTAGAACGTATTATAGAAGAGTTGCCAGAACAACAACGCATGATAATACAACTAAGAGATATAGAAGAATATGATTTTGATGAGATTTCGAAAATGCTGAATATGAATAATACGGCAGTAAGAGTAGCCTTATCGAGAGCAAGAAAAACAATAAGAGAACGATTAACTAATACTCATAATTATGGTATTAAATAGCATAGATAAATTACTTGAAAAGTACGAAAACGGAGAGACAAGCCTAAAAGAGGAGCAGGTGTTAAAAAACTATTTTTCTCAGGACAACGTTGCCCCTCACTTAGAACATTACAAACCGATGTTTGCGTATTTTTTGGGAAACCAGCAGGAACAGTACACGAAAGCCCTTCCACTAAAAACTAAAAGGACGTTTAATTACAAGTGGTTATCGGTTGCAGCAGTTGCGGTCATCATGTTGGGGGTTTATTTTAGTCAGCCTAAAGATTTGGGCACTATTGAAGACCCAGAGCTAGCGTTTAATGAAGTTTCAAAACAGTTAGCAATGATTTCAAGTCATTTTAACAAGGGTACGTCTGCTGTAAATTACCTAGACGAGGTTAATAAAGGCGCATCTACCTTAAATTATTTGAATGAAATTGAAAATTCAACAAGTATAATTTTTAAAAAGAATCAATAAAAAACGAATAGAATGAAAACTTTAAATACACTTAACACAAATAAAATGAAAACACGATTAATAGTATTTGTAATGGCAATTATGTTGTTGCCATTAACAGGAATGGCTCAAAAGAGCGTATTTGATAAATATAGCGACGACCCGAATGTAACGTATGTAAACATTAAACCTAAGATGTTTCAGATGTTGGCAAAATTAAATGTAAATGTCGATGACCCTGAAGCACAAGCATACATGGACATGGTAAAAAGTATTACTAGCTTTAAAACGATTGTTACCGATAACTCAGCAATTTCAGCAGATATTACAAAATGGGTAAAATCTCGTTCTAGTAAGTTAGAAGAACTTATGGAAGTAAAAGATGATGGTACAGAAGTTAAATTTTACATACAGGAAGGTAAAGATGCAGACCATGTAAAAGAACTGTTGATTTTCGTAACTGGAATTGATAAAAAAATGGACGATAAAATAGAGATAAACGGTAAAGAGCGTAAGATTGAAACTGTTGTAGTATCTATGACTGGAGATATCGATTTGAATGAAATCTCTAAATTAACTCAGCAAATGAACATCCCTGGCGGAGATCATTTAGATAAAAAGAAATCATAAGTACAAATAAAATTCATCAATCAATTCATCGTCAATCATGAAGCGAACAGTTAAAATATTTTATCTCATTATTACATTAAGTGTTGTTTTGGTAGGCTGTAAGAGCGAACCAAGTTTACAGAGATACTTTGTAGATCATCAAGAACAGCCAAATTTTATATCACAAGATTTGCCAGTATCAATGGTGAAAATTGATAAAACTAATTTTACTGAAGAACAAAATGAAGCATTCGAATCTGTACGAAGATTAAATTTTTTAGGATTCAATATAAACGATACCAATAAAGACGTTTATACTGCTGAGTTGGATAAAGTGAAATTGATCTTAAAGCAAGAGAAATACCAAGATTTAATGGAGTTTAGCGACAAAGGAAGAAAGATTTTGGTGAAATATATTGGTGATGACGAAGAGGCTGATGAAGTAGTGCTTTTTGGAAGTGCGGAAGATATGGGGTTTGCAGTAGTAAGAATTTTGGGAAGTGATATGAGTCCTGAAAAAATGGTAACCTTAGGAGAAGCTTTAAAAACTTCAAATGTTGATGAAACCCAAATGCAAGAGATGCTGAATTTTTTCAAATAGTTGGTGAAACTATGTTAATATAAATGAAAAACTCCGATACTTTATGTATCGGAGTTTTTTTATTAGTAAAGATTAAATTTTATCAGTTAAACACTATTTAATCTTGTTTATGTTTGTAATTCGCGTAAAACAAATTAATTACTACAGCAAAAAACACTAACGTTAGTATGGTAAGTACTAGAAAGTTGTCTAAAACATCTAGTATCCCAAATACAAAAATACCTGCCACCATAAATCCTGTAAGAGCTAAAGATTGTTTATTACTTAGCATAATTGTAAATTAAATTCCTGTGTAGTTCGCAGGAGTAATCTGTTTTAATTCTTCTTTTATTTCGTTTGAAACCTCTAAGGTATCAATAAAATTTGAAATGGAGTTTTGATTGATTTTCGCATTAGTTCTGGTTAAACCTTTTAACGCTTCATAAGGATTAGGATAACCTTCTCGTCTTAAAATCGTTTGAATAGCCTCGGCAACAACAGCCCAATTATTTTCTAAATCTTCAGCAAACTTACTTTCGTTCAGTAATAACTTATTTAATCCTTTTAAGGTAGATTTAAAACCAATTATAGTATGTCCAAAAGGCACACCAACGTTTCTTAAAACCGTACTATCAGTTAAATCACGCTGTAATCTTGAGATTGGTAATTTAGCTGAAAGATGCTCAAAAATAGCATTGGCGATACCAAGATTACCTTCAGAATTTTCAAAATCAATAGGATTTACTTTATGCGGCATTGCAGAACTACCAACTTCCCCTTTTTTAATTTTTTGTTTGAAATAATCCATAGAAACGTATGTCCAAACATCTCTATCTAAATCAATTAGAATTGTATTGATACGCTTTAAGGTGTCAAACAACGCTGCCATATGGTCGTAGTGTTCAATTTGAGTGGTAGGGAAAGAGTGTTGTAAACCTAACTTTTCTTGAACAAAGGTATCTCCAAAAGCTTTCCAATCTATATTCGGATATGCTACGTGATGCGCATTAAAATTACCTGTAGCGCCACCAAATTTTGCAGCACTTGGTATATCATTTAATAAATTAAATTGTTCTTCTAAGCGCACAACAAATACATCAATTTCTTTTCCTAAGCGTGTTGGAGATGCAGGTTGCCCATGCGTTCTTGCCAACATTGAAATTTGTGCCCAGTCTTTTACTAATTCCTTTAGTTTCTTTAAAACTGTAAAATATTCAGGAACATAAATGTCATTCATTGCTTCCTTAATACTTAAAGGAATAGCTGTGTTATTGATATCTTGAGATGTTAATCCAAAATGGATGAATTCTTTAAATTCTGATAAACCTAAAGCATCAAACTTTTCTTTAATAAAATACTCAACCGCCTTAACATCATGGTTAGTAACACTTTCTATTTCTTTTATGGCAATAGCATCTTCAGAAGAGAACTCTTTGTAAATTGTTCTTAATTCATCAAAAACCTCATGGTTAACACTTTCTAACTGTGGTAACGGAATTTCGCATAGTGCAATAAAATATTCTATTTCAACTAAAACACGATATTTTATTAACGCTTCTTCGGAAAAATAGGCCCCTAAAGCATCGATTTTGTTTCTGTAACGACCATCAATTGGAGAAATGGCGTTTAGTGATGATAATGACATTTTGTTTGATTTTTTGAAAGATGCAAAGATACGTTTTTGATTTACGATTAGCGATATTCGATTTACGAATTTTTAGTATATTAAGATTTTCAAGTCTTTTTTATCTTTTTCAAAATGTGTCTCGCCCGTGCTTTAAATGCCGCACTTTGTAAATGAAAGTCGCGTTCTAAAATTAAAGCTAATTCGGGGTGTATCCAATCATATTCCTTTCCTAATAAGAATAAAGTGCTCATCGCATATGCTTTAGGTGCTACTTTTTCTTCTTTTATCATATAATCAAAACAAGTCTCTATAATACGTTCCTTATGATTAGATTTGAGTGATTGTTTTACTTTATTATCATCTTTTGAAGTGTATGCTGCAATTAAAAGTTCGCAAATTTTAGCAACAGGACGTACTGCAGAATCTAAATGCACAGTATTAATTTTTTCGGTAAACTCATCTAAATAAGGAACTATTGATGCTATGTTTTTACTACACATAAATTCCAAAACCCAAGCGGCTCTAGGCGAAATTTTATCATCTACCATGAATAAAATTTCAAGGAGTTTAGAAATTAACATAGGATTATCAATCACTAAATTGGCATAATACTGGCGTTTTTCACGAGAGTGATTTACATAATTTAATTCTTCATAAAGTTCTGCAGTAGTCAAAAGCTTTTCTTATTTTTAAAATCTTAAAATAACAATGATGAAAATAGTAAAAAAAATAGGTTTAGTATTGCTCATTGCACTTGTAATTGCACAATTTTTTGGGCCGGAAAAAAATTCTGGTGATATAGCTACTGTTGCGGCTTTTGAAGCTGAAACTAATCCGCCTGAAGACGTTAAGCTCATTTTAAAAAGCTCATGTTATGATTGCCATAGTGATGTTACCCGTTACCCATGGTATAATAGTATTACACCAGTAAACTATTGGTTAGCGGGACATATTAAAGATGGTAAAAAACATTTCAATGTCTCTAAATGGGAAGGTAATTCTGTAAAACGTAAAGATCATAAGTTTGAAGAAATGATTGAAGAAGTAGAAGAAGGAGAAATGCCGCTTAACTCTTACACTTGGACGCATGGTGATGCAAAATTGACTGAAGCGCAAGTTAAAGCAGTAGTTGATTGGGCAAAACAAGTGCGCGTAATGTATGGCTTGGAGCCTAAGCCTGAGTAGAATAAGCCCGACCTATCCTTCTACAAGGGGAAGTAAAAGATATACGCATTAATGTGTAGAGTTCTTCTTTAAAAAATGATTGTAATGTTACATTCGTGAATTCGTGGCAAACAAAAACTTACTCATAATTGGTTACGTATGGCCAGAACCCAAAAGCTCTGCTGCTGGTAGCCGAATGTTACAGCTAATTGACGTTTTTCTTGCTGAAGACTACAATGTTACCTTTGCGAGTCCTTGTGCAAAAACGGATAATGCTTTTGATCTAAGTAGTATTGGTGTAAATCAAAAAACTATTGAGCTGAATAATTCGAGTTTTGATGCTTTCATAAAAACCTTAAATCCAAGTGCTGTACTATTCGATCGTTTTATGATGGAAGAGCAGTTTGGATGGCGCGTTGCAGAACAATGTCCAAATGCCTTACGAATTTTAGATACTGAAGATTTGCATTTTTTGCGTAAAGGACGACAACAAGCATTTAAGGCTGGTAAATCTTTTGACAAAACTTATTTGTTTAGTGACCTAGCAAAACGTGAAATTGCGAGTATTTATAGATGCGATTTAAGTTTGATAATTTCTAAAGCTGAAATGGAAATTCTAGCGAATGATTTTAAGGTAGATGAATCACTGTTATTGTATTTGCCCTTTATGCTTAATGAAATATCAGAAGCAGACTTTTCTAAACTTCCAAAGTTTGAAGAACGAGAACATTTTGTAACTGTTGGTAATTTTCTACATGAGCCTAATTATAACGCTGTTCTATATTTAAAAGAAACCATTTGGCCTTTAATTCGAAGAGAATTACCAGATGTTGAATTGTATGTGTATGGTGCTTATGTTTCAGAAAAAGTAAATCAGTTACACAATGAAAAACAAGGCTTTTTGATAAAAGGTTTTGCCAAAGATGTTAATACGGTAATGCAGCAAGCCAGAGTATGTTTAGCACCTCTTAGATTTGGAGCGGGCTTAAAAGGTAAATTGATAGATGCTATGAAAAATGGTACGCCCTCAGTTACCACTTCTATCGGTGCTGAAGGAATTGAAAAATCAATTGAAGCATGTGGATGTATTGCCGATACGCCAGAAGAATTTACAGAAAATACTGTTAGGATATATAAAAATGAATCACTTTGGAATGAAAAGTCAGCTAGCGCATTTCAAGTTTTAAATCAAAACTTCAACAAAAAAAGGTATCATAAGGTTTTTGTAAATGCAGTTGAGTATACTTCAAAAAATCTTATCGAGAAAAGACAGAACAATTTTATCGGACAAATGCTTATGCACCATTCACTTCAAAGTACAAAGTATTTAAGTAAGTGGATCGAATCGAAAAATAGTTGATTTACGATAAGTCAATTGATTTTTGAAAATTTGGTTATTTCAATAATGTAAAGTATATTTGTCATTATGGAAAAATATTTTTCCTATATAGAAAATATATTTGTCAGTTAAATTATGGAAAACAATAAATTTATAGAATGTGAAAGAAATCGATTTAATAGGTTAATTAAATTTAGATTGCCTCATAAGTATTTAAAACTAGGAGCTCTTATTGTCTTTTTATCATTAGCAATAATGTTCATCAGGGCTTTTCTGTTTAAAGGGGAGTATGAATGGGCTAAAACAATTTCAAAACAAGGTTTTGTTTTAGGAATGTTAATCATGTCTATTTCAAAAGATAAATTGGAAGATGAAAGGTTAATTACTTTGAGAGCTCAGTCTTATGCTATAGCTTTTATTATGGGCGTAATTTATGCCTTGGTTTTACCTTATGTAGAATTTGGGGTGTCTAACATTGTCCATTCAGGAGGCGAAGCATATAAAGATTTGGGTGATTTTCAAATACTTACTTTTATGTTGATGATACAACTCTTATTTTATCATAACTTAAAACGTTTTAGTTAATGAAAAATACTATAAAAGTTGAACGCGCCATTTTAAATTTAACACAAGATGAATTGGCTCAAAAAATAGGAGTATCACGTCAAACTATAAATTCTATTGAAGCTAACAGATATGTACCATCTACAGTTTTAGCTTTGAAATTATCCTTGCTTTTTGGAAAGCCAGTGAATGATTTTTTTATGCTTTCTGAAGAAGATTATTGATTACTAAAATATTTAGAAGAAATGTTTGAGTTTGCTTTAAAAAAGACCATTTGTTTCAGTCGAAATTGAAGTTTCTCTTTACTTTTATCTAACATTTATTAGATGTCAACTAAACTAAAATAGTCTTCAGATGAAACGTATTATTTTCATTCTTTTCTGCTTCATAATTTCATTTTCAAGCTCACAAAATAAGTCAGAACCGTGGTATGATACCACTAAACCTTTTGAAGAACGAATAGAATTGCTAATCAATAGCATGGATGTAAAGGAAAAGGTAAGTCAATTACTAAATGATAGTCCAGAAATTACGCGGTTGAACATTAGTGGATATAACTGGTGGAATGAAGCATTACATGGTGTTGCTCGTTCTGGAAAAGCTACAGTGTTTCCCCAAACTATTGGTATGGCATCCAGTTTTGATACCGATATGATGTTTCGAGTTGGTACAGCAATTTCAGATGAAGCTAGAGCTATTAATAATCACTTGGTTTCTAGGAATGGAAAGTATATTCAGTATATGGGATTGTCGTTTTGGTCGCCAAACGTAAATATTTTTAGAGACCCAAGGTGGGGGCGAGGTCAAGAAACTTATGGGGAAGATCCTTTTCTTTCTGGAACTTTGGGAGCTCAATTCATAAAAGGTATGCAAGGGGATCATCCAAAGTATTTAAAAACAGCTGCTTGCGCCAAACATTATGCCGTACATAGTGGTCCTGAAGCATTAAGACATGAATTTAATGCCGTTGTTGATGATAAAGATTTATATGAAACCTATTTACCAGCCTTTAAATTATGTGTAGATGCTGGTGTAGAAGCTGTAATGTGTGCCTACAATCGCACCAATGATAAGGCTTGTTGTGGTAGTGATGAATTATTGATGAATATCTTAAGAGGCGATTGGGGATTTGATGGACATATTGTGAGCGATTGTGGTGCTTTAAAGAACTTTCATAATTTTCATAGTGTTACCAAAACTAAGGAAGAGTCCGCTGCCTTGGCGTTGTTAAACGGTGTGGATATCAATTGTGGAAATACTTACAATGCGCTTTTAGGAGCTTTAAATCAAGGTTTGATTAAAGAAGAAGATATTGATAATAGACTCCGAAAAGTTTTGTCAACTCGTTTCAGATTAGGCTTTTTCGATGATAGAACTGAAAATCCATATGCAAAAATTCCAACATCAATTATCAATAATGAAGCGCATAGAAATTTAGCTAGAGAAGCCGGCCATAAATCTGTTGTTTTACTTCAGAATAAAAGGAATGTATTACCCCTAAAAAAGGATTTGCCTTTCGTTTATATTGGCGGGCCGTTAGCTGCTGATGTCCGGTCTTTAATAGGGAATTATCATGGATTAAGTCCAGATATGACAACACTTGTTGAAGGTGTTGTTAGAAAAACATCGCCATCTACACGTCTACAATATCGTTCAGGAACATCTTTGGCAATGGCAAATAAAAATCCAATTGATTGGTATAGCGGTCAAGCAAAAGCTGCCGATGCCACAATTGTAGGAGTTGGATTTAGTGTATTACTAGAAGGTGAAGAAGGTGAGGCTATAGCTTCAGATGTTATGGGCGATAATATCACTATGCAATTGCCAGAAAATCAAATGAATTATTTACGTAAAGTAGGTGAAACAGAAAAGCCGTTAATTGTTGTAGTATTTGCAGGTTGCCCTATTGATTTATCAGAAATTAAGGAATTTGCGGATGCTATTATTTACGCATGGTATCCAGGTGAAGAAGGCGGTAATGCTATTGCAGATATTATTTTTGGTGATGTGTCACCATCCGGAAAATTACCAATTTCCTTCCCTAAGTCCGTCGATCAGTTACCTGAATATGAAGATTATAGTATGGACGGTAGGACATACAAGTATATGGAAGACCCACTGTATCCATTTGGTTTTGGATTATCCTATGCTAAATTTTCTATAGGAGAACTAACATTAAATAGAAGTAAGCTGAAACATTCTAAAAAAGATAAAGTTTCTATTTCTTTTGATATTAAAAATGAAAGTGAATTTAAGGCTGAAGAAGTATTACAATTATATATAGCACTTCAAAATTCTGCGTTAGATGTACCAATGAGCGAACTAAAAGACTTCAAACGTATTACATTGGACGGAAATGAGAGTAAAAATGTTACTTTCAATTTAAGCACAGAGCAATTGTTTTATTTTGATGAGAATGGAACTAAAATGCCTTTTAAGGGTGATGTGAAAATATCTATCGGTAATGCGTCACCAGGAGAGCGAAGTTCAGAATTAGGAGCTATTATTAAAGAAGTAACTATTCAGATTAAATAAATTTTATGTTCGTTTAACTGGGAAAATAGGGTGGATAGCTAAATTTATAAGTTATTAATTGATTTATCCCTAACTTTATTAGCTATTTGCTTAACCTCTTTTGTAGTGAATGCTTTGAAAAAGTTTTTAGTTATACTTCTCGTTTTTGGTACTTTGAGCGTTTGGTCTCAAAATGTACCTCCTAATCTAGTTGCTACTGGAGATCAAAGCTATTGTCCAGGTACTCAAATAAATGTCGCCACAAGCTTTAATATCATAGACCCCGATGATACACAAATTGATGCGTTTTTTATTCAGATTTCAGCGGGATATACATCTGGTGAAGACCAATTATCTTTAACTGGTTCACACCCAGGCATAATTTCTAGTTGGGATGCGCTTCAAGGAAAATTAAGTTTAGCAGGCGTTGCGGGAGCACCAATGGATTATGTGGATTTAATTGCGGCTGTAAACGATGTTGTTTACCAAGGAACTGTCAACACAGATTCAGGGGATAAATTTTTCTCTTTTACTATTGGAAGTGCAAATTACTTACCATCTACGGGTCATTATTACGAGTATGTTCCTTCTTTAGGCATTACTTGGACAAGTGCTAGAGCTTTAGCAGATGCCAGAACGTATTTTGGTTTAAAAGGATATTTAGCTACCATTACAACAGCTGAAGAGGCGCAACTCTCAGGAGAACAAGCCGCTGGTGCAGGTTGGATAGGTGGTAGTGATGCTGAAACTGAAGGTGTATGGAAATGGGTAACCGGCCCTGAAGCAGGTACAGTGTTTTGGAACGGATTATCTACTGGGACAACACCTAATTTTGCAAATTGGAACACAGGAGAGCCTAATCAGTTTGGAGATGAAGATTACGCACATGTTACCGACCCAAGTGTCGGAATCAATGGTTCTTGGAATGATTTACCTAATACAGGTTCTGCAAGTGGTCCATACCAGCCAAAAGGTTATATTGTAGAGTATGGTGGAACACCTGGAGATCCTGTTGTTGATATATCGGCGAGTACAAAAATAAATATACCTTCAATAACTGATACAGTGGTATCTCCAGCAGTTTGTGATTCGGGAACATTTACTCTAGAAGCTACGGCTTCGAGCGGAGATGTAATTTGGTTTGATAGCATAATAGCAACAACACCTGTATTTACTGGAAATATCTTTAATACACCAACTTTAACTACTACAACAAATTATTATACTTCGGCTTCAGTAAATGGTTGCGTTACAGGAGTACGTACACCAGTTACGGCGGTTGTAATTGATACACCAACTATAGAAAGTATATCAGAAGCAACGATTTGTATTGGTGAGACTGCAACAATAAGTGCTACATCATCTGCGGGAAATATGAGTTGGTATAGTGTTCCAGTTGGAGGAACACCCATCGTAACTTTTCCAAATTTTACTACACCTATACTCACAAGTACCACCACTTATTATGTTGGTGTTACTGATGGTGGATGTGAATCAGGTAGAACTCCAGTAACTGTAACTGTGATTGATACCCCAATCCCTTCTGGTGACACTATTCAAGAATTTTGTGATGTGGATAATGCTACCCTGTCAGATGTGATAGTGGTTGGAGATAATATTAAATGGTATGAAGATAGTGCTGGTACAATACTTATTGATAATACGACTGCTTTAGAGACAAAAACGTATTATGCAACCCAAACTATAGATGGTTGTGAAAGTGAAGGTAAATTAGTGGTATACGTTTTTGTTTATGAAACTGTAGCTGAATTATCCGATGCTATTATCCCAATTGAAATATGTGATTCTATTGCGGATGGCGATGCTACTAATGGCTTTGCTGAATTTGACTTAACATCTAAGGAAACGCTCTTACTAAATGGAAGCAATGCAGCTGAATATGAGGTATTGTATTATGATGATCCCGCAACAATGATTCCCATAGCTACACCTGAGGCATTTCAGAATACGATTGCTAATGAGCAAATTATTTATGTAAGAATTGAAAATAGTTTAAATGCAAACTGTTTTACCAATGCAGAGTTTACCATAAGAGTAAATCCGATTCCTGAAGTTGAACCCGCAATAGTTTTTAGAAACTGTGATGAAGATGGTACTGCAGATGGTTTTACGGATTTTAATTTAAATGAATTGGACGATATAATAACTGATGAGAATACTACTAATTTTTCAATTACATATCATATATCTCCTGGTGATGCCAATACTGGAGCAAACCCATTAATTCCTTTGCCATATAATAACCAAACCTCAGGCGTGATTTATGGGAGAGTGGAGAATAATGAAACAGGATGTTTTGATATTTCTACGATTAATTTAGAAGTTTCAACAACAGCATTATCACCTATGTTTATTCAAGAGATTGAGCAATGTGATGAAGACGAAAATCCGGATGGATTTTATGTGTTTGACTTAACTACTGTTTCCAACGATTTTATTAATCAGTTTCCAACAGGGCAGAATTTAACCGTACACTACTTTAAAAGTTTGATTGACGCACAACTAGAAGAAAATGAAATTGTAAATACCACGAATTACACAAATGAAAATCCTTTTTCTGAAACACTATATGTTCGTGTAGAAAGTGATGATAATGGTGATTGCTTTGGAATTGGCCCAAATTTGGTGTTGACGGTTCATCCGCGACCAGAGTTTGAAGTAGATCAATCTGAAACCTTTTGTTTAAATGGAGGCTCTGTTACTTTAAATACATTTAATCCTAATGGCATATATAGTTATGAGTGGACCGATTCTAATGATGTCATTATTAGCACTTCTGAATTTGCAACAGTATCTTCTGAAGATATTTATACTGTAGTGGCAACTTCAGCAGAGAGTTGTATATCTTTTCCTGTAACATTTGAGGTAAAGGCGTCTGGAATTTCAACTATTACTGAAGATGATATAACAATTGAAGATTTATCAGATAATAATACCATTACTATAGATAACTCAAATATCGGAATTGGTAATTATGAATTTGCTTTAGATAATGAATTTGGTCCTTTTCAAGACTCCCCAATATTTCGAAATGTATTTGCAGGAGAACATACAGTTTATGTGAGAGATATAAATGGTTGTGGCATCGTAGCCGTAGATGTTTTTGTTATGGGCTTTCCTAAGTTTTTTACACCTAATGGTGATGGTACAAATGACACATGGAATATTAGAGGTTTAGATGCTGATTACTCACAAAACTCCACCGTTTTTATCTATGATAGATATGGAAAACTTATCAAACAAATAAAAGTTTCTGACAATGGTTGGAATGGAACATTTAATGGGCAAATACTTAGTGCTAATGATTACTGGTATGTTATAAACCTAATTGATAGAGAAGGTAATACAAGAATCTTTAGAGGGCATTTCAGTTTAATTCGCTAAGAGCAAACAGTTAAGTCCTTTATAAATCGCTTCATCCCAATAGTAGCTGGTTCAGCAATTACAGTCAAACGTTTACTACTTCCAATATTTGGTTTGGGGTCAATAAAATAAATGGGTATTTCAGGAGGTGCATAATGCATTAATCCTGCAGCCGGATATACTTGCATCGAAGTACCAATAATTAATAAAACATCGGCTGTTTCACAAATTTGTGCCGCTTTTTCAATTAAAGGTACATCTTCTCCAAACCAAACAATATGTGGACGCAGTTGATATCCTTTTTTGCAAAGGTCTCCTAAAACCAGGTCGGTTTTCCAATCTTGTATATCGGTTTCATCATATGTACTTCTAACCTTTAATAATTCTCCATGTAGATGAATTATATTTGTGCTTCCTGCCAGTTCATGTAAATCATCTATATTCTGGGTAATCACGGTAACTTTATAACCCTTTTCTAATTTGGCAATATCTTCGTGTGCAGTGTTAGGTTTTACTTCAAACAATTGTCGTCGCCTTTGGTTGTAAAAATCCAAAACTAATTCGGGGTTTTTAGCAAAACCTTGAGGAGATGCAACTTCCATAACATCATGCCCTTCCCATAAACCACCAGCATCTCTAAAAGTTTTTACGCCACTTTCGGCACTCATACCAGCTCCAGTAAGTACAACGATGTGTTTCATATAATGGTTATATGTTTTTCCACTTTTTAAAAGCCTCAGATGCTGCCAAATCTTTCAAAACGTTTTCATTGTTAATATCAACTTCTTCAACAAAACCAATAATGTCGGTTTTTGCATACCCATCTTCAACTAAAACATCTAATACCTTTATACATTCATCAAACTGTTTCATTAACGAAAGGCAGGTAAGCATAGAGGAGTGTCCATCAAAATAATCTGGATAGTTTTTAGCGATAGTTTTAAAATAGGTTAAGGCTTTTTTATAATCTAATCGCTCAAATTCTACATTGCCCATAAGCAAATCTAAAAAATCATCACTTGTGTCTTCCTTAAGCCTTCGAAATAATTCTTGGGCTTTATCGTAGTTTTTATTCAAAAGAAAATAATCTATTTGGCTCAGGTAAAGCGTGGCATCGTCTGGATAAGTATCCATGATGCTTTTTATAGCATCTTTGTAAAGATCATCGTTGATGTTCGAAGCGCAAATTGCTTTAAGTACTAAAACAAATTTGTCATTACCAATATCTCCTTTTACAGCATTCATTTTTTTGTATGCGTTTTTAAAATCACCTTTGTTGTAATAATCAACACCTTCAACAAGTTTTAAAAATTCGGCTAAATTGTCTTCACCAAAAAAGTCGAATAAACTTTTTTTAGGTAGCGAATAGAAATAAAAGCGCTCTAAGGTTTTACTAAGTTCTTCCCCTGTTAAATACACATAAATATCATTAAAGGAGAAATTGTTATTTAAAACAGAAACCCTGTAATTATGGTAGTTTATACCAGTTTCTGCAGAGTAAATTCTAAATAACATATAATAGGTATTGGTGTCATTACTGTAACTATAGTTAACAAAATCGTAGTAGCTACCAGCTTCTACTTCTGCAATTAGTTTCTTTGGAAACGCAGTAATATTAGATTTAAAACCGTCTAAAAAGCCTGCTCTATGGGCTTTTAATGAATGATCGTTTTTAGTGCTTTTAGTAACTAATTCCCCAAAACCTTTAGTGTCAAACAATGTCATAAATGCATCGGTATTACTTTCAATAATAGCATTTTGTAATTGCTGCCCTAGTTTTGCCACTTTTAGATCGTTAGTTTCATTTTCAGTAATGTAAAAACTAGTGTGCTCTATGTCTTGAGCCTTTCTAGAGCGTTCTTTTTCTTGAGAGAATCCACTATAAAAAAATAATAATAAAATTAGAGTAAAGAGAGATCTGTTAAGATGAATCATAGTCAGTGATTTGTATCTTTATGTTTTAAATATAAGGTAATTAAATGAAGGAGCAAGATTTATTAGACCATTTGAAATCTTATCTGACTGAAAAGCGGATAGCAAAGTTTGAAACCGTGTTATCACAGCGCACCACTCATTTTACTGTGGCTACAGAAGATGTTTACCAATTACATAATACAAGCGCTGTAATACGAAGTTGCGATGTTTTTGGCATACAAGAAGTTAGTATTATCGAAGAGCAAAACACCAAACGTATTGATAGAGAAATTGCAATGGGTGCTCAAAAGTGGGTAGATTTAAATAGGTATCATTCTGTAAAAGCCTGTATATCGAATTTAAAACAACAAGGCTACCAAATTGTGGCGACTACGCCTCATAAAAATGATTGCGATTTAGAAGATTTTGATATTACTAAAAAGTCGTGTTTTTTCTTCGGAAGAGAAACAGAAGGGTTATCAGATGAGGTTTTAAATGCTGCAGATTGTTATCTGAAAATCCCCATGGTTGGGTTTACCGAAAGTTTAAATATCTCAGTATCTGCTGCTATTATATTGCAACATGTAACGTCTAAATTAAGAAGAAGTAATATTGATTGGCAACTTACAGAAACTGAAAAGCTTAAGAAACAGCTAGATTGGTGTAGAAAAACAATAAAGAGTTATGATGAAATTGTGGAACGGTTTTATGAAACGAACAATTAATTATCTTTAACAGAATAAACACAAACTATTATGAAACGAAATATGGTAGGCTGGTTTGAAATTCCAGTAGCAGATATGGATAGAGCAAAGTCTTTTTATGAAGCTGTTTTTCAAATCGAAATAAAAGTTCAAGATTTTGGAGGAATTTTGATGGGGTGGTTTCCTTTTTCAGAAGGAAAAGAGGGTGCAGCTGGTTCTTTAATCAAACAAGAATCTTATATCCCTAGTCAAGAAGGTACTTTGGTGTATTTTATGAGTGACGATGTAAAAAACGAATTAGATAGGGTGGAAGCCGCAGGCGGTAAAATATACCAGCCTAAAACACAGATATCACCAGAGCATGGTTTTATGGGCGTTTTTATTGATTCTGAAGGCAATAGGGTTGCACTACATTCTCAGAAGTAGAGATTTAAATACGGTCTTTACGTCTGTTACTAAGTAATTTGTATTCCTCGTAACATTCGCTAATGGCATCAAGAATTTGTAAGTCGTTTGCTGTTTGAATAAAGCCTTTTGAGTAGTTACACTGACTTACAATTTCATCCAAATCCACACGCTCAACATTTAGTAAAGCAGTGAGTGTTTCACGATCGTATCTAGAAGCTAAAAGATTCCTGATTTCATCATCCTTCTTCATTTGCTTTAGCTTACGTAATTCGTTTGGCTTTTTACCAAACATACGATGTAAAAAATCCGCAGGATTAAAAATTGAGCCTATAACCTTTGTTAAACCAGATTTCTTTCCAGCTTCATAACCTTTAGATAATCCAGCAATTTGATAACGATAATTGTCATTAACTTGCGGTACTTGCTTAATATCTACCTCAAGATATCCTGTAAGCTTCAACTGGTTTACAACAACTTCTTCAAGGGCAAGAGCCAATTCAGTCAATTCAATTTTAGAACTACCAAATTTTAACCAGTCGTTCGTTACCCTAACTTTTATAGATTTAAATCCAATGTATGAGAAATGAAGCGTGTCATTTACTTTTGCTGTAATAGCAAATTCACCTTTATCATTTGTGGTAGTACCTTTAACTTGATTTAGGTTTACAATGTTTACACTTTCTAAAGCAGCGTCATTAGCAGCATTTACAACTGTACCTATAGCTTTTGTAACATCTTCTTGTGCCATAGCTAAAGTAGAGGCTACAAGAATAAAAAAGATACATAAAAAGCGTTTCATAGGTAAGCGCATCACTGTTATTAGATTATAAAAGTACTAAACAAAACAGTAACATATTGGTGTTATTGTTTTAATTTGACTAAAAATTAACAAAAAGTGTACCTAAATGGTAATTTTTAGCTAATAGTCGATTTATCAAGCAAATCTTAACGTCTAGAACGTCTAGGTCTAGAACTTGCAAAATCCCCTGATTTATTAGAACGCCTTGATTTAGATTTATTGTCGCTTCTACGTCCGCCTTTATTTCCTGAACTAGAACCAGAACCACCTCTTCTATCATCACGACGCCTTCCTCGGTTTCTGTCACGACGTCCACCGCCTCTTCTGTTTTCAGAAACTTCTACATTCACAAAACGCCCGTTGTATTTAAAGTCGGTAAAGAATCCAAGCACTTTTTCTTGTAGTTCTTTTTCAGTATTAAAAAATGAAAACGTGTCTTTGGCTTCCACTTTAAACACATCGTCTTGACCAAGTTCTAACACTTCTTTCAAGAAGTCCTTCAAACTCATCCAATCAAAACCATCCTTCTTTCCAACGTTAATAAAGTAACGCACAGAATTTCCAGAATCTTTATGGTCGTCATTAGAAGCTGAAATATTCAAATCTAACGCCTTCTGATAGTAATTGTAAAATCTGGTAAACTCTACAGAAAAGAATTTCTTAATCAACTCCTCCTTGCTCGTATCTTCAAATAAAGCATTAATATCACCTAAATAAGCATCAATATCATGGTTTACTTCAGTATTGTGTACTTTATTAGCTAAAGACATCAACTGAACTTCACAAATTTCCATACCATTTGGTATCTCTTTTTTGTCAAACTGCTTCTTGATAATACGCTCAATACTTTTAATCTTGCGCACTTCACTTTTAGAAACAATCACCATAGAAACCCCAGTTTTACCAGCACGCCCAGTTCTACCAGAACGGTGTGTGTAAGTTTCAATTTCGTCTGGTAATTGGTAATTAATTACGTGCGTAATATCATCCACGTCAATACCACGGGCGGCAACATCAGTAGCCACCAACATTTGTATTTGCTTGTTTCTAAAAGATTTCATTACCAAATCACGCTGATTCTGACTTAAATCACCATGCAATGCACCAGCACTATAACCGTCTTCTATTAAGCGTTCTGCTACTTTCTGGGTATCACGTTTTGTTCTACAGAAAATCACAGAAAAAATATCAGGATTTGCATCTGCCAAACGTTTCAACGCTTGGTAGCGGTCTCTGGCATTCACCAAATAATATTCGTGCGATACCTGATTTGTACTTTCATTTTTATTCCCAACAGTAATTTCCTGTGGGTTATGCATAAAGTTTTTAGCAATAGAAGCCACTTCACGAGGCATAGTGGCTGAAAACAACCATGTACTTTTATCTTGTGGTGTGTGCGATAAAATATCAGTGATATCCTCTTTAAAGCCCATGTTTAGCATCTCGTCAGCCTCATCTAAAACCGAATATTCAATTTTAGAAATATCAACCAAACGTCTGCTAATCATATCCTTCATACGCCCAGGTGTCGCTACAATAATTTGTGCACCACGTTTAATCTCACGGGCTTGGTCGGTAATACTAGCACCACCGTAAACAGCCACAACGTTTAAGCCTTTACAGTACTTACCGTAAAGTTTCATTTCGTTAGTAATCTGTAAACAAAGCTCTCTAGTAGGCGATAAAATCAACCCTTGCGTTGTGCGGCTATTAACATCAATTTTCTGTAACATTGGGAAACCAAACGCCGCCGTTTTTCCCGTTCCCGTTTGTGCCAAAGCCACCAAATCGGTTTCAGAATTTAGTAAAATAGGAATTGCTTTGTCTTGAACTTCACTAGGTTTTGTAAACCCTAAATCTGTAATAGCTTGTAATAGGTCGTCATTAAGACCTAAATCTTGGAATGTGCTCATTCTAGTTATGTATGCGATTATGTTATGCGGTGTTACATAAAGAAGTGAATCGACATACTTAACCTAAACTTCTAGTAACACATCCTCACCCTGAGGAATAATTTCAAGGCGCAAAGATACACTATTTTATTTGTCATTACAGAGAGAAGCGAAGAATCTATTTATTAGGGCGTTACCCACAAGGGGTCGGGCTTTACGCTGCAAGTCCTCGCTCGTACCTCGCTGTGGGCTTTCCACTGCAATCCCTAACGCGGGTGTATTAGCTTGCTAATGGCTAGAGAGGTGTTTTTAGTTTTTTTGGGAGGTTCGTTTAATGGGTTGACGGATATGCGCCGTTATGTAATGGCTTATATCCGCCGTTAAACGAAGTTAGTTGAAAATTTTTACAAAGTCAAATATGTGTACTACTTCCTCAAATTCTTAATCCGCTCTAAAAGCGTTGGATGCGAATAATGCATAAAGACATATGCAGGATGCGGTGTTAAATTACTCAAACTGTTTTTGGAGAGTTTTTTAAGCGAGGTAATTAAAGGTTCGCCTTTGTATGTGTTTTTAGCATAATCATCTGCTTGGTATTCAAATTTTCTGGAAAACACATTCATAATTAATCCTGTAATTTCAGAAATAGGTGAGTAGAGTAATCCAAATGCAATTAACCCAATATGAAAACTCGGTATTTCAACGCCCAAAGCTTGTGATAACAGCGGATTAGAAATAAATAAGGATAAAATGTAAAGTGTCAATCCGGTTAATAAAATAGACGCAAATAAATTAAAAATAATGTGCTTCTTTTTATAATGCCCAACCTCATGCGCTAATACGGCAACAATTTCTTCATCATCTAAATCATTAATCAAAGTATCATAAAGTGTCACGCGTTTTTCACTCCCAAAACCAGAAAAATAGGCATTGGCTTTGGTGCTACGTTTTGAGCCATCAATTACAAAAATCTTATCTAATTTAAACCCAACCGTTTTTGCATAAGCCGAAATTTTATCACGTAATTCCCCAGCTTCTAAAGGTACTTGTTTATTAAAAAGTGGTACAATGAGTTTAGAATAAAACATATTCATAAATAGTGTGAATATCGCTACTAACGCCCAAGCGTAAAGCCAAAAATGTCTTCCTGTGGCTTGATAAAACCAAATAATAAGTGCTAATATACCACCGCCAATTATAGCCATCATGAACCAACCTTTAATTTTATCTAAGAAAAACGTTTTAACCGTAGTTTTGTTAAACCCAAATTTTTCCTCAATCACAAAGGTGCTGTAATAACTAAATGGGGTGGTTAAAATATCACTACCAATCATGATTATTCCGAAGAAAATCAAAGCAATGAGTATAGGATTATCGCTATAACCTCGCGCTATGGTATCTACAAATTCAAATCCATCAAAAAATAAAAACCCTAGTGTAAGTACTAAAGAAAAAACGGAGGTAATAATACCAAATCTGTATTTGGTAGCTTTATATTGCTGCGATTTTTTATATTCGTCGTCGTCATAAACATCTTTAAGTTCATTCGGTAATTCATCATTAAAATGTTTGGCGTTAAGAGCGTCCAATACTTTATCAACAATAAAATTGATGATGATTATTGCTATGATGATGTAGAATAATGTAGTTTGTGTCATAAATATAAAATTACAGTCCTATGCACATTGAGATTACTTGAAATCGCGCTGTCTTTTCGCCTCAAAAATAAGGATTCCCGCAGCAACAGAAACATTCATAGAATCTATTTCACCTTGCATAGGAATTATAATATTCTGTGTTGCGTTTTTTAGCCATTCTTCGCTCAAACCCGTGGCCTCTGTACCTACTACAATAGCCGTTGGTTTTGTATAATCTTGTGTATGATAATCCAAAGAAGCTTGTAACGCAGTACAATAAATATTGATATTTTTTTCTTTTAAGAAGTGGATAATTTCATCTGTAGTTGCAGTGGCGATACTGTTAGTAAATACACAACCCACACTAGAACGAATAATATTAGGGTTATATAAATCGGTTTTTGGGTTGGCAATAATTACAGCATCTACATTGGCAGCATCGGCAGTTCTTAAAATGGCACCTATGTTTCCAGGTTTTTCTGGGGCTTCAGCTACTAAAATTAGAGGGTGTTCTGTGTCTAGTTTTAAATCTTCTAACCTATTTGGTTTTGATTTTGCCACGGCCAAAACACCTTCCGTAGTATCTCTATAGGCTAACTTTTGATACACGTCTTTTGAAATTTCTATTGTATTTATTGAGGTTTCGACTGCGCTCAACCTGACATCTTCTATTAGATATTTTAGGTCTTTAAAAGAACATAAATCAGGATAAAACAAAACTGTTTCTAGTTGATATCCACCTTTTAGCGCAAGAGAAATTTCGCGCAGTCCTTCAATCAAAAAGAATCCTGATTTTCGGCGTTCTCGCGACTTGTCTTTTAATTGAACAAGTTCTTTAATATACGTGTTTTGTGGACTGGTAATCGTTTTCATATAAGTTGAACAAAAGTAGTTGTTTTTATGTAATTAAATTCCTTTAACTTCGTCAAAGCACTTAACTTTCAAAATCATCAGCCATGAAAAAGCTATTAATTCTAGCCGTTATAATTTCATTTTTCAATTGTAAAAATAAGTCAACACCAAGTGTGGACTATACCGATGAACAACTAGATATAACAACATCGGTTTATCCAGAGAACATTACCAAAGTATTTAATGCGCATGGTGGTATAGATAAATGGAATGACATGCAATCTTTAGTTTTTACAATGAAAAAACCAAATGGAGATGAAGTAACCACAACAGATTTAAAAAACAGAAAATCTTTGATAGAAATGGCTAAACATACTATTGGGTTTGACGGGGAAGCCGTTTGGTTGAAACATAAGGATACAGCACAATATAAAGGCAATGCAAAATTCTATTATAATTTAATGTTCTATTTCTACGCGATGCCTTTTGTTCTTGGTGATGATGGTATTATTTACGAAGATGTAAAATCGCTAGAATTTGATGGTGTAGCGTATCCTGGGATAAAGATTGCATACGAAGCAGGAGTAGGCGAATCTCCTGAAGATGAATACATTTTGTATTACCACCCCGAAACTCATAAAATGGAATGGTTGGGTTATACGGTAACATATTTTTCAAAAGAAAAAAGCAAAGAATTTCATTTTATAAGATATAGTAATTGGCAAACAGTTAAAGGATTAGTTTTACCAGAAACCTTAACATGGTATAAGTACGAAAACAATCTGCCAACAGAAAAACGTAACGATTTAAAGTTTACTGATATTATACTTTCAAAAGAAAAACCAGAACCACAAATTTTTGAAGCTCCAGAAGATGCAGAAATAGTAGAATAGTTAAATGTTATGCTTTTCCAAATAATTAACCAGAAGCGCCACAACATAACTGTAGCTTTCCATACCTTTAGATTGGTTGTTGGCTTTTAAGAAGTTGCCGTAAAATAATTTAAAAAAGGGTTCAAACGGATTTTGATGCGCTTCCCAAAACTTTCGGGATTCTTCGTAGTTTTTTCTAATACCAAGATTTACATCGGCCAATAAATCTTCAAACAAACATTCATCACGCCTATAAATCTCACCTAAACAAAATCGCAATCCAAACGTATAGCCGCAATATTTTATATAACTATCGTCATTCTTAGTAGCAGCTAAAAACCCAATAAAATTAGCTTCGTTTTCTGCGGCATACCCCAATTGATGCGCAATTTCATGAGAAGTAGTTGTTGGAAATTTATACATAGGAATCCGCCCATTTATATGAGCTTCATTGGTCAACGGATTCAAATAACCA
Organism: Flavobacteriaceae bacterium; assembly: GCA_043557195.1. Lineage (GTDB taxonomy): Bacteria > Bacteroidota > Bacteroidia > Flavobacteriales > Flavobacteriaceae > Jejuia. Next base: position 350,728 of record CP121314.1, on the reverse strand, counting down.
CTAAAACCCATATAGGTCAGCGGATAGCTAAACAAAGATTGTTTTGCACTCTCAGGATGATATTCCAAATCTGGAAAAATAGGTTTTAAATTGTCATAACCTTCAGGAATCATCTTAAAAATTGCAGCTTTATCATAAGGCAAGTCTACTTTTAGCGAATCGTGTTGCACGATACTTAAATGCAAAGTGTTCGAAGCTAAAATCAGCTTTTCAGCAACTGCAACCAATTGCTCAGTAGTATAATCCGCATTCAAATCTAAATTCTTATGCAGCGGTAATCGGTAATAATTCATACCCCAAAACAAATGGAATGCAAAATAAATTAATGATACTGCCGCAAACACATCCGTAATCCAGTGTTTAAAATCCTTTGTAATGCGTTTTCTATTCTTAATAACCCACCAAATCATATACAAACCGCCCAAACCATAAACCAAATCACCAAACGAAAACGGCAACCACCCCAATACAAATCGAAACAGTTTTGAAAGCCATTGGTACAACCCTTCACTGTAGTATTGCTCAACAAATTCTGGATAACGCGACACCAATTTCACCAACAAAACCTGCGGAATCAAGCTCAAGGCAAGTATCAACTTTTTCTTTTTCAGCATAAATCAAAAATACTAAAAATTTGTACCGCAGCACTTTTGGGTATTTACTAAAGTTTCTTCCTGCTTTCCTCTATATCTTTTTCTCGTGCCTCAAAAAAGGATGCCGTTTCAATCAGGAGTAGCTGCCAACGTCGTAGCATTTTTGCTATCTTTGAAATTCGTTATAAATAAGACTATGAGCTCAGAAATAAGACAACTAGAACCCAAAAGACTTTGGAATAAATTCGCCGATTTAAACGCAGTACCACGACCATCAAAAAAAGAAGAACGTGTTATTGCATTCATGAAAGATTTTGGTAAAAACCTTGGTTTAGAAACCATTGAAGACGAGGTTGGTAATGTTATTATAAAAAAACCAGCAACCGCTGGAATGGAAAACAGAACCACTGTGGTAATGCAATCGCATTTAGATATGGTGCACCAAAAAAATAATGACACAGAGTTCGATTTTGATACACAAGGCATCGATATGTTTATTGAAGGCGATTGGGTGAAAGCTAAAGGCACAACGTTGGGAGCAGATAACGGATTGGGTGTGGCAACTATTATGGCGATTTTAGAAAGCATAGATATTCCGCATCCAGCCATTGAAGCATTATTTACTATTGATGAAGAAACAGGAATGACGGGGGCTATGGGTTTAAAAGGTGGTTTGCTTTCTGGAGGAATATTGCTAAATCTCGACACTGAAGAAGATGATGAAATAGGTGTAGGTTGTGCAGGAGGTATAGACATTACAGCAACAAGAACGTATGATGAAGAAGAAACACCAGAATTTAAAATTGGCTTTGAAATCAATGTAAAAGGCTTACAGGGCGGACATTCAGGAATGCAAATTCATGAAGGTTTAGGAAACGCCAATAAACTTATGAATCGTTTATTATTTGATGGTTTTGAGAATTTTGGTTTACGAATTTCTGAAATTGATGGAGGTAGCTTACGAAATGCAATCCCGAGGGAAAGTAAAGCTGTTGTAGTCATAGATGCTATTCACGAAGATGCCTTTCTTTTAGAGATAAATGAACTAGCCAATGCTATTAAAAAAGAATATAAAACTATGGAACCTGAATTGGTGGTTGACGTTGCTAAATGCGATACACCAAAAAAAATCATGGATTTAGGAGTTCAAGAAGGGTTTACAAGAGCCGTTTATGCGGCTTTAAATGGAGTATATCGCATGAGTGCCGATATTCCCGATTTGGTAGAAACCTCCAATAATATTGCTAGAGTTATTGTAAAAGAGGGCAACATAAAAGTGGGCTGTTTAACGCGCTCCTCAGCGGAAAGTGCTAAAATGGATTTAGCCAATAGCCTAAGAGCAACATTTGAATTAACAGGTTGCGAAGTGGAATTTTCAGGAGAATATCCAGGATGGACACCCAATATGGATTCTGCCATTTTAAAAGTAATGACTAAATTATACGAAGACCTTAATGGTGAAAAGCCAAATGTGGCTGCCTGTCATGCAGGCTTAGAATGCGGAATTCTTGGGCAAAATTACCCAGATATGGATATGATTAGTTTCGGGCCAAATATTAAAGGTGCGCATTCTCCAGATGAACGTGCCCAAATATCATCTGTTCAAAAATATTGGAAATTTGTTTTGGAGATTTTGAAGGCTATTCCTGAGAGGTGATTTTCGTAGGTATACTAGAGCAATAAATTATTAGCGGTGTTATAAGCTTTACTTTATCTCAATAATCAGTTTAGTCAATTCGTTTTTGTCAATTATTCCATTTAAATTTTCATCAATTAAGATTGCTAGATAAAAAGAAGATAATTCGGTTTCTTTTATTGAAATATCTATATTATTTAAATACAAACGATTAATTTCAAATTCCAATTTTCGGTATTCTTTTCCGTCATTAATTAGATTTAACCTTTTGCTATTAGAGTTTTCGTAAATCAAGTAATGATGCCCACTATTATTAAAAATCAAACTCTCATACTTTCCACTAATATCAGGTGCCATTCCAGAACCAAGTTCAAAACAAGGTAAATCTTGAGTTTTCATTCCAATTTTAATCTTTTCCAGTTCGTTTAAGTCAAGAAAAGCTCCAATTTGAGTAGCGTAATATTTTTTTGTTTCTGAATTATATTTTTTGTTATAAAATCTTAATGAGAATTTATCTTTATTTACTTCAATGGTTTTAGCTCCTTTTGGAATGATTTTTTCGTTCCCATTTTGATAAAAAATTATTTCAGAAGTTTTAGATTCAACCTTTCCTTTTTTCAGTCCTTTACAGGATTGAGTCAATACTATAATTCCAATAATTAAAATGTAAATTTTATTTGTGCTATTCATTTTCTGATATTGCTTACAAAGTCTGGGATATGTGCCGTTTCAATGGTTTATATCGACCGTTAACGAAGGTATAAGAAATTTTGCATAAAGTAAATCTGTCTAATCTGCATCTTCATAAACTACCTCTCCTCCAAAAATAGTCATTACAACTTCTGTGTTTAAAATGTCACGTTCATCAACCGTCATTAAGTCTTGATTATAAATAGTAAAATCAGCTAATTTCCCAACAGAGATTGAACCTTTAATATCTTCTTCAAAGGCACCATAAGCAGCATCTAGTGTGTACGATTTTAGAGCTTGTGCTCGTGTCATTTTTTGCTCAGGTTCGTAACCTGTTTCAGGCATGCCTTTTAGCGTTTTTCTGCTTACGCTTGCATAAAAACTTGCTATTGGGTTGATGGGTTCTACAGGAACATCAGTGCCGTTAATAATTGGCACACCGCTTTTTAGCAAATCTTGCCACATATAAGCACCTTCTTTAATACGTTTCTCGCCCAGTCTGTCAATAGCCCAAGGTCTATCAGAAGACATATGTATGGCTTGCATTGCAGGAATTACTTGTAACTGTGCAAAACGCGGAATATCTTCTGGGTGTAAATGCTGCGCGTGTTCTATTCTAAATCTATGGTCGTTTGCTTTGTTAGGTAATGTGGCAATGGCGATTTCATAACGGTCTAATATTTCTCTGTTTGCGCGGTCTCCAATAGCATGTGCACATACTTGAAATCCATGTTTTAACCCACTTAAAGCAGTTTCTTTTACGAATTCCATCGGTAGCGTTTCATGACCGTAATGGTCGGGTCGGTCACTGTAAGGTTCTAGTAACCATGCACCTCTTGAGCCCAAAGCACCATCGCAATTTAGTTTTACGGAACGAATGGTGAATAGGTGAGACGTATCAACCATAATGCCTTTGGCATACCATTCTTCTAATAAATTTTTATCCCAACCAGTAAGCATCGCATAAATTCTGGTTTTCATCTTGCCATCTTGCTTCATTTTTTCATAAAGCTCAATGGTCTCCCTAGGAATACCTGCATCATGAAAACTTGTAATACCATTTTTATGACACGCTTTAACAGCCAACTCAAAAGCTTTAATATCTGTATTTATATTTTTTTCAGGTATATGCTTTGTAATTAAAGTTTGTGCACGCTCATTAAAAACACCAGTTGGTTGGTCATTTCTATCTACAATAATTTCACCGCCTTCCCCGTATGATGTTTTTATACCTTCTTTAGCTAAAGCTTGCAAACCAGCTATCTCCATAGCTTTTGAATTTGCAAAACCTGCATGTCCGCTTGCATGCCATAAATAAACTGGATTATCAGGAGACACCTCACTAAGCCTATGATGCGTTTGAAAGCCTTTTACCATTTCTTTCGGCAAAGAGTCCCATTTACTTTGGTGCCAACCTCTACCCACAATCCATTCACCAGGTTCTAGGGTAGATACACGTTCCGCTACAGCATCAATAATCTCTTGGTAGCTTTTGGTATTCAGTAAATCAAGATTTAGTTCATTATAACCTAAACCCATAAAATGCCCATGACCTTCAATAAGTCCAGGTGTCATGGTTTTTCCTTTTAAATCGATGATTTCTGTTTGCTCATTTTTGAATGATGCAGCATCTTCCAAATTTCCAACAAACAGAATACGGTTATCTTTTATGGCAACAGCTTCAGCAGTAGTTTGTGTAGAATCTACAGTATAAATAGTGCCGCCATGAATAAGCATTGTTGCAAATTCTTTATCAGCACTTTTTGAACATGCCAAAACTAAAATAGATAATATGAAAAGTTGAAATATGTAAGTAAACTTTATTTTCATGATAAGATGCTTTACGCACAATTTACGATAAATATGAAAATAAATAAGCTATTTCTTAGGGTACAGGATCATATCCTGAACCACCCCAGGGATGACAACTAAAAATACGTTTTATAGCTAACCATCCACCTTTAAAAACACCATGTTTTTTTAAAGCTTCTTTTGAATAATGAGAGCATGTAGGTTGATATCTGCACGTTGCAGGAGTTAACGGTGATATTAGCGTTTGGTATAGTTTGATTAAAAACAGAAATGGTGCTATGAGAATTTTTTTAAGCATAGATTATCATTCTGTATTTATTGCTAATATGATGTCATTCCTGCACAAGCGAGAATAGTAGCTAGATTTAATTAACCGAAAAGGTAGTTCCGTCTTTACCGTCTTTCAAAACAATGCCAACTTCAGCTAACTCATCTCGTATTTTATCAGACATAGCAAAATCCTTATTGGCCCTAGCTTCTTGCCTTAGTTTAATTAATACATCAACAGCTCCAGCAAGCTTATCGCCTCCAGAATTGGTTTCAGCGGTGTTTTCTAGACCTAAAACATCAAACACAAAGGAGTCCATTGTGATTTTGAGAAGTTCTAAATCATCAGAAGAGATAGACGCCTTTTCTTCTTTTATTTGGTTAACATATTTTACTGCTTCAAACAAGTGCGCAATAAGAATAGGCGAATTAAAATCGTCATTCATGGCATCATAACATTTTTGCCTCCATGATGAAACATCAAATGTAGACTTATTAGACGCCTTTATGTTTTTCAATAATTTCATGCCTTCCATTAACCTGTAGAAGCCTTTTTCACTGGCTAATAAACCGTCATCAGTTAAATCTAAAACACTGCGATACGAGGATTGTGCATTGAAAAAACGAATAACGCCTGGAGCAAAAGCTTTACTGAAAAATTTGTTATCACCAGACAATAACTCATTAGGATTTACTGTATTTCCAGTAGATTTAGACATTCTAGAACCGTTCAGTTCTAACATATTTGCATGCATCCAATAATTTACTGGTGAAATGCCTTTTGCGGCCTCATTCTGTGCAATCTCACACTCGTGATGCGGAAATTTTAAATCCATTCCACCGCCATGTATATCAAACTGTTCTCCCAAATATTTAGTACTCATTGCAGTACATTCTAAATGCCAACCAGGGAAGCCATCGCTCCAAGGTGAAGGCCAGCGCATAATATGTTGTGGTTCTGCTTTTTTCCAAAGTGCAAAATCTTGTGGATTTTTTTTATCGCTTTGTCCGTCTAAAGCACGAGTATTATGTATTAAATCTTCAAGCTTACGTTTGCTTAATTTGCCGTATTCGTTCGTCTCGTTAAACTTGTGTACATCAAAATACACCGAACCATTCACTTCATAGGCAAAACCATTGTCTATAATTTTACTAATCAGTTCAATTTGTTCAATAATATGTCCTGTAGCTGTGGGCTCAATGCTAGGAGGGAGGAAGTTTAATGTGTTTAGGATATTATGAAAGTCAACCGTATAGCGCTGTACTACCTCCATTGGCTCAATTTGCTCTAAGCGTGCCTTTTTAGCAACTTTATCTTCTCCAGCATCTTCATCGTTCTCTAAATGGCCAGCATCGGTAATGTTTCTAACATAACGCACTTTATAGCCCAAATGCTTTAAGTATCGAAATACCATGTCAAAAGACATAAAAGTTCTCACGTTTCCTAAATGTACATTACTATACACGGTAGGTCCACAAACATACATGCCTACATGCCCATCATTTATAGGTTTAAAAACTTCTTTTTTTCCAGTGAGGGAATTGTATATTTTGATTTGGTTTGATTGATATAACTGCATTTGGTTTGCTTATGAGTTATTATAAGTTTTGGGACTAAATATGTTTAAAACTAAAACTGAGTGTCTAGCTGAATATAATCTAAAAATTCACGGCGTGTAGCCATATCTTTAAATTTGCCACCGAATTCTGAAGTAACTGTGCTACTTTCAATATCTCTAATGCCTCTTGAATTTACACACAAATGTTTAGCATCAATAACACAAGCTACGTCTTTTGTGTTTAAAACCTCTTGAAGTTCCTTAACAATTTGGATAGTTAAACGCTCTTGTACTTGCGGGCGTTTAGCATAATAATCTACAATACGGTTCATTTTTGATAAGCCGACTACTGTACCATTTGAAATGTAGGCCACGTGAGCTCTACCAACAATTGGTAACAAATGATGTTCGCAGGTTGAATATACAGTAATGTTTTTTTCAACAAGCATTTCACCATATTTATATTTGTTCTCAAAGGTTGATGCGCTAGGTTTCTTTTTCGGGTCTAAACCACCAAAAATTTCATTCACAAACATTTTGGCAACACGATTTGGAGTGCCATTCAAACTATCGTCTGTAAGGTCTAAACCAAGAGTTTCCATAATATGACGCACATCATCTTTAATAATGTCTATTTTTTCTTCATTGGTAAGTTTAAATGCATCACTACGCATTGGAGTATTCTCTGAAGAACCAATGTGTTCATCTCCTAAAGCATCAAACTCTTCTAAATTGTCAAATTTCATAAGTCTTACTGAAAATTTAATTTGCAAAGATAAGCATTTCTCAATTTTAGCTTACACAAGGAATGTTAATAATAAGCGAAACAGAATAATCTATTGTTTTATTCATATTTTGGGCGCCCGCCTATCTGTGGTATCGCAGGCAGATTACCACACCCTTCGAAAAAAGGGGCTTACTTTCACTACTTGCACTCTGCGAGGCACTCAAACATGCCGCTACCTCCGACACTTCGTAGCGTAACGCATTTGTAATCTATCTTTATTAACCTAATAGCGTCTTTTTACTTTTCTATTCAGTCTTAAGGCCTTAGTAATAATTACAAAAAAAGCTTGAACTTTTTTTGAGAGTTCAAGCTTTAAATTTATAGCGTTAAATAAGGTCTTAAATATTAAATCCTAATGTTAACGTAATATTAGAATTTTGTCTGTCAATAGTGGCAGCATCAACCAAACCAATATTATATAATGGTGTTTGGTCTGTTCTTTCCCATTTATCGTAGGTAATGTCTAGTTTTGTGTTTCCAAAGTTGTAACCAAAACCTAGAGAAAAACCGGTTAAATCTCCAACGGTTACGCCATCAACATATGGACTTTCTTCAAATCTGTATCCTCCTCTAAAACTAAATTGTTTGTGCTTATATTCACCACCTAATCTATAGGTTGCTGCGGTAGTAAGTATGTCACTAACATCTGCATTTAAACCGGTAAAATCATTTTCTGGTCTAAACTTAGTTGCACCGTAATTTTTAGTAGAATAATCAAAACTTATTAATCCTTTATTAGAAAACACATAGGCTGCACTACCTGTAAATCTTGAGGGTGTTTGTAATCTGTATGAAGGATATATATTGGTGATTTGTGGATTAATTGTTGGTAAATTTCTATTTGCTAGTTCGTTAGTGTCTAAAAACTGAGATGTTTCTTCTTCAATAGTATACCACGTTGGTGAATCGTATGTTAAACCAACTCTAAATTCGTTACTCAATTTTAAAATACCTCCCAATTGAAATGAAAAACCAGAACCTCTTGTAGATAAGTTATTTTCGAATTCAATATTATTTATTAAAGAGCCAGAATTGTTATTATCTTCAAATAGTAAAGTAGAACGATCATAGTCTATGAAATGAGAATTGAAGTTAGCACCCAAAAATAGGTCGTCTCCATATTGTGCTGCTATGTTTACTGCAATTTTACCATTATATCCAGTTGATACATAAGTATAATCATGATCAAAATTCCCTTCACCAACATTCAGCAGATAGTTTGTGTTGTCATCAGCATCTACCTCAGGATCTAATATAAAAGATTGATAACCCAAAAATGCTTGTTGTGCTTGAAAACTTTCTACTTCACCTAAAAATTGATAGCCTAATTCATAGTACAAATCAGGATTTTGGTCAAAGTATAACTCTGGATTATTTAAAGCAGTTTGATCTCTGATATCAAAATAATTTACTAGTTCTTGACCTGTTGGGGTGAATATTGTACGTTCATTTCCTTGAGCAAAATCAAAGAAATAACTTGATATCGTGTTATTGAAATTATTGCTATTTGTATTAGTTCCAACTGCAAACCAACTATCATCATGGTTATTCGTTCTATCGAATGCAACACCAATACTAAACTTTTTCCAAGGAGAATTACTTGTATTTTTAAAAACAAACGATGCACCACCTTGGGCTAAATCGAAATTAGAATCGTTAATACTGCCGCTACCGTTAAAGTATTGCGTATTATTGGTTAATTCTGAATTTGCTAAAGAAAATGAAGCGTGACTTTGGCTAAATACAGCAGAACTCGCTGGGTTTATGTTAACAGCACTCATGTCTCCTCCGAGTGCGCCAAAAGCACCACTCAGTGCTCTAAAACGAGCCGTTCCTTGAATATTGTCTTGAGAGTATCGTAAAGCATCACTGATATCTTGACCGTAAATTGTAGACATAGATAATAAGCCTATGCATAATAATTGGAGCTTTTTCATATGTTTCATTTTTCGTTATTATTGGGCAAATGTAACCTAAGTATGTTTAAAATAATCACTGCTTTAAGTGCATTATGATTATTTTAAACATCTAAGGGTCATATTAAATTTTTATTGATTTTAAATTTAGCGTCTTCTTCCTCCACCTGAAGAACTTCTTGAGCTTCCAGAGCTTCTAGAACCTCCAGATGACCTAGAAACAGATCCTGAACTTCTTGAAGGTGATGATGATCTTGAATAAGAACCACTTCTACTATTACCTGAAGAACTTCTACTATAATTAGAATTACTCCCTCTAGAATATGTTGAAGATGAATTTCTTCTAATAGGTGCAGAGTATCTACTATTACTAGAAGACGATCTGTTTGGAGAATAAGATGGCTGTCTAGAGCTACTTCTTCTAACCGTAGAATTTCTGTTTATAGTTGTTGGTGAGTTTGAGCGACTCACTCTACTAGAATTATTTCCATTCGTTCTTGCGACACTATTGCGTCTTGTTGTGCTATATCTTGAAGAAGAATTGCTACTACGTGCTACACTCGTTCTTCGTGATGTACTATTGTATCTTCTTGCAGTTGTGGAATTTTGGTTACTTGTAGATAAGCGTCTGTTACTAGCTACACTACTTCTTCTTAGTGAATTGCTTGAAGAATTTCTTCCAAACAAAGCAGCACTTCCTCTTCTCGTATTGCTAAAGGCTAACCTGTTACCAAATCTGTTAAAATTTCCTGCGTAGAAATTGTTTCCGTAGAATCCAGGAGGACACCAAGCATTCCAGCCTCCCCAGCCCCAGTTATTCCAACCCCAACCGAAGCCACCGCCCCAGCCCCAGCCAGCATTCCAACCCCAGGCACCACCCCAACGGTTCCATCTATTCCAACCCCAGTTGTTCCAGCCCCAGTTGTTCCAGCCCCATCCAAAGCCACCGTTGAACCAAGGATCCCATCCCCAGTTGTTCCAACCGTTGTCAATGATGTTTATAGTAACATTATCATTAGTCTGTCCCCATCCTGCATATCCTTGATAATCATTATATATAGTGTCGTTTACAGCCAAGTTTTCCTCACTGCTATAGCTATCAATATCGGTAAATATTGCACCGTTATCCGTAGCAATCTCATATTCTTGAGCTTTATTTTTAAAGTAGTTTTCGTAATAATCATTACCTTCTGGAGCATTCTTTGCGTCAACAACTTTCACTTGATTTTGCGTATTATCGTTGGTTCCGCCATAAATACCATCATTGTCAACACCTACATATTGGTAGGAACCACAAGATACTAATCCGAAGAACAATCCTAGGATTGCTGCGAATTGCATTTTCGATTTTAAGTAGTGATTAATTTGCATATCTCTTTAATTTTATTGTTGAACATAACAAAAATAGTTAGTTTTGCGCTACTATTTTTTTATTTAACATAGTCACAATATTTGTGCCAAAAAAGCGATATGAGCAAAAAACTTACGAGTAGTCCATGTTTAAGGAAACTGGACACCAAAATGCTTATTTCCCGCTGTTCGTGCCGAAAAGTTTATTCGAAGCTGAAGAGAAGAATGCGGAAGGTTTTGCGAAAGAATGCGCCGTGGTAACGCACGGTGTATATGCTAAGTTTGTTGAGAATTTTATGGCTATACCTGTAATACAAGGTGTTAAATCTGAAAGCGAGCGATTTGCTGGAGCTGAAGACACTTATTGTATTGAGGCTTTAATGCAAGATGGAAAGGCTTTACAAGCTGGTACATCTCATTTCTTAGGTCAGAATTTCGCAAAAGCTTTTGATGTAAAGTTTGCAAATAAAGAAGGAAAGCAAGATTATGTTTGGGCAACTTCTTGGGGAGTTTCTACACGATTGATGGGAGCGCTCATCATGACGCATAGCGATGATAATGGTTTGGTGTTACCACCAAATTTGGCACCTTATCAAGTGGTTATTGTACCTATTTATAAAAATGAAGAACAGTTTGATGCCATTAGTAAGGTAGCTGATGATATTATTGGAGATCTTAGAGATAGAAATATTTCTGTTAAGTTTGATAAGCGTGATACGTTGAGACCAGGAGCAAAATTTGCACAACATGAATTGCAAGGTGTGCCTTTACGAATCGCTATTGGACCAAAAGACTTAGAAAATGAAACAGTAGAAGTTGCCAGAAGAGATACTTTAAGTAAAGAAACGGTTATTTTAGATAGAGTTAGCGTTGTTATTGAAGATTTACTAGAAGAGATTCAAGAAAACCTTTACAATAAGGCACTAGAATTTAGAAATAATCACATTACACCAGTTGACACGTTTGATGCGTTTAAAGATGCGTTAGAAACTAAAGGAGGCTTTATATCTGCCCATTGGGATGGTACTTCCGAAACTGAGGATAAAATAAAAGAGTTGACAAAGGCAACTATACGTTGTATTCCTTTAGACGCAAAGCAAGAAGAAGGCGTTTGTGTGTATTCTGGAAAGCCCTCGAATAGGCGTGTTTTATTTGCAAAAGCATATTAGATTAAATTTTTTTCAAAAAAGTTTAGTCTACTGTTGCAACATTTAAAAATAGTTGTATTTTTGCATCCGCAATGGAAACGTTGCAGGTTCATTTAAATAGAAATTTACCAAATGGCCCGTTCGTCTATCGGCTAGGACGCCAGGTTTTCATCCTGGTAAGAGGGGTTCGATTCCCCTACGGGCTACAACACTTTAACAAGAAAAAAACAAAATGGCAAATCATAAGTCAGCTTTAAAAAGAATAAGAAGTAACGAATCTAAACGCGTGATAAATAGATACCAACACAAATCTACACGTAGTGCGATTAAAAAGTTACGTGAATTAACTGATAAGAAAGAAGCAGAAGCAATGTTTCCTTCTGTTGTATCTATGTTAGATAAATTAGCGAAGAAAAATATTATTCACGCTAATAAAGCTGCTAACTTAAAATCTGGTTTAGCAAAGCACATTGCTGCACTGTAGTAGATAGCCAATAGTTATATAATATTTAGGGACCACTCTTTTAGAGTGGTTTTTTTATGCAGTAATTTTTAGTATATCACAAAAAATAATGCGATTGATTTTGAAAATGGAAATCTATTAATTTTAGTGGTTTGAATTCTATTGAAGCATCTTTAAATTTATGTTCTAAAGTTAAAAACACGTTCTAAACCGCGTTAGGGATAGTAGTGGAAAGCCCGCAGGCAGGAGGACTTGTAACGGATAGCCCGACCCTTAGGGTAACGCCCAAATTATTTTTATTTAATTCTTGCCGTTTACTAAGGTGATAATTTCATGTAAATCTTTTTACTGTAAAACACTACCTACTAAAACGATGCAAAGTAAAAATCATAGTAGATAACAACAAGAAAGCACCAACTTGATGCGCTACACCCAACCAAACAGGCACTTGTAGCAATATAGTGAAAACCCCTAGAAGAAATTGAATACCCACCATTATTAGTAAGGAAGTAACACCAGCTAGTTGGTATTTTGAAAGTATAAGTTGCTTGCTTTTTCGCCAGATAATTATAATAAAAATTACTACTATGTAAGCTAAGATTCTATGCACAAATTGTACACCGCTTTTACCTTCAATAAAGTTTTTATATAATGGGTTTTGTTCAATGTAAACAGTCTCATGCATAAACTTGCCTTCACTCATCATTGGCCAATGGTTGTGAATCCATCCTGCATCTAAACCAGCGACAAAAGCTCCATAAATAATTTGAATTATGAGTACTACTAATCCAATGCGTATAAAATTTCTAAATGGTTTTTCTATATCTTTTCTCTTCGGAAATATTAAATCTAGAGCTACCCAAAAGGTGTAAGCGAATGTCAAAAAAGCTGTAGTTAAATGCGCTGCAAGCCTGTAGTGACTTACGTCTGGTCTATCCACCAATCCACTTTTTACCATGTACCAACCTAAAAACCCTTGAAAACCACCCATAAATAATAGTATGATCGCTTTTTTTATGGTTGACTTAGTGAGTTGTTTCGTAATTAGAAAATATAGAAATGGAATAATAAATACTATTCCTATTAAGCGTCCTAGCACGCGATGTAGCCATTCCCAGAAGTAAATATCTTTAAAGTCTTCTAAAGTAAAATTGTAATTTAACTTTTGGTATTCTGGATATTGCTTGTATAATTCAAAGGCGTCTTGCCATTCTACTTCATTCATTGGTGGTATGGTTCCAGATATCAATTTATAATTGGAAATTGATAAACCAGAATGGGTTAGCCTTGTAATACCGCCAACAATTACCATGATGAAAATGAGAATACATCCAGTTAGCAGCCAATAAATAACACGTTTATTATCTTTTTTCATAGCTCAATTCTTTTTCAAAGCAAATACTATTTTTTACACCTTTGTAAGGGCCAAAATTTTCTATGGTTTTGTATTTATTTTTTTCATAAAACTTTACCGCTTCAACTTGCCGTTTACCAGTTTCTAATACAGAAGATGAATATCCAAGTTGAGAGGCCCAAATTTCTAATTCAGACAAAATTTGAGTTGCAATATTTTGTCCTCTGTGGTCGGGTAATGTGAACATGCGTTTTATTTCAACGGTTTTATCATCAAAAGGTTTAAAAGCACCACAACCTACAGGAATCTCATTTAAATAAGCAACAATTACATTTTGTAACACATCAATGCCGTTATACTGCATATAAAATTCATGGTCTTCGCCATCAACAGTTTTTAAATAACGATTTAATTGCGACACTAAATCTACAAAGCCCGAATCTTTAGAATCTGTTCGCTTTAACCTTAGCATTAGTCGTTTGTTTTAAGCCCTAGTTCCTTACCCTTTCTCAGCATTAATTCAAAAGCTGCTTCATGTTCATTTGGTATATCCCCTTCCAAAATAGCCTCTTTAATAGCTTCTTTAATTACACCAATTTCTCTAGAAGGTTTTAGGTTGAAGGTTTTCATAATCTCTTCACCTGTAACAGGAGGTTGAAAATTTCGTACATGATCCCGTTCTTCAACCTCAACAATCTTTTCGCGTACTATCTTAAAATTGTTATGATATTTATTGAATTTTTTAGGATTCTTAGTGGTGATATCTGCTTCGCAAAGTGTCATTAAATCATCTACATAATCACCAGCATCAAACACCAAGCGTCTCACGGCAGAATCTGTAACAATATCTTGGGCTAAAACAATAGGGCGGGAGCTCATCAATACTAACTTTTGTACAAATTTCATCTTATCATTCAAAGGCATTTTTAAACGTTTGAATAATCGATACACCATTTTTGAACCCTCAAATTCATGCCCATGGAATGTCCAACCCACTTTTTTGCTAAAGCGTTTGGTTGGTGCTTTACCAATATCGTGTAAAAGTGCGGCCCATCGCAACCACAAATCATCCGTATGTTTTGCAATATTATCTACAACTTCTAAGGTATGGTAAAAGTTATCTTTATGGCGTTGTCCCTCAATCTCATCAATACCTTTAAGAGCAGTAAGCTCTGGTAAAATGTATTTTAGTAGTCCCGTTTTTTCAAGCAGTAAAAAACCAGTAGAAGGCATTTTGCTTTCTAAAATTTTATGTAGTTCTACAGCAATACGTTCATTGGTGATAATTTTTATACGATCTGCATTTCTAGAAATAGCTTTTAAGCTTTCTGCTTCAATTTTAAAATCTAATTGTGTTGCAAACCTAATTGCTCGCATCATTCGTAAAGGATCATCACTATAAGTAATATCAGGATTTAAGGGTGTGCGGATGATTTTATTTTCTAAATCTTGAATACCGTTAAACGGGTCTAATATAGCACCAAAGTTGTCTTCTGCTAAACTTAAAGCCAAGGCATTAATAGTGAAATCACGTCTGTTTTGGTCATCCTGCAACGAACCGTTTTCCACCACTGGATTCCTACTGTCCTCAGAATACGATTCTTTTCTAGCACCAACAAATTCCACTTCAATATCGTCGTAACGTAACATTGCAGTACCGTAGGTCTTGAAGATCTGTACTTTTGGTTTTGTTGGTAGATTTTCGGCAACCTTTTGTGCTAGTTCAATACCACTACCAATGGCAACCACATCAATATCTTTAGCATTGCCGCGTTTTAATAAAAAATCACGTACAAACCCTCCAATAACGTAACTTTCCAAATTAAGTTGGCTCGCAGATTTAGAGATAATTTTAAATATGTTATTTTGAAGAGCTTCTTTGTAATTCATATTTTTTTCGACACCAATCCACGATTTACCTATAAATTAGTAGTAACTCGTGGCTAACTATTTTCGTAAAACCTTAACAATATTACTGTTAGTAATTTGGATGATTGCAGCAGATATTGAGCTAGTTTTTTCCTTTTGCAAATTTACGACATACTCCACACCTTTTAAAATGGCTGGTACTATTTCTTTAAATGATTTTGGGATGGTATCGCCATCAATATGAGCAATTGAGGTGGCAATAGCACTATTTGATCGTCGGGAGAGTTGATAGCAAAAATCATCATCAGGAATTCTTATGGCTATAGTGTTATCTTTAGCTATTAAGTTTGAAGCTAAGTTTTGAGGCGCATCATAAATTATAGTAGTTGGTGTATCAGCAACTTCAATGATACTTTGTGCTGCAAAAGGCACTTGTTTTACGTATTTACTCAACATCCTATCATCAGCAACAAAACATGTTATGTTTCTTTCGTTATAGCTTTGTTTAAGAGTATAGAGTTTTTTAAGCGCATCCTTATTATTTGCATCACAACCTAAGCTCCAATGCGTATCTGTTGGGAATAAAATGATGTTTCCAGCTTTTAGGGCTTCAACAGCATTCTTAACCTCCAAATTAAAATTAGCCATTATTCAAAACTGATTTGTAGATTTTCACGGTTTCCTTAGCCATGTTTTCAGTAGTAAATTGTTCCAAAAGTTTGTCATAACTTTTTGAAACAAATTCCTTTTTTAGTTTTTCTGATGCATTCAGTTCAATAACAAGTTTACTTAAATCTTTTGCATCATGCATTGACGCCAAAAAACCATTAATTCCATGACTTATAAGTTCAGGAATACCACCAACATTGGTGCTCACAATCGGTGCTTTATGATACATAGATTCATAAATAAACTGAGGTAAACCTTCACTTTGCGATGTCATTAACGATATATCAAATTGAGGTATAAAGTTCGATGCCTGTGGTGTATATCCCATAAAAATAATATGGCTTTCTAAGTTTAAAGCTTTTACTTGTTCAAGTAGCGCATCTGTGCGTTCACTAAACGTTCCTATTTGAACAAATATAAAATCACGTCGTTTTTCAGTATTAATAATACTATCTACAACATTTATAAAGGTCTCTAAATGTTTAGCCCGTATATGATTTCCAATATGCCCAACAATAGTTTTTTCGTCAGGTATATTAAATTTTTCTCGAATTTTAAATGGCGTATCTGTACTTTTAGTTTTTAAGTTAGTGCCATGGTAAACCGTTATCACCTTGCTTTTATCCGTAATAGCTTTTTTAGTTACATTCTGTGTTTCTTCTGATACGCACAGTATTTTTTTAATCTTCGAATAATTATATTTAAAAAGTGTTTTTTTTCGCTCTTTTATGGGGAATGAGGTTTTCTTACTTAATATAAAAGGCGGTAAGTTGTATATTTTATCAGCAATAATGGTAAGTTGCAACGCACTTGGGTCATGAATATGAATAAGATCGATATTTTCAGATTTGCATATACTACCAATTTTGAAAACAAAGCGTAAATCCACTTTTATTCTCAGCGGCGCCGAAATATATTGAATTTGCGTTTTAGACAATCGCATTTCAAAAGGAGAATCCTTAACACACAATACCGTATTTTTTATCTCAGGATTTGCAGTACGTAATTCACTACACAAGTTTTCAATATGGTATTCGCCGCCTCCCCAATTTGTCACTCCCGATACGTGTAAAATATGCATTAATCCTTGCGCTATTTAAGTAAAAACTATATTCTCAAAAATACAGGTTGCATAGCTATTTGGCAAATTCTAGCACTTTCATTTTTTTATTTTTTGGGCGTTACCCACAAGGGGTCGGGCTTTCCGCTAATAGTTTTGGCTCGATGCGCGCCTCGCCAAAAGCTGCCGCTACAATCCCTAACGCGGTGCAAGCCTGCCAAGGCATAGTAAATACTTATGTTTTTTGCACTTTTGCGTAGGTAGTTTTGTAATAAGACTCTAGCTATCATAACAACAACTAACCAAAATTTATTTAGATATATTTGCAGCGAATACAAATCGTGTAAAAAGTTTCATGAAAACAACCTTCGTTGTACATACTAAACAAAAAGGTCTTCAAAGTAAATTGGAAGAAGCCATAGCTAATTTTGATAGTTACAGCGACGTATTAGGTGCAGCAGAACGTAATGTGATTAAAAATGTAACTATTAATGGTAAAATATATACCATTAAGTCATTTAAAATCCCCAATATTGTAAATCAGGTAGCGTACCGGTTTTTTAGAAAATCTAAAGCAGAACGCTCATACATTTATGCCAATAAATTGTTGGATTTAGGTATTAAAACGCCAACTCCAATAGCATTTCAAAAACAAACAACCCTTTTTTTATTTAAAAGAAGTTTTTATATCAGCGAGTTTGTAGATTGCGATTTAACATATAGAGAGTTAACCACAGATTTTGATATTGAAGATCATGAAGCCATTTTAAGAGCTTTTACAAGATTTACATATGAATTGCATAAAAATGGTATTCATTTTTTAGACCACTCACCAGGAAATACATTGATTAAAAGAACTAATGAAGATTACGATTTTTATTTGGTAGATTTAAACAGAATGGAGTTCGGTACACTAGATTTTGAAACACGCACAAAAAACTTTTCAAAACTCACCATTCATAAATCTATGATTGCCATAATGAGTAATGAGTATGCTAAATGTTCGGGAGAGGATGAAACCAAGATTTTTGAATCTATTTGGCAATATACCAAAGCCTTTCAGGAGAAATATTACCGAAAAATAAGACTTAAAAAGCGTATTTTCTTTTGGAAGAAAAAGTATCAGGATAGAGTTTCAGAGTCGCCAATTCGATAAACAACTATGGGAGAACAACTTTACTTTACTGTAGTTCATAAATGGAAATATTTGATTGCGATCCTAAAATCAAAATTTCATTCCGCGCCTGCCCAAATAAAAAAGGTAGTTTACATTGCCCGAGAAAAAGATAAAGACTGGATTTTTGGTGCAAAAGTAAGACGTTTGTCGCGCTATTCTTCATTAGATGCTTCAACACATTATCACAACAAACTCAGAAATTTGCCTGAAGCAGATGGCTACTTTTATATTTACCAAAATTATTTCTGCCGTTGTATTCGCAGTACACCTAGTATTTTAAAAAGAAAGAATGTTGTGATGTTTACACATCCCAATTGGTCAAAAAAATACTCAAAAACACATGTGGTTTGGTGTTTAAATAAGGCAGATACTATTATCTGTTTAAATTCTGATGTAAAACAATATTTAATTGAATGCGGCGTAAAAGAAAAATTATTAAAAGTACTTCATATAGGTACATCCGCCACCACATTTTACCCACATGAAAGAGGTAATGGCGATGTTGGTTTTTGCTCAAATTTTGGTGTTCGTAAGAATCCTGATTTGATTTTAGATATTATTAAAAATATGCCTGATAGAACTTTTCATATTATTGGCAGAAATTGGGAAGATTATGATAGATATGATGAGCTTAAAAGCTTACCAAATATTGTTTATCACAATAATGTAGCCTATGAAACATATCCAGATTTATATAATAAATTAGATGTTTTTGTATCACCATCGCTTTTGGAAGGTGGCCCTGTACCAATTCTAGAAGCAATGATGTCTAATTGTGTACCTGTAGCTTCAATAACCGGGTTTTCACCAGATTTAATTCAATATGGTAAAAACGGCTATTTATTTGAGTTAGATGCTACCTATAAAGATGTTGTGCCCTTAATAGAAAAAGCATTCAAAATTAAAGGTGATATGCGTCAATATGTGATGCCTTATACTTGGGAAAACTGCTCAAATACTATTGATGGTTATTTTTTAAGCTGATTTAGTTTCTTAAGCATCCTGTAGCGATACCATACGCCATAAGCACTTAAATAACAAATACTAAAACCTTCTTTACCATCTAGAAACCCTAATCGAAAAATGTAATTTGTAACAAACTTGTAAAAAGGTCTAAAAATAAAATGAAATATAGTTGTTTGCCTACCTTTTGCATGTAGTTCTTCAGCTTTTAGTGTTGCGTAATTTTCCATTTTACGCTTATAATCTGAGTTACTCGTGTAGCTATAATGCAACATATAGTTTTTTAAAATTGCGCTTTTACCATTCACGTTCAAAGTTTCATGTACTATTTTACTACCATCATATCTGGCAAAACCTTTTTTAAAAAGTCTATACGTTGTGTCTGATTGCAAACCGCTATATCGAATTACCTTTTTATTAAAATAAAAACGGCGTTTAAACATGTAGGCTACAACAGCACTTTGACCATTTATTGCGTCTAAAAACTCTTGTTTTAAAGGTGCTGGAATACGTTCATCAGCATCAATAAAAAGAATCCAATCGTGCGTAGCTTGTTTAAGAGCATAATTTCGTTGGTCTGCAAAATTTTTAAATGCTCTTTGTATGACTTTAACTCTCGGAAATCCCTTTAAAAGACTAACAGTTTTATCACTACTTTCACCATCAACAACAATAATTTCATCAGCAAAATCAATGTTTTTTATCACATCAACTATATGTTTTTCTTCATTATAGGTAATGAGTAATGCAGAAATTTTAGTTTGTTTTTGATTCAAAAGAAAGACTGAATTTATTGTGTAAAAATAGCTATTTTTGGAGCAATGAGCGCAATTGATATTTCAGTAGTAATAAGTACCTATAATCAACCCAAATGGTTAGAGAAAGTTTTGTGGAGTTATCAATTTCAAAAATTTAAAGATTTTGAAGTTGTAATTGCAGATGACGGTTCATCTGAAGAAACAAAAATGCTTATAAGAGAAATTACTAGGAAAGTTGATTTTCCTATTCAACATATATGGCATCCAGACAATGGTTTTCAAAAAACTATGATTCTTAATAAAGCTACTATGGCAACTAAAGGATCGTATTTAGTTTATACAGATGGAGATTGTATTGCAAGAAACGATTTTTTAGAAAAGCATGTTAACAAGAGAGAAAAAGATTTTTTCTTATCAGGTGGTTATTTTAAGCTTCCTATGCATATTAGTGAATTAATCACAAAAGAGGATATTGAAAATCAAAACTGTTTCAATATTGAATGGTTAAAGAAAAATGGCTTGAAGTCTTCCTTCAAGAATAATAAAATTACATCAAGTGGTGCAAAGGAAAAACTTTTAAATGCACTAACACCTACTACTGCTACATGGAATGGTCATAACTCTTCCGGCTGGAAAACAGATATTATCGAAGCCAATGGTTTTGATGAACGGATGCAATATGGTGGTGAGGATAGGGAGTTGGGTGAACGTCTATTTAATGCCGGAATAAAAGCTAAACAGATTCGTTATTCTGCTATCTGCCTGCATTTGGATCATAAAAGAGGATATGTAAAGCCAGAAATGATTGAAAAGAATAAAACGATAAGAGAAACCACTAAAAAAGAAAAGCTTAAGCGTACAGCTTTTGGTATCAAGAAATAGCTTTAAGAAACAACTTGAGCCCTGGAGTAATAAGTTCTGGTTTAAAAGCTTCGTAGTAGGCTTTCCATTCTTTCTTCACTAGTTTATTCTGTTTTCCTAAATATAGCTCAGGTTTTACATCTTTAAGGTGAATAGAGTCTGAAGTAAGTTTATCTTCAAACATATTCCAAGCATCTTTATTTATCCAAGGCGAAAAAATGGCAAATGTTGGTTTATCAAGTGCTTTTGCAATATTTATTGCACCACCTTCATTACCAATTACCGCCTTACAGTGATTTGTAATTGCTATAAATTCTCGTAGGTTTTTACCAAAAATATGGAAGTGAATATGTTTTTGAGTTTTTTCGGCACAAAATTGTATTAATTGCTTCACAGCTTCTTTTTGACTGGGCATATAATTAAATAACAAGTCTGCTTTATAGGATTTCACAATGAAATCAAGCAACCTTGCCATATACTCAAGTGGGTAAGTTTTATCAATGCTGCTTCCTAAGACACTAATCATAAAAATCGGTTTCGAAATATCTAAATTAAAGTTTTCAAGAAGGGCTTTTGAAGCGGCTATTTCTCTTTCTGTTAAGTATATTTTAGGTCGTAAAGGTTCTATATGTCCTTTTATAATTGGTTTTAAAAGTTGTAATCGATTTTCAATCGCTAGGCCTGCAACAGATAAAGGCGTGCTATTTTCTTTAAAAGTATGACTGTATATGAAAGCACTATACCATTTGTATTTTGAAATACGGTATTCCGATCCAGAAAAAAGAGTTATTATATTACTAGACCATTTTCCATAGACATCAACTACAATATCATACTTCTCCTGTCTGATTTTTTTCAAAAAGTTATAAAAAAGTATGACACTTTTATCAATTTCAGGGGTTAAGAGAATAGTTTTGTCAATATCAGGATGACCTTCAACAACAGGTAATGTATGAGAATTAATTAAATAATGAAGTTCAGCATCAGGATAGTTTTGTCTAATTGCAGTAAATAAAATGCTAGATGTTAATACATCACCAATCATTTTCTGCTGAATTACTAAAATCTTCATAGACTTCAAATTACAAACAAAAAATTCCAAATTCCAATTTAAAAACATCGGAATTTGGAATCTTGTATTTAGAATTTAAGTTGTTATAACTTAAACTGCCACACTATGCTCTCTTAAAGCATCATTAAGCGATGTCTTTTTGTTAGTACTTTCTTTACGTTTTCCTATGATTAATGCACAAGGCACATTGTAACTACCAGAAGGAAATTCTTTGGCATAACTTCCAGGTATCACTACAGATCTTGTTGGCACAATACCTTTGTATTCTTTTGGTTCATCACCAGTTACATCAATTATTTTAGTACTCATGGTTAAAACAACACCAGCACCTAAAACAGCTTCAGTTTCTACTTTTACACCTTCAACAACAATACAACGTGAACCTATAAAGGCATTATCTTCTATAATAACGGGAGCTGCTTGTAAGGGCTCCAAGACCCCACCAATTCCTACACCACCACTTAGGTGGACATTTTTTCCAATTTGGGCACAACTACCAACAGTTGCCCAAGTGTCTACCATAGTACCCTCGTCCACATAGGCTCCTATATTTACATAACTTGGCATTAAAATAGTTCCAGGGGAAATATAAGCCCCATGTCTTGCAACTGCATTTGGTACAACACGAATACCGCGTTCAGCAAAATTACGTTTTAAAGGAATTTTATCATGATATTCAAAAATACCAGCTTCTAAGGTTTCCATTTCCTGAATTGGGAAGTATAAAACTACAGCCTTCTTCACCCATTCATTTACTTGCCATCCACTTGCAATAGGTTCAGCTACACGTAATTCACCTTTATCTAAAAGATCTACCACATGTCTTATAGCATCTGTAGTTTTGGTTTCTTTTAAAAGCTCCCGATTATCCCAAGCATTTTCTATAATTTGTTGTAATTCTGTCATTAGTATCAAAATTTTGGGCAAATATACTATGTAATACCTAAAATAGAACTGTATTTCAACTTGAATATGTTTAAAAATTTCAGCGAAAAGCTGATGATTTTTTAAAAAATGATAGATGCTTTTGACTTCAAAGAAATAATATTTATAGATGAAATACATTTTGGTTGTATTTCATCGTTAAAACCATACACTTCCACTATTCATCGATAGATCTATTCCGATTTTCTAATAATCGAAAATTCAATGGTGTACAACTAATTTATTGTAGATGAGCCTTCTTATGGATATATATTTGAACCGTTGAAACAAATGAAACAACCCAAATCATGAAAACAAATTTTTACATATTATTTATCTTATTACTTTCTTTCTCAGCAATAGGCGCTCAGAATGAAGTTAAGACTGATAACGTAGAAACTAAAGTTACTGTTTCTGAAGCTAAAGAAGCTACAGTAATTATAGATACTGTAAAAATTAAAGAAACTATTGCTAGAAGTAGTAGTGATATTAGAATTTTCTTAAATAGAGAAAGAAAAGTTGATAACATCAAATTAGTATTTCCTAAAATTAACAGAAGAAAATTATCTTAAAAAACGATTAAGTATTCAAATTTAATAATAAGGTTAAACACAAGAAAGGCTGTCTGAAAAGGCGGTCTTTTTTATTTTAAAGAATTACTTTTGCATAAAAGTAAAGTATGGGTAGAATTTTGGCAATAGATTATGGTAAAGTAAGAACGGGAATTGCCGTTACAGATGAATTACAAATAATTGCATCTGGATTAACTACTGTTCCTTCAAAAGAGTTAATTACCTTTTTAAAGGATTACATTTCAAAAGAGAATGTAGAACTTTTTTTGGTCGGAGAACCTAAGCAAATGGATAATTCCCCATCTGAAAGTGAGGCTTTAATTGTTCCCTTTTTAGAAAAACTTTCAAAGGCGTTCCCAAAAACACCCATTACTAGAGTTGATGAGCGTTTTACTTCAAAAATGGCATTTCAAACTATGATAGATAGCGGTCTTAAAAAGAAGCAACGAAAAAATAAGGCTTTAGTTGATGAAATTAGTGCCACGTTAATCCTTCAAAGTTATTTATACTCAACATAGATTTTTTAAGCAACCTGCAATTTTACCATAGAAGTATCGTATTTTTGCAAAAATGATTTATTCTTAAGAATGATATTACCAATTGTAGCATACGGCGATCCAGTTTTAAAGAAAAAGGGGGAAGAAATATCTCAAGATTATCCCAACTTAAACGAATTATTAGAAAACATGTTCGAAACCATGTATAATGCCATGGGAGTAGGCTTAGCAGCACCTCAAATAGGTTTGCCAATTCGTTTATTTTTGGTAGACACATCACCATTTGGAGAAGATGAAGAGTTGCCAGAAGTAGAAAGAAATGTTCTAAAAGACTTTAAAAAGGTTTTTATTAATGCTAAAATTATAGAAGAAGAAGGCGATAAATGGGCCTTTAACGAAGGGTGTTTAAGTATTCCTGATGTTAGGGAAGATGTATTTAGGCAGCCACAAATAACAGTCGAGTATTACGATGAGAATTTTAAAAAACATACTGAAACATTTGATGGTTTAATTGCTCGTGTAATACAGCATGAATACGATCATATAGAAGGTGTTTTGTTTACCGATAAGCTTTCAAGTTTTAAAAAACGATTGATAAAGGGTAAGCTTTCTAATATTTCAAAAGGAAAGATAAATGTAGATTACCGCATGCGTTTTCCAAACCAAAAAAAGAAGCGATAATTTTTGCGTTGCTTATTAAAAATATGATATTTGCGCCTCTCTAAAAACAAAATTATTTATGGGCTTAGAAAAAGTTTTAGCCATTTCTGGAAAACCAGGACTTTATAAATTAGTAACACAAACACGCGGTGGATTTGTAGCAGAGTCTTTAATGGATGGTAAGAGATTATCAATTAGCTTACAAAACAATGTAAGTGTATTAAGTGAAATTGCTATATATACGTTAACCGAAGAAGTACCTCTTTACAAGGTTTTAGGTAAAATTCGAGATAAAGAGAATAGCAAAATATGTAGTGTTAAGCCAAAGGATGGTAAGGATAAGCTGGAAGAATTCTTTTTTGATGTTTTACCCGACTATGATGAAGATAGAGTTTACGCAAGCGATATTAAAAAAGTGGTGCAATGGTATAATTTGTTACAGAAGCATGACATGTTAAATTTGCTTGATGAAGATGAAACATTAAGTGACGAAGAAGAATAAAATATAACCTCCAGATTTGGAGGTTTTTTTATACCATTTATGTAAGTTATACCATTTGTTTACGACATTTTACTAATAAAAATGTAAACAATGAAGTCCCTTTGGTTTTTTGAAGATACTAACCTTTTCAAAATTTTATGTCCCCATAAATTCAAGGCTTATAAGAAGGGGCATGATTTTGATGCCTATAAAAAACAAGATTATATTTATTTTGAAGAAGATTCTGCTAATAAAGTGTACCTCATTGAAAAGGGTAAGGTAAAACTAGGATATTATAATGAAGATGGAGAGGAAGTTGTAAAAGCGATACTTACACGAGGTGAATTATTTGGAGAAACGGCTATTCTTGGTGAATCTAAAAGAGATGAATTTGCAATGTCTGTCGATAATTCTACAAGCATCTGTCCAATTGGTATAGAAACGATGCATAACCTGATGCGGGATAATCAAACATTTAGTTTTAAAGTGTATAAGTTCATCGGTTTTAAACTGAAAAAATTAGAAAGACGCCTCCAACTACTTTTATTTAAAGATACTAAAACTAGGCTATTAGAGTTTTTGCATGAACTATGCTCAGAGTATGGTTACGACTGCGAAAAAACAGGAGATAAAATTATTCATCACCCTTACACACAAAAAGATATAGCCTCTTTGATTGGTACTTCAAGACCAACATTGAATATTCTCTTGAATGAACTCAAGGAGGAAAATGTCATTGAATTTACAAGAAAAGAAATAAGAATTTATAAAAATTCTGCCTAATGTTAGATAGCTAACATTTTAGGTCATTTATGAGCTATAATTTTGAATTGTAATAACAAATTAAAAATTATAGTAATGATTAAAAAAATGTTTTTAGCCATAGTGGCAATAGGATTTTTTACTACATCTTGTAGTAATGATGATGACAATACAGGGCCATCTACTTCAAATCTCACATTGAATTTACAAGGCTTAGAGCCTTTAGGCGCAGATTATGTTTATGAAGGGTGGATTATAGTGAATGGAGCACCAGTATCAACAGGTGTGTTTTCTGATGTGTCTTCTGCACAAGTTTTTTCGGTAAATAAAGATATGTTAAATAGTGCAACAAGATTTGTGTTGTCTATTGAACCTGCTGTTGATCCAGACCCAGCACCAGCAGACACAAAAGTTTTAGTTGGAGATTTCTCCGGACAAAGTGCTGCTTTAAATTCTTCTATTGTAGCTGATTTTTCCTCAGCTTCAGGAACTTATATTTTAGCAACTCCAACAGATACAGATGATACAAATGAAGCTAGTGGTGTATGGTTTTTAGATAATTCTAGCGGAAGCCCTATGACAGGCTTGAGTTTACCAACACTTTCAGCTGGCTGGCAATACGAAGGTTGGGTGGTTTTTGATGGCACTCCAATTTCTACAGGAACATTCACAGATTCAGCGATGGCAGATGCCAATGCCGCAACTTCGCCTTATAAAGGTGCTGCGGGAAATGGGCCAGGTTATCCGGGTGAGGATTATGTTATGGGTTCTGCTGCAGGTGTTACGTTTCCAACAGATTTAAAAGGGAGAACAGTAGTTATTTCTGTTGAGCCTTGGCCAGATGATAGTGCAGCTCCATTTGCTTTAAAACCATTAGCACATATGGTACCTGCAAATGCTGCTGACCATACGGCAATTGCTATGGGCACAGGACCAGTAGTTAGTGTTTCTGGTACTGCTACACGATAAATGAAAAAGAGAAATATTTAGAGTATTAAAAAAGGATCACGTAATGACGTGATCCTTTTTTAGTTTTATCCTAAGACATGTATTAATACATCTTCTTAATTGTTTTAAGTTTAGTTTTCCAAAGATCTAGTTCTTTTTTATGCTTTTCAATATTAGAATTAACTTCTTTTACCAAAGGATTATCGTCATCTACATTAGTAAAGAACTGTAAATTATTTTCTAACTGATTGATTTGACTTTTTACTTCATCTATTTTCTTACGAATAAAAGAACGCTCGTTGTCTAAACTTCTATTATCATCGTCGTTACTATTAAGTGTTTCAAGTTTGGTTTCAAACTTTAGAATTTCAGCTTCATTTTTATCAATTTTCAATTTTGAAAACAGCTCATCAATTGCTTTATTGAATTTGCCTTCAATAAAACGTTTGTCGTTAGGCACTTTTCCAATACTTTTCCAAGTATTTACATGTTCTTTTATTAATGCTAAATCTTTGTCTTTATCTTTAGAAAGCGTTAAGTTTTTTATAGTATTGAGAAGTTCTTGTTTTTTGGTGAATGCCTCTAAAAACTCTTTATTTGCCTCATTTCTTTTTGAATGGAGCTTGTCAAAATAAGCATTACAAGCCGATTTGAATTGTTTCCAAATTTTATCACTGTCCCTTCTTGGTACATGACCAATTTTTTTCCAATCACTTTGAATTTTTTTCATCAAAGGGGTCGTAGCTTCAAAATCTTCACTGTCTTTGTTATCCTCCGCAATCTTTACTAATTCTCTTTTCTTTTGAAGATTCAGGTACTGTTCCTTCTTTAAATCTTTGTAAAAGGCATTCTTTTTTCTATTGAAGTTTCTAACGGCGTCTTTAAATTTGGCCCACGTTGCTTCATTAACTTTAATAGGTACTTTGCCAGCATTGAAAAATTCTTCTCTCAGCGCTTCAACCTCCTTAATTTTTCTTTGCCAACCGCCGTGAGAACTAGTAGTATCTTCCCCAATGGTTTCTATTTTGGAGATAATCTCTTGTTTTTTCTCAAGATTTTTTTCGTAAACTTTATCTATTTCCTTAAAATAAAGTTGCTTTTTTTCATTAATAGCTTTGGTTGCTGCTTTAAAACGTTCCCATATAGCTTCGCGATGTTCCTTATCTACAGGCCCTAACTCTTCTTTCCACATTTTATGCAACTCCTGCAATTCCCTAAAGGCTCGCATCGCATCGTCATCCTTAGCAAGTTCTTCAGCACGTTCAATAATTTTAAGTTTTTTCTCTAAATTATGTTTAAAATCTAGATCGCGTAAATCTCTATTAAGATGTAAAAAATCATAAAATATTTCTACGTGATGGTGATAGCTATTCCAAGCATTATTATACTTATCTCTTGGAATTGGGCCTGTGTTTCTCCAACGTTCCTGTAATTCTTTAAAATGCTTGTAAGTAGTATTTATATTTTCTTCGACATTAATTAAACCTTTTAACTCTTCTATGATTTCGAGCTTATTTTGTAGATTTTGCTTTAGGTTTTGCTCAATGTTTTTGTAATGGTCATTAAGTTTATTTCGGTAATCTCTGTATGCAGATTTAAATCGTTTTTGAACAGGGCTAGAGTAATAGAAATCTATTTCGTTACCACCATCATTTATAAAATCGGCCTTCTTTTCATCTATCAGCGCATTAAATTGTGAATTGAATTCATTTTTAATCCCATCTACATGACTTTTTATAGCTTGTACTTTTTCGTTCTTTAAAAGTTTTTCAAGTTCGATGGCAAGTGCCTCTAAAGACATTTTATCGTACTCCTTAAATTCTATGGTATGGCGTTCTTTATTACCTTCATCTTCAGCATCCTCAGCATTAGATTCATCAATTTCATTCAAACCATCATCTTCAGAACTAATTGATGCTTCCTCCTGATTATCAACAGCATTTTCTACTTCATTTTCGTCTTGAGGAGCAGTGTTTTTAGCATCTTCAGCATTGGTTTCAACCTCCTCTATATTTTCTTTTTTTCCATCTGCATCTTGCAGGTTATCTAGCTCAGACATTTCAATAAATGTTTAGGGTTCGTATACTTTTTGTTTAAAGATACTAACAACTAAAGTATTTACAAAAAAAGGAATGCTGTTTTAATATTTAAATGGCTTATTTACTAAGGTTCCAGATAGACCATGCTTTTTCAGCTTGAAGTTTCAGCATGTTTAGTCCGTTAATGGTAGTAGCACCGTTTTCTCTCCCCAATCTTAAAAATTTTGTTTCTTCTGGATTGTAGATTAAATCGAAAAGAATATGTTTTTCAGTAATGCCTTCATAGGGAATATTTGGGCAATCTTCAACATTTGGAAAAGTTCCTAAAGGGGTACAATTTACTATAATTTGATACTTAGAAATGATAGTCTCATTAAGGTCACCATAAGTGTATTTTACTTTTTTTGAAGCCGTTCTAGAGACATAGTGACATTTAATTCCTTTTTCTTTTAGTGCATACATTACTGCTTTACTTGCACCACCAGTTCCTAAGACTAAAGCTTTTTTATGATATTTTTTCAATAATGGCTTTACAGAATTAAGAAAGCCATAGCAATCGGTATTATAGCCTACAAGCTTGCCTTTTTTGGTGATTTTTATAGTGTTTACAGCACCAATGGCTTTTGCCTTTTTATTGAGTTTGTCTAAATATTGAATTACATCTTCTTTATAAGGAATTGTAACATTTAATCCTTTTATTCCTTTAGTATTTTTTATGATTTCAGGGAAGCTGGAAATAGTTTCAATATCAAAGTTTTCATAACTAACACCTGTAATGTTTTCCTTCTCAAATTTATTTTTGAAATAATTTCTTGAAAAAGAGTATGATATGTTTTTACCTAAGAGCCCTAGTTTATGCATGTTTTTTTTGTTTTTGACCGTAAATTTCCAGTCCGATTACGATTGCTAAACCTAAAAGGGTAAAACCGATAGCATAATAAGTTTCGGGTGATAATTCTGGAATATAACGCTTGTAATTTTCAATAATTTTTTCTCCTCTAGAATCAAGCAAAAGTTCGCCTTCATTTGAATGCTTGTAAATAGTTTTTTTCCACGGCCATACTACACCCAAAGATCCAATGATGAAACCTATAATTGACGCGGTAGTTATACTTTTATAATGTTTTAAAATATAGCTTAATACATGAGAGAATGTGACAAGCCCTGTAACGGAACCCAAAGTGAAAACTGCTAAAACTTTCAACATTCTTACACGTGCTTCATCGTAAATAAAATCAAAGTTTCCTCTAAAAATATCGGCCATTGTATCGTAAAGTGCGTTTACTGAATCAACTAAAAGCAATACATAGTTTCCTAATAAAATCAGTATAAACGATCCAGAGAATCCAGGAAGCGTCATCCCCGAAACACTAATGATGCCACAAAAGAAAACAAAAAATAGGTTGTCGTTTTCTTTAGCAGGGTTTAAAAAACTTATACCCACACCTAAAGCGATACCCAAAATAAGAGACAAAATTGTTTTATTGTTCCAATCGTTAAAATCTTTGTTGATGTAGTAAATGGAGCCAATTATCATTCCAAAAAACACACTCCAAACATATAATTCGTAGTGTAAAATGAGGTAATCTAAAATTTTTGAAACACTAAAATAGCTAACAATCATACCAAGAAACAGCAGTCCTAGAAATCTGCCGTTTATATAATTAAAAAAGCTTTTAAATCTTCCGTTGATTAATAATTTGAATGCTTTACCGTTTACTTTTTTAAGTGAGTAAATAAACTCTTCGTAAAACCCAGCCACAAAAGCTACAACGCCACCAGAAACTCCAGGCACTTTATTTGCGGCACCCATACCTAGCCCTTTCAGTACGAGGAAAAGTTTATCATTAAAGGTTCTGGTGTTCTCCATTATTGCTTTTTACTGCCTAATTTTTCAAGAATAAAAATAGTTAAAAACCCTAAAATCATTAGAATTATGGCAAAAACAAGTTGGTTATCTCCATTAAAGTGTATTGGAGAAACGCTTTTTTGTAATAAAGGTAATTCAATACCTTTTGAATTCGTGTACCACGATAGTGTCTCTTTCCATGGCCAAACCTTATTTAAAGATCCAAAAATAAAACCAGTTAATAAAGCTAGCGTAATATTGTGATAGTGCTTAAAAAGCCATTTTAAAACATGGCTAAAACTTAACAAACCAAATAGTGCACCAAGTGCAAATAGAATTATATTTTTAATATCAATATCATGAATAGCATCGCTTAGTGTTTTGTAAGCACCTAAGATGATTAGTATAAACGAACCAGAAATCCCTGGTAAAATCATTGCGCATATAGCTATTGCCCCTGCTATAAATAAAAAATAAGGGCTTTCATTGTTTTCCATTGATGGAAGAGTAGAAATATAAAACGCAATTAAAGTACCTAAAACTAAAGCGACTATTGTACCAATATTCCATTTTGTAATTTGCTTTCCTACAAAGTAGATGCTTGCAATAATAAGCCCAAAGAAAAAGGACCAAATTAAAACTGGATGATACTCCAATAAGTATTTTGCTAACTTCATAAAAGACACAAAGCTTACTACAATGCCACCTAAAAGAGCGACTAGAAAACTACCGTTAAGATCTTTCCAGAATGGTTTAATACCTTTTTGAAATAATGTTTTAAAGAGCTTAACATTAATGTTACTAATAGTAGAGATTAATTCTTCATAAATACCAGAGATAAATGCAATTGTACCTCCTGAAACTCCAGGAACTGCATCTGCGGCACCCATAGCTACACCTTTTAAAGAAATAATCAAATAGTCGATTAATCGTCGTTGCATACTCTGATTTTTTAAAAATCAAAGGTATATAATTTGAAGTAAATTATGACTGCGAATTCAGTAGGGTTTTCACCTGAACGTTATCTAGTAGCTTAGGGAATAATTCATCTATTATAAAACTGTATTCGCTATTGCTTTTTAATCCATTTTTTAAATGAAATACACCTTTTTCAATTTCTAATATTGATAAGAATAAACCTCCTAAACGATATTCTATTTCGGCATGTTCTGGGTAGAATTCCAATGCTTGTTCAAAGTTAAGAATGGCAGCTTCAGGTTCGCCTAATTGTAATAGCAAATCGCCTCTAGAAACCCAGGTGTCTAACTCAAAATTGCCCAATTCTAAAGCCTTTTTGTAACCCTGTTCTGCTTCTTCAAAGAAATTTAAACGATGGTTTATTTGTGCATAAAGTTTCCAATAATTAACATTATCTGAATCAATATTTATCGCTTTGTTAATATAATAAAGTGCTTTTTGGAAGTTTTTTCGCTTTTTATAAAACTTTGTGATTGCTATCCAGCCTTTATCCAATAAAGGGTCTTCATGTACCGTTTTGTAGTAATATTGTAATGCCAAATCGTATTGCTTTAACTTTTCATAGCAATTACCTATTCTTAATAAGGCAAAAGACGTAGGGTCGTCTAGCTTTAATGTAACATTGTAGCTTTCAATTGCTTCTAAATAGTTGCCTTGTTTTTCTAAAACTTTACCGCGTTCTAAATAAGCACCTACAAATGTGTCATCAGAAATTATGGCAAAATCAAAAGCTGCTAATGCTTTTTTGTATTTTTTTAAGGTGACGTATTGCTTACCTAATTGGTGCCATGCCACTTCGCAATATGGGTTTTTATCTAAAAATATATTTAAATAATCTATGGCTTCATCATGCTGCTCAAGATAATCAAAACAGTAAATTACATTATAAAGGGCAGAATAATCATCAATGTCCTGTTCAAGACACTTCATAAAATAAGTTTTGGCATCTTCAAAAGCATCTAAAAACAAATATTCCATTCCAATAAGCGAATAAATATCTACAATATCTTCAGATAAATCGAGTGCATGTTTTAAAACTTCAATAGCTTTTTTGTGGTTATCTTGCTTGGATAAGATATTGGCCTTTTGAATGAATATTTCTTCATTATGTGGCTCTAATTGATATAGTTTGTTTAAAAGTTTATCCGCTTCTTCAAGATTATTTTCAAAAACAAATACTTCAACTTTAAAGAGTCTTAAATTAATAGAGGTGGGATGTTGCTCTAGCCCAAGTTTTATTGCTTTTTTTGCTAAAGCTATTTTCCCTTGGTTAAGGTAGTGATGAATGATGTTTTCAAATTCTTCAGAATCAAAAAACAAAACATGGTTTGTTTTTAACATCGATTCAAACTTAGTAAGAGGCAAATTGTTGTTGTCGCTTTGACTAAACTCCATAAACACGTTTGAGTGTACTGTTCAACTGAGATAAAAATAATGTTCTCATGTAGGTTTTCTAAAAGATAAGGTTAAATGTTTTTAACAAAGTAATGAACAGGTATATGCTGAATTTACTGAACTCTCTGCTTAGTCTTTAATAACCAGCTAGTTAAAATTTTTATTTTTCAGAAATTTTATCTAAAACTGAACAAATAATGGTACATCCCTTAATAATTTCCTGTTCTGAAATCGTTAGGGGTGGTGTAATTCTAACGGCTTTTGGTTCAAATAGTAACCAGAAAAGAATTAAGCCTTCGTTTTGACATTCAAGTATTAATGCGTTTGCAATTTCAGCAGAAGAAACTATTAAAGCAAGCATTAAACCTTTTCCTCTAATTTCATGGATAAGTTGATGTTTCAGTAGTTTTCTGAACAGTTTTTCTTTTTCTAGGGTTTCAGAAATTAAATTACTCTCGGTAATCTCTTTTAGAGTAGCTAAAGCCGATGCAGCGATCAAAGGATGCCCGCCAAAGGTAGTGATATGTCCTAGTTTTGGATTGTCTTGTAGTAAATCCATTAGTGTGGAAGAGGACGTAAATGCACCAATAGGTAAACCGCCTCCTAGACCTTTACCTGTAACCAAAATATCAGGAATACAGTTATAATGTTCAAATCCAAAGAGTTTTCCAGTTCTACCTATTCCTGGTTGAATTTCATCTAAAATTAATAACACTCCTGTTGCATCACACTTTTTACGAACCTGTTCTAAATAGTTGTTCTTAGGTTCAATAAAGCCGGCACCTCCTTGTATGGTTTCAAGAATAACACAGGCTGTTTTTTTGCTTATAAATTCTAGATTATTTTCATTGTTGAATTCAATAAACCTAACATCAGGTAACAATGGTCTAAATGCTTGCTTACGCTCTTCATAGCCCATTACACTCATAGACCCCATTGTATTACCATGATATCCATTTTTTGCAGCAATTATTTCACTTCTTCCAGTAGCACGTCGTGCTAGTTTAAGGGCACCTTCAATAGCTTCGGTACCAGAATTAGTTAAATAGGTTTTTTCTAAGGTCTGGGGTAGATGTTGAGCTAATAATTTGGTTAGTTCTACAGCTGGTTTTTGGATGTATTCACCATAAACCATTACATGAAGGTACTTATTTAGTTGCGTTTGTATTGCTTCGTTAATTTTTGGGTGATTATGCCCTAAAGGACAAGCAGACACGCCTGCTACAAAGTCTAAATAGGTCTTTTTATTGGCGTCGTAAATATAGCAGCCATTAGCATGGGAAATTTCCATAGCCAATGGGTGAGGAGTGGTTTGCGCTTGATATTTAAAGAATTTATTACGCATATCGAAATGGCTAATCTTGGAGTTTATAGGCTGCTGCTCCCCATACAAAAACATTATCTGCCTTTTGGATATCACTAACTACCACTCTAATATTACCTGTCACCTCGTTGTCCATTGAAACGAAATACTGTATCCAGTTTGAGCTAAGATTAACCTTTAGAGATTTATAAGGAGTGTAATCATTGCCTTCTTCCTGAATTAATAATTGAATAGCCCCCTTTCCTTTTAGCCAAATAGAGAATAAAATGCGTTTAGGGTTTGAAGTAATTTTTTGAACCATATGTCCATTGACATTTTTATCAGAAAAAATTCTGTCAGCTGTCAAAGTTTTATCCGGGGCTTGCATAAAATTGGGCTCTATTAACACATTGTTTCTATGCCATGGAGCTATATTGAAGTCATTAACGGATTTTAAAAGATTCTCCTTAATATTGAATCTTTCCTTTAACTTCCTCTTGGATAAGTTGTTTTTGGATTGTTTGATGCGTTCGTTTATATTTAAATCAAAAAAATCATCTTGGGGAATATAATCATCCAAACCGTTAATTATTGGTAAAACCAAAGGTGGATCGTCTTTAAATAAATCTTCAACACTATTTGGGCGTTCATCTTCACGCCAATCAAAGCCTTTCAATATTTTTTCATTTTTAGGGAATTGGGATTCAGGATAAATATAACCATCTATTTGATTTATCTTTCTTACCTCTTCGATAGCATTATCTTGTATCAAGATATTGATTAATCCAGATTTTGACTTGTCAATACCGACTAATTCTCCATTTTCATTTCTGAAGTAATAAATAGATTGGGCATTTTTAATAATGTCCACGTGATACAATTCGTTTCTCTCATTAAACAACCCAACGAGTTTTTTACCGTTAATTTGGTTGTAACCGTCACCAAGTGTATCCTTACTAATTAAAAATGCATGATTAAATACTATAAGCGAATCTAACTTGTCTTTTTCAGTATCGGACTGTAAGTGAATAGTATCACCAGTCATTTGGTTGCCTAAATTCCATAAAATTGGTTTTCTCGCAGTAGAAAATGCTGCGCTAGAGCCTGGAGCATTAATATTTATAAGTTGTGTTAACCCTGTTTCATGATTTACATGGATAGAATCTGCCTTTCCGCTTAAATCTGATTTATAGAGTTTAACGTTTCTGAATACACGTGTTATACGCTTCTCTGGCTTTCCTGTTACCATAAGAGTATCACCATGGATATATAAAGAGTCTTGTTCTTGCACAGTAATAGCATATGCTCGTTTTGTAATAAAGATAGAATCCTGTGCTTTAAATACTTCAGCGTAATGCCCTTTTACAATGCTTTTATTTAGTGTATCTGTTATTTTAATGTTATTTGTAGCAGAAGAGAAGTTTCTATTTTGATCGAAATATAAACTATCACCAACTATTTCTTTACCATCGTAGTCAATCTTTGCGTTTTTCATGGCGTAACCAACCTTAGCTTTAGTGTCGTAATACCCTTTTTCACAGTAGGTAACACTCTCTTCTGTAGTTATAGTTGAAGGCCCAAATAGGTAGGCGTATCCAGTATCAGAATAAAAATCAAAGTAGTTGGTCACAATTTCAGCATCTGGATTTGTAAGAACAACATCTTCTACAAACTGATATTTTTTATCCTGCATATAATAACGTCCAATTTTGCTTGTAATAGTTCCTGATGAGTCTTTTACAACAGTACCATGACTTCTGTAAAAGGCTTGCTGACGTTCTCTATCAAAGTATAGGGTGTCTGTTGAAATGGTAGAATTTGGGTCTGTTAATATTACATCACCACTTGCAAAGGCTAAATTGTTTAAACCATTATATTCAACATATTTAGAAGTCATATTTATGGTGTCTCCTTGAATCATTTTTACATTACCGAATGCTTCAATAAAGTTCTCATTCCCATAGTAATAGGCTTTATCGCACCACATGTCGGTTCCTCCATGAAAAATATGAACTTGCTCTGAATCATCACGAGTTAAAATCTTCGCTCCTGGGTAATTTTTTTCATCAAAAGTTAAAAATCCAGAATATTTTATTTCTATCCTTTGCTGAGAATAGATGAAAAATGTACCAAAAAAAGTGACTATAAATAGTATATATGAAGAAATTGGTGTTTTCAAATTTGTAATAGTTTGCGACAAAAATAACGATTAAAATGATGTTTCTATTGTTAAAATTGTGATAAAGCTTCCTTTGTTTAATGTTGCTTTGGACGGACTTAAGCCTTGTTAAGGATAAGAAGTATGCTTGGGCTTTACCTAGTATAGATTCGTTGGATTTCTCTTAAGTACGTACGATTGACTATAGGAAGTGCTAACCGACATAACTCCATAAAACAAAAAACGCTTCAAGTTATTGAAGCGTTTTCCGAGATTTAACTAATTTATTAAGAATTTAAACCTTAGCAGATTTAACAGTTTTAATAATTCTACCTGCAATTTTATATGGGTCTCCGTTTGAAGCAGGTCTTCTGTCTTCTAACCAACCTTTCCATCCTTTTTCTACAGTAATAATTGGAATACGGATAGATGCACCACGGTCTGATACTCCATAAGAGAAATCTGTTATCGCAGCAGTTTCATGAAGACCAGTTAAACGTTGGTCGTTAAACTCACCATAAACAGCAATGTGTTCTTTTACTACTGGGCGGAATGCTTCACAAATAGCTTCGTAAGTTTCTTTAGAACCACATGTTCTTAAAGTAGTGTTAGAGAAGTTAGCGTGCATACCAGAACCGTTCCAGTCCATATCTTTTCCTAATGGTTTTGGATGATACTCAATATAGTAACCATGTTTTTCGGTCAATCTGTCCAATAAATATCTTGCAACCCAAATCTCATCACCGGCTTTTTTAGCACCTTTGGCAAATAATTGGAATTCCCATTGTCCAGAAGCAACTTCTTGATTAATACCTTCAAAGTTAAGTCCAGCTGCAATACATAAATCAGCATGCTCTTCAACTAAATCTCTACCGTGTGTATTTTTACCACCTACAGAACAATAGTACATTCCTTGAGGTGCAGGGTAACCACCAACAGGGAAACCTAATGGTAATTGCGTTTTAGTATCCATAATAAAATACTCTTGCTCAAAACCAAACCAAAAATCATTATCATCATCATCAATAGTAGCTCTACCATTTGATACGTGAGGCGTTCCATCAGCATTTAAAACTTCAGTCATTACTAAGTATCCATTAATTCTATCAGGATCTGGATAAATAGCAACAGGTTTTAATAAACAGTCAGAAGAACCTCCTTCTGCTTGTCTCGTAGATGATCCGTCGAAAGACCACATTCCTAATTCTTCTAATGTACCTTGAAAGTTTTCATGCTCTTCAACCTTAGTTTTACTTCTCAAGTTTTGAGTTGGGAAGTATCCATCTAACCAAAGGTATTCTAATTTAATTTTAGCCATAATTATTGATTTATTGATGTGTAATTTTTATTAATTTGAACAAATATAATTTTTTCTTAAGATACTTTGAATTATTAGGGGTGGTTTTCATAAATAGCAATGTTATTTTTATTTATACCCTATTTTTTTAAGGTTTATTTTAAAAAAAGCATAGTTTTTTATATAAATACTGAAATATTGATAATGGCGAAAAAGAATCATGATTAGCTCTTTATGTTTACTCATATAGATTATTTTTGTATTTTAATCTTAATCAAACCAAACATACTTACTAATGGCAATTTTACGATTTCATGC
The DNA here is from genome assembly GCA_043557195.1 of Flavobacteriaceae bacterium. Taxonomy (GTDB): domain Bacteria; phylum Bacteroidota; class Bacteroidia; order Flavobacteriales; family Flavobacteriaceae; genus Jejuia. The sequence continues at coordinate 312,543 of CP121314.1, read as the reverse complement.
GCTCAAGGAAGCTATAAGTTATAAGCCAAATACATTCATTGAAGAAGGTAAACGTTCAGAAATATTTGGGACAAATGTGTTTAATAAAAGCACCATGCGCCAATATTTGACAAACGATGCTTTTAATGATGTTATGAGTGCTATTGATGATGGTAAAAAGATTAATAGGAATGTAGCAGATCAAGTAGCGTCTTCAATGAAAGACTGGGCATTATCTAAGGGGGTTACCCATTATACGCACTGGTTTCAACCATTAACTGGGGCAACTGCTGAAAAGCATGATGCTTTTTTTGAAACTTTAGATAATGGAGATGCCATTGAAAAGTTTGGTGGTAGCCAATTAGTACAACAAGAACCTGATGCATCTAGTTTCCCTAGCGGTGGGATTCGTAATACATTTGAGGCTAGAGGCTACACCGCTTGGGACCCTTCGTCTCCGGCATTTATATATGAAACAACACTTTGTATTCCCACTATTTTTGTAGCTTATACAGGTGAAGCTTTGGACTTTAAAACTCCATTATTAAGAGCTTTACATGCCGTAGATGACGCTGCGACTGACGTTTGTAAATATTTTGATAAAAATGTTAAGAAAGTGACATCTTCTATGGGATGGGAACAGGAGTATTTTCTTGTTGATAAGAATTTGGCAGCCTCAAGACCCGATATTACATTAACAGGAAGAACGCTATTAGGACATTCTTCTGCTAAGGGACAACAATTGGATGATCATTACTTTGGATCAATTCCTAATAGGGCATTAAATTTTATGCGCGATTTAGAAAATCAATGTATGTTATTGGGTATACCTGCCAAAACGCGTCATAATGAAGTGGCTCCTAATCAATTTGAGATAGCTCCAATTTATGAAGAAGCAAATTTGGCTGTAGATCACAATTCGTTACTAATGGATGTTATGGGGCGCGTAGCATCAAGGCATAGTTTCAAGGTATTACTGCACGAAAAACCATTTGCAAATATTAATGGTTCGGGTAAACACAATAATTGGTCCTTATCTACAGATACAGGAGTTAACTTGTTAAAACCTGGAAAAACACCAATGAGCAACTTACAGTTTCTAACCTTTTTTATAAATACGATTAAGGCTGTTTATGAAAATGAAGAACTCATGCGTGCTTCTATAGCATCAGCAAGTAACGATCATAGATTAGGGGCAAACGAAGCGCCACCGGCAATTATTTCAGTGTTTATTGGTGAGCAACTCACAAAGGTTTTACAAGAATTAGAAGGCGTTACAAAAGGTAAATTATCACCCCAAGAAAAAACAGATTTAAAGTTAAATGTAGTAGGGAAAATCCCAGATGTACTTCTTGATAATACCGATAGAAATAGAACATCACCGTTTGCGTTTACTGGAAATAAATTTGAATTTAGAGCTGTGGGTTCCATGGAGAATTGTGGTAACCCAATGACGGTTTTAAATACCATAGTAGCCAAACAGTTAAAAGAGTTTAAAAAAGAAGTTGATGTACTTATTGATGATAAAAACTTTAAAAAAGATGAAGCTATTTTTAATGTATTGCGTGAGTATATAAAGGCATCGAAGGATATTTTATTTGAAGGCAATGGTTATGGTGAAGCTTGGGAAAAAGAAGCAAAGAAGAGAGGTTTGAGTAATAATAAAACTACACCAGAAGCTTTAAAAGTAAAACTTCATAAAAGCACCATTAGTTTATTCAATGAAATGAACGTAATGAGTAAAATAGAGTCTGAAGCGCGCTATGAAGTTGGTATGGAAGCCTATATCAACCATATACAAATCGAGAGTCGCGTACTTGGTGATATTGCTAGAAACCATATAGTACCAACTGCAGTTAAATATCAAAACATTCTTATTGAGAATGTAAAAGGTCTTAAGGAGATATATCAAAAAGAATATACAGATTTAGCCAAAGAGCAACTCACGCTTATAAAAGCGATTTCAGGACACATAGATGGTATAAACAGTAATGTTACCAAAATGATTGACGAACGCAAAAAAGCGAATCAACAAGAGGATGTTACAAAAAAAGCGGAGGCCTATTGTGATAATGTAAAACCGTTTTTAACTGATATTCGTTACCACTGCGATAAACTGGAGTTACTGGTTGATGATGAGCTTTGGCCACTTACAAAGTATAGGGAGCTTTTGTTCATACGATAAAGTTTAAATAAAAGTGTAAATCATTCTTTAGCATCTTTTATGTAGTTTACATTGAGTTAAACTATATGTTATTTTTTAAAGCGACGATACATGAACATCAAAACATTAATAATCATTATAATTAATAGTTTAATTGTTTTGGTGGTTTCTGTTTTATCGTTTTCTTTCTATAACCAGTTTTCCAGAGTAATAAACGACCGTATTTTACTGCAATTAAATTCCATTAAAACGCTTAAACAAAATCAGATTGAAAACCTTATAAAGTCTGAATGGAACACATTCTTGAAATCTGAAATAAATAACCATGATTTTGATAGTACAACCTATCATATATCAGATAGCCTCAAAACTATTGAAGGTATATATGATTTTACATCATATCACATTGATAAAAAAATGTCGGTGGGTTTTATTGCCAATTCAGAGAAAGGGAACACTATCAAAGTATTGAATTATGAAAAAATAAAACAAATACTTCTAGAGCGCACAGGAATGGGTGAAAGTGGGGAATCCTATCTAGTAGGTGATGACTACAGGATGCGTTCTCAATCTCGTTTTTTTCCGGATAAAACACCCTACACTATAGAGGTGAAAACTGAAGGTGTAGTCAATGCGTTATTGGGAAAAAACGGTAGAGGTACGTTTAAAGATTACAGAGGTATTGATGTATATAGCGTGTATAGTCTTATTAATATTTCGAACTTAAAACTTGTTATTCTTTCTGAAATTGATGTAAGTGAGGTTACCATGCCTTTAAAAAACTTAAAATCAAGACTTATTGGTCTAACCTTAGGTATCCTATTTGTTGCCATTATTTTATCACTTTTCTTAACAAGAATCATCACAAATCCTATTAAAAATATGCAACGAAGCCTGAAAATCATGGCAGAAGGTGACTATAACCAAATCAATGAATTTAATAAAAACTCCAATGAAATCAAGGAGATGTTTGAGGCCTTGGATAGCTTGAAAACCTCATTAAAAGGTGCTGTGGAATTCTCTGAAGATATAGGAAAAATGAATTTAACTGCACAGTATACGCCAAAAAGCTCCAACGATATGTTGGGCAAAAGTTTACTCATAATGCGAGATAAACTCATAGAATATAGAAACAATGAAAAAAATAACAGAATAACAGCAAAACGTATGCTGGTTGATGGATTGGAGAATGAACGAAGAAGGTTGTCTAGAGAACTTCATGATGGCGTAGGACCTTATTTAACTTCCCTAAAGCATTATATAGAAAACAGGGTGGAAAGCAAGGAGCAAAAAATAGAAATGAAAAAAATAGTTGATGAAACTATTTCTGAAATACGCTTGATGTCTAATGCGTTAATGCCTTCAAGTATAGATGACTTTGGTGTTGGTGTGGCGTTAACCAATTTTGTGGATAGCTTAAAAAAATCAACAGCTATAACTATTGAATATGAAGATTTAACCAAACAAGATAATACGCGTATAACCAATCACCAAGGCATTAATATTTTTCGAATAAGTCAAGAGTTGATAAACAATTCCCTAAAGCATTCTAATGCTAAAAATATTAGAATTACCCTTTCAGAATTTGATGATTTCATATCTCTTTTTTACTTTGATGATGGTATTGGGTTTGATAAAAATAATGTGAAATTAGGTTCTGGAATTATTAATATCAAAGAGCGTATAGAGATTTGTAATGGCAAGATTGTAATCAACTCCAAAACTGGAAATACTACTTTTGAAATAGAATTACCTGTAGAACTATGAGTGAGATAAAACTTATTATAGCTGACGATCATGAGCTTTTTAGAAAGGGATTAGCAGAATTGCTAAGAAAGCATGATGATATTAAAATAGTAAAAAGTGTTGCAGACGGTAGTGAGTTTATGGATGTTATAAATAATAGCGACATTGAAGCAGACATCGTGCTTCTGGATATTACCATGCCAAAAATGAATGGCTTTCAAGTATTAAAACAACTAAAGTCTACAAGCTCTAGCATAAAACCTATTGTGATATCTATGCATAATGATGGCAACTATATTGCAAAATGTGCCAAAAGCGGCGCTTATGGCTATTTGTTAAAAAACACAGATGAAGACGAGTTAACTCTTGCAATACGCATGGTGTATAAAGGGAAGAAGTATTTCAGTGCCGAAATTTCTGAAAAAATGATAAACTTCATGTCAGCCCAAAGTGTTAGCGAAGATATTTTGTCCAACAAGGAAACAGAGGTCTTAGGGTTAATTTCAGAAGGTTTAACAACAAAAGAAATTGCCGCTAAATTATTTGTAAGTACCAGAACAATAGAAACCCATAGAGCAAATATTTTAAAAAAATTAGAAGTAAAAAACACTGCAGAACTCATTAAAAAAGCGGCAAAACTAAATTTAATATAACTACTATTTAAGTCTTCATATCCGTATTTATACGGATGCAAATTGAGTAGATTCTCATACCTCTAAAACCCTAGTTTGGTGTGTAATTTTGCCATGAACCATAAAAAGATGAGTCATGAAAAAAGTAGCATTAATTTTAGGATTTATTTTAGTTTCTTTTGGCGCAACAGCTCAAGAGAAAAGCAATGTAAAACGCAGTGATTTACAAGGGCCTGCATACAAAAACTATAAGCTTTGGCAACACAATACGCAACCCATAGCTTTGTATACTAATGATAATAAAAAATCACTTACAGGGCCAGCATACAAAAATTACAAACCGTGGAAAGACACCTCAAAAGCAGAAGCTGTTTTGGTGAATACAAGCGGGAATGAAAGAAATAAGTTAACCGGACCAGCATATAAAAACTACAAGCTTTGGAAAAAGGAGGCAAAATAAATTATGGTTCGATAAGCAACATATACCTGTAAGATGTACTATCAAAAAACAGGTAGTGTTGCTTACTCTAACTAAATCAAAAAGCATTTGAGATTATTATTTCAAATGCTTTTTTATTGTACAATAATTTAGTTTAACTACTATACTTAGGTAATTACCTCAGTTATTTTAAGATTCTTAAATTACGTTAAACCTTTTTATTTGGGCGTTCCCCTGTCGGGTCGGGCTTTCCGCTATATCTTTTTTTCGTGCCTCAAAAAAGGATGCCGCTATAATCCCTAACGCGGGTGTGTTTGCTGAATTATGGTTTATATTAAAAAGAAAGATTTTTTTGTGATTCCGTGCTAAAGGACAGTGTATTACAACTAGACAATATAAATAAACACATTCCATAAAAAAGATGGTAATTTTTTTCATCAATTATCCTATTTTCCTAAATACTATAAAGTCTACTTAAAATAATAGCCTAAACTTAACTGCAATACGGTATTAGTAACTCCGCCGCTATATAATTTTGAGGATTCAAACTCGATTAATTTAGCTATCCCCTGATACATATTAAACTCAATGAACATTTTATTGAAATCGTACCCAAAACCAAAATTTAAACCGTAATCAAGTTTTTTATCAATATCTCCTATATCTACATTGTCTTTTTTAGTGCCTAGTAAGTATCCAATTTGTGGACCAGCAATTACATAAGGTTTCGAGAAAAACTTAAAATTTAACGGTATATTTATATAGGTAAACTTATAATCAATACTCTCTGCCAGAATAGAACCAGAAGAACCACCCCTACCTTCTTTTCTATCCCCTTGAAATGATAATACTAGTTTAGGTCTAAAAGCAATACTTTCATTAAACTTATGATGATATACACCTCCTATATGAAAACTAAATGCTTTATCAATTCTTACTTTCCTTAAAAGCCCATCACTTAACGATGAGTTGTTAATTCCTGCAATAGCTCCAAAGCTATTTTGGGAAAAAGAAAAAAGAGAGGTATACATTAATACACTAAATAATATTATTCGTTTCATATATAATTAAATTTTTATATTACTAACTTCAAAATTTCAAAAAGGATAGGGTACAGACTGACCAATTCAAGGTAATTATTTTATGTTATTAATTTCTATGACGACATTCTGCCTCACGTTTTAATTAAAGTAATATCCCAACGACAAACTTATCATGGAGGTTTTATATCTTTCATTTTCAAAAATTTCAGATAGCCCAAAATTATATCTCGATTGAATTATCAAATTATTCTCAAACTTATAACTAAAACCACCATTTATTAAAAAATCAAAATCTTTAACTCCAATTAGCTCAACCTTTTCCCCAGAGTATAATTCTGCTTTGCTATTAATCAAAATCCCAAACTGTGTTCCAAAATCGAAACTCATTTTTTTAATAAAATAATATTTAATCTGAAGGGGAACGTCCAAGTAATCTAAGTAGGCATTTAAAAATAAATCATATGCCGCTAGTTTCCCTCCTCTTGAGTTATAAAGTAATTCCGATTGAAGAGAAAATGAGTCATTTAATTGGTACTCGGCCATTCCTCCTAAATTGATTCCAATTCTATCGGTTCCAGCACTCGATACAACATGAAACCCTGATCCATTAATTCCACCTTTAACTCCAAAATTAATTTCATTTTGAGCAAACACACCTATAGTTGAAAACATAATAACAAAGGATAAGTTTTTAAATGTCATAAATCTATTTTTAATATTATTCAAACAATAATGTTAGTAAAAGTTTTTTATTTAAATAGTAAATGAGAAATATTAAAGTTTATATAGGTGTTTCTTAGTTTGTATTTTTCATTTCCAAATCTATTAGTTTCAATTTCCATAATATCTGTTAATGATTGGTAAAGAATCAATTCAATTCTAAAATCTTTAATAGGAAATCCAATTCCAATATTTCCACCAAAATCAATTGTATTGTTAATTTCTCCCAAATCAAGACTTTCTGCTTTTTGAGAAATCAGAAAACCAATTTGTGGTCCAAATAGTATATATGGTTTGTTAAAAAACTTGAAGTTTAATGGTATGGATAGATAATCCAATTTGTAATCAATTCTATCAAGCCCAAGCCAATTACCATCATAATTTTTTTCTCTATCTCCCATTTGATTATAGATGATTTTAGGGTAGAAAGAGATTTTGTCTGAAATAGATAATTCAGAAGACACACCTAGACTAAGCCCCATTGAAGAGGTGTTTATATATTCACCTCCAATTGTATTAAATTCATCAGAAAACCGAGAAGAATTAATTCCTAGTGTCATGTTGTATTTTATTTGTGAATGACCTAAAAAGGTAAAGAATAAAATTCCTAATAAAATAATTGTTCGTTTCTTCATAATGACTGCCAATGGGTTGACGGATATGCGCCGTTATTTAATGGCCTATATCCGCCGTTAAACGAATTTATCATTTTTTTCTGACAAAATCAAGTTATGCAACTGGTAGAAATCAAAAATTACATTCGGTTAAAAAACCGTTAATAAAACACGTTTCATATTTAAATTAAAGGCTCTTAATATTTAAAATATTCCTTTTCTTTGTAGCATATTTCAGCATTATGAGTCAAGAAGTTTCAAAACGTTATGCACAACGCGGTGTTTCAGCATCTAAAGAAGATGTACATAGCGCTATTAAAAATATAGATAAAGGATTATTTCCAAAGGCATTCTGTAAAATAGTTCCAGACTATTTAACGAATGATGATGCCTATTGCTTGATTATGCATGCTGATGGTGCAGGTACAAAATCTTCTTTAGCATATATGTATTGGAAAGAAACTGGTGATGTTTCAGTTTGGAAAGGTATTGCTCAAGATGCTTTGATAATGAATGTAGACGATTTATTGTGTGTAGGGGCAACCGATAATATTATGTTGTCTTCAACCATAGGAAGAAATAAAAACCTAATTCCTGGAGAAGTAATTTCGGCAATTATAAATGGCACCGAAGAATTGATTGAAGATTTAAAATCGTTTGGTGTAACCATTCATTCTACAGGAGGAGAAACCGCCGATGTTGGTGATTTGGTACGTACCATAATTGTAGATTCTACAGTTACTGCTAGAATGAAACGAAGTGATGTTATAGACAATGCCAATATTAAAGCGGGTGATGTTATTGTTGGCTTAGAATCATTCGGACAAGCGTCTTATGAAACCGAATACAATGGTGGTATGGGAAGTAACGGGTTAACTTCTGCAAGGCATGATGTGTTTCATAAATACTTAGCTGAAAAATATCCAGAAAGTTTTGATGCCGCAGTTCCTGAAGATTTAGTGTATTCTGGAAATGTAAAATTAACAGATGCTGTTGAGAATACTCCGATAGATGCTGGTAGATTGGTATTATCGCCAACGCGAACTTATGCTCCTATTATTAAGGCAATCTTATCAAAATATAAAAGCGATGTAATTCATGGTATGGTGCATTGTTCCGGTGGTGCGCAAACCAAAATCCTTCATTTTGTTGACGATTTGCATATTGTAAAAGATAATATGTTTCCTATCCCACCTTTGTTCAAATTAATACAAGAACAATCAAAAACCGATTGGAAAGAGATGTATCAGGTATTTAATTGTGGGCATCGTATGGAACTTTACGTGTCTCCTGAAATAGCGGAAGACTTGATTGAAATCTCTAAATCTTTCAACGTAAATGCAAAAATAATTGGTAGGGTAGAAGCATCATCAAAAAAACAACTCACAATAAAAAGTGAGTTTGGGGAGTTTAGTTATTAAATTTTTCTATTTATGTAAGAATGGAATAGTTTTTGTTTAATGGAAATACTTAAAAACAACCCAACACAACCTTTCAAAATGAGCATTAAAAAACGTTCGTTAGTTAAAAAGACCATAGATTATCTTCTTTTATCAAATCTTGAAAATAAAACACCAAATTCGATTAAAAACATCCTATTAGCGATAGTAGTTTTATTTACGTGTATCGCGGCTTTTGCCCAACCTGATTCGCTTTATTTAAAAGAGAAAAAAGTATACGATGGCCCTCAATGGAAGCAAAAACAAAGGGCAAGTGTAGATTTTAGCCAGGTAAGTTTTACCAATTGGAATGCCGGAGGTACTAATTCAATTTCAGCACTGTTAGGCTATCAATATACTGCTAATTATAAAGATAAGTTTTTCTTTTGGAATAATGGAGTACGTGTTGGTTATGGTATAAATAAGCAAGAAAGTAGAGAGTTACGGAAAACGGATGATATTTTTGAAATTACCTCTAATCTTGGGTATCAACCATCAAATGACTCTAAATGGTTTTATTCTGCAAGATTAAATTTTAAAACCCAACTTACAAATGGATATAAATATCCAGATACTAGCAATCCTATTTCACGATTAATGGCGCCAGGGTATTTGTTCTTTGGTGGCGGAATGGAATATGGCAAAAACATTGAAGAGTTATCTTTTTATGCGTCGCCATTAACCCTTAAAGCAACTTTTGTTTTAGATCAAGATTTGGCAAATGCTGGTTCTTTTGGTGTAGATCCTGCTGTTTTTGATGAAAACGGAAATTTAATTAGAGAAGGTAGTAACATTCGAAGAGAGGTAGGTGTTTTAATAACCAACAGTTACGCCATGGAACTGGCAAAAAACATAAAAGCTACAAATTTACTTAGTGTATATACAGACTACATTAATAACTTCGGAAATGTAGATGTAGATTGGAGAGTTAATTTCGATTTTAAAGTGAATAGTTTTGTAAGGGCAACCTTAGAATCTCATTTGCGTTACGATGATGATGTAAAAACTCTAGAACCCTCGGCAACTGTTGAAGGTGAGTTTGATGAAGCTGGTGCAAAAATTCAGTGGAAACAGTTTTTAGGTATTGGTTTTGCTGTTGACTTTTAACACTTCTTATTTATTATTGGTTTAAATTATTTGTTAACTTTTTTGTGTTAATAAATTATTATTTAACTGAAAATCAATTTATTAACATATTTCTGTTGTAAACTTTATGATTTTTGTCATGTTCAAAATGAAATGATTTTTGTTATTTTATGGTTTCTTAATTAATCCATCAATTTTTTAAAAAACCACAAAACTGCAATGAATGTAAAAACATCTTCTGAACAAAAATCTTTTACTCAAGAAGAAGCTTTTGAAGCCTCATTAAAATACTTCAAAAACGATGACTTAGCCGCTCGCGTATGGATCAACAAATACGCATTAAAAGATTCCGCTGGAAACTTATTTGAAAAATCTCCTGATGATATGCACATGCGTATCGCTAAAGAGATTTCTAGAATTGAAAAAAAATATGCTAATCCGCTTAGCGAAGCTGAAGTTTTCGATTTAATTAAAGACTTTAAATACATTGTGCCTCAAGGAAGCCCTATGGCGGGCATTGGAAATCCGTACCAAATTGCCTCATTATCGAACTGTTTTGTTATCGGTAATGATGGTGCTTCAGATTCTTACGGCGGTATCATGAAAATAGACCAAGAGCAAGTACAATTAATGAAACGCCGTGGCGGTGTAGGTCACGATTTGTCGCATATTCGTCCTAAAGGCTCGCAGGTTAAAAATTCAGCCTTAACCTCAACTGGAATCGTGCCGTTTATGGAGCGTTACTCTAACTCTACTAGAGAAGTCGCTCAAGATGGTAGACGAGGTGCTTTAATGTTGTCTATTTCTATAAATCACCCTGATGCAGAAGATTTTATTGATGCAAAGTTAGAAGCTGGAAAAGTTACTGGTGCAAACGTTTCTGTTAGAATCGATGATAACTTTATGAAAGCTGTCAAGGCTGGTTCAGAATACGTTCAAAAATATCCTGTGTTTAGTGAAAACCCCAAATTTTCTAAAACTATAGAGGCCAATGGTGTTTGGAAGAAAATTGTGCATAATGCATGGAAATCTGCTGAACCTGGTATTTTGTTTTGGGATACTATCGCCAACGAATCTGTGCCAGATTGTTATGCCGATTTAGGGTACAAAACGGTTTCTACAAATCCTTGTGGAGAGATTCCTTTATGTCCTTACGATTCTTGTCGTTTGTTGGCTATCAACTTGTTTTCTTATGTTGAAGCACCTTTTACAGATAAGGCTTCATTTAATTTCGACCTTTTCAAGCAGCATGTGGCTTATGCGCAACGCATTATGGATGATATCATCGATTTAGAATTAGAGAAGATAGATGTAATTCTTCAAAAAATTGATGAAGACCCAGAGCAAGATGAGGTAAAAGCTGTGGAGCGTAATTTGTGGTTAAACATTAGAAAGAAAGCATACGAAGGACGAAGAACAGGTATTGGTATTACTGCTGAAGGTGATATGCTTGCAGCATTAGGACTTAGATATGGTAGTGAAGAAGGAAATGCATTTTCAGTGGAGTTGCATAAAACTATTGCTTTAGAAGCTTATAGAGGTTCAGTGAATTTAGCGAAAGAGCGTGGTGCTTTTACAATTTTTGATTCTGACAGGGAAAAAGACAATCCGTTTATTTTACGTTTAAAAGAAGCTGATAGTCAATTATACTACGAAATGTTGGAGTATGGAAGACGCAATATAGCATTATTGACCATCGCACCAACAGGTACTACGAGTTTAATGACACAAACTACTTCTGGAATTGAGCCCGTATTTTTACCAGTCTATAAAAGACGTCGCAAAGTAAACCCTAATGATAAAGAGGTTCGTGTAGATTTTGTTGATGAGGTTGGAGATTCTTGGGAAGAATATGTAGTATTCCATCACAAGTTTAAGCAATGGATGGAAGTAAATGGTATTGATACTTCTAAAAATTTCTCTCAAGAAGAAATTGATGATTTAATCAAGCAATCGCCATATTACGGAGCAACATCTAATGATGTAGATTGGTTGAGCAAAGTAAGCATGCAAGGTGCGATACAAAAATGGGTAGACCATTCTATTAGTGTTACTATTAATTTACCAAATGACGTTAGCGAAGAGTTGGTTGGCGATTTATATGTAAAAGCCTGGGAAGTAGGTTGTAAAGGTGTTACAGTGTACCGCGATGGTTCACGTTCTGGTGTATTAATTTCAAACGAAGAAAAGAAAGAAGAGAGTGCCGAAAATCAGCTTACAAATTTCCCAAATAAGCGTCCGCAGACTTTGGAAGCCGATGTTGTACGTTTTCAAAATAACAAAGAAAAGTGGATCGCATTTATCGGTTTAGTTGATGATAAACCTTATGAAATATTTACTGGTTTAGCTGATGATGAAGATGGTATTTTAATTCCGCGTTGGGTAAATCGTGGCTTAATTATCAAGAATAGAAATGAAGATGGTTCATCACGATACGATTTTCAATATAAAAATACCAGAGGTTATAAAACCACTATTGAAGGCTTATCGCATAAATTCAATCCTGAATTCTGGAATTACGCAAAACTAATTTCTAGTACCTTAAGACATGGTATGCCAATTGATAAAATTGTGGATTTAATTAATAGTTTGCAATTAGATAGCGCATCAATTAATTCATGGAAAAATGGTGTTGGTAGAGCCTTAAAGCGTTATATTGAAGATGGTACAAAAGCTAAAGGACAAACCTGTACTAATTGCGAATCTGAAAATTTAATTTATCAAGAAGGCTGTTTAACTTGTAAGGATTGCGGTTCTTCTAAGTGTGGCTAAATATAGATAAGCTGTATTATAACAAAACGGGAGCACTATGCTCCCGTTTTGTTATACAAATTCTTTAATAATTAAAATAAACGGTAAGCTCAAGATAATATCTATCAAAAAGAATAAAGAAAATAATTTGAGTGCTGAAATACCTAGATTTTTATAAAATAATAATTTACGCTTTGCTTGTGTTTCAGTTATTAAATACCATAAAAATATAACCAAAAATGCCTTTACTAAAAATAACGGTATCACATCAAACCCTAAAAGTAAGAGCAGAAAATTAACACCATACGACCATACAAAGAAAGGCCTATAAAACAGAAAGATTGATGAAAGCTGTTGCATAGTAAATGTAGTAACGTTGAAACTTTTAGATTATTTTCATTTTGAAAGATATCACGGGGTTTCAATCGCTTAAAATTCATAAATTATCGTATTTTTGGTCACCAATTAAAAAAGCAGATGTTAGATAAGTTACAGATAGTAAAACAACGTTTTGATGAGGTTAGTGATTTGATCATACAACCTGATATTATTTCAGATCAAAAACGATATGTTGAGCTAACGAGAGAATACAAGGATTTAAGAATTCTAATGGATAAGCGTGAAGCTTATATTGAATTCACTAATAATTTAACTGAAGCTGAAGAAATTATTGCAGACGGTAGTGATCCAGAAATGGTGGAAATGGCTAAAATGCAATATGATGAGGCTAAAGAAGGTATTCCAAAGCTTGAAGAAGAAATTAAGGTATTACTAATACCTAAAGACCCTGAAGATGCTAAAAATGCTGTAGTGGAATTACGTGCTGGAACAGGAGGAGATGAAGCAAGTATTTTTGCAGGTGATTTATTTAGAATGTACACTAAATATTGTGAAGGCAAAGGGTGGAGTGTAAGTACAGTGGATTTTAGTGAAGGCACCAATGGTGGCTTTAAGGAAATTCAATTTGAAGTTTCTGGTGATGATGTATATGGTACGTTGAAGTTTGAAGCAGGTGTGCATCGTGTACAACGTGTGCCTCAAACCGAAACACAAGGGCGTGTGCATACAAGTGCAGCAACTGTAATGGTATTTCCAGAAGCCGAAGAATTTGATGTAGAAATAGATCCAAAAGATGTAAGAATCGATTATTTCTGTTCTTCTGGTCCTGGTGGTCAATCGGTGAACACAACATATTCTGCAGTACGTTTAACACATGAGCCAACAGGTTTAGTGGCGCAATGTCAAGATCAAAAATCTCAGCATAAAAACAAGGAGAAAGCGTTTAAAGTATTGCGTTCTCGTTTGTATGATTTAGAGTTAGCAAAGAAGCAAGAAGAAGATGCTGCAAAACGCGGAAGTATGGTGTCATCTGGAGATAGAAGTGCTAAAATTAGAACTTATAACTACCCTCAAGGACGAGTTACTGACCATAGAATAGGATTAACGCTTTATGATTTACAAAATATTGTAAACGGGGATATTCAAAAAATTATTGATGAATTACAACTAGCTGAAAACACTGAAAAGTTGAAGGCTAGTGATGAAACCATATAATTCGAAGTGACCACAACTCAACTCATTTCAGAAATTAAAAAGAAACAGTCCTTTCTTTGTATAGGATTGGACGTGGATTTAAACAAAATCCCAAAGCATCTTTTAAAAGAAGATGATCCTATTTTCGCATTCAATAAGGCAATTATTGATGCTACACATCATTTGTGTGTGGCTTATAAACCGAATACGGCATTTTATGAAGCTTATGGTATAAAAGGATGGAAAGCTTTAGAGAAGACTATTAATTATCTGAATGAAAAGCATCCAGAAATATTTACCATTGCGGACGCAAAACGCGGTGATATTGGTAATACAAGTAGCATGTATGCCAAAGCTTTTTTTGAGGATTTAGCATTTGATTCGGTTACTGTAGCGCCTTACATGGGCAAAGATTCGGTTGAACCTTTTTTAGCTTTTGAAAACAAACATACCATTCTACTTGCATTAACCTCTAACCAAGGTGCATTTGATTTTCAAACTAAAACTATTGATGACAAAGAAGTTTATAAACATGTTTTAGAAACTTCAAAATCTTGGAAGCATTCTGAAAACTTGATGTATGTTGTAGGGGCAACAAAAGCTGAATTTTTAGCTGATATTCGGAATATTATTCCAGATAGTTTTTTATTAGTTCCTGGGGTGGGAGCACAAGGCGGTAACCTTCAGGATGTTTGTAAATATGGTATGAATGCATCAATTGGATTATTAATTAACTCTTCAAGAGGAATTATTTACGCGTCTCAAAATGAGGATTTTGCTGAAGCTTCAGCATTAAAAGCTAGTGAGCTTCAACAGGCCATGGCTTTAGAATTATCTGATTATTTTAAAGGTTAGATTTTCTTTACTCTAAAACTTTATAGAATAAAATTAAGCTTAGGTAATTACTATTATAGCCAGATAGGAACGCGTTAGGGATTGCAGTGGAAAGCCCACAGCGAGGTACGAGCGAGGACTTGTAACGGAAAGCGCGACCCGCAGGGGAACGCCCAAATAAAATTAATCAATAATAGAAAATGTATAAACTCAAAAGGGATTCGATTAAAAATCCCTTTGAGTTTTAGTGTATTTAAAATGGCCATATAATTGGCACAAGGATTAACGAGATGATGAAAAATACAAGTAATAAAGGAGCGCCTACTTTTAGGTAATCCATAAACTTGTAACCTCCCGCAGACATTACCATGGCATTGGTTGTTGTTCCTACCGGGGTTAAAAATGCTGTTGAGGCACTAATTGCTACAACAATCATAAACGGTTCTGGCGATATGTTTAAAGAACTGGCTGCAAGTACAGCTATTGGTGCCATAAGTACTGCTGTTGCTGAATTGTTTATAACTTGGCTAAATGTAGTTGTTAGTATAAATATTCCACCTAGAAGCATTACTGGAGAAATAGACCCAAGGTATTGTACCAAAGCGTTGGCTACCAATTGTGCTGTTCCTGTTTTTTGAAGCGCAATACCCATGGGTATCATAGCTGCAATCATTACAACACTTGTCCAGCTTATCCCTTTATAGGCTTTAGACATCGGGACACATCCTGTAAGTAGTACTACGCCTCCACAAATTAAAGCTGCCATTGCCCCTGGAACTACTTTAAATACAAGGAGTACAATCATAAGAATTAAGGCTCCTAAGGCGATGTATGATTTTGAATTTAGATTATCGATATTCTTAGCCATACCTTCAGGACTTCCGCAAATCACTAAGTTTTCATGCTGTTCTTTTAAGCTTTCAATATTTTCCCAAGAGCCTCTAAGTAAAAAAGAATCTCCAACTTTTACTTGTATTTCTTTTTGTAAAAGCGGTTTATTGTTTCTAGAAGCGGCAAGTAATTGAATACCGTAACGCTTAAAGTAGTCGCCTAGTTTATATTTTCTGCCTACCAAGATAGAATTAGGGTTTACGATTACCTCCGTCATACCAACCTCTTGGTTAACAAGATTGTGTTTTAACTCATCTGTAACCGGCTCTAAAGGTAGAAGACCTAGTCTAAATTTTATCATTAACCTATTAATATCTTCAGTTTCACCTTTTACGGTAATGATGTCATGATATTTAAAAAAGGTTTTATTGTCTGGGAATTCAACAAATTGTGGGATTCCTTTTAATGGGTTTGGATGACGTCTTTTTATTCTTAAAATAGATACGCCATAGTCCTTCTCGAAATTCCAAATTCCAATTTTAGTTTCTAATAGTGGAGAAATAGAGCGCACACGTAATCTATAATAATCCCCATCTATCTTATAAGCTTCTATCCATTTGTGGAACGTAGTTTCTATATCTACAGGTTTATTGTTGGTTTTGTTTTTTGGTAATAATTTAAAACCTATATATCTAAAATAAATAAGCGCTATAATTAGTAATGGTAAACCAATCAGTCCAAATTCGAAGAATGAAAATCCTTCGTAACCACTTTCAACAAGGGCATTACTCACAATAATATTAGGAGGTGTACCAGTTAAGGTTAATAGACCACCAGTATTTGATCCGAAAGCTACAGGCATTAACATTTTAGATGGTAATGTACCTATGCTCCAAGCTGAAGATATAGTTAAAGGCATTAGGGTTGCAACTGTACCTGTATTACTTACAAATCCAGAAAGTACACCAGATCCTAAAGAAACTATTACTAATAACTTTGGAATACTTTTTCCTGCCCACTCTACAAACTTTTTACCAGCGAGAGCCGTCCACCCTGTTTGCGAAAGCCCTTCACCAATAATAAATAACGCAGCAATCATAATAACGGTTGGATTGCTAAATCCGCTCAATGTCTCCTTTGCATCTAAGATGCCGGTTAAAAACAAACTAATCATTGAAAGTAGGGCAACAATGTCTGGAGTAAATTTCCCCCAAACGAATAATGCTATTGTTATTACTAAGATGGTAAGCATTAAGTAGATCATAATTTCTAAGTATTAAAACGTGAAAAGTTTTCTTATTATGGTGTAAAATTACCCTAGTATCTCAGCAATAATTATGACTATTATCATGCTTTTTATTACAGGTTAATTTTTATAGTATTATCGATTATTTCTCATAAAAATGAGAAAAGAGAGCACGAAAACGCTTTCGTAATATAAGGTTGCCAAATAAAGTTGTAGTTTTATACTAAAATAGAGATTCAATTGTAAAAAAGGTTGAAAAAAGTTGAGAAAACTTTTAAAAAATTCATTTTTTTTACGACAGAATTATTTCTTGACCGAACAAACAATAAAATTTATGAAGATAGATGTTCTTGCTATTGGAGCTCATCCAGATGATGTTGAATTAGGTTGTGGGGCAACTGTGGCAAAAGAAGTAGCCAATGGTAAAAAAGTTGGTATTATTGACTTAACTAGGGGAGAACTAGGAACAAGAGGTACTGCCGAAACGAGAAAGGATGAGGCAGAAAAGGCAGCCAACATTTTAGGTGTTGAGTTTAGACTGAATATGGGATTCGCTGATGGGTTTTTTGTTAACGATAAGTCGCATCAATTGGCATTGATTAAGATGATTCGAAAATTTAAACCGGAAATTGTATTATGCAATGCTATTGATGATAGACATATTGATCATGGAAAAGGTAGTAAATTGGTAAGCGATGCCTGTTTTTTAAGTGGATTGATTAAGATTAAAACAAAAGATGGCGATAACATTACTCAAGACCCTTGGCGACCAAAATTTGTATATCACTTTATGCAATGGAAAAATTTGGAACCTGATATTGTAGTAGACGTATCTGGTTTTGTGGATACTAAAATGAAAGCTGTTTTAGCATATGAAACACAGTTTTATAGTGAAAAAAGTAAAGAACCAGAAACACCAATATCAAGTAAAAACTTTACTGACAGTATTATATATAGAGCAAGAGATTTAGGTAGGTTAATTGGAGCAGAAGCGGGGGAGGGCTTTAACGTAGAACGTTACCCAGCTGTCGATAGTTTATTTGATTTGAAGTAGTTACATATATCTACTTAAAATATTAAAAAAGTCTTTGTAGATAAGATTGAAAAGATTTACATTTGCAGTCGCATTGCAAGATGCCCATTAAATGGTGGTTGTAGCTCAGTTGGTTAGAGCATTGGTTTGTGGTACCAAGGGTCGTGGGTTCGAATCCCATCATCCACCCAAAATAAAAGCCTTTCGAGAAATTGAAAGGCTTTTTTTATCTGCTATATCTAGTCGTTAAAAATATATTAATCTAGCTTTACTCTTTCCTCTCTATTTGCTAATTCCCAAGCGGTATAAAAAATAAGACGTGTGCGCGTTTCTAGAAACTCATAATTTATTTTATCAGGGGTGTCACTCGGCTTATGATAATCTTCATGAACACCATTAAAATAAAATATCACTGGAATATCATGTTTTGCAAAGTTGTAATGGTCTGACCTGTAATAGAAACGGTTAGGGTCATTTTCGGCGTTAAACGTGTAATCAAAATCTAAGTTTACAGTCGCTTTATTAATGGAATCTGAAAGCACATGTAATTCTTCACTTAATCTGTCAGAACCTATTAAATATAAGTAATTTGGTTTGCCCTCGTGTTTTTCATCAACACGACCTATCATATCGATGTTTAAGTTGGCTACTGTGTTCTCTATTGGGAAAATAGGGTCTACATCCGCATAATACCTAGAGCCTAACAAGCCTATTTCTTCTCCGGTAACATGTAGAAATACTATACTTCGTTTTGGACTAAATCCATCTTTTTCAGCTGTTTTAAATGCTTGTGCTATTTCTAAAATTCCAACAGTTCCTGAGCCATCATCATCTGCCCCATTATTAATGGCACCGTCGCCAGAAACTCCAATGTGATCTAAATGAGCCGAAATAATAACAACTTCATCAGGCTTTTCAGAACCTTTTATAAAAGCAATTACATTTTCGGAAGGATGGTCTGCTCTTCCATTAAAGTATTCAGTAGGAATTTCTTGAAAGTAATCACCATCTGCGATTGGAGATGAAATGTTATTTGCTTCATAGTGCCTTTTAATAAAGTCGATTGCTTTTTTCTGGCCAGCCTCTCCTGTTTTTCTACCTTCATATTCATCAGAGGCATAGGTAAAGAGCATATTCTTTAATTCGTCAGCAGTTATTGTTTTGGCATAGGACTCAGGGTTGACAGGTTTTTTAGAGCTTTTTTGAGAGCTACTACAACAATAAAGTGTAAAAAAAACAATTACAATTAAGCTAATTTTTTTCATGGGAGGGTTATAATTTCTTGTCTTTCAATTAGTTTAAAAATACGTTATTTTCATCAGTATCGAGTCGTTTTTCTTGATTTACCAGCTGCCACACAGTTGCGAAAATGAGTTTAGTCCGCTTTTCAAGTAGGTTGTAATCTATTTTATCAGGAGTATCTGTATGCTTATGATAATCATCATGCTCACCGTTAAAATAAAAAATTACAGGAATGCCTAGCTTTGCGAAATTGTAATGATCGGATCTAGAGTAGTATTGATTACTATCTCTTAGAGAATTATAAGTGTAATCTAAATCAATATCAACGTAAGTATCTCTAACGGCTTCAGAAATGTAATGCAGTTCTTTGCTAATTCTATCAGAACCAATAAGATAAATATAGTTTTTATTTTTTTCGTGTCTATCATCAATACGACCAATCATATCAATATTTAAATTGGTAATAGTATTTTCTAAAGGAAAAACAGGGTTTTCTAGATAAAATCTAGAACCTACTTGTCCGATTTCTTCAGCTGTAAAATGTGCAAAAAGAATGCTTCTTTTTGGGGGGTGTCCGTTTTCTGCTGCTATTTTAAATGCTTGGGCAATTTCCATTATTGCAACAGTTCCTGAACCGTCATCATCAGCTCCATAATAAATTTCACCATCTTTGATTCCGAGATGATCTAGATGCGCTGATAATACTAGAACTTCTTCGGGTTTTTCAGAGCCTTTAATGTAAGCGAGCACATTTTCTGTAGGTCCCATGTTTTTTGATTGAAAAGTCTCA
Organism: Flavobacteriaceae bacterium; assembly: GCA_043557195.1. Classification (GTDB taxonomy): domain Bacteria; phylum Bacteroidota; class Bacteroidia; order Flavobacteriales; family Flavobacteriaceae; genus Jejuia. The sequence goes on along the minus strand of CP121314.1, from coordinate 292,421 downwards.
GAGATACCTTGAAAATAATTATTCCCGCCAAAAGGTGATCGGATATTTTCACCAATATAATAGGATTGTAAAAACTCTGCTGCCAGTTTTTGACCATGTTTTCCAACTTCTCTACCTTGAAACTCTTTAGATGCGAATTTATAAAGTAGCGTACTTAACTCATCTGCAGTAATAGTTTTTGAATAGGCTCTTACATCAGCACTATCAACTATAGTTATGCTATTTTTTAAATTGTCAATTCTTGCAGTATATTTTGGAGCAGCACAAGTACCAACAAGTGTTAATAGAGAGAGGATACTAAAAAATTTCATGCGGTGGTGTATTTTACTGAAAAACAACACGCCAATAATAAGTTCGTTAGGGAGGAAAACTCTATGCTAGCTTTGTGTTAAAAACGAAGCAAATATAAGAAAAAGGAGAAAAAAACAAGGACTACTCTATATCAATTTCGTCCAATTCTAAATCCTCTAACTCCTCGATAGCTTCTTCTTTTGAAGCCTCCTCTTTTTCAACTAAAGTTTCGGTATTACCAACTTCAGTTTTATTAAATATAGCTTTATAGGTTGTTAATCCCAACGCCATAATTGTAAGGAGGAATGAAAATTGGATAATCTTTTTTAATTTACCCGCTTTTTTAGAAAGATAAAAGGCTATAATGCCGAAAATTAAAGCAGCTGCAGCAGGAAAAATTGCCAAATTAGAAATTGGTAAAACAGATAGTATTATCGCTAAAACAGAGGCAATAACAGCCAGTATTGTAAATAATCGTTTCATGATGATATATGTTTAGTTTTTTAAACCGGTTGCAGATTTTATCTTTAGTTCACCATTGCCTACGGGAATTTTGAATTTTCCATAAACCATAATTTTGTTTGCGTCGGCGGTTAGCCATAAAATATTATCTCTATTGCCTTTTATTACTCCAGATTCAGCACTACCTACTGCAACTTTATAACATGTTTTTTTTCCAATAGCTGTACTTATTGTTTCCTTGCCAAGATAAGTAATTTGGGCATTTATCTCTTTTCGATCGAATATAACGGCGAATGATTTCTTTGTACCTACACTCATAGATTCATAATCAAAAAGTCTAATTTTATATAAGGTAGCTACAATATCTTTAGTTCCAGAATTTATTTTCACATCTTTTTTATCTACCCAATCTTTTTTAGTTTGAACACTTTTTACTGTATTCGTTTTATGGCTATAGGTGTATTTTACGTTTTTAGTATAGCCACCTTCATTAATATCTCGTTTATATAAATAGGGTGTTAATGTTTTTGGGTTCACATAGCTTTCATATAAATCTCTAATTTTAAAGAAATTATCCCATTTGCTATATGTTACGGCTTTACATTTTAGGTGTAATAAGGTTGCTTTTGATGTTTTAACATTGCTGGTTTCTAAAGTAACTTGTGCGATATCGTTTAACACACCAGACATGTTATACGATGCCGTATACACTAATTTTTCACCTCCTGCAATAGCTGTATTTTGAGCTATTACAACGCTAGATAATAGAAAAAACAAGCCAATAAAAAATCGTTTCATGTAAATTGGTTTATGTGTTATTAACGAAATGCTAAACATTTATTGTGCCGAAAATACAATGACAAGCGCTTTTATGCTAATATTTTTTTAAGATTCATTTAAAAATCAATGTTACAACTGATAAAAGTCATGGGATAATATGGTTCTACAAGCTATATTTATACAACGTCTAAATCCATTGGTTATGAAATCTGTATTATTACCTACCGACTTCTCTAAAAACTCTGTAAATGCAATTGATTATGCAGTTGCGTTATTTAAGAATGAACCATGCCAATTTTATATTTTAAATGTTCAAAAAGCTTCATCGTTTTTATCAGATGATTTAATGACAGTTAGTTCATCAGCTACACTTTACAAAACATTGGTAACAGCGGCAAAAACATCCATTGAAAATATAATTTCAAAGCTCAAAACAGATTATCCAAATAATAAACATCAGTTTTTTTCAATTGTAGATTACGATAACTTTATAGATGCCATTCACCAATCGGTTGAAAAATATAATATCGATTTGATTGTTATGGGCACAAAAGGTGCTACGGGAATACAAAAAGTGTTGTTTGGTAGTAATACAGTTAGGGTTATAAACCGTTGTAGTACACCAATTTTAGCTATTCCTGGCAACTGTAAATATAAAAAACCACATAAAATTGCGTTTACGGCAAACCATATTGAATTATATACTGGTAAAACACTTTCGGTACTTAATGATATTCTAGAAACCTATGATGCAAAACTTACGGTTCTGCATTTAGCTGACGCCAACAGTATCGCACACAAACATGCCGTTAACATGGTTTTATTTGATACTAACTTTCCAGAAGCACAGCATGATTATATAGATGTGGTAGATAAAGATATTGTTGGTACCATAAGCAATTACATGAAAAACCAAGATTTTAATATGTTGGCGATGGTTAAAAAACCACATTCTTTTTTAGAAAGACTATTGCATAGTTATACCGAAGAAAAAATTGCTTACAGTTTCGATTTACCTTTTTTAGTACTTACCAATCCAGAAACACACGCTTAAAATAACATACAATGAAATCAATTGCCCTATGCAGTAGTATTCTGCTAATATTAAGCTGCAACAACGTCAAAAAGGAAAACTATGAAATTGCTTCAGTATCTAATGTTCAAACCGTACAGCAACACCCAGGTAAAAAACTCATGAAAGTACATTGCTATGTTTGTCATGATGCTACAACAGCCGAAGATAAACGCATAGCACCTCCTATGGTTGCCATAAAACGACGATACGCAATGAATGCTGAAACCAAAGTAGAATTTATCGTAGATATTCAGAATTTTATTAAAAATCCAACGGAAGAAAATGCTATCATGTATGGTGCAGTTCAGCGGTTTGGGGTAATGTCTAAAATGGCGTACCCCGAGGATGTTATCAAAAAAATCGCAGACTATATGTACGATAACGAATTGGAAGCACCAGAGTGGTTTGAGGAGCATTACAAAAAAGGTATGAAAAACAGAAAACCTAACTAAAGCCTATCTAAAAATTTCAGTAAAGTTTGTAACATTTTTAAAAAAGATGCGTCATACAAGTATCAATCAATCATTATAATACCATCATGAAAAGACAAGACAATCAATTAATCGTCATAACCCATTTAACGCAGCTTATATCGTTGGTTACAGGTTTTGGTAGTTTAATAGTACCGCTCATTTTATGGGCATCGCAAAAAGAAAAAGTATATAAAATGGACGAGCATGGTAAAAACATCATCAACTTCCAGTTAAGTTTAATCGTGTATTGCTTACTATGTATCCCATTAATTTTATTATTCGGTTTAGGCTTAATGGGCTTAATAGTATTGGGAGTTATCTCTATAATATTCCCAATTATCAATGCTATAAGAGCAAACAATGGCGAAACACCAAAATACCCTTTATCTCTTAATTTTATTAGTTAGTGAATTCCTGTGAAAACAGGAATCTTTTAAGGGTAACCTTATTAGAAGTATGAGATAAATTGAACGCTCACTTCAACGGTGAGCGTTTTTTAGTGAAACTCAATTTTAAGAAGTCTGAAAGAGGAACTTAAAATTGTAAGTTGAACTAATTCCGCTATGTAGTGGGATTTTAAGTTTGTAATTATATAAAGAAGTTGGGCGTTACCCGCCTAAGGTCGGGTCGGGCTTTCAGCAGTCGCTCCCTCCTGCGTCGGGGAGCTTCAACAAATGCTTCAATCCCTAACGCGGGTGTGTTTGCTGATGCACGTTTTAAGTCTGAAAGTTATTTTGTTTTTGGAGGTTTGTTTAACTATTAGCATATGTAAAGTTATGTTTTTAAGCACCTAACTTAGTAAACATTCATGAGCGAGAGCTGTTTCTCAAGGAAATTGATAGTGGAGCTGAACTGAGCAATTTATAATGGATGTTTTTATATGCAGTTTTTTATTATTCGTTTTAATTCAGCAAGGTTACTAGGGTCATCTAATTTATGAATCATACTATGACAATTGCTACATAAAACTGCAAAATCATTTTCGAGATCAACCTTGAACTTTCCAATTCCAAGTTCAGATATTGGTTTTAGATGATGTGCTTCAATAAATTTTTTTCCAATTTCACCATATTTTTCGGTAAATTTCATTTCGCAAGCTTCGCATTTATATCCTTTTCGTTTTTTTACTTTTTTAGAAAGAGAAGTTCTTCTTTCAATTCTCCAATGTAATCTTAATTGCTTTGATTCAAAATCACTATTATTAAAATCATCAATGAAAGAACCATCAGAATAAGCTAGATTCTCATAGAATTTTAAGAATTGAATTACGTCAGCTCTTAATTCAGCAGAACTAGGTAAATTTTCACTAGAATAGTATTTGGAAATTATGTTTCCTGCTTGATAATGTCTAGCATTTGTTGTTTTGGACTTTAAATCAATTTCAGTCAAGAATTCGGTTTTATCATACTCAAGCTTTGCTCGGAAATCCTCTGCTCGAAGTTTTAAGACTTCCTTTGCCTCTTTTTTGTAATTTTCAATGACATCAGTTACTCCTTGATTTAATGATAGATATACTCCAGTCATGTCAGATTTAAAAATAAAAACTGGATAATATCCTTTCTGAGGTGTGTCAGTAATCAAAGTGTCTAAGATTGCTATCCAAGGACAATCAGTCCATTGACCTTTTCCAGGGGAACCTTCAGTAATATATCTCGTTTTGTCTGTAAGGACTTTTTCCAATTCATCGGGGAAATCGTGTCTAAATTTTGCTGCCAGTTCATTACCACCAAAACCTTTTGATTTTTGTATTAGATAATTTTCAATAGGTTCTTTGAGTATTTTCTCCATTTAGTTTCAAAATTGTTTATAATGTTTTTATGAATATAAACTTTTGTAATAATTTATATCCTTCGTTAAACAAAGTTATATTTTTTTTCTTACAAAAACCTCTTTTCTATACTTACAAATAAAAAAGCAGCAACCTAAATTAAGATTACTGCTTCTTCAATATATTGAGATTCCCACTTTCGTGAGAATTTGTTAACTATTCAACATCACAGGCATTACAAGCATTGTAATTTGCTCGCCTTCATCTAAACCATCAACAGGTGTTAAAATACCTGCACGATTTGGCATACTCATTTCTAACTGCACATCGCTAGAGCTTAAGTTGTTCAACATCTCAGTTAAAAAACGAGAGTTAAACCCAATTTGCATATCATCACCTTGATAATCACAGGTTAAACGCTCTTCAGCTTTGTTACTATAATCTACATCTTCCGCAGAAATATTTAATTCTGCTCCAGCAATTTTTAAACGTATTTGGTGTGTGGTTTTGTTAGAGAAAATGCTAACACGACGCACAGAGTTTAAAAACTGGGTTCTGTCAATCGATAATTTATTTGGGTTCTCCTTAGGGATTACCGCTTCGTAATTTGGGTATTTCCCATCTATCAAACGGCAAATCAATTCAGAATTATCAAACGTAAATTTCGCATTAGAATCGTTGTACTCAATTGTTACTTCATCTTCACTACCAGCCAAAATACCTTTCAATAAATTTAAAGGTTTTTTAGGCATGATAAATTCCGCTACTTGACTTGCGTTAACGTCTTCTCTAGTATACTTTACCAATTTGTGAGCATCAGTAGCCACAAAGGTTAAACCATCTGTAGAAAACTGAAAAAACACACCACTCATTACAGGTCGTAAATCGTCATTTCCAGCAGCAAAAATGGTTTTACTAATAGCTGTTGCTAAAATATCACCCAAAATAACCGTTTTACTTGGGTCTTCTAGAGCTACCGCTTTTGGGAATTCTTCACCACTTGCATATGCTAAAGCATATTTACCGTGGTTAGAGCTAATTTCAACCGTATTATTATCCTCAACAACAAACGTTAAAGGTTGCTCAGGAAACGTTTTTAATGTATCGAGTAGCAAACGTGCAGGAATAGCAACGCTACCTTCGCTATCACTTTCTACATCAAGCGTAGAAGACATTGTAGTCTCCAAATCGCTCGCAGAAACCGTAAGCTTGGTATGGTCTAATTCAAACAGAAAGTTATCTAAAATAGGTAAGGTGTTAGAACTGTTGATAACACCACCTAAAACTTGTAATTGCTTTAAAAGATAAGTACTTGATACTATAAATTTCATTTATCTAATGTCGTTAAAATTTAGAAAATCGTTACCTACAAATATATTCCAAACCAGCGTTTTATCGAAACAAACTTATCAACAGTTATGCGGCGTATTTTTTCTTTCTGAAGTAGTTAAAGCCAAAACCAAAAACAGCTAGTAAAGCTATTGGTAATCCAATGTTTAGGAGTTGCCAAAGCGTTTTTTCTTCGACAATTTTCTTTTGATTTAAGAAGGCAACATCTATTTCTTTGGTACGAATGTTTATAAGTCCGTTATCGTCCAATAAATAATTCACGGCATTTAGCAAAAATTCCTTGTTACCGTATAATTTACCAGTCCACCTATCAAAACCTAATTCTTGCGGGCGGCTACGAACCACATCGTTTTTCACCACATCGCCATCAGCAATTACAATCATTTTAGTATTAGTGCCTTTTTCTTTAGTGTCTGCAATATCAAAAGGCTTAATGCGGTTTGCAAAAGCCGATGTAAATTCACCTTCCAATAAAACCGCAAGTGTTTGTTTCTCATTCTTAAACGTCTTGGGGTCTGTTGGTTTGGTTACCAAATCTAGACTTACTTCTCGTGGTGTGCCTTCTAAACGAGACATTGGGGCAGTTTCTAAAAGAATAGTTTTATCTATATCGTTTTTAAGTGTGTCAATAGGGTTTGAGAAATCAAAACGCACCAAATTTAAGTTGTTGGTAATAGGGTGTTTTTCTTCTGAAGATGCCAGTGGCGAATATGGCCAGTTTAAATGTTGAAATTGTGAATCGCTGCCATCTCCCATTGCCAATGTAATAGGCGCAGAGTAAGGGGTAGCAACCATCACAGGATTGATACGAACCCCGTAATTAAAGAAAAAGTCTGTAAGGTTTAAGTCTCTGCTTATCGCATAATTTTTCCCAGCGTCATTGTACAGACTGTCTTTTTCCATAGCTACGGCATCAATCAACCATAAATTTTTGCCACCTTTCATGGTGTATTGGTCTAACACAAACTTCTCACTTTCAGTAAATGCTTCAGTTGGTTTTGCAGAAATTAATAAATCGTAATCACTTAAATCCTTTAGCGTTTTTTGAGGATTGCTCGCCACACTATCTAAAGTAAAAGGCGCAATAAAATAGTATTCGCCTAGTGTTTTGGCAAAGTCTGCAATGTATTTGTCTTCTAACTGTGCATTACCTTTTAAAACCGCTATTTTCTTAGATTTAGGTGTTACTAATTTTTTAAAACCATCAGCAAAGGCATACTCTAAATGTTGCACAGAGTTGCTAACCAATTCCTGTTGAGAAGCTCCAATTTTAGTTTTCACCAAAGGAATAATTACCGTTTGCTCATTATAACTTGCTAAAGCCCATGGAAAGATAACTTCCTGAGTGGCTTTCCCATTTTCTTTAACTTCTAATTGCATTGGCGTTAAACCACGTTGGGTTAATACTTGTATGGTTTGTTGTCGAGATCCTTCATTTTCTAACGGATTTATAAAGTCAAAAACGATATTATCATTTTCATTTGAAAATTCTTCAAGTAATTGACGTGTCTCTGTCTGAAGACGTCTAAATTCCGAAGGGAAGTCTTCACCTTTTAAGAATATATCCACAACTAAAGGCGAATTGGCTTTATTAACAATGGCTTTTGCTGAATCGCTTAAGGTATAACGTTGGTCTTTGGTAACATCAAAACGCTTGTAGGCGTAATTTGAGCCAATATTTAAAATTAGTAAACCTAGCAATATGCCACCAAGTTTCACGAAATCTTTTTTCTCAACTTTCCCAGTTTTAATTCCCAGTTTAGTAAGCAGAATAAACAGCACAATAACGCTCAAAAAGTATATAATATCCCGAGTGTCAATTACACCACGGCTTATACTTTTATAGTGGTAATTCATACCAAATTGTTCTACAATAGTATTTGAGGTAAACTCTGTAATGCCTTCAAAACCAATGTAAAAAAAGAAACAGATAAAAACCGCAATGATAAACGCAACAATCTGATTATTGGATAATGTTGAACAAAAAACGCCAATAGCAGTGTATGCCCCAGCTAAAAAAATAAGCCCCAAGTACGACCCAAAAACGCTTCCTAAATCTAAATTGCCAGCAGGCTTACCTAACTTGTAAACAGTAAATACATATAAAAGTGTGGGTAACAACGCCATCAAGATTAATACAAACGCGCCAAAATATTTTCCTAAAACAATATTGAGATGAGAGATGGGTTTAGTAAGTAATAGCTCTAAAGTGCCTTGTTTTTTTTCATCTGAAAAACTGCGCATGGTTACAGCGGGTATCAAAAACAACAAAATCCACGGTGCTAGTAAAAAGAAGGCAGACAAATCGGCAAACCCATAATCTAGAATATTGAATTCGCCTTTAAATACCCAAAGGAATAACCCATTTAGAATAAGAAATATAGCAATTACTAAATACCCAATTGGAGATGCGAAAAATGTATTTATTTCTTTTTTTAGTATTGCTAGCATTAGTTTTATTTAAAATTTAGATGTTTCATAACTGTTTACTTTAGACTTTCCAATTTATCAACACTCCAAGCTTCAGGTTTGGAATTAAAAAGCACTTTAGTTTCGCTCCAAACACCTTTAAATAAATCAGAATGTCGGTAATTTTCTAAAGCATCTTCAGACTTCCAATAGCTGTATGTAAAAAATATATTTGGATTATTTTTATCTCGATACAATTCTAAAAATTCACAACCTTCAAAACCTCGAATTTTGGTTTTACTGTTTTCAAAAATACTTAGGAATTTTTCAATATGGTGTACTTCGAAGCTCATTTTTACAATTCGTACTAGCATAAATGTCTTCTTTTAGAATATATCTTGGTTTTGAGGTACAACAGGTACAGTGATAAAATCGATACCTATAGTGTCCCAAACCTGTAAACCCATTAGTGTTGCAGCACTTCCATGTTTTTTAGAATCACTTTTGTACATAGCAATTTCTAGAAAACCACCAGAATTAAATACCACTAACCCTTTGCCTTCATCTTGACGTTTTTCTTTCGGAACATCAAAATTCACAAAATCACTATACTTTTTATAAATGGTCTTGAACTTGTATTGTCTCGCTGTAATTTCAAATTTTCTACCTTTCTGAATCGTTTCAAAAAAGCTCTTACGAACATTGGTGACTACATTGCCATAATTATCAATGTAAATAACACTGCCATTAATTTTGGTTTTATCCTCATTAACGAAAGGCTTTAAATTATTGATAGGTTTTATGGTATTAATTGGTTTTCCTATCACTTCAAGTGTACCGCCACGTGCAATATGGCAGGCTACTTTCACAAAAACATCTAACACAGGAAAACTCGTCTGTATCTTGTCATGAATATTAATTTCTACTATTTTTTCAGGTGCAATTTCAGAACAAATCATACTCATAATACCATTATTAGCACAAATAAAATAATGGTCATCTAATTTCATGGCTATATGCTTGTTTTCCTCATTTAATTCAGAATCTATACCAATGATGTGTATGGTGCCTTTGGGAAAACTACTGTAAGCATTTTGAATAATGTAAGCCGCCTCGGGAATGTTAAAGGGGGAAACCTTATGAGAGATATCAACAATATTCACATCAGGAAGCTCACTGTAAATTGCACCTTTTGTTGCGCCAGTAAAGTGATCTTTCTCACCAAAATCGGTTGTTAATGTAATGATTGCCATGGGCAAAATTGTTGATATGTTTTTAAGGTTAACTCATTCAAATTTATGTATTTTTGAATTGAGAGAAATGCATATACAAAACTAATAAATCATTTTATCTTAATAAATAGTATTGCGATTAATGTTTTAACCAAAACCTATATTAAATAAACGCTTTTGAACGAAATTATTATTGAACTTGAAGAAATAACTCCAAAAGAGTTTTTTGGAGCCCAAAATGTTAATATTGAACTTCTTAAAAAATACTTTCCCAAATTAAAAATAGTAGCACGCGGTAATAAAATCAAGGCCTTTGGAGATGAAGAATTGCTAGAGGAATTTGATAGACGCATCACTATGCTATTAAAACACTTTGCAAAATATAATAAGATAGATGAAAACACCATAGAGCGGGTGTTAACAAGTCAAAGTAGTGATGATTACACCACATCAAAAGCCAGCGGTGAAACCATTGTACATGGTGTTGGAGGAAAGTTAATAAAAGCCCAAACGGCGAATCAGCGTAGATTGGTGGAGAGTATGCACAAAAACGACATGGTTTTTGCTATAGGGCCCGCAGGAACTGGTAAAACCTATACAGGTGTAGCTTTGGCGGTTCAGGCGTTAAAAAATAAAGAAGTAAAGCGTATTATATTAACACGTCCGGCTGTAGAGGCTGGTGAAAATCTTGGGTTTTTACCTGGCGATTTACAGGAAAAGCTAGACCCATACATGCAACCATTGTACGATGCATTGCGAGATATGATAGCTCCTGAAAAGTTGGCAAATTATATAGAGAAAGGCACCATACAAATAGCACCATTGGCCTTTATGCGTGGAAGAACTTTAGATAATGCATTTGTGATTTTAGATGAGGCACAAAACACCACACATGCGCAAATGAAGATGTTTTTAACACGTATGGGGAAACATGCTAAGTTTTTATTAACGGGAGATCCAGGACAGATAGATTTACCACGTCGCACCATTTCAGGGTTAAAAGAAGCGTTGTTGATTTTAAAAAATGTGGATGGTGTGGGTATTATTTTCTTAGATGATAAAGATGTTATCCGTCATAAACTCGTTAAGAAAGTTATTGAAGCCTATAAAAGCATAGAAAATAGAGATTAATTTTTTTAGGAGACTATGTCCCGCTTTCCGCTATATCTTTTTCTCGTGCCTCAAAAAAGGATGCTGCATCAATCGGGGCTAAACCATTTGCCTGCTTAGGTTTCAATTTTAAACGAATAAACATATCAACTCATAAACAATATAACATGAGTAACACAATAATAGACACAAACTTCAATTTTCCAAATCAAAAATCAATCTACAAAGGAAAAGTTAGAGAAGTATACAACATTAACGATAAAGAACTGGTAATGATTGCTACCGATAGGTTATCAGCCTTCGATGTGGTAATGCCAAAAGGTATTCCTTATAAAGGACAAATCTTAAACCAAATAGCTACCAAAATGATGGCAGCTACTGAGGACTTAGTGCCAAATTGGTTAACAGCAACACCAGATCCTAATGTTGCTGTTGGTCATTTATGTGACCCTTTTAAAGTAGAAATGGTAATTCGCGGCTATATGAGTGGTCATGCAGCACGAGAATACAAAGCAGGAAAGCGTATGCTATGTGGTGTGCCAATGCCAGAAGGTATGAAAGAGAATGACGCATTTCCAGAGCCGATTATCACACCAGCAACTAAAGCGGAAATGGGCGACCATGATGAAGATATTTCCAGAGAAGATATTTTGAAACGTGGCATCGTTTCAGAAGAAGATTATGTTATTCTTGAAGATTACACACGCAAACTGTTTCAACGAGGTTCTGAAATTGCCGCGTCAAGAGGTTTGATTTTAGTTGATACCAAATATGAATTTGGAAAAACTAAAGAAGGACAAATCGTTTTAATAGACGAAATTCATACTCCAGATTCTTCAAGATATTTTTACGCTGAAGGGTACGAAGAACGACAAGACAAAGGAGAACCGCAAAAGCAATTAAGCAAAGAGTTTGTGCGTCAATGGCTTATTTCTCATAACTTTCAAGGTTTAGAAGGACAGACTGTACCTTACATGAGCGATGAATACATTGAAACCGTTTCTGAACGCTACATTGAGCTTTATGAAAACATTACAGGAGAAACCTTTGTGAAAGCTGATGTTTCAAACATACAAGATAGAATAGAAGCTAATGTGTTGGAGTACCTAAACGCCTAATTAGGTTTTAATTTATCTAACTTTTCTCTAGAGTAAGGGTTTTCTTTTATAGCTAAAGCTTTCTCAAAGTTTTCTATGGCTTTTGCCTTATTTTCTACAGCCATCCAATAGTCGCCATAAGAATCATAAACATTAGAGCTTTTCGGATAGTATTCAATATTCATTTTAAAAAATTGCTTAGCTATATCCATTTTTTCCATTTGCATAAGTTGATAACCCATACCATTAACCATAGCTTCATCTGGCTTATTTTCATAACCTAATGCTTTTGTAACATTATTGTAGTGTGCTTTCATTTTAGCAACAATGTCTGTATTCTCTTTTACTATATCGTCAAATTTAATGTCGAAGCGATAAAAGTCAAAAATAAACCGTAATCCATCATAAGCAGTTATTAGTGGTACAGATCCGTGAGAATCATTAGGGTAATATTTCGATTTAAAATAAAAGTCATCATGTTTTTTTGATCGGATAAAATCCCTTATTTCAAACATAGCATTAAAATGGTCCACCATTGGGCCTTTCATTTTTCTAGCAGCCAAAGTATCTATATCTTTTTCTAATGTATTAGCAATTCCAATATAAAGAGACTTGTTTTTATACTTATCATCTTTTAGATTACTCTTCTTATAAGCATTTAATAAGTTGCTATTATTCCACCAGATGGAAGGGTCAATAGAAATATAACTATTAAACAATTCGGGCTTGTCAAGTAGTGCATCCATTACAAATAGTCCACCAAAAGAGTGGCCAATAATCATTCTATAGGGTTCTGTGGGGTAGGTTTTGTCTATAAAAGGAACGAGTTCTTTTTCTAGAAAAGCTAAAAAATTCTTCCCACCTCCTGATGCTTCGGCTAAACCTACGGGTACCATTGGTGGATTGGGTTTAGCTTTTGAAGGTGTTAAATCCCTTGTTCTATCTGTATTTGGAATTGCTACAACAATCATCTCAGGAATAAGATTATTTCCACTAAATTGTTTCATTAATCCGACAATAGATGTAAAATGTCCGTCGCCATCCAAAACATATAAAACAGGATACTTTTTCTTCGCGAAAATAGAATTCGACCCGCTATTAGGAACATGAATCATGAGTTTTCTATTTTCCTTTAGAATTTCCGATTGTAGACTGTCTATTTTGCCGATAACAATGTCCTGTTGCCCAGAAGCAGAAAAATGAAATACAAATAAAAATACAGTTAGCGTTATTGCAAGGTTTTTCATAATTGATTAATCGTTTACTGTTTAAGATAATAATTTTCTAATTATTCATTATTTTCAAAAAACACCTGTTTTATATTCATACCTGTGCGTTCCTTTCCACTTACATAAAATAGCGCCACGAACTCTTCTGAACTTTTGAGGTAATCCTTGTTAAATTTACTAATAGAATCGGTATGCGTAAAATACTCAACAGCTGCTGTTGCACCAAACCCATGATTGGAGAAAAACATAAAATTAGTCGTATCATTATCTCCTTTAAGTTTTGCAACTAAAACATGCTCAAAACTATGTCCGTCAGAGTTTAGTTTGATGATGGTGTCAATATTCTTTTCAGAATTTTTATAAGCAATATTCCTATTGTCATTATAAGATACACCCTCATTATTCAAAAATTCTATTTCTGATACTTCGTCAATCTTAGGTTTCGATACTAATTTTACCCGTTTAGATTTCAAATTAAAAAAATCTACAAAGGCATTTTCATAACGTAATGGGCCTAAGTAAATAGAGTTCTGCTCTTTTAAATCTAAAGGAGACAGGTTATGGAACTTATCTATACTAAAAGATGTATTATGTCTTTCAAAATAACGCGATAAATCGTTTACAGAGTATGAACTTAAAAAATTAACATATAGATTTCTTCCTGGAGCATACTGCTTTATCAAGTCTGGATGATTTTCGATTTTCTTATAGAATTCTGCAGGAGAATTTATTTCATAATCTCTATGCCATCCCATTTTATTGAAGAGCGTAGGACCATAATATCCAAAAATATCATAGAGGTATAGCTTGGTTTCGTTTTTACTTTTAAATATAGAATTCCAAATGGGGTCTTTGTAAGTTAGTTTTTTAATTATTAGAAACCCCGAAATAGCTATTAACAAACCCAAAACGGCAAGTTGTAATTTCTTCTTGCTTGTAAGTCCGCTTTTCTCTTTTCTTTTGAAGGTAACACCGTATTGTCCACGATGGATTTCAATGAAAATAGCATCGTTCAACCCATCAGTTTCAAAATGCTTTTTTAATTTTTTTCTTAAATGATAAACATTTACTCTTACGGTAGCCTCACTTTTTTCTGGCTCATAATGAGACCCAAAAAGTTCCATAGCGATATCTGTAGTATTTAAGTTTTTCCCTTCTATAGAAGATTCTACTAAATACTTCAACAGTATATTACTTGTGGTAGATTTAGAGAACGTTTTACTGTCCAAAATCGACTTAAGCACATTTATTTTTTCTTCTTTGGATATCATTCAATGTATTTCGAATGTAAATTAAGTAAAAAATAGAATCATAAGCTAATATTGAGGTGATAGACTACTTTTAACCATTAAAACAACCGTTAAATAAGGTTAAAAGTTTATAAACCTTATTATATCAACTATATTTGAGAGACAACGAACTAAATTTTAAAAATTAGAATTAATTATGAAGAATAATATTGCTTACCTCCTTGTGTTTTTAGTATTTGCTACTTCGGTTTATGCACAAGAAAAAACAGTAGATTTATTTAATGGAAAAAACCTGAAAGGTTGGAAAGTACTTAACGGTACCGCTGAATATAAAGTTGTAGATAATGAAATTGTAGGAACTTCAAAAACAGGAACACCAAATACATTTTTGGCAACCAAGAAAGACTACACCAATTTTATTTTGGAGTACGAAATGTTCCTGGGAAGCGGTTTGAATTCAGGAGTGCAAATTCGTAGCCATAGTTATAAGGATTATAACGATGGGCGCGTACATGGTTTGCAAGTTGAAGCTGATGATTCTCCTAGAGGATGGTTTGGTGGTTTATTTGATGAAGCCAGAAAGGGGTGGAGGTATCCTTTAGAATATAATGCTGATGCAAGAAGTGCTTACAAACAGCAAGAGTGGAATAAGGTTAAAGTAATCGCTTCAGGAAACCATATTGCAACTTGGGTAAATGGGGTTAACTGTGCTAATCTTTATGAGGAAAGCGCAGAGACTGGCTTTATAGCGCTACAAGTTCACAGTATTGGAAATGATAAATCCAGAGCAGGAAAAACGATTAAATGGAAAAACATAAAGTTAACTGAAATTTCGGATGATTATGAATTTGAAACGACTGCTCCAGTAGTTAGTTACCAATTAAACGCTTTAACCGACGAGGAAAAGGAAGCAGGTTGGGAACTATTGTGGGACGGAAAAACAACTAATGGTTGGCGAGGAGCGAAACGTGATGATTTTCCAGATAAAGGCTGGAGTATGAATGATGGAATATTAACGGTACATGCATCTGGTGGTGCTGAGTCTGAGAATGGAGGAGATATTGTAACTACTAAACCATATAAAAACTTCGTTCTCGACGTAGATTTTAAATTTACTGAAGGCGCAAATAGTGGTATTAAATATTTTGTGGATACCGAATTAAACAAAGGTAAGGGGTCTGCAATAGGATGCGAATTTCAAATTTTAGATGATAAAAAGCATCCAGACGCTAAAAAGGGAACAAATGGGAATAGAACCATCGGTTCATTATATGATTTAATAACGGCTAATGCTAAAGAGTATATTCCTTCTTTATATACCAAGAAATATGTTTATAAGAATGGATGGAATCGTGCTCGAATTATCGTTAACGGCTACAAAGTTGAGCATATACTTAATGGATGTACTGTAGTTAAATATGATAGAGGTACACAAATGTGGAAAGCATTGGTAGCTTATAGTAAATATAGAGATTGGCCAAATTTTGGTGAAGCAGAAGAAGGCTTAATTTTATTACAAGACCATGGAGACGAAGTGCACTTCAAGAATATTAAAATAAAAGAACTAAACTAACCACAACAAAAAGATATTAAAATGACAACACGTAGAACATTTATAAAAAACACCGCTTTAGGAGCTGCTGGGGCAACACTTTTAAGTACTAGTAGTGCATATGCAAGTATTCTTGGAGCGAACGATAGTGTGAATTTTGCAATTTTTGGTTGTGGCGGAAGAGCGCATGGATTAGTAAAAGCAATAGCAGCTTCAAAACAAGGAAAAGTAGTTGCAATTTGCGATGTAGATGCAAATAGACTAAATAAATTCAAGGGATTTTGTGCAAAAGAAGCCAATGCAAACCCAAAAACAGAAAGTGATTTTAGAAAACTTTTAGAAGATAAATCAGTCGATGCAGTAGTTGTGGCGACTCCAGAGCATTGGCATGCTCCAATGGCTATTATGGCTATGCAAGCAGGAAAACATGTTTATGTTGAGAAACCTTGTAGTCATAACCCTCATGAAAATGAGTTGTTAATACAAGTACAGCAAAAATATGATATGGTTTGTCAAATGGGGAATCAACAGCGTTCTTCTAGAACGTCAGCTATTGCGGTAAAAGATATTAAAGAAGGAATTATTGGAGATGTTTATGCTGCTGAAGCATTTTACGCAAATGCAAGAAAACCGATTGGTTTTGGCAAACAAATACCAGTTCCTGAATGGTTAGATTGGGATTTATGGCAAGGGCCTGCACCAAGAGAAGCGTATCGTGATAACGTTCATCCGTATAATTGGCATTGGTTCAGAACTTGGGGTACGGGAGAAATTCATAATAATGGTACTCACGAAATTGATATTTGCCGTTGGGCTTTAGGTGTAGATTACCCAACTCGTGTGGTGTCCACAGGTGGGCGTTTACATTATAAAGACGATTGGGAATGGTTTGATACACAAATGGTAAACTATGAGTTTGAAGGAGGAAAATTATTAACCTGGGATGGTCGGAGCTGTAATGCCTTTAAAACATTAGGCGGACGAGGTGCAGTAATTCATGGCACAAAAGGTAGTATTCATTTAGATAGAGCCAAATATGTGTTGTTTGATCTTAGAGGAAATGAGATTAACAAACAATTTGAGAATGAGAAGAAGGAAACCAAAGCTAACAAAACATCTGATACTGTTGGGTTTGATGGCTTAACCGTTAATCATATGCAGAATTTTATCAATGCAATTATTAAAGGAGAAGCCTTAAAATCTCCTATAGCTGATGCTGCTATTTCTACGCAATTATGCCATTTAGGAAATATAGCTCAAGATTTACAAGAAAGTCTAAATGTCGATGCTAAAACTGGTAGAGTATTGCACAATAAAGGAGCCGATATGCTTTGGAAACGCAAGTATGAAAAAGGTTGGGAGCCAACACTGTAAATAGTTTTTTTAGAAGCTATTTCCCGCTTTCGGCAGTCGCTCTCTGCGAGGAGCTCCAACAAATGCCTCTATCGGGGCTAGGAGCTTAGGCTACATTTTATAACTTAGAAAAACCAACAATAAGTTCACCGTTGTTGGTTTTTCCTAAAAGTTTTCCTGCAAAATTTTTATTTGTAAACCCATGTCCAGAAGCATGAAAAATTAGTAGGACATCTTTTCCTTTCTTTTTAGCTTTTAAAAGAGAACAGCCTTTGCCATAATTAACAACTTCCGATGCTCCATATTTTAAAGTAGATAAATCAATATCTTTTTGTGCATCAAAATCATCTTCAGAAGATATTAAAATTTTTATTTTTTTAGTCTCAGATGTTATAGGGGTCTTATTCAAAAGCTTTATGCGTTTATGCTTCAATAATGGTACAATTATATTTTTAGAATTATGATTATCATTCGAAAAATCATCACGCTTCGGAACATCCAAAGCGGCTAAGGATAGGTGAGTGGCTCTACCATACTTATCTTGAAGTATATGTGGACGCTCTAATTTGTACCAATGTGTTTTTGTACCATCTTCATATTTTGTGATATAAGGGTCGTAAGCAATACCCGGGTCAAATGTCCAATTGATACCATCAGGTGAACGTAAATAAATAGCGCGTTTATCTAAAAATGCATTGATAATACAATGAAACTGTACTTCATCTTTCCACATTACAGGGTCTTCATAATTGCTTTTTCGGTAGCGTTCTGGTATGGTTTCATTCTTCTGAATGACATCAGTTAATACTTTATAAGGTCCTAATAAACCATTAGTACTTTTTAGCATTCTCCCAAATTTGGAAACAAAAAGCATGTCGCCATTGTCAAGTTGCACTCCCGAAAGATTGCGTTGTACTTGGTATTCTCGTTCGTCATTAAGAGCTTTGGCATCATATTCTATAGTCATTACGCCCTCTCTTTTCCAAGGGCCGTTGATGGAATTCGAAGTAAATAATGTTGGTTCCCAATCTATCAACGAATACAATAAATAGCTGCCATCATTTAACTGTGTAACATCTGCATTATGCCCCTTACCATCAGTAAAATCATAAGCCTTATCATTTGTAGCGATATACGGGCCTGTTGGTGTATCAGAAACGGCGTGGACAACAGTTGAATTTGGCCATTCCCAATGCCCTTTTAATCCATTTTCTGGCCAACGTACCACAAGCATATGGTATTTCTCATCTTTACCTTTCATTGGTCTACCTCCCCAATACGACCACTTAGGATGCTCAATACCATTATCAGGATCTCTTGGAATTACATTTTTGGCTCCCCAAATAGCACTGCTTAAACTTTTGTAAATAGGCATCGGTAAAATTAAATCACGAAAAGAAGCACCATAAACTGTTTTTACTTTTGCTTTCACCAGTTTAGATGGTTCACTCTTATTTCCACTAAAATCATGGGCATACACCACATAAGAATGATTTACTTCTTTATTGGGCAAGAGATCTTCATATGAGTTTTTTTTGATGTTTTTAGCTATTTCCTTCATATGTTCTCCATTGGCATCACCGCGACGGATGGAATAATGCGAAATATCATTTTCTGTATTTGGCGTCCAAGAGAGTTTTATTTCAGTATCAAAACTAATTGTTGAAACATCATTAGGTGCGCTAGGTGCATTAGTATCCTTTTTTACAATTGAAACAATGTTTGATGGCGCAGATTCCTTATCACCTGTTCGTGTTACTAAATAAGTGTACGTTACGCCATGGATAATAGTATCATCAACTAACTGCGTATCTTTTGTTTCTGCAATTTTAGAATAACCTTGTTTAGTGTCTGATAATCTATAAACTTTGAAAACATCAAATTCACTTTGTTTCTGGTCTTTCCACGATAAATGAATTCCATTAGTGTCAACGTTTGCTTTTAAATCTAGTGGACCAATATTTACATCAGTAAGTACCGAAATATTTACATTGTGCAAATACACTTTTACATCTTGTTCAGAATAAAATGTGGCTCTTATAAAGGGTAAACCGGCTGCAGCATCTTCTTTTTTAATTATATAAATGCCTTTAAAATGTTCAACGGTTCTATCTTGACCTATCAGCTTCACTTTTTCGGCAAGTATGCGTTCATGACGTCCAAAAACTAAACTAATTGAAATGGTGCCCTTACTATGATATTCTAAATCTGCACCAAAACTCCATTGTAACGTATCACCAACTTTTGGTTGTTGATATTCTGGGTTAGTATTTAGTAATTTTGACTCAGCTATTCCTTCCTCATTACTACTAAAAAGCGTTCCGTAATGCAAGCCCATCGGTTCTTTACCTTTAATAATTCTAGTAATCCAAAAAGGAGATTGACTTGCATTACGCCAATAATCCCAAACGGCAGAAAAATCACCATCATTTACGTTTTTATGAGGAGGATTTTCTCCAATTAATACGATTTGTGAAGTGCCTTTTTGTGCATAAATCAAGAGTAAGAAAACAAGGTTATACACTAACCATCTATCTTTTATCGGCATTATTATCTGAATTAGAATTCAGAACTAAAATAGTGAGATATATGGATTATGAAGACTTTAAATGGTCATTATCTAGTAATGATAGGTTACAGTTCTATCATTTATAGGTTGCTCATTCCTATAATTATTCAAAGGCATGTTATCTCTCAATTTTATAACTTCTTCTACAGAAAGAATAATAGGTTCTTTAAATACAATCCAGTTTACATTTTCACTACATGGAGGTGTGGTTAGAGATCCTGTATACGAGTAATAATGTTTATCTTCTAGGAGTAAACTAGATAAATCTACTTTCTGGTGAATGTCTTTAATTGTCCCATTTTCAAGAGGTAAAAAGCTTTCAAAAAACTCAAAAAGTTGACTCTCTTCACCTTCTTCACCTAGAAGCCCCAAAACTGTAATATTTCCCGAAGCATTCATATGTACCAAATGCATTTCCAGAGGATAGATTAACCCATTTATTTTATGTTCAGAAGGTTCATGAAAATGAATTTGTTTTAAATAATAGGTTTCGTTTTTGTAATTAATGGAATCACCTTCTTCAAAATCAAATTGTATAGAATGGCCATTATTCTCTACTGCTTTCAAAAGCGTAGTGGGGGTGTATTGAATTTTTAAATCCCCTTGAAGTTTTACGGAATCTGCCCTACGGTGAATAATATTAATAGGCGATTGATATTTGCCTCCGCAATCAGAATTCTTTTCGATTTCT
This sequence comes from Flavobacteriaceae bacterium, assembly GCA_043557195.1. GTDB lineage: Bacteria > Bacteroidota > Bacteroidia > Flavobacteriales > Flavobacteriaceae > Jejuia. The sequence goes on along the minus strand of CP121314.1, from coordinate 271,730 downwards.
ATCCAATGCTCGGGAGAGGTTTCTCCAGAATACCCCCAGTGTAAATGCTTTCTGTAATCTGCTTTATGCTTGTCTTTATCGTATTGAATACAAGATGTAAGTAGTAATAATGATACTAAAAAGATGAAGCTTGTTTTTGCTTTCATGTTCTTTTTTGATTTTTGTTTTAGTATATCGCAAAGTTAGCCTCAAAAAAAAACCTAAAACCTGACAATTGTAAGGTTTTAGGATTTATTGATAAGTTTTTATCATTACTTGTTAGACATATGAGAATGGATAACTTTCCAAACATCGTCTGTTTTAGAATAGATAAAAGTCCAAGCAAATTCACCATTTAAAATTCGTCCATCTAAAATTTTAGCTTTGTATTTTCCAGAAGTTGTTAAAAGGGCTTTGTTTTCAGAAAGCACAGTCACTTTTTTATTGGTTATTTCTAATTCTTGTGATTCTAAACCTTTGATATTTTGTTTGAAAACAGTCATTAAGTCGCTAAATGTTTTAAAATAGGTGCCATTATCAATAAAACCAGTTCTTAGTGAATCATCAATATTACTTTCTATACCTTTAATGTCAAGTTTTTCTCCAGCTTCTATGCTCTTATTAAAAGCTTTAAAAACTTCAGTTTTAATTTTTTTGATTTCAGTACCGGATAAGTTTTGGGAATATGTTAATTCAAAGCATAAAAAAAATAATGACATTGAAACAATCAGAAAACGCGTACTCATAATTATAAATTTTGAATACTTAAAAATATAGAAATGTTTAATTTTAAAACCTGATAAAAATCAAGTTATCTAAATAGGTATTAAAATAAATTTTATTTTTTTCTTGATTTACTAGCCTTTGCCAGAGGATTAAAAGCCAAACATAAATCAATCCAATAACTTAAATCGTCATAGGTATCAAATCCATCAGGAGTCACAAAAATATAGCCTTTCATCGGGCGACCTGTAAAATCCATAGGCAAGCATTCTTGTTTTTGTAGCTCATTTTCATACGTCTCCAAACCTATCCGCGCCATGAGCAAATTGTCTCCATACTTTTTATCAATATGAATACCACAAAGCATTTTATTATCCACTTTAAAACATAAACCACCCATCATTTTTAATTCTGAAAAATGCGTTTTCTTTTCTTTTAATTGTTGCCTAATGCGATCTGCAAGATATTCATCGTAAGCCATTTTGTGCTTTTAGAAGTTGCTAATTCCAAATATATTGAAAAATGATGTTATATTAAACCCTTAACTAAACGCCAAAAAATGTCTAAACAAAAAAATGCCACCGCATATTGGAAAGAAAATATTAAGTATGTACTTCTTCTATTACTTATTTGGTTTCTAGTGTCTTTTGGAGCTGGAATATTATTTAAAGATACTCTTAATTCTGTAAAAATTGGAGGATTTAAACTTGGCTTTTGGTTTGCGCAACAAGGCGCTATGTACGTTTTCGTTATCCTCATTTTTGTTTATGTAAGAATTATGAATAGACTCGATAAAAAATACGGGTATGATTCATAATTTATTGATAGAAGAGGGCATAGGCGTTCAAAATTGGACCTATATTTTAGTAGGAGTTACATTTGCTATTTATATAGGTATTGCTATTTGGTCTAGGGCAGGGTCTACAAAAGAGTTTTATGTTGCAGGCGGGGGTGTTTCACCACTAGCAAATGGTATGGCTACTGCAGCTGACTGGATGAGTGCAGCCTCTTTTATTTCTATGGCAGGGAAGTTGCAAGGTTTGTCGCTGTATTGTGTGCATTACTTGTGTCTTTTACCTATGTGGCGGGACAAATGCGAGGTGTTGGTATTGTGTTTTCTAGATTTTTAGAAGTAGATATTAATACGGGTGTTATTATTGGAATGCTTATCGTTTTGTTTTATGCAGTTCTTGGTGGCATGAAGGGTATAACTTATACACAAGTGGCACAATATTGTGTGCTGATTTTTGCGTTTATGGTACCTGCAATTTTTATTTCGATACAGATGACAGGAAACCCGATACCACAACTAGGTTTTGGAGATACCTTGTCAGATGGATCTGGAACATATTTACTAGATAAATTAGACGGGTTAAGTACCGAATTAGGTTTTGACCAATATACCGAAGGCTCAAAGTCTACCATAGATATTTTTGCAATAACACTCGCTTTAATGGTTGGAACAGCTGGGTTACCACACGTTATCGTTCGGTTTTTTACAGTGAAACGTGTAAAAGATGCGCGTAAATCGGCTGGAATTGCATTATTACTTATTGTTATTTTATATACAACAGCTCCTGCTGTTGCTGCTTTTGCTAGAACTAATTTAATTGAAACTGTTTCCAATACCCCTTACGAAGATGTTCCGGAGTGGTTTAGTAAGTGGGAGGAAACAAAACTGATAAGTTTTACAGATAAAAATGGAGATGGCACTATTCAATATGTAAAAGGGGATGCCTATTTAAAAGACGAAGATGGTAAATTTGATTTTGAACGCCCTAATTTGAGTACAACAAACGAACTTTATGTAGATAGAGATATTATGGTGTTGGCAAATCCAGAAATTGCACGATTACCAGATTGGGTAATAGCTTTAGTTGCTGCTGGTGGATTAGCTGCAGCCTTATCAACCGCAGCTGGATTGCTACTAGTAATTTCATCTTCTGTGTCTCACGATTTGATAAAGAAAATTATAAAGCCTTCCATTTCTGAAAAAGGAGAATTAGTAGCTGCACGATTGTCTGCGGTTGGTGCAGTTTGTATTGCGGGCTATTTTGGCATCAATCCACCTGGATTTGTGGCTGCCGTTGTGGCCTTAGCTTTTGGTCTGGCGGCTGCATCATTTTTCCCTGCTATTATTTTAGGAATTTTTTATAAACGCATGAATAAAGAAGGCGCCATTGCAGGAATGGTTGTTGGTATTACTGCCATGTTACTTTATATGATAAAATACAAGTTAGGATGGTTTGATGAAACCCTTCCTGATAAAAGCGAATGGTGGTTTGGTATTTCGCCTGAAGGTTTTGGAACTATAGCTATGCTATTAAATTTTATTGTGTCTATAGTGATTATGAAGTTTACACCAGCACCACCAGAAGATGTTCAAGAGATTGTTGAAAATATTAGAATACCAAGCGGGGCGGGTGAGGCTACACATTAGTTTTTTTTGGGCGCTCCCTGCGGGCGGGCTTTACGTTCCAAGTCCTCGCACCTCCTTCGTCGGGCTTTGGGCTTTCCTCTGCAATCCCTAGCGCACTTACCCGTCTAAATAAGTGCTTTGAGAAACTTATATCTTGTCTGCTTAAAACACTAAAAAACCCACTATATTTTGTTATTTTTAAAGTTTGAAACTTAATACTACGCCAATATAAACTGAAAAACCAATGAGTAATTACCATATAAAACACTTAGAAGAATACTATCAAGTTTACAGAAAATCGGTGCGGGAGCCAGAGAATTTTTGGGAGGAAGTGGCCGAAGAACATTTTTTGTGGTATAAGAAGTGGGATAATGTATTGAGCTGGGATTTTACTACCCCAGAAGTGAAGTGGTTTGAGGGTGCAAAATTGAATATCACGGTAAATTGTATAGATCGCCATTTAACAACGAATGCGAATAAAACAGCGATTTTATTTGAGCCAAACGACCCAAATGAGGCGGCGGAACATATAACCTATAGACAATTGCATGAACGTGTATGCCAGTTTGCTAATGTGTTGAAAGATAAAGGTATTGGTAAAGGCGATCGTGTTTGTATTTATTTACCTATGATTCCTGAGTTGGCAGTTGCCACATTAGCCTGTGCAAGAATTGGTGCGGTACATTCGGTGGTGTTTGCAGGCTTTTCCGCAACTGCCTTGGCTACAAGAATTAATGATAGCGATTGTAAAATGGTAATTACTAGTGATGGTTCTTACCGTGGTGCCAAAACTATTGATTTGAAAGGTATCGTGGATGACGCCTTAGAGGAGTGTCCATGTGTAGCATCTGTTTTAGTGGTAAAACGTATTAATTCTGAAATTAATATGAAAGAAGGCCGTGATGAATGGATTGCACCTTTATTGGATGAAGCATACAAGGATTGCGTTCCAGAAGTTATGGATGCCGAAGACCCTTTATTTATTTTGTACACATCAGGTTCAACGGGGATGCCAAAAGGAATGGTGCACACTACTGCCGGTTACATGATTTATACAGCATATACCTTTAAAAATGTATTTCAATATAAAGAAGGAGACGTGTATTGGTGTACTGCAGACATTGGCTGGATTACTGGGCATAGTTACATTGTTTACGGTCCGTTAGCTAATGGCGCAACCACAGTTATGTTTGAAGGTGTGCCAAGTTATCCAGATTTCGGGCGTTTTTGGGATATTGTAGATAAGCATAAAGTGAATCAGTTCTACACCGCGCCAACGGCCATAAGGGCTTTAGCCAAAGAAGGGTTAGAATTAGTAGAGAAATACGATTTATCTTCTTTAAAAGTTTTGGGGTCGGTTGGCGAACCTATTAACGAGGAAGCTTGGCATTGGTACAATGATAATATTGGTAAAAAACAAAGTCCAATTGTGGACACATGGTGGCAAACTGAAACAGGTGGTATTATGATTACCCCCATACCTTTTGCAACTCCAACAAAACCAACTTATGCAACATTACCATTTCCTGGAATTCAACCAGCTTTGATGGACGAAACAGGAAAGGAACTAAATGAAAATCAAGTGAGTGGTCGCTTATGTATTAAATTCCCTTGGCCAAGTATGGCGAGAACTATTTGGGGCAATCATCAGCGCTACAAGGATACTTATTTTTCAGCTTTTGAAAATAAATATTTTACGGGTGATGGTGCTCTTCGCGATGAGGTTGGTTATTATCGTATTACGGGTAGAGTAGATGATGTGATTATTGTTTCAGGTCATAATTTAGGAACGGCACCAATTGAGGATGCTATAAATGAACATCCTGCAGTGGCTGAAAGTGCTATTGTTGGTTTCCCTCATGATATTAAGGGTAATGCACTTTACGGATATGTCATTTTAAAAGATGTCGGAGAAGGACGTGTTCACGATAATTTGCGTAAAGAGATCAATCAAATTATTACGGAGCATGTTGGTCCTATTGCTAAATTAGATAAAATTCAATTTACTAAAGGCTTGCCTAAAACACGTTCAGGGAAAATTATGAGACGTATTTTGCGTAAAATTGCTAGTAATGATACGAGCAATTTAGGTGATACTAGTACACTTTTGAATCCTGAAGTAGTTCAGGATATCATGGATAATGTGTTATAAAAGAATAAGATTAACCATCTGTTTTCTAAATAGGAAACATTTGTACTTCAAAAGGCTTAAATAATCCAATACTTTTGTGATAAATTATTAAGCTATGACACGAAGACATTATTTATTTATCAAGTATTTGACATTGTTAAACCTTTTAGTATTACTTCTAATTTCTATAGGATGTAGTAATGATAGTTCTGATGGAGAAGAAGTACCAAAAGAAACCCCTGATACCATAAATCCAGAAATATCTTGTCCTGCAAATATAGCTGAGACAATTGATACTTTTACTACTGAGAAAGTGGTTAATTATACTGCCCCAGTCGGAACAGATAACCTTCCTGGAGTAACAACGACACAAACTGCAGGATTGCCTTCGGGCTCAAGTTTTCCTATTGGAACAACAACAAATACTTTTGAGGTTAAAGATGCGGCTGGTAATAAAGCCACATGTAGTTTTGATATTACGATTGTTCAAGATGCACCTTCAGAATCAATGCCGTTTTTTGTTAATGAAAATCCAACTCCAGACGGAAAAACATGGGATAAAATTGAGAACTTATCTGATGAATTTAGCGGTGATACTTTTGATAATTCTAAATGGCAAAATACCGATTCAAACCGTTGGGTTGGTCGTCCACCAGGAATATTTAAAGAGAATACAGTAACGCAATCTGATGGTACATTAAAACTTACAGCTTATAAACTAGATGCTCCAGAAACTGTAAACGGGAATACATTTACGCATGCTGGTTCTAATATTTATTCGAAAAACAGCGCTACAGTAGGAACTTATATTGAATGTAAAATGAAAGCAAATAAAACATTTATGTCCTCCACATTTTGGCTTATTAATAGAAGAAGTGCTGGAACGGGATGCGATGTTAGAGTTACCGAGCTTGATATTCAAGAATGCGTAGGATATATTAATACAACAGCTAATTGGGCTCAGAGTTTTGATGCATCAATACATTCAAACACTCATAGTAGACAAACTAGTTGTGATGAAACACCAACAGGCTCAGAAGGAAATGATGCGCCACTGGGATCAAAAGTTTACGACGATTACCATGTTTATGGATGCTGGTGGAAAAGTGCTACTGAAGTGGAGGTTTATTTAGATGGTAAAAAAGTGTATACTATAACCCCTAAAGCTAATTTTGATTTACCAATGGAGTTGAGAATGGTTGTTGAAACCTATGATTGGAATCCTGTACCTTCTGACGGAGGAATGACGGGGTCTGAGGCAGATAGAACTACCTATTATGATTGGGTAAGAACTTGGGAACTACAATAAATCTTTAGTGTTAAAACTTAAAAGCCCAAACACATCGTTTGGGCTTTTTTTTTGTTCAAGTATCGATTCTAAATCATTTTAAAATCTAAAAGCAATTCCCCTTCAATCGAAGCTTGTAAATGATCACCTCTATGAATTAGACCTGTTCCAGCAGCTGGGGTGCCCGTAAAGAATAAATCGCCAGGTTCTAAGGTCATAAACTTAGAAACATAAGAAATAATTTCAGCGAAATTATAAATCATCATAGATGTATTTCCTATTTGTTTTTGCTCTCCATTTATTTTTAAATCGAAGTTGATATCATTCAAATTAGAAAATTCAGAGATAGGTTTAAAGTTTGAGATAGGTGACGCACCATCAAATCCTTTGGCTAAAGCCCATGGCCATTTAAGTTCTCTATTAGCTTTTAAAACATCTGTTGCTGTATAGTCAATACCAACTGCTATTTCACTTATGTAAGAAGCAGCTTCGGCTTCAGAGATATCTTTGCACGTTTTTCCAATTTTAGCAACAAGTTCAACTTCATATACAATCTCATTTGTGATAACAGGATATGGTACATCTTTATTTCCTGTAACTAAAGAACTATCGGGTTTTGTAAAAATGAGTTGATGTCCAGTTTTTAATGTTGCGATTTCTGATAAATCATTAACATAATTTTTGCCAATACCTATTACTTTCATTTTGAGTTTTATTTTATTAAAGATGTGGTGAAAGTATAAAATTATACAGGAAGATTAAAAACAAAATCATCTAATTTTAATCAGTCATTATTTTTGTTTTACTTTGATGAAACTTAAACTTCAGTTTATGTATAAAAATGAAATAACACCCCAAGAATATAATACCTATTATGGAGTTTATTTGAATAAACTTTCTGATGAATTAAGCTTACTTGATGGTTTCCAAAAAGGTAAACAGGAAGTTGTTGATTTCTTTTCATCTTTACCTGATGAAAAATATAATTTCGCTTATGCTGAAGGAAAATGGGCGGTAAAAGAAGTTTTTCAGCATTTAATTGATACAGAGCGCGTGTTTATGTACCGATGTTTTCGTATTGCTAGAAGAGATGCCACACCATTGGCAGGATTTGATCAAGATGATTTTATGATGACTTCTGATGCAAATTCAAAATCTATACAATTATTACTTGAAGAATTCACGACTATTAGAGATAGTTTTATCGTGTTATTAAAAACGTTAAAACCAAAAGACTTAAAATTTATTGGAGAAGCTAGTGGTTTTTCAATCTCAGCACGAGCAATAGCTTTTATAAATTTAGGACATTATTTATGGCATATAGATGTTATAAAAGAGCGTTACTTATAGATTAAGCTGTAACTGTCTCTCTTCTTTTTCTCATTATTAGAAATACAAATACTGATAGTACTCCAAAGACTGAAAAGCCAATAAACAGAGGTAGTACCGAAGTAGAAACAAAACTCCCAATATAATTTGCAATAGGTACAGCTAAAACAGTACTTACAAAGCCATTTATTGCAGCACCAATTCCAGCAATATGCCCTAGTGGTTGCATAGCTATAGCACGAAGATTACCAAACAAAAACCCCACAGCGAAGAATTGTAAAGCAAAAAAACTTAACAGCACAGAAATACTTGGGTTGTTTCCTGAGTGAAATAAAATAACATATAAAATAGATACAACAGAATAGGCAATAGCTGCAGCATATGCCATTTGCCACATGCCAAATTTCTCAACAAATCTGCTATTTAGATACGTGGCTAAACCAACCGATATGGCTAAACTTGCAAAAATGTATGGGAATAATTCAGCTAAATCATATTGCTCTTGAAAAATTTGTTGCGATGTACTCAGGTATACCATAAATGAACCTGTGATAAATCCTGAAACAAATGTAAAGGCGACAGCTTCTTTGTATTTTAAAAACTCTTTGACTCCATCAATAAAAAGATGAGAAGAGAATTTTATTCTTTTTTCTTTTGGTAAAGTCTCAGGTTGTCTTCTCCAAAACCAAATCATAATACCTATACCAAAAATTAAATTGAAATAAAACACAGATTGCCAGTTAAAGATTTGAATTATCCACTGTCCTAATGCTGGAGCAACTACTGGAACGAGAATAAAAAACATTACAATTATAGACATGACTTTTGCCATATAATCGCCACTAAATAAATCTCTAATCATTGATAAAGCAATGCTCCTTGGTGATGAAAGTCCAACTCCTTGCAATACACGGCCAATAATCATTATTTCAAAACTCTTTGTTGAAACACAAATTATACTTGCAACAATAAATAACACAAAACCTATGTAAACAATTGGCTTTCTGCCGAAGCTATCAGATAAGGGGCCAAAAATAAGTTGCCCAAAACCTAACCCTAAAAATATCATCGTAATGAGTAACTGGTTGTCGTTTGTGTTTACTACCCCAAGATGACCTCCAATTTCTGGAAGAGCAGGTAATAAAGCATCAATAGACAAAGCAACAATCGACATTAATGATGCCATTAACGCTATAAATTCAAACTTAAAATGATTTTCTTTTTGCATTCGGCAAAAGTATGTGTTTTTATAATTCTTTAAGGTAGTTAAGCATTTTATAACACAATGATATTATTATCAAACTTGATGATTCGTAATTCATTCTATTCATAGTTTCATTTTTGAAATTATCATATTATTGCAATTAAATATCTCAATGTTTATGGTAATATCAAACATCAAATATGTTTTAGCAATAGTGTTTTTTTATCATACTTTGGGATATACACAGATAGATAAAGAAAGAATTAAAGTGGGGTTTTCATATGGTGTAGGATCACAAAATAGATTTCCATTTAATTCAAAAAACTACGGCCATAACATAACATTTTATAAAGCATGCTTTAATTATACATTTAGAGAAGAGAAAAAATGGTCTGTTGAATTTATTGCAGAACCTAGCTATAATATTGTTGAACATCAATTATTGAATAAATGGTTTATTAAACCTACCGATGGACGTGATTATTTGGAAAAGAGGGATTTATATACACAAAAGCGCATTATTAAGGAATATGTTTTGAACTTAGGTTTAATTGCGAGGTACAAGCTTTATAAGAACTTCAGTGGTTATGCGGTTGGAAGCGTAGGCCCAATGTTAGCAGACAAATCTACTGAACGTTTGGCGAGAGGTTTTGCATTTTCTGATGTTTTTGGATTAGGATTGTTTTATGATATTGGTAATATAAGACTAGATTTTAGATACTCGGTGAGACATACTTCAAATTTTGAAATGAAAGCTCCTAATAGCGGACATAATACAACAAATATTGAGTTTTCTATTCTATTTGGGTTATAACCCAAATTCATTCCAGTTTTCCTAATTTGAATTTGCTTTAATTTTTATACTTTTGTGTAACTAGCTAATTAACAATAGCCTTTAGATTTGGCACTAACTAATAATAACTTCTCTCTCAAAATAGTTGGGGTACTTGTATTTATACTTGTCTTTCCGTTATGCTCTAATGGGCAAAATCAAAATGAAAACTATAGGTTTTTAGATTCAGCAAATATCCTTATAGATATTGATTCAAAAAAAACATTGAAGTTTTTAGATAGTATTTCTCTTCCCATAACTAAATCTATTAAAGGCAGGGTGTCTGAGTATTATGCAATTAAGGCACTTATTTATGATGATTTTAGCCAGTATTCAAAATTTCATCAAGCGAATATACTTGCACTTAAATATGCCATAAAAGAAGAGAATTATTGTGTTGCAGGACAAGCTAGTCTTGATATATATACCGATAAATATTTAATATCTGATGACACAATTGAGACAAAGTATTTGGACCAAGCAAAAACTTTTTTAGAAAAATGTGAAGATGATAAATACGCAATTTTGCAGATTGAGCAAATGCAAGCGTATTTTAAACTTTTAGATCAAAAACACAGAGAGAGTAATTCTATCTTATTAAAGAAGTTAGAGTATTATGATAGTATTAAAAATGAAGACGCGTATTATTACATGTTTGCCAACTATATGTTGGCATCAAATTATATTCAACTTAATGAATTAAATAAGGGTCATAAGTATTTTAAAGAGCTAGAAAGATTAAGTGAAAATAATACGATTGTACATTATAACCGTAAGTCATTTATTGCTTCAATTGATTTATATCTTGCTGAATTTCATAACAAAAGTAAGCAGAATGATTCCGTACTCCATTATCTTAAACATGCTTCCAAATTCACTAAGTATATGTCTGGTGACGCACTTAAGGATTATTATCAATTATCAGCAAGTTCATATAAAGAGCATGATGATATAGAAACATCTAAAACCTATATTGATTCTTTGGTATGGTTTCAAAATGATTTGTTTATTGAAAACCTTGAAGCAAGTGTTGATATTAATAGTAATTTACTAGAGGCAGAATCTGCATTAAATGATCAGAAAAAAGAAAAGGCAACAACACAAAAAGTAGTATTTGGATTATTTGGGTTCAGTGCATTATTAAGTTTAGTATATTTTTTCTTTTACAAAAGGCATAGGGCTAAGATTAAAAGTGTAGAGGGTAAAGCGCAGAATTTGTCATATTTGAAGTCCAATAACGAGCAGCTTGCAGTTAAAGTTCATGGTTTAGAAGCCTATATTAAAAACTTGAAGAAAGAAGTAAAAGATATTGCTTCGGTAAAATGTTTAGAACATCAAAGGTCTAGGATAAAAGAACTATATACTAGCCTGCACATTAATTCTTCTACAATTTTAGATAAAGGAGAAAGTCATTTAGAGTTGATTAATGACTTGAATATTGATTTTTTTAAGAAAATTGAACAGTTATATCCACAATTAAGCAAATCTGAAATTATCATTTGCTATTATATCCTTGTTGGTTTTACTAATAAGGAAATAGGTGTATTTTTAAATACCTCAGTACGTTCGGTTGAGAGTAAACGCTATAGAATATCAAAAAAAATAGATTTCAACAAAAGTGAGATCACGCTTTCTGAGCATTTACAAATTACTTTTGGTGATACTTTACATCATACAATCCTTTCAAACTAGAACATTTTAATGGTTGAGTACCTAATGCGTAGTTAATAATTATGTGTTATTTGGGTATTTTATGATATTTGTCTTATGCTATTATCAATTTAATTAATTGTGTGTAATAGTTAAAGTTTTCTATTAGGGAAATTATAATACATTAATACCGAGGGTTGGTTGGCTATTAATTATTTTAATTAGAATTAGGAAGACTATTACAATTAATTATTTAGACTATTCTTATTTGAAAAAGTTTGGTCAGAAAGTTGAAAAAGGAGTCTAAGTTTAGGCTCCTTTTTTATTTTAAAGCGGAATATTTCCATGTTTTCTTTTCGGGCGACTCACATCTTTGTTTTCTAAACTTGCAAATGCTTTTAAAAGTTTTCTACGTGTATTTTTTGGAAGAATAACTTCATCAATAAAACCACGTTTAGCCGCGCGATAAGGATTTGCAAATTTTGCAGCATATTCTTCTTCTTTTTCCGCCAGCTTTTCTTCAGGATTTTCAGCGGATGCTATTTCTCTTCTAAAAATAATTTCACTCGCTCCTTTAGCGCCCATTACTGCTATTTCTGCTCCTGGCCATGCAAAATTAAAGTCAGCACCAATGTGTTTAGAATTCATTACATCATAGGCGCCACCATAAGCTTTTCTTGTAATTACGGTTATTCTAGGTACTGTAGCTTCACTTAGTGCATATAATAGTTTAGCGCCATGCACAATAATACCGTTCCATTCTTGATCTGTTCCTGGTAAAAAACCTGGAACATCAACAAGTACTAAAAGCGGAATATTAAAACAATCGCAAAAACGCACAAAGCGTGCTGCTTTTTTAGAACTATTAACACCCAAAACACCTGCAAATGCCATAGGTTGATTGGCAACAATACCAATACTTCTACCTCCCAATCGCGCAAAACCTACTATGATGTTTTCGGCATAATCTTTATGAATTTCATAGAAGGAATCCATATCAATAATGCCAGAAATCACCTCATGCATATCATAAGGTTTGTTAGGGTTATTAGGAACTATATCAGATAAAACATCTCTTACTTCATCTTTAATACTATAATCCAATAGTTTTGGTGTTTCTGTATTGTTCTGAGGTAAGTACTGTATCAGTTTTTTTATATCTTCTAAACACTCCACATCATTCATAGATGTTTTATGTGCCACACCAGATTTTGAGGCATGAGTTTGCGCACCACCCAGCTCTTCGCTAGTTACCTCTTCATTGGTAACGGTTTTTACAACATTAGGGCCAGTTACAAACATGTAACTTGTTTGTTCAACCATAATTATAAAGTCTGTCATAGCTGGAGAATATACCGCACCTCCTGCACAAGGCCCCATAACTGCTGAAATTTGAGGCACTACACCAGAAGCCTGTACGTTTCTAAAAAATATATCAGCATACCCACCAAGTGAGCGCACACCTTCTTGAATACGTGCTCCACCAGAATCATTAAGCCCAATAATTGGTGCGCCTACTTTTACAGCCATATCCATAACCTTGCAAATCTTTTCGGCATGTGTTTCAGAAAGAGAACCTCCAAAAACCGTAAAATCTTGTGCATATACATATACCAACCTGCCATCAATAGTACCATATCCTGTTACTACGCCATCTCCATAGATTATTTGGTCTTCCATACCAAAATCAGTGGTTCTGTGTGTAACTAAGGCTCCAATTTCTTCAAAAGAACCTTCGTCTAATAGGTAATCAACACGTTCTCTTGCTGTGAGTTTTTTGTTGGCATGTTGCTTATCAATACGATTTTGTCCGCCTCCTAATTTGGAAAGCGCAATGCGCTCATTGAGTTTATCTATTTTATCTTGTTTTGAATCCATATGTTCTAGTTGGTAGGTAAACGAAGTGTTTTTTGATCCTCTAAATATTGTTTAACTGCTATTAAGGCTGCAATTTTTGCTTCTGTTTCAGTGCTTTTTTGCAGCATTTCTGGCGCATAATACTTCTTTACAAAATGAGTATCGAAGTTTCCAGAGGTGAAGGCTTCATGCTCACAGACATATTTCCCAAAAGGTAACGTTGTGGCAACACCTTCAACCTTATAATTGGTAATGGCGCCTTTCATGAGCATAATAGCCTCTTCTCGTGTTTTACCATAGGTGATGAGTTTTGATAGCATAGGATCGTAGTAAATAGGAATATCCATACCTTCTTCATAGCCATTATCAACTCTAATTCCTTTTCCTGTTGGAAGTTGATAAACATCTAAATGCCCCACACTTGGTAAGAAATCGTTTAGAGGGTCTTCTGCATAAACTCGTAATTCAAGCGCATGACCGTTCATTTTTAAATCCTCTTGTTTGATATTAAGTTTTTCACCTCGAGCTACTTTAATTTGAAGTTCAACAAGGTCGACTCCAGAGATAATTTCTGTAACTGGATGTTCCACTTGTAAACGTGTATTCATTTCTAAAAAATAGAAATTATGGTCGGCATCTAATAAAAACTCAACAGTTCCAGCACCCAAGTAATCACAAGATTTAGCAACTTTTATGGCTGCTTGCCCCATCTTTTCTCTTAACTCAGGAGTTAAAACCGAAGATGGCGCTTCTTCAACTACTTTTTGGTGTCGTCGTTGTATGCTGCATTCACGTTCAAAGAAATGTAAAACATTACCATGGCTATCAGCCATCACCTGAATTTCTATATGCCTGGGAGAACTCACATATTTTTCAATAAAAACTGAGCCATCACCAAACGCTGAAGTAGCTTCGCTAATAGCGCGATTCATTTGAGATTGTAAATCCTTTTCTTTCTCAACAATACGCATACCTTTTCCGCCACCGCCAGCTGAAGCTTTTATCAAAATAGGAAAACCAATTTCTTTCGCTATAGCTTTCGCTTTTTCAATATCGGTTATGGCTTCATCTATTCCTGGAACCATTGGGATATTATAAGCTTTAACGGCTTCTTTTGCTGCGAGCTTACTTCCCATAATTTTTATGGCTTTAGAGCGTGGACCAATAAAAATGATATTATTTTTTTCGCATAACTCAGCAAAAACAGCATTTTCACTTAAAAAACCGTATCCAGGATGGATGCCATCAACACTAAGACTTTTAGCAACTTTAATAATTGTATCGCCTTTAAGATAGGATTGATTTGAAGGCGCTTCGCCAATACAAACGGCTTCATCTGCATATTTTGTGTGTGGTGCATTTCTATCAACTTTAGAAAAAATCGCAACGGTTTTAATGCCCATTTTACGAGCTGTTTTCATAACTCTAATGGCAATTTCACCTCTATTAGCTACAAGAATTTTTTTCATTAATACATTTATTTGTCATTTCCTCGAAGGAGGAAATCTATTTTTTAATCCGCTAATTTTAGTTTTCAAATTCTATTATCAATTGATTTTTCTCTACGGCATCACCTTTTTTAGAATGGATTGCTTTGATAACGCCATCAATTGGGGAAGTAATACTGTTTTCCATTTTCATCGCTTCAAGAATAAGTAAAGAATCATTTTCTTTTACTTCTTGTCCCTCCTTTACACTGATTTCAATAATAAGCCCAGGCATTGGAGCGGTAATGGATGTAATAATTTTTTTAGAACCAGAAGTAAACCCCATTTCATTTATAAGCATATCTAATTTGTCAGATATGGTTACGTTGTACACATTATTATTAATCGAGATTTGATATTGTTTTTTATTGAAATTTGATGCTGTTACCTTGGCGTTAAATGATGTATTGTGATGTAGTAGATGGTATTTGGCATCTGAAATCTCAACAATATCTAATTCTGAAATATCTTCTGAATTAATGTCGAAGTGAAAATTGTCACCAACTTTAGCTTTTAAATGGTCACTCATAATAATCTGGCTTTGTGTAAATATAAGCAAGATTTAGCTTTTAAGCTAGAGTAAAACACTATACAATTTCACTAACTATCTTTTGATAGATAGTTTGGTAATATGCTTTGTTTGAAGCTACAAAATGATTGTTTTCACCAATATGATTTAAGAAGAATTCAAACTCTAGAAAAGACACTAGTTTAAGCGCTTCAACTTCATTTTCTTGCGGAACCAATTGAGATAGTGGTACTTTAAGTTCTGCTATAAATGTATTATGAAATTCGTTGTCTATCAATCCATTATCATAATTTTGAAAGCACTCGTAAACCCCGATTAAAGTCAAGTCGTTTTCTAAAAGATCTAAGCCAATTTCTTCTTTAGTTTCTCTAACTGCAGCTTGTTTTGGAGTTTCACCAGCATCAATATGTCCAGCAACCGAAACATCCCATAGCAAAGGGCAAATAGCTTTTTTTGAGGAGCGTTGCGCTAAGAGGATTTCCTTATTTTTAGTGTATAGCCAAACATGTGAGGTGTGGTGGTACAATCCTTCTTGATGAATAATTGATTTTAGTTCTCGTTTACCAGTTAAAGCCCCTTCTTTAGTAGCAACATCAATATATTCGTCCATAGCAATTAGCATTTACACTTGTTATTACAAAATTAGTGTAATAGCTTTTAAAATCTAAAACTGTTGATTCGTTTTTATTAAATAAGTTAAAATTCACACATTATAATTTTTTGCATTACCTTTGTTTTCCAAATACGTTTGGGCAGTATATGAGTCAGAAAGTTTTACTTAACGCAAAAGAGGTAAACATCATTCTTCATCGATTGGCTTGTCAACTCATTGAAAAACATAACGATTTCTCGAATACGGTACTTATTGGGTTACAGCCCCGTGGTGTGTTTTTAGCTGATAGAATTGCTAAAATTCTTAGGGAAGATTATAAAGTAAAAAACATCAAACTTGGTTACTTAGACATTACGTTCTATCGTGATGATTTTAGAAGAAGCGACAAACCGCTAGAAGCCAATACTACCAAAATTGATTTTTTAGTTGAAGATAAAAACATTGTGTTTATTGACGATGTATTGTATACTGGCAGAAGCATTAGAGCTGCTTTAACAGCGGTACAATCCTTTGGAAGACCTAATGAGATTGAACTCTTAGCCTTAATTGATAGAAGATTTAGTAGACATTTACCCATTCAACCAGATTACAGAGGGAGACAGGTAGATGTTATAAATAGCGAAAAAGTAAAAGTAAACTGGAAAGAACATGATAAAGAAGATTCGGTTTACTTAATTGATAAATAGAAAATAAATGAGCGAATTAAGTGTAAATCACTTACTTGGAATAAAATATCTTAACAAACAAGATATCCAACTTATTTTTGAAACTGCCGACCATTTTAAAGAGGTGATTAACCGACCTATTAAAAAGGTACCTTCACTAAGAGATATTACTATTGCTAATTTATTTTTCGAAAACTCTACAAGAACAAAATTATCTTTTGAACTTGCTGAAAAACGACTTTCTGCTGATGTGATTAACTTTTCATCTGCTCAATCTTCAGTAAAAAAGGGTGAAACTTTAATTGATACCGTGAACAACATCTTGTCCATGAAAGTGGATATGGTGGTGATGCGCCATCCAAATCCTGGAGCAGGAGTGTTTTTATCTAAGCATGTAAAAGCGAGTATAATTAATGCAGGAGACGGTGCGCATGAACATCCAACGCAGGCATTGTTAGATTCATATTCTATAAGGGAAAAACTAGGTGATGTAAAGGGAAAAAAAGTAGTTATTGTTGGAGATATTCTTCACAGTAGAGTAGCACTCTCCAATATTTTCGCACTACAATTACAAGGTGCTCAAGTAATGGTTTGCGGCCCTAAAACCTTAATACCTAAATATATTGATAAACTTGGAGTAAAGGTTGAGACAAATTTACGTAAAGCGCTAAATTGGTGCGACGTAGCAAACATGCTTCGCGTACAAAATGAACGAATGGACATCAGTTATTTTCCTTCTACAAGAGAGTACACACAGCAGTTTGGAGTTAATAAAAATTTGTTGGATGCCTTAGATAAAGAGATTACTATTATGCACCCAGGACCAATAAATCGAGGTGTTGAAATAACTAGTGATGTGGCAGATTCTAAACAGGCAATTATTTTGGATCAAGTACAAAATGGAGTAGCTGTTAGGATGGCAGTAATTTATTTACTAGCTTCAAAAATAAAACAGTAATCATGATTATTGATAAAACCGGTAATATTACCATCATAACACAAGAGAAGTTTACAGTTGTTGAACTTGTCAAAAAGCTTGAAGCTCTATATCCAAAGTTTAAAAATGATAATCTAGTTGTTGTTTTAACATCTTTGGAAAAAATTCAAACTACAGATATTACAGAGTTTCTTCAAATTTCAAATATTCATAGAGGGGAGAAACATTCTTTCGTTATCGTCTCAGATAAAGTTAACTTAGATGAGATTCCAGAGGAACTTGTAGTAGTGCCAACCCAACAAGAAGCTTTTGATATTATTGAAATGGAAGAGATGGAACGTGATTTAGGGTTTTAATAACTATGAAACTAACCATTTTAGGCTGCTACAGCGCCACTCCAAGAACTTTAGGAAATACAACCTCACAAGTTTTAGAAATAGGTAACCACATGTTTTTGATTGATTGTGGAGAGGGAACACAGGTGCAATTGCGAAGACATAGAGTGAAATTCAATCGTATAAAGCACATCTTTATTTCACATTTACACGGGGATCATTTTTTTGGTTTAGTCGGTTTAATTTCTACATTTCGACTTTTAACACGTGAAGCCGATTTACATATTTATGGTCCGAAAGGTATTAAGGAAGTGATAACATTACAAATGAAACTTGCCGATTCCTGGACAAATTTCAAACTTTATTTTCACGAGTTAACATCTGCTGAATCTGAATTAATTTTTGAAGATGATACTGTAGAAGTTCACACCATTCCATTAGAACATCGTGTATACACAAACGGTTATTTGTTTAAAGAAAAAGAAGGTAATAGAAAGTTGAATATCGATGCAGTCGAAGAAGCTAATATAGATGTTGCATATTACCGAAAATTAAAACAAGGTTTTGATGTGGAAAACGAAGACGGTGTTTTAATTAATAATAAAAAAGTGACCTTTCCACCAGAAAAGTCTAAAAGCTATGCGTTTTGTAGTGATACAGTTTATAAAGAAGATATTGTGCCTATTATAAAAAATGTTGATGTGTTATACCATGAATCTACTTTTTTGGAAGCGCATGCACATCTTGCTCCTAAAACAAAACACTCTACTGCTAAAGAAGCCGCAAGTATAGCAAAACAGGCAAATGCGGGTACTTTAATTTTAGGCCATTACTCATCTCGATATCCTGATTTAGAGGTGTTTAGAGAAGAGGCAAAAACTGTATTTGATAATGTTAAATTAGCAGAGGATGGTAAATCATTTACTTTTAATTAAACTCTTCAAGATTTTCTACCCATTTAATTGCCTCATTTAGTGATAAGCATCTTTTAATACTTTTATTTGTGAATTGTTTTTCTAGAGAAGCATTTATATAATTGGCATTATTATAAACTACGATTGCACTAGCTATTAAAAAGCTGTATTTTTTTTCAATTTTTAACCAATTTTGAGGATCAATAGAATAGGCATTAATTCTATTTGCTATGTAAGCAATCTTCGCATCTTTTCCGTAGTGATTTATAATTTTATGAATAAGTTCTTCGGCTTTACTCCAATCAAAATGAATGCCTTCAAATAATTCTCCCACAATAAACTTTTCACAAAAAAAATAATTACCGAAAGAGAGTTCTAGCTTAAAAGGGTTTAAGGCTTCATAATAAGGAGTCTTCTCAAATTTCATAGGTTGGTTATGAATTTAAATTTATAATATTGAGAGACAATCGAAGTTAAGAAGTTAATCTTAATTAACGTATATGTGAAGGTTATTTTTTTCATTAATTTCGTTGTATGGAAAATGATTTAAGCAATTATCGAAAATCTTATGAGAAAGGTGCGTTATTATTAGAAGATGCTCCAGAAAATCCTTTGGAGTTATTTCAAAAGTGGTTTTATGAAGTAGATAAGTACTTTTCAGAAGATGAAAACAATGCTATGACTATTTCAACCATTGGTATAGATGGCTTTCCTAAGAATAGAGTGGTGTTACTAAAAAAATATACTTTTGAAGGTTTTATATTTTACACAAATTACAACAGCGAAAAAGGAAAAGCAATAGCAGAAAACCCGAATGTATGTTTATCCTTTTTTTGGCATGGAGCAGAAAGACAAGTCATTATAAAAGGTAAAGCTGAAAAAATTCCCCCAAATCTAAGTGATGGCTATTTCGAGTCGCGTCCAAAAGGTAGTCAGTTAGGAGCTTTAGCATCAAATCAGAGTGAAGTTGTTCCTAACAGAGAATTTTTAGAAGAGAAACTAATATCCTTAGAAAAAGAATACGAAGGAAAAGAGGTGGAGCGACCTGAACATTGGGGAGGCTTTATAGTAAAACCCGTTGAGCTTGAGTTTTGGCAGGGGAGACCTAACAGACTTCATGATAGAATAAGATACCAGCTGCAAGAAGACTATAGTTGGAAAATTCATCGATTATCTCCATAAAAAATACGATGAAATACACTATTACTTACGAATAATATGCATTTCATCGATTAAAAACATTTATATTCGATGAAATACATGTTTTTAATCGATTTTAACATTTCATTAACGCTTCTCCCATGGTTTAGAGAGTAGATTTATAATCCCAAATCTAAATTTACTTAACCATGAAGTTACTAACCAAATTGTCGTTATTGGCAGTTATTGCCGTACTTTCATTTTCTTGTTCTCCCGAATCCTTAGATGATAAAGCTGATGCTTTGATTGAAAATATGGCTACACCAGAGCCAAAATCTATAGAATTAGAAATTTTAGAGCTTATAAATAACCATAGATTGTCTGAAGGTTTAAACCCGTTAAAAAGTATGACGATAATTAAATCTACTGCATTTTCACACACCGATTATATGGTAGACACTCAAACAGTTTCGCATGCTAATTTTTTTACCAGAAGCAAATATTTAAAAAGTAATGCAGGAGCGAAAGATGTATCAGAAAACGTTGCTTATGGATATTCTTCAGCAGAATCGGTAGTAGGAGCGTGGATGAGAAGCGAAGCACATAAAAAGAATATTGAAGGTGATTTCACAGACTTTGATGTATCAGCGGAAAAAGATACAAACGGTCGATGGTATTACACTAACATTTTTATAAAAAAATAAACTCCTTTTACAGGAATACAAGCATAACCTTTTTTAATTACTGATTGATAGCTACAATAGGATTGAAAATATTTACTTTGAATTAGTTATTAGCTAAAAGGTTATAATGATAACTTAGTTGTTATTAAATTTAGCTTTAGGTATGAACCCCTTCAGAAATGAAGGGGTTTGTAATTTTTTGAATGGAATACTATTGATTAAGCCTATCCTTTTTGATCTTTTATATATTTTATCAAATCAACTAAATGCTGTTCTGAATGGTAGTGCATCAAAAACCAAAATTGCCACAACCCTTCTTTAAAACTTATATTTTCCATTATCCATTTTACCTCCATCATATCCATAATTATATCAGTCAAATCGTCTATTGCATCACCTGTAGCTACATCTGGATTTTCTAATAAAATATGACTATTAGTTATTGAATGATACCATCCATAATTTGAAAAATTCTTAGCTACAATCTTTTGTATAGCATTGTAATCAAAATTTGGATCATTATAATTTACTTCAGAACCAACTATTGTATTTTCAATTTTTAAATATTCTGAATATAAATCTATTAGAAGTTTAATAATTTCAACCTCGCTTTTACTTGTATTTGGTTTCTCTTGAATTCCAAATACCACAATATCATCGATAATCTTTTTAAGTCTATCCAATAATCTAGTTTTTCTTAAAAGTAAAAATAAAAAACCATCAAAAGACAAACTCTTGATGGTTCAATAATTATTATTAAACTAAGCTTTAAATTATTTTACTTTAATGACTATAAAGTTTGTACGTCTGTTAAGTTGGTGTTGAGCTTCAGCACAACGAATTGTACCATCACAACCATTTGTTAACTTTTGCTCTCCATAGCCTTTGTATTCGATTATTCTAGAGGCGTTTACACCTTTAGATACTAAATACTCATAAGTAGCATTAGCTCTTCTTGTAGATAATATATCATTATATGCAGAAGGACCTCTTGAATCAGTATGCGATTCTATTTTAATCGTCATTTCAGGATATTTGTTCATCATCAAATCCACAATTCTAGCTAACTCGTCAGAATCATCTTTTCTGATTTTTGCACTATCAAAATTAAAATATATAGGACCAAGATCATCAATTATAATCTCTGGTTCATCATCCTCTTCTTTTTCTTCAACTTGTTGTGTTGGGCTAATTTCAAAATCTGCTCTAATAGATTTAGTGGTACTGTCTAATCCTTTTGTTGTTACAGAAGTGTTATATTCTGGGTAATCGTCTTTAGTAACGGTTACCAAATAGTCTGTATCTCTATCGATATTAATATCATATTCTCCATTTTCATCAGTTTCTACATAGGTTATTTTATTGCCATCTACATCAGATAAAGTTACAATAGCATTTTCAACAGGAGTATTTCCTATGGAATCAGATACTGTGCCTTCTAGTTTTAATCGAGGAATTCGGTTGTAAGCATAAATATCATCATCTCCAATACCCCCATCTCTGTTTGAAGCAAAATAACCTGTAATACCATCAGTATTCATAAAGAATGAAAAATCATCTTTATTTGAATTCACAGGAATTCCAAGGTTTACAACATCAGCTAATGTGCCATTTTCATCATAAACTGTTGCAAAAACATCTAAAAGCCCTAGACCTAAATGCCCGTCAGAAGAGAAGAATAAAATATCTTCTGTATTCATAAAAGGAAATAATTCGTTTCGTTTTGTATTGATGACATCTCCCGCATTTTGTGGTGTACCAAAAGCATTATTTTTATTGATGTCTACGTAATATATATCAGAACCTCCAAAGCCACCAGGCATGTCTGAAGCAAAGTATAATTTTGTTTCATCTTTATTTAAAGTAGGGTGTCCTGATGAATAATCATCATCGTTAAATGGTAACTCTTCAATATTTGTCCATTCGCCATCCACTAAAGAGGCTTTGTATATTTTAAGGTTGCTAATACCATTTCTGTCTTTTCCCAGTTTTTTATTATTGTAGTTGTTTCTAGAAAAATACATGGTTTTACCATCTTTAGTAATGGTAACTGGCCCATCATGGTAAACGGAGTTTACATCTCCTTTCAATTTTGAAAGATGATGTATGATAGTGTCGGCATTTTTTTCTGTAACATAAACATCCAGAAAAGGTTGTTCGTTCCAGGCATATAGGTGTTTCGTTAAAACCCCTTTATTTGCTGATGAGGTAAAATATATTTTATCATTATGCTCAAATGCTCCAAAATCACTTAAATCAGAATTGATTTTTACATCCTTTAAGAAATATTTATGCCTTGCATTGAAAACCGCTGTAATAAAATCTGGGTCTCTGGTTATTCTATTCTTATCAATTGCGCCACCAGCGTCTTTAAATTTTTTCAACCAATTTCTTGATGCTTTGTAATCTTTTGTGCCTCGTAAAGCTTGAGCATATTTATAGTAATATTCAATAGGTACATTTTCTTGCGCAACAGCATTTTCATAGTATGTAACCGCTTTTTCTGGGTTACGCATATACGCATAACAATCGCCTAATTGTCTTGTAGCATAATCGGTATTATAATCTTTTTCTACTAGCTTTTTATAGGCTTGCGCAGCATCTACAAAAGCAAATTTATTAAAAAGACTATCAGCTCTTTTTTGCAAACCTTGTTGCGCAAAAGTACTTATGCTAAATGTGCTTAAAAGGCAGATTAATAAGTAGTTTTTTGGTTTCATGGGGTCTTGTTTTAATAAAACAATTCTTTATAGTAATAACACAAGTGGTTAGTTTGCGTTTGCTATTCCATTTGTACAACTATAAATTGTGTTCTACGGTTTAGTTGGTGTTCTTCATCTTCACATTTTGCACCGTCTTCACAACCGTTAGTAAGTCGTCTTTCACCAAAACCTTTGTGTTCTGTAATTCGACTTGGATCAACACCATTAGAAATTAAATATTTATATGTGGCGTTTGCACGATCTATAGATAATCTATCATTGTAGCTTAACGAACCTCTAGAATCTGTATGCGATTCAATTCTGATGACCATTTCTGGGTAATCATTATTCATTAAGCTAACTATTTTATCAAGTTCTTTTTTGGCGTCTTCTCTAATATTGTGCTTATCGAAATCAAAATAAATAGTGTTTAATGATAAGTCTGCCAATACTTCTACATTTTGAACAGGATTCAAAATTAGGTTTGCCACAATAATAGATTCTATACTTGAAATGTTCTTTGATGTGAATTCACGATAATCATCTATGTATTTATTTTGACTTGCTACTATTTTATAATCCTTATTTCTATCAATATTGATATTATAATAACCATCTTTATCGGTTACCATGTAGGCAATTTTATTACCGTCAGCATCAAATAAATTAATTACTGAATTTGGAATCGGCTTAGTATTAATAGCATCAACTACCTGACCTCGAACATTTAGTAGAGGTTTACGATAATATTCATAAATATCGTCATCACCACGACCACCTCTTCTATTTGAGGAGAAGTACCCCGTTAACCCATCAGCATTCATAGTAAATGAAAAATCGTCTTTTTCAGAATTTACAGGAACTCCAAGGTTTACAACATCTGTGATGGTTCCAGTTTCATCAGTAACTGTTCCAAAAATATCTAAAAGTCCTAACCCTAAATGTCCATCAGAAGAAAAGAATAATATCCCTTCATTGTTTATAAACGGTGTTCCTTCAGAGTCTTTAGTATTCACTACTTCACCCACATTTACAGGTTCACCATAAGTACCATCAGGATTTATATCAACATAGTAAATATCAGATCCTCCATAACCACCGGGCATATCCGAAGAAAAATAAAGTTTTGTATTGTCTTTATTTAATGCAGGGTGTTGTGTGGAGTACTCATTACTGTTAATTGATAATTTTTCAACATTTGTCCAAAGACTGTCTTTTAGCGTCGCTTTATAAATATTGATATTGCTAATACCTTTTTTGTCATTTTCCTTACCGTATTTGTTAGCGGCATTTCTGGAAAAATACATGGTTTTTCCATCTTTAGTAATAACTACCGGACCATCGTGATAAATAGAGTTGACGTCACCTTTTAGTTTGTGTGTATGATTTACACTTCTTTTACCACCTTTTTCAGTAACATAAACATCTAAAAAAGGCTGCTCGTTCCAGCCATAAACGCGTTTTACTGAAACGCCTTCATCTCTTGATGATGCAAAATACACTTTACCATCGTGCTCAATGGCTCCAAAATCACTAAATTTTGAATTAATTCTAGTTCGCTTCAAGAAATATTGTTTTTTAGAGCTAAACACATGCGCCATGAACATTTGGTCTTTTTCAAAGCTATCTGTATTGGTTACACCTCCAGAATCCTTAAAACGTTGCATCCATTCTCTAGATTCCTTGTATTTTTTAATACCTCTTAAGGCTTGAGCATAACTGTAATAATACTCTATAGGAACATCTTTTTGCTCTACAACACGCTTGTAATATCTCGCTGCTGCAGAAGGGTTTCTTAAATATGCGTAACAATCGGCAAGTTGCCTTGTGGCATAATCTTTATTGTAGTTATTTTTTATAAGATCTTTGTAAACTTCAGCAGCCTTAACAAAAGAAAACTTATTAAATAATGTATCAGCTCTTTTCTGTCTACCTGGTTGCGCAAATGCAGCAGATACAACGACAAGAGCAATACAAACTAATATGTAAGTTTTTAATTTCATAATGAATACATGCAGTTTTTAGAAATATCTTGGAGATTTTAGTTTAGAACTTAAGAATTTGAATTCATAGATAAGCAATACTTCATGTGTGCCACTCGTGTAAGCTCTAATATCTGAAATAGGTTTTTCGTATGAATAGCCTACGCGTAATTGTCTAGATACTTGAATATCAGCAAAACCACCAAAGGCACCTGTATCTTGATTCAGTCTATATGAAGCACCTAACCAAAACTTTTCGTTAAATAAGAAGTTACCTGTAAAATCAAACGATAATGGCGCACCATTTGTAGCTTTCATCAAAGTTGAAGGCTTAAATTTTATAGATTCGCTTAAATCTAGAACAACACCAGCAATTGCATAATAACTTAGTCTTTCTAGAGCTTCAAAACCATCAGCAGTATTTCTGTCAGTATTCAAAATTCTTGGCGCAGATGCACCAATATAAAATCTATTGGTATGATAAAATAATCCTAAACCAATATTTGGTGTCCATCTGTCTTCAATACCTCTAATAGAGGGGTCAAAACTTTGAGAATTTCTAAAATCAGGATCTAAACTATAACTTGTAAATCCAGCTTTCAATCCAAACGCCAACTTACCCGTTGCCCCTGTTGGAATAGTATAAGAGAAATCTCCATATAAATAAGTGAAATTTTCAGGACCTAAATCATCTTCAATAAAAGATAAACCTAAACCTATTCTATCATTCCTTAAAGGTGAATGAATAGAAAGTGTTTGTGTTATAGGGCCGCCATCAAAACCAACCCATTGGCTTCGGTGTAATCCAACAATGCTTAACGCTTCTCTACTACCAGCATAAGCTGGATTTATAGAAATTGTATTATACATATACTGTGTGAATTGAGGCAATTGTTGTGCAACTCCAACAGTACAACTAAACAACGCAAAAGCGATTATATAATGTTTAATAAGTTTCATAGGTTACGTTTTATTTGGTTCCGATGTAGATAGGGCCAGTATAAGGTGGTAATCCACTATTTTCTAAGTTTATAATGTAATAGTATGTTCCGTTAGGTACTCTTCCAGCAGATCCTACAGATGATTTATGAGCATCTCCTTGCCATGAACCTTGACCTTCACCTAAAGTGTAGTTGCTAGATTCATACACCAATGCACCCCAACGATTGAATATTTTAACATTGGCTGTAAATCCACATAAGTCAATACCCATAATATCAAAGCTATCGTTAAACCCATCACCATTAGGAGTAAGTGCTTTAGAGATTACAACATCAGAATCGCCACAAGGTAATACCACACAATCTGGGTTTATTCCTATAGTTACTTCGGTTATATTGATACAACCAGCATCTAAACCAGTATATCTGAACAGATATTCAATAGAATCTCCATTATTTGGCAAGAAGTCTAATGATGGTTCTAAAGTAGTTGGATTGAATAAGTTTCCATTCAATTCAGCGGCAGGATCACCTTCTAATAATTCCCAAGTACCTTCTTTGTTTTCAGAAGTTAAGAATTCATTTAAATCAATAATACCTTCATCAAAACATCTATCAGGACCATTCACTTGAGTAATAATTTCATCCAACATTACATTTAATGTTTGTGTATAAGTTTCTTCGTTATTACAAGCATCTCTAACGGTCCAAGTTCTTACTATTTGATAATCTTCAAAAACAGTATCGTCAAACCCATTTACTTCGTTAAATACTACAATTATATCAGTAGTACAATTATCTTGAAATTGAATTTCTGGAACTTCTGGGATATCAGTACAGCTTACTGTAATGTTCTCCTCTAAAGTTTCTACAGGAGTAGGAGCAGTAGTATCTTGAACATTGATAGTTTGAGTGTATGCTGCAGTTAAACCACATTCATCTGTTGCAGTGTATGTACGCTCAATAGTATACGTACCATCACAAGCCCCTTCAATTATTACGTCTTCAGTCGTTACTGTTGCAGTACTACAGTTATCAGTAGCTGTTATAGTTTCTGGGGTAGGTATTGCATCACACTCAACAGTAATATCTTCAGGTAATCTTTCAACAAACACAGGAGGAGTTGTATCTTCAACTGTAATTGTTTGTGTATGAATGGTTGTTAATCCAGCTTCATCAGTTGCTGTCCAAGTGCGTTCTAAAATATAATTAGAAATACAAGAACCGTCTATTTTAACTTCATCAAAAGTTACTACTGCATCACTACAATTATCAGTTGCAGTTAATGTTTCTTCAGTTGGCACGTTATCACACTCTACAGTTATGTCAGTTGGAAGTGCTTCAACAAATGTTGGAGGAATATTATCAACAACCGTAACTAGTTGCTCGCACGTATCTGAGTTTCCAGCAAGGTCAGTTACTGTCCATATTACAGTTGTATCTCCTAATGGGAATGTTGAAGGTGCATCATTTGTAATAATAACATCTGTACAATCTTGAACATCTAAATCACCTAAATCTACATTAGTTGCTTCACAAGTTCCAGAATCAACATTCACAGTAACGGCTGGAGGACAAGTAAGTTCAGGTAGTTCTCCATCAACAACAGTTACAATTTGTTCACAGGTAGTTGTATTACCAGCATTGTCTGTAACTGTCCATGTTACTGTAGTTTGACCAAGTGCGAATGGCTCTAAAGCATTATTTAATACAGAAGCAACACCACAATTATCGTCCGTCGTAGCTTCACCTAAGTCTACATTCGATGCAGAACATAATCCAGGATCAGCGTTAACGGTTATATCAGCAGGACAAGTAATAGTTGGATCCTCATCATCAATCACAGTAACGGTTTGTGCACAGTTAGCTGTATTACCACTGCCATCAGTTACAATCCAAGTTACAGTTGTATCGCCTAATGGAAATTCAAAAGTTACAGGATCAATATCAGCACCGTTAATTTGTGCCACAACAGAAGCTACCGAACAATTATCATCAGTAGTTGGCGTACCAAGACTAACAGTCGTTGAACAGTTACCTGCAGCATCATCAGAAGTATTAGCTATAACGTCCGCAGGACAAGTAATAGTTGGGTCTTCATCGTCATTAACAGTAACAGTCTGTGTACAGTTAGTAGTATTACCACTACCATCAGTTACAATCCAAGTTACAGTTGTATCACCTAATGGGAATTCAAAAGTAATGGGATCAATATCAGCACCGTTTACCTGAGCTACAACAGAAGCTACCGAACAGTTATCATCAGTAGTTGGTGTACCAAGCGCAACTGTAGTAGAACAGTTACCTATTGCGTCATCAGAAGTATTGATTGTTATATTTGAAGGACAAGTGATAGTTGGGTCTTCATCATCAATCACAGTAACGGTTTGTGTACAGTTATTAGTATTACCACTACCATCAGTTACAATCCAAGTTACAATTGTATCTCCTAATGGAAATTCAAAAGTTACAGGATCAATATCAGCACCGTTAACTTGTGCCACAACAGAAGCCACAGAACAATTATCATCAGTAGTTGGCGTACCAAGACTAACTGTCGTTGAACAGTTACCTGTAGCATCATCAGAAGTATTAGCTATAAGGTCCGCAGGACAAGTAATAGTTGGATCTTCATCGTCATTAACAGTAACAGCTTGTGTACAGTTATTAGTATTACCACTACCATCAGTTACAATCCAAGTTACAGTTGTATCACCTAATGGGAATTCAAAAGTAACGGGATCAATATCAGCACTGTTTACCTGAGCTACAACAGAAGCTACCGAACAGTTATCATCAGTAGTTGGTATGCCAAGGCTAACAGTCGTTGAACAGTTACCTGCGGCATCATCAGAAGTATTAGCTATAACGTCCGCAGGACAAGTAATAGTTGGGTCTTCATCATCAGTTACAGTCACATCAAAGCTACATGTCGTTGTATTACCGCTTGCATCGGTTACTTCAAAAGTATTAGTAGTCGTACCTACAGGGAATAACGACCCAGAAGGTAGTCCCGCAATTTGCGTGGTTACTGCACCAGTAGAGTTATCTGTTCCTACAGGTGTTGTGTAAGTTACAATAGCTCCACATTCTCCACCATCTACATTCACGTTGATAGGGGCAGGACAGTTAATTGTAGGGTCTTCGTTATCGGTTACAGTCACATCAAAGCTACAAGTAGCCGTGTTACCAGAGCCGTCAGTCACTTCAAAAGTATTAGTAGTCGTACCTACAGGGAATAACGACCCAGAAGGAAGACCAGCAATTTGAGTTGTAGTTACTGTACCTGAAGCATTATTATCTGTACCCACAGGCGCAGTATAGGTTACCACAGCACCATCAGTACCACCATCTACATTCACGTTGATAGGGGCAGGACAGTTAATTGTAGGATCTTCGTTATCGGTTACAGTCACATCAAAGCTACAAGTAGCCGTGTTACCAGAGCCGTCAGTCACTTCAAAAGTATTAGTAGTCGTACCTACAGGGAATAACGACCCAGAAGGAAGACCAGCAATTTGAGTTGTAGTTACTGTACCTGAAGCATTATTATCTGTACCCACAGGCGCAGTATAGGTTACCACAGCACCATCAGTACCACCATCTACATTCACGTTGATAGGGGCAGGACAGTTAATTGTAGGATCTTCGTTATCGGTTACAGTCACATCAAAGCTACAAGTAGCCGTGTTACCAGAGCCGTCAGTCACTTCAAAAGTATTAGTAGTCGTACCTACAGGGAATAACGACCCAGAAGGAAGACCAGCAATTTGAGTTGTAGTTACTGTACCTGAAGCATTATTATCTGTACCTACAGGCGCAGTATAGGTTACCACAGCACCATCAGTACCACCATCTACATTCACGTTGATAGGGGCAGGACAGTTAATTGTAGGATCTTCGTTATCGGTTACAGTCACATCAAAGCTACAAGTAGCCGTGTTACCAGAGCCGTCAGTCACTTCAAAAGTATTAGTAGTCGTACCTACAGGGAATAACGACCCAGAAGGAAGACCAGCAATTTGAGTTGTAGTTACTGTACCTGAAGCATTATTATCTGTACCCACAGGCGCAGTATAGGTTACCACAGCACCATCAGTACCACCATCTACATTCACGTTGATAGGGGCAGGACAGTTAATTGTAGGATCTTCGTTATCGGTTACAGTCACATCAAAGCTACAAGTAGCCGTGTTACCAGAGCCGTCAGTCACTTCAAAAGTATTAGTAGTCGTACCTACAGGGAATAACGACCCAGAAGGAAGACCAGCAATTTGTGTTGTAGTTACTGTACCTGAAGCATTATTATCTGTACCTACAGGCGCAGTATAGGTTACCACAGCACCATCAGTACCACCATCTACATTCACGTTGATAGGGGCAGGACAGTTAATTGTAGGGTCTTCGTTATCGGTTACAGTCACATCAAAGCTACAAGTAGCCGTGTTACCAGAGCCGTCAGTCACTTCAAAAGTATTAGTAGTCGTACCTACAGGGAATAACGACCCAGAAGGAAGACCAGCAATTTGAGTTGTAGTTACTGTACCTGAAGCATTATTATCTGTACCTACAGGCGCAGTATAGGTTACCACAGCACCATCAGCACCACCATCTACATTGACGTTGATAGGGGCAGGACAGTTAATTGTAGGATCTTCGTTATCGGTTACAGTCACATCAAAGCTACAAGTAGCCGTGTTACCAGAGCCGTCAGTCACTTCAAAAGTATTAGTAGTCGTACCTACAGGGAATAACGACCCAGAAGGAAGACCAGCAATTTGAGTTGTAGTTACTGTACCTGAAGCATTATTATCTGTACCTACAGGCGCAGTATAGGTTACCACAGCACCATCAGCACCACCATCCACATTCACGTTGATAGGGGCAGGACAGTTAATTGTAGGATCTTCGTTATCGGTTACAGTCACATCAAAGCTACAAGTAGCCGTGTTACCAGAGCCGTCAGTCACTTCAAAAGTATTAGTAGTCGTACCTACAGGGAATAACGATCCAGAAGGAAGACCAGCAATTTGTGTTGTAGTTACTGTACCTGAAGCATTATTATCTGTACCTACAGGCGCAGTATAGGTTACCACAGCACCATCAGTACCACCATCTACATTCACGTTGATAGGGGCAGGACAGTTAATTGTAGGGTCTTCGTTATCGGTTACAGTCACATCAAAGCTACAAGTAGCCGTGTTACCAGAGCCGTCAGTCACTTCAAAAGTATTAGTAGTCGTACCTACAGGGAATAACGACCCAGAAGGAAGACCAGCAATTTGAGTTGTAGTTACTGTACCTGAAGCATTATTATCTGTACCTACAGGCGCAGTATAGGTTACCACAGCACCATCAGCACCACCATCTACATTCACGTTGATAGGGGCAGGACAGTTAATTGTAGGATCTTCGTTATCGGTTACAGTCACATCAAAGCTACAAGTAGCCGTGTTACCAGAGCCGTCAGTCACTTCAAAAGTATTAGTAGTCGTACCTACAGGGAATAACGACCCAGAAGGAAGACCAGCAATTTGAGTTGTAGTTACTGTACCTGAAGCATTATTATCTGTACCTACAGGCGCAGTATAGGTTACCACAGCACCATCAGTACCACCATCTACATTCACGTTGATAGGGGCAGGACAGTTAATTGTAGGGTCTTCGTTATCGGTTACAGTCACATCAAAGCTACAAGTAGCCGTGTTACCAGAGCCGTCAGTCACTTCAAAAGTATTAGTAGTCGTACCTACAGGGAATAACGACCCAGAAGGAAGACCAGCAATTTGTGTTGTAGTTACTGTACCTGAAGCATTATTATCTGTACCTACAGGCGCAGTATAGGTTACCACAGCACCATCAGTACCACCATCTACATTCACGTTGATAGGGGCAGGACAGTTAATTGTAGGGTCTTCGTTATCGGTTACAGTCACATCAAAGCTACAAGTAGCCGTGTTACCAGAGCCGTCAGTCACTTCAAAAGTATTAGTAGTCGTACCTACAGGGAATAACGACCCAGAAGGAAGACCAGCAATTTGTGTTGTAGTTACTGTACCTGAAGCATTATTATCTGTACCCACAGGCGCAGTATAGGTTACCACAGCACCATCAGTACCACCATCTACATTCACGTTGATAGGGGCAGGACAGTTAATTGTAGGATCTTCGTTATCGGTTACAGTCACATCAAAGCTACAAGTAGCCGTGTTACCAGAGCCGTCAGTCACTTCAAAAGTATTAGTAGTCGTACCTACAGGGAATAACGACCCAGAAGGAAGACCAGCAATTTGTGTTGTAGTTACTGTACCTGAAGCATTATTATCTGTACCTACAGGCGCAGTATAGGTTACCACAGCACCATCAGTACCACCATCTACATTCACGTTGATAGGGGCAGGACAGTTAATTGTAGGGTCTTCGTTATCGGTTACAGTCACATCAAAGCTACAAGTAGCCGTGTTACCAGAGCCGTCAGTCACTTCAAAAGTATTAGTAGTCGTACCTACAGGGAATAACGACCCAGAAGGAAGACCAGCAATTTGAGTTGTAGTTACTGTACCTGAAGCATTATTATCTGTACCTACAGGCGCAGTATAGGTTACCACAGCACCATCAGCACCACCATCTACATTCACGTTGATAGGGGCAGGACAGTTAATTGTAGGATCTTCGTTATCGGTTACAGTCACATCAAAGCTACAAGTAGCCGTGTTACCAGAGCCGTCAGTCACTTCAAAAGTATTAGTAGTCGTACCTACAGGGAATAACGACCCAGAAGGAAGACCAGCAATTTGAGTTGTAGTTACTGTACCTGAAGCATTATTATCTGTACCTACAGGCGCAGTATAGGTTACCACAGCACCATCAGTACCACCATCTACATTCACGTTGATAGGGGCAGGACAGTTAATTGTAGGGTCTTCGTTATCGGTTACAGTCACATCAAAGCTACAAGTAGCCGTGTTACCAGAGCCGTCAGTCACTTCAAAAGTATTAGTAGTCGTACCTACAGGGAATAACGACCCAGAAGGAAGACCAGCAATTTGAGTTGTAGTTACTGTACCTGAAGCATTATTATCTGTACCCACAGGCGCAGTATAGGTTACCATAGCACCATCAGTACCACCATCCACATTGACGTTGATAGGGGCAGGACAGTTAATTGTAGGATCTTCGTTATCGGTTACAGTCACATCAAAGCTACAAGTAGCCGTGTTACCAGAGCCGTCAGTCACTTCAAAAGTATTAGTAGTCGTACCTACAGGGAATAACGACCCAGAAGGAAGACCAGCAATTTGAGTTGTAGTTACTGTACCTGAAGCATTATTATCTGTACCTACAGGCGCAGTATAGGTTACCACAGCACCATCAGCACCACCATCCACATTGACGTTGATAGGGGCAGGACAGTTAATTGTAGGATCTTCGTTATCGGTTACAGTCACATCAAAGCTACAAGTAGCCGTGTTACCAGAGCCGTCAGTCACTTCAAAAGTATTAGTAGTCGTACCTACAGGGAATAACGACCCAGAAGGAAGACCAGCAATTTGAGTTGTAGTTACTGTACCTGAAGCATTATTATCTGTACCTACAGGCGCAGTATAGGTTACCACAGCACCATCAGCACCACCATCCACATTGACGTTGATAGGGGCAGGACAGTTAATTGTAGGATCTTCGTTATCGGTTACAGTCACATCAAAGCTACAAGTAGCCGTGTTACCAGAGCCGTCAGTCACTTCAAAAGTATTAGTAGTCGTACCCACAGGGAATAACGATCCAGAAGGAAGACCAGCAATTTGAGTTGTAGTTACTGTACCTGAAGCATTATTATCTGTACCCACAGGCGCAGTATAGGTTACCACAGCACCATCAGTACCACCATCTACATTCACGTTGATAGGGGCAGGACAGTTAATTGTAGGGTCTTCGTTATCGGTTACAGTCACATCAAAGCTACAAGTAGCCGTGTTACCAGAGCCGTCAGTCACTTCAAAAGTATTAGTAGTCGTACCTACAGGGAATAACGACCCAGAAGGAAGTCCTGCAATTTGTGTTGTAGTTGCGCTAGGACAGTTGTCTGTACCTACAGGTGCAGTGTAGGTTACCACAGCACCATCAGTACCACCATCTACATTCACGTTGATAGGGGCAGGACAGTTAATTGTAGGATCTTCGTTATCGGTTATGGTAACTGTTTGCGTACAGTTAGCAGTATTGCCGCTACCATCTGTTACAATCCAAGTAACAATAGTATCTCCTAATCCAAATTCAAAAGTAATAGGATCAATGTCAGATCCATTTACTTGAGCAATAACTGAGGCAACTGAACAATTATCGCTAGTTGTCGGTGTACCAAGATTAACAGTAGTTGAGCAATTACCAACTGCATCATCAGAAGTGTTAGCATTTATATCTGCAGGACAAGAAATCGTAGGATTTTCATTATCGCCTTCATCTGTAATAGTAGTACTTACAGTAGTTGTACATCCTAAATCGTCAAGAATAGTAATTGTATAGCTTCCAGTTACTAAACCAGGGAAAGTTCCTGATGGCTGATAATTACTGCCTCCATCAATAGAGTAAGAATATGGAGCTGTACCATTTACACCTTCAGCAACTATTAGTCCTGTAGATGCACCTGGGCATATAACATTTGTTTGAGAGGAAATGTTTCCAGCTAAGGCATTAGGTAAAACTACCGTATTAGAGTTTTCAGAAACATTTGGTAAAATACATCCAGTTCCATATGTACCAGTATAAGTTAATGTTGCTGTAAAATTACCTTCAAAAGGAGCAGCACCAGTATAATTAAAAGTACCACTTAGTGTGTTCGAAGTTCCAACTGAATTACCATCTAGGAAGAATTCCCAAGCGTAGGAGTCTGCCATAGATGAGCATCCACCTTGATCTACAGTACTTGAATAATCAATACTTGTACATCCACTCTGTGAAATAGTAGGGCTAATATCAGGACAAGGTAAACATACGGTGGGGTTATTAAATGTTATTGAAGCTGTATTACAAGAAGAATCTTCATAATTTATAGTTGAAGTTCCAGAAAGATTTTCACCACAAACTGTAGGCGTACCTTGTATCGTATAGTTTAAAGTTATTGTTTCGTTAAAAACATTATCTACATCCCAAGAAACTGTCTGTCCTGAGACAGATCCAGTACCTTTACTTGCGACTATAGACCCAGGAACAAGAGTATATCCAGTTTCAATTATGTCAGTTACCAATGCTTGACTTGGTAGTTGAGTTGCAGCAGCAACTAGTTGACCAAGAATAGTATTATATATACCTGTTAAATCAGCATTGTCTTCAGTAGTAAAGGCTCCTGCATTTTGCATTTGGTCTAATGTACTTACTCCAATAGTTTCAGTTGCACCTGATATAGCGCCAATAAGACCAATAGTAAAAAAGCTTTGGTTGTATACTTCACCAGCAACAGTTGTGGTCCATGAATCTTGAGCAGCTTGAATAGCTTCTGTTTGACAAGGCGTTACTGTTGTTAGAGACCCACAATCAGTAGTACTATTTTGAGGATCTCTACTGGTTGGTACACCATCAGATAAAAGTATTATACTTCTACTTGTTTTACAGTCAAATGTACCATTATTGGTCAGCTCATTATCTGCAAAAATTACAGCTTGTTCGGTATTAGTTCTACCAACAGTAATGATATTATTAATTGTGGTTATTAAAGCGGCTTGACCACTACTATCGGTTAGTGGTTGATCTAATGATGCTGTCGTGCCAAAAGTAACTATGGATATTCTATTAAGTCCGGTGGGATTATT
Organism: Flavobacteriaceae bacterium; assembly: GCA_043557195.1. GTDB lineage: Bacteria > Bacteroidota > Bacteroidia > Flavobacteriales > Flavobacteriaceae > Jejuia. The sequence continues at coordinate 235,584 of CP121314.1, read as the reverse complement.
TACAGGTAAAAAGAATTGATTTACAAAATCGATGGCAGCGTCTTGTGCATATTCAATAGGTAGAGGTGTTGTTGGGTCACCATCATCATCAGCCATACTACCAGATCTGTCAATTACAAGAACAACTTCTTGAGGCTGAGCAGGAGGATTACCGATAACTTCCAATGTAATATCAAATTGATTACAACTAGTGGCGTTTTCAACTGCATATTTATTCACTATAATCTCTTGTGAAAACAATGAATCTATAGAGAAAATAAAGCATAATACAAATAATATTTGTACAAGGCTTTTTGTGTGATTTCTATGAAATAGTAATGGATTTTTCATAAAGCTTTTTTTAAAGTCTTTAAAATAAATTGGTAATAGCAGATTTAAACTATCCTTCAGATGGGATAGGTATATACACACTTAAAATAGTTTCAGCTCCATTAGAGCTACAGTTTTCAGATTTAGCATTAATCATCAAACAATTCCATGTTTCGTAAGGTGTTCCATCAGGAACTTCTACTTTAACATAAAATTTTTGAGAATCACCACGATTCACTGTAAAAGATATATCTTTTGTGTTTGAGTTGATATTGTCAGGTAACAAAAAAGTAACATCTAAATTTGAGTTATTGTTTGTTGATTTTGAAATCAAATAATTACTTTTTTTACATGGCTGTTTTGTTTTACTGGAAGTAATGGTATACGTTTTTGAAACTGAAGAGGTGTTTTTTAGTTCTAAAGTAAAGAAAGCACCGTTTTCACCTACGGATTTTATACTTCTGTTTTTCTCAACAGAAAGTTCAGCATTACATCCAGTTTTACTTTGCGAAAACCCTGTATTACAAAAAACAAGGAGGCTAAAAAAGATTATTAATAGAGTAGTTGTTTTTCTCATGAGTACATTTAGTTACTTAAATATTTTATTTTTTTTGACACTAAGATCAAATAAACCATCACAGAAGACTATTAAATCTACTGCACAAAACAAAAATCGTAACGTTTTTGAGGGAAAAACTAAAAGAAGTAAATGAAGCTTTTGTAGCCTTACTACTATTTGAAATTTGATTTGGGGTCATTTTCTCTAGTTTATAGGTAATACAAATAGACATATATCTACAATGTTTTTCAAAAAAAAATGTCAAAGCACTGTTTTATTCGATAACTTGGTTTAAGTTTTTATCTCATCGGTATTATATACCATTTACCGATTAAAACTACCATAAGTCGTTTAAAACATGATTGTTAATGAACAATATTACTTTTTTTATCGATTTTTGGTTATTTATTAAATTTTTAACAAAGCAAATAAACTGAATTTCATCGATAAAAACAACATTTTATCGAATAAAAATGCTTTTAATCGAATCCAATGAAGAAGTTAATACTAGTAAGACATGCAAAATCATCCTGGGAATTTGATGTTATTGATCATGAAAGACCTCTTAAAAAAAGAGGTGTTACTGACGCTAATCTTATAGCTGAAAAATTAAAAACGTTAAATCTTGATTTAGATAAAGTTTTAATAAGTGACGCTACACGAACAAAATTAACAGCAGATATAATTCTGCCAAAACTTAAAATCACTCAAGATATCATATCATATAGCCATAAACTCTATGATTTTTCGGGAAGGGATTTAGTTGATGTGATATCAAAATGCGATAATTTTGTAAACAACCTAATGGTTTTTGGTCATAATCATGCAATAACCGCATTTGTAAATACTTATGGTAGTAAATATATTGACAATGTTCCTACCTCTGGGGTGGTAATTATTGACTTTAATATTGATAAATGGTCTGAACTTATTCCGGGGATTACATTACAGACCATATTCCCTAGAGATTTAAAGAAGTAGATTCCTTTTAAAACATAGTATTTATGTCATTAATAAAAGTTAAATTTTCAGCAAATTTTAATAGGTATTGATTAAAATTTTAGCCCTAAATAGAATATATTTGTTAGTGAAATAACTTCATACAGATGACCAAAACTGAAAGTGCTGAAAGCAGATATATTAATAGAGAGATTAGTTGGTTACAGTTTAATGCTAGGGTACTTCAAGAAGCTAGCGATATAAGTGTTCCCCTTATAGAAAGATTAAGGTTTCTAGGTATTTTTTCTAATAATTTAGATGAATTTTTTAAAGTAAGATATGCTACTGTAAAGCGTATTGTTGAAGCTGGTAAAGGAGGAAAGAATGAGTTAGGTGGTATAAAGGCTAAAGAATTACTGGAAATTATTACGCAAATTGTAATAGATCAACAAGCTGAGAGTATTAGGGTTTTAGATGAGATTGACGCATCACTGAAGCAAGAAGGGATTTATGTTATAAATGAGTCAAAACTTAATGACAATCAAAAAACATTTGTAAGAGAATATTATTTTCAAAATATAAGTACTGCTTTAGTCACTATTATTTTAAATGATCTTGTTGTATTGCCTAATTTGAAAGATAGTGCAGCGTATTTGGCAGTAAAAATGGAGATGAAAGATGCTACAAAACAATATGCGCTAGTTGAAATTCCTAAAACAGTAGACCGCTTTGTTGTGCTTCCTAGTGAAGGTGATAAAAGCTATATTATAATGGTAGACGATTTATTGAGATATTGTTTAAGCGATATCTTCAATATTTTTGATTATAAGTCTATTTCTGCCCATATGATTAAAATCACAAGGGATGGTGAACTAGATTTTGATAGTGATTTAAGTAAAAGTTTTGTTGAAAAAATTTCAGATAGCGTAAAGCATAGAGAAGTAGGCGAACCCGTAAGGTTTGTTTATGATAAAAAAATAGGTAAGGATACTCTTGAATACCTTATGGAGAAAATGGGAATTGACAATACCGATAGTATAATTCCAGGAGGTAGATATCACAATAAAAGGGATTATATGGGATTTCCTAGCTTAGGAAGAAATGATTTAATGTATAATAAAATCACTCCTCTTAGAGTAAAAGGGCTCAGTTTAGAGACTAGTATTTTTGATGCCATTTCTGTAAAGGATTACATGGTACATGCACCATACCACACGTTTTCTTATATAGTGAAGTTTTTGAGGGAAGCCGCTTTAGATCCAAAGGTTAAAACCATAAAAATTACAATTTATAGACTTGCTCAAATTTCTCATGTTGCCAGTTCTTTAATTAATGCTGCGATTAATGGTAAAACCGTTACTGTGTCAATAGAGTTACGCGCGAGGTTTGACGAAGAAGCAAATATTTATTATGCACAACAGATGAAGAAAGAAGGGGTTAACTTAATTTTTGGGGTACCCGGATTAAAAGTTCATTGTAAAATGTGTGTGATAGAGCGAGAAGAAGGCAAAAAACTAAAACGATATGGTTTTGTTAGTACTGGTAACTTTAATGAATCAACAGCAAAAATATATACGGATTATACATTATTCACTTCAAACTCGCCAATATTAAAAGAAGTTAACAAGGTTTTTAATTTTTTCGAAACAAATTATAGAATATATAACTACAAGCATTTAATTGTTTCCCCACATTATACGAAGTCTGCGTTCTTCAAATTGATCGATCAACAAATTCAAGAAAGTAAAAGTGGAAGAGAAGGTTATATAAGGTTAAAAATGAATAGTCTTTCCAGTTATGATATGGTTGATAAGCTTTACGAAGCTAGTAATGCTGGAGTAAAAATTGATATGATTACGAGAGGAATATGTTGTTTAATCCCTGGATTAGAGGGGCTTAGTGAGAATATTAAAGTTATTAGTATTGTAGATAAGTTTTTAGAGCATCCAAGAGTTTATATTTTCGGCAAAAATGAAGATGCAAAAGTGTATATATCTTCAGCTGATTGGATGACACGTAATATTGAAAATAGGGTAGAAGTAAGTTGTCCTATTTATGATGAAGATATTAAACAGGAAATAATCGACAACTTTGATGTATGCTGGAGCGACAATGTTAAAGCCAGATTAATCAATACTGAAAATGAGAATGAATATCGCGTTGATAATAAGCCAAAAGTAAGATCTCAAATTGCTTTATACGATTATTATCTAGAAAAGTTAAATAGTTAATATGCTCTCAATAAAAAAATATGCAGCTATTGATATAGGATCAAATGCTGTAAGACTTTTAATTTCCAATGTCATTGAAGAGAAAGGCAAGCCAGTAGTTTTTAAAAAAAACTCATTGGTTAGGGTACCTATTCGCTTGGGGGCTGATGTATTTATCAAAGGTAAAATTTCTAAAGAAAATATCCAGAGAATGTTGGATACAATGCTGGCTTTCAAACTATTAATGAAATCTCATAAAGTAGTAAAATATAAAGCATGTGCTACTTCTGCAATGCGAGAATCTAAAAATGGAAATGAAGTCGTTAATTCCATATTAGAACATTCTGGAGTTAGTATTGATATTATTGATGGAGAAGAAGAGGCGGCAATTATAGCAGCGACAGATTTGAATAAATTTATTGATCCTGAAAAAATATATCTTTATGTGGATGTTGGTGGTGGTAGTACAGAGTTTTCAGTAATTAAAAGTGGAGAGCAAATTGCATCACGTTCTTTTAAGATTGGTACAGTTCGTTTATTGAACGATATGGTTAAAAAAGAAGCATGGTCTGAACTTAATCTGTGGATAAATGAAAATACAAGTCAGTACGAAAAGATAAGCGTTATAGGTTCTGGAGGAAACATCAACAAAATATTTAAAGTTTCAGGTAAAGCCTTGGGTAAACCACTAACATATTTTTATTTAACAACATATTATAACACGCTTCAAAGCTATTCTTATGAAGAGCGAATTACAGAATTAGCGTTGAATCAGGATAGGGCAGATGTTATAATTCCAGCAATGCGTATCTATTTATCTGCTATGAAATGGAGTGGTGCTAAACACATTTATGTACCAAAAATTGGTTTAGCCGATGGTATTATAAAAAGTGTATACTTCAATACGGTTTCTAGTAATACACAGTAAAATTCTGCAATTCAACTACAATTTCTGCTGTGTTTTAAATTTATAATATATATTCGTGGGCGTATATTTATATAAAAATATAAACCCAAAACTATTAAAAATGAAAAGATTAGCATTATTAGCTATTTTAATTAGCCTATCGTTTCAAGGATTTTCTCAATCCGGAACTTATGGTGTTCGCGCAGGTTACACCATCTCTAATTTAGATTTTAAAGATGCGCCCACAATGGATAATCAACATCGAAACAGTTTTTACATTGGTTTTTATGGTGATTTCAGATTATCAAATGCTGTATCTGTAGTGCCAGAACTTCAATTCTCTCCGGAGGGTGCGAATGCAGAAGTCTTACACCTTGATTTAATCCAGATGCCTGTGTTTTTTAAGTTTAAATTAAATCAAAAATGGCGATTAGGGGCTGGACCTCAAGTAGCTTTAAAATCTCACAAAACCAATGATGGCATGAATAATTTCCATTATTCGGCTATTGGAGGTTTAGAATATAAATTTAATCAAATGATTTTTGTTGATTTACGTTATAGCTACGGTTTATCAAATATTTTTGATGATAACGCAGGTGCTGAAGCTATTAATACCAACATACAAATAGGTATTGGTTATCAATTTTAACCGTGTATAGCTTCTGAAGTTCCTAGATTAGACATAATTTTAGCTTCATAATCAAGAAGTTGCTGCCATTTGGTATCAACTTCTTTTTTATTGCCATATTGTCTAGCAAAGCCTAAGAACATTGTGTAGTGGTTGGCTTCACTTACCATTAAATTTCGGTAGAACACACGGAGTTCTTCATCTTCCAATTCTTCTGATAATAATCTAAAACGCTCGCAACTTCTGGCTTCAATAAGTGCTGCATACAATAATCTATGAACTAGTTGTGTTGTTCTGCTACCTCCTTTTGGGAAAAATTTCATAAGCTGAATAACATATTCATCTTTTCGGTCTCTGCCTAAAGTCCAACCCCGCTCAATAATTTTATCATGCACCATTTTAAAATGGCTAATCTCTTCTTTAACCAAAGCTGTCATTTCCTGAACCAAATCGGTATACTCTGGGAAGCTTACAATTAGAGAAATAGCGGTACTAGTTGCTTTTTGCTCGCAAAACGCATGATCGGTTAATATTTCTTCAATGTTTTTTTCTACAATGTTTACCCAACGTGGGTCTGTTGGTAATTTAAGTCCTAGCATCTTTAATCAAAAAATTAAGTTGAAGTTTTTTTTAATATGTATTTGCCCGACTTATCGATAAGTAAATCGAATAAATTTAGTTTATTTACTTTGGGCATGTAAACCATGCAAGTAATAATAATACTGTCTTTTTTTAATGCAGATGATTGATTTAATCCTGCAGAAATTATAGATAATTTTAAATCTAAATTTTTAATAATATCAAATTGACTCAAAAAGTCTTCATCTATTTTATTGTTAAAAATTTCTTTTGAATCTTTTGTAATTTGAACTTCTGAAATTAACTTTCTAAAATAGTGTTTATATATAATGGAGTCTTCATTCTTTTGTTGAAGAACTGAATGCTCCATATCAGTATAAGTTCTGGTTTTTATTACATACCCATTATTCAAAACTGTGTCTGTCTGGGTTTCAGAATATTCAATTGGATGATAATTAATATTTTCTGAAAAAGAATCCAAAAGTTTTTGTTCTTTAAGAACTTCAATATTTGTTTTGTGTTTTCTTTCTCTACCATCACAACTAGAAAAAGCAATAAAACCAATGAATACTATAAACACAATATATCTCATGGCTAAATATCTAAATCAAATGTTTTTCGCAACGCTTCAATAGCAGCGTTTTTCTCTTTTAATTTCTCAAATTTTTCACGAGTGGTATAGGCATATTTTTTACTTACTTGCTCGTTAACAGTTATAGAGAGGTTTATATCAAAATTATTAAGAGATTTTCTTAAATACCCCATTAAATCATACTGCTGACGCTCTAATTCCACCTTGTTCGTTTCATTTGGAAATTCTAAATGTACAGTAGTGCCTTTAACTTTAGGCGTGTCTATGGCTAGAATGGATGCCAAATTATGCTTGCCTTCTTTCTGTGTTTTCGCAGTGAAAGTTTTCCAGCACTCAAGGAGTTCTTTTTCAGTAAAATCTTCTGTAGGTAAATCTTTTTCATCAATAACAACCTCCATTTGTTTGATTTGATGTTCTTTTTTTGCTCTAATACTTTTTAAAGATAGTCCTGAAGTGCGTTTTGTATCTTGCTTTAATTCAATTTTAGGAGGCTCTTTTACTTGAAATTTTTCAATAACTTCAGCTTTTCCAGAAACAGCTGCTTTTCCAGAAACAGCTGCTTTTTCAATAGTGGCTTCCTGTTTAAGAGGTGCAGGAACGTTTGTCTCTGTTTTTACAGGTTTATTGACAGGAATAGGAGTAATACCTTTTTTCTGAAAGTAAGATGCAGGAATTATGAAGCGTTTATTGTTTTTTTTTTCTCCATCATAAGTGATAGAGGCAAGCTGCATAAGGCATAATTCAACCAATAAACGTTGGTTTTTGCTGGTTTTATACTTTAGGTCGCACTCGTTGGCTAACTCAATACCTTTAAACAGAAACTCTTGAGACGCTTTTTTTGATTGCTCCAAATACTTTTGCTTTATTTGGTCTCCAACTTCTAGGAGTGCAATAGTACTTTCGGTTTTACTTACCAGTAAATCTCTAAAATGAGATGCTAAACCTGCTATATAATGATGCCCATCAAAACCTTTTGATAGCGTATTATTGAATTGAATTAATAATTCAGGAATTTTGTTTTCAAGAATTAAATCTGTACTCGTAAAATAGGTTTCGTAGTCAAGCACGTTTAAATTTTCAGTAACAGCTTGTCTTGTTAGGTTTTTGCCTGAAAAACTTACTACACGGTCAAAAATAGAAAGTGCGTCACGCATCGCACCATCAGCCTTTTGGGCAATGATATGAAGTGCGTCATCTTCGGCAGTTATACTTTGTTCTTCTGCAATATATTTTAGATATTCCTTGGCATCTTTTACAGTAATGCGTTTAAAATCAAAAATTTGACAACGCGATAAGATAGTCGGGATTATTTTGTGTTTTTCGGTAGTCGCCAAAATAAAAATGCAATGCTTTGGCGGTTCTTCTAAAGTTTTTAAAAACGCATTAAAAGCGGCTTGTGAGAGCATGTGCACCTCATCAATGATATATACTTTGTATTTACCAACCTGTGGAGGAATACGCACTTGGTCGGTGAGGTTTCTAATATCATCTACCGAATTGTTGGAAGCCGCATCTAGCTCAAAAATGTTAAAAGCGAAATCTTCATCCTCAGTTTCGGTACCGTCACTGTTTATCATTTTGGCCAAAATACGGGCACAAGTGGTTTTACCTACACCACGCGGACCAGTAAACAGTAATGCCTGTGCTAAATGGTTATTTTCAATGGCGTTTAGCAATGTATTAGTAATAGCCTGTTGCCCTACAACATCCTTAAAGGTTTGTGGGCGGTACTTGCGGGCTGATACTACAAAGTGTTCCATTGAATAGACTTAGAAAACAAATTTAATTATATACATTCAGAATTCAGAATTCAGTATTCAAAATTTCATAGGAGTTATTAACAAATCAAGTTAAAATCAAGCTAGATTTCTTGATAGTTTAATGATTTATAATGTAATTTGAGATGACCTACCCAGTTAGTATTTTTAAAATTTTGATTAAAACTCTTAGAAAATATTTTATTTCAATATTTATGTATAAAAAAATCACTTCAATTTTTCTTTTAATATCTATCACCGTTTTTGCTCAAGATGATTATGATTATCGTCTTTTAACCTATTCGCAAGTAGGATATGATTTAGGTTTACCTAAGGTTGCTATGATTCAGCACAAAGATTCTACCTTTTTAAATAACAATGCTTCATTTACTTTGAACAGGATAACTAGTGATAGAAAAGTGTTTTCAGGAAAAATAATTGCCCAAGGTAAAAAATGGGATAAATTTTGGTGGAAGGTTGATTTTTCGGATTACGATAAATCTGGTGAGTTTTACTTAAAAATAAGTAAAGGAAAAAGAATATTCTTCAGGAGTAAAAAGGATTTGCCTATTAAAATATCAAATAATTTACTGTGGAATAAGACTTGGTATCCAACAGCGTTACAGCATTTGCACATTCGTGATAGTTTAAGCTATAAACCAGAAGGAGGCTGGAAAGATTGTGGCAGCCCACTGCAGGAAGTAAGCAGCCATATTATTATGCTTAATGCTTTATGTGATTTAATTGAATTAACTGCAGACGAACTGACCGCATCTCAACTAGAAGAAACCTATAAACAACTAGAGATTGGTGCTAACTATGTTGCGCTTTGTCAAGATAAAGCGAAGGAATTAGGTTTTCAAGAAGGAGCCGTAATTCATGAAATGCGGGAAAACTTTAAAGTAGTTACTGGTAATGTAGCTAAAACGGCAATGATTTTAGCACGTATTTCTCGATTAATAGAACATAGAAATTCATCCCTAGCAAAAAATTATAAAGAACGATCTATTAAAGCATATAATTGGATAAACACTTTTGGCCCCGTTTTGCATTGGGACAACACAGATTATTTTGCTATTACTCATGGTGCGCCATACGGTATGCGCAAACCTCCTAAAGAGTTTATGACAAGAGATTTAATGATGATGCTTTGGGCATCTATTGAGTTGTATAAAACGGGTGAAGCATCCTATAAAGAACGTGCTATTGACTATGCAAATAGAATTATGGCTAGACAAGTGCCTAAAGAAAAAGCAGAAGAAGGCTTATTTGGGCATTTTTATACGTATGATTCGCATGATTTTACAGAAAAAGCAAACATTCATTGTGGCGCATGGAATGCTAATTATAAGGCTTATAATCAGGGCGGACATTTTCCACATTATTTGATTCCTTTTATTGAAATGAATAAGCTTTGGCCAGATAATGAAAACGCTAAAAGATGGCACGATACAGTTCGCAACTTTGCCTATTATTATTTCCTACCTGCAACGAATCAAAACCCATTTAAAATTTTACCTGCAGGTTATTATAAAGGTGAAGGTTTGTTAAACTGGAGTGGATGGTATCATGGACATAATAAAATATTTGGCTATGCGGCTGGTTTAGCTATGGAGTTTTATCGTTTGTACAGCGATAAGCAATTTATTGATATTGCTATAGGAAATTTGCAATGGATAGCTGGCTTGCACTCTGGATTTCATGAAAATAACTCTGATTTTTCAGCAAGTATGATTGTTGGTGTTGGAAATCACTACAAAGAGGATTGGGATGCCATGGTTGGTACCATTACTAATGGTTTTGAAGCAGACGGACAGTTTAGGCTAGAAAAACCGTCAAAGGAAACTGATTTACCAATTGTATTTGGTGATGAAGGTGGTATTCATCATCCTGCTGGTTGGATAAGTGGTTTAACTCGATTGAAAGCTTACAAAGGAAACACAAAATAATTTATTGAACAGCTTGAGAAATGTCTTTGTATATGTAAATGACTTTTAATATTAGCACTTACTCCAGCAAACAGACCCGCGTTAAGGATTGAACGGCGTGTTTGAAATCCCCGACGATAGGAGAGATTGAGTAGTGAAAGCCTGACCCGAGAGAGTAACGCCCAAATTATTTCTATTATTTGTGTTTTACATTTTAGTAGTTGTATTTTTGCCTGTGAGTAAATCGCCTTATCGTTACGTCTTTGGCGTAAAGGAAAGTCCGAACACCGTAGTGCAACATAGTGGTTAACAGCCACCAGCCGAAAGGTTAGGAAAAGTGCAACAGAAAGAATGTACGGGTAATGCCGTAGTGAAATCAGGTAAACTCTGTGTGGTGCAATGCCATGTATACCAGCGTTTGAAAGCGGCACGTTTGATTGCTGGAGGGTAGGCAGCTAGAGTGCTTTGGTAACAAAGCACCGAGATAAATGATAAGGACTTTTTCTTTTAAGAATTCTTTTTTAAACAGTAAAGGTACAGAATTCGGCTTATAGATTTGCTTAAACATAATAAACCCTTCCTGAGTTATTCAAGAAGGGTTTAATGTTAAAATTGGTTGGTGACTAATGGAAAATAATTATTCTTCTTTTTTCTTATAAGATAAGTCTGTTCTTATATTACCTGTTACTTCATACATTTCAATGGCATTTCCGAAAACTTTTTGAAACGTTTCATAACGTTCTGGACCTAAAAGTTCTTTATTTGTTTTGTTTTTGTTTGCAGCATCAACTTCATCTTCACTAGACATGGCAACCATGTAATAACTATCCATTACCCCAAATCCACTTCTATAAATGCGATAATAATTTTTCGACCCTTTTGAGGCGAACATCTCTTTAACCGCTTTCATGCCTTCTCTCAAAGCCTTCTCATTATCTGGCGTGAAATGAATAAAATAGAAATTTCGGTAGTTTAGTCCTTCTTGGGTTTGTGATATACCATCGGGCATATAGGTTAAACTTTCATCTAATCTTATAATATAATCGCCGTGCGAATCATAACATCCATTAAACCCTTCAAACAATTTTCCAAATTCATCTCCCATGGCTTTTGCCATATCTGCCATTGGATTTTCATCTAATTCGGCAAAGTTCTCCATAGGTGTTACATAAAGATATCTAAAGTCATCCATGGATACGGCTAACCAGCTTCCATCAGGCTGGTGCTCAAGACACGCTTCATGAAACGCTTTCGCTGTTTTTTCATAATCCATCATTTTTGATGGTTTTACTCTGTCTTCGTGTACTAAATACATTTTTTGAGCCGAAAGTTGAACGCTAAAAGCACAAAGGATTAGTAGTAACAAAATTGATTTAATAGTTTTCATAATAATAAGATATTGGTTTGTTAATTTTAGTCTTCAACGGAAGTTTCAGTTTCTTTTTCAGCACTAGCTTTAGCAATTGCAGTGAATTCAGCATTCATTTCTGTACCATCAAAATAAACATGCTCCTCTACTATTTTGCCATTAGCAAATTGAACGGCTAAATGTACTGGAATGGATAGTTCTTTATTATTGGCAGCAAGAGTACCTTTGTGTGTTGCCCAGTAATATACCCAAGTTTCATCATCCTTATCAAGTACCATTTCTATATATTCCTTATCATGGTTAAAACCATACGATGCCATAGCTGAAGCCATTTGGGTTAAAGACTTTGCTCTTTCAGTTACATTAACGGGTTTAGTAGAGTTTACATAAATTTTGGCAGTATCTGCGAAGTGAGATTTCCAGGTATCCCAATCTCCAGATTCATAAGCCTTTATTCCAGACAGTAAAGTTTTGGTTTCGGCAGATTCAGCAAAATAGCGTTGAGGAGTGTTTTGACAAGCAACACATAATAGTAGTGCTAGTCCAAGCCAAGAGAGTTTTTTCATTTTTTATGGTTTTAAAGGTTAGTATTCAACTTAAACCATAAGCATGTTGTCAAAAAAATTTTTTTTTGAATTGCGAGAGAAGTGTGTGTAGAGTACGGGACTCTTAAGGAGATGTACAATTTAGCTAAAAAAGAAGTATTAAAAATTAACAAATGTTAATTTATACGTTCTTAAAAAAACTAAAGGCACTTCCTCCGTAGTTTTTTTGATGCGAAAAATTAGGAGTACCCGATAAATAGGTATGTTTAGAGTGCTCTACAATCAGCATGCCTTCATCTAATAACATATTATTTTGAAAAACAAGTTGTGGTATTTTTGCAAATTGCTCATCTGTAAAATCATAAGGCGGATCTGCGAATATGATGTCTGATTGTATAGACGCCTTTTCTAAGAAACTGAAAACATCGCTTTTTATGGTGTCTATTGGCATTTCAAACGTTTCAGCTGTTTGGTTGATAAACTTTATGCAACCAAAATTTTGATCCACACAGGTGATTTTTTCTGTGCCTCTTGAAGCGAATTCGTAACTTATATTCCCAGTACCAGCAAATAAATCTATAACCGAAATCTCATCAAAATAGAAATGGTTATTTAAGATATTGAAGAGTGATTCTTTCGCCATATCTGTAGTTGGACGCACAGGTAAGGTTTTTGGAGCTACTATCTTTCTGCTCTTATATTTTCCAGAAATTATACGCATTAAAAACTATTTGCAATGATGTAATTGGAATGTTTAGAGTCTTCTTCGTTAGGTATGCTGCTATCACCATCTTCTAATGCAATATTCCTGATATACTTATATGCAACCTTATATAAATCGTCTTCAGACGAGATGTTTCCAATTAAAGTAACATCTATAGTTTCAGTATCATACTCAAGTTGCTCTAAAGTAAATAGTAAATAGTAGATGAAATCTTCTGGATTATTATATTCAAACGTATTATAAAGTTTTAGCTTTCCATTATCTATGGCAACAATCTCAAAATGGTGTGCACCTATATGAGTGTAAACCTTAGTCGCGCTTTTATCTTTTTCACCTTTAAATATTTTATCAATTAAGACTGTAGAGAAATGCTTAAACGTAAACGATCCAAAAGCATCATAAATATAATTGTTAATATTTACATAAGGCACATAAACATTAACAGTTTCATTATACTCTAAAACATCATAACTTAAATAATCTGATTTAAGAATTTTGGAATTAAACTTTAAGTAATCTGCTAAGTAGTCTTTATTAAATAAAGCTTTAGGAACTAGCGTGGACAAATCGTTTTCATGTATGATTAAAATATCATCAAACGTTGTTTTTAGATAGTCTCTGGTATCGAAATAATGAATCAATCGCTCTAATGCTTCAAACGGATTTACTTTTTTATCAAAGGCAATATGTTCGAAATTTGTAATTGCTTTTGAAACTGTATTTAGGATACAAAAAGAAAGTCCACTCAAACTAATTTGAATGGACAGTTTCTGATTGGTAATTATATCTAAGTCTTTAGTCTTTTTGGTTGCCATATGTTTTTGGCCAGTTTCCTATAGTTTTAACTTCATCCATAGAACCAACTTTAATTTCATCGCCATTTACAGCTTCAACAGAAACTACTTCGTTTTCTTGTAATACTAATTCTCTAGGTTGGTCAAACAATATTACAGCTTTTTTAACTGAAGCTTCAAAAACAGGGATTTGTATATCGTTTTGTTCTAAATAACCCGCCTGTAATTTAAATTTAGCACCTTCCTCACCAACAGGCACGTTCATCATAGTTTTGTATCTGTCAGAATTTTTGAAAATAGAATCTTTAACAGATTTAGTTCCAAGAGTATCAATGATAACGATGTCTTTAAAAGTTTCAACACCTCCATAGCGTTTTGTTAATTCTTCATCAACAACACTAGAATCTCTACGCTGAGTTAAAGTAAAATCAGCAGTGTCTATAAATTTCACTAAGTGATCCCAGTTTCCAGCAAATTTACCGGTAACTGTTCTATGCGCTAATTGCGCGTTTCTTATATCCTCTAAACTTTTGATAACTTGTGCGTAACGCTTATCTTTTTCCTTGTTAAAAAGAATAGGGTTGTAAATGGACATAAATGTTTGGTAACCTAAAAAACCAATTAATACCCAAAGGGCTATCATTAATACAGGTTTAAATTTTGAAGGGATAAATTTATCAACTAGCTTAACTAAAGCTATGGTTAGTAATATTACACCAACTACAACGAGAATTACTGTTAACATAGTGTTTTTTTGTTATAAGTTTAATAATGGTCTTTCGCAAATCTACAATTTTTTTTTAATGGTTAAAACTATCTTAATAAAAATCATTTCTATATTTGAATAATTTCTAAAACGTTTTGCCCTTTAATGACCTCAGCTGAATTTTATTCTCTTGTTAAGCAACATTTTCCTTTTCAGCCTACGTTAAAGCAAGATATTGTTTTACAGCAGCTTTCGCAATTTATCTTCAGTAAAACCCCAAATACTATCTATTTACTTAAAGGGTATGCTGGTACTGGAAAAACAACTATTGTAAGCACCATTGTTAACAACTTATGGAAAGCTAAAATGAGTGCTGTTTTATTAGCACCAACAGGTAGGGCGGCTAAGGTAATTGCTAATTATTCTAAAAAGGAGGCGTTTACCATTCATAAAAAAATATATTTTCCCAAAAAGAGTTCAGGTGGTGGAGTAAAATTTGTATTACAACCCAACAAGCATAAAAACACTATTTTTATTGTAGATGAAGCTTCTATGATTCCTGATACACCAGGAGATTCTAAATTATTCGAAAATGGTTCGCTTCTGGATGATTTAATGCAGTATGTCTATTCAGGTTTCAAATGTAAATTATTACTCATTGGTGATACTGCGCAATTGCCACCTATTAATTTAGATGTTAGTCCAGCCTTAGATGAAAATAAATTAGCATTAAATTACAATAAGGAAGTTACCAAAATGGAGTTGGATGAGGTTGTACGGCAAGAACAAGACTCGGGTATTTTAATAAATGCAACGACTTTACGGGAAACGCTAGCAAGCGACTTTTTTGATGTATTTAAGTTTGAATTACAAGGTTTTAAGGATATAGTAAGATTGATTGATGGCTATGAAATTATGGATGCCATTAACGATGCTTACAGTAATTTAGGTAATGAGGAAACCGCAATTATTGTAAGGAGTAATAAACGCGCTAATATGTATAATCAACAAATACGTAGTAGGATTCTATTTAATGAGAATGAACTGTCTTCTGGTGATTATCTTATGGTGGTTAAGAACAATTATTTTTGGATAAAACCTACTACGGAAGCTGGGTTTATTGCAAATGGCGATATCATTGAAGTACTTGAGATTTTTAAAATTGTGGAGTTGTATGGTTTTCGCTTCGCGGAAGTTAAAGTACGTATGGTAGATTACCCTAGAATGCGACCTTTTGAAACGGTATTGCTTTTAGACACGATTCATGCTGAAACACCATCACTTTCTTATGACGATTCCAACCGTTTATACCAAGAGGTAATGAAGGATTTTGAAAATGAAACCAGTAATTATAAAAAGTTTTTAAAAGTTAAGAATAATAAGCATTTTAATGCACTACAAGTGAAGTTCTCTTATGCTATAACTTGTCATAAATCACAAGGTGGACAATGGAATACTGTGTTTGTAGAGCAGCCATATTTGCCAAATGGTATAGATGTTGATTATTTAAGATGGTTATACACAGCTGTAACAAGAGCCAAAGAAAAATTGTATCTTATTGGTTTTAAAGATAACTTTTTTGAGGAATAATATAAATTAAATGACACCAGAAACAGTACTTAGTATTTGCTTAGGCATAGGCTTATCCGCATCGGTTGGGTTTCGCGTTTTTTTACCCTTGTTTGCATTGAGTTTGGCTGCACATTTTGATGTTTGGCAGCTTAATGAATCTTGGCAATGGGTTGGTGGCATGCCTGCACTTATCACTTTAGGTGTAGCAACTTTAGTAGAAATATGCGCTTATTTTATTCCGTATGTTGACAATTTATTAGATAGTATTGCGGTACCATTGGCAGCTTTAGCAGGAACTGCAGTAATGTTGTCTACGGTTGCTGATTTAAGTCCAGTAACCACTTGGGCACTAGCAATTATAGCTGGAGGAGGAACAGCCGCGGCTATCGCAGGAACATCTGGCACAACACGGTTAGCCTCAACAGCAACAACAGGTGGCATTGCAAATCCTGTTGTATCAACTTTAGAAACTGGCACGTCAGTAGTAATGTCGGCACTTTCAATTTTTGTTCCCATTATAGCTCTGGTTTTGGTAGTTGTAATTTTGCTGATCATTTTTAAATTATTTATCCGTTTCAAACGGAAGAAAAAACCAGTTGGATAAATATTTGGTATTTTTGATGTCTCAACTTACAACCAATACATGAAAATTATTTCAATGATTCCTGCGCGTTACAGCGCATCTCGATTTCCTGGAAAGCTTATGCAAGATTTAGGAGGGAAAACTGTAATTCTTCGAACTTATGAAGCTACTGTTGCTACACAATTGTTTGATGATGTGATTGTAGTTACTGATAGCGATATTATTTATAAGGAAATAGCTAGTAATGGAGGTAAAGTGATGATGAGCAAAAAGGAACATGAGTGCGGGAGCGATAGAATTGCTGAGGCGGTTGAGAATTTGGATATTGATGTTGTGGTAAACGTTCAAGGTGATGAGCCTTTTACTGATGCCGAATCCTTAAAAAAGTTAATTGAGGTTTTTAGAAAAGATGATAAAAAGGAAGTTGATTTAGCATCTTTAATGGTCCGAATTACAGATAAAGAGGAGATTGAAAACCCAAATACAGTAAAGGTAGTTTTAGATAATTTTGGTTTTGCGTTGTATTTTTCGCGTAGCCCAATTCCGTTTCCTAGGGATACATCAGTTGATGTTAAATATTACAAACATAAAGGAGTGTATGCCTTTAGAAAACAGGCACTCTTAGATTTTTATCGCTTACCTATGTTGACTTTAGAGGCTTCAGAAAAGTTAGAGCAACTACGGTATTTAGAATATGGAAAACGTATTAAAATGGTAGAAACTTCAGTGGAAGGTGTAGAAATAGATACACCAGAAGATTTAGAACGCGCAAATAAACTATGGAAGTAGATTTTACTAGAATAAAAGTAATAGGTTTTGATGCCGATGATACGCTTTGGGTAAACGAGACTTATTTTCGCGAAGCTGAAGAGGAGTTTGCTAGATTACTATCGGAGTTTGAAACCCCAAACAAAATAGATCAAGAATTATTTAAAATGGAAATAGGCAATTTGCCACTTTACGGTTATGGTGTTAAAGCATTTACACTCTCTATGGTAGAAAGTGCTTTAGAGCTATCAAATTATACCATTTCAAATAGAACTATTGAGAAAATTGTGAATATTGGTAAAGACATGCTAAATAAACCTGTAGAGTTGTTGGATGGTGTGGAAGAGGTTTTGCAACAACTATCAAAAAAATACAGACTTATTCTAGCTACCAAAGGCGATTTGTTAGATCAAGAACGGAAATTGGAAAAATCTGGTTTAACTTCCTACTTTCATCACATTGAAGTGTTGAGTGATAAGAAAGAAGCTAATTATTCAAAACTTTTAGATCATTTAGATATTAACCCTTCGGAATTTTTAATGATAGGAAATTCGTTAAAATCTGATGTTTTACCATTGGTCAACATAAGTGCACAAGCTGTTCATGTGCCATTTCACACTACTTGGGCACACGAAATGGTTACTAAGAAAGAGACAAATGGAAAAAAATATAAAACCATACAAACATTGCGAGATCTTTTAAAATTTGTACCATAATTTTAAAAAAATACTTTCAAAGTTTCGAGTTAATTTAAATAGGTAAAAATAAAATAATACTATTTTTACATTTTGTAAAAGAAAATACACTGCATGAGTTATAAAAACTTTCCAATGGTGCCAAGAGTAATTTTTGGCAGAGGTAGTTTCAATCAGTTAGGTGAATTATTGTCCCCGAATCGCTTAAACAATAACGCTCCATTTGTTTATTTGGTGGATGATGTGTTTAAGACAGAAATTAATGTAACCTCTAGAATACCTATTTCTTACGAGGATAAAATCATATATATTTCAACTGAAGAAGAGCCAAAAACATCACAAGTAGATGAACTGGTGGAGCATATTATTTTAACATCAAAAGAAAGACCATCTGGTATTGTTGGTATTGGAGGAGGCTCTGTTTTAGATTTAGCCAAAGCCGTGGCTATAATGCTAACAAATGAAGGTAGTGCGGAAGATTATCAAGGCTGGGATTTGGTGAAAAACAAAGCAATATATCACGTAGGTATTCCAACCATTTCTGGAACGGGAGCAGAGGTTTCTAGAACCACAGTTTTAACTGGGCCAACGCGAAAATTAGGAATAAATTCAGATTATACGCCTTTTGATCAGGTAGTTTTAGACCCTGAGTTGACAGGTGGTGTTTCAAAACAACAGTGGTTCTATACAGGTATGGATTGTTTTATACACAGTGTAGAATCTTTAAGCGGCACCTATTTGAATGCATTTAGTAAGACTTATGGCGATATGGCTTATAGTTTATGCAAAGAGATTTATTTAGATGGTAAATTATCAAAAAAAGAAGCGCAGGATAAATTGATGATGGCGTCATGGCATGGTGGTATGAGTATTGCTTATTCTCAGGTAGGTGTGGCTCACGCTATGAGTTATGGTTTGTCTTATTTATTAGGAACAAAACATGGTATTGGTAATTGTATTGTTTTCAATCATTTAGAAGAGTTTTACCCAAAAGATGTTACCCTTTTCAAGAAGATGATGGACAAGCATAATATTACACTTCCAACAGGTATTTGCGCAGCTTTGAGTGAAAAAGATTTAGATACTATGATACACATTGCGTTAAGCTTAGAACCACTATGGGAAAATGCAATTGGCAAAAATTGGCAAAAAACGATTACTCCTAAAAAACTCAAAGAACTTTATCTAAAGATGTAGTATGAGGCAATGGCTAGCTAAATTAATTTATTTTAAAGTATTGGGCTGGCAGGTTGACGGACACTACAAAATTCTTCAAAACGACATTAAAAAAGCAGTAATTATCGCTGCGCCCCATACAAGTTGGCACGATTTCTATATTGGTGTTTTGGTACGTGGTGTTTTAGGTGTAAAAGTCAATTTTATTGGCAAAAAGGAGCTTTTTGTTTTTCCCTTCGGATACTTTTTTAGAGCATTGGGAGGAAGGCCAATAGATAGACAAAATAACCAAAATAAAGTAGAAGCCATTGCAAAATTGTTTGAAGAGAATGATACTTTTAGAATAGCGTTAGCCCCTGAAGGAACTAGAAAAAAAGTAGAGCAGTGGCGTACAGGTTTCTACTATATTGCGAAAGCAGCTAAAGTTCCTATAGTGATGTTTACTTTAGATTTTGAAAATAAACGAAACACATTTTCTAAACCTTTTTACCCAACTGATGATGTTGAAACAGACTTCAAACATTTACATGCCTTTTACAAAGACGTAAAAGGTAAAATCCCTAAATATTCTTAATTGAAATATATAAATTGGCATAGGTTTTGCTTATTCAAAAGTGTAGGTTAATGAAACATAAAGTAAACAATTCATTGTCCCTAAAAAGAAACATCAGCCACATAATAAAAAAAGCTACTTCATGTGAAGTAGCTTTTTTAGTTTGTAATGAAATATATCTTTTATTTCAATTCCTTTAATCCATTATCAATTAAAGTCCTTAAATGTTCTTTATGAGCTCTGGACGCTATGTTTCCTGAAGGGGCAGCCATAGTTCTTATGCGCTTTAAGTTGTAAAGTGCCATTGATTTTGCATTATGCGTGTATCTTGAGCTTATCTTACCTGTAAGCATCTCTAATAGCATTTCAGTATATTCCAATTGTAAATTTTGTCTAAATGTATTTACACTTCCATAAATATCAGCTTTAAAAATGGCATTGTTCAAGTCTGTCATCATAGTTGATAATTTATAGTCATTGCCATATAACTCAGAATCTGTAATTCTTTGTAATGTGTTATAATGTAATAAGTGACTTAACACGCGTTTTTGATACCCCAAAACCTGATTATGGATTTTAGGATCCTCCGGTGATCTAAAATTGAAACCTCTACGTTGGCTTGCCAAATAGTTGTACAAATCATTTGGAGCATCAAATGCATTTGGAGCAAAAACGTATTGGCGTAAAGCATTCATTGCTTTTTTCTGATCTTCCAAACTTACAGGTGTATAAGGTTGTTTAGCGCCATTTTGACCAGCTGGCGCTCTTTCAACATAAACGCCACCAATAAATCTTGAAATGGTATTTGCAGCACTTCCCTTCTGTCCTGATAAAACGAAATACACACGTTTTAATTCCTCATAAAAATCACCATCTTTTATAAAGTTATCTTTCGCTTCTTTTAAAAGTTGGTCAGATAATTGCATTCTATCAATAGACCAATCTATTTGTTCATTAGATTGATCCGACACATTAACTCTTGGGTCGATTGCTTTTCCAGGACTACGCATATCATCTGCATCATTGCCAAAAATATGCTCTGGTTTCGTAGATTCACTTAATAATGCTTGTCTTTCACTTTCTGATTTAAAAGGCTTATATCCAAGCTGAATAGCCCATACATCATAAGGTCCAACAGAAACATCATCATATTGCCCTTGTTTACTTCTGTCTTTGGTGATGTTTAATGCAGCATAATCCATTACAGATGCTGTTAAACACTTTCCTTCAATGAAATCAGCGTCATTTAATTGCGCTCTTGAGAAAAGCTGACTAGCTTTCATATTATGGTTTAAACCTAAGGTATGACCAACTTCATGCATTATTAATGCCATCATTGATTCTTTTTTGATGCGTTCCATTTCTAAATCTGATGCTCCAGTTGCAGAAACTACAGCATTAGCAAACATAAGCTCTTGATGTACTTCATTACCAAGACTACAATATTTGAAGTCTTCCTCAAGGTCCATACCAACTTTATTGTAAATTTTATCATAAAGTACTCTGTTAGTAAAATGAACATATTCTAACATAATGTCTGCTCCTAATATTTGACCAGTTCTTGGGTTTACAAAACTAGGACCATAACCGCCAAAAGGAGGTCTAGGAGACGATGTCCACCTTAGCACATTATACCTAATATCACCAGCATCCCATTCGGCGTCATCTGGCTGTACCTTTACCACCATAGCATTTTTAAATCCAGCTTTTTCAAAAGCTTTATTCCACTGCAAAACACCATTTTTTATAGTTTCTCGCCATTCAATAGGTGTTGTATTTTCAATCCACCATGTAATGGGTTCTACAGGTTCAGAAAGTTCAGTGTTAGGGTCTTTTTTCTTAAGATGCCATCTGTGAATCAAATCTCTGTATGGAGTAGAACTCGTACTAGTCTGGTCATCTATTTGTCTTGTAAAATATCCAACTCTTGGATCATCAAACCTAACCTCATAATCGTTTTCAGGCATGGCGATAAGGCTATGGTTTATTTTTATACTTACATTTCGTCCATCAGTAACGGCACTAGATCCTCCATTTAAAACTGAGGGCTTGGAGTATACATACTCTGCTGTAATGTTTACGTTATCAGGATAATTTTTAATAGTATTTATTTTTGTTTTGTTCTTGTCTAGATTCCCTAAAGAGAAAGACGTAGGTGAACTACCCGGAAATCTAGGGGGTTTTATTTGCCCGAAAGTTTCTTTTAAAAATAAATCACTTGCTTTAATTAAGTACAACCCTTTTTTATCATCATGCGCCTCAATTTTTAAACTCGCTATATTTCCACTTGAAATATTAGCGTTTTTAGCTTTTGAAAGTGCGTTATCAGGATCAAAGTAAAAAGATGTATTCTGCTTTATAAATTCAATTTTATTAAAATGCTTAGTGATTTTAATAACTTGAGTAGGGGAATACGCTCCTCTAAACCTACCAGCTTCTAAAACACCATCTGCAACTTGTGCAAAATGTATAAACTCTTTATTTAAGTCGTCATCAGAAATGAGCATCTGAAGATCTCCCGTTATGGTATCTTGGTATATAGTAAAAAGCCCTTCCATTTTTTTACTAGACTTAGTTAGTGAAGCAATGGTCTTTTTCTTAGAAGGCTTTTTGGCAGGAGGAGCAGGCACTTCAGTTTTATTCTTCTTTTTCTTGTCTTTTCTCTTGTTTTGTGCATCAACGTTTAGAGGCATCATGAAAGTAGCAATTAAAAGCACTAAAACAGCTTTTAACCGCCAAATAGAAATTGTCTTCATAAAGTTTTTTTGAAATTAATGAATTCTTGATATTTAAATTAGCGTCGCTAAAGTTAAGTATTAATAGGAGTAAATTTCAATTCAAAATGTTAAATGAAGTTAAATTCAATAAAATCAACCTAAAAAAACAATAAACCTCTCTTATGAAAGCTAAAAATAAGATTTTGTTTAAATATGAAAGTTTCAGAATATAAAGAAATAGAATTATTTATTTAAACTCCATTTTCTAACACTTGTACTTTGAGCAGAAGGTAAATCTTTGGGTAAATCTTGAGTTACATTTCCAGTTGCTGCCCATTCAGAGCCTCTTTGTAGCGTTGTTATAAAACCCACGCATTGCATGGAATAATCCATATGCCCCAAAGTAGTATGAAATACACGACCTTTTTTATAATTAATGGTCATGAGCATTGGTTCGTGTCTTCCTGTTCGTTTTGGGTCACTTTTTTTATCAGAATAGGCTGTAGCTAAAATGGTCATGTTTTCTGCAGGACCACGAAGCTTTTCATATAATTCGTCTTTAGCATGAAGCCATTCATTGGGTAAACCCTTCATTATTGGGTGTTCCGGAGCTCTTGTTTTTACAATAAACTCAGATTGTTTACCATGTTGTCCGCAATTTCCTTTTGATGTGTCGTGTACTATTTTATCATCGTCATTGTAAAACACATAAGGACCAGAAGCTTCATTTCTGCCTCCCCAACCTCCGAGTCCTATCATTTTATTAAATGCGTCCCATTTAGGCCAAGAATTATCAGCAGCATGTATTATAACTAATCCGCCACCATTTGACATAAATTTCTCAAAATTAGTTTTAGCCTCTTGTGGTAACTCAGAAGCTCTCCAACCAAGGTTTGAAACAACTAAATCGTACTTACTAAAATCTGGTTTAAAGTTTGAATCGAATTTAGGCTTTTCAACAGGTGTTGTCTCTATCGGGGGATTTAAAGGAAATTTTTCGATAAGTTCTTCTCCCTTCCAGGTATAGGCTTTTCGAGCAATATCAACTTGAAAAAGACCGGTTTCTTCTAAATAATATTTGATCATTAAGGTGCTTTTTGGCCATATAGCATGGTTGTTTTCACCATCAAGAATAAGTGCTTTTAGCTTTTTAGGTTTATCTAAATCACTAGTTTTACTTGTAGATTTACAGTTTAAAAGTATTAACCATAAAGCTAAAATAGCTATTGAAAATAGTTTAGACAACCTCATTTTAGTTTATTTAGATTTTTGTGTCCATTTAAAAGTACTTGTGCTATCTGCTGTTGGGAAATTTTCTGGAACAGTTAGAGTTACTTTTCCTGATGCTGCCCATTCCGCTCCTCGTTGGAATGTGGTTTTAAAGCCTACGCATTCCATAGAATAATCCATGTGTCCTAATGCAGAGTGGAATACACGTCCGTCCCCATAATCTACAGCAATTAATAATGGTTCGTGTCTACCTGTACCTTTAACGTCTTTATTCCATGGTGGTGCATTACCTTCAGTATCAGAATATGCTGTTGCAAGAATAGTCATGTTTTCTCCAGGCCCGCGCATGCGGTCGTAAAGTTCATCTTGTGCATGCATCCAAAATTTAGGTAGCCCTTTCATTATTGGGTGTTCAGGTGCTCTCGTGGTTAATTGATATGCATATTGTTTGCCATGTGAAGCGCAAATCCCTTCAGACGGATCATGAACAATTTTTTCTTCATCATTATAAAAAATGTACGGACCAGTTGAAGCATCTCTACCTCCCCAGGCACCAAGACCAAGCATTTTATTGTATTCATCCCAATTACCCCAGGCATTATTGGCCGCATGAATTGTCACTAAACCACCACCGTTCTTCATATAATTAATAAAGCTAGATTTGGTAGCTTCTGGCCACTCCGAAGATTTCCAGCCCAAATTATTTATTACCACATCGTATTTACTGAAATCTGGATTAAAATCAGAATCAAATTTTGTGGAGTCAACCGTAATTCTATTTACACCATCATTTAGTGGATAAAGGTCTAATAATTGTTCGATACTATCCAAATCTGTTACGTTGTGATGAGGCCCTACCCAATTGTACTTTTTTCTAGCAATGTCTACTTCAAACAAATCAGTTTCTTCGAGAAAATCCTTCATCATAAATGTACTTTTTGGCCAAATACCATGATTATTCTCACCATCTATAATAAGTGCTTTTAGTTTTTTAACTTTTGGTGTTTCGGAAGGTTTAGTCTCGTTTTTGCAACTGTTTAGAAGTAAACAAAAAAGTGATAAAATTGCAATTTGGATTGATTTCATTTAGTATGGTTTAATCAATTTTGGTTAAGATATGAAAAACTGTAATAATTTATGTGAGCAAATGTTTCATAACTAATATAAAGAACGAAACATTTTAGAAAAAGATTAGAGTTTACCTAATATCTTATCCATTACCCAACTGGTATGAACCGCAGTTTTTCCTCTTGAAGGATGCTTGAAATTATTCAGAATTAATTCATCGCGCATACCTTTAACATGATATAGCTGAACGTGTTCAGGGTGATCAATAACTAATGATTCCTTAGAATCTTCAATTCTTAATTGGACTGGGTTTTCTAAGAAAATAGAAAATTTAATAGAGCCTTTGCTACCGATAATAGTTATATCATCTACATGATTGTTGCTTCCAAAATGCCAGCTTCCCGAACCTGTAATGCCACTTTTATGAATCCATGACGCTGTAATAGCATCATATGCTTTATAAAGTTGTTGTTGATTAGTGCAAAAGCCTTTAACATCCTTAAACTCTCCGAAGAAAAAAGCCAATAAATCCAAGCCATGACTTGCCAAATCATCAAAATAACCTCCAGGGGCAATTTTAGAATCTGTCCGCCAATTGTAGGTTTTATTCAAATCTAAATCATTTGGCGGTTTGCAAAACGTCCAATTCACATGGCGTACGTCTCCAATTTTATTAGCATCTAACCATGACTTAACTTTTAAAAACCGAGGTAAAGAGCGTCTATAATAGGCAACAAAAAGAGGTAGGTTTTTCGCTTCAAAAGCTTGCTGAATGGCTAAACTTTCTTGATAACTTGGTGATAGAGGTTTTTCTATGCAACATGGTTTTCCTGCTTCGGCTACTTTAAGCGCATACATTTTATGACTATCTGGTGGTGTTGCAATATATACAGCATCAACATCCTCATCATTTATCAGTGTATCAGCGTCATTATAATATTTGTTTATATTATGTCTTAATGCATAATCTTTAGCTTTTTCTAAATCTCGCCGCATTACAGCCGAAACCTCAAAACCCTCAGTTAGTTGGTAAGGAGGCCCACTTTTAACCTCAGTAACACTACCACAACCAATAAATCCCCATTTTATAGTTTTCATATCTAAGAACAAATTTCTGAATCAAATATAGTAGACTTCCAATAAATAGGCATAAAAAAAGCACCTTAATTAAGGTGCTTTTTGCAATATATTTAACTAAAATTAGAATTGATAGCGAATACCTAAAGCAATATCAAAATCTAAATCATCATTACTGTAAACGCCTTCACCAAAACCAATTTCTGGTCTAAAATCTAGGGAAAGTTGTAATGGTATATCAAAATTATATTCTATACCAATATCACCTGCTGCGAAAATAAAGGTGTCTCCATCGTCAAAACCTTGCGGTACTCTATCGAAGCTATAAGAAGCTAAACCACCACCAACACCAGCATACCAGTTAAAGTTACCATCTAGTAACCATACCCATTGGTATAAACCAGCTAATTTAAAGCCGTCAAAGTTACTTCCTGATCTTAAACCCAAGTCTAATTCTAACCTGTTATTTTCTCCTAATGCGCGCTGATATGAAATCTCTGCTCCAAATCCATCGCTATCTCCTAATCGAAGTCCAATGGCGTTGTCTGCAATGTCTTGTGCATTTGAAGTAAATGAAAATCCTAATACTGCGATTGCTAATACGAATAATTTTTTCATAAGTTTTTAGTTTTTATTTGATTAATGAATATACGATCTAAATGCCAAAATAGATCTTGTTTATTATTCTGAATAACTTTACAAAAATAACGCCAAAATTGTATATATATTTACGCATGAGCAAGATTTATTAACACAATGTCTTTAAAACTCTTAAAATCAAAACTTTCAGGAGAATTGCTATATGACAACTTGATGAGGGCTTTGTATGCCACTGACGCATCAGTCTATAGAATGTTGCCATTGGCAGTTGCGTACCCAAAGAATAAGGCTGATATTAAATTACTTATTGAGTTTGCGGCACAGAATAATACATCCTTAATCCCTAGAACAGCAGGTACTTCATTGGCAGGACAATGTGTCGGTAATGGTATTGTGGTGGATGTTTCTAAGTATTTCACGAAAATTATAAGTCTTGATGAAAGAACAAAAACTGTAACGGTGCAGCCAGGAGTTGTTAGAGATCAACTTAATAATTATTTAAAACCTTACGGTCTCTTTTTTGGGCCCAATACATCCACTTCAAACCGGTGTATGATAGGAGGTATGGTGGGGAATAATTCATCTGGAACAACATCAATTAAATATGGTGTTACAAGAGATAAAGTGTTGGAGTTACAAACCATTTTAAGCGATGGGAGCGAAGTGACTTTTGGTAAACTTTCTTCAGAAGAATTCATGCAGAAAACAAAACTGAATACTCTTGAAGGGAGAATTTATAAGACTATTTATAATGAACTAAAGGGCGAAACCGTTCAAAATGAAATTCATAAAGAGTTTCCTAAGGCTGAAATTCATAGAAGAAATACAGGATATGCCATTGATGAATTAATCAAGTCTGATGTTTTTTCAACCACTACCGAAAAATTCAACATGTGTAAATTGCTTTCTGGGAGTGAAGGCACATTAGCATTTACCACACAAATCACATTGCAATTAGACGATTTGCCGCCAGAACATAGAATTATGGTGCCAGCACATTTTGACACTATTGAAAAATGTCTGCAAGCTGTAGTGCCAACAATGCAACACAATTTGTACAATTGTGAGATGATGGATAAAACCATTTTAGATTGTACAAAACGCAATAAAACACAACAAGAAAACAGACAGTTTTTGGTGGGTGATCCTGAGGCTATTTTAATGTGTGAAGTAAGGTCTGATAATTTAGAAGGTGCTCAATCTCAAGCCAAAGCATTAATTAAAACGTTGGAAGATTCTGGATTGAGTTACGCAAATCCTATTTTAGAAGGTGAAACTATTGATAAAGCGAATAATTTAAGAAGTGCAGGATTAGGTTTGCTTGGGAATATTATTGGTGATGAAAAATCTGCGGCATGTATTGAAGATACTGCGGTTGCATTGCCCGATTTGGCAAACTACATTTCAGATTTCACCAATTTAATGAAAGGCTATAAACAGAAGGCTATTTATTATGCGCATGCAGGTGCAGGCGAGTTACATTTGAGACCGATTTTAAATTTAAAGACAAAAAGGGGTGTTGCACTTTTTCGAAACATTACTACAGATGTCGCTCATTTAGTTAAGAAATACAAGGGGTCTTTTAGTGGAGAACATGGAGATGGCATTGTACGTGCAGAATTTATCCCATTAATGATTGGAGATAATAATTATCAAATTTTGAAGCGTATCAAACACGTATTTGACCCTAATACTATTTTTAATCCTGGGAAAATTGTGGATGCTATTCCGATGGATACATCCTTGCGATATGAAATTGATAGGGAAGAACCAGAAATTGAAACCCTTTTAGATTTTTCGAAGTCTCAGGGAATTTTAAGAGAGGCTGAGAAATGTAATGGCTCTGGAGATTGTAGAAAACTACCAGAATTTGGTGGGACGATGTGCCCAAGTTATCGAGCAACCCGAAATGAAAAAGATACTACCCGAGCCAGAGCAAATGCATTACGTGAATTTTTAACCAATTCTGAAAAAGCAAATAAATTCAACCATGAAGAACTAAAAGAGGTTTTCGATTTGTGCTTAAGCTGTAAGGCCTGCGCCAGTGAATGCCCAAGTAGTGTTGATGTAGCGAGTCTGAAAGCTGAGTTTCAGTATCAATATCAAAAAGAGAATGGTTTTAGGTTCAAAGACAAAGTATTTGCTAAATCTACTCGATTCAATAAATTGTTTTCTAAAGGTCCAAAGACACATAATTTTTTACAACAAAATGTTGTGTCTTCTTTTTTAATAAAGAAAGTATTAGGGATTCACCAGAACAGAAGTTTACCTAGGATTACAAAATCTTTCAAGTTTAAAAATGCAGGAAAAAGTAAATCTTTAGGATCAATTAAAACAGTATATCTTTTCGTTGATGAGTTTTTAAATTATTTAGAATCAGAAATTGCTCTTGATGCTGTCATTTTGCTTGAAGCACTAAATTATGAGGTAATTCCAGTTCATCATTTAGAATCTTCACGGTCTTATATCTCAAAAGGTTTTTTAGAAGAAGCTCAAAACATTTCAAAAAAAAATATATCATATTTTAAAGATAAAATTTCAGAAGAGACACCATTAGTAGGTATAGAACCTTCAGCAATTCTAACCTTTAAAGACGAGTATTTAAAGTTAGCAGATGATAAAACTTCCGCAGAAAAAATTGCAAAACACACCTATTTAATTGAAGAATTCCTTCAGAAGGAAATAGATTTGGGCAACATCAAATCAGAACAATTCACTACTGAAGGAAAAGAAATAAAGTTTCATGGACATTGTCATCAAAAAGCTCTGAGCAATCAACTCTCAAGTTTTTCGGTGTTGAATCTTCCAAAGCATTATAAAGTTACAATTATCCCAAGTGGTTGCTGCGGTATGGCGGGTAGCTTTGGTTATGAAAAAGAGCATTATGAGGTTAGTATGCAAATTGGCGAGCAAACCCTATTCCCAGCAGTTAGAAAAGCAAAAGATAATGTTATTATTTCAGCGAATGGTACAAGTTGTAGACATCAAATTAAAGATGGTACAGGTCGCGAAGCAAAACATCCAATCACTATTTTAAAGGAAGCTCTTATTTAACTTTTTGCGCTTTGTCTACGATAGTAATAGCAGCAATTAAATCTTTAACTCCCATTTCTTTAACATCTTCATCGGCAAAGAAAGGTGACAATTTATCGTAGTTGTAATTATAGATTTTCCAGCGTTTAAACTGGTATTCTAAAGCGGTAAAATTTTCAACCCAATCTCCCGAATTTAAGTACATGGTTTTTCCATATTTATTCTCTCGAATTTCCATTTTAGGTTGATGTATATGTCCGCAAACTACATAAGCGTAACCATTATCAATAGCCAAATCTGTAATTGTTTTTTCATAATCACCAATAAACTTTACAGCCCCTTTTACACCATTTTTAATCTTTTTTGAAAGTGAATAGCGTTCCTTTCCAAGTTTTGCTAAAACCCAGTTTGTTAACCTATTTATAAGAATTAATAAATCGTAACCATAACCACCAAGTTTAGCTAGCCATTTTGCATTCTGAATGGAAACATCAAACACATCACCATGAAAAAACCAAGCTTTTTTACCATCTAAATTCAAAACCAATTTATCTACAATTGAAATATTCCCTATTGAGGTATCACTAAATTTTCTAAGCATTTCATCATGGTTTCCAGTAATGTAAATTACTTCAACACCATCTGCAGCAAAATCCATAATTTTCTTAATTACTTTAAGGTGCGACTTTGGGAAATAACGCTTGCTGAATTGCCAGATATCAATAATATCTCCGTTAAGAATTAATTTTTTTGGATTTATACTATTTAAATATGTTAACAACTGTTTTGCATGACAGCCATAAGTGCCTAAATGCACATCAGAGATAACAGCAATTTCTACTTTTCGCTTTGTTTTCAATAGATTATAAATGGTTTGTAAATTTGCACTTTTTCACATTACAAATAACCGCCTTTAGTATTATGTGAAGTTTACTATTTAATTAACTAATTATGAGGTTATTGTTAGCTAAATGTTATGAAATAGATGATTTTGATTGTATTGAAAATTAGTGTAATTCAAGGCTATGGTTTATTTTAGCGAAAAATTTTGAATATGGCTGGAAATTCCTTTGGAAAACTGTTTAATGTGTCGACGTATGGTGAATCTCATGGACCTGCTTTAGGTGGAGTAATTGACGGTTGTCCTCCGGGAATTGAATTGGATATGAACGCTATTCAAAATGAGCTAAATCGTCGTAAACCAGGGCAGTCGGCAATTGTAACACAGCGTAAAGAACCAGACGGTGTAAAGTTTTATTCTGGAATTTTTGAAGGTAAAACTACAGGAACTCCGATAGGTTTTGTTATTGAAAACACCAATCAAAAATCTCATGATTATTCGCATATAAAAGACAGCTATCGTCCAAGTCATGCAGATTACACCTATGATAAAAAATATGGTATTCGTGATTATAGAGGAGGCGGACGTAGTTCAGCACGCGAAACGGCTTGTAGAGTAGTTGCTGGGGCTATTGCAAAACAAATACTTAAGGATGTTGAGATTTACGCGTATGTATCAAGTGTGGGTAACATGAAACTTGATAAGCCTTATACAGAGATTGATTTAACACAAATTGAATCTAATATTGTACGTTGTCCAGATCAAGAAATGGCTTCAAAAATGGAGCAATACATCAAAGAAGTTCGCAGTAAAGGCGATACTGTTGGGGGTATTATAAGTTGTGTTGTTAAAAATGCACCTGTTGGTTTAGGAGAGCCTGTTTTTGATAAATTGCATGCCGAATTAGGTAAAGCTATGTTGTCTATAAACGCAGTAAAAGGTTTTGAATATGGTAGTGGTTTCCAAGGAAGTACTATGTACGGTAGCGAACATAACGATGCATTTAATACTGATGGAAGTACAAAAACCAACTACTCTGGTGGTGTACAAGGCGGTATTAGCAACGGGATGGATATTTACTTTAATGTAGCTTTTAAACCCGTAGCAACTTTAATTCAGAAATACGAAACTATTGATAAAAAAGGTGACATTGTAGAAATGCAAGGAAAAGGACGTCACGACCCTTGTGTGGTACCAAGAGCAGTCCCTATTGTAGAAGCTATGGCAGCTTTGGTTTTAGCCGATTTTTATTTAATAAATAAGATATATTCTTAATTTTTTAGAAGCTATTTCCCGCTTTCCACTATATCTTTTTGCGAAGCAGTACAGTACTTGTAATTTGGTAGGTGTCTATCTATCAATACACATACTACTATGTTTAAAATGCAGTACACAAGAGCTTCGCTAAAAGGATGCCGTTTCAATCGGGGCTAAACTTCTTTGCTAATTTTTTAGTTTTAAATAGCACATTCGCTAGTCTGCTAAATTTAATTTTTTTAAAATACTTATCTTGTCAAGATAAAAATTTAGAAACCCATTTATGAAAAAACTTGCACTACATTGGAAGATTATTATAGGAATGGTTCTCGGAATCATTTTTGGTTTTATTATGAACGGTGTTGATGGAGGCAAAGGTTTTGTAACCGATTGGATTTCACCTTTCGGAACAATTTTTATTAATCTTCTAAAGTTAATTGCAGTTCCTCTAATATTAGCATCGTTGATTAAAGGCATTTCAGATTTAAAAGATATTTCAAAAATAAAATCGATGGGGCTTCGTACTATCGGAATTTACATAGGTACAACCTTAGTTGCTATCGTTATTGGGTTAAGTATTGTTAATCTAGTTAAACCAGGCGTGGGAATGCCGCAAGACACTATAGAGAAGATTAAAATGAAGTATGAAAATGATGCTGGTGTTACTGATAAACTTACAAAAGCTGCGGCCCAAAAAGATGCAGGACCTTTACAGGCTTTAGTAGATATATTTCCGAGTAATATTTTTAAGTCTTTTACTGAAGCGTCTATGCTACAAGTAATATTCTTTGCGTTATTTGTGGGGATATGTTTGCTATTAATTGGTGAAAAACAAGCTGAACCATTGGTGAAGTTTTTCGATTCACTAAATGAGGTCGTCATGAAAATGGTGGATTTAATTATGCTCTTTGCGCCATATGCAGTTTTCGCTTTACTAGCTAATGTAATTATTGCGTTTGATGACACCGAAATTCTTATTAAACTATTATTCTACGCATTTTGCGTTGTTGGTGGATTACTGTTAATGATTGGCTTTTATTTACTTCTTATCAGAATTTATACTAAGAAATCGCCTATGTGGTTTTTGCAGCAAATAAGTCCTGCGCAATTATTGGCATTTTCTACCAGTAGTAGTGCAGCAACCTTACCTGTAACCATGGAACGTGTGGAGGAACATTTAGGTGTAGATAAAGAAGTATCAGGATTTGTATTACCTGTAGGAGCTACCATAAATATGGATGGTACCAGTTTATACCAAGGCATTGCCGCGGTGTTTATTATGCAGGTAATTTGGCCTGAAGGTTTAACCTTTACCAACCAGTTAGTAATTGTTGCTACTGCTTTATTGGCATCCATTGGAAGCGCTGCGGTACCTAGTGCCGGTATGGTAATGTTGGTGATTGTTTTGGAATCTATAGGTTTTCCAGCGGAATTGTTACCGATAGGCCTTGCTTTAATTTTTGCGGTAGATAGACCCTTAGATATGTGCAGAACGACAGTTAACGTCACTGGAGATGCTACGGTATCTATGCTTGTAGCAAAATCTTTAGACAAATTGCATGACCCGAAGCCAAAAGAATGGGATGACCACTATGATGAGGTAAAATAGCACTAACCTTGGCAGCTAGTTGCGTTAGGGATTGAACGGCATGTTTGAGCTCCTCGAAGAGAGCGAGTAGTGAAAGCCCGACCCTTGTGGTAACGCCAAAAAAAAGAACCTTCATGAGATTTTGGGGTGTTCTAAAAAACATTTAAATTTATGTCAACCGAAAAAAATATAAAATGAATATTTGCTTTATAATGTATCCTTGGAAGGATATCGATCCAGAAAATGATACAACCTTAGCTTTAATTAAAGAATGTGTAAAGCGTAAACATGGTGTTGCCATGTGTATTCCAGAAGATTTGACCATTAGAAACAGTGTGACTACGGCGAATTGTTCTGTTATTAATCGTATGGAAAAAACACCATCGTCTTTAAAATCGTTTTATAACAAAGTTGAAATTAGAGAGGAAATGCTGCCACTCGCAGGCTTTGATGTTATTTTTTTCAGGGCTAATCCGCCTCTGGATCCTATTATGTTAAACTTTTTAGATTCTGTAAAGGACGATGTGTTTATTATGAATTCTTTGGAAGGCATGCGAGAAGCTAATAATAAATTGTACACCGCTGCTTTTGGCGATGCGCATAGTAACATAATTCCGGCTACGCATGTGTCGAAAAGTAAGCGCTATTTAATAAAGCAAATTAAAGAGTCTAAAGCGGATAAAATGATTTTGAAACCTTTAAATGGTTTTGGAGGTTCTGGTGTAATTCTTATTGAAAAATCTGCAATGAGTAATATTAATTCTTTGCTTGATTTTTATATTACAAATAGTGATGGGTCGTCGAGTTACGTGATTCTTCAAGATTATATTGAAGGGGCAGACCAAGGTGACGTGCGTATTTTAATTTTGAATGGAGAGCCAGTTGGTGCGATGAAACGCGTTCCTGGGAGTGATGACCATCGTTCTAATGTTTCTGCTGGCGGAAGTGTGCAAAAGCATACGCTAACCAAAGAAGAGAAAGCGCTATGCAAGCAAATTGGACCTAAATTGGTAAATGATGGATTGTATTTTGTGGGTATTGATGTGATTGGTGGTAAACTGGTTGAGGTAAATGTTATGTCTCCTGGAGGTATTACATACATCAATAAAGTATATAAGCTGAAAACGAAAATAGAGGAAAAGGTTATTGATTTCTTGGAAATGAAGGTGATTGATAAACTTCAGGCTTTTGATAGAAGAACGCGACTACGTAAGGTTGTAAAAGACGCTTAGCTTAGTTTACTGAGGCAGTCATAGTTTACAGCCCACCGCATTTAAAGTAATATTAAAACCATTTGTGCCTTCGCACCCCAGCTTGCTGGCAGGCAGGTTTGAGAGAGAATTGAAAGTAATGAATATCACACTAACATCACCACTAGTTTCAGTAGAATGGCTTCATGAACATTTAAAAGCTGAAAACCTTATTATTTTAGATGGTACTATTGCCAAGGCTTTTGATGCGATGTCGTTACAAATTCCAAATGCACGCTTTTTTGATATAAAACAAAAATTTAGCGATACGTCAAATGCTTTTCCAAGTGCGTTTCCTTCTGAAGCTCAATTTCAAAAAGAGGCTAGAAATCTTGGAATAAATAATGACAGCTCTATTGTTGTTTATGACGATAAAGGTATTTACTCTAGTGCCCGTGTTTGGTGGTTGTTTAAAGCTTTTGGGTTTGAAAAAGTGGCGGTTTTAGATGGTGGATTTCCTGAATGGCAAAAGCACAATTTTCCAACAGAATATATGACCCCTTATGAAGGTGAATTGGGTAATTTTGAGGCGAAACTTCAATTTGGTTTCATGAAGTTTTTTGGTGATATTGAAACCGCTTCAAAAGATAATACACATACAATCATTGATGCGCGTTCAGCTGCAAGATTCAATTGTGAAGTTCCTGAACCTAGGGAAGGTTTGCGAAGAGGAGCTATTCCAAATTCGGTAAACTTGCCATTTACTAATTTATTGGAGAATGGTAAATTCAAATCTAAAAAAGATATAGCCAAAGCTTTTTATATGTTGGCAGAACATGATGATGCTATTATATTTTCTTGCGGTTCTGGTATTACAGCTTGTGTATTAGCTTTGGGTGCAGAACTCTCAGGTTATAAAAACATTTCGGTGTATGATGGCTCATGGACAGAGTACGGTGCTTTAACTTCAGGGAATATGGAACAACCCAAAACATGGACAAAAGATGAATTGCTCGCTTATATTTTAATTTACGTATCACATTCTGATTTGAATGAAACGTGGAAGGAGAAGGAATATATCTTAACTCGCGTTGATAAGGATGTTTACCAACGCGTTTATAGTCAATTTAAAAAAGATAATGATTATCAGAGCATTCAAAATATTGTTGAAGCTGTAAAAACGCATGATTATTACAGAAACGATTTAGCAGATTTATTTGCAGATATAAAATTAATGGCTTTTGCAGATGGCGAATATGATGACATGGAAAAAACAGTGTATTCTAATTTGAAAAGGATTTTAAAGGATGGATAGACTTTCAGTTTCTACAATTATTTCAAAAATACAAGCTGGTGAAACCTTTGAAGCCGTAGCGTCAGATTATTCATTTACCATAAAAATTGAAACCTACGTGCCTTATGCCTGTGCTGCGATTCACGATGGACATCAATTTAGAAAAGAGCTTTGGGAGAATTGTATTCATACAGAATATGAGCGTTGGTATGAAGAGGATCCAGAAACCAAAACTATGGTGCAAACACATCCTATTGTGATTGCAGGATGTGATTCTCGTTTCGAGTATGATTTAAATCGTGATCCTGAGAATGCCGTTTTTGAAACGGCTTGGGGAAAACAATTGTGGCATCAACCACTTTCTGAGGAAATGAAGGCAAAAAGTTTAAATAAGCATGCTAATTTTTATAAGGTTGTACATGCTTTGATTGAAATATTAGAGTTTAAATTTGGGTTTTGCACCGTTTACGATATGCATAGCTACAATTGGAAACGTTGGGATAGGGAAGTGCCCACTTGGAATTTAGGTACAACTAATCTAGATAACGAACGTTTTGGGAATGTGATTGAAGATTGGAGACAAAGTTTATCTAAAATTGAGCTGCCTAATGGTATTAAACCGTCTTCAAAAATTAATGATACCTTTCAGGGAAATGGTTATTTTCTAAAATATATTACCAAAAATTTTAAAAATACCTTAGTTTTGGCAACCGAAATTGCAAAAGTGTATTGTAATGAATACGAGCAAGTTATATTTCCTGAAGTTGTGAAAACTGTGGAAGAAGCACTTAAAACTCGAATCCCAGAACATGCACAGGCTGTATACAATAGGTTTAAAGGGTAATTATGAAGATTGAAGATACTGTAGCTACAAAAGCACTTCTGGAAATTGATAACAATATCGATACGCTCGTGAAACAAATCGAGTTGTTGAGCTATGTTAATCCGACAAATATTGAAGAGGAGAAGGAACGCTTTTTTGCATCAAAATACTTAACTGATCCTGTATTTAAATATCCCAATATCAATTTTGATAAGTTTAAACTACATAGAGAATTATTTACACAACCCTTAGAACTCATAGAAGATGAGGATATTCGAAATCTTTATGAAGACATTATTTATGCCTATTCGGGCTTAATTCAGTGTATAGAGAATATTGGTGAAGGGAGACAATTCTATTTCGATAGTTTGCATTGTTTTGGGACGCCAACCGAAAATGACGTTGAAAACGCTAAGTTTATTTTGCATTTTGAAGATGAAAATAGAGACGTAGAGCGATTTTTGCCAAAATATAGTGCTAAGGATTCTGAAGTGTTTTTTAAAGAATTTTCTAAGAAATACGATTTTAGCTATCACATAGACTATTCTGATAAGATTTCGGCTATTGCTATGGTTTTGAATAACATCAAAACTTTAGTGTTAAATACCAATCATACGTATTCTGATAATGAAATAGCTGTATTAACGAATCACGAAATTGGAGTACACATGGTAACAACCATGAATGGGTTATTACATCCTCTAAAAATATTTTCTCATGGTTTCCCAAATAATGAGGAAACTCAAGAGGGGTTGGCAGTGTTCTCAGAATATATGAGTGATAATTTAACGGTTACCCGATTAAAAGAATTGGCATATCGTGTTATCGCTGTAGATAGTTTAGCAAAAGGCTACCCATTTTCTAGAACCTTCAGGTTGTTGCACAATACTTACGATTTAGATAGAGAGAACGCCTTTTATATCACACTAAGAGCGCATCGTGGTGGTGGTTTCACAAAAGATTATTTGTACCTGTCTGGACTAAAAAAGATTTACGATTATTACCATTCTGGAAAAGATTTAAGTTTACTCTTAACAGGCAAGGTATCTTTAGAATATGCTGATGAAATTCAATCTTTAATAGATAAAGGATACGCCGTTACCCCAAAACATATTACCGATTCTTATGCTGAAAATAAAAACACAAATAGGAAGGTGGATTTTATTTTGCGGAGTTTGAAGTAGTTACTCCAAAAACTTGCTTTTCAACTCAGGAGTTGGAATCATACATGCATCTTTTTTTCCATACCATTTATAGCGATTTTTGGCAATAAAGTCATAAACCCAATTGCTAATAAACGGTGGGATAATTAAAAAAACACTTAAAATGTTTGTTGGGAACCCAAGTTGAGAAGCCACTTTTAAAGCAGCAGTGCTTTTGAAAACTATCCCTTTCTCAGGCGTGAAAAGTAAAATAGAATCGACTTTAGAGGTATCAATATTAAAATGTTTGATGATTTTTTCTCCAGTTTCACTTTGTAGAGCAGTAAACATAAAACGATTCTTTTTATCGTTTTTTATAACGTACTGTACAGAAGAATTACAAAGGTTACAGACACCGTCAAAAAGTATTAATTTCTTATCCTTGGGTACACCAAAATTCATAGTGCAAAGATACGCCCTTTACAACTCACTTAAAAATTGGTTAAGGTCAGTTTCCTTTTCCAGATTAAGTTTCTTTTTCAGTCTATATTTGCTTTTCAATACACTCTCAGGTAAAACATTCAGCATTGACGCGATTTCCTTTGTAGATAGATTCATTCTTAAAAATGAGGCTAAACGCATTTCTTTTTCGGTAGCATCAGGATATATTTCTTTAATTTTATGATCGAAGTTATTGTGAACTTCTGTGAAGTAAGATTTAAACACTTCCCAATCTTTATCTTCTGCACTTTCTTTTTTTAGGAGCATTACGATACGCCTAAACTCCACTTTGAATAACTCCGGAGAGCGTTTTATTTTTTCAAGATTATCCTTTAGTTCTTGAATAAATGTGTTTTTCTGAACTAAATGTAATGTTTGCGAAGCGAGTTCTTTCTTTTTAAATGCTATTTCTTGTTTATATATTTCTTCTTGTTTTTCACGTTCAATCTTATTCTTTTTCATGCGCTGCTTGAAACTAAAATAAATTAAGCCGGCAATTGCAAGAAACGAAAACATGCCAATACCATATAGTGTTTTAGTAAGTTTATCATTTTCTGCTTGAGCACTTAATGATTCAATTTCTTTCTTTTGAAGTGAAATTTCAGTTTCCTTTTGTTCAGTTTCATAAATAGTTTTTAACTCTTCAATTTGTTGTGACTTTTTTGTGGTGAATAAGCTATCATTTATAGTTTGATACAACTTTAAAAATTCAAGGGCATCATTGTTTTTATTCAAGCCTTCTAAAAAGGTGGAACGATTTTTATAAAGGCTCGCAAGATGAGACATGGCGCCTAATGATTTTGCAAGCTCAATAGCTTCAGCATTATTTTTGAGTGCAGCATTATAATTTTTATTTTGAAAATCAATTTTAGATAGACCTACCAAAGCATTGACCATTCCTAGTTTTAAATTCTCTTTTTCTGCAATTGCTTTAGCTTCTATTAAAATGGGTTTTGCTTCAGAATACTTACTCTGTAGGCGTTTAATGTCTCCAAGATTATGTAATGCATTAGTAATACCAAGATTGTCTTCAACTTTTTTAGCGTTTTCAACCGCTAAATTGAAATAGTTTTCTGCCGATTTGTAATCGTTTAAATTTTGATAAGAAATCCCTAGTGAATTTTGTGTATAGGCCAGATAAAACGTTTCTTCATAA
Source organism: Flavobacteriaceae bacterium (assembly GCA_043557195.1). Lineage (GTDB taxonomy): Bacteria > Bacteroidota > Bacteroidia > Flavobacteriales > Flavobacteriaceae > Jejuia. Next base: position 196,174 of record CP121314.1, on the reverse strand, counting down.
CGTTCGTATATTTCCAAAGCCTCTTTAAAATATTTTATTGAAGATTCATGGTTCTCTAAACCACTTTCAATATCCCCAATTTGTTTAAGAGCATCCGCTTTTCGGGTTTCATGGTTTATTTTCTCAAAGCACTCCAAACCTTGAAGTGCATAAATTAGTGCTGTTTTATAATTTGCCTTTTCTATATAAATGTTTGCTAATGAAACGTATTGTGCACCTATAAATTTTGTTTTGGCATCTCCTTCCTCCTCATGTGTTTTTATGAGTTCAATATTCTCTTTAGAAATTGTAATAGCTTTATCAAGATTACCATTGGAGCTTTCGATGGATGATAAGGAATGATTGACAAAAATGAGACCACGTGTACTTTTTGCTTCTTTGAAATAGGTTTTTGCTTTGTTATAGTAAAATAGTGCCGAATCATTTTCAGACCTATTAGCAAAAAAATCTGCCCGGTGCATATATCCAATAGCAATACCTCTGGTATAATTTATTGTTTTAGATATTTGAAGTCCTCTTTCGGCATATTGTTTAGCTTCTTCAGGTTCAGAAAACATGAGTTTTTCATGCAAACGTGTTAAAATCATCACTTTTACTGTGTCATCTTCCTTTCGTTTGGCAAGTTCAGTCTTTAAACTGTCTATAAGTTTTGTGTTTTGTGAAAAACCAAAAAAATTACTTAGAAGGAAAACTGAGATTAAAAGTAAACTGAATTTTTTCATTTTCTATGTTAATTAGCTTCTGCTAAGTTAAATATTATATTACCTCAAAACACAAAAGTCCACTTTCTCCAAAACACTTCTGTCCATAGCTTGTCCATGTTTTTGATGTCCATGCAATTTTTATTTTTTATTTTAAGTATTTGAAAATCAATGCTTTATTAGTGGGTAATTTGATTTTTAAATTATCTTGTCCTATTAAAAATGAAGGTTGATATAGGTTGTATGTCCCCTTTTTGTCCACCTTAAAAATTAGATTTCAGATGTTTTCGTGACTAGTTTCGAAGTGTTGAATCAATAAAATATAACATTATGAAAACACAGCTATTAACAATTAGAACACTTTTTAAAGTAACAAGTATGTTTGCTTTAATAACAATTTTTGGATGCAGTACAGAAGAAACCGAATCAGGACCAGTAGTAAATCCAGAAGCAGCAGAAATCTCAGATTTAATTTCAAATTTGAATTATGATTCTAGTAAACTATTAAATGTGAAAAATACTGGAGGCGCTCCAAAAGAACGAACTGTAACAGATACAAAGAACTCACAAACAAACCCAGATAGAGGACGTTATAGTGTATGTGAAGAAAAATTCTATACACTAGAAGCTAATTTTGATGATGTGGCTATTCTAAGACCAACAAATGGTATTATTTGGCCTGGGGCTTTAGTATATGGAAATCAGGGTATGCTTGACGGTATGCCAGATCCTATTACGCTTGATAGAGCACCTGTAACGCTTAGAGTTGACTTGCCTGGAATGGGAGAAGAAGGGACTTTAGTAGTAGAAAACCCAAGAAATTCTAACGTGCAAACTAGCATAGATAATGCCTTAGAATGGTGGAATGCTAATGCATATGAAGAAGGCTATGTAAACGCGTCTAACTCTAGTTATCAGGCAAATACCTCGTACTCATCAAAACAGTTAAGCTTAGATGTAGGTTTAAATGTAGAATGGGCTAATGGATCAGTGGCTTCCCAATTAGAATATGAATCCAGTACAACAAAGCGTGTAGCAGCTATGGTGTATAAACAAGTATTTTATACTGTAACCATGGATACACCAAAAACACCTGCCAGTGTATTTGATATAAATGTAACGTATAACCAAGTTGATACTGCCATAGACTCTGATACCCCTCCAGCTTATATTAATTCCGTGTCTTACGGTCGTATTATTATGTTTAGAATGGAAACTACAGATATGCGCAAGTCAATCGATTTAGATTTGGTATTAGAGTATGCCACAGGAGCAGCAAATGGCTCAGGAACAGTTAATTCAGAATATGATGAAGTACTAAAAAAGTCAAGCATTACAGTTGTAACCATTGGTGGTAATGCAGAGGTAGCTTCGGAAGCTGTAAATGCAGACGGTTTCGAATCTTTAAAACACATTATTACAGGAGAAAATGCGGTTTACAGTAGAAATAATCCAGGAGTTCCAATTGCATATACCGTAAGGTATTTAAAGGATAACACTTTTGCAAAAATGGGGTACACCACCGATTATAAAATTAAAGATTGTAGTACAAAGTCTTTTTCACATGCCAATGCATTTTTAGACAATAACATTGGTCAGGACGTACGCTTCCGATTTAAGTATAAAAAAGTAGGATCGAACACGGTTGATTATACAAGTTGGAAAAAAGTAAAGAAAAACGATGCGCCTCCAGCGATAAGACCACCAAGCGGCGCGCACGATGTTAAGGTGCAATTCGAAGTATGGGATATTACGTGGAAACATATGGGAGAGTTTCATGAAGGCTACTTATACAGCGATAAAGAATTCGAAGCATACTGTTCCAAGAGATTTGCAGGAATTTGCACGGAGGTTTCAGTAAGGCGCGATTAAATATTTGTAGTTAGTTTGAATAGTTAATGCAGTCGGTACCTCAAGTTGTGATTCAACAACTTGGTGCTGGCTGTTATTTTTTATTGAGACTGCCTACTTTTTCGTGGCTTCAACAAGCTCCAACAAATCTAAAGCCACATTAGTAGTAAACATACCATAGTTTACATTGGCCTTGTTTTTCTCAATACTATCTATACTACCAATGGCTCTACCATCATGCATACGCACACGGTCTCCAACTTTAAGAATAGGCTTTGGTTTAGGTGGTGCTTCAGCTGCTTTTTTCTTTTCGGCTTTTTTCTTTTTTCTGATAACATTCACCTTTTTTTCTGCTTCTTGTTTCACTTGTTGTTCTTTAGCCTTTTGAGCACGCTTTTGTTTCGCAGATACCTTTTTGCGTTTGGAGTTTTCAATTTGTACTAATTTGAATAACTCTGCCATTAACTCACGCTTCTTATGGTTTTCAAAGTATTTTTCGGCAATATCATTCACTTTTTGTCCTAAGTAAATCAAACGCTGATTGCTATCATACAATTCTTGATAGCTCTCTAATTTCTTCTGAATTTTTGCATTTATTTCTTCAAGCTTATCAGCTTCTTCCTCTTTTTTCTTTTCGTTGATTTTTAGCGATTGTCCCGTTTTTTCTAATCGAGAACGTTCTTTTTGAAGTTTAGCAATAGTAGCATCAAAACGCACTTTACTGCGTTCAATCTTCTTTTTAGCGCGATTGATTAGAGAATACGGAATACCATTTTTCTGAGCCACTTCAAACGTAAAACTACTACCGGCTTGCCCAACAACCAATTTAAACATAGGCTCAAGTGTACGCTCATTAAACAACATATTGGCGTTAATCATATGTGGTAATTCGGTAGCAAGAATCTTCAAATTAGAATAATGCGTTGTAATAATACCAAAAGCTTCACGATGGTAAAACTCCTCTAAAAAGGTTTCAGCCAAAGCACCACCCAATTCAGGGTCAGAACCTGTACCAAATTCATCAATTAAAAACAAAGTGTTTTTATTGCACTTCCGAAGAAAATAGTTCATCTGTTTCAAACGGTAACTATACGTACTTAAATGATTTTCAATGGACTGATTGTCTCCAATATCACTTAAAATTCTATCGAATAAGCAAACGGTACTACGCTCATGAACGGGAATTAGCATACCACTTTGTAACATCACCTGTAATAAACCAACGGTTTTTAAAGTAATACTTTTTCCACCAGCATTAGGGCCTGAGATGACGATAATTCTGCTACCCTCCTTAAGAGAAAGGGTTTGCGGAAACGTCTTTTCTTTTTGTTCTAAATTATTTAAATAGAGTAGTGGATGATAGGCATCACGTAAGTACATGCTTCTATCTTCAGATATTTCTGGAAGAATAGCATTCATGGATTTCGCATATTTTGCTTTTGCTGAAATCACGTCAATATCAATTAAAAATGCTTGATAGTCTTTTAGAAGTGGTAAAAACGGACGTATAAAATCTGTTACTTCCTTTAAGATGCGTACTACTTCCTCTTTTTCTTCGTACTCTAAATTATTAAGTTCGCGTGTGTATTGTAATGTTGTTTCGGGTTCAATATAAACGATGCTTCCCGTTTTACTGCCACCCATTATTGCACCTTTTACTTTACGACGATACATGGCTTTTACAGCTAAAACACGACGATTATCAACCACAGATTCTCGAATATCATCCAAATATTCAAGGTTGTGATAGGTGTTTAGCGCCGAGGCAAAACTTTGGTTTATCTTGCCTTTAACCTTGTTTATAGATTTCCGTAAATCGTATAAAGTATCAGAAGCATTATCCTTTATATCTCCAAATCTATCAACTATGCTATCAACTTTTTCAATTAAAACTTTAGTCACTTCAATATGAGAAGCAAACTGATTTAAGTTTGGATAGTATTCTTCAAACTTCTTTAAAAACGTAACAATGGAATTCACGGTAAGCGACATGGATACGATTTTCTTCAATCCATGAACTTCTAAAAAGGTGTTTTCAATATTTAAAAGCTGAATTTCTTTAGCGATAGTGTCAAATCCATGATTTGGTATGCGGTTATCATTGTAAAAAGACGACACATATTCATTGGTGAGATTAAGTGCAAACTGCAAATCTTCCTTTGTTTTTAAAGGTGAAATTTTTAAAGCAGATTGGTTTCCAAGAGGCGTAATGCACAACTCGCTAATCTGTTGCAACACAGTTGGGAATTCTAAATCTTGTAATGTTTTTTCGTGAATGTGTATCATTCTTTCTTTAATGCAATTCTTTTTTCAAGACCGCAAAGTTAAAGAATCTCTGGGAGACATGCGTGTGTTAAAGTCTTCTTAATAAAGCGTTAATTAACAGTTTTAGGAAATTGTTTAACAAATTGATAACAGGAGGACGTTTGATAAGTGCATAACTTGAAAACACAAACCAAACATCAATCAAAATGAAATTACAAACAGTAAGTACAATTTGTGCGTTTTTGCTTTTTGCAATCACCACCAACACCTTCGCTCAATTAAACACACCAAGAGGTAGCCAAATGGCAAAAGTATCTCAGCGTGTAGGACTCTCAGACATTACCATTATGTATTCCCGACCAAGTGTAAACGGTAGAGAAATATGGGGCAAATTAGTGCCTTATGGTATGAATAACCTCGGTTTTGGAACCGCAAAAGAATCACCTTGGCGCGCTGGCGCCAATGAGAACACCATCATTAAATTTTCAGATGATGTGGAAATTGAAGGACAATCTTTAAAAGCAGGGAAGTATGGGTTTCACATCATTGTAAATAAAGATGATACAGCTACCCTGATATTTTCTAAAACTACAAAAGCATGGGGAAGTTATTTCTACGATCCATCAAATGACGCCTTAAGAGTAAATATTAAAACCTCTGCAGTACCGCATACCGAATTGCTAACGTATAGTTTTATTGCGGTTGACGCAAATTCTACAACTGCTGCTCTAGCCTGGGGAAAAAAGCAATTTCCTTTCAAAATCGAAGTCAATGCTACAGATATTGTAATGGCAAATTTTGCAGAACAATTACAAGGTCAAGCAGGTTTTGGTAGACAAAACTGGGAAACTGCAGCAAACTATGCGTTGAATAATGGCGGTGATTTAAATACAGCACTAAGTTGGATTGATGCTGCTATTAGCGGTCAGTTTTTCAGTCAGAAAACCTTCAATAATGTAGCTTTAAAAGCCCAGATTTTAAATAAAATGGGCAAAAGTGATGAATATGCTGCACTCATGGATGAAGCTTCTAATATGGCCAATAAAAACCAGTTAAATGCTTTAGGTTACCAAATGATGGGCGCAAAAGATTACGATAGAGCATTAAAGTATTTTAAAACCAACGTAGCAAATAACCCCAAAGATGCTAATAGTTACGACAGTTTAGCCGAATGTTATAAGGCAATGGGAGATAAGGCAAAGGCAATAAAGAATTTTAAAAAATCTCTATCCTTAAACCCTCCAGCTAATGTTAAAGCGAATTCCGAGAAACATCTCAAAGAACTAGGCGTGATTTAAACCAGACTTTAAATATCTAAACTAGCAAAGGCTCAACTTATAAAGTTGGGCTTTTGTGTTTTCTTGGGCGTTACCCCTTTGGGGTCGGGCTTTTCGCTAAAAGTTTTGGCTCGATGCACGCCTCGCCAAAAGCTACCGCTACAATCCCTAACGCGGGCATATCTGCTAAAAACATAGGCATACCTATCTTATAAATCTTCTTACTATTGTTATTTCAAAAATAAACGCAACTTTCCCTATTTTTGCAAAAATTGCTAGAGGATAGTTAAAAAGTAGATATGCTGTAACAATTTTACTTTTTTCAGACTAACGAATAAAATTAAATATATGAGTTTTTTAAAGAGAGTATTATCAACTGTAGTTGGAATTTTTGTGTTTTTAGGATTATGTTTCTTCGGATTGATTATTATTGGAGCTTTGTTCGGTGGGTCTTCAGAAGAAGTAGTACAAGTAAAGTCAAATTCTGTTTTAAATTTAAAACTAGATTTCTCAATACAAGATTACGCAGGTAAAACAATCTACAAAGAATATCCATTTTTAAATGAAGATAAAAAAAATGGATTATTCAATTTAGTTGATGCTATAAAACATGCAAAAACCGATGCTAAAATAAAAGGTATTTCAATAGAAAATAATTTTATCATGGCGGGTATAACACAAACCAAAACGTTACGTGATGCTTTACTAGATTTTAAAGATTCGGGCAAGTTTATTGTAGCATATGCTGATATTTACACACAAAAAGATTATTACTTAAGTTCTGTTGCTGATACGGTCTATATCAACCCCGTTGGGATGATGGAATTTAAAGGTTTGTATACTGAAAGATTGTATTTTAAAGATTTTCAAGAGAAATCTGGAATAAAAATGGAGGTGGTACGCCACGGAAAATACAAAAGTGCTGTGGAGCCATTTCTAGAAAATGAAATGAGTGATAATAATCGAGAGCAGATTTCAGTGTATTTAAACGGACTTTGGTCTGAAATTAAAAAAGACGTTTCAGAAGCTAGAAATATTCCGGTGGAGCAATTAGATATTATTGCTGATAGTTTATTGGCAAGAACGCCAGCTTTGGCCGTAAAATCAAATTTAGTTGATAAAATTGCATACTATGATGAATATGTAAATGGTTTAAAAGCAGCTGTTGGTATTACTTCAGATAAAAAACTGAATTATGTTTCCGTTGAAGATTATGCGAAATACGCAGCACCCAAAGTGAAATCAAATTCAAGCAAAAATAAAATTGCAGTCATTTATGCAGAAGGTGATATTATTTATGGAGAAGGAGAAAACGGAGTTGTTGGGCACATCACGATGAATGAATCTATTAAGAAAGCTAGAGATGATGAAAGGGTTAAAGCAATAGTATTACGAGTTAATTCACCAGGAGGAAGTGCATTAGCCAGCGAATTGATTTGGAGAGAAATAGAGTTGACTAAAAAAGTGAAACCTGTTATTGTGTCTATGGGAGACTTGGCAGCATCTGGCGGTTATTATATTGCAACCAATGCTGATAAAGTTATCGCTGAACCTACAACCATTACTGGAAGTATAGGTGTGTTCGGAACTTTGCCAAACTTTAAAAACTTAGCTGACAATATGGGTATTAATGCTGAACAAGTGGCAACCAATACTAATGCAGTAACCTATAGTATTTTTGAACCTTTAAATGAAAATCAACATAAATACATAAAAGAAGGCGTTATTGATGTATATAGCTTGTTTACAAAGCGAGTAGCTGAAGGACGTAATCTTACCGCTGAACAAGTTGAGGAAATAGCGCAGGGTCGTGTTTGGACTGGAAATGATGCCTTAGAAAAAGGTTTAGTTGACGAATTAGGCGGTTTAGATTTGGCACTAAAATATGCCGCTGAAGCAGCTGAAATTGAAGATTATAAAATCAGGGAATATCCAGTATTTGAAAAGAACCTTGATGAAATGTTAGAAACCTTTGGACTAGCAAAAGCTAAAGAACAAATTTTAGCAGAAGAGATTGGAGAAGAAAATTACAAACTCATAAAAGAAGTAAAACGTTTGTCACAGAAAAAAGGAGTACAGTTGTTATTTCCTTTTAGTACGGAGATAAAGTAACTATTTCCTGCGAAGGCAGGAATCTCAAAACAAATATTAGAGGCTTTTTTATCGAAGCCTCTTTTTTTATGTCTTCACTCAATCAAAAGTGTGGTTCACTCATTTTGCGTTTCAGGTTATATAGGTTGATTATAGTTTTATAGCAAACTTTAAAAATCGACTATTATGAAAACGCTATTTACATTCATTTTTACTTTGATTATTTCAACGCAATTAATAGCCCAAGAACACCTCGTAACTGGAAAAGTAACTTCGGCAGATGATAATCTTCCGCTTCCTGGTGCAACAATTGTTGTAAAAGGACAGACTAAAGGCACAACAACTGATTTTGATGGTAATTATCAAATTAAAGTAAAGACTAACGATGTTTTAGTATTTTCCTATGTTGGGTATGTCACAAGACAAGTTTTAGTAAAAAAGCAAAATACTATTTCCGTTGCATTGGAGGCAGACCATCAAGCTCTAGAAGAGGTAGTTGTGATGGGCTACGGTTCGCAAACAAGATCAAATTACACAGGAGCAGTATCAAGTTATAGGCCTACTGCCTCAGATATTAGAAGACAAAAGAAAAAAGCATATCACAACAAATTGGCTAATCAAGTTCAATCTAATTCAACCCAGAGATCATTACAAGGACAGGTTGCTGGTGTTAATGTAGTTAATAGTTCAGGTGCTCCTGGAGTATCTTCTCAAATTTTAATTAGAGGAATATCTTCAATTTCTAAAAACAGAGAGCCTCTAGTGGTGATTAATGGTGTGCCTACCTCATATAGTAAATTATCACAAATGGATCCTAAAAACATTAAAGCAATTGATGTTTTGAAAGATGCAGCGTCAATAGCTATCTATGGAAGTAGAGGTAGTAATGGAGTTATTCTTATTTCAACAAAAAGTAACACAAAAAATATAGAAAAAGCACCTTTGTATATAGTTGACGGAAAACCAATCAAAAAAGAAAATAACTATATAATCGAAAGTTTAGCAGAATCTGATATAGACACAAAAATTAAATATGGAAAAGGGGATGCCAAAGATAAATTCGGAAAAATAGCTAAACATGGGTGTATTGTGATTACAACTCATCAAGGTAATTTCAGAATAGATAACAACGAAAGCTATGCAGTTATTGAAGAGAATAGTTTTGAAAGAACCTCATTATCTCCACTTTCTACGTTTTCTATTGACGTAGATAAAGCATCTTACAGTAATATTAGAAGAATGATTAACAATGGTGTTACTGTTGATCCAGATGCAGTAAAGATTGAAGAAATGATAAATTATTTTGATTATAAATATCCACAACCGGTAGGAAAACATCCTTTTTCTATAAATACTGAAGTGGCTAAAACACCTTGGCATAATGAGACTAAAATCGTTAAAATAGGCCTACAAGGAAAGACTTATGATAATGATGAGCTTCCACCATCAAATCTTATATTTTTAATTGATGTATCTGGCTCAATGTTAGCACAAAACAAGTTACCATTATTGAAATCAGCCTTCAGGTTGTTGGTTAATCAATTGAGAGAAAAAGATAAAGTGTCAATCGTTGTTTATGCAGGGGCCGCTGGTACAGTGCTAGAGCCAACTTCAGGAAAAAACAAAGAAAAGATTTTACAAGCTTTAAATAATTTGAATGCAGGAGGTTCTACCGCTGGAGGCGCAGGGATAAATTTAGCTTATAAACTTGCAGAAAGACACTTTAAAAAGAATGGAAATAATCGTGTTATTTTGGCGACTGATGGGGATTTTAATGTTGGTGCATCTAGTGATAAGGATATGACTGCTCTAATTGAAGAAAAACGTAAATCAGGTGTGTTTTTGTCTGTTTTAGGTTTCGGATACGGAAATTATAAAGATTCTAAGTTAGAAGCCCTTGCTGATAAGGGAAATGGTAATCATGCTTATATTGATAACATGCAGGAAGCGCAAAAAGTTTTTGGTAAAGAATTTGGTGGCACATTGTTTACCATTGCAAAAGATGTGAAAATTCAAGTTGAGTTTAACCCAAGTAAGGTTCAAGCTTATAGATTGATAGGATATGAAAACAGAATGCTAGAAGATGAAGATTTTATTGATGACACTAAAGATGCAGGTGAGCTAGGAAGCGGACATACAGTTACTGCGCTTTATGAAGTTATTCCCGTTGGAGTTACTAGTGAATATTTAAAAGAAGTTGATGATTTGAAATATACCAATAGTCAAGCCACTCAAAATTTTTCAGATGAGCTATTTACCGTCAAGTTTAGGTACAAAAAGCCCGATGGCGATAAAAGTATAGAAATGGTACACGTTCAGAAAGATGAAGTGAAAGAAGCTTCAGAAGATTTAAAGTTTGCATCTGCAGTGGCGTTATTCGGAATGCAATTAAGACAATCAAAGTACCATAATAAGTCAACACTTGAAGATGTACTACTTTTAGCTAGTGAAGGTAGGGGAGATGATGAAAACGGGTATCGATCTGAATTTAAAAGATTAGTGTCGTCTTATCAAAATTTATAATAAGATTAAAATATTCCTTCGAATTTTCATAAAAGGCTTCTCCATGAGAAGTCTTTTTTATTTTCCCTCAATAAAAAGATAGGTTCCCTAATTATTGGTTTTTATAATAAGTATTTGGTTATAGCTTTATAGTAAACCACTTAAAACCACAATTATGAAAACTATCTTAAAAATTACAATTTTCCTCGCTCTATATTGTATGAATCCAATCTTTGGTCAAGAAAAAAATATTGAAACCCATTCAATAGAAATTGAAAATTTCATCTCTTATATTGTAGAGAATTATCAAAAGCAAAGTGAAGATTTATATAATTTAACTTTTTTAGTTCAAACAGGAACTGGAGGTCATTCTCTTGAAGATAAAGTAGTGTTGAAACAAGCGTTTAGCTTATTATCTAAAAGATTACCTGAAGATAATAATATTTCGATTTTAGGGTATTCAGGATTAAACGGAGTGGCTTTGGAGCAAAATTCTATTAAAAAGACGAAAAAGATATTATATGCTTTAGATAATTTTAAATCTTCCATAAAAGAGTTTCATGACGATGGTATCACTTTAGCCTATGATTACACAAGTGAAAATTTTGACAACAATGCTATAAACCGAGTAATTATAATCAGAATCCCTAATTTAAAAAATGAATCTACATCTGGTATTTCTTCTGTAAAGGGTGAGAAAAAGAAAAATAATGCTATAGTATTAACAGCTATAGCTTTGCTTCCAGAAATTATTTCTGTTTTAAAAGACTAAACCTGTAAAAATTAAGTGTTATTTTATTTTAGCGCCTTTTTTCTGAAGTATGCTAACATTGAAACTAAAATAATAACAACCACTAATACATAAATAAAAGTTGGAATTGGCAAGGGATCACCAGCTGCATAACTATGTAAACCAGATAAATAGTAGTTTACTCCAAAAGACGTCATAATAATAGAACCAAAGGCAAATACACTAGCTGTATTTAACACGTAGTTGCTTTTTAGACTTGGAATTAATCTTAAATGCAATACAATGGCATACACAATTATACTAATTAACGCCCATGTTTCTTTAGGGTCCCACGCCCAATAACGTCCCCAGGATTCATTTGCCCATATACCGCCTAAAAAAGTACCTACTGCTAAAACAAATAAGCCAATTGTCATGGATATTTCATTAATATATGTGAGTTCTTTTATCTTGATATCTAATACTTTTTTTGTCTTTTTAGTTTTAAAAATGGTGAGTAATAGAGCCATAAAACCTAAAATAGCAGAAAGTGCCAAAGGTGCATAACTACTAACAATAGTAGCCACATGAACTTTTAACCAAAACGATTTTAGCACAGGCATTAAATTAGTTATTTCTGGGCTTAACCAGTCTAAATAACTTACAAACAATAAAGCACCAGAGAATAATGTAGCTAGCGGTAGTGCAAAATCTGATTTTCTAAAGGTGAGTAAACCACAAAGCACTAAAACCCAGGATACAAACACTAACATTTCGTAACCATTACTCCACGGTGCATGTTGTGATACATACCAACGTAAAGTGATGTTTCCTGTAAATAGAAGAAAGCTGATAAGAGTTATTAATATTAAAGCGTTCCATAAGAATTCAATAAATGTTTTCTTGGCGAAAATTTTAGCAATAGCTATCACCAGAAGTAAAGAGCCAAGAGTAAAAAACACTTGAAATAGCCAAAAATTCAGATTAAGTTCATTGTACCAAAGTTCGGCTTCAATGCGTTTTCTGCTAGGAATAATTTCTTTACCTAATTCATCCTGAAAGGTTTTTATATAGCCTAGTTTTTCACTTGCCTCAACCCAAGATTTTTCATTAACATCTTTAAAATATGCTGGTATGATTTGTTTTGCAAACTTACCGTCATCAATAGGAAAATCGTTAAAATGGTGTGTTTGACTATGCCATTTGTTATTGACATCATTACTATTAGGAAATACTTTTAAATAATTTACAGAGAATACATTATACAGAATATTAAAACGTTCATCAACTTTTAATATTTCTTTATCGAATTCGCTTCGTTCTGCGGGTTTCTTTTTATTAGCTGTTTCAGCAGCATCAGCTAAAATATATTTGCCTTCTTTACCTAATAATTCTACAAATGATACTAACCCGTCTTCACTAATATTCAAAGTGCTGAATAGGTCTCCTCCCTTATTTTTATCGACTTTAATTAATGGTATATATTGCCAAATATTGGAAGCAGATTGCATTGCCAAAAATGCTTGATTCGCACTATACCGAATGCTTTCACCGTTTTCAGTGAACTTAAAATAGGGCTTGCGTGATAGCTTTCTTAAAAACTCTGAAGCTAAGGTGTTCATTGGTTTTATACGACCATCTAAATCCTGCACCATTAAGCGTCCGAAGAGTTCAGCATGCTGGTTATCAACTTCAAGTTGTTTTACAAGATTTATGTCTATTTTAGGTTGTTCGTTTTGTGCAAAACTGAAACAGGACACCAAAAGCAATAACAGTAAACTAGCACTTTTTAACTTTAATTTTTTAAGTTTTTTATTAATCAATGAAAAGCGTGATGATTTTCCAAAGAGAGTAAAAAACATACCAATCATCATTAAAAAATAACCGATGTAGGTTACATTGGTTCCTAAAGCATCATGATTAACAGCCAAAACAGTGCCTAATTCATCTGTGTCATAACTTGCCTGAAAAAACCTGTACCCTCTGTAATCTAAAACATTATTCATAAAAATGCGATGTGGCATTGCTTCTCCATCATCCAAAACTTTTACTTCACTAGCATATGCTGAAGGACTAGTTGATCCTGGATAACGCTCTAATTGAAAGTCATCTAAATGAATAGAAAACGGTGTCGTTATAGGTTGAGAACCATAAGACAATGATATTTTTATATCATCAAATGTTGTTTCAGTAGATATTGGTAAAAACCCTTTGCGATATAACAAATTTACCTCTTTTTGATTTCCATTGGCATTAATGTTTACCAAAAGCGCATCATCTTTTTGTGCATCATTATCTTTAGGTTTTTCTGAAGCACTAACTATCTTAATTTTACCTTTTGGATAATAGGCAAGGGGCACAAATGAAGCATCACCATCTCTATAGAGTGTTCTAAGTTGTATGTTATGAAGGCTATCCTTTTTAATAGTGCTTGCAGTTTCGGTAGCCATAACAAATGCACTCAAATTTCTTGGAGAATAAATATTGAATTTCCCATCTTTTTCAGTAATGTTAATGACGTTTTCTGCGGTAACATCAAATCCAATTTTATGTTGGTGTGCGCCAATAGCTTCAATTTCTCCTTTTTCAAGAAAAACAGTTTCCCTACCGTTACCAGAGGAAACCACCATTTCTAGCATTGGTTTGCCCTGTTCTTCATCATTTTCTATTTGAGGAATGGCATCTGCAATAAATGCTTTGTATGAAATTGAAATTGGGGTGTTTTCAAAATCAGTTTCAATACTAAAATTATTATTACTTAAAGGTGAAAAATCTAATCGTTTCCTAAGGACTTTTGTTTGTGTACCATTTGAAATATGTACATGTAAATAATTGTTATCAGATATTATGGTATTAGAAGAAGCACCTTCACGAATTCGCATGATGCCACCATAAGAGGCATATCGTGTGATACCTGCCCCTAGTAAGATGACAATAAATGCTAGATGAAACATCAATAACGCCCATTTTTCTTTACGCCAAAGGTTGTATTTAAAAATGCTCATTACAAAGCAAAGACCTAAACCTATCATGACAAGCTCGAACCACCAAGCATCATAAATAAGTTTCCAAGCTGTTGCTGTACCGTAATCGTTCTCAATAAATGTAGCCACGGCCATAGATATGGCAAAACCAAACAGACAAATAACTGCAAGAATTGGAGAAGCAAAAATGCGTGCAATTTTATTCATGATGTAATTGGAATAGTTAATACAAAATAAAAGACACCTTATTCTTACTATCCATAAGGTGTCTTTTAGGAGAATTATATTTGTTTAGTTTACTGCTGAAGACACTGTGTTAATTGGCATTGCATCTTCTCTAGCTTTAGCTTCTTCAAGCCATTTAGGTAATAAGTTTTCTTTAAAAGCTTTTTTCTCAGCCTCAAGTTTTTCTATGTCTAGTCCTATATATTTTTGTGCTTTTTCTTTTGTAGAAATATCAGGCATTTCTATAGGTTTGTTATGACCTAAGTCAGCCAATAATCTAGCTAATTTTACACGGGCCTCTTGGGCTATTACTAGTCCGCTTCCAATCACACGAGCCGTTTCAACTGGTGAATGGAAAGATGCACCATGTGCAGCAGCAGAATAATCCCAACGCCATTGGCCATGGCGAATATCGGTTAATATAGGTTTCATTTGTTCTTCTGTAGCACCTAAATCCCAACATTTTTTAGCTTCTAAATGCGCGCTAACTAAAAGTTTTTCAAGTTTCAAACGATTTTCAGTGGCCTTACGCTGTCTTTCATACACATTCGCAATAAGCTTGTTAGATTCTTCTCTATGGCAAACCTGACATGCATTTGAAGTATTATTTAAAGGAGACTGAATATGGTGATCTGTAAACTTTTGCCCGCCTTCACTTTTGTATGGCATATGGCAATCTGCACAAGATACACCTCTGTCTGCATGCACACCAGTAGTAAATGTTTCATAACCTGGATGTTGTGCCTTCAGCATAGGTGCTTTACTTATTTTATGTGTCCAATCTTTAAATTCTAAATTATCATAGTATTTTTCCATGTCTTCAACAGTCATACCATCTTTCCAAGGAAATACTAAATATGGCGTACCTTCTTTTCCTGGTAAATTCTTATTGAAATAATACTCTACGTGGCACTGTGCGCATACCAAAGAACGCATTTCGTTATGTGTAGCATTGTTGATGTCTTTACCCATAGCATCAAAAGCTTCAACCAACGCAGGTCTGGTTATTTTAAGTTTCATGGTTTTATTGTCGTGGCAGTCTGCACAACCAATAGGATTAACCACTTCAGCACCTTTATCAGCCCACTTTCCACTATAAAATTCAGTAATTCCAATTTCATTCATCAATCGTGGTACATCAGGACTTTTACATGTCCAACATGTAGCTGGCATGGGACCATCTCCTTTTCCTTTTGGACCGCCTGTTCTCAATGAATTCTGAATGTCTTCAACCGCATAAGCATGCCCTCTTCCTTGGTTGTAATCTTTAGAAAACCCGTAGCCTGCAAAAAGAATTACAAGATTTGGATCTTCCTCTAAAACATCTCGCATCGCAGAACCACCCTGCATAGAGGCAAATGTGGTATCTAGTGTTTGCAATGAAGATTGGTATTCTAAAGGAAAATTTTCTCCCCATACGGCATTTCTAGGTTCGTTTTCAGCAACATTTACACTAGGCGTGTATTTGTATTTTGCTTCAGATTTTCTATTGACAATACTAGATGCTAGCAGCCCTAGTAAAAAAACCACGATAATGGTTACAATAAATAATACTTTGTTTTTCATTTGGTATGGGTTTAATCTTTAGTTTTTAATTGTTCTTCCATCCATTCAGGAATAACTAGTTCCTGCTGGTCTGTTGGTAATGGTGCTACATTAAATTTTATAGTGGATAACCCATGGACTTTACCATGAGGTACTTGTTTATGGCAACTCCAACATTGTCGTTGAGTTCTATTTTCTCTATGGTCTTCAATATAACCATCATATTTTGCTTGGGTAACTTGTTGAACATGGCAACGGATACAATTATTTTGCACTACTTCTTGTGACGCTTCTTTCATTTCAATAACATCAGGTTCTAAGCGAGCTGTGAAAACCGATGCATGGTACAAACCATCTTTCGCTTTAAAATAGTATTTGTTCACAACGTTATTATGAGGTACATGACAATCATTACAATTTGCCCATTCTCTATGAGAACTATGCATCCAGCTATTATAAACAGGTGTCATAACATGGCAGTTAACGCAAGCTTGTGGATCATCAGACATGTATGACAACACTCGAGATTCTTTAGCCATAAACAAACCTAAACCAATAACGACTGCAATAAAGAATACAGCAGTAATACGCCATCGTGTTGTTTTTGGTGGTAATATTTTTCCTTTAGTATCCAATTAGTTAGTGCTATTTACTTTTAAAAAGTGTGGGATTAATGATTAATTGTGCCCAACCCCAGTTATTGGTATTGTCATTTGGTCTTCCACCTTTAATCAAGCTCATGCTATCAGAGGCAAACATGTGAGAATAACCAATATTCAATTTTACGTTTTTTGCGATCTTATTTGTGTAAACCAAGTCTAGTTCCGTTCCTAAATATTTATCAGCGTCATTATTTAAATTGGCATTAGCTAAAAAATAATGTGCTTTAGCTAACAAGGTAGACTTTTCTCCAGTTTTAAATACAACTTTTCCATAAAAATCATCTAAACCTACATTATTTGCATGGTTACCTACATAAAAATAATCCATAAAACCATTAAATTTATGATTGGTTCCATATAAAGGTAAGAAAGATTTATTTTTAGAATCACCACTTTGGTCGGTTCCGCTTAGAAGCTCCAATCCTAATGCAAACAATGTGTTTTTAGGTTTATAATTTGCCTCTAGGGATATTTGATAAGCGCTTAAATCTGTTGTTTTATTAGATTTGCCAAATTGATAATAGGCAGACCCAACCATTTTTACATTGTCTATAGGAAATGTAAAGTAAGACCCAACTGTATGTTTGTAAAATACACCATCTGCTATATCATTATCAACACCTGTTAAGCTTTGAAAACCTGTATTCAATACTAAAAAGCTAGCTGAACTATTTTCCCAAGTTTTCTTTAAATAAGCAAACTGAAGTGCTTTATATGTGGAAGCACCTTGAATGGTAAAAACATTACCTTCTCGCATTTGTGATTGCTGACTGAAAGCAAAACCAAAATGAGCCATAAAGTTATCCTTTTTATATTTGATTAAGCCTGCATCATGGAAACGTCCTTGCATTGCCCAATCTAAGCCACCCAAAATTCTCTGGTCGTCATATGAAAGTACTTGACGCCCAAGCTTAGTAGACCAATTTTCATTTATATGATATTCAAACCATGCTCTAAATAATGAAAATGAATTATTGCTATCAGTAGCATCTATTTGCCTAGTATCTCCCCAAACACTCACATCTTGAACACTTATCATAACATCTAAATTTTCCATAATGTAACTAACATTTAGTCTAGAACGTTGTACTACAAAAGCGGCTGGCTCTGTATTATTAGGAAACAAGTTGTTAAATCCATGCCTGTATTCAAATCGAGGTCTAATATCTGCTCCAATTTCTAATTGTGCATTTGAATTTTGAATGAAAGTAAAAAGTAGAAAAAAAAGGATTATTTTAACGAAAGGTAGTTGGTTTTTGCTCATCTTTTAGTTTGTTTAGAATTGCTGAGCAAATTTGCTGACATTTTTATCTTAGAAGTATGATAATTATCATGTACTATAAATTATTTGAGTTTTTTTGTAAATCTCTCAAAAAAAGCACAATTATTTATACTGAAAATGGTGTATCCTCAGAATATTAAAAAAAGATTCATTGAGAAAATTTATTGGTTTAGAAAATAGTTAAAACTATGTACTTCAGTAGATTTGTTTACTTCAGAATAAAGCGCAAATAAGAACAGTATATCAGCTTAAGTGATTATTTAAAAGTATCTACATTGTTTTTGACTTAATTTAAGGGAGAGCTCTGTCCTATTTTATAAAATTTATGAATTAAGTAATTGTAAATTTTGTTTTGTAAAGGATGCTCTTTTAAATATGAAGTCCTTTTTTAAGACCTTATTTTGGATGAAGAAAATGAGGTGTAGAATTAGGCTTCTTTTTAAGATTACTTTGTACTTTTTTATGTAATTTTTCAAAAGCTGTTAAACTTACCCCCATACAAATACCATAAGAATAATGGTATTTTAGTATTTCTAAATCCGTTTGTGATAATTCAGAAAGAGTACCTTTATAGCAAGTAGAAAAAATACTAGAACAATCTAGTAGTTTTGTGTTTTTAAAATGCCCTAAAGATTTGATGAAGTATAATTTAACTCTATCTGCTATCACTGATTCATCAGTCACTTTTTGATAATTTAACTGTAGTGTCCCTCTTATAATTTGGGATTTTCTATTCCAATTTAAATAATAGCCAACATCTTCATTTTTACTAATCCTAATATCATAATCATAGGATGTGTTATCTTTTAAGTCATAAATAATATAATTTGATTTTTCAATGTTATTCACTGTCTTGATAGTTAATGAATCAACTTTTTCTGTAAGGTTTTTGAACAATATTTTAAGATCTTTTTTTATTTTTTTATCAAAATCAGAAGAGAAATACACCTTAATATGTTTTTTCCAATATCGCATATATGCTTTCTTATTTTCGGATTTATTCTTTTGATATTTTTGGTAAACTATACCTTTATATACTTCTAAAAAAGTCGAATCCTTAATTTCATATTTTACAGAAACATAGTTATCGTCATTGGGTATCTGTATAAGAGTATCATTATTTCTAATATTTAGAATTTTGATATCCTCAGAAGTAGGTAGGCGTTTATACTTTAGTTCGAAATGTTTAAGGGATGTAAACGAAGTAGAATAATTCTTCGGGTTTTTGTGTTTTTTATTTGAAAAATTAAAAAGGCTATAGTCTCTTGTAGATATTGGGATAAGAGTATCATTATTCATTATGATACTCTGTTCAATTTCTTTATTAGTAAAATCTCTTTTGAAAAAATCTCTATATAAGTCTATTCTTAAAAAATACTTAGATTCATCAATCTTAAATGGTTTTTGTTGAGATGTTAAAATGAAACAGTTGCAAAGTGTTATTAAAATTATAAATGTTTTTTTCATGCTTTAAAAATATTAATAATTTAAACCTGCAAAACTCCCAAATTAAACTGTTTTTCTATAGGGGCATGATTAGCAGCTTCAATACCCATACTAATCCAAGTTCTAGTATCTAACGGGTTAATAACAGCGTCTGTCCAAATTCTAGCAGCGGCATAATATGGCGAGACTTGATTGTCGTAACGGTCTTTTATTTTATTGAATAATGCTTCTTCTTTTTCAGGAGTAATTTTTTCACCTTGTTTTTCTAGAGAAGCCTTTTCAATTTGCAACAAAACTTTGGCAGCGGAATTGCCACTCATTACGGCAAGCTCTGCACTAGGCCATGCAAAAATTAATCTTGGATCATAAGCTTTACCGCACATGGCATAATTACCTGCACCATAACTATTGCCTATAATCACGGTAAATTTTGGTACTACTGAATTACTAACGGCATTTACCATTTTAGCACCATCTTTTATGATGCCAGAATGCTCACTCTTACTACCCACCATAAAACCAGTAACATCTTGCAGAAATACTAGCGGAATTTTCTTTTGGTTACAATTGGCTATAAACCGGGTAGCTTTGTCTGCAGAGTCGTTGTAAATAACACCACCAAATTGCATTTCAGTTGGTTTGGTTTTAGAGCCTGTGGTTTTAACTATCTGTCGTTGGTTTGCTACAATACCAACTGCCCAACCATCAATTCGCGCATAACAGGTTATGATGGTTTGTCCGTAACCAGCTTTGTACTCTTCATATTCTGAATTGTCTACCAATCGTTTGATGATTTCATACATATCGTACTGGTCCGCACGACTTTTAGGAATAATACCATAAATATCTTCGGGGTTTTTTGTTGGTTTTTTTGCTTCAATTCTATTAAAGCCAGCTTTATCGTAATCACCTATTTTATCAACGATGTTTTTGATTTTATCCAAAGCATCTTTATCGTCTTTGGCTTTATAGTCGGTAACACCAGAAATTTCGCAATGTGTTGTTGCACCTCCTAATGTTTCATTGTCAATACTTTCACCAATGGCTGCTTTTACCAGATAACTTCCTGCCAAAAAGATACTCCCAGTTTTTTCAACTATTAAAGCTTCATCGCTCATAATAGGGAGGTAGGCACCACCCGCAACACAACTTCCCATAACTGCAGCTATCTGCGTTATGCCCATACTACTCATTATGGCGTTGTTTCTAAATATACGTCCGAAATGCTCCTTATCAGGGAAAATCTCATCTTGCATTGGTAAATACACACCAGCCGAATCCACCAAATAAATAATCGGTAGTCGGTTTTCAATAGCTATTTCTTGTGCGCGAAGGTTCTTTTTTCCTGTGATAGGAAACCATGCTCCAGCCTTAACTGTAGCGTCATTAGCCACTACAATACATTGCTTGCCTTTGATGTAGCCAATTTTTACAACTACTCCTCCCGACGGACAACCACCATGTTCTGCATACATATCTTCTCCAGCAAATGCTCCAATTTCTATAGATTTGGCTTTATCGTCCAATAAATAATTAATCCGCTCTCTAGCAGTAAGTTTGCCTTTACTGTGCAGTTTTTCAATGCGTGATTTACCGCCACCCAAACTTACTTTAGTTAATCGTTTGTTAAGCTCAGAGACTAATAATTTATTGTGATCTTCATTTTTATTGAAGTTAATATCCATAGGTGTATTTATTTGTACACGAATTTACGAAACCAATTCCTGTCTGAAAAGTGAATAATTTGTTAAAATATATAACATGGAAATATATTCCTTGGAATATAAATTTATTTATTGTAGTTTTGTAGTGTAATTAAAATTAAAGAGATGAAAACAAATAAAATAATCTATTATATAGCAACAGCATTATTAACGGCTGTTATGTTATTTTCAGTAAGTATGTACTTTTTTAAGCACGATATGATAAAAGGTGCTTTTGAAAGTTTTGGTTATCCAACATATATTATTTATCCTTATGCTGTGGCAAAATTATTAGGGCTAGTAGCAATATGGTTACCAGGATATAAAACATTGAAAGAATGGGCTTATGCAGGATTCTTTTATGCATTTATACTAGCATTTTTCGCACATTATATGATAGGTGACGGGCAACAAGGAATAGCTGTTGTGGCTTTAATTGCTTTAGCTGTATCGTATGTGTTTTACAAGAGAATAAATAAGTAATTAGAATAATAAAAACAGATTTCATCGGAAGAGGAAATGAATAAAAAATAATTGAATGAAAAAGATAATAGCATTTGCAGGGAGTAACAGTAAAACATCTATCAATAAGCAATTAGCCGTTTATGCTTCAAGTTTAGTTGAAGATGTAGAAGTAGAAATTCTTGATTTAAATGATTTTGATTTACCACTTTACGGTATTGATTTAGAAAATGAAAAAGGCATTCCAGATGATGCACATCGATTTTTAAAGTTGATAAAATCATCAGATGGGATTGTTTTATCTTTAGCAGAACATAATGGCGCTTATGCAACAGTGTTTAAAAATTTATTTGATTGGATGTCAAGAATTGACGGAAAACTTTGGAGTGAGAAACCCATGTTGTTGATGGCAACATCTCCTGGAGCTAGAGGAGGAGCTACTGTTTTAGAGATTGCTAAAGGACGTTTTCAATACATGGGCGGAAATATAGTCTCAGATTTTAGTTTCCCATCATTTGGGAATAATTTTTCTGAAGGAAAGATTATTAATGAGGAATTGAATGCTGATTTAAAAACCAGAGTGGAGAAATTTCAAAATAGTTTATAGTTGATATGTCCTATTTAAAAACCAAAGAAAACGATTCTGATGTGATAGCATATATTAATGCTATTGAAGATGATGCAAAAAAAGAAGATGCTTTGATTCTTTTGGAGCTTATGGAGCGCATAACTGGCTTTAAAGCTAAAATGTGGGGTAATAGAATTATTGGTTTTGGTAATTATCTTTATAAAACAAAGGCTGGAAAAGAAGGAGAGTGGTTTTTAACAGGGTTTTCCCCAACAAAGACAAATTTATCATTACACCTAATGTTTGGCTTAACTGAGGAAACAGATTTATTAGAGAAATTGGGAAAGCACAAAATAGGTAAGGGGTGTTTGTATTTAAAAAAACTGGCTGATGTAGATATTTTAGTTTTAGAAAAACTGGTTTCAAAAACATTTAAAAGAATGCAAAAAGAAGTACAATAATGGGAGACTTGTCAAAAGATATAAATTCGACATTTGCGAATAATAGAGTGAAAGCTTTATTGAATATTATCTATACATCCAATTGGATAATGAGCCACCAAAATGAGTTTTTTAAAACCTATGGAATTTCGCCCCAACAGTACAATATTTTAAGAATTTTAAGAGGTGCAGATGAACCATTAAACGTTCAAACAATTAAAGACAGAATGATAGAGCGTTCACCAAACGCAACGCGTTTAATGGATAAATTATGTGCCAAAGAATATATAGAACGTTGCCCTTCAGATCACGATAGGCGTGTTGTAAAAATCGCTATAACTGAAGAAGGTAAAGCGTTTTTAGAATCTATACCAAATGATTTCAATCGAGATTTATTGAAGAATTTGAGTGAAGAAGAAGCAGAACAATTAAGTAATCTGCTTGATAAAATGCGATAGTCGCGTTTTTTTACACAAATAGTTTCCATGGAAACTATTTTAATAGCAATTATTATGAAAGCAAATACAATAAAAAGAGTAGGGCGAAGCGATTTCGTCAACATGGGACCGATACAGTTACGACAACCCATCCCAACAAGAACGATTGATAATATAGATCCATTTATATTATTGCACCACTACGGACCTTATAATATTTCAGAACGAAATAATCCGTTTGATTTAGGGCCACATCCGCATCGCGGATTTGAACCGATAACCTTTTTAATTCAAGGAGAACAGTTGCATAGAGATTCGCTTGGAAATGAAAGCGTAGTAAAAGCAGGTGATGTACAATGGACAACGGCAGGCAGAGGTATTATTCACGCTGAAGCACCTACGAAAGAATTCGTACAAAAAGGAGGTACACTTGAAGGTATTCAGTTATGGTTGAATCTGCCCGCTGAAAAGAAAATGATAGAAGCGAATTATCAGCATGTTGCTCATGAAGATTTTGGAACGGTTATTTCAGAAGATAAGAAAGTTAGCATTCAAATAATTGCTGGTGAGTTGGAAGGTGTTTATGGACGTGTTAAAGCACAAACCCCTGTAAATGCTTTTATGATTGCTGTTGAAGCAGGTGGACGTTATGAGATTGAAGTTCCAAAATCACATCAATCTACAGTGTATTTGTTGAAAGGTGATGTAACGGTTAATGACACCGAAACCTTGAAATTGAATGAGAATCAATTAATTCAGTTTAATCAAGATGGTGAAGGGTTTTCCATTTCTGGAAATGAAAATAGTAAGCTATTATTTCTTTCAGGAGAGCCATTTAATGAACCAGTAACGACGTATGGTCCTTATGTGATGAATACGCAAACCGAGATTATGGAAGCGATGCGTGATTACCAAATGGGAAAAATGGGGTTTTTGCCTGCAAATTAATAAATGTCAGATCGAGTATCCCGATTTTTTATTCGGGATATATCGAAAATAATTTTAAAAAGTAAATATTATGAAAACAGTAATTCACAAAGCAGATACTAGAGGTTTCGCCAATCATGGTTGGTTAAAATCACACCACACATTTAGTTTTGCTGGCTACCAGAACCCAGAACGTATGAATTTCGGAATGCTACGTGTGTTGAACGATGATGTAGTGCAGCCAAAAATGGGTTTTGGAACGCATCCACATCAGAATATGGAGATTATTTCAATTCCATTGAAAGGCGCTTTATCCCATAAGGATAGTATGGGTAATAAACGTGCGATTGAAGTTGGTGAAGTGCAAGTGATGAGCGCTGGTACTGGATTGACCCATTCGGAATTTAACGATAGTCAAACGGATGAAGTTAACTTTTTACAGCTCTGGATTATTCCAGAAGAAATGGGCGTAGCCCCCAATTATGAACAGCGTAAGTTTGATTCATCTGAACGTAAAAACAAGCCACAAACCCTTGTGGCACCAAAGGATAAATTAGAAGGTGATGCGTTACCAATTAGTCAGCAAGCATATATCTATAGAACAGATTTAGATGCGGGTAACACTGTAGTATTAACGCCTAAAAATGCCGATAATGGTTTTTATATTTTCCTTGTTGATGGTAGTATTGAAGTTTCAGGAAATAATTTAAATAAAAGAGATGCTATTGGTATTTGGGATACTGATAATTTTGAAGTCAAAGCGCATGAAAGCGCAGAAGTAATCATAATTGAAGTTCCTATGAACTAATTTGTTTTATTGATTAATAGCGAAAAAGCACCTGGAAGTAGGTGCTTTTTTTATTTAAAACTACGATATTTGCTTTCAACTAACTAATAAAAGAAAGATTATGGCGATGAATAAGAATACGGTTTTAGCATGGGCAACCATTTTAATGATTGTTATGGGTGTTGTGTTAATTTTAATGGGAGCATACAGATACGATGACGTAGCAGGTTGGGGTTTTGCAACTGTTGGTATAGGCTTTTTTGCAATAGCATGGGTATTTAACGCTTTAAAAGGTAGAGTATAATGAGTGACGATAAAAAGATAATTTTTTCAATGTCTGGTGTAACCAAGACATTTCAAAGTGCAAACACGCCAGTTTTAAAGAATATTTATTTGAGTTTCTTTTATGGAGCTAAAATTGGGATACTTGGTCTTAACGGTTCTGGTAAGTCCACATTATTGAAGATTATTGCGGGTGTTGACAAAAATTATCAAGGTGATGTGGTGTTTTCTCAAGACTATTCTGTTGGATATTTAGAACAGGAACCACAACTTGATGAAGATAAAACAGTGATGGAAGTAGTTCGTGAAGGAGCTGCAGAAACCGTTGCTATTCTGGATGAATACAATAAAATTAATGATCAATTTGGTTTAGAAGAGGTGTATAGCGATCCTGATAAAATGGAGAAACTAATGAACCGTCAAGCCGAACTTCAGGATCAGATTGATGCTGCAAACGCATGGGAATTAGACACGAAGCTAGAAATTGCCATGGATGCTTTAAGAACACCAGATGGCGATAAAAAGATTGGTGTACTATCAGGTGGTGAGAGACGTCGTGTAGCTTTATGTAGATTATTATTACAAGAACCAGATGTTTTACTTTTAGATGAACCTACTAACCATTTAGACGCAGAATCTGTACATTGGTTAGAACATCATTTAGCACAGTATAAAGGTACCGTGATCGCAGTGACGCACGATAGATACTTTTTAGATAATGTAGCAGGTTGGATTTTAGAGCTGGATAGAGGCGAGGGTATTCCGTGGAAAGGAAACTATTCTTCTTGGTTAGATCAAAAATCAAAGCGTATGGCCCAAGAAGGTAAGGCAGCTTCTAAGCGTCAAAAAACGTTAGAACGTGAGCTGGAATGGGTAAGACAAGGTGCAAAAGGGCGTCAAACCAAACAAAAGGCGCGTTTAAAAAATTACGATAAGTTAATGAGTCAAGACCAAAAACAACTTGATGAAAAACTTGAAATATACATTCCTAACGGGCCTCGTTTGGGAACAAATGTGATTGAAGCCAAAGGTGTGGCCAAAGGTTATGATGATAAATTATTATATGACGATTTAAACTTTAATCTTCCCCAGGCTGGAATTGTTGGGATTATCGGACCAAATGGGGCCGGTAAAACCACGATTTTCAGAATGATAATGGGTGAAGAAACACCAGATAAAGGAGAGTTTATAGTAGGAGATACGGCTAAGTTGGCTTATGTAGATCAAAAACATTCCAACATAGATCCAGAGAAAACCATTTGGCAAAACTTTAGTGATGAACAGGAACTGGTGATGATGGGAGGAAAGCAAGTTAATTCCAGAGCATATTTAAGTAGATTCAATTTCTCAGGTAGTGAACAAAATAAGAAAGTAAAACTATTATCTGGAGGAGAGCGTAACCGTTTGCATCTTGCGATGACTCTTAAAGAAGAGGGCAATGTATTGCTATTAGATGAACCTACTAATGATCTTGATGTAAATACATTACGAGCGCTAGAAGAGGGTTTAGAAAATTTTGCTGGTTGTGCTGTGGTAATTAGTCACGACCGTTGGTTCTTAGATAGGATTTGCACCCATATTTTAGCATTTGAAGGCGATTCTCAAGTGTATTTCTTTGAAGGAAGTTTTTCAGATTATGAAGAAAATAAAAAGAAACGTTTGGGAGGTGATTTGATGCCTAAGCGAATAAAGTATAAGAAACTAGTGAGATAAGTAAAAAAAAAAAAAAGCGGCATTTTTAAATGCTGCTTTTTTTTACTCATAAATATGTCCTGAGCCTAATTTGTAATCAACAAGCTCAATTTTATCTATTTCCTTTTTATTTAAATCAAATGTATTTAACAGTTGAATATATTTAATACGTTTCTGTATTATTAAGAACAGTAATATAAGTATAGGTGAAATTAACAGTAAGAGAATAATCATAGTCGGCTCTATTTGTTATCGTATAAATGACCTTCTCTAAAGTCTTTATAAGTTTTATTATCATCATCACTTTGTAGTGATCCAGATTTTGCCAGTTTATCATTTTCTTTTTTAAGGATATAAGACTTTCTTACGCCTAATATCAGGAGTACTAAAAAAAACACCACTACCACAGAAAGAATGGTAACGATTTGACTTTGGCTAATCAAAAGGGGGATTGTCTTCGGACTAATGTTTAAGAGAAACATGAACTAATCGATTTGGGTTAATAGCATTACAAATATAAAGTTTTTTTGAACTAAAACTCTAAAAATGAATTAAATAATGCAATAATTATTAACATTTGTATATTAAAAACTTAGTTTAAACCAGATAAATCAATGGTTTTCAATCAGTTTCTTTGAGGTATTGTCTGACGGAAATTTACTATAAATAATGAAATTTTATAGTATTTTGTAACAAAGTTTATTAAAAATATACCAATAATTTAGAGCAAATTAAATTTTAAAAGTCATCTTTTTTAACGAAATTGCTTGTCCTTAAAAATGTTCAACTTTAAAACACTACATATACCATGTCTGATGATTTTGATTTATTAGAAACCAATTCAAACGAAAAAACCGAAAAAGTAGATGTCAATTGGGGAAAAGCCATTGATACTATGAAATCTAAGCTATCGCAGGAAGATGATCCTGAGGTGCGTCAGAAAATATTGAATGCAACATTGGATGATGTAGTGCATATGGCAGAAAAGGACAGAACTACACTTTTAGATGCTATTAAAGATTTAACCGATTATCAAGACGAAGTTGGTATTTTATTCGAAAAATTCTCTTCACTTAATGCGACGGAGCAAAAAGTAATAGACGATGCTCAAAAAGCTTTAGAGCGTGCCAGAATTGAATTGGAAGATGCTCAAAAGAAGCCAGATACCTGGTGGAATAACCTTTGGGGACGTAAAAGTAAAATAGCAAAAGCAGAACAGGCACTTCAAATTGCTGAAAAAACAAGAGCAGCAGCTGATAATAAGGCAAAAGCCATGTTTCAAGAGCGAATTGAAAATGCTGATGTAGAAACACTATTAAAAGAGCTGTCTTATAAATCTCAGGCTGCAGTTACACGTTTGAAGAATCGTGAAATTGAAATTAAAGAAGTAGAAGATAAATTACAAGACGCAATTGTTGAAGCTACTAAAAATCATACTAAAGCACTTGAGAAGAAAAAAGAGGTAGAAGCTAAACTAGAAGAGCAGTATGCGCTTTTAAAACAAGCCAGACAAGAATTAGAGGATATTGCCGACAAGCAATCTGCGGAATATGCACAGGCTATAGGTAAAGTTACGCAGTTGGAGCAAAAAGTAGAAGAGTTAGAAGGCTTGAAAAATGCATACACAACGTTGGCTGCGAGTAAAGACAGTTTTGTGCATAAACACAACTTAACGATTAAAGTATTAACGTCCTTAAGAAGTAATTTACAAACGCACCGTGCAAAATTAAAAAGTGATACTGAAGAACGATTAAAGTATTACGATGGTTATGTAGTGGCTCTTAAAGCCCGTACAGACCAGGAGTTTGCTGCTATTTTAGAGCATTTGGGTGTGAAAACCGATGAGCATATTGGTGAAACCCTTGCTGCGATGCATACTGCGAGTGCTAAGGCACGTCAAGATATGATGGATAACATTCCAGTACACGAAAAAGTAATGCAAGGTGTTTATAGTAGTTATGCCGAGGCTTTACAGGAAATCCGTGAGAAAGATGTGGACATCCAAAAGAATTTTGCAGAGCGCTATGGTATCGATATGAAGGAAATCTTTGAAGAGTATTATAAAGCTGATGCAAATGCACCTTCGGGTGGTGATGGTGAACCAGCAGGCGAGCCAAAGCCAAAAGTAGAGGATGACGATTTGCTATCGTAAATTATCAACAAAAGGCTATAACACTTAAAGCTAGCTCTATCTGCGTTAGGGATTGAACGGTATGTTTGAGCTCCCCGACGCAGGAGGGAGCGAGTAGTGAAAGCCCGACCCTTGTGGTAACGCCAAAATAAAAAATTATCCAAAATTTTATAGTCTGCTAACTGACGCTGCGACTGAAAACTGAATACATGTCCATAAACCAAATAGTTACACCTTTAGATTCCGCAATTTTAGATTCCAAAGCGCACTATACGTTTTATCATAAAATGATAGATTTTGTGTTTAAAGAGTTGGTGGTTGCAGTACAAAGAGAAAAGATATGTAATGATGCTGAGGTGGCGATGTTTAAGCAATATTGCGATTTGTTGTTGTATTCTATTGAGGCAATGCGCATTAAATACATGTATGACGACGAGGATAATATGAAGGTAGATTTAACCGAATCTGGTTTTCCTAACTATTTAGAGTTTAGGTATTTATTCAATGATTTAGAACTTAGGGATGACTATTTGGGCAAATTAACACCCATTTCAACTTTAAAAGAAGAGTTTTTAGATACCCTGATGCGTAAAAAGCGGCATGTGAAGAAAAGTAGATTGTTTCAGGCTGCATCAATTGTGTATTATGCTTCAGTAAATAAAAAATACATTTTTAATCGTTTTGTGCAGGGTAAAATTGTTAATGCTCCTGAGGGTGTTGATGCAAAATATATGACGAGTTGGAGTTTTTATGATGTGGTTAAAAACAGACCTTTTATTTGCTTTATGTATTTTGATTATAGCGGATCGGATGCTCGTGACGCAAAACCTGAAATTTATCAGATAATTAAGCATGTAGGCGATAGAGATATGGCTTTAGATACTATGGCATACGGCATTGATAAAAAGTTACCTAAAGTGTCGCCAAAAGTGATTAAGCGTATTGATTTAGGGCCAATTCATAACATGTTTGCTAAAGATGAAAACACATTAACGCATACCATTTTAGAAGCTATTAGCAAAAAAACAATTCCTTTAGAATCTTATGCGGTGTCGCTTAAAGTTACCGAAGTAGCTTCTAAAAGCGAATTTAAAGAGGGTAGTTTTTTTAATAAGCAAGTATTGCAAAACTGGGGCGATGTATTTCAGCAAAAATATGTGTTAGCGCCACATCGTGTTATACAATTATTATATAACAAAACACCAGATATGATGAATGGGTTAGCAAAACCACCTATTGAAATTGCTGGTGTAGAAATAAATTTAAAAAAGTAAACAGTCAAAGTCAAACTAAGCGGTACTGAAAACTGTGACTGCGACTGAAAACTAAAAAATATGGAACATAACTCAACATTTCCTATTAAACTATCTGAACTTGACATGCTTCGGGATGAAGCTTCCTCATACTTAAAAAGTGTGCAATGGGAGCAAGGTGCTCGTGCAAAAAACAGAGATAAAGATGCTAAAGATGAATCTATCTTGTTGTATTTATCTCGCGCTAATAATGGAAGTTCGGTAAATGTAACATCGGTTTCTAAAACTATTTTAAGTTTGAAGAAGCGTTTATTACCAGATTCCGTTGCGATTCCTATTTATTTAAATCAGACGCTGTATGCAGTGCAAGAAGGGATTACTTTAGGTATTTGGATAAAGGATAGTTATTACGATGCCTCGGGTTTATCAAGTTTAAATGAGAATAAATCTGCTTTAGATAACAATGGGAAACGTGAGTTTGAAAGCAAAATGCATACGGCAACAGCGTTTATGTTATTTGCCAAGGCTTATAAAATATTACACGACTTAAAACCTCATGCTTCGGACGATTTAAGTGTGATGAAGCAGAAATTCGCTGGTATTCCTGAAGTGTCTTTAATGTCGCCTATAAAAGGGATTTCCTGTAGTTTGTTTTATTATGATAAATACTTAGGACATCCAGAAATTATTAAGTCTGACAAAGATGTTATCGATTTTACGGTAGTATATTTTGAAGCCTTAATAGACGAGATTCAATTACGCAAAAGCTCTTTAGAATATACAGAAACGATTGAAGACAGAACATATAAACTGGAAAACTCAGAGTTTGCAGTTTCGGGATGGAATAACGTATTTCAAGGTACCGCAAAAAGTGTAGAGTTTAATAAAATTCAGTTTGAACAAATAGTTGGTAACCGAGATGCAAAACACTTTGCACGACGTTTAACCGAACGTTTATTGAGTTACGATTTTACTGCTAAGAAAAACCCGTTTCAAGAATTAGGTGGATTTATGCCTGTATTTATGGGATATGGTATTCCAGGAACAGGTAAAAGTATGTTAATTGCAGCTATTGCAACGAGATTAAAAGAGCATTGTGATACATTGGATATTCCGTTTTTATTTCACCCTATGCCAGATACGTTAATTACTACGTTTCAAGGTGGTTCAGCTGAAAAAATGGTAGAATGGATGAAACCGTTGCAAGATCCTTCAAAATTAATTTTTGCACCTATTGATGATGCTGAAAATAATTTGCAAGAGCGTACTGCACAAGGCGTTTCAGCTGGTGTGAAAGAAGTTATTGGTGTATTTTTAAGATATACTGAAGGTGCATATGCTGTTAATTATGGTAACAGTTCCATTGGATTGTTCACCAATTTACCTGAAATGCTGGATAAGGCTGTGATTTCTCGAGTGCAAGGTCGTTTTAAAATAGATGGTGCGCGTACAGAACATGATTTTTTAGATCAAGACCATTTGTGGTGGCGTAAAATTGATGATACAATGCCAGATTTTGTGAACATGCAAGGGCCAGAAAATTATAGTTACCTGCAAGATCAAGGTTTAGCAAAAAATATGGGCGATATTTTAAGTAGTGTTGAGAAACCAACTGAAGAACGTGTGCATGAAGTTTATGATAGTGTGGAAAAACACTTTAAAACAAATCAGCATTTGTTTTATGCGAATCTGTACAAAGAAATTCAGGCCATATTTCCGTTCTTTTCATCTCGTGATGTGCGAAATATTCAATCGGCAATTTCGTTGCGTTTAACCGATTTTGATTTAGAAGAAGATTGGTTTGAAAATCCAGAGATTTATTTTAAACAAGACTATGATACGAAGTTTAATATGCTTCAGGAATTAATGCGTTCAAATATGAAAGGTTTGGATTTTTCTGAAATCCGCCGACAAGAAGTGGTGCGCTACCTTGATAATGTAGCAACCATTGCTGATACCGATTTTAAACGAAAAGTTGACGCAAGAGTAAATCAATTAAATATTGAAACAGAAGCGAGAAGAACGTTTGAGAATGAAAAATAATGGTTGTCAGGTCGAGCGCAGTCGAGACCTAAATCGTTTATTACAATCTGTAAATGAAAAAGTACAATAAAATAAAGAATATTCACAAGAGCTTACTTTCAGATAATTATTACATTCTGAATAAAGTAACTTTTGATTATTTGATAAAAAGTGGTGAATGGGTAAATCAAATGCGAGAGGTGTATGATAGAGGTGATGGCGCAGGAATATTGTTGTACAACACAAAAAAGAAAACTGTAATTCTAACGAAGCAATTCAGAATGCCAACTTTTTTAAACGATAATAAAGATGGATTTTTAGTTGAAGTTGCTGCAGGTATGCTAGACAAAGATAACCCAGAGGCTTGTATAATTCGAGAGACAGAAGAGGAAGTTGGTTATCGCTTAAAAGAAGTAAAAAAAATATACGAAGCCTATTCTTCACCTGGTGTAATGACTGAAAAGATGCACTTTTTTATTGGAGAATACACTGATGATATGAAAGTGAGCGATGGTGGCGGTTTAG
This sequence comes from Flavobacteriaceae bacterium, assembly GCA_043557195.1. Lineage (GTDB taxonomy): Bacteria > Bacteroidota > Bacteroidia > Flavobacteriales > Flavobacteriaceae > Jejuia. The sequence goes on along the minus strand of CP121314.1, from coordinate 163,384 downwards.
ATAGTGAAGCTGAAGATATTGAAGTGTTAGAAATACCTTTTGATAAAGCTGTAGATATGTTGCATAATGGCGAAATAGTGGATACACGAACTATTGTTTTGTTGCAGTATGCTATAATTCATAAGTTGGTAGACTAGATGGACAAACTAAAACAAGCAAACCTATACAGAAGCGAATTGATTCCTGTAAGCGGAAAACTGGTAGAGCGCTACAACAAATGCTTGGTTAAACTTGGGTTTACAAAAACCAAGTTAAAAGCCTTTCATATTGATGGTATTGGTTGGAGTCCAGAAGTTGCTGAAGAAAAAAAGGATACCAATTACCTTAATAATGGCGAAGCGAACCCGCATGGTATTATTATTTCACCACTTCAAAAAGGGAAACCTGTGTACTTGCCGTTTCATACGTTTGATAGAGACTTGATGAAATATGTCTTTAAAATTCATGGTGTGAAAATTAAAGATATCACAAGAGATTCTGCCATTTGTTTAGATTTCGATCAAAAAATAGATGCTTTTTATGAACCTCTTGATGTATTAAAATACAATAAAATCAATGTTCATTTTCATTTAATTGACAATCTCGATAGGGTTAAAGAAGAACAGTTAGAATTGGTAGAAGAATTCAATAGAGGGAACAACTTTATTAGCGAAACCATGCATCAAAAGTTATTGGATTCTGCTAAGACATACGGAGATTTACGTCATAGAGATTTAGAATTACACGAATTAGAATACACTACAGATTCTTTTTATTCGAGAGCTTTTGGAGGTGTTTATGTATTGCGAGATTTTATCGTGCCAATAGTAATTTTTGAAGATGAAACTTGGCATAAAGAAGCCATTAAAGACACAACCCACGACGTTTTAATATATCATATAGATCAGCCTGAATTAATGGATAAATTGCGCAGTCATTCAATTATTGATTGTGATTTAGAAGCTGAAGTGCGGACAGAGCGTTATAATCGCATCAAGAAATTTGAGATGTTTCAGCATTTAAAAAAGACACAACATCCTGTTCAGGATATTTTAAATGATCCTATTTTATTCAAAAGCTATTTGAATAAATTAGACATCAAATCTCGAAAAAAAATAATGAGTGTAGAGCGCTACCTTGAAAAGATAGAAACCAGTAATCAATTTAAGATAGCCGATATTATTGATGATAAACTCTATTTTTCATTGCACAAACCACATTCATCTTTAGAGGCTAAACACCAAGATTTAATTTGGAAGTTATTGATGAATATTTCGCCAAACGATGTATTATTTTGGTATTGGTACGATAAAGAAGATTTTTATAATAAATTTAAAGATTGGGACGATTCTTTTAAAGATTGGGCTATAGAAACTATTCGTAACAATATTTAAGTTTTTTAGACTAATTTTATAGAACAAACTATTATTATCATGGGACTAGATTTAGTAATCTTTATTGCAGCAATTTTATTAGGGATTTTCGTCTATTGGAGAGAATCTCAAAGAAATACTTTATATCGTTTTTTAAATAAAATATTTAACAGTAAAGAATTGCAAATGAAACCTGATAATAAAAAGGGTTTTGTTTACAAGCAGCCATTTTTGCCAAGACTTGTTTATGTAGTAGGAATATTGCTGCTAATTGGTTTAGTGATACAGTTTTTATCACCCTTTGCCATATTTACAAGTTATTACGGGATTTCGGCGTTTGCTTCCATTGTTGTTGGTATTTTGATAGGAACTTATGTTGCTAATTTTGTTGTAAAGTCAGGAAAGGTTATTGAAGAGAAGAGTGATTCAATTGAAGATATGGTACAAGATACCTTCGAAAAAGGAAAGGATTTTATAGAGGATTTGAAAACTAAAGAAGCTGAAGAAGTTATTGAAGCACCTAAAGAACCTTTAAAAGGAGAAGAAAAAAGTGCAAGAGACCGTTTAAAGGATAAAGGGCTTCTATAGCTGTCATTCCTGCGAAGACAGGAATCCATTTTGAAATAAAAATTAAATAAATAAGATTCCTGCGAAGCAGGAATGACAAAATATTATGATTAAATCTTACTGGAGCAAAGGAAAAAAGCAAAAAACAATTACAATAATTGTTTCACTAATAATTCTAATTGCTCTGTTTGTTCTTCGGGACGATTATCAACCTGCATTGTTGTTCATTCGTAAATTTATTTTTGTAATTCTACTTAGTGTTATTGTTCTGTTTTTTGGTTTAAGAAAATTCAGGAAATCAGCTAGTACTGGAGCACGACTTGGAATTCTAGGATTGCTAGCAGTGTTTTTTGGAATTTTATACTTGGTAGGTTGGCATTTTAAAATGTATGACTACATGAAAACCTACAACGTCTTTAATCACTTAAATAAAGTCGAAATTAATGAATTGCCTTTAACACAAAATGAACGTATACAACCTTTGAGAAATGTATTTTCTATGGCAAATGAAAGTGTTGGAGAAACTAAAGATGTGTCTTTACCGCATTTGGTAAGGATTGGCAATGAGAACAAATGGACCATGGCCATTCAACCTACTGAAAAGTACGTTTGGCAAGGTATGACTGATAATACTGAAGAAGTTTTTGCAGTATCCAGTACAACGCCTTTTCCAAGATTTTCAAGTGAAAATAGAATTCCTGTAACGTTTTCAATAGGGGAGTCTTTAAAGTTTAGTAGGAACACTTACAATGCAGTAGTGCAGCGCTTTAATTTCTTCCAGTTATTTACAATGGAACCTAGTGACACCTACTACATGAAGAATGATTCTGGGAAATGGGTGCAAGTGGTAAGTTTGATTAAATGGAAAGGCTTTTTATTTCCGTATCCAACATTTGGTGGCGTCATGGTAGTAGACAATGGAGAACACGATTTTAATGACTACATGGAGCGTATTTTGATTGGAAAAGGCACCTATGTTAGTCCTGATAACATGAAAAATCATCAATACTTGACTCGTCAAAATACATTAGCTGAAAAAGTGTCAAGATTACAAGCTGAATCTTTAAAGTTTCTGGGAGGTTTTAGTGACCCATTACCTTGGAATATGGAGACCGCAGTTAAAATTCCTGAAATGCCTAAAGATCAAAATCAACAGCCCTATGTGACGGATTTTGATTTTTCAGAAACTGAAACAGCAGCGTATAGTGGGTTGTATCATTGGTTCGGATTAGAGCCAGTAGGAGACGAACGCACCAGTTTAAGTTTTAGTGTTTTTGTACCTGCTGATGGTACAGATAAATTATATTATTATAATCACGCAGCAAAAAAACAAGGATATGCAGGTGTTTCTGCAATGCCTCTAAAGGTTAAAGAGTCTAGAAAAGAATATGATTGGACAGCGAATACACCAGTAGAATTTCGTCCATATATCAAAAATATAGCAGGTAAAAAGCGTATGTTCTTTATGGGAACCGTATCTTCAATAAGTGATAAAAACGCGCAACAATTTGATGGTTCTGCAACACCAGATTTGGTGTTAATTGATAGCGAATACCGTGATGTGGTATGGATAGATGTAAAACATCCAAGCAGATGGGATAAAACAGTTTACGATCAATTAAACGAAGCATGGAGAGCTAGTGAAGGCATAGGCTATTATTTTGTTGAAGAAACTAAAACCATTGATATTGCTCAATCGGTTAAGGATTCTTTAGATGTTGTTTTACCTGTGAAGGATGATAAAGCTGCACTTCTTGAAAAACTTCAAAAGCAAATAGATTCTTTAAAAGGTGTTAACCAATAGTAAATCTCACGATTTTATTTTTTAAAATAGACAACCTGACCAGTGGTACTTTTTACCTTAATTTAGTAACAAATGGTCTTTTTCTCTTTAACCTGTACTTTGTTTAGTTCTCGTCAAGTCGATTTTTTTAATAATACTAGGGTTCCGTTTCTAACTTTGTAGTTCAATGGTTTAAAAATTAGAGAAATGATATTAAAAAGAGTTGCTTTACAAAGAGTGTTTGTTTTTATATTTACTAGCTTATTAATTCTTTCGGGATGTAGTAGTAGTGACTCAAATACTGAGGAGAAAGAACCAGAGGAAACTAATAAGGACGTGCCTTTAGCTACAGACGATTTTTTAACTGTTGAAGAAAATAGTAGTGCAGGTACTTTAAATCAAGAAGACGTTTCTACTAATGATGATATTGGAGAAGATGGTTTCATACCGCAAGAATCCACTCTCATGCTGAAACTAGTTATCCGATGTATTGCGAAGCACGAATAAAAACATCCCATATTTCAGCTTACAATACATTTTGGATGAATAAAGGAAGAGATGGGGGGACCTATAGAGATGAAATTGATATTATTGAAAATAATTCTAATCCCTCATGTAATAATTGTCAAGCAGATGCTTATCCAGATCAAATGAATTCTCAGTATTTTCATGCTGATGCTGACTTGCAGCCAAATGAAATAAGAAACAAAGACAATTTTTTAAGATCTGATTTGTCTGAAGTCAACCCTCTAAGAAATATAGGCTGGAACGAAGATTACCATACCTATGGAGTTTGGTGGAAAGATGAACGAAATATTCAATTTTACCTTAACGGTGAACCAGCAGGAAGTGTAGTTGTAGGCGAACATCTAGATGGTACATATCATCCCGAAAGGTTTTTTACAAGAGAATTGGAAATTATTTTTGATATTTGGACAAACGAAGCTGGCTGGTTAGGAGGTTTGCCACCAAAATCTGATCTAGCGGACGACAGTATTAATACTATGCGTGTAGATTGGGTTAGGACATGGAAATTGGAGGACGAATAGTATATCCAATAATAACTTAATTAATATTACAAAAGAAAGTTTTTAACTCCCTTTTATATTTTATGGTTTTTCCACATTTGGAGAAAAAATGTTAAACTGGTTTATTAGAGCCAGTAATATTGAATTTAACTTTCAAGAGAAAATGTTATTTGTTTGTTTAGTTCTTGTCAAGTGAGGTTTTTTAATAAAATGAGCCTTTCATCGTTAACTTTGCAATCGAAATTGTTTAAAAATTAGAAAAATGATATTAAAAAGAATTGCTTTAAAAAAAGGAGTATTAGTTTTCGTATTTACTAGCTTATTAATCCTTTCGGGATGTAGTAGTAGTGACTCAAATACTGGGGAGAAAGAACCAGAGGAAACTAATAAGGATGTGCCTGTAGCTACAGACGATTTTTTAACTGTTGAAGAAAATAGTAGTGCAGGTACTTTAAATCAAGAAGACGTTTCTACTAATGATGATATTGGAGAAGATGGTGGAGATAACGATAATTATAGCTTAGAATCCGGTCCTTCAAATGGAGCAGTTACTGAAATTAGTGATGGTGTTTTTGAGTATGTACCTAATGCAGATTTCTTTGGAGAGGATAGTTTTACTTATAAGTTAACCGATAAAGATGGAGATGAAGATACTGCAAAGGTAAATATAACAGTGAATGAAGTTGCTAATGGACCAACTGCTGAAGATTTTGAGAATATAGACCCGAATTTCCCTTCGTTTGTTTCTATTGATGATACAACGCCTGCTGGAAAAAAATGGGTGAAATTTGATGCGATGTCCGATGAATTTGATACTTGGAATCCATCTAAATGGTTTAAATCTACGTGGAATTATGGTGTGCCCGTATTCATGTCTACTTCAAGCGCAAATTCTGGGGTTACCGATGGCAAGCTTTGGATAAAGCCTACCGTAAATGAATCGAATCCTGAGGGGAGATGGTTTCAAACGGCCAGAATTCACTCTATAGAAGAAACAAGTTACCCAATGTATACAGAGGCCAGAATAAAAACGGCACATATATCTGCATACAATACATATTGGTTGAATAATGGTGACATTAATAATAGGGATGAGATTGATATAATTGAGAATAACTCAAACCCTTCTTGTAGTGGTTGTGATGCAGAAGCGTTTCCAAACCAAATGAATTCGCAATATTTTCATGCCGATGCTAATAAAACCCCTCAAACTATTAGAAATAAAGGTAATTTTCAAAGATCTAATCTTTTAGATGTAAACCCACTTAAAAATGTAGGTTGGAATGAAGATTATCATACTTATGGAGTTTGGTGGAAAGATTCTAAAAACATTCAGTTTTATTTGAATGGGGAACCAGCTGGTAGTGTTGTAGTAGGAGAACATAATAATGGCCAGACATACAGCGATAGAGAGTTTACCAGGGAACTAGAAATAATTTTTGATGTTTGGACTAACGAAGCCGGATGGTTAGGCGGTTTGCCTGCAAAATCAGATTTAGCCAATGACGCTAACAATACTATGCGAATAGATTGGGTAAGAACTTGGAAACTAGAGGACGAATAATTTGATATATTTTGTTAATTTAGAAAAAAAGGGAGCATTTTTTGCTCCTTTTTTTATGCCTTTACTTTGTAACATTAACCCCTGAAATAACACTAATATTTTAAAGTATTGTTATGGGGTACATGGGTTTTGGAATGCAAAGTAACGTATATAAAAGGCGTCCGAAGAAACCTTTTGCAGAGCATAACTGTGTACCAACATTTTCTGCTTTTAAGAAAACTTCAAAATCAATTGAATCAAAAAAAGACACTGATCAAAATAAATATTTTTCTGGTGTAGCGCTTATACTTTTGTTTATATTTTCTCTTTTATTGTGTATTAATTTTGGTCTTAAAATAAAAGAACAAAATCAACTTTATTATGCTAAAGTGGAAAGTACTAATCATATAGATATTAAAGCTTTTAATTTTTTGATTAAATCAGGAAAGAGTAGGCTCATGAAAGGTAATATTAAAGGTGCCTATTCAGAATTTGAATTGGCAAGCAGAATTCACCCACATCATCAAGAATTGCAAAATTTAATTATAGAAACGTTAAGTATTTTGTGTACTAGCAACGAAGAATTTTGTGCAGAGTTAGATGGTCAACTTATGAATATCAAATAATTTATTTCGTTATAAAAAATAAGAATCTTCTGCTTATAGTTAATTTCAATCATATTATTTATCGTACTTTAACAAAACTTTAATTGTAGTTTTCAATTGAATAAATAACTTATATTCAGTTTTTTAGTTCGTTTTTATTGAATATTTATTTATTAGAAACATCTAAAAAAAGCACTTATGCGTATATGATTTTGAAAAGGGCAATTAAAACACCCTTTTCAAAAATATAAAGAGCTAAGACTACTTTAACGTAGTTGAATATTAACACTAAAAACAATAATAATTATGGAAAATAAGAGCAACACAGGTTTAAAAGTTGGATTAGGTATAGCACTGGTTTTATTTTTAGCTACGGGTTTTTATACTATGAATTTGTATAAAGAAAGTAACGAAACTAAGAAAGAACTTACCGATGAAAAACAATTGGTAATGAATGATTTAAATGCAATGGCTAAACAGTATGATGAGGCAATTGCAGAAAGTGATATAGCAAATAAAGATTTAATTGAAGCGAGAGGTCGTATCCAGGGTTTGATCGATTCTTTAAGAATTTCAGAAACTAACGTTAAAAGCTTATGGAGATATAAAACTAAATATAGAAACCTTCAAAAGGAAATGGATATTTTGTTAGCTCAAAATGATTCACTTAGAGTTGAGAACTCTTATTTAGCAACTTCTTTAGATAGTACACGCGTAAGATTAGAAGAGCGTACAATGTTTACAGACTCTTTGTTGGTTCAAAATACTGCACTTGCTGAAGTTGTAGAGAATGCATCAATTTTAAATACTGTTGATTTAAAAGGTTTTGGGGTAATTGAAAGAACCTCTGGAAAATTAATCCCTACTGAAAGGGCTAGAAGAGCAGACAAAATTAGAGTATGCTTTACAGTAGCTAAAAACCCTTTAGTACAAGCTGGAGATCAAGAGTTGTATGTTCAAGTGATAGATCCAAATAGTAATATTTTGGGAGCTAACCAGCAGGTAGTATTTGGAGAAAAAACACTAAATTACAGTGTTGTGAGCAAATTTAATTATGAAAGCTCTAATTTAAATGTATGTGAGTTCGTAACGGCTAATGGAGATAATGATTTTGAAAAAGGGCGTTATGTTGTAAATGTATTTAATCAAAAAGATCTTGTTTCAACTTCAGAATTTACGTTGAAATAGTAAAGATAATCTCATAATAATCAAGGCCCAAAAGTCATTACTTTTGGGCCTTTTTACTTTTTAAATGGGAAATTCTAACCATATGTAGAGTTTTTTTTCTTCTTAGAAAAACAAACTATATATTGCGAGTACCAACCAACCCATTTAACCAAATGTTTGACAATGATGAATTCTCAAGCTCTTTCGGTAACATACCAGAAGAGGCTTTTTTAAAAGTAAAAGGGATTTCAGAGTTCAAGAAGTTCGGACCTAGTATTCAGCTCGATGAACTCGGAAAAATGCCCTCAAAATTGTATTTAATTCTCTCTGGAGTAATGCGCTGCTATATTATCTCAGAATCTGGAAAAGAGTTTAATAAGCGCTTTTTTTTTCCTATGAATTTTGCAGGATCTCTTACTGCTTTGATTAAAAATGCACCATCTGAAATAGTTTACGAAACCATAACCGAATGTAGTGTCTATGAGATAGACTACAGAAAGTTGAAAGAAATGTGTAAAACAGATATTGTAATCAGTAATTTATATACGACCATTTTAGAAAAAGTATTTATGAGGTATGAAAAGCGTCAATTAGAATTGATTTCCATGAATGCCTCTCAACGGTATCAAAAATTAAAGAGTGATATTCCTGATATTGATAAATTAGTGCCGCAATATCACATTGCTTCATATTTAAGTATTACTCCAGTTCAACTAAGTAGAATAAGAAAAAAGTTGAAAGAATCTTAGTGGTTAACAAATGTTAACTTATATGATTATTGATAATTATATATTTGTCTGGATATCTTCTTGATAGTGTTAAGAGGATTAATAGCTAACCGACCAAAAAAGCAGGTGTAAAACACCTGCTTTTTTACTTTTTGAAATTTTCGTAAACGTCTTATTTTAAAGCACCAACCATATCCTCTGGCTTCACCCATTCATCATATTCATCGGCAGTAACATAGCCAAGATTTATGGCTTCCTCCTTAAGAGTCGTTCCGTTTTTATGAGCAGTATTTGCTATTTCAGCAGCTTTATAGTATCCGATTTTTGTGTTAAGCGCAGTAACCAGCATTAAAGAATTATTAAGTAACTCTTTAATTACGGCATGGTTTGGCTCAATACCTACAGCGCAGTTAACATTAAAACTTACACAGGCATCGCCAATAAGTTGCGCAGATTGTAAAACATTAGCTGCCATAACAGGTTTAAATACATTTAACTCATAATGGCCTTGAGTTCCGCCTACGGTTACTGCAACATCATTGCCCATAACCTGTGCACAAACCATTGTAAGCGCTTCGCATTGTGTCGGGTTTACTTTTCCTGGCATAATTGAACTTCCTGGTTCGTTAGCAGGAATAATAATTTCCCCAATTCCTGAGCGAGGGCCAGAGGCCATCATTCTAATATCATTCGCTATTTTATTTAATGAAACTGCAAGTTGTTTAAGCGCTCCATGGGTTTCAACTAATGCGTCATGAGCAGCAAGGGCCTCAAATTTATTTGGTGCCGTTACAAATGGTAATCCAGTAAATTCTGCTATATATTCTGCTACACGCTTGCTGTAGCCTTTTGGTGTATTTAAACCAGTACCTACGGCTGTTCCTCCCAAAGCAAGTTCACTTAGGTGAGTTAAAGTGTTTTCTAGGGCTTTAAGTCCGTGATTTAGTTGTGCTACATATCCAGAGATTTCTTGTCCAAGAGTTATAGGTGTTGCATCCATAAGGTGTGTTCTACCTATTTTCACAACATTTTTAAACTCGTTAGATTTTTTGTTTAGTGTATCTCTTAGTTGCTTAACACCAGGAATTGTGGTCTCAACAATCTTTTTATAAGCTGCAATATGCATTCCCGTAGGGAACGTGTCATTAGAGGATTGAGATTTGTTAACATCATCATTAGGCTGAATGGTTTTATCACCTTCACCAATAACTTGACCGGCTATTTGGTGCGCTCTGTTAGCAATAACTTCATTTACATTCATGTTACTTTGCGTGCCAGAACCTGTTTGCCAAATTACTAATGGAAATTGGTCATCATGTTTACCTTCCAAAATCTCATCACAAACCTGTGCAATCAAATCCCGCTTTTTAATATCTAAAACACCAAGTTCACAATTGGTGTATGCTGCTGCTTTTTTCAAATAAGCAAAACCATAAACAATTTCTAAAGGCATTGATGCACTTGGGCCAATTTTAAAATTATTTCTAGAACGTTCAGTTTGCGCTCCCCAAAGTTTATCGGCAGGTACTTTTACCTCGCCCATTGTGTCTTTTTCTATTCTAAAACTCATTTTGTTGGATATTAAAAGTAAGTCACAAAGTTAGGTGTTTTAAACCTGTTTTAATTATGATTTTTGTTAGTTTTTATATATCTTTTTTAACATTTAAATAACTAATTTCATATGGAAAAGAATCTTAAATTCTATTAATTTAGTAGGATTAAGAATTATATTGAATAAATTAAATAAAAAATATTATGGCAACAATTAGATTAGGAGATGAAGCTCCAAATTTTACTGCAAAAACAACTGAAGGTGAAATCAATTTTCATGATTGGTTAGGGAATAGTTGGGGAATTTTATTTTCACACCCTGCAGACTACACGCCTGTCTGTACAACTGAGTTGGGAACTGTAGCGAAGTATACAGATGAGTTTAAAAAGCGTAATGTAAAAGTTGTAGCATTAAGCGTTGATGGATTAGAATCTCATAAAGGGTGGATAGGAGATATTAATGAAACACAAGATACTGAAGTGAATTTTCCAATTATTGCAGATGAAGATAGAAAAGTATCGGAATTATATGATATGATTCACCCCAATGCAGACAGTAAACTAACGGTGCGCTCTGTTTTTGTAATTGGAGATGATAAAAAGGTAAAGTTAATAATAACATACCCGGCATCTACTGGAAGAAATTTTGATGAATTATTGCGTGTTATCGATTCTCTTCAACTTACTGCTTATCATAAAGTAGCGACGCCTGCAAATTGGCAACATGGTGAAGATGTTGTTGTGTCTCCAGCAATTGCTACAGAAGATATCCCAGAAATGTTTCCAAAAGGACATAAAGTAGTAAAGCCTTATTTACGAACCACACCACAGCCTAATTTAGACTAGTTGAAAAAACTGTTAATAATTTTTGATTTGGTATTGTAAAACAAATCGCTTTATACTAACTTTGCAAAACATTAATAAAACGCTTACAATGTTTGAATTTGACCAATATTTAGGATTTTTAGCTTTCTTAACCATACTAACTATAGGTTTCTGGTTGATGATATTTTTGTTAACCTTTGTGATTCCTTATTGGATTGGAGGTTCTTTAATAGAAAGACTTAAGGAAATAAGAGAAGAAAAGAAAGCGAAGCGTTTGCAGAGCTAGATTTTAAAGATATTTAAATATTAAAAAAGGTGAAACAAAATTGTTTCACCTTTTTTAGTTATTACATTTCCATGCCTCCACCATCGAAATCTCTCTGGCGTTCACGCTTCTTCTTTTGATTGAATCTATAGGTAAAAGCTAAATTAAAAATACGCCCTCCTCTAAATTGTATTTCCTGATAAGCGGTAAAAGTTTCTGCGGTAATATCATTACTAAAAAACCTTGAGTTAAAAACATCCTGTACATTAAAGGCTATAGAAGCTTTATCCTTAAGCAAATCTTTACTTAAGGCTACATTAGTGCCAAAGACACCTCTTCTGTCATTTTGTGCATCTTGTGATGGCCCTCTATAACTAATGTTTGTTTGCCAATCAATGCCATACGGTAAAGTAATTTTATTATTAATTCTGGCAGTCCAAGTTAAATTGTCTGCACTAAGATCTATACCTTGAAAAGTACCATCACGTTCAAATCTAAAAATATTAAAATCTGTATTTATACGCCATTTTCTTGATGGATTGTAATTTAGGTTAAACTCAAAACCATAACGGCGGTCTTTACCCAGATTTACAGGTCCACGCTCTATAACTGGAAATTCTTCACCATCTACAATCACAGTTTGTCCTGTTCTTCTACTTACAAACGTCATTATATCTTTAGAACGCGCGTAATAAATGGAAGATGAAATTGTCACTTTGTTTAACCTGTTTAAATAACCTAGCTCAAAAGTACCTGCAAAAGTTGGGTTTAACCCTGGATTTCCTTGAAATACATTAGTAACACTAGAGCGGGAAGGGAAGGGGTTTAGCATAAAACCTCTTGGTCTTCTTATACGTCTATTATAGCCTAAGCTAAAGCTTTGTGTTTCACTAACTTCATAATTAAAATTTAAAGTTGGAAACAATCCATCTATTTTTTTTCTATTGAAATCTCCGGAGGTTGGCTGATCTAAAGTGATTCTAGTGTTTTCCATACGAAGCCCCAATAAATATGAGAACTTGCCTATTTTACTACCAAATTGCGTGTATGCTGCCGTGATATATTGCTTAAAATTGAAAACATTTGTTAGATTTTTATTTATTTCGAAATTTCCAGAATTTGGATTCAAAATAGAGACTTCAAAATCGGTCGATCTTGTGCTGAAATCTCCTCTATATCCTATTTCAAATTGACTTTTTTCTCCTATAGGAACCACATAATCCGTTTGCAATAAAATGTTTTGTTGGTCTTCTAGGGTATTAACGATTTCTGAATCCATACCATTAACATTGATGAGTGAATTTATATTCTCATTGCTATCTTCATATTGAAAATCGGCAGTAAATTTATGATCTGATTTTTCAAAATTTTTGGTAAAGTTTAAAGCGTATTGAATGGTTTTATTATCTTGTTTTTCAGGGTCTAGCCTAAAACTTTCGCTAGTAGTATTATTGATTTTATTAAGCTGAGTTAGAGTATTAACGGAATTATTTAGGTTATCACTATTTCTGTAGACAACTGAAGCAATTAATGAAGCAGAATCGTTTATATACCACTCTAAGCCAGTATTTGTAGTTAAGCCTTTACTGTTATCGGTCCAGTTACGTCTTTCATTTAAATCGGGTGTATTAACATCAAAATATTTTACATCATTATACCACCTTCCAAGACGCTCTCTATCATTATAAGCTGTGGTGTTAAAAAAGTTGATGTTTCCAGTACGATAGTTGATATTACCATTTATGCCATAGGTTTCAGGATGACCAATATTAGTTGTGATTGAGCCGTTAAGCCCTTGAAGTTTGCTTCTTCTCAATATAATATTCAAAATACCAGCAGTACCTTCAGCTTCATACCTAGCGGAAGGAGAAGTTACTACCTCTACTTTCTCAATAGCTTCAGCAGGTAATTGCTGTAAGGCTTCAGCAGAATTAAGGCCTACCAATCCAGATGGTTTTCCGTTTATTAGGATTCTTACATTTTCGTTTCCTCTTAAAGCAACTGTACCTTCAGCATCTACCGAAACCGATGGTACGTTATCTAGCACATCGCTTACAGTTCCTCCACTTACAGTTAAATCCTTCCCAACGTTATAAATCTTTTTATCTAAACGAACTTCTACAGTAGTTTTTTCGGCAATTATTTCAACCGCTTCAAGAGTTTCTGTATCTAGTTCAAGGTTAAACGTTCCAATATTTTCGGATTTTGAAATGTTTTTGTCAGATATTGTAACCGTTTTGAATGAAATGTATTCTATAGATATATCATAAACACCTGTATTTACTGGAATACTAAAATTCCCTTGTAAATCTGTTATACCACCCGTTTCAATCTTATTCAAACTTTTATTGAAGAATGAAATAGTAGCATATTCCAGAGGTTGCTTAGTTTCTTTATCTAATACTTTTCCTGAAATCTTAACTTCTTTTTGAGCAAAACTGCTGAAAGAAATTAAGGAAAGAAATAAGATGAATTTTATTCTTTGCATGTCACCAACCAATTTTTGTGCGAAATTAGAGGTTCATTATGCCTGTTTCGGTTAAAAGTATGTTAAAAGAAATTTAGATTGTATCTAAATAATATCAAGGATAAGAGATGGGGGTCTCCCAATGATTGCCTTATTTCCATTAATAACTATTGGGCGCTCAATTAATTTTGGATTTTTTATCATAGCATCGACAATTTCATCATCGTTTAAGTTTTTATCCTTAAAGTCAGATTTCCAAATGGCTTCGTTTTTTCTAACTAAATCAATAGGTTTTATACCCATTAATTCTATAAGTTCTTTTAATTCTACTTTTGAAGGCGTATCTTCTAAATATTTAATAATTTGAAATTCTTTTCCAGAGTTTTCTAGTATTTCTAGACCTTCACGAGATTTTCTACAACGGTTATTATGATAAATTTTAATCATTAAGAGTAATGTTAAATGGTTTTAATTCTGAAATCAGTTGCTCAGGATTTTTAAATTGAATACCATGTATTCCTAGGCCATTGGCCGCTTCAATATTTCTCAAGTTATCATCTATAAAAACAGCTTTTTGAGCTTTTATATTATAGCGATTCAAAGTAATTTCAAAAATTTCTTTGTGCGGTTTTCTAGTCTTTTCTTCTCCAGAGACTACAATGCCTTCAAACCAATTTAAAAACTCAAAGCGATTTTGAGCAATCGGGAACGTTTCGGCACTCCAATTGGTAAGCGCCACAACTTTATAAATTGGGTTTTCAATTAATTTTTTAAGAATAACGACTGTGCCATCAATGGGGCCTCCTAGCATATTTTCCCAGTCGCCGTAATACATCCGGATATAATTCTCGTATTCTGGAAATTTCTTGACTAAATCTTCTGTAGCCATAGCCAGAGGGTAACCAGCATCTTGATTTTCATTCCAATCCATGGTGCAGATGTTATCAAAGAACCACTGCATTTTTTGCCTATTTCCATTAAAAGCATCTAAGAACACATATTCTGGATTCCAATCAATTAGAACACCTCCTAAATCGAAAATGATAGTATCTATTTGCTTCATAATTGGCTATCGTCTTCAACTTTTTGCCCCATCATCATTAGATACGCTTTTAAAAATGCATCAATATTCCCGTCCATTACAGCATCAACATTTCCTGTTTCATGGCTAGTCCTAACATCTTTTACCAATTTGTAAGGGTGCATCACATAGTTTCTAATTTGGCTTCCCCATTCAATTTTCATTTTACTGGCTTCAATATCTTCGCGTTGTGATAATTGTTTTTGAAGTTCGATTTCATACAGCTGAGATTTAAGCATTTGCATTGCACGAGATCTGTTATCATGCTGAGAGCGCGTTTCAGAACATGAAATTTGAATACCTGTTGGTTTGTGGGTTAATTGCACCTTGGTTTCAACCTTGTTTACATTTTGTCCACCAGCACCACTAGATCGTGCAGTTGTAATTTCAATATCAGCAGGGTTTATTTCAATTTCAATGGTATCATCAACAAGAGGGTATACATAAACCGAAGCAAAACTTGTATGGCGTTTCGCATTACTATCAAAAGGAGAGATGCGCACTAAGCGGTGTACGCCATTTTCACCTTTAAGCCAGCCAAAAGCAAAATCACCTTCAATTTCTAGTGTCACGGTCTTTATACCAGCAACATCACCTTCTTGAAAGTTAAGCTCTTTTACTTTAAAACCACTTTTTTCAGCATACATTAAATACATACGCATCAACATACTTGCCCAGTCGCAGCTTTCTGTTCCACCAGCCCCAGCCGTAATTTGAAGTACCGCACTTAGGTTATCACCTTCTTCAGAAAGCATATTTCTAAATTCTATATCTTCAAGTAGTGTTGCAGCTTTATTATATCGGTTTTCTACATCTTCTTGAGTAGATTCACCTTCTTTAAAGAACTCGTAAATAACTTCTAAGTCTTCAATAAGTGTTTTTAAATCTTTGTAATCTTGTACCCATTTTTTCTTTACGCGAAGCGATTTCATTATAGCTTCTGCGGCTTTTGGGTCGTTCCAGAAATTAGGATCGAAGGTTTGCTCTTCTTCGTTTTGTATTTCTATAAGTTTGGCATCTATGTCAAAGATAGTGCCTAAGTTTGTCTAGGCGGGTATTAAGGTTTTTGATATTATCAGATGTAATCATGTTTATTTTTCGTTTTCAACAAAAATATGTTTTAATATTAGAGATAAAAACTAAAAATTGGATATTTATAGGAGATTTTTGTGGAATTATCGATTTTATTGAATCTTTATACTTTATAAAGTTATTTTTGAATCGTAACCAAATTTATCAAAGAGTCTAACCGAAACGTATCTATTTAATAAGAGTATTTAGTTATGGAATATTTACATGAAATTACTGTAAAGCTGTCTTTCGTAAAAAAGCATACTATTCGATAAGTTTTAGTATGTTATTCACAACAAACTCCTTTTAATTATATATGATTTCAATTTAATAAGACTATTGATGTATTAAATTATGTATAAATTAGTTTTTAAGCGAATCTTAGATTTTTCACTGTCACTTACAGGAATACTCATATTATCACCAGTGTTTTTGTTAATTCTTATAATTTTGATTTTTGTGAATAATGGCAAGCCTTTTTTCTCTCAACCACGTCCTGGTAAAAAAGAAACTATTTTTAATATTCTAAAATTTAAGACCATGACGGATAAGAAGGATTTAGACGGTAATTTATTGCCTAATGAAGATAGAATGACGCATTTTGGATCTTTTTTAAGACGTACTTCGTTAGATGAAATACCTCAGTTATTAAATGTGTTATTAGGCGACATGAGTTTGGTAGGCCCAAGACCACTAAGGGTGCATTATTTGCCTTATTATACTAATGAAGAATCTATTAGGCATAGTGTAAGACCAGGGGTTACCGGTTTAGCACAAGTATCGGGAAGAAATGCTTTGAGTTGGGATGATAAACTTACTAAGGATATTGAATATGTAAAAACAATGTCCTTTTTTAACGATATTGTAATTTTAATAAAAACCTTTAAAAAAGCATTTACTAATTACAGCGAAATTGAACTGGATACTAATATGTTAGATCTTGATGAATTGCGTAAAACACAGCCAAATTTTAAACAAACAAATGGATTATAACATACTTTTTACATGTGTTGGTAAGAGAAATTATCTTTTAAGATACTTTAAGGATGCTTTAAAAGGTAAAGGGAAGGTTATTGCAGTAGACAACCAAAAATATGCAGCAGCTTCTACTGATGCAGACATTTTTATACAAGTCCCCAATATAAACGACAATAAGTATATATCCGTATTACAAAGTATTATAAATCAATATAATGTAAAGGCAGTAATATCTTTAAATGATTTTGAGTTGCCAATATTGTCTAATAATAAGGCATTGCTAGAAAAAAATGGCGCAAAAGTAATAGTTTCGGATCATTACGTAGTTAATACGGCTTTTGATAAATGGAAAACACATCAGTTTATTACAAGTTTGGGTTTAAATTCTCCTAAAACATATGTGGATTTTGACAAGGCTTTAAGTGATATCAAAGAAAACATCTTGTCTTTTCCAATAGTCTTAAAACCAAGATTTGGTAGCGGTTCAATTGGAGTAGAAATTTGTGAAGATTTAGAAGAGTTAGAATTGTCATATCAACTTCAAAAGAAGAAACTAAAGCGATCAAAGGATTATAAAGAGCGTACTGAGGAAATTAAATATGGTATATTAATTCAGGAAAAGCTAAATGGAAAGGAACATGGGTTTGATATTGTAAATAATTTTGAAGGCGATTATTTTGATACGTTTTTACGAGAAAAAATAGCAATGCGCTATGGAGAAACCGATAAAGCTAAATCTGTAATAGATGAAACGTTTAATAGTTTATCGATTAAAGTTGCTAATAATTTAAGGCATATTGGCTGTATGGATGGAGACGTATTTTTAGTTGGTGAAGATTGGTTTTTTCTAGAATTGAATCCACGATTTGGTGGAGGCTATCCGTTTTCTCATGAAGCAGGTGCTAATATTGCAGCGGTTTATTTAGATTGGATAATTGGGAATAATACTCATTTAAATAGACATGTTAATTATAAAGAAGGTTTAGTTTTTTCTAAATTTGATTTGTTGGTTAAAATAGTTTAAGCCATTATAATATGGAACTTCATTTTGGTAAATTCCGTCTGTTAAATCTCTAACTTTTTAACAACTCTATTAGTATTATATTTTACTAGATTTGTTGATAAAGAAATAATTTGATTATGTTATTGTTAGAAAAAATAAGATACCAGTCGTTTTGGTTTTTTGATTTTATTAAAGGAGGTAAAGTTAAATCTCATTATAATGATATTAAATTCATTTTAGAAAATTTCAATGAAGATGTATCTATAAAAAAAAGAAACCAATATCTCTCTTTTTTAATGCAACATGCAATAGCGACAGTTCCATTTTATAAAGATTATAAAAACTATAGTTCAATTAAAGATTTTCCTATTGTAGATAAAATGTTATTGCGAGAATCAGTTAACAGTTTTATTTCAAATAAATTCAAAGATAAAGCTAGTTATGAGGTTAGTACAAGTGGTTCAACAGGTACACCTTTTGTAGTATTCCAAGATAAAAACAAAAAAATTAGAAATACTGCAGATACAATATTTTTTGGTGAGAAGGCTGGCTACAAAATTGGGCATAAATTATTTTATATTAGAGCTTGGAGTAAAGTGATTAGCAAAAGCAGATTGGCTACTTTGTTACAAAATATTAGAATGATTAATGTTAAAAATTTGAACTCTACATCGATTTCTGAAATTGTAAAAGAGATTGAAGCAACAAGCTCTAATAATGCTTTTATAGGTTACCCTTCAGCTTTTAAAGAAATATGCAAATATTTAGATGCTGTAGACGCCAAACCAATAAATGCAAAAATTTCATCTATGATAGCTAATGCAGAACCTTTAGGAGATCCAATTAAAAATTCGATCAAAAGATATTTTGGCTTTAATATTTTATCCAGATACTCAAATATGGAAAACGGCATTCTATCGCAGCAAATAACAAATGGAGGAAGTTTTTTTCATATAAATTGGGCAAGCTATTACATTGAAGTGTTAGATCTAAAAGAAGATAAACCTGCTGGTTATGGAAATTTAGGTAGAGTGGTAGTTACAGATTTATTTAATTACCATATGCCAATTATTAGATACGATACTGGAGATTTGGCAGTAATGGATATCAGTAATACATTTAACAATGCTCCTGCTTTTACTAAAGTAGAAGGACGTAAAATGGATGCGATTTATAGTACAGATGGAAGAATAATGACAACCGTTGTGTACGAGTTGGAGTATTTTCCAGAGATAAAGCAATTTCAATTTATTCAAGAAGACAAAAAACTTTATTTAGTTAAAATTAATATAGATAGACACTTTAAGCAAGAAAAAAAAATGACAACCCTACTCAAAAGCTTTTTAGGTGAAGATGCCATAATTAAAATTGAGTATGTTGATGAAATTCCCGAGTTGTCTTCAGGTAAACGAAAACTTACATTAAATCACTACAAAAAATAATTTCCATCTAATTATTCGTGTAAAAAGTTAAAAGAGCACTTTTTTTAGTCTAAAAAACTACAGCTAGAAATGGTGGACTTGTTCTTAAGGATTAGCCATTTTGTAGGTTTACTATCTAAAACTTCTTTGGATGAATAAGTTTAGAAAATTAAAATACGGATATTGCAAATGGGACTATCATATTGTTTTCACTCAAATGTCGTTTACTTGTTTTTGATTTATATTGAAATTATTAATAGCACAATTTACAAGGAGTTGTTGGTCGCGAGGATAACATTATTCAAGAAGTGAACGTACTAAAAGAGTAAAATTCGTTTGGTTTTTCCAATTCAATCGAAGATTTCCATATCCGATCATGTGTGTTCTAAAAGTCAATATAGCAATTAAAACTGTTCAAGACGCATCAGAGTTTTAAAGCAAAAGCCTTATTGGAACAATCACTTTCGGTAAAGAGGCTATCTTGGTATTGGCTTTAGACTAGGATAAGATAAGAAGGTATGTCAAGTATCAAGAACCTAATAAATGAGCCTAATGATTCGATTCTTTGAGGTTTAATCTAAAATTAAAACCTCCGTTAAAAACGGAGGTTTTTTATTAAATAAAAAATAAAATTTACAATTATTACTAAAAGAATAAACTAGCAAAGTAATTACATTGGTAAGAATTAAAAGTTTTATTAATTAACATAAAAAAAGAGAAACAGCTTAACTGTTTCCCTTTTTATTTTAAACTATATTTTTAATATCCGTATCTACAGTAGTTGTAGTAGTAATAACAACTCCAGTGTCTGTAACATTTTGTAGGTTCTGGTTTGACATACTCACAAAGTTCACCACCGTGTGTACTAGTACCGCCTATTACGTTAAATACACCTTTTTCATAACCTGGACCAATATTTAAGTAACAATTGGTTTTAATTTTGGTATAATAACAGTTGCCAATATAGATGTAGATGTATTTACCGAATGAACCATCATGGTTAACACCTTCTATAGAAAACTCCTCACCTGGTTGTAGAACTTTGTCAAAAACTTTTACACCATAACAAGTATTTTCTTTTTTCTGGTAGATTCTTACTCTTTTAGCATAGTGCCAATCGAATTCCATTGTTAACTGATCTACATCACCAGTACAATCATCACATTCTTCTTCCTTAGAAGGAACATCAACCATTTGAATAACTGACTGAATTATTTGATTTAAAGCATTGCGCTCTTTAGCTATATAAATAAGAGCTACTTGTTCACCACATCCAGGGACATAGTCTTGTCCATTTTCAATAGCAGCATCTACTATTTCCATAGCTACCGCTTCTAAAGCAGCACTATTTAGTTGCCATCCATTATCTACATCACCTGTTAAATATAAACAAGCTCTACAGTTTTGGTCATCTAATAGTTCCCAAATAGCCCATTGTACCATCCCATAAGTATAAGTTTCTCCAGATATTGGACTTACTTTACCAATAAAATCTTGGTTCATTATCCAATTAACTAAAGGAAAGTTTTGAGGATTTTCAAAATTCCCCTCAGCTGGAAAATCTTCATAACTTGAATAAACATTAAATTCATAAGGTCCTTCAACTTCTAAATACCCATCAACATCACCACACCATCCTTTAAGATTTGTTCCTGATAAGTTGGTATCTAAGATTTCAAAATTAAAATAAGCATCATCACCAGGATTTGCTGTCGTTCTAAGATTAACGCTTTCAGGTAAGCTTGCAGCAAGACCTTCTAAGTCAGCTTCACATTCAGCGTCTGCAGATTGAGATCGACTAGCAGTACTAAATGTTAAACCATTGTCTTTAGTTGGTCTTTGCGCTAAAATTTCACTATCAGCGTTCATTTGAAGTGCATCTTCGCCTTCTTCAATTCCTGCTGCTTCAATTTCAGATGATAAAATTTCTGCTTCTGCAGCAATCTCAGCTTCAATAGTTGTCTGTTGTTGCTCTTCTGCTTCGGTACTCTCGTTCTGACAAGAGAAGAACATAACGGCTACACCAAGTAGCAATAATAGATTTTTTTTCATAATTTAAAAATTTGTGTTTATCAGATTAATAGTTAACTGGGGGTAAATTTATAAAAAGACTTATCCGCCCTATTAAATTTTTGTTAAAAGAAATATTTTTTCGATTAATAGATAAAACCCAAGTTTTTAGGGTTCAATAGATTAAAAGCCTTTTTTTTAGACAAATCGTATTAAATCAATTGGAATTATGAAAATTGTTTAATAGTACTTTAAGCTAGAAGTAAACATCTTATGTTATAGTTAGTTTATTACTCTACTGAAAAAGTACTAGTGCCATATAAAGGTATTCCAGATTCAGATATACCTTGCACTTCAATAATATAATCGCTATCAGAATCGCAGGTAAAAAACGAAATATCTTTTCCAAGTTCTGAATTGATAGCTATTTTTGGTTCCCAGTGCAGTGTAGTTCTTATATCTGGAGTAACTGCATCAAAAGAAGTAATATGATCTGGAGAGTAGAACTCTTTTGCGGTGTAAAACCCTTCAGCAGCAAAATCGATGATTCCAGGTTTTCTCTTTACGTTTCTATAAATGTTAGAATATCCGGTTTTAGTATATATGGCTACTACACCATTGGCACCTCTTGAATAAAATGCCGCATCGGCACCTTTTAATATGTCAACAAAAGAAACTTCAGCTGCCATAATAGATTGTAGAAAATCTACTTCAACAGGAAATTTATCAAGCAGAATGAGTGGAGCTCCAGTGCCTTGACGTATGGTTATACTATCATTATATGCGTTAACACCTGGTATAGTGTTTAACAAATCAAATATGGTTTGACCACTTTCAACATAATCTGTTTCTAAATCCAATCTATTAGAGGGATAACCATAGTCGGTAGAGTTATTCATTTGTTCTTGGCGTTCATCTAGGGCTTCTTCAATGTTCGCAATTACAGTTACTTCATCTAGTTTCTGGATTTTTTGGTCAAGCTCCTCATTTAGCTCACGGATGTATTTTGAGACCTTTGAGAAGTTTTCTAATTGCAAATCTTTGGAATGTACTTCTTCTTTTGTATTATTTCTATTTAATTCTGGGCTTTCATTTTTATTTTGATCTACTAAAATCAAAACTTCTCTGTCTTTTTCATTTTTCGATTTAAAATCAGTAAGTCTGCTTTCAACAATGGTTTGTATAGAATCAAAGAATATGAATGGGCCAAATGAGAATTCGCCAATTTCATTGGTTTTTATTGTAGGCTCTTGTGCAATATTGTTCTCTCCATAGAATGTGAGTCGTGTTGCCGTAGAAATTGGGCCATAGGGCTTTTTTAAGCGTTGAGTTTTGCCAGAAATATAAATTCCCTTTTCAGGGTGGTACAAGTTTTTCTTCTTCTTAAATAATAAATTTCTCCAGGTAAAACGGCGCCAACCATTCGTTAGCATTACTAAATCTAATAAATACTGTCTTTTCTTTGTGAATTCACCATCAAAAAAATAACCAGGACTCTTAATAGCTCCTCTTAAATCTGAGTTTAAAAGTAAGTAGGTTTTTATATTCTTATCGAATCTGTTGTATGGAAAAGCGTTTAAATCTCTTATACTCATAGATAGATAACTTGGAAGCACATTTCCATTATGATCTTTTGTAATAATATTAATTACTTGCTCTTTTCTATTGCTTAAAACTTCTTTTGTCTTCTTAATTTCAAGAAAACCTTTATCATTTTTATTACTAACAAAAACTAATCTTTCGTTCACAGGATTCCCGGTAGCATCAAAAAGCGTTAGATGCATAACTCCATCTTTTAAAGCCTTGGTTGGAATTTTAAAAGTGTAATTATTCGTTTGTTCCTTTTGAAATTTACTAAGCACAAGTTTGCCACGTTGATGCGCAACCAAGTATGTGTTTAATAAACCTGTTGGTGTATTTGAAGCAGCATTAACTATAATATTATTGCCAGTATTTAAAGCACTTAGTGAAAACCCATTTTGTAGTGCCTTTGGTAACTCATATTTATATTCAACACCATTTACTTCTAATTTCGCGAAATAGCTTACTGAAGGTTTGGGGCTTAACGTAAAGATGCTTAATCCGAATTCCACAGTCTGAAAATCAGAAATAACTTCGTCTTTATCGTTAACAATTACTCCAGAAAAACGCACATTATCTAACCCAATGTTTTTCATTTTAATAGCAACTTTACTTCTTACGTTTTCTATTAAATGTCCACCTTCAGGATAAAAATGCAAATCAGGTTTTATTTGCTTGAATATTTTGTTCTCTGTAATTTCAGAATTTTTATTAAGAGTAATACTAAGACTATCTAATTTATCAACATCCCAAATATTAATTTCTTTTTTGAAAAAATAATCAGGATTATTATTGCGCATATAATTAGTGTAGGCCCGTAGCAGGTATTTTCCAGGTTTCCAGTTTTTGTCTATTTTAATATCTCCACCTACAGAATATAAATTGGTGAACAATCGTTTTTTTGAAACAATACTGTCTTGTTCATCAAACAATTCTACGTGAATCACCCAACTTTTCTCCGCTTTTTCATGGGTAATGCCATCAACTAAATAACTGGTATACCAAATTGTTTCATCTAAACCATAAAAAGGTTTGTCTGTATGTATGTATATTTTTTCTGGAGAGAAAGAGGTGCTATATTCATCAAGTTTTTCTTCAACTAGTTCTGCGAAATAATTTTTATTGAAAACTGAAAAGGAGCAAAACGAAATTAGTAATATAAAAAGAGCAATATTTTTTTTCATCTAGCAGATTTAGTTTTAAAACTCTAAAGATAATTTAATGACATTATTTTTTTACAAATAATAGCTTAATTTTAACGCTTTAATTTGTTATGATTATAGATTTAAGAAGCGACACGGTTACGAAGCCATCCAAAGAGATGCTGCAATCAATGATGCATGCCGAAGTTGGAGATGATGTATTTAGAGAAGATTTGACGGTAAATAAATTAGAATCTCTCGTAGCAAGTATGTTTGGTAAAGAGCAAGCACTCTTTTTTCCTAGTGGAACAATGGCGAATCAAACCGCATTAAAACTACATACTAACCCTGGAGATCAAGTAATTTGTGATAAATACGCTCATATTTATAATTATGAATCAGGAGGCGCTTCTTTTAATAGTGGCGTTTCATGTCATTTAATTGATGGAGATCGTGGTATGTTTACCTCTAAACAAGTAAAAGAAGCCATAAACCCTAATGCATATTATTACAGTAAAACAAGTCTTGTTGAAATTGAAAACACTACCAATAAAGGAGGAGGAGCCTGTTGGGATTTTAATGAAATTCTAAAAATCAGGTCTGTGTGTAATGTTAACAACCTAGGATTTCATTTAGATGGTGCACGTTTATGGAATGCTTTGGTAGCCAAGAATGAAACTGCAAAACAATATGGGGAGGTTTTCGATACCATTTCTGTTTGTTTTAGTAAAGGTTTGGGGTGTCCTGTAGGATCTATGTTAGTTGGAAATAGTGATATAATGGAAGATGCTATTAGAATAAGAAAAATATTTGGTGGTAATATGCGACAAGCTGGTTATTTAGCAGCGGCTGCCTTATATGCCATGAATAATAATGTAGAGCGTCTTGCTGAGGACCACAATAAAGCAAAAGAAATAGGCGAAGTGTTAACCGGTTTATCGATTGTAAAACAAGTAGAACCTATTGAAACCAATATCGTCATTTTTGAATTACATGATCATGTGGATGAGGTGATATTTGAACGGAAACTACGTGATTATGATATTTTAATTATTGGAATGGGCGGAGGAAAACTCAGAATGGTGACTCATTTAGATTACACTAATGAGATGCATCAAAAGTTTTTAAGCACTATTCAAACTATAAATTGGTAAGCAAGATTATTTAAACATATCCATCCCAGGGATATTTGGCATACCTTCTTTAGCAACTGCAGCAAGCTCAGTTTCATTTACATTTGTAGCTTTTTCTATGGCTTTATTTAAAGTGATGATTAAATAATCTTCAAGCTGCTCTTTATCTTCAAGTAATTCGTCATCAATTTCAATAGATTTTATAGCTCTGTTTGCTGTAAGTGTAATTTTTAGTTTACCATCATTACTTTGCTCATCAACTAATACAGTATCTAAACGTTTTTTAGTTTCTTCAACTTTTTTCTGGGTTTCTTTTAGTTTACCCATCATATTCATCATATCTCCAAACATATCTTCTGTTTTAATAAAATTAGTTTAACAAAATTATCAAAATACAAGCTAATTTTAGTTCAAAAATTGTTAAAGTAAAAAAACAGCTTCTAATTCTCATCATTAGCCTTATTTTTGCTTCCTCTTACAAAGATGATAGACAAAATGACAAAGACCATTGGTATTGAAAACCCACCAGTAGCAAAAAAAGTACCTCATAAACTTACCATTCATAATGATACTAGAATTGATAATTATTATTGGTTAAATAACAGAGAAAATAAAGAGGTACTAGAATATTTGACCGCTGAAAACAACTATACCAAAGCAATGATGCAGCACACAGAAGGTTTTCAAAACGAACTTTTTGAAGAGATGAAAGCCAGAATTAAGGAGGATGATACATCTGTGCCTTACAAGCTAAATGGCTATTGGTACATCACTAAATTTGAAACGGGTAAAGATTATCCTATATATGTTAGAAAAAAAGAATCTCTAGAATCGTCTGAAGAAATTTTATTTGATTGTAATGTTATGGCTAAAGACCATGCTTACTTTAAACTTGGAGGCATTTCTATAAGTTCTGATAATACGATGGCTGCTTTTTCAACTGATGTAGTAAGTAGAAGACAATACACTATCAGGGTAAAAAACCTTGTTACTGGAGATGTTTACAAGGACGAAATAAAAAATACTACGGGAAGTATTACTTGGGCGAATGATAATAAAACCTTGTTTTATGCTAAAAGAGACGAGGTAACTTTGCGCTCCTATAAAATTTTTAAACATGTTTTAGGAACACATGAAGAACAGGATGTTGAGGTGTTTCATGAGGAAGACGACACCTATAACACCTTCATATATAAAACAAAATCTAAAAAGTATTTGGTTATTGGTTCTTCGAGTACACTAACCACAGAATATAGAATTTTAAATGCTGATACTCCCAATGGAGATTTTAAGGTTTTTCAAGAACGCACAAAGGATTTAGAATACTCCATTGCACATTTTGATGACAGTTTTTACATTATAACTAACGCTGATAATTCAACTAATTTTAAAGTCTGTAAAACACCTGAGACTAATACTGAAAAGGGTAATTGGGAGGATGTAATTCCTCATAGAAACCATGTTTTAGTAGAAGATATTGAGATATTTAAAGAGTATTTAGTAGTAAATGAGCGTAAAAACGGATTGAATAATATTAGGATTATCAGTTGGAATGGTAATGAAGATTATTATTTGCCTTTTAATAACGAGACTTATAATGCATATTTGGGTAATAACCCTGATTTTGAAAGCGATACACTGCGTTATGGCTATAATGGATTAACCAATCCAAGTTCTATTATAGATTATAATTTCAAAACAAAAACGAAAGACATCAAAAAAGAACAAGAAGTTCTAGGTGGTACTTTTAAAAAAGAAAATTATGAGTCAAAACGACTTTGGGCTACGGCGAGAGATGGTGTAAAAGTGCCAATTTCAATTGTGTATAAAAAAGGTATTGCGTTAGATGGAACAAACCCATTGCTGCAATATGCTTATGGATCTTATGGCTCAACCATAGACCCTTCGTTTTCGAGTATTAGGTTAAGTTTGCTAGATCGTGGTTTTATTTATGCGATTAGCCATGTTAGGGGAGGTGAGTATTTAGGTAGAGACTGGTATGAAGAGGGAAAGTTATTAACTAAGAAAAACACATTTACCGATTTTATTGATTGTTCAAAGTATTTAATTTCAGAAAGATACACGTCTAATGATCATTTATATGCCTATGGAGGATCAGCTGGTGGATTATTGATGGGAGCAATAATTAATATGAATCCAGAATTATATAAAGGCGTTTTAGCCGCTGTACCATTTGTTGATGTTGTTACAACGATGTTGGATGATAGTATTCCTTTAACGACAGGTGAATATGATGAATGGGGAAATCCAAATGATA
Organism: Flavobacteriaceae bacterium; assembly: GCA_043557195.1. Lineage (GTDB taxonomy): Bacteria > Bacteroidota > Bacteroidia > Flavobacteriales > Flavobacteriaceae > Jejuia. Next base: position 135,805 of record CP121314.1, on the reverse strand, counting down.
CAGAATTTTACAATTACATGAAGTCTTATTCTCCTTATGATAATGTTGAAGCTAAAGATTATCCAAACATGCTTGTAACCACAGGGTTGCACGATTCTCAAGTACAATATTGGGAGCCTGCAAAATGGGTTGCAAAACTTAGAGATTTAAAGACAAACAACAATAAATTACTATTGCATACCGATATGGATGCTGGACATGGTGGGGCTTCAGGACGGTTTGAGAGTTTAAAAGAAGTAGCCTTAGAATATGCGTTTTTATTAGATTTAGAAGAGATTAGGCACTAATAAAAAAAATCCTTATTTTTGCCCAGTTAAAGTCATCATTTTTGATTTATTCAAATTGCTGATAAATTACATTTATGAAACAAAAAAATAAAGTTTTTGATAATGTATTAGATTTAGTGGGCAATACACCGCTTGTTAAGCTTAATCGAATTACTTCAAAGCTAAAAGGGAAGTTTTACGCAAAGGTAGAATCTTTCAACCCTGGGCAATCTTCAAAAGATAGAATAGCACTTTACATTATAGAACAAGCTGAAAGGCAAGGGATTTTAAAACCTGGAGATACAATCATAGAAACTACATCTGGTAATACAGGTTTTAGTTTAGCTATGGTAAGCATCATAAAAGGTTATGATTGTATTCTTGCAGTAAGTTCTAAATCTTCAGCAGATAAAATAGATATGCTGAAAACCATGGGTGCTAAGGTTTATGTTTGTCCTGCGCATGTAAGTGCAGACGATCCACGTTCATATTATCAGGTAGCCAAGCGTTTGCATGATGAAATGAAAGGTTCGGTATACATTAACCAATATTTTAACCAGTTAAATATTGATGCACACTACGCATCTACTGGTCCAGAAATCTGGAAGCAAACTGAAGGTAAAATAACGCATTTAGTGGCTTGTAGTGGAACAGGAGGAACAATTTCTGGTACTGCAAAATACTTAAAAGAACAGAACCCAAATATCCAAATAATTGGTGTAGATGCTTTCGGTTCAGTAATTAAAAAGTATCATGAAACTCGTGAGTTTGATGAAAAAGAGATTTATCCATACAGAATTGAAGGTTTAGGAAAAAATTTGATTCCTGCTGCTACCGATTTTGATAGTATAGATGAGTTTGTTAAAGTAAACGACGAAGATAGTGCGCATACTGCAAGAGAAATTGCAAGAACTGAAGGTATGTTTGTAGGCTATACTTCAGGAGCGGCTATTCAAGCTATAAAGCAATTAGGAGAGGAAAAAAGATTTAAAAAAGACGACTTAGTTGTTGTCATTTTCCCTGATCATGGTTCTCGTTACATGAGTAAAGTATATTCTGATAAATGGATGAACGATCAAGGCTTTTTTGACAGTATTCACGAAGAAGCTTCGCAATCAATTCAGTACATAAAATAAGAAGTATTTAAATACTTTTATAAAATGGTTTTTTGTTTTTTTAGCAAAAAACCATTTCTTTTTTTATTTTGTAAATAATTGAAGGGTAAAAATTATGCATAAACCAGTTAAATTTTTAATTTTGCAGCACTAACTAAGAACTGAAAAAACTTCATGTCTAAACATAAATGAACAATAAACATGTTCGATTATTATGTTTAATTTAAGTATATATATTTAATAGTAGATGAAAGATTTATTTGATAAGATTTACAAGGATAAAGGACCTTTAGGAAAGTGGGCTGCCCATGCTGAAGGTTATTTTGTGTTTCCTAAACTTGAAGGAGAAATTTCTAATAGAATGAAGTTTCAAGGTAAAGATGTGATTACATGGAGTATAAATGATTATTTAGGTTTAGCAAACCATCCTGAGGTTAGAAAGGTAGATGCAGAAGCTGCTGCAGAATATGGTTCTGCTTATCCTATGGGAGCGCGTATGATGTCTGGCCACACAAATCTTCATGAGCAATTGCAAAATGAATTAGCTGCTTTTGTTAATAAAGAAGCTGCTTATTTATTGAACTTCGGCTATCAAGGAATGGTGTCTACTATTGATGCTTTAGTTTCAAAAGATGATATTATTGTATATGATGTTGATGCCCATGCTTGTATCATAGATGGTGTTCGTCTGCATATGGGGAAACGTTTTACTTATAAGCATAATGATGTTGAGAGTTTAGAAAAAAACTTAGAACGTGCTACTAAAATGGCGGAACAAACTGGAGGAGGGATTTTAGTGATTTCTGAAGGTGTGTTTGGGATGCGAGGAGAACAAGGGCGTTTAAAGGAAATCGTAGAACTTAAAAAGAAGTTTAATTTCAGACTTTTTGTTGATGATGCACATGGTTTTGGTACACTAGGAGCTACAGGAGCTGGAGCTGGCGAGGAGCAAGGTGTGCAAGATGATATTGATGTGTACTTTGCAACCTTTGCAAAATCTATGGCGAGTACCGGTGCTTTTATTGCAGGAGATCAAGAAATTATAGATTACTTAAAATACAATTTACGTTCTCAAATGTTTGCAAAGTCTTTGCAGATGCAACTTGTAAAAGGTGCATTAAAACGTTTGGATATGTTGAGAACTATGCCAGAGTTAAAAGAAAACCTTTGGAAGATTGTTAACGCGTTACAATCTGGTTTGAAGGAAAGAGGTTTTGATATTGGTACTACGCAAAGCTGTGTAACGCCTGTGTATCTTAAAGGTAGTATTCCTGAGGCTATGGCACTTGTAAAAGACTTACGTGAAAATTATGGAATATTCTGTTCTATAGTGGTTTACCCAGTAATACCTAAAGGATTAATTCTACTAAGAATGATTCCAACTGCTACGCATACATTAGAAGATGTTAGAGAAACTCTAGATGCATTTGATGCTATTAGGGAGAGGTTGCAAAATGGGACTTACAAGCGTTTATCAGCTGCAGTAATGTCTGCTATGGGAGAGTAGTTTTCTTTATAAACAAAATAAAAAAGGTTCGATATAATATCGAACCTTTTTTATTTATAAATCTTTCCTATATGTTTTTCGCTTTCTATAAACTTCAGGATCAAAATGTTTCCATATCTTTTGTATGGCCAAATTATCTTCTAATTCTGGAGTTCGATAACACATTTGAATGCCTTTTTCTGTAAAAGTATTATAGTACTCGTTAAAAATTACAGCATGAATACCTTTGTTTTGATAATCAGGATGTATTCCGATAAGGTAAAACATCACATCTTTACTATGTTTTTTTGCCTTTAAAATATGAGTAAAACCAAACGGAAACAGCTTCCCTTTAGCTTTTTGTAGGGCTTTTGCATAACCAGGCATTACAATCGCAAAACCAATCAGTTTATCGTTTTCATCAACCACAAATTTGATATATTCAGGATTAATAAAACTTATGAATTTTTTCTTGAAGTATTCTTTTTGAATATCTGTGATTGCAACAAAGCTTGATAATGAAGCATAAGATTCATTAAATAAATCAAACATTTTATTTGCATATGGCATTACCTCTTCGGTTTTAGTAAATTTTAATGCCTTTAGTTTGTAACGCCTTTTAATGAGTTCCTGAGCTTTAAAGAACATTTCAGGTTTTACATTTGCGAATGGAAATCTACTCTCTATATAGCCTTTCTCTTTGGTATAGCCAGCATTTTCGTAGTGTTTGATGTAATAGGGGTGATTGTACCATGTTACCATAGGGGTAATAGATTCAAATCCTTCATTTATAACGCCAACTTTGTCTAGATTTGAAAAACCAACAGGTCCTTCTGTATATTCAAGATTATTTTCTTTACCGATTTCTTCTACTTTATCTAGTAGTATTTTTGACACTTCTAAGTCATCAATAAAATCAAACCAACCAAAACGCATTTTCTTTTGATTTTGGTCTTTTACCTCCAGCCAATTGATAATAGCAGCAACTCTTCCAACTACCTCATCATTACTATAAGCTAAAAATAAACGCGCTTCAGCATCTTGAAAAACAGGGTTTTCGGTTTTATCAAATGTTTTTAATTCTTGACTTATAATTGGCGGTGTCCAAAATTCAGAATCTTTGTATAGTTTAAATGGAAACTTCACAAAGGTCTTTAAATCTCGTTTAGAAGTAACTTCTTTTAGTGTTATCATATATTATACTAGATGAGTTTTATTAGTCAAAATCTTCATCTTTTCTTTTGCGTTTTTTTTCTTTTTTCTCTTCAGTATCAATCTTTTTTTTGCGTTTTTTCTTTTTCTTAGAGCCTTTACTTCTCAATTTTCTTTCTAATTCATCCTCGGCGGAATTACCATTATCTATTTCTTTATCCTTGTGAAAATCAAATCTATATGAAGCTCCTAAGGTGATATTTAATACTGAAGGCGTGTCTTTAGTATTAAAAGTTACCGCAGTATCTAACTGGAAATTTTTGTCCCATAAATAAGCACCTCCAAATCTCAGCAAGTTATCTGCGTAAAAGTCACTTTGGATACCTTGTGTTTCACCGAAAATAACCCATTGCGGACTAAATGAATGTGTTAGCGTTAATATATATGAAAAATCAGATTGATCTGTCCCTATTCTATCTTTAATCAAGTTCATTACAAACACCCAACCTCCATTAAAGTTGTTTTGTGTAGCTATCATTACTTTAGGGCTAAATCCTTCTATTCCTGGAGCAGTGTATGGGTTGTTTTCAGTGTCATAGTTTGCGCCTACATAAACTGCAACTGCCGGAATTAGGGATTTCCATCTAAAACTATGATTTGCTTTCCAACTGTAAAGATTTGGTTTTTCATCTTCAGAATTCTTATACGGGTCGTAAAGAAGGTATTTCGCACCAAGAGTTACATATTTAAAATTAGACCGCTTATCTTCAGTGGCAAATGTTGAAAAAATAGTTCGCGTATCATTTTGGTAGTTCCCTTCAATATTAATCTCCAATTCTTCAAAAAATAAACCGTATCTAGCAGAAAAATCAACTCCAAAGCCAGATACTTCATATCTGGGTAGTGGTGTTCTTTCTTCTTTAATATAAAGCGGGCCAACTTCAAATTGTAAAACGTTGGTGCCAACAGAAAAAGCACTCTTGGATAGTCCTGGTCTATTGGAATTTATTACTTCGGTGTATTGAGCAAAAAGGCTAGTATTACTCAGTAAAACCAAAACAAAAAGTAAATATTTAAAAGTTTTCATGTGAATGATTTAGGGTAGGATAATTTGTAATCAAAGGCTTTATTGCTTTTCAATTCATATCAAATATAGATATTTTATCTTTTTTTTATGTTTTTTCAGGGTTTTTTAAATCTCTATAATTGTATTTTTGTACAAATTATTATTTATGCTACAAGAAGCATCGGTTGTGGGTTTAGTTAAAATTATAGGAATCATTTTACTTGTATATTATGGGGTAAAAGTTCTATCTCGTTTATTAGCGCCTTTCTTATTGCGTTATGTTTCAAAAAAGGCTGAAGAAAAGTTTGGAGGGCAGTTCGGTCAACAACGCCCTGAAGCTCCTAAAAGAGAAGGTGAAGTTTCTATTGATAAAATGCCAAGACAAAAACAATCAAATAAAGATGTTGGTGATTACGTTGAATACGAAGAAATTGATTAATTTCATCCCTTAGTGTTTTAATCTTTTTTCATGCGGTTTTTATTTAAGAAGTCTCTTTTACATTTACTTGTTTTATTAGGTTTTATTGCAGTATCATTAATCTATTTTAATCCCGTACTTCAAGGAAAACAGATATACCAAAGCGATATAGTGCAATATATTGGTATGTCTAAACAACAAAAAGACTTTAAGGAAAAGACTGGAGAGGAAACCTATTGGACAAACAGTGCATTTGCGGGTATGCCCACATATCAACTAGGGGCAAGGTATCCGCATAATTATATTAAGAAGCTCGATTTAACTTTACGATTCTTACCAAGGCCAGCAGATTACTTATTCCTCTATTTATTAAGCTTTTATATTTTACTTTTAGTATTGAAGGTGGATTTTAAACTCGCGGCCTTAGGTGCTTTAGCATTCGGTTTTTCCACGTATTTGATAATTATTCTTGGTGTTGGGCATAATAGTAAAGCGCATGCTATAGCCTACATGCCTTTGGTGTTGAGTGGTATTCTTTTGGTATTCCAAAAACGGTACATCCTTGGGTTTTTGTTAACTGCAATTGCTATGGGGTTGGAGTTGGTGGCGAATCATTTTCAGATGACGTACTACTTACTATTACTTGTAATTGTTTTGGGTGTTGTGTACTTAATTGATGCATACAAGAAGCAAATGTTGCCACATTATTTTAAATCAACAGGAATTTTAGTAGGTGCAGTAATTTTAGCCATTGGGTTAAACGCAACTAATGTGCTTGCAACTCAAGAATATGTAAAACACAGTACAAGAGGGAAAAGTGAATTGACTATAAATCCTGATGGCTCGCCTAAAGAGATAACTTCTGGTTTAGATAAAGATTATATCACACAATTTAGTTATGGCGGTTGGGAAACCTTTAATCTATTTATCCCAAGATTTATGGGAGGTGGAAATGCCGAAAAATTAGGTAAGGACTCAAATATTTATGATGCTGTTAGGAAATTGGGTGCTACTCCTGCACAGGCTTTAGATCAAGCAGAAAACGCACCAATGTATTGGGGGAAACAGCCCATTGTAGAAGCACCCGCCTATGTAGGCGCTGTAATTTTGTTTTTATTTGTGTTTGCCCTATTCTTGGTTAAAGGACGGCTTAAATGGTGGCTCGTTGGCGGAACAATACTGTCTTTATTATTGTCATATGGAAAGAATCTAAATTTTTTAACTGACATATTTATTGATTACGTACCACTTTACAATAAATTTAGAGCGGTAACTTCCATACAGGTAATTTTGGAATTATGCATTCCTGTGCTTGCAATTTTTGGTTTGGTGCGCTTGTTTAATGATTTTAATAAAGATGAAGATAAGTTTAAAGCATTAAAATTCGCTTCTTTAATTACAGGGGGATTAGCGCTAGTGTTTTTGCTATTTGGACGCTCAATATTTGATTTTGTAGGTGCAAATGATGGTAGATATATTCAGGCCCTAGGTCAGGATTTTATAAGAGCTGTAAAAGATGATAGAAAAGCGATTTTTACTGCTGATACCATAAGATCATTAATTCTGATACTACTTGCTGCAGGATTAATCTTTGGTTATTTAAGAGATAAGATAAAAGAACATTGGGTTTTAGTTGGTTTTGCAGTTTTAATTTTATTTGATTTGGTTGGTGTAAACCGACGTTATGTTAATGAAGATGATTTTGTGTCGTCAATACAAATGTCTAAGCCGTTTGTTGCAAACGAGGTAGATAAACAGATACAAAGTGATAAAACTCATTTTAGGGTATTCGATTTGGTTTCAGGGCCATCAAAACCATCGTATTTCCATAATTCTTTAAACGGGTATAATGCTGCAGAGTTAAAACGATATCGTGAAGTGTTTGACTGGTATGTGTCTAGAAATAACATCAATGTGCTTAGTATGCTGAATACTAAATACATTATTGCACAAGATGAAGAAGGTAAAGTGTTTCCTTATGTAAATGATGAAGCTAATGGAAATGCTTGGTTTATTGAAAAACTGAAGCTTGTTGAAGATGCTAATTCAGAAATTAGGGGTTTAGATAGTTTAAATACAAAAAGAGTGGCTTTAATTGATAAAAGTGTACTCAGTAAAACTACCATTTCAAAACAAGATTTCATACTAGATTCCTTAGCTGATATTAATGTTGAGGTATATCAACCTAATTATATTAAGTATAAAACGAATAACTCTAATGCTGGTTTTGCAGTGTTTTCTGAAATCTATTATCCGAAAGGATGGAAGGTGACTATTGATGGAAAAGAAGCAAATTTCACAAGAGTAAACTATATTTTAAGAGGAATGGAAGTTCCCGCTGGAGCACATACTATTGAGTTTAAGTTTGATCCTGATGTTGTAAAAACAGGCAGCTCTATTTCCTTGGCTAGTTCAGCTGTATTAGCGATTCTTTTGGCTATAGGATTATTTTACGAGTTTAAGAAACGAAAAGGGAGTGCGTAAAAAAGTACTCATAATAGCATACTATTGGCCACCTGCGGGTGGTCCTGGAGTGCAGCGTTGGCTTAAATTTGTAAAATATCTGCCAGATTTTGATGTTGAACCCATTGTTTTCGTGCCAGAAAACGCCAGCTACCCTATTATTGATAAAAGCTTAGAAGCTGAAGTGTCAAATGATTTAGAGGTGCTAAAACTACCAATTTCTGAACCTTATAAGTTTGCAAGACTGTTTTCAAAAGGGAAAACTAACACTATTAGCAAGGGGGTTATTCGTGAAAATGAAAAGCAATCTATCCTTGAAAAAGCAATGCTATATGTAAGAGGTAATTTTTTTATACCTGATGCAAGGGTAGGCTGGGTAAAACCTGCAACGACATATCTCTTAGATTATATTTCAAAGAATAGTATAGAAACTATAATTACTACAGGGCCTCCACATAGTATACATTTAATTGGCTTAAATTTAAAACGAAAACTCAATATAAAATGGTTGGCAGATTTTAGAGATCCTTGGACAACTATTGGCTATCATAAGAAATTAAAATTGAGTGGTTCTTCTCAGAAAAAGCATAAGTCTTTGGAAAAGCAAGTGCTGACTGAAGCTAATCAGGTAATTGTTACATCTTCTGTTACCAAAGACGAATTCGGAAAAATTACAAAGCAACCAATTTCAGTAATAACTAATGGTTATGATAGCGAAACATCTGAGTCATTTGAATTGGATTCTAAATTTACCATATCTCATATTGGGTCATTGTTGTCAAAACGAAACCCAGAAATTCTTTGGAAAGCACTATCAGAATTAATTCTAGAAGACGATAATTTTGCAGCCGATTTTCAGCTAAATCTTGTAGGTTTCGTAAGTAAAGATGTAATGGAAGCTATTAAAAAATATAATTTAACTAATTGTATAAATGAGGTAGGTTATGTTTCACATAAAGAATCAGTTAAGTTTCAAAAAAAATCACAAGTATTGTTGCTTATTGAAATTGATTCTAAAGAAACAAGATGTATTATTCCTGGAAAACTTTTTGAATATATGGTGTCTAATAGACCGATTATAGCAATAGGTCCTGAAGCATCAGATGTTGAACAAATTATAAAATCTACTAATACGGGTAACTTCTTTAATTATCAAGATTTTGACTCGCTAAAAAAAACTATCTTAGAGCATTATCAGGCTTATAAAAAAGCTGATTTAATTACTTATCCTGTAGGATTACAGAAATACCACAGGAAATCGCTTACTCAATCCTTGTCAAATTTGTTGTAATGGGCATTGTAGCTTCTCAATCATTCAAAAATATAATCTCTACGTATGTAGGCTTTTTAATTGGAGCCATTAACACACTGTTCTTATACGTTAATTTTATGAGTGACACCTATTACGGCATGGTCGGTTTTATGTTGTCTGCGGCCTATGTTTTAATGCCTTTAATGGCTTTTGGTGTTCACAATACTTTGGTGAAATTCTATTCGTCATTTAAAACAAGATTATCTTTAAATAGCTTTTTAACCTTAATGTTGTTTTTGCCTTTATTGATTATAATCCCCTTGTGTATTATTAATTATCTGGGATATCAAACCATTGCAAATTTTCTTTCTTCTGAAAATTCTATGATAAAGGACTATTTGTGGCATACAATAGTTGTAGCTATTGCTTTGGCTTATTTTGAAGTTTTTTATGCGTGGGTAAAAGTAGAATTGCAAACGGTTTTCGGAAATTTTATGAAGGAGGTTTTTCATAGAGTAGGAGCCATGGTAATATTGTTATTGCTTTATTTTAAAATCATCAATATAGAGCAATTTATGGTAGCGCTTGTTCTTGTGTATGTATTGCGAATGTTGGTTATGATGTTGTATGCCTTTAGTGTGAAGCTACCTGTTATAGTATTTAAAAAAGTGAATAAAATAAATAGCGTATTGCAGTACTCTTTTCTAATTATTATTGCGGGCTCAATAGCTACTATGCTTTTGGATATTGATAAGGTAATGTTAGGCAAATATATTCCTATCAAAAATGTAGCTTATTATAATGTTGCTATTTTCATAGCTGCAGTAATTGCAGTCCCTCAGCGGGCAATGCATCAAATATTATCACCTTTATCTGCTAAATACTTGAATGAAGGTGATATGAATAGTTTAGCTGATTTATACAAAAGAAGTTCGCTGAACCTTTTTATTGTATCTGGGTTAATTTTTCTATTAATCGTGCTTAATATCAACCAGCTTTATACTTTAATTTCATCAGAATACAGTGTTGGACTATATGTTGTTTTATTAATAAGTGTAGCTAAACTATATGATGCAATTTTAGGGAGCAATAACGCAATATTGTTTAATAGCGATTATTATAGAATAGTTTTGGTGTTGGGTGTGGTTTTAGTTTTAATTATGATATTTCTAAACGTACTCTTGATACCTGTTTATGGTTTAAATGGTGCGGCTCTAGCTACATTTATTGCTGTTTTCTTGTATAATACAGCAAAAATAGTGGTGGTTTATAAAGTATTTAAAATTACACCGTTTTCTAGGGATACTTTAAAAGTTGCGGTGGTGTTGTTAATTTTGGCTTTGGCAGGCTATTTCTGGGATTTTAATTTTAATGCTTTTATTAGTATTATTTTAAAGTCTATTATAATTACTACCATCTTTTTCATTATTCTTTATAAAGGGAGTTTTTCTTCAGATATAAATGACTTGATGTATAAAACTATAGAAAAATTAAAAAATAGAAAATAACAGAAAACCCCACGATATTGCTTTGAGGCATACATATCGCAGGGCTTTCTTAACTAACCAACCAAAATTTATTTATCTTCTTCTACGTGTAGAATTAGATGTTGTATTATTGCTTCTAGAGCCGCTTCTACTTTGCGTAGCTCTAGAGTTTGTTTTTCTTGTACTTCTTGTAACACTAGAAGCTGGTTTTGAGCTTCTTGAAGATCTGTTAACAGTTTGTCCAGAGCTTCTATTAGTGCTTTTTCTGTTATATATACGAGTGTTGTTTGCTTTTGGTTTTTTTACAACCGTTGTGCTTCTAGTTCTCGTAACTTGTTGAGACGAATTTCTTCTTGCAGGAGACTGTCTAACTGTAGTGCTAGATTGTTTTCTAACATTCGTATTATTGTTTCCTCGAGTTCTATTAGCAGAGTTTCTGTTGCTCGTAGAGCTCTCACGTCTCATTGTACTATTTCCTCTATTTTCAACTCTAGAATTTGTTCGGTCAACATTTCTATTCGTATTACGTCTATCATTTGTGCTCGCAATTCTTCTTGAGTCGTTTTTTCTATTAATAGAGTTTCTTTCAACTGATCTTCTATTATTTGCAACTGTATTAATTTTTGTTCTATTTCTAGCACTTCTATTTACTGTTGCATATTTTCTGTTTCTTACAATAGTATTTCCTCTTCTACTAGCAATTGCAGTTCTAGGTCTGTAATTGTTTCTAAAAGGTCTGTTGTAAACATATCTTACAGGTGTATAAAATTGTCTGTACGGTCTGTTAAACACTACACAGTGGTTGAAAACTGGTACACTGTAAAAACGATGCCATGGTCTAAAAACGTAAGAACGATTCCATCTGTTTATAAATCCTGTGTAATGTGTAAATCTGTTAAACCTGTTGTAATGTACATATAAGCCTCCAATACGATTTACACGTCCAAAGTTATTGTAAAATATATTTACGTTTCCTACTTGAGAGACACGACCATAAAAGTCGTAGAATACCGGAGTGTTTTCAATTTGAATAATTGCACCAAACTCATCATACTGTACGTAGGCATTATAATTAAAGCCAGAATTAAATGTGATATTCGAATTACGTGAACCAATTGAGATGGCTAAATCTGGCTGATGTCTTAAAATATTGAAATCGAATTGTCCATCAGGGAACACTGAAAATTCTATACCATTTTCAACAAATATGAAAGAGTTGCCGTAACCTCTGTAAAATGTTGATACAGTATTATTGTCTGAGTTGGTTGTAGCGGTAGCAGTAAATCCTCCAAGGATTATAGCTGCTAATAAGAATATAAACTTTTTCATAATTATTAAATTTTATGGGTTCGCTTAGGTAATTACAAACAGCGTGCCAAAAACGTAACAATTTGATTTCTATGTTATTACGTAATGATATGGGTTTATTGAAATGAGGATACGGAATTATAGGTTGCCTTTGTTTTTAATCTAAAGCCTACAAAACTAATATTTTAGGGCTTTGTCAAGTTTTTGTCAAGTTTCTAATTTCAGATTAAAAAGTGAGTTGGTTTAAATTAGCAACAATTAATTAACTAAAACATTTAAGATTATGAAAAAAATTACTTTTTTACTTTTATTGACATTTATTTGTTCTTTAAGTTTTGCACAACGAGTTGATCCAACATTTGTTTGGGCTAATAAGTCTGATTATCAAATTAACGGAGAAACAGCAGTTACTTTCAAGCCAGGTGAGGTTGTAAATTTCACTATTAATTACACATTAGGTTCTACAGGAGGAGTTGAAGATACTCAAAACTTCATCTTGTTTGGTGCTCAAGATGAAGCCATGGCTAATGTTGATCCATTAACGGGGACTTGGGCTAATCTAACGATAGGTTGCACAACAGGCCCGGGTTGTAATAATTATCAATTTCCAGCTGGGGCTGGCGGTGTAGCTTCAGGTACTTATACTGTTGAGCCTAGTGCTGCATTATCATCATCAGATCCAAATCTTACATATAGAGTATTAACATATTTGTCGTATACTCCAGATGGTGGGTCTCAAGTATTTGGCGGGGTAGGTGCAAGTGATCCTACATTGGTTTACATACGTAGTCAAGCTGAAATTGATGCAATACTTTCGGCTAATAAGTACAATAAAACGAAATTAGATGGTTTTTATAGTGCTGAAAGAAATGCAATAGTTCTGAAAAGTAACCTAGATGGGAATTTCAAAATTTTCAACATGTTAGGGCAGTCTGTTCAAGAAGGTGAAGTTTCACGAGAAATTAATGTTGAAACATTGAAAACAGGGTTATATATATTGACTACTGATAATGGAACACTTAAGTTTGTGAAGTAAGCTAAATAGATTACACATTATTCTTATAAATAAGGGAGCCATTGGCTCCCTTTTTTGTTTTCCTATCTTTTTCTTTTGTGTTTTTCTAAGACACAAATCGTTTCTTTTATAAATAATAGCTTCAATCGTTTTAATATTGTTGTCTTTTTATTTAAACCATATAGTGCATAATTAAAATCATTTGTGTCCTCAACAAACGGCAAGCAGGCATAGTTTTATCATATTAATTTAAACTTATAATTATCATGACTAAAAAATTACTCTTTTTAACTGCGCTTTGTACAACATTTTTGTCTTTTGGACAATATTCTATGGATTTTGAGAGTGGAACTATAACTCCTATTATTAGAGGAGGTGCTGCGGCGCAGGCTACTGCCATGAATGCAGCTAATCCTTCAACTACAGGGATAAATAGTAGTGCAACTTCTTTTGAAATTGTTTTGACTGACACGGCGCCAGCTTGGAGATGGATTGCAATTAGTAATCCAGGAGGGACATATAATTCTTCTAACGGTACTTGGTATAAATTTAAGTTTTTGTCTGCCAATGAAACCGCAGTAGATATTCAATTGGAACCTTGGTTTGGAGGTACAAATTATATAACCAGCACGGTTTCATTCACAGGATTAACTTTAAACACTTGGTATGAGGTAGAGTTTAATTTTTCAGAAGCAGTTTTGCTTTCTGATGGTGTAACATTAGCGGGAGCGGACCCAGGTTATTTGTCAAGAGTTGATTTTAAATTTAATGCTACAGGAACTTATGATGGAGATGTGTTTTATATAGATGATATTTCTCAAAACACTTCTTCAACCCTTAAAGTGAACAGTTTTAGTAGCAAAAACTTGAATGCTTTTTACAGCCGTGAAAAGCAAGCCGTAATAGCAAAAGATAATTTAGGTGAAAATTTTGCGATTTATAACTTAATGGGGCAAGCTGTAATAAAAGGCGATATTACCAAAGAGATAAATGTAGAAACTCTAAAATCTGGTCTTTATATTCTTTCCACTGAAAAAGGTAGTTTAAAGTTTGTGAAATAGAACAATAATACTCTAAATAAAAAATTAAGTAAATGGTGGCGTAAGCCACCATTCTTATTTTTATATGTTTTATTTGAGTCTGAAAAGAGACTGTCTTTTTTTTAATTTAAATATTTTATTATTCGCATATCTAAAGTTGTTTTTAGAATCTGAATGCCGAATAGGGAGTTTAAAAAGTTGATTGGCGTTTCAGCATAAATAATTAAAGTTTTTAGTTTTCCTTGGTCTACAATATTTACATGACTTGAATCATTCAAAATCAAATTGAGCTCAAAACTTTTATAGCTACCATCATTACTTTTGAATGTTCGCCAGTTATTTGTAATGCGATAATAGTTTTGTAGTGAATCACTTTTTGTGTTTTACCAAGTATTGAAATATAAAACCCTTTAACAAATGTATTTGTAGTTGCGTCGAATACTATGGGCGAGAAGAATGTTATTAAAAGATAGTTTCCAACAATAAAGAAGATAGAAAACACTAATGTAGCTATAATGTTGTATAATATAAAGCTAAAACAACCTGTTTGTTGAAATTTATAAAAAGCGAATGCTAACCTACTGGAGGGGACTGCTGCAAATATTGTACAGAAAATCGCATAAAATATTGATATCTTAAACTTGTAACCTTATTCTTGTTTTAATCATTACATGAGTCTCAAAACTTGCGCCACCACTAACTAAAGATTCTACTGAGTCATGTCTCTTGAAGCCCACTATATCTGGGGCTTTCATAAATTTATAGTTTATCCTTCAAATACTTCCTAGTTTCAGAAATATCAACCTTTATTATGTCTGCTGAAGTTCCTGAAGCTACTAAGTTCCGTCCATTTTCACCGTCTTCAGGTCCTAGATAAGCAATATAGTCAGCGCATTAATTAGCTCTTGATTGTGCTTTATAACAGTAGTAGAATGTCCTTTTTCAATCATTTCTAATGTTTTAGTCTTAAATCTTTTCTTAAATTTATCTAGCAATAAAAAAACCATGGCAAAATCTTTAGAAACTTGTAAAAATTGCGAACAAAAGTTTGATGATTCATTTAATTTTTGTCCTCATTGTGGACAACAAGCTAAAGACGAACTTACTGTTAAGGTGTTATTTTATAACACGATAAGTAATTACTTCTCTTTTGATGCTAGATTCTTTAAAAGCTTTTTACCCTTACTTTTTAAGCCAGGCTTTTTAGCTGCTAAATTTATTCAAGGGAAGCGTTTGTTGTATTTGCATCCAGCGCAAATGTATCTTTTTATTGCTGTGGTATTTTTCTTTTTATTCTCTTTTGTGCAAAGAAGTCAGATAAGAACTTTAGATGAAAAACTAGCTCAAACACTTAAAGAGGATACCGTTATTGAAAAGATAGAAGATGAATTAGTAAGAGATTCTATTTTCCAATTAAGACGAGAACGAAAGAAGCTTGAAGATTCAGTAGCTCGTGCAGCCTTGAGACAAACTTTAGAGAAAAACAAATACTTAACAGGTTTTACCGATAAGCAAATTGATTCTTTGGTATTCGCAGATGATTTTAGAAATAACGATATAATGAAAGCTGATTTCAATACGCAATCAGTGGATTCTTTGATAGCCATAGGGGCGACAAATGAAGTTATTTATAAGGAAATGGGGATGGATGATGATGCAGGATATATTGAACGTAGGTTGTATACACAGGCCTTAAGGTTTTATAGATCTAGAAAGGGTGGAAGTATACTCCAGGCTTTTTATGATACTATTCCTATTGCAATGTTCTTTTTACTACCAATTTTCGCATTTGTTTTGAAACTATTGCATTTAAAAAAAGGTCAGTATGCGCATCATTTGGTGTTCAGTTTTTATTACTTTTCTTTCTTGTTTACCGTTTTTAGTATTATTCTAGGTGTTAACTTTATTTTTGACTTGCCAGATTGGTTAGATTTTTTAATTATGTTATCTACATTTCTTTATTTGGTTATGGCATTAAAGCGATTTTATGCTCAAGGATGGTTTAAAAGTTTTTTTAAAAGCGCTATAGCTTCTTTTGTATTTCTTTCTATAGTAACTCCAATTACCCTAGTATTGCTTAGTTTGTTTGCGTTTTTGTTTTATTAGGTTTTATGAGTATCCTGCTTTGTTGTGTGTAACTTTTTGGTTTTTAGCGTTTTATTGATTAAGTTTATAACAGCTAATCAATAATTTTAATCATGAAAAAATCAATTTCCCTCGTGGCAATTTTATCTATTGCCCTAAGTTTCACGTCTTGTAGAGTACATATCGATGCAGGTTATTCTAATGCTGCTGATAGATTTAGTGTTGAAAGTGGCAACGCGGCACCGTCTACATCGGCACTTGTTCAGAAATCTGGTAATGAAAGTAAAAGCTCAACAACTTCTAGTGCATTATTAAGTAACACAACAACTACTACTAAATCTGGTTTTTACATAGGTGTAGCCGCAGCTGATATTGAATTGTCAGATAGTTTTAAATTTCAGCCAGAAGCTAGATTTATCATAGTGGAAGATCTAAATCAAATTAATGTTCCGCTATTAATAAAATATAACGCTGCAGAAAAATTTAACGTCTATGCAGGACCAAGTTTAGGATATTTATTGGACGCACCTAATGGATTAAAATCTATGAATTTTGGGGCAAATATCGGCGCGTCTTATGACTTAACCGAGAAGTTTTTCCTTAATGCCCGATATGATTTGGGTTTAGCTGATTTATCTGAAAACTCAGCTAGTACAGTTAAATTGAGTAATTTATTATTTGGAGTGGGCTACAAGCTCTAATTTTAGATATAATTAGTATATAGAGGGGAGTAGCAATGTTATGCTTCCCTTTATATTATATTTTTTCTTTTAAATACTTTCCTGTTTCAGAATCTTTTACTTTAACAATAGCTTCAGGCGTGCCAAAAGCTACCAAATGCCCTCCTTCTTCACCACCTTCTGGTCCTAAATCAATAATGTAATCGGCGCATTTAATCAGTTCCAGATTGTGTTCCACGACAATGATGGAGTGCCCTTTAGCTATCAGCGCATTAAAAGATTTTAATAATTTTTGAATGTCATGAAAATGCAGTCCAGTAGTGGGTTCATCAAAAATAAAAAGCGCTTTGTCTTTAGTGTTTCCTTTCCCTAAAAAAGTAGCCAATTTTATACGTTGCGCTTCACCTCCGGAAAGAGTAGAAGAGCTTTGTCCTAAAGTAACGTAGCCTAAACCAACATCTTGCAAGGGTTGTAGCTTGTTTTTTATTTTATCTTGATTATTCTCATCAAAAAAAGCGATAGCATCGTCAATCGTAAGATTTAATATGTCGTCAATGGTTTTTTCTTCAAAAGTTACTTCTAGTACTTCTTTTTTAAATCGTTTGCCACCACATGTTTCGCATTCCAAATGCACATCAGCCATAAACTGCATTTCTACAGTAATCTCACCTTCTCCTTTGCATTTTTCGCATCGACCACCGTCAACATTAAAAGAAAAATGTTTTGCTTGGTAATTCCTTATTTTGCTTAACTTTTGTTTTGAAAACAAGGCACGAATGTCATCATATGCCTTAATGTAAGTTACTGGGTTTGAACGTGAAGATCGCCCAATAGGGTTTTGATCAATAAATTCGATATGCTTTACATTGCTGAAGTTGCCTTCTAAATTTGAAAACTGACCTGCCTTATCACTAAAATCTGTCAGTTTCTTTTGCAATGCAGGATATAAAATCTTTTTTACTAAAGTACTTTTGCCACTACCCGAAACGCCAGTAACCACAGTAAGCATTTCTAAAGGGAAACTAACATCAATATTTTTTAAGTTATTTTCTCGTGCACCTTTAATGTTTACATGGTATTTTGAAGTTCTTCTTGTTTTTGGAACTTCAATCTGCATACTTTCATTTAAATACTTTGCAGTTAGGGATTGTGATAAAAGAATTTCATCATAAGTTCCGCTAGCGACAACCTTTCCACCAAAAGTACCTGCTTCAGGGCCAATATCAATAATACTATCGGCAGCTTTCATAATATCTTCATCGTGTTCAACCACAATAACAGTATTTCCTAAATCCCTCAACGATTGTAAAACTGAAATCAATCGTTCAGTGTCTTTTGGGTGAAGACCTATACTAGGTTCATCTAAAATATACATAGAGCCTACTAAACTGCTACCTAGGGAAGTCGCCAGATTAATACGTTGACTTTCACCGCCTGATAACGTATTCGACTTTCGATTTAAGGTAAGATAGTCTAAACCAACATTGGCAAGAAATGATAATCTATTATTAATTTCTTTTAAAAGGCGATTGGCAATTTGTGTATCATAATCATTCAGTTCTAGCGATTTAAAAAACTGAATCAATTTTTTTATAGGCATTTCTACCAAATCGGTTATCGTTACACCGCTTATCTTTACATAATTAGCCTCAGGTCGTAAACGCTTGCCATTACACGTTTTGCATTTTGTTTTTCCGCGATAGCGAGAAAGCATAACTCGGTTTTGTATTTTATACGCTTTTGATTCTAACTCTGCAAAAAACGAATTTAAACCTTCAAAATATTGATTACCATCCCAAATTAATTGTTTTTGTTCAGCAGACAATTCAAAATAAGGTTTGTGTATTGGGAAATCAAATTTATGGGAGTTATTTACTAATTGATCTTTATACCAACTCATACTTTCTCCTCTCCATGGGAAAATAGCGCTTTCATATACCGAAAGCCCAGTGTTGGGAATTACTAAATCATCATCAATACCGATAATATCGCCATAGCCTTCACATTTTGGGCAAGCACCATAAGGGTTGTTAAAACTAAAAAGATGAACGTTAGGTTCTAAGAATGATATACCATCCAGTTCAAATTTATTACTAAACGTGTGTTGCTTACTGTCATTTAAGTTTTCAACAATACATTCGCCTTTGCCTTCAAAAAATGCAGTTTGTATGGCATCTGCTAGTCGGTTTTTAAAATCTTCCTCATGCTTTACAATAATTCTATCTACGACCAGTAAAACCGTTTCATGCTCAGGTGCGGTTTTAATATCGTCAATTCTAACAACGTCATCATTAACTTTTATTCTGGCATATCCCTGTTGTTGCAAGGTTTTTAATTTGTCTGCCATAGTGCGACCTTTCTCCAAACAAATAGGAGAGAGGAGTAGTAATTTCTCGCGCTCGGGAAAAGACATGATGTGTTTAATCACATCATTAACCGTATTCTTTTTAACCTCTTCACCAGAAATGGGAGAAAATGTTCTGCCTATTCTCGCAAAAAGTAATTTTAAATAATCATAAATTTCTGTTGTGGTGCCAACTGTAGAACGCGGATTGGTAGAATTTACCTTTTGCTCTATAGCAATTGCAGGAGCAATACCTTTTATATAATCTACCTTTGGCTTATTTAACCTCCCTAAAAACTGACGCGCATAACTCGATAAGCTTTCTACATAACGTCTTTGTCCTTCAGCATACAAGGTATCAAAAGCTAAACTAGATTTCCCTGAGCCAGATAAACCAGTAATTACCACTAACTTATTTCTTGGAATAACAACATCAATATTTTTCAAGTTGTGCAATTTTGCACCTTTAATAATAATGTTTTCTTTAGGGTTTACTTCTGAAATAGCAGTATTCATAGGCTTTTTAAGGGAATAATTTTGCAAAGATACTACAACTAAATGAGCATAAAAAATGAAGTATAGTTAAGTAAAATGTTAAAAAAAGATGTTAAATTTTGCTTTTTAGGAATGATTGTTGTTATATTTGAATTGTTAATAACTTATTAAAACAACTTGTCTATAGCATAATATTACTTTTAAAACTAATAACCCCAAGCCTCGAAGTATTACTTCGTGCATTAAAAGTAAACATTATGCAAAAAGAACTTATTACTGATGCTACTCTGGTTAGTAACTACATTAAAGGACAAGAAAGTGCACTAGAAACTCTAATTAACAGGCACAAACAAAAAATTTACAGTTTTATTTATTCTAAAGTATACGACAAAGATATCGCTGAAGATATTTTTCAGGATACATTTATTAAAGTAATACGTACCTTAAAACGAGGTGCTTATAACGAAGAAGGTAAGTTTTTACCATGGACAATGCGTATTGCACATAATTTGGTGATTGACTATTTTAGAAAAAGCAATCGAATGCCAAAATTTGACAATACTGGAGAATTTAGTATTTTTTCTGTACTAAGTGATAGCTCTTTAAATGCGGAAAAAAGTATCATTAAAGAACAAGTTGAATCGGATGTAAGACGTTTGGTAGATGAGCTGCCTCAAGATCAAAAAGAAGTATTAATGATGCGTATTTACAACGATATGAGTTTTAAGGAAATCTCAGAGCGTACAGGTGTTAGTATCAATACGGCATTAGGTCGTATGCGTTATGCGCTCATTAATTTAAGAAAGATAATTGATAAACATAATATTGTTTTAACCAATTGATGCAATAAAGTAAATATTGCTGCGTTATTGTTTTGAATTAACTATTAAAACGATAAAATGGCAAAAATTTACTCTGAAAATTCAATTGAAAAAACTAAAAATCTTAAGCCTAAAGATGAAACAATTGAATTTCTTTTAAATTACTCAAAGGCATTAAAAGTTGTAAAAGGGAAACATGAGAAGTATGAGGTACTTCTTAATTAATATTAAAAAATCCTGATTCTCCTGAATCAGGATTTTTTCTTCTTATAATAATCGTTAATCACAGACTTTCTGCCAATAGCCTTTGTTATTACATCTTTCTCTAAATCCCAACCACGAGCAGGAGAGTATTCACGTCCATACCAAATAATCTGTAAATGTAAATCGTTCCACAATTCCTTTGGAAACAAACGTTTTGCATCTTTTTCAGTCTGAACCACGTTTTTACCGTTGGTAAAATTCCAACGATACATTAAGCGGTGGATGTGAGTGTCTACCGGAAAAGCAGGTACATCAAAGGCTTGAGACATAACCACACTAGCTGTTTTATGTCCCACTGCAGGTAGCGCTTCTAAGGCTTCAAAGCTTTGAGGCACCTTGCCGTTATGTTCTTCTATTAAAATTTTAGATAAGCCATAGATGCCTTTACTTTTCATTGGAGATAAACCAACGGGCTTAATGATGTCTCTAATTTCTTCAACTGATAATTTTACCATATCATATGGGTTATCAGCAATCTCGAAAAGTAATGGTGTTATTTTGTTAACCCGAACATCTGTGCTTTGAGCAGACATTAAAACAGCGATTAGTAAAGTGTAAGGATCTTTATGGTCTAAAGGAATCGGAATATGTGGATAAATATTGTTTAACGTTTTTATAACAAAGTCTACACTTTCTTGTTTAGTCATTTGGTTGTATTTTTGTAAAACGAAGTTAATAAAATATTAAACAAAAAATTGGTATGACGACATTAAAAGCTGGGGATAAGGCACCCGATTTTAAAGCCTTAGATGAACAAGGAAATACTGTTCAATTAAGTGATTACAAAGGGAAAAAGTTAGTGGTATTCTTTTACCCAAAGGCAAGTACCCCAGGGTGTACTGCGGAAGCCTGCGATTTAAATGATAATTTTGAGCGTTTTCAATCTTTAGGTTATGAAATATTGGGTGTAAGTGCCGATAGTGCAAAACGTCAATCTAATTTTAAAAATAAATACGGATTTAAATATCCACTATTAGCAGATGAAGACAAAGCAGTAATTGAAGCTTTTGGTGTTTGGGGATCTAAAAAATTTATGGGTAGAGAATATGATGGTATTCACAGAACAACTTTTATAATTAATGAAAACGGTATAATTGAAGATGTGATAACCAAAGTAAAAACTAAAGCACACGCGGCTCAAATTTTAGATGCATAAAAAAAGAGCCATTTGGCTCTTTTTTTATTTCTTTTTTGCTGCTGCTGTCCTTCGTTTTAATGTCAAAGGTTTTAAAGGTCTTCGAGTGTAACCAAAAAGCCTGTAATCCTTAATTAAATCTGCGGTACCTTCTGGGAGCATGTTTTCCCAACCACTTTCTCCTTTTTCTATCATTTGCAGTGCTTCTCTTGAGAAAATATTCATGATACTTTCATCGTAATCCTCAATATCTATTACTTTGCCATTGTATTTAAAGAATTTGTACAACTCTTTCATACGTGGATAGACTTTTAAGTTTTCACTATTTATAAGTTCCCCAGTTTTAGGATCAAACATTGGATATAGATACACTTTTAAATCTTTGAAGAATAGTTTTCCGAAAGCTTCAAGAATTCCGCCACTAATATGTCGATAGTATTTTTCATCAAAAATATCAACTAGATTACTAACACCCATAGCTAATCCCATTCTTGCTTTGGTGTAGTTTGAGAAGTATTCAACTACCTTAAAGTATTCTTGGAAGTTAGATATCATAACAGACTGACCCAAAGCACATAACAAATCCGCTCTATCTATAAAATCTTGTTCGTCAATTTTTCCTTCAGCCCTAAGGTTAGAGAGTGTGATTTCAAAAACAACTACAGTTTTATTAGGATCAACTTTATTCTCTTTAATAAACATTTCATGCGACTTTTTATACATCGCCATGTTTACTTTTGTTACTGGTCTAAAACTACCACGTAGTGCTAAAATGTTTTTCTTGTAGAAAACTCTAGCGGGCAATACATTGTTTCCGTCAGGACCGAACATTACAGCATCTGTCATGCCGTTTTTAACCAGTTGTAAACTCATTAAGCGGTTATCTACATTTTTAAAAACTGGCCCAGAAAAGTTAATAGTATCTATTTCTAGTTGGTCTTTGTCCAAATGGTCGTAGAGGTATCTTAGGAGTTTCTTGGGTTCGTTATATTTGTAAAACGCACCGTAGATTAAGTTTGTTCCTAACACACCTAAGGTTTCTTGCTGTAATCTAGCGTCGGTTTCCTTAAATCGTATGTGTAATATGATTTCATTATAATCTGCACCAGCCTCAACTTGATATCTAATTCCAACCCAGCCGTGTCCCTTAAATTGTTTTGCAAAATCTATCGTGGCTACTGTATTGGCGTATGTAAAGAATATTTTGTCGGGATTTTTATCACGAGTAATACGCTCTTCCATTAATGCCATTTCATGAGATAGCATTTTTCGCAACCTTGACTCGGTTACATATCTCCTGTCGTCTTCAATTCCGTAAATAGCATCACTAAAGTCTTTATCATAAGCAGACATTGCTTTAGCTATAGTGCCAGAAGCACCACCAGCTCTAAAAAAATGTCGTGCAGTTTCTTGTCCTGCACCAATTTCAGCAAATGTTCCGTAAATATTTTGATTAAGGTTTATTTTGAGAGCTTTAGATTTTAATGAAGGAATATCATCAAATTCTCTGTCGCCGTGTATGCTGATTTCCATAGGCTGAATAGGTTAATTCAAATTTCTGTAAAGATACCAAATAACCATAGGCTACAAAAAAATTAGCCTTATTTTTGTTTAGAAAATCATACATTTTGAAGATTACGTTTTTAGGTACTGGTACGTCTCAAGGTATTCCTGTGATAGGAAGCAAACATCCTGTTTGTTTGAGTAAAGACAGTAGGGATAAGCGTTTAAGAACATCAGTTTTAATAGAATGGAAAGATTATAGTTATGTTGTCGATTGCGGGCCAGATTTTAGACAACAAATGCTAAGGGCTGGTTGTGAGAAAATTGATGGTATTTTGTTTACTCATGAGCATTCTGATCATGTGTTAGGTTTGGATGATATAAGACCGTTTTATTTTAAGCAGGGAAATATTTCGATTTATGCTCATAAACGTGTTCTAAAAGCGCTTAAAAAACGGTTTGATTATATTTTTCAAAAAGAAAATAAATACCCTGGGGCGCCCTCAGTCAATATTAATAGAATAAAAAATAAACCGTTTAAAATAAAAGATGTTGAAGTTATACCTGTTAAGGGTTTACATTATAATCTGAAAGTTTTCGGTTTTCGTTTTAATGATTTTTGTTACACTACAGATATTAAGTCTATGTCTCGAAAAGAAATGGATAAAATACGAGGTGTAAAAATACTAGTGGTTAATGCGCTTAGAATAGAGTCTCATTATTCTCATTTTAACTTAGAAGAAGCTTTAAATTTTATAAATGATATAAATCCAGAACGTGCTTATTTAACGCATATTAGTCATTTACTTGGTTTTCATGCCGAAGTAGAAAAACTATTGCCAGAAAACGTGTTTTTAGCTTATGATAACTTGAAAATCTCAATATAAAGATGAAGAAAAGAATATTTATGTACCTGTTTGTTTTTGCATTATTGCTGATTATTTTCCAGTATGCCAACTCTAAGCGTATTTTCGAAGTTCAAAATAAAAAACTGGATAGTGCAACTGCAAAAATTGAAAGATTGACGGATTCTATTCAGGTGCTTAATGCTGAAATGATTAACCAGTCGCATTTTAATTTAGAGCGAAACGAAGATGCTATAAGTTATTTTGAGAAAGACGGTTATGATGTTAGTGAATTGATTCCGATGATAAAAGATGAAATTTATAGCACAAATGAAGTTATGGGGCAGCATCCTGTTGTACCATATGCGTCTTCAGAGGGTAGAAAAATGCTTATAAACACTGTTAAATTGCTAAACCATAGATGGATAATAGCCGATTTTTCAGATGGAGAATATTGGGGAGAAGTTTTTGTGACGTATTTTATTAATGACGATAATACTATTGAATTTAATGCGGTAGAATCCTTTTTATACCCGTTTGATTAGTTAATCTATTTTGTAGGCTGTTCCCTTTGCCTTTTTAATTTCTCCAACATAAGAGTATTCAAAAGTGTAGCTTGAGTCTGTTGTGGTTAAAATTTTAAGATGAACATCTTTTTTTTCCGCCATGTTTTTTGGGTTAATGGTTTTAAAAATAACTTCACAATCGTTTATCCATCGCACTTCTGAAGAATCTACATGATTTTTATAGACTTCAACCTGTAACCTATCTGTACGAGTGAATTTGGATTGGTAAGTTTCACCATTCAAAACAGATTCACTTATAAAACGCCCAGTTTTATAGTTTTTGCAGTTTCTTTCTGTTTGATAGCACGAAAAAAATGTTAGTACAAATAGAGTTAATAGGGTTTTTTTCATTTCAAGCTTATTTGGTGCAAAGCTACGAACTAGAAGTTTATTTTTCGAAATCCTCAAAACTTCCATCAGAATAAAAAATAACTATACGTTCAATTTTCTTTTGATTTGATGCTTTTGATGTCATTACTTCTTTTGGAAAAGGTTTTGGTGTGTGAGTAGGGGGTGATTGTTCTTCTGCTACGGTTTTCGGAAAAGTACCTTTACCATTTAATAGCCAATACAATTCTACTTCTGGAAAAGTTGATAATACCTTTAGTACGAATTCTAAACTAGGTTTGTTTCTGCCTGATAAAATGTGTGAAATACTAGAGCGTTGCACGCCTATTTTTTCAGCAAAAGAAGAGGCGGATTCACCGTAATATTCGATGACTTTTTGGAGTCTTTTGGTGAATTTTTCGCTGTTTATCATTGTAAATTGTTGTCAGAGTAGATTTGTTTTACAAATGTAATAATTTAGTCTTAAAACTCTTTGAAATTTCACTTTTTATTTAAAATATTATTATATTTTTGCTTTATATAGATTATTTTAAAATGCTGAAAATAAATATTTTACTGTGTGAATATATATTTAAGTTTCATTCTGAAAGACACTTACTTTATTTGATGTTTAAATTGTTTATCAATGTGTACAAAACACACTAAAATTAGTGTTTACAATTGTAAAAATTGAAATGTTTACTTTTGTAGACTAATTAGTGCACATGAAAATTACAGACTTGCAATTACTGTTCAAGAAGTACAAAGAAAAATCTCTTTCTCACAGATATATTACCAATGAAAAAATTGCACCTTTATTTTCAAAATTTAGAAAGTCTGCAGAGGTAAAAATTGTTGGTCAGTCAGTTTTAAAAGAGGATATTTTTTCTATTACAATTGGTAACGGACCAAAAAAAATATTTATGTGGTCTCAAATGCATGGCAATGAGTCGACCACCACAAAAGCAATTTTTGATTTTTTGAATACTTGCATATCCAATGAAATAATCACGAACAATATTTTAGACAAGTGTACAATTTGTATTATTCCTATATTAAATCCTGATGGTGCTAAGGCGTATACACGTGTAAATGCCAATAATATTGACCTGAATAGGGACGCTCAAAAGAGATCGGAACCTGAAAGTAAAGTATTAAGAGCAGTCTTTGATAGTTTTAAGCCTCATTATTGCTATAATCTTCATGGGCAGCGTACGATATTTAGTGCTGGAAACGTGGATAAGTCGGCTACAGTTTCTTTTTTAGCACCAGCACAGGACAAAGAATGTACTATAACACCAACACGTAAAATCGCTATGGAGATAATTGTAGAAATAAATAAATATCTACAAAAATTGATTCCAAACCAAGTGGGTGTATATGATGATGCTTTCAATATAAATTGTGTAGGGGACACATTTCAATCTGAAAATGTACCAACAATATTATTTGAGGCAGGGCATTATGTTGATGATTATGGTAGAGATAGAACACGCGAATTTATTTATATGTCCTATTTAACGTCTTTATTATACATATCGAATAATGATATAGATGGTAGCAGGTTTGAACCATACGCCTTAATTCCAGAGAACCAAAAGCTATTTTATGATGTAATCATTAGAAATGCTATGCTGAACCAGAAGGATGACGAAAAGAAAGATTTGGCATTTCAATTCGAAGAGCGTTTGGAAGACGGGAAAATAATATTTGTTCCAGTATTAACAAAAATGGGAGATTTATCCAATTACTATACTCATAAATTGATAGATGCTAAGGGAGGGTTAGTATCATCGGTAAGCGAAAATAATTTAGTAATTGGCTACGAAAACGTTTGCGTAAAATTGAATAATGAGAAAATCGTATTATTTTCAAAATAAAATGCATTAAATATGCGTAATCTTTAGTGAAAATGTATTAATTTTGATTTTTATTTAAGAAAATCGAATTATGGGGAAAATTAAACTAGACGAAATTGATCATCAAATTCTTGATATGTTGATAGACAATACAAGAATTCCTTTTACAGACATTGCAAAAAAGCTTTTAATTTCTGCAGGTACAGTACATGTAAGAGTTAAGAAAATGGAAGAATCTGGGATTATCAGGGGGTCTTCTTTAACACTAGACTACAAAAAGCTGGGCTATTCGTTTATTGCTTACGTAGGTGTTTACCTAAATAATACCTCACAAACCCAATTTGTTTTAGAACGTATAAATGAAATTCCATTCGTTACAGTTGCTCATATTACTACTGGGAAGTTTAATATCTTTTGTAAAATTAGAGCTAGAAACACAGAGCACGCTAAAGAAGTGATTTTTAAGCTAGATGAAATTGAAGGGGTGTATCGCACTGAAACTATGATTTCTCTTGAAGAAAGTATTAACGATAAGAAAAGACTAATGCATTCTATTTTTAATGAGATGTAAATAGATGATTATCTTATAATTATAATTGAAAAGCTCCATAACATGGAGCTTTTCAATTAATGTTTATTTTGCAATAGTGTTTGTTAAGGTAATTATTGTGTAATTCGTAGAAAATTTTTGATATACTAGATGAGTTAAAAGATATTTGGCACAAGTTTTATTTTTACCAAATGCTACCTACTTAATACGATTACTACTTCTTATGGTATTCAATTCTCTAGAGTTTTTTGTTTTCTTACCAGTTGTTTTTATAGTCTATTGGTTTTTCTTAAAAAAGACGACAAAAGGTCAAAACCTTTTTCTACTTTTTGCCAGTTATTTCTTTTATGGATGGTGGGACTGGAGATTTCTTTCTCTCATATTCTTGAGTACCCTTGTAGACTATTTTATTGGTTTACAAATTCATACCAATGATAAAAAAAGCAAAAGAAAACTCTGGCTTTGGTGCAGCGTAATCTTTAATGTAGGTCTTTTAGGATTCTTTAAATATTTTAATTTTTTCGTTGATTCTTGGATTGATGCCTGTCATCTAATAGGCTATGATATAAAAAGCACTTGGACATTAAGAATATTACTTCCGGTAGGTATATCATTCTATACATTCCAAACCATGTCATATTCTTTTGATATTTATTACCAAAGATTGAAGCCTACCAAAGATTTTTTAGGTTTTGCAGCATTTGTTAGTTTTTTTCCTCAATTAGTGGCAGGACCAATTGAAAGAGCTTCAAATTTATTATCCCAAATTTTGAATAAAAGGGATTTTGATTATAATCAATGCGTAGCTGGATTAAAACTTATTTTGTGGGGGTTGTTTAAAAAAGTAGTAATTGCAGATGGAATTGCTCCCATTGTGGATGACATATTTTCCAATTACCCATCTTACCCTGCATCAACTTTAATTTTAGGAGTAACACTTTTTAGTTTTCAAGTTTATGGTGATTTTAGTGGGTACTCAGATATTGCAATTGGTACTGCTAAACTTTTTGGGATAGAGTTAATGTCTAACTTTAAATTCCCTAATTTTTCAAGAAACGTGGCTGAATATTGGCAACGTTGGCATATATCTTTGTCTACATGGTTCAGGCATTACATTTACATTCCTCTTGGAGGTTCAAGAGTAAGCAAATTAAAATCAGTAAGAAATATTTGTATTATATTTTTAGTTAGTGGATTTTGGCATGGAGCTAATTGGACTTTTATTTTTTGGGGAGCATTTCATGCTTTGGCATTTATTCCAGTTTTCTTAATGGGAAGAAATACCATCTATAAACACTCAGTTGTTGGCGAAAATTCTTTTTTTCCGTCTTTTATAGAGATAGGGCAAGTATTGTTAACCTTTGCCATTGTTACGTTTTCTAGAATATTCTTCAGGTCAGAATCTATAACTGATGCATTTAATTTTATAGAAAGAATAGTATATAATTTTTCATATGAGCCTTATAATCACCCTCTAGGTTATCGTATGATTGATTATTATATACTTATTGCAATTTTTATTTTTTATGAGTATCTTATAAGAAAGGATGAAAGAGCACCTTTTAAGTTTAAATCTAGAGTGGTGAGATTTATAATCTATACACTAGTAATAATGGCGATGTTGTTGTTTTATGACAGTAGTTTTGATAGGTCTTTCATTTATTTCCAATTTTAGAGATTATGAAAAGGTTATTTTTAAAATGTTTTCTTTATGCTGTGTTGGTAGTGTTCGCACTAGAAGTGTATGTGCGGTTATTTCACTTAACCAAAGATTATCCGTCAAGATATATCGATAAATATGGAGTAGAGAAGTGGGTGCCCAATCAATCTGGATATTCAGTAACCGGTAATAGAAGGCAGAACTTTTCAGAATACCATATTAATAATTCTGGTTTTAACTCTTATCAAGAATACAAGCCCACCAAGGATAAAATAGAAGTAGCCTTAGTTGGCGATTCATTTATAGAAGGTTTTCATCAAAATTACTATAATTCTATAGGAAAAAAGATTGAAAATAGAGTTAAAGATATAGATGTTTATGAGTTTGGTTATGCAGGTTATGATTTTGCAGATCAATTACATTTAGTGTATTCTTACAGGAATGAATTTGATTTGATAGATCATGTGATTTTTGGATTAAAATTTGAAAATGATTTATCAAGGGCTGAATATAATGTTGTAAGAGACCGTATGAAGTTAGAGTCTTCATTATACAAAAATCTACGAAAAATAAAAATACTTGCATATCTGCAAAGCATTGGTATTATAGATCCTGTTAAAAAAGCTCCAAATAGAATAATTGCATTTTTAAAAGGAAAAAAAACTTCTAAAAAGGAAATTAGTGACGAAGAAAAGGTTTTAATTGAGAAGCAAAATAATGAAAAATATCTCAATAATTTCAAAAGTTTAGTCGATAAGTATGGTTATGATAAAGAAAGATTTACCTTGTTAATAGATAAAAGTGCTACTCCTAAATCTTTCTTGAATCACTTGGAAAAGCACAATTTTAAATACCTAGATTTCTCTGAAGACCTTAAAAAATCTAAAAGACCTACTACTCTTATCTATGACAAACACTGGAATAACAATGGTAGAAGTATTATAGCAAATGTTATAACAAAATATATTGAGGAAAAATTTTAATTATTCTGTTTCAATCTATATAACGGAAAAAAGTTTGATTCTAAGTCGCCTACCTCGTTCTTCTTAATAAGTTCTTTATATACATTTTCGTTGGCAATATGCTTCCATGTTTTAAAAGGTTTGAAATCTTTTGAAAAAGATGCCTTAAATCTAAATAACTCATCTTCTTGATTACCCAGTCCACCACCTAAATTAAAGTATTTATAGCCTTCCTTAGTTCCTTTTAGGCGCATTTCATCTATTAAAAGTCTGATAGGAGAGATATTTAAATAGTCATTGCGTGTTCCAGAGATATGATATTGAATAATATTGTTTGTTTTTACCATCATTGCAGCAGAGATAATTTCTTCATTTTCCTTATCTATAGCCAGTAATACATCTGTCTCGAAATCTTCACTATTTATAAAATCTAAAAAATATTGTTTAGAAAAATAATATTTTTTTTCAGCATTAACTCGATCCATATTTTCATAATACAAATCTATAAACATTAATATGTCTTCTTCCTTATCACTAATTTTGAAATTAAAAGTTTTTCTGCATTTATTGATGTAGCGTTTGGTGGTTTTTGAAAAAATAGTTCTCTGCTCATCAATATCTTTGGTTAAATCTATATTTACGATATAGCTGAGTGCTTCTATTGTTCCAGCGTTTTTTAGGATGGTCTCCTGATGATCGATGAAAGGATTTAACCTGGAAAAAACCGATACTATCTTTTCTTCTTCGAAAAAAGAATTTAAAGCCTTTAAAAAGTTTATATTATTAAAATGTTTGTCTATACTCTTTTGTAATGGGCCAGCATATCCGTAAACAGAGGTTGCGTCAAAATAATCTGTACCTGGTATTTCTCTTTTTATTAGGGGAAGGTATATAACCTTATTTTCTTCTTTGTACTCAATAAGTAACGGTGTCTCTCCTTCTAATTTTGATAAATTATGATAGTCATAAGTATGATAAAAATCGTAGTATCCTATATTTTTGATTGCAGTTTTCCATTCATTTTTAGTGAATATCACTTTTATATTATTAGACTCATTTTTTTTACAAGTATTTTTTTGACTGTATATAGGAAAGTATTTTTTAGAGTCTTTTACATAATCTAACACATCTGTGAATTCAACTTTAATTTCTTTAATTAAGTTATTATATACTTCAGGGTTTATTACTTTTCTTCCAGTGTAATATAATACATCTTTGTCTTTCGGGAAAAACGATTTTTTATATTGGTACAAACCATCACCATTTGACCTTCCTCCTCCCAAAACATAATGATTTTTATTATTTTCTAAAGCCCATTTAATCATTTCTATTTTTAAATAGTCATTAGGTCTATAATTAAAATAATCTGAATTGGTTCCTCCTAAATATGAATAGATTGTAGATTTATTTATAAGTATAAGTTCTGTTGATATTGCGATATTTTCTTTAAAAACAATAGCTATTATTGTATTCTCAAAATTTTCATTTATTAATTTGGTAAAATAATCTTTTGAATAGAAATAATTTTCAGTAGCATTATTTCTTTTCATTGTTGATATATATATATCATAGAACTGATCTATAACCTCAGAAGATTTAGTTTGAGTATGTATTTCAATAGATAAATTACTTTTAACAGCTTTTCTGTAATTATTTCTAACTTTTTGCTTGAAATTATCCCAAATAGAATCGAAATTTGATAACTTACCTCTTACATTATCAAGTGTAGGTATAAGATGCCCTGAATAACATCTGTGATTGTTTTCAAGGTTAAATCTGATAAACTCAGTTACAACATTGTTTTTTTGATACCAATCATCAACAACATTCCAAAATTCTATAATATCTTCTTCAGTAGTATTTTTGTTAAATAATGGTCCACTGTAACCATATGGAGAATTAACATCGTAGAAAGTATCGTTCTCATCAAAAATATCCGACTCAATTTTATTTAAATATATTGGTAATAAAACTTGTGGAATATCATCCTTTTTAAGGATAAAATAATTAAGCTGGCTACTCGTTTGATAATTACAATACGCAAGTGTATAAAACATATTGTGATTCTCAAAGGCACTAAGTATATCCCTATAGGCTGCAATGTCTTTGCTAGTTTTCAAACTATAAAAACTTAAGTCGTATTTACTAGTATTTTTTATTTCTGACATTCCTAAATATTTATCGTCAATTTTTCTATCACTAATCTCTTTAGCAGGCAAGCCATATGCCTTTTTGTAGCTTCCAATATTTTTATTTACTAAAGAACCGGCACCTATTATTGTATGTTTTCCAATGTTAATCATCTCAAGCACATTAGCACCCAATGATATTGCTGTACACTTACCTACTTTTACTCCTCCTGCAAGCGTTGCACCTGGAGCAATACTTACAAAATCTTCAATTATACAATCGTGATTTACAGTACTATTTGTGTTTACAATGCACTGCTTACCTATTTTTACATCGCTACTAATTACAGCACCTGGCATGATAACAGAACCTTTTTCTATGGTAACATTTCTGCATACTACAGAAGAAGGGTGTATTGCATTAATAAAATTGAAGTTCTTTATCTTAGACGAAATATCTAAATAAATTTTCATTCTAGTATAATTGTCTCCAATAGCTACTATACCGCCTACTATATCATCATGGTCTTTAAATAATTTGGGTAAGTCTTTTTCTGTACCTAATATTTTATAGTTGAATATACTATCTCCTTTATTTTTGAAAGAATCAATTAAGCCAAATATTTCGTATTTACCTTCTTTTTCAATAATATCTATAATAACTTTGGCATGACCAGAGGCACCAATAATTAAAATTTTGTTTATCATAGTTTAGTTCCTGTGAATTCGGGCATATTAGTTCCTTCACTATTGTTTATGCCTTGGGGTATAATAATTCTTTTAACAGTAAGTAGTATAATTTTTAGATCAATAATAAAAGATTGATTCTTTACATACCAAACATCTAGTTCAAATTTCTTTTCCCAAGAAATAGAATTTCTACCTTTAACTTGGGCCCACCCCGAAATTCCTGGTCTTGTAAGATGCCGTTGTTTTTGAAAATTATTATATAAGGGCAAATAATGAACCAAAAGCGGTCTTGGACCAACAATACTCATGTCTCCTTTGATAACATTTATTAGCTGTGGTATTTCGTCTAAAGAATATTTTCTTATAAAACTTCCAATTTTAGTTACTCTATTAAGATTATGTACATCTTTTTCTGAATTAGGTTGTAGGTCTCTCATAGTTTTAAACTTTATTATTTTGAATAACTTTTCATTTTTTCCAGGTCTTTCTTGAAAGAAGAAAGGTTTACCGCTATTAACAAAAACTAAACAAATTAAAACAGTTAAAAATATTGGAGATAAAAGAATAATAGCTGTAATGGCGACTGTAAAGTCAAAAAACCTTTTTAATATTAAATATAAACGATTCATAATGTAAAAGTAAGATGGCTATTTAATTAAAATATAATTATGGTTAAATTCAATTTTTATCAAATTCTTGATTTTCAATTATTTTGATAGTTTTCTTAATTATTTTTGCTCCCTGTCTAACAAATTTTGGATATAGAGTTTCGAATGTGTCATTTTCTTTTACCTTAATTGCTCTTTGACATAAAATTGTGCCTTCATCTATTTTATCATCAATTATATGGGTAGTTATTCCTGTAATTTTTACTCCATAGTCTAATGCATCCTGTATGGCCGTTTTTGTAGCTAGAAAACTTGGGAATAGGGAAGGGTGTATATTAACTATGCGGTTAGGGAATGCCTCAAGCATTGGTTGTTTAATTATGTATTTAAAATTTAACATCAAAATATAATCAATGTTTCTCTTTTTTATCTCTTTTATTAATTGATCTTGATAGCTCAATAGGTTTTGGTAGTCTTGCTTAAACATTTGCAATGTTTCAATATTATGCTTTTCAGCATATTCTTTGGCACCGCAAGGCTCTTCTTCGTATATAATCAAATCTATACTAGAATTTTTTAATTTACCTTTTGTATAGGACTTTAAGGTGTCTTTAGCATTTCTTCCCCAACCAGTAACTAAAATTGCCCATTTAATGTTTTGCTCTACTTGCATCTAAATCTTCAATAACTGAATTTGGATTTACTACCACATCTTTTGATGTGATAACCTTTTGAATTGTTTTTATAAAAATTTTAAAATCTAAACTAAAACTTAAGTTCTCAACATATTCTATATCTTTTTTTAGGCGATCGTCCCAGTTTAAAATGTTTCTACCAGAAACTTGAGCTAAGCCTGTAATACCTGGTCTTATAGAATGTCGTTTTTTTTCAATTTCTGAATAAAAGGGTAAATACCTTATTAAAAGAGGTCTTGGACCAATAAAACTCATATCTCCTTTTACAATATTAATAAGTTGTGGCAACTCATCTAGAGAAGTTTTTCGTACTATTTTGCCAATAGTGGTTAAACGCTCACTATCTGGCAATAAACTTCCATTTTCATCGGTACTATCGTTCATTGTCTTGAACTTGATAATACTAAATATGTTTTCATTTTTCCCCGGACGCTTTTGTACAAAAAACGCATTACCCTTATTGGCTAGAGCTAGAGCAATAATTAAAAGTGCAAAAATAGGCGAAAGTAATATTAGCCCAATCAAGGATGCAACTAAGTCTAAAAAACGTTTAAAAAGAAATTGGTACATCTCGGTGAACAGTTGTTCAATTATTAAAATTAGTTCTTTAAAAACTAACTATGTATTATGCTTTGCTCTTTTTGAATTACATTAATTAAATCTCCTATAGAATCCATATTCATTAAATCCATGAGCTTAAACTTAATATTAAAAGATTTTTCTATATCATTAATTATCATCATATGTGTAATGGATTCCCATCCATCTACATCATCAGCTGTTGTTGATTCGGTTAAAGTAAAATTGTTATGTTCTAAAACTGTACTAAATGATTTGGCAACTTTTTCTAAAATTTCTTGATTTTTCATGGGTTAAATGTGTTTCTTAATTGGTTTCTATCAATTTTGCCATTAATGTTATGAGGGATGCTATCTATAAATCGTATTTGTGTGGGCACCATATAGTTGGGCATTTTTTCTTTTAAATAATCGACTACGGGTTCAATATTAAATTTATCTGATTCAATGATTAAATATAGTTCATTATTTCCAGAATCATTATCAATATCTAAAACCACAAAATTACAATCTTTAATTACTTTTTTTGTATGAAATTCAACTTCTCCTAATTCAACTCTATATCCTCTAATTTTTACTTGAAAATCAGATCTTCCAACATATAGATAATCACCATCTTCATCTATAATGCATAAATCCCCAGTCTTATAGAACCTTTCATTTATACCATTGATTCTATGGTAAAAGAAGCTTAGCTTATTTTTTTTATCATTATTCCAATATCCTGGTGTTATTTGCGGGCCAGCTAAACAAAGTTCACCAGCTTCACCAATAGCCACTTCTTCATTGTTTTTATTTACTACAAGGTATAATGTGTCTTTTTGAGGTTTACCAATAGATATTACACCATTGTATGCCTTAGTGTGTGTGTCTTTATCATATGGATAAAAACCGCTATACACAGTAAACTCTGTAGGCCCGTAGTAATTAAATATTTTACAATTAGGTAGGCAATTGCTCCATTCTTTAGCTATATCATCGTGTAGCGCACCTCCACCAAAACTACAATACCTAACAGATTTAGCATTTATTTCAGGAAAATAAGGTCGTAAATAGTTTATAATAGAAGGCACCATAGTAAGAACAGTAAGGTTTTGTTCTTTGAGAAGTTTAAAAATATAGAAGTATTTAATCTTTCCCTTTGGTATTGTATAAATACAAGATCCGGCTAATAAAGGGAATAAATATGTGACTACTGAGAAATCAAAAGTTAACTCAAACATTTGCAGGCACTTATCTTTGTTGTTTAAATTAAATGTTGGTTCTGCATCAACAGCATTTACTAAAGCTTGTACATTATTAAACGTAATTGGAACTCCCTTAGGTACACCTGTGGTTCCTGAAGTAAATAATATGTATGCTAAGTCTTCTCCATTTATTTTTTTAGGGGTTAAATTAATTTTTATGTTTTGTTTAACGGTTGTGTCAATTGTATTATAGCCGTTATATTGTTTACTATTGGAAGAGTCTAGAACAAACTTAGTCTTTGTTTGTCTAAATATTTCAAAATTTCTTTCAGCAGGAAACTCAGGATTAACAGGGACGTATGCCTTACCTTCCAACCATAAAGCTACAATTGAAGCGTAAGTTTCAATATCATCATTTGTAACTAATCCTATAAGTTTTTCTTTATTAGGAATTGTATTTTGAATGAAATCTCTAATATTACTTATACACAGGGCAAATTCCTTATAAGAATGGTACTTATTATCAATAAATAAGACATTGTTATCATAGTTATCTAGTATAGAATTAGCTATATTATTTATGTAATCCATTGATATTTAATTTTTCAAAAATAGATTCTTCTCATTTTTATATACTCTCTCAAATTTTTAAAACCATTAGCTTATTGCTATGCAAAATTCCCGTCTCTATCATTAATATTGGCATTTTCAAAATCAATATTCATATCATTATGAGCCAAAGCATAGAACTTTCGTTTATTAGCATATATGTTAGTGTATGTTTTTGTAATATACTTACCTAGAATTTCGTTTTCGGTTTGTAGGTTTGTAACCTTTGTTTGCAACACATTTTCCATTAAAGCATCAGCACAAACTTCTAAATTCTCGTTTTCATAAATAAAATAGCGCACCATAGCTTCTTTTCCTCGAACTAGAAATGAGGTGAAGCCAATAACTTTACCTTCTTTTTTTATAGTATAACTAATATTATAAACCCTTTTGTATATACTGCTTAATAAACAATTGTGAGTATATTTATGTCTTACAGGAGCATTTGTATATTGATTGTTGTCTATTTGCCAACTAATATATTCTTTAGATTTTGGTATTAAATCGTTTTTACAAAAAGGACTTAAAAACTGCCATAGGCTATCATCAATATTAGATACATATTCATATACAAGATGTTTTGTTTTTTTTAGAGTTTTACCTTTGTTGATTAGTGATACCGCATACAATGAAAAACTATCTATTTTTCTTACTAAACCAGAAATGAGTCTTAGGGATTTTATCTTGTTTAAAATAATACTTGAATCGAAATTGAATATAACATAATATCTAGTTCTATGAGCGAACTCTGTGAAAGGTTGTTTTCTGTAGAATTCTTCAACACTTTTACCTAGAAACTTTACCACAGCTTTATTTTCTACAGCCTTCATTGCTATCGTCATGGTGTAAGTTGGTAAAATGGAGTTCTTATATTTCTCAGAAATCCACCATCGTCTACTCCAAAATATTTTTTCCTTTCCTGTTTTTGTATTTATAATATCTGGTACAAAAAAAATAAATGAAATGATAGTATTGTTTTCAGTGCCAATAATTGCACAAATGTCGCTGTTATCAATTCTGTCATTTTGTAATAGCCATGTAGCCTTACTTTTAGAAAAGGGTATATCTTCAACATTATCAATCCAATAAGTATTTTTGGCAATAGCAATGCCTAATTCTTCTTTAGTTAAAGAAGTAATTTGAATATCCTCTCCCATTAATTATTGTTATAGCAAACGTATCTTTTAGATACAATACAAAAATAGAATAATCTATTTTTTAACAAATATTTTTCCTACGAAAGGCTATTATATTCTTTGAGAAGAGCATTCCAAACTTCAGTGCGCTCATAATTAGCTGCAATAATTTTTCGAGATTGTAGCCCCTTTGCTTTATATAGATCTTTGTTATAATATACTTCTAACATTGCATTATACAGAGCAACTTCATTTTTTACAGGTATAATAATACCATTTTCTTTATTTTTTATTATTTCATTGCAGCCATTAATATCAGAGACTATACTAAACAGCTCCATTGCAGCTCCTTGCATTACAACATTAGGAAAGCCTTCTCTGTAACTTGGAAAAACTAAAGCGTTCGAAATAGCTAAGTAAGGTCTTACATCATCTACCCACCCTGAGCTAATAATATTTTTGTTTTTAGCAATTATATTTTCGGTCTCTGGTAATAGCGGGTCTAGTTCTTTTTCAACCCCTCCAACTAATAACAGCTTTGCATCGCTAAATTCTGAGTTTAATCTTGAAAATGCATTTACTAGTTCATTTATGCCTTTATCAGTGACTAACCTTCCCACAAAAACGTAAACAAAATCACTTTCATCTAGTTTTAATTTACGCCTTAAATTTTTTTTATATTCTAAATCATAAATCTTAGGATTAAAATAAGAAGTATCAATACCATTAGAACTTCCATTTCCTATTACTTTTAATTTGTTTTTAGATGTAAAATTGTTTTCTAGTATGATATTAACTAACCCAAATGAATTAGGATATATTTTGGTTGCACAACTGTATGTTATTTTTTCAACTGAATTAAGAAGTATTCTTTTAGTCCCTTTTGCTTCAACAAGAGGTAACCCAGCGATTGTATGTAATCTATTGGGAACTCTTGCTAACTTAGCAGCAAGCATAGATAAGGTCCCAGCTTTAGGTGTATGGGAATGAACAATAAAAGGTCGCTCTTTTTTAAAGATTCTATAGAGTTTCCAAACAGCTTTTAAATCATGCAAAGGAGTGATCTTTCTTGTCATTTCAATTGGAATAACTCTAATGCCTTCGTTCTTAGAAACTTTATTAAGTTCTGATTTTTCTCCCATAGATGCTATGCCTATAACTTCAAAATACTGAGACATAAATTTAAGTTGGCCAGTTAAAAGACCTCCTAAAGATACTGGAACAGTGGTTACTCTAATTATTTTTTTTTTCATTATTTATGTAAAGCTATTATGAGAGTTTTAACTACTACATTTGTTTTAAGAGTAAATAAATTATTATTAACTGAAGTTAAATATATCAGTTTGTTATCAGATATTGAAGTTGCTATTTTAACTAAAAGATAAACTCATATCTAACCTAAGGTGAATTTCTAAAAAGAATAATTTAAACTTAATTTTTCACAAAACTGTCTTCAATAATTTTATAAAAAACACTCGTCATCACAAAAAAATAAAATATTTGTGAAATAATGGATGTGTTAGTGTTGTTTATTAAAAATCAACTTGGTTGATATATTCTTCTATATTAGTATAACCGTCACCATTTCTATCTAATGCGCTATCATCAACTCCCGTATCTAAACCTTTTTCAACCTCCCATGCATCTGCCATTCCATCTCTATCAAAGTCAAAATCTACAGGTCTCGTGTTTATTGGAATGTTACTTACATTACTATGCCAATCAATATAGTGTGCATAGCTTCCCCAGTCTTCATTCCATTCATATTCTACATAATTACGTTGAGACATATTTGTAATATATCGATTATCAACAATATCTACTTCAATTGCAACATTACCATTAGAATCTATGAATTTATTTGCACCAGTATCTCCTAGTAAATCATCTAATAAAGTATCAGTGTCTAAAATCGGAATCTCAAATCCTAATTGAGGATATGGAGTTAATGTTCTAAATTGTGCTTCATCAACAGTATCATTATTGTAGTATGTTTTACCTCCATAAGACCAAGATCCACCTGGACCATTACCAACAAATGCAGTCCAAATGTCCCATTCGTTTTCGGGATTAAAACCTTTAATTTTATTTCCTGAGGTATAAACTTTTAGATTACTAATGTTATCTCTTCCTACTATTTTGTTCATAAAATCAGTAGAAACTTGTCGTGTTCCCCTATCATAATAATTATTAATAGCATTTACCTGTGCTGATCCAGTAGTATTAATTAATCTATATCTATAATTATAACCTACATTGTTAATTATGTCATATCTACCATTGCCATCTGCATTAGGGAACCTATGGCTTGAATCATAGAATATATTTCTAAGACATGACATATTATGACTATCAAACTCATTTCCTTGTAAGTCTATACCCATAATTATACCCGTATTACTTTCAGCTATCAAGCAGTTTTGGACTGTTATATTAGCAGCAACATCACTTATTCCTATTGCTTTATCTCCACCCCATGAAAGAGAACAATGATCTATAATAACATTTTTAACGTTATTCATTTGTATACACATGTCTATACCGTTACGGACAAAATCTGGTCGTATTTTAATATATCGCATTATAATATTATTCACGTTTGGATTCCATTGATTGTTCGACCATACAATAGATTTTCCAGTGAGTGTTATACCTCCAGCTGGAGCAGTTTGACCAGCTATAGTCATGTCTCCGTCAAGAATATTCAGATTAGTTCTAAGCTCTATAGTGCCAGATACGTCAAATACTATTATTCTAGGCCCTCTAGCCATAACAGCTTCTCGTAAAGAACCTGAACCTGAATCATTCAAATTGGTAACATGAATTACTCTACCTCCGCGACCACCAGTTACGGCACTCCCAGCTCCATAGGCTTTGGGGAATGCTTTTAACTCTGTGGCTATATTATCTTCAGCAGGATTGATAGTTATTGTCACAGTTGCTGTGTCACAATTTTCTGGGTTAGTTGCATCACATAAAATATAATTAAATGAGTCTATTCCAGAAAAATTAGTATTTGGCGTATAGATAACTGTATCATCTAGATGATTATTTGAGGTTTCATTATTACTAATAGTTAAAACTCCGTTTAATGGAGTAGTAGTGGATAATGTAATACTATTCGGTATGTTTAAATCGTTAGCATATACGTTAATATTTACTTGCTCATTTTCAACAGTATTAGCAGTATCATCTACCGTATCTATTGCCATTACCTCACTTTCAGTATTTGGAGTTTCTTCTTCAGTATTTGGAGTTTCTTCTTCAATTATTGCAGATTCTTCTAGTACAAATATTTCTTCATTATTACATGATGTCAACAAGAGTAAATAAAATAATATGCAAGTCAATACTTTAGCGTTTGTTTGTAGTTGTAGGTAGTTCATTATAAATTAGATTTAAGGAAGTCACAAATATATATACTTTATAGCGTTTTTAATTGCATTTCATCTAAAAAAATATAATTATTTGTAAGAAATTGCGTCAAAAACGCAGTTCATCGACATTTTGGGTTTTGATCATATACGTTAATATTAATGATAAGGATTATATAAATTAGATTTGGCAGCAAAAATACGCAGTTAATCGAAGATTTAGCATAAGTTGTTAATAACATGTAATAATTTTTTTGATTGATTTCAATAATTGAATATTTTTTGTTGTTTAGAAGAAAGTTCTAATAAAAAACCTTCAAAAATAATAATCACACAAATTTTGTTTAATAATTAATAAAACAATTGCTAAATTAGAATTATGCACATAGTATGTTCTAATGTATTTGCATATGGTACGAAATGTATTTAATTAAAGGATAAAGAAAAGAAGGATTTAATTGTGCCTATTGTTTGATAAAAGATGATAAGTATAGAAAAAAGTATCGTATATTTTTCACAGATTAGTGTTTAAGATATTTTGGGTGTAAATTAAGTTTTCAAAGCCTATTGAAAATATTAAGAGAATTTTATATTAATTAGTTAGGTGTA
The DNA here is from genome assembly GCA_043557195.1 of Flavobacteriaceae bacterium. Classification (GTDB taxonomy): domain Bacteria; phylum Bacteroidota; class Bacteroidia; order Flavobacteriales; family Flavobacteriaceae; genus Jejuia. The sequence goes on along the minus strand of CP121314.1, from coordinate 94,026 downwards.
ATAGTAATTAATGTTATCCATAAAATTGCGAAAACTTTTACCAAATGCTATTAAATAGCAAAATAGGTCTAGCAAATAATGGGGTAAAGATTTTGACTATTCAGGATAGGTTTTGGTTTGGAGTGGGAGTAGAAATAGTTGGTAAAGGTAGTAGATTATAACATTTATTCGCTCCAAATTCAAATAATAAAGAAGATATCCATTATAAGTATATGTTTAATGGAAAATTCATAAAAATAGTCTATTTTAGGGTTCTGTTTATGACGAGTAGATTTATAAACTTAAATAAAATTGTGAAAGTTCGTCGGCACATGATTTAATATCATAACCTTTTTCTAAAATGATTTCATTTCTATTTATTTTTTTGTTGTTTTTTAATTTTACTGCAAGATCTGCCCATTCCTTTTCAGATTGTTTTAAACTCATAAAGTGAACTAAATCTGTAAATTGAACTTCTTTGGTGATAGTGTCTGAAGCTATTATACTTATACTAGCTGCTTGAGCTTCTATTAGAGTAACTGGAAAACCTTCGTAAAGAGATGGAAATATAAAAAGATCGACAGCTTGCAAAATAGATTCAATATCATCTCGAAATCCCAAAAAGTTGACGGACTCACTTATGCCAAGTTCTTTTACTTTAGTTATAATAGAATCTTTAAGATTTCCATCACCTACAAGTAAAAGTTTTGCTTTTGGTTCCTGTTTTAATATTTCATTAAATACATCAATTAAAAAATAATGGTTTTTCGGGTTGTCAAATCTGCCTACGTGTCCAATAACAAATTCATTTTCAACTTCTAGCTCTTTTTTCATACTAATAGATTTTTTTTCATCATAGAGAAACATAGAAGTATCAATTGCATTATTTATTATCTTAAATTTATTGTTTTTACCATAAAGCCATTCTCCTGCCTTCCTTCCACAGGCAAAGTTATGTGTAGTATACTTAGGAGTTAGTGATCTTATTTGGTGGTAAAGAAAGTTTTTAAGAGTTCTACTAGTGTGTACGTTTTTTTTATACAATTTAAATATTGAATAAGGGTTTAAAGAGGTATGACTATGAGCAATTCTAGTCTTGCAGTATTTTTTTGCATATTTAAGTACTATAAAGCTTAATGCATTTATATGTGAATGAATAATTTTATATTCAGGGTGTGCTTTAAAAAATGCTTTGACTTCCTTCTTGTAAGAAAAAAATGATGAAATTGAGATTGCTGGTAATCTATAAATTTTACCTCCCATTTCTTCTATTTCATGGTCAAAAGCATATTTTTCTTCTCTATGGAGAAGAAAATCAAATTGTACTTTAGATCTATCAATATTTCTATAATAATTCATTATCATAGCTTCCGCACCGCCTTTACTCATTGATGTAAATACTTGCAAAACCCTCAAAGGCTCTTTCATAATTATTATATTATTTTAAGTTTTTGCTGTCTCATTTTTACTTAGCCATTTTAACACATTAATTTTTTAAAAAATCTACAAGAGACTTTTTATAAAGCACATAATTAAATTCTTCTTTGGATGTATTAAAAGCTTTTGATAACACTGATTTGTTGTAAAAATCAAAGTTATCAATTATATCGATTAATTTATTATACATAGCATTCTCATCGTCTGGAGGTACTATAAAACCATTTACTTTGTCTTTTATGTATAGGTTATTATCACTAATATCTGTTATCAAAATCATTTTTTTATGATTTAAATAGTCAGATAATTTTGTAGAAAACCCATAATGATTTTGAATAGTATAGCCTCTAGGGATGACTAATAAATCTTGTTGATTTAAAAAGGTAGAAAATTCTACTTCATTTAAATTACCATAATATGTTATTGTACTATTTAACTTATATTCCTCTATGAGGTTTTTTAAAAGCACATCATTAGTTTTGGTAGCAGATCCACATAAATTAAAATGAACAACATATCCGTTTTTAGATAATCTAGAGATTACCCTTATAAACATATCTAAGTTTTCTTTACTAATTGCAATGCTACCTGAAAAGCCAATGTTAAACTTGTTTTTTTCAAAATAAATAGTGCTAGATTTACTTATTTGATAATCAGGATTTGTTAGTATAGGTATGCGAATGGTATTCTTGTTATACTTTTTACCGTATTTTTCTATATTGGTAGAGATACATATTAAACCATCGTAAAATTTAAGAAGGATAGGAGTTAATGAAAATACAGATTTAAAAATTATTTTTTTCAAACTGTAATTTAGTCTACTAAAAGTAATGGGCGCATGAAACGATGAAGAATGTTTTCTTATTTCGTTATTTTCAAAAAATAGTTTTTGTTTTTTTATGCCTTTAAGATATATAATACTTAATATTTCTAAAGAAACTAATGGAGGTGGATAAAATAAAAACACATTCTTTTCACTTTGAGTTTTTGAAAATTTAAAAAGGCTTTTTAGAAAACCAATAGTGTTAAAGAAATTTTTAGTTAGTATTTTCTTTTTCTGTATAAAAATGTTCGGTTCAATTTCGTGAAAATCATTTTCAGTTATTTTGTTTTTACAACAGCTTAAAAGATAAACTTTATGATGTTTATCTGCCAAAATTTTCGCATAATATATCATACGCGTTGTGCCAGCACTTTTTAATGTAAAATCATCGTTACTGTAAATAAAGAAATTAAATGTATTCATTTTTCTAATTAAATATTAGATTTTATTCCAAACAACTCTGTTAATGTAATCTACATACGAAAGTATTATGCGAACTACTTTTTCACTTACATTGGGCATAGAATAATCACTTACTTGTCTAAATAGCCTATCTGGATTGGATTTTTGTACTTCTAATGCAACCAAGCCTTGTAAAATACGCTCAGGATTAAGACCAACCATCATTACAGATGTTTCTTCCATTGCTTCCGGTCTTTCATGTGCATCTCTAATATTTAATGCTTTAAAATTAAGAATTGACGATTCTTCAGAAATTGTACCACTGTCAGAAAGTACAGCATACGAGTGCAATTGGAGTGCATTGTAATCTGAAAAGCCTAATGGTTTTAAAAACTGAATATTTTTATGTACCGCCAGTTTTTTTGAGTCTAGCATCTTTCTTGTTCTTGGGTGTGTTGAGACGATAATTGGAAAATTATATTTTTCTGCAATTAAATTTAAAGAAGTAATTAGTCCTTCAAAATTTTTTGGGTTACTTATGTTTTCTTCACGATGAGAGCTAACTACAAAATATTTTTCTTTACTTAAATTTAAATTTTCCAAAACACTAGAAGCTTCAATTTTATCTTTATAACTCATTAAAACTTCAAACATAGGGCTGCCTGTTTTGATAATTCTATCTGCAGGCAAACCTTCTCTTAATAAATATTCTCTAGCTATATCGCTGTAAGTTAGGTTTATATCAGCTACGTGATCTACAATTTTTCTATTGGTTTCTTCTGGTACACGCTGGTCAAAACAACGGTTACCTGCTTCCATATGAAATACTGGTATTTTCCTTTTTTTAGCTGGTATGGCGCATAAACAAGAATTTGTGTCTCCAAGCACTAAAAATGCATCAGGATTAATTTTCTCTAAAAGTGGATCTATTTTGATTAAAATGTTACCCACGGTTTCGGTAGCATTTTTACCTGCAGCATTTAAAAAGTGATCGGGTTTTTTAATCCCTAAATCATCAAAAAATATTTCGTTTAGTTCATAATCATAATTTTGTCCTGTATGCACTAAAACATGATCTATAGCTTCATTATTATTTAGTGCTGCTATCACACAAGCTAATCTTATAATTTCTGGTCTTGTACCTACTACGGTAACAACTTTTAATTTTTTCAAAATATCGTATTTAGTTGTATATATTAAACGTTTTCAAAATAAGTATCGGCATCGTCAGGATTATATGGCTCATTAATCCAAAACAATGTTATAAGTTCTTCTTCACCAATGTTTTTAATATTATGTGTGTACCAAATAGGCATATCTACATACGCAGGCTCGTTACCATCTAAATAGTAATCTATTACTTCATCAGTGCCTATTCTACGTAATTGAATAAGTGCTTTTCCGCTAATAACAGCAAAACGTTCAGCTTTTCTTGTATGAAAATGATTTCCTCTAGTTATTCCAGGAACAGTAGTTGAAAAAGAAAACTGACCACTTGTTTGTGTTCTAGCAATCTCAACAAAACTGCCTCTAGGATCGGTATGTTTAGTAAATTTTACTGGGTAGTGGTCTTGTGGTACATAACACCTAAATGTGTTAAATAATGCTTTTTCAAATGCCGAATCTAAATTTGGAAAAATTCCATTTTCCATATAATCAACTTTATATCTTTTTAAAAGATTTAATGTTTCAGATACTTTTTTATAATGCTTTGGTTTTACATCTAATTGGTTTGAATTTTTATTTAATGTTTTAGCATCAGCTTTGTTATATATTACATCTGTAATAACAGCTACTAGCTCATTAATATAAATTAGGCCAACTTCCGCATCATTTAAAATGGTTGGGTCTTCTCCATTAGCTATTTTATGACAGAATGTTGCTATAAAAGAATTATAGTTTGGTTTTCCAAAAGGTCCAAAAACATTAGGTATTGTTAATGAGGTTAATTTCCCATCATTTTTTTCTGCCCAATTGATAAACTTTTCTTTACCTTCTTTTTTCGACTTTCCATAAAGGTTATCATTCAACTCTTGAGAGGATGATGAAAAGATAATGTGAGGTGTAGCTTTTATATTTTCACAAGCAGTAATTAACTTTTCTACTAATCCAATATTAGTATTGTAAATTACATTAGCATCCTCATGACGATTCATTGCTGCTAAATGCACAATAACATCACACGAAGAAATAAATGTTTCTAATTTTTTATCGTCTAAAAAAAAAGAACGCTCAAAAGGTATTAATTCTACATTCTCATCTAAAGAGAGTGTTGTAAATAAATGATTACCAACAAATCCAGCTTGACCAGTAATTCCTATTTTTTTCATAAGTTTTTAAATATTATTAAAATTAACAGGCCATTTTTCAAGGTTAAATCTAAAATCATCTGCAATAGATGCTTCTAAAGTTGCGTTAGAAAAAACTAATAATTTAGCATTTTCTTCATTAGCTTCAAAAGCAGTTGCATAACCACCTGTAATATGTACAATTGAGGGTTTTTTTGCTTCTAATAGAATTTTTGTTGTGGGCAGATTACTTTTTTTATCATTAAAATGGGCAATTAATGATAGGTATAGTGTAAAAGAACCTGCAGAGCAGTAAAACCATTTGTGCTCTTTTTTGTGACCTTGCCAACCTCTTAACTCTTTTTTGTTTTTTGGTGAAATTTCATAGATCCTTACAATTTCTTTCATATCGAAATCGTTGAAAAAATTTAATTCACCTCTGTTGTCAGAATGCGTATTACCTTTTATTATTTTATAAGAAGTCATTTATAAATTATCCTTGATAAAATCTAAATTTAGTAAAGTGTTTTTTAATTCTTCTTTAGATAATCTGATTGTGTTATGCGAGTGATAATCTTCAATGGTGCTGATGTCTGTCTCACCTTCAGAAAAGTATCTGCTATAATTTAAATCTCTATTATCTGCAGGGATTCTATAGAATTCTCCCATATCTTCAGCTTTTTGCATTTCTTCACGAGTACAGAGGGTTTCATAAAGTTTCTCTCCATGCCTTGTACCTATGATTTTAATGTTATTATCAGAATTATAAATGTCCTTAACAGCTTCTGCAAGTTCTCCAATAGTACTAGCTGGCGCTTTATTAACAAATAAATCTCCTTGATTACCATTATTAAAAGCAAAAATTACTAAATCTACAGCGTCTTCTAATGACATCAAGAAACGTGTCATGTTAGGATCTGTAACGGTAAGAGGCGAGTTGTCTTTTATTTGTTTTACAAATAAAGGAATTACAGAACCTCTAGAGGCCATAACATTACCATATCTTGTAAGACATACAATAGTTTCATTATTAGAAATATTTCTTGAAGCGGCAACAGCAACTTTTTCCATTAAAGCTTTACTAATACCCATTGCATTTATAGGATAAGCGGCTTTATCTGTACTTAAACAAATTACTCGTTTTACATTATTAGCAACTGCAGCATCAATAGTATTTTGAGTACCAATAACATTAGTTTTTGTAGCTTCTAATGGGAAAAATTCACAAGAAGGTACTTGTTTTAATGCAGCGGCATGAAAAACATAATCAACACCTTTCATAGCTCTTGCTATACTTTGATAATCTCTTACATCTCCAATGTAAAATTTTATTTTTTCATTTTTCATTGTATTACGCATATCATCTTGTTTTTTTTCGTCTCTAGAAAAAATACGTATTTCTTTAATGTCAGTTTCTAAAAATCGATTTAAAACTGCGTTTCCAAACGAACCCGTTCCGCCGGTGATAAGTAATGTTTTATCTTTAAACATTTTTGTTGTTTTTTGTAAAATTAATGTAATAATAGAGCATAACAACTAAATATAGACAACTTGCTAATATTTTAGTTATTATGGCACCATTTAATTGAAAATATTTTATTAAAACTGTGTAACCAATAATATTTACTGCACCCACTAAAAATGCTACATTTCTTAATTTTTTTCCTTCCCCTTTTGCACCTAAAAAGCGGTTAATTAAATCGCCTAATCCGTGAAATATAAAGCCTAATATTAAGAATTTCGCAATATTAGCAACGGCCAAATAGTCTTTGGAATAAAATTTTATTACTACAAAGTCTATTAAAGTATAAAATACAACCAATGCTATAGCTGTAACTAACAAACTAAATGAAATGATTTTTGTAGGTATTTTAGGAAGATGTACAAATTTTTTAAAATAAGCAGTTCCCATTACAGACGGTATTATTAGTAGCGGGCTGCAAACTGTTAAAGCTAGCATGAAAAAACCTACCTGTTTATTGTCATTTAGAAAATAAGAAATACTTACCCCAGCAATATTTGCGGTTACTACACCAGCAAGAATACCATAATAGATGGGTCTGCCGTTAAACTTGTTTTCAGTATATAATTCTTGAATAAGTTCTTTGCCAAACTTAAAATTTGGTTTTAGTTTTATTATTACAACTACATTAGTTAGTAGTAATAAACCATAGTACATTAATAATACGGATTCTATATCAATTTCTATTGAAATGCTAATACAATATATAACTATAGCATAAGCCGTAAGAGGAAAAATTGAAAGAAGCGCTAACGTATATATTTTATGAAGGCCTTTTAAGATTTCAGATAATGCATAATTTGCAATTATAGCTGGAACTAAAAAAAATAATGTTCTAAGTGTAGATCCAAAAGTTTTCTCAAAAAAGAGGGGTTCAACATAAGAATAAATAAAAACTAGTACGATACCAATTACTGAAATTATAGATAAGACAGTTATAAATAAACCTATGTATTGTTTTTCTTTTAATTTGTCGTTATTTAAGGCAACAAGACGAGATAAGGATATAAAAAAACCAACAGAAACCAGACTAGCTACTAAGCGAACTACAGTTTCTACATATTTATAATCACCAAACTTTTCTGGCCCGAGGATACGAGTATTTAAAATACTAATTATAAAACCTAATCCTACTGAAAGAAAACTTGCACCGTACATTACGATAACCTTTTTTTCTGAACTATCTATCATTGTGTTTTTTGTAAAGGCTATATTTATAAAGTACTCTTCCTAACATAATACTTATTATGAAGAAGAAAAAATCAATAGACATAGTTGAGAAAATTGCTAACCCACCAAGACCTAGTACCCAAATAATTAAAATAAAACATTCTACTTTTGTTTCGTATGCCATTTTATTAATAAAAATTACTTTTAGAGGTACTATTGCAGACAAATAAAAATAACAAGCACAAGGTATTAATCCTCCCCACCATAACAAAAACAACCATTGGTTATCAACATAAGAAAACTCTCCATTACTAACAAAGTATGACGCATAATAACCTTTGCCAGTTATAACTTCAAAAAAATCTAGTTGGGAAAAAAAAAGTGCCAATTGTTCAGTTCGGGTGTCATGTGTTCCTCTATTAACTATTAAATCATACGAAGCACTTAAAACATCAGTACTAAGAACTAAATAGGTAAAACCTATAAAGCCAATACCAAGTGCAAAAGTGTATTGGGTTTTATTTTTAGTATTTATAAAATCAAAAAAAATTGTTAGTATGTAAATTATCAAAAAGGACCTTGTTTGTATAATTAAAGAAACCACAATACCTATCGTAATAATATATACCCGAAGTATTTTAAGTTTTTTATTATTTTTTAGAATTAAAAAAGCATAGGGTACTAGCCAGACTAAATTTACAGCGTAAATTCTATATTTACTCATAGCTTGCATTCTCCATCCCCCAATTCCAAAATCTATAATGTTGTAAATGGAAAGAAGAGAAATATATACAATCGAGAATATTATGAATTTTTGAAAAAGTAAATACCTCTTTTCGTTATAGCTAACAAAAATAAGGCCTAAACAAATCCACGTACCAACGCCTTTTTTATCCATAAAATGGGTCATGTTTGAGAAACTAGCTCCACTAATTGAAAAATTCAAACATATGTATATTAAGAGTAATATATATGCAAAATATATAGAAAAATGGTAATGTGCTTTAGCCTTGAAAGCTGAAACAATAGTGGTTAAAAATATAAATATAACTGAAAGTATTCTGAGATATTTTTCGCTACCAAGGGTGTTTATTCCTGTGCTTTCAGTAAAATATACTCTTTCTTGAGCATAATAGACAAATGCAAGATTTAGAAATAAACCTAGAAATAATAAAATCGAGATTAGTTTTTCTATATACTCTTCTTGCCTCAAAATACAGTTTTAAAATTAAAAAAAGTCTATAGTTTTTTTACATTCTCAATATCTAAAATACCTTTAATGTCATAAATAACTCCTTTTTCTTTTTTTAGATTATATATATCAATATCTAAAAACTCTTTATGTGCAACACTTAGTATAACAGCATCATACTTTTTAGAAGGCAAATTTTTAGTAGTGCGAATACCATACTCATGCATTACCTCGTCTGGTGATGCCCATGGATCATATATATCTAAATTGGTTCCATATGTCTTTAAGTTGTTAATTACATCTACAACTTTTGTATTTCTTACATCAGGACAATTCTCTTTAAAAGTAATTCCTAATACTAAAATATTGGCCCCCTTCACTTTTATATCATTCTGAACCATTAATTTTACTATTTCTGATGTTACATATTTACCCATACCATCGTTCATGCGCCTTCCAGCCAGAATAATCTCAGGGTGATAACCGAATTCTTGAGCCTTTTGGGCGAGGTAATAAGGGTCTACACCAATGCAGTGACCGCCTACTAATCCTGGTTTGAATGGTAAAAAGTTCCATTTGGTTCCGGCTGCTTCCAGTACATCATTTGTATCGATATCCATTAGGTTAAAAATTTTAGCTAATTCATTTACAAAAGCGATATTTATATCCCTTTGCGAATTTTCTATCACCTTAGAAGCTTCAGCAACTTTAATTGTAGGTGCTAAGTGTGTTCCGGCAGTAATGACGGATTTATATAAATTATTTACTACAACACCAATTTCAGGAGTGGAGCCAGAAGTTACCTTTAATATTTTTTCAACGGTATGTTCTTTGTCGCCTGGATTAATACGCTCAGGCGAATAGCCAGCATAAAAATCTTTATTAAATTTTAATCCACTTATTTTTTCTAAAACAGGAACACATTCATCTTCAGTCACTCCAGGATATACGGTAGACTCGTATATAACAATGTCTCCTTTTTTTAGAACTTTTCCAACAGTCTCACTAGACTTATATAGTGGTGTTAAATCTGGTCTATTATTTTTATCAATTGGAGTAGGAACTGTAACAATATAATAATTACAGTGTTTTATATCATCGAGAGATGATGAACAAAACAAACCTATTTCATCACTTTGTTTTTGTTTTAAAACCGATTTTAACACATCAGTTTCAACCTCGAGTGTAATATCATTTCCTTTTGATAGTTCATCAATTCTATTTTGGTTAATATCGAAACCAACAACATCGTATTTAGTTGCGAATAGACGAGCAAGTGGTAAACCTACATATCCTAAACCTATAATTGCTATTTTTTCTTTACTCATAATATATTTATTGTCCAATTGAAGAATATTTAAAACCTATTTTTTCCATTTCTGATTTGTCAAGTATATTTCTACCATCAAATATGAAAGCTGGTTTTTTCATTTTATTATATATTTTTTTCCAATCGTAAGTTTTAAATTCGTCCCATTCAGTCATTATTGCCACAGCGTGGGCGTCATTTAAAGCTTCATATGGATTATTTGTTGCTTTAACTAAACTATTATTTTCTTCCTCAGATCTTGTGTTTAAATAGTTTAAATCTGATTGTATTTTTTTATTCGATACTTTAGGATCGTAAACTGATATATTGGCTTGCTCGTTTAATAAATAATCTGCAACATAAATTGCAGCAGATTCTCTAGTATCATTTGTATCTTTCTTAAAAGCCCAACCTAAAAAACAAATTTTCTTTCCTGAAACAGTGTTGTAAAGTGTACTTATTATATTATCTGCAAAACGTCTTTTTTGATGATCGTTTAATATGATAACTTGTTCCCAGTAGTCTGCAACAGCTTGCAAATTGTAACTTCTTGCAATATAAACTAAGTTTAAAATATCTTTTTGAAAACAAGATCCACCAAATCCAACTGAGGATTTTAAGAATTTAGAACCAATTCTAGAATCCATACCAATTGCTTTTGCTACCTCATTGACATTAGCTTCAGTTTTTTCACATAATTCTGAAATGGCGTTAATTGATGATATACGTTGTGCTAAAAACGCATTGGCAGTAAGTTTAGACAATTCAGAAGACCAAACATTAGTTCTTAAAATTTTGTCTTGTGGCACCCAGCTGTCATAGATATTTGCTAAACTTTCAATAGCATTTTTTGATTCTCCTCCAATTAAAACCCTGTCAGGGTTTAATAAATCTTGTATTGCAGTACCTTCAGCCAAAAATTCTGGATTTGATAAAATATCAAATCTTACATCGCTTCCAGTATTGTCTAATATATTTTTAATGGCTTGTGCTGTTCTAACTGGTAAAGTAGATTTTTCTACTACAATTTTGTCTGTTTTAGCAACTTCTGCAATATTTCTAGCGCAGAGTTCAACATATTTTAAATCTGCAGCCATACCTTTACCTTTGCCATAAGTTTTAGTAGGTGTGTTTACAGATATAAAAATCATTTCTGATTCATAAATCGCTTTGTTTATTTCAGTAGAGAAGAGTAGGTTTTTACCTCTAGTTTCTTTAATTATTTCAGCCAAACCAGGCTCGTAAATTGGTAATTTGCTTAAATCAGTAGTATTCCATGCAGCAATTCTATCTTCATTAATATCCACTACAGTAACTTTTATGTCTGGATTTTCCTTAGCAATAACTGCCATAGACGGGCCTCCAACATATCCTGCACCAATACAGCAGATTTTCGTTACTTTCATCTTATTAATATTCAGATTTATTTTGTGCTTAAATGATTACGATTAGACTTTAATCTAGATGACAAATATATGTAATTAATCGATAAAAAAACACGTTTTATCGATTAAAATGGCATTTCATCAAATCATGATTGACATATTTAGACACTATAATATTTAAACTAAAACAGTAGTTTACTATAAATTATTCCAATACCAAGTTATAGCTTCTTTTATGCCATCTTTAATATTGTATTTAGGATTATAGTTTAATAACTTTTTTGCTTTATCAACAGAAGCTAATGAATGAGGGATATCACCAGGTCTATTTTCTCGATGTTTAATTTCAACATTTTTTATAGTGTTATCAAAAGTAGATAACTGCTCTTTTAATAATGTAGTTAACTCTAAAAGTGTTGTTCTATCTCCATAAGCAACATTGTAAACTGTATTTAATGCTGCATTATTATTTGTTGTTATTGCAAGCAAATTCATTTGCACAACATTGTCTATATATGTAAAATCTCTAGAAAAGGTTCCATCTCCATTAATCATGGGTGATTCATGATTAATAAATTGTTTTACAAATAGAGGAATTACAGCTGCATAAGCACCGTCTGGGTCTTGTCGTCTTCCAAAAACATTAAAATATCTTAAACCAATGGTATCTAAACCATAAGCTTTTTGGAAAATATCTGCATAGAGCTCATTTACATATTTAGTAATTGCATAAGGCGATAATGGTTTACCTATAACTTCTTCAACTTTAGGTAAAGCTTCATGATCTCCATAAGTTGATGAACTAGCGGCATAAACAAAACGAGATACTTTGGCATCTCTTGCGGCTACTAGCATATTTAAAAACCCTGATACATTAACGGCATTAGTAGTAATGGGATCTTTAATTGATCTAGGTACAGAGCCTAAAGCTGCTTGATGTAATACGTAATCAACACCTTTACAAGCGCTATGGCAGTCTTCTAGATTTCTAATATCACCTTCAATTAGCTTAAAATTTTTATTGCTTAGAAAAGGTTCTATATTTTTTCGTTTTCCGGTAGCAAAATTATCTAAACAAACAGTTTTGATATTATTGGTAAGTAATGTTTCACATAAATTTGAACCAATAAAACCAGCACCACCAGTTACTAGTATAGTTTTATTTTGTAGATTTTCTAACATTTAAATTTGGGTTTTTTGTTAATAGCTGCGCAAATATGTGAAAAATTATTCAAATAAAAATTATTATTATACTAAGTTGATGTTTTTTACGATGAAAATCAACAGGCTAAATTATAGTATTAGTTTAATCGTTAAAAAGTGTTTCTACAACCTAAGTATGGTAGTCTAAAACTTTAATAACGCTGCCTATTTTAGGTTTGATTTACAATAATAACCGTAATTTTATAAGAGAAGTTTATCTAATTTATATTAGTTGGGGGTAAAGATTTTAGTTTCATATTTTTTCAACTAATTTATTTCATCTTTATACTACATAATTAGTATAACAACATACAAATTGTTTATACTAAAGAAATACAAACCAATGTTTAAATTAAACTTTCAAATTACAGAAGTTATTAAAAACTAGAATTATTATAGTATAACTATTAATTATTTTAAAAGTGATCTTTTAAAAAGGGATTTAGGATTACACTTTAAAATTGACATGACTGTTAAAAGCATATATCATTTTGTAGTTTAATGGTTAAAAGCCTAAATACATCGAAAATTATCAATTATTTTTTATCATCTGTAATTTATATACATATATTCGTGCAGATATTTATCAAAATTTACCGAATATAAAATGATATTTAATTCTGTCGCTTTCTTAATTTTTTTCGTAATAGTATTTTTTATATACTGGTTAATTCCTAGTAAAAAAATTAAATGGCAGAATGTATTATTACTAGTTTCTAGTTATGTTTTTTATGGATGGTGGGATTGGAGGTTTTTATCTTTAATAGCATTTTCAACATTATTAGATTATTTTGTAGGACTTCAAATTCAAAGATCAATTTTAAAAAAGAAAATGTTTTTGACTATTAGTTTAATATCAAACTTAGGTCTTTTATGTGTTTTTAAGTACTTTAATTTCTTTATTGATTCTTGGGTTAATCTATGGTCTTTATTTGGTTATGATATGTCAATTAGTACTCTTAACATAATCTTGCCGGTTGGGATATCATTTTACACTTTTCAAACCATGTCCTATTCAATAGATATTTACAGAGGAGAACTCAAGCCGTCAAAAAACTTTATTGAATTTGCGACTTTTGTGAGTTTCTTTCCCCAACTTGTTGCAGGACCAATAGAAAGGGCTTCAAATTTATTACCTCAATTGGCTCGAGAAAGAAAAATGTCTTTAATTAGATTCAAAGATGGTGTTTTTCAAATATTAATTGGGTTTTTTAGAAAAGTTGTTGTAGCTGATGCCATTGGTGCTATGATAGATGGTATATACAACACCCCAGATATACACAATTCATCAAGTATAGTCATGGCTGTATTGTTATATTCATTTCAAATATATTTTGATTTCAGTGGGTATTCTGATATTGCTATCGGTACAGCAAAAATTTTGGGTTTTGATTTTAAACGCAACTTTAATTTGCCTTATTTTTCAGTTTCAATTACAGAATTTTGGAGAAAGTGGCATATTTCCCTTTCAACATGGTTGAGAGATTATTTATATATTCCTCTGGGTGGAAATAAAAAAGGAATTAAGATTCAATATCGTAACTTATTTATTACAATGTTACTTGGAGGTTTGTGGCATGGTAGCTCTTGGAATTTCGTGATTTGGGGGGCGATACATGGAATTTTATTAAGCTTAGAAAAGAGATTTCAATTAATTCCCAAAAAGTACACATTATTAAAAAATGTTTTTATTTTTTCCCTAGTAAGTGTAGTATGGATATTTTTCAGGGCTTTAAGTTTTGATGATTCCATTCTTATTTTTACAAAGCTTATTAAAGGACCTTATTTAACACCTTTTATAGGTGATATTTCTACGTTAATAACACTTTTATATGGCTTGTTATTAGCTGTGTCTTTTGATGTTTATCTTTTCAAAAAAGATATTTATTTAGAAGCGTTTGGATCAAAATTAAATACAATACGTTTTGTTTCTATTTCTACTTTTATTTTAATTAATATAATTTTATTCTATTCAAGTGCTAGTAACTTTATATATTTTCAGTTTTAAAGATGAAAAATTCAATTAAATTATTATCAATACTTGTTTTAGTTTTTTTTGTTACGGATAGATTTGTTGCTTTTGGATTAAAACAGTTAGACAAAAAGGTTTTAACCGGGCAGAGTGTAGGTAAAGTAAATCATTTTTTAGCAAAAAAAGATTCAGTAAATCTATTAGTCTTTGGCAGTTCTAGGGCTAACCATCATGTTGATAATATGTTGTTGAATAGTTCTTCTTTTAACGCAGGCAGTGATGGTTCTAAGATAGGTTACAGTGCTTTATTAATATCAACCCTAAAAAAGAAAAATCAAAATATTTTTGTACATATTGATCATGATAATATATATAGCTCTAATTATGATGGGAAAGATATATTAGGCCTAAAAAATTTAATTAGTAGGAACGATGATATAAGAAAGAATATTTCTGATTTATTTCCGGAGGAAATAATTATATCCAAATTGTTTAATACCTATTCATACAATGGTAAGGTTTTAGGAATGTTTAAAAATTATTTTGTTCCAAATTATAATCAAAATGATTATATTGGTTACGATCCTTTATATCCTTCTGAAGAGCAAAAATTAATTTTCAAAAAACTAGTAAAAGATAACAAGTTTCCTACTTTTAGTGATAAAGAATTTGATTTGAATAAGCCAAATCCGTTAGTTGATGATTTTATTAATTTAATTAAAAATACTTGTGAAAAAAATGATTCAAACTTAATCTTCTTTACATCACCTAATCTAAAGTTAATAGATGATAATTATAAAATTCAAACCAAATCTTATTTTGATTCAAAAGGTTTAAAGTATTATGATTATAGTGATTTGATTGACGCGAGTGATTTATCATGCTGGAAAGATTTTACGCATATGTCTCATAAAGGCGCGATTAAGTTAACTAATGAACTTAAAAAGCACCCAACTAATTAATTATTATTTGATTTTAAAAAAGGCACTATTTTGAGCGTAATTAAATTTGGGGCTTTTAAAGATATTTATAATCAACGTGTTACATTTTTTTTGTTAAGTTATTATCTTTCATGTTACCTTAAAATTAGTTTAAAGAAGTCTTAATCTAATTTTATATGATGAAAAACCTTTATATCAAAAATAAGATAAATTATGAGTGATGATATTTCCAGTTAAGACACCCAATAATTTATTAATAATATTGAGGAACATAATTTGTGGTTAAATTTTATCATCTAGTAAATATTAACTAATTTTTTCTGTGTTTTTTATGTAATAAAAGGCTGATATTTAGTATTTAAGGTTGTTTTTTATGTTTGCTTATACGTTATTAAGGAAACTGTTTTAAAAAACATTTTTCGACACTAAACTAATTATTACAATCGATAACATGCAAAGTTTATCCACAAAAATAACACTTAGTGTATTTAGGCGATTTTAAATATGCTTTTAGCGAATTAAGTACTTTCTAATCTATTTACAATAAAACTATTACTAAATTTACACCCATAATTACAAGATTAAATTGATTAGTAGCAAAGTTTTGATTTAATATGTAATTGCAATAAAAAATAGTTTTTGATTTTAATCCCTCTCTTAATCAAACTCTATAAAAGCAATTAACTTAGAATCAATTTTTAAAATTTTGATTATTGATTATTGGTTTTGTTTTCTTCATAAATGGGGGATTTCATAAATAATAATTATAAACATAAATTACTTTATTAAAGTATATTAATAACATAATGTTGACAAAAACGAAAATATATTTGTCGTCGCCTCATATGGGAGGTACTGAGCGGGAATTTGTTAAAGAAGCTTTCAATACAAATTGGATAGCACCATTAGGACCAAATGTTAATGGTTTTGAAAAGGATATTTCAAACTACCTAGGGCAAGATAAGCATGTTGCTGTTTTAAGTTCTGGAACGGCTTCAATACATATGGCTCTTGTACTACTAGGTGTAAAAAGTGGTGACGAAGTACTTTGTCAAAGCTTTACGTTTTCTGCTTCTGCAAACCCAATAATGTATCAAGGAGCTACACCAATATTTATTGACAGTGAGAAGGATACGTGGAACATGTCTCCAGAATTACTTGAAATTGCCATAAAGGATAGAATTGAAAAATATAAAAAACCAAAAGCTATAATTGCAGTTCATTTATATGGTATGCCCTATAAAGTTGAAGAAATTAACGCAATTGCTAAAAAGTACGACATTCCAGTAATTGAAGATAGTGCTGAGGCTTTTGGTAGTTATTATAATGCAATGCCTTGCGGAACGTTTGGAGAATTTGGTATTCTATCTTTCAATGGTAATAAAATAATTACTACCTCTGGTGGTGGCGCTTTAATTTGTTCAAGTGATGCATATAAGCAGAAAGCAGTTTATTTATCAACTCAAGCAAGAGATGATGCACCACATTACGAACATTCTTCAGTTGGTTACAACTATAGAATGAGTAACGTGGTTGCAGGAATTGGAAGAGGCCAAATGGAAGTTCTTGATGATAGAGTAGCAGCTCGCAGAAAAAATCATGAATTTTATAAACAAAATTTAAAGGAATATAGCAATATAGAATTTTTACCAGAACCTGAAGGTTTCTTTTCAAACCGATGGTTAACATGTATAAAAACTTCTTCTTATAAGATTAGAGAAGAAATACGCCTCACTCTTTTAGAAGACGATATAGAATCTAGACCTCTTTGGAAACCAATGCATATGCAGCCAGTATTTAAAGATTATTTGCATTTTACAAATGGAACCTCAGAAGAATTATTTGAAAAAGGACTTTGCCTGCCTAGTGGCTCAAATTTAACAGAAAATGACCTGAATAGAGTATTGAATGCAATATTAAAAACCCCTCACTTATGATTAAGAATTACTTTACTTACTTCTCTCAAAAATTCGCCTCTAAATGGCTCGTTTTCAGTATAGATTTAGCAATTGTATTGGCTACTTTTTTTATGGCCTATTTTATAAGATTTAACTTCACTTTAAATTTTGATTTAAATCAGTTTTCAGTTCAAGCCCCATTACTTTTAGGAATTGCCTCTATTAGTTTTTTATTAGTGGGGTCTTTTAAGAGTGTTATTCGTCATACTGGATTTACTGATGTTGTTAATGTTTTTAAAGCCGTTTCTTTAATAACCCTTTTTACAACTTTTGTAGTTCTAATAAATACATCATTAAATATTATTCCTGATTTTACCA
The DNA here is from genome assembly GCA_043557195.1 of Flavobacteriaceae bacterium. Taxonomy (GTDB): domain Bacteria; phylum Bacteroidota; class Bacteroidia; order Flavobacteriales; family Flavobacteriaceae; genus Jejuia. Next base: position 76,127 of record CP121314.1, on the reverse strand, counting down.
TTCCAAAATCTATAATCGTAGTTCATGCTTTAATTAGTTTTGTAGTATTAAGCGGATGTAGATTAATTTTTAAAATCTCATATAACCATTTAAAGTGTAAATTAATTTCCACTAAAAATGTAATTATATATGGTGCTGGAGACTCTGGTATAGTCACTTATAATGCTTTAATTAACAATACAAAGACAAATTATAATATATTATTTTTTATTGATGACGATTCTAAAAAAAGAGGAAAGTTTATTAATGGTATCAAAATTTTACCCTTAAATACGATAGATGAGAATTTTATTAGAATGAATAGTATAGATGAAATTATAGTTGCTTCACAAAGTATAGATCCAAGTAATTTAATATGTCTTGTTGATAGTTTAATTGATTTTGATGTTAAAATTAAGAAAGTGCCACCAATTGAAGATTGGATAAACGGTGAGTTTAATAGTAATCAAATAAAACAATTTGAAATTGAAGATTTATTAGGCAGACCTCCAATTAGTATTGATAATCCTAATTTATTAAACGAATTCAACGGCGAAATTGTATTAGTTACAGGAGCTGCTGGTTCAATAGGTAGTGAATTAGTTAAACAACTTTCTGATTTTAATTTAAAAAAGTTAATTCTTGTTGATCAGGCAGAGTCAGCTTTATATGATGTACAACAAGATTTAAAACGCGCTGGTAAGCACAATTACGTTGCTATAGTGGCTGATATCCGGGATGGTTTAAGAATCGATACAATTTTTCAACAAGAAAAGCCAACTATGGTATTTCATGCTGCTGCTTACAAACACGTCCCTTTAATGGAAAAATCTCCATACGAAGCTATAAAAATTAATGTTAATGGCACAAAACTTTTAGCCGATACAGCATCAAGATATAATGTTAAGAAATTTGTTTTTGTTTCCACCGATAAGGCTGTGAATCCTACCAGTGTTATGGGAGCCACTAAACGAATGGCTGAAATGTACATTTCATGTATTCAAAAGGAAAGTAAAACCAAGTTTATAACTACTAGGTTTGGAAACGTTTTAGGATCTAATGGTTCTGTTATTCCATTATTTAAAAAGCAAATAGAAAAAGGTGGGCCATTAACCCTAACTCATAAAGAAATCACGCGTTATTTTATGACTATTCCTGAAGCTGCTCAATTAGTCTTGGAAGCCGGAACAATGGGAAAAGGAGGTGAGATATTTATTTTTGATATGGGGGAATCTGTTAAGATTTATGATTTAGCAAAGAATATGATAAAGTTATCAGGATTAAATTTCCCAGAAGATATCGATATTGAAATAACTGGTTTGCGACCTGGAGAAAAGCTATATGAAGAATTGCTTGCTAATGGAGAAAACACGCTTTCTACTTATCATAAGAAAATATTAATTAGTAAAACTAGAGAGATTGATTATTCTAAGGTAAAGGCTGAAATAGAAGAATTGTGTATTACAAATCGTTTTCAAAATAATAATATTGTTTTAAAAATGAAAAACTTAATACCAGAATATAAATCGAATAACTCTGACTATGAGAGATTTGATAAAAGAGTTCAGATATACAATAAAGCAAAACGCATTAATGGAAAGGAAAGATTAATAGAAAACAAGTCTTCTATTAATTAAAAATATATATGTAGTTTTTAAATAAATAATACCTTATATTTCTGCCCCAAATATTAAAACAATGATTTCTATTTACAATCTTAAAAAGTTAACATTAATACTTCTTTTATTTTTGTTATCTTTTTCTTCATGTGTATCAAAAAAAGAGGTTGTTTATTTTCAAAATGCTAAGGATTTTGAAACTATAGTTGATACTGATACATTTAACCCTAAGTTTAAAGTAGACGATATTATAAGTATATTCGTATCGACATTCGATATGGAAGCTGCAGCCCCATTTAACTTATTTATAAGTGGAGGAAATAACTCGAATCCTCAATTAATAGATTATTTAATTGATGTTGATGGTAATATAGATTTTCCTGTACTTGGTAAAATAAAGTTGTTAGGCTTAAGTGTTCAAGAAGCTCAAGAATTATTTAAAGAAAAATTGGCTTTATACCTTAAAGATCCTATAGTCAATATCAGAATTTTAAATTTTAGAATCTCTGTATTAGGTGAGGTTGATAGACCTGGAAGGTATGAAGTATCAGGTCAAAGAATTACTATACTCGAGGCAATTGCTTTAGCTGGTGACTTAGGTATTAAAGGTGAGAGAGAAAATGTAATGGTAATAAGGGATTTTAATGGTGCTAAAACTTACACTAAAGTAGATTTAACAAATAAGGAGCTTTTTAATTCTCCTGTGTATTATTTAACACAAAACGATGTTGTTTACGTTGTTCCCAACAATTCTGCTGTAAGTAGTGCTTCTGGGGATACAAGAATAGGAACTATTATAAGCGTTACTTCTTTTCTAGTAACTACCGCATTAATATTTGTTACAAGAAATTAAATTATGAATTCAAATATTGGTAATTCAAATTCTACAAGACCACAAGAAAGCTTTGATCTCCAAAAGATAATTGGAGCGTATTTAAAACATTGGCCATGGTTTATTTTAAGCTGTATAATTTTTATACTTTTATCTTTTTTTTATCTAAGATATTCTACGCCAAAATATAATGCTAAAGCAAAAATCATGTTAGTCGATGATGACGGTGTCACCAATCCAGCTGAGTTAATACTAAAGGATATGGGGCAAATTTCTAACACTGACAAAAAAATGATTGAGGATGAGATTGAAGTATTAAAATCTCGAAATTTGATGGAAGGCGTTGTTAAAAAACTCGAACTTAACAAGCAATTTTTTGCAAAAGGAAGATTTCATGACACTCAGTACTTTCCTATAGATAAGTCACCGATTAAAATAAATTTCATAGCTTCAGATTCAATTATTTATAAATCCAATTTTAGTTTCAGTATTGCTATTACTTCTGAAACTTCTTTCAACTTTATATACAAACCCAAATCAGCTGATGAAGATATTGTCGAGAGTAATTTTTTTGGCAAAGATGTATCAACACCTATTGGAGATATTGTTGTTACACCTAATACAGATAATATATCGAATTTGGTCAATCAAACCATATATGTTCAAATTAATTCTTTGGATAAGGTAGCTGAGAAATATAAAAATGATATCATGATTTCTTCTGTCGCTGAAGGATCAAAAGTTATTTCTTTGTCTTTAGATGATTTTTCTGTAAACAAAGCAAAAGCAGTCGTTAACACTTTGATAGAAGAATACAACAGGGTATCTATAGAAGAAAAGAGTGCTAAATCTAACAATACAGCTGAATTTATTAATAAAAGGATAGATCTTATTGCAACAGATCTTTCAGATGTAGACGATCAAATTGAAGTATTTAAAACAGGTAATAAGCTTACAGATATAACTTCTGAAGCAAATTTGTATTTAAACTCAAGTGCTGCAATCGAACAAAATTTAGCCAACAGCCGTACAGAGCTAAATAAAATCAATTACATGAAAAACCAATTAGATGATGGGAAATTTTCAAGAATCCCTGCTAATATTGGTTTAGCTGACGGCAGTGTGAATACAATTGCATCAAAATACAATGAGTTATTAGATAACAGGGACAGACTTTTGAAAAGTTCTAATGAGAAAAATCCTATAATTGTTAATTTAGATCAACAATTAAATACTTTAAAGAAAAACCTTAAAGAGACACTAAATAATTCTGGAAAATCAATAGGTCTACAAATTAGAAGTTTTGAAAACCAATCTGCTAAGATTAGTAATAAAATTTATGCAGTACCAGGTCAAGTTAGAAAATCTAGGGATATAGAAAGAGAGCAAGGTGTTAAGGAGTCATTATATTTATTTTTACTTCAAAAACGTGAGGAGGCTACGATTTCTTTAATTTCTACTTCGCCAAACGCGAAAGTTATTGATGATGCACATTCAAATAATATACCAGTATCTCCCAAAAAGGGAATAGTATATTTGGGAGCAATAATAATTGGATTAATTATACCATTTGGAGTTGTTCATGTAATAAACTTATTTGATACTAAAATTCATAATAAAGAAGACTTAGAAAAATTAATTAGGAATATTAATGTTCTTGGCGAAATTCCTAGACTATCCAATAATGATAAAAGATTAATAGAACGAAACGATAGATCTATTTTATCGGAGTCATTTAGGATAATAAGAACAAATTTTGATTATATAAAGCGTCGTTCTAATGGTGAAAACAAATATAATAACGTTGCTTTTGTTACCTCTACGATAAATGGTGAGGGTAAATCTTTTTTTAGTACTAATATGGCTCTTACAATAGCCAATACCGGAAAAAAAGTTTTATTAATTGGAGCTGACATTAGAAATCCTCAAATCTATTCAACATTTAAGAAGAATTTGAAAGATAAAAGACCAGTGGGTACTGGGTTAACTGAATATTTGGCTGATGATTCAATAAAAATTTCTGATATTATTAATAATTATAATATTAATGATTTAAGTATTAATATTATTCTTTCTGGAAAAGTACCTCCTAATCCAGCTGAGTTATTAATGAGTAATAGAATTAAAGACTTATTCGATAAAGTTTCAGGAGATTATGATTATATTATTGTAGATACAGCCCCATCAATGTTAGTAACCGATACATTATTAATAAGTGAGTTCGCTGGATATACAATATATATAACTAGAGCTGATCATACTGAAAAGAAAATACTGAATTTTGCAAAAGAACTTCATGAAGAAAGTAAACTCAACGGTATGATGCTAGTTGTAAATGACGTTAAACAATCAAACTTCGGTTATGGAGCTAAGTATGGTTATTACGGCACACCTAAAAAGAAAAAGTGGTTTTCTTTTGGAAAATCTTAGATAAAAAAAACCAGTTAAAAATGTTTAACTGGTTTTTATTTAGCTGAAGTTTTATAATTTTAGTTAGAGTAATATTGAAAAGCATCTAAGATAACTTGTTCATCTACCAAGCAATCTATTTTAGTTTTACCAATATCTTCAAGTAAAACAAAGTTTATATTTCCATGGGAGTTCTTTTTGTCATATTTAAGTAGCTCAATAATAGGAGTAAAGTCATTATCTTCAAACTTAATTTTACCATAATATTTGTGAATTAGTTGCTTAATATCATTAGCTTTTTCTTCAGGAAAGCCAACTAGCTCTTTTGATATATAAATAGCAAGCACCATACCTACCGCAATGGCTTCTCCATGAAGCAAATCAGTTTTATTCGGGTTGCTTAAAAAATAAGATTCTATAGCATGCCCAAGTGTATGTCCAAAATTTAAAGTTTTTCTAAGTCCATTTTCACGAGGATCTTTATCTACAACATCTTTTTTAATTAATACAGATTCATAAATCAATTCATCTAAATCCTCTAAAGTCAATTCAGAAAAATTATTGAATTTATTCCAATAGGTCTCATTACTTATCAAGCCATGTTTTAACATTTCTGCAAGGCCAGACCTCATTTGTTCTGCAGGTAAAGTGTCTAAATACTTAGTGTCAATCAATACTATATCTGGAGTGCTAATTACTCCAATTTGATTTTTTAATGTACCTAAATCAACTCCTGTTTTACCACCAACAGAAGCATCTACCATTGCTAATAAAGATGTAGGAATGTTAACGTATGCAATTCCTCTTTTGAAAGTTGAAGCAACAAATCCTCCTAAATCTGTTACAACACCGCCACCAATATTTATTAGTAAACTTTTTCTATCGCCATCTAACTCAGACAAAGTATTCCAAACACCAACGCAAGTGTCAATTGTTTTATGTGTTTCGCCAGCTTCAATTTCTATAATTTCAATGTTGCCCGAATATTCTAAATTAGACATGAAATAGGGGAGGCAATGTTCATGAGTATTATTGTCTACTAAAACAAAAATTTTAGAAAAATTATTTTGCTTTATATGTTCATTCAATGCAGGATAACAAACTTCATTAAAATGAATAATGCCATTATTTGCTGTTATGGATTCCATGAAAATCTCTTGGTTAATTTGCATGCGAAATTAAGTAGATTTTAACAAAAAAGGTAATTTGAGTATAATTATCTTTGTCAAAAAAAACTAATGATAGATAGAAATATCTTTAATAATACTGAGGTTGCATTTAGTCTCAAAAACGACTCTCAGTTAGAACGTGCATATTTTTTATTTAAAATGATATCTGTAGAACCTTTAGTTAAAATAGGTACAGCTGCTACTAATTTTGCACTAAAGGCTAATTTGCCTATTGAGGGCTTAATCCGTTCTACAGTATTCGATCATTTTTGCGGTGGTATCAGTGAAGAAGATTGCTTACCTGTTATTAACAGTATGTATGAGAAAGGGGTAAGCTCTGTTTTAGATTATTCCGTTGAAGGTAAGGAAAATGAACAAGAGTTTGATAAGGCTTTAGAAACGGTTTTAAATATCATCGAGTTTGCTAAGGCTTTAGATGCCATACCGATTGCTGTTTTTAAACCCTCTGGTTTTGGACGCTTTAAATTATACGAAAAGATAAATCAAAATTTAGAATTGACTCGATCTGAAATTGAAGAGTGGAAAAGGGTAGAAGCAAGGTTTGATTCGGTTTGTAAAAAGGCAAAAGCCTATGATGTTGCAGTTTTAATTGATGCTGAAGAAAGTTGGATTCAGGATGCTGCAGATGGGTTAGTTGCTAAAATGATGAAAAAGTATAATACTGAAAAGCCGATAGTTTATAATACATTGCAAATGTATAGACACGATAGAATGAAGTTCTTAAAGAACCAACATACTATTGCAAAAACAGAAGGGTTTTATCTTGGGTATAAATTGGTAAGAGGTGCTTACATGGAAAAAGAAAATGATAGAGCGGAAGAAAAAAAATATCTATCTCCAATTTGTGGCAGTAAAAAATTGACTGATGAAAACTTTGATGCAGGTTTAAGATATATGGTTGATCATTTAGACTGCATGTCTATATTCGCTGGTACTCATAATGAGGACAGTACTTACCTATTAATGGAATTGATGGCAGAAAAGCAAATTCTAAATAACGACCCTCGCGTTTGGTTTGGACAGTTATATGGCATGAGCGACCATATAAGCTTTAATTTATCGCACTTAGGTTACAATGTGGCTAAGTATATGCCTTTCGGTCCTGTAAAAGACGTAATGCCTTACTTGATACGAAGAGCAGAAGAAAACACTTCTGTAGCAGGACAGACAGGTCGAGAATTATCGCTTTTAAAGAAGGAGAAAGCAAGAAGAAAACTAGCTTAGTTTATACAAATTTCACTCAAAGTATCCTTTATTTCTAAATAACTAGAAGTTTGATTAATAGTTTTTAATTTTCCTAACTCTGTCGCGTAGTTTATGATTTTTTTTCGCTCAATATAAAATATGTTTTTGTGCGCCGTTGGAACCAGCCTCTCGTTTTCAGTAATTAATGATTCATGAAGCTTTTCACCAATTGATAATTCAGAAATTATAATATCACTAGATTTTTTTTCTATTCCTTTAAACTCCATTATCAATGTTTCAGCTAAATCCTTTATTTTAATGGGTTTCCCCATATCGAAAGACACCTTATTATATTTAGAAATTTCAAGTTCTGCTAGTTTCAAAATTAAATGACATGCTTCATTTTTATCAATAAATAGCCTAGTGGCTTCTTTGTGAGTTATTGTAATGTTCTTGCCGCTTTTAAGCTGTTGAATAAATAAAGGAACAACTGAACCATTTGAGCCAAAAATGTTACCAAAACGCGCAGAAATAAACCTTGTTGAATTAGGATTATCATTTAGTTCAGACAAATAATTTTCAGATATCAACTTGGTCATACCCATTATTCCAATTGGATTTACAGCTTTGTCGGTAGAAATAAAAATAAAACGCTTAGAATAATGTTTTAATGCCAGTTGAGCTAGTGACTGAGTTGCGAAAATATTGGTCTTAATACCCTCAAAAGCGTTTTCCTCAACAAGAGATACATGCTTATAAGCTGCAGTATGGAAAATTATGGTAGGTTTATATTTATTAAATATTTGCCTCATGCAAGCATCATCTCGAATATCTCCTAAAATAAACTCAATATTTTCAAGTTTTTTTTTATCAATATCACGTTTTAAAAAAAACAAAGGTGTTTCGGCATTATCCAATAAAATTAATTTGTTAAATCTAGAGGACAGCAAGAGTTTAGTCAATCCGCTTCCTATAGACCCTGCCGCACCAGTAATTAAAATAGTTTCTTGAGAAAAAGGATAGGTTATCGAATTTTTGCTTTTTAAAACTGTTGGACAAAGAAATCCAGAATTGTTTATTAGTTTTTTAATTCTTTCTAAAGTTGGTTTATCCATTAAGGTTTAGCATTTTAAGTGATTGAAAAGTATTAATAATTAAAAGATATTCCAAAAACAGATAGCGAATTACTTTGTAATTACTTTAAATAGTGTTTTAAGTATTAATTTGAGATCGAAAATAAAATTTCTTTTTTTTAAGTACATTTTGTTATACCGCAACTTATCAGGAATAATGGTCTCAATAAAATATTTTTGAGGATCTTCTGCTTTTTTTAGTAATTCCACTTCATTTCTATATGCTAAAGATGCCAATCCTGTGATTCCAGGCTTAATTTTAAAAATCACTAAATCTTCAGGTTTGTAAAAGTCAACATAATAGCGTAATTCTGGTCTAGGTCCCACAAAACTCATATCTCCTTTAATGATATTAATAAGCTGGGGGAATTCATCTATTTTATATTTTCTCAGAAAATAACCAATTTTAGTCACCCTAGAGTCATTATCGCCAATGGTTAACAACCCCTTTTTTTGAGACTTCACATACATTGTTCTGAATTTATAAATATTAAATTCAATGTTATATTGGCCAACGCGTTCTTGTATAAATAAAACAGGACCTTTAGAGTCTAGTTTAACTATTATAGCTATTATGAGAAGTAACGGGAATAGAATGACTAGACCAAGTAAGGCAAAAATAAAATCAAATCCACGTTTTATCATTCCTTTGAGGATAGTTTAAAAACCTTAACAATGTTGTCGCAGTTTTCAACAGATAGTTCTATCTCCTTTCCATCAATTTCATTTTCAACAATGTAAACAGCACAAGGTTCTTGTCTTGGAGTACTTTTAGAAAAATTAATGCTGCCTGTTTTTACTAATTGATTGATCTTAGTAGTATCTAATGTATTTAAAACAGCACTAGAATACTCAAAGGGTTTTGAATTGATGTTTTTTATAACTCTGGCTTCAGGGCCATAAGCACAAGATGTTTTTTTTCCACTAAGAAAAAAGGCTAAAATTATTAATCCTATAGAAAAACCACCGAGATAGTAGCCTATACGTTGTATTAGTTTCATTTACAATATTTAAACAATGAAAAAGTAGATTAAAAAATCAAAAGGTTAATGTCGCTATGTTTTAAATCAAACCATTCACCTACCGATTTGTTGGTTAAAATCCCGTGGTAAAAGTACAATCCATTTTTCAAACCTCTATCAAACCTTAAAGAATTTTCTATACCTCCATCTTCTGCTATTTTCATAAGGTAAGGCGTGAAAATATTACTGATTGATACCGACGCAGTTCTAGAGTACCTAGCTGGTATGTTTGGTACACAATAATGAATTACTCCATGTTTTACAAACGTTGGTTTTATGTGAGAGGTAACTTCACTAGTCTCAAAACATCCTCCCATATCAATACTAACATCAATAACAACTGCACCTTTTTTCATGTGTTGCACCATGTCCTCAGAAACAACAATAGGTGCACGATTGACACCTCTAACGGCACCAATCACAACGTCACATCTTTTTAAAGCTTTAAGTAAATTTTTTGGCTGTATCGTTGAGGTAAACATCGACCTGCCTAAGTTAGTTTGTATACGCCTAAGCTTAGTAATAGAATTATCAAAAATCTTGATGCCTGCGCCTAACCCAATTGCACTTCTCGCAGCATATTCACCAACGGTTCCTGCTCCTAAAATAACAACTTCAATAGGAGGGACGCCACTAATATTACCGAGCATTAAACCTAAGCTTTCTTTATCATTTGATAAAAGCTCAGATGCGATTAAAACGGATGCTGTACCAGCTATTTCACTTAAAGATCGTACTGCAGGGTATGTGCCATCTTCGTCTTTAATAAACTCAAATGCAAGAGCAGTAATGCGTTTTGCTGCTAAAGCTTCAAAATATTTCTTGTTTTGGGTTTTTAGCTGTAGAGCAGATATTAAAATGGCCTGGGGATTCATTAATTTTATTTCCTCCAAACTTGGTGGCTCAACTTTAAGTATCATTGGGCAGGAATATACTTTGGCTGTGTCTTTCGAAATTTCTGCCCCAGCTTCACTGTAATCCTTATCGCTAAATCTTGCACCTTTGCCAGCTCCAGATTCAATTAAAACTTTATGGCCATTACTAACTAGAGCAGAAACAGCATCAGGAGTCAAACAAATTCTATGTTCTTGATATGTGGTTTCTTTTGGTACTCCAATGAATAACTGGCGCTTGTGCTTAAAAATTTCTAGTTTTTCTTCTTGTGGAAGTAATTGTTGCTTGGTAAATGGCGACAAAGATTCAGACATCATAATTATATTTACAAATTTGAAATTACAAATATTTTTGGGTTTACAAATAATTTAAAAGCTATTTATTTAGATGTATTGCATATTCATCACAACTAAGTAGGAATATATGCAAAATTTAGTACGGTATAAGCACATTATACTTTAATATAATTGTCCTAATTTTGTGTTAGCTAGTTTTATGTATACAAGAATCACATCCCTTTTACTGTTATTCTTCTCTTTTTTTGGATTCTCTCAACATTATACTATTGAAGGGATTGTAAAAGATGAAGAAAATATTGCTATAGCCTATGCAAATGTAGTGTTAGAGGATACTGCCGATTCGAACATAATAGCAGGAACTACAACTAATGATAGCGGTTTTTTTAAATTAAAAAATTTAAAACCTTCTATTTATGAAATAAGAATAAGCTATTTAGGGTATGACAGTTTTTCTGCAAGGATTAAATTAAATGGAAATGTAAATCTCAAAAATATCATTTTAAATGAACAAGTCGAAAATTTAGAAGGTGTTATTGTCACTGCTAAACGACCGACAGTGCAGCGATTGGTAGATCGACTTATCTTTGATGTTGAAAACTCTACTTTATCTAACTCTAATGTTTTAGACGTACTAAAGCATACACCAGGTGTTATTGTGAGTGATGGTTCAATTTCTGTAAAGAACACACCTCCAGTAGTATATATTAATGATAGACGAGTGCATTTATCTGCGACCGAAGTACTGCAGCTTTTGGAAGCTACACCTGCTAATAATATAAAGTCTGTTGAAGTCATCACAAATCCTCCGGCTAAGTATGATGCTGAAGGAGGCGCAGTTTTAAATATTAAAACCAGTAAAAATATTGTTGCCGGCTATCATGGTAGTGTTTTTGGTAGTTATAACCAAGGTTTTCAATTCCCAAAATTTTCTTTAGGTACGAGTCATTTTTTCAAATCAAAAAAGCTTAGTGGTTACATAAATTATAATATTAGTCCTCGAAAGGATTTTAGAAATAATTTAGAAGAAATCAATTTCATTGAAAATAACAATATAACATCTAGTTGGGAAACCGATTTTAAACGAGAAAGAGAATCAGATAACCAAAATATAAAGGGTACTATAAATTATGATTTCAATGAGAGGAATAGTTTAAATTTTTCGGCAAACACTCTAATAGCTCCTCGAGAAAATTCTAGAACGCGAGTAAATAGTTTAACTGAAGTTTTTGACGCAAATAGTGCTTTAGACTCTACTTTTAGAACACTTAATAATTTGGTTTCTGAAAAATTTAATCTAGCATTTTCGTTAGGTTACATTCACAAGTTTAAGAAAGAAGGAGAGCAACTATCGGTAGATTTGCATCATACTGATTATGATTTTTCTGAATTTCAAAATGTAGACACAGGTTACTTTCTACCAAATACTTCAACTTCATTTAGAGATAATAGGTTTCAAACATTTTCTAGCCAAGAAATTCAATTGATGACAGGTCAAATAGATTATAAACTACCTTCAGAAGACGGTTCAGTATTTGAAGCTGGAGTTAAAGCGGTCAGTATAGCTTCTGACAATGTATTAGACCAGTTTAGTTTTAATAATGGAGTTCGTGAAGAAGATTTCGATAACTCCGATATTTTTATATACAATGAAAAAAATTATGCTGGTTATTTAAGTTTTGAAAAAGATTGGGAACATTGGAGCCTAAAAACAGGATTAAGAGTTGAGGTTACAGAAACAGAAGGAAAATCATTATCAACTAATGTTGAAAACACTAATGATTACACCAATTTGTTTCCCTCATTCTATTTATTAAATAGAATGGAAAATGATGATGAAATATACTTTAGTTACAATAGACGCATTAATAGACCGAGGTATAGAGAATTGAATCCATTTAGATATTTTTTAAATGACAATGCTTTTATTACAGGTGATCCTAATTTATTACCTGAAATTGACGATAGTTTTATTTTGGGCTATACAATAAACAATGCCTATACATTTGAGTTATATTATCGGTATGAACAGAATCCTACTTTGCAATTACCTACTCAGGACAATGATAATAGATTATTGCGGCAAGTATACACAAATACAGACCATAATGAGACTTATGGTTTAGATTTTACAACTTACACTGGGATTTCGAAGCATTGGAACCTTTATGTATTATCATCATTATTTTTTTATGAAAATAATTTTTTTGCTGTTGGAACTAACAATGAACTCTTAAAGAATGAAAGATGGTCGGTATATGCTAATATTGTAAACTATTTTAGTTTTTTAGAAGATAATAGTTTAACTGCGGACATTGGAGTAGATTATATTAGTTCTTTATTTCTAGGTCCCAGCGAAATTAGCAATAGACTAGGGGTAGATGTTAATATTAATAAAACATTTTGGAATAATAGAGCGTCTTTAAGCCTTGGTATTAGGGATATATTGAATACTCGAAATTTTACACAAACTACTACATACTTGGATCAAGATTGGTTTGTGGACTCTAACTTAGAAAATCGTTTGTTTGTACTGGGCTTTAATTACAAATTTGGTAATTATAGATTAAAAACTAAGAAAGAAGACATAGAGTTAAGTGAGCGTGACAGATTAGAAAAAGACTAAGCCTACTTTAAAAGTATTGTTTTATTTTTCCCCAGAAATTTTTTGGTGACAATTTGAATTCTTCCTCTAGTTCTTCTAATGATTTGGTAGCATCATTTATTTTATTAAAAATACGGGCTCTTATTAGGTAAATCGAAGGAATAATAATAGCCATAAACGGTAACATGTATATTATCTGGAATTCATCGAAAAACTGAGCACTATCGTTAAAAAATAAAATTATTTGGTATATGTAAAGAAATATAGGCACTAATAGTGCATGATACCACCAATGGCGATTAGTAAAAAACCAAATAAATAAAAGAAGTAAAGGAATAGCTTTGCCGGTAAAAACCCACATTGCATAGCGTGCTGTTTCCCAATAACCGGCATCATATGTAAACAAAAAAGTGTCCCAGATTTGTTTATCTGGAACACTCTCATATAGGCTAAATAATAGGGGTGTTATCGCTAATATAGTAGCAATAATACTTCCTAAAATCAGATTTTTTTTATTACCCGCCTGAAGGTATTCTTCCAAGTTTCTTTTTGATGAATGCTGTTTTTTCTGCATCTAAATTATACTGATTTGCAGCATTAGCCAAAAACAACATGCCTCCGAAAATTGCTAGTGCAATAACATACTTTTTTGTTTTCATTTTCTTTAAGGGATTTAATTAATTAATTATTACCTCAAAGTTAGATAAAGAGTAGGGTAGCTATTTCTTCAAAATGTTAAAATTATGTTAAAAACATTGATTTTTAAAATTTCCGCTGTGGGTTTCCCGTAATCTTTTAAAAAAATATGTGAGTTATGTTGGTTTACTCATGCTATATTCACGATTTGGTTAAGTTTGTATTTTATTTTTTCAACTTTATTTTTCTCAATTTTTTTGATTTTTCAGCTAAAAAAAAGGTGTTAAATTTATCGTTTAACAATGGTTTTATTAGTTCTGGCCATTCAATTAAAATCCAATTTTCAGAATATAAATAGTCTTCAATTCCAAAATTATAGGTTTCCTCAATATCATTTATGCGATATAAATCAAAATGGTAAAGTAAACCGTTTTCTATTTCATATTCATTAACAATTGAAAATGTTGGACTGCTAATTGCATCTCTACTTCCTAAAGCCTTTGCCATGCTCTTCACAAGTGTAGTTTTCCCTACTCCCATTTCTCCGTAAAGCAAAATAGTTTTAGAATCTACAGCCTTAATAAGCTTTTTTGCAACATCATCAACTTCATCTAAGCAATAAGTAATTTCCAAAATCGAATATTCAGTTTAATGCAATATTACGTATAAATTTTTAAAAACACTAAAAAAAAGTGTATTTCATCGATGTTTTTTGCGTTACAAAGATATTATTTAGGATTGAAAACTGTAAAAGGAATGATCATTTCCTCTAATGAAACACCTCCATGTTGATATGTGTTTCGGTAATAACTCACGTAGTGATTGTAGTTATTTGGGTAAGCGAAAAACAAGTCTCCTTTGGCAAAAATAAAAGAACTACTCATATTAATTGTTGGTAAGTGTATGTTTTTTGGGTTGTCGGCAAGTAACACATCCTTTTTATCAAAAGTTAAACTTCTACCTGTTTTGTAGCGAAGATTTAAACTGGTATCTCTATCACCTATTACTTTTGATGGGTTTTTTACATTTATTGTGCCGTGGTCTGTGGTTAAAATTAATTTAAAGCCTAAATGTTGAGCTTGTTGTATCATTTCTAATAATGGCGAATTTTTAAACCAACTTAATGTAAGAGAACGATATGCTTTATCGTTTGATGCTAATTCTTTGACTACGTCCATTTCGGTTTTGGCGTGCGATAGCATATCCACAAAGTTATAAACCACAACAGTTAAGTCATTTTCTTTTAGAGATTTAAAGTTTTCAACTAGCTTTTTACCATTTTTTAGATTGGTGATTTTATGATACTCACACTTTAAATTACTTAACCCCAAACGCTTCATTTGGCTTTCTAAAAAATCGGCTTCATGCAAATTTTTCCCACCTTCATCGGTGTCATTTTTCCAGTATTGTGGGTATAGTTTTTCCATATCACTTGGCATTAAACCTGAAAAAATGGCGTTTCTTGCATATTGAGTAGCCGTTGGTAGAATACTAAAGAAAGCTTCTTCTTGTTCTTTTTTGTAATAGTTGTTAATTACAGGCTCAAACACCTTCCACTGATCGTACCTTAAGTTGTCTACCACAACCAAAAGCGTAGGTTGCTCCTTGCTTAACTCAGGCATAATTTTTTCTTTAAATAGCGTGTGGGACATTATTGGAGCATCATTATTATTATCAAACCAATTGGGATAGTTTTTATCTATAAATTTACCAAACTGAATATTAGCTTCAGTTTTTTGTGATTCTAAAATTTCAAACATACCAACATCTTCAATATCCTCGAGCTGAATTTCCCAATAAATCAATTTTTGATACAAATTCACCCAGTCTTCATAGGAGTTTACCATAGCCATGTCCATAGCTATTTTTCTAAACTCTTGTTGATAATTTGATGTTGTTTTTTCAGAAACTAATCTGGAGTGGTCTAAATTCTTTTTTAAACTCAGTAATATTTGATTTGGGTTTACAGGCTTTATCAAATAATCAGCTATTTTATTACCAATAGCTTCTTCCATTATATACTCTTCCTCACTTTTTGTAATCATCACTACAGGAATACTGTCTTTTTTCTCTTTTATTTCATTTAGTGTTTCTAAACCCGTAAGCCCCGGCATGTTTTCATCCAAAAAAACGATATCAAAATTAGTGTCTTCTATAATATCAATCGCTTCAGTGCCACTGTTGCATGTGGTAACTTTATAGTTTTTCTTTTCGAGGAATAAAATGTGTGGTTTTAGTAAATCTATTTCGTCATCAACCCAAAGTATATGTATCATGCTGTTTTATTTTATGTGGTAGTGCCCAAAAGTTGGACATCATATATTTATATTTGTAATAATTAATGTAAAGATTAAAAAGTTTGAATAAACTTAAAATACTAAACGACCCAATTTACGGATTTATTACTATTCCAAATTCGCTAATTTTTGATCTTATTCAACATAAATACTTTCAACGCTTAAGGCGGATTACCCAAATGGGGATGTCTCATTTAGTATATCCAGGAGCGCATCATACGCGTTTTCATCATGCTATTGGTTGTGTGTATTTAATGCAGAAAGCCATCAATATACTTCGTTATAAGGGAGTTACAGTTTCTAAAGAAGAAGAAGAAGCCCTATATGTAGCAATTTTGTTGCATGATATTGGTCACGGTCCATTTTCGCATGCTATGGAGCATAGTATAGTAAATGGTCTTTCGCATGAGCAAATTTCGCTGTTATTTATGGAGCGCCTGAATGAAGAATTTAACGGAAGTTTAACGCTTGCGATTAAAATTTTCAAAGGTGAATATGAACGCACGTTTATGTGTCAGCTTATTTCTAGTCAGTTAGATATTGATAGGGCAGACTATTTAAAGCGGGACAGTTTTTACACAGGTGTTGCTGAAGGAAATGTAAATAGTGAGCGTTTAATTACAATGTTAAATGTTGTAGATGATAACTTAGTAGTAGAAGAAAAAGGTATTTATAGTGTAGAGAAGTTTATTATTGCACGGCGTTTTATGTATTGGCAAGTGTATTTACATAAAACAGGCTTAGTAGCAGAACAATTATTAATACGTGTACTCTCTAGAGCAAAAGAACTAACAAATATGGGGGTTGAGCTACATGCAAGTGCAGCACTTAAATATTTTTTTAAGAATGATATTTCCTTTGAAAACTTTACAAATGATACACTTGATATATTTTATGAATTAGATGATTATGATATTGTATCTGCCATGAAATTATGGAAGGATCATGATGATTTTGTCTTGAGCAATTTATGCCAAATGATTATAAACAGAACATTACTGAAGATAAAAATAAAGAATAGGCCAATAAAATCTAAAGATTTGGAAAAACATATGAAAAACTTAATGGAACTTCATAATCTATCTGAAAGCGAAGCCAAGTATTTCGTGTTTTCAGGTGAAATTCTTAATCAAGCCTACCAAACTAAAAAACAAAACATCAATATTTTGTATAAATCTGGTAAAATTCAAGATATTGTAAAGGCATCAGATCATCTGAATCTAAAAGCTTTATCAAAGCCAGTAACAAAATATTATATGTGTTATCCTAAATAAGATAAACATTTGTAATTCTTGTTATAGAATTGTTCACAACCATAGAATATCTTAAAAAACAACACGTTATAACTTTGGCACATTTTTCCTATTTTTGCTCAAATTAATCAAACACAACTAACTCAACTCGTGTGAAATTCACAGCACAACAAATAGCAGATATTTTAGAAGGAGATATTGTTGGAGATGCAGATGTTAAAGTATCAAAACTTGCAAAAATTGAAGAGGGTGTAGAAGGAGCGTTAACGTTTTTAGCCAATCCTAAGTACACCTCTTTTATATATTCAACCAAAGCTTCTATCACCATAGTTAATAGAACTTTTGAGCCAGAAGACGATATCACAACAACTTTAATAAAGGTTGAAGATGCTTATAAATCGTTTTCTAAGCTTCTAGAATACTACAATCAGGTAAAGCTTAATAAATTTGGTATAGAACAGCCTTCGTTTATTGCAGAATCGTCTTCACATGGAGAAAACATATATATAGGAGCATTCTCATATATAGGTGAAAATGTTACCATTGGTGAAAATGTAAAAGTGTTTCCGAATTCATATATAGGTGATAATGTAAAAATTGGTGATAACACGATAATTTTTGCAGGTGCCAAAATTTATTCTGAATGTGTTATAGGAAACCATTGTGTTATCAATTCTGGTGCTATTATAGGTGCTGACGGATTTGGATTTGCTCCCAATGAAAAAGGCGAATACCAAAAAGTACCACAAACAGGTAATGTGATTTTGGAAGATTTTGTTGATATTGGTGCGGCTACTACAATAGATAGAGCTACATTAGGCTCAACAGTAATACGAAGAGGAGTGAAATTAGATAATCAAATTCAAATTGCACATAATGTTGAAATAGGTAAAAACACGGTGATTGCTGCTCAAACTGGGATTGCGGGATCAACTAAAATTGGAGAAAACTGTCAAATTGGTGGTCAAGTTGGTATTGTAGGGCACATTACAATTGGTGATAATGTTAAGATACAAGCACAATCAGGAATTGGCAGAAATGTGAGGGATAATGAGGTGTTACAGGGCTCACCAGCATTAGCTTATGGTGACTATAACAAGTCTTATGTGCACTTTAAAAACTTGCCAAAAATTATCAAAAAATTTAATGATATAGAAAAGAGCTATGGCAATAGTTAATACTAAAAACAAACAAAAAACTATAAAAAACGAAGTGTCACTTACTGGAGTAGGTCTACACACTGGTAAAAATGTAACATTAACTTTTAAGCCTACAACAGCTAATTTTGGATTAGCTTTCAAGCGTGTAGATTTGGAAGGAGCTCCTGTTATTGAGGCAGATGCCAATTATGTTACTAACACACAAAGAGGCACTTGTTTAGAAAAAAATGGTGTTGTTATTCAAACTTCAGAACATGTGCTTGCAGCATTGGTAGGATTAGATGTTGACAATGCGATTATTGAACTAAATGCATCTGAACCGCCTATTATGGACGGTTCATCAAAATTTTTCATTGAAGCCATAGAAGAAGCGGGTATAGTTGAATTGGATGCTACGAGGGAAGAATTTGTTGTATCTGATGTTATTTCTTATACAGATGAAGAAAGTGGAAGTGAAATTTTAGTAATGCCAGCCAAAGAATATCAAATTACTACAATGGTAGATTTTGGCACAAAAGTTTTAGGAACACAGAATGCAACCTTAAATCAGATATCCGATTTTAAAGATGAAATTGCTAACTCTAGAACATTCAGTTTTTTACATGAGATTGAAATGTTGTTAGAACATGGTTTGATAAAAGGTGGTGATTTGAACAATGCTATTGTTTAC
Organism: Flavobacteriaceae bacterium; assembly: GCA_043557195.1. Taxonomy (GTDB): domain Bacteria; phylum Bacteroidota; class Bacteroidia; order Flavobacteriales; family Flavobacteriaceae; genus Jejuia. The sequence continues at coordinate 56,947 of CP121314.1, read as the reverse complement.
GTTGATAAGCCATTATCACCAGAAACAATGGAAAAGCTTCGTGCGGCATTTAAAAAGGATAATATAGCTGTAAAACCAAATGGCATTTTAGATAATTTAACCTTACATCACCCCAATGAAGCTGCGAGACACAAGCTGTTAGATGTTCTTGGTGACTTAGCTTTGGTTGGAACAAGAATTCGAGGTAAAGTTATAGCAAACAAACCTGGGCATTTTGTTAATACCCAGTTTGCCAAAAAGTTATCTAAAATTATAAAAAACGAAAGGCGTAATAATGTGCCTAACATAGATTTGAATCAAGAGCCTTTAATGGACGTTACTCAAATTATGAATATGTTACCACATCGTCAACCATTTTTACTTTTAGATAAAGTGTTTGAGCTTACTGAGAACCATGTGGTAGGGATGAAAAACGTTACCATGAATGAGGAATTCTTTAAAGGTCACTTTCCAGGAGCACCAGTGATGCCGGGTGTTTTAATTGTTGAAGCTATGGCCCAAACAGGAGGAATTCTAGTTTTAAGTACAGTTCCTGATCCTGAAAATTACCTAACATTTTTCATGAAAATGGATAATGTAAAATTCAAAAGAAAGGTAAGTCCGGGAGATACATTAATATTCAAATGTTCCTTAATCACACCAATACGAAGAGGAATTTGTCATATGCAGGGTTACGCTTATGCTAATGGTAAATTATGTGCTGAGGCAGAGCTTATGGCTCAAATTTCAAAAGTAAAATAATATAAGTATGAATCAACCTTTAGCATATGTACATCCTGGCGCTAAAATCGCTAAAAATGTGGTGATTGAGCCTTTTACAACTATAAATAATAATGTTGTAATTGGAGAAGGCACGTGGATTGGAAGCAACGTAACCATTATGGAAGGCGCTCGTATTGGAAAGAATTGCAATATTTTTCCTGGTTCTGTAATTTCGGCTGTTCCTCAAGATTTGAAGTATAATGATGAGGACACAACGGTTGAAATTGGTAATAACGTTACTATTAGAGAATGTGTTACTATCAATCGAGGTACAGCCGATAGAATGAAAACAGTTATTGGAGATAATTGTTTAATTATGGCTTATTGTCATATAGCACACGATTGTATTGTTGGTAACAATTGTATTTTTTCAAATAATAGTACGCTAGCGGGACATATTAATGTTGGTGATTATGTGGTTTTGGCGGGTATGACAGCTGTTCATCAATTTGTATCAGTTGGAAATCATGCTTTTGTAACTGGAGGTTCTTTAGTTAGAAAAGATGTACCTCCTTATGTAAAAGCTGCTAGAGAGCCCTTGTCTTATGTTGGAATCAATTCAGTTGGACTTAGGCGAAGAGGTTTTACCACGGAAAAAATCAGGGAAATTCAAGATATATATAGAATATTGTATCAGAAAAACTACAACAATACTCAGGCTTCAGAAATAATTGAAGCAGAAATGGAAGCAACTCCAGAACGTGATGAGGTACTTCAGTTTATAAAGAATTCACATAGAGGTATTATGAAAGGATATTTTAAATCAAATTAAATAAATGGCAACAACATCAGATATACGAAACGGATTATGTATTAGATATAACAATGATATTTATAAAATCATTGAGTTTTTACATGTGAAACCAGGAAAAGGTCCAGCATTTGTAAGAACAAAATTAAAGAGTGTGACCAATGGAAAAGTTATAGATAACACCTTTTCTGCAGGACATAAATTGGACGATGTACGTGTTGAAACCCATAAATTTCAATATTTATATAATGATGGTGAATTTTATCATTTTATGAATGAAGCCGACTATACCCAAATTCGTTTATTAGAGGCCGCTTTAGATAGGCCTGATTTAATGAAAGAAGGTGAGATAGTAACGGTAATCATTAACTCTGAAGATAACATGCCACTTTCTGTGGAGATGCCAGCAAGTGTAATTTTAGAAGTTACACATACAGAGCCAGGTGTTAAAGGAAATACTGCTACAAATGCAACTAAGCCGGCAACAGTTGAAACAGGGGCTAGTGTAAATGTACCTTTATTTATTAACGAAGGTGATAAAATTAAGATAGAAACAGATAAGGGGACTTACAAAGAACGTGTTAAAGAATAATGAAACATATATTTAAATATGCTTTTATTATCTTCGTTTTCTTTGCTTTTACCAGTTGTATCGAAAAGATAAAAGAAGCAGCTGAAAGTATATCGGCAGCATCAAACCAACCAGAATCAGTATCTGCTAGTAATTTTTCAACCGTTACTATTGACAGTCTTTTTGAAGTAAGCATTCCAAAGTACATGAAAAATATGCCTAGTCTTCATGACGAGGCATCTTTAGAATATGCTAATATCTTTAAAGAAACCTATACTGTTGTTATAGAGGAAAATAAGGAAGAGTTTATTGTTGGATTTAAAGAGTTTGGTGAATATGATGACGAACTTTCCCCTATAGAGAATTATACGAATGTGCAGAAAAAAATGTTCCGTGAAGTTATTGATAAAATTAAATTTCAGGATTATGGCTTAGTTGATATTAATAACTTACCCGCAAGACAATTTAAAATGGAAGGTGTTATTGATGGATTAGATTTTTTCTATGTTGTAGGTTTTGTTGAAGGTGAAGAAAATATTTATATGCTCATGAATTGGACAATGAATGACAGGAGAAAAAAATACGAAAACACTTTTGAGTATATCAACGCCTCATTTAAAGAATTGTAATACATGAAATTTCACAAACCACACACTCTAGCTGAAATAGCACAATTAATAGATTGTGAATTTGTTGGTGATGCCGATTTTCCGGTTTTAGGAATGAATGAAATTCATGTGGTTGAACCAGGTGATATTGTTTTTGTAGATCATCCAAAGTATTATGATAAAGCACTGCAATCTGCTGCCACCATTGTTTTGATTAATAAAAAAGTGGAATGTCCCGACGGAAAAGCATTGCTTATAAGTGATGATCCATTTAGAGATTTTAATAAACTTACCAATATTTATAAGCCTTTTAAAGGTTCTGAGACTCCTGTTTCTAATACCGCAGTAATTGGCAGAAACACAATAATTCAGCCTAATTGTTTTATAGGTAACAATGTTGTTATTGGCAATAATTGCATCATACATTCTAATGTTAGTATTTATGATGATACAGTTATAGGGGATAATGTAACAATACATGCAGGAACTGTTTTAGGGGCAAATGCCTTTTATTACAAAAAGCGACCTGAAGGGTATGATAGACTAAAATCTGGAGGGCGTGTCGTTATCGAAAACAATGTCGATATAGGAGCAGCATGTACTATTGATAGAGGTGTTACTGCCGATACAAGAATAGGTGAGGGGTCAAAACTCGATAATCAAATTCAAATCGGACATGATACTGTTTTAGGAAAGCAATGTCTAATAGCCTCACAAACAGGTATTGCGGGATGTGTGATAGTTGAAGATAATGTAACAATTTGGGGGCAGGTAGGAGTTAAAAGTGGTATTACTATAGCTAAGGGAACAGAATTATATGCTCAATCTGGATTAGGGCATTCTACTGACGAAAACAAAACCTATTTTGGTTCACCTGCATCAGAAGCGAGAGAAAAATTCAAAGAAATGGCTTACGTTAGAAAGATTCCAGAAATATTAAAAGAACTCAGGAACCAAAAGAAAGGTTAATATTTAAAGTACATTTAAATTATTGTAGTGTTTTGCTTTAAATTTTACCTTTAATAAATTACTTTTGCTTCACTTTAAATAAAAACGAAAAATCATCACTTATGAGTGTTTTAGTAAATAAAGATTCAAAAATAATTGTTCAAGGTTTTACAGGTAGTGAAGGTACATTTCATGCTGAACAAATGATTGAGTATGGTACCAATGTTGTTGGAGGTGTTACCCCAGGAAAAGGAGGACAAACCCATTTAGATAAACCTGTTTTTAATACAGTTGAAGAAGCAGTAGAAAAAGTAGGAGCAGATACCACTATTATTTTTGTACCGCCAGCATTTGCTGCGGATGCCATTATGGAAGCTGCTGATGCAGGAATTAAAGTGATTATTACTATTACAGAAGGTATTCCTGTTGCTGATATGATTAAGGCTTCAGATTATATAAAGGATAAAGATGCTAGATTAATTGGACCAAATTGCCCAGGAGTAATAACGCCCGGTGAAGCTAAAGTTGGTATTATGCCTGGTTTTGTTTTCAAGAAAGGTAAAGTTGGTATTGTTTCAAAATCGGGAACACTAACTTATGAGGCTGCTGATCAAGTTGTAAAACAAGGTTTAGGAATTACAACCGCTATTGGTATAGGTGGCGATCCAATTATTGGAACAACGACAAAAGAAGCTGTAGAATTGTTGATTAACGACCCAGAAACTGAAGCTGTGGTAATGATTGGTGAAATTGGAGGGCAATTAGAAGCCGATGCAGCTAATTGGTATAAAGAAAGTGGAAGTAAAAAACCAATTGTTGGTTTTATTGCTGGAGAAACAGCGCCAGCTGGACGCACCATGGGACATGCTGGTGCAATTGTAGGAGGAAGTGATGATACAGCACAAGCTAAAAAGAAGATTATGAGAGCTTGCGGAATCCATGTTGTAGACTCACCTGCAGAAATAGGTAAAAAAGTTGCCGAAGTAATGGCATAGAAATGGTATTCGAATTGTTAAAACCTTGCAAATATTGTGAGGTTTTTTTATTTGAAGCAGACTGTATTTGTTATATTTGAATAAACGCGTAAAAAACATAAACTAACTATACTGATGAAATTATTAGAAGGGAAAACAGCAATTATCACAGGCGCTAGTCGTGGAATTGGTAGAGGAATAGCAAAAGTATTTGCAGAACAAGGAGCTAACGTGGCATTTACATACAGTTCTTCAGTTGAAGCAGCAAATGAACTTGAAAAAGAATTGAAAGCAGATGGCGTTAACGCCAAAGGCTATCAAAGTAATGCGGCAAGTTTTGATGAAGCTCAAAAATTAGCTGAAGATGTTGTGAATGACTTTGGAAGTATAGATATTTTGGTAAACAATGCTGGTATTACCAAAGATAATTTGCTAATGCGAATTAGTGAAGAAGATTTTGATAAAGTAATTGAAGTTAACTTGAAATCTGTTTTTAATATGACCAAAGCTGTACAACGCACCATGCTAAAACAACGTAAAGGCTCAATAATTAACATGAGTTCTGTAGTTGGTGTAAAAGGTAATGCAGGTCAAACTAATTATGCAGCTTCTAAAGCAGGTATTATAGGATTTTCAAAGTCGGTTGCACTAGAATTAGGTTCTCGAAATATTAGAAGTAATGTAATTGCTCCAGGGTTTATAGAAACAGAAATGACTGCCAAACTTGATGAGGAAGTTGTAAAAGGTTGGAGAGCAGGTATTCCATTAAAACGAGGAGGTTCACCTGAAGATGTAGCGAATGCCTGTGTGTTTTTAGCTAGTGATTTAAGTGCTTATATTACGGGGCAAACGTTAAACGTAGATGGAGGAATGCTAACTTAAACACATTTGTCATTCCCTTGAAAGAGGGAATCTCATCAATTATATAGATATTTATTAATGAGTTCAGAAACTCTTTTATACATTATATTGTCTGGAATTATAGCGCTACTCGTAGCGCTTTTTCAGTATAAATACAAGTCGAAGCATAAAGGGAATTTATCTTTAGTTTTTACTTTTTTACGTTTTCTGTCTGTATTTGCAATTCTACTCTTATTAATAAACCCTAAATTCAATCAAGTAAAAGTTTACACTGAAAAACCAAGTCTCATTCTTGCAGTAGATAATTCTAACTCTATAGCACATTTGAAGCAAAACGAAAATGCTTTGAAAGCTTTGAATACGCTGAAACAACACGCAGAACTAAATAAAAGATTTGAAATTGAAGTATTTACTTTTGACGAAGACATTCAAAAATCAGATAGTATTGATTTTAAATCAAAGTCGAGCAATATCGATAGGGTGCTAAGGCAAATTTCGGATATTTATAAAAATGAAGTTGCACCAATAGTTTTGATATCAGACGGAAATCAAACCTTTGGTAACGATTATGCTGTATCAAATAAATATTCTCAAGCTATTTATCCTCTTATTCTGGGTGATACGGTAACCTATACTGATGTAAAAATTCAACAGTTAAATGTAAATAAATATGCTTTTTTGAAAAACAGATTTCCAATTGAAGCTATCTTAGTGTATCAAGGTAATGCTCCAATTCGCTCTACTTTCACTATTAATCAAGGAAACAGAACTTTATATTCTAAAGTTATTGATTTTTCAAAAGACGATAATTCTAAAGTTGTAAATCTTACGCTTCCTGCCAATAGTGTTGGGACAAAGAGTTACAGAGCGAAAGTTGAACGACTTGAAAATGAAAAGAATATAATAAACAACGCAAAAAACTTTGCCGTAGAGGTTATAGATCAAAAGACAAAAATTGCTTTGGTTAGTGATTTTCCGCATCCAGATTTGGGAGCAATTAAAAAAAGTATTGAGAGTAACGAACAACGCTCTGTAGAGATTCTTAACCCTTATGAAATATTAGATAAAGCAAATGATTATCAATTGTTTATATTGTATCAACCGTCAAACAGATTTAAAAGACTGTATGAAACACTAGAAAGTGAAAACAAAAATAAATTGACTGTTGTGGGCACAAAAACATCGCTTAACATTATAAATGAAAAAGCCAAATTTTTCAATATAAAAACAACAGGACAAAATGAGGATTTTCAAGTAACATCGAATCTAAATTATGCACCTTTTTTGGTTGAAGGTATAAATGTAGAATCATTTCCACCTCTAAAAGGACCATTTGGAGATGTATCTTTTAATGTACCATTTGAAACGTTGCTTGGAAAAACAGTTTTGGGAATTGATAAAAATGAACCTTTATTGGCAACCTTAGAAGCTAGCAGTAGGCGAGAAGGTGTATTATTTGGTGAAAACATATGGCAATGGAGAGCGCAGAGTTTTTTAAATGCCGAATCATTTAATCCTTTTGACAATTATATAGGGAAATTGGTTCAATATTTAGCCTCAAGTAAAAGAAAAAGTAGACTAACTGTAGATTATGAATCGTTCTACACAGGAAGCAACAACATCGTGATTAAGGCTCAATCTTTTGATAAAAACTATCAATTTGATGCGCGACAATCTTTAGAGATAATTCTTGAAAATACACTTTCAAAAGAAAAGCAAGTGTTACCATTTGTATTAAAGAATAACAATTATCAAGTGGATTTAAGCGGATTAGATCCTTCAAGTTATAATTTTACAGTGCGTTTAAAAACAGAAAACATATCTAAATCTGGAAGCTTTGAAGTTCTAGAATATAATATTGAACAACAATTTTTAAATGCTGATGTAACAAGACTACGACAATTAGCTACTAACACTTCAGGAGAATCCTTTTTTATGGATAATTTAGACGAGTTGATTGCTGAGTTGTCATCAAATGAAAGCTATAAACCCATCCAAAAAAGCAATAAAAATACCGTACCTTTGATAGACTGGAAATACCTGTTAGGATTTATAGTTTTTACGCTATCCGCCGAATGGTTTTTAAGAAAATATAACGGATTAATTTAAAATAAATACAATGGAAAAATTACCTAAAGTCGCATTACCAATAATTATTGTGGTAATTATATTATTCGTACTACTAGCTAAATCAGCTGTGACAATTGGTTCAGGTGAAGCAGGAGTACTTTTTAAAACTTTTGGAGAGGGTGTAGTAACTGATGAACCACCAATGGGAGAAGGGTTTCATATAGTTGCACCTTGGAATAAAGTTTACATTTACGAAGTACGTCAGCAAGAGCTTTTCGAGAAAATGAAAGTATTATCTTCTAACGGATTAGAAATTCAAATTGATGCATCTGCTTGGTATGAGCCTGTTTATAGTGATTTAGGTAATCTACATCAATCTCTTGGTCAAAATTATTTGCAACGTGTAATTATGCCATCAATTCGAAGTGCAGCAAGAAGTGTTGTTGGGCGTTATACGCCAGAGCAATTATACTCTAGTAAACGTGATGCTATTCAAGATGAAATTTTTGAAGAAACCAAAAAGATACTTGAAAAGCAGTATGTGCAATTAAATGAAGTTTTAGTGCGTGATGTTACTTTACCTAATACTATAAAGGATGCTATTGAGCGTAAATTGCGTCAAGAGCAAGAGTCTTTAGAATATGAATTTAGATTAGTAACTGCTGAAAAAGAAGCACAAAAGCAAATTATTGAAGCTGAGGGTAAAGCAAAATCAAATAAAATTTTAAGTGCATCTTTAACAGATAAAATCCTTCAAGATAAAGGTATTGAGGCCACTATGAAATTAGCTGAATCTCCAAATAGTAAAGTTATTGTTATTGGCTCAGGAGATAGCGGGTTGCCAATTATTTTAGGAAATCAATAAATTAGATATTTCAAGGTATAATGGGTTATCTTGAATTTTAAGCAAGAATCCTTGCCTGAATTTAAGTAATATCTAATAGTTTTAAATTTTCTATCTATAATTTGGAGTATTAAACATAATTTTTTGATATTTGCATCAAATAATAGAAATGAACATTACTCAAACACATCATCATTTTTGCATTTGCTCTCAGGCGAAGTAAAAATGTATTGAGTAATATCAACATATATTTTAAACCCGTTTGAGACTTATCAAGCGGGTTTTTTAATTTTTAGTTCAGCTTGGTAGTTTCAAACTCAGAAAAATAAAAAAATGAGTAAATTAAGAATTGCAGTACAGAAATCGGGTCGCTTAAACGAAGACTCGATGAGATTATTAAAAGACATTGGTATATCTATAGATAATGGTAAAGACCAATTAAAGGCTTCGGCTAAAGGTTTTCCTGTTGAAGTATTCTATCTAAGAAATGGCGATATTCCTCAGTATCTAAAAGATGGCGTGGTAGATGCTGCTATAATAGGTGAAAATGTTTTAATAGAAAAAGGTGAAGGAATTGGCATTGTTGAAAAGCTTGGTTTTTCTTCATGTCGCGTGTGTATTGCAGTGCCAAAAGCTGATGATTATAATAGTATAAAAGATTTAGAAGGAAAGCGTATTGCAACATCGTACCCAAATACAGTGCAAATGTATTTGGATAAAAATGGTGTAAATGCAAATCTTCACATTATAAACGGTTCTGTGGAAATAGCACCAAATATTGGGTTGGCTGATGCTATTTGTGATATTGTTTCTAGTGGAAGTACCTTGTTTAAGAATAACTTAAAAGAAGTTGATACCATTTTAAAATCTGAAGCGGTTTTAGCGGTGTCTCCAACACTTAATGCAGAAAGACAAGCCATTTTAGAGACCATTCAGTTTAGAATTCAATCGGTTTTAAAAGGAAGAAATTCTAAATACGTATTACTTAATGCGCCTAATGATAAAGTACAAGATATTATTGATGTATTACCAGGAATGAAAAGTCCAACGGTATTGCCTTTAGCCGAAGAAGGTTGGAGCTCAGTGCACTCTGTAATTAGTAAGAATGAATTTTGGGAAGTAATAGACGAATTAAAAGCCAAAGGCGCTCAGGGTATTTTAGTTTGTCCTATTGAAAAAATGGTGCTTTAATTTAAGTGTTATGCAAGTAATTAAAAATCCCGAGAGAAATAAGTGGTCTGAAATATTATCTAGACCAACACAGACTGTGAGTGATATTGAGGGGACTGTAAATGAAATATTTCTTGATGTTTCCAAAAACGGAGATGAAGCCATTGAAAGATATACGAGTAAATTTGATGGCGTTTCTTTAGAATCAAACGTTGTTAATGCTGAAGAAATTGAAACGTCTTTAAAACTGGTTCCTGAAAATCTTAAAAATGCAATAAAACAAGCAAAATCAAATATTGAAGTATTTCACAAAGCACAAAAAACTTCAAAAGTTGATGTAGAAACAACTAATGGTGTACAATGCTGGCAAGAAAAAAGACCAATTCAAAAAGTTGGTTTGTATATTCCAGGAGGAACAGCACCTTTGTTTTCAACAGTTTTAATGTTAGCAGTTCCTGCTCAAATAGCAGGATGTAAAGAGATTGTTTTATGTTCGCCACCAAATAAACAAGGTAAATTAGCGCCAGAAATTTTATTTGCAGCGCAATTGTGTGGTGTTACTAAAATTATAAAAGTTGGTGGGATTCAAGCCATTGCTGGATTAACGTTTGGAACAGAAAGTATTCCGAAGGTGTATAAAATTTTCGGACCTGGGAATCAGTTTGTAACTGTTGCAAAACAACTAGCTACAAAATACGGCGTTGCTATTGATATGCCTGCTGGACCAAGTGAATTGTTGGTTGTTGCAGATGAAACAGCTAATGCGTCGTATATTGCCTCAGATTTATTGAGTCAAGCAGAACATGGTACGGATAGTCAAGTTATTTTGGTAACAACTTCAAATGAGTTGATTAATGCTGTTTCAAAAGAAGTTGAAATACAACTTGATGTTTTACCTCGAAAAGCTATTGCCGAAAAAGCTATAGCGAATTCAAAGTTAATTTATGTTGAAAATGATGACTTGGCTTTAGAATTAATTGATGAATATGGTCCTGAGCATTTTATTATTTGTAGTAAGAACGAAGATCTATATATTGATGGTATAAGTAATGCAGGATCAGTGTTTATAGGCGATTACACACCTGAAAGTGCAGGAGATTATGCTTCTGGCACCAATCATACTTTACCAACTAATGGGTTTTCTAAAGCATATTCAGGTGTTAATTTGGATAGCTTTATGAAGAGTATGACGTTTCAAAAAATATCAAAAGAAGGCCTTTTGAATATAGGCGAAACCATTGAATTAATGGCAGAGGCAGAAGGTTTACAAGCGCACAAAAATGCTGTGAGTATTCGATTAAAGGATTTGCAATAATGAACATTCAAGATTTAATAAGACCAACCGTTAAGGCACTAAAACCGTATTCATCGGCAAGAGATGAATACCAAGGTAATAGTGATGACATGGTATTTTTGGATGCGAATGAAAATCCGTTTGAAAATGGTGTAAATCGTTATCCAGACCCTCAACAGCGTACCGTGAAATCTTTGCTTTCAGAAATAAAAGGTATTCCACAGAAAAATATTCTTTTAGGAAATGGTAGTGATGAAGTTTTAGACTTGATTTATCGTGCTTTTTGCGAGCCAAATCAAGATAATATTATTACGTTACCACCAACTTATGGGATGTACAGTGTACTAGCTAATATTAATGCTATAACTATAAAAAGTGTTCAATTGGACGCTAATTTTCAGCCTAAAATTGATGAAATTCTTAGAATAGCAGATTCAAATTCGAAATTACTTTTTCTTTGTTCACCAAATAACCCAACTGGTAATAGTTTTGAGGCTAGATCAATTGAAAGATTAATTAAGGAGTTCAAAGGTATTGTTGTTATTGATGAAGCCTATATCGATTTTTCAAATGAAGAAAGTTGGGCAAGTCGTTTGGAAGATTTTCCAAATATAATTGTTACACAAACCTTGTCAAAAGCTTACGGAATGGCGGGAATAAGGTTAGGTATATGTTATGCTTCAGAGGAAATCATTTCAGTTTTAAATCGTATTAAGCCTCCTTATAATGTCAATGAATTAACGCAACAAAAAGCGATTTCTCAATTAGAAAAAAGCGAGTTGACAAAACAGCAAGTGTCAAATATTTTAGAAGAGAGAGCCGTTTTAGTGAATAATTTGGAGCGTGTAAACTATATTTCAAAAATTTACCCATCAGATGCAAATTTTGTTCTGGCAAAAGTTGATGATGCCACAAAGCGTTACAACCAGTTAATTGAAAAAGGTATTGTAATTAGAAACAGAACTACCCAACCAGGATGTGAAAACTGTTTGCGCTTTACAATTGGAACTCCTGAGGAAAATAAAATATTAATAGATACTTTAAATTCAATATAATGAAAAAAGTACTTTTTATAGATAGAGATGGCACATTGGTATTAGAGCCACCAGTTGATTATCAATTAGATAGTTTGGAGAAATTGGAGTTCTATCCCAAAGTGTTTCAATATATGGCAAAAATTGCCAATGAGTTGGATTATGAATTAGTTATGGTGACTAATCAAGACGGTTTAGGTACTGATAGTTTTCCGGAAGGCACTTTTTGGCCAGCTCAAAACAAAATTATTAATGCTTTTGCTAAAGAGGGTGTTGCTTTTGCAGATGTTCATATTGACAGAACGTTTCCGCATGAAAATGCTGAAACCCGTAAACCAAGAACAGGGTTATTGACTCAATATTTTTCTGAAGAATATGATTTAGAAAACTCCTTTGTTTTAGGTGATAGAATTACTGATATGGAATTAGCGAAAAACTTAGGAGCAAAAGGTATTTATTTATCTGAAGATCCAGAATTAGGTTCTGATGAAATTGAAAGTGACAAACAGGACATTTTAGATTATATCGCATTAACAACTACAGATTGGGCAGAGATTTATGCATTTTTAAAAGCCGATGAGCGTTCAGGTGGGTTAATAAGAAACACCAATGAAACTAAAATTGCCATTCAACTAAATCTTGATGGTACTGGGAAAAGTAAAATAGACACTGGTCTTGCTTTTTTTGATCATATGTTAGACCAAATTGCACGTCATGGTCAGTTAGATTTGAACATTAAAGTGGATGGCGATTTAGAAGTAGACGAGCATCATACTATAGAGGATACTGCTATTGCTCTGGGGGAATTATTTAATAAAACCTTAGGGAATAAACTAGGAATTGAACGCTATGGTTTTTGTCTCCCTATGGATGATTGTTATGCTCAAGCCGCTATTGATTTTGGTGGTAGAAATTGGTTAGTTTGGGAAGCAGAATTTAAGCGAGAAATGATTGGTAAAATGCCAACAGAAATGTTTTATCATTTTTTCAAATCTTTTACAGATGGTGCAAAATGTAATTTGAATATAAAAGCAGAAGGTACCAACGAACATCATAAAATTGAAGCTATTTTTAAAGCTTTTGCAAAAGCAATTAAAATGGCGGTAAAGCGTGATATTGAAAAAATGATTTTACCATCAACAAAAGGAATGCTTTAAATTTATTTGTCACTTCGAGTAATTTCGAAGGATGAGAAATTGTATCTAGAAGAAATGAAATTAGTTATAATAAATTACGGCGCAGGAAATATAAAAAGTATTCAGTTTGCATTTAAACGCTTAGGGGTTGATGCTATTTTATCAAACGATCCAGAAGAAATCAAATCAGCTGATAAAATTATTTTCCCTGGTGTTGGAGAAGCTAGTTCTGCAATGAACATGCTTCGCGAAAGTGGTTTAGATACCTTAATTCCAAAACTTAAGCAGCCTGTTTTAGGAATTTGTTTAGGTATGCAATTGATGTGTAAATCCACAGAAGAAGGAAATACAAAAGGGATTGGTATTTTTCAAACTGATGTAAAACGTTTTTCTGATGATGTAAAAGTGCCACAAATGGGATGGAACGTAATTAAAGATTTGAAGTCAGATTTATTTAGAGGTATCAAAGAAAACGAGTATATGTATTTGGTACACAGTTTTTATGCTGAACATTGTGATGAAACCATTGCAAAAACAGATTATGGTATTAACTATGCATCGGCATTGCAACATGAAAACTTTTATGGGACACAGTTTCACCCTGAAAAGAGTAGTACAGCAGGAGCTAAAATTTTACAGAATTTTTTAGAGTTATAAAATGAGAATTATACCAGCCATAGATATTATAGAGGGAAAATGTGTTCGCTTAACAAAAGGGGATTACGATACTAAAAAAGTATATAATGAAAACCCACTAGAAGTGGCCAAAATGTTTGAGGCTTCAGGTATCGAATACTTGCATTTGGTGGATTTAGATGGCGCAAAAGCAAAACACATTGTAAATTATAAGGTGCTAGAACAAATTGCTACAAAAACAAAATTGAAAATTGATTTTGGGGGCGGTTTAAAAGCAGATGAAGATTTGCATATTGCGTTTAACTCTGGTGCGAGACAAATTACAGGTGGAAGTATTGCGGTAAAAGATCCTAATACGTTTGAAGGATGGGTTTCTAAATATGGAAGTGAAAAAATTATTTTAGGAGCAGATAGTAATGCTGGAAAAATTGCAATTAGTGGTTGGCAAGAAGATAGCAATGAAGAGGTTATTCCGTTTATTAAGGGCTATCAAAAGAAAGGTATACAGTATGTAATTTGTACGGATATTTCAAAGGACGGCATGCTGGAAGGCCCATCTTTTGATTTATACAAGGAAATTATATCTGATTGCTCAAATAGCAGTAGCGGACAATCTATTAAGTTGATTGCTTCTGGAGGAATCTCACATATAGATGAATTACCAAAACTTATTGAGTTAGGTTGCGAAGGCGTAATTATTGGAAAAGCAATCTACGAAAATAGAATAAGCTTGTATCAACTTGAAAAATTTGTGTAATGCTAACAAAGAGAATCATACCTTGTTTAGATATTAAAAACGGACGTACTGTAAAAGGTGTAAATTTTGTGGATTTACGTGATGCCGGAGATCCTGTTGCGTTGGCAAAACAATATGCTGATCAAGGAGCTGACGAATTAGTATTCTTAGACATTACTGCTACCTTAGAAGCCCGAGCTACAACATTAGAAATGGTTTTACACGTTGCAGAACAAGTAAACATTCCATTTACTGTAGGCGGTGGTATTTCTTCGGTAGAACACGTAGACGCGTTATTAAAAAACGGTGCAGATAAAGTTTCTATTAATTCTTCGGCAGTAAAACGACCGGAATTGGTAAATGAATTGGCTGATAAATTTGGAAGTCAATGTGTAGTTGTTGCTATAGACGCAAAAAAAATAGATGATGATTGGTTTGTACATCTTGCTGGAGGCACAATCCCTACTGATATTAAACTTTTTGAATGGGCAAAAGAAGTTGAAGAACGAGGTGCTGGCGAAATATTATTCACATCCATGAACCATGACGGTACAAAAAGTGGTTTTGCTAACAAAGCATTGGCTACGTTATCAGAACAATTAAATATCCCTATTATAGCATCAGGTGGAGCCGGAAATGTGCAACACTTTGTGGATACATTTAAAGAAGGGAAATCGGATGCAGCTCTAGCAGCAAGTGTATTTCACTTTGGGGAAATTCCAATTCCTGAGTTGAAAAAAGAATTGAAAGAACATAATATAGAAGTACGATTATGAAAAAGCTATTTCTAGATGATGTTAGAGAAATAGAAATGATTTATGATAAGTCGATGGAGAGTGAATTTCATATCGTTAGAACCTATGATGCTTTTATTGAATACATTCAAAAAAACGGACTACCTGATTTTATTAGTTTTGATAATGATTTAGGGCTTGATGATACTAATAATTTAGCTCCTGATGGTTACGCTGCAGCGAAATGGTTAGTATATGAATCAGGTCTAGACTTGAGTAATCTTAAGTTTAAAGTACATTCTGCAAACCCAGTAGCGGCGGAACAGATAAAGGGGCTGTTAAATAACTATATAAACTATCTTAATAAGAAATAAGATGACGATAAAATACGACGATAAAGGATTAGTCCCAGCAATCATTCAAGATATTACAACAAAAAATGTGCTTATGTTGGGTTACATGAATGAGGAAGCTTATCAAAAAACTTTAAAAACAAAAAAAGTAACCTTCTTTAGCAGAAGTAAACAGCGTTTATGGACTAAAGGTGAGGAAAGTGGTAATTTTTTAAACCTTGTTGATATTAAAAATGATTGTGATAATGATACCTTGTTAGTTACCGTAAATCCTGTGGGGCCAACATGCCATACAGGAACTGATACCTGCTGGAAAGAAGAAAACACATCGACTTATGGATTCTTTTCAACTTTAGAAGATGTTATTGCAGAACGTGTTGCCAATAAAGATACTGCTAAATCTTATGTGGCGAGTTTGTTTTCAAAAGGTATAAATAAGGTCGCCCAAAAAGTAGGTGAAGAAGCAGTGGAAACTGTTATTGAAGCAATGGATAATAATGATGAGCTGTTCTTGTATGAATCGGCAGATTTATTATTTCATTATCTGATGCTGTTACAAGCAAAAGGGTTTACTTTAAAGGATATAGAAGAAGAACTTAAAGGAAGGCATAAATAATAAAAAAAGCATTAGATTTTCTAATGCTTTTTTTATTTCAATTATAAGTACTTCTTCCTCAGGATAACCAACCATTAGCCTCAGATTTTCTTGCAAACCAAACAAAAAAGAAAGCCAATACAATAATCATTATTGTCATTCCAATACTAGATGCATAACCATTTATTAAAACATATCCCATTTGCACAATTACTGCTAATAACGATACATACCATAATTTAACCGACCATGATTTTCTAAGCAATAATCCAATTGCAGCTAAGGCACCACCAAAAACCGAAATAGCAAAAGCGGCAGTTATCCACGCTGGCATATTTGCAACAATTTCAAGTTGTTCTTGAGTATACATAGCACGATAACTTTCAGTATCATATGCTTGTATCAAATAGTGATAGACTCCCATACCGTTCCAAATTAGGGCAATAACACTAACAATCCAAAACCAAATAGGAGGTTTGTTTGATGTAGAATTCGACATAATTTTAAAGTTTTTAGTTAGTAAATTGTATTACAAGTTATAAATTTTTTGTCACAATAGATAAATAAACTACTTTCCGATTTCTTTTGAATTAAGATGAAAAAGTACTTTTACGTTATACATATTCAGTATTTAGGCTACCGTTTTCATGGTTGGCAAAAACAACCCAATGTTAAAACATTACATTTAATGGTAGATCGCACCCTCAATTACATTATGGAGGGCAAATACTTTAAAACGCTAACTTCTGGTAGAACAGACGCTATGGTTTCTGCGGAGCATGCCGCTTTTGAATTATTCCTACGAGAGCCGTTGGAAGATGAAGGTGTATTTTTAGCACTGTTTAATTATAATTTACCACAAGATATTCGCGCTTTAAGCATCAAAGAAGTTGATGCAAAATTTAACATTATCCAACATTCTAAAATAAAGGAGTACTTGTATCTATTTACATATGGGGAAAAATGCCATCCGTTTTGCGCCCCAATAATGACGACTATTTTAGATGATTTGGATATCGACATTATGAAACAAGGCGCTAAACTTTTTGAAGGCGAACATTTTTTATGGTCTTACTGTTATAAGCCTACTGAAAATGGGGTTTATACGAGAGAAATATTGCAATGCGAATTGGTTGAAAATAATGTGTATACCGCTAACTATTTTCCCGAAAAGACGTATTTGTTGAGAGTAAAAGGCAAGGGCTTTATGCGAAATCAAATTCGTTTAATGATGGGTACTTTAATTGATTTAGGTAAAGGAAAATTAACTCTAAAGGATATTGAGGATAGTTTTGTTCCTGATAGTAAAGTGAAGATGGATTATATCGCACCTGCTTCTGGGTTAATTTTGAATTCTATAGAGTTTAAGTAGAAGCGTGGCGTTCCTCCCCTTTGGGAGGTCATGTGGGGCTTCGCGCTAGGGATTGAGGCATTTGTTGAAGCGCCCCGACGAAGGAGGGAGCGACTGCCGAAAGCCCGACCCCTTGTGGGTAGCGCCCTAAAGCAAAACCTGTATTTTCTTAAAATCCTTTAACAATTTCTTAATCTTTTAACTTAAAATTATGTTAATAAAACGCTCAAAGGGTTAAAGCCTGTTAAAGCGCTTGACAAAACTGCTATCGCCTATATATTGATAGTGAGTTTAATTTAAAAAACATTAAAAAATATTATGAGCTATTTAAACATGAATGAAGAAGAATTAATGCCAGTGGTAGTTGAATTGAATGTTTTATTAGCTGACTACCACTTGTATTACCAAAAATTAAGAAGCAAACATTGGAACATTATCGGGAAGAATTTTTTCGACTTGCATGAGAAGTTTGAAGAAATGTACAATGATGCTAAAGTAAAAATTGATGAAATTGCTGAACGTATTTTAACCTTACGTTTTCACCCAATGAGCAAGTTGGAGGACTATTTAAAAACCTCTGCTATACTTGAGGAAGCGCCCTTAAAAGAGGATCAGGATATGGTATTGGATACTTTAAACGATCACAAGTTATTGTTAGCGCAAATGAGTAAGGTGATTGAGAAGGCTGAAGCAATTTCAGATGAAGGAACCATCGACTTGATGGGAGCATACATTAGAGAACTTGAAAAAACAAGTTGGATGTTGAATGCTTGGAGCAAGAAAACTTCAGAGAATTTAAAAGATAGTGTTGTTGAGGCTTAAAGGTTATACCGATTAGCAAGAAAACAATTATTAATCTTTAAAATTTAATGAAAATGGAAAATACAATGTCCACTGCATTTAGCGACTTAGTTGATAAACTTCAAGGATGGTTAAGTGCAATTATACAAAACATCCCAAATTTAATTCTAGCAATAATAGTGATGGCTGCATCTTACTTTGTTGCGCGCTATACCAGAAAATTTGTTTTAAAATTGGTGCAGAAGCAAGTTGACCAAAAATCTATAGCTAATATTATAGCAAAAATTTCAGCGGTAGTCGTAGTAGTTGCTGGACTGTTTTTAGCCTTAGGAATTTTAAACCTAAGTAAAATGTTAACCTCGCTTCTTGCGGGTGCAGGTGTCGCAGGTTTAGCTATTGGTTTGGCACTTCAGGGTACACTTTCAAATACATTTGCAGGCGTTGTTATATCTTTTAGAAAACGCATTCAATTAGGAAATTGGGTAGAAACCAATGGGTATTCTGGAGAGGTAATAGATGTTAATCTAAAAGAGTTTGTTTTAAAGGAAGCGGACAATAATATTGTTGTGATTCCAAATAAAATGATTCTTGAAAATCCGCTTAAAAACTATTCGCTCACTACGAGAATGCGTGTGTTTTTAGAATGTGGCGTAGGCTATGAGTCTGATTTGGAAGAAGTACAGCAATTAACCAAAAATGTTATTGCCAATACGTTTGATCAGGTGGAAAGTCCTGACGATGTAGAGTTTTATTATACTGAATTTGGTGATAGCTCTATAAACTACTTATGCAGATTTTGGATAGATGCCGAAAGTATGCTAGAAAAATTAAGAGCAAAAACTAAGGCTATTATTGAAATTAAGAAAGCCTACGATAAAGCAGGAATTAATATTCCGTTCCCAATTAGAACACTGGAATTTAATAATAAGTTGTCTTTTGATGACGCTGTTTTAGACAACCAATTCTCTAATAACTAGAGTAGGTTTATCAAATCTGATAAATCATTAAGTTAAACTTTAAAACTTAAAATTATGTTACGCTGGACGATAACGTTTGTAATAATCGCATTAATAGCTGGAGTATTAGGCTTTGGTGGTATTGCAGGAGCATCTGCAGGAATTGCAAAAATATGTTTCTACATATTCATTGTACTATTTGTACTCTCTTTATTAAAGGGATTATTAAAAAAATAAAAAACAATTACTAACACTAAAAAATCAAAAACAAAATGAAAAAAATCATATTAGCATTAGCCTTACTATTTACAATGTCGACAGTATTTACAAGCTGTAGAGAAGAAAACAAAGCAGAAGAAGCTGTTGAAGAAGTTGGAGATGCAGTGGAAGACGCTGCTGATGAAGTTGAAGATGAACTATAGGAGAAGGTTCCTGTAAATGAAGTTTAACCAAATTAAAGATAGATAGAATGAAAACCATAAAAATAATTTTAGCATTACTTATAACAAGTACAATAGCTTTTACAAGTTGTAGAGAAGAGAAAAAAACACCTGAAGACAAGATTGAAGAGGCTATAAATGAAGTTAAAGCTGATGTTAAAGAAAGCTCTGAAGAACTATCTGATGATGTGCAAGATGCGTTAGAAGATGTTGAAGATGAAATAAAAGAAGTAAAAGAAGAAGCTAAAAAGGACAAATAGTCTATTAGTTTTCAAATGAAAATGAAGTATTAATCTTTAAAATTAAAAAAATGAAAAAATTAGTATATACAATGGCTGCGCTATTAATTTGTAGTACAGCAATGGCACAAGAGAAGCCAACAGAAGTAATAAAAGAAACAAAAGTAAAAGAAGTAAAGTATAACGATGGTGACAAAACCAAGGAAGGAAAAATAAAGGTTGTTACTAAAGAAACATCAACTGTAAAATTAGATGCAGACGATGCAAACAAGGTAAACCAAGCAAGAGTTCCTGCCGATAAAAAAGTTACTAAAACTGTAATGATTGATAATGATGCTGATAAGGCGTATGATATATTAACTTCAGAAACCTTTTACATTAGTGCAGATAAAGATTATAAGTTTAGCCCAAATGAGTCTGGATTTATGATGGCGCTAAGTGATAATCAAAACGAATTTGTAGAAATTGGAACTGCGTGGAATACACATAGTCCAGGAAGCTACATCGTAAAAGGTGAAACTTATAACGGTATTGGGTACTTTGATAAGGATGGAAGTTTTATTGTAGAATACTATGATGATGATTCTGAAAGTATCAAAACCATGAAGTATAACGAAAAGAAAGATGCTATGTAATAGCTGTTTCGTGTTAAGATAACTATAAAAGTCCCGAGCAGTTCGGGACTTTTTGTATTTTAATCAATTAAGGATTTTTTGGGCGTGCCCCCTTCTTTGGTCGGGGTCGCGCTTTCCGTTACAAGTCCTCGGTTTTGTTCCTTCGTCACAAATCCTGTGGGCTTTCCTCTGCAATCCCTCACGCGGGCAAGTTTGCTTTAGTCAGAGCTAACTTTAAATTAGGTTTACATCTACAAATCACTCAAACAATAGCCTACTTTTTGTATTTTAGAACAATATTAATCCAGATAGAAATCATGAGTGTTACCATACCAAAGTCCGTATTCACATTTTTTAAAAAATTAGAAAAGAATAACAATCGTGATTGGTTTAATGAAAACAAACCGGAGTTTAAAGCAATTGAAGCTGAAGTGAAGCAGTTTTACAATGCCATTCTTGAAAACTTAAATAAACACGATGAGATTGATAAACTAAAGATTTTTAGAATTTATCGCGACGTACGTTTTTCGAAAAACAAGTTACCCTATAAGACGCATTTTGGAGGTTCGTTTCACAGAACAAAACCGCGGTTAAGAGGTGGTTATTATTTACATATTCAGCCCAATAACGAAAGTTTTATTGCTACAGGATTTTGGGAACCAGCGCCAGCAGATTTATTGAGAATTCGGAAAGAGTTTGAAATGGATGATTCTGAAATTCGAGATATTCTAGCAAATAAAAAATTTAATTCCGTTTGGGGTGATTCTTTCGTAGGTGATGAAGTAAAAACCGCGCCGAAAGGTTTCAGTAAAGAACATCAGGCGATTGACTTAATTAAGAAAAAGCAATACATTTTTACCAAAAAATATACCGATAAAGAGGTTTTAGATGCTAACTTTTTAAATGAAATAGATAACGCCTTTAAAGCTATCCGCCCATTTTTTGATTATATGAGTGATGTTTTAACTACGGATTTGAATGGGGTTTCTTTGATTGATTAATATGATAAGTATTTCGAAATGTTTGAGAGATTAATAGAACATTCAACAGATAATCTGGGAGAAGGAATAGATGAAAGTTTAATTCTAAAATTAGAGAAGTCTCTGGGTATTAAATTGCCTGTACAATACAGGAGGTTTCTGATTGAAATTGGATACGCAGAAATATTTGGTGATGAAATATATTCCATTTACGAAGTTCCAGATTTAATTCCATGTAATGGTTTGCATTGGATGAATGCTAATAATGATAATTTAAAGAGTGGTTTTGTTGAGTTTTTTTCAAATGATATTGATGGAGTATTTTATATACATAATGAAACAGGAAAAGTTTATTTGAATTCCGTAGAAACTAAGTTTTCGGATTCTTTTGTAGAATTCTATAATAAGGTATTAGATTCATAATAGTGTAAATCTATTTAAACCGCCACCAAAACCTCAGGCTTTTCAAACAGCTGAATATTGCTAATTAAGCGTTGCTTTACAATATTCATCATACGTTTGTTGAGTGCAGAAGAATTCTGGATGTAAATCTCGTAGTCTTCAACTGTAAACAAACCGATAATCATTCCTTTCATAGAATTACGCAGTTTCATATCTTTTTGAACAGCGTTTTCAATATAATCTATCCGTTTTTCAATAGATAAATCATAAAAAACTGACTTATGTTTTTTGATGTAATTTTTAAAGACTGCTAGCAATAAATCATTTTGAAATTTAATAATTGGTCGCAACACGATATTCTGAAAACGTTCGTCAATACTCATATTTTCAGAGATTGTTACATTTGAAATTTCTGGTCTGATACTTTTTAAAAGGGATTGTCTAGAGTCCATGAGAAGTAGATTTGGACTTAAAATTATCGAAATTATTCTATGAGTATTAACAATTCCATTCGAGTTATTAACCGGTTTGTTAACATTTAAGTTTTTATCTTTATTCAAAAATTATTTTAAATGAAATTCGGAAGCGTTGACAATCCTCAAGATATAGATTTTACATTACCAAAAGATCACCCAGATACAAAGCGGGTTTTAAATTTGGTAAAGGATGATAATATTCCAGAGATTTATGTAGGATGTGCTAAATGGAATAGGGCAGACCTTAAGGGGTTTTACCCAAGAGGCACAAAAGATGAATTGGGTTATTATTCTAGTCAATTCAATTCTATTGAATTGAATGCTACGTTTTACAGAATTTTTCCTGCAAAACAATTTTCTACTTGGTATGATAAAACACCTGAAGGATTCAAATTTTTCCCAAAACTGAATCAAGAAATCAGCCATTGGAAACGATTAAATGATACACAGGAGGTTGTTGAGAATTATTTGTACAATGCTTCAAACTTAAAAGAAAAACTGGGCACTGTGTTTTTGCAAATGCATAGTAATTTTGCGCCTAAAGATTTTGATCGCGTCATAAGTTTTGTGGAAAATTGGCCAAAGGAAATTCCGCTAGCTATTGAATTTAGACACACCAATTGGTACAATGATGAAGCAATTGCTGAAGATTTATACCAATTATTAGAAGCAAATAATATCTCAAATGTTATTGTAGATACTGCTGGAAGACGCGATTTAATGCATATGCGACTAACCAATGCTACTGCTTTTGTGCGTTATGTTGGCGCGAATCATCAAAGCGATTATTCTCGATTAGACGATTGGGTAGAGCGTTTAAAACTTTGGAAGGAGCAAGGTATTAAAGAAATAGATTTTTTTGTGCATCAGAATATTGAAAAAGAATCACCTCTATTATCAGCTTATTTCATCAAAAAACTAAATTCAGAATTGGGATATTCTCTTAAAATACCTAATGATGATGATGACCAACAATCACTTTTCTAAAGGACTAAATTCACCTTTAAAGATTATAGCTAAAAAATTGTTTTTATTGCATAAAATGCAATTTATAACTTCATCATTGTATTTTTTGTAAAAATAAAATAACAATACGCTCTAAACTTTCCTTTAAATGTAATTAAATATAACTTTGTATACTGTTATAGCCTCGTAGGATTTTCTTGAGGTTATTTCAAAAAACAAACCTTTATTATTTATGAGTAAGACATTATTTGACAAAGTGTGGGATTCACATGTTGTTAGAAAAATAGAAGATGGACCAGACGTGTTTTTTATAGACCGTCATTTTATACATGAAGTAACGAGTCCAGTTGCATTCGTTGGCTTAAAAGAGCGTGGTATTGGTGTAATGTATCCAGAGCGTACATTCGCAACAGCGGATCATAATACGCCAACATGGAATCAACATTTACCAGTTGCAGATCCATTATCTGCAAATCAGTTAGAAGCATTAGCAAATAATGCTGCAGAATATGGTATTTCTCACTGGGGATTAGGACACAGAAATAATGGTATCGTACACATTGTAGGGCCTGAAAACGGAATTACGCTTCCAGGATCAACCATTGTATGTGGAGATTCACATACCTCTACACATGGTGCTTTTGGTGCTATTGCCTTTGGTATTGGTACTTCTGAGGTTGAAATGGTATTGTCTACACAATGTATTATGCAGCCTAAGCCAAAGAAGATGCGTATTAACGTAAATGGTGAATTAGGATTTGGTGTTACACCTAAAGATGTAGCATTATATATTATTTCTCAACAAACTACTTCTGGTGCTACAGGATATTTTGTAGAATACGCTGGTGATGTGTTTGAAAACATGTCTATGGAAGGACGTATGACAGTATGTAACCTTTCTATTGAAATGGGTGCTCGTGGTGGTATGATTGCACCAGATGAAAAAACGTTTGAGTATATAAAAGGAAGAAAGCATACACCAAAAGGAGCAGACTGGGATAAGGCTATGGAGTATTGGAAAACCCTTTATACTGAAGCTGATGCCGAGTTTGATGTAGAGTTTAACTACGATGCTTCTGATATTGAACCGATGATCACTTATGGAACTAACCCTGGAATGGGAATGGGAGTAACACAATCTATTCCGATGGCAGAAGATGTTCAAGGTGGTGTTGCAACATACAAGAAGTCATTGGGCTATATGAAGTTCAATGAAGGGGATGACATGATTGGAAAACAAGTAGATTATGTATTCCTTGGATCATGTACAAATGGACGTATTGAAGATTTTAGAGCATTTTGTTCTATCGTTGAAGGACGTAAAAAAGCAGATAATATCACAGCTTGGTTAGTTCCCGGATCACACAAGGTAGTTGACCAAATTAAAGAAGAAGGTTTAGATAAAATTTTAGAGGAAGCCGGTTTTGTGTTAAGAGAACCAGGTTGTTCTGCTTGTTTAGCAATGAATGATGATAAAGTGCCTGCAGGGAAACTAGCAGTATCTACATCTAACCGTAATTTTGAAGGACGTCAAGGTCCAGGATCAAGAACATTATTAGCGTCTCCGCTAGTAGCAGCAGCTACTGCAGTTGAAGGCGTTGTAACAGATCCAAGAACATTAATTGAAGTAACAGCATAAAAGAAACGAAAATGGCTTACGATAAATTTGAAGTATTAACAAGTACAGCTTATCCATTACCAATAGAGAATGTGGATACAGATCAAATCATACCTGCTCGTTTCTTAAAAGCAACTGAGCGTAAAGGATTTGGTGATAACTTTTTCCGTGATTGGAGATATGATTCTGAAGGAAACCCAATTGCAGATTTTCCATTGAATGATGCAAAGTATGCTGGTTCTAGAATATTAGTGGGAGGTAAGAACTTTGGTTCAGGATCTTCTAGAGAGCATGCAGCATGGTCGGTTTACGATTTTGGATTGCGTTGTGTGATTTCATCATTTTTTGCAGATATCTTTAGAAATAATTGTTTGAATATTGGGGTATTGCCAGTACAGGTTTCGGCAGACTTTGCTCAAAAATTATTTGATGCTATTGAAGCTAATCCAAAAGCGGAAATTAAAGTTGATTTGCCAAATCAAACGGTAACATTATTGTCAACTGGAGAATCTGAATCTTTTGATATCAATGGATATAAGAAGGGCAATATGCTAAATGGTTTTGATGATATCGATTATCTTCAGAACATGAAAGAAGAAGTAAAAGCTTTTGCTGAAACACGACCATTTTAAGTATATTAGCAGGCAAATACATTACAATATTTAAAAGCATTCCATTATATTAATGAAATGCTTTTTGTGAATATAAAAACCCTCGATGAGTAAAAGAAGAATAGAAATAATGGACACTACGCTGCGCGATGGAGAGCAAACCTCTACCGTATCGTTTTCTGCTTCAGAAAAATTAACTATTGCAAAACTTTTACTAGAAGAATTGAAGGTAGATCGTATTGAAATTGCTTCGGCCAGAGTGTCTGAAGGTGAGTTTCAAGCGGTAAAAAATATAACAGATTGGGCAGCTGAACATAATTATTTAGATAAAGTTGAAGTATTAACTTTTGTAGACAAAGGTGTGTCTATTGACTGGATGGTTGAGTCAGGAGCAAAGGTTCAAAATCTATTGACTAAGGGTTCATTAAATCATTTAACTCATCAGCTTAAAAAATCACCTAATCAACACTTTAAAGAAGTTGAAGAAGTTATTAATCTAGCAACTGAAAAAGGTATTACTACCAATGTGTATTTAGAAGATTGGAGTAATGGCATGCGAAATTCTAAAGACTATGTTTATGAGTTTTTAGCGTTTTTAAAGACTCAAAATGTAGCTAGAATTATGTTGCCTGATACTTTGGGAGTTTTAACTCCTGAAGAATCCTATGATTTTGTAAAAGAAATAAAAGATAAATATCCAGAATTACATTTTGATTTTCATGCTCACAACGACTATGATTTGGGAGTTTCTAATGCCATGGAAGGCCTAAAGGCTGGGGCAGATGGTTTGCATTTAACTGTAAATGGCATGGGAGAACGTGCAGGAAATGCTCCTCTGAGTAGTACCATAGCTGTGATAAATGATTTTATGCCTAGTATAGAAATGGGTGTGAATGAAAAGATGTTGTATACCGTAAGTAAATTGGTAGAGAATTTTTCTGGAGTTATGATTCCTGCAAATAAACCTATTGTTGGGGCCAATGTCTTTACGCAAACAGCTGGTATACATGCCGATGGTGACAATAAAAAGAATTTATATTTCAGTGACTTAATGCCTGAGCGTTTTGGTAGAAAACGTCAATATGCCCTAGGAAAGGCCTCTGGAAAAGCCAATATTCAAAAGAACTTGCAGCAATTAGGCTTGCAACTCAATGAAGAGGACTTAAAAAAGGTTACACAGCGTATTATCGAGTTAGGGGATAAAAAGCAAGTAGTTACAAAAGAGGATTTACCTTATATCATCTCAGATGTTTTAGATAGAACGTATGAAGAAAAAGTAACGGTGAATTCTTATGTGTTAACACATTCTAAAGGTTTAAAACCTTCTACCACGGTTTCCATTACTATAGAAGATGAAACTTTTGAAGAAAATGCACAAGGTGATGGACAGTACGATGCATTTATGAATGCTGTTAAAACAATATTCAAACGAAAAAAAATATCACTACCTAACTTGATTGATTATGCGGTTAGAATTCCTCCTGGAAGTAATTCTGATGCGCTTTGTGAAACTATAATTACTTGGAAGAATACTGAAAAGGAATTTAAGACCCGCGGTTTAGATAGTGATCAAACAGTTTCGGCAATTAAAGCCACAGAAAAAATGTTAAATATTATTGTTAATTAAGAATACAAACTAAACAAATGAAATTAAATATA
Source organism: Flavobacteriaceae bacterium (assembly GCA_043557195.1). Taxonomy (GTDB): domain Bacteria; phylum Bacteroidota; class Bacteroidia; order Flavobacteriales; family Flavobacteriaceae; genus Jejuia. Next base: position 29,757 of record CP121314.1, on the reverse strand, counting down.
GCATTATTAGCCGGAGATGGAATAGGGCCTGAAGTAATTGACCAAGCTGTAAAAGTGAGTGACGCAGTAGCATCAAAATTTGGACATGAGATAACTTGGAAACCAGCGTTAACTGGTGCAGCTGCAATTGATGCTGTGGGTGAGCCTTATCCAGATGAAACACATGAGATTTGTAAAAATTCTGATGCGGTATTATTTGGAGCTATTGGGCATCCACGCTTTGATAATGATCCATCTGCAAAAGTACGTCCTGAACAAGGCTTATTAAAAATGCGTAAAGCTTTAGGGTTATTTGCTAATGTAAGACCAACGTTTACATTTCCATCATTATTAGATAAATCTCCGTTAAAAAAAGAACGTATTGAAGGTACGGACTTAGTGTTTTTACGTGAATTAACGGGAGGGATTTACTTTGGTGAAAAAGGTAGAAGGGAAGAAGGCGAAACAGCTTACGATAACTGTGTATATACAAGAGCAGAAGTACAACGTTTAGCGAAAAAGGGATTTGAATTGGCAATGACACGTGGTAAAAAGCTATGTTGTGTGGATAAGGCTAATGTTTTAGAAACCTCAAGACTTTGGAGAGAGACAGTACAAGCTATGGAGAAAGATTATCCTGAAGTTGAAGTATCTTATGAGTTTGTCGATGCAGTGGCAATGCGTTTGGTACAATGGCCAAATAGTTATGATGTATTAATTACTGAAAACTTGTTTGGAGATATTTTAACTGATGAAGCTTCTGTAATCTCTGGATCTATGGGATTAATGCCATCGGCATCTTTAGGCTCTGATATAGGCTTATTTGAACCAATACACGGTTCTTACCCACAGGCTACTGGATTAAATATCGCAAACCCAATGGCTACAGTTTTATCTGCAGCAATGATGTTTGAAAACTTTGGTTTACAGGCGGAAGGTAAGGCGATTAGAGATGCAGTCAATAGTGCTCTAGAACAAGGTATTGTTACTGAAGATTTGGCCGATGGAGGCAAATCTTATGGAACAACTGAAGTTGGTGATTGGTTAGCAGCTAATATTTAGATACTATATATTAAAAAAATTACAACCTGATGAGTATATACTCATCAGGTTTTTTTATTGTTTTACGCTAAAGTTTGATGGGTACTCAAATATTTGCAAATCAAATTGCGGGACTGCCGATAAGACATGGTCGAAAATATCTGCCATGATATATTCATAATTTACCCAACGTTTATCACTACTAAAAGCATAAATTTCTATTGGTAGGCCTTGAGCAGTTGGTGCCAATTGTCTTACCATGATAGTCATATCTTTATTAATAGCAGAATGATTTTCTATATAGGTTTGAATGTACTTTCGGAATACTCCAATATTAGTTAAGTTTCTACCGTTTAAAGCAACCGACTTATCAATATTGTTAGTACTATTATAATTTTTAATATCTTTTTGTCTACTATCTAAATATGCTTTTATAATATGAATCTTTTTAAGTGACTCTACATCCTTATCGGAAAGACACTTGATAGAGTCTTGTTTTATGTAAAGCGCACGTTTAATACGTCTTCCATCAGAATTGGTCATACCTCGCCAATTCTTAAATGAATCGGATATTAGGGCATAAGTTGGTATTGTAGTAATGGTTTTATCCCAGTTTTGCACTTTTACCGTAGCTAGAGTTATTTCGGTAACATCACCATCAGCACCATATTTTTCAAAAGTAATCCAGTCTCCAATACGCACCATATCATTTATGGATACTTGTATACTAGCTACAAAACCAAGTATGGTATCTCTAAATACTAAAATAATTACTGCAGAGATTGCTCCCATCCCAGTTAGAAACTTTAAAAAGGGAATACCTGTAATTATTGCTATAGCTGACATGACACCTCCTAACCAAGCAAAAATCATGAAGACTTGAATGTAGCTGTCAATAGGTTTATCTTTAAGTCTTGGTAGGGTTTTTAAGTAATCTTTTAATGTATTTAATAAACTTCTCGCAATCCAGAGTGTAAGAACAATTGCAAATACTTTTAGTCCCTTTTCAATAATAATTTCAAAATTATAAAAGTCAGTAAAAACGTCAGGGACAAACTCCAATGCTATAAGAAGCGGAATAATATGGGCTATATTTCGAGGGACTTTATTCGATATTAAAAGATCATCAAAATTAGTTTTAGAACGTTTTGCAAATTGAGTAAAAGCCCCAATAAGCACTCTTCTTATGATAACATCAATAATAAATATGATTAAAAGCAATCCGAGTAGCAGAATGAGCATATTAAGGTATTCTGCTGCTTGTTCTGTAAAACCTAAATCAACTAGTTTATCGTAAACCCAATGCTTTAAATTAAACGCTTTTTCTTGCATAGTTTTATTAAATAATATTTCGAACTATTTTATTGGTTTTAAATACTTTCTATCAATATAAAATGTTCCAAAAGGAATAATTCCGGCTAAAAGCACATAACCAAATTCTTTACTACTCCAATTAAAATCTGGTTTAATAAGAAAAGCTAGTGCTACGTAGGCCACAAATAATAGCCCATGAGGCATTCCCAACAATTTCACATATTGCTCATCGTTTCCTATGTATTTAATAGGCATTGCAACAAATAACAAAAGCAGATATGAAACCCCTTCTAAAAAGGCAACTATTCTAAAAATATTTATGAATGAAAACATAGTCATTTATTTTCTGCAAAAGTAGAACAGAACAACAACAAAATACTATGATTTAAGATTTTTTTACAATGCGTTAAAAATAACGATTCCATAAATCACAAAGCGTAATAAACGTAAAGTTCCAAACAGTGCTACAACTTTAAATGGGAACTTAATAATACCAGCTGCAATGCACGATATAGAAAATGGAAGCGGTAGCAAAGCACCTACAATGATTAAAAATCCACCCCATTTTCTGGAATTTTTCAGTTGTTTTTGCATTTTCACCTCTAAATAGGTGTGGACAGACGGAATTTTTGTTATCATACGTCCTAAGTGATATGCCAATAATCCTGCTGCATAAGATAGCACTGCCAATATGCTTAAATATCCCCAAGGATTTGGCATTTTACCAGACCACGCAATAAATATTTCTGGTGGAATTAGCCCCAAAAGTGTTTCGGATACAAAAAAGAAACTTAATACACCATGAGATGGTAGTATCTCCGTTAATCTTATTAAGGCATCATTAATATTGAAAAAATGATTTACTACATAGATTATTACTATGGCTCCGACAATATACGGTAGCGCTTTTTTTACTGCTTGCCATACAAATGCGTAAAAACCAGTATAATTATAATACTGGTGAAGTAGTTGAAGACGTGATTTCCCGCTTTTTTCTTTTGGTTTTGATTTCATGTTAAAAACTCAAGGCGAGCAAATATAGTTACCAGTCACAAAAGCAAGAAATTATTAATGTTAATTAGGTATTATTTAACCTTTAAAATCGATGAATTGTAAACTAAAATTTAGATTTTAACAATCTTTTTCACAAAATAGTTGCTGGTATCAGAATTTGAGATAAAATAAAGACCAGCCTGTAAATCACTTATGTCAATGGTCTTATTTGAAGATTTATAATTAACTTTCTTTACCGTGATACCGTGAATGTTTTTTAATAAAAATGTACCCGAGTTTGGCAAGTTGCTAATTTTAATACTACCAGTTGAAGGATTTGGGTATAATTTTATATCATTTCTTTTTGTTACTTCACTCAATGATAAAACGGTACAAGACGATTCGCTATTATTTAAATTGAACGCTACAGAATCGCTAACATCTGTTCTGCGAAGTACCATTTTATCCATAAAAAAAAAGCTAGATCTTGCATCTACAATTACAGAATAATTTCCTGCAGTATAAAAAGTTGCCCATATAAACCTAAAAGAATTTCCGTCGTTTGTATTGGTAACAAAACCCCAACGCTGATCGACTGGCAGGTTTACAGGGTGTCTATTCATAAAAGCTTTAAAAAAACCACCAACGCTAGACCCTACAGGACAATTTCTATTTGGGTTGCTATTACAATCAGGCTTTGGCTCTAACGCTTCTGTAGAAGTAGAACTACTCTGTTTTGTAGCATAGAAATCATCTGCTATAATTTTTAACCATGCATCGTTATGTTCACCACCAGAAGTACCGGTGCCAATACGACCACGCCATGCAAGTCTATATGTTCCAGGGTTATTTATTTTTATATTATAGGTGATGGGTGCTCCCGTTAAAGCGTTAAAAGATTGTGGTCCATCCCAATAAATATAATTAATAGTTGAGCCCGATAAGTTTGGATCTGCTTCACTTCCAGTTTGCCAATTGGAACCGGTGGGTAAATTACCGGACTCCATTTCGATAGTTAATAAGCCATTTTGTTCTTCAAAAGACGCATTGCCGTCGCAGGGTACAGTTTGGGAAAAAAGGTTAAGGCTACCTATTGAAAGCACAAATAAAAAAAAACTTTTTAGGGTAATGATTTTCATAACATCAAATTTTTACCCAATTTCCAAAAAACATTGCGCTAAACTGTCATGAGGTATCCTGTACTAAAGTGAATTATCCTAGTGTTTTAGCAAGAAGTCTTTCAAATCCTTGTAATTGGAAATAGTCGTAGCAACCTTCTTCTTGCCCAATACCGATTGTATTTGTGGAGGGAAGTTTTGCTCTGCTTTAATTACCTCTTCAACCACATCTAAGAACTTTGTTGGATGGGCAGTTTCTAAAAACACACAATGTGCTTTTGGATTTTCCTTTAAGTAAGATTTACAGCCTAAGTATCCCACAGCTCCGTGAGGATCAGCAACATAGTTATATAGATTGAAGATTTCTAACATAGCTTCTTTCGTTTCTTCATCAGTAAAACTATAAGAAGAAATATTCTCTTTTAAAACTTCAAATTGATTTTTATAAATTTCTTGAATACGAATAAAATTACTTGGTGCACCAACATCCATCGCATTGCTAATGGTTTGTATAGATGGTTTTGGTTCATATAATTGAGATAACAAATAGCGTGTCACCACATTATTCATATTATTAGAAGCTACAAAATGTTTAATAGGCAGTCCTAATTGTTGTGCCATCATACCTGCACAAATATTTCCAAAGTTTCCGCTTGGTACTGAAAAAACTATATTGTCATAGGTTTTATGTAACTGCTTGTAAGCAAACATAAAATAGAAGAGTTGTGGTAACCAACGTGCTACATTTATAGAGTTGGCAGACGTTAGCTGCATTTTGCTGGTTAATTCCTCATCTAAAAAAGCAGTTTTTACCATAGCTTGACAGTCGTCAAACGTACCATTAACTTCAAGTGCTTTTATGTTTTGACCCAAAGTTGTTAATTGTTTCTCTTGAATATCACTTACTTTTCCACTCGGGTAAAGTATCACAACATTAACACCTTTTACTCCTAAAAACCCATTGGCTACAGCACCTCCAGTATCCCCAGAAGTTGCTACTAATACTGTTACTTCTTTGTCATTGTCTTGGTTGAAATACCCTAAACAACGTGCCATAAAACGCGCACCAACATCCTTGAAAGCCATTGTTGGTCCATGAAATAATTCTAATGTAGAAATGTTATCATTCAATTTAACAACTGGAAAATCAAAAGACAATGTTTCTTCTACTATTGTTTTTAAAATAGCTTCGGGGATTTCAGGAGTAACAAATTGTTTGATAGCTTCAAATGCAATCTCAGGATAAGATAAATTTTCAAAATTATCCCAAAACGATTGTAGCAATGGCGTAATGTTTTCAGGAAAATACAACCCTTTATCTGGCGCTAACCCTTTAATAACGGCATTTCTAAAATTTGAATCTGGTGCTTGTTTGTTTAATGAATAGTAGTTCATTGTTACCCTAATATTTTAACGCCTTTAGTATTAATTTTTGAAACATGAATTTCAAAGTCTATTTCAGATTTTGAATAAATTTCATGCATTGCTTCTTTAACTCGTTTTGCTATTTCTGAACCTTTACTTAATGTGAAAATTGACGGACCAGAACCTGAAATACCTGCACCTAACGCTCCTACATTCAGTGATGCTTGTTTTACTTCTGCAAAAAGAGGAATAAGCTTGCTTCTATACGGTTCTACTACCACATCAGTTAAAGAACTTCTTAGTAAATCATAATCACTAGTATGTAGTGCATGTATTAAGCTACCTAAGTTAGCCCATTGCGTTATGGCTTTACCTAGTGTAACTTCATTTGGTAAAATAGCTCTAGATTCTGATGTTTTTATTTCTATTTGAGGATGAATTATTGTTGCATATAAATCATCAGGAGTTGGTATTTCTAATACTTGAAGTGGTGATATACTTTTTACCAAGGTAAAACCTCCAAAAAGAGCCGGAGCGAGGTTGTCTGCATGTTCGCATTTACTTGCTAGAGCTTCACCTTTGATAGCAAATTTGGTTAATTGAGTTTTATTAAATGGTCTACCAATTAATTCATTCATACCAAATACACTACCAACAGCGCTTGCAGCACTACTGCCAATGCCACTTCCTGGTTTTATATTTTTATAGATTTCAATTTCAAATCCAAAATCAACATCTAAAGCATCATACATAGCCAAGGCTGAAACACCAGCAACGTTTAGTTCCGTTTCATATGGCAAATCAAAGCCTTCAATATGAGAGATAAAAATGCCTTTTTTCTCAATTTTTCTAATCACCATTTCATCGCCAATAGTATCCAAACAGAACCCCATAACATCAAAGCCACAAGACACATTGGCTACGGTTGCTGGTGAAAATATTTTTATTTCGTTCATTTTATCTATTAAATAACTTTCTGCTGCACTTGAGCATGAGATATCACTGTTTTTGTGTAATTCCATTTAATTAGTTGTTGCCCAATCTAATAATATCAGCAAACAAACCTGATGCCGTAACATCTGCACCTGCGCCCGCACCTTTAATTATCATAGGTTGTTGCGAGTAACGCTCAGTATAAAACATTACAATATTGTCGCTTCCTTCTAAATTATAAAACGGATGCCCTTCAGGAATTTCCTGTAAGCTTACACTTGCCTTTCCGTTATCTAATTTCGCAACGTATTTTAACTGACAGTTATTAGCTTTAGCTGAAGCATATAAACTTTGGTAATGTGCTTCGTCTGCAATTAGCGTTTTATAAAACTCTTCAACTGTGCCGCTTTCTAAACCAGATTTAGATAGGAAAGGTATATTTTCTATATCCTCTAAATTCATTTCCATACCGCTTTCCCTTGCAAGAATTAAAATTTTACGGGCTACATCGACACCGCTTAAATCAATTCTTGGGTCTGGTTCAGTATAGCCTTCAACTCCGGCTTGTTTTACAACATCATAAAATTTAGTGGAGTCATTAAAGTTATTAAATACAAAGTTTAAACTTCCAGAAAGTACTGCCTGAATGGAAGTTACTTTATCACCTGAAGCTACCAAATTATTTAGCGTATCAATAATAGGTAAACCTGCACCAACATTAGTTTCAAATAAAAAGGGAGCATTGTATTTAAGTGATAGACGTTTTAACTCTTTATAATTATTAAACGCACTAGAACATGCAATTTTATTACATGCTACAATAGCTATACTTTCCCTGAGATAGTTGGCATATAAACTAGCAACATCTGCGTTGGCAGTAACATCAACAAAAATACTGTTTCGTAAGTTTAACGATTTAGCTTTTTCAAAGAATCCGTTTAATGATGCTTTTTCCCCAATTGCCAATTGATGTTTCCAATCTTTTAATGCGATACCGCTTTCATCAAAAATCATTGTTCTTGAGTTAGACAACCCAGCAACACGAAGGTTAATTTGTAGATGCTCTTTTAGATATTTTTTCTGTTGTTTTATCTGTTCAACTAAGCGTTCACCAACATTTCCAACACCTGTAATGAATACATTTAGTTGTTTCGTAATACTTTCAAAGAACACTTCGTGTAAGGTGTTTAAAGCTTTTTTTACGTGACTTTCTTCAATAACTACAGATATATTTCGTTCTGAGGCACCTTGTGCAATTGCTCGAATATTAATATTATTTTTTCCTAAGGCAGAAAACATTTTGCCGCTAATACCTTGATGATTTTTCATGTTATCACCCACCAGTGCCAAAATTGACAACCCAGTTTCAACAATTAGAGGCTCGATTTTGTTTAAAGCGATTTCATTTTCAAAAGTAATATCTATAGCTGTTTTGGCAATTTCAACATCTTTTTCTTCAATACCTAAACATATAGAATGTTCCGAAGAGGCTTGAGTGATTAGAATTACATTTATTTTTTCATTAGAAAGTGTTTCAAACAAACGTTTTGAGAATCCAGGAATACCCACCATACCACTTCCTTGAAGTGTCAGTAGCGCTATATTTGATATATTACTAATACCTTTTACTGGAGCACTAGTGCCATTAGCATCTTTTGAAATTACAGTGCCAACCGCTTCAGGTTCCATAGTGTTTTTAATATGGATTGGGATATCTAAATCTAAAACAGGTTGCACTGTTGGTGGATACAATACTTTAGCACCAAAATGTGATAATTCCATTGCTTCCTGATATGAAATACTTTGGATTGGGCGTGCTTGTTTTACTAGTTTTGGGTTGGTTGTAAACATACCACTTACATCGGTCCAAATTTCTAATTGCTCAACATTTAGAGCCGCCGCAACAATAGCAGCAGTAAAATCTGAGCCACCTCGTCCTAAAGTAGTTTGTTCTCCGAAGGCTGAATTTGCAATAAATCCTGGTAGAATGGTAATGTCTTCTTCAGCAGAACCAAAATAATCTCTTAAGTTTGAATTAGTAACGCTGTAGTCAACTTCTGCTTTAGTAAAATTAGAGTTAGTAATTATCAGTTCCTGAGAGTTCTTTCTACTTGCTGAAATTCCTCTGTTTTTCATTGTTTCTGCAATGATGAAAGAGGATAATAATTCACCAAAACTCACTAATTTATCCGATGTTTTAGGTGAGATTTCATTAATTAAATAGATACCTTCTAAAAGACTTTTAAGTTCATTTAGTTTTTCATCAGCGTAAGCTAAAATCGACGAATTATCATCTGGATTTAACTCTTTTATGATTGAAAAATGAGTGTCTTTGATGATTTCAAACGTATCTTTAAAACCATTGTCTTTTACCTGTGCTTGTCGTCCTGCTAGCAGCAACTTATCAGTGATACCGCCAACTGCTGAAACAACACAAACTACTTTGCTATTTTTTGCATAAGCTTCTAAAATACTTATAACTTTATTTATATTTTTTGAAGAACCTACAGAAGTTCCTCCGAATTTTAAAACCTTCATTATATAATGAATTGAAATTTAAATGTAAAATTTGAAAAAATGTAATTATTGAAATTACACGAAAAGCCTGAATAATATATAACTAATAACCCCAAAGGGTTGTTGTATTTGTAGTTGTAGCAAAAATAGAAGTTGTGTTTGAAGAAAACACGCTTAAAGTTATATTTTGGCTTAAATGAATCATTTTGGTTATATAAAACATTCCAAAAGTATTACTTTTAACCTAATAAAAAAACAAAAACTATTTTTTTGCAAGATTCTTATCATCAACAAATTTTCGTTTAAAAAAAACGACTATTTACGATAAGAAATGAAAAATTGATAATTGATATTTTATGAAGATATTCTCTAAAGAACAAATATACGCTGGTGATAAATTAACCGCAGAGCGTCAAAACATTACATCTACCGAATTGATGGAGCGGGCTGGGACACAAATTTTTAATTGGATGCATAGACGTATGCAAGGTGCACAAGTGCCAATTCACGTGTTTTGTGGTATCGGTAATAATGGGGGTGATGGCTTAGTTTTAGCACGCCATTTAGTAACTCACGGCTATAACGTGCATACTTATGTAATTAATTGCAGTGATAAGAGATCTAAAGATTTTTTAGTGAATTACGATCGTATAAAAAACGTAACCAAAAAATGGCCAACACTTTTAAAGTGCTCAAATGACTTCCCAGAAATACATCCAAACGATATTATTGTAGATGCTGTTTTTGGTATTGGACTAAACAGACCAATAGATGATTGGGTAAAGGAGTTATTTCAGCATTTTAAAGCTACTAAGGCCTTTACTTTATCAATAGATATTCCCTCTGGTTTGTATACAGATAAAGCTGTTGAAGATCCTGATGCTGTCGTTTACGCTGGTTTTACGTTGAGTTTTGCCTCACCTAAATTGGTGTTCTTTTTGCCAGAAACTGCCAAATACACAGTGCAATGGGAAATTTTGGATATTGGATTAGATCCTGAATATTTATATACTACTGAAACTGAGGCTCAACTTATTGGTAAGCATGAAGTGCTACCAAACTATATACCTAGAGATAAGTTTTCACATAAAGGTCAGTTTGGACATGCATTAATTATTGGGGGAAGTTATGGCAAAATTGGTGCTGTAACATTAACAAGTAGAGCTGCGCTGTCAGTTGGAGCGGGTCTGGTATCCGCCTATGTACCTAAATGCGGGTATGTACCATTACAAGCATCATTTCCTGAAGCTATGGTAATAACAGATAAAGATGAAGCTCAAATTACATCTATAAATTTTGAAATCGAGCCGACAGTTGTCAGCTTCGGGATAGGAGCAGGAACAGAAATTAAGACTATTGCTGCTTTTGAAGCTTTTTTAAAGACCAATAAAGCGCCTTTAGTGATTGATGCTGATGGCTTAAATATACTAGCTAAAAAGAAAGCACTTTTAAAACTATTACCAGAACTTACTATTTTAACACCGCATCCTAAAGAGTTAGAACGATTAGTTGGCAGTTGGAAAGACGATTTTGAAAAACTTAAAAAGGCAAAGGCTTTTGCAAAAAAGTATAAAGTTATTTTAGTAGTTAAAGGCGCTAATACCATAACTGTTTTTAATGAAAAGCTATTTGTTAATACAACAGGAAACCCTGGGTTAGCTACTGCTGGGAGTGGTGATGTGTTAACGGGTATTATTACAGGTTTAATAGCGCAAGGGTACCATCCATCAGTAGCAGCGATTTTTGGCGTGTACTTGCATGGGAAATCAGCAGATATTGCCATAGAAGATTTTGGATATCAAAGCCTAATAGCTAGTCATGTTATTGATTATCTAGGTGAAGCATTTATTGATTTGTTTAAACAGCCTGAGGAGCCACCACAGCAAGAAGAACAACAGGAAGAACAATAAAAAAAAGCCGCAATTTTTGCGGCTTTTTTTATTTAGGTATCAATTCTTATATATTTAAATCCTTGAATAACTCAATAATTTGAGGGCTCGAGGGTCTTGGAGCATCTGGATTTACGATATTTCCCTCTGGATCGACTAATATAAACCGCGGAATTCCACTAATTTTATACTCTTGAATAAATTGTGATTGCCATCCCTTTGGAGCTATTAATTGAATGCCTCCTAGTTCTTTTTCTGCAATCATTTTTTTCCAACCTTCTTTAGCCAAATTAGCAGATTCTTCTTTAGTTTTTCCTCTGTAACCTCTACCATCATCTACAGATAGCGACACAAATTGAATGTTTTTGCCGTGATATTGTTTCTCTAATTTTTTTAATGATGGAATTTCCACTTTACATGGGCCACACCACGTTGCCCAAACATCTATGTAGGTGTATTTTCCTTTTAAATCAGATAATGATGTTTTGCCTCCTTTATAATTTTCATACCCAACAAAAGATGGAGATGGAGCTCCTTTGGGTAAAGCTGTTCTTAACCCAATGCTTTGTTTTAGATATCTTTCGTAAGACCTCAGCATAGGTTTTAATTGGTTTTTAAAACTATTGGTTATTGAAGAATCAATTTTACTATCTGAATTATAAAATTCCGAAAGTCTATTTTCAATATTTTCTAATTCCTTAGGTAAGCTTTCCATACTCAAATTGCTTAACTTATCAATATCTAAAAGCTCAGCATGAATCAAATTACTTTTAGCCAAAAAATTACTATGTTCTGCACCAGAACCACTATATTTAATGGATTCATCAAATTCTTTGGTGTCGAGGGTTACGTTTATATCAAAACCATTTTTTAGAAAAACAGAAGACACTTCTTCGCCATCAAAAATATTATAGATACCCGTTTCTAATTTTAAAGTGTCACTAAATGTTCCATCTTTTGCTACTGGTATAGCCTTAGAATAAGAGCGAGATTTAACCCATAAAGAATCACTGTTTTTATTAGTGATAGTTCCTGTTAGTGTTGCGTAATCTTTTGGTTCTGTTTTACAACTAAAAATAAAAAATAGTGAGAACAGTATCAGTAGGTTTTTCATGACTAAAAATATTAGATTTTGCTTCAAAATTAAATAAATACTTATTGGTCTCTAAAAAGTTTAACAATTGTTTAGAGGTTTAATTTATGTGTTAAATAATTATAATCAACAATTTCTGGAATGATATCAAGCGCTTTCAATTCCTTTTGCACATTCATAACGGTAGCTTCATCAATCAATTCTTGAGACCATTCTGTAATTGCTAACCAATCTTGTACATCTTCAATTTGTTGTTCGTATCTATTTGCAATCATTCTATCAATACTTGGAATATCTTTAAATTCAGAAGTTGTAGCATTTATAATCTCGAGAATAGTTTTTAAATCATCAGTGTGATTTTCAATAAAATCTTCACGAACCGCAATAACAAAACAGGGCCAAGGTGAAGGACAATCATCTATACGTCTAAATATTCCGTCATCTACAATTGGCTTTGTGGTGTATTTTTCCCAAAGAAAATAGTCCGCATCACCATTGGTTAAACCTTCAACGGCGCCATTTAAATTTTTAATTACTTCAAAATCCAAATCGGTGTCCAAATTCCAATTATTGTTCTGCGCGTTGATGTACGCCATTAAATGAGAACCCGAGCCATAACGGCTAATAGCAGCTTTTGTACCCTTTAAATCGTTATTCGTTTTGTAATTAGAATCATAAGCGACATGTACTCCCCAAATTAAAGGAGTTTGCACAAATGTTTGTACTATTTTACTAGGGTTTCCAGCGATAATATCTTTAATGATGCCCTCAGTCAAAATTACAGCAATATCAATATCACCATCACGAAGTCCTTTGCACATGGCTCCAGTACCACCGTAGTAGTCATGCCACCTTAAATTGATGCCTTCTTCTTTGTATTCACCATTTTTAAGGGTTAAATACCAAGCCAAATTAAAGTGTTCTGGTACACCACCAATATTTACTTTCTTCATTTAAATTCTATCTAAAGTATATGCAATTAATTTTTCTATAGTTTGAAGTGGGTTTTTACTAAACATCCCATTAGCTCTGTTAGCTATTATAGCGTTTAACGAGATAGCTTGATGCCCAAAGAGTTTGGCTAATCCATAAATACCAGCCGTTTCCATTTCTAAATTTGTAACCTTGATATTTTCAAAAGAAAAATTATCCATCTTTTTATTCAAGTTAGCATCGCTTATGGGTAGTCTTAAAACTCGCCCTTGTGGTCCATAAAAACCATTTGCTGTAGCTGTTAATCCTTTTATGGTCTGAGAACTATCAAACTTAGAAAGAAGCGATTTAGAAGCTTCAATTATTATAGGTTTTGCTTTTTTAGTATCCCAACTTGTTTGATTGACAAATGCGTCTTCTATTTTTTGATTTGAAATTTTTTCGGTTTGATAGGAGTGGAGCATTCCACTAAGCTCTAAAGCATGAGAACTAATTAAAAAAGAATCAATAGGAATATCAGGTTGTAACCCCCCAGAAGTGCCAATTCTAATAAAGTTCAACGATTTTAAATTCTTCTTGATTGTTCTAGTTTCAAAATCGATATTGACTAGTGCATCTAATTCATTTAAAACAATATCAATATTATCTGTTCCTATTCCAGTGGAAATTACAGAGATTTTTTTTCCATTTAGGATACCAGTTTGCGTTTTGAATTCTCGTTTTTGGGTTTCAAATTTTATATTATCAAAATGTTTTGTAACTAACTCTACCCGATTTTGGTCTCCAACAAAAATGATAGTATCTGCAATATCTTCTGGTTTAAGATTGAGATGGTAAATACTGCCATCAGGATTTAAAATAAGTTCAGAATCCTTAATCGGCATAAAATGGAGATTTTATAAGTTTGTTTTCTGTTTTACTGAATTGAAAATCGAGTTTATTTACACCGCCAAATACCATTTGGTTATCAAATTCTTTTGCTGCATTGTATTGACCTAGAAGTACTTCGTGCCCTTTTCTATTGAGTTCAATTCGATTTTCTTCAACAGTGTAAAACGGACTTAGGCAGTTTATTATTCTATCTAATTGTAAATCACCATATCCATAAAAACCCTGATAATTCAAAGCATAACCCAATAAATGATGTTTAGATTTTATCTCGTTTTCTTTTATGAGGTTTAAAATATTAGTTTCTAAAATGTTCAATCCAGTAACAGAATCTGGAAAACGTTCTAGATGTGCTTTAAGACAATTGCTCATATATTTGAACGAAGAGGTTTTCACGATATATGGTTTCAAAAGATTATGATCTACACCACAGTAAATTCCCCAAAGTGTTGTTGCTAACTCTAAATCCTCCTGCTTTAATCTTACTTTATTTTTATAATGTGTCATAAGTTGACCGGAAGTTAACTCTCCTAAACCTTTTAGCTCTTTACTTCCTGAAACCCTTCCACTGCAAACTAAATACGTTGGTAAGTCTATATTTTTCTGACTCAGCAAATTTATTACCGCTAGCATATTTATGTGACAAAATAAATCATATTCAAACCAAAGCACTACTTCAGTATAGCGTTCACTAGCTTTGTCTAGTTGGGTTAATGCAAAGTCGATTTTACTAAAATCAAGCTCTATATTGTAAAATTTACTCAAAAACTCACTTCGTTTCGAAATTAATTCGTCTGAATGAATTACTTCAAGAGTAGGGCCTTCACAAAGCATTTCTTGCCATGTGACTATTTCGCCTTTAACCTGTAATTCTTTTAAGTATGATGTTAACACACCGCCATTGGTAATATGCAATATTTTATTATCCATTAGTTTAGCCTCCTACGCGTTTAACATTAAACCCTTTATCTTTTAATATTTGCATAATTTTATCTCTGTAATCGCCTTGTATTATTATCTTATCATCTTTAAAACTCCCGCCAACACTAAGTTTCGTTTTAATTTCTTTAGCTAAAGCTTTAAAATCTTCTGTAGCCCCTGTATAACCCTCTAATATGGTTATTGGTTTACCTTTTCGTTTTTCATACTTACAAATTATAGGATCGTCTTGCATCCAAATATCTGACGTTTCAGATATGTCTTCAGCATTTTCTTCTGGTTGATGATCTGGAAAGAGATTTTTTAGCTGGTCTTGTAAATCCATATTAGCCCCTCTTAATCTCCCCGAAGGAGAGAAACTCAAATCGGGTATTTTGAGTTATTGTTTGCAAAATAGTCTATGTGTTATAAGTTCCTTCCCTTTGGGAAGGTCAGGATAGGCTTTTTTTACTTTTTTATCAGTCCTAATTCAATTAAACGTTCGGTAAGAAATTCTCCTGCAGTAATATCTTCAAATTGTTTTGGGTTATTATCATCAACACAATTCTCTAAAACATTAAGTTTCATATCACTTATTGGATGCATAAAGAACGGAATGGAGTATCTTGAAGTGCCCCAAAGTTCCTTGGGTGGATTAACCACACGGTGTATCGTTGATTTTAATTTATTATTGGTATGTCTTGATAACATATCACCAACATTTATCATTAATTCATCTGGTTGCGCAATAGCATCAAGCCATTCTCCTTTATGATTTTGCACTTGCAATCCGCGACCCTGGGCTCCCATTAAAAGTGTAATTAAGTTAATATCACCGTGAGCTGCTGCTCGAACAGCTGCTTTAGGCTCCTCTTTAATAGGTGGGTAGTGGATAGGTCTTAAAATTGAATTGCCATTTTCTATATAATTATCAAAATAGGTTTCTTCTAAACCTAAATGTAACGCCAAAGCACGCAATACATATTTAGCTGTTTTTTCAAGCATTTGATAGGTTTGCTTTCCAATTTCGTTGAATTTTGGAAGTTCCTCAACTACAACATTATCTGGATAGCCGTATTTTTCTTTTTCATTGGCATCAACGTACTGTCCAAAATGCCAAAATTCCTTTAAATCACCTTCTTTTTTACCCTTAGCACTTTCTTTTCCGAAGGATACATAACCACGTTGACCTGCGATTTCAGGAATTTCGTATTTCTGTTTTATAGCAACAGGTAAATCAAAAAAGTTTTTCACTTCACTATAAAGATTGTCTACTAAAGTGTCGTCTAAAAAATGACCTTTTAATGCTACAAATCCAATCTCTTCATATGCCTTTCCAATGGCGTTTACAAAGGTTTGTTTTCTGTTGGGGTCTTCCGAAATAAAATCACGTAAATCTACGCTTGGTATACTATTCATGGGTTAAATGATGTAATGTGATATCTACAAATGTACAAAAACATTCAATGGATTGATTGTTGAAATATATTCATTTTTTCAATAAATAAAATGGAATTACAGTATATTTGATAGGGAAATAAGTGCTTTTTTATGAAAACCTCAAAAATGCAACCTAATCTACAATATGACTCTCACGGGTTAGATACTGATGTTTTAAAGCAACTTTACACCAATATGCTAAGGCCTCGACTCATTGAGGAGAAAATGTTAGTGCTATTACGTCAGGGCAAAATAAGCAAGTGGTTTTCTGGAATGGGACAAGAGGCGATTGCTGTAGGTGTTACAATGGCCTTAAAACAAGATGAATATATATTGCCTATGCACCGCAATCTTGGTGTGTTTACTACTAGGAATATTCCGTTATACAGATTATTTGCGCAATGGCAGGGTAAAGCCTCTGGTTTTACAAAGGGAAGAGATCGTTCGTTTCATTTTGGAACACAGCAATATAAGATCGTTGGAATGATTTCGCATTTAGGGCCACAACTGGGTGTGGCAGATGGCATTGCCTTAGCTTCAAAACTGAAAGATAAAAATCAAGTTACCGCGGTATTTACAGGTGAAGGCGGTACAAGTGAAGGTGATTTTCATGAAGCGCTAAACGTAGCGTCCGTATGGCAATTGCCTGTTTTGTTTTGTATTGAGAACAATGGTTATGGGCTATCTACACCAACATCTGAACAGTATAATTGTGAAAATTTAGCTGATAGAGGTTTAGGGTATGGCATAGAATCGCACATTATTAATGGTAATAACATTATTGAAGTTTATAATAAAGTTAATGACATTGCTGAAAGCATTCGCAATAATCCGCGCCCTGTGTTAATAGAATTCAAAACTTTTAGAATGCGAGGGCATGAAGAAGCGAGTGGTACAAAGTATGTTCCGCAAGAACTTCTGGATACTTGGGCTAAGAAAGACCCTATTGAGAACTTTCAAAGTTATTTAAAGGATGAAGGTATTATTGATGAAGCTTTTGAAGTGGATATAAAAATCAAAATTGTTCATGAGTTAAATGAACATTTAGATGTTGCCTTTAATGAAGATAGCATATCATCGTCAGAAACAAATGAGTTAAATGACGTGTATAAAACTTTTGATTATAAGGAAGTTAAGTATAATTCAGAATCTCAAGAGGTTAGACTTGTAGATGCGATTTCAGAAGGTTTAAAACAAAGTATGGAGCAGCACGATGATCTTGTAATTATGGGACAAGATGTAGCAGAATATGGTGGTGTTTTTAAAATAACAGAAGGTTTTGTAGAACAGTTTGGTAAAGATCGCGTAAGAAATACACCGATATGTGAATCTGCAATCGTTGAGACTGCAATGGGTTTGTCTATAGCTGGTATGAAAAGCGTTATGGAAATGCAGTTTGCTGATTTTGTATCTTCTGGATTTAACCCCATAGTCAATTATTTGGCGAAGTCTCATTATCGTTGGGGGCAAGCGGCAGATGTAGTGATACGTATGCCTTGTGGCGGTGGTGTTGGTGCAGGTCCGTTTCACTCGCAAACTAACGAAGCTTGGTTTACGAAAACACCTGGTTTAAAAGTGGTATACCCTGCATTTCCTTATGATGCAAAAGGCTTGTTGAATACAGCTATAAATGACCCTAATCCTGTATTGTTCTTCGAACATAAAGGCTTATATAGAAGTGTGCGGCAAGATGTGCCGACCGATTATTATACATTACCATTTGGAAAAGCGAGTTTAATCAAAACGGGTAATACCATATCAATTATTAGTTACGGTGCCGGTGTGCATTGGGTATTGGAAACTTTAGAGAAACATCCTGATATTTCAGCTGATGTTATTGATTTAAGAACCCTACAACCTTTAGATGCGGAAACAATTTATACCTCTGTAAAGAAAACAGGAAAAGCGATTATTCTTCAGGAAGATTCTTTATTTGGCGGTATAGCCAGTGATATTTCAGCATTGATTATGGAGCAATGTTTTGAATATTTAGATGCGCCAGTAAAACGTGTGGCTAGTATAGAAACGCCAATACCATTTGCTAAAAGCTTGGAAAATCAATATTTGCCTAAAGAACGGTTTGAAACTGAGTTGTTGGCGTTGTTGGCGTATTAGGTATTTTGATTTTTACAAGAATACTGAAAGTTTGTGATGAGAATTTGCATTAGCAGATAGTGGCGTTAGGGATTGTAGTGGAAAGCCCACAGCGCAGCGAGGACTTGGAACGTAAAGCCCGACCCCTTGTGGGGAACGCCCAAAAATTATATATGAGAACAATTCTAAAATACTTATGCATTTTATGTCTTACAACTATATTTAGTTGTAAAAATTCTGCAGAGGATGTACCCGATTCTTATAATTGGCACTCACGGATGGTTACTGCTACGGCATATAATTCGTTAGCGTATCAAACGGATGGCGACCCTAATATCACCGCTTTTGGGGACACTTTACAACCAGGACTTAAATATATTGCGGTGTCTAGAGATTTGTTGGCACTGGGTTTAAGGCATAATACCCCCGTAATTATTGAGGGATTAGAGGGTATTTATTTGGTGAAAGATAAAATGCACTCGCGTTGGCGAAACCGTATTGATGTTTATATGGGCATTGATTTAAAAGCTGCTAAAATTTGGGGCAGGCAGCGTGTTTGTATCGATTACGGCATTCCAATAGAGGAATGATTATCTGGTTTCCGCTTCTGAAAGAATAAACGGATAAGCGTTTTTTAGTTGTTGTAACTCATCTTCGGTTAACTTATCGATTGGTTTTTTTAAAACTGATTCGCAGTAGGTTTTTCGCAATTCAAAATACGCTTTGGTAAGTTCGTCTTGAACTTCAATAAATTGATTGTAATTGGTATTTCGGTCTGATTGCAAAGAAATTACAGCTTTTGAAGGATTATCTGAAGCTGTTTGAATTTTACCGCCATTACAATAGGTACAACTACCGTCTCCATTATTATCAATAAAGGCTTTTGCAAGGTCTTTTACTTCAGAAACTGAAACAATAGCATCGTCTACCATTACTTCATTTTTTGCGTTTATGGCGATTTTTAATATGTTTCTATCTGGGATAAGTATGTTACAATCCTCTCCTGGAGGACACTCTTTTGTAAGTTTACGATAAATCCCCTGATCTTTAGGAATTACTGCTGTTACTAAGAAAAAGATTAATAATAAAAATGCGATGTCTGCCATAGACCCCGCATTTACTTCTGGGTGTTCTTTTGTTCGTCTCATGATTTAAGAGTTATTGTTAATGCTGTGTAAAAACACAAAAACAATACCATAAATCAAAGAGTGTAGCATTAGCGCATATTATGATGTAAGCGAGTCCAAGATGTTTGATTACTTGGGAAACTTAGAATGCGTTTATTAGAAAACAAATTTTCTTCCGTAATACCCTTAAGGTGTTTTGATATTTTGATGATTGATTTCATGGGTTATTGATTGATGATTGATGAAAGATTTTTTAAGAGACGTTATTATCTATAACGTCTCTTGCTGTTCCATGTGTTGGTTTTTGTACCGTTTAATGTTTCAGTTACTTGATTTGTGTTTAAAGTTCTCATGATTAAGTTTTTTTTGATTGATGAATTAAAATGATGAAATAATAAATTTTACTATCTGTAACGTCTTTTGTTATTCCATACGTTAGACTTAGTACTGTTTAATGTTTCTGTTACTTGGTTACTGTTTAAAGTTCTCATAATTGTTGTTTTTTAATTGATGTATATAGAATAGACGACCATAAATCAATTTTGTTACAGTACTATGTATAACAAAGTAATAAATTAACAATTTTTAACAGATTTTAGTGTTTTTAGAAAGGAGGGAAGGTTTGTTGAGACTATTTAGGTATAGTTATTGTTAAATAGTTATAAAATATGAAGCGTGTGTACCATGTTTTAAGATAAAGAAATATCTTTGGGGCATGTTTCTGGATACTTAAACTATTAAGTTAGAGGATATATGAGAATTATAATAACTTGTTTTTTAGTCTTTGCTTTTACGGTTATAGGTAATGCGCAAATAGATTCTAAAAAGAAATCTGGTGCCATTATACCCGCAATTGAAGCGCCAAAAGATTCCACGGATAGTAAAAAGATTTCTCCTGAAAAACCTAAACAGAATGATCAATTTAGTGGTGTTAAGTCTCCAAAAGTAGTTGGAAAGTTAGAAATGCCTAAGAGAGAATTCTCAATATTCCCTCAAGAGGAGTTTGGTAATCCTGGAGAATTATATACCAAGAAACTTGATAAAATTGAAAAAACGTTACTTCCTGAAGGTCATGGTGAAAATACTGGTTTAAAAGAGGATGCCTATTGGGGAGATTATAAAACTACTGCAAAATCTATACGCGTCATGTATAGAGATTACTCTGCAATTGATGGTGATTTATTGCGTGTTTATGTAAACGGCGACATTATACAGCCTAGAGCTTATTTAACGCAAGGATTTAGCGGATTTAAACTCGATTTAAAAGATGGTTTAAATGAAATAGTTTTTCAAGCCATTAATACGGGGTCGTCTGGACCAAATACTGCGGAATATCGCATTGTAGATGAGAATGATAGAAGAATTTCTAATAAGGTTTGGGCGTTAGCCGCAGGTGTTAAGGTAACTGTGGTTATTGTTAAGGAATAATTTTATACTTACATTAGTAGAAAGTATTATTTTTTTATATGAAATTGAAACTACTACTACTACTACTACTACTACTACTATTTGTGTTAATCTCCACAAACTGTTTTTCGCAGTCTAGTGTGATTGATGATGGCAACTGGTTTCTTATTCAAATAAATGTTAATAATGAAGTTACTGATTTTCCTATGGACTATAAAGGGGATCCTGTGTATACTGTTTTTAGCACAAGTTTAGAAGGAGATAAATCTATATACACAGAGATTTGTGATACATGTTTTGATGATATCGTTGTAGATGAAGTAAATTCAAAAATCACCATTACTGGAGGTCTATGTACATTAGGTGGATGTGTCATTACAAAAAATACGCCTTCAAATTATCTTGAGAACCATTTTAAAGTTGATAGATTTTATACATCGGGAGTTTATAATTATGAAATTACAGAAGAGAACTTAACCGCACCACTTCAACTAAAAATAACAAACTCTATTGGTGACTTTTTGCTGTATTATTTCAATACACTTTCAACATCAGTTCTAGAGAAATCAAAAACTGTATCTATTTATCCAAATCCGGTAAAAGATAATATCGTAATTACTTCAAAAGTAAATTTAAAACATGCGCACTATGATATTTTAGATATTACGGGAAAGATTATAAAATCTTACGATGTTATCAATAATAATACTATCAATGTAAGTGGAGTGGAAGAAGGTATTTATTTTATGACAATAACAACTGACAGTAAGATCATCACGAAAAAATTCATCAAAAATCAATAGAATTTAAAGCACACTATCAATCAACTTTAATTCTTCATCCGTAAAACTCAAATTATCCAAGGCTTTTACATTTTCTTTTAATTGATTAGTTGAACTTGCACCAATTAAAACTGAAGCCACTTGCTTATGTCTCAATATCCAAGCAATTGCCATTTGAGATAACTTCTGACCTCTATTTTGAGCAATATCATTTAAACTCTTGATCTTATTTAAATTTTCTTGAACAGTTTCAGAATTTAAATAGGTCATGTTTTTTGCTGCACGAGAACCTTCAGGGATACCATTTAGGTATTTGTCAGTCAGCATGCCTTGTGCTAAAGGTGAAAATGTAATACAACCAACACCATTCTCTTCCAAAGTATCTAGAAGTCCATCTTCAATCCAACGGTCAAACATAGAATAGCGTGCTTGATGCAAAATAAAGGGCGTGTTTGATGCTTTTAAAAGCTCCGCTGCTCTTTGTGTTTCTTCTGGTTGATAGTTAGAAATGGCAACATATAATGCTTTTCCTTGACGAACAATATCAGTCAAAGCACCCATGGTTTCTTCCAAAGGTGTTTCAGGGTCTGGTCTATGATGATAAAACACATCAACATAATCTAATCCCATACGTTTTAAACTTTGGTCTAAACTCGCTATTAAATATTTGCGTGAACCTAAATTTCCGTAAGGCCCAGGCCACATATCATAACCTGCTTTACTTGCAATAAATAACTCATCGCGATACGATTTGAAATCTTTTTTTAAAATAGTGCCAAAATTTTCTTCTGCAGAACCATAAGGCGGGCCATAATTATTAGCTAAATCAAAATGTGTAATACCTAAATCGAAAGCACAACGCAATACTTCTCTGGCATTTTGAATACTATCAACAAACCCAAAATTATGCCACAAGCCTAAAGAAATAGCCGGTAAGAGTACACCACTGTTACCTGTTCTTTTGTAAGTCATTGTATTGTAGCGCTCTGGTGAAGCTAGGTAATCAGTAGCTCCAGATTTGTCGTTGATTTGCATAGTCTAAAATTTATTGAGTAACAAAAGTAGTACTTAAACAGACATAAAAAAAGCCATTTGAATGAACAAATGGCTTTAAATAAAGAATATATTTTTTACTAGTTTTTCATAGGTTGTTTAATTTCTGGCTTTAAATGCTTTGCATAAAAACCCATCATCGCTTCATATAAAGCAATTCTATTTTCTTCTTTTCCAAAACCATGCCCTTCATCATATTTTACCATATAAGGTACATCTACACCCTTGGCTCTTAATGCAGATACAATTTGATCGGATTCATTAATATTCACCCTTGGGTCGTTGGCACCTTGTACCACAAACAAAGGTTTTTTAATCTTATCAATATGATTTACAGGAGATACTTCTTCCATGATAGCTTTTTCTTCTGGTACATCTGGGTCGTACCAAATCTCCTTCACAATTTTTAAATAAGGCTTCCAATACTCTGGCATACTATCCATAAAGGTGAATAAGTTAGAAACGCCTACATAATCCACACCACAAGCATATAAATCTGGTGTTTTGGTCAAACCTCTTAATACCGCATAACCGCCATGGCTTCCACCGTATATGGCAGCATTATCTTTGTCTACCCAACCTTGATTGATTACATATTGTAAGCCGTCTTCAACATCATCCATAGCCTTTCTACCGATTTGTTTAAAGCCAGCTTCTAAAAATTCTTTACCATAACCTCCAGAAATTCTAAAGTTTACCTGCAATGTAGCATAACCACGACTTGCGAACAACTGCGCTTCAGGATTAAAGCCCCAAGAATCTCTAATGCCTTGTGGACCTCCATGAACATTTACAATTACAGGAACTTTTTCTCCTTTCAAAGCTGCTTCTGGCAAAGTAATATAACCATGAATGGTTTTTCCATCTCTACTTTTAAATGAAATAGGGCGCATTTCTGCCATATCACTTTCAACTAAATTCGGCATCAAATTGTAAAGTAACTTGAATTCTTCAGTGTTGGCATCATAAGAATAATAAGTGCCATACAATTTATCACTTTGAATAAATACTAAATACTTGCTTTCATCATCCGTAGCATCTGGAATAGAGTAGTTGTAACCAGGGAATTTGTTAGTGATTTTCTTATGTAATTTCTTGTAATACTTGCTCACTGGCACAATAACTTGTTTGTCGCCTTCGTAATAAAAATAATCTAGTTCGTAACCTCGTTTTCTCGATAAGCCTAAACCAGAGACATCATAGTTCTCATTAGAAAACAACTTTTCGATCACCTTATCTTCTTTTAGGTCATATAAATACACTTGTGCTTTATCACTTTCTAAATTAGAAATTACATAGGCATCATGTGGATAATCTGTAGCATAGTTAAATGAAGATATACTGAAGCTATCTTTCCAACTTAGTTCTTTTTTTATCTCATAGTTTTCACCATCTTCCGTGTAATACATATCAATATTTACGCCATCGCGCAATCTTGCAAAACCTCTAAGATTCCCATCTTTATCAAATTCATAACTATTAATTGGGTTTGCAGCATCATCGTTTTTATAGAGTTGCTTTAACTCACCAGTAACTATGTTGATATTAAAAGGCTCAAAAATTTGAGGATTATTTTTATTCATTGAGATAATCATATGCTCTTTATCCTCTTTCAAACCATTTAAAATATTCACTTTTACACCTTCAAAAGGTGTTAGTTCTTTTTGATTTGAACCATCAATATCCACAGCAAAAAGGTGATAATCTTCGTTTCCACCTTTATCCATAACATAAATTAAACGATTGTCGTTTGCCCAACCATAACCTCTAATCAATTCTTCTTTTTCTTCAATAACCTTGGTAACTTCCTCTGTTTCGGTGTTTTTTACATAAACATGACTTTTAGAGTTTTCATCCTTTTCTCTATAAGATAAATATGCTCCATCTGGAGAAAATTGAAAAGACCTTGCTTTAGGTCTTGCAAAATAGTCAGCAACTGAATATTTGTAGTTAGTAGGATTCCATTTAGCAAGTTTAGCTAAATCTGCATCCGAAGTTGGTAAATCTGTATTACCTGGAAGTGTTTTAACCGTCTTTTCCATGCTTAACGGAAATTCCATTCCGCCTTGGTGAAATGTTCCAGTTAATGCATTATCATTTAATGTAGCCACGTACTTTATACCAGCTTGGTTAAATTTTATAGTCAGCGTATTGTCTACAAAACTGGTTTCATCCATTGGAATTCCTGTTGCCCCTTGCGAAGGACTATCCATTGTTGATGAAAGTGTTTCACCTTCAGATTTAATATCAAAAATTAAAGGTACTTCTGTACCTTGAACGGATAAAGCTCCTTTCCAAGAACCTTCAATATCTTGTGCATTTACGTGTGAAATCATGCCCAAAAATAAAAATATGGCACTACTTAGTTTTAAAATAGAAGTTTTCATTTTTTACGATAAGTTTTTTAAGTGTTTTAACTAATGATTCTTTGTGATACCTCCATTAGAGTAAAACTAGTACTTATTGTTACAGTTTTTTGGAAGTTTTATCAATTTTTAACATTTTAAATCAAAATTATTATCAACAACTCTTTGAATAACTTTAAAAGAAACCCCTTTAAAAAACCCAAGAAAGGTGTTATTTTTGCATTTTACTAAACCACACGTATGTCAATTTCGAAAACTGAACTACTAGAACGAAAAACAGGAAAAGAGTTATATAGTTACCAAAAAGGCGCCATTGATAAAATTTTTACTGCGTTTGAAGAATCTCCAACCGATTATCATTTGTTATATCAATTACCCACTGGAGGAGGGAAAACCGTAATATTTTCTGAAATTGTTAGACAATACTTAAACACAAAAAAGAAAAAGGTTTTGGTAATGACACATCGTATAGAATTGTGTAAGCAAACATCAAATATGCTTACAGAATTTGGTGTGATAAATAAAGTAATAGACAGTAAAGCGGATTTGAGCGACCAAGGTGAATTTAGTTGCTTTGTGGCAATGGTAGAAACCTTGAATAACCGTTTGAATGATGATAAATTAGATATTTCTGATATTGGTTTAGTTATTATTGATGAAGCACATTACAATTCATTTACAAAACTGTTTAAGTTTTTTAGTCAGTCTTTCATATTAGGTGTTACCGCTACACCGTTGAGTTCGAGTATGGAATTACCTATGACTGATAATTATGATGAACTTATTGTAGGTGAATCTATAGAATCTCTTATAAAACGCGGATTTTTGGCACGTGCCGAAATGTTTAGTTACAACGTTGGTTTAACAAGCCTTGTGGTTGGTGCCAATGGTGATTATACCGTAAAATCTTCAGAAGATTTATATACTGATGATAATATGCTAACTAAACTTCTTCGTGCTTATGAAGAACGTTCTAAAGGCAAAAAAACACTAATTTTCAACAATGGTATTAATACATCTTTGCATGTTTATGATACCTTTAGAAGAGCGGGTTACCCAGTTGCGCATTTAGATAATACAAACACAAAGAAGGAACGGGCCATGATACTAAAGTGGTTCAAAAAAACACCCGATGCTATTTTAACATCGGTAGGTATTTTAACGACCGGTTTTGATGAGCCAACCGTTGAAAGTATCATTTTAAACAGAGCTACAAAGTCATTGACATTATATTATCAAATGATTGGTCGTGGATCTCGTGTTTTGGAAAATAAGGATACATTTCAAGTAATTGACTTAGGGAATAATTTCCACAGATTTGGACCTTGGGGTGATAATCTAGACTGGCAACGTATTTTTAAATCGCCTAATTACTACTTAGATTCTTTATTAAGCGACGAAGAATTGGAGAGCAATTTTAGATATGAAATGCCCGATGAGTTACGTGCAGAATTCGGCAAATCTGAAGATGTTCATTTTGATATACAAAAAACCTATGTAGATGCTGTAAGAGCTGGTGAATCTACAAAAGTTGTACTTGAACGTTCTATAGCCCAACATGCAGAAATATGTATTGAGAATAGTGAAGATGTTTATGATGCTTTAGCTTTGGCAAAAAAGTTAGGTGATGATATTGATTTCAGAATTAAACGCTATACAAAATGTATCAGTAAGAGCACCCATAATTTTGTAGAATGGCTAAGAGGCGATTATCGTAAAAAACTAAACTCCTATATTCGAGTGAATTTTGATGAGGTTTTTGAAGAAATTCATGGGTACGCACCTAAAGAATAACGTATTATAAAGTTTATTGGAGCTTAAAAAAGCGATAACATTCATGATTATTAGCACCCTGTCTTTTGCGTGCATGAATGGTATTGTAAAGCATTTAGTAAACATGAATGCCTTTCAAATTGTATTTTTTAGGTCGTTTAGTTGTCTCTTTTTTACCTTCACTTTTCTTATCAGAAATAAAATACCGCTACTTGGGAAGAAACGTGGTTTGTTGGTGTTAAGAGGTATTGTTGGTGTTACTTCTATGGCACTATTTTTTATGTCTACAAAGTATTTGCCGATTGGTACCGCAGTTTCATTGCGTTATATGGCCCCTATATTTGCTGCTGTTTTTGCTGTAATATTATTAAAGGAAAGCATAAAGCCTTTGCAATGGTTGTTTTTTGCAGTTGCATTTTCTGGAGTAATTGTTTTGAAAGGACTCGATACTTCGCTAAGTGGATACGGCTTAATTTTGATTTTTATTTCTGCTATTTTTAGTGGTTTGGTTTACATTGTTATTAGTAAAATAGGTAAGAGTGAGCATCCAGTTGTTATTGTTAATTACTTTATGGTAATTGCCACTATTATTGGTGGTGTTCTAGCTATTAGGGATTGGGTAATGCCAGTAGGAAAAGAATGGTTTTTGCTATTTGGTTTAGGGTGTTTTGGGTATTACGGACAAGTATATATGACTAAGGCTTTTCAAATAGCAAAGACAAATCAAATTGCGCCTTTCAAATATTTGGAAGTAATATTTACTTTGCTATTGGGGGTTACATTATTCAGCGAAATATATTCCATTTGGAGTTTATTAGGAATTACTTTAATCATTACAGGATTAGTCTTAAATGTTACTTATAAATCAAAACCTAAATAAAATAGAGTCCTTGAATAAACTCTTCTGTTTTGCGACTTCCTAAATGTTTAAAAAACGTTATTTTTCTATTATCATTAAAAGCTTTTCAATTAAAATTGGGTAATTATAAACTATTCGCAAAAGTTTTTTTTGAAGATGTAAAACAGCGCCTTTTGGTTATATTTGTCTCTTAAAGTTTTGTTAAATAAAGTGAAGGTTGATTTTGAAATATCCTTGAAAATCAGTCAGTTTCATTGCATTTACTAATACTTAAACAAACTATAAACTAACTAACCACCAAAATGAAAATTGGTATTTTAAAGGAAACCCAAAAAGGTGAAAACAGGGTTTCGCTATCGCCTAATATCACCAAGCAATTTATAAGTAAAGGCTTTCAAGTTATAATACAAGAATCCGCTGGCACAAATTCTTCTTATAAGGATTCAGACTTTATTGAGGCAGGAGCTTCAATTGAAAAACGCGGTGTTGTTTTTAAAGAGGCCGATATTCTGATAAAAATAAATCCTTTCGATGAAGAGGATTTAAAATTAGTAGACAAAGGTCAAATCTTAATCAGTCAGTTATATCACAAGTCAAATCCTGAATTAATTGAAGCCATAGCAAAAAAAGGGGCAACAGCCTTTTCCATGGATGCAATGCCAAGAATTTCTAGAGCTCAGGACATGGACGTATTGAGTTCTCAAAATAATTTGGCAGGCTATAAAGCAGTTATTCTTGGGGCTTATGAAATGACAAAAATATTCCCATTAATGATGACAGCTGCTGGGACAATCACACCATCTAAAGTATTGATTTATGGTGTTGGTGTAGCAGGATTACAAGCCATTGCAACAGCAAAACGATTAGGAGCAGTTGTTGAGGCAACTGATATAAGAAGTGAAACTAAAGAGCAAGCGGAATCTTTAGGGGCAAAATTCATTTCAGTAGATAATGAAGGAGAGCAATCTGAAGGAGGATATGCTAAAGAAGCTTCAGAAGACTATGTAAGAAGGCAAAAGGAAGCGGTGAACAAATCCTTGTTTCAAGCAGATTTAGTAATTACAACGGCTAATATACCCGGAAGAAAAGCACCTACTTTAATCACTAAAGATCAGGTGCAGCAAATGAAGAATGGTGCGGTGATTATAGACTTAGCAGCAGCCCAAGGTGGTAATTGTGAGTTGAGCGAGCTAAACGAAAAGGTAGTTGTAAATGGTGTAAAAATTATAGGAACAACAATTGCTCCAGAAAGCGTATCTACCAACGCCAGCGAGTTATACGCTAAAAATATTTACAACTTTATTGTGCATTTAACTGAAGATGCAAAATTAAAATGGGATTTAGAAGAAGAAATAACAGATGAAACCTTAATTGTAAAAGACGGAACCATCCGAAAAAAATAGAATTATGAACGAAATCATCCAATTTATCAGTGATAATATTCAGATTGTCTACATACTTATCTTAGCCATTTTTGTTGGTATAGAAGTTATAAAAAGTATCCCTGCGGTATTACATACGCCATTAATGTCTGGGGCCAATGCTTTAAGTGGTGTTGTAATTGTTGGCGCCATATTAGTAATGTTACATGCTAATCCAGATAACTATTTGGCTTTAAGCCTAGGTTTTATAGCAGTAGTACTTGGAATAATAAATGTTGTTGGTGGGTTTGCCGTTACCAACAGAATGTTACAAATGTTTAAAAAGAAAAAGTAATGAGTGTTTTATTAAGCGTAATTTATTTAATAGCAACAGTAACGTTTGTTGTAGGTTTAAAAAGACTTGGGCATCCAGATACGGCTAAGAGTGGTAATATAATTGCTGCGTTAGGAATGGGGTTGGCTATTTTAGGCACCATTTTTATTCATGATATAA